>CANMWG010000001.1 GCA_947501555.1 uncultured Paracoccaceae bacterium
ATCATCTTGGGGAGATAGGGCTTTGGCAAAACTGATCGCGACACCATCAATCCTTGAACCGAGAAGTCCTGCATCACTTGAACAACAAGGATTGAGGTGCCCCTAGATTTGTAGACGCTTTGCTTGGTAATTTTGGAACCAAGGAGAGACGGATATGAACAAGGGAATCCGGTTTACGGAAGAGTTTAGGCAGGACGCCGTGGCGCAGGTTGTTGAGCGTGGATATGCGGTCAGCGAAGTGGCTGAGCGACTAGGGATCAGCACCAAGTCCCTGTACACTTGGAAGGCCCAGTGTGCGAAGTCGCCACATGTTAGATCGGAGGTGGCGGAACAAGCTGCTGAGATCAGGCGGTTGAAGTGAGAGCTGGCCCGCGTGACGGAAGAACGGACCATTCTAAAAAAGGGCGTGGTCATTGTCCGCCATTGGTCCGAGGACAATGGACGCGCGCGTACTTCGCGCGCGAGTCTCAGTGAAGTACGCGTTCATAGAGGCTCACCGCGCAGAGTTTTCGGTGCGATCGATGTGCCGCGTGCTGGCGGTGCACTTCAGCGGGTTCTATGCATGGCTTAAAGAACCTTTAAGCCAGCGTGCGCTCGAAGATGCACGACAAACGGAGCTGATCCAGCAGGCATGGACAGATAGCGGTAGGGTCTATGGATACCGGAAGTTGACCTATGATCTGCGTGATCAAGGTGAGACCTGCTCTGAGAACCGTGTGGCACGGCTGGCCAGTCTTGCAGGGATCTCGGCACAGATTGGCTACAGACGCCGCCCAGGTCGCTATGGCGGCAAGCCTGCTGTTGTTGCCGACAATACTTTGGATCGGCAGTTCGAAGTTGATGCCCCAGACCGCGTTTGGGTCACAGACATTACATATATCAGAACCCATGAAGGATGGTCGTACCTCGCTGCGGTCATCGACCTGTTCTCACGGCGTGTCGTTGGCTGGTCGATGCAGTCACGCATGACGACAGATCTCGCTTTGCAAGCACTGTTAGCTGCTGTTTGGAGGCGTAAACCAAAGCACAGAGTTCTGATCCATTCGGATCAAGGCTCCCAGTTCACCAGCACAGAGTGGCAATCGTTTCTCGGCAAACACAACTTAGATGCCAGCATGAGCCGCCGTGCAAATTGTCATCACAACGCGGTCGCAGAAAGCTTCTTCCATCTATTGAAACGCGAACGGATCAGGCGGCAAACCTACCTCACATGCGAGGCAGCAAGGCAGGACGTGTTCGACTACATCGAGATGTTCTACAACCCAAACCGCGAGCATACGAACAACGGCATGTTGTCGCCAATTGACTATGAAACAGAACAGACGAAAGTGAACGAGGCAGGCGTCTAAGAAACTAGGGGCACCTCAACACGCCATCGATGCCGCATGATGGTTAACGGTTGGTTGCGTGGGTTTCATTACGTGACCGCCGGAAATCCCCGCCCGCTCCGTATAACCCCCATCACACCAAGATGGGGGCATCTTATGCGTTTTCTTCCTCATACCTTCCTGTTCGTCATGGGCGGTATCTGTCTGGCGACCTTTCTGACGTCATCGATCGTCTGAGCATGGGTGGGTTCAGGTCGGGGCCACCAGTGCGGCGTGACCTGCCGGATCTACGGCTTTCAACCGGGCGAGCGCCTCTTCGGCCTCACGCCGCAGGACATCTTTGGCATCGGCTTTGACGGTCTCAATATCCGCAGCCAGCGCATCAATCTCGGGCAGGGGCGTGTCTGTGGCGGCGGATAGGGTCTGCAAGGCCTCTAGCACTTTGCCCAGCTGCTTGCCGAAGCTTGCCACCTCGGTTTGCACCCGATGTTCGACCCCGGCGCTGCCTTTGATGTCGGGCGACAGGATGCGGGGCGTGATTTCCTGGGTCACATCACCCGAAAAGGGCGCGTGAATGATCGGGGACCAGATGTCGAATGGGGTCAGCATGGAAAATCTCCTGTTGTGAATGCAGATATCATTGCTGCACCGCAGAAATCCGTCAATGCTGCTGTTTTGCGACCCCGTACATACGCCGTATGTACGGTTTCTGTACGTGGCCTTTAGGCCAGAAACGCGGCCACGGCGGCCTCAAATTCGCGCGGTTTTTCGGCGTGCAGCCAATGGCCTGCGCCGGGGATTTTGGCGAACTTCGCAGCCGGAAATTGCGCCTTGATCGCCGGGCGGCTTTCGGGCTGCACATAGTCGGATGCGCCGCCGGACAAAAACAGTGTGGGCCCATCGAAGCGCCCAGATACTTCGGGGAAGCCGATGATCTTATCCATCTCAGCGGCCAGGACATCCAGGTTCAGCCGCCAGGTTTTGGATTTCATATCAAGGCTTTGCAGCAAGAAATCAGGCACGCCGGGTTCCAGGCCGGTCAGTTGGGCTTTGGCGTCGGCCCGGCTGGTGACGGTCGTCAGATCAATCGCCCGCATCGCACTGATGGGCCCCATCTGCGTGTGGCTGTAGGTCACGGGCGCGATATCGGCAACGACGAGCCGGTTCACCTTTGCGGGGGCTTGCAGGGCCAAAACCATCGCGGCTTTCCCCCCCATGGAATGTCCCAGAACATCGCAGGGCGTATCAATGACCTCAACCAGATCAGCAGCGAGGTCGACATAGGAATGGGTGTCATACCACGGGCTTTCTCCGTGATTGCGCATATCGACCACCATGACTGGCCGCGTCTGGGACAGCCGCTTGGCAATGACCCCCCAGTTGCGTGCAGAGCCAAACAGCCCATGGGCGATCAAAAGTGGGACCGCATTGCTGGGTCCATCATAACGTACCGTGTTCAACATGCATCGCTTCTAACCCTTCCGCGGGGGGCTGCACCAGAGGGATTGAGGCCGCAGCCAATACCCCCTAATCGGAGCCCCATGGTTGAAGATGCAAATCACATCGCGGGCGAGATCAGCACACTGCTTGAAGACAAACTGCGGGTGCGGGGCAAGACGCTTGCGGCACAGCTTCGCAAAGCCGGGCGCAGGTTGCCGCGTGGTGTCCGGAGGGATGCGACCTTCATTGTGCAGTCCTCGGTTTTGACCGACAATCCCAAACTGGCGCGGATGGTTGATGGCAAAAAGCTCAAGCAGGCCCATCGCAATGTGGTCAACCATCTGGAAAAAGTCGACCTGTCCCAGCAACGGCGCACAGCGGCGCTGAACATGATTGCCTCTATTGCCTTTGCGATCTTGTTTACAGCGGTACTGGTACTGTTCGTCTTGGTGCAACGGGGCTTTGTTTAAGTGGATCTCGCACGACCAGCGTGACGGTCGCGAAGGCCACATAAAGCAGCAGATACCATGATCCCATCTTGGCAAAATTGACCAATTCGAGCGGGTTTTGCCCGCTATAGATCCATGTGCCTGTCAGCGTGCCGATATTCTCGGCGACCCACAAAAAGAAACTGCTAAAGAACGCTGCGACAGGCAAGGGCATCCAATACCAGTTCGTGCCAATCTGAAACCAAATACGGGTGCGGATGTAGAAAAGGATCGTTGCCAGAAACAGCAGGTTGCGGATGTCCCAGACGAAATGATGGCTGAAGAAATTGACGTAGGCCAAGGCCGCCAGCCCGAAATGCAAGACCATCGGCGGGAAGGGCGCAAACTGCATATCAAACAGCCGGATCACCCGCACCATATAGCTGCCCACGGCTGCATACATGAAGCCGGTGAACAGCGGCACGCCCTGCAATCGGAAGATCGCTTCTTCTGGGTAGGACCATGAGCCCGCGTAGGTCTTGAACAGCTCCATGGCGGTACCGCTGATATGGAACAGGAGGATTACCTTCGCCTCGGCCCATGTTTCCAGTTTCAGGACCAGAAAGCCTAACTGCAGGCCCACAGCGATCACGAACAGCGCGTCATAGCGGTTCAGCGCCCAGTCAGCCTGCCAGATCATCTTGGTGCCTATGATGGCCAGCAACAGCGATCCGCCAAACAGGCAGGCCCAACCTTGTTTCAGGACAAACATGATGAATTCCGCCAGGGCAAAGGGCAGCCGGGCGCGCATCCAGTCGCCAAGGCGGCGTTCGATCAGTTGGGTATTGGTCATAGGGTGGTGATAAACACCAACTGCATAGGATTCAGCCAGAAAATGAGCAGATTTTCATTATACTTTTCTTGCATATGCATAGGAATGCATCGTCCGATGGGGCAATTGAATGGAAAGCCTTGGCCGCAAATTTGGGGTCTCACCAGTTGTGAACCTCAAAAAAAGGATTTGAATGTGACGACTACAATTTCTTTTAGCAAAGATGATGATGTAACGATCATACGGGACGGTAAGCTTTTGTATCCGCCTGAAGCGCAGGCTTTTACCGACGGCGCCACGCCCAAGGTGGATAGCAAATTCGAAAAATTCGGGCATAGTTGGAAACGCAATGCGTCCGACTATGAACATGCTATCAATGAACTGGATGCAGACGGGCTGCGCTTTATTCTGCGCGAAGGTGACATGCGCGATGGCAGTGATGCGACAAACAAGCGCGAACGGGCCGAAATTTCGGGCTCGGACTTTGCTGGTCCGCTGTCTGGCATCTATGATTTTGACTTCACCGTGACGGTGCAGGCCTATGACGGGTCGACGTCCTGGTCATCACTGGTTCAACTGATCACTGACGACAGTGATCCGGACCTTGCTTACCAGCCTTTGCTGAAAATGCAGGCCCGCCCGAGCGAAGAGCGGATCACCCTGAACGCTTATGTTCCAGATTTTGTTGAACTTGGCAGCATTCCATTGCTTCCACTGCAAGCGGCCACCACGGTCCGGCTCACCATAAGTTTTGACAATGGCTATGTACGTTGGGCGGTCAATGGTGAGACGATTCATTCCGGGACTGTTGAAGGGCTGGATCTCGTCGGGCAGACACCGGCGCTGGTCTATCCCAAAGTGGGTGCCTACCGTCAGGGCCCGGTTTCGGGGACGGCAGTGAATGATTTTCACGCAGTGTCATTTAAACGGCGCGACTAAACCCCAAGCGCATGACACGGGGGGGGGTGACATCCCCCGTGTCTACGGTGCACCTAGAGGCCCGGGTAGACCGGGAACTTGTCGCAAAGCGCCTCGACTTCCGCTTTGACCTTCGCTTCGACTGCGCCATTGCCATCAGGCCCATTGGCGGCCAACCCTTCGGTGACTTCCACGATCCAATCGGCGATCTGGCGGAACTCGGGCTCGCCAAAGCCGCGGGTTGTGCCCGCGGGTGACCCCAGCCGAATACCGGATGTGACCATGGGCTTTTCGGGATCAAAGGGGATGCCGTTTTTGTTACACGTGATATGCGCGCGGCCCAATGAGACCTCGGTCGCGTTGCCCTTCACCCCTTTGGGGCGCAGGTCAACCAGCATCACATGACTGTCCGTGCCGCCTGTCACAATGTCCAGACCGCCCTTCATCAGCTGATCGGCCAATGCTTGGGCGTTCTTCACAACCTGTTCCTGATAGGTCTTGAATTCTGGGCGCAGGGCCTCACCAAAGGCCACAGCCTTGCCTGCGATCACATGCATCAGCGGACCACCTTGAATGCCGGGGAAGATGGCCGAGTTGAACTTTTTGGCCATATCCGCGTCATTGGTGACGATCATGCCACCACGTGGCCCGCGCAGGGTTTTATGCGTGGTGGTTGTCGCAACATGTGCATGCGGGAAAGGCGAGGGGTAGAGACCCGTTGCCACAAGCCCCGCGAAATGGGCCATATCGACCATCAGATAGGCACCGACACTATCGGCAATCTCGCGCATTTTTGCGAAATCGATGATACGCGGAATAGCAGAACCACCGGCGATGATCATCTTGGGCTGATGTTCTGTGGCAAGACGCTGGACCTCGTCATAATCCAGCAAGTTATCCTGACGGCGCACGCCGTATTGAATGGCGTTGAACCACTTGCCAGACTGGTTGGGCTTGGCGCCATGGGTCAGGTGGCCGCCCGCATCCAAGGACATGCCAAGAATGGTATCGCCGGGCTGCAATAGTGCCTGAAACACACCTTGGTTGGCCTGGCTACCGGAATTCGGCTGCACATTGGCAAATTCACAGTCAAATAGCTGCTTGGCGCGCGCAATAGCGAGGTTTTCGGCCACATCCACATGCTCACAGCCGCCATAGTACCGGCGACCGGGGTAGCCTTCGGCGTATTTGTTGGTCATCACACCGCCCTGGGCTTCCATCACGGCCGCAGAGACGATGTTTTCCGAGGCAATCAGCTCGATCTCTTTGCGCTGGCGACCCAGTTCGGCCTGCATTGCGGCATGGATTTCCGGATCACGGGTTTCCAAGGTTTCGGTAAAAAAGCCATCGTCGCGGACAGTGACGTTCATGGGTGTAGTCCCCCTAAAAGGTGCCAAGAGTAATGATATGCGCCCTCTTACCGCAGGAAACGCATGGTCAAAAGCATCAAAACGACCATGATCTTTATGAGCACGTCATTTGCAGTTTCGTATCGGCATCTTGCGTTTCACACCTGATCACCGCACAACGTATCGGAACTGAAAGGTTTTTAAGTCATGCCGCGTCTCAAAATCGCCTTTGTCGCCAGCCCGGTCCCCCTTGCGCAATCGGCTTTGAATACTTTGGTCGCGGCCTATGGTGAGGTGGCACAGGACAAGGCTGATGTGATTGTGGCCCTTGGTGGTGACGGCTTCATGCTGCAAACCCTGCATGCCACACAGAACCTCAAAGCGCCGGTATACGGGATGAACCGCGGCACGGTGGGGTTCTTGATGAATGAATTTCAGGCCGAGGATTTGCCAAAGCGGCTGGCGGGGGCGATGGAAGAGGTGATCAACCCGCTGGCCATGACAGCACTGACCGTGGATGGGCAGATGCATGACGCCTTGGCGATCAACGAGGTCAGCTTGCTGCGCGCCGGTCCTCAGGCGGCCAAATTGCGCATCACGGTTGATGGCAAAGAACGAATGCAGGAACTGGTGTGTGATGGCGCGCTGGTGGCCACACCTGCGGGATCAACGGCCTATAACTATTCCGCCCACGGGCCGATTTTGCCGATTGGGTCTGATGTACTGGCGCTGACGGCGATGTCGGCATTCCGGCCCAGACGATGGCGGGGGGCGTTGCTGCCCAAACGGGCGGTTGTGCGGTTTGACGTGATTGATCCGGGTAAACGGCCCGTGATGGCCGATGCAGACGGCAAATCGGTGCGGGATGTGGTCAGCGTCGAAATCCGATCCGAGCCAGAGGTCGCACACCGGATATTGTTCGATCCGGGGCACGGGCTGGAAGAGCGGTTGATTAGGGAACAGTTTGCATAAGCAATCGCTTGCGAATGACCGGTCTGAGCCCGAACTGTTCAATGCTGCGCCGCGCATCAACGGCGGCTTTCAGGAATGCGTCGAGAGGAAAGCCGCATAGTCTTCAATCCAACGCTTCTCACACCACGCCTGTTCTCCATGTTTAGTAATTTGGGACAACTCATTGCCCTCTGTTATTGTGCTGACCCAAGGTAGTACTCGTGTTTCGACTAATTTCCTCATCTTTCGAAGACGCTTTCTCACAGCTTCACGAGGTTGATCCCCGTAGGTTAAGTCGCTTGTTGACCAGCGACCGGTATGTTCAGGGCGATACTTCAGGCTGGGTTTCATCAAGCTATCGAAGTCTTCAAAGGTTAGTTTTCTCGGGAAGTCGTCCATGACTAGTTTTTCGCTGTCGGTGTCATCGCTGCTCACTGGCCTAAGAAAAGAGTGTCGAAAACAAATGGCTGTCCGGGCTACGCCGGGGTGCGGCCACTTTCCACTAATTCGCATAATCCAAAGGTCGCGGGTGCCGCTCGTATATCGGAGAGACTTCGTTTTTCGCACAAAAGCAAAACCCATTTCGATCAATGGATGCGCGAGTTCCTGATCAAACAACTCGTTAAATTCTATATGGTCCAAGTGATTACCGCTCTGTGCCCCACGTTCTACAGAGCTTAGCAGACATTCATGAACTGGCAACGAACGGCAGCAAAGTCCGCACAGCAGACACTAGTTCCCTGCATACCCCAACGGCACCAACGCCGCCCTGATTTCATCCAAAATCGCCGGATCATCAATTGTCGCGGGCATCTTGAACGTCTCACCATCTGCGATCTTCACGATTGTGCCGCGCAAAATCTTACCTGACCGGGTCTTTGGCAGCCGGTCTACAACGGCCACCAGCTTAAACGCCGCCACCGGTCCAATGGTATCGCGGACAGATTTGACGACCTCTGCTGCGATCTGCTCATGTGGTCTGTCGCAGCCGTTGTTCAGGCAGACAAATCCCATAGGCAACTGCCCTTTCAATTCATCCGTCACCCCGATCACCGCGCATTCGCCGACGTCTGGATGGGCGGCCAGAACTTCTTCCATCGCCCCCGTCGACAGCCTGTGCCCGGCCACATTGATCACGTCATCGGTGCGGGCCATGATGTAAAGGTAACCGTCCTCATCGATCATACCCGCATCGCCGGTTTCATAGTAGCCGGGGAAGGTGTTCAGATAGGATTTGATAAACCGATCTTCGGCATTCCAAAGTGTCGGTAAGGTGCCGGGGGGCAGGGGCAGCTTGACCGCGATGGCGCCCAGTTCACCGGCTTTCATCTGATGGCCCGCCTCATCGAGGATTTGCACATCATAGCCGGGCATGGCCACGGTGGGCGAGCCGATTTTGACCGGCAACGCCTCAATCCCCGCAGGGTTGCCTGCGATGGTGTAGCCGGTTTCAGTCTGCCACCAGTGATCATAGACTGGTACATTCATCACCCGCTGTGCCCATTCAATCGTATCGGGGTCCGCCCGTTCGCCCGCCAAATAAAGCGCGCGCAGGCCAGAGATATCGTAATCCTTGATCATTTCGCCCTTGGGGTCTTCGCGTTTGATCGCACGAAAGGCCGTGGGGGCGGTGAAGAAGGATTTCACGTTATGTTCTGCGATCACCCGCCAGAAGGTGCCTGCGTCTGGGGTGCCAATCGGCTTGCCTTCAAACACCACAGTGGTGTTGCCATGGATCAGTGGGGCGTAGCAGATATAGGAATGGCCCACGACCCAGCCGACGTCTGAGGCGGCCCAGAACACCTCACCGGGGTTCACATCATAGATCGCCTTCATCGTCCAGTTCAGCGCCACCAAATGGCCCGCCGTCGGGCGGACGACACCTTTTGGGGCGCCTGTGGTGCCCGAGGTGTATAGAATATAAGCCGGGTGATCCCCTGCGACGGGGACGCATTCGGCGGGCTCTGCATCCGCCTGAATATCATGCCAATCATGGTCACGCCCCGCGATCAGCTCTGCAACCCCCTGGTCCCGTTGGAAAATAACGGTGAAATCGGGTTTATGCGTGGCAAGGTCAATCGCCCCATCCAGCAAAGGTTTGTACTGCACCACACGTCCCGGTTCGATCCCGCAGGATCCGGCGATAATGGCTTTCGGGGTCGCATCATCAATCCGCACGGCCAGTTCATTGGCTGCAAACCCGCCAAAGACAACTGAATGGATCGCACCCAGCCGGGCGCAGGCCAGCATGGCCTCCAACGCCTCGGGGATCATGGGCATATAGATGATGACGCGGTCGCCCTTTTCGACGCCCTTGGCACGCAACGCACCAGCCAACGAGGCAACACGGGTCTGCAGTTCTGCATAGGTGATGCTGCGTTTGGTATCCGTAACGGGGCTGTCATAGATGATGGCGGCCTGATCACCGCGCCCATTTTCAACATGACGATCAACCGCATTATAACAGGTGTTCACCTGCGCATCAGTAAACCAGCGGTAAAGCGGGGCATTCGCGTCATCGAGTGCCTTGGTCGGGGGGGTGACCCAATCAATCGCCTTGGCTTGTTCTAACCAAAACTGCTCCGGATCAGCCTTCCAGGCACCGTAGATATCCGCATAACCCATCGCTTGCTCCTCCCAAAACCTCTTGGGCGATTGTTAGCATGGGTTTTCGGTGCGGCAAGCGGAACCAAACGCCCCGCCTGCTTTGGTGTAAAATTTTTAACTACCCGTAATGCGCCACTGGTGTGCCAGCCACCGCCGTCATGTTCAAAAGACCACGCGTGGTGATCGACGGCGTCACAATATGACAGCGATTACCCATCCCCATCAGGATCGGCCCAACCTCAAGCCCGCCGCCCTTCATTTTCAGAATGTTGCGTACGCCCGAAGCGGCATCCGTATTGGCAAAGATCAACGTATTGGCCGCACCGGGCAGATGGGCATCGGGGAAGACACGGTTGCGCAATTCGACATCCAAGGCGGCATCGATGTGCATCTCGCCCTCATAGGCGAAATCGCGGGGGGCACTATCAAGGATGGCCATGGCGGCACGCATCCGGCGGCCACTGTCACTGTCAAGATTGCCGAATTGGCTGTGCGAACACAGGGCAATCTTAGGATCAAGACCAAAGCGGCGCACGTGACGGGCAGCTCCCAGCACGGTTTCGGCGATTTGTTCGGGGGTGGGTTCGGGGTGGACCTGTGTGTCCGCAACAAACAAGGGGCCGTCTTCCAGGATCATCAGCGATAGACCGGCGACGGGGTGGTATTCGGGCGTGCCCAAAATCTCGGTGATGTATTTTAGGTGCCATAGGTACTGACCGAAGGTGCCGCAGATCATGCTGTCAGCTTCGCCGCGTTGCACCATGACCGCGCCAATGGCTGTGGTGTTGGTGCGCATGATCGCCTTGGCCAGATCGGGGGTCACGCCCTTGCGCGCCATCAGCTTGTGATAGGTTTCCCAATAATCACGGTAGCGCGGATCGTTTTCGGGGTTCACGATGCTGAAATCCACGCCGGGGCGGATTTTCAAACCCGCGCGTTCGCAACGGCTTTCAATGACTTCGGGACGACCGATTAAGATCGGGGTATCGGTTGTGTCCTCCATGATCGCCTGGCTCGCACGCAACACGCGTTCATCTTCACCTTCTGCAAAGACAATTTTGCGCGCAGCCGTGCGGGCTGCTTCAAAGACGGGGCGCATGATCATGGCCGACTTAAAGACCGACCCATCCAGATTGGCCTTGTATGTGTCCAGATCCGCCAACGGACGGGCCGCGACACCGGTATCACAGGCAGCCCCGGCCACAGCGCTGGCGACAACGCCCATCAGGCGCGGATCAAACGGTTTCGGGATCAGATAGTCGGGCCCGAATGTCAGCTGTTCACCGCTATAGGCAGCGGCGGCCTCGGCACTTGTGGTTTGACGGGCCAGTTCGGCGATGCCCTCAACACAGGCGATTTTCATCGCGTCGTTGATCTCGGTTGCTCCGACGTCCAAGGCACCGCGGAAGATAAACGGAAAACACAGCACGTTGTTGACTTGATTGGGAAAATCACTGCGGCCTGTGGCGATGATCGCATCAGGGTTCACCGCACGGGCATCATCGGGGCTGATTTCGGGAGTTGGGTTGGCCAGCGCAAAAATGATCGGGCGATCAGCCATTTTCGCAACCATATCGGGTTTTAAGACGCCGGGGCCGGACAGGCCCAGAAACAGATCGGCACCGTCAATCACATCACCCAATGTGGCCGCAGTTGTGCCTTGGGCATATTCAGCCTTTTGCGGGGTCATATCTTTTTCGCGGCCTTCATAAACAAGACCTTCGATATCGCAGAGCCAGACGTTTTCGCGTTTCACACCCAGTTTCAGAAGCATGTTCAGGCAAGCAATGCCAGCCGCGCCACCGCCGGTACTGACGATTTTGATGTCTTCAAATTTCTTACCAGCGACATGTAACGCATTGGTCGCCGCAGCGCCCACAACAATTGCGGTGCCGTGCTGATCGTCGTGAAAAACGGGAATGTTCATCCGTTCATTGCACAGCTTTTCGACGATAAAACAGTCTGGGGCTTTGATGTCTTCCAGATTGATCGCGCCAAACGTAGGTTCCAATGCGCAAACGATATCGGCCAGTTTTTCGGGGTCCGGTTCGTTCAGCTCAATATCAAAACAATCGATATTGGCGAATTTCTTGAACAGAACCGCCTTGCCTTCCATCACAGGTTTGGATGCCAGCGCGCCGATATTGCCAAGGCCCAGAACTGCCGATCCATTGGTGACAACAGCGACCAAGTTACCGCGTGCAGTATAATCGCGCGCGGCATCAGCGTCGGCCTTTATTTCAATGCAGGCCTCTGCGACACCCGGTGAATAAGCGCGGGCCAGATCACGACCATTGGCCAAAGGCTTGGTCGCGCGGATTTCCAGTTTTCCGGGCTTGGGGAACTGATGATAGTCAAGTGCGGCCTGACGCAGAGACTGTTTTTGGGCATCGTTGGGTGTATCAGCCATAAACTTAACCTATCTTCTCGGGGGCATTTAGATTTAGCTTAACGTTAAACTAAATTTCCATTCCGCCAGATGTTTCCGCTAATCTATGCGTTAAGAGCGGCTGACTTGCAAATCCGAAAGCACAACACCATGGTAGGTGAACTACCGGTTGGGCATGATGTGAAAGCGATAGGCAGTACCGGTGGGCGCAAAGTGAAAGTGAAAATTGATGTTCAAACCGTTGGTCTTATCCCTTGCCATTGCCTTTCCATCTGCCAGCTTTGCCGAGATTGGCGATACGGTCAAAACCCAAATCACTGACGTGGGCACGGATGGGTCATTTCGGCTGGACAGCGGCTGGTCTGGGCGGATGTGGGGTGTGCTGCCAGAAGCAACCTATGCGCAATGGCTGTACGACACTTATGTTGGGGTGCCGCTGACGTGCCAGCATGTTGGGTCGACGTCGGTGCGCCTTCTGGGCTCAATGATATCAAGACCAATTATACTTTGTGTTGATGACAGCTCGGGCAAATTTATTCACGACGAAGCGATAGCGGCCGGAACCGCGCGCGAACTTTGTGTCGAAACAGATGGGTTGCTATCCGGGACTTGTCCTTGATGACAGCCGGTCTGGATATCCGGGCCGAAGTTTGCCTGCCTACCACTGACCTCCGCGCCGACCTTGGCTTCTTTGGTAAGACGCTGCAAATGCGGCTCGATATGATCTATCCAGCGGATGATCCTTCGGTTGCGGTCTATTCTGGGCATGGGTTGCGGGTGCGATTGGAACAGAAAGCCGGGGAGAACCCCGGCCTACGCATCCTGACCAATGATCCGAATTTTGCAGAGGGCGCCGCAGACCTTACCTCACCAGGCGGCACACCCGTCGCCATCCTGCCCCTGAACTCGCCGCTGGAGCTGCCGCCGACGGACCACGCCTTTGTTGTCCGCCGCCTTGCTGACCAAGCTCCTTGGGTCATCGGCCGTGCGGGCATGCAGTACCGCGATTTGATCCCCAGCCGTTTAGGCGGGTCGATCATCGCCAGCCACATCCGTATCCCAGACGGCGGCCCGGTCCCCGATATGGTCCATTTCCATAAGGTTGGGTTTCAACTGATCTTTTGCTATCGCGGCTGGGTGGACGTGGTTTACGAAGACCAAGGCCCACCGATCCGATTGACTGCTGGCGATTGCTTTATCCAACCGCCTGAAATCCGGCACCGGGTCTTGGAAGCCTCAGACGGGATCGAGGTCATTGAAATCGGTGTGCCCGCCGAACATGTCACCGAGATTGACCACGAGATGACATTGCCAACACCGCACCTGCGCCCGGATCGCGAATGGCAGGGGCAAAAATTCGTGTTCAATCAAGCAACGACTGCTACTTGGACGCCCGCACGTCTGCCCGGTTTCCAAGTCCGCGATACCACAATCGCGGCAAACACCCAGAATACTGCGGGGGTAAACGTGCTCAAGCGCGGGCAGGGCGACCCCATTTGGGCAAAGCACGACGCTGACATCCATTTCACCTTTGTAATGGACGGCACCATGACGCTAGAGGGTGAAGGCAAAGATCCGCACAAACTTGAACCTGGCGATGCATTTGTCATTCCACCCGGGCTGGCCACGCGCTACGCGGCCCCGTCGGATGATTTGGAACTGCTCGAAGTCACCCTTCCGGGCAAATTCACCACCGCCTGAGGCTTGCATCCCCGCCGATCCCGGATCACTCTTGCCGGAATCAATCCGGAGACCCCAATGTCCCTCATCAACGCCGCCCGCGCGGTCCGTGAAAATGCCCATGCGCCCTATTCGAATTTCAAAGTGGGTGCCGCGCTGAAAGCCGCCTCTGGCACCATCTACACAGGTTGCAACGTAGAGAACGTTGCCTACCCCGAAGGCACCTGCGCTGAGGCCGGGGCGATTGCGGCCATGGTCGCGGGTGGCGATACGAAGATCGCCGAAATCACTGTCATCGCCGATAGCCCAAAACCTGTTAGCCCCTGCGGTGGTTGCCGCCAGAAAATTGCGGAATTTGCCGAACACGACGTGACAGTGACCTTGGCCACAACCGATGGTATCACCCTGCAAACCACCGTCGGGGCTTTGCTGCCAGGCAGTTTTGACGCCGATTATATGAGCCGTACGTAACCCATGGACGCCCGTGCGATCATAGCCGCCGTCAGACGCAAAGAGACACCCACACAAGAAGAACTCACATGGTTTGCCCGTGGGCTGGCCGGCGGCACCATCAGTGATGCGCAAGCCGGGGCCTTCGCCATGGCTGTCTGCCTGAATGGGTTGTCCGATGCGGGCCGGGTCGCGCTGACCCAGGGCATGCGCGACAGCGGTGATGTGTTGGAATGGGACCTGCCGGGCCCAGTGCTGGACAAACATTCCACAGGCGGCGTGGGCGATTGCGTTTCCTTGATCTTGGCGCCAGTTTTGGCCGCTTGCGGTGTCTTTGTGCCGATGATTTCGGGTCGGGGCCTTGGCCACACCGGGGGCACATTGGACAAACTCTCTGCAATCCCCGGCGTGAATATCAACGTCACCGAAGATGAGTTACGCCAGATCACCCGCGACGTCGGCTGCGCCATTGTCAGCGCCACCGGGCAAATCGCGCCTGCGGACCGGCGGCTTTATGCGATCCGGGATGTCACATCGACGGTCGAAAGTATTGATCTGATCACCGCATCGATCCTGTCCAAGAAACTGTCGGCGGGGCTGGAAGGGCTTGTGCTCGACGTCAAATGCGGCAGCGGCGCCTTTATGAAAACCCATGACGCGGCCCGTGAACTGGCCCGCGCGCTGGTCGATGCGGCCAATGGGGCTGGGTGCAAAACCACGGCGATGATCACCGATATGAACGAACCGCTTGCCCCCGCGCTGGGCAATGCAGTCGAAGTGGCGGTCTGTATGGAGGTTCTTTCCGGCAACAAAACCGCTGCGCCGCGCCTTTATGATCTTAGCTTTGCGTTCTGTGTCCAACTGCTAGTGATGCAGGGCGAAAATGAAGACAAAGCCATCGGCCGCGTCAGCCACGCCTTGGCATCCGGTGCCGCGATGGAACGTTTCGCGCGGATGATCGCAGCCCTCGGCGGCCCACCCGATATGGCGCAGGACTGGCACACCCACCTGCCCAAAGCGCCCGTCGTGGGCGAGGTCGTCGCCCCTGAGGCCGGGCAAATTACGGCGATTGATGGCGAGGCCCTGGGGCTGGCCGTTGTGGCGCTGGGGGGTGGACGACGGGTGGAAACGGACCGCATCGACCCCACAGTCGGGTTCACGGATATGGTTGGGTTGGGCGATTATGTGACAGCGGGTGCGCCTCTCTGTACGGTCCATGCCGCCGATGAGGATACCGCCGAAGAGGCCGCGCGCACGGTGCAGGCCGCAATCACCATCGGCGAAGGCAACACCCGTGGCCCGCTGATCATAGAAAAGGTCAGCTGATGGGACGCGCATTCCTGATTGTAATCGACAGTGTGGGCATCGGTGGGGCACCAGACGCGGATCAGTTCTTTAATGGCACCCTGCCAGATACCGGGGCCAATACCGTCGCGCATATCGCGGAGGCGGCAGGGTTGAAGGTGCCGACGCTGGACGCGCTTGGGCTTGGTGCGGCTGTTCAGTTGGCCAACGACATGGCCTCAACCGGACCCGAGCCAACCGGCGCTTGGGGGGCGGCCACCGAAGTCTCGCCCGGTAAAGACACGCCCTCGGGGCATTGGGAATTGGCGGGCGTACCGGTGCCCTGGGATTGGACAGTCTTCCCAGATCAAAACCCCGCGTTTCCCGACGACCTGACCGCGCAAATCTGTGCGGCGGCGGGTACGGGGGGTATTCTCGGAAATAGGCATTCATCCGGTACCACGATTATTGCTGAAGAAGGCGAGGCACACCTCACATCTGGTTGGCCGATCTGCTACACTTCTGCGGATAGCGTGCTGCAAATCGCGGCGCATGAAGAGACGTTCGGCCTGCAACGTTTGCTGAAACTCTGCGAGGATATCGCGCCGGCCTTGCATGCGATGAAGGTGGGCCGGGTCATCGCGCGGCCCTTTGTCGGCGAGCCCGGCAATTTCTCCCGCACCGCAAACCGCAAAGATTACGCCATTGCCCCGCCATCACCCACGATTTGCGACTATGTTCAACAGGCCGGACACCCCGTGCATGCAGTTGGCAAAATTGGCGACATCTTCTCGATGCGTGGGATCACCGACTTGCGCAAAGGTCGGGACGCGGAGCTGATGGGCCATATTCAAGATCTGGCTGAATATGCAGACAACGGAGCCTTTGTCTTTGCCAATCTTGTCGAATTCGACAGCGAATTCGGGCACAGACGCGATCCACAGGGTTATGCCGGGCATCTGCAATGGTTCGACCGCGCATTGGCCAAGCTTTTGCCGAAGTTGCGCACGGATGATCTGTTGATTGTCACCGCCGATCATGGCAACGACCCCACATGGCCGGGCACCGATCACACCCGCGAAAGGGTGCCAGTGCTGGTGCATGGGATTGGGGGCAAACCATTGGGGCAATTGGCCTTTGCCGACGTCGCGGCCAGCATCGCCGCGCATTTGAACGTGCCCTACAAAGGGGAAGGAACCAGCTTCTTATGATCTTCAAAAACACACCCAAGATCGAGTTGCACACCCATCTGGAAGGCTGTGCACCGCCCAGCTTTATCAAAGGGCTGGCGGCTGAGAAAAACCTAGACCTGTCCAAAATATTCACCCCTGAAGGCGGCTATGCGTTCCGCGACTTCGACCACTTCCTGCAAGTCTATGAGGCCGCCTGTACGACGCTCCAATCCCCCGAAGACTTCCGCCGCTTGACCATGGCTGTGCTTGAGGAAACCGCCAGCCACGGCGTGGTTTATATGGAAACCTTCGTCTCGCCCGACTTCTGCGGCGGGGGCGATCTGATTGCTTGGCGTGAGTATCTTGCTGCGATGGAAGACGCGGCAAATGAGGCGGAAGAAAAGCTTGGCATCACGCTCAAAGGGATCGTCACAGGCATCCGGCATTTCGGGCCGGATGCTTGCAAACCGGCAGCCAAATGCGCGGTTGAGACCTTTGGCGATTTCATCACAGGCTACGGGATGGCGGGCGGCGAAATGGTCGGACGACCCGGAGACTATGCCTACAGTTTCGACATGGCGCGCGAGGCGGGCATGCCGTTGACCTGCCATGCGGGCGAATGGGGCGGGCCGGATATGGTGGCCGACACGATCCGCGACCTGCGCGTGGCCCGGATCGGGCATGGGATCAGTGCGGCCAAAGACCCCGCTTTGATGGAACAAATTGCCGAACAGGGGATCGTGCTTGAGGTTTGCCCCGGCTCTAACGTCGTGTTGAACGCGGTGAAAGGCTGGGCCGATCATCCCATCGTCACGCTGCGGGACCGGGGCGTCAAAGTCACCGTCTCAACCGACGATCCACCCTTCTTTCACACCACCATGACCGCCGAATACGACATGTTGCACAAGACATTCGGCTGGGACGAAGACGATTTCAAAACCATCAACGAAACCGCGCTTGCGGCGGCTTTCTGCGATGACGACACCCGCGCCCGCGTGGCCAAACGACTGGAAACGACATGACCGAACACCTGACCCACGTCACGCACCCGCTGGTGCAACACAAACTGACGCTGATGCGGCAGCAGGACACCTCAACAGCCGTTTTCCGGCAGCTTCTGCGCGAAATCAGCCAGTTGCTGGCCTATGAAGTGACGCGCGAATTGCCTATGACAACCAAGCGGATCGACACACCGCTTGAACCGATGGATGCACCTACGCTGGACGGCAAAAAGCTGGCACTCGTGTCGATCTTGCGGGCGGGCAACGGGCTGCTTGACGGTATCCTGGAACTGATCCCCTCGGCCCGGGTCGGCTTTGTCGGGCTCTACCGGGACGAAGAAACACTGCAACCGGTGCAGTACTACTTTAAAGTTCCGACCGAGATGGAGGACCGCCTTGTGATCGCCGTCGACCCCATGTTGGCCACTGGCAATTCCTCAGTAGCGGCGATTGATCTGCTCAAAAAATCCGGGGCCAAAAACATCCGTTTCCTTTGCCTGCTGGCCGCCCCCGAGGGGATCGCGCGGATGAAAGAGGCGCACCCAGATGTACCCATTGTCACGGCAGCGGTCGACAGCCACCTCAACGAAAACGGCTATATCGTCCCCGGCCTTGGCGACGCAGGTGACCGGATGTTTGGAACGAAATAGCCAGCAAAGCCTTGCCATATTGACCTGTGCGGCACCACATGGCTGGACATGGGTCTGTTGGATGCTGATGATACGCGCATTGTTGGCGGGGGCTTATCATGATGCGATATCTGGCTTGTGTCTTGGCGCTGGTATTGGTGCCTGCGGCGGTAGCAGCAACGCCGACTGACAACGTGCTGTTGTCCCTTGAACGCGCGGGCGTCGTGCTGGACAAGACCAAGTCCGCTGAAATCACCACCTATTTCGACGACGCATTTGCGCAGACAGATGATGCAGAGGCTTTTGAATTCGCCACCGAGATGCTGGTCGATTTGGCTGAACTCTCGTTGAACGCCGCGCGCCCAGCGACACGGATCAGAACGCAGGAACTGCACTATCAACTTCTGGCAAAACTGGCGCCGGGTGCGGACAATCCTGCCTTGGGGGCGGTTTTGGCCAGTGACCCAATGATCCATCAGATCGAACCCGGCATCGGCATGACCGAGCGGGATATCGGCTGGGGGATGATGCTTGAGGCGATGCACCGCAATCTGCCGGATGACCCGCGCGATATGGATATCCAAACCGAAGAGGCTGAGGCCTTGATCGCATATGTTCATGCCAAATATGAAAGCACGGGCGACGTATCGCGCTATTTTCTGGCCCATTTGGATGCCTGGGCAGCGGGTGGGATCACAGCTTGGCCGGAACTGAGTGTCACGGAAAGGGAATGGGTTGTCGGTGTGGTCACCGAGCCTGATATCCCGCCCTCTGACCTGTTGGAAAAGGTATTGGGCACGCGCAGCATCCTGTACTGGACCGCTGGGATGGATGTGGGGATGACGCCTGAGGAGGTAGAAGCCTTTCCGGAACTATTTGCTTATCTGGCAGAAGGCAATCTGACAGCGGGCATGGGTGATTTCGTCCGGCGTATGGAAGATATGGCTGCGGCAACAGCTTCTATCATTGCTAATCACGGGGTCACGATGATGATGATGGATCTGACCAGCGATACCGTTTTGGGCACGGATTACCTTCCATAGCCTTTCAGATATCGCAGATATTTTGCAAACTCACCCAGTCACTGTCGTTCAATACCGGCAACAGCTCTGCAGGGTCCAATGGATCATCCCCCAGATCAGGCATTGTTCCACTGCGGGCATCTGCAACTGCCAGATAAGGGGCCTGTGGAATTTGCTTGGCCGCAAAAAGCGTGCGGAGCTGGTCAGGATCAGTCTGAGCCTCAGTTGCTGAAACAAGTGACCGGGCTGCGGTTTGCATTGTCTCGGGCGGCAAGTCTCCGGTTGTCAGCAGGCGGAACGTCGTACCCAGCCCAGCCCCTTGCAGGATGCGTCCCAGCGGGTCCAGCTGGATTTCAGCGGCATGGCTGGCCAAAATAAACCCAGCCGCTGCGGCCGGATCATCCGAGGCGCGCAAAATCCCGTAATCGACCACAATCAACCCACCGGGTAAGGCCACAGCCCCACGTGCAAGATTTGGAACAACCACAATCTGCGTCGGGGTTTCTGCCCCAAACAGCCGGACCGCCAGACGGGTGGCGGCGTCGTTTGCGCGTGGCTCACGGCAGGCTGCACCGGTCTCAGCCTGCATATGGCCCAAGATCGTCGCACCAATCTCAACCCGCTTCGGGGCAGGTACTACAGCCAAAGTCTGGCGTGTCAAAGCGCCGGGCAGCCAGAAAACCGCCAAGGCCAAGGTCACGGCAACGAGGCCCCCTGTCATCCAATGGCGCAGCTTACCGGGCTTGGGTCGGGCTTTCGCCATTGCCGCACAAATTTCCTCAATCGCGCCGACCATGGTTTCATCTGCGATCTCGACAATCTCATCTGCACCTGCATCGGGGGCATAGATCGCGGGCATCTCACCTGGGTTTTGACGTTCAAGTGCGGGCAAGGACCAATGGGCCAGTGGACGGCCGGCACCATCGGCAATGACCAAAGTGGCATCGCCAAAAGAGATCGCGACATCGCGCCGCTGCGCACCCCGCTCGGGTCGCCAAAGCGCACCGCTTTCCAGCCGCACATATTTATCAAGTGCTGTCATTTGCCCCGTACTGCCCGGTTTTGCGGCAACGATACCGCGTGCAGAAGGCGTTGTCATGTCGGAAACAGACTTGACCGATCACAGTATGCACGGGCCAACTACCGGCAGCCCGTTTAGAAAGCACGCGACCTATGTCCACCGATCCTCTTTTGCAGCCTTACCAGCTGAAGCATCTGACCCTACGCAATCGGGTGATGACCACAAGCCACGAGCCGGCCTATGCCGAAGACGGAATGCCCAAAGAACGCTACACGGCCTATCACGTAGAGCGGGCCAAGGCAGGGGTGGCGCTGACAATGACAGCAGGGTCAGCGGTGGTTTCGCGCGATAGTCCCCCATCCTTCAACAACATCCTCGCCTATCAGGATGCCGTTGTGCCATGGATCACGACCCTCACCGATGCCTGCCACGATCACGGCTGTGCTGTCATGATCCAACTGACGCATCTGGGCCGGCGGACAGGGTGGAACAAGGGCGACTGGCTGCCCTCAATCTCGCCCGGCGCGCACCGGGAACCGGCGCATAAGGCCTTTGCCAAAACTGTTGAAGACTGGGACATCGCCCGGGTGATCAATGATTTTGCCGATGCCGCCGAACGGATGCAGGCAGGCGGTATGGACGGGATCGAAATTGAGGCCTACGGGCATCTGATTGACCAATTCTGGTCACCGCTGACCAATGCGCTCGACGGCCCTTACGGGGCCTCCTCGCTCCGGACCCGGATGCAATTCGGGCTGGACGTGCTGGACGCGATCCGCCAACGGGTCGGCCCTGATTTTATTGTCGGGGTGCGCTACACTGCTGATGAGGCAGCAGCAGGCGGGATCACCGCGGATGTCGGGCTGCAGATGGCACAGGTTCTCAAGGCGACCGGCCAGGTTGATTTTTTCAACGTGATCCGAGGGCGTGTGCACAGCGATCCGGCTCTCACGCAGGTCATCCCGCTGCAAGGCATGGCCGCTGCCCCGCATCTGGATTTCGCAGGCGCGGTCCGGGCGGCCACAGGCTTGCCGACATTCCATGCGGCGCGCATTCCGGACGTGGCAACAGCCCGGCACGCGATCGCATCGGGGCTGCTGGATATGGTGGGGATGACCCGCGCCCACATGGCCGACCCGCATATTGTGCGCAAAGTCACCCAAGGGCGCGAAGACGACATCCGGCCTTGTGTCGGGGCGACCTATTGTCTGGACCGGATTTATCAGGGGGGTGAGGCGCTTTGCATCCACAACGCGGCGACAGGGCGCGAGCTGACGATGCCGCATGTGATCCGGCCTGCTGTGCTGCGCAAAAACATCGTGATCGTTGGCGCAGGGCCAGCAGGGCTTGAAGCCGCGCGGGTGTCTGCCGAACGCGGGCATCAGGTCACGGTGTTTGAGGCCGCAGATGCGCCCGGCGGGCAAATCCGGCTGACCGCCCGGTCTCCGCGCAAACGCGAAATGATCGGGATCGTCGATTGGCGAATGGCGCAATGCGCCGCGCGTGATGTGACCTTCCATTTCAATACATTGGCCGAGGTGGAAGATGTGACAGCGCTGGGCCCCGATGTGGTCCTCATCGCGACGGGCGGATTACCTAACCTAGAGCTCTTTGAACAACGGGGCGAGGCGGACCACGTCATCAGTACATGGGACATCCTGTCGGGGGATGTGAAAGCCACCGGGCGGGTGCTGATCTATGACGAAAGTGGCGATAATCCGGGGCTGCAGGCCGCCGAAATGGCAGCCGAGGCCGGGGCCGAGGTCGAAGTCATGACCCCCGACCGGACCTTTGCGCCCGAGATTATGGGGATGAACATCACCCCCTACATCCGCAACCTGCAACAGCATCAAGTCCGGTTCACCGTGGCCGAACGGTTGCTGGGTGTGACGCGTGACGGAAACCGCCTGACCGCGACCATCGGGACCGATTACAGCGACCTGACCCGGACGGCGCAATATGATCAGGTGGTGGTGAATTACGGGACACGGCCGCTGGATGATCTGTATTTTGATCTGCGCGCAGGGGCATCCAACCTTGGGCAGCTGGATCAGGCAGCCTTCATTGCGGGCCAACCACAAACCCTGCAGCCTAATCCGGACGGGCGCTATCAGCTGTTCCGGATCGGCGATGCGGTCTCCTCGCGGAACACACATGCGGCGATTTATGATGCGCTGCGGTTGTGCCATGTGATGTGAAGCAGGATGCAGCGCCACCCCGGACGCAATCCGGGGCCTCAACGTCGGCCGTGCGCAAGAGCTCCTGGATCGGGGCCGGGACTGGGGGCACATTTCACGTCAAATCAACTCTTCAAGCCGTTGGACCCTGTTGAGGTCTGCAAACGTCTGAACTGCCGGCGGTAAAGTCCCGGCAAATCATTGAAGCAGAGCAGATTTTTCACCTGTGCAAAATCGCCGTTTTTGTCTACGCGAGGGCCACGGCGTTGGGCCGTATCACACCACATCGGAACTGAGGAAGAGAATGTCTGAGATTGACGAAATTGTCCAAACGATCGGTCGCACGCTACTGAGGGCTGCACGCGAACAGAGTGATGAATGGGACTATGTTGGCTATACCTTTCAGACGGAAGATGGCGAGAATTTTTACGCCTCCGGCTTTCTGTTTTTGAACGGCGAACTTCAGGAATTCTCCATCCGCACGTTTGGCAAAGATCTGGGCAAGTTACACTTGCGGCAACGCGAGATCATGCGCGTCGAGGGGGACAAAGCATGGACCGCATCGCGGTCAGCCTTGCGTCACAGCGATTTGTCTTTCAAGCAGGAGTTTGAGTTCGACAACCCCCAACGCTGGCATAGCTCACCCGCGACAGCGGACCGTCAATTCGCATTATTTGTCGGCGGCTTGTTTGATAAGTGACGGTTTGCAACTGACGCCTCGTGATTGCCGTAACTCTTGCGCTGATGAACAAAAATTTGCCTTTTGATTTGCGCGCGAGTGCGCCCAATCGTGAACAGCTTGCCCCGTCAGCCTTTATTGCGGGGCAAGCGCAAACCCTTCAGCCCAATCCGCACGGGCGCTATCAGCTTTTCCGGATCGGCGATGCGGTTTCCTCACGGAATACACATGCGGCGATCTATGATGCGCTGCGGTTGTGCCATGTGATTTAGGCAAAAATGCTAAAAAAGTGCCTGCAATTAACTTTCCTCCGCCATCTGTTCGCGTGGGAAACGCGAACAGATGGCGCTTTGGCACCCATATAAGCCGTATTTGTCCTGTTCGGAACAGGTATTGGCCCTAGACACGAATACGATAACGACCCTCGCGCAATTCGACGCGAATGGAATCTGTGTCAATTGATCCAGCGGGTTCATTCGTCGAATTGCACCGCGTACTGCTGCCGATAAGCCTATTTTGCAAATTGCCGCGTGAGGCTTCGTAAAAGTACCGCAAATTTCGCTGCAAGACGTCTCCATTTGCAGTAACTTTGGCGTGGCGCATGGCCTCTCGACTAAACTTGCGGGAAATTGACGAACCATCGCCGCTATATGCACCGCAAATATATATCTCTCCATTTCGTTCTATTGCGGTGAAGCGATACAGCAGCCCTCCGCCCTCACGCCAGCTCAAACCGCCGGACCCAAAGCTTTCGTCCACAACTGGATTTACGTCGCTGCTTTGAGCTTCGACAGTAGCCTGAGTATCGCTTGTGACAACTGTATCGACCTTATCCGCCGATATCTGCGAATCGTCTGCCGGTAGGCAGGCAGACAAGGCAAATCCCAAAATGATCGCTGTTGATTTCGTGAGTATTTGAATTGGCATCTTTCCGTTCCAAGTAATTAATATATATAAATAAAGATGTAGTGTTTCACCTCAGATTTGCCAAGGTCAGGCTGCAAATATGAGTTGATTTTTTTCTTTATAAATCGCTTTTCTGGTGCGTCGGGCTTTTGGTGATCTGTGTTGACTTGGGTGGGCTGTTTCTTTTGCGAACCGCTGAACTATATTCGCCGGGTAAGACCTGTTAGCGGATGGATCGTGGCAATCTCGACCGTGCAAGGAAAGAAAGTTTTAAAGTTCTTTTGCCAGCTTCCTCAGCTCGAACTTTTGAATTTTCCCCGTCGACGTCTTGGGCAATTCCTGAAACACGACCGCCTTTGGTGTCTTAAAGCCCGCCAACCGTTCTCGGGCAAAGGCAATGATTTCGGCTTCTTCGGCTGCGGCGCCTTCTTTGAGTTCGACAAAGGCGCAGGGCACTTCGCCCCATTTGTCATCCGGTTTTGCCACAACGGCACAAAGATTGACCGCCGGGTGGTGCATCAAAGCGCCTTCCACCTCGACCGAGCTGATGTTCTCGCCCCCTGAGATGATGATGTCCTTGGCCCGGTCTGAGATCTGGATCGATCCGTCTGGATACTGGACCGCTAAGTCTTCGGAATGAAAGTAGCCCCCGGCAAAGGCCTTTTCTGTGGCCTCTGGGTTTTTCAGATAGCCTTTCATGACCGTATTGCCGCGCATCACGATTTCACCTTGGCTGGCGCTGTCGCGTGGCACAGGGGTCATCTGATCATCGACCACGGTGACATCTTCCATCATCGGAAAGGCAACGCCCTGACGGGCTTTGATTGATGCCTGCTCATCATTTGGCAGACTGTCCCACTCCGGATCCCAGATGCATTCTGTGACATGGCCATAGGTCTCGGTCAGCCCGTAGACCTGTTTGATGTTGAAGCCCAGTTTGCCGATGGCGGCCAAGGTCGCCGGGGCAGGGGGCGCGCCTGCGGTGAATACCTCGACCGTGTGGTCAAAGGGTTTGCGGTCGGCCTCAGCCGCGTTGACGATCATATTCAGCACGATCGGCGCGCCGCCAAAATGGGTGACCCCTTCATCCGCAATCGCGTCATAGACCGCCTTGGCCGAAATATCGCGGCAGCAGACCACCGTCCCACCCAAAGCGGGCATCATCCAAGTGTGGTTCCAGCCATTGCAATGAAACAATGGCACGATCTGCAGGTAGCGCATGAACAAGGGCAATTCCCACGAGATAGGCGTTCCCATTGTCATCAGATAGGCCCCGCGATGATGATAAACGACACCCTTGGGGCGGCCCGTAGTGCCAGAGGTGTAATTGAGCGCAAGGCTTTCCCATTCATCCTCAGGCATGACCCATTTGAACGCAGGATCGCCCGTTTCCAGAAAATCCTCATAGTTCTGTTGCGCGGCCATGGCAGGCACCCCGGCCTGATCGTCGGGCACTTCAATGATCAGCGGGGCGGGGCCCTCCATCAGGTCAATCGCGGCCATCGCCAGAGGCAGGAATTGGCTATCGACAAGGGCCAGCTTGGCCGCGCCGTGATCAAAGATATAGGCGACAGTATCCACATCCAACCGGGTGTTGATGGTATTCAGCACGGCACCGCAAGCTGGCACGCCAAAGGCGGCTTCGGATTGTGCGGGCACATTGGGCAAGATCGTGGCGACCACGTCACCGGGCTGAATGCCCGCCTTGGTCAGGGCCGAGGCCAGTTGCGTGACCCGGCCGTGATACGCGGCATAGGTCCGGCGGATACGGCCATAGACCAGCGCCTCCCGCTCGGCAAAAACCACGGCCGCCCGTTGCAAATGCGACAAGGGGGTCAGCGGCACATAATTGGCCGCCGTCTTTCCCAAGCCGGTTTCGTCCTGCATCCATCCCATGCGCCAATCCTCCCTTGACGGTGGCATAAGACAAGAGAACCCCCCAGGCTGACAAGCCTCATATGTCTGACATTTACTTTTCTTTGATACATGAACAGGGGTAGGCGGCATTTATCACGTTGCCTTGGACTGCATAGTTCCAGTCGACTGCCCCCGGTCTCCACAGCGTTTCCGCTCAGTTTTCGTAAGACCGTGCGGTCATCAAAGTGCGCAGGAGCAGACCTTTGAAACGTCGTCCATCAAGGACCGCTGCGCGGGACAAAGCTGGATTTCGCTATATTCGCACGAATGTCAGCTTTGGAATTGATCGTCATGGAACTGCTGGAAATAAGCATTTTATTAGCCGGCTGCGTCTAGCTTCAACACATTGTCGTAGAAGCCAACAAAGCCTCCGGTATCTGTCCACCGTCCAGAGAAATCCAACATATGAATTAATCCTTTTCTAATTCACGGATAAGTCGAAAACCTACATAATTTAGCCGGCGGGCTTCTTCAGGGCGCGCGCGCCAAGATGGTCGACTAAGGTCCATCCCTGCTCTAAAAGACCCTCCCTTTTCGACACGGCGGCACGCCGTCTGCGATTGGGAATGTTGTAGATATTCACTGGCACTCGGCAGACCCAAGTGTTCGGGGGTCCAACACGATCGGGTCCATTCGCCAACATTGCCCGACATATGACGCAACCCCCACTCGTTCGACGCATCAAGCGCGTCAACGGGTAAAGGGCGATCTCGATACAATAGTTCCGGCATCCCCTCTGGCCGATCAAGCTGGCGTAGATTTTCCGTACCCCTTCTTGAAAAATTGGCTTGGTCCGAAGTCAAGTCGTCTCCTTGGGCGAACCGCGTTTCCGTACCAGCGCGCGCTGCATATTCCCATTCCGCCTCTGTCGGCAGGCGATATGCAGCGGTTCCGATCAAACCATTCAGCCAAGCAACATATTCCTGCACGTCCAGATAGGACACGTTGATCACAGGGTGATTGGGGCCAAGCGGCACATAACCTTCCTCAAATGTCAAAACGGTGTGATCGGGATCATGCGAACATCCACCATCCGCAACGCACACCATCCATTCCGCATGTGTGACCTCATTGCGACCGATGGCATAGGGAATATTCATTTCAACAGGGTGGCGGGGATGTTCGCTCGGAATGATGTTCAACTCATCAGGGCCACGGACACCTCCGGTGGCACCCTCCCCATAAAAGTCGAAAGGGTTGCGCGATTCTTCCGGCTTCGCACCCATCATGAAAGAGCCGGGTGGCATGACAATCATTTCGGGGCATTCGGCGCATTCCTGAAACATCGCCAACGGTGCCAGTTCATCGCCATTGGGCAGGAAAAATAGGTTCCCTGCCCAAGTCGACGTCGCAGACGAAAGCAGAATTACGGACAAAAACTGGCGGGTCCAGAGTTTTGTCTTTCGGTTTGATTTTTGAACGGGCTTTACAAAAGCGTCTTGTAGATCAGCACGTCTTAAATTTGTCACTCTATCTCAAGCCATTCGCGTTGCGTCATAGTCAGAATATTAGCAAACGTGTTACGGCTGGTCGAACGGTAACGGAGCAAATCGACATTTGGGGAAGGATTTTTGAAAGACTATGCCTCAAGAACAGAGAACATCCGCACATTGTTCCAGGCACGCTGGTGATAGCGGACATACATGCATCGCGCAGCATCATGCAGTATGGGCTCACACCCTTCATTCGCTGCACGGCGCACCAATGGCCACTCTTGGTTTTTGCCCAAATTCGAGCGCTCTGTGTAAGTAAGACTGTGCTCTCAATGAATTGAGAGTGGCACGAACAATCTTAAGGAAATATGCATAGAGAGCCGTACATACGCGATCTGTACAGGTTCTGTACGACGTGCATATGCATCAAATGCCTTGTTTTGCACGGGGCATGGCCAGGGCGGGCCCCGCGTGACTTTTGTGGCTTATGGACGTTGCGTGCGCGGTGCAGAAAGATCATGTTTCGCGGATGATCATCTCGCCCCAGCGCCGATATATCTTTGTGCATATCCCCAAGACCGGCGGGACCAGCATGGCGCTGGCGTTGGAAAGTCGCGCTGCACGGGATGATATTCTGATCGGGGATACGCCCAAAGCGCGGCGACGCCGTCAGCGAAACCGGGACTTGAAAACCCCTGGAAGGCTTTGGAAACACAGTCGTTTACGGGATATTGCAGGGCTGGTTGATCCGTCAGATTTCTTTGTCTTCACGCTGGTGCGCAACCCCTGGGACCGGATGGTCAGTTACTATCATTGGCTACAGGAACAACGCTTTGATCATCCCGCTGTGAGGGTGGCGCAGTCGCTTGATTTTAAAGCGTTCTTACGGCATCCGCAAACGCAATCGAGCCTGCAAAACGGGGCCTATCCGACATACACAACCGATGCCGCAGGCCAGGATCACTGCCGCCTCTATGCCCGGCTTGAACATCCCGCGGACCTCGCGCCGCTTTGGGAACACTTAGGTTTTGAGCTAAGTATGGGCCGTGAAAATCAATCAGACCGTCAACGTGACTGGCGCATCTACTATGATGCGGAAACAGTTGAAATCGTAAAAGAAAAAGCGGGCGATGATATCGCCCGCTTTGGATACACATTCGACCCTTAGGCCGCGTCAGCAGCTTGACCGAACCGCTTGTAGAATTCCTGACCTTTCGCAGCCATCTCGCGCAGCAGATCCGGTGTTTTGAACCGGTCGCCGAATTGTTCCGTCAGTTGATCGCAGCGTTCGGCGGCATAAGGCGTGCCGATGATGTCGAGCCAGCTGAACGGCCCGCCTGACCAAGGCGCAAAGCCCCAGCCCAGGATCGCGCCCACGTCGCCTTCGCGGATGTCTTCCAGCACGTTTTCTTCTAATGCCCGCACCGCTTCGAGAACCTGGGCAAACAGCAGGCGGTGTTGGACAGTCACCAGATCAGGCTGTTCGTCTGCCACCGGATATTGCGCGGTCAGACCGTCCCAGAGCCCCTGACGTTTCCCTTTGTCATCATAGGCATAGAAGCCCGCGCTTGACTTACGTCCAAGGCGTTTTTGATCAAACATCCAGAACAGCACCTCATCCACTTCGCTGTCTGGATAGGCATCGCCCATCGCGGCTTTGGTGGCCTTGGCGATTTTGACGCCCAGATCAACGCTGGTCTCGTCAACCAGTTGCAGCGGGCCCAAAGGCATGCCCACAAGCTTGGCTGCATTCTCGATCAAGGCAGGTTCGACCCCTTCCTTCACCATGCGGATACCTTCGTTGATGTAAGGAATGATGCAGCGGTTCGCGTAGAAGAACCGTTCGTCGTTTACAACGATGGGGGTCTTGCGGATTTGGCGCACATAATCCAGCGCTTTGGCTACAGCCACTGAACCCGTTTCTTTGCCCTTGATGATCTCGACCAGTAGCATCTTGTCGACCGGACTGAAGAAGTGGATGCCGATGAATTTCTCGGGATCGTTCGACGCCTTTGCAAGCTCGGTGATCGGCAAGGTCGATGTATTGGTCGCAAAGATGCAATCAGGGCCGGTGACGGCTTGGACCTTCGCGGTGACTTCGGCCTTGACGGCGGGCTCCTCAAACACGGCCTCGACGATCAAATCGCAGCCATCCAGAGCGGCGTAATCCGTTGTGGCATTGATCAAGCCCAGCACGGCGGCTTTCTTGTCCTCGGTCGCTTTTTTGCGGGCGATGCCCTTGTCCA
The DNA here is from genome assembly GCA_947501555.1 of uncultured Paracoccaceae bacterium. Classification (GTDB taxonomy): domain Bacteria; phylum Pseudomonadota; class Alphaproteobacteria; order Rhodobacterales; family Rhodobacteraceae; genus Yoonia. The sequence continues at coordinate 29,860 of CANMWG010000001.1, forward strand.
TATAGGCGGCGGTGTAGGATTTACCCCTGTCTGCGGCCTCTTGCGTACTGTCGATCAGAACGACTTGAATGCCCGCCAAAGCAGAGACCAACGAAATACCGGCCCCCATCATACCCGCGCCGATGACGCCGACCTTTTTGACTTTCTGATCAGGCGCTTCGGGTCGGTTGGCCCCTTTTTCCAAAGCTTCTTTGTTGATGAACAAGCTGCGGATCATGGCAGACGATGATGGGTTCATCAGCACGTTGGTGAACCAGCGGGCCTCGATCTTGATGGCGGTGTCAAAGGGGACCAAAGCACCTTCGTAGACGGCCGACAGCAACGCCTTGGCCGCCGGGTAGACGCCTTGGGTCTTGCCGTTGACCATGGCCGAAGCACCTACGAAGGTCATGAAACCTGCCGGGTGGTACGGCGCGCCGCCGGGCATTTTGTAGCCCTTTTCATCCCATGGCTTGACGATCTTGGGTTCTGACAAAACCCAGGCTTTCGCGGCGGACAGCAGTTCATCCGCTGGGACTACCTCATCAACAACGCCCGCGGCCTTGGCCTTTTTCGGATCGTTCAACTTGCCTTCCAATAGCAAGGGTGATGCGCCCATGGCCCCCAGTTTGCGGGACAGTCGGGTTGTGCCGCCCGCACCAGGGAAGATGCCGACCAGAATTTCAGGTAGGCCGATTTTGGCCTTGGGATTGTCGGCGGCAAAGATGCGGTGACAGGCCAGTGGGATTTCCAGGCCAATGCCAAGTGCTGTGCCGGGCAGGGCGGCCGCAATCGGTTTGCCGCCTTTGTTGGTCTTGGGGTCCATGCCTGCGCGCTCAATCCGGCGAAGAACGCCGTGCATTTCCATCACGCCCTCGAACAAGCCGCGGGCAGGGTCATCGCCAGCGCTTTCTTTCATCTTGGCGATGATGTTCAAATCCATGCCGCCCGCAAATGAGCCCTCTTTGCCGGAGGTGATGATGATGCCTTTCACGGCGTCATCTGTCAAAGCCTGGCCCACCAGCATATCAAGGTCGGTAAACCCTTGCTGGTTCATCACATTCATGGATTTGCCGATGGTGTCCCAAACGATTGTGGCGACGCCATCGGCATCCGTGGTCATTGTAAAATCGGTCATGTCTTTCTCCTATCAGGGGAGTTGTTATTCGGGTCGCCCGGTGGGGCGATTATGTTGTTTTTCTCGGCACCATGCCGAAAGGCCTGCACCTGCCATGAGCTGTCGGGAAGCGCGTTTTCAGACGACATCACAACCCAAGCGCCATCGATCAGTTCGAGCACGGCCATGACATCGTAAGGCTCTCGAAGGCGTGTCCCGTCTTGCAGGAATTCAGATGTGTGCCCTCCGATGATCTTAGTCTCGCACAGGAACATGGCGCCTGTGCACTGCCGGACGAAATGGGTGATGCCGACACCGATCAAGTATTGACGAAAGCAATCGAAGGCCTCGCGCATTTGGATCTGGTTTGTGATGACATGGCGTGTTCCATCTTTTGTGGTGTAGCTGTGTGGCACGTGCATATGCGCGAGAAAGCCTTCGAAATCATTGCTGAAATAGGCGTCGCAAATCCGGTCCAAATTGGTCTGGTAGATTTGCTTTGCCAACTCTTCGTTGATTTTTGTAGGCATCGATTAGACCCGTTCGATAATCGTCGCTGCCCCCATCCCAGAGGCGATGCACAATGTCGCGAGACCCGTGCCTTTGCCAGTCCGTTCCAGCTCATCCAGAAGCGTGCCGATGATAATTGCGCCCGTGGCTCCCAATGGATGACCCATGGCGATTGACCCGCCGTTCACATTGACCTTGCTGTTATCTACGTCAAAGGCTTGCATGAAGCGCAGTACAACCGATGCGAAGGCTTCGTTCACTTCGAACAGATCGATGTCACTGATGGACATGCCACTGTCGGCCATGATCTTTTCGGTCACGGGCACAGGGCCTGTCAGCATGATGGTCGGATCGGTCCCGATCTTGGCAGTCGCCCGGATCACCGCGCGCGGTTTGATCCCCATGGCCTCACCGTATTCCTTGGATCCGATCAACACACCCGCCGCCCCATCAACGATGCCCGAAGAGTTCCCGGCGTGGTGGATATGGTTGATCTTTTCCAGATGCGGATACTTCATGAGCGCGACCTTGTCGAAGCCGGGCATCACTTCGCCCATGGCCTGGAACGCGGGGTTCAGCCCGCCAAGTGTCTGCATATCTGTCTCGGGCCGCATGTATTCGTCATGGTCTAGGATGGCCAAACCGTTGATATCCTTGACCGCCACGATGGAGTTGTCAAAGCGCCCATCGTCCCAAGCGGCCTTGGCGCGCTTTTGGCTTTCCATGGCCAGCTGATCGGCATCATCACGGCTAAACCCATATTCTGTTGCGATAATATCGGCGCTGATCCCTTGCGGGACAAAATAGCTTTCCATCGCGACGGATGGATCAACCGCAATCGCCGCACCGTCACTACCCATGGCGACCCGGCCCATCATTTCCACACCACCGGCGATATAGGCCTGACCGGCCCCGCCTTTGACCTGATTGGCAGCCAGGTTCACCGCCTCCATGCCAGAGGCGCAGAACCGGTTGATCGCAAGGCCGGGGATCGATTGATCAAGGTCCGAGGCCAACACTGCGGTCCGCGCAAGGCAGCCACCTTGTTCAGCGACTTGGGTGACGTTTCCCCAGATCACGTCTTCCACCGCGTGACCGTCCAAACCATTGCGGGCCTTGAGCTCGTTCAACACGCCTGCGGACAGGCGAGTGGATGTCACCTCATGCAGGCTGCCATCCTTGCGGCCCTTGCCGCGCGGGGTGCGCACGGCGTCGTAGATATAGGCTTCGGTCATGAAGTCCTCCTGTAAGTCTTGGAATTGAGGGTATTCTTGGGTGTTTGGTGCGGATCAGCCGCAGCTACAGATATCGCAATCAAGGTCGCAGCCCTTTGAGGCCGAGGGAGCAGAGCGGCCAGCGCCTGACCAGCATCCTCCGCAACCTTCAAAGACCACTGTTCCGCAAAATTCATCACGGATTTGCCGCGCGCAGCTGTCTGATTTCTTCTTTTTGCGCTTCTCATTGGGCGAATTTTGTTCACTACGCAAGATATGGTAAGCCGCTCTGCAGTCCCGAAACCGTTGCCGGATGGATGGGATCGCTTGGAACAAGCCGTGCTGTTTGATCGCTTGTTTGGCATAGCCAGAGCACCCGGTGCCGTCATGCAGAACCGCGTGCGCGCAGCGAAATCCTTTGCGTGGCGAGATATACTGTTGGTAAACCCAAATCCCACCAAGGGCAGTCCGTGATAACATGGCGTGACGGTCCTCAGAAGCGATCTTAATTCTCCCGGCACTGTCGATATGTCGATGCGGGGTGTCAACCGGCGAACCCTTTTTGCATCAAGTCATAGGGGTGCTTCCAGCCGGGCTGGGCTGCAATTGCGTCCAACCATCGGTCGATATTGGGATAGGTTTTGCGGTCGAATGTGAAATCTTCGGGGTAATAAAGATAGCTGCAGCATGCGATATCGGCGACGGTGATCTCTGCGCCTGCAAGCCAATCACGTCCGTCCAGATGCTGGTCTAGCACCTTCAACGCGCCTGCCAACCGAGCTGATAGAAAACCGATCACTTCGGCGTTGCGTTTTTCTTCCGGCAAGAAATTCATCATGAATCGCAAGGGCCCCGCGACACTGGATATTTTGTGGTTGTCATAGAACATCCAGCGCAGCACCTCGCGCCGCTCAGCTGCGGATTTGCCGCCCAGCTTGCCGGATTTTGAGCTGATGTAGTCTTGAATGACGCCGGATTGCGTCAGCACCAATTCGCCGTCTTCCAGCACGGGGGCTTCGCCCATGATGTTCAGGTCGAGGTATTCGGGCGTACGGGTCCCGCCGTTGAAGAAATCAACGAAGACAGGCTCCCACGTCTGATCGGCGAGGGTCAGGGTCAGAGCCGCTTTGTAGGAATGGCCGCTTTCGCCAAAACAGTGTAATTTCAAGGACATAAACGCAGGCCTCCCAACCTGATCGGTGACGCGGGGTGCGTCGGTTGAGGGCGCGAATGCCGCGCCCTCTGATCAGCTTAGAAGTTTGCCGCGTCCAGCGCCATCACAGTATCGCCACCAGAGTTGATCCGGGCCAGATGCATCGCAGTCGCGGGCAGTTGGCGGGCCATGTAGTAGCGACCTGTGGCGATCTTGGTTTCATAAAACGCGGTATCAGATGCACCGGCCTCCAGCGCTTCCATCGCGGCTTTGGCCATACGCGCCCACATCAGCCCAAGGCAGACGTGACCCATCATGTGCATGAAATCGTAAGATCCTGCCAATGCGTTATTGGGGTTTTTCATGCCGTTTTGCATGAAGTACATGCCCGCAGCCTGCAGGTCTTTGGAGGCAGCTTTCAGAGGCTCAAGGAATTCGGCCTTCAGTGCTTCGTTGCCGTCATTTTCCTTGATGAAGGTTTTCACCATTTCAAAGAAGGCCATCACGTGTTTGCCGCCATCTTGGGCCAGCTTGCGACCCACCAGGTCAAGCGCCTGCACACCGTTGGCCCCTTCATAGATTTGGGTAATGCGGGCATCGCGGGCATATTGGGACATGCCCCATTCCTCGATATAGCCGTGGCCGCCGTAAATCTGCTGGGCGGCTGTCGCATATTCAAAGCCCTTGTCGGTCAGGAACCCCTTTAGGACAGGGGTCATCAGTGAAATCAGGCCGTCGGCTTCTGCGTCATCGTTCCGGTGTGCCCGGTCGATCAGGTAGGCGCCCCAATAAGTGAACGCGCGCGCGCCTTCGACAAAGGACTTCTGATCCATCAGGTTGCGGCGAATGTCTGGATGCACGATCAACGGATCGGCAGGGCCATCGGGGTTCTTAACCCCTGTTACATCGCGCCCTTGCAGGCGGTCGTTGGCATAGGCCACAGCGTTTTGGTAGGCGCTTTCGGCTTGGGCATAGCCTTGCAGGCCCACACCCAGACGCGCTTCGTTCATCATCGTGAACATGGCGCGCATGCCTTTGTGTTCTTGGCCCAGCAGGTAACCTGTGGCTTCATCATAGTTCATCACGCAAGTCGAATTGCCGTGGATGCCCATCTTTTCTTCGATGCTGCCAACGGCGACGCCGTTGCGCGCGCCCAATGATCCGTCATCGTTGACGATGAATTTGGGCACGATGAACAAGGAAACACCTTTGATCCCGTCTGGTCCGCCTTCGATCTTGGCGAGAACCAGATGAATAATGTTATCAGACATGTCATGTTCGCCGGCGGAGATGAAAATCTTCTGGCCGGAAATCTTATAAGTGCCATCATCCTGTGGCGCGGCCTTGGTGCGCATCAAACCCAGATCAGTGCCGCAATGCGGCTCTGTCAGGTTCATCGTGCCGGTCCAGTCACAAGACACCATCTTGGGTAGATATTTCTGCTTTTGTTCGTCTGAACCATGGGCATGGATCGCAGAATAGGCGCCATGGGTCAGACCTTGGTACATTTGGAACGCCATATTGGCTGAGACCATTGTCTCCATGGCGGCGGTGTTCAGCGTATAGGGCAGGCCCTGTCCGCCGTATTCGGGGTCGCAGTCCATCGCGGTCCAGCCTGCCTCGCGGACCTGATCAAATGCGGCCTTAAATCCTGTCGGCGTGCGTACAACGCCGTTTTCGAGGGTGCACCCTTCTTTGTCACCTACTACGTTCAGCGGGTGTAGTACTTCAGAGGCGACTTTGCCTGCTTCTTCGACAACGGCACCTGTAAATTCGCGGTCAAGATCTTCGAAACCTTCGATATCCTGTTCGCTGACTTTCAGCAGGTCATGCAGGACAAACTGAATATCTTTGGTTGGTGCGTTGTAGATCGGCATGTGGTGTCTCTCCCTCGGGGTCGTGTGTTAAGTCGCGGCACGTTATGCCGCGACTGAATTTCCTTCGGCCAGTTCGGCAAGCTTTGCTTTGCCCCAGGCCATTTGTTGCTTCAGCTCGCTGATCGCTTCGTCCAGCTCAGCTTTCTGTGCTTCCATGTCAGCCAGATGAACCCGTGACATTTCGTATGTTTTAGACAGTTGGGCCACTTGGCCGTCTTCCATATGATACAAGTCTAGAAGCTGTCGAATTTCTTCCAGGCTGAACCCAAAGCGCTTGCCGCGCAGGATCAGTTTCAGGCGAGCCCGGTCGCGTTTTGTAAATAGGCGTTTTTGGCCCTCGCGGATCGGGAACAGCAATTCCTTTGCTTCATAAAAGCGAAGCGTACGGGGTGTAACTTCAAAAGCGTCGCACATTTCGCGGATATTCAGAGTATCGGTCGTCATCGTTCATTTCCTTTCATGCGTGTTTCGGATGGCACGCACTTGCGGAGTTGAGACTCACCATACAAGCAAAGCTGACGTTAGGGTAAACGGAACGTAGCGTCATTTTGATGTTAACGAAAGTTTACGAAACTTTACGCGCGTAAAAACGCAAGATTATAAGAGGGAGCATTTCCTGCTTTTTCCCCGCAAACGTTTTAAATAAGGCGATGACCGGCCGAATATTGTGGAAATTACCGATTCTAAGGTGTTTAGAAAGCGGATTCGTAGCGAAAAAGTGGCCGCAACACGGCTGCTTCAACCTGCATATGCGCTGGTTGACGTCGCGGCGGCTTTTCACAAGGTAGTTAACTGAGTGTCTTGGCTGTCTCGTCCCGCAGGGCTTTGAGCTCGGTGACCGTGTCTTGCAACTGTTTTTGTTGCTCGGCCAGTTCCAACAATTGTTTGTCGGCAAGGGTGATCCATTCGCGCATCTGCGCCTCGGTTCCCTCATTCTCATAAATTAAGAGCCACTGCCGGATGTCTTCAAGCGCAAACCCAAAACGGCGCCCGCGCAGGATAAGCGTCATGCGCGCTAGTTCCTTGGCGCCGTAGAATCGGGTGCGCCCTTCTTTCTCGGGTGTCAGTAACTCAATGTATTCATAGTACCGAAGCGTCCTTGGTGTGACGTCGAATTCTGCGCACATCTCTTTGAATGTCAGACGGTTTTCTGCCATCAATGCCTCCCTTACCGACACCGTAGCGTCAAGTTTCGGGCTGGGCAACCAACCGATGTGAACACCAATGCGTGAGATTGTCGTGGTGATCAGGTAGCGAATGTGAATATATCTGGCACAGGCCACATAGGCCGAACGACAAATCACCTACCGGAGTGATCATGACGGACATACAGAAAACCCGCCGTGATATGATTGCGCGCCAATTCATTGAAGCAATCCCACATGCACAAGAACTTGGGATGCGGCTGACCACCGTTGAGGATGGCAAAGCTGTCATTGCGATGGATTATGATACCCGCCTTGTCGGGGATCCCGAGACCGGTGTGATCCATGGTGGGGCTGTTTCTGCCTTGATGGATACCTGCGCCGGAGCCGCTGTGATGTCGCACCCGGAAGCGGCTGTTGCCACGGCCACGCTTGACTTACGTATCGATTACATGCGCCCCGCAACTCCCGGCGATCAGATAACCGCGACGGCTGAATGTTACCATGTCACACGCTCTGTCGCTTTCGTACGCGCCACGGCTGTAGATGCCGATGCGGACCGGCCCGTGGCCACCGCAACGGGGGCCTTTACGATCGAGAGGGCAAAATCATGAAGCGCCCCGAACCGGTCCAGGTGGTCAAACAGCGCCGCGATGCGACTTTGGACAAGCTCGTCAGCCGTGTGCCTTATATCCAGTTTCTTGGCATCAACTTTGATAGGCGGGGCGATGAGCTGACAGCGATCCTCCCGTATGCAGACAAGTTAATAGGCAACCCCGCGCTTCCGGCCATACATGGTGGTGTTACGGCAGCCTTTCTTGAGGTCACGGCCATTATCGAACTTAGCTGGTCGATGATTTGGCAGGACATGGAAGCAGGAAAATTGGCTGATGATGCTGACATGACGCTGAAACTTCCCAAGACTATTGATTTCACCGTCGACTATCTTCGTTCTGGCTTGCCGCGCGATGCCTATGCGCGGGCCCGGATCAACCGGTCAGGCAGGCGCTATGCCTCAGTGCATGTTGAGGCCTGGCAGGACAATCGCAGCCGCTTGTTCGCGCAAGGAACCGGTCATTTCCTGATGCCGCAACGCGATGGCTGAGACCGTGCAGCTTACCCATCGCCGGGTGCTGGCAATTGCGCTGCCGATTGTCTTGTCAAACGCGACGGTCCCGATCCTTGGGGTCGTGGACACAGGCGTTGTTGGCCAATTGGGCGAAGCTGCCCCGATTGGCGCCGTTGGGATTGGTGCTATTGTCCTTTCATCTGTCTATTGGATCTTTGGTTTTTTGCGGATGGGGACCACCGGGCTGACGTCGCAGGCGGCAGGGGCCAATGACGGACAGGAGGTTGACGCGCTTTTTGCCCGCGCCTTGTTAATTGGTTTTACGGCAGGGGTTGCGATTATTGTGTCCCAAGCGTTGATCTTTGAGGGCGCTTTTGGGATTTCTCCGGCAAGTGCTGCCGTGGAAAGCTTGGCGCGCGATTACATGGTCATCCGGGTTTGGTCCGCGCCTGCAACAATCGCGCTTTATGGCATCACAGGTTGGCTGATCGCACAGGAACGGACACGCGCGGTCCTGGTCATTCAGGTCGGCATGAATGGTGCCAACATCGCGCTCAGTTATTATCTGGGTTTGGAACTGGGTTGGGGTGTTACAGGTGTCGCTTGGGCCACATTCATTGCGGAATGGGGCGGGCTGGCATTGGGGCTGTGGTTGTGCCGGGGGGTCTTTGGCAGGACAGCATGGCGTACGGCGGCGCTTGTATTTGATCTGGTCCGGTTGAAACATATGGCTTTGGTCAACACCGATATCCTGATCCGGTCAGTATTATTGCAGGCGATTTTCGTCAGCTTCCTGCTCTACGGGGCTGACTTTGGCGATGTTCAATTGGCGGCCAACCAAATTCTGATGCAATTCTTGTACGTGACGGCATATGCAATGGATGGGTTTGCATTCGCAGCCGAGGCGTTGGTGGGCCAAGCATTGGGCGCACGGGCGCGGTCGGCATTGCGGCGCAGTGTTATACTCACCTGCTTTTGGGGGGCAGCGATCTGCGTGGTATTGGCGATTTGTTTTGCGCTTTTTGGAGGCATCGCGGTCGATCTGATGTCAAAATCACCTGAGGTGCGGGCCGCAGCGCGTCTCTTTCTGCCTTATATGGTCGCGGCGCCTATCGTTGGGGTGGCAGCTTGGATGTTTGATGGCATCTTCATTGGTGCGACCCAGACAAAGGACATGCGCAATATGATGATCATATCGACCGTGGTGTACTTTGCTTCGGTCATCCCGCTAATGGCTGTTTTTGGGAACCACGGGCTGTGGTTGGGGATGTTGATCAGCTTCGTAGTGCGCGGCGCGACGCTGGGCTGGAAATATCCGGGGCTTGAGGCGGCGGCCGATGCGACAGGCTCAAAGCCAGTCGCTGCGTCCTGATCCCACGGCATCTGCCACCGTCGCGAAGCCGTCACGTTCCAACAAGGCATCCAAGCCTGCTGCGATCTCACTCGCGAGTGAGATGCCGCCATAGACCAAGGCGGTATAGAGCTGCACTGCCGATGCCCCGGCACGGATTTTTTGGTAGGCTTGCTCGGCTGTGCCCACACCGCCCACACCAATGATCGGCAATGTGGTTAGCCCGGCTAGTTGGGCCAGAACGCGAGTGGATTTTTCAAACAAGGGCTGCCCAGACAAACCACCCATCTCAGTTTTATGTGGGCTGTGCAGCCCATCCCGTTCCAGCGTGGTGTTCGTGGCAATAATCGCATCAAGACCTGAGGCATTCGCAACCTCAGCTACCTCGCTGATCTCATCCTCGGTCAGATCCGGCGCGATTTTTAGAAAGACCGGGATGGGTTTGGCCAGTTGCGCGCGCGCATCCATCACGCCAGCCAAAAGGGCCGCAAGAGCGGCTTTGCCTTGCAGGTCGCGCAGCTTTTCGGTGTTTGGAGATGAAACATTGACGGTCGCAAAATCGACCTGCGCGCCGCATGTGGTTAGGACGGTTGCAAAGTCGGCGGCTTTGTCGCTGCTGTCCTTGTTTGCGCCAAGGTTCAGGCCAATGATCGCATTCTGAGGGCGCTGGGCCAACCGGGCCGCAATCGCATCCATCCCGTCATTGTTAAAGCCAAAGCGGTTGATGGCGGCTTGATCCTCGGCCAGCCGAAACAAGCGCGGTTTGGCATTGCCGGGTTGGGCGCGTGGGGTGGCGGCACCTACCTCAAGAAACCCAAAGCCGGTACGGGCTAGCGCGTGCAGCGCGGTCGCATTCTTATCAAATCCCGCCGCAAGCCCGATAGGGTTGGGCAGGTTTAGCCCTGCGATTTGTGTCACAAGGCGCGATGATGTGACCGGTCCGTTCTTTGGCCCCAACCCGCTGTTCAACGCTTTGATCGCCAACCCATGTGCAGTTTCAGGATCAAACCGGTGCATGAGCTTCAGGCCAATGCTTTCAAGCGCTTTCATAGCAGATCCGGAAACTGATGGTGGCCCGCGACCAAGGGCAGGGGCTTGGCCCAGATCACATCTGTCATCTTCAAGTTGCGATAGAGATGGGGAAACAAGACATCTTCCCGGGCTGGTTCCCATTTCAGCGGGTCCAGATCATCGGCCTCAATCGCCAGTAGAATCAAACCTTCAACGCCCGCGAAATACTTGGCCGCGGTCTCGGCCACCGTTTCGGCGGTCGAAAAGTGAATATAGCCGTCGGCCACATCGATGGGCGCGCCTGTGGTTTCACCAGCGGCTTGCAAGCTGGCCCATTCATGGGCCCGGAAAATCTTGTATATCAGCATAGGTGTCTGATGACGTTCTAGGCGGAGAAGGTCAAGAAAAAGGCATGTCACAAAACTGACGTTGGGTCCGCATACCTGGGGCCCGGAAAGGCGTTTGACTCTGCCAAACGCCAGCGTCAATCTTGGCTGATCACAACAGGGGGAAATCCAAATGATTTCACGTATTCTTACAACAACTTGCGCTTTGGCGCTGACAGCGGGCGCTGCCCAGGCAGACTACACGCTGCATATTATCCACATCAATGACCTGCACAGCCGGATCGAACCGATCAACCGGTTTGATTCGACCTGTAACGCCGAAGACAACGCCGCTGGCGAATGCTTTGGTGGCGTGGCCCGGGTGATCACCAAGATCAACGAACTGCGTGAAGAGCTGGCAGGCGAGAACGTCATCGTTCTGGATGCAGGCGACCAATATCAGGGCAGCCTGATGTACACGACCTATAAGGGTGACGTGGAAGCTGAGTTTGCAGAAATCGTTGGCTTTGACGCCATGGCCGTTGGCAACCACGAATTCGACGATGGCGACGAAGGCCTGCGCAAGCTGACCGATAACGTGTCCTTCCCAATTGTTTCTGGGAACATTGACGTTTCAAGCTCGAACGTGCTGGCAGGTCAGGTTGAAAACCACGTTGTGTTGGAAGTCGGTGGCGAAATGATCGGTATCGTCTCGGCATTGGCCGTTGATACGGTGGAAACATCCAGCCCATCTGACGCCGTGATCTTCACTGATGAAGCTGAAAGCCTGTCTGCAGATGTGGCTACGTTGGAAGCTGAAGGCGTGAACAAGATCATCGCGCTGAACCACGTGGGCGTCACCAAAGACATGGCGATTGCAGAGGCCGTCGACGGCCTTGATGCGGTTGTTGGCGGTCACTCGCACACGCTGTTTTCCAACACCGAAGAAGGCGCTATGGCCTATCCAACCATGGTTGGTGACGTGCCCGTCGTGCAGGCCTATGCCTACTCAAAATACGTCGGTCACCTGACGCTGGTCTTTGATGACGACGGTAATGTGACCTCGGCCACAGGTGACACGATCCTGCTGGATGCCAGCGTCGCCGAAGATGAAGCCGTGGTGGCCCGTGTCGCCGAACTGGCGGGTCCTATCGAGGAAATGAAAACCCGTGTTGTGGCTGAAGCGGCAGAGCCTATCGAAGGTAACCGGGATGTTTGTCGTGCGATGGAATGCCCAATGGGCAATCTGGTGGCCGATGCGATGCTGGACCGTGTGAAGGATCAAGGCATTCAGATCGCCATCCAGAACGGTGGGGGTGTGCGTGCCTCAATCGACGCAGGCGAAATCACCATGGGCGAAGTGCTGACCGTGCTGCCGTTCCAGAACACACTGTCTACATTTGAGGTCAAAGGCGAGGCAATCGTTGCCGCGCTTGAAAACGGTGTTGGCCAGATCGAAGAAGGCGCTGGGCGTTTCCCGCAGGTGGCAGGCATGAGCTTTGCTGTCGATGCGGCGGCTGCACCTGGCGCGCGCGTCTCGGATGTGATGGTCGGCGGCGCGCCGATTGATCTTGCCGCGACTTACGGCGTTGTGTCCAACAACTACGTGCGCAACGGTGGCGACGGGTATGGCATGTTTGTCGACGCAGAGAACGCCTATGACTTCGGCCCCGATCTGGCCGATGTTATGGCTGAATTCATTGCTGCAAATGCACCGTATCAGCCCTACACGGACGGACGCATCACGATGAAATGAGCCTGCTTAGGCTTTCGCTAGAAATGCGCTGCGGGCAACCGTGGCGCATTTTGCGTTTTCGGGCCTTATGAGAATCGCCAAAACGAAATCGTGACTGGACCTTGTGGGTCTCTCGTCCCAACAGTTGCACGTGTTGAAACACCCAAAATCGGAGATCATCCCTTGATCCGCAGCCTTTTGACCAGCCTCCTGATTTTTACCGGCCATGCAGCCACAGCCCAAGACTGTGGACCTGATACGCCATGCGAGATTGACGGTGGGCTTTACCACCTGCGTCTGCCCAACGGTGAGGGGCCGCATCCTGTTTTGATCTGGTATCACGGGCATCGGGGCAATGGCGCATCGATCCACCGAGGGGGTGGTCTGCAACGCGACTTTCTTGAGCAAGGCTATGCGCTGCTGGCCCCTAACGGATACCAATCCGGAGATGGGCCCCGATCCTATCCGGCCCGCGAAGGTGCACCGCGCGATGATGTGGCCTTCACCTTTGCCGTGCTTGAGGCCGCAAGTACGCGCGCCAACCTCGATTTGGACCGGCTTTATGCGGCGGGTTTCTCGGCAGGTGGATCGATGGCGTGGCTTTTGGCATGCGAGGCGGGGGATCGTTTGCAGGGGATGGTCAGTGTGGCTGGTGCATTGCGTCGGCCGAACCCAACGGATTGCGCTGGGCTGCAAGGGCTGCCGGTGATGCAAGTGCATGGGTTTGCGGATGCGCAGGTTCCATTTGAGGGGCGCGGTATCGGTGCGTGGCATCAAGGCAGCGTTTGGGAGATTCTGGATCGGGCACGCGACGCCAATGGTTGTCGGTCGAACCCGGATGATATCGTGATGTCCGACCAATTCCGGACACGGGTCTGGGATGTATCATGCACCGGTGCGCCGGTGCGGATTGACGTGCATGACGGTGGTCATGGCCTGCCACAGGGTTGGACAGCACAGGCGCGGGAATTTTTAGAAGGCGCGGCTGCGACCAATTGAAACGCCCGTGCAAGAGTTTGTTTTTGGTTGGGGCCTTTCTTCTGTAACCTTAGCGTATCAGCGGCTTGACCTTACCAGAAAGGTAAAATACCTAGCGTGCACGCAGCGCGGGCGTTGTGTAATGGTAAGACCTCAGCCTTCCAAGCTGATGATGCGGGTTCGATTCCCGCCGCCCGCTCCATAACTTTCCATGCAAAATTGAATGACATGCATACGGGCCCGTGGCTTGTTAAAGTGGCGAAGCAGTTTTATGTCGGGCGTTGACTGACAAAGGACGCCACATGGCAGACCCCAAAAAAACCGCACAAGAGGAACGGCCCGTAGGCAAACGTGTCAGCGCATTGAGCGCGCTCTGGCCTTTCATGCGCCCTTATAGAGCAAATATCTTTGCGGCAGGCTTTGCTTTGGTCTTTACCGCCACGGTGTCTTTGTCGTTACCGATCACCGCCCGCCTGATTGTTGACAGCTTCGGCGTCGCTGGCAGCGAGATCAGCGATCATTTTGTCACGATGCTTGCGGTGGCTGTCCTTCTCTCATTCGGGACGGCGATGCGCTATTATCTTGTCACCCGGCTGGGTGAGCGGGTTGTGGCCGATATCCGCAAAGGCGTGTTCAACCGCATGATCAGCATGAGCCCGGCCTTCTACGAAAAGATCATGACTGGCGAAGTTCTTAGCCGGATCACAACGGATACCACACTGATCCTGTCGGTGATCGGCAGCTCGGCCTCGATTGCGCTCCGCAACGTCCTGATTTTTATCGGTGGTGTGATCTTGATGCTGCTGACCTCGGTCAAGATGAGCATCATGGTCCTCTGGCCCATCCCGGTTGTGCTGTTCCCGATCATGTTTTTGGGACGGCGGGTGCGCAGCCTGTCCAAGGAAAACCAAGACCTGATCGCAGAATCCAGTGGCGGTGCCTCCGAACTGCTTTTAGCCGCGCAAACCGTGCAGGCCTTTACACATGAGGTCCTCAGCCGCGCCAAGTTCGATGAAGTCACCGAGCAAAGCTATCGCTCGGCCCGGCGGCGGATTCTAACCCGTGCGATTTTGACCGCACTTGTGATTTTCATGGTCTTTGCAGCCATCGTGTTGTTTCTGCAAATGGGGTCGCAAGACGTCAGCCAAGGGCAGATTACCGAAGGCGGGTTGGTTCAGTTCCTGATTTACACGATCATGGTTGGTGGCGCTGTTGCGGCCTTGTCCGAGGTCTGGGGCGAATTGCAGCGCGCTGCGGGCGCAACCGAACGGCTGATCGAACTGCTGACGATTGAAGATACGGTGCAGGACCCCGCAAAACCACAAGCTTTACCCGTACCTGTGCAGGGATCATTGCAATTTGATAACGTCCGGTTCCACTATCCATCGCGACCGCAGGTTTCGGCGCTGGATGGGGTTGATGTAACGATTGAACCAGGTGAGACGGTCGCCTTGGTCGGGCCATCTGGAGCTGGCAAAAGCACGATCATTCAGCTGGTGCAACGTTTCTACGATCCGCAAGAAGGCGCTGTGCTGATCGATGGGATCGATTTACGCAATCTGACGCGTGGTGAATTCCGCAAACACATCGCCTTGGTGCCACAAGACCCGGTGATCTTCGCCGAAACCGCGCGCGAAAACATCCGCTTTGGGCGGCCTGATGCAACCGATGCGGACGTCGAAGCCGCTGCGAAGGCTGCAGCTGCCCATGACTTCCTGTCGCTGCTACCCGATGGGTACGAAAGCTATGTGGGTGAACGTGGTGTGATGTTGTCAGGCGGGCAAAAACAACGGATCGCGATTGCCCGGGCGATCTTGCGCGACGCGCCGATCTTGTTGCTGGATGAGGCGACAAGCGCGCTTGACGCCGAAAGCGAACACGCTGTGCAGCAGGCGGTCGAAGACCTTGCCAAATCACGGACCACCTTGATCGTCGCACACCGGTTAGCCACCGTGAAAAAGGCGGATCGGATCCTTGTTTTTGAAGAGGGTAAGATCATCGCGCAGGGCACACATGACGCGCTCGTGGCGCAAGGTGGGCTTTATGCGCGGCTGGCGCGCCTGCAGTTCACCGAAGGTTTAGCGGCGGAATAGTTTATTTTCGTAGCGTTAGTCTTGTGATTTCTCAATTCTTTGCGCAACTTGTGTGGTCAGGGAGAGCTGTCATACGACAAGTATGGCGGACTTAATTTAGGGAGGAGACGGCATGGCTTATGAAAATGTCGCTGATCGGGACGCGATCGAGAATGAAATGCCGTGGGATGCGCGTGAGTTGCCCACCACGACCTATGCGTTGCTCAGCGGCACGGCGCAGAAACATGGGGCCCGCAAGGCCGTCAGTTTCAGCCTTCTTTCTGATCCCAATGCAAAATGCGAAACGCTTAACTGGAATGAGTTGCGTGAAAAGACCGCGCAAGCAGCGAACCTGTTTCGGTCGTTGGGTGTGGGCGAAGATGACGTCGTGGCCTTTCTACTTCCCAATGCGACCGAAACCATCCTGACATATCTGGGTGGACAGGTGGCCGGGATAGTGAACCCGATCAACCCACTTTTGGACGCTGAACAAATCGCGGCCATTCTGCGTGAAACCAACGCAAAGGTGCTTGTGACACTCAAGGCTTTCCCCAAAACGGACGTTGCCCAAAAGGCCGCAGATGCGGTGCGTATGTCTCCAAATGTCAAACACGTGCTAGAGGTTGACCTGCTGCGGTACTTGACGGGTCTGAAGAAACTGATCGTCCCGTGGATCCGCCCCAAGAACCCCACGAACCACGATGCGCGCATAGCTGACTTCAATGCCGAGATGGAAAAGCAACCGACAACATTGGCGTTTGAAGACAGCACTGTTGACCGGGTTGCCGCTTACTTTCACACTGGCGGGACCACGGGGATGCCCAAGGTTGTGCAGCACCGGTATTCCGGCATCGTCTATAATGCGTGGCTGGGGGATAGGCTGCTATTCACCGAAGAAGACGTGCAAATTTGCCCGCTGCCGCTGTTCCATGTCTTTGCGACCATCGTTTCCCTTGGGGCCTCGCTTGGCTCGGGGGCGCAGATCGTCTTTCCGACACCACAAGGGTACCGCGGTGACGGCGTGATGGATAATTTCTGGAAGCTGATCGAGAAACACAAAGTCACCTTCATGATTACCGTGCCCACGGCCATGTCAGCGCTGATGCAGCGCAAAGTTGATGCAGATATCTCAACCCTGCGCCTTGCGTTTTGTGGGTCAGCGCCATTGCCACTAGAGCTCTACCGGCGTTTTGAAGAGGCCGCAGGTGTGACGATCTGTGAAGGTTATGGGCTGACCGAGGCAACTTGTCTTGTCGCTATCAACCCGCCCGACGGGGAAAAGCGTGTGGGCTCTATTGGTATTCCGTTCCCCTATACGGACGTGCGGATCATTTCGCCAGCGACAGGCAAAGACGCAGCCCCTGATGAAATCGGCGAAATTTGTGTGTCAAACCCGGGCGTCTATGGCGGCATGACTTACACAGAGGCGGATAAGAATGCTGACCTTTATTACCCCGGTACGATCTCGGACGCGCAATACCTGCGGACTGGCGACTTGGGCCGCAAGGACCCTGACGGCTACCTTTGGATCACAGGTCGAGCCAAAGATCTGATCATTCGTGGCGGGCACAACATAGACCCTGCCGAAATTGAAGAGGCTCTCGCCGGGCATGAAGCTGTGGCTTTTGCTGGTGCCATCGGCCAACCCGATCAATACGCAGGCGAGGTGCCTTGCGCTTTTGTTGAATTGGTCGATGGTGCGACGATCACGTCCGATGAGCTGATGGCCTATGCCAAGGAACACATTCACGAACGTGCCGCCCACCCCAAACATCTGGAAATCATGGATGAATTGCCCAAAACGGCTGTAGGTAAGATATTCAAACCTGATCTGCGCAAATCAGCGATTGCCCGCATCTATAACGGGGCGTTGGCGGATACTGGGGCGACAATTTCATCGGTGATAGAAGATAAGAAACGTGGGTTGGTCGCACATGTTGCAAAAACCGACGCGGTGTCCGATGAAGACATTGGCAAAGCGCTGAACGCCTTCACTATTCCCTGGGAATTGGCAGAGTAGTCGTCCAGCGCCCGAACAGGCAAAGGATGAATACTTATGGCGAAACTGGCGTTTTTGGGACTTGGGGTGATGGGTTACCCGATGGCGGGTCACTTGCAGGGCGCAGGTCACGATGTGACGGTTTACAACCGGACCACGGCCAAAGCCGAAAAATGGGTGGCCCAGTACGGCGGTGCCATGGCGCAGACCCCAGGCGACGCGGCAAAAGGGGCCGCGATGGTAATGGCCTGCGTGGGCAATGACGACGACTTGCGTGCGGTCTGTTTGGGCGACAACGGGGCGTTCGCAGGCATGGATGCCGGGGCGCTCTTTGTGGATCATACAACGGTCTCTGCAGCCGTGACCCGCGAGCTGCACGACGCAGCCGCCACAGGTGGCATAGGGTTCGTTGACGCGCCCGTGTCAGGTGGGCAAGCAGGTGCGGAAAACGGCGCACTTTCGGTGATGTGTGGCGGCTCGCAAGACAATTACGATGCAGCGGAGGCCGTCATCGGTGCCTATGCTAAGATGTGCAAACGGATCGGTGACAGCGGTTCGGGACAGATGACCAAGATGTGCAATCAGATTGCCATCGCAGGTGTTGTGCAGGGGCTGTCAGAGGCGCTGCATTTCGCCCAAAAGGCCGGGCTTGATGGGCGCGCCGTGGTTGAGGTGATAAGCCAAGGCGCTGCGGGCAGCTGGCAGATGTCAAACCGCTATGAGACTATGCTGGATGATCATTTCGATCATGGGTTCGCAGTTGACTGGATGCGCAAGGACCTTGAGATTTGTCTAAGCACAGCAGATGACAATGGGGCCAGCCTGCCGCTGACCGCGCTTGTCGATCAGTTTTACAAAGATGTGCAAAAGCTCGGCGGTGGCCGGTGGGATACGTCGTCTTTGCTTAAGCGCTTGCAGGCCATGGGCTGACGACCTGATCGATGTTGCCAAAGATATTCTTACCTTTGGGATCCGACATCCAAATCTGCACACGGTCCCCCGGCTGCAAGAACGGTGTCTGGGGGGCGCCTTCCACAATAGTCTCGACCATGCGTTGCTCGGCGATACAGGCATAGCCCGCACCACCGGCAGCGATGGTCTTGCCCGGGCCGCCATTCAACTTGTTTGAGACGGTCCCCGAACCGATGATTGTCCCTGCCGCAAGGTCACGGGTCTTGGCGGCATGGGCGATCAGCTGGCCGAAATCAAAGGTCATATCAACGCCCGCATTTACCCGGCCATAGGGCTGGTTGTTGATGTCAATGCGGACAATACCGTGCAGCTTTCCATCGCGCCAACCGGGCAAGTCATCGGGTGACACAGCGACAGGCGAAAAGGCACTGGCCGGTTTGGATTGCACAAAGCCAAATCCTTTGGCCAATTCGGTGGGGATCAGATTGCGCAAGGAAAGATCGTTACAGAGCATCACGAAACGGATCGCTTCCAAAGCCTCGTCACGGTCTGCACCCATGCGGACGGGGTCGGTGATAACCGCAATTTCGGCCTCAAAATCGATACCCCATGCAGGGTTGCCGATGATCGGGTCGGTTGGCGACATGAAGCTGTCTGAGCCGCCTTGGTACATCAAAGGATCGGTCCAAAAACTGTCGGGCATGTCCGCACCGCGGGCTTTGCGAACCAGTTCAACGTGGTTCACATAGGCCGATCCATCAAGAAACTGATAGGCCCGGGGCAGGGGAGAATGGCAAATAGACTCATTGAAGAGCCCATCAGTGTCAGGGCTCGTGATGGTCGCGCCATCAAGCAATCCCTGCAACGTGGGGGTGCCGGCTGGCCACATGCGCTTTAGATCGTCAGAAACACATACCAACGCGCCGTCAGGCTGGCCATTCTTCAGAGTTGCTACTTTCATTTCTTCCCCGGGGTCCCATCGAATTTCTTTACCAGATCACTCCAGCAGTCAATGTAATCATCCTGCATCGGCGCCTCATTGGCGGCGAATGCAGTAAGGTGCTGCGGGAACCGCGTTTCAAACATAAAAGACATGGTATTGTCCAGTTTGTCGGGCCCCAATTCGGTATTTGATGCGCTTTCAAATGTGGTCTTATCAGGGCCATGTGGCAACATCATGTTATGCAAACTCATCCTGCCGGGAATAAAGCCTTTGGACTTGGCATCATAGACCCCATGGATGTTGCCCGTCAGTTCGGACATCACATTTTTATGATACCAGGGCGGAGGGGAGGTATCTTCCGCGACCATCCAGCAATCGCGGAATAGCACAAAATCAATATTTGCAATGCCTTCAACGCCCGAAGCGGCAGGCGAAACCGTAAAAATCGAAGGATCCGGATAGTCGGATAGAATGGCTCCAACGGGGCAATAGGTGCGTAGGTCATACTTGCACGGGCGTAATTCCAGTGCCGTGCCACGACGTCTAAAGGGAAATGGCCAATTGCGGCCTGATGAAACGGCCCGGTCCATTTTACCGTGACCGTGCAGGGGGTCTTTCGGTCCTCAAACGCGGCCATCGGGGGGGTAAAGTCACGCCGGTTTGCCATGCAGTTCGCGCCAATCGGACCATGACCAGGCAGGCCGCATTTAACCTTTTGCGGGCTGTTCGTCCCTTGGCGAACGGCTGGGCTTCGGTTTCGAAATCATTGCCGAAGCTGGGCAGATGTCCGGCGTGGATGCCAACAGGAACAACGGCTGCTTTTGAGCTGCCAAACGTAGGGTCCTTGTTCATGCTGAAGCCTTTCCATGGGGCCCAATTGGATTATTAGTTGTTTTTGTAATTATAATGGATATCGACGATCTATGGATGATAGCATCGATATCCAAGACTTTCGGACCTATCTGCTGAACCAAGCGGTGGGTGCTGTTTCATCTAGGGCGGTATGGGGAATGACTGCGCCAGCATGGTCTCTTCGCGCTTGCGCTCTAATGTCTTTACTCATTTATGCGGAACTCACGCAATCATGCTTGAAAGAGGCCGGACCAAAACCGTGGCAAAACCAATCTCGCAAACCTATCACATGAATCCTGAAAAGCGGGTGAGTTGACTACGTCTGAAGCATGAGTGCTGGCGAGACGGCAATTGCCAAGACGGCGAAAATTTCGGCACCGATCATAAAATTCGGCACCTATTTAGTCGGCACCGCGATAATTGTGACAAAACGTTTTCGTCCCCTAATTTTCGTCATAACACTTTTTCAATCCTCGTCTTACTTGTCGGCAAAAGTAAAGCACCTAGGGGAAACCATGAAATATCGTTTGCTATGCAGCACAGCCTTCGCTGTGCTTGGGAACGCTGCGGTTGCAGCTTGTCCAGCCGTTACCGTCGCTGATCCAATGGGGGTCGGTGCTGGTATTTTCCCACAACAGTATGAACTGGCCGAATATGAAGCGGCTGCAGACTGCACAATGGAGTTCACGGCCAATCCTGAGATCGAGGCGCTGAATGCTGAAATCCAAGGCAACCCTGCGCTTCCGCCTCTGGCCGAGCGTCTGCCAAGTGATCCATTGGTCGTCGCACCCTACGACATGGTTGGCACCTATGGCGGCACATTCGATGCGCTTTCGAACAATACCGAAGCGGGCACATCTGACTTCCTGTCGATCCGTCATGTGAACCTCGTGCGCTACTCAGACGATCTGGCAACCATCGTTCCCAACGTCGCCAAGTCGTGGGAATGGAACGACGATTTCACCGAACTGACGATGAGCTTGCGTGAGGGCCACAAGTGGTCTGACGGCGCGCCCTTCACGTCTGAAGACGTGCGCTTTTGGCTTGAAAACCTGAGCCTTGATACCAACATCCGCGAAAAAGCGGCGGACTATGTGCTGGCCGGTGGTGAGCCGATCCAGATCGAGATCATTGACGAACAGACTTTCAAATTTGTGCTGGCAGCGCCAAAGCCTGGTCTTTTGGTCCATTTCGCAACCAGCTACGCTCAGCCATTCCAGCCTGCTCATTTTCTGGGCCAGTTCCATCCGGCTGTGAACCCGGACGCGGATGCGGCGGCGGCGGAATACGGGTTTGCCAGCGGGTATGAAGCGGTGAACTACTACTTCGGCGCTTCCGATTGGACCGATACACCCTCACCAATGTTGCGCGACCCGGCCAAGGCGGAAACCTTGCCCTATGCCACGCAGCCGACGCTGGAAAGCCACATCTACGTGGCTGACACCACCGAAGGCCGCAAACTGGTGGCCAACCCCTATTTCCACCAAGTGGATACAACCGGTCAGCAGTTGCCATACATCAGCCGTCAGGATGAGCTGTATAAGAACGACGCTGAAGTGCGTGTTCTGGCGCTGATCAACGGTGAAGTGGACTATAAGGCCCAGTCTTTGCAGTTGCCGAACGCGCCGCTCTTGCTGGAAAACCAAGAGAACGGTGGATACTCTGTTCAGCTCAAACCAACAGTTGCCATCCCGACACTGTCGTTCAACGTTACATCTGATGATGACGCAAAACGCGCGCTGTTCTCAAACCCTGAGTTCCGCAAAGCGATGTCTGTGGCGATCAACCGGGATGAGTTGAACGAGGTTGTCTTTTTCGGTCAGGGTGAGCCAATGGCATACACGGGTTTTTCACCTTTGCCGGACTTCGCGGCCCCTTATGGCACGGTCGGCACAGACTTCGATACTGATATGGCCAACGCGACGCTCGACGCGCTTGGCATGGTTGACGTCGATGGTGATGGCGTGCGTGAGCTGCCCAATGGCGAAGACATTGTGCTGAACATCCAGTTCGCAACGCAAGGCATCTCGGGTGACCTGCTTGAACTGATCGCGCAGCACTGGACGGACGTGGGCGTTGAGACCACGGTCAAGGAAGTCACCCCGGACGAGTACCGCGCTGCCCAATCGGCCAATGAGCTGGACGTTCACGCGTGGTGGAAGGGCGAGCCTTTGGCGATTGCGCTTGGCACGAACCAAGGGCTTGTCCCGCCGTTCTCAGATTACTTCGGTCACCGTACTGGTATGAAGTGGGCGGAATATATCGACAGCGATGGCACTTCCGGGATTGAGCCGCCAGCGTGGGTCATGCAGTTGATCGACGATGTGGCGACGTTGCAGGCTTCTGCGCCGGGTTCTGCTGAAGCTTCTGCCGCAGGTGAAGCAATCGCCAAGGCTTTTACAGACAACCAGCTGTTCATCGGAACGGTCATTGCGCCCTCGCCAATCGTTGTCCGCAACGGGCTGGTCAATGTGCCCGAGTTCCAGACATCTTCTTACGAATACTACCGCACATACCCCTACCGGGCGACGCAGTGGTTCTTGGCCGAAGACAACTAGGCTGACCCGTAAAGACTTTTGCGCAGGGCCGGGCGTTTTGAGCGTTCGGCCCTTGCCATGACAACCTTCGGGCGAAGATCCTGAAGGTAAGGACAGGACTTGATGGCTGATTTCTTACGATTTGTTGGTGTGCGCGCGATCCTTGCGGTCGTCACGCTTTTGATCGTGTCCTTCATTGTGTTTTCCTTGATGGAATTCGTGCCCGGCGACTGTGCCGAACGCTATCTGGCCTACAAAAACACCCAAGGGCAGAACCTGACGCTGGAAGACATTGACGCAGAACGGGCACGTCTGGGGTTGGATCAGCCGTTTCTGTATCGCTGGGTAACTTGGGTCTCGGGCGCTTTTGTGGGGAATTTCGGCGATAGCTGTATTCTGCGCGTGAGTATCAGCCAGTTGCTTGGGTCCAAGTTTCTGATCTCTGCGGGCATTTGTTTTGCAGCCCTGTTTGTGGCGTATCTGGTGGCCATTCCCGTAGGCATCTATGCGGCCAATTCCCGCAATCCGGTGGTGAACAACGTCCTGCGCTTTGTCAGCTATCTTGGGCTTGCCCTGCCGAACTTTCTTTTGGCGCTGATCATCATGCTGATTTCAACGGTCTATTTCGGCGATTCCCTCAGCGGTCTTTTCAGCAAAGAGTTTCGGGATGCGCCGTGGTCCATGGCCAAGTTCTGGGATTTCATGAGCAGGGCGTGGCTGCCGATTTTCATCCTCGGCTGGTCTGCGACTGCCTTTGCCCTACAAACCGTCCGTGCGTTGATGCTGGATGAGCAAAGCAAGCTTTATGTCACGGCTGCCCGTGCACGGGGGCTGTACGGGCCGCGCCTGTTGTGGCGCTATCCGGCCCGGCATGCGCTGGGCCCGATTGTGAATTCCCTTGGTTTCGACCTGAACCGCATCTTCAACGAACTGCCTATCGTGGCGATCATCCTGACATTGACCGAAGCCGGGGCCTTGCTGCTGGAAGCGCTCGCACGATCCAACGATCAACAGCTTGCCGGTGCGATCATCTTTCTGCTGACGGCAACGATTGTGGGGCTGAACTTTGTCACGGATATCGCCCTCGCAGCCCTTGACCCACGCATGCGCAACTCAGTCATGGGAGGCCGGGGATGACCGACGTCAGCCAAAGCGCGAAAGAAGCCTATTTCACCGCCTCCCAAGGCCAGCTGATCTGGGCGCGGTTCAAGAAACAGCGCGCCGCGATGGTCGCCGCCTGGGTGCTGGGGCTCATGATCTTACTAGGTCTTTTTGCCGATTTTATCGGCCCCTATAACCCCACGATCGCGGGTGCCAACAAAGACTACACCAACGGCGCGCCGCAATGGCCGCAGTTTTGCGATGACAATGGCTGCTCAGCCCGGCCCTTTATCTATGGCGTCAAACGCGAACGGTCGATTGAGACGAATTTCCGCTGGGTCAGCACAATCGACACCGAGGACCGGCGCTCTCTGCAGTGGTTTGTGAAGGGCGATGAGTATCAGTGGTTTGGCGTGACCCTTAATCGGCATTTGTTCGGCGTTGCCGACGGTACTGTTCATCTTTTCGGGACTGATGACACAGGAAAAGATATCTTCAGCCGTACGTTGCATGCGATCAAAACCTCGCTCGCGGTTGGGACCCTTGGCGTGCTGATCTCATTCGTGCTGGCCTTGGGGATCGGCGGGATTGCCGGGTATTATGGCGGGGTTGTGGACGGCGTTCTACAGATGATCACCGATGCGATCCGCACGATCCCGGCGATTCCCTTGTTCATGGCGCTGGCGGCCTTTGTCCCCGACACCTGGAGCGCTGAGATGCGGTTCTTTTTCATCTCGATCATCCTCGGGCTGATTGGCTGGCCCACATTGGCCCGGCGCGTGCGCACCCATTTGCTGGTCGAACGGAATCAGGACTATGTGCTGGCCGCAGAACTGTCAGGCGCAGGGTCAGGCCATATCATCCGCCGCCATCTGCTGCCGAGTTTCACCAGCTATATCATCGTCGATCTGGTGATTTCCTTCCCTTACATGGTGCTGTCGGAAACCGCGCTTTCGTTTATCGGGCTGGGGCTGAAGGACCCGGTGACCTCGCTTGGCGTGCTTTTGCAGAATACGACCAATGCGGATGTGCTCTTGAATTACCAATGGTATTTTATTCCGGTGCTCTTCTTCGTGGCGCTTGTCATGGCCTTCGTCTTTGTCGGTGACGGGCTGCGCGACGCAGCGGACCCCTATAGCGAGGCAAAGAAATGAGCCTGCTGACCGTCCAAGACCTGACCATTCGCTTCAAGACGGATGAAGGGCTGATCACCGCTGTCGAAGACGTGTCCTTCGATATCGAACCCGGTGAGGTGCTGGGGCTGGTGGGCGAAAGCGGATCTGGCAAATCCGTGACGGCCAAGGCACTGATGCAGCTAAATGGCTGGAACACAGTTTATGATCCGGCGTCGAAAATCATCCTGCATGGCGACCCGGATGTTGATGTCCTCAGCCTAAGGCGTGAACGTGATATGCTGCCCATCCGGGGCGGGCAGATTTCGATGATCTTTCAGGAACCCATGGCCAGCTTTGCCCCGGCACTGACTGTGGGCAAGCAGATGGTCGAGCAGCTGCAAATCCACACCAAGATGTCCAAGGCGCAAGCCAAAGAGCTGTCAATCGAAATGCTTGATCGCGTTGGCATCACCGAACCGGCGCGGCGGTTTGATCAATATGTGTTCGAATACTCCGGCGGCATGCGGCAGCGCGCGATGATCGCTATGGCTCTGACCACCAAGCCGCGCCTACTGATCGCGGATGAGCCCACAACCGCACTGGATGTGACCATCCAGCGGCAGGTCATTGACCTGATGAAAGAGCTGATCACCGATTTCGGGATGTCGATCCTGTTCATCACTCATGACCTTGGTGTGATCGCCCAGACCGCGGACCGGGTGGCGGTGATGTATCTGGGGCGGATCTTGGAAAAAGGGCCCGTGCGTGATGTTCTGCGCACCCCCGCACATGCCTATACGCGCGGGCTTTTGAATGCCTTGCCGGATCTTGATAACCTCGATGCGCCTTTGACGCCGATCCCGGGTGACATCCCATCGCCCCTGGAAAGACCCGCAGGTTGTGTGTTCCACACGCGCAACGCCGAGCTGGCCCCCGGTTCGCGCTATGAAACCGAAGTGCCGCCCATGTCCGAAGTGCGTCCCGGCCATTTCGCGGCGCTTTTCCCGGAGGATGTGTGATGATCCCGCTGGTGCAAATCGACAATCTCACTGTGTCCTTCCCCATCGGGCGGCGGGTTTTTGGCCCGCCGCCCATGCTGAAGGCCGTCAAGGGTGTCAGCCTCAGTATTCCAAAGGGCAGCTTTGTGGGGTTGGTCGGCGAAAGCGGGTCTGGCAAGACGACGCTAGGCCGCGCGATCCTCAAGGCGTCACCCATCAGCGAAGGCAAGATTACCTTTGACGACGGCACCCGTCGCTATGACATTGGCACCATGTCCAAAGCGCAGGAACGCGACTTCCGCACCCAAGCGCAACTGATCTTCCAAGATCCCTATGCAGCGCTCAGCCCACGTATGACGGTGCGTGATATCATTGCAGAGCCGCTTGAACTGCTGGGCATCACCAACACACGCGAAGACACCGACGCCCGCGTGCGCGAGATTGCGGGCAAATGCCGGATCAATCTTGAACACCTGCGGCGCTACCCGCATGCCTTCTCAGGCGGACAACGGCAGCGCATTTCCATTGCACGGACATTGGCTGCCGGGCCCAAGCTTGTGGTGGCGGACGAATGTGTGGCCGCCTTGGATGTGTCCATTCAAGCCGACATCCTGAACCTTCTCAAACAGCTGCAACGCGATCTGGACCTGACCTATCTGTTCATTTCCCACGATCTGAGCGTCGTCGCCCATGTCTGCGATTATGTGGCGGTGATGTATCTGGGTGAGATCGTTGAAGAGGGGCCCACGCGCCAGATTTTTGCCAATCCGCAGCATGATTACACAAAATCCCTGCTTGCCGCGATCCCATCGCTTGATCCTGATCAACGCAGCCGCGTGGTTCAATTTGAACGTGGCACGGTCACGGTGGAGGGCTAGATGCCCGATTACGATCTTGATAACGCCTATGCAATTGAGGGTCCTGACAGCGCGAAAGAGCTCTATCGTGGGTGGGCTGCGACCTATGACAGCAGTTTTGCCGAAGGCTGCGGCTACATCGCTCCCCGTGAAATTGCCACGGTGTACAAAGAACTGAGCGACAGGGATCAACCCATCCTTGATATCGGCGCCGGAACGGGGCTTCTTGCCGAACACCTGCAGGATTTCGCGGTCGACGGGATCGATATCACCAAAGAGATGTTGGATGTGGCGGGTGAAAAGGGTCTTTACCGCAACCGGATTGTCGGTGACCTTTTGCAACCGCTTGATATGGCTGATGACACCTATGGCGGTGTGATCTCATCCGGTACCTTCACCCATGGTCATGTGGGGCCTGCCTGCCTGCCCGAGCTGATCCGGGTCTGCCGCCCCGGCGCGCTTTTTGTGTGCGGCTGTATCCCCCCTGTCTTTGACGGCATGGGCTTTGGATCGACCCTGGCCATATTGAACGCCAAAGGGGTGATCAGCGACCTTAGCTTTCGCGATATCCCAATCTACGAAGGCAAGGACCATCCCCACGCCAAGGACCGAGGTCTTGTGATGGTGTTTTGCAAATGCTGACACTTGCACAGGTTGCCGGGGATCAGGCAGCGGCGGCAAGCGCCCTAAACACAGCCGCCTTCGCGGATTATCGCAGGGGACTGGGCCACCTTAGCCCGCCCGACGACAGCTGGTTCCGAATTGCGGTCGCTGAAGGCACCGTCTGGTGGGTCCTCAAAGGCGCGGACCGGGTGGGCGTCGCGGTGTTGTCGCAGGCAGGGTCAACGCTCACAATTGATAGCCTGTGCGTCGCGACAGGCCGGCAGTCGGAAGGGTTGGGTCGCTTGGCGCTAGAGGCGGTCGAGGCACATGCAAGACAGGCAGGGGCGACAGAGATCCGCCTGCACACGGCACAGATCTACACCCGTCTCGTCGCCTTCTATTCCCGTGCTGGATACCGGGTCTCACATGTCGGACCGCACCCCAAAGGTCGTGACGACCGGTTTCGTGTATTCATGGTCAAATCACTCTAAGGACATCCTATGCAAGACCCTGCTTTCTCTGCCCCCGGCCGCTTTTGGCGCGGCAACTTGCACACCCATTCCAACAGATCAGACGGGGTATTGCCGCCAGAAGAGGTCTGCCGCCGATACCGCGCAGAAGGCTATGATTTCATCGCGCTGACCGATCATTTTATCGGCCTTTATGACTATCCAATCGTGGATACCGTGCCCTTTCGCACAGATGATTTCACCACGATCCTAGGGGCCGAGGTCCATTCCGGTGCGATGGAAAACGGCGAGCTTTGGCATATCCTCGCGGTCGGCCTACCGGCGGATTTTGCGCCGTCCAATAGCCCGCATTTCGCCCCCGTTGCAGGCATGGAGACGGGCCCGGAACTGGCACAACGCTGCCGGGACGCAGGCGCTTTTGTGGCTATCGCGCACCCAGAATGGGGCGGGTTGTCCCTGGCAGATGCGCGCAGCATCAATGCAGCCCACGCGGTCGAGATCTACAATCATGGATGTCAGGTCGGTGCAGATCGGGCAGAAGGGTTTTGGCATCTCGACCGGCTGCTTGAGGAAGGGTGCAAGCTGACCCTTTGCGCGACCGACGATGCGCATTTTTCGGAACCAGATCATTTCGGTGGGTGGACGATGGTAAAGGCCGAGGAAAACACCCCCGAGGCGCTGCTTGCGGCGCTCAAGGCCGGTCATATGTATGCCTCAACCGGTCCAAAGATTCATGATGTCATATGGGGCGATTGCGCAGCAAAGGTGCGGTGTTCACCCGCTGCAAATGTTATCGTGCAAGGTCGCGGCTCTGCAACATCAGCGGTGCACGGAAACGGGGTGTCCGACATCGAGGTCCCCTACGGCCGCGTGGCTGAAAGTGACTGGATGCGACTGACTGTGATCGATGCCGCTGGCAAACGCGCTTGGACAAATCCAGTTTGGCCGAACGGATAGCCGACGGCGAGTACATTTTGTCAAATCTGGATAAGCCCATTCGCGTCACGCCAAATAGCAACTCGTTTGAGACGTAAGCACTTCAGGCTTGTGCAAGAATTTGGGCGTAATTTGTACGCTTGCTGAACTCCGGTATGAGGGCTGCATTCCCAACATCGAAAAAGTCAGATGGTCGTTGGCCTTACCACTTCTCTACAGCCACTAAATTCGACCTTTCGATCTATGAAATTGGAAGGTTCGATGCTTCGCAGCACAAGCACCCCTTTAGGCGGGAGTACCTTGCAAGTCCCGCCCTAAATCGCGTCGCCTAATTCAAGACCCTTGGCGCGCAAGTATGCAACCTTTGTTGGCACATCAAAGCGTTCAGATGCCGCTTGGGACCGCCCCTCTTCCCACGAAACGACAAACGCATCCATTGGCATCAGAAAAGCCAATCCGAATGCCGTTGCCTCTTCACGTGACTGAAGTGACGTGGGTTCATACAAGGCTTGGATACCGCAACCTGGGTTTGCCTTGCGCGCTTTATCAACTTGTAACGCCCAGTGCCCAAGCGCCGTCGCGGTTATGACGCGGTCATCACGTTTTCGACCGGGCCGCGGCAACCAGATAACTGGACGCCCTTGTAGGGGTACTTCCAGCATGATGTCGTTGGGGCGGTGAGAGTATTCGATATCAACGCCAGCCGCCGTGCACACTTCGTCTAGGTACTTTCCGTCTCGGAATCCCCAATCATGTGCGTATCGGTCCGCTAGAACCTCAATATCCAAGATCGCCAGCCCCGACTCTTCTGGTTCGACGTAGGGGTACGGCGGGTGTTTAGCAGGCATATTTGCACCCTTTCCTCAAAGTCACTCAGCTCTGATACCCCGCAAAGGTTACCAATCTGAGAACGTTTGATGGCGCTCTTGTCGCGTTTGCTTTCTTGGGGCTGCCGCGCTTCATCCCGATAATTGGACAATCAATGGATTGGTGTGATTTCGCGTATTCGCAACGCATTGATCCTACTTTTCGTGGCTCAAAGGTTTTCAATCGGCGCGCGAACACAATACTGGGGGGCCGCGAACATTGTGTGGAGATTTTCCTAGTCGCCCATCGCTATGACTATTTCAGGGTTCATGGACCACGACCAGCTTTAGAAAGCCGACAATGTGCTTTGGGATACTAAAACCTGCTCAATGCCACAACACGCATGCAAAAGCTCCGAATCCTTCGTGTTAGCCATAGAGAATAACGCTCCGATTGGGGCTCCGGCGGCGTTGGTGCCGATGGGCATGCTCACACCCGGCATCCCGAGGTAATTCCCCAACATCGTATTGCGCAAGGCCAGTAGGTTGGATTTTACGAATAGGTCATCATCGGCCTCAAGTTCGGCAATGGAGGGGGCTGTCATCGCGACGGTTGGAAAGACCAACACGCTATTGCCGAGTTGTTCAATGACTGCATCCTGAAGCCGAAAGCGTTCCCACTGCAGCCGAATGTAGTCTTGGGCCGTAAACTGGCTTGCTGTCCCCATGCGCTCTCGGACACGTTGGTCCATTTTTTCGGCCTCCACACTTTGCAGAAGGTCCTGATGGAGCGTCGCGGCTTCGGCCACAGTCAAGGTACCATGCTTTGCAAAAAGAGCTGTGACTTCAGAAAAGATCGGGAACGCGCTTTCAGATATGTGATATCCCGCGTCTTTGAGCCGCTGAATAGCGTCCTCAAATGCGGCGAAAACGGCCGGGGCCAGACCGTCTAGGACACATGTGGTTGGCACAATCAAGTTTGGTTTTGTCACGATGCCGGCGCTGCGCTCGGTCCGAGTGGGTCCGCGCAAAATCGCATCAAAGGTGATCAAGTCTTCAATGTTATGCGCAAAGGTTCCCACCGAATCCAAACTTTCAGAAAGAGGGAAGACGCCGGTTTTATCATAATGCGTCTGACTGGATTTGAACCCCGTGATCCCGCAAAACGCGGCAGGAACACGCACGGACCCAGCAGTATCCGTACCGACGGCGAGCGGCACAATTGATGCAGCAACCGCAACGGCCGAGCCGGACGATGATCCACCTGGGGCCAAGGGGTCATCCTTTGAGCATGGGTTTACGGGTGTTCCAAAGTGCGGATTTAGGCCCAGCCCAGAATAGGCAAATTCTGACAGGTTGGTTTTGCCAATACAGATCAATCCCGCTTTGACGCAGTTCTCGTAGATCACTGCTGGTGCTTTCGGTGGGGGTGTATGCTCAAACACGGCGCTTGCAGCTGTCGTTGGCACACCCGGAATATCAACGAGATCCTTCCAGGCGACTGGAATCCCATCAAATGCACTCAGCGGTTTTCCTGCTTTCCGTCGGGCATCACTCGCACGCGCGTCCCTCAGTGCCGCATCCTCAAACAAGGAGATAAAGATGCTGTCATCGTCGTGGTCTGCAATCCTGGCAAAACAGGACCCAACGAGGGCCTCGGAAGTCATTTCGCCGCGTGCGAGTGATTGGGAAAGAGCGGTCGCGCTCATTGGTTTCTGGTCTATGGACACGAAAGGCTCCGATTGTGGGGTGTCAGACGAATATGGTAATGATGTTCGGGAACAGAATGAGCCCGAAAAGCACAACCAAATAGGCAGCGATATAGGGTAGGGCGCTCTTGGAAATATCTTCCATCCGCGACCCTGACAGGCGCGCAGCGATGAATAGGTTCAACCCAACGGGGGGCGTGAAGTTCCCAACTGCCAGTGCGATCACCGTGAATACGCCGAAATAGATGGGGTCTATCCCAACCGCCGCGATCAGCGTGCCCAATGTCGGAACCAGCAGGACAAGGGCTGCAACATTATCAAGGAACGTCCCCGCGACCAGCAAAAGAATGAGAACCATCAGCATAATCAGCGTCGGGTTACTGCTGAAATCGAGCATGGATGCGGCCACTGTTTGCGGCAACTGTTCGGCCGTGATGATGTAAGAGAACGCATTCGCGGTCCCCATCAAATACATCACCACGGCAGAGCTGATGGCCGTATCGACAAAGATCGGCGCAAGGGACTTTACGCTAATTGATCGATAGACAAACAGCCCCACGACCAGGCCGTAAAGACAAGCGACCGCTGCGGATTCTGTTGGGGTAAAGATGCCACCATAAATGCCCCCAAGGATGATAAGTGGCATGATCAATGCAAGGCTGCTTTCCTGCAGTACCTTGGACACGCCGGTAGAGGCTTCGATTTTTTCCCCGGCGAGCCCGTTTTTCTTTGCCAAAATGTAATTCACCGCCCCCAAAGCGAACGCGATCAGGATCCCGGGAAGAATACCCGCGATGAACAAATCCCCAATCGATACATCGGCGATAGTTCCATAGATCACCATTGTTAGGCTGGGCGGAATGATCAGCCCCAGAGCGCCAGAGGACGCAACAACGGCGCCCGCAAACGATGGGGCATACCCACGTTTCTTCATCGACGGGATCAAGATTGAACCGATTGCAGAGGTCGTTGCTGGAGCAGAGCCACTAATTGCCCCAAAGAATGCAGAAGCCCCCGTCGACATTTGCGCCAGACCGCCAGGATACCGTCCAAGCGCCGAACCGGCGAGCTTTACCAAACGTTCGGAGATTTGAGCCGCAGCCATGATATTTCCGGCCAGCAAAAATAGAGGAATAGCGAGGAACGGAAAGCTGTTCAGCCCATTAAATAGTTTTTGCGGAATGATAAGAAGCGGGATCGGACTGGCGAAATGGATCGCCAAGACAGATGCGATCCCCAATGCAAAGGCGACGGGCACCCCCAAAAGCAACAACCCAAACAGGGCAACAAACAGGATCTCGGTCATGACTTCGATCCTTTCGCGAACTTTTGGATTTGCTGCTCACACAAAAATGCCAAGGCAATGATCGATCCAACGGGCATTGCCATGGTGATGTACCCTACTGGGATCCTCGCTGCGGGGGATGATTGCCGCATGGCACGCATTGCAAGATCGTGACCTTCGACAACGACAAGGCACAAGAAGGCTGCAAGCCCCAAAAAAATAACAAAGTCCGCGACGGTTCGCGCGCGTCCTGGAAGCTGCGTCAGAAGGATATCCATAGCGATGTGATTGTTATGGCGAAATGCCACGGCCGCACCCAAAAAGACTGACCAAATCATCGCGTAAATGGACAACTCGCTGGCGGCGGCGAGTGAAAAATTGAATATGAACCGGCTCGCGACTTGTGCGGTTACCAAGGCAAACACGGCAAAGAGGCATATGCCAGCCAGGTATTTGATCAGCGTTTCTAGCCAGTCGAAAAATTTCATCATTCACCCATATGCTGGCCCGCACCCCAAAAAAAGTCCGGGCCATCTATTTTAGTCAGCAAGCGTTGTTTGGATTTCTTCAATAATGCTTGCGTCCAAAGTGCCTTTGAACATTTCGATCACCGGCGCTGTGGCCTCTTGGAAGGGGGCCACATCAACATCGTTGATCTGGTTGCCCAGCTGAGCAAGTTCAGCCCATTGTCCATCTTCAAGTTCATTGACCATTTCCAAATGGACGCCCGCCATTTCAGTCGCTGTTTCGAGCAAAACCGTCCGGTGCTCTTCGGACAATGAATCCAGTAGGGCTTCGTTCATGATCAGCGGAGAGCCAAGGTAGATGTGCGCCGTGCGCGTTGTATAGGCCTGAACTTCGTAGAATTTTTGGGTCAGGATGTGCGCAGGCGGGTTCTCTTGCGCGTCTGCCGTGCCCAACTGCAATGCTGAGTAGAGTTCCCCGAATGAAATCACGACGGGGTTCGCACCCATCGCCTTAAAAGTTTCAACGAAAACTTCGCCTTCAGGGACGCGGATTTTCACACCTTCCAGATCAGCAGGGGATGTGATGGGTTGCTCGTTGTTGGTGATGTTACGCAGACCGCCCATCCACCAGCCGATGACAACGGCACCGGTGCCATCCATTTTGGCCTCGAGCTGATCACCAACTGGACCCTCAAGGACCTCGTGGACATCATCCAAAGACGAGAACAAGAAAGGCAGGTTGAGAATGCCCATGTCCGGGACCCAGTTAGAAAGGACGGTATCGGACACCAGGAAAATATCCTGCGTTCCAAGCATCGTGCCTTCAACCGCTTCAAGCTGTTTGCCAAGCTGGTCTGCGGGGTAAACTTGAATGTCGATCTCTCCGTCTGTCCGTTCCCGGACAGTTTCAGCGAACAGCTCAGAGATTGTCTGGTAATGGTGGGTTGGTGCGCCTGTATGTCCCAAACGTAGCGTGATCGTATCGGCGTGGGCGGTGGTCACAAGGGCAGACGACAATGCGACAGCAGAAGCTGCAGAAAATAGTTTCATTTTTGTTCCTCACTGTGAACGAGATTTGTTAGCGGCCATTGTTTGGCTCTGATTTTGCGGTCGACACCGACCTTTCCCTTCGCTTACGAAAAGGGAGATCGAGCGGAGCTTTTGGCACTTTCCGTCACCGTGTCTCTGCTCTTGGGGTCAACTATGGCATTGCAATTTTCCACCTAGGTAGCATTAACTTGCGAAGTGCGCGTTGCCAAATCGGCAACGGCAGTGTTGTGTTGGTGCATAATATATGAGCGGAAAATTAGAGGAATTGCCGTGAATCTAAACGGGTTGAAGTATTTTCTTGAAGTCGCGAAGTGCAAATCCATCCGCCGCGCCGCTGAACGCCAACACATCGCGGCTTCCGCCATCAGCAGGCAGATTTCGTCCTTGGAGCATGAACTGGATTGTATCCTTTTGGATCGGCGTTCCGACGGCGTTACTTTAACCGAAGCGGGAATGCGTTTGTGGAAACACGGCCTCAAGATCGAGGCACAGCTCCGCCTGGTTCAGTCAGACGTGGACGATCTGCGTGCGCTTCATCGCGGTGCCATACGGATCACAACAGTCGAAGGAATTACTGAGAACTTTTTGCCAGATGTTCTAACCGAATTTAATGATCTTTACCCCGACGTGGTTTTCGAAACCACGGTCGCCAGCCGCGATGAAACGATTGATGCCTTGGATCGCTATGAAGCGGACCTTGGGTTCGTCTATGATTTTGCCAATCATCATGCGATCGAGACATTTGCTGATTATCACCAACCGCTATTGCCTTTCGTTCCCAAAGGTCACGCGCTTGCGGATGGGCGAGAAGTGGGATTGGCCGCTGTATTGGAGTATGACCATGTCTTGCCGGACGACAGCTTTGGCATCAGTCAGTTAATCAAGCGCGTTGCAAGGAAGGAAAACGCGAGGGTTGCACCGCGCACCATAGGCAACAGCCTCCAATTTTTGCGCGGTTACGCGATACGCAATAACGCTGTATTTTTTGTTCCTGTTCAGGCGGTTTTCACGGAGGTCACTCAAAGCTCTATGATACCCGTGAACTTATTGTGTCCGGCATTTGACCACCGCCGGCTGTCGATTGCGCGGCGTCGGCAAAGATCTCTTTCACCGGCGACGGCGCTTTTTGCAAAGTTCGCAGAGGAGCGTTTTAAAGAGTGGGAGGACCGCGATGCCGCGGCCCTTAGTACTGCCCGCAAAAAATGGTGGACGCGCGGCGAGAGCGACTAGGCTTTCAAAAGCACCGTCATCTCTGCTTCGATGGGCGCATCCAAACCCAATTCGTTCTGGAACAGTGCAGCCCGCGCATGTTTGCCGCGCTCTTCTCCAAACAGATCGACATAAAGGTCCGAGGCTCCATTCAACACCAAATGCGCTTCGGTAAAACCTGGCGCGGAATTGACATACCCAACCATTTTCACGATCCGTTCAATCCGGTCGAGATCACCAATCACCTTCTTCATTAAGGCAAGGTGGTTCAGCGCCATCAACTTGGCGGATTCATATCCTTGTGCGATGCTGAGCGCGCCACCCAGCTTTCCCTTGATCGGCATGATGTCGTTGTCGTTCTCGTCGCGGATGGTCCCCAAGGTTCCCGACACATACAGCAT
Organism: uncultured Paracoccaceae bacterium; assembly: GCA_947501555.1. Taxonomy (GTDB): domain Bacteria; phylum Pseudomonadota; class Alphaproteobacteria; order Rhodobacterales; family Rhodobacteraceae; genus Yoonia. Next base: position 65,647 of record CANMWG010000001.1, read on the forward strand.
TTGACCCACCTGAACAGCTGGCAGGTAGTTTCCGATAGGGCGGGGCGGCGGTGGCAACTTGTGCCCAAGTTCGATGAGTTTACGCTCAATTGCGCCGGTGGTTTCGGTCATTGGTCTTCCTCATTTGGCGATTTTTGCGTCAAACGTAGGGTCATGGTTTAGTCGCGGGAAGAAGCCATCTGGCAGGGGTGCGTTGCCGATACAGCAACGCAGGATGCTATTTCTGTTTAGCTTGCAAAGCTTTGGCGTGAACACAGCGGGCGTTAAGCACTGTGCCTTTGTCTGATCCCGAATGTGCGCGACATTGTGTGCCATCAGCATGGAACCCTCCATCCAGCTGTCTCGCCGCTCCTTCTCCCATTCCAAAAAATTCGCGTTGCTGAAGTTATCCGCTGCGGTCTGCGTCGCCGTGATCGCCAAACATCCTGCAATTGCTGTCAGCGCTAGGCATTCACGCCAGTCAATATTTGCAAGAATTCTTGTGGATAATAACGGCGTATAGCGTTCAACCGGTTGAAGCAGAATAGAAATTCATCAAGACTCGTAGAGGGCGGACCTCCCACACACACGGGTCGGCCCACCCTAAGCCTTTGATCCAATGAGGAGTTACTCGTGATGAACCGGAATACGCCAATAGGGTTCATTTCAAGCAACTTCGGCAGGAGATCATTCTGCATGCTCATCTCGGCCTACATCTTCTTCAGCCTGCGGTTCTGTTCAGCCATGTCCTTCATCTCAGCAATCAAGGACGCACCCATCCCGCCAAACTTGGACCGCCATTTGTAAAAGCTGGCGCTGCTTATTCCATGTTCCCGGCAAATCTCCGAGACGGGCGTACCACCCTCCGCCTGCTTCAGCATGGCTATAATCTGTGCGTCGCTAAATCGTCCATTCTTCATCGTAAATCTCATCAGATATCTTGCCGAGAAAATCCCACTTTTGAACACAACTAATTTTAGGGGGGCTACCCCACGATCCAAGCGCGCGCAGGAGTTCACCCCGCATGGCAGCAATATCGGCGCAAGCCTCTCGCAATTCGGCTTCGATTTCAGGATGAACAGGCAGAGTTCCGGTATTTACGGCCCGCGCAAGCTGGTTGAGGTTGTTGGATAAGGGCGAACCGCCCAAAGACGCCAAAACCCGCCCCAAAGCCTCGTGATCGGCCACAGGGTTAGTGTTCCGGCGGCGAACCTTGGTCAGATCGCCATCGAACAGAACAGCCTTGATACACGCGCCCAAAGGCGCGCCATTGGCGGCTTCTTCCAGCTTCGCACGTTCCTTAAAGGTCAAACGAAGCGAAAACGGCGCTCCTCGCTTCTTGAGGGCGCCTTTGGATAACTTATTGAATTTATGGTGTGAATGTGTCATCCCCGCACCTCTGATCGTTAAGATCAGTCGATGCGAAATGGGGTTCCCATTCTGGCAAGGTGTCAAATTGAGAGTTCAAACTTTCTCTCTCTAGCTGCACCATCCTTTCTTGTATCTTTTCAAAATGCTGCGGCTTTTTGAGGCATGTTAGAGGCCTCGGTTATGTACTGAGTTTACGTATATGGCGGTTAGTATGGCCAGTCCCGCCAAGTCGAAACACGGCGTCTACTGTGACGTAGTCTAGGTTTTAAAAGAGTTTGTGTCGCGCGTTACCGCAAATGTGTCGACCAAACCATCAGCCAAGCGAGCTGCCCACCTGTGCCAAACGGAGTCGAAAACATGTTAATCCTGCCGCAACAATGCCCAGAAATATCATGATTGTTTCCTGATTGTGCCCCGCTTTCGGCAAATTGGCCCCATATTAGGGCAGCATGGGATTGATAGACTTTCATAGGCACATCCAAAGGCGCGCGCTGCAAAAGCAGCCCAAAGGCGTTTCGACTGCTGATTTATGTCTGTCAATTTCGATCCGGGCTACGACGCTGTCCATGTCCGTCAATCGACCTGCGGTTGCTGCAAATGATGTGACGCTGTCAAGCATCGAACTGCAATTCACGCACCGCTAAACCCCCATGCACGGGGTGATCTAAAGTTTCCAAGCATGTTGTGCGAATGCAAAAAAACTTAGAACGAAGAACTCAGCGTAAAACCTACCGAAAATGTATCGCGTTGGAAACGGGTTATATTGCTATCTGCTGTGCTGGCCGTAATCGCGAGGCCAGGTACAAACCCCGCAACCTCAATGTCTGGAAAGCCGACATTCGCGCCAAGCGTGTAGGTCGTATCCTCGCGGCCTCCCTCAACCTCGAATATCTCGAAATATCGTTGGTAGTCGGCCCATTTCACGGCGGCATTTACAGCCAAGGTGACCGGTCCAATAGGTTCGGCCCATTGATAGGACAGGCGCAAGCTCTGTTCTTCATAGGTCTGATTGGCCGAAACACTGCTGTCGCTACTCAGGTATGTGACACCACCACCAACGCGGTTACCACTGGCTAACGTATAGGTCAGGCCTGCGTCTAATATGCCGCGGCGCACCTCATCAATGCTGGCTGAAACATAGTTCTGAAACTCTCGGTTCGCGCTCAGTTGCACCCGGACCGTGTCTGTTGGGTTGAACACACGGGCGAGGCTGAGCCGATTGTAGGCGTAATAGGGGGCGCCGCCAAAATCGAACTGGCCTGTTGCGATCGCGGTCTGCCAAATGCCATTTTCTACTGCTTGCAGAAACGTGACACTGGCCTCTGACAATGAGCTGCCAAAATCTGAGCCGCGCAATGTGCCGCCGATATCCTCTTCGCCCTCGCGTTCAAGCCAGACCCACGACGGCTGATACCGTGCGCTGGCGGTAACACGAGTACGCGGAGAGATATCAAAGCGATAAGCAGTGCGTAGGTTTAAACTGGTGCGCACGCCGGCCAAGGCCTGCGCGGATTCCGACAAGGTGCCACCTGTCGATGTCTCTTCTTCATTCGACCCACCATTCACATTGCTGGACGGGACAATAGACAAGCCAATGCTCGGGGACCAAGGATTGCGGCGGTCCACGACGCGGGCATCGGCGATGGTGCGATTGCGCTCCTGCTCATTGGGGGCATCAAGCAAGGCCACACGCAACCAGATCGACGACAGCGTAAACCACTCGCCATTGGCGGCGGCCAAGGCGGTGACACGGGCGGCCTCATATTGCTGATCATCCGTCACCGACAGGCGCCATGCACGGGCACCGGCACGCCAGCCCGTTTCCGGATCTCCGACCTGTGGCGCCACGACAGCGCGCACAATCAGGGCGGTACGATCATCCGGGTCGACCTCCAAAAACTTGTCCGTCAGCTCCATGGCCAGAGCAAACTCACCAGCAGACATGGCACGCACAGCCAATTGACGGGCATCATCAAGGGACACCTCAATCTCTTGGGCTGGAACTTGGGCGGCCATCAAACAGGACAGCAAGGCCAACACATAAATCTTCATTTCGTTCCCTGCCATCAACGTCGGGTCATTATCGCGCAACGCTCTATCACAATCCAAGTGACATACCAGTGGAACGGCAGATTCCCGCGAAGGCTTTGCCTGACCGCACCATCCTCTATAGTGCGCGAACCGAATCCAAATTGCCCGAAATAAGATGCCGGAGACGCACATGCCCATCACCCCCGAACAACAGGCCGAAATCGACGAACTGCGCAGCCACGCCCAGCCCACACTGCGGGCGGTCGCACCGGGGATGGAAGACCATCTGTACAAAGCCTATGACGTGCTCGACCACGGGTTGATCCGGGTGATCGATTATATGGGCGATGACGCTGCAATCTGTCAGGCCGCCCGCGTCAGCTACGGCAAAGGCACCAAATCGGTATCGAACGACGCAGGGCTGATCCGCTACCTGATGCGGCACTGGCACTCGACCCCGTTTGAGATGTGCGAGATCAAACTGCACGTCAAACTGCCCGTCTTCGTAGCCCGGCAATGGATCCGGCACCGGACCGCGAATGTGAACGAATATTCGGCCCGCTACTCGATCCTCGACCGGGAATTCTACATCCCCGAACCCGACAAACTCGCCGCCCAATCTGTGATCAACAACCAAGGCCGGGGTGAGGCACTGACGGGCGAAGAAGCCGCTCGCGTGTTGGAATACCTCAAAGGGGATGCGGCGCGCTGCTACGACCACTACGCCGAGATGATCTCGGATGAAGGCCAACAGGGCCTCGCCCGCGAACTCGCCCGCATGAACCTGCCTGCAAACATCTACACGCAATGGTACTGGAAGGTCGACCTGCACAACTTGTTCCACTTCCTGCGACTGCGGGCGGACAGCCACGCGCAATACGAAATCCGGGTCTATGCGGACGCCATCTGCAAAGTGGTGGCCGACTGGGTGCCCGCCGCCTATGGGGCGTTCGAGGACTACCGGATGGGTGGCGCGACACTCTCCGGCAAAGCATTGGACTGCCTGCGGCGGATGCTGAAGGGCGAAGAGGTGACGCAAGAGACGTCGGGCATGTCCAAGGGGGAATGGCGGGAGTTTGAGGGGGTTATTGGGTGAGTTGGCTTGAATTTTTTTCGATTATTTTGCCTCCAAGCTTCTGGCCGATTTCCATCGCTATTCTGGGAGTGGCGCTAGGCCCAAAGTTAGTCAAAGAACTACCTAGGCTGCGTAAGTTGGGCCCTTCTGGGTTGGAACTTTTTCCGCATGAGGGCGGGCAAGAGAAAATTGCAGATAGTGTCAGTGGTGGTCTTGAGATCAACAAGATAGGTTCTTTGAGCGACCCTGTAGCCATTGACGTCGAGAAAGAAATAAAAGACGGCCTCGCTGCCTTGCCTGCGGAAGAGCGTGAAGAACGTTTGGTGCGATCTTTGACTCATTCGCAAATGTTTCGTTCATTCTCTTTGGCGTATGCGGATATTTTTGGCAGCCAAATCCGAGCGCTTGAAAAACTTAATGCCAGAGACCTATCGAGAGATGATGCGAGCCAGCTATTTTCTGAGCTGCAAAGAGAAAAACCAGTGTTTCGGGATTGGACATTAGAGAGTTACCTGGGTTTTCTATTTCATTGGAAATTCATTTCTAATGAGAATGGTTTCTATGTAATTACTCAGACCGGTAAGAATTTCTTGTTATTTTTGACAACAATGAGGCTCTCGAAGGACCGCTTACATTAATGGCCCCAACTTAGGTTGAACTTCGTACAGAACTCTGCCCGGCATCGCCGGGCAGCGCCCGGACCTCCCCCATGGGGAGGGCGCTTCGCACCCACCCCGAGGTCCGAACGATGCCCTGATATTGCACCCGTAAGTCGGGGTTCTCCCCGACATAATCCCGAACGTTCATGACGAACGCGGACCGGCGTGGAAAACCCCGACCCTACGTGCGCCGATATTCTTCACCCGTTACCGCCGCGCTCTTTGTCGTCCTCCGGAGAGTCGGGGCGAGCCCCGACCTACGGTTTATTGCGATAAAACGATGAAAACGGCCAATCGTCGGGATCATCAACTAACCCGTGCTTGACCGGGTTGATCCAACAATAATTCACATGGGCCGCATAATCCGCATCATCGCGAATATGATGCTCCCAAAACCGTTTTTGCCAAATCGGTGCCTCATCACGTGGGTGCGCCGGTAGGTCGGGGTTCTCCCCGACTCTGACCCGTCCACCAACAACACCGCGCGTGTTTGTCACCGTGGAAGTCGGGGAGAACCCCGACCTACGGACCATCTGCGTGAACCGTCCTTTGATGGCCCCCATCCGCACCGAATAATCCGCATCCCCCTCCGGCAATGTCCAAACGCAATGCATGTGATTGGGTAACACCACCCACGCATCCACCGCAAACGGTCGCGTCGCGCGCGTCTGTGCCACCGCCTTCCGAAGTTTCGCAATCTCATGCACCAACAAACGCGATGACGTGTCCGCCAGATTGACGGTAAAGAACACGGTTGCACCGGGGCGTTTGGGGCGGCGGTATTTTGACATAGCGCATCGTCGCCAAGGATGGTTAATTGCGCGTCAACACCCGCAATATGGACACCGCACATGATCCTCTATGGCCTGCCGACATGCTCTGATTGTAACAAAGCCCGCAAGGCGCTTGCCGAGGCGGGTCATGACGTGACCTTCCGCGACGTCCGGGCCGAGCCGATGTCCGACGCGGACTGGGCCCCGCTGATCGCGGAATTTGGCGACACTCTGGTTGATCGCAAATCCCAAGCGTTTCGGAACCTCAATGCCTGGATGCGCGAGTCCGAAACCGACGCGCAATTGGCCGACCAACCCGCCTTGATGGCCCGACCCGTGATCACCAACGGGACCCGCTGGACGTTGGGTTGGGACGCGGACGTGCAAACCATCTGGCTTTGACAGATTCCCTTAGGTCATTTGGCGGCATTAACGATTCGTTATTTTTTGCGAAGTCAGCCTGTATGTGTGGTGCGCAGGTAGTTTGCCCGCATCCGACGATAATTTGTCGTGAAAAAGTGGATTTTTTCTTCATGACCCCACGTAAACTGGGGAAGTATGACGCTAAGTTCCCCTCACGGGTGAGGGCCTCTTTCGAGTATACCATTGGTTAAGACATCACTTTGCCGGGGGGGGCGATATGCCAGCCAAAACGACACAGATGACGACATCAGATCACGCCAAGCGTCGTGCTTTTTCCCCCATCCGCAGAGACCTGCTTGAGCGTCTTACGCGGGAATGTGACAGCAAGTCTGGCGACCATTGGCATGAACCGGTTGCATCCGGACAAACAGCAACGCTCCGCAAATTCCGCCAGCGCTAGACACCGCCATGAAGGTTACCCGTTATCGAAGCGATGTACATACGCAATCTGTACGCGGTCTGTATGCCCGCCATATGACCAAATTCTCGCAGCACGTCCCGGCCTCCAGCTCCAACTGATACCCGGCGTTGCATCTGCAGCACGGCCGCCAGCCCTTTGATCCCAAGATGAATTTCAGCGTTTATTGTTGACGTTGATCCGGGCATAATCGCAATAATTCGATGTCAGGAGCTTCTCGTTGACTATCTTTCGCGCTTTTCCGTTTTCCCTGTCGATCCTATGGCGTTATGCGCTCGTCCTACCATTTATGATATTGGTCCTCTGCATCTACGGCTTGATCGCACTGATGTTTTGGTTTCTCTTCGGCGTCATTTCGCCCGCTCTAGCTCTACTGATCGGTTTTGCAGTTGGATCTGCATCCAGCGTCCTACCCGCGATGATCGGAACGCGGATTGGCCTGCAAGCAAAGGGGCTGCTGCCGCGTAACAGCTACGCCAGCTTGATCCTCCCAGCGATTGGCTACGGCCTGTTTGAAAGTTTCTGTCTTCTAATCATCATGATGCTGACACTTGGTGTGATAACGTTTGCGACACCGTTTAACTTGCTGGAACTACTTAGTCTAAATGAAGCGGGTGCCGAGGTTGTTTTTGCCAATTTGCTCTCTGAAAACGCGCCCGTGACCTTGGCTATAACGGCGGTTTCTACATTCTGGGTTATGGCTATTCGTAGCGCGCTTTTGGTGCCCTTCGCGGGTGCCTCAATCGGGATTGACCCCAGCGGCCGGGCGCATACGCCGTTTTACGGCTTTGGCAGCGGGTTCTGGTCCATTTTGATTTTGGTCATGATCTCTTATGCCGGTTTTTCACTGATTATCCCGCTTATCGGGCTTATTGCGGAACTATTGGGCCTCGGCGACGCGATTGTACAAGCTCAAGTCCAATTTGAAAGCATGGTCGAAGAGAGAGAAATAGACTGGATGGCGTATGAGGTTTATACGATTGTTGGCATCATCATCCTCGCGACGCTGTGGTTGTTTAGTCTGCAATGTGCCGGGGCCGCTCTCGTGTTCATGAACCACAAGAAGCGTTACGATATCGAACATGAGGATTATACCATCGTCCCTGATATGGCCGATGATCCGCCCATGCCGAAAACCGATTTGCATGAACTCATGCGCAGCCGAATGCCGCAAAATCGTAGATAGCTTGCCCACATAGGATTGCAGGCAAACTGTGTGGATTGGGTGCGCTTGCTTTGGCTACTCGGTGACGGCTAAATTGCCGGCCATCTTACGCCCGTCACGACCTTCTATGAGGTCAAATGATATCTTCTGATCGTCAGCCAATCCGGTCAGGCCAGATTGCTCAACGGCAGAAATATGCACAAAAATATCCGCGCCACCATCGTCGGGCGCAATAAAGCCATAACCTTTTGTCGTGTTGAACCATTTCACGGTACCGTTTGGCATACTCCGCTCTCCTTGTTGTCGCGCCCTAAAGCCAGGGCAGGGCAAGTCTTGGGCCCCGCGACCGCGGTCTTCCCTTCGTCTTGTACCTTTAGACTTATATGTTTTATGAAAAAGGCAAATGACAGTTCGTCGCAGGAGTGGCGCTGGTCCTAAATCTGCCTATTGAGGAGGCGAAATGCGACTATTTAGCTTAAAAAGTTGCGATACTTGTCGCAAAGCGCTGAAGTCTTTGGCAGAGGCAGGATATGGCCCAGAGGTCATTGATGTGCGCAAAGACGGGGTTTCCGAAGCAGACCTTACTGCAATCATCGCACAGTTTGGGGACGCCGCCATTAACCGAGCCTCGACCACATGGCGGGGTTTGAGCGAGGCTGAAAAACAAACTGATCCTGCGGTTCTTTTGGCAGCACATCCGACCTTGATGAAACGACCCGTGATCCAATCCCAAGACGGCTGGACCATCGGATGGAAGCCAGACGTTCAGGCGAAATATCTGGACGGTGTGCCCAAAGAAACGTAGCGTTCCGCGTTGGCAACTGTCGGTGATCGGGCGATAGCAAAAGCCCGCGCGCTTTGGGGCGGCGGGCTTATGCAGCTTTTGGTTTTAACGTCGCGATAGTTTTCGCAGCTGGTAAACTGGACCAGCCTACGCTGCACGCTTGAAGATCAAACGATCAAGCGATAGCGCACCGGCACCTTTAAAGAGCAAGATCAGCAGGCAGAGAACCCAGAACGCGCGCTGGTCAAGGATCAAGCCATCCGATAACCGATCAAACCATGCGCCCAGCACACCATTCTCAAATCCGTTGTGACCGTAGAGATCTGTTAGCGACTGAACGATGATGAAGCCGATCATCCCGACGGCGGACAGTCGGGTCAACAAACCGATGACAATCAGCAAGGGCAGGATGAATTCAGCGATCGTGCCGCTGACAACTACGGCCCAATGAAACAGGCTCAGCTGCGATACATCATAGCCCACGGTTTCCATTACTTTGGGGAAAATTTGCGCATAGGCACCGACACCGGGATAAAAGACCCCGAGGATGCCATCTCCAAGCTTGGTCATACCTGAATTCCAGAAGTAGACCAGCAGCACAGCGGCAAACACCAGACGTGCCAGAAGGGGGATCAACTCATCACCTACTTTGTTCAGCGGGGCGGTCAAGCGGTGGGTCATGGAAACGCTTTCATTCATAACGTTAGGGCCTTTCAATTAATTTCAGTTACAGCACCTTGGGCCAAGAGCAGCCCAAGGATTGCGCCGAGGTCTAGTGTTTCATCCGCCACAGCCAGCGCTTGGCCGAGCGGCTTGCCAACTTGTAGGGCGGCAATGCAGCCCGCACCTGCGGCGTTGATGAGGTGAATTTGTGGATCATAGCCCGCCCGCGTGATCACGATGCTTTCTGCCTGCATCACCGGTTTGGGGGCATCGGGCTGGGTATTTGCAAGATAGATCGCATGGATCGGATAATCTGACACGACGGTTTGAACTGCAGGGGCGATCCTCAGGTGCGTCGACATCAACGCATCTGGGGCCAGTGCTGCCAGCGCGTTCGCATCGACAGGTTCCGCGTCTGCCGCGTGGTAGGCATGACGCATCGCAAGTTCGACCGACGCTATGTCAGGCAGATAAGGTAGCGATTGCGCCGGTTCAAAGCGGCGCAGAAACTGTGGCATGGCTTCGCCGTAGAACATCATCAAGGGCGACTTTGGGGGGTGTTTGCGCAGGTAAACACCGGCCATTGCGCGGAAAAATTGATCACCAACCAGCTTGCGGACGACGGGAAACGCGGCTTCCAGCGCATCCGATAGGCTGACGGCCACATTATTGCGATAAACGTCGAAACGTTTGCTTGCGGTCGTCCCATCCGGGTTGATCAGCCCGTCCGGCACAATGGCTGCCGGATCAAGAATCGTGGCCGTAAAACTGGCTTGGTTGACATTCATGTTGCTACCAGCGCCAAGGCGGCATCTGCACGTGCGGTTTCGGCTGCCAGAACGGGCCATTCGGGTACATCGGTGTCCCATTCAATCAACAGCGGACGAGGGCCGGATTTGGCAAGTGTATAGTCCAGCAGCGCCCAGACCGGATCAACAACGGCTTTGCCGTGGCTGTCGATTAATAAGGGCGCGCCGGTTTCATCTTCGTCCTCATCATGGCCTCCAAGGTGGATTTCACCCACGGCCTCCAACGGGAAGTTATCTATATAGTCCTGCGGTGAGGTCTTTAGGTTCGTTGCACTGACGAAGACATTGTTGACATCCAGCAGCAGTCCGCAGCCGGTGCGCGACACGATTTCGCGCAGGAAATCGGTTTCGGACAGGGTGGATTCTGCAAAGGCCAGATAGCTTGAAGGGTTTTCCAACAGCATTTGCCGGCCCAGCGTATCCTGAACCTGACTGATATGTGTGGCCACACGGGCAAGAGTTTCTTCGGTATAGGGCAGGGGAAGCAAATCGTTGAAGAAATGCGCATCATGCGTGGACCAAGCGAGGTGTTCGGAAAAGCTGGCGGGGTTCAACCAGTCGACCAGATGCTTGAGCCGGGCGAGGTGATCGGCATCCAGATCGCCTTCTCCGCCGATCGACAGCCCGACGCCATGGACAGAGATGGGGAAGCGTTCCGCCAAATGACGGAGCTGGGCGATAGGGCGACCACCGTGGCCCATGTAATTTTCGGCATGAATTTCCAACCAGCCCACCGGGCCGGGGTTGTTCATGATATCGGTGTAGTGCTGGGCTTTGTATCCGACGCCGGGGCGGGGGGGGAGCTGCGAATTTTGTGTTGCGTCAAGCATGGTTGCGGCCCCTCGTATTGGCGGCTGTAAGGTGGGTTTGCACCCACCTTACCATAGTTTTCTTATGCTGGGATGTCGCGGTCAAGTTCTTCCAAAGAGCCCGTGCGCTCAGTGCCGTCAGCCATTGCTGGCAGTTCCATCGTTTCGCATGTGCCTTCTGGGACCAGTGTCCAGGCGTTGCCTTGGTAATCAACGGTGGATGTACCGGCGCATGTTGTGCCTGGGCCAGCGGCACAGTCATTTTCACCAGCCAGCGATACGCCGAAGCACTTTACGTTTGCTTGTGCTGTTGCATGTGTTGCGATGCCAGCGACCGCAGATGCTACTGCGCTTGCGAGAACAAGAGTTTTAGTTGCATTGGACATTTTCGATTTCCTTCAGTTGGGCCTATTTTGTCAGACGCCTTAGAGAGGCGATAAGAGAACCTTAATCGATAGAAAGATGAATATACCATTCACAGACACGTGCATCGCATTTCTGTGAGGTCGATTATGCAGAGCTCGCCAAAGGCGACCCGCCAATGTTTGCAAATTGCACAAAAATAAGGCTCCCACCGGGTTCTTATCAGAGTTACCGGTGGGATTGTTACAATTTTTGGGGTGGGATTGTTACAATAGGTCGGGCGGCGTGGCCGATTTGCCCAGTTCTGCAACAATTTCGTCCAAAGATGTTACAGCCGTGCGGTTTTCACCCAATCGCCGGGCTGTGACTGTCCGCTCTTCAACCTCGCGCGCACCCAATGCCAAGATGACCGGCACCTTGCCAACGGAATGTTCGCGAACCTTGAAGTTGATTTTTTCATTGCGCAGATCGGCCTCGGCGCGGACACCTGCCGCCTTCAGCGCCGCAACGACATCATGTGCGTAGTCATCAGCGTCTGACACAATCGTCGCGACGACAACCTGGCGCGGGGCCAGCCAGAACGGCAATTTACCTGCATGTTCTTCGATTAGGATGCCGATAAACCGTTCAAAGGACCCCAGCGTCGCCCGGTGCAACATGACGGGGCGGTGTTTTTCGCCGTCGGTGCCGACAAAGCTTGAATCCAATCGCTCGGGCAGGTTGGAATCCACTTGAAGCGTGCCGCATTGCCATGCGCGACCGATGGCGTCGGTCAACGTGAACTCAAGCTTGGGTCCATAAAAGGCCCCTTCGCCTTCCAGTATCTCAAAATCATAGCCGGCGGCCTTACAGGCATCGCCAAGCGATGTTTCCATCCGGTCCCATGTCGCATCCGAGCCGATGCGCTGTTCGGGGCGCGTCGACAACTTGATCGTCCAGTCGTGAAAGCCAAGGTCGGCGTAGATTTCCGACAAGAATGCGATGAAGCGCCGTGTTTCTTCGGTGATCTGCTCTTCTGTGCAAAAGATATGCCCGTCATCCTGAACAAAACCACGCACACGCATAATCCCGTGCAACGCGCCTGAGGGTTCATAGCGGTTGCACGACCCGAACTCGGCCATGCGTAGCGGCAGGTCACGATAAGACTTTAGGCCCTGATTGAAAATTTGCACGTGGCAGGGGCAGTTCATGGGTTTCAGTGCGTTAATCGCCTTTTCGCGGGCGTGGTCCTCATCGACTTCGACGATGAACATGTTTTCTTGATATTTGTCCCAATGTCCTGAAGCTTCCCAGAGCTTGCGATCGACGACCTGGGGTGTGTTCACTTCTAAATAACCGCCTTGGCGTTGCTTGCGGCGCATGTAGTCCTGCAGTTCAGTATATACAGTCCAGCCGTTGGGGTGCCAAAACACCTGACCAGGGGCTTCTTCTTGCATGTGGAACAGGTCCATCTCGCGGCCCAGCTTGCGGTGGTCGCGCTTGGCTGCTTCTTCTAACCGATGCAGGTGAGCCTTCAGACCCTCCTTGTTTGTAAATGCGGCACCGTAGATGCGTTGCAACATGGCGCGGTTGCTATCGCCACGCCAATAGGCGCCTGCGATGGACATCAGTTTGAACCCATCCGCAGGAACCTGCCCGGTATGCTGCAGATGCGGACCGCGGCAAAGGTCCTGCCAATCGCCGTGCCAATACATGCGCAAGGGCTCATCCCCCGGAATGCTCTCGATTAGCTCGACCTTATATGGCTCGCCCCGGTCCTTATAATACTGGATCGCTTTGTCGCGGTCCCAGATTTCGGTGCGGACCTCATCGCGCTTGTTGATGATTTCCTTCATCTTCTTTTCGATGAGCCCGAGGTCTTCTGGGGTGAATGGGTCCTTGCGGTCAAAGTCGTAGTACCAGCCGTCTTTGATTACGGGGCCGATGGTGACCTGCGTGTCAGGCCAAATCTCTTGCACGGCGCGGGCCATGATATGGGCGAGATCGTGACGGACCAGTTCAAGCGCCGGTTCTTCGTCTTTCATTGTGTTGATGGCGATGGATGCATCTGCCTCAATCGGCCACTGTAGGTCCCAGTGTTGGCCGTTCACTGTGGCCGAGATCGCCTTTTTGCGCAGGCTGGATGAGATGTCAGCCGCGACATCGCTAGCAGTGACGCCAGCGTCATATGAACGGCTATTGTCATCAGGAAAGGTCAGGGAAATCTGTGCCATCTTTGGGCAAGCTCCTCGTCAGTTTGGCGCCCACGGAACGCCCGGTTGCGGGTTATAAGTGCGGCGGTGTTTCGCCTGTGGGGCCAGTGCTGTCAAGTACGCCTGTTGCAATGTATGCGTTGCTGTGCGGCAATGGCGTGTCTGGTTTACGATGGCCCTGATTTTCGCACTCTACCCAATTTTAGAGAAGAGACACGATATGACCTTTTTCAGAATCCTGCCATACGCGGCGATCCTCGGTTTGACAGCTTGCTTGGAAAGCGATGACGGCGAAACAATCCCCGACACGCCCGATGTTGGATTGAGTTTTGCAGAGCTTGATACGCTCAATGACCTTCTGATCGAAGAGGTCACCGACGCGGGTCCGACACCGGTCGCAGACATCCCTGATACAGGCTCGGCAATTTATGACGGCACTTTGTTTCTTGCTTTGCAGGACGGCAGCGAGGATGGCGTGATCGGTCAGGCCGAAATGACGGCCAGCTTTGCAAGCAATACCATTACCGGGGGCGCAGATAATTTTTATGATTTGGAAGGGAACGCGACCGAAGGCAGCGTGACCTATGAAGGCGGGGCGTTCGATCGTTCAATTGAGCTGCTTTCTGGTAGCATGAACGGTGATGTCGCCTTTGAGACTGGTGAGATGGAGGTCGGCACGACTGTGGTGGGCAACTTCTCGGGTCCAAGTGCGGAATATGTCTCGGGAATATTGGCGGGCACCGCAACGCCAGCTGGTGAGGATGACATCGGCGTCTTAGGAGGCTTCTATCTTGCGCAATAGGCCTTTGCTGCGCTTGTCTGCTTAGATTTACGTTGACTACGACGCATGGTTGCGTAAAACCGACATGAGTTTCCGATGCGAAACTCATGTATGGGGAAAGAAACATGCCGCGCTATAACCGACAGTTTGATTTGGACATCGCTGATGTAAACCTGATCGAAGAGGCGTTGCGCGCGGGTGGGCGGGAATTGTCGCGGATGCGTTTGGCCCTGACCGAAGAAAACCCGGCCCATCTGGAGGCGATCCGGGTGATTGAGCAGGACCAGCGCCAAAACGAAGAGCTACTGGGCCGCCTGCACGATCAGAAGATTTTCTATCGGCCTAAAGCGGCGGTCTACGTCGGCGGTTAAGGCGCAAACAAGCGTACAGATCCCGTATGCATGGGGTATGTACAATCTCCTTAGATCTCTCATCCCGGATCACGGCTAGGCGTCTGATGTTGCCCGGCATTGGCTGGGGTTCATGCCCAGCGTTTCTCGGAATGCACGTGAGAACGCGCTGGCGGAGGTGTATCCGTTGTCATGCGCGATCTGTTCAATTGGAAGGTTTGTTGTTTGTAGCGTTTGTTTGGCTTTCATTAACTTCCAGCACATCGCGTATTCGCCTGGTGATTGGCCGATATCAGTTTTGAATTTTGCTGCGAATGATGATCGTGACATGCCCGCAAGCTCGGCTAGATCAGAAAGAGAATGCTGCCACCCCGAAGGCCCGTGGATGGCGGAAAGCGCCCGCATGATCCGTGCATCGCTTAGCGGGGCGAACTGGGTATTCTCGCGATCAAAATATGCGCGCAATATCGAGGTGAATAAGGCCTGTGACAACTGCTGCAAGACAACGCGGTTTCCGATTGGTGTGGATTTGGTTTCATTGATGATCAAAGGCAGAAGCCCCATGAGCAAGTTACCGGTCGGCAGTTCGGCCGTGCGCAAAATGATCTGTGATGGCAGCTGTTGGACCAGTGGATGTGGGTGGGACAGGTCGTATTCGAAATGTCCGCAGATCATACGTGTCGCCAACGGTCCATGGGTGAACGGTTCCTGACCTGCTTGCATTGCCGTGATGACTTTGGCTCCCGGCATGCCCGGGGTGTTTGGATGATCACCTATCCAGTGGCTCGCTCCTTTTGGAAAGACGACCACATCGCCTGCGGCGAGCAGATCTTGTTTGCCGGCATGTTCAACAATCGCGCCACCGCGCACGATGAAGTGGAATTGCGCAAAGCCAGTGTCAGACACTGTCATTTTCCAAGGATTGCAGAAGTCTTTTTGGAAGTAGATCGAGCTGCGTATCCCAATAAGTTCCAAAATGTCACTAAGGGGGTCCATGCTGGCATCCATTTGGGGGCTCTTTTCGGGGGGCAAATTGGTGCCTTCCCTTGATAGTTTCAAAGGAAGGCAAGGTCATCATGAAATAGAAACAGGAGTATAAAGATACCCGTCGCCATTTACCGACAAACGCCCGACCCCGGGGAAGGGGAAGTGGTATCCGGCGACCAGCAGGTTCTGTTCGACAGCCATCCCAAACAGCTTGCGACGCGTAGCAACAGCTGCTGCAGGGTCATGTTCGATCCCAAGCGCCCATGTCGGTTCGTTGGTGCCAACGATGTAATGTACGGATGTGTCGATAAGATGTAACAGCGATTCACCATTGCTGCTGAGCATCACCGCGAGGTGGCCAATGGTGTGTCCGGGGGCCGCGATGACAGATATACCGGGTACGATTTCATCACCATCGCTGACCGTTTGGATCATGCCTTGCACCGGCGCCAGCTTATCGTTCCCATAGCTGATCATCAGGTTCTCAAAATTGGCGTCGGTTCCGGGGGCGGCTGTCCAATACTCCAGTTCGCTTTGCGCCATAAAGTGTTCAGCATTTGGAAAACATGCCTGACCATCTGCGGAAACACCGCCGATGTGATCGTAATGCCCATGGGTCAATAAGACATGTGTAATGTCTTCGGGCGCGATGCCGACAGCCGCCAGACCGGCGAACAAACGCCCGTTGTCTGGTGTTGAATCGGGGAGTGTGATGTCGCCCATACCTGTATCGATCAGCACCTTGGCGTCGCCGATTTCGGCCAGAACCACCTGCGCCTGCATGTTTGCAAACTCCTGTGCCAGCCCATATTTCGCAAATAATTCATCAACGCTGCCAGCGGGTTGATTGGCCCCAAAAATTGCTGTGGGCACGGTGAATAACTGGTCATCAATCACTGTCAGGCGCATTTCGCCAAGTGAAAAACGCTGAATTGCCCGCATTGGCAGGCCGGGCGTACCAGCAGAAGCGCTGCGGGCGCTGCCCAAAATAGCCGGTGCAGCGGTGAGTAATGCGCCACCCAGCAGAGCAGCGCGGCGGTTTACATTCAGATATGACATGATCGTTCCCTTGTTAATTTCGTCGTTTGGAACACATGGCGCGTTTGCTGTTGGCGAATAAGAACGTAATGTCCAAAAAAACATGCGTATCATCCAAAATGCATTGTTGCCTTGGACGAAAGGCTTGTGGCGGTTGCGGTGTCTTGAGGTTGGATTTCGGTGCTGTTGGTCGCATCCGCTATTTTATCCAATACCTCGCATTGGTCTTTGGGGCCGGTTATGATTTTGTTGTGTTCGGATGATAAACCTTTTGAAAGCACGCATAGATGACGGAATTTATCAACACGCCCCAAGGGCGCCGGATCGCATATCATCTAACGGATGGTACAGGACCTGCCATTGTGTTCTTGGGCGGGTTTAAGTCCGACATGGGCGGGACCAAGGCCATTTTTCTAGAAAAATGGGCCCGCACGCAGGGACGCGCTTTTCTGCGGTTTGATTACTCCGGGCATGGTGAAAGCAGCGAGGCTTTCACCGATGGCTGTATTGGTGATTGGTTTGAGGATGCTTGCGCCGCCATTGGTCTGCTGGCGGGCAAGATCATTTTGGTCGGTTCCAGCATGGGCGGTTGGATATCGCTGCTTGTCGCCCGCCGGATGCAAGAGCGGATCGCAGGTATGGTGACCATCGCAGCCGCCCCCGACTTTACCGAAGACAGCATGTGGGGTGGGTTTTCGGAGGCGCAAAAGGCCGAACTGATGGCCGGACAGGTCGCGTTGCCCTCGGAATATGGTGAGCCCTACATCATCACCAAACGCCTGATCGAAGAGGGGCGCGACCGGCTGGTTTTGCGTGATCCGCTCGCATTGCCCTTTCCGGTCCGCTTTCTGCAAGGCACGGCGGACGCGGATGTGGATATGGCCGTCGCATTGCGTTTGCTGAAGCATGCGGAAGGCCCCGATATGCGCCTGACCTTAGTGGATGGAGCGGATCACCGCTTCTCGGATGAACGGTGTTTGGATTTGATCGTCTCTTCGGTTACGGATGTTCTGTCTGGGTAATTTTGCTGCACAGCGGGGGATGAGACATGCGACGTACTGGAATGACAAACGCTTTGGTTGCTGCGGCATGGATGTGTTTGCCAACACCCGTGCAGGCTTTGATCGGATGCGAGGTTCTTGCTGCTGAAGATGGGACAGTGGCGCTTTATGCGGCCCCTGATCAGAACGCAGAGACCGTCACGGTGATCCCCCATATGCATGTTGTCAGTATGTTAGATGAGGCTGAAGTGGTCGGTGCGGTTACCTGGGAATACGTCGCCTACAACCCCACACAGCGGTCCATGCTTTCAGTTGACGACCTATTTGGTTGGGTGCAAAAAGCTGCATTGTCGGATGAATGCGGCTAGGGCGCTTTGCGCCTGCCGGTCTTGCGACCGACCTACGTGACGTTATTCTTTTCCTGTGCCCGGGGTGCTGATTACGGTGCTGTAAGTTTCGGGGAGGGATCACATGGCATTATCCATCGGCCAAAAGGCAGGCTGGGGGCTGGCGGACATGGGCATTGTTGTCTTTGTTATCGTCAAGCAGCTGCTGATTGTCAGTTACCTGACCACCTATCTGGGAATTCCCGTCGGCATCGCCGGGCTTGTGACCACGGTTGTGTTGATCTTTGATATGGTGACGGACCCGCTGGTGGGATACCTGAGTGACCGCACCCAAACCCGTTTTGGCCGGCGTGCCCCATGGATGTTTGTGGGTGCTGTTGTGATGGCGCTGGGCATGGTGGGGCTGTTTATGGCCCCTTTGACGGCCACAACCACGATCAAACTGACATGGGTCATCGCGGCATTTGTGCTGGCCACGATCGGTTTTACCATGTGTGCGATACCTTACGGCGCGCAAGCAGGTGAGATTACCCAAGACCCGCGCGCGCGCTCTGCCATGACCGGCTGGCGCATGGGGTTCGCCACTGTTGGCATTTTGGTTGGCGGGGCGGTTCTACCTGGGCTGGCCGGAGCGTTTGGCTTTCCGATGGCAGCCCTTTTTGTGACCCCGCTAATGATCGGCGCGATTTGGGTGTCGCTGTGGTCCACCCGCAACGCCCCGCGGATTGAGACCCCGGCAAGCACCGGATTTGCGGCCTCTTACCGGTTGGTGTTTACAAACAAAGCCTTTGTGGTTCTGGCACTGAGCTATGGGGTCATGACCCTTGCGGTCGCATTGATCACCGCGGGCTTGCCTTTTGCCGCCGCCTATCTGGTCTTGGATGACGGCCAGAACGCCCTCTCTGGCGCGGCCCAGGGTTTAAGCGTTCTGAGCGTCTTATTCGGCGGGTTCTTTGTTGGGGCGATCATCAGTCAGGTGGTCTGGGTTCTGCTGTCCCATCGGTTGGGGAAGATGTGGGCGCTGGTTGTGGGCTTGTCCGGTTACATCATGCTGCTTTACGGGCTGGGCGGGGTCTTGCCTTCGACCAATGTCACGATTGTGGCCGGGCTGTTTATCATCGCGGGTTTTACAAACGGGGCTTACCAGCAGATCCCTTGGGCGATGTACCCTGATCTGATGGATGTGACCCGGGCCAAGACCGGTGCCGCGATTGAGGGTGCTTTTTCCGCAATCTGGCTTTTTGGGCAAAAGCTGGCCAATGCGCTGGCTCCGGCGGTCCTGGGTATGATGCTGTCACGCGCAGGCTGGCAGGAAACGACCGAGGGTGTGATCCCGCAGACCGATCAGGCTTTGGATGCATTGCTGCTGGCGATCACGCTGGTTCCGGCTGGCATCATGGTACTGGCGGTTCTATCATTGGTGCTGATTTACCGGCCAATGGCGGCGCGCACCCTTGCTTGATATTACAACGATAGAGGCCGATCTGGCCGCGGCTGAGGCGGCGGTGCCCGCCCTGCGTCCGGGTTGCCACAAGCGGGTGATTTGGGCGGGTGACCCGGCGGTGAAGACGCCCGTGGCATTACTTTACATCCACGGGTTTTCGGCCTCGCCTGAAGAGACGCGCCCTTTACCCGATTTGGTCGCGGCCCCCTTGGGCGCAAACATCCATTTCACCCGGTTGACCGGCCATGGGCAGGATGGGCCTGCGATGGGTCGTGCCACCTTTGCCGACTGGCAGCGTGATGTGGCCGAGGCGATTGAGATTGCCCTGACCATTGGGGATGAGATCATTCTGATGGGCTGTTCGACCGGATGCACCCTGGCGACTTTGGCTTTGGTTGCGGGGCTCGAGGCGCGCGCGGTTATCCATATCTCGCCCAATTTCGGGCTGCGGAACCGGCTCGCGCAGGTGGTGATGGATATGCCTGGCGTTGCGCATTGGGGGCATTTGGTGGCGGGCAGGACCCGGTCATTTGAGCCGATCAGTGCGGCGCATCAAGCCTATTGGACAACGGAATATCCGATCGAAGCTGTGCACCCGATGGCCGAAGCCGTCCGGGCGGTTCGTAAGGCGGATTTATCGCGCGTTGGGACGCCGGCCTATTTCGCCTATTGTGCAGATGATCAGGTGGTGCACCCCACGAACACCCGCGACGTCATCGACCGGTGGGGCGGGCCGGTTCAGCCGGACCTTTTGGTGCAGGGGCCTGAGGACGACAAAATGGGACATGTGATGGCTGGCGATGTGTTCAGCCCGGGGCAGACGAAACCATTGGCTGGGCGGATATCGGCTTGGCTTGAAACCCTCTAAAAACTCGTCAGGGCTTGCGTGGTGAGTGAAACCGGGCAACTATCAGGCAAGATCTCCGAACACGAGAGGTTGCCTATGAAACTCGAGCAGGCCCCCCATGCCAAGTGAAACGCTGGTGATGATCCCACCATTGCTCTGCGACGCGCGCATTTTTGCGGCGCAGATGAATGAACTGTCGCGCGATCACGCGGTCATGTTTGCCCCCACAACACGGGGCGAGCGGATGGAGGAAGTGGCCAGCCAGATCCTGACCTGGGCCCCTAGCAAATTCGCACTGGCGGGGATGGGCATGGGCGGCATGGTTGCCATGGAAGTGCTGCGTCGGGCGGCCGACCGTGTGACCCGGATCGCCTTGATCAGCACGTCCCCGCAGGCGGACACCCCCGAAGCCGCCGCCGCCCGCGAGCCGCATATCATTGCTGCCCGATCAGGACGGATGGCTGATGTGTTGCAGCATGAGATCAATTCGACCTGGATGGCACCGACGTCCGACAAGGTGGAGCTGGTTCGCAAGCTGACGGATATGGGCCGCGAGTTGGGGCCCGAGGTCTATGTCAAACAGGCCCGCGCCTTGCAACGGCGCAAGGATCAGCAAGCCACTTTGCGGCAGATCACCCAGCCCACGATTGTGATTTGCGGTCGGCATGACGGGCAATACCAGTTGAAGCGGCACGCGTTTCTGGCCGAATTGATCCCCTATGCGCAGTTGGAGGTGATCGAAGGGGCAGGGTACCTGCCGACATTGGAATCGCCCGATGCGGTGTCAGATGTGCTACGACGCTGGATGAAAGCGCCGCTGATGCTGCGGTCTTGAGACGTGACTGAGATTGCAGGGGGTGATGTTCAAAGTAGTGTGCGTGGGGGATGTCTGGTTTGAGCCCAAACGTCAGTGATGCTGCACAGCGCACCAATGTCCGCTCTCAGGACAGGTGCGTTGGCAGTTGATTTCTATCAACTGGTCAGAGTTTCCACTCGAACCCAACGGCTTTTTCAGACACGTGCCAAAGCCTTTCCATGACAGCCTTATCATGGGCATGCGCGTTCAATGTGCCCTTGCCGACCGGGCCCACCGCTTCCATGCGACCCGTCGGACCGTAGAAGGCGCGTTGCTCGGTCAGGGTCCCTTCAGTGGCACACATTACCTCAGGGTATGAGCCTTGTTCCGCGGTCTGGACCATCGGTGTCTTGGTCATCAGCCACCAGATGAAACGCATCATGCGGCTGCCGCTTGTCGTGATGAGTGACGTCGCCGATGAGCCGGGATGGCACACGTAAACCTCGACATCTTTGCGCCCTTCAGCGGCCAGACGGTCTTGCATCTCGTATGCAAACATCATCTGAGCCAGCTTGCTCTGTGAATATGCGGTGTTTGCACCGTAGCCCTCATCCCAGTTCATATCGTCGAACTTGATTGTCTTGAGGCCGAGGTTGTAGCCAAGGCTCGCGACCACCACGATCCGGCCTTTGCTTTCCGCGATGCGATCGAAGAGCAGGCCATTGAGCAAAAAGTGTCCGTAGTGGTTGGTGCCAAGTTGGCTTTCGAACCCGTCGACGGTCAGATCGCGCGTCGGCACCTGCGCGATGGCCGCGTTGTTGATCAGCGCGTCGATGCGGGGCACGGAGTTCAGGACCTCCTCGGCGGCCTCGCGCACACTGTCTAGGACGGACAGGTCCATGCGGATGAAGCTCACATCGACTTTTGCACCGAATTCCTGTTTCAGGTCCGCGATCGCCGCCTCGGACTTCTCAGCTGAGCGGTTCAGCATCACCACTTTTGCGTTCTTCTTCAGAAGAATTCGTGCGGCTTGAAAGCCCGCGCCAGCGTTGGCGCCGGTGATGATGTAGGTCTTGCCTGACTGGTCGCCGAGGCGCTCGGGTGTCCAGCCTTTGGGTCCGAATGTCGTATCTGCCATTTTCTGTCTCCTGCCAGCCCAAACTGGTGGTTTGAGATGTTGTTGCTTCAAGGCACAGATAGAACCTGACTGGGCACGGAAACAGGCGATATACTCTCGATTACTTGCCTAATCGTCTCAACTCCATTGCAAAGATGAAAGTCTTATGAAAGCTAGACTGCATGAGCAAAGACCAGATCAAAAACCTTATTGAGCGCCGCCTGCCAAAGGAAGGCATCTTCGATACCGCGTTGAAAGGCGTCCAGTTTTTCCGGGTGACCGAGGCCATGCCTTGTGTTCCTGCTGTCTATGAGCCCACGGTGGTGGCTATTCTCAGTGGCAGCAAGGAAGCTGTTCTGGACGGTGAGCACCACGTCTATAGCAACGACAAATACCTGCTGTGCCCCATGACTTTGCCGGTGGAGGCAGGCACGCCATTGGCTTCCAAAGCCGACCCACAGCTCGGTGTCGTGATCACTTTGGAGCCACGGATGATGCGCGAGCTCACCATGGAGATCGAGACCGCCGCTGCCGGCAACAGACAATCGCGGGATGGCACGCCATCTGCTTTGGCATTGGCGTCCTGGGACGGTGGTTTCACGCAGGGACTGCTGCGGCTTCTCGAGCTGCTCGACAATCCAGTTGATCTGGAGGTGCTCGAGCAGGGGCGAATGCGCGAGCTGTGTTACGCGGTGCTCATGGGCGAGGCCGGGGCTGCTGCAAGACGGGCCTTTGGGGTCGGCAACGACATCGCGCGCACCATCGATTACCTCTCAACCCACATGAACGAACAGGTCACTATCGACGATATGGCCGACCACGTCGGCATGAGTCGGGCGGTATTCCATCGGCGTTTCAAGGAAGCCACGACAATGTCACCGAAACAGTTCGTGAAATCCATGCGGCTGAACAACGCTGCCATGAAGATTGCCGAAGGAAAGACCGTGTCGGAGGCAGCCTGGGATGTAGGCTATCAAAGCTCCTCTCAATTCAGCCGCGAGTTTAAGCAAATGTACGGCCAGTCGCCCCGGCAATGGAGCAACGCTGCGAAAGTGCCAGAAAGACTGAACTAAGGTGCACTCGTCAAAATACATTCGTGGCGAAAGTCTCGTTTGAGAGGTGCTGCCGTCATTGGGTACGTTGAACCGAATGACGGTTTTGTCCCGCAAAGCGGTCACTTTGCCGATCACGTCCGCCCCTATTTGATCGCGACGACTTTGCCTGATTTCTTAGGCGTGGTCCCTGAATTTGCATCAATAAAGTCCAGCACAAGCGGCCGGATGTTGTTCCGCCAGCTGCCGCCTGCGAAAATGCCGTAGTGTCCGGCACCCGGTTCCAGATGTGCTGCCTTTTTGTCGGCGGGCAGCCCTGTCAGTAGATCAAGTGCCGCAAGGCATTGACCGGGGGCCGAGATGTCGTCTTCTTCGCCTTCGACGATTTTGACGGCGACCGTGGTGATTTTGCTCATGTCGACCTTGTGCCCGTCAACGACAAATTCGTTTTGCGCAATCTCGCGTCCTTTGAAGATGCGTTCGACGGTGGACAGATAGAATTCGGCGGTCATGTCCATTACGGCCAGATATTCGTCATAAAAGGCATTGTGCCGATCATGTTCAGACGCTTCACCCTTGGCCACGCGGATAATTTCATCGCGGAAGGCGTTGGTGTGGGTATCCGCATTCATCGAAATGAACGACGCAAGCTGCAGCAGCCCGGGGTAGACCGTGCGCCCGACGCCTGCATATTTGAACCCAACACGCTGGATCATGGTCTCTTCCAGCTGGCCCATTGTGACAGAGCGCCCGAAATCGGTCACTTCTGTCGGGTTCGCCTCGGGGTCAACCGGGCCGCCGATCAGGGTCAGGGATTTGGGTTGTGCGCTGGGGTCTTGTTCGGCCAGGTAGGCGGTTGCAGCCAAGGCCAAAGGCACAGGCTGGCAGACGGCGATCACATGAATATCCGCCCCAAGCTCGCGCATGAAGTCCACCAGATAAAGTGTGTAATCTTCGACATCGAACTTGCCAGCGCTGACCGGAATGTCGCGCGCATTGTGCCAGTCGGTGATATAAACATCGGCGTCGGGCAGCAGGCTGATCACGGTTTTGCGCAGCAATGTGGCGTAGTGGCCTGACATGGGTGCCACCAGCAGCACCCGGCGTTTGCTGGGTTTGCGGCCGGGCATGGTGAAGTGGATTAGGTCCCCGAACGGGCGTTCCATCACGGTTTCCACCACAACAGGGTAGTCACGCCCTTTTTCGCCCGCAACCGGCGGGATGTTCCAATCAGGTTTGACAATCATTCGGGCAAATGTGCGTTCGGTCACGTCGCCCCAGGCTTTCAGCCAATCCATTGCGGGGTTCGCCCCCCATGCCATCATCGGATATGACGCGTACGCCCGCGCGGTCGCGCCCAGCCACTGATTGGTGTTGCGCATGCTTTCCATCAGGTCATAGGTCATCATATACTTCATCTAGGCGATCTCCGAAGGATGTCGTGAGGGTTATGCTGCGTGTGCAGCATAGGCATGGAAAGGTTAATATGACAACCAACGATTCAGAAGTTGCCGACGGTGTTGGCCAGAATGTCGCAAAACTCGAGGCCAATCTGGCGCGCGTTGAGGAATTAACGCAACGTTTGTTGAAAGTCATGGGGCAAGGGCGGCAGGTGCCGCCCGCTTTGCAGGGGCCTAGTCAAGAGCTGTATGTCAAGGCCGCAACTGGCTATATGACTGAAATGATGCAAAATCCCGCCAAGCTGATTGAGCATCAACTGGCGTTCTGGGGCAAATCCGTCAAACATTATGTCGAGGCACAGCATCTGTTGGCGCAAGGTAAGCTGGAACCTGCCAGTGATGACACCCCGAAGGATCGCCGATTCTCTCATGGGTTGTGGGATACGAATCCCTACTTCAACTTTATTAAGCAACAATACCTGATGAACGCCGCTGCGGTGCAGCAAGCTGTTGAGGAT
The DNA here is from genome assembly GCA_947501555.1 of uncultured Paracoccaceae bacterium. Classification (GTDB taxonomy): domain Bacteria; phylum Pseudomonadota; class Alphaproteobacteria; order Rhodobacterales; family Rhodobacteraceae; genus Yoonia. Next base: position 90,839 of record CANMWG010000001.1, read on the forward strand.
ATCGACACGCTTGATTCTGCCGAGAAGAAGCGTTTGCGTTATTTCAGCCGACAGATCGTGGATATGATCAGCCCGACGAATTTTCTGCCGACTAATCCGGAGGCGCTAGCACTGGCTGCCGAGACGGAAGGTGAAAGCCTGGTTGCAGGGCTTGAGAATATGATCGCCGATCTGGAGGCCAACGACGGCGATTTGGTGGTGACGCTGGCTGACAAGTCCGCGTTCACGCTGGGTGAGAACTTGGCCACAACGCCCGGCTCGGTCGTATTCCGCAACCATATGTTTGAGTTGATCCAATACGCACCGACGACCGAAAAGGTCCATGACATTCCGCTCATCATCTTTCCACCTTGGATCAACAAGTTCTATATTCTGGACCTCAAGCCGCAGAACAGCTTGATCAAATGGGCCGTGGCACAGGGTTATACCGTGTTTGTCGTGTCTTGGGTGAACCCCGATCCCGGTTACCGCGAGACGTCGATGACGGATTACGTTGAGGATGGCTATCTGACGGCATTCAAAGAGGTCAAAGAGATCTGCGGCGTGAAGAAAGTGAACGCTGTGGGGTATTGCATTGCCGGCACAACCCTGGCCTTGACACTTGCCTTGATGAAAAAGCGCAAAGATACATCCGTAAATGCGGCAACCTTTTTTACCACACTGACCGACTTTTCAGATGGTGGTGAGGTGGGCGTGTTCTTGGATGACGATTTTGTGGATGGGATCGAGGCCGAGGTGAATGAGAATGGGGTGCTGGATTCCTTCTTCATGTCGCGTACGTTTTCCTATCTACGCTCAAACGATCTGATCTATGGCCCCGCTATCAAAAGTTACATGATGGGCAAAGCGCCACCCGCGTTTGATCTGCTGTATTGGAACGGAGACGGGACGAACCTGCCTGCCAGTATGGCGGTCGAATATCTGCGTGGACTTTGTCAGGAGGATCGCTTTGCCAATGACGGTTTCCAGATTGCAGGAGAGACCGTGAAGCTGAAGGATGTGACAGTTCCACTGTGCGCGATTGCTTGCGAGACCGATCATATTGCGGCTTGGAAGAGCAGCTATGCGGGTGTTCAGAAGATGGGGTCGAAGGACAAGACGTTTGTTTTATCCGAATCCGGGCATATCGCGGGTATCGTCAATCCGCCGACCAAGGACAAATACGGACATTATACCAATTCAGAAACCGGCCTGACAGCGGACGATTGGTTGGACGCGGCTGATAAGCAGACAGGGTCGTGGTGGCCACTTTGGGACACATGGTTGTCAAAAAAATCTGGCAAAAAAGTCGTGGCAAGGCAGCCAGGTGATAGCTTGCATCCGGTTCTGTGCCCTGCGCCCGGCACCTACGTTTCTTCTAAGTGACTAATAATAATGGGTAATTTTGTGGCTCGGAAATTATTATGCTGCAGTGCAGAAGAAATACTTGAAATGCTGCAGTGCAGCATGCATATTGGTGTCACGAGATAATAGCGGGCGTGGGGCCTGCACCGAACCTGAAAGGCGATTACAATGGCTGCGAAAACACAAGACTTCACTTCGATCTTCAAAGAAATGGCAGGCGTGTTTCCTGTCGATACCAAGGCAATGGAAGAGCAATTCAAGAACCAAACTGCTCTGGCCGAAAAAATGTCTGCCGTCGCGATCGACGCGGCTGGGAAATCTGCGGAGCTTTCTGCGAAGTGGACACAGGACACGCTGGCAAAGGTTGAAGCTATGTCCAAGTCAAAGGCGGAGCCTGCTGACTACGCAAAAGCAATGACGGACTTCGCATCTGCTTCTGCTGAGTCTGCCGCCGAGCACATGTCTGCTTTCGCTGAAATTGCGAAAAAAGTTCAGACACAGACAATGGAACTGGTTCTGGCTGCTGGCAAAGACCTGTCCGAAGACATGACAGCCGCTGCTAAGAAAGCCACTGACGAAGTGACGGCTGCTGCCAAGAAAGCAACTGCTGCAAAGTAAGTTGGACGAAAGCCACCTTTGCCTCCCTGAAGGTTTGGCTTCGTAAGCAAGACGGTCCGCTGGTGCGGGCCGTTTTTTTTGTTTTGCAGCAAAAGCTTTCTTTTTGCGCAGACGCGGCATAGGCTTCTCTGCAGTGCAACAAGTCTTGGGAGGGACACCTCGTGGCCGACACAAACAAACCGCTTCTCATCAAGCGCTACGCCAGCCGCCGTCTCTACAATACTGAGACAAGTGACTACGTAACACTGGAAGATATTGCCTTGTTTATCCGCGAAGGCCGCGAAGTACAGATCGTGGATTTGAAGTCTGGTGATGATCTGACACGTCAATATCTGTTGCAGATTATCGCAGAACATGAGAGCCGCGGCGAAAATGTGCTGCCTGTTGATGTACTGACTGATTTAGTGCGCAGCTATACAAGTCAGGCTGCATCGGTCGTCCCGGAGTTTCTACAAGCCAGTTTTGAAATGCTTCGCGAGGGCCAGTCAAAGGCGATGGAGAATATGAGTAAGGCCAATCCGATGACTGCAATGCCAGGTTTTGAAGCAATGCGTGCGCAGCAAGCAGCGTTCTTTAAGGCCATGACAGGCGGCATGATTTCAGGGTCCAGCGGGTCAGAATCCGAAGCTGATGACTTGGGTGAAATCAAGGATCAGCTTGCAGCCCTGCAAGAGAAGTTATCGAAGATGGGCAAGTAGCGGCGAATGAATTTCTAGAAATTCATTCTGGTCCGGCCAAATTTCTAGAAATTTGGAACGCTAACAGACCACTTCGATTGGTCCATTGTCACAGACAATGACGAAATGATTTGACGTTCGGATCAATCGGAACCCGCGCCGCTTCACTTCTTGCACAAACTGCGGAACCCCCACTTCACGTTCTACATCAACAACCTGTCGCCGGATCACGCCCCCGATTTCAACGGCCCGGCACTGAAACACCTGAGACAGCCAGTCTGTTCCGTCACGATTGATGATCCGCATATGCTTCATGAACAAACTTTGCCCGGTTCGTGGTTAAGGCAGGGTTAAGCGATACCCGCATCTCGCGGAGGCAGGATCAAGGCGCAAATTCCAAATGGAGATGATCATCGTGCCGTGCGGCGCTGCATCCTTGGAACCGCACGGCCTCTCCGCTGACGCCCAGACGTGCGGAGAGATGCGGCTCGACGAAGATTTTGTAGTTGGTCCCCTTCGGATTTGCGGCTAGCCAGCCGAGTGCCTCGGCAGTGCGCGCTTCATCAAGAGGCCAGTCGCGGGTGTAGTCTTGCAACCAACCCATGTTCCACCTTAGCGAGACGCCAGTGTCCTCGGCGCAGGGCTGCGGGTCTCCGGGGCGCGGTTGTTCAAACCCCCAATAGCCGATCAGGGACTTGGCTTGCCCGAGCCGGTACTCTCCGTCCTGACCGACGTAATAGAAGGCCAAGTCAAGCTGATTTCCACTGTCATGGGACAGATGCGGAAGCAGGGCAAAGCCGTCGATGAACGGAAAGCTGGCGTCCAAGGCGCGCGTCCGCGTGCCTGGGAATTTGTCATGCATATGCGCCGACAAGGCGTCGGCATGTTCTTTCATTTGGGGGCTGACGTAATGCCGGTTGAGCGCGCAATAAAGCGGGTTCAAGACAGCGATTTGCGAAGGGCCTGCATCGAGGCAGGGTAATGCGACCCGTCCGACCAGTGGGGCTGTGTAATGGGCGATGACAGACAGGAAAACGTAGAGCACTGCAAAGATGATCAGGAGCCGCCCGAACATCATGCGCAATAATAAGGCCAGCCCCCAGGCAATGCCACCAATCTGGGTCAGTGCCGTCAGGCCGATGATGATAAACCCGTGTCCGATCATACGATGGTTCGTTCTTTGAAGAACTTTGCAATCTGGGTTGCGATTAAACCGTTGTCGACTGGCTCATCCAGGGTATTCATAACCTGCGTCAATTGTGGGTCAGGTACGATCCCGGGCCCGCGATATTGTGCAAGGCCTGCGACGAAGTCAGACCTGAACTCCGGGTGTGGTTGCACAGTGAATGCTTTCTTGCCGTAGATCAAAGCGGCGTTCTGGCAAAAGGTGTTCTTGCCCACAACCTGGGATTCTTGGGGCCGGTGAGTGACTTGATCCTGATGCCAAGCGTTCAGTGCTACCGTGTCATCGCCCCAGTCATAAGTTTGCCTGCCAACGGCCCAGCCGCCGTCAAATTTGGTCACGGTCCCCCCCAGCGCCTGCGCAATGATTTGGTGCCCAAAGCAGACGCCAACCAATGGGATATCAGCCGCATAGATCGCCCGGATCATCTCCTCGAGCGGTGGGATGAAGGCGTGATCTTCGTAGGCCCCATGTTTGGACCCCGTGATCAGCCAGCCATCGCAGAGATTAATCTGCGCCGGGAAATCCATGTCGACCACATCCCATGTCTCAAAGCGAAACGTGTTTCCCGCAAGCAAGGTTGCGAACAGGTCCTTGTAATTGCCTTGCGTGGTGCGAAGCTCATCCGGCGCATGGCCTGCCTGCAGAATGCCGATTTTCATTGGTCACCATATGGTTGGTTTTCGCGCAACGCTACAGCGGCAACGGGTGCCTCGCAAGCGGGGAAGCTTTTTGTTCGCATTTCGGCGGCGGCCCAATTTTCTAGAAAATTGGGCCGCCTTTGCTCACCTGATGATCTGTGGTTTGATCTTCAGTTTCTTGCGTGCCTCTTGTGGTAAGTGCCGGTTTAATCGTCTGTTCATGAGACCGAAACCGCCAATGACGATCAGCGTCAGTAGGATGAAATAGCCTGCGAGGATCGGGTAGGGCACAAACGGGTTGAACGTCTTATCAGCAAAGTAATTGGCGTAGTAGAGTGCGTCGCCGCGCTGTTGCTGGGCCGGGAAACCGGAGAAATAGACCAGTGTTGTGGCGTGAAATAGAAAGATCGCCTCGTTCGTGTAGGCAGGCCAGGCCAGCCGCAGCATCGTAGGCCAGATCACCCGCCGGAACCGTGCCCAGCCAGACAGCCCGTAGGCATCCGCAGCCTCGGTGTCGCCTTTGGGGATGGATTGCAGCGCACCATAGAAAATCTCGCCCGAATAGGCGGCAGTGTTCAGGAACAGTACCACCAACGCCCCCGCCCATGCTGAAGTCAGTGAGCTGAAGATCGGATAAACGTTCTTGAGGCTGAGAAACAGAAAATAAGCAAAGAAGAATTGGATAAAAAGCGGCGAGCCCCGGAACACAAAGATGAACCATTCTGATGGTTTGCGCACCCAAGGATTGCGGGCGGCTTTGCCCAAGGCCACAGTCGTCGCCAGAAAAAAGCCTGTGCAAAGGGCCACGATCCCAAAATAGACATTCCAGAGCATCCCCGATCCGATCAGGGTGAATTGTTGGCAGAGCGTAAAATCACTGCGCGGTAAAAGTCGCTCGCCGATCCCAATTGACCGCAGTGCGTAGTCGGCAATTGTATCAAGACATTCCATTATGCCGCCGCCTTGCGTTGCGCTTCGCCAGCCGCAGTGGCTTGGCCGCGCGTGAGGCGGGCCATGATCCGGTCCAGCACAATCTCGGACAATTTGGTGAAACAGAGATAAAAGACCAATAGGGCCCCAAAATACCACATGCGCCAATCCGCATGCGGGTAATCGGTAAAGTTGGGGCGTTGGGCTGACCCCAGCTCGCGTGCCCAGTAGACAATGTCTTCGACCCCCAGCAGGAACAGCAACGGCGTCGCTTTGATCAGCACCATCCAAAGGTTCGACAGGCCGGGCAGAGCGTAGACCCACATTTGCGGTACGATGATCCGCCAGAATGTCTGGCGACGGGTCATCCCGTAAGCTTCGGCGGTTTCAATCTGGCCTTTGGGCACCGCTTGCATCGCCCCGAACAGGACATTGGCCGCAAAGGCCCCAAAGACAATCGCAAAGGTCAGGACGGCCAGCGAGAAGCCGTAGATTTCATGGATCCACTGCGGCGCATTGCCTAGGGGCAGTTTGGCTGCCGTACAGACCACAAAGTCGCTGCCTTGCCGGATGGGTTCATCCCAGTCGGGGCATTTGACCTTATGTCGGATGTATTCAAACGCCTGATCCAGCGCGATGACAAAGAATAGAAAGAACGCGATGTCGGGGATGCCGCGAACGATAGCGATGTAGGTCTTACCGATCCAGCGCAGCGGGGTTGCTTGGCTGCGGGCCGCAGAGGCCCCGCCAAAACCAAACGCCAAGGACACCGGGGCCGTGATCGCCAGCAACAACAGAACGGTTCCAAATGCCCAATACATATTCATGTGCTTGCCTGTGGTCAGATAGCAAGACAGCCATGTCAGCCCTTCTAAGGAGGCGGGGTCGGTACAAAAGTTGAAAATAGCGGGTCCGGTCGTGGTGTAGAAAGAGGGTCAGTCTTGAGGGGAAATAAAGGGTCGCGCCCCGATCCGGGGACCGAGGCGCGGGTCATAGGGTTTATTCGAAAGGAACGCCGATTTCCCATTTCACGATCAATTCGTTCAATGAGCCATCGGCCTTCATGGATTGGATTGCGGCTGTCAGCTTGTCACGCAGTTCTGTGTCGCTTTCGCGCACACCAGCGGCCACGCCGCCGCCCAAAAGCACGTCAGCCCCATCAACAATGGACAGGTCCGCCTCGGCATCAGCCACAGGTGCCAGGAATGACGCATCTGCCAAAACCGCATCCGCTTCGCCATTTTTCACGGCGGCGATGGTTTCATCAGGTGTTGCGAATTCCAGCAGGGTGGCGTCGGTGGACGCGATGTAGGAGGCTTGGATCGTGCCCGATTGGGCCGCGATCACGCCGGTCGCCAGATCAACATCGGCCGACATCGCCAGGAAAGAGGATGGATCAGGCTGCGAGTAATTCTCGGAAAAGTCGATGACCTCATCACGTTCTTCGGTGATCGACATGCCGGCCATGATCACGTCGTAGTTGCCAGAAACGAGGTTGGGGATAATGCTGTCCCATTCGTTGGTGACCCATTCGCAAGTCAATTCAGCGCGGATGCAAAGTTCATCGCCCAATTCACGCTCAAACCCGTCAACTTCGCCATCGTCGTTGATGAAGTTCCAAGGTGCATAGGCGCCTTCGGTGCCGAGACGGACAACTGCATGTCCATCAGCCATTGCCATGCTGCCCAAAAGGGCCAGTGCCGTTGTGCTGAGGATGGTTTTTTTCATAAGGTAACTCCCAAAATATCGATGTGTTTTTCACAGCTTTTTGACTGGATAAGCGTTAAGCGAAATACTGACGAAGGCAAGGGGGAGCGGTGCCCCTGATCACCTGTTGCCGTTGCGTCAAGTTTTGGCTGCCTGATTGGATGCTCATTTCATTCATGAAACGGTGGCCGACAAGAAACCACGTAGCCTGTCCGTTTTCGGATTGCCGAAAAGCTCGGACGGTGTGCCTTGTTCTTCGATTTTGCCTTGATGCAGAAACACCACGTGATCACTGACATCAGCGGCCAGTCGCATATCATGGGTGACGATGATCATTGTGCGTCCTTCGGTAGCCAAGTCCTTGATCACTTTCACAACTTCCTGTTCCAGTTCCGGATCCAGCGCGCTGGTCGGTTCATCAAACAGCAGTGCTTTGGGCTCCATGCAGAGCGCCCGCGCGATGGCCGCCCGTTGCTGTTGCCCGCCAGACAGTTGTGCCGGATAGACGTCGCATTTGTCGCCGATCCCGACTTTGTCGAGATACTTCCGCGCCGCCGTCTCAACCTCGGCCTTGTCGCGTTTAAGCACCGTCACCGGGGCCTCCATCACGTTTTGCAGGATGGTCATATGCGCCCACAGATTAAACTGTTGGAACACCATCGATAGGTTTGTGCGGATGCGGATCGTTTGGGCATGGTCACCGGGCTGTCTGTTGGCCCCGGCGCCTTTCCAAATGACAGGTTCGCCGCAAAACAGCACATCGCCTTGCTGGCTGTCCTCAAGCAAATTGGCGCAGCGCAAGATCGTAGACTTGCCCGAGCCGGATGAGCCGATCAGGGAAATTACATGACCGGCAGGTGCTGTGATATCAACGCCTTTGATGACCTCTAGGTCGCCGTAAGCTTTGTGCAGGTTGCGAATTTCGATAACAGGTTGGCTGTCAGACACGTGGGATCGCTTTTTGTTGTTCTGTCGTTCAGTAGGGCGCATTTTTTCGCCCTTTGCAACGCTTCTGCGTGTTTTTTGGACCGCGTTAGGCCAAGAAACTGTCCGGCGGCGGCGGTAAGGGCAGATCGTAGGCACTCGGCGGGATTGCGATGAGGTCGTGAAGGCCAAGGACGTAGCTATCATCGGGTGTCAATGCGTCGATGGCCCCTTTGACGACCTCAAATTTGACCGGGCTGTGCCGTGTCTTGGCAGTGATCAAGGGCAGACCAGCGGTCGGTTGCGTTTGATGGATAACCTGTAGGCCGGTCGCCTCAACTGCTGAACAGATCAACCGCCAGGTCACTGCATCGATCGCGGCAAAATCCGCTTCGCCTGATCTGACGGCCATGACCGATGCCCGGTGACTGCCGGTTTGAACCAATGGACCGGTGAGCACTTCTGGATGCTCCAGCGCCAATGATGCCCAGCCGGATTGTGACATAGGGTCGTTATAGGCAAACCGGGCCTTTTTGAATGCGCTGAGGCTCGATCTTGTGTCCTCGGCTCGGGCAATAATCACGCTGTAGTAGTAACCGGCGGGGCAGCCTTTGACCCGGTAGTCGGGGGTGCCGACAAGCGCGACATCGTCTTTTAAGGCTGATCTGAAAGGTAGACTGCATGTTTGGGACAAGATCAGATCAGGGTCGCGCCAATGGTCGAGCAACGGCCCGGGTGTCAGCGTCAATTTATCCGGTGCTGCGATGCCTGCGTCTCGCAAGCGATCACGTATTCCGGCCCAAAGCCGGGCGTTCGACGCCGCAGTGTAGGGCGTGGCATACATGGGCAGGCTTGCGATCATCCAGCTGAAATGCGCAGGCGGGCTGCGTGGCTGTCTTGGTCGGTCACACCCAGCAAAGACGCGGTCATCCGCATCAGGCTGTCTTCCTCATCGTCACGCACGCCGTCGGCCATGACGACGCGCCACATCGCCTCAATTACGGCAACACGATCATCATATTCCACCGCATCTTTGATCGCACGGGTAAAGCGGACGGTGTCGGGGGCCTCCGCCTCAAGCGTTTCGGCTTGGGCGCGCAGGGCTGCAGCCTGCGCAGGGCCCATGCGATAGCGTGCCATAAGTGATTGGTCGATTTGCACGATCTCAACATCGGCATAATCCCCGTCAGAGCGGGCTACGCGCACCAGTAGGGCCGCCAGAGCGATCCGCGCATCTGGCGCAGGCAGTTTTTCAGGTTCGGGGGCGGTCAACCGCCGGATCAGATCAGTAAACATGATCTCTACATAAGGGCTGATTTGTTCTGTTGAAAGAGCATGGAGACCCGGGCCGCTTCATCGGCGAAACCATACGGGGCATTTATGACAAACAAGCCAGAGCCAATCATGCGATGCCCGTGCCGCGCAGGGGGGAAGGACACTTCGTGCACATATCCGTCCGGGATCGCGGCTTTCAGGGCTTTGATCATCGGCACATGGGGTCCGTCCGTCAGGATCGGATACCACAGCATCTGCACCCCAACCCCCCATTTGCGGTGAATCTTGGCCATTGTATCGGGGATGGTGTCGTAGTCGGACTTTACCTCAAACGACGGATCAATCAGCAACAGCCCCCGGCGTGGGTCGGGCGGGCAGACGGACAGCGCCATTTCCCACCCATCGCGTTGTTTCATGATGGCGCCATAAGGGGCCATATTGGCTTTGAGCGCCGCAAATTCCTGTGGGTGCAGTTCAGACAGGTGAATGTTGTCCATCGGGCGCAAAGCCTCTGCGGCAACCACGGGCGAGCCGGGATAAGCTGTCGGGCCGTGTTTGGCTTGGATTGCCGTCAAAATACGGGCGTATGGGTGATCTGGTGCAAACCAACCTGCTGCAATGTTGATCCCTTTGGCCGCTTCGCCGGTCTTCAGCGCCGCATCGTCTGTCAGATCATAAAGACCCCGTCCGGCGTGGGTTTCCAGGTATGTCAGGGGCTTATCTTTGCGTGTCATATAGGCCAGCGCCCAGGCCAGCAGGCTATGCTTATGCACATCCGCTAAATTTCCGGCATGATAGGCGTGTTGATAGGACAGCATTGGGGGGCCTTTCGGGGGTATTGCGCAGGGGGTAGCCTGTACGCCCTATGCTGCCAAGAGCTACGTTGCCAAATGGTGACATCATGCTAGGTAAAGGGGGAACAAAGAAAGTAATCCCAATGCGCCCTTTCCTTATCGCTTTTGTCTGTTTGCCAACACTGGCCGCCGCGCAAGACGCCCCGCCTGCGGCTGCTGATGTTATCAGCTTTACGCTGGGTTTCGGGGCGCAGTCGCGGCCTGCGTATTTTGGTGCAGATGAAAATACCATCGGCCCCACTGGCAGCTTTTCGCTACAGCAGTTGGAATTTGGACCGATCAGCCGGGGCGGTGGTGGCGATGCCCTAGGATTGCGGTTCAAGCCGTCCATTGGCTTTGTCGGCGCGCGCCGTGCAGACGACTATGACGAACTTGACGGGCTAGAAGATATCGATTTCTCGTTCGAAGTGGGCGGCGGTATCAGCTTTACGGCGCCTGACTACGAAGTCTTTGCCAAAGTGCGCCAAGGTGTGTCGGGGCATGAGGCATTGGTGGCTGAGGTCGGCGGCGATGTGTTTTACCGCCCAACTGACGCGCTTATACTCAGCATGGGCCCACGGGTGTTGTGGGGCAGCGACGACTATGCGCAGACATATTTCGGGGTGACCTCGGCCGATAGCTTGGCCAGTAGCTTTGATGCATTTGACGCCAGCGCCGGGATTGTCAGCGCGGGGGTCGCCGCCGAGGCGCGGTATCAATTCAATGACACTTGGGGCGTGACGGGCAAGGTCAGCTATGATCAGCTACGCGACGATGCCGCCGATAGCCCGATCACCGAGTCCGATGACCAGATCAAGGCGAGCGTTGTATTGACCCGTCGGATCACGCTAGGGTTTTGAGGCCATAGTTTGCTAACGCGCTGGGGCGCGGGAAGAGCAACTATACGGCTGATTTGAGCCCGTTTCGACGGATGCTGCGGCTCGCAGGAGTGCCGGCTTTGCCGAAAATAGGAGGTATGTAGTTGTTTGAGATCGTCATGCCTTGTCAAGCTCGCTTTACCTTCAGGCTGCAAAGTAAAGGATTGAATTCGATGCAGGGTAGCTGTTTGTGCGGTGCAGTGAACTACAAAATTTATGGCAAAGTCAGATCCGTTGTAGCGTGTCATTGCACACAATGTAGAAAAACGTCTGGCCATTACGTAGCAGCGACGCAGGTGCAAAAAAGTAGTCTCGAAATTCAAGGCGCAGATAAGATTAGTTGGTACCAATCTTCTGAAACAGCCAAGCGAGCATTCTGCGCGATATGCGGGAGCCAGCTTTTTTGGACCGAACTTGATAGCGACGATATTTCCATCATGGCTGGTAGTCTGGATGGAGAAACTGGTCTCAAGATGGATCGCCAGATTTGCACAGACGCCAAAGGGGATTACTACGCTGTTCCGGACATTGAGATTGTGGATCAATCAACTCTCTAAAGTCCTGCTGCGGACACTCACGCGGCCGCAGCGAAAGCCCAGTTTGTCAACAAGTCGGTCACCCAAAATAGACCGCGCTTAAACCAAACGTGATGTGTCCACGGCCGCCCGCACGAAATCGGCGAACAGCGGATGTGGGGCGAAGGGTTTGGATTTGAGTTCGGGGTGGAACTGCACGCCGATGAACCAAGGGTGGTCTTTCCATTCGACGATCTCGGGCAGCTTGCCATCAGGGGACATGCCAGAGAAGGAAAGCCCTGCCTTTTCAAGCACATCGCGATATTTTACATCCACCTCATAGCGGTGTCGGTGCCGCTCTTCGATGGCGGTACTGCCATAGACGCGCGCCACGTGAGACCCTTCGGCCAGTGTGGCGTTATAGGCCCCAAGCCGCATCGTGCCGCCTTTGTCATCATCAGCTTTGCGCGCGACCTTGTGATTGCCCTGCACCCATTCTTTGAGGTGATAGACCACAGGCTCAAACCGTTTTTTGCCCGCCTCATGGTCGAACTCTTCCGACCCGGCCTTTTTGACGCCGGCCACATTGCGCGCGGCCTCGATCACGGCCATCTGCATGCCCAGACAAATACCCAGATAGGGGATGTTCTTTTCGCGGGCGAATTGGGCGGCTTTGATTTTGCCTTCAGTCCCGCGTTCGCCAAAGCCGCCGGGCACCAAAATGGCATGATAGCCTTGCAGGTGTGGGGTGGCGTCACCGTTGTCGAAAAGCTCAGCATCGACCCATTCTACCCGGACCTTTACACGGTTGTGCATACCGCCATGGGTCAGGGCCTCGGCGATGGATTTATAGGCGTCTTCCAGCTGGGTGTATTTACCAACGATGGCGATTTTCACTTCGCCTTCGGGGTTGTGGATGCGGTCATAAACGTCGTGCCACACGTCCAGTTTTGGGGCGGGAGCGGGGGCAATGCCAAAAGCATCCAGCACCGCTTGGTCAAGCCCTTGATCGTGATAGGCCAGTGGGGCCTCATAGATGGATTTCAGATCGTAAGCCGCAACCACAGATTCTTTGCGGACATTGCAGAACAGCGCGATTTTTTCGCGTTCCTTTTCCGGTATCGGCTGTTCAGACCGGCAAACCAGAATATCAGGAGCGATCCCGATGGATTGCAGCTCCTTGACGCTATGCTGGGTCGGCTTGGTCTTTAGTTCGCCGGATGCGGCCAGATATGGCAGCAAGGTAAGATGCATGAAAATGCATTCGCCGCGGGGTTTGTCATGGGCGAATTGGCGGATCGCCTCAAAGAATGGCAGGCCTTCGATGTCACCCACGGTGCCACCGATTTCGCACAGCATGAAATCCACCTCATCTTCGCCGATGCTGATGAAGTCTTTGATTTCATTGGTGACATGGGGGACGACCTGAATGGTCTTACCCAAGTAATCGCCGCGCCGTTCCTTTTCCAACACGTTGGAATAGATGCGGCCGGAGCTGACGGAATCGGTGTTGCGCGCAGGCACGCCGGTGAACCGTTCATAATGACCAAGGTCCAGATCGGTTTCGGCCCCGTCGTCTGTTACAAAGACTTCGCCGTGCTCAAACGGGGACATCGTTCCGGGGTCAACGTTCAGGTAGGGATCAAGCTTGCGCAGACGCACCGAATAGCCGCGGGCCTGCAGCAATGCGCCCAAAGCCGCTGACGCCAGACCTTTTCCCAACGACGACACGACGCCACCGGTAATAAAAACAAAACGCGCCATTGGCAGGAAGCTCCCGTGAAAATGTCCAAAACTGTGGGAAAGCGAATCTGAAAATTCGCATCATCACGGGATTTGACGTATAGTGGATTCGGCGGCAAAACGCAACCACCGACGCAAGATGATGTTGCCTGACGTGACCGCCGGGCAACGTATTGTGGTTAGTCGCCGGATGGCACCAAAGGTGCATCATCGCTGGACGGGGGCAGCAGGCTATCGCCAAATCCGGTCTCGGGAACGTCTTCTTCACCTGTGATGTCGCCTACACGATCCGCAACCGAGGACCCTGCTGTTTCGCTGGCAGAAATCAGGGTCAGCGCGATGGAGGTGCAGATAAATGCAATTGCCAGCATCCAAGTGAACTTGCTCATCGCTGTGGGGGCAGGCCGCCCGCCTGTAGCCCCACCGCCACCGCCGCCCATCCCAAGGCCACCACCTTCAGAGCGCTGCAAAAGCACAGTCCCAATCAGGCTGAGCGCCAGAATAAGGTGGATAATGAGGACGACGTTTTCCATTTCAGGCCTTTCGGGGCGTTCGCGAACATGCGGTATCTAAAAGCTGCAGCCCTGTCCCGCAACCCCTGAATGGCCCTAAGCGCCATGACCTATTCACCCAAGGCCGTCAGCGCATCAATTTCCCGCGCTAAAAAGTGATGTTCGCAGGCACAGCGCAGTTCAATTTCAGGTAGTTGGTCCTGTTAGGGCAATGCTCTTTCAACGCCTAGCCAGCTTGGGACAAATTATATTGCTTGGGGTCAACTGAGTTTCTTTGGGCAAGGAAAATAGGGACCTCACCCGCAGGCATCGGTCGCGCAGAGTAATGGCCTTGACCGAGCGCAAAACCCAGTTGCTGGGCGATTGGCAGGCCAGACACAAACGAACTTACGTCGTCGTCACCGTGATCATGCCCGTCACCGGGGTAGTGCAGAAAATTGGACTGATCGGCGGGCACATCCAGGAAAGACCCAACGCTAATATCACATAGGCAATATATGTTAATGTAATCAATTTGGTAGATACGTCCTATGGCGAGAACATCGGAAACCAATTTGTGAAATTCCGGCCGCGTTGGCAGCGTCTGGACGTTCACATCGCCATCGGCCGTTTGCATCCCACTGAGCCCCTGCAACTGGTTTTCGATATGATGCACCCAGTCACTGCCGCTAGATTGGGCTTCGTTCATCAAGGCCCATCGCAAGGCATGTGTCACCCCTGCATAGGCGATGAGACCATAGCCGATGCCGACGATCCCAATGATCCATATGAATCTGCGTTGCAAAATTGTGCCCATCTCTTACCATTTGAAGGCATTGATAGACGACAAGGGTTAAATTTACTTTGCGGGAACCCAATTGCCCACATGACAAACGCACGTATTATTCGTCAACGTCATCCATGTCAGCCTGGCCGGTCAGCTTGCGCCGCACAATGGACCAGCTCAGCCCGATGGCCAGAACCACCGATAAAGCCACAATGGCGATCCAAGTATTCACGGTCGGATTGTCCAGATTGATAAGGCCCTGATCAAACAACACCCAGAGCAAAGTGCCGACCACAGCCAGCACTAAAACCATCCCGAATATGCCAATCGAGCGCAACGTCGCCCGCAAATAGATGATGTATCCCACAAGCAGAATCAGCCCGAACAACACAGTCACTGACAAGTTGGTTTCAAAATTTGTCATGCTCCAGCGGACAAAATTCCATTGGGTCGGGTTGTAGGTCGCAGCCAATAAAACAAAGGCAAAAATCCAGCGAATGAGGAAACCCATGTATCTTCTCGTATTGTTGATTTGGGCAAACATGTCGTCCAATCGCCCGCGTGTCCAGTAATAGTTAGTAAGTTGTTAATTAACCTATCGTAAGTATGTCTTAACGATAACGCCGGATGTGTGGGCTCATGTTCCGCGGATCTTGAAATTTGGTTTTTTGTTGGGGATGACCTTTGCAACCGCTATTTTACGACCTGCCAGAGCATGGCATACTCTTCATCGCGACACCAAAATGCGCAACGACATCGATCATGGACGCATTGTCCCCGCTTCTTCCAAATACTGGATCTCAGCTTGTCACGAACCCGCATCAGCGTTGGGTCGATCAGAGGGTTACGCAAAAACAAGCCCGTCTTCTGAAGCCGGATCGCTTTATCTTTGCGCCCGTCCGAAATCCGTGGAGTAGGGTGGTGTCGCACTACAAAGACAAAATCGTCGCGTCTCTGCATGACCGATTGGAGCAATATGGGTTTAAAGAGGCTATGCCCTTCCCAGATTATCTGAGGGTGGTTGACGCCGAATATGATCGCATCAACGATTTCCATATCATTGAGCAGATGCGCATTCTGACCTACAAGGACACGTATCTCCCCGATTTCACGCTAAAATTTGAACGTTTGGGTGAGGATTTTGAAGCGCTGCGTGCAATGCTTCGTGCCCGTACCGGCGTTAGTGTTGCAGGTCTTGGTCGACTGAACAGTCGGCCAAGCCAGTCGTACACCGCATATTATGAACCGCCGCAGTTGGATATCGTTGAGCGTGTCTATGCCCGCGACATCCAAGCGCTGAACTATGCCTATCCCGCAGCCTGATTTCATCCAAGTGGACCCGATGTGATGCAACACATTTACTTTGACCTGCCCGAACACCGCCTGATTTTCATCGCCACGCCCCATTGCGCGACGACGACCCTGTTTGAGGCGCTTGAACCCTTGCTTTCGAAAGCAACTAAGGCCGATCCAGACCGTTGGGCCGCGCAGGCGATTTCCAAGCAGGACGTGGTGCGCCTGAAGGCCGACCGGTTGGTGTTTGGCACCGTGCGCAACCCTTGGGATCGGGTTGTGGCCCAATACGATGCCTTGGTGCACCCAAAGCTGGACGACGCAATGGCCAAGCACAGCTTTGCACGGGACATGAGCTTTGCGGGTTTTGTTGGGAAACTGTCCGAAAACAAGGGAGCCTTGAATGATCCTGCATTGTGCACCCAGACGCAGTTACTGCTGGACAGCAACGATATGCTGCTGCCGGATGTGGTGTTGCGGTATGAGCGACTAGAGACGGATTTTCAGATGCTGGCTGCTTTGATCGCGGCACGCACAGGTGTTGAGTTGCCAGTGTTGAACCTGCCAGAAGTGGACGCGGCGCAGGATTTTGGCGCCCGCTATACCCGTCCGCCACGGATTAAGGTGCGTGAGATTTACAGCCGGGACGTTAATTTCTTTTATTACCATTTCCCGGCAATAGTCCAAGACGCGCCCGTCGCCGCCTGACTATGCCAATCAAAGCCGTCCATCAGGCAACTTTGCGGTTTCCCACCGACCACTGCAACGATATAGGGGGCACGCTACTTCCTGAAGGGACAGAGATTTATGGCAAACGTGGTGGTCGTTGGTGCCCAATGGGGCGATGAGGGCAAAGGCAAGATTGTTGACTGGTTGTCAGAGCGTGCTGATGTCATTGCCCGCTTTCAAGGGGGGCACAACGCAGGCCACACGC
Organism: uncultured Paracoccaceae bacterium; assembly: GCA_947501555.1. Classification (GTDB taxonomy): domain Bacteria; phylum Pseudomonadota; class Alphaproteobacteria; order Rhodobacterales; family Rhodobacteraceae; genus Yoonia. The sequence continues at coordinate 107,612 of CANMWG010000001.1, forward strand.
TGGTCATTGATGGCGCGGTCTACAAGCTACATGCTTTGCCTTCTGGCGTCGTGCGCGGTGGCAAACTGTCCGTCATCGGGAATGGTGTCGTGTTGGACCCTTGGCACCTGATCAATGAAATTGAAACACTGCGCGGGCAGGGCGTCACAATCACCCCTGAAACCCTGATGGTCGCTGAGAACACGCCCCTGATCCTGCCATTCCATGGAGAATTGGATCGGGCACGTGAAAACCAGAATTCTGTGGCCAAGATCGGGACCACCGGGCGCGGTATTGGCCCTTGTTATGAAGACAAGGTTGGCCGCCGCGTGATCCGCGTGGCCGATTTGGCGGATGATGCGACGTTGGAACTGCGGTTGGACCGGGCGCTTGTGCATCATGATGCGCTGCGTCGTGGGCTGGGACTGGAACCGGTTGACCGTGAAGCCATTCTTGCGCAACTGCGTGCGATTGGACCTGAGATTTTGCAATACGCCGCCCCCGTTTGGAAAGTGCTGAATGAAAAGCGCAAGGCAGGTAAGCGGATCCTGTTTGAAGGCGCGCAGGGTGCGTTGCTTGACATCGACTTCGGGACTTATCCTTTTGTCACATCCTCTAACGTGATTGCAGGGCAGGCAGCGACAGGTGTGGGCGTTGGCCCCGGCGCGATCGATTTTGTGCTTGGCATTGTCAAAGCCTACACGACCCGCGTTGGCGAAGGGCCGTTTCCGACAGAGTTGGATGATGCAGATGGCCAGCGCTTGGGCGAACGCGGGCATGAGTTTGGCACGACAACGGGGCGCAAGCGGCGCTGTGGCTGGTTTGATGCCTGTCTGGTGCGTCAGACGTGTGCGACCTCGGGTGTGTCCGGTATCTCACTGACAAAGCTTGATGTTTTGGATGGGTTTGAGACTTTGAAAATCTGTGTGGGCTATGAATTGGACGGCGAAACGCTGGACTACTTGCCTACGGCTGCGGATCAACAGGCACGCTGCAAACCGGTTTACGAGGAAATCGAAGGCTGGTCGGAATCCACCGAAGGGGCCCGGTCCTGGGCCGACTTGCCCGCGCAAGCGATCAAATACGTACGGCGCATCGAAGAGTTGATCGATTGCCCCGTTGCCCTAGTTTCCACCTCACCAGAGCGTGAAGACACCATTCTGGTGACGGATCCATTCGCGGACTGAGGGATATGACATATAAAGCACGTAAACGTTTGGCGCTTTTTGTGCTTGTGGTAGGGCTTCCGGCCTACATCATTCTGGCCGTGACAGTGATGAGCCAAGCCGCGCGGTTTCCCATTGCGATTGAACTTTTGATCTATGTGGTGTTGGGCATTGGTTGGGCCTTCCCGTTGAAATGGGTGTTCAAAGGGATCGGCCAAATGGACCCAGATCAAAAAGAATAGTTTGAGAAAAAACAAAAAAGGCGGGGACATGCCCCGCCTTTTTGATTTTATGCCTGATCAATCAGCCCTGTGCGGCTTGATTTTCCGGGCGGAAGCGTGTGTCTTCGGCGACTTGGAAGCGTCCGTTGTTCAGTTTGACCAAACGATTCATCCGCAACAGCTTACCAAAGGCGCGTAGCCCATCTTCCCGCGAGAACTCGGTGGATGAAGCGGATTGTACTTTCTTCATGACCTGAGGCCGTGAGAAGTCGTCTTCTGCTTCCACAAAGCAAATGTAGGCAGCTGCGGCCTCCAAAAGATCAATCAGATCAGCCGCTGAATGCACGCGGGCAAATTCAGCAAATCCACTTTTCGCAGCAGGGGCTGATTCTTTTTGGGCGGCAATCTTGCGCAGCCGGTCAGATGCGGCATCTGAGGACGATGCCGGTGGTTTTGATGAAACCAGTTTAAGAGGTGCCAACGGTGCTGGTTTCTCTTCAGGTTTCTCTGCTGCCTCAGCGGGGGCTTCGGGCTCTGGTGTGTCTTCAACAGGCGCTGCATCAACTGCTTCCTCGGCCTCTTCAGCATCAAGGGCGCCAAGATCATCGCGGAAGACTTCGTTCTTGTCGCGTTCCGTTGCGCCAGCGTCGCCCAATTGGCGGGCGGCTTCTGTCGCTGCGACAGCGGCTTTGAGCTGCGCAAACGCATCGCGGTGACGACGGCCCTCGGGCTCGGCCAAGTGTTCGTCGGTTTGCGATAGGATGCGGCTCATGTTGGCATCAACAGTTTCGCGCAGGTCTTCTTTTTTGCTGCGATTTTCGTTGTGTTCGGCAATCTCGCGCTGTGCGTCCGCAATGTCATCTTGCAGATCATATCCGGCCTTGCGCGTTTCATCTATGTCCGCAGGAGGGGTCGCATCCGTCAGAACAAGCGGGCCCTCATCGGCGGCGACGTCACTTTCGTCTTCCTCTTCAAGGGCTGCGACATCGTCTTCGATCTCGGCAAAATCGTCGTCATCAAAGATGTTCTCGTCCTGCTCTGGCTCAGCTTCTTCAGCCGTGGCCACGACAGGCTCATCTTCAGCTTCTTCAGCAGCGAATTCTGCGTCTAGTTCGGCCAGCTCTTCTACGCTCAGTGCGCTGTCATCGTCGTCGTATTCCGTTTCCGCTGCGGTACCGGCTTCTTCCGCTTCCAATGCGATACCGGCTTCTTCGGCGGCGCGTTCTGCATTCCGCTTGGCCAATTCGGCCAAACGCTGTGCTAGCGGGTTGCCAGGGACAGCAGTTTGGACTTGATCGGTGTCAGGAAGGTCTTCGGTAAAGGTTTCTTCCGCGGGGGTGGTTTCTTCAACGGCAGCTTTTGCTTTGTCTTCGCCTCGGTCAACTACGGCGCGAATGCGCTGGAGCTTTGACGCCACGCTGTCATCATCCGCAGGTAGCTCATCCATCGGCGCGGCCTCGGTCTCCTCGACCTCTGGCGTGTTCAAGACGATGGTGTCGGGATCGCCGAGATCGTCTTCTGGCTCTGCGACGTCTACTTCAACCTCTTCTGGTTCGCTTACGTCGAACTCATCGACGGCAGGTTCTTCGGCTTCGGCAATGTCAGCATCTGCCATGGGCTCTTCGACGGCTTGGGCGGCATCTTCAACTTCGCTTGCAGCAACTTCTGCCATACGCATGCTGACGGCATTGCCTTCGCCCTCAATCTCAACAGGGGCGCCAACCTGTTCTTCTGTCAGGCGTGCCAGCGTCTGTAGATCGGGGGCCTGCGGCTCGACATCCATAAACCGATCGTGGCCGGCCAATTCGTGGAAATATGACACCACTGACTTCATTGTCTCAACCGAATCGTCGAACCCTTCCAGGTGGCAAGAAAAGTTGCCATAAGAAACGGAAAGGATTTTTGTGGTATCATCCATGATTTTGAGCGCTTTCTTCGGTTTCCAGCTTTTGCCAAATGGGGCCATAAGCAGTGCGTATTCCTTCGCAAGGTGACAGTAGACTAAGGATCATTTTGTGACCCTTTTGGGGAATGTTTGTGAATTGAGGTGCAATCAATGACGGCCAACACAATTGTCTCCAGCAATAACCTAATTTGTTTGGTCGGCGGAGCAAAGATTGAAAATTTGTCGTTATCGGCGGATTTTCCCTTTGTAGACAGCTTCGTAGGGGTCGACGGCGGCGCAGACCATTTGTTGGATGCGGGTCTTGCACCTGCCGCAGTGATTGGTGATCTTGATAGTCTGTCCGATCTGGCGCGTGCCACTTTTGCGGCCGTGCTCTGCCACATTTCAGAGCAGGAGACGACAGATTTTGAAAAGGCGCTGATCCGTGTGGCAGCCCCTGCGGTCCTGGCCTTGGGGTTTACCGGCGGGCGTATTGATCATGGTCTGGCTGTTCTTAACGTGATGGCGCGCTATCCTGAGCGCGCGATCTTGCTCGTGGATCAGGATGACGTGTCCTTCATCGCCAAACGCGACGGCACTGATCTGACCTTGCCCGCTGGCTGCCGCATCTCATTGATGCCACTGGCTGATGTTCGGGTCACGGCGAGCGGGTTGCGCTGGCCTTTCGCTGACATGTGCTTGGCGCCGGCGGGAAAGACCAGTTCCTCGAATGCAGCAGCAGGTGGCCCGATCCACATCGAAACCGACGGCCCGTTGTTGATCACGCTGCCGCAGGCCTATCTGCAGACTGCTTTGAAAGCCGCCGCTCGCGTAGAATAATGTAAAGCCCGGCACCCACGGTGATGCAAATGCCAATGGCGGCCAACCCGTTGGGGAGGTCCGCGAAAACCAGCCACCCAATCACGGTTCCAAACGGGATTTCCAGATATTGCATGGGCGCCAGAGTGGATGCGGGTGCAAAGCGCAGGCTCCACGTCATGAACAAATGCGCCAAGGTTCCGATCCCGCCAAGGGCCAGCAGCATGAGCCATGTGGCCGGTGCAATAAACAGCCCCGCGTCCCCGATGGCACCCGGTACGATCATTAAGATCGGTAACAGTATTGCACTGGCCTGCAGGCCGCTGATCGCTTGCAGCTTGATTGGGTCCATTGATTTGGCAACCTTGCGCGTCACCATCATGAAAAGGGCAAAGACCACAGCGACACCTAACGGCATCAGGGCTGGATACCCAACCTCTGCAAAGTTTGGTTGGATTACCAGAAGCGTGCCAATAAATCCGATGGCACAGGCGACCATCCGGTGCAGCCCCACATGCTCATCCATCACGAAATGCCCCAGAAGTAGCATGATAAACGGCATCACAAAGGCAATGGCCAAGGTGTCGGCCAGGGGCAGATATTGCAATGCGCTGAACATCAGCCCGATGCCCACGATATGCAAGATTGTGCGCAACAACGTCCATCCCAGCAGCCCCTTGGGCAATCGAAACCCTTGCCCGGACCAGATCACCATTGGCACCAGAATAATCGCCTGAATGGCAAAGCGGATCAACACCAACATAACGAGCGAGATCGTGCCGCCCAGCAGTTTCGCCATGCTGTCCCCTAACGGGGCCAACACGCAAAACGCAAGCATCAGCATCACGCCAAGAAAGGGACGGTCATTGGACATCGGACAAGCTTAGGCGCTGCCGCAAGAAACGGAAAGGGTCAGTGCCAGTCTTTCGCATGACGAAGACGAATGCCGCTGACATGCAGTGTCGTCACCCAGAGATGTTTGTAAGGGACCAGCGAAGGAACCGGACGTAGTGAAACGGCGCTGTTTTGCAGTCGGGCTGGCAGATCGATAAGCTGCGTTACACCGCTTGGCAGAACTTCGTGGCAGGACACGTGCATCCCAACATCACCCAGGGGTGTGAATGTATCGCTTGGCAGAGCGTACTTATGAAGCTTGGCTTCGGTGATCCGTGGCATCCATGCGTCTTGCACATATGCCACACACTTATGCGGTCCGAGCCATTCCGCCTGATCCGCTGCATTGCTGTCCGCCGTGGCCCAGGCCACAATCCGCGGGCAATCCCTTGGAAACAAATAGAGAAACGCAAAAGCCTCGGAAATCGCCCAGACCAATGGCCCATTTAGCCAGTCCTGCCCGGCAGGACGGGGGCGCGGTGTCTTCAGGGCGCGCGGCACAAAACGGGTGATCGCAGGGTTTTCGCTGAAGTGATAGAGCATGGCGCGTTTTAGCAGTTCGGCACATTCACCGCGAGCCCGCCAAGCGCCGTTTCCTTGTATTTCTCGCTCATATCCGCACCGGTTTGACGCATTGTCTCAATGGCCACGTCAAGGGAGACCAAATGTCTGCCGTCGCCGCGCAACGCGAGTGAGGCGGCGGACACGGCCTTGATCGCCCCCAATCCGTTGCGTTCGATGCAGGGCACTTGCACCAGCCCTTTGACCGGATCGCATGTCATACCCAGGTGATGTTCAAGCGCAATTTCTGCGGCGTTTTCAATCTGTTCAGCGGTGCCGCCCATGACCGCAGCAAGCCCTGCTCCTGCCATGGCAGCGGCGCTGCCTACCTCTGCCTGGCATCCGCATTCGGCCCCTGAGATTGATGCGTTGAACTTGATCAACCCGCCGATGGCGGCGGCGGTCAGAAGGAACTCGGGCACCCGCGATAGGGTGGCCCCGGGCACATGATCCAGCCAATAGCGGATCGTCGCAGGCACCACGCCTGCCGCCCCGTTTGTGGGGGCCGTCACCACCTGCCCACCGGCCGCGTTTTCCTCATTCACGGCCATCGCATAGGTCGACATGAAATCGTTGATCGTGTGCGGTGCCGTCAAGTTCATGCCGCGTTCGGCCTGTAAAGCGTCATAAATCCCCTTGGCGCGGCGGCGGACCTGCAGGCCTCCTGGCAGGATACCGTCCATTTTAAGACCCCGGTCGATACAGGTCGTCATGACCTCCCAAATCCGGGCAAGCCCGCGATCCAGATCAGCGCCGGGGATGCGTGACAGTTCATTTGCGCGCTTCATTTCGGCGATGGTCTTGCCCGAGGATTGCGCCATATCAAGCATCTGCTGGGCCGTGTGGAAAGGAAAGGGGACGGGTGGCCCCGTGTCGTTATCCCGACCGGCTGCCAGCTCAGCCTCCGTCAAAACAAACCCGCCACCAATCGAGTAATAGGTCACTTGCGTGATCACATCGCCCTGCGCGTCCGTGCCGCGCAGAACTAGACCATTGGCATGGCCGGGCAAGGCCGGGCCATAGTCAAATTCCAGGTTGTCCTTGGGGTGAAAGTGCAAGGTGCCAAGCCCCTTTGGCGTCACTGTGTGATCCTGCGCGATGCGTGCGAGTTCTGCTTCGGCCTTATCTGCATCGTAGTCATCTGCCCGAAATCCCGCGAGCCCTAGGATCACCGCCCGGTCCGTGGCATGGCCCACGCCTGTCAACGCCAAGCTGCCATGCAAAGAGGCGTGTAGCCCTGTCACCCCAAAGGGCTGCGTGCGCAGATGGTCCAGAAACCGGGCGGCCGCGACCATTGGACCGATGGTGTGGGATGAGGACGGGCCAATGCCTACCTTGAACATGTCAAATACAGAGAGAAACATCAGGTGGCACTGCCTTCGGGGGGATTGCAAGGGTGTGGGGCGGAGAATGGGGTTGGCCCGAGACCTTCGATGCTGCATGCGCGTTGGACAGCAGGGCGCGTCTCGGTCCGGGTCGCAAAGGCGTGTAAGCGGGGCCAACGTTCCCAATCCGTGGGTTCAAATGCCTTGCCATAAATGATGCACCACCGCAGGAGCGGGCCTAGATAGCAGCCCATGATGCTGGGGGTGTGAGCATGAAGCCAATCGGCATTGTGCGCGTTTTCCAGCAGTGTCAGCTTTTCGCGGACGCTTTGGCGGCTGAAGTTGCGAAACGCCTCCCGATCACCGTCAGTGTATTGCTTGGGATAGAACATCATTCGCTGTGTGGGATGCAGTGTATTGGCGAGCCAAAACAACCATTGCAACGCATGGGCGCGGGCCGGGTCTGCAGGCGAAGGCATCAGCGCGCCATGGGTGTCAGCAAGCCACAAAAGAATAGCGGCGGTCTCAAACATCGGACCTTGCGGGGTTTCCAGAACGGGGATCAATCCGTTGGGATTAAGGGCCAGATATGCGGGTGATCGCTGCGCTTTTGCCTGCCGATCAAGCAATTGGGTCTGATAAGGCATGCGCAGCTCTTCTAGCGCAATGCGCACACAAAGCGAGGCGTTATCAGGGGCATAGTAGAGGCAAAGTGGACGGTTCATGGGGGGCACGTTAGAGGATAGGCAATGGTGCGTTCGTCCAAATACGACGCCCTATCGCAAAAACAGGCGTTGTTGGTTTTTGTACGTGTTTCGCAATATCACGCGCATTAAGTCGCCAAGATTTTATCGCCAGCACTCGAAAGGGTGCGCGACAAGTTCTTTGTTTTTTGCGTTTTCGTCAAACCGTTTCACTTGTGCCTCGGCCCAGGAAAATACCTTGTCCTTCTCTAGGTAAGTTCCAGTTTGCGGGTCATAGCACAGTCCTTCCATTTCTTGCGTCAGGATTGCTGCGGATAAGAATGAAAGGTCCGGTTCAAATTTGTTAAGGGGGTTGAACGAAATACCAAGCAGAAACCTGAAACTGTCCCACAGGTCCAAGTCAAGACCTTCTCGTAAAAGGTCGCGCCGAATGGCTTCCCCGTTGACGCCATGTAGGTTGAAGTAGCTTGTCGCATCAAAGTTGCTGACCGACATTTCAAAGCCAGACATATACTCTTGACGGGTGGCGCGCGGCCATCGCCTTGGGGCGCTGACTTTGATGGGCCAGAACCCGTAACGTCCGACATCAAATCCAACATCAGGGTGGCTTTCGTATGCCATACGGTTGCATGCGTTCAGGCGCCGCATCCAACGTGTTACAAGATTATGCGGCAGGTCCGTGGTGTGAATGCTAAGGTCATATCCCATCGCGCTACTCTGGCAGGTGCGCGCGAGACACACAATTGTTGTCCTTTGGCGGCAGCCAAGGGGCAAAGTGCAGCAATCGCAACGCCAATGATAGTGCTTATCCAATGCACAAAACCGTCATCATGATTTGAGGTCTCGCACCCGGTAAATATCTTGCCTATAAGGCCCTAAGTATTTTTCGGAGTTTACGCATGAGCAGTGAATTATCGCCCATTGATACCGCCAAGTTTGTTGCCGCAAAACAGGCTTGTGAATACGTTGAATCAGGCATGAAAGTTGGCCTCGGAACCGGTTCAACTGCTGCTTGGCTGGTGCAATGTCTGGGTGAGATGGTTCGGGAAGAGGGCTTGAAAATCCGTGGCGTGCCGACCTCCAGCCGCACCGCTAAATTGGCCCGCGATGTCGGTATTGAGGTGATTACCCTCGATGAAGCCAGATGGCTGGACGTGACCATTGATGGTGCAGATGAATACGATGATGATCTGTGCCTGATCAAAGGCGGTGGCGGTGCGCATCTGCAAGAAAAGGTTGTGGCAACGGCCAGCGATCGGATGATCGTGATCGCAGATGCCTCCAAGAAAGTTGATACTTTGGGCGCATTCCCGCTGCCGATTGAGGTCCTACAGTTTGGGGCGGGAATTACGGAAAACCTGGTGATTGAAACCCTGCGCAGCATGGACGTGCTGGGGCATGGTGTTAGCCAGCGTATGGCAGGGACTGAACCCTTTATCACGGATGAGGGCAATTTCATTTTTGATCTGCATCTCAAACGGATCGGCAATCCGCGCCAGTTGAGCGCCATGTTGAACCAAATTCCCGGCGTTGTTGAAAACGGGTTGTTCATTGATATCTGTGATGTCGTGATCGTCGGGCAAGCCAACGGTCATGTCGAAGTGCGCGACATCACCAACGACACCCGTGAAGTTGTCCGTTTCGATGTGCGTGACGACGACAATATCTTTGCCGATCTTTCCGATTGACCCTTATCGCATGCCAAATGAACCAGAACGGAGCCCCGAGATGACTTTTGACTATGACCTGTTTGTTATCGGAGGCGGCTCTGGCGGTGTGCGTGCGGCACGTGTGGCTGCAGCAACGGGGGCCAAGGTTGCCTTGGCTGAGGAATTTCGCATGGGCGGCACCTGCGTGATCCGGGGCTGCGTGCCTAAGAAGCTGATGGTTTTCGCCAGCGGCTTTTCCGAGATGTTCGACGACGCGCGCGCCTACGGATGGGATCTGACCGATGGCCCATTTCATTGGTCCCGGTTCCGGACCAAGCTGCATGCCGAACTTGACCGGCTTGAAGGCATCTACCGCAAGCTGCTTGGCAACTCGGATGTTGAGATTTACGACGCACGCGCATCGCTGAAAGACCCCCATACCGTGTCACTTTCTACTGGTCAGACGGTGACGGCCAAACATATTCTTGTGGCCACGGGCGGGCGTCCTGTGGTGCCGGATTTGCCGGGCTCAGAGCTGGGGATCACTTCCAACGATATCTTCTTGCTCGAAGACATGCCTAAGTCGATCCTAATTGTAGGCGGCGGCTATATCGCCTCAGAGTTCGCAGGTATCCTGAATGGGCTTGGGATTGCCGTGACCCAATTTTATCGCGGTGAACAAATCCTGCGGGGCTTTGATGATGAGGCCCGTGCATTGGTGGCGGATGGGATGCGCGAAAAGGGTGTCGACTTGAAACTGGGCACAAATGTTGTCGCGATGGAAAAGGCGGACAAGGGCATTTTGGTCAAAGCGACCGATGGAACCGAAAAGACCTATGATCAAGTGATGTTTGCCACCGGGCGGGCGCCCAATACAGATGGAATAGGTTTGGAAGACGCCGGGGTCGCTCTTGGGCGTAGCGGCGAAATTGTGGTGGATGACTATAGCCAAACGGGCATCCCTTCGGTTTATGCGATTGGCGATGTCACGAACCGCGTGCAGCTGACGCCTGTGGCGATCCGCGAAGGAATGGCCTTTGTGGAAACCGTATTCAAAGGTAACCCGACCAAAGTTGATCATGAGCTGATCCCATCGGCTGTCTTCACGCAGCCCGAACTGGGCACCATTGGCTTGACCGAGGAACAAGCTCGCGACGTTGAACCGGTTGAGATTTACAGCACCACATTCAAGCCGATGAACCACAGCTTTGCCGGGCGCGAAGACCGGGTGCTGATGAAACTGGTGGTCAGCAAAGCCACCCGTAAGGTATTGGGCTGTCATATCGTCGCAGACCATGCGGGCGAGATGATCCAGCTTGCCGGGGTTGCAGTGAAGATGGGGGCGACAAAAGAGGATTTTGACCGTACAGTCGCCGTTCACCCGACCATGGCGGAAGAGCTGGTGACAATGAAGGAACCCGTGCGGAGCGCTTGATTTCGCAGCGTAGAGACACACATGGCACGATAACGGCCCGCTGCGGTGGGTCCCGACGAAGGGAAGCATAGGAAGACGATGGCAGGAAATACTGGGGGCCCTTGGGGCGGCGGCGGTAACAATGGATCTGGCGGGGGTGATGATGACAACCGCAACAACGGCGGTCGCAAGCCGAATAATGATGGTCCCAATATCCCCGAAATTGACGAACTGGTGAACAAAGGGCGCGAACAGCTGCGTGTCTTGATGGGCGGCGGCGGTAACAACAGTGGAAACCGCGGCTCTGGCGGCGGCGGTGGACCACAGTTGACACGCGGCACCGTTGCGATCGGGATTTTTTTAGCTGTTGCGGCTTGGCTCGCCGCCTCATTGTATACTGTGCGCCCAGAGGAACGCTCGGTTGAACTGCTGTTGGGCGATTTCCTTGAAATTGGCGATTCCGGTTTGAACTTCGCCCCATGGCCTGTGGTTACCCGCGAAGTGATTGCGGTCACAACAGAGCGCAACATCGATATCGGGACCAGCCGATCTGGAATGGATGCAGGCTTGATGCTGACGGGTGACGAAAACATCGTTGATATTGATTTCCAGGTCGTCTGGAACATCGACAACCCTGAAAGCTATCTGTTCAACTTGGCTAGCCCGCCGCAAACTATTGAGGCGGTTGCTGAATCTGCCATGCGTGAGATTATCTCGCAATCTGAACTAGCGCCCATCCTGAACCGGGACCGGGGTGCGATTGCTGACCGTCTACGCGATGAAATTCAATCAACCCTGGACAGCTACGACAGCGGCGTGAACATCGTGCGTGTGAACTTTGACAAAGCCGACCCGCCCGAGCCGGTTATTGCCTCTTTCCGTGACGTGCAAGATGCGGAACAAGAACGCGACCAGCTGCAAAACCTCGCGGATGCAAAAGCCAACCAACTTTTGGCGGGCGCACGGGGTCAGGCCGCGCAGTTGCTGGAAGAAGCAGAAGGGTACCGTGCACGCGTTGTGAACGAAGCCCAGGGTGAGGCAAGCCGGTTCAGCGCCGTATTGACGGAATACCAGCTTGCCCCTGAAGTGACCCGCAAGCGTCTCTATCTGGAAACTATGGAAGAAGTCTTGGGCGGGGTCGATATCATCCTGCTTGATGACAACGCCGGCGGCGGACAGGGCGTTGTGCCATATCTGCCGCTGAACGAACTACGCCGAACCACCACAACCGAAGGGTCAAACTGATGAAAAAGTCAGCACTTCTCATACCCGCCCTTGTTGTTGTCCTGGTTGCCATCGTGTCGTCGTTGTTCATCGTTGATGAACGCGAAAAGGTACTGGTCCTGCAATTTGGTCAGATCGTGAAGGTTCAAGAAGAGCCGGGACTTGGCTTTAAAATCCCGATGATCCAAGAGGTCGTCCGCTATGATGACCGTATTCTCAGCCGAGACCTTGAACCGCTTGAGGTCACACCCTCGGATGATCGTCGTTTGATTGTTGACGCCTTTGCGCGTTACCGGATTGCGGATGTTGAACAGTTCCGCCGTGCCGTTGGTGCCGGTGGGGAAGACGCCGCCGCACGGCGTCTGGACAGCATCCTGCGCGCTGAGACGCGTGAGGTTCTGGGTTCTGTCAGTTCAAACGATATCCTGTCGACCGACCGTGCAGCCTTGATGTTGCGCATCCGGAACTCGGCGATTTCTGAAGCAACGGCGCTGGGCCTGCAGGTTATCGATGTGCGGCTGAAACGGACGGATTTGCCACCGGCCAACCTTGAAGCCACTTACGAGCGGATGAAGGCGGAACGGGCCCGTGAAGCCGCAGATGAACGCGCACGCGGCGCAGAAGCCGCCCAGCGGATTGAGGCGACAGCGGCCAGAACCGTGGTCGAATTGGTCTCAGAAGCCACGCGCGATGCCCGCATTATCGAAGGTGAGGCAGACGCCGAACGGAACCGGATCTTTGCAGATGCCTTTGGCGCGGACCCGGAGTTCTTTGAATTCTACCGATCCATGACGGCCTACCAGCGGTCTTTGACGCCCGGAAATTCAACCATGGTGCTGTCCCCAGATAATGAGTTCTTCAACTACTTGAAGTCCGATACCGGGGCTAGCGCGACCGAATAACCTTCGGCGCATATCCAAATATCGAAAGGGCTGGCAGAAACTGCCGGCCCTTTATTCTTTCAGAACAACTTAATCTGCAGGTAACCATGCGCGTATAGCATGTCGAAAAGGGCGTCTCTGGCGTAGGGTGGCGACAAATTGCCAAATTTAGCGCTGAAAATTGCAGCGCGGCACCGATTGACAGGCGTCCCTACGTCAAATCACGTCCAGTTGAGCGTTTGCGATTGATGTTTGCGTTGCACATTCGCCGCACTACATAGATCATGAGGTTAGAAACGTGCTGCGTCGTGCATGCGGCACAGGTCATCAACAAGGAGATTCGCCCGTGAAGCCTAAGGCAATCGCAATTCAACAAGATCAGCGGCAGATGGGCCGCATGGCGACCGCGCTGCTGACACTGGTGGCGTTTGCGCTAATGCTTGCCCAAGCGACCATGTCGCAAGCGCAAGAACGGCCTGCCACATTCGCCGATCTGGCCGAACAGATCAGCCCCTCTGTGGTCAACATCACCACCAGCACAACAATCGCAGGCCGCACAGGCCCGCAGGGGCTGGTGCCAGAAGGCTCTCCTTTTGAGGATTTCTTCAACGATCTGGATCCCGGTGATCGCAACGGTCCGCAGCGGTCATCCGCGCTGGGTTCGGGTTTTGTGATTTCCGAAAATGGCTACATCGTCACCAACAACCACGTGATTGAAGGTGCGGACGAAATCCTGATTGAATTCTTCCCCGGCGGCGAACCTGGCGTTCCGGCCGAGTTGATTGGGACTGACCCCAACACGGATATCGCTGTATTGAAGGTTGATCTTGATAACCTTCCTTACGTCGAGTTCGGCGACAGCAACGGCGTCGGTAGCCGAGTAGGTGACTGGGTCATGGCCATGGGTAACCCATTGGGTCAAGGCTTCTCAGTCTCGGCTGGCATCGTCTCAGCGCGGAACCGCGCGCTTTCGGGCACATATGATGACTATATCCAAACCGACGCGGCGATTAACCGGGGGAACTCAGGTGGTCCATTGTTCAACACCAACGGTGAAGTGATTGGCGTGAACACTGCCATCTTGTCACCTAATGGTGGGTCCATTGGGATCGGCTTTGCGATGTCATCTGCGGTTGTCACAAACGTCGTGGATCAGCTGATCGAGTTCGGCGAAACCCGCCGGGGTTGGTTGGGTGTGCGCATCCAGGATGTGACACCAGATATGGTAGATGCCATTGACGGGTTGGATCTGGCACGTGGTGCCTTAGTCACTGACGTCCCACCCGGCCCTGCAGAAGATGCGGGAATGCTATCGGGTGACGTCGTGTTGATTTTCGACGGTATCGAAATTGAAGATACCCGTGAATTGGTACGCATTGTCGGTAACTCGCCGGTGGGCAAAGAGGTGCCGGTGTCTGTCTTGCGCGAGGGCGACATGGAAGAACTGACCGTTGTTCTGGGGCGCCGCGAGACATCCGAAGCTGTGGCATTCCCGGCCTCAACTGAGCCAGAGGAAGAAGCAGAAGAATCGCAGATCCTTGGCCTGACATTGTCGGAAATCACGCCAGAGCTGACCGATCAGTTTTCGCTGAGCACCGACGAGGGCTTGGTCATCACAGCCATCGATCCCGATTCTGAAGGCGCCTCTAAGGGGTTGCTGGAAGGTGACGTGATCACGGAAGCCGGTCAGCAAAAGGTTGGCACAGTAACCGAACTGGAAGAGCGGATCACGGCCGCCACCGAGGCAGGGCGTAAATCGATCCTGCTCTTGGTCCGGCGCGGTGGCGATCCACGTTTCGTGGCACTTGTGCTGGAAGAATAAGCACAGCGTCAAAGCATTATGGGAAACGGGCGGTACAGTGGTGCCGCCCTTTTTCGTTGCAGCGCCTTTTATCAGGCAGCTCAACCAAAGAAATTTGAATGGGCGACGTGTGATTTCTTCTGGTCCTGTGTTCCGCGCTGAATTAGACAAACAAGAAACCGATTGAAACAAGTGCAAGGGACGCGCCCAGATGGCAAAAATTACCTATGTTGAACATGGCGGCAAAGAACATGTTGTAGACGTGGCCAATGGCCTGACCGTTATGGAAGGCGCGCGCGACAACGGCATTCCGGGAATTGAGGCCGATTGTGGCGGGGCCTGCGCGTGCTCAACTTGCCATGTCTATGTCGATGATGCGTGGGTTGAAAAATTGCCCGCCAAAGATGCCATGGAAGAAGATATGCTTGATTTCGCGTTCCAGCCCGATGCCGCCAAATCGCGTCTGACCTGTCAAGTCAAGGTCACTGACGCGCTGGATGGGTTGCGCGTCCAGATGCCAGAAAAACAGATTTGATCCTGCGCGTCGCCACGTTGCTATCGGCTCTGGCTGGCGTGGCCAGTGCCGAAACGATTTTTTCGGCCGAATATGCCGGGCCCACGGATCGCTATGCCCACGGTATTTTGGGCGATGCGATTGAATGGTCCGAATTGCATATCACGACCGATGGGGTGGATGAACGCAGGCTCTTGCAGCACCTTGTTGATCAGCGTTTGGTTCACGTGATGAGACTACCACGTGATCGGGTCTTTGAAGATGTTGCACCCCGTTTGGTAGATGTTGACAATGATGGCACTTACGAAGTGATCGTTGTTGAAACGCAGGTTGAAACAGGGGCGCAGTTGGCAATCTACGATGAGACCGGCAAGATCGCTTCAACTCCACATATCGGTACGCGCAACCGTTGGCTTGCGCCCATTGGGGCCGCTGACCTGGACGGCGACGGATATATTGAGATCGCCTATATCGACCGTCCACATCTTGCCAGAACCCTGCGGGTTTGGCGATTCAAGGATGGCGAACTTACGGAAATCGCGGCAGGCTCAGGCCTGACCAACCACCGGATTGGTGAGGTGGATATCGGCGGTGGCATCCGCGATTGCGGGCAGGGCCCCGAGATGATCACAGCCAGTGCTGATTGGTCCCGGGTGATTGCGACACGGCTGGAAGATGGGGTGCTACGGGCCACCGATCTTGGCGCGCATGTCGACAAGGGGTCATTTGCAACGGCGCTTGACTGCGAAAGGCTGCCCTAAGTCAGCATCACGACAAGCGCCAGCAACATTGCGATTTCAGTCACTTGCTGCGTAGCCCCCAATATATCACCGGTTTGCCCGCCAATTTTGGCGCGGGCAATCAAGCCGCAGATCAGCGTTGCGAGTGCCGCAACAACGATCAACCAAAGATACCCGCACAACAGCGCGGCCAAGGCCCCAAATCCCATCGCCAGCCAGACAGTGCCCTGCGGCGGTCGGCCAACTTGGCGGCTCAGCCCATCACTGCGCGCACTGTGCATCACGCCCATCAAGACCACCATACTGGCCCGGCTTATGGCGCCGACAGCGATCAAGGCAACCCAATGCGCGCCGATCGCTACGACGACTGTCAAGGTCAACCAACGCAGCAACAACGCCAACGCAATGGCACAGACACCGTACACGCCAATGCGGCTGTCCTTCATAATCTCTAACCGGCGGGCGCGGTCCCATCCGCCCCACAGGCCATCCGCACTGTCAGCCAAACCGTCCTCATGCATGGCTCCGGTCAAGACGACTGAAAGGGCCAGCACGAGTCCTGCGACAATGCCGCTGGGCAGGCCAAGCGCCGTCATCAACGACACAAAGGCAGCAAAGATCACGCCGAGAACGACACCCACTAGCGGATAGGCCCAGGCCGCCGCAGCCCCCCGAGCCATTGCGCGGTCGCCGTCGACGATCACGGGCAGGCGGGTCAGCAGCCCCAATGCGGCGGGCAAATCCACGGGGGCGATCAGGGCTGTGTCGTGTTTGTACAAGCTGTGGTCCTTTGTGGCCTTTTCATCGGCGCGGTCTGCGTTAAACAGAGCGAAAGATCGACGTAACGAGGACCCGATGCAAGCGCCATTTTCAAGCCTGTCTAGTTTCCGCGACATCCTGAACGCAGCCCCCGGGCCTGACGCGGACGCTGTGCAGGGGGCCACGGATCGCAATGGCCAACTGACCAAACCCCCTGGTGCGCTGGGGCGGCTTGAGGATCTCGCGGTCTGGTATGCAGGCTGGCGCGGGACACCACAGCCTCAGATAAACGCACCGCAAGTCATTGTATTTGCTGGAAACCACGGTGTGTGCGCGCAAGGGGTCTCGGCCTTTCCGCCAGAGGTGACCGTGCAAATGGTTGCGAATTTCGAACATGGCGGGGCGGCGATCAATCAATTGTCCAAGACCTTTGGGGCGAAAATGGACGTGCATGCGTTGTCGCTTGACACACCGACAGCAGATTTCACAATTGCCCCGGCCATGACGCAAGATGAGGTTGTCTTAGCGCTGCAAACCGGCTGGAACGCCGTTGATCCGGATGCGGATTTACTTGTGACTGGCGAAATGGGGATCGGAAATACCACATCCGCTGCCGCCGTCGCAGCCGCTGTGTTTGGCGGTGATGCGGCGGAATGGACCGGGCGGGGCACAGGCGTGGATGACGCAGGGCTGCAAAGAAAGACGGAAGCTGTGACAAAGGGGCTCGCCCGTCACGCGACCGATGATCCGCTTGAAGCCTTGCGTTGCCTCGGGGGGCGCGAGTTGGCCGCCATGGCTGGGGCGATTGCAGCCGCAAGGCAGCACCGCATTCCGGTGATCCTTGATGGGTTCATCTGTTGTGCGGCCGCCGCCGTGCTCGCCAAAACGACATCAGGGGCACTGGACCACACCGTTGCCGGCCACCTCAGCGCGGAAGGGGCTCATCAAAGGCTGCTTGACGGCTTGGGGAAGGAACCGCTGTTGCAGCTGGGTCTACGGCTTGGCGAAGGGTCAGGTGCGGCACTGGCGATAGGCGTCCTGAAGGGGGCCATCGCCTGTCATTCCGGCATGGCGACATTCGCTGAGGCCGGGGTGAGCGACGGCTAAGACTTCTAACGTCACAGGCTTTACAAAGACCCTGACCAGAGGGGTCATTGGCATTACTTTTCCGACCCGACCAATCGGAGGTTTTTCAACGGAACCCATCCTGCAACGCCATGTGGCGCCTTACATAAGGCCCATCCATGGGTTTGCACGATGACTTCCAATTCTTGGCCCTGATAACAGGTCATCTCAAGCGCCGAGAACGCCGTCCGTGCAAAGCACTTTTGGGCACGTGTCTCGACCAGCGTGTCGGGAATCCAGCCCGATTTGCCGGCTTTGTTTTTTGCCCAAACCCAGACATGGCCGTCCCATGCGTCGGTTTTCCCAGTCAGCCAAAGCTGCTCGCCCGCTTCCAGGGAAATGGGATCTTTGTATGTTGCGTTCCAATCTGCAATGACGCGATAGCGGGCCATCATCGTCGCTCCGTTCAACCACATCTGGACAACATCATACGCATACAAATTCGCAAGCGTAAGCAATCGCTTTGCAGAGCAAAAATTCGTGAATGTCCTGTGTTTTAATGAACCTAGTATGGTCAATGGCTTGTCTTGTTGTAAATTCGTTTCATCTTGGATACCTGCACCCTTATGCGTTAATGAAATGCTGAGTTCCGGCACCGCCGGCGGTGCGCTTGTCGGGTTTTCATAACCACCAAAGAGCCGGAGAAAGTAGCATGAATGATCAACGTGTTCCGGTAACGCTCTTGACGGGCTTCTTGGGGGCGGGAAAGACAACGCTTCTCAATGCGGTTCTGGCTGACAGGTCAGGCGGACGTGTCGCTGTCATCGTCAATGAGCTCGGCGAAGCCGGGCTTGACCATGATCTTATCACGCAAAGCAGTGATGAGGTCGTGCTGATGTCTTCGGGTTGCCTGTGCTGTTCGATCCGTGGCGATCTTGCGCGTACAATGCTGGGACTGATCGAAAAGCGGGCGACAGGTGAGCTGACGTTTGATCGTGTTGTGATCGAAACGACAGGTCTGGCTGACCCTGGGCCAATTGTCCAAACCCTCGTGAATGATCGCGAGCTTAAGCAAACAACACGCTTGGATGGCGTTGTGACTGTTGCTGATGCTGCCACCGGAATGAAAACCTTGGATACGCAGTTTGAGGCCGTGTCGCAGGCAGCTGGGGCCGATGTGATCATCTTGAGCAAGACTGATGTTGCCGAACCCGAAGCAGTGGCAACAATCGAAAAGAGATTGAAAGGGTTGAACCCAGCGGTCCCCATCGTCAGAGCCATTCGCGGCGAAAACGCCCACCGGCACATGTGGGGTCTTTCAGGTGTGCGCCATGGTGTGACACCGACTGAGGCACTCAACTGGTTGCAAGTGCCGCGTTCTGCGCCAGTTGACCCGCTGCAGAACATTTCAGGCCTAGCGACCCAGTCAAAGGGGAACGCCGCATTCTCTCCGCATGACAATCGTATTCGCAGCGCTTCAATCGTGCTAGACAAGCCGCTTGAAGATCGCGTTTTTGACGATTGGCTCAATGGCTTGGTAGCTGTGCGCGGACCGAACCTGCTGCGGGTCAAAGGCCTTGTTTTTCTGAAAGGGATTACGGTCCCTTTTGTGTTCCATGGGGTCCAGCATATTTTTGATGATCCTGTCCCGATCAAGGATTGGGATCAGGGCGATCGCAAAAGCCGGATCGTCATCATTGCGCGTGATATGTCTGAAAATCGTCTACGACGCTGCTTACGGCCGCTTGGCAAAGATGCAGAGATTTCGTTGACCAATGCGCTTTAGCTGGCTTTGGAAATGGACGCGGCAACATGTTGCCTCCGCCTGTCGTCTTCCTGTCGTTTGCGGTTTTTTGGTCTTATGCGGTGGCCAAGCCGTCTCGCACCCGCATGTGTTTGTGGACGGTGGGGTGAGTTTCGAATTCAACGACAGCAATCTTACCGCCCTGCACGTGACATGGCTCTACGACGATTTTGAAACCCTCTATATCTTGTCATCCCATAACCTTTCTCTGAATGCCGAAGGCGGGCTGGATGAGGTCGACCGCAGAGCACTTGTGCGATATCGCAGCAATTGGCCCAGCGATTTTGACGGCTCGGCGCATCTCTCTGTCGATGGAAAACCGGTTTCATTGCAATGGCCGGAAGATCTGGATGCCCAGATAATCGATGGCCGACTACAGATCACCTACACACGTGCCTTGAGTGAACCTGTCGGCTTGGCTGGCCTGACGGCGGATGTTGCCTTTTATGAATCCACCTACTTTTTTGCGTTTGCCGTCACCAAGCAGCCGGAGCTTGCGGGTGCTGAAGACAGATGCAGCGCAGACGTCATCAAATACGATCCGACAGTGCAGGATCAGGAACTGCAAGCGACACTTTTCAAGTTGAGCAGAGAGCAGACGCCGGATGTGCCCAATGTCGGGGCAATGTTTGCAGACAGAATTGTCGTGACATGCGGGTAGCGTTGGTTCTGGCCATAACCTTGGCGATTGCAGTCTTGGTCTATGGGGCTATTGACCTCACCCAGTTGGCCATATGGGCAATGGATGCGCAGCGCGGTTTTCAGAACCAAATGGCTGGAGCAATTCGTGCGCTCAAGGGCGGGGATGCCAATGCGTTTTCAGCCCTGCTTGCGGCAACTGCGGCATACGGATTTGTTCATGCTTTGGGGCCGGGTCACGGAAAATACCTGGTTGGCGGTGTAGGGCTGGGAACGTCTGTTTCCGTCCGCAAGCTTGTGAGCTTGGCTATCGCGTCGAGCTTGATGCAATGCTTATGGGCCATCGTCTTGGTTTATGGTGGGTTCTTTCTGATTGAGGTGTCCGCCCAACAGATGACGACTCTGGCTGAGGACTATCTTGCACCATTGAGCTATCTGGCGATTGCGAGTGTGGGTCTTTTGCTTGTGTGGCGAGGGGTAAATGCTCTTAAACGCGCGGATTGGTCTTTGGGGCGCCGCCAAGATAACGGAAGTCTCGTCCCGCCCGGCGGTTATTCATTCGCCAAGCAACACGCGCTTGCGCATATGGGCGGTTTTACCGAGACCGAACCCGAGTGGACAGTGCGCCAACAGACCTCGGTGCCAAGCGCCGCTGCAGAGGATTGCGACTGTGGAGCGCATGGCCCCACGTCCGAACAGGTCGCCAGCGTAAACTCTTTCCGCGATGCGGTGGTCCTGGTGCTCAGCATCGCCATTCGACCGTGTACGGGTGCTGTTTTCTTACTTGTGATCGCATGGCAAATGGATCTCGCGATTGCGGGTGCCGTCGCAGTTGTCGCGATGGGCTTAGGTACCGCGGCACTTACCTCATTGGTCGCGCTTTCAAGCGTTGCGGCCCGCAGTGTTGCTGTGTTTTCTACAAAAACGGGTCCAAGATGGCGCTTTGTCATGCCAGGGATACAGGTCTTTTCTGGCGCAATGATCGCTTTGATAAGCCTAAGCTTATTGGGCTTTAGATTGGGGCTGTGATGTCCCATCAATCATGGATGTCACAACGCAGGCTTCATCAACCTCAGCCAATGGTCGGTGAATATGCCAAGTCCGACGTTGACCATCTGCGCCGTGCACCGTCACCACGGTTTCGACCGGTGGGCAGCCGGGCTCAGCGCAGGCAAGTTCAGCGACTGTTACAAGGTCGTCTTCTGACAGGGCAAGATATTTGGCGACCCAGGCTTTCACCGCTGCTGCGCGGCCGGGTGCGCTTTGGCGGGCGAACATGTTCTTCATGCTGCGTCAGTGCCAAGTCGCACCCAGAGCACACGACCCGCTTCGTCGCCGATCAACAGCCAAGCTTGTGGTGTGATGGCCAAAGCAGATATCGGGGCGCCACTTGATCCCTTTACGACAAAGTCTTCCATTTCATTTTCTACAGACACGCGCCCTGCAAGCACACTGCCATCAACAAAGCCCGCAAGAACACCATTGTGTCCGACGAGTCCGGTAACTGCCGTGCACTGCTGCTTACCTCCATAGGCGCATGTGGCGGGCGCGCGTCCCATAGGGCCGTCTTTGCCATCGAAGGGCCAGCAGATCGCCTCATCAGCACCTGACGTGGCGAGGAAAGGCGCATCGCCAACCCAAGTGAAGCTTTTGACCTTGGCCGGATAACCCGACATGCGCATGTCCGCCTTATCGCGCAGGCGCCATCCGTGCAGGGCGTTTTCCTGCATTGTTGTGACCAGATACTTCCCATCCGGACTGAAAGCCGCCGCACCGTGTGAGCCCTTCCAGATGAGCTTGGACGATCTCCACCGACGGTCACCGCGCTCCCAGATGGTTGCACCGCCGTAATGTGCGACAGCCAATCGCCTGGCTTGCGCGTCGAAGGCAAGACCGCCGACTGTACTGGGGTGTTCGAAGGTTTTGGCGTCCCTATCGCCAACCCGCCAGACATGTGCGGTGCGCCCCGAAGAACAGGCGAAATACCCTGGTCCTGCCGCGACGCAATCGACCCATTTAGTACCGAATGTGGCAAGCTCTTCAATCGTGCCATCAGGCGACACACGCAGGAAACGTCCATCATCCCCACCCGTGAGCACTGCTCCCGATGTACCGTCGGCGGCAAGGTCCAAAATGGGCCCGGTATGGGCCTTGATCACGTTTGGCGGCGCGTCCGGGTGGAAGAAACGGACAGTACCGTCCCCAAACCCCGCGGCGACACGTGTACCTAATGCCAGAGCCGCCGTCACCGGCGCACCTATCTCCAGCGTCAGTCCCTGTCGTTCAAGTTGGGTTTCGGCAAAACCAGCGTGGCGTGGATTCTGCCGCGCGGCCTCAGCGGTCATGCCGCGCGACATGCGGCAAAACCTTCTTCGAGCCCCATCTTGTCAAGATCACGACCAATAAAGACGATCCGCGATTGCCGCGCACCCTCCGGCCAGGACCCCATCGGCGCACCATCCATCAGCATGTGAACACCCTGAAAAACAAAGCGATCTTCTTCGCCTTTGAAGTCAAGAATGCCCTTCGAGCGAAGAACGTCCTGCCCGCGCGTCTGCAGAAGTTGCCCAAACCACGTCTGGAATTTCTCCATATCAAGCGGGACATCTGAAGCGAGCGAGATGCTTTTGATATCGTCGTCATGATCATGGTCATGGTCGGAGGTTAGAAAATCAGGTTCCACCTCTAAAACACGATCCAAGCTGAAGGCGTTCAGCCCGACCACCTCGTCTAGATTGGCACCGCAATGTTCGGTGAGAATGATCTTGGCGTAGGGGTTGATCTTGCGGATGCGATCCGCCACCCGTCCCAATCCATCAGGCGCCACCAGATCGGTTTTATTCAGCAGGACAATATCGGCAAAGGCGATCTGCTCTTCGGCCTCATGATGTTCGCCCAGCTGATCATTGAGATGTACCGCGTCCGCGACCGTCACAATAGCGTCAAGCCGCGTACGCTCTGCCACATCTTGGTCCACGAAAAAGGTCTGTGCCACGGGCGCTGGGTCGGCAAGGCCTGTCGTTTCAACGATGATGGCGTCGAATTTGTCTGCGCGTTTCATCAGCCCGCCGAGGATCCGGATCAAGTCGCCCCGGACGGTGCAGCATATGCAGCCATTGTTCATTTCGAACACTTCTTCATCCGCATCCACGACCAGATCGTTATCGATCCCGGTTTCGCCGAATTCATTGACAATCACGGCGTATTTTTTGCCGTGGCGTTCGGTAAGGATGCGGTTGAGGAGCGTTGTTTTTCCGGCCCCAAGAAAGCCGGTCAATACGGTTACGGGCACTTGCGTCGTCTGTTCCATTCTAATTCCTTTTAGTCGGTTGGCACGCCGGTGTTGCGGTCGCTGCATCGGCTGAGGATTTCAAAGCTGAGTGTTTGGGTTCAAAACCTGTCCGTTCTGACGGGCCTGCAATGACGTGGTCGAAGTTTGCATCGATATGCTTGGTCACGGTCCTGCAATCATCGCGGGTCGCGAAAACGGGGATATCATGATCATATTCGCCGCAATAAGACGTCCGGGCGCTATGGGCCTTGATGGCTCGTACTTGGTCGGTGTTGCGCAGTTTCTTGGGTGCTTGGCAAAGCGCGGTCGAGGACGTGACCCCATCTGCAGGAAGGCCCTCTAGGAGGTCATAGGCCGAAAGAGAGCGGTTCTGCTGCTGTAGATAACGCAGCAACCGGCCTGCATGGATGATGTGCGTTGACCGCTTTTCCACTGACTTTCCCCTTGATGAAACCCGCTTGACCTCTCGTAATAGATGTAGTTACGTAAAGCAATGTTATAACGTAACATAAAGGACGTGTTGCGCATGTTGGATAATACAAGAGTTCTGTCGATCTGTACGACATGTCGTGATCGCCGCGCGGGTCAGGGCGACCCGGGTTTTGGGACGAGAGTTGCGCTGCCACTGCTGCGTAACGCTGGCAATGGCCTGAAACTTTGCGTTCAAATATCTTGGGAAGTTTCCGCCCCCTTGACCAGTACCTCACATCTCTTCACACCTCTCGGCGCGGTACCTGCAGCATGAAAGCCATCAAGTAATGAGAGACTTCACGAACGATTTCACCCATGACAATACGCAGGTGGCAGATTGTCACCTGGATAAAGCCGCGCGTCTTTCTGTTGAGAAAGCAAGTTGGTCTGAGCCAAGAAGCCAACGAATGATCCTTCAACCCATCAGCCTGGATTTGGCCCCGGGGCGGGTTTTGGGCGTTGTCGGACCAAACGGGGCTGGTAAGTCCACATTGCTGAGACTGCTCTATCGTTTCCACGCTCCGACGTCCGGTGTGGTGAAAGTGGATGGTGTCGATATCTGGTCTATTTCGGCGCGTGAAACCGCTCGGAATGTCGCAGCGGTCTTGCAAGAGCAACCGACTGATTTTGCACTAACAGTCCGAGAAATCGTGTCCCTCGGGCGCACACCGCACCGTAAGGGGTTTGGCAGTGCCGCTGGTGCACGTGATGCGGCCATTGTGCAAGGCGCGTTAGATCAACTTGGCTTGGCTGCTTTCTCGGGCCGCCAACTTGGCACCTTGTCCGGGGGCGAACGACAGCGTGTTATGGTCGCGCGGGCGCTTGCCCAAGAACCGCGACTATTGATCCTGGATGAGCCGACAAATCACCTGGATATCCGTCATCAGCTTGAGGTGCTGGCGCTGATCCGTGATCTGCCGCTGACAATCGTGACCTCGCTGCATGATCTGAATATGGCAGCAGCTGTTTGCGACGACGTCCTGATGTTGCGAGCTGGCGTTCCGCTTAGCTATGGACCACCCGAAACTGTTTTTACTGAGGGCGCCGTGTCCGAGGTCTTCCACGTCACAGCCAGGCAAGAACGTCTCGCCCCCAGCGACACAAAACACCTGACATTTCATCTTTGAACCAAAAGGAAATACTATGAGACAGATTGTTCTCAGCGCACTTTCGCTCGGCCTCAGCACAAGCGTCGCAGTGGCAGAGACCACCGTCCAAAGCTGCAACCGGACGGTCACTTTCGATACACCGCCAGAGCGTGCTATTTCGAACGATGTCAATTTGACCGAGATGATGCTCGCCCTGGGTTTGGCTGACCGCATGGTGGGTTATACGGGGGTCTCAGGTTGGAAAACGCTGGATGAAGAGATGCGCGCAGGTGTGCAGGAATTGCCAGAGCTGTCTGCGACTTATCCGTCCAAAGAAGTGCTGGTTGGCGCAGACGCGGATTTTTTCTTCGCGGGCTGGAACTATGGCATGAAGGTCGGCGGTGAGGTCACGCCAGAGACCTTGGAACCCTTTGGCATCCAGGTTTACGAGTTGACGGAATCCTGCACGCACATCATGGACAAAGGCCGGGCGAGCATTGATGACATGTACAGTGATCTGGCCAATCTTGGGGCAATCTTTGGCGTCGAAGACAGGGCCACTGCTTTGATTGATGGATACAAGGCCGAGCTTGCAGCGTTCACAGATAGCATGGAGACAGGGGATCCAGTGCGGGTTTTTGTTTACGACAGCGGAGAGGACGCCCCTTTTACAGCTGGGCTTTATGCAATGCCCACCGCGATGATCGAAGCGGCAGGCGGTATGAACGTTATGGAAACCTTTGAGAAAAGCTGGGGCACAGTGACGTGGGAAGAGGTGGTCGAGCGCAATCCGGAGATTATCGTGATCGTCAACTACGGCGAGGTAACAGCGGAACAGAAGCGTGCCTTCATGATGTCGAACCCGGCATTCGCCGCATTGGATGCCGTCAAGAACGACCGGTTCGTCACGCTTGAGTATGTGGAAGCCACACCCGGTCCGCGCAACATTCAGGCGATCAAGACCTTGGCCGACGCCTTCTGGGGCGATTAGCGTGTGAGCGAAGCAACAACAGATATGCGCCGTCCCATCGTTGGGCGGCGGCTGGCCCTCGCTTTCGGTGGGATCATTTTGTTGCTGTTTTCCTTGTCCGTTGCAGTGTCCGTTGGTGCGGTTTCCGTTCCTGCAAGCACAGTTTGGGGCATTCTGGCGGGCAAGGTGTCACCAGGGCTGATCGATCCATCATGGAGCCAGGGCAGAGAAGCCATCGTCTGGGAAATTCGGTTTCCGCGCGCACTCTTGGCCATGATGGTGGGCGCCGGTCTGGCTGTGGTTGGCGCAGCACTTCAAGCCGTGACCCGCAACCCTCTTGCTGATCCGCATCTTCTTGGCATCTCATCCGGGGGTGCTTTTGGGGCGATCTTTGCCCTCCTACATACGGGTCTTTTTCTGGGGCTTCTCACCGTCCCGCTTATGGCCTTTGCCGGCGCGCTGATGGCGACCGCTATTGTACTTGGTGTGTCCCGCGTCGCCGATGCGACCAGCGCCGATCGACTGGTATTGGCGGGTGTGGCGGTATCTTTCATCATTATGGCAGGCGCGAACGGGTTGATCTTCTTGGGCGACCCCCGTGCATCCCACACGGTCGTATTTTGGATGCTTGGGGGCCTTGGCCTCGCGCAATGGTCCCAGCTCATTTATCCGCTGGTGATACTGATGGTCAGCGGTGCATGGTTGATGAGCCGCGCCACACAGCTGAACGCAATGACAATCGGTGATGAGACAGCTGCGACCCTCGGCATACCGGTGGCCCGATTTCGGCTTGCTGTCTTTGTGGTTGGCGCGTTGATCACCGGGGTGATGGTCGCCTTTTCTGGTATTATCGGATTTGTGGGCCTGATGGTTCCACATATTGCACGCATCCTTGTTGGCGGCGATTACACCCGTGTCTTGCCAGCATCGGCCCTGATTGGTGCAATTTTCCTTCTTTGGGCCGACATTGCTGCGCGCACCGTCATGGCACCCGAAGACATGCCCATAGGCATCGTAACAGGGCTCATAGGTGGTATCTTCTTTGTCTGGCTCTTGGGCCGCCGCGCAACCTAACGGTATTGAGCCAAGTCTAGGGGGGCACTGAAACGCCACCATAGCGAAACAGCATCGCAACCCTTAGGAACCCTTGATCCTAGCTCGTCAGAATATGAAAGAGCTCAAAATCAACTTCCATGTAGCGTTGGATACGCACGCCGTTGATTCGTTGTCGCGCCTGAATGGCAACAAAACTTCAAGCTCGATCAACGAATAGCCTACATTGCAGGCATCATGCTCAATGAAGAAACAGCCGAAACTCTTTTAGCGGCACCTATTTTTTGAGCAAAATGCCAAGAAAAAGGGGCTGTTCTCATGTGGATGCATGGTGAACGGGAAAAAATATTGACTAATTGGTAAAAAATAGTGGTCATTGTAGGAACAGATTGAGGATGTGACATGAAAAATGAACTCTCTACAAATTTTACTGGTCTTGAGTTTGTAAACCCGTTTGTTCTGGCGTCTGCGCCGCCGACGGAAAGCAAACGAAAAATTCTAAAAGCTTTTGAATCCGGCTGGGGCGGTGTTGTGACCAAGACGATTGGCTTACACCCTGTGGAAAACGTCGCCGGGCCCAAAACGATCTATCAGCGCACAAGCGAAACGAAACCCTATGTATCGCGCATGAAGCGCCCCGATACCGTTTCACATTCTTCCTGGAACTGGGAGCTGATCTCAGACCAGCCGCTTGAATTGTGGCTGCCAGATCTGGAAGAGATTAAAACCACATACCCAGACCGCATGCTCATTGCCTCGATTATGGCAGGTGCTGGCAATGAAGAAGAAATGGACAACTGGCGCAAGCTTGCGACCGCATGTGTAGGGGTTGGGTGTGATGCGCTTGAACTGAACCTGTCTTGCCCCCACATGGACCGCAAGGACATGGGCGCAAATGTCGCCAATGACGAAGAGATTATTCGCTCAATTTTGACGGCGATCAAGCAGGTGGTAAGCGTTCCGATCTGGGTAAAACTTACCCCATCGACCTCAACCCTTGTTGATGCCGCTGCGGCCGCATACGAGGCGGGTGCTGCGTCCATATCGCTTTGCAACACATTTCCGTCGCTTCCTTTAATGGATCCCGAAACACTGAAGTTTGAGGTTGAGGTCGACGGCCTTGTGACGTCAGGTGGGCTAGGCGGGCTGGCAATTTTGCACCAAGCTTTGCAGCGCGTGTCGGATATTTCGCGTGCTTTTCCAGATAAATCAATTTCTGGTATTGGCGGAATTAAGGGCTTTAACGAGGCGTTTAACTTCATCGTGCACGGGGCTGGTAACCTTCAGGTCTGCACAGCAGCGATGGAGGAAAAGGGCAGCGGTGGCGTCGGCGTCAAGCTGATCCAAGAACTGAAAGACGATCTGAGCGACTATTTGAAACGCAAAGGCTATTCGTCCATCGAAGAGTTCCGGGGCATCGCGCGCGAGCGGATTGTCGAGCATTCTCAGATCCGCAGAAAGAGCGACGATTACAATGGCGGTTACATGAAGTCAGCGTAGATTGCATAAGTCCGATGACCGACTGCAACCTAGCCATGTTGGTCGTCTGAGCCTGTCGCGAAGGATGACCTGCGCGTCTGGTCAGGATCATGTGCCGTGCATTCGGTTGATGCCTACAAAAGGGGCGTGGACGCGCAGTCAGACTGCTGCCCGCAAACGGACTGTCCTGCGACACCTTAATCGGATGGATGCACCCATCTGATCGTCAACGATTACGGCATGTCGGCAACACGCCTCTCTGTGCGCCGGGCAGAAAGCTAGCTCTCTTTGCTTTCGGTCGCCTGCTGTTTGGCGGCCAGGGCAGTTTCCAATGCGTTGTTCAGTTCATTTGCACGCTGCACATAGGCAGGGACATCAGCAACAGGCACGCCGGGCTGCCACAGGTCTGCCAATTCGCGTAATGCCTGCCGGTCATATTGATAAAACGCCTGTTCCGCCTCAGCCGCTTCGAACTCTGAAAGACCCAAGTTCTCCAACGCATAGCGGCCTGCGCGCAAAGAGCTGTCAAACATCTCGCGGACGATGTCATTGGCCCCAGCCGCATAAAGCTCATAGACGTGCACCCGGTCACGGGCACGGGCAATAATGTGCAAATCCGGACGCACCTTGCGCGCATAGGCGACGACTTTATTGGCAGATGCCTTGTCATCAATGGCCACCACCAAAACGCGCGCATCTTCCAAGCCCGCCGCATTCAACAGGTCAGGGCGCGTCGGATCACCAAAGAAGCCGCGAAACCCAAATTTGCGCATCATTTGCACCGTCTCAAGATTGGCATCCACGACCACGGTGTCAAAACCGCAACTCTGCAGCAGCCGGTTCACGATCTGTCCAAAGCGACCAATGCCCGCGATGATGACTGTGCCTTGCTCATCCACCTCATCATGGGGGTGATCGTCTGTGTCGACCATCCTGCGGCTGAGCAATTCGTAAGCGATAAACAACAGTGGCGTGATCAGCATGGAAAGGGCAACGACCAACAACAATGTGCCACCCAAATCCGGTGTTAAGACACCTTGCTGCAGCGAGAATGAGATCAGCACAAAGCCAAATTCACCTGCCTGCGCCAACCCAAGGGTAAACAACCAGCGATCCTTGCCTTTGATTTTAAAGATGATCGCCAGCGCCAATAGGATCGCACCCTTGATCAGCATCACGGCCGCGGTCAGCCCAAGGATGGGGGCCGGGTCCGTGAAGAACAAATCGAAATCAATCCCCGCGCCGACGGTAATGAAAAACAGGCCCAACAACAGACCCTTGAAAGGGGCCAGATCGCTTTCCAGTTCATGCCGGAATTCGGAATTCGCAAGCACCACACCGGCCAAGAACGTACCCAACGCAGGCGAAAGGCCGACCATGGTCATCAGCACAGCCGTGGCCACAACCATCAGCAGGGCAAGGGCGGTATACATCTCACGCAGGCGGGCATGGTGGATGTAGCGAAACACAGGCCGGGTCAGATAGACCCCTGCCAAGATCACGGCCACAACGGCGCCGATGGTCACAAGGGTCACGCCCCAGGCAGGCAAACCTTCCACTAGGCTCAGCGTGGCATGGTCGTCGTGATGTGCGTCTGAGGCACGGGCCATCGACCCATCGGCGTTCAGGGTCATCATCGCGGGTACGGCCAGCAGCGGCAGTAGCGCCAGCATAGGGATCACGGCGATATCTTGCGCCAGCAAAACCGAAAACGTCGACCGCCCACCACCGGTTTGCATCAGGCCTTTCTCGGATAGGGTCTGCAGCACAATCGCGGTCGAGGACAGCGCAAAGATCATCCCGATCGCAAGGGCGGTGGCCCAGTCATACCCCAACAGCACGGCCCCGGCCATGACAGCCAGCATCGTGACACCAACCTGCAAACCACCCAGCCCAATCAGGCGTTTGCGCATGGCCCAAAGCGCGCGCGGGTCAAGCTCGAGCCCGATCAGAAACAGCATCATCACCACGCCAAATTCGGCGAAATGCTGGATATCCTGCGCCTCTGATCCGACCAATCCGGTCAGCGGGCCAATCACGATACCCGCCAGCAGATATCCCAGCACCGATCCAAAGCCCAATCGCGCGGCCAAAGGCACAGCGATCACCGCCGCCCCTAGGTAAATGGTTGCCTGCAATAGGAAACTGTCCATTTCCGCCCGTCTCCTGCCGTTCTGGTTTGTGTTGTTTTACCCTATCATGATGACGATAAGATTTCGCTATGCATATAGGGTGCGTCGTCGCGATAACACGTCAATAACCGTTACCCGTGATATTGCAGTCATGAATAGGACAGTCACGCGTGGAATAGTGGCGGGCATGCATGTCACTGTGTCCAAAAACGCCTTGCATCCTCCCAAACATACGCAACGCTCGGGTTCATGGCCATCATGTCGGCCGTTTCCATCGGCGCCGTATTTATTTGCGGAGGGTGTGTCCTGTTGGCCGTTGCGCTGCGGGCCTGGATCCTGCGCGACCAAATCTAAACTGGCAGGGGCGCATCCGGCTTTACGCGCTCCATGACAATCTGGCTTTGCACCCGGCTGACGGCAGGATGGGGCAGCAACACTTGCTGAACCAAATCGTTGAGTGCCGTCAGATCAGGACAATAGACGCGAAGCAAATAGTCGGCATCGCCTGTCAGCGTCCAAGCACCCACGATCTCGGCACGCGAGCGGGTGAGGCGGACAAAGTCCTGTGCGTTCTGCGCCGTATGGGTGGCCATGACTATCTGGATAAAGGCCTCGACCGTCAGGCCAACCTTCTCAGGGGACAAATGCGCGCGGTAACCGGCGATGTATCCTTCTGCCTCAAGACGTTGGCGGCGACGCCCGGCCTGCGACGCGGACATATTCAAAGCGGCGCTCAAGTCCTGCGCCGTCAGTGTGGAATCG
The DNA here is from genome assembly GCA_947501555.1 of uncultured Paracoccaceae bacterium. GTDB lineage: Bacteria > Pseudomonadota > Alphaproteobacteria > Rhodobacterales > Rhodobacteraceae > Yoonia. Next base: position 138,903 of record CANMWG010000001.1, read on the forward strand.
CGCTGCAAGGCAGCAAGCAATCGTAGGTCAGCTGGGTCTAACATCATGCGTATCCCTCGCATAAAAACGTTCAATCGTGCGCAACGACCGCACATTTACCAGCGCATGCTTATCAATTTGCCCAAAATACTCAAGTAACCTGCGTTATCATGAGCCAAAGCAAATAGAGGAGTTCAGCCATGGGACCTTTCCCGCACGACGCCCCCAAATCCACAATCACTGCCGAAAACCCTGCGGGGACAGATGGGTTCGCCTTCGTCGAATTCGCACACCCCGAGCCGCAAACCCTGCGCGATCTCTTCACCCAAATGGGCTATACGCACACGGCCACGCATAAAACCAAAGCGGTTGAGCTCTGGCAGCAAGGCGACATCGCCTACCTCATCAACAGCGAACCGGACACACATGCGGCGGATTTTATCGACGAACACGGCCCCTGTGCACCGTCCATGGGCTGGCGGGTGGTCGATGCCCAGAAGGCCTTTGATCACGCAGTCAGCAAAGGGGCTGAGCCATATGAAGGGCCAGGCAAAACCATGGATGTGCCCGCGATTGTCGGGATTGGCGGCAGCCTGATCTATTTCATCGACCAATATTATGAAACGAACCCCTACAACGCGGAATTCAATTGGGTCGCCGACGCGCATCCGGTGGGCGTGGGGTTCCATTACCTCGATCACCTGACGCATAACGTGCACAAGGGGAACATGGACAAATGGTTCGCTTTCTACGGTGATTTGTTCAATTTCCGGGAAATCCGGTTCTTCGATATCGAGGGCAAATTCACTGGGCTTCTGTCACGGGCGTTGACCTCGCCTTGTGGACGGATCCGAATCCCAATCAACGAAGACCGGGGCGAGACAGGCCAGATCGTAGAGTACCTCAAGCGGTACAATGGCGAGGGTATCCAGCACATCGCCGTGGGCGCGCGCGACCTTTATGATGCGACAGATGAGATCGCCGAACGCGGGATCAAATTCATGCCCAAGCCTCCGGCCTCTTACTATGAGCTCAGCGACAGCCGGGTTGTCGGGCACGATGAGCCCAAAGATCGGATGATGAAGCACGGTATCCTGATCGACGGCGAAGGGGTTGTGGACGGGGGTGAAACCCGGATCCTTTTGCAGATTTTCAGCAAAACCGTCATCGGGCCCATCTTCTTTGAATTCATCCAACGCAAGGGCGACGATGGCTTCGGCGAGGGCAACTTCAAAGCATTGTTTGAAAGCATCGAGGCCGACCAGATCGCACGTGGCGTCTTGAACGGAACGGCTGCCGAATAACACCGCGTTCGGGGTTAGCCCGACGGCAGCTCCAACGCTAAAGTTCGGCCGCGTTTGACATAGTTCAACGCGGCCTCACTAATTGCCGTGACCTGACCGCCGTCAAGCGTGCTGCCGACTTCAACCCGGACATAACGCCCGTTGCTCAGCCGAACCAAAGCACGGCGGGCATTGGGACGACCGTAAATGCCGATCAGATTGATGTTGCGCAAAGGCAAAACATCTTCCTGCGTTGCGGCGCGGGCGACCCCACCGGGAACGGGGGCGTAGTTCTGCGGTGCAACCGGTGCAGCGGTTTGCACCGGGGCTGCGGTCGGGGCCGGTTGAGCGGCGATATTTGCACGGGCTGCAGCGACCACGCTGTCAAAATTCTGTGGGCGGAGCGCTGGGCGCAGTGATGCGACCACGGCACGCGGCGTGGCATTCACAATTGACGCTGTATCTGGGGTCTCTGTCTCTGCTTCAATCCCCGCGATGATAGCTGTGATATCGGGTGTGCCCGGGTCAACCGACGAAACCAGCCCGTCTGGGCGCAGCGTTGGGCGCAAATCAGGTGCATCGGTCACGAGTGCGGGAGAGGTCGGATCCTCCAACGCCGCTAGCGAAACAGCGCCCGCTGTCGGAGGGTCCTGCGTTGCCACCTCATCGGTCAGGTCGGTTGGAACCTCCTCTTGCGAGGCAGGCAAGGCCGTCTCAGCGGGGCGCAGGGGCGGGACGACCTCGGGGGCGCCATCGATGATCACAACACCTTCCGGGGCGGGGGCCAGCAAGGCCATCCGCTCAAGATCGGTAGGGGTCAATTCGGGGCGCAAGCGGATCGTCAGGTCGGGGGCACCCGCATAGACTATCGCGCCTTCCGGGGTCACCGTGCCTTCGGGCGTGGCCAGAATAAAGCCGTTCTCATCCACCGGAAATTGCACTTCGGCAGCCGGTGGATCGGCAGGGGCCAGAAAGCTCAGGTCAGTTTCGTGGTCGGCAGCAGGCGGGACCAGCGGTTGTTCCACACGGTCAGGCAGGGATTCTGAAAACGGGACAATCAACCCATCGGTCGATGTGTCGGAAGGGACATCAACAAACCGCGGGGCGCGTTGCCAGACACCCGTAGCGGCATAAATGGTTTCGGCTTCATCAGGGCTCAGCACCGTGCCACGTAAAACTGGCGCGCCGACTGTGGCCACGGCGATCTCTTCTTCCGGCAATTCAACGGGTGGGTCCGGCGGTGGTTGAACGGCCGCCGGAAGCGCGTCTTGCGCAACAGGTCCATTGAATGCTTCAGGGACGCTCAGGGCAGGCGCCGCAGGCTCTGACACAATCGCCAGATCTGGTGCGTTCACCGCCTCATCGGGGGCGACCGAAAAGCCAGCGATATCAATCTGTGGGATTGTTGGGGCTGCGGCCACGATCTCAATTGAGGCAGGCGGGGGCAGAACGGGGTCTTCCACCGGGCTTTGCACCGCTTCTGCGATCGTTATTTCGGGACTTGCCTCTGCAGCGCTGCCTTCGACGGTGCTGCCGTCAACGGTGCTATCGGTATCGCGGAAAGCGGACCATGCAACCGCACCCACGAGGATAAGGCTGGCAGCGACACCTCCGGCAATCCAAGCTGGGCGGCGCGAGGTATTTGCGGGTTCAACTGTCCGGAGCGGTCGCGATGCAGGGGCACCAAGCTGGGGCAATGGCGCGGCAATTTTAGGAGACGTGGTGCTCAGACGTCTGCGCTTTTTGGACTTGGCGGATGTGCGTTTCAAGACCTCTGGGATTGTCGGGTCAAAAAGCGGTGGCACAAACAAGACGGGATTCTCTGCCATAACAGGCGTCTTTGTGACTTCTGCGACGACCACAGGGGCAGGGGCTTCTACAACGGGTGGGTGATACTCTTGGGGAACAGCGTCAAACAAGATCGGCTGATGCAGTTGAGCGGTGGGCGGCTCTTGGGCAACCAAGGGTTCGGCCGCGACCTCAATTTCAGGTGCCTGTTCTGGTGCGGCAGGCTCCAATGCGGCAACAGTCGTTTCATCTAGGTCTTGATCGACCGGAACGTCAGTTTGATTTGTGTCCTCGGTGGGCGCGTCCACCAGACCTTCAAGCGGCAGCAAAGGTTCCGCGTTCAGATCAAGGTCGGCGATGTCATCTTGCGCGGTAGCATCTTCAGGCAAATCAGATGTTAAACTATCCAACGCCTCTTCCGACTGATCCTCACCGACGGTGCCTTCGACAACAAGGTTCGACGCATCCAGCTTTAGGGTTTCCAGCGAAGGCATAGGTTCATCGGTTGATTCAGGCGCATCGGTCTCAGCCACCGGTTCGTCAACAGAATCCGATGCTGCAGCAGCGCCCACAACCTCATCTGGTATAGTGGGGATATCAGGCTCAAGCACAGGAGCAGCAGGGGCATCAAAAGCAGGCGCGGGGTCCGACACATGCGGCGCAAGGGCCGCGGCCAGATCAAAATCTTCGGACGGGGGGATCGCGTGTTCTGGCAGATCGAACACCAACAGGCGCGACTTGATACGTGTCCCAACGATCAACACAGGTATGGGATCACGTTCGACTGATCCCGTAGGCCCGAGGATCTCGGGCATCATGGTTGTCGGGCCAAAGAAAACTTCTTTTTGGAAGGTAAAGGGCTCTGGCACCGCAGCAAAACAGACAGGTTTGAAGCCATGAGCATGGGCAAAGACTTCGGCTTCGGTCAGGGTTTCGCGGGCAACGGCGGCAATATGGGTGCGGCCACCGAAACGTTCGCAGTCAATGACCAGCTCGTCCAGCGCATAGGGCGTGGCACCATCCAGAACGGCGTGGATATCAGCCTCGGTTGTCTGGGTGCTGTCGATGGCAAGATACTTGATCTGATCCAGCGGGATAAGCAGTTTGGTGCGCAACCCGTCGGGGGCGACAGCCTCTGCTTTGCGGCGCAAATCGGCCAATTGGGCGTCGAGATTCTTGGCCTCAACATCAGCGGTGCCGACGCGCTTCCAGCCGTGCTGCACGCGGTGCAGCATATCAATGCCTTCAAACGAAAGTGACAGTGCGAAGTTCGTGATCATCAAACGCATCTAGCATATTGGTGTTAATGGCAAAACGCGTTTGCCGGTGCAAATTAACACTACAGCAGAAACCCGCCCACGCCAAGGGCGCGGACGGGATCGTTCCATCATGCGGTGGCTTTGGCCAGTGCTTGGTCTAGATCGGCGATCAAGTCATCGGCATCTTCGATCCCAATGGACAAACGCACGATGCCCGGACCGGCCCCCGCGGCCTCTTGTTGCTCGGCGGTCAACTGACGGTGGGTGGTACTGGCAGAATGGATGATCAGACTGCGCGCATCACCCAAATTGGCGACATGGCTAAAGATTTCTAGATTATCGACCAGCTTCAAGCAGGCATCATAACCGCCCTTCACAGCAACAGTGAACAAGGCACCCGCACCCTTGGGGCAAATTTTGGGGATCAGCTTGCTGTAGGGCGAGCTGTCCAACCCGGCATAGGTCACATAGTCGGTGCGGGGATCATCTTCGAGCCATTTCGCGATCTTTGTGGCGTTTTCAACATGGCGTTCCATCCGCAACGACAGGGTCTCAATGCCCATCAGCGTATAATGGGCGGCCTGCGGGTTCATGGTCATGCCAAGGTCACGCAGACCAATGGCAATGCCGTGGAAGGTGAACGCCAGCGGGCCGAATGTCTCGGCGAACTTCATGCCGTGATAGGCGGGTTCGGGTTCAGACAATGAAGGGAATTTGTCATTCGCAGCCCAGTCAAACTTGCCTGAATCTACAACACAGCCACCTGTAACAGTACCATTGCCAGTCAGGTACTTCGTGGTGGAATGCACGACCAACGTGGCACCATGTTCAATCGGACGGCAGAGGTACGGGGTGGCGGACGTGTTATCGACGATCAGTGGAATGCCTGCCTCATCTGAGATGGACGAGATTGCATCAAGATCGGTGATGTGCCCGCCGGGGTTCGCAATCGCCTCGCAGAACACGGCCCGGGTGTCATCATCAATGGCGGCCTTAACGGCTGCATGATCGTCAAAGTCCACGAAGGTGGCGGACCAACCAAAACGTTTGATGGTCTGGCTGAACTGGGTGACGGTCCCGCCATACAGGCGGCTTGAGGCGACGATATTGCGCCCCGGCTGCATTAGCGGAAACAGGGCCATGATCTGGGCAGCATGGCCAGAGGAACAGCACACCCCCCCAACACCGCCTTCAAGGGTTGCGATACGTTCCTGCAACGCGGCCACCGTGGGGTTGGTCAGGCGGGAATAGATGTAACCCACCTCTTGCAGATTGAACAAAGCGGCCGCGTGATCGGCATCGCGGAACACATAGGCGGTGGTCTGGTAAATCGGAACCTGCCGGGCGCCTGTCGCCGGATCGGGGCGGGCGCCTGCGTGAATTTGCAGGGTGTCAAAGCCGTATGTCGGGCCGTCTGTCATTTTCTCTCTCCCATTCAAAACTGTTGGCGTTAGGTTTAGGGGCAAACCGGGGCACACTCAACGGCCCGCGCAATCAAAGGACAAAGACATGCCCGTACCCTTCCATCTGGCCTTTCACGTTACAGATTTGGAGGAAGCCCGAGAATTCTATTCCAATGCCTTAGGGGCAATCGAAGGACGATCGACCGACACTTGGGTGGATTTCGACTTTTTCGGGCACCAGCTGAGCCTGCATCTCGGGGAACCCTTCGCCAATGCCCCAACGGGTAAAGTCGGGGATCACATGGTGCCGATGCCGCATTTTGGGGTTGTGCTGGGGCTGGACGACTGGACTGCTTTGGCGGGGCGAATGGAAGAGCGGCAAACCGATTTTATCATAGCACCTTCGGTGCGGTTCAAAGGCGAGCCGGGCGAGCAATGGACAATGTTCTTCCGGGATCCATCAGGAAACCCGATTGAGGTCAAAGGGTTCGCGGACCAAGAAGGGGTATTCGCAAGCTAATCTTTGTACGTGGGCCACGGCGACGTTGGACGGGCGATCCAAAACTTTCAGAGGGGTTAGTCCTGGACGTCAACAGGCGCTCACTCCGGCAAAAGGAACATAAAGACTGCGTCCAGAACGCGTACATATGACGTAAGTACAGCGACATCATGGGCCGTTCCGGCTTTGAATGCTATTGAACGTCAGACGACTTTGACCTCCAGGTCATTAACTGACCCAAATCAGAAAAATCCGCAAAGCCACCTTTCGCGCGGATCGCCGCGAATGGCGGGTGTGAGCCCAAAGTCACCGATGCTGCGCTTTGCACGAATGTGAGCTATGCAGCTTTTGTCAGCCGGGCGATTATCTCAGGGCTGTCACGCGATAGCGGCTCTCGCTTCCAGTTTCCGAAGGTTTCCGTAAGCAAAAGGCCGTTCTTGACTGCCATCGCTTCAATCTCGGCTAGTCCAACAAATCGCAGCGTGCTTTGTGAGATCAAAGTCCCGCTGTCGTCATTGAAGTCGTAACACTCTTCGAACGTCACGCGATCGCCATTGACCTTCAAAACCTCGTGGACAACTTGAACTGTTTGCCCCCCGCCAAGATCATAGGGAGGCGCGGCATGCTCCGGCATCCATCGAAACCAAGGTCTGACGGCCGGATTGCGAGTTTCAAACCAAAACGATCCATTGCGATGCAACCGCTTCTTAACCGCCTCAAACAGAGCCGAAATTTGAGTGTCTTCCAAAAGATATTGGAACGCGTGGCCAGTCATGATCGCTGCATCGAATTTTGGAATATCGTCCAAATCGGATACCAACCCTGTCACCCAGTTTACTGATCGAGCGCCATCCTTCTGCATCGCACTGGCGATCATCTGGGGCGCGGGATCGATCGCTGTCACCTGATATCCGCGCCCCGCGAGGTCGAGCGCCAAGGTTCCTGTGCCGCACCCAATATCAAGGATAGTTGCGGGCGTTTCTGGAAGTTCTGCAATATAGAAGTCGAAGTCTTCGCGAGAGGAGTTAATCGCGTCGTACAGTTCAACGAGTTTAGAATTTTGATACAAAGCGTCCATTCGCGGTAGTCTAAAGGCGTGGCTGGTATGATGAAAGCCGACATTGATCTTGGATCACAGAAAGCGCGTTTTGTCCCATAAAATAGTCATCCATGTTATGGAAACGCGCTGCGACGCTGTGAGCGCCAGCTTCTCTCTCGACACGTCCAAGCGCAGTGCCGCATACTTTAACACACTTAATTACCAAATTGGAAAAGTGATGATTGTTCGCAAGTTGACCGACATCTTAAACACTTGGCGACATGCCTGCGGTAAGGGCTGGGAGAGCCGCCGTATCGTCTTAGCAGATGACAAAATGGGTTACTCCATGCACGACACTTTGGTTAAAGAAGGCGCAGAACTCTATCTGGAGTATAAAAACCACCTAGAGGCGAATTATTGCATCGAGGGGGTTGGCGAAGTTGAAAATGTTGCGACTGGAGAGATCCATCCTATCCAGCCAGGAACGATGTATGCTTTGGACAATCACGACAAGCATATCTTGCGTGCCATCAAAGGCGACTTGCGCCTGATATGCGCATTCTCGCCGCCTCTATCTGGTCGCGAAACCCATGATTCTGACGGCAGCTATAATACGGCCAAAAGTTAGGGCTTTGGGCCGTTCGTTTCGATGCGCCACGGGAATGCTCCACGCTAACAAAGCAGCTAATATCCGCAATGAGCCCACTTTGCCGGATGTTGCATCCGCAGAAATGGTGATATTCAGGCGTATGGCTGCCACATTTCATACCCAGACAAGCCTTCTCAATGATCTTATCTCGCTCGGCGTTCACGCGGGAGACGGGCTTTTTGTACATGGCTCGATGAGTGCCGTAGGCGCTACCGTTGGCGGTGCCCGAACAATCGTGGAAAGCCTACTGAAGGCGGTGGGTGGAACAGGTCTTGTGGGAATGCCCGGTTTCTCTTCCGACGCCTACTTTCCTGCTGGAGTTGATCCGTCCCGCTTAACCCAAGACCACATTGCCGAAATTGAAGACGCGGTTCCCGGTTTCGATGTAGCGAAATCCCCAACGTCTGGCATGGGTGTCATTGCAGAGACTTTCAGAACCTGGCCAGGAACCCAACGCAGCGACCACCCGGCTGTATCGATCTGCCTCAATGGTAAGAAAGCAAACGACTTTCTCAAGGAACACAGCCTCGCGTGGGCAACGGGAGAGAGAACGCCCCTTGGCAAACTCTGTGATCGTCATGCCATGAAGATCTTGCTGATCGGGGTCGGCTGGAACCGATGCTCAGCCCTTCATACAGCCGAGACCTTTGCACCACACAAGCGGACCAAGACACGGCGGTTCAAGAATGGTGGACCCAACGGATCATGGATCGAAACACCCGATGTAGCAGATGATATGAATCGGCTGTTTCCGGCACTTGGTGAGGCGTTCGAAAGGACCCGCGGTGTTTCTTCCGGAAAATTCGGAGGTGCCGAATGCAAGGTATGCGATTTTCGATCTCTCGTCGATTTCGCCTCTGACTGGATTGACTGCGCCAACAAACGAAGCGGTGATATTAGATAAAGGAACTGTGCTGCCCAATGGCAGCTTCGTCCGCGTTGCTGCCGTTGGTATTGGTCGCGGCGAAGTTCCGGTTTGGGTCAGAAATGATTGATGTCTGGGCCAGTATTGCTTGAGGCGGTCAGCTGATCAGATTCAGAAAATCGACGGCATCTAGTCAAAGATGTGGGGCACTCCACAGTGACATGGTGATGGTGTCAGCCACGTCTTCAGTTGGATTGTTGCTTTATGAGGAGAGAGCAACCGTGGGGGAATGGCAGCGACAACCGGCTTCGAGCCCCATGTTCATTCCGACTTCGACATGGCAAAAGTCCGCCAACCCTGCTTGACAACCGTGTACCACGTCATGAACCTAACGGTCTGAAATTTGTGGGAGGATAAAAAATGAAGAAACTGCTATTTGCAGCCTTAGTAACATTCGCCGGACCCTCGTTTGCCGATGATTTCCTCGACACGCAATACGGCCCTTATGGGTGGGAAGTTCATCTGTTGCGCGCCACTGTCGCTAACGACGTTCTGACCGTAGCATTCATGATCGAAAATACCGGGTCCTCTTCTGAAAGTATGGATTCGATGGATGTTACTGAAGTCGCGTACACAACCAATGACAAAAAATACCCAGTGCTGACAGATGTGAACGGTCAGTATCTGGCGTCGACAATTACATATGAACAGAATCAAGATGGTAGCCTGTTCAGAGCGCCAGATATTGATCAGAACGAAATCTATTTTTCAAAGGAAGAACGACAGGTCGGCTGGGTAAAATTCGAGGCCCCGGCTGACGTAGATTGGCCGATTGATCTGTCACTGCCAGGTGTATCGCCGTTCACAATTTCCAAACCGGCAGAGTAGTTTCATGCTCCCGCAGCCATTTTACGGGTTGTTATTTTCTGTCGTGATCACCTCACAGGCATTTGCTGAAACGGCTGAAGTGTCGGCGCTTCTGGCAGAAAACCCTGACCCGTTTGCTGATTTGGATATGGTGGAAGTTCTTGCAGCCTACGGGCCGGATGGAAGCGGCGTTGCGCTGGTACTTGGGGGCATCGCGTTGGCTTTGAGTGCAAGCGACCTTGTGAGTGATGTTTCTGATATCGGCGGCGCAACTGGTATTGTCAGTGATCCAAGCGGTTTCGGATTCACGATTGGGTTGTCGGGCGACTATCTATTTGCGTTTGATGAGTTTGCTCTGACGGATGATGCGCGCGACGCGCTTTCAAAGGTATTGGCTTTGTATGAAGAATATGAGGGTACGGACATTGTGATTGAAGGGCACACAGACGCCAAAGGGTCAGAGGCCTACAATCAAACGCTTTCCGAACAAAGAGCCGATGTCGTCTATCAATGGTTCGTTGAGAACGGGGTAGACAATAATCTGATCACCGCGCAGGGTTTTGGAGAAACCCAACCCATTGCAGAAAATGAGATAGGTGGTCAGGATAATCCCGAAGGGCGCGCGTTAAACCGGCGTGTGGATATTCGCATTACAACAGCCAAGAGGGTGAATTCTGTTCTCTTGGACAGAAACTAAAATCCCGTGCGTTCCGGTGGCGGCTCACGGAACCATTTATTGGTCGGACGTTGAAATTTACCGGGAAAAGCTGATGTGGTGGATAGCGCCTGCGCCTATCGGCGTCGCAAAGCGTATTCTCTTAGCCCCATAAAATTGTGCCACTATTTGCGTGCCACCATGGGGATTAGGAATGGCGCGAAAGCGACACTCCGATGTTCGCACTTGCGCGCAAGGGTAGACCGAAAGTGGGACAACGCCCTGATTGAGAGCGAACATGTCTTTGTGTGTTTGCGTTTCTGCCCAATGGTTTGCGGAGACGAAAAGGCCCAAGCATTCTAAATGCTTGGGCCTCTCTGCGCTTGATCGCAAAGGTCTTAGTTAGACAAATACGAAGTCATTCTCGAAGACGATGTCATCGAAATCAGACACCCCTGCCAGTCCGATTTTGTCTTTGTCCCCTTCAAGCGTGATGTAGACGGATCCGAAGAATTCCTGCACTTTGGAAATCTCTGCCCCGCCCAGGTCCAGCACGTCGACGCTGACATCGAAATCCGCGATCAACGTGCTGTCGCGTGTCCCGTTGTCTGCCAGCTCTGCCGAGAAGACGAATGTATCCGCCCCCGCGCCGCCCCAGATCGCGTCATATTTTCCGTCGCCCGCGATGATCTTGTCATCCCCGTCTCCGGCCAATACCAGATCACTGCCGCTGCCGGCGTCAATCTCGTCCCGTCCATCGGTCCCTTTGAGGAAGTCCCAGCCGTCGGTCCCTGCGATCAGGTTGTAGACCGGATCGAAGTCGAAGCTGACGATGACCGGGTCGTGGTCCGAGTTCCGGTTGGCGCTGTCTGCGTCAAACAGATCCGGGTCTCGGTCGAAGTCGAGATTGTAGTCCAGCGCGTCTGCCTCATCGGCGTTGATGTGCCATTCCGTCACTCCGGCCAGGCTTTCGGCCAATGCGTCGTTTGCAAGGGCGTAGTCGAGCGTCCCGATTTGTCCGTCGAAGACGAAGGAATAGGCGTCGTCCCCGAGTTCTGCTGCAGCCAGATCGGTGAACCCTGCGTCGGCCAGTGTGGTAAGCGGATCCTCTTGCGCGTAGGCGTTCAGATCGCCCAGGATCAGTGTGTTTTCAGACCCTTGCCCTGTTGGATCGCTATTGAGCCAATCCGCCAGAATGTCCGCTGCTTCGGTCCGTGTGGCGTTGTTATTGCCCTGACCGTCGCCTTGCGCTTCATCTTCCGCAAGCCCCGAGAGTGACCCTTTGGATTTCAGGTGGTTCACTGAGATTGTCAGCGTCTGCCCTGTGTCCAGATCCTCAAAAGTCTGCGCGATGGCCGCCCGGTTCAGGTCGGTGCCTGCCCCCAGCGGGTCAAGGAAGTTGCGCCCATCGAAGCTTTCCAGGATGGCCATATCGCCGCTCAATCCAACCTCATCCACCTTGTAGATCAGCCCGTTTGCAATGGCGTCTCCGCCCACAAATTCCTGGCCCGGATCGACGAAGGCGTAGACCTCGGCGCCCAGTTCGGTGTTCACCCGGTCGACGATGTCCATGATCGCGAATGTGTCACCGGCAAAGTCGTTTTCGATCTCAACCAGACCAAGCACATCTGCGTCGATCGCGATGATCGCATTCACCAGCTTCTCGGCCTGCCGCTCGAATTCTTCGACGGTGTCCGCACCGCGCGGGTCCGACCCGTTGTCCGTTGTTACGCCTGTTTCATCGATAGTGGTGAAGTAGTTCAGCACGTTCAGGCTGGCGACGGTGAAGTTGCCGCCGATGTCTTCGGGTGCATCGGGGCGGGGGTTTGTTTGTTCATACACCCCCTCGGCCGCATTGATCCGGAATTCATCGAAGCTAAAGCTGACGACCCCTTCGATCTCAGAGATCGTATCCCCCATCCGGAAGCTGTCATCGGCGGTGAGAATACCGTCATTTCCGTCGATAATGTTGATGATCTCGGGGTTCTGCACGCCTGAGCCGTCGTCCAGCACAATCGTGCCGGTGGCCAGTTCTTGCAGATGCGCATCATAGCCCGCCACGTCTGGCGCATTGTCTTGGGTGAACTGCACGGGCTGTCCATCAGAACTGACAGTGTATTGCCCAAACCGGTCCAGATTGAACATCTCGGAGACGGTCATGTCCTGCGGGATGTTGACCAACATGCCTTCATAGGCTTCCAAATTGGCGACGTAATTTCCGTCCTCATCCAACATCACATTGGCTGTGGGGAATGTGACCTCAACCGCATCGGGCAACATCTGGTCGGTGTCCAACACCGCGACGGATGTGGCCGATATCTGGGTTTCACCGAAGAATTCCGTGACGGTCCCCGTGATTTCGACCAGATCCCCAACCTGCACGTCCACAAGCGGTGCAGTGCCATCAAAAATAAAGATCCCTTCCGAGCTGAGGTCGTCGAAGTCGTAGTCGATCTCTTCTTCCTGAATGTAGAACCCGCTAAGATCGCCCGAGGTGCCCAAGAGCCCGGCTTGAAAATCAGCCGTCACGATCGCTTGGACCGTTACAATTTGGCCTTCCAGCGCGCTGCGGTCATCGACCCCAACTTGATCCAGATTGCCCGTGCCGCCGTTGCCTTGGATCTCACTGATCAAGGTGATTTCTGTGGGTGGCGGCGGCGTGACAGCCTCGTTCGCGGCGCCCGGTGTGGGGGGCTGCGCTGTGAATTCGCCGGTCCCATCGGGGTCGCGGGCCAAGGCCTCGCCCTCGGAATTTCCATTGGCGTCTTCATCGGCCTGAACGGTTTGGCCGAGTGCCGTCAACAGCTCAAGGTCATCGGCATCACTGGTGCCGTAGACCACCGCATCAAGCAGGTTTTCGGTTGTTGCCGCTGCGGGGGCGGGCCCGTCATACAGCGCCACTGCGTCGGCCCCGTTCTGCAGGCCGTTGGTGGTGAATTCCACCAAGTCCACATTGGGTACATCCGCAGAGCCGATCACAAAGAACCCGTCTTCGTTGGTTGTGAACCCATCCAGCGAGATGGTGTCGTAAGCCGCGTCCCCGTTGCCGTTATAGAGCACCACCGTCAGCCCATCGAGCGACGCATTGCCCACGCCACCATCATAGATTTCGATAAACTCAGCGCTGTCGGTGCTGTCTTGGTCGGCGTCAATCTCGTTGATCACAAAGGTTGGTGCGACGACGACATCCTCAAACCCGGCCGTTGGGAAAGGCGTGGCGGCGCTGGCGTTTGTTGTCTCGCCATCAAAGGCGTTTGCGCCTGAGAACGTCCATTCGGAGATATCAAATGTCGGGTTAGCCGTGGACCCCGGATTGCGCGCGGCCCAGCCATCCAGATATTCCCAGGCTTGCCCTGTCCCATCCACAGCCGGTTCGCCGAAGGTATCGATGACAGCGCCATTCTCAAACAGCTCAATCGCGTCATCGCCGTTCACCGACAGTGCACTTGAGGTGTAATCTGGTGCGAAGCCCATGAATTCTGTGAATCCGGTGTCTTCGGACGATACGTAGATGTAGGTCCCTGCGGACGCGGCCACAGCGGGAAACGTAAATTCCTCACCATCTGTGCCACCGCCGTTATTTGCAGACCCAATGCCGTAGGCCGACAGATCGGCAATATCTTCCGTCACAAAAATCTCGACCGCTTTTGGCAAACCACCCGTCAGCGGGCCATCCAATACACCGGTAATTATTAATGACATTTCGTTCTCCCAGTTAGCGGAAACGCTCTGGTAACCCACCAGCAGCGCCCCAAATATCAATGAACTCGAACCACAAACTTGCTAAAATACAAGCGACAGGAAACCCTAGGTTTGTAACAATAACAACGGCTCAGAAAATGACGTAACGTCCCTCGGCGGTTCCGCTCGCACGGGCGCTGCTTTCTTAGTCGCTACAGCTATGGGTTGTGGCTGGAAGTCAAGGCTTGTCGCCCAATAGGCATGGTGATCCTGACGCGTGCAGGTGTATGGTTTGGCCAAATTGCAAAACTGCGCCTGATTGCCAGAAGGACACGCCCCAAGATGAAAAGACTGTGCCTGTCCTTGGCGGTCCTTGCTGGTTTCGCATTACTCTTGGGTTTTTTCGGGTCCTTTCATCCGATGTTGGATTCCATTGCAATTGGCCGCCGTGTTGCGATCTATGGATTGCTGATCTTTCTGTTCTTGGCCGCCGTTGCGGGCCGCAGTCCGGTCTTTGCAATGATTTTCCTATGTGCCCTCGTTCTTAACGGTGTAATCGCCCAACTTCCGGACGGAGAAGAAGGCAGCTTGAGAATCTACACCAAAAATCTACTGCATTCGAATGCCAACATTGCTGATGTTGTTGCCGATATTCAGCAGGCGAACCCCGATGTTGTGTTCTTGCAGGAAGTCTCGGACACCAACAAAGCGATCATGACCACGCTACAGGACAATCTGCCCTATCAGGCCATTTGCCCATGGCAGGGGTGGAATGGCGCGGCTGTTTTGTCCCGGTGGCCGTTGGCCCAGTCGCAACCCCGTTGCTCGCCCCAACGATCCCTGATCGCCGTGAAGCTTGCCCGACCGGCGGGTGATTTTTGGGCCGTTGGTGTGCATTTGCAGCAACCATGGCCGGATGTGCAATGGGCGCATCTTGAAGCAGCTCTGCCGGTGATTGATGGGCTTGATGCAGGGGCTGTCGTCGCGGGCGATTTCAACACAGTCCCTTGGACGGCTGCCGCCCGCTTGATTGGGGACATGACCGGAACGAGACCGGTACAGCCGCAACGGCCCACGTTTTTTCTGCAGGGTGTTGGGCTGCCATTGGATCAGGTTTGGGCCTTGGGAGGGCGCGCGCAGATACGTCCGCAGTTTGGGTCTGATCATTTCGGGGTCGTGGCAGATGTTTGGCCGTCCGCCAACTAAGACGGATTTTGCGTTCATGCGAGGCCCGCGTGGGGCGCAGCACGCGCCAGCGGTATGGCTGTACTTACGCCGTATGTATGCGTTCTGTACGCGATCTTTATGTTCGCTGTTGTGGACGGCGCATGCTTTGAAACGGGAGCCTAACGCATCCAAAAACCGGCAGATTTGATCTTGTTGCGCAGTGCTTTTTCATGGCGGGGTAGATCGTTGCGATCAAACATCGCGCGCACTTTGTGTCCGCGCCCTTGGTAGATCATCCGCTTGAAAGGGTCGTACTGCTTGAGCAGTTTTTTGACCTTATTGGGGGCGGTGACCTCTTCTAACGCGGCAATCTGGGTGTCACTTCCACGGGCGTAGAGCAGGGGTAAAGCCCTGTAATGGCATGTTATTTTTCCGTCCAATTGGGCGATTTGCGGATCGGGGCGCCCGCCGCCAAAGGCGTGAATGACCAGCGGTAGCGCCACCTGATCCAGCCAAGGGTCCAACGGCTGCAGCACGATTTCTGGCGGTGGGTCATTGCGGATCGACAGGGCATATTCGGTAAAGCGCGCGCCGAATGCCACAGGATCCGCCCCGAAAAACCAACCTGCGTTGAAATACAAATAGCGTTCCCAATATTCATCTGGCTGGGACAGATCGAGCGTGCTGTCGAAATCGAGCCCAAATCGATCATAAAGCGCCTTCCAAGACGCCGCATATCCCGGCCAATAAAGCTCTTCTATTGGCCAGGTTGGGCCACGGATCATTGAGGCTGCGGGTCGGTCGAAATCGAATGGGATTTCGGTCAGCTCGCCCGTGATCAGCGTATCGGTATCAAAGAAAATAAAGGGTTCACCCTCGGGCAGGACCTTAAGGCCTTCGATCTTGTTGCCGTAAGGGTAGGCTTTGCCAAAGTGCTCTGACGTGAATGGGCGTACCTCGGCCCCCATGACGATCAGTGCATCTTTGATGTCCTGCGTCATTGTCGGATTACGGTCCCACAAAGGCCCCGGTTGGGGTTCGGCAATGATTATTTTGCCCTTGAAATCAGTGCTGTATCTGCGCAATGAGGCTACGAAAAGCAGGGCCTCATATTGCAATCGCCCGGCCTGACCTACGATCATGATGTTAAATGCGCGATTCCGCGTCATAGCATATTCCCAATTTTCTAGCCCCTGCCTACACTTACCCTGTTGATCCGTGCAACAAATGAAGCTTTTTGATTGGTTTAACGTTACGGGGAGGACAAACACCTAAAAGTGTATCATGGTCCCGATGTTCAACCCACGGAGTGTAGAATGTTTTTGAATTTTGATCAGGTTTTTCGAGACACCGTCGAGGCCTACAGTATCATCGATCACACGCTCCGGCTAACAACAGCAAACGACGCCTATTGCGCCTTGGTTGGCCGCCCCCGCGAGGCATTGATCGGACAGCGTGTCTTTGATCTGTTTCCCGAAACGCTTGCACGAGAGGCGTTGTTCGCGACTGCATTCGAAAAGGCCCTCTCGGGCGAGGCAGCACAGGTGGATGAGGTGTATTATTCCATTCCCCTGGGGGATCAATCCGTTGATCGTTGGTGGACAATCTATTGCACGCCGCTTGAGGGAGTGCCGCCTTGTTTCCTGTTTCATATCAAGGATGTGACGGAGGTTATTCAATCCCGAAAACAACGTGATCTTTACTCTGCTGACCTACAGCATCGGGTTGGGAATGTCTTGAACGTCGTGCAGGTTTTGGCACGCAGAACCGGACAGACGGCCCAGACCCATGCCGATTTTCTGGCTGCATTTGATGAACGAATTGCGGCCTTGGGGAAGACTTTTGCGCATCTGTCGGGGGATAACTGGAACGGGACAGGCTTGCATGATCTGCTTGCCCAACAGCTTCTGCCTGAGTTCCTGAACCTTTCAAAAGCGGTGGTCATTGACGGGCCCGATTGGCCACTTTCCGCGATGCATGCCCAAACCTTTGCAATGGCTATTCATGAGTTGCTGACCAATGCGATCAAGGCGGGTGCTTTGGGTGACCCGAAAGGACAAGTCGCGGTCACTTGGGGCCGCGAGGATGATGGCAGCTATTGGTTTCAATGGTTTGAAAGCGGTTTGCAGGGGCTTGAGCCGCCCACAGTCAGCGGCTTTGGCACCCAGACCTTGTTGATTGTCTTACCTCATCAATTGGGTGGATCGGCCACGCAGGAGTTTACGCCGACAGGCATGCATTACCGGCTGACGATCCCTGCAGATGTTGAAGTGCCGGTCGGTCAGGACGTTGGCGCTGATTAGGGTGTTATGATGGGGATCAGATGGTTGTCCCATTGCAATGCCGCTTGGGTCCCGGGGCGCAAGTTTGCCCCGTTCGTCTGCCGCATTTCGCCCGTCCCTGATGTCACCGCGAACTGGCCACCGATGGCCGCTACTCCGCAGACGTCCGTCAACGGTTCGCTTTGCATCAGGCGCCCCGCTTGGGCATCGAACAGTTGCAGCAATCCCCCACGGGGTGAGGTCACCGCGATCGTTTTGCCATCCGCCCCAAAGGCGATACTGCCGATATAGCCTTGCATGTTGCGGACATCGTCTTGGGGTGCATCCATCAGCGTCATGGGCCCACCCATTTGGTGCAGGCCCACAAGCGTGCTGACGGGCCCATCCCCTTGCCATTGCATCCCAAAGGCGACTTGACCCTCTGGGCCGACGGCAAGATGTCGGATCGAGTTTTTGTGCATATCAGCGGGCAGTTTTGCGACCTCGGTCACCGCGCCATGGACGATGTAGGCAAGGTTTGGTTCCATGGTCGGGATATTCAGCTTGGCCCGGCCAGAGTCCGGATGCGTATCAATCCCGCCATTGGCAACGACGAGCGTTTCGGTGCCGGGCAGTCGTTTAATGTCATGCGGGCCAATGCCGCCACTGTCCCATTCATCGATCCGGGTGTAGCCACTGCGCGTATCCCAAATGCCGATCCGGCCGCGTCCAGCCTCAAAATCATTCTCGGTCGTGAACAGCAGACTGCCATCGGCTGAAAATGCGCCATGTCCGTAGAAATGCCGCCCGGCGGGTGCGGTCAGTGCGGCCTTTTGCGCCCCGGTCATGCAATCGATTACAATTGCAAACGTGCCGGGACGGCGGGCAAATGCGACGGCCTCGGGCAAGGTCGGATGGGCTGCTGCGGCGTGGCCGCGTGCGGGCAAGGGGCGTTCGAAACGGATTTCAAGATCGCCGCTGATGCCGCAAAGAACAAAGCGACCATCAGCCCGCGCTGCGGCGGAAAGGAACGCAGGTGATCCCGCATCCGCCCAAGTGGGCTTGGGGACAATGCTTGCAGCGATTAGACCGCCAAGAAACTGCCGCCGCCCCGTCATATCAATCGCCGTCCAGCGAATTGAACCCGGCAGCAACGCCCAGGGTTGGGCCCAATTCGTTGCCGACAATTGCTCGGATCGTGTCAACGGATTGCTGGATCACCTCGACCTTGATGCGGATCTGCGGTGCAGACACGGCGGCAAAAGTTGGATCATCCAAGTCTGTCAATTGGGTCAGGGCGCGCGTGAAACTTGCGTCCAATGCATCCGCCAAATCAGCATCTTCACTGGCCATGCGGGCGGCGAGGTCTTGCAACGCTGCAAGGCTTAGCATCACATGACGTGATGAGCGTTCAGACCGCCGCGCCTCGGCCCGTGCAGGATAAGAGCGTTCGAATGTGCCAAGCGGTCGACCAAGGCGGGTGTCAGAGGTGAATTGCAGACCCGTTGACAGGGCTTTGAACAGTTCTTGCCGCACCTCCTCAACGTGCCGGTAAAATCCGTCTGGGCCCGGATTGCGCATGGTCTCGGCATAACTGGTTTGCCAATCGTCGATGATTGATTGCGACGTTGTCGCGATATCGGCTGTGACGGTCTGGATCAGTGTGCACCGATAGGCCGCATCACCTGCAGTCATCAAGGCGCTGTCGTAAAGCAGAAATTCGAGCGCATAGAACCCCCGTGCCGCAATCGACACTTCGGCATAATCGGCCGGGGTATTTGCTATCGGGTCCTCATCCGCAATGAGAACATTCAAAGCGCGGGGGGTTGCACCGCGGCTGTCAGGCCAGAAGGCAAGGGCAAAGGCGCGGTCGTCCGCTTCGGTGGGTCCAAACCGCAGATGGCTTGCTGAAACCCATGCGTCAAAAGCGGTGCCATAAGCGTCGCGTAAGGCGTCTGAGGTTGGATCACAATCATCTGCGGCCACATCAGCCAGCGTTTGGGATTGGGCCGCAAGCGTTTCAAATGTCGGCAGAATATGCGCGTCGATGATGTCATCAACGACCGGATCGGCCTGTGATATGGCGGGCAGGGTTAACGCGATGGCAAGGGCGATGCGTTTCATAGGCTCTCCAAGAATGCGATTAAGGCGTCGCGGTTTTCGGTTGTCATGTCGATCACGGCATCGCGCTGCGCCTGCGCTTCGCCACCGTGCCAAAGGACGGCTTCCAGCAGCGATCGCGCACGGCCATCATGCAGGAAATATGTGTGTCCGCTGACCTGTTCGGTCAGGCCGACGCCCCAAAGCGGAGGCGTCCGCCACTCTTGACCTGTTGCGCGTGCTTCGGGCCGGTTGTCTGCAAGCGCGGGGCCCATATCGTGCAGCAACATGTCGGTGTAGGGCCAGATCAGTTGGAAGCTTTGTTCGGCCTGGTCGTTCAGTCGGTGGGTCACAAAGTTGGGTGTGTGGCAGGCGGTGCAGCCGGTTTCATAGAACACTTGTTTGCCGCGCATCACCTGCGGGTCATCCATGTTGCGCCGGGCGGGAACCCCAAGGTTCCGGCTGTAGAATGTCACAAGGTCCAGTCCTTCGGCGCCCAGTTCGGTGCCGCGGTCATCGCCATCCCCATGGATCGCGTTGATGCAATTGGTTTGCCGAGGCATACATTCGCCCGCACCTGCCGGGAACAGCGGGGTCGAGATGCCGATATCACCCGCAAAGGCTGCGGCGGATTGTTCCCGCACCGTAGGCGAGCCTGCCTTCAGTCCAAATCGCCCCAGCATGGCTTGGTCAAATTCGGTGGACCAGACAACATTCGGGCGCCCCGAAATGCCGTCGCCGTCAAGGTCATTAGGATCGGCAAGCGCCAAGATATCGGCGGCTGGAATGGCCTCAAGCAGCCCCAGCCCGATCATTTGGGGGGCCACACGCGGGCTGAGCATTGCGTCCGGGTGCAACGGCCCATAGCCAAGGTTTGCCGCCCGATACGTGGGGTGGCGCAGTGCGACCTCTTTCCCGTCGGCAAGGGTCACGATTTCTTCGTCGTAGGTGATTTCAAGCTGGTATTCGGACGCGTGGCCCTGCACCGCAAAATCCTGCAGCTGCGTGCCATAGTTTGGATCGGGCAAGGTAGCGATATAGTCGTGGATGTCGGCAATTGCCGCCTCGCTGGGGCCAGGGATTGATACCCGCAGAAACATTGAAATCGCGTTGTCTTCGGCGTTTTCGGGCGGGTGCCCGCGTCCGTCTTTGATGTGGCAACGTTGGCAAGAGCGTGCGTTGTAAAGCGGGCCAAGCCCGTCGGATGCCAAGGTGGATGCTGGTGAGGACACCCAAAGTTTGCGGAACAGCCCATTGCCGACCTTGAAGGTCAGCTCATCCTCAAAACGGATATTGCCCGAGGGTTGGGAAAACGCATTGGCAGTTTGCATCGCGCGGACGGTGGCCGCACCTGCGGGCTTATCTTCGAACCGTTGAGGTGCTGTGAAATCGGCGGTTAAGGCTGTGACGGCTGCAATACGCACGGCTTCGTCCGCGGTGCGTGGCACGATATCAAGATGCGGGTCGCCCAGGTCCCACACAGGCGCCTCTGCGACGCTATCCGCCAACGCAATACTGCCCACCGCAAGAGCGAGGGGCAGCATGTAGTGCGGCTTGATCCATTTTCGATGCATTGGTGTCAGCCTGTCATTCTGCGCAAATCGCGAGGCCTTGACCGTCAGACGGCAAGGCCTCTGATATGCTTACTGAAAGACTGCCTCTGGATCGTCAAGGCTGTCAGAGCCTTCAATGGCGATGCCATCAGCACCAAGTGCGGTGATCACACGCTCAATTGAACGGGTCTGGTCGATCAGGCCGTTCACACCGCCCATAATCAACGCTTCACCGGCTTCATTGCCGCGCTCCAGCATCATGTCGTAGGCAAAACCGGCCTCAGCGGCGGTTTTGATCCGGCCGAGGGCCAGAACCGCATCGGACAATTTGCCGCGCATTTCCAGATCAAGCGCCGCATCTGTTTCTGCAACCAATTCCGACAGAGACGCACCGCTGACAATGGTACCGTCGATGCCAGTGTAGCTGCCCAGATAGACAGATTGTACACCGACGCCATTGTAGAAATGGTCGTTGTGGGTGTTGTCGGCAAAGCAGGAATGCTCTTCCTCGGGATCGTTCAGCATCACGCCAAGACGCATCCGCTCACCTGCGGTTTCGCCGTAAGACAGCGACCCCATACCGGTCAGGATGGCCGCGATGCCTGCATCAGCGTCCGCTGTCAGTTCAGCGCGTGCTTCACCGCCTTCGACCCATTGTGCCGCCATCCATTCCAGATCAGAGATCAGCAGATCAGTCGCAGCGACCAGATATTCACCGCGGCGATCACAGTTGCCGTTCGTGCAGGCATCGCCAGCAGCATAATCGGTCCAAGGACGGTTGCCGGCACCTGAACCGTGGCCGTTCAAATCTTGGCCCCACAGCAGGAATTCGATCGCGTGATAACCGGTCGCGACGTTTGATTCGACGCCATCAGCCTCTTGCAGGGTTTCTTCCAGCAGGGCAGGTGTGATTGCCGAGGCATCGATGGTCTCGCCAGACAGCGTGATCGAAGGGTTCGCAATGACGTTCAGCGCCGCAGCGGCGTTTTCGTCGGTGGGGCCACCGTAAGAAGCGTCCACATAGTCGATCAGGCCTTCATCCAATGGCCAAGCGTTCACTTTGCCTTCCCAGTCATCAACGATAGCGTTGCCAAAGCGGAAAACCTCGGTCTGCTGGTAGGGGACACGGGCGGCCAGCCAAGCACTTTTGGCGGCTTGCAGGGTGTCTGCGGATGGATCAGCGACCAGCGCATTGACGGCTGCTTGCAGTGTTTTCGCCGTTGTCAGGCTATCGGCATAGTTCGCCGCTGCAATATCAGCATAAGTATTGAGAACGTCTGTTGTCTCAACCGCCAATACAGGCGTCGCAAGTGCCAAGCAGAGTGCCGTTGACGCAAAATAGGTGGGTTTCATTCTTATTGTCCAGTTCGTTTGGTTTAGTTTGGTTTAGTTTAGTTTAGTGAAGAGTGGTCGAGGCGGGGTAAAAGGCGGGCGCATTACCGTCAAATGACTGCGGCGCACGAAGGTTCATGTGGCTCAAAGCATTGCCGACTTCTGCAGCAAGCGATGTAACCATTGGGGCCACATCTGCACGGACCATTAGGGTGGCGATCAGCATCGCATCTTCCTGTTCGCCTTGTGTCGCGGTCTCGATGAAATTTGCAAAACAGGCTTCATCCGCGCCCAGACATTTGCAATTGATGGCATGGCGCATCAAAGGGCGGCGTCCGTGCTGTGCGCAGAGCCTGCAAAGGTCTGCGAAGGATTGGAAAGCCTTTTCGCCGCGATCCAAACCGAGGCCCATCGCCAGGTCATCGGATACGCTTGCCTGTCCATCAGGACCGTCGCACCACAAACGCAGATAGATGACCGAGGCAGCACCAACCGCCTCTAGCTCCGCCATGAACCCCACCGGAGTACTGCCGCGTTTTGCTTGCGCCTGTCTCATTTGGTCAGGATCAACTTTCCAGCGCGGGTGATGCGCAATGTATAAGTTTGATCGCCAAGCACGATATGGGCTTGGTCGCCATCCTTGGTCAGGTCGGTTGCTGCATAGGTGGGCAGGCTGTTTGCCGCAGGTTGCACGATCTGTCTTGCTGATTGAAATGACATCAGTTGACCCGCCGTTCTTGTGTGCCGTTTGTAGCAAACCGGTCAAATACCCATTCCATGCTAAACCCGTCCAGGGCCCCTGCTTGAAGTGATGCGCTTGCAACCTCTGTGGAATCAGGTCGCGGGGTGCAACGCAGGGAAGGGCGGTTTTTCATTTGGTCCATCGGATCTGTCATCTCGGGCGGTCCTTTCATCCATCATTTGTCGGGCTGCCCAGTGCATGAAAGGGGTGGCTAGATATTCCCCTAAGTCTGAGTAATTTGATCGGATATGTCAATCCGACTTTTTTACTCGGATTTGTGTTCGCTGTGTTGACCTGCCGCCAAAAGGGTGCATTTGAGCGCTTTGGCGCCGAGGCCCCCCTATGCCGCTAGATTTCCAGAACCGCAAAAACCGCGACAAGCACAGCATAGCAGATCGCGGCGTAACGGATGTTCCAGCGCCACGTCAGCGTTGTGGGTGGAATTTTGGTTGTGGCTGAAATCAATAAGGTCGCAGTGGCGTTGGGTGACGCAAACATGGAAATCGCCCACCCCGCGCTGAGCGCAAAAACCATGTTTGTAGGATCTGCGGGTAAAACTGGTATGGTCTGAACCACTTGCCCGATAAAGACGACCAAGATGATCGGGCTTAATGCGATTTGCCCGCCGAGCGTGATCAAGATGGGTAGAGCCGCCAAGAACAACCAACCGGGTACATGCGCAAAATCCAGATTTTCAGTCAAGGCTGCGACCGGTAAGACTTCTGCCAAGGTACGCCCAATGAAGCCCGAGAGCCCCAAGGCGATCGCTGATCTGGCCAAGCCCGCTGCATCGGTTTGAAAGGCGCGCCAAAACGATTGCAATTGTTCTGCGAATGACACTTGGCTTGGTTTTTGAAAGCTGAACCAAACCAATGTGACAGCGGGCGCCATGAACATCAAAGACAGTGCTGTGGAATAGCCTGCCGTAATCTGAAGTGCGGCGGTTGTGCCGATTAAGACCGCGCAGATCAGTCCAACCCGAACGATGGCTTTGGACGGCAAGGCTGGAGCGGGCTGCGTATCGATGGGCCGCGTGTCACCCCGCCACTCAAACCGGTCGTAAAGCAAGCCGATGAACATCATCAGCAGTGATGTTGAGACGCCGATGACGATGATTTTGCCAAGGTCGATGTCCGTAAACAGCGTGAAAAGCACGGCCTGAGACAAGGTTGTCGGCGCCCACAACAAAATCCAGGCGAACCCGCGTAACAGTGCTGACATCTGACGGCGTTCCAGATTGCGATCAATCGTGCCGTCTGCCTGTTGCGTTGCGGATTGGATCAAAGGTGCCATCAGGCTGATGGCTGCGAAATTTAGCAATACCCCCAAGACATGCCCCCCTGCGGCAGTCGCGACAAACCGTCGGCCAGAGGGTTGGCGGATCAGATAGCGGCCGACTGTCAGGACGGACTTTGACCGTTCAGCGGCGATTTTGAGCGCTGTGAGGGATGCGATGAAAGCAGCGAAGTAGGCCGCAAGGTCCATTGCATGCAATAGGCTATCCCGGCCCTCTGGTGCGTTCCAAATCAATGCGCCTAGTACCAAAGCGGCCACCAACAGCAGGTTTTCGCGGACGGTATTTGTCTGCAAGCCGAGAAGGCACAGTGCTGCGAATAAGAGATGCGCGCCAGTTCGCGCCAGTGTCCCGCCAAGCGTGTTGGATAATAGCACCGCAATGATCAAAGCGATCAAAACAATGGCGAGCGCCGCCCGTGTCATATAGACCAGCATTGGTGATGAAAGGACCGCCCATGTTCATGAGCTTGCTGCGCACCCCGGCCCATATTCCGAACCAATTGGCGGCAGTCGCTTGGACGCCGCAAGTGGATGATGGCAGTACAGATCCGCTTGGGCAAATCACTGCAGATATGACCCGTGCGGGTTTGGTGTTTGTCTTGTCTCATCAGGCCCAATCCGGTGCCAACGTGCTGATGTCGAACCCTTGCGATTTGCCCGTCGGTGCTGCGATGTTGCGAGTGGATGAGGTCTGCTTTCCGGTTGGCGCCATTGCGGCCAGACATACACATGCGGGCGCTGGCATACGCCATCTTGTCCGGGGCGCGCTGCAGATCGAGGCGGACGACCACACCCAAACCATGCAAGTGGGGGATTGCTGGTTTGAAGCTGCAGGTAAGCCCGTGCGCGCTGTGGCGCTGCAGGATCACGGTGTGACCAGCTTTTTGCGTGGGATGGTTATACCTGCGGCGTATGCGGGCAGGTCGACGTTCCAATTGGCGGATCCGGCGGACGCTGCATTGCCCCGTCTGCAAGTGACCCATCGCCATATTGATCTGCCGCTTCAGTTTGACGCTGGATAGTGATCGGACAACGAAGACGTGCGCCAATCGGGGTTCGGTTCGTGGGGTTCTGGGGCGTAGCCTGCGGATTTGATCGCCTCAATCGCGCAATATTCGTCCTTGTCTGAGGTATCACCACTGATCCCAACAGCGCCCAGCGTCACGCCTTCGGCATCTTCAACCAGCACACCGCCGGGGACAGGGATCAGACGCCCATCGGATGCTGTGGCCAGTGCGGCCTGAAACGTTGGGCGTTCCTTTAGTCGGTCCCGGATCAGGCGGCTGGAGATACCCATGCCCAAGGCGCCGTAGGCTTTGCCAAAGGCCACATCAAAGCGAATGATGCCTGACCCGTCTTCGCATTGCATGGCAACCATTTTGCCCCCCGCATCAAGAACGACAACGGTCAAGGGCAAGAGGTTGGCGCTGCGACCCAGCCGCAGTGCCTCGGTGATGATGGCGTTGGCCTTTGCGAGGGGCAGTGATGTGTGTAGGCGCATGACGTATCCTTAGCTGGTGGCGGCCCAAAGACCGGACCACCACGCCTCAAAGTCAAAGTTTGGCAGCCAGGTTACGATTTCTGGGAACATCAGCAAGGCTGCAATGGTGATCACATCAGCGATAAAGAACAAAGCCACGCCGCGGAACACTTGGCCCAGTGGAATGTCCGGCCTGACCCCATTGACCACAAAGCAGTTCAGCCCGATGGGCGGGGTGATCAGGCAGATCTCGGCCATTTTCACGGCGATAATTCCGAACCAAATCGGATCGAAGCCCAAGGCGATCACGGCAGGGTAGACCACGGGCAATGTCAGCAGCAGCATCCCGATTGCATCCATGAACATCCCCAGCACCGCATAGGCCAAAAGGATGCAGATCATGATCGTCATGGGCTCCATATCCAGCCCCACGATCCATTCAGTGAAAGCGCCGGGAATGCCCGAGAACCCCAGGAACCGCACAAAGATCAGCACGCCCCAGATCAGCGAGAAGATCATCACGGTCAGTTTGGCGGATTCCATCAGCGATTCCTTGATGGATCGTAGCGGCGTGCCACGCACCAGTGCCAAGACAAACACGACGAACGCCCCAAGTGCCCCGGCCTCGGTTGGGGTGGCCCAGCCGCTGTAGATCGACGTCATGATGATGATCACGACCAAAATGATCGGCGAGATGCCGGGCAGGGTGCGCATCCGCTCGCCCCAGGTGAAGCCTGAAACGGAAGGTGCGGCACCGGGTTTGACCATCGCCCAGACGACGATGATCCCCGCATATACAATGGCCGAGAAGATACCGGGCAAGAAGCCTGCAAGCAGCAGTTTACCCACCGATTGCTCCACGATGATCGCGTAGATCACGAGGATTGCAGAAGGGGGGATTAGCGTGGCCAGCGTCCCGGCCGAGGCCACGACCCCGGCGGCCATGCGCCTATCATAGCCGTATTTCAGCATCTCGGGGATCGCAACACGGCTAAACACCGCTGCAGTGGCTGTGGACGCGCCAGAGACAGCGGCAAAACCGGCTGTGGCAAAGACTGTTGCGATGGCCAGCCCGCCAGGCAACCAGCCCAGCCATTTGCGCGCTGCGTCGAATAGTTGCTGTGTCATACCTGCATGAAAGGCCAGAAACCCGATGAAGATAAACATTGGCAGCACGGACAGCGCATAGGTCGATGACTTTGAGTGAGGGATCGTGCCCACGATACCAGCCGCAGGGCCCCAGCCGCGCAGTTCAACCAGGCCCAACAGGCCCACGATGGCGGCGGCGAAAACGACCCGCACCCCGATTAGAATCAGGCCCAACAGAAGGCACAGTGTGATCACGCCGACCAAGAAGGGGTCGGACATTCCGATGCCGATAATCATGGGCGGCCTCCCGTGTCTGTCCCGGGATCTTTCAGTTCGGCCGCATTACCCATCACTTCGGCGATTTCGTCTTGCGCCTGTTCGGCCACATCCTTGGCCACAATCACGGCAATGGGGGTGGCCTTTGGATAGATCACCAACCGTATTGCACCAAGGCATTGTAGCGCGAGACGACACCACCAAATGCTGAACGCGATGGGGACCAGTAGTTTGGACGGCCAGGTGGGGTATTCGGCATCGATGGTGGTATCACCCAATGTGTAGGCGCGCAGGAAATGCCCGAAACTGTAGTAGATCAACACGCCGATAATGAACATGGCCAAGGCAGCGCCCAAGGCCTCGGCGGCCCAAAGCCCGCGCCCTTTCAGCCGACCGATCAGCAACTCCATCCGGATGTGACTGCCAAGCCGTTGGGTATAGGCGGCACCCAAGAATGCCATGCTGGCCATCGAAAGCTCGACCAGATCGATGTAGCCTGTGATCGGCGTGTTGAAGATGGTTCGAAGAACGATCTGCAGAACGCCTAAAAGCATCAGCGCCATGATGGCGCATGCGGCCAAGAGGTTTGCAACGTCCTCAATGGGCATCAAGCCCTTGTTCAGGCGCGCCAAGAGGCTGGTGTTTGCCTGTTTCTCAATTGCCATGTGGCTGTCCTTGGATGGGTCCGCGTTTGGCCCGGATGCATCACGCAGCCGGGCCAATATGGCTTAGTTGGTTTGTGCTTCTTCGGCGTAGGCCCAAACAGCATCAAACAAGCCTTGCGCATCAAAGTCTGCGCTGTTGGCGGCGATCCAAGCGTCCCAAACTGGTTGCCCTGCGATTTCCCGGAATTCAGCGATTTGTTCGTCCGTATAGACGATTTCCTGCATGGTTTCGCGGAAGTTCGGCAGGTTGATTTCATCCTGCTCGGCATAGGCCGCTTGTTCGGTGTCCATCCCCATCTGGCGCAGGTCCATCAAAAGCGTCTGATATTGCGGGGGCAAGGCGTCATAGGATGTCTTGTTCAGGACCCAACCACATTCAGAGGTGCCGGGTGCAAGGTTCGAAGTGAACCATTCGGCCTCATCCGCAATACCAAAGCTGACATGCGCATAGGTGTAGGGGAAGGCGGCCGCATCAAGGGCACCACGTTGAAAGGCGGTTGATGTCTCACCTGCGGGCAATGTCTGCTTGGTGGCACCCAGGGCCTCCATCGCATCACCAAGTCCACCGCCTGCACGCACCCGCAGGCCGTCCCAGCCACTCAGTTCCGTTGGCGCGTCACCTTTGCCGAGGATTTCGTACTGCGGCAACAGACCCGAGAGATAAGGAATCGCGTTCCATGCTGCCATATCTTCGACAATTGCAGGATGTTCAAACATCTTCGAGCGGACGTATTGATCAACTTCTGGGTCGCCCAACGGCAGGAAAGGCAGTGAGAACACCATCCAAGCGGGGTTCTTACCAGGGTGATAGAAGTTGCAGATGGCCGCACCTTCAAAAGCGTTCAGCTGCAAGCCGTCAAGGTTTTCGCGTGCGCCGGAAAGCTGGCCGCCGTAGAAGATTTCAATGTTGAAATTGCCCCCGGTTTGGGCTGCGACTTCTTCGGCGATGGCCTCCATGCCGGCAGACAGGGCGCGCGGGTTGCCCCACATTGAAAAGCTCCAATTGACTTCGGGCCCCTCGACGGTTTGTGCTGTCGCAGCAGTCGAAGCCAGCAAAAGGCCCATAAGGGCCGTGCGTGTAAATGATTTCATGTCATCCTCCCAGATGGTTATGGCGGCATTGCGCCAGTCTTCAGCGTGCGATTTGGGCCGCACGCCATTCGTTCAAGACTTCCTCCGAGATCAAGTTTGGTATAATATCGATTTTATTGCAAACAAATTAAGTATATCGCCAGAAGGCCGAAATTTTCGGTGAAGCTGTCGATCACAGCAAAAAGGGCGCCCAATCGGCGCCCTCTTGTGTTTCTCGATGTGATTTTTGGATGCCCGCTGGATCTACCGGTCGGGGATACCCTTACCGCCGCCTGCCTGCGTCACCCCATCAACAAGCACAAACATGATTGTGCAGGGTTCCGTGCCCCGGTTGGCCCAGGCGTGGTTGGTGCCGCGTTGCACGACAACATCGCCAGCCTTCAGCAAAACGTCATCTTCTTCGTTGTCCATCAGCATCCAGATCTCGCCGTTCATAACGATGCCATAATCGACGCTATCTGTCCGGTGCATCCAGGGATGCCGCCCGCCCTGAACGACGTTTGCGCCAGCGCCCATTTCCGCAAAGGCATTCGCGCCGTCTTCGCTGGACAGTTTGGCCATGACTTCGGGATCTTCTGGCATAAATTCAACGCAGCGAAAAACGGTCCCGTTCTTTGGAGGGTGCAAGATAAAGTCGCCCGTGCAAGTTTCGGTTGGTCCGTCGTATTCGGCGGGCGTCTGATCTGTCAGCCAGAAGTTCGTCAACCGGACGCCGGGCCGATTTGGGCGCTCCAGCATCTGCGTTGCAAGTTCATCGCTTTCAATGATCGCGACACCTTTGGCGTCGTGGCCAGTGACAACACGGCGATAGTTCTTATGGGTCATTGATGGGCCTCTTTTGGAGATGTTTTTGATGTGCGATCCATGATGAAGACCGCAGCAAATAGGCAGATGCCGATCGCTCCGCTGATCCAGCCCTGAAACAGCAGGCTTAGGCCTGCAACGGCTGACATCGCGCGCAATACAGGTGAAAGATGGTTGGTCAAGCAACCGATGATGGCGACTGCAATGGCAAAGGTTCCCAAGGCTGCAGTCACGACAGCGAACGCGTTTTCCACATATGTGCCGCCCATCAGCAAGCCAGGGCCGTAGACAAACGCAAACGGCAGCACAAATGAGGTCGCAGCATAAGATGCAGCCGTCCAGCCAACCTTATTGACGTTCGCCCCTGCGATGCCGCCCGCCACATAAGACGCAAGTGCCACAGGCGGTGTGATGGTTGAGATGCAGCCATAGTAGAAAACAAAGAAATGCGCGGTCAGTACAGGCACACCCAGTTTGACAAGGGCAGGCGCCACGACCGTGGCGAGGATCAGATATGCCGCCGTTGTGGGCAGCCCCATGCCCAAAATGATCGATGTGACCATGGTAAAGAACAAGGCCAAAAACAGATAGCCCGCCGAGGCCACGTCAATCAACGTCGCAATCTTGGACCCTAGCCCTGTAACCCCCAAGATCCCAGCAATGATCCCTGCCGCAGCACATGCCGCTGAAATGGTAACAACGGACCGTGCCCCTTCAGAAATGGAGGTTGTGATTTTCTGGAAAAACGCCAAGTCGATCTTCCGCTGCCAGATGATGTCACCGACGATCAGAACGGCCATGGCCCACAGGGAAGCCATGAAGGGCGAATAGCCCGATAGCATGACCCCGATCAATGTGCCGAAGGCCGCAATGAACGGGCTGCCGTCGAGCAGGACTTTCCACAGCGGGACGTCGTCTTCGGACGCGACGGACGCATTTGGCACAATGTCTGACTTCACCGCTTGCAAATGCACGACCATAAAGGCCGAGCTAAAGAACAGCAGTGCAGGGATAATCGCGGCCAGCATGATGGAGGTGTAGGGCACGCCCACGATTTCGGCCATAATGAAGGCGGCAGCCCCCATGACTGGCGGCATGATCTGGCCTCCGGTTGAGGCAACGGCCTCAATCGCTGCGGCCTGATGCGGCTTATATCCTTCACGCTTCATAATTGGGATTGTGACAGTACCCGTCACAGCCACGTTGCCTGCAGCGGATCCGCTGACCATGCCAATCAACGTCGAAAAAAGTACGGCTGATTTGGCCGAAGCCGCGCGTAGGCCGCGTGTGCATCGATTGGAGAGTTCGAAAAAGAAGTCGCCTGCGCCAAAGTTCGAAAGCAACGCCCCGAAGATGGTGAACACGATGATATACGTCGCAGCGACGCCCACAGGGATGCCGTAGATCCCTTGTGTGTCCATGGTCAGAACAACAACGATCCGCTGCAGATTGGACCCGCGCCCCTCTAGAACACCCGGTAGGTAAGGGGCCAGAAAGGGGTATAGGAAAAAGACAAAAGTAATTCCCGCAAGGATCCAGCCGATCCCGCGGCGTGCTGCCTCAAAAACCACCGCGATGAGGACGACCCCGGCAATAAAGTCGGTGTCGTTTGTGATGCCACCGCTAAAGGCAATCGCTTTCCAGCGGGTCAAAAGATATGCGCTGGCACAGACTGTTGCCACCACGAGAACGAAGGATAAAGCTGCATTCAGCTTGGTGCCCGCCATCCGCTCGGATGCGGGCTTGATTACGAAGAGAAGTGAGAGTGCCAGCATGACATGCGTCACGCGCATTGGCATTGTTGAGATCGCGATGACGCCCGACACAACCATCAGATGGTATGCACCCAGCGCCAATCCGGCCAAAAATACTGCGTTTTTCAGCGTGACGACGCGCGAAATTGTCATGGAGGATATCCAGTTGTTCTTTGTATGGAAAAGGGGCCCAAGAGGGCCCCTTCCTGTATTATTGTCCGTCGAAGTAGGCTTGCGCACCCGCATGCAGCGGAATTGCAAGGTTCAACGACATCTCAGGGTCGATTTGACGGGCGTTTGCGTTTTCGGCCTGTAGCTCTTCGAGGTTGTCAAAGATCGCACGGGTCACAGCCTCAACTGTCGCCGCATCCAGAGAATTTGGGGCAACCAGCATATTGTTGACACCAATCACCATTGCATCTTCTGGGGTGCCATAGACATCCGCCGAGATCTCAACAGGCACATAAGCGCCATTGGCTTCCAGTGCCTTGTCTAACATACCGTCAGAGAATGAGATAAAGCGCAGATCGGCACCAGCAGCAGCCTGCATAACAGCACCTGCAGGGTAGCCCGATAGGGCCAAGGCCGCATCTACTGTCCCGTCTGTCAATTGGCTAAAGCCATCAGCATAGCTGACAAAACTTGGGGTAATGTCATCGATGCTCATATCATGCAGGGGCATCAGGAAGTTGACAAAGCCCAAGGTGCCGCCACCGGCCGGGCCAACAGCCACATTCTTGCCAGCCAGGTCTTCAAACGTCTGGATATCGCTGTCTGCCAAGACGATCATATGCAAGACGGAAGGGTGAAGTGCGGCCACAGCGCCAAGATCAATGGGACCAGCGGCGGCGTAGGGGCCTTTGCCGCCAACGGCGAGAACAGCAAGGTTGTTGTTTGTGATGGCGATTTCAACTTCACCGGTTGAAATCAGGTTCGGGTTCTGAACGGACCCGCCTGTCACAACAGGCACCATTGAGATGTCGCTTCCAGCATGGCTATTGACCACGTTCGATATGCTTTGACCCATTGGATAAAAAGCACCGCCAAGTGACGCTGTCCCGATGCGCAGCTCCTCGGCAATCGCCGTGGACGATATTGTTGCCAATGCTGCCGCGCCGATGACGCTTTTGAGTGACGAAAACATGGAATCCTCCTAGTTGTTTCGGTTTATGATAGCGACGATGCGCTAAATTAAAAGACAAAATCGATTTTATGCCCGCATCACAACAAATATCACCAAAAACTTCACGTGGGCCGAAAGCGCCTACCAATCGGCTTATAAAGCAACGTCTTTGTATTCAAGGTTGACGTTGCCCCTTCAAAACCTGACGCGAGGTTTTGTATTAGAATCAAGTACTTTATTGTCACATCAACCTATGGATTGCTTGCATAATGTGCACTCGGCTGAAAACCGCTTCTGTAGGGTGCGGGTTTGG
The DNA here is from genome assembly GCA_947501555.1 of uncultured Paracoccaceae bacterium. Lineage (GTDB taxonomy): Bacteria > Pseudomonadota > Alphaproteobacteria > Rhodobacterales > Rhodobacteraceae > Yoonia. Next base: position 171,917 of record CANMWG010000001.1, read on the forward strand.
CGGGAAATGGGTGCGTCGCGTCTTGAAGGGAAGCGAACAGGACCAAAGTTTGCGCTTTCAGGCCCGATCGGCTCTGGGTGACGTGCTAGGCGGGCCTTAAATCAGCGTCGTCTGGGAAGAGCCGAGATCCCCTCCAAGCGGCGCCAAGACGACGATCCAAACCGGCACTTCGCATCTTCTTTTTGGCACCAAAGGGGCAAAGCGTAATTTCACCAAGGTAAATGTGTTGATCGCGCAGGAAGAAATCCACGCGTGCGAATTCTAGGTTCTGTGCAATGGCTTGACCTTCTTCGAGGTAAACGCGCGTCGATATCGTTTGATACCACCATTCACCCGCCCAAAACCCATGTCGGTGGCGGCGTTCGAACCAAGTTTTCTGCTTTGCCAGAAGAGTTTTTCGGGTTGTCGCATCGAGCGGAAAGCGGACAGATACATTATTGCCCGCGCCGAAATTTGTTTTCAGAAAATATCGTCCATGCGGTGATTTCAATTTTGGGCACGTTGATGCCATCCAAGTCGGCACGGTTTTTTCATACGGTGGTGACTGGTAGCTCGTTCTCAGGCTTGAACTCAAGCTTTTATGATCCAGCAGGCGCAATAAGCTGGCCCGTGTTACATGTGTTTTTGTAAGAAAACCGGGCGCAGTGTGTTTCGCGCGCCTTGGTCAATCGCTGGGTTGCCAATGCAGGCTTCATGCTGGGGGCCGGGACTATCCCGACCGCAAGCCTGTTTCGACCAACATGCCGCGTCGTTTCGCCTCGTAGTAATATCCCCGCGCATACCAGCTGACTGCGGTGGCTTCATCCCCGTCGGACACTAGCCAGGCTCCGCGCAGGTATTTGCCCGCGTACATGAGGTTAGTTTCCGCATCCAAGAGCCCTTCTGGCGTGCCGCGATACCCCATCGTGCGGGCGGTTTCTGGCAGGATTTGCATCAGCCCATAGTAGGGGCCATTGCGCGCGTCGGCTCGGTAGTCGCTTTCGCGCTGGATGACCCGGTGCAGCAGAGTGACCGGAATATCGTGAATTTCTGCATATTTGTTGACCAGCCGGCGCATTGCTGGCGTTTCACCTGGGTAAAGATCCGGCACAGAGGCGCGGCTTGTTGCAGGGTCGCGGCGTCCACAGGCACTCAGGGTGCCAGCAGCAATCAGCGCTAGCGCAAAGCGTCGGTTTATCATCTCGGGCCTCGTTCGTTTTTTGTTTCCGAAACCCTAAGGCGGCACAGGCGAAAACGAAAGGGCTTAGCGAAAAACGGACCATCCGGTGCGTTGCGCCAGCATCTCAATCGCTTCGGTGCCAAGCTTGGAATTACCCTGCGCATTCAGTCCCGGTGACCACACGCTGATCGCAGCCCGTCCGGGCACGATCACCATGATCCCGCCGCCCACGCCGCTTTTGCCCGGCAAACCAACGCGATAAGCGAAATCCCCGGATGCATCGTAATGTCCGCAGAGCATCATCATCGCATTGATCCGGTGCTGTCGGGCAGGTGAGACCATGCGAGGCGCTCCCGCCGCCCCCGTCAAAAACAACCCAGCCCGCGCGAGCTGTTCGCAAGTCATCTCAACAGCGCATTGATGAAAATAGGCACCTAGCGTCAGGTCCGGCGCATTGAGCAGGTTTCCATGGGACAGCATGAAATAGGCCAAGGATCGGTTCAGATCACCCGTCGCCTGCTCGGAGGCTGCAACCGCATCATTGATATGGATATCATCGTCTTGGGCTGCCGTACGGATAAAGCGCAGCAGTTCGCCGAGGAATTCACGCGGGGCGTGCCCTGCCAAAACAGCGTCGGTCGTGACAATGGCACCTGCGTTGATGAACGGATTGCGTGGCCGGCCTTTTTCGCGTTCCAGTTGTAGGATGGCATTGAACGCCTCGCCCGAGGGCTCACGGCCGACCCGTGTCCAAAGTTGATCCCCCATCCGGCCCAAAGCCATGGCTAGCGTAAACACCTTTGACACGCTTTGGATCGAGAACGGAACCTGCGCGTCGCCAGCGCTGAAGACCTGCCCCGAGGGCAGGGCTACGGAAACACCAAAATGATCCGGGCTGACTTGGGCCAGTTGCGGGATGTACCGCGCGACCACACCGCGATCCTCGGCTTTGCGCATTTCAGCGCAGATATCGTCTAAGATCGCCTGCAGGTCCATTGCGTCACGGCGTCCAGCGCAGGAAATTCCCTATCATCCGCAACCCCGCTGCCTGGCTTTTTTCCGGATGGAATTGCGTACCGATCATCGTGTCCTTGCCAATGATGGCGGTGACGTCGCCTGCGTAATCCACATGGGCCAGACGCTCAGTAGGGTTGGCGACCTCCATGGCATAGGAATGCACAAAATAGGCGTGATCGCCTGTGACGACGCCCTCAAGCACCGGATGCGGGGTGTCGATAACCAGATCGTTCCAGCCCATATGCGGCACCTTCAGGGCCGGGTCAGTTGGGGCAATCTTGCGAATATCCCCGGCGATCCAGCCAAAGCCAGGCGTTGGCTCGTATTCATGGCCAGTTGTGGCCATCATCTGCATGCCCACGCAAATTCCCATAAAGGGGCGGGCTTTGATGGTCACCGCCTCACGTATCGCCTCGGCCAAGGCGGTGCGGGCGAAAAGTTCGCCCCGGCAATGCGGGAAGGCGCCATCGCCGGGCAGCACGATTCGGTCGGCACTGGCGACCACATCGGGGTCAGAGGTGACAACGATCTGTCCAGCACCGACTTCGGTGGCCATGCGTTCGAACGCCTTTTGCGCTGAATGCAGATTCCCGCTGTCGTAGTCGACGAGTGCGGTGGTCATAGGCTGCCCTTGGTCGATGGAATGGCGTCAGACTTGCGCGGATCGGTTTCAACCGCTTCACGCAAAGCGCGCGCGACCGCTTTAAACGCAGCCTCGGCAATGTGGTGCGCATTAAACCCGTGCAGCTTATCGATATGCAAGGTGATGCCGCCATGGGTGCTGAGCGCTTGAAAGAACTCGCGCACCAATTCGGTATCAAACGTGCCGATCTTGCCAAAGGGCAGATCCAGATTGCAGATCAGATAGGGACGGGCGGACAGATCCAAGGCGCAGCGCACCTGCGCGTCATCCATCGCCAGATGACAACTGCCATAGCGACGAATACCTTTCTTGTCCCCCAACGCCTGCGTCAGGGCCTGACCCAGCGCGATCCCCACATCCTCAACCGTGTGGTGGTCATCGATGTGCAGATCACCTGATGCGCGCACCGTCATATCAATCAGCGCATGGCGTGACAGCTGGTCCAGCATATGGTCAAAAAAGCCCACGCCGGTCTGATTGTCGTAAAGACCTGTGCCATCCAGATCGATGGTGACCGTGATGTCGGTTTCGGCCGTCTTGCGTGTAATTGTGGCTGTGCGCATCGTCGCGTCCCTTATTCTATAGCGTCTCTATAGGGGCATCCGGGGCAGGGGCCAAGACTACCCAAAAACTGCTTTGCATTTTTAGCAAGTTTTAAGAGTTGGGTGGGTAACGTGGCCACAATTACCGCCATTTATCAGGAGAATCCGATGAGAGCACTTATTTTACAAAACGATGACGCCGCCGCAGTTGCCAGTTCCCGGGCCTTGATTGATAAGGGTTTCCAGATCCTTTGCGTCAAAAATCGGGACGTGGCGGAAACATTGATCCGCATGGACAAGATCGATCTTCTGGTGATGGATGAACATATCGACGGTTGCTTGACCCACGCAATCGCGCTGTCGGGCGAGCGGAAAAACCCCTTTATCAGCTCAATCATCGTGACAGATCGGTCCGGCGCAGAAACCGATGACCTGTATGAGCTGATCCCCAGTCTTTATGCTTTGGTCGGCGGAAATACCGCCCCAAATCTGATGGGGCAGCTGGCCTATAGCTCGGTGACAAATCTCGACGCGTTGCGTGAACGTGTCCGCCGTCAACGTGCGGCCGACATGGCAGATGCCAAGGCACCGGATGATTTGGCGATCGAAGTGCCGGAAGAGGCGAAAGCGCCTTTGCCGCAAATGTTGCAAGCCCCAATCCCGGCTGCAATTCCGGCCCCAATCGCGGCTCCGGCCCCGATGCAAGTGCCCCAAATGGCAGAGGCAACAGCGGCGATTGCGCCTGCGCCCGCCCCTGTGGAAGTTTCATTTTCTGAAGATGATATCGACATCCCCTCATATGCCGAAGTGGTCTTTACGACACCAGCATTGGCTGAGCTGGCGCAGACGGACTATTTTGACACAGATAGCGCCGAAAAGCCCGAGAAAGCCGGACCGGTTCTGCCTGACTTTGCCGGTGTTGCACCACGAAATCCACTTGTCTTGACGGGGGCTGTTTCGCAGGGCGTTCCTGCCTAAAGGTCACGCAATTCGCCAAGCAACATCAGGCCAACCATCGCGGTTGGCCTTTTTACATTGGCGACCAGGGCCAATTCAGGTGAAGCATCAAGTTTTCGGGGTGCGCTTGCCAGGTGAGACCTGATTTTCCTGGTTTATTATCGGTCACGCCAATGACGTGTGTCTCGCAAGGCACTGCATCGATATTCAATGACGGCATAATTTTCGAAAGATTGCAAAATTCAAACGCCCAAAGTAGGCGTTTCCCGGATCACTTTCCCGCTGGATGCGTATTCTCTCGGTGCCTTGCGTTTTGACCAGTGCAGACAGTCTTCAAATGCTTTGATATCGCCTGCAGGTACAAATCACCAAGATCTGCATTTGCATGCATAACGTCGTCTTGCGGTTGTTGCTTGTCTATATCGAGCCGCCGCGCGCCGCGCATGAATTGTTCGTGGGTCAAACACCCATCAGCGCGGGTGTGTTGGGGCTGTGCGACGTAAGTGGTATTCTCGATCATCGGAAATGTATGGCGATGAGAGTGCAAAAGATCTGCCGACAGGGCCTCACTGTGATTTCGGTCAACAACCCTGTTGATAACCGGATGGGTCGATGGGTCTTGACGTATCCGGGTGGATGGAAAAGGCTGCGTTATCATATAGATCGGGACATCGCTGACGGCCCGCAGGCTTGTCGCGAACTGAAATCCAAGGCTGCGTTGGTTTAGGGCCATCAGGATCGATACATATGTATCGCGTGTGATCATCGGGCGGCCGAGGGTGGGTTTGGGCCGATCCAGCCTCGCTTTGAGCTGAGCGCCTTGATGGGGCCACCCCGACACGACATGCGACTGTGTGATGCGCACCGCTGGGTATATGGATGTGGACAAGGCCACAAAGACAACAGCATCAAAGTCCGCAAGATCAATTTGCGACGGCGTGCCCAACCGATCAAGCCATTCTTGCATGGCGTCGTTTTTGCAGCAAAGACGACCACCGTCTAATTCAACATCCAACGACGATAATTTGGGTTTGGCAAAAAACGTTAGTTCCAAGTCGTGCCTCTGAACCTGACTGGCACCTAAAAGCATGGACACATGAGAGTTTCCAACAACACAAACCCGCATCATTTGGCAAAAGCGTCCAACATTGCTTCTTCACATATCGCGTCCTCGACATCTTCGACGGGCGATGGAACCGGGCGATCTTGGTGTAAGCGCGGATCATCCAAAGCGGGTAACGATGGATAGGCGGCAAAGAACGTCGACATCACGGCATCAACACCCAGCGAGGTCACACTACGCAAATTATCATTGTAGAATGATGACTTGTAAGGGCTGCCGGTCACGATCTCATAAGCCGGAAAGTAATCAACTGCGGGGTCGTCGGCAGCGACGTCTTCTGCAACGGCCCGCAGGACCGATTTGGAATAGGTTGTCGCCCGCAAAACATGGTGGTTGCTTGCAGTTGCGGTCAGGGGGACCGGTGAAACGCTCAGCAATATCTTCAAGTTTGGCGCCATGACCCGCATTGCAGCAATCGCAGCGACCAAATCGTCGCGGGTCTCTGCAAATCGGGTGTTATGAAACCTGTGTATTTTAGGATCATACACACCTGCGATCACTCCCGGAGCTATAGGGAAAACAGTACCCGTCTCGCGGTGAACCCAAGTTTCCGTCAAACCCAGCGTGAACACAAAGACATCCAGACCGTCAAAAAGTTGCCTGACCCGCCGCAGGTGGTCCAGCCGATGTGCCACCAATTCCAATTTGTTATCAAACCCGGTTGGTTCAACATTGGGTCTTAAGGCGTCATAGAAACGGTCACCCTTCGTCCAGACAGCACAATCCCGAATAGTTTCGCTAGTGATATCATCCAAAAGCTGGCGGAGCTGCCGCGCGGTGTAGATGTTGCCGTAGCGTGCGGAAAACAAACCATAGCCATGTTGTCCAGCGATCTCATCAGGCATGAGCCTTGGCTTTGGTTCGACGTCAACAAACGCGAGTGCGGAGGCCTTGATGTAGCGGGCGATGTTCTGCGCAAAACAGCTTCCTGCGCTGGCGATCCGCATACCGGGTTCCAGGGCAAATTTCGGCGTGAACAGATCCTTCATCAAGAAGTCTGGCGCGGAACGGCATCGGGACCAAAAGGCAGAGTCTGGCAAGTTCGAATATGGCATGTGCAAGCCATATCCTAACCCCACAAAAAGTCCAAAGCGAACGAGCGTTATAGCTTCGGGCGAATGGGGCTGCGCCAGGGAAAGCCGTTCCTACCCTGCGCATGCGCCGGGTCGAACATCTATTCATCAGTGAATTTTGCTTTAGTCACTTTCGTGATGCCATACCTCAAAAGAGGCCGAATTGGAGCGGGCGATGAGATTCGAACTCACGACCTAAACCTTGGCAAGGTTTCGCTCTACCCCTGAGCTACGCCCGCATCCGTTTCGTGAGGGCTGATTTATAAAGACTTCACAGAGTGCGCAAGGCCAAAAGCGGTGTCTGAGCAGTTTTTTTCGGGGTAGGGGCCCAATCTCTCAATGATGCAGATCACTCAGGACACGCCGTTTACGAAATGACCCCTTCCGCAAACTGGATCAGGTCCCATCGGTTCCCAAATGTGTCAACAAATACTGCGACCTTGCCATAGGGCTCATGGCGCGGTTGCTCTTCAAACAGGACACCTTTGGCCAACATGCGGGTGTGATCACCATCAAAATCATCTGTTGCAAGAAACAACCAGACCCGGCCACCGCCTTGGTGCCCGATAGCTGCCGATTGCGCGGGTGACGCGGCTTGGGCAAGCAAGAATACCGTTTGCGCGCCCTTTGGCCCGACTTTGACCCAGCGCTTGCCGCCGCCCAAGTCGGTATCCTCGATCAGTTCAAATCCCAGGGCGTGGGTGTAATAGGCGATGGCCGCATCATAGTCCGGCACCAACAGTGATAAGAATGCGAGATGCTGACCCATCAGATTTCACCCTTCAAATGCGGAAAATTGAAAAACAGAGAGGGACGTCATCTGGAACATAGCAATACCCTTTGCCATCATTCGCGCCACGCGGATGGCAGAGGCTGTTCGCTGAGCAACAAATGCTGGTAGAGCCTCTCCCGTTCGGTTTCGTCCAGAGCGCGGGGCGCAAACTTGCCATAAACCGGCCCACCGAAGTCTGGTGCATAAGACCAGTCCATAACGGACGTGACTTCAACGGGTACGCGATCACGATTACCAAGCACATAGCCATAGGCGCGGCTGCTCGGCACGATAGACGCCCAGACCGTGCCGCCCTCATCACGGGCGAAGTGATGCAGTGTTTGCGTGGCTAGGCATTGGCTTCCGTCGGCCCTCTCATAAGGTAGAATGACTGTTGCGCCAAAGACGGTATGATCCTGAGTTTCAACATCCAACAGCTTCTCAAGCGCCAAAGGCCAGGTGTCTTGCGCCATTTCTGAACCTGTGCGATCGATCTGAGTGCGGGGGCATTCTGCAAGGCTCTGCGCGCTGGCGCTTGCCCCGCCCAACAGCATACCCGCTAAAGCCACACTTAGTTTCGGTGTCATTGTTACCGTCCCGGTTCGGCTGTTTTCAAGATGTTCTGTTTCGCTTTCCGCGTCAGACCTGCGGCGAACTTAGCCCGGTGCCGCCAGGACAATCAATTGCCCGCATTGTAAAAAAAAGCCGCGACACGCGTTGTGCCACGGCTTTCGTTGCCAGTTTCCTCTGGAGGAAAGAGGGCGCCGGTTTTATGCGATGATAAAGTCGTCCAGGCCAAGGCCAGACGCAGTTTCATCCAATAGGGTCAGCGCATGCACGGCCGCCCCACTGCCTTCGCCGTCAAGGTCGATGTAGACACGGGTGTCGTCACCAGTCTGGCGCAGGTCGATGTAGCCGTCCGACAGCGCATTGCTGCTGTTCAGGCCTGTAGCGTCATCCAGGATCATTTGCAGGTCGATCAGGTCGCCATTTGAGGTGCTGAAATCAGCAATCGTGTCGACCCCATCAAGGTATTGGAACACATAGGTGTCTGCGCCATTTCCACCTTTCAGCCAATCGGCCCCACGACCTGCATAAATGACATCGTCACCAGCATTGCCCCAGAGCTCATCGCTTCCGGATCCGCCGTGGATTTCGTCATCGCCATCCTCGCCTTTGACCAGATCGTTGCCACGATTGCCGCGCAACTCATCATCACCACTGCCGCCGCGGATTTCATCCCATCCGCCGCCGCCGCTGATGTCGTCGTCACCACCGCCGCCGCGCAGATCGTCGCCGCCGCCGTTGCCGTTGATCGTATCGTCACCGGATGTGCCGGTGTAGGTGTCGGCACTGCCCGTTCCTTCAAAGGTTTCGCCCGTGCTTGGCGGGTTTGGTGGGCCTCCGGTTCCTTCACCCAGCCAAGCGTCACGGCCCTCACCTTCAACATGTGAGACGTCGATATCATAGAAAATGGCTGTCGTTTGCCCGCTGCCTTCGGCGAAATGACCGTCGTTTTGGTTCACCCCTTGGTAGACGCCCGCTTTGAAGTAGAAGGTATCGTCAAACCAATCATCCGCGATCACGGTGGGATCAAGCCGGGTGCCATCATCGACCAGATAGTTTGTGTCGCCCGCATTTGTGTCGAAGTCATAAGCGATATTACCCGCAGAATAGACCTCGCCATCAGCATAGACCTGCACAATCAATCGATCATCAACGACGTCAATGATGTAGGAAAATGTCTCGCCGACCGAGATGTCTGCAAGTTCACCATCCGCATTCACCATCTTGAAAAAGCGCTCTTCGCCATCGCTTCCGGTGATTTCATTGGCGAAATAGACCAGACCACTGCTATCGACGTAAAGTCGGGCTAGCTCATCATCTTCGCCGTGAATTTGGCCAACAATGACGCGGGCGGGGTCACCATCGTCCTCCTGCGCAATTTCGGTTAGCTTGAGCGTGGCCGAAAGGGTTCCTCCGTCCTCGATCTCCCAGGCGATTTCATCCTCGCCGGTCTCGTCCATTTCCCGCAGTTCGGTGCGCGTATAGCCCGAACCACCGGTCGTTGCTCCAACCACAGGGGTTGAAAATACAATTCCCCCTGCACTTTGGTCATAATAGACGAATTCTCCGTCCTCATATCCCTCCCATTCATCACCCACCAATTCGACGGAATTTCCGTCTAGGGGGTTGTTCCCGTTACCGTCTACATAATCAGAATCAACCGGCAGGTTGATCTTCCAGTCGCTCAAGTCGATCGTATTGAAATTCCACGGCATTCTATTGGTTTCTCCCTCATCCGCGTTACGATGATCGTTAGAAACAAGCAGAAATCGTTAGTCTGAACGACTAGTATGCTAGTATCTCAGAAATGCAATTCGCAAGTGCATAGATAGGGTCCGATGCAACCGCAGGCGATTTTCCGCTCAACGATGTTTGGGTGATCTGCAGTCGGTTGTTGGTGGACGCACGCAAAACGGCACGAAAGTCTATGAATTCGTTGCCATAAGTCCCAACGAACGGGCCACAGTCTTGGGAAAGGCACACTCTATCGCTGGGAAGAAAACGACGTGCAACAAAGGTGTGAAAGGCAAGTTTCAGCCAGTTGCGTAAGCGCAACCAGCGGGGTTTTGCAATAATCTGGTTCGCGCCGACGTCACGGGCCGGCAAAATGTCACTCGGCGCTACGGCCGGTGCGGCGCCGACTTATGGTGAACGTCGGCACTTCGCACTGCGTTCAGTCACATGACCAGCTATCTAGATAGGGACGGTCACCAAGCTCCGCCAATGCGTCGTCTAGCCCTTCCTGTGCGTAGATCACGCGCGTGGTGTAGTGGCCGTAGGTGGCGCCAGAGGGGTGATACCAGCTCCAATCGACGATCATATCAAGCGTGAAATCCAATTGATCACCCTGATTGAGACCAGGCATTGCAACAGGCTGGTTTGCCAAAAAGCCAGCGAAGTTCTCACCATCCCAGGCGGCAAAAGGGCCGATCCAGATAATTTCATGGGTCATTTCATTGCTTTCGACAGGTACGCGAACCTTAAGAAAGCTATCTTCGGGCCCATACCCTTCTTTATCGACGCCTTCACACAGGAAAAGCGGCAAGCTCTCCTGCGCGGCCACGATGGCAGTGTTCATGGTCGCGTCACCAGCGGAAAACTTAGAAAGCCCATCTTCCGTCTGTGCAGCGGCTGCACTGGCAAGGCTGATGATCAGAGCGAAAGGACGGACTATGTTGCGCATCATTCAAACTCTACCAACAGGTCCTTGGCATCAATCTGGCCCCCAGCCTGCACATGCACGGCCTTCACAACCGCATCCCGTTCGGCATGGATGCCGGTTTCCATCTTCATCGCTTCGATGGTCAGCAGCAGATCGCCTTCTTTGACTTCCTTGCCAACGACAGCTGCAACCGTTGCCACAACGCCGGGCATCGGGGCGCCAATGTGGTTAGGGTTGCCGACCTCGGCCTTGGGGCGCAGAACCTTGTCTGCGGCAGCAAGGCGGTTCATCACCCGGATCGTGCGCGGCTGGCCGTTCAGTTCAAAGAAGACCTTCACTTCGCCGTCTTCGTTCATATCCGCAACGGCTTGCAGGCGAATTTCCAAGGTCTTGCCGGGGTCAATCTCGGCCACGATTTCTTCGCCCGGTTCCATCCCGTAAAAGAAGGTGCGTGTCGGAAGCGTTCGTACGGGGCCATATGTCTGGTGGCGGCGCGCATAATCAAGGAACACCTTGGGGTACATCAGATAGCCGTTCAGATCCTCGTCATCGAGCGTCATGCCGTCCAGCTGCGCCGACAAATCCGCGCGTGTCGCGTCAAGGTCCACCGGTTTCAACGCCTTGCCCGGGCGGTCTTTGAACGGTTTTTCACCCTTCATGATCTTTTTCTGGATTGCCTTCGGCCAGCCACCCGGGGGTTGCCCCAAAGAACCGCGCATCATGTCAACAACGCTATCGGGAAAGACCACATCAACCTCGGGGTCTTCGACCTGAGCGCGGGTCAGGTTTTGGCTGACCATCATCAGTGCCATGTCGCCAACCACTTTCGACGACGGGGTCACCTTCACGATATCCCCGAACATCTGGTTCACATCCGCATAGGTCTGGGCCACCTCATGCCAGCGCTCTTCCAGCCCCAAAGACCGAGCCTGCGCCTTGAGGTTGGTAAACTGCCCACCTGGCATCTCGTGCAGGTACACTTCGGACGCAGGGGCCTGCAAACCAGATTCGAAGGCGGCGTAATGCTCGCGGACCTGCTCAAAATAGTTGCTGATTTCGCGAATGGCGGTCACGTCTAGCCCGGTATCACGGGTGTCGCCACGCAGCGCTTCGACAATCGACCCCAACGTTGGTTGGGACGTATTCCCTGACAGCGCATCCATCGCCGCATCCACACAATCCACACCTGCTGCCGTTGCGGCCAGCACTGTGGCAATCGCCGCACCCGAGGTATCATGTGTATGGAAGTGGATCGGTAGGTTTGTTTCTTCTTTCAGCGCCTTAACCAACGCAGTGGCTGCTGCAGGCTTCATCAAACCCGCCATATCCTTCAGGCCCAGAACATGGGCCCCAGCCGCCTCAAGCTCTTTCGCCATGCCCACGTAGTATTTCAAGTCATACTTCGACCGTGCCGGGTCCATCAGATCGCCGGTATAGCAAATCGTGCCCTCACAAACCTTTTCGGCCTTGATCACCGCATCCATTGCGACGCGCATATTTTCAACCCAGTTCAAGCTGTCGAAAACGCGGAACACATCAACACCGGACGTTGCGGCCTGTGCCACAAAGCTCTGCACTACATTGTCGGGATAGTTGGTATAACCCACCCCGTTTGAGGCGCGCAGCAACATCTGCGTCATGATATTTGGCATCGCCGCGCGGATGTCGCGCAAACGCTGCCACGGGCATTCCTGCAAGAACCGGTAGGCCACGTCAAAGGTGGCACCACCCCAGCATTCAACACTGAAAAGCTGGCTCATATTGGTGGCATAGGCCGGGGCCGCGTTGATCATATCGATAGACCGCATGCGGGTTGCCAACAAAGATTGGTGCCCGTCGCGCATTGTAGTGTCGGTGATCAGCAGCTGTTTCTGCTCACGCATCCAATCGGCCACGGCTTCGGGCCCGAACTCGTCCAGAATATTGCGGGTGCCGGGGGTCACATCGGTTGTTGGTTTCACGGGTGGTTTCGGTGGCCGCACATCAGCGGCTGGACGGGGCCGCCCCGCTGTCTCGGGATGCCCGTTCACGGTGATATCCGCGATATAGGTCAGGATTTTCGTGGCCCGGTCACGGCGCATTGAGAAATTGAACAGATCGGGCGTCTCATCAATGAATTTCGTGTGGTATTCATTGCTGAGGAACGTCGGATGCTTCAGCAAGTTTTCCACAAAGGCAATATTGGTGGACACACCGCGAATACGGAATTCACGCAAGGCACGGTCCATCCGGGCAATCGCCATCTCAGGCGTGGGCGCGCGGGCGGTGACTTTCGTCAGCAAGCTATCGTAATAACGGGTGATCACAGCGCCCGAATAGGCCGTGCCGCCATCCAGACGGATGCCCGGACCCGTGGCAGAGCGGTACATCTGAATACGGCCGTAATCGGGGATAAAGTTGTTCAGTGGATCTTCAGTCGTGACCCGGCATTGCAGCGCATGACCATCCAGTTTGACATCGTATTGGCTGGCACAACCTGTGGCCTCAACCAGCGATTTGCCCTCTGCAATCAGAATTTGGGCGCGGACAATATCGATGCCTGTAACTTCTTCGGTGACGGTGTGTTCTACCTGCACACGGGGGTTGACCTCGATGAAGTAAAACTCACCGCTGTCCATATCCATCAGGAATTCGACCGTACCGGCGCATTCGTAGTTCACATGCTGGCAGATTTTCTTGCCCAGATTACAGAGCTGCTCACGCTGGGTGCCGGACAGATAGGGGGCAGGGGCGCGCTCGACCACCTTTTGGTTGCGGCGTTGCACCGAGCAGTCGCGCTCCCATAGATGGTACATGGCACCATGGGTGTCGCCTAAGATCTGCACCTCAACGTGACGGGCGCGGATGATCATCTTTTCCAGATAACCCTCGCCGTTGCCAAAGGCTGCCTCTGCTTCACGGCGGCCTTCCAGCACTTTCTCTTCCAGCTCGTCCTCGGACATGATCGGACGCATCCCGCGACCGCCGCCACCCCAAGAGGCCTTCAGCATCAGGGGATACCCCACTTCCGCCGCTTGTTTCTTGATCAAGGCCATATCGTCGCCCAGCACATCTGTCGCGGGGATGACGGGCACACCGGCAGCAATGGCGACCTGACGGGCGCTGGCCTTATCGCCCAGTTCGCGCATGGTCTGGGCCTTGGGGCCGATGAAGGTGATGCCATTGGCCGCACAGGCATCCACAAACTCGGGGTTTTCCGACAGCAGGCCGTAGCCGGGGTGGATCGCATCAGCACCGGCCATCTTGGCGACGCGAATAATCTCTTCGATGCTCAGATAGGCGGCAACCGGGCCCATGCCTTCGCCAATGCGATAGGCTTCGTCAGCCTTGAAACGGTGCAGGCCCAGCTTGTCCTCTTCGGCGAATACGGCGACGGTCTTTTTGCCCATCTCGTTGGCGGCACGCATGATGCGGATCGCAATCTCGCCCCGGTTGGCAATCAGAATTTTGTTAAAGTCGGTCATAATCGTCCCCTTCGCAGTTGCAGCATTCCTACTGCGGATGGCTAGGGGCGTCTATAACGATTACTGGGTAACTCGCAGGCAATTCGGCAGGAATCTGAGCGTTTTTGTGCCCAATTGCCCCATATTGCTGATCATGTCCTGCCGCAGGATGTCTAAAACATGGGCGGCACCGGGTTCCCCGAGTGCCCCCAAACCATAATGAAACGCGCGGCCCAACATGACAAAGTCAGCACCGAGTGCTAGTGCGCGCAGCACATCAAGCCCGCCTTCAATGCCGCTGTCAAAGATCACCGGCAAAGTGGTTGCGGCCCGCACACCTGGCAGCGTTTCAATCGTTGCAGGTCCACCGTCAAACTGCCGGCCCGCGTGATTGCTGACCCAGATGGCATCCGCCCCTTCATCCGTCAAACGGGCGGCATCATCGGGCCGGTTCACGCCCTTCACGATCAGCGGTCCGTCCCAAACATCCCGAAGCGCCTTGAAATAATCCCAATCCGGCGAGGTCCGCATCAGATAGCCAATATGCTGGTTCGAGGGCAGTGCGCTGCGGTTCTCGGAATAGCTCTCCATGAGGCGTAACCGGGGCATGCCGGTCTTACGAATGCCATTCAACCAAGCAGGGCATTGCGCTGCCTGCATCGCCAACCGGGGCGTCAATTTCGGCGGGTTGGTCAGCCCGCCACGGGTCTGACGTTCGCGGCGCGAGGCAACGGGGACATCCACCGTCAAAGCAAGTGTCGTGAACCCTGATGCCTTTGCGCGCTTCAAAATATCATCGCGAATATCCGGATCACGGGGTGGATAAAGCTGGAACCAGGCGTGCTCACCGGCATGCGGGCCGACGTCCTCGGGCAACTGGCTGGCCACAGTGGACAGGGTGTAGGGGATGTTCTCAGTTGCTGCGGTCCGGGCCAACATCTGCTCGGCACCTGGCCAGATCAGACCTGACATACCAACAGGTGCTATGCCAATGGGCAGCGGAAAGGTCTTGCCCAGAAATGTGGTCGACAAATCCGGCTCAAATTCTCCATGCAAGATGGATGGGTCCAGCATGACCTGATCCAACATCGCACGGTTGCGGGCCTGCGTGGCCTCGATCCCGGTCGCACTATCCAAGTATTCCCAAACAAAATGCGGAATCCGGCGGCGGGCGCGGGCTTTGAGGTCGGAAATGGCGGGGTAGCGGCTGTGCAAAGTCATAGGCGCGACGTTACCTTGGGAAAGGGCGAAGTCAACGTGGGGAACATTAGAAGAACAAGGGGTTTTCCTGCCCAAGATTTCGGGCTAAGTTTGCACGATGAGCAATTTCTCCGAAGATGATGCCTTCGAGGCCGCCGTCCCGCTAAGCCAACAGGCCATGGCGCGGCCTGCCATGACCCATCTCGAGGGGCTGAACCCGGCGCAACGCGAAGCCGTTGAGACGCTGAGCGGTCCGGTTTTGATGCTGGCCGGGGCAGGGACCGGCAAAACCAAGGCGCTGACATCGCGTATTGCCCATTTGCTGGCGACAGGCACTGCAAGGCCGCATGAAATTCTGGCCGTGACCTTCACCAATAAGGCCGCGCGCGAGATGAAGACGCGGATCGGCAGCCATATGGGCGAAGCGGTTGAAGGGATGCCGTGGCTGGGCACCTTTCACTCGGTTTGCGCGAAATTGCTGCGGCGGCATGCCGAACTGGTTAATTTGAAGTCTAACTTCACTATCCTGGACACCGACGACCAAATCCGGCTGATGAAACAGCTTATTCAGGCGACCGGGATTGATGAAAAACGCTGGCCGCCGCGCATGCTGTCGGGCATCATCGATGGCTGGAAGAACAAGGCTTACACGCCCGACAAGGTCCCTGTTGCCGATAGCGGGGCATTTGATCACAAAGGGGTGGAGCTTTACGCGGCCTATCAATCCCGCCTGCGCGACCTGAACGCCGTGGATTTTGGCGACATCCTGTTGCACATGGTCACAATCTTCCAAACCCACCCGGACGTGTTGGAGCAATACCAACGGTGGTTCCGCTACATCCTCGTGGACGAATACCAAGATACAAACGTCGCCCAATATTTGTGGCTGCGGTTGCTTGCGGGCGGGCACAAAAATATTTGCTGCGTGGGCGATGACGACCAATCCATCTACGGCTGGCGCGGGGCCGAAGTGGGGAATATCCTGCGGTTTGAGGCAGATTTCCCCGGTGCTCATGTCGTTCGGCTGGAGGAAAACTACCGTTCGACGCCGCATATCCTCGCCGCCGCCTCTGGGGTGATTGCGGCCAACAAAGGCCGGCTCGGCAAGACCTTGTTCACCAGCCGCGAGGACGGGGAAAAAGTCCGCCTGATCGGTCATTGGGACGGAGAAGAAGAGGCGCGCTGGATTGGCGAAGAGGTCGAGGCGATGCAGCGCGGTACGCGCGGCATGCACCCGATGAGCCTTGATAACATGGCCATCCTTGTCCGGGCATCGCACCAGATGCGCGCGTTTGAAGATCGGTTCCTGACCATCGGGCTGCCCTACCGGGTCATTGGCGGGCCGCGTTTCTACGAACGCATGGAAATTCGGGACGCCATGGCCTATTTCCGGCTGGCCGTCAGCCCCGAGGATGATCTGGCGTTCGAGCGGATCGTCAATACGCCCAAGCGTGGCCTCGGCGACAAGGCAGTGCAAAAGATTCACGAAACTGCCCGCTCCAATGGTGTGTCCTTGGTCGAAGGCGCGCGGCTTGTCTGTCTGGGCAAACTGTTGGGCGGTAAGGGGCTGAAAGAACTGACCATTCTGGTTGACGGACTTGATCGTTGGGCGGCGCAGGTTCGGTCCGAGGCAGACACCCATGTCGAACTGGCCGAGATGATATTGGACGAATCCGGCTACACCGGTTTCTGGCAAAATGACAAAACGCCCGAGGCACCTGGGCGGCTCGAAAACCTCAAAGAACTGGTCAAAGCGCTGGAAAACTTCGAAAACCTGCAAGGGTTCCTCGAACACGTCAGCCTGATCATGGACAACGAACAAGAAGAGCAGGGTGAGAAGGTCAGCATTATGACCCTGCACGCGGCCAAGGGCCTCGAATTCCCCGCCGTGTTCCTTCCTGGCTGGGAAGACGGGCTGTTCCCGTCGCAACGATCCATGGATGAAAGCGGGGTCAAGGGGCTCGAGGAAGAACGACGCTTGGCCTACGTGGGCATCACCCGGGCAGAGGAAATCTGCACGATATCATTCGCCGCAAACCGACGGGTCTACGGGCAATGGCAATCGCAAATGCCATCGCGCTTCATCGACGAATTGCCGCAAGATCATGTTGAGGTACTGACGCCCCCGGGACTGTACGGCGGCGGCTACGGGGCAGCGGCAGCCTCACCCGCGACACAAGGTATGATGGGATCAGACCTACATGAAAAGGCGCATAAGGCAGATGTCTATAACTCGCCGGGTTGGAAACGGCTGCAAAGCAGAAGCCAGCAACGGGGCATGTCGATGCCTTCTGAAGCGCGGAATATGACCATCGATCTAGATGCGGTCAGCGCCTTCACCGAAGGCGACCGGGTGTTCCACCAAAAATTCGGCTACGGCGAAGTGATGGGGATCGAAGGGGACAAACTGGTCATCGAATTCGACAAGGCGGGGTCAAAACACGTGGTGGCGCGATTTATTGTCAGCGCTGAGCAGGCGAACGACGTGCCGTTCTAAGGCAACGACCAATCAATCGCAGGCGGCTGGCTGACAATACCGCGCGGATTGTGATCGCCATCGTTCAGAAAGTACCCACGCATGATTTCGTCAAAGTCGACAGTGTCTGCAACCCCGGGCATGTTGTAGATCCTGCGTGTGTGCAGCCAAAGGTTTTCAAATTCAGTCAGGCGGTGGCGGGTGCAGCGAAAATGCGTGACATAGACCGTATCAAAACGGACAAGCGTTGCGAAAAGGCGCAGGTCGGCCACGGTAAGAGATTCGCCCAGTAAAAATCGGCGATCAGAAAGATGCCTGTCCAGATCAGCCATGGTCTCAAAAACCTGATCGACGGCTGTGTCATATACATCCTGTCGTTGGGCTAGCCCGGCACGGTAAACCGCGTTGGACAGGCCGTCATATATTTTGGATAAATAGACCGATAGCGCAGGTGCCGCATTGTCTGGGCACAGCTTTGGACCTTCCCCGAATGCGTCCAATGCTTTGATAATATGTGTAGATTCGTTGCAGATAATGCGCTGCTCGGGGATATCCCAAAGGATGGGAACCGTGACGCGTCCGGTATAGTCTGAACGGGTCGCCGTATAAAGTTGGTGCGCATGTGCTGCCCCTAATGATTGTGCGACAGGCCCCGTAGGATCAAGCGCATAACCTTGGACGCGGGGGCCGATGGCGCGCTGATAGGTGATCTTATCGGACAATCCTTTCAAGACCCAAGTAAGCGTCGCGGCATGCGACCAAGGGCAACTTGGGGATGCAATAAGCGCAAACGCATCAGGCGCGTCTAACAACCGGCTTTGGGTCGTCTGGTCAATGGCCGCGCCAAACGTAACTTTTGTTCGGACAAACGCACCGCGCTTGATCTCATTATCGGTGGTGTTTTCCCATTGGCCATTTATCAACAGACCCATCAGGTCACCCTTTCAGCATTGGATAGAGCGACAAAACCAATAACACGGCCATTGTCACGTTAAACACGCGCAGGCGCCCGGCAGAGCCCAACCAGCGACGCACTTGAACGCCTAGCCAAGCCCAGACTGTCACTGACGGAAGGTTTGTTGCCGAAAACACCGCAGCCACGATCAACGAGCCCACCCAAATACCTTGCCCTTGCGGGGCGTATGCACTGATGGCCGTGATCGCCATAAACCACGCCTTGGGGTTGACCCATTGAAACGCCGCCGCCTGCAAAAAGGTAAACGGTTTACCAGTCACCTCTTTCGCCTCAGGGGCGACGGCATTGGCGATTTTCCAAGCGAGCCATAGCATATACGCGGCGCTCAACACTTTCAGGGCGATGTTCAAAACCGGATAGGCCTCAAACACGCGGAGCAAGACAACACCAACCATCACCACCATAAATGCATGACCCAACGATATCCCCAACATATGTGGGACAGTGCGCCACAGCCCGTAATTCGCTCCCGATGCCATGAGCATCAGGTTATTGGGGCCGGGTGTGATCGAACTGGCAAAGGCAAAGCCGATCAACGCAATGAGGATTTCATAAGTCATTGCGCAATAATAGGCGGCAAATGACACAATGAAATTGCCAAATTGTGCCATGCTGAATTAAGATCGCAATCAATGACGAAGATTGATCAATTGAACGACAAAATATTGCGCGAACTGTCCCATGATGGACGGATCAGCAATCTGCAACTGGCCGATAAGGTTGGACTATCGCCCTCCGCCTGCCTGCGACGGGTGCAAGAGCTGGAGCGGGCAGGAGTGATCAAAGGTTATCGCGCCCGGTTGGATCCGGGGCAGACCGGGCGGGCCTATGTTGTTTATGTGGCTGTGGGGTTGGCAGAGCACACCAAGGACGCTCAGCTTGGATTTGAAACTGCCATGCAGCGGGCGGATCAGGTGACCGAATGCCACAATGTGGCGGGGGCGTTTGAATATATGCTGCGGGTCGAAGTGGCGGATTTGCCCGCGTATAAGGCTTTCCATACAGATATCTTAGGCACCGTACCGCATGTGCGGTCGATCACCAGCTATATGGTGATGGGGTCACCTAAAGATACGCGGGGGTAAGAATTTGAGAAATGGCCGTTCTCGATGGGCTTCAGACGCAGCGCTACTTCTATAACGCTCACCCTCTGCCACGATAAGGTGGTACGCCTTGGTCGGGGATCCACACGCCTTCGGGCATCGAGCCGGTTTGCCAGAACACGTCGATTGGAATGCCGCCACGCGGATACCAGTAACCGCCGATCCGCAACCATTGGGGATTTAGTAAATCGACCAATCGCCGCGCAATAGATATAGTGCAGTCTTCATGGAAGGCCCCATGATTACGGTAGGATCCTAAGAACAGCTTGAGCGATTTGGATTCGACCAAAAATTCGCCCGGTACATAATCAAGCACCAGATGGGCAAAGTCAGGTTGACCAGTCATGGGACAAAGCGACGTGAACTCAGGCGCCGTGAAACGTACGCAATAGGCCACGTCGGCTTGAGGATTTGAGACACGTTCAAGCACCGCATCTTCGGGCGACGTCGGCAGGTCGGTTTGGCCGCCCAATTGTTTTAAATCACTGTAAATCGTTTCCATCGCTGTCTCCTTGAGCGGGTCAGACCCCGCGTTTGTTTCCCCAAAGCAGGACGTGCAACTGCGGCAAAATTCGCGGTGCGAACCAGCCATCGTGCATTGTCTTATCGACCAACCACAACAGCTTGTCCGCCAGAACCTGAGGATGAAGCGCGACTTCGGGATCGAACTCAAGATTGCCGGGTTGTAGGAACAGAGGCAATTGGGGGTATTTGCCCGCCGCCTCTTGCGCCCAAGCGTAATCCGTCTCGTCGAAGATCACGATCTTCATGACGGTGCTGTCTGCCTCTTTGGCCGCGCGCAGGCATGCATCAAACGCGTCCCAAACAACGACTTCGCCGCTTGAAGGTGGTTTTGGGCTTAGAACCAACATGTCGAGATCGCCAAACCATGGCTTTGCAATCGACCCTTGGGTTTCGCAGGCAAAGCGGTAGCCGTCTGCATGGCCAAGCGCGATTAATTGCGTAAAATCTTGGATGGCTGGATTGCCACCCGACAGTGACACAGTCAGTGGCCTGCCCTTGGACAAGCGCTGTACTTCGGCCCAAACGGCATCGGTGCCCATCGCGGCCCAAGTGTGGCGATAAGCGGAATCCACCGCATGCAGACTATCACACCATGCGCAGCGATAATCGCAACCGCCTGTGCGCACAAAGACAGTGGGTTCGCCGATCAAGGCGCCCTCGCCTTGTATCGTTGGACCGAAAATTTCTGCGATGCGTAACTGGCTCATGGGCGGTACTCGGCCCAAGTTTTGGGTGTCTCGCTCACCTTTACCGCGGTTGTTTCCGGCCAAATGGCGGCACACCAATCATAGAAATGGCGGGCCATATTTTCGCCGGTTGAAGGCACGTCCAGAACGTCATTCAGATGACGATGATCAAACGTGTCGTCGATATAGGTCTTGAGCGGTTTCAGCTCTCCATAGTCGCGTATAAACCCATCGCTATTGAGCGTCGTTGAGGCGAGTTCCACAATAACAATGTAGTTGTGCCCATGCAGTCGCGCGCACTGGTGATCATCGGGCAGATGGGAAAGTTGGTGGGAGGCTGAGAAGTGGAATTCTTTTGTGATCCG
The DNA here is from genome assembly GCA_947501555.1 of uncultured Paracoccaceae bacterium. GTDB lineage: Bacteria > Pseudomonadota > Alphaproteobacteria > Rhodobacterales > Rhodobacteraceae > Yoonia. The sequence goes on from CANMWG010000001.1 coordinate 193,206, forward strand.
ATACATTAGCCACGATCCTTCTTAGCGATCGCCGCAACCCAGAAATCAGGGTCAGCATAAATCGTGGGGTCCATGACATCCGCTAGATGAAACGCTTCGCGCCGTTCCACGCAAGTGCCACAGCGACCGCAATGGGTGTCGCCACCTTTGTAACAGGACCACGTTTCTGCAAAGGGCGTGTCGTGAAGCGCCCCTTGTGTGACGATGTCAGCTTTTGTGCGATGAACGAAAGGCGTATAAAGCGACACATCCGCATAGCCATCAAGGGCGGCTTTTTGCATGGCGTCAAAGGCTTCGGTAAAAGCAGGCCGGCAATCGGGATAGATAAAGTGATCACCGCCATGCACCGCCGTCGCCACGGCTTGATCGTCGTTTGCAGCCGCTACGCCAAAGGCCACTGCCAGCATGATCGCATTGCGGTTTGGCACGACGGTGACGCGCATGCTGTCTTCTTCGTAATGCCCATCGGGGACATCAATATCATCGGTCAGGGCAGAGCCAGTAAGCGCCGCACCAATCCCGCGCAGATCAATAACATCGTGAGGGACATCAAGCCGTTTCGCACACATCGCGGCATAGTCCAATTCCTTGCGATGGCGTTGGCCATAGTCGAAGGACACAAGGCGGGTCAGTTGCTGTTTCTGCGCAACCATATGCGCAAGTGACACTGAATCGAGCCCGCCGGAGCAGATGACAATCGTTTTCATTTTGAACCCTTGTTTTGATATCCGGGTAGGCTGCGACCGGAATGAAGCCGTTTAGAATAGTTTTGGTACAGTGCCAAGTGCACGACCGAAAGCCAGATGCAAAATATACATAGTAGCGCTTGATTGTAGACGGAAAGCCCTGTTCGGATTGTGATTTCAGAGGCAACTTTGTCGTTTCCCGAAAGCCGAGTTTAGCTCCCGCACGGAAAATCGGCAGATCGGGGGCAAACCGGTCAAGCGCTCCGTAGCCCAGACATAAAAAAACGGTCATGCCCGGGAGGAGGTGGGCATGACCGCTTTTATTATCAGCGCCCCCTTGCGTCTCGGGAGGAGAAGAAGCAAGGCGCGTCCTCGCTGACATTGCTCGGGAGGAGGTGAGCGCTGCCTGCGGTATAATCGGTTCCAACCCGGGAGGAGGTGGGCGGTTCCGAAACTGTTAAAAAGTGGCGACATCCGGGAGGAGGTGGATGCCGCCACCTTATTAATGACCCTTTGCTCAGGGAGGAGGAGAGAGCGCGGGGTCGGTCAAATCTGCCCTACTGGGAGGAGGAGGCAGATCCGATTCTTGAATTCAGTGACCATACGCAGCTTCGATTGCGACGGATTTGATCATTGCCCGGCTCATGCCAAGGTCTGAAAGATCACGGTTTGACAAGCTTTCCAGCTCAGCCAGCGTTGTACGGTAAACTTTGCGCTTTTCGGCTTTCTCGGCCCAGACAGCGCGAAGCGCTGCGAAACGGTCAACAAAGGAAGAGCCTGCAAAGGATGTATCGGTATTAAAAGCCATTTGCTCTTTTCTTTCTCAATTCGGCGGAACCATTCTGTTCCTGTTGCAACGAATATGTATGATTATGCTGCAGTTGCACAATGCTCGTTTCCGCAATGCTGCTATGCGGAATTTGCATAAGCACTGTTGACCTATTGTCACCAATTCGCCGTAATCGTGCCCGCCGATGCGCGAACACTTGCGCTTTGCCCAAATCATGCCAGTTATTGGCTGGAATTTGATCATTTTTCAAAAAAAGGGCCAGGAATGCCAATAACGCGTGATGAAATTTTAAGCACACTATCCCGACTCACTTTGCCGGGTGGGGATGATTTGGTTGCGCGCGATATGATCCGGGCCTTGCAAATTGAAGACGGGGCGGTGCGGTTTGTTATCGAGGCTGCTGATCCCGGCGAAGCTGCCAAGATGGAAGGTGTTCGCCGCGCTGCAGAACAGTTGGTCTGTGACCTGCCGGGGGTGCAAAGCGTGTCAGTTGTCTTAACCGCCCACGGCCCTGCACCAAAAGCACCTGCACCTTCGGAACCACCATCCCTCAAGATCGGCCGCCACCCCACGCCGCAGTCGGGTCCGGCCCCGGTTGCCGGTGTTGACCGGATCCTGGCTATTGGGTCCGGCAAAGGGGGGGTGGGCAAATCGACCGTATCCTCAAACCTCGCGGTGGCGCTGGCACGCGAAGGGCGGCGGGTCGGCCTGCTTGACGCGGATATCTACGGGCCCAGCCAGCCGCGCATGATGGGTATCAACAAACGCCCCGGCAGCCCGGACGGCAAAACGATCATTCCACTACAGGCCCACGGCGTGACGGTTATGTCCATCGGCTTCATGGTGGACCCGGACAAGGCCGTGGTCTGGCGCGGCCCGATGCTGATGGGGGCGTTGCAACAGATGCTGGGACAGGTGCAATGGGGGGAACTCGACGTGCTGATCGTCGATCTGCCGCCCGGGACCGGGGACGTGCAGCTGACGCTCTGCCAGAAAACCCATCTGACCGGGGCCGTGGTGGTCAGCACTCCGCAGGATGTGGCGCTGATTGATGCGCGCAAAGCGCTCGATATGTTTGCAACGCTCAAAACCCCGGTTCTGGGGCTGATCGAGAATATGTCGACCTTCTGCTGCCCCAACTGCGGGCATGAAACGCATATCTTCGGCCAAGGCGGTGTCGCAGCCGAGGCGGAAAAGATCGGCGCACCCTTCCTTGGCTCGCTCCCCATCGATTTGGACACGCGGCTGGCCGGGGACGGCGGCACACCTATCGCGGCAGGCGACAGTCCGATGGCCGAAAGCTATCGCCAGCTGGCGCGCCGCTTCATCGAAGGCGGTATGGCGTGATCAGAAAGGCCGGGCCAGAGGACTTTGATGCCATCTGGCCGCTTTTACGTGGTGTGTTTCGCGCGGGCGAAACCTATGCCGTCGACCCCGCCATCACGAAAGAAGAAGCGCTGACCTACTGGATCACCACCGCCCGTGCCACCTATGTCGTCGAAAAAGACGGTCAGACCTTAGGTACCTACTATATTCGAACCAACCAGCCCGGAGGTGGTGCGCATATCTGTAACTGCGGGTACATCGTAGCGCCCGAGGCGAGGGGGCAGGGGCTGGCCGCACAAATGTGCGAGGCCAGCCAGGAACAGGCCCGCGCATTGGGCTATAGTGCCATGCAGTTCAACTTCGTCCTGGCCAGCAACGCGGGGGCGGTGCGGCTATGGCACAAACTGGGATTTCAAACGGTGGGGACGATCCCCGAGGCATTCAAGCACCCGCAGTTGGGGATGGTGGATGCATTTGTAATGCATAAGGCACTATAGGGATTTGGCGCTAGTCAATCAAAGCATCTTCCCGCTGCCCGGCCCGTTCGTGGTGGATCGGTAGGGTCCGGCCGTATAGCTGCTGCGTCCTCTCTACGCTGCCAACCATGCCCGGGGCCTCGACATAGGAAAAGATCGCGACATAACGCGGGGTCGGGCCTTTTAGCGGGGCGACGCGGTGCAGGGAATAGCGGCCTTTGAACAACTGCAGATCACCCGGCTCTAATGCGATTGAGACAATGCGATCAGACGACCCATCCAGCACCTTGGACACCTCGCTGAAATTCTCATCCGTCGTGCTGCGGATCATCGGCGCATATTCAAACGCGCCACCTTCATCCGCATTCTGCAAGGCCAGCGTGACCGTGAAATTATTCGTATCAAAATGCCAGGGAAAGCCGTTGCCTTCGTCAGCTGCATTCACAATCACATCGGCCAGCGGGTCGGCGTAGCGGAAAAAGCGATCTTTCGGCTCCTGTAGGCAGTCGCGGATAAATGGATCAAATCCATCGCTATCAAAGACGGTGCGCAGCGGGCCGTCGTGGGTAAAATGATCTGCCGCGATAAATGCGTTTGAGCGGTCAAAGAATGCGCGGCGGGGGTCATCCTCTGGCAGGCTCGGGTCCTCGGCGGTGAAATAGGCGTTGGTGCGGGAATAGCTGCGATGGCCCTGATCTGCGACCGCATCCGCCTCGGCCACAGCCGCCGCAACACCAGCCGGGGTCAGGAAGCGCTTAATCACCGCGCAACCATCGCGGGCCAAATCGGCGCGTACCGACGCCAGCAGCGCGTCGCGGGCTGGACCCGGGGTAGCAATGGGGTAACGGTCTAGATCAATCAGGTCTTGAACAAGCATGCGGTTGGCCTTTCGGTTGCGGGACTGGGTCCAGTCAATCGAAGCGCCGTGGCCTGATCTGGCCGCTGCGCGACATTCTTGGGGTCGATTTTGGATTTGTGGGTGCGGGGCTCGAATTCGCTCAGACCTTTCGGGTAACGGGGCAACACCTACCGCTCTTGGGAAAACATGGAATCTATGTGGCAACCGAATCACATTTGCGAAGATTTGGGCGGGATTCTCTGGTAATTTCTGCTGCGGCAACGCAGTTTGAGGGGGCGGTGAGCAAAAAACAGCAAAAAAATGGGATTTTCTGGAACGCCCAAGTATGCGCTACATATTGTGGTGAAAATAAGATGATCCGCTACAATTATTGAAAATTTGGAGTTGTTCAGCCCATATCTTGTCTTGCCGACCCTTAGAAAACACCATGTAGTTCCATGAATTCCCAGAAAGTTGTTGATCGGTGAGCCAAGTGGTGCGACAACTGTCACACGGTAAGGCGAACAAGACTTCAAATCGGGGCGCTAAGAACCCCAACCGGCAAAGCCAGGTTTCATACAGGCTTCGCTCTTACCGAAACAAGATCCGGCGCGTGAGCGAGCAGACATCCCCCCAGGTGGCACGCGCAGTCGGACTTCCCAGTAAATGGGACGAAGGCGGCGGGTTGATCAGTGGCAGCAGATCAATCCGCCGTTTTCACATCTAAAGCAAAGTTTTTGGGGGTCAGGTAAGGGCCGAGGGACAGTGGTTCTGAGTTTTACAGGCGAACACACCCAAAAGGTGGACGGCAAGGGGCGCATGTCGATCCCGGCCGATTTTCGTCGTGTGCTCGAAGCAGGTGATCCCGAATGGACCACCGGACTGTCCCCACGCATGTACCTTCTCTATGGTGATCATCTGAAAAATGAACTGCACGGTTATACCGTGGATGAGTTCAACAAGGTTGTGGCCCAGATCAATGCCATGCCGCGCGGGTCTGCAAATAAGAAGAAATTGCAGCGCCTGATCATTGGCCAATCCATCAAGTTGGATGTTGATAAAGACGGACGCACTGTGATGCCGCTTAAACAGCGGCAAAAGTTGGGTATCACCGATGGAGAGCTGACATTCGGCGGGCTTGGTGACCACTTCGAGATCTGGAAAGCAGACGTCTTTAGTGAAGAGGTCTCAAGCGATTTGAACGCATGGCTGGACACACAGGAGGATGGCTTTGATCCGCTCATCCTATTGGACGAGTAGATCATGACTGTCGCTGCCGCGCCCCACATTCCTGTTCTGATTAGACCGCTCATCGCAGCGGTCTCGCCCGTTTCGGGGGTCTGGCTTGACGGGACCTTCGGAAACGGCGGCTACACGCGTGAATTGCTGGCCGCGGGGGCGGAAAAAGTCATTGGCGTTGATCGCGATCCACTGGCCTTTGAGATGGCAGCAGATTGGATCGGCGACTTTGGCGACCGGATTGAGACGGTTGCGGGTGTGTTTTCCAAGCTTGATGAATACGCTTCTGATCTCGACGGCGTCGTTCTCGATCTTGGTGTCAGCTCCATGCAGCTCGACATCGCCGAACGCGGCTTTTCCTTTATGCGGGACGGCCCGCTGGATATGCGCATGAGCCAGAATGGTGTGTCTGCTGCAGATTTATGCAATGACGCGGATGAGAATGAACTGGCCGATATCATTTATCTCTACGGGGAAGAACGTGCCTCACGTCGGATCGCCAAGGCCATCGTTGCGGCACGCCCGGTGACAACCACAGGCCAACTGACCAAGATCGTCGAAGGCTGCCTGCCACGTGCGAAGCCCAACCAATCACATCCTGCGACGCGGACGTTCCAAGCGCTGCGTATCGCCGTCAACAACGAATATGGCGAATTGGCAGAGGGTCTGATGGCCGCCGAACGCGCGCTGAAACCCGGTGGGCAACTGGCTGTCGTGACGTTCCATTCGGTCGAGGACCGGATGGTCAAACGGTTCTTGCAAGCGCGCTCGGGCAACACGGCCAACGCCAATCGCTATGCACCCGAGGTCGAACAGATCACCCCGGCCTGGCGGATCGAAAAGCGCAAGGCGATCGGGCCTGATGCAACAGAACTTGATGAAAACCCGCGGTCACGGTCGGCCAAATTGCGGGTTGCGATCCGGACCGATGCACCTGCGGAAAACATTGATCCGGCAGCCTTGGGGATGCCAATGAAAAAGAAGAAGGGGGGCAGGTAGATGCGTGGTTTGTTTTATGTAATGGCCGCTCTTGCAGTCATGGGGCTCGCGTTTTGGGCCTATCAGGAAAACTATAAGACACAGGCCGAGATCAAAGAAGTCCGGATATTGCACGCCCAGATCGGCGCGGCGCATGAGCGGCTGGGCATGTTGCGGGCGGAATGGGCTTATCTGAACCGGCCCGACCGGCTGGCTGACCTTGCGGATTTGAATTTCGACCGGCTTGGCTTGCTGCCGTTGATGCCCGATGCCTTCGCCGGCGTTGACCAGATCATCTATCCAATCCCGCCCATAGCACCCATCACGAACCCGATTGAGCTCTCCTCTGACGATCTCGAAGCGTTGGAGAACGACCTATGACGCGCGCACCACTACGACCACTTGCCCGTATCCTCAAGGCACGGGCCAAGGGGGAAAACCCCGATGCGATTGAAGCCGAGAACCGGCGCAAACGGCACGAAGAAATGGCCGACAAGCAACGCCAACGTGCAGAAGGGCGGCTGTTGGTGCTGGGGCTTGCGTTCTTCATGGCGTTTGGCGCGATTGGGATGCGGATGGGGGCGTTGGCATCGTCAGTGCCGGAAGAGCCGCGGGCCTCTGCGGCAGGTAACCCGATCATCGGGCAACGTGCTGATATCGTTGATAGAAACGGGCGTATTCTAGCGACAAATCTCGCTACACACTCACTCTATGCGCACCCGCGCGAGATGATCGACCCGGCCCATGCGGCCCGGGGTCTGGTTGAAATCTTCCCCGAACTTGATGAAGAGGAACTGCTCAAAGACTTCACTGGCGAGCGTAAATTTCTTTGGATCAGACGGCAGATTAGCCCCGAACAAATGCAAGCGGTGCACGACATCGGCAGCCCCGGGCTGCTGTTCGGCCCGCGTGAGATGCGGCTCTATCCAAACGGACCCATTGCAGCGCACATCCTTGGAGGGGCCAGCTACGGGCGCGAAGGGGTGGCCAGCGCGGAAGTCATTGGCGTGGCGGGTGTTGAACGGCAATTCGATGGGTTCTTGCGCGATCCGGCCAATGAAGGCGCGCCGCTTGAGCTTTCGCTTGATTTGACGGTGCAAGCCGCCGCCGAACAGGTGTTGGCAGGCGGCATGTCGATCATGAACGCCAAAGGGGCGACCTCGATCCTGATGGACGTGAGAACGGGCGAAATTATCTCAATGGTGTCACTGCCCGACTTTGATCCGAACAACCGGCCCCGGGTGCTGACAGAGGGGGACCAATCCGACAGCCCCCTGTTCAACCGCGCGGTGCAAGGGGTTTATGAGCTTGGGTCTACCTTTAAGATCTTCGCGGTGGCACAGGCAATGGAACTGGGGCTCGTCAATCCGAACACCATGATCGATACGCAAGGGCCGCTGACATGGGGACGTTTCCGGATCCGTGATTTCCACGACTACGGACCAGAGCTGTCAGCAACAGACGTCATCGTGGAATCGTCAAATATCGGGACCGCGCGGATCGCGATGCTGATCGGGGCCGACCGGCAAAAGGACTTCCTCGGCGCGCTCGGGTTCTTCCAGCCAACAACCGTCGAAATGGTCGAAGCACCCACCGGCAAGCCGCTCCTGCCGCCCAATTGGTCCGAGATTTCGGCGATGACCATTTCCTACGGACACGGGCTGTCGGCATCACCACTACATTTGGCAGGGGCCTATGCAACCATCGCCAATGGGGGCGAACTGGTCACACCAACACTGTTACGGACTGAGGCCCCAACGCCCGGCCCACGCGTCATGTCGGAAACTGTGGCGCGGCAATCGGTGTCCATGTTGCGGCAGGTGGTGTCGCGGGGGACGGCGTCATTTGGGGACGTGCCGGGCTACTTGGTTGCGGGGAAAACCGGGACGGCGGATAAACCCCGCGCAGCGGGCGGCGGATACTATGATGACAAGGTCATTTCGACCTTTGCGACGATGTTTCCGGCGAATGATCCCGAATACGTGCTGGTCGTGACCTTCGATGAACCTGAAATTCACACATTGGGCGAAGACCGGCGAACAGCGGGTTGGACAGCCGTGCCTGTGGCCGCCGAAATGATCCGGCGCGTCGCCCCTTTGCTGGGGCTCAGACCACAGATGGACAGGCCTCAATCGGTCGGTGTAACACTCACCTCAAACTGATCGAGGGTACGATGAAATCACTGACGGAATTGGGGTTGCGGGCACAAGGTGGGGCAGAAGCACAGGTCACCGGATTGGCGGTCGACAGTCGCGATGTGAAACCGGGATATCTGTTTGCAGCGCTGCCAGGGGCACAGGTGCATGGGGGCGAATTTATCCAATATGCACTGCGGATGCAGGCCGCGGCCATCCTGACGGATGCACAAGGGGCGCAGATCGCGAAGGCCGAACTTGCCGTGTCAAATGCGGCTGTGATCATTGCCGAAGACCCGCGCCAGACGCTGGCGCAAACCGCCTCGCTTTGGTCCGGGTCTCACCCAAGCACGGTCGTCGCTGTAACCGGGACCAACGGGAAAACGTCCGTCTCCACGTTCTGCCGGCAAATCTGGGAAGAGATGGAGATCGCGGGCGTCAACCTTGGCACCACCGGGGTTGAAGGGGCCTGGCCCCATGCGATCAAAAGCACGACACCGACGACACCCGAACCGATTACCCTGCACCGGGTTCTGGCCGCAGCGCGCGACAACAATGTAACGCATGTGGCGATGGAGGCATCGTCCCACGGGCTCGACCAACGCCGCCTTGACGGTGTGATGCTTGCCGCCGCCGGATTTACGAACTTTACGCGGGATCACCTAGATTACCACGGCACATTCGAGGCATATTTTGACGCCAAAATGGGGCTGTTCAAACGGGTCCTGTCGGAAGACGGAACCGCTGTGGTCAATATCGATGACCCAAAGGGGCCAGAGGTCGCAGACATCTGTACCGCACGCGGACAGGAGGTAATCAGCGTTGGCCGCGACGCAGACGCGCGGCTGCGGCTGAATGCACAGCGTTTCGATGCCACCGGACAGGATTTGCTGTTCACGTGGCAAGGCAAATCCCATCAGGCCCGGCTGAACCTGATTGGCGGGTTTCAGGCCGAAAACATCCTTCTTGCAGCGGGGCTTGTCATTGCGGGCGGGGCTGACCCGGATGAGGTGTTTGATACGCTGCCGCATCTCAGCACCGTCCGGGGCCGGATGGAACTGGCGGCCACACGCGAAAACGGGGCGGCGGTATTTGTCGACTACGCGCATACGCCCGATGCTGTGACAACGGCACTTGCGGCCATGCGCCCGCATGTTTTGGGACGGATCATTGTGGTCGTCGGGGCAGGCGGTGATCGTGATCCTGTCAAACGCCCGTTGATGGGGGCGGCTGCGGCACAAAACGCCGATATTGTCATCGTAACAGATGATAACCCAAGGTCCGAGGACCCCGCGTCAATCCGTAGTGCTGTGATGGCAGGTGCTGCGTCCGCGGGTGGCTCGGACAGCCTCACCGAAGTGGGCGACCGGGCCGAGGCCATCCTGCGGGGCATCGACATGCTGGCCCCGGGCGACGCGCTTTTGATTGCGGGCAAAGGGCATGAAACGGGCCAGATCGTCGGCGACGCCGTGCTGCCCTTTGACGATGTGGAACAGGCCAGCGTTGCGGTCGCCGCTTTGGAAGGCAAGATATGAGCCTTTGGACCGCCGCCGACGCCGCCGCTGCAACGGGCGGGCAGACAACCGATTGGCTGGCATCAGGCGTATCGATCGACACACGCACGATCCAACCCGGCGATCTCTTTGTGGCGCTCAAAGACATTCGGGACGGACATGAATTTGTGGCGACAGCCTTGGAAAAAGGGGCGGCCGCAGCACTGGTGACACATCGGCCCGACGGGGTCAGCGCGGATGCACCGCTGCTGATCGTGCCGGATGTGCTCAAAGCACTTGGCGATCTCGGGATCGCAGCACGCGCCCGCACAAATGCTCGGATCGCGGCGATTACAGGGTCGGTGGGCAAAACCTCAACCAAGGAGATGCTGCGCGCGGTCCTTGAAAGGCAAGGCAAATGCCACGCGGCAGAGGCCTCATATAACAACCATTGGGGGGTGCCGCTGACGCTGGCACGCATGCCTGCCGATACGGATTACGCCGTGATCGAAATCGGGATGAGCAACCCCGGCGAGATCAGCCCATTGTCGCAAATGGCGCGGCCGCATGTGGCGATGATCACAACCGTGGCGGCGGCCCACCTTGCATCCTTCGATAACCTGGCCGGGATCGCCGTGGAAAAGGCATGCATTCTTGATGGGCTGGAACCCGGTGGGATTGCGGTGCTGAACGGCGATCTGGAAACATCCGACATCCTGCAAAACCACGCCAAGACTAAGGGCGCACAGGCGGTCCTCTTTGGGGAAAGCGGGCCTGATTGGACGCTCTGTGACGTACGGATCACCGGCGACGTCACTGTAATCACAGCAAAAAACGCAGGCGAGGATTACCTGTTCAAGCTCTCCGTCCCCGGGCGGCATTTCGCCATGAACGCCGTTGGAGTGTTGGGCGTGGCACAAGCGCTGGGCGCTGACCCAATTGCCGCAGCGCTGGATATCGCAACATGGGTGCCACCGGCGGGGCGCGGCACACGCGAGATTATCGTCACAGACGCGGCCAACGACGGCGAAAGCCTGGAATTGCTCGACGACGCCTTCAACGCAAACCCCACCTCACTGGAAGCCTCGCTTGAGGTTCTCGCGGCCTCGACCCCGACAGACAACGTCGGGCGGATCATCAAGGGGCGGCGGGTGGCTATCCTCGGGGATATGCTTGAGCTGGGGGATGAAGCGGTGCAAATGCACCGGGACATCGGGCAAAACCGGCATCTGCAAACACTCGACCTGATCCACTGCGCTGGACCGCTGATGCATCACCTCTGGCAGGCATTGCCGGATGAACAGCGGGGGGCATGGGCCGAGACTGCGGGCGAATTGGTCAGCCAAGCAGCTCGGCTCGTAGACGCGGGCGATGTGGTGCTGGTGAAGGGGTCAAAAGGCAGCAAAGTCAGCCTTGTCGTTGACGCCATCCGCAAATTGGGGCATCGGCGCCCCCAAGAAAACTAAAGGAACAGGCATGTTATATTGGCTTACGGCACTCTCAGACGGTGGTGATTTCTTTAACCTGTTTCGATACATTACATTCCGGGCCGGGGGGGCGTTTATGACGGCGCTGTTCTTTGGGTTCATCTTTGGGCCACCGCTGATCAACGTGCTGCGGCGCAAACAAGGCAAAGGCCAACCGATCCGGGACGACGGGCCCGAGGGGCATTTCGCCAAAGCAGGCACGCCTACAATGGGCGGGCTCTTGATTGTCGGGGCGCTGACGTTCTCAACCCTGATGTGGGCGCGGCTGGATAACCCGTTCATCTGGATGGTGCTGTTTGTAACGCTGTCTTTCGCAGCAATCGGTTTCGCGGATGACTATGCTAAAGTATCCAAACAAAATACGGCAGGTGTATCCGGTAAGATACGGATTTTGCTGGGGATATTGATTGCAGCGATTGCGGGATACTGGGCGGCACAATACCACCCCGACGACCTGAGCAACCAATTGGCCCTACCCATTTTCAAAGACACGCTGATCAATCTGGGTGTGCTGTTCATCCCCTTCGCGATCATTGTGATCGTGGGGGCGGCGAATGCGGTGAACCTGACAGACGGACTGGACGGGCTGGCAATCATGCCGGTGATGATCGCGGCGGCGACCTTCGGGATCATCGCCTATGCGGTGGGGCGAACCGACTTTACGGAATACCTGGACGTACATTACGTGCCGCAAACGGGGGAAATTCTGATCTTCTCAGCAGGGTTGATCGGCGGTGGGCTTGGGTTTTTGTGGTACAATGCGCCCCCGGCGGCGGTCTTCATGGGGGACACGGGATCACTCGCCTTGGGCGGGGCACTCGGGGCGATCGCCGTGGCAACAAAGCATGAAATCGTGCTGGCCATCGTCGGCGGGCTCTTCGTGGCCGAAGCCCTCTCGGTTATTATCCAAGTGCTTTATTTCAAACGGACCGGCAAGCGGGTGTTCCTGATGGCACCGATCCACCACCACTATGAGAAAAAGGGCTGGGCGGAGCCGCAGATCGTGATCCGGTTCTGGATCATCTCACTGATCCTCGCAATGATCGGACTGGCAACGCTCAAGGTGCGATAGCACCGGATGGGCATCATTTTGAATGTGCTGCCGCGGCCATTGGCCGGGCACGAGGCGGAATTTGAACAGCTGGTGGATTGGATAGACACCAGCCACTATGGCAACCCAGCGCAGCCGCACCCCTATACAATACGCCAATCAACGGGCCTATTTGGCTGGGGGCGAAAGAAGGACGTGTTTGATACAGAGGCAGCCGTCGCGCGGTTTCACAAGATCTCAGAACACCCTGGCGTGACACTCAAGGCACCGATTGTCGGGCGTGACGCAGATGCCAACGAATGGGCGCAACAGGCCTATGAAAAAGGCTGGCTGGCGGCCGACAATGCACGCGATGTCGTGACAAAATACAACGGGCTCTTCGTCTTTGACCTGCTGCCAATCGGCGACGGTTTTCCGGTCTACTCACCCAGCTTTTGGGACAAAGGGTACGACCGGCCAAGCTTTTATGGCGCCGTCATTGACGCGTTTGACGAGCTGCTTGGCGCGGAATTGGTGGCATACCTTCACGGCCCGCTGCTGGCCTCCGAGCTTGCGGAATGGGCGGGCAAACTCCGCCGCTGGGCCGACGAATATGCGCGGACACATCAACGCGACGCGATCTTGGGAGACCGTGATTTTGTCTCGCCTGATGATGGGGGGGCTGACACATGTTTGCATATCGTCGATCAAGCCGCACGCTGGGCTGCGTTTTGGTCGGATTTAGGGCATGGGGCTGAACCTGTTTTTGAGCCATGACGGCATATGTCATTCTGGGCTATTTGCGCTGTCCACAAGCAAACAAGATCAGGCCGCTTGCCCGCGACCCATATGAACCGGGCCGCGACGGGGTGTTCCAAGTTTTTCGCAAAATGGTCTAAAGGGCGTATTCCCTCTTTTTGCCACAGTTCGCTGGTGTTAATTGGGCATCAATGAAAGGGGGCATCATGCCAATCGTCATTTTGATTCTGACAACACTGGGCGGTGCACTCTGGTTATGGGCGCGGCAGAACCCTGGGGATGCGGTGAATGCCGCACAAGATATCGTCACGACCGCGCGCAATGCACCACGCAAAATGGCGTTTCGCAAGCAAACCAAGGCGCATCCGGTCGAAGGGATCGATGACCCTCGGATCGCCATCTGTGCTTTGGGACAAGCGTTTATAGAGCTGGACGATTTGCCCACGGCGGAACAGCGGACACATCTGAACACGCTTCTGCGGACCAAACTGCGCTGCGACGCGGAAGAGGCCGAAGAGATGGTGGTGCTGGGGCGTTGGCTTGTTGCGCAATGCAATACGGCGGATGCGGCGGTGACACGGCTCGCCCGCAGGCTTTATAAGATCGACGGGGATAAATCTTGGGACCAGCTACAAGAGATCTTCATGGCCTTGGTTGATGGCGAATTGAATGGGTCTCAACTGAATGCAATTGATGATATCAGACGGGCTTTCCGGCGCTAAACTCTCAGCCGAAAGAGCCCGCAGCATTAACTGGGCCCAAAACGCCAAAACATATGGACGGTTTCTGTACGCCCTCTGTACGCAAAACATAAGGCGCAGAGTGGCGCAAATGCCTTTTTAAAAAGCTGATCAAGCCAGCTTGCGGACGCTAGCCTTGGGCGACCTTAAGACTTCATTTACCTCTCTTGCACGCGGGCGGGCCAAGCGGCACTCTGCGGCGACGATCAAAAAGGGGCAGATCATGATTCCAGTGCAGGGCTACGCCGGGCAAACCGTGGCGGTTCTTGGCATGGGCCGGACGGGCAGGGCCGCTGCTGCGGCTTTGCAGGCAGGCGGAGCCGAGGTGGTCGTCTGGGATGACGGCCCCGGCGGGCGCGCGGCGGCCGAGGACGCCGGATTTAATTTGCGGAACATGACAAAAGCACAGTCTTTTGAGGGTGTTACGGCACTCATTGTGAGCCCTGGCATCCCGCATCTCTACCCCGCACCGCACCCGGCAATTGCTGCAGCTTGGCGCGCGCAGGTCCCCGTCGACAACGATATAGGGCTGTTTTTTCGTAGTTTTGCGACCCCAGACTGGAATAATTTTGATACCAGCCCGCGGGTGATTGCAGTGACGGGATCAAACGGAAAATCGACGACAGCGGCGCTGATCCATCATATTTTGGTCGAAAACGGGCGGCCCGCGCAGCTTGCCGGGAACATCGGACGGGGCGTTTTGGATATTGATCCGGCTCATGACGGCGAGGTTGTGGTGTTGGAACTGTCCTCCTACCAAACCGACCTCGCCCGCAGCATGACCCCGGATGTCGCTGTTTTTACAAACTTTTCTGAGGATCACCTGGATCGGCACGCGGGGCTCGGCGGGTATTTTGCAGCCAAGCGCAGGCTGTTTGCAGAAGGTGGGCCGGACCGTGCCGTGATTGGCGTGGACGAGGACGCGGGCTGCTACATCGCCAATCAGCTCACTGAAGGTCCGGGCGATGACCGCGTCATTCGCGTGTCATCGGGTCAGAAAATCACCGAAGGTTGGTCCGTTTTTGCGCGCAAAGGCTATCTGTCAGAATACCGCAAGGGGCGTCAGATTGGATCTATAGATATGCGCGAAATCAAAGGGTTACCGGGTGCGCATAACCATCAGAATGCCTGTGCGGCCTATGCAGCCTGCCGGACCTTGGGGTTGGGACCCAAAGGGATTGAAGCGGCGATGCGCAGTTATCCGGGTTTGCCACATAGATCGCAGTTAGTGGCAGAGAAAGACGGGGTGCGTTTTGTGAATGATAGCAAAGCCACCAATGTGGATAGTGCCGCTAAGGCGTTGCAAGCATTTGATAAAATAAGATGGATTTGCGGAGGCCTGCAAAAGGAAGGCGGGCTTGACGCGCTTCTGCCGCATCTGGGCCATGTGGTGAAAACATATGTGATCGGCCGTGAGGCGGATGATTTCGCGCGACAATTGATCGGCACAAATTGCGAAGTCTGCGGTACGATGGACACGGCCGTCGCACGCGCTGCAGCAGATGCACAACCGGGCGAGGTGGTGCTTTTGGCACCAGCGGCTGCGTCCTTTGACCAATACGACAGTTTCGAAAAACGCGGCGAGGATTTTATGAAAAATGTCGGTAACATCACTAAGTAAGATGGGTTTAAACCCATCTTACGCAGCTTTGATCGCTTGTCCTGCGGCCCAACCGGATGACCAAGCCCATTGAAAGTTATACCCACCAAGCCAACCTGTCACGTCAACGCATTCCCCTATAAAATATAGGCCGGGCACATCTTTTGCCATCATGGTTTTTGAAGACAGAGCATCCGTATCAACTCCGCCCTTTGTGACTTCAGCCGTCCGATAACCTTCGGATCCCGTCGGCGTGACATTCCAGTTTTCCAAAGCCCGGCAAACCTCGGCCAAACGCGCGTCGCTTTGATCTGCTAGGTTGCCAACCAGTCCAAGATCAGGTGTCAGATGCTCAACCAAGCGGGCGGGTAAATATTGGGCCAGTATGGTGGTCACCGCCCTTCGCCCATTGCTTTGCCGCTGTGTTTTCAAAGCAGCGAACAACGCGGCGGTCGGTGACAGATTAATGCTAATCGCTTCACCCAACTCCCAATAAGAGGATGCCTGCAAGATCGCCGGTCCTGAAAGACCCCTGTGGGTGAATAGAATAGCCTCGTCAAAGCTAGCGTGGCCTGCCTGCACCCGGGCCTGGGTGGCGACCCCGGCCAGCGGTTTGAACTTTTCGTCTGCGAAGGTCAACGGCACAAGGGCGGGGCGTGGATCGATGATGGGGAGGCCAAATTGCATGGCAATTTGATACCCAAGGCCTGTTGCCCCCATCTTAGGTATGGATTTTCCACCACAGGCCACGACCAGATGCCGGGCATTCACAGTTGTGCTTTTGCCATCTTTGATTAGCGCGACGCGGAAATGGTTGCCGTCATGGCTGATCTCTCCGACGGCGGTTTGGAGCCAAAGCTGGGCCTTGGCTTTGTCCATTTCTGTACGGAGCATCGTGATGATGTCTTTTGCGGATATGTCGCAGAACAACTGTCCCAGCGTTTTTTCATGCCAGCCGATCCCATAGTGATCGACCAGGCCAATGAAATCCCATTGCGTATAGCCCGCCAAGGCAGATTTGCAGAAGTGTTTGTTCTGGCTGATGAAATTGGCAGGCTCAGTGTGCAGGTTCGTAAAATTACAGCGGCCTCCGCCTGAAATTCGGATCTTTTCGCCGGGTGCCTTCGCATGATCGACGACAAGAACGTTTGGCCCTGCATGCGCAGCACACATCATGCCAGCGGCGCCTGCACCTATGATTAGTGTTTCGATATTCATGACCCCGCATATGGCCCAGCTGCGGGGGGAGATCAAATTTCTAGAAATTTGATCGCGCCCTCGACAAAACACCGTTTGGACAAAGAAGGTGACTGGCGTTGTTTTCTGTGGAATCGGTGGAAAAGGCCCGCTATGCTGACTTCAGACCCGGAAAACGGGCGTAAGAGGCAAATAGGCGGTGATCCATGACAGAAATGGTCTATGGAACGGTTCCGGTTAATTCTGGTGACCCGGTTCTTCCACGGTGGTGGCGGACAATTGATAAATGGACGATGTCCTGCATTCTAATGCTGTTTGGGGTCGGCCTGCTGCTAGGGCTTGCGTCTTCGCCGCCTTTGGCTGCCAAGAACGGGTTGGAGCCTTTTCACTATGTAATCCGTCAAGCGATCTTTGGCGGGACCGCGATGACCGTGATGTTGATCGTTTCGATGATGTCGCCCACTTTAGTGCGTAGGCTGGCTGTCCTTGGGTTTTTGTGCGCTTTCGCAGCGTTGGCGTTCTTGCCGGTCTTTGGGACAGACTTTGGCAAAGGGGCCACCCGCTGGTATTCGCTGGGCTTTGCGTCGGTGCAACCTTCCGAGTTTCTCAAGCCCGGATTTGTTGTGATGACGGCTTGGCTTTTGGCGGCAGGCCAGCAGTTGGGTGGGCCACCCGGCAAGACATATTCCTTTGTCTTGACTGTTGTGATTGTCTTGATTCTCGCCTTGCAGCCTGACTTTGGGCAGGCAGCGTTGATCCTGTTTTCTTGGGGTGTGATGTATTTCGTCGCAGGCGCGCCAATGCTGATCCTAATCGTTCTGGCCGGACTTGTGATCGTTGCAGGCAGCTTTGCCTATGCCAACTCTGAGCATTTCGCCCGCCGGATTGATGGGTTTCTGTCACCTGATATCGATCCAAATACCCAGCTTGGCTATGCCACCAATGCGATCCGGGAAGGCGGATTTTTCGGTGTGGGCGTGGGGGAAGGTCAGGTCAAATGGTCGCTTCCGGATGCCCATACTGATTTCATCATCGCCGTTGCGGCTGAGGAATATGGTTTGATCTGCGTCCTCGTCATCATCGCACTTTATGCGGTGATCGTGGTCCGCTCGCTGCTGCGTTTGATGAAAGAACGCGATGTATTTATCCGGCTGGCTGGCACCGGTCTGGTCTGCGCCTTTGGTGTGCAAGCCATGATCAATATGGGTGTGGCTGTCCGCTTGTTGCCCGCCAAAGGGATGACCTTGCCGTTTGTGTCATATGGCGGATCGTCTTTGATTGCGGGGGGCATTGCGGTGGGCATGCTTCTGGCCTTTACCCGGTCGCGCCCGCAGGGCGAGATGGAAGATATTCTGCTACGTAGGGCTAATCGATGAAAGAACCGCTGCTGATTATTGCCGCCGGAGGGACGGGTGGCCATATGTTTCCCGCCCAGGCACTGGCCGAGGCCATGCTTGCCAAAGGCTGGCGTGTGCGCCTGTCAACAGATGCCCGTGGCGCGCGCTATACCGGGGGCTTCCCGGATGCGGTTGAGGTCAATGTCGTTGGTAGTGCCACTTTTGCCCGCGGTGGGGTTTTCCAAAAGCTCTTGGTGCCGTTTCGCATTTTGGGGGGCATCGGTGCCGCAAAATGGCGTATGTTCCGGGATCGTCCAGCCGTTGTGGTGGGCTTTGGCGGCTACCCTGCCATTCCCGCTATGGCAGCCGCCTGGGCCTTACGCATCCCGCGCATGATCCATGAACAAAACGGCGTGCTTGGCCGCGTGAACCAGCTGTTTGCCAAACGGGTGCATCGCATCGCCTGCGGCACGTGGCCTACGGAACTGCCCGGCGGGCTTGAGGGCACACATACTGGCAACCCTGTGCGCGCTGCCGTTCTAGAACATGCAGGGTCCCCTTATATCGCGCCAGGTGACTACCCGATGTCGCTTTTGGTTTTAGGTGGCTCGCAAGGGGCGAGGATCATGTCGGACATTGTCCCCCCGGCCATTGCAGCTTTGCCCGAGCATATTCGCCGGAATATCCGCGTCAGCCATCAGGCCCGCGCCGAGGATCTGGAACGTGTACAAGACTATTACGCGGCCGAGTTGATCACCGCCGATGTGCAGACATTCTTTGATGATGTCCCGCGACGCATGGTGGACGCGCAGCTGGTAATTTCACGTTCTGGTGCGTCAACCGTCGCAGATGTCAGTGTCGTCGGTCGCCCGGCGATCTGGGTGCCGCTGGCCAGTGCTATCCGGGATGAGCAAACCGCCAATGCCCGTCAATTGGTTGAGGCCGGAGGCGCGGTTGTGATGACGGAAGCTGAGTTCGAAGTGGGTCCATTGACCCAAAGGTTGACGGATCTTTTGTCGGACGAAGCGGGTATGTTGAAAATGTCGCAAATCGCGACCTCTTGTGGTGTTCCAGATGCGACGGAGCGCCTTGTTGATTTGGTGGAAGACTTGGCAGAGGCGGGCACAAAATGATGGATGGGAACCCTGTGATGAATGCAGCAACTAAACTGCCCCTTGATGTGGGCCCAATCCATTTTGTGGGCATTGGCGGCATTGGGATGTCGGGCATTGCAGAAGTGCTTTTGAATCACGGCTATACGGTGCAAGGCTCTGATCTGAAGGCGTCGAAAATTACCGATCGGCTGAAATCGCTCGGTGCTGTAATCTACGAAGGCCAACGCGCTGAGAACCTGGATGGGGCTGAGGTTGTCGTGATCTCCTCGGCCATCAAGCCGGGCAACCCCGAGCTGGACGAGGCCCGTGCGAAGGGCCTGCCTGTTGTCCGCCGGGCCGAGATGTTGGCCGAATTGATGCGTCTGAAATCCAATGTCGCTGTCGCAGGCACCCACGGCAAGACCACCACCACCACCATGGTCGCCGCCCTTCTGGACGAGGGCGGCATTGATCCGACAGTGATCAATGGCGGGATCATCCATGCCTATGGCTCAAACGCCCGCATGGGGCAGGGCGAATGGATGGTCGTAGAAGCGGACGAAAGCGATGGAACGTTCAACCGTTTGCCCGCGACCATTGCTATTGTGACCAATATCGACCCCGAACATATGGAGCATTGGGGCACTGAAGAAGCCTTGCATAAAGGCTTTTATGACTTCGTGTCGAACATCCCGTTCTATGGTTTGGCCGTGTGCTGTACCGATGATCCTGACGTGCAATCCTTGGTGGGCAAGATTACGGACAGGCGCGTCGTTACCTTCGGTTTTAACGCCCAAGCGGATGTCCGGGCGACCAATGTAAGCTTTAGCGGCGGCAGTGCCTTTTTTGATGTCATCTTGCAGAACGAAGACATGATGATCGAAGGCTGCGAGTTGCCGATGCCGGGTGATCATAACGTATCAAACGCCCTGTCGGCGGTGGCTGTGGCCCGTCATCTAGGCATGAAGCGTGACGAAATTCGGGCTGCCCTGAAAGGCTTCGGCGGGGTAAACCGCCGCTTTACCCGCGTGGGTGAGGTGGGTGGTGTCACCATCATCGACGATTACGGCCACCACCCCGTGGAAATTGCCGCCGTGCTGAAAGCCGCGCGTCAAGCAACGAATGGCCGGGTGATTGCAGTGCACCAACCACACCGGTTTTCGCGCTTGTCGCATCACTTTGATGAGTTTTGCGCCTGTTTCAACGACGCCGATGTCGTTGGTATTTCCGAAGTTTTTGCTGCAGGTGAGGCGCCAATCGCAGGGGCTAGCCATGTAGACTTGGTGGCGGGTCTGATCCGCCACGGCCATCGCCATGCGCGCACCGTCGAATCTGAGGATGATCTGGAGCGGATCGTGCGTGAACAAGCGCGGCCGGGCGATATGGTCGTCTGTCTTGGGGCCGGGACGATCAGCGCCTGGGCCAATGGGCTGCCTGCCAGATTGGAAGAGTGACTGTTCTTTCTGCCATAGACGGGTGGCCCTTAGTTTTCGGCGTTTCGCTGCTGGATGACCAACTATGACAGTTTCTGTATTGCTGCTCTGCGGCTGGGTATGCCTCGCATTTGTGATGGCCGCAATCCCGTCAAACGATAACCATTGGCGGCGGGCATATGTGCTGATGGTGCTGGGCGTGCCCTTGTTGATTTTTCTGGTCTGGGAAAACGGCCCGTTGATGGGGCTCATCGGGCTCGCCATCGGATGTTCTGTATTTCGTTGGCCGGTGCTGTATCTTTGGCAGTGGGTGCGCAAAAAGCTAAAGCGCGAGCCATGACGGGGCTGGTCATACTCGGCGGCATGGTATTTGCGGCCCT
This sequence comes from uncultured Paracoccaceae bacterium, assembly GCA_947501555.1. GTDB lineage: Bacteria > Pseudomonadota > Alphaproteobacteria > Rhodobacterales > Rhodobacteraceae > Yoonia. The sequence continues at coordinate 214,224 of CANMWG010000001.1, forward strand.
TGTGCCATTTGGGATCTTGGTCAAACTTGTGCGCGGCGGGCACGCGGGGTGGTCCATGACGCTGCTGTCAGTAATAGGCGCATTGCTGTTGGTGTTGCTGTATGCCACTGGCCGCCCCCTTGGAATCAATCCGGTTCTGGCGATGTCACTTGCGTTGCTGGTGGTACTACCGGCGGTGCTGGGGGGGGGGGCAGGCGCGGTGCTTGGGTGGCTTTTGCGTAAGAGGGATGATCAAAGTGTGAAATAGGATTGAATGCCGTTCATGGATTTAATAGAGATTGAACATCGTTCATATATGGAGACGAATCATGCTTTTGGAAAACCTAGTCCTTTACGGGGTCCCTGCCGGTTCATTTGCCGCGACTGTCTTTTTGAGCTTCTATTTGGCAAAGTTGCGCAGCCTGATAGGGCTTTGCGCTTTGAATGTCCTTTGGATTGGCTTTACAGCGGCGATGTTATTTGGTCTTGACCAGGCCAACAGCTGGGATGGCCTTGTGTTCATGGCGGCATTACTTGGTATTAGTGCGCCAGTCGGTGTTGGATCGATGATTGGGTGCACCTTTGGTTTGGTGAAAAGGAACGACACGATACATGCTTGACTTACCACAGGTGCGCGGCACGTTGACCGCGCATCGCTCATTGGCCGATTTGACGTGGATGCGTGTTGGTGGACCGGCCGAGGTTCTTTTTCAGCCTGCAGATATCGCGGATCTGTCAGATTTCTTGGCAGCGCTGGATCCTGCCGTGCCGGTCTTCCCGATGGGTGTTGGCAGCAATTTGATTGTGCGCGATGGTGGGATATCGGGCGTTGTTGTGCGCTTGGGGCGGGGGTTCAACGATATCACGATTGCCGATGATCAGGTGAACGTCGGAGCGGCGGCACTTGATGCGCATGTGGCACGAAAGGCTGCAGATGCGGGGCTAGATTTGACGTTCTTGCGCACGATCCCGGGAACGATTGGTGGGGCGGTCTGTATGAACGCAGGGTGTTATGGCACCTATGTCGCCGATGTTTTAACATCGGCCACCGCTGTTTTGTGTGATGGAACGGTCACTGAACTTACCGCAGATGCGCTGCAGTTTGCTTATCGTCAAAGTAGCTTGCCTGCAGGGGCGATCATCGTTGCTGCGACATTCGTGCCGCCCAAAGAGGACAAGGATGCCTTGGTTCAGCGTATGACAGATCAACTGGTCAAACGCGATGAAACCCAACCTACCAAGGATCGCACCGCCGGATCGACCTTTCGCAATCCTGCCGGGTTTTCCTCTACTGGCCGGGCGGATGATGTGCATGATCTGAAGGCGTGGAAGGTGATCGATAACGCCGGGATGCGTGGGGCCATACGTGGCGGGGCCGTCATGAATACCAAACATTCGAATTTCCTGACCAATGCGGGTGATGCCACGGCGGCTGATCTTGAGGATTTGGGCGAAGACGTGCGGAAAAAGGTTTACGCTAGCCAAGGGATCGCGCTAGAATGGGAAATTATGCGGGTCGGCACACGGTCGTCCTAAATAACCAAAAATAATCGGCCGAATGGCCACGACCCAAGGCAAGGGTCAGATAAATGACGGACCAAAAGGTCCGCGAAGAAGGCGGTAGGGTATGTCGAGCAGGGCAAACCCGAAAGTTGTTGTCCTAATGGGCGGCCCATCGGCTGAACGGGAAGTCTCGCTCAGCACGGGTCGCGAATGTGCATCGGCTTTACGGGAAGCGGGATATAACGTGATTGAGGTCGATGCAGACCTCAACGTTGCTGCGCGCCTGCAAGAGATTGCACCTGATGTCGTTTTTAATGCTCTGCATGGTCGTTGGGGCGAAGATGGCGCTGTCCAGGGTATCCTGGAATGGCTCCGCATTCCTTATACGCACTCCGGTATTCTCGCCTCGGCCCTTGCTCTAAACAAGCTGCGGACCAAAGAGATTTACCGCAAAGCAGGCTTGCCCGTGATGCAAAGCGTGCTGGCGAGCGCGGATGAAGTGCGCGCCGCCCATGTGATGGCGCCGCCTTACGTTGCCAAGCCATATAACGAGGGTTCCAGCGTCGGTATCTATATCGTGCACGAGAGCGCAAACGGCCCGCCACAACTGTCTGCCGACATGCCACAGCAAGTGATGGTCGAAGCGTTCGCCCCCGGACGCGAATTGACGACAGCTGTTATGGGTGATCGGGCGCTGACAGTAACCGATATCATCACCGATGGCTGGTACGATTACGACGCCAAGTACAAACCTGGTCGGTCGCGTCATGCCTTGCCTGCCGATATTCCGGCCGACGTTTTTGATGCTTGCATGGACTATGCATTGCGGGCGCATCGGGCCATTGGCTGTCGCGGTATGTCGCGCACCGACTTCCGGTGGGATGAGACGCGTGGCCTGGATGGCCTGATCCTACTTGAAACAAATACCCAGCCCGGCATGACCGCCACGTCACTTGCGCCTGAACAAGCGGCTCATGTGGGTATTGATTTTCCAAGACTGTGTAGCTGGCTCGTGGAGGATGCATCATGCGATCGTTGATCCGCCGCCATACCCCGGACGCGGGCCCGCGTGATCCAGCCCCGTCCAAGCTGGGCTACCGCTTTCAGCGCTTGATGCTGACCCCGGGCTTTCGGGCGAGCGTCCGCATCGGCATGCCTATCCTGCTGATCGCTGCCATTGTCGGCTCTTGGTATTCCAAGGAAGAAAACCGCACTGCCTTTGCTGCCACAATCGCCGAAACCAAGCGCAGCTTTCAAGAACGTCCGCAATTTATGGTGCAGTCTTTGGCGGTTACCGGGGCAGATGATGCCACCATGGCCCGCGTCGTGGAAATGTTGCCGTCTGACTATCCGGTGTCCTCATTTGATCTGGAGCTTGAGGCTATGCGCGCTGAGATTGAGGCGCTTGACCCGGTGAAATCCGCAAGCGTCCGTGTCGGTGAGGCGGGCACCTTAGAGGTCGTGTTGACCGCCCGTGTGCCCGCTGCACTTTGGCGCGATGGGTCCACGCTCCGTTTGATCGATGGTGAGGGCGTGCCGTCGGGCAGCGTGTCATCACGCGCGAGCCGGTTGGATTTGCCGCTGATTGCGGGCGATGGCGCTGAACAACATATTGAAGAGGCCTTGGCGCTTTATGCCGGTGCCGGCCCTTTGCGCGAACGTGTCCGGGGGCTGGTCCGCATGGGCGAACGGCGCTGGGATATCGTGCTGGACCGTGATCAACGCATTCTTTTACCGGGCGACGGGGCTGTTCCGGCGCTCGACCGCGTCATCGCATTGAATGACGCACAAGACATGCTGAGCAGGGATGTCGTGGTTGTCGACATGCGCAACACCGAGCGGCCAACCCTGCGCATGAATGAAGAAGCGGCGGCAGCCATGCGCCGTGTCAGTGCAACAATTAATAATAATGAGGCGGGCAACTAATGGGCGATCTTTACGACAGCCAAAGGGCGATGCGGCAAATGCGCAAGGCGGCCATGCAACGGGGTGTCGTCGCAATTTTGGATGTGGGTACATCAAAGATTGCTTGCCTCGTGTTGCGTTTTGATGGGCCAGAACAATTCCGCGGTGTGGATGGTGTGGGCTCGATGGCTGGCCAATCCCAGTTTCGGGTGATCGGTGCGGCGACCACCCGGTCGCGTGGCGTCCGTTTTGGTGAAGTCGATGCGATGCAGGAAACCGAACGCGCCATTCGTACGGTGGTGCAGGCCGCGCAAAAGATGGCAAATGTCCGTGTCGATCACGTTATTGCCTGTCTGTCCGGCGCCCGCCCACGGTCGTACGGTTTGGACGGCGTTCTTGATGTGGCTGGCGGCATGGTGACCGAGCAGGACATCAGTCAAGTAATGGCCTCTTGCGATGTGCCCGACTATGGGTCTGACCGCGAGGTTTTGCATGCTCAGCCTGTAAACTTCGCCTTGGATCATCGCTCGGGTCTGGCCGATCCGCGTGGTCAGGTTGGCAACAAGCTGACCACGGACATGCATATGCTGACCGTCGATGCGACCGCGATCCAGAATCTGTTTTACTGCATCAAGCGCTGCGATCTGGAGTTGGCGGGCTTGGCATCTTCGGCTTATGTGTCGGGGATGTCGTCGCTTGTTGAGGACGAACAAGAACTGGGTGCCGCCTGCATCGATTTGGGCGGTGGTTCGACCGGTATTTCGGTCTTCATGAAAAAGCACATGATCTATGCGGATTCGGTGCGCATGGGCGGAGAGCACGTCACTTCTGACATTTCAATGGGTTTGCAGGTGCCCGGGTCTATCGCGGAACGGATCAAGACCTTCTACGGCGGTGTTGTCGCAACGGGTATGGACGATCGCGAGATGATCGAAATCGGTGGGGATACTGGCGATTGGGAGCATGACCGGCGCACGGTGAGCCGGGCAGAGCTGATCGGTATCATGCGTCCGCGTGTTGAAGAAATCCTTGAAGAGGTGCGCGCGCGACTGGATGCGGCGGGTTTTGAACATCTTCCAAGTCAGCAGATTGTACTGACTGGTGGCGGCAGCCAAATCCCCGGACTTGATGGATTGGCGAGCAAGATCCTGGGCCAACAAGTGCGGCTTGGTCGCCCGCTGCGTGTGCAAGGTCTGCCACAGGCGGCGATCGGCCCCGCGTTCTCTAGTGCGGTTGGCCTGACGCTTTTTGCGGCGAATCCGCAGGATGAATGGTGGGATTTCGAAATTCCAGCCGACAGATACCCGGCGCGGTCCCTGAAGCGGGCCGTAAAATGGTTTAAAGACAACTGGTAGTGCGCAACATCTTGCCCAACCTTCGATATCCACGCGGCCACGCAAGTTTTTTGTCCATATTTGGTGGCTTTTTTGTGTTTTTCCCGTGACCTTTCGGCATCACTTGGTTATTGTCGAACCTAATAAACAGCAGGCGCCCGCAGGCACGGGCTATAATAACAGGCGGATCGAGTTATGACTTTGAACCTATCCCTTCCGGGGCATGAAGAACTGAAACCACGGATCACCGTATTCGGTGTGGGTGGCGCTGGCGGCAACGCGGTCAATAACATGATCGAACAGGCGCTTGATGGTACTGAATTTGTGGTTGCAAACACGGATGCGCAGGCGCTCCAGCAATCGCGCGCTGATGCAAAGATCCAAATGGGTCTGAAAGTCACCGAAGGTTTGGGCGCAGGTGCCCGTGCGACGGTGGGTGCAGCGGCCGCTGAAGAAAGCATCGAACAGATCGTCGATCATCTGGCAGGCGCGCATATGTGCTTTATCACCGCTGGCATGGGTGGGGGCACAGGGACAGGTGCCGCACCGATCATCGCACAGGCCGCCCGTGAATTGGGTGTGCTGACTGTTGGTGTCGTAACCAAGCCCTTCCAGTTCGAAGGCGCCAAGCGCATGAAACAAGCCGAAGAAGGTGTTGAAGCCCTTCAGAAAGTTGTGGATACGCTGATCATTATTCCAAACCAGAACCTGTTCCGGTTGGCCAATGAAAACACCACATTTACCGAAGCCTTCGCGCTGGCTGATGATGTGCTGTACCAAGGTGTGAAGGGCGTGACTGACCTGATGGTTCGTCCGGGCCTGATCAACCTCGACTTTGCCGATGTACGTGCCGTCATGGACGAGATGGGCAAGGCGATGATGGGCACAGGTGAAGCTGAAGGCGATAATCGCGCGATCCAAGCTGCAGAAAAAGCTATCGCGAACCCACTGCTTGATGAAATCTCGCTTGAAGGTGCCAAGGGCGTTCTAATCAACATCACCGGTGGTTACGACCTGACATTGTTTGAATTGGATGAAGCCGCCAATAAGATCCGTGAAAAGGTCGATGGCGAAGCGAACATCATCGTTGGCTCGACGCTTGATACGGGCATGGAAGGCAAGATGCGCGTTTCTGTTGTGGCCACGGGTATCGATGCGGTGTCCAGCCGTGCAGATGCGCCTTTGCCACGTCGGACGATGGCGGCCCCTTTGACGCCCTCTGTCGCGACAGAAACGCCGCAGCCTGAAATCGTTGCACAAGAAGCGCAGCCCGCAGCCGATCCGCGCAGCTTGTTTGAAGACCTTGACGTGCCAGCTGCACAGCCTCGCGTGCAGGAACCTGCCGCGTTCCAGCCACAGCCTGAGCCACCGGTCGCGCAGCCTGCAGTCGATGAACTGCCAGCACCTGCATATACGCCGCGGCCTGAGCCAACAATGACAGAGGCTGACGCCTTTGTGGCTCCGCGCGCGCCCGCACCTGGGACGCCTTCACCTGAGGCGTTGGCCCGTTTGCAAGCCGCTGTAAGCCGGGCCCCACGCCCTGTCGAGCAGCCGCAACATGCCGCACCCGAAGTGGCGGAAGCAGACAAGCCACGGTTTGGCATAAACTCTCTGATCAATCGGATGACCGGTGCGCAGGCCGATGGTGCTGCGCCGCAGCAACCAGCGCGCGCGCAGCCACAAGTTACCGCATTGCATCAGGAGCCCGAGGCGGCAGAAGATCAAGAAAAGATCGAAATCCCTGCATTTCTGCGCCGTCAAGCAAACTGATCTTGTAACGTTCTTGAAGTAAGACGTCAGGTAAGCGTTATTGAAAAGACCGCATTTATGCGGTCTTTTTCATTTGAAAACAATGACATACCGGGGTTGCCGTATTGCTGCCTTATTGTTGCCGGGTCATGTTTCAGACGGTTGTAAAGAGTGAGTTGAGGCTACGGGTGAGGGGCGTTACTTGCTGTTAGTTAGAACAGAAACGCAAAGGTACGCCCCTCGTGCAAACCACATTAAAGAGCTCAGTCGTCTTTGAAGGTACTGGATTGCATTCCGGTATGCCTGTGCGCGTGACTGTAAATGCTGCAGCCGCAGGGTCAGGTATTATATTTCGGCGGACAGATGTGGCGGGGCAGCCGGAACTGCCGGCCCGCTGGGACAACGTGATCGTTTCACCTTTGAACACGCGGTTGACCAATGCGGACGGCGTCAGGGTTTCGACAATCGAGCACCTGATGGCAGCCTTGGCTGGATGCGGTGTGCACAACGCGCGAATTGACATTGATGGGCCCGAGGTTCCAATTCTGGACGGCAGTGCCGCTGTTTTCGTGAAAGGTATCGTGCGGGCTGGGCTCGCCCGGCTTTCCGCGCCTTTACGTGCGATTGAGATTGTAAAAGAAGTGTCCGTCGTCGATGGTCCCGCCTTCGCAAAACTCTCACCTGCCACCACACTGCAGATCGATTTTGCGATTGATTTCGAAGACGCAGCGATTGGCCGTCAGCATAAGACATTGAACATGGCAAACGGGTCGTTTGTGCGCGAGTTATGCGACAGCCGGACGTTTTGCCGCGCGGCAGATGTTGATGCCATGCACGCAAATGGTCTGGCGCTGGGTGGAACCGTTGAGAATGCAGTTGTTGTGGATGGTGCTAAGGTTCTGACACCTGGCGGATTGCGGCACAGTGATGAAGCTGTGCGCCATAAGATGCTTGATGCGTTGGGCGATCTTTATACAGCCGGCGCTCCGATCCTGGGCCGCTACACCGGCACGCGCTCGGGACATGCCATGACCAATAAGCTGCTGCAGGCCTTGTTTGCAGACAAAACGGCTTGGCGCTGGGTGAATTGTGATGCAAAGACCGCCGCGCGTCTGCCTGGAGTTGGTGTAAGTTTGGCCGATCTAGACGCCGTGGCCTAACGCAACTGTTAAACAGTTGATCACGCATCGTTCAAAAGGCATTTTGCCCCCCATTTTTCTATGCTAGACCCGGTGCAATCGCGGGTGAACCGCTCGCATGCAGTTACAATGAGGACGACAATCGTGTCAGGCAGCAGTGATCGAAATCGCCGGCGGTATGGCGCTGTCTTGGCTTTGGCGCTTTTGGCCGCGTGTAGTGGTAATCGTGAAGGCGAACCGCTGGACGAACTGAGCGCCCAACAGATTTATGAGCGTGGTGAACGACAGGTGTCACAAGGCGACGCCGATGATGCAGCATTCACTTTCGGCGAAATTGAACGGCTCTATCCTTATTCGGAGTTCACCCAACGCGCATTGATTATGCAGGCGTTCTCATATCACCGGGCCGAGGATTATCCGAACAGCCGTGCCGCTGCACAACGCTATCTTGATTTCTATCCAGCGGAAGAGGATGCCGCCTATGCGGCCTACTTGCTGGCTTTGTCTTACTATGACCAGATCGATGAAGTGGGCCGTGATCAGGGTTTGACATTTCAGGCTTTGCAATCCTTGCGCCGGGTCATCGAGGTCTACCCTGAGAGTGAATACGCACGTGCTTCGGTCTTGAAGTTTGATTTGGCGTTTGACCATCTGGCCGCAAAAGAGATGGAAATCGGGCGCTACTACCTGAAGCGCGGGCAGTATGCGGCGGCTGTGAACCGGTTCCGCACCGTTGTTGAGGATTTCCAGACAACAACACATACGGCAGAAGCGCTGCACCGTCTGGTCGAATCCTATCTCACCCTCGGGTTGTTGGCCGAGGCGCAGACTGCGGGTGCGATCCTTGGGCATAACTATCGCTCAACCGAGTGGTATGAAGCCAGCTTCATCCTTTTGACCGGCGAGGGTCTTAATCCAAACGCAACGGGCGACAACTGGCTTGCCTCGATCTACCGCCAGGTTCTGCGCGGTGAGTGGCTCTGAGCATGGTGAGGCGTCCGATCACCAGCAGGACCTGACATGCTTCGTGGTCTCAACATCCGCGATATGCTCATTATCGACCGGCTTGAGCTGGCGTTTCAGCCTGGACTGAACGTGCTGACTGGCGAGACAGGGGCGGGTAAGTCCATCTTGCTTGATGCGCTCGGGTTTGTCCTGGGATGGCGTGGCCGTGCGGAACTGGTGCGCCAAGGTGCCGATCAGGGCGAGGTGACCGCCTGGTTTGATCTTGCGCCAGATCATCCGGTCGCCGCAGTCTTGGAGGAGGCGGGCATTCCCTTTGAAGATGAACTGATCCTGCGCCGGATCAACACCCGTGATGGTCGTAAGACCGCATGGGTCAATGACCGGCGCGTCAGTGGCGAGGTGCTGCGTGCCTTGTCCGACCGGCTGATTGAACTGCACGGACAACATGATGATCGCGGATTACTGAATGCCCGCGGGCACCGACAGATGCTGGATACCTATGCGGGCCTTGCGTCCGATGTGGCAAAGACACGCGCTGGCTGGCAAGAGCTTGGCCGCGCGCGCAAGGCCTTGGAGGCCGCTGAGGCCCGGATCGCAGAGGTCCAGTCGGAAGAAGAATACCTGCGCCATGCTGTTGCGGAATTGGATGCATTGGGTCCAGAATTTGGTGAGGAGGCCACGCTTGATACCAAGCGCCGCCTGATGCAGGCCGCCGAGAAGATCCGCATGGATATCGGCAAAGCTGGTGAGGCGCTTGGCCTGCAAGGTGCAGAAGGGCTGATCAACGACGCATCGCGTTGGCTGCAGGGTGTTGCGGATAAAGCCGAGGGGCAGCTTGATGCGCCGCTTAGTGCGATTGAGAAGGCCTTGCTGCCGCTTGATGAGGCGCAGCAGGGTATTGTCGCCTGTCTGGATGCATTGTCCTTTAACCCAGCCGAGCTGGAAGAGGTTGAAGAGCGCTTGTTTGCGATCCGTGGTTTGGCGCGGAAACATGGTGTGTTGGCGGATGAGCTGAGCGCATTTGCGGATGACCTGAGAACCCGGCTGTCTGTTCTGGACGACAGTACCGGCGATTTGCGCCACCTGTCAGAGGCGGTCGGTGCGGCCCAGAGCAGATATGATGCGCTTGCCGCGAAACTGTCGCAGCGCCGGATAAAGTCCGCCAAAGCGCTCGATGCAGCCATGGCCGCTGAGCTTGCGCCCCTCAAGATGGAGCGCGCGGTTTTTGAAACGCAAGTTGTCGCCATTAATGCCGGGCCGGAGGGTGCAGATGATGTGGCCTTTCGGGTTGCCACCAATCCCGGCGCACCTGCTGGGCCGCTGAACAAGATCGCATCCGGCGGTGAACTAAGCCGGTTTTTGCTGGCGCTGAAGGTTTGCCTGACCGGTACCGAGAGCGGTTTAACGATGATTTTCGATGAGATCGATCGCGGGGTAGGTGGGGCCACTGCAGATGCGGTTGGGCGTCGTTTGGCTGCCTTGGCTGATCAAGGCCAGGTCTTAGTGGTGACGCATTCGCCACAAGTGGCCGCATTAGGTCGCCATCATTGGCGGGTCGAGAAACACCAGACAGCGGATCGAACGACATCAACCGTGGTGGCTCTGGATGAGGATGCGAGGGTGGATGAAATCGCTCGGATGCTGGCGGGGGATACGGTCACGGATGCTGCGAAAGCGGCAGCGATTGAGTTGATCCGGGCCTAGGTTTTTTCACCCTATAAATAAACAGGACGGTGGAAATCCTGCGCAAGCGCAGATCCTCCACCGCCCATTTAACATACGGGTTACCCAACCCACTCTTTACGCCTGTCCGTTCGGCCACTCACCTCCGAAACGTCCAGTAATCACAAGCAGAGAAATTCGCAAACGTCTTTCTCTTTTAACTTCCGGTTTGCTTATCCGAAAACGGCGCAACCCCGGCCACTCTCTAACAAAACGAGGCCTCACATGCCTCGCAGTCTTTTTAGACGATATAGGCCGCTCTAATCAACCTATACCAAAGTATGTCAGCAATGCTGATATAACTATTCAGAGTTGAAGAATTTCTTGCCTGTGCTGAGGTGGATTAGGTGTCCGAGAATAATGGAAATTTGCCCTACTTCTTTTCATTTGTGGGGTTTTTGTTCGCTGATTTATTCCTTTTCCAATCAGTGTTTTGTGAAATTCTTACCCATCTTTTTTGCTCCATTCGAAGCCAAAAAAATTTGATATTCAATTTAAGATTGTACAAAAATTGAGAAATAAAGATGCATTTTTGCCGTTATTGTTTCTTATTTTTGCCAGATTTTCGCATGCCGAATTCTTATGATCTCGAATTTGGCTCCCGTTTGCTTGTCGTGTCAATAGAACGGGCTTGGACTGCCGTTCCTGTTCCCCTAGAAAAGACTAAGCGTGGGAGGTGTATTGCTAACAAGTAGCCGAGCCCCGCGATGACAAGGCAGCCGGGAAGCGAGCGGTATGGGCAACCCAGTCAAGACAATGGCGCAGCAAGGTATCGCCGATTTATCAAAGGCTTGCCGCAATGCGGTCTACGTGATGAAAACACGTGGTCCCAGTCAAATCCAATTTTGGTTTATTGCCCTCGCGATTGGTATCTGCGCTGGAGGGGTCGCCGTCTTGTTCCGCCTTGGTGTCGAGGCATTACAAACGACTGTATATGGCACGGACAGTATTCGGTTCTTGCATTCCTTTGCCGCGGGATTGGATTGGTACCAGATATTACTGATTCCCATCTGCGGTGGGTTAGCCGTTGGTTTGATTCTGGACCGCTTTACCGACGACGGTCGCGTCCGCTCGGTCGCTGATGTCATTGAGGGGGCTGCCTTGTCGGAAGGGCGGGTTGAAGTGCGGCGCGGACTGGCTTCTGCGGTTGCTTCGATGATTACACTGTCAACCGGCGGATCAAGCGGCCGTGAAGGCCCTGTGGTGCATCTTGCTGCTGTGGTGTCGACCTGTATTTGTCGGTGGATCCGTGCAAATGGCATCACAGGACGGGATCTATTGGGATGCGCTGTGGCCGCGGCGGTGTCTGCGAGCTTCAATGCGCCAATCGCGGGCGCGCTTTTCGCACTTGAGGTCGTGCTGCGTCACTTCGCCGTCCATGCCTTTGCGCCCATCGTTGTTGCATCAGCGGCGGGCACGGTGATCAATCGGCTGGTGTTTGGCGATGTGACCGAATTTGTATTGCCGGTCCAAAATGCTTTGGCGTTTTACGTCGAGCTGCCGGCGTTCTTGATCTTGGGCCTTGTCTGCGGACTAGTGGCCGTTGCGTTGATGAAGTCAATTTTCTGGGCAGACGACTTTGGATCACGCCTACAAGAGAAAGTTGGTTTGCCCCGGTTTTTGCGACCAGCGATAGCAGGGGCACTGCTGGGGTGTTTGGCAATCTGGTGGCCGCATATTATCGGTGTGGGCTATGAGACTACATCGGCTGCGCTGACGGGCGAGTTGATGCTTTATGAAGCGATTGTCTTTGTGATCCTCAAGATTATTGCGGTCGCGATAACCATGGGCGGGCGCATGGGCGGTGGTGTGTTCTCGCCCTCGCTCATGGTTGGCGCATTGACGGGGCTTGCCTTTGGCATCATCGCCACGGCGATTTTCCCGACGGTGTCTGGTGAGGGCACACTTTACGCGCTGGCGGGCATGGGGGCTGTGGCAGCGGCCGTCTTGGGGGCGCCGATTTCAACGACATTGATCGTCTTCGAATTGACGGGTGACTGGCAAACAGGTTTGGCGGTGATGGTGGCGGTGTCCCTGTCAACAGCACTGGCCTCGCAATTGGTCGATCGGTCCTTTTTCCTGACGCAGTTGGAACGGCGGAACGTGCATTTGGCGGCGGGGCCACAGGCCTACCTGCTTGCGACGTTCAAAGTGGCCAATATTATGCGAGAAACCGGATCAGAAGGCGCGGCTTTGGATGAAGCCTGTTGGGACCTCATGCGGGATGGCATTTACATTGATGGCAACGCAACGCTTGAACAGGCGATGCCACTCTTTGAGCAGGGGGGGCACGCCTTCATCCCCGTTGTCACACTCGGGGGCGAGGATAGCCCACCAGAGCTTTGGGGGGCATTGTTTCAGGTCGATGCACTCAAGGAAATGAATAAAGCTTTGTCAGCTACTGCTGCCGAAGAGCATTCTTAAGCTAGACCTGCTCGACCGCCACCTTGGATGTATAGAAGGCCAAATAGTCCTTGATCTCGGACACATCCGTGATGGGGGTTTCATAAGACCATGCGGCATCCGCGATCACGCCGCTTTTGGCGACGATCGAAAAATACCGGGCGTCGCCCTTGTGGGGGCAATGGGATGTCTTGTCGCTTGGATCAAGGAATGTCATCGCGATGTCCGCGCGGGGAAAGTATATGACCGGGGGGTAGTCACCCTCGATCAATTCCAAAGCATTGACGCTTTCACCTAGGACAGCACCTGCAGCTCGTACAACCCAAGTACCAGTTGCAGGGCGAATTTTGATATGATCAGCCATCTGGCGATCCTTTCCTCGAAGCCGCGATCAATTGGCCGCAGTTAAATTTATCTTAGTGGTGCCGGGTAACGCCTTGATGTCATAGCGGTGCACAGGCCTCTGTGAGCCAAGTTTGAACGAACGCGTCTAATCGCGGACGGATCTGCTCGAGTGTATCTGCATGATACCGATCAATCCAGTCCCGTTCTGGTTGGCTTAGAATATCCGTGTCAATTAATCGGCGATCAAAGGGCACATGGGTCAGCGTTTCAAAATCCAACATCGCGCGGTTATCGCCGCCTTCAATCGGCGGCGCGTCACGTACGACGATCAGATTTTCGATACGAATGCCAAACGCACCCTCGCGGTAATAGCCCGGTTCATTGGATAAAATCATACCGGCTTGCAAGGCGGTCTCAGACCGGCGCGAGATCCCTTGCGGGCCTTCGTGGACACAAAGGTAGCTGCCGACGCCGTGCCCCGTGCCATGATCATAATCCATGCCCGCCATCCAAAGTGGGGCACGGGCGAGTGCATCCAGATGCTGACCTCCCACGCCTTTTGGAAAACGCGCGCGGCTGATTGCGATCATACCTTGCAGGACACGTGTGTAGCAGGCGCGCTGCTCGTCAGTCGGAGTGCCGATGACAACTGTGCGGGTGATATCCGTGGTGCCATCCACATATTGACCGCCGCTATCAACAAGCAGCAATTCATCTTGACCGATCTGCCGATTTGTCTTTTCGTTGACCCGGTAGTGGACAATGGCCCCGTTCGGGCCCGACCCGCAAATCGTATCAAAACTGATGTCGCGCAGTGCGTTTGTCTGGGCGCGAAACCCCTCCAGGGCCTTTACGACATCTATTTCAGTCAGCGCGCCTTTTGGGGCTTCAGTGTCCAGCCAAGCCAGAAACTGAACGACGGCGACAGCGTCCCGGGCGTGGGCGGCCCTTGCGCCCGCGATCTCGGTTTCGTTCTTGAGCGCTTTGGGCAAGATACAGGGGTCGCGGCCTTCGACAACCGGGATTTCGGCTTCCTTTAGCGAGGTTGCGATAATCTCAGGGCAGGTATTTGGATCGATACGCACAGGGCCAGTCAGTGTGTCTATGGCGTCTAGAAACTGACTGGCGGCACCAATGTACACATCCGGTCCCAGATGCGCGGAGATATCAATTGCCTTGCCGTCTTGGACAAAAAGATCGACTTTCCCGGTGTCATGCAGAATCGCGAAGGCCTGCGGGACCGGGTTGCGGGGAATATCATCCCCCCGGATATTCAACAGCCATGCGATGCTGTCGGGCAGGGTGATGATGGCACAAGCCTCATCCATGCTTTCGACGATCCGCGCGCGTTTGTTGTCATGGCTTTCACCTGACTGTTCCAAGGGATGCTCCCGAAATGGGGCGGTCGGTGGGCCCGGCTGATCTGCCCATATGGCGTCAACAAGGTTGTCGCAGGGCGTCAGCGTCATTGTGTCCAGCTTTTTGCGAAGCTGTTTGATTTCGCGCACCGTATGTAGCCAAGGGTCAAATGCAACGGTTGCTTCTTCGGGAAGCTGGTCTTTCAACCAGTCCGCCAGCTGCTGTTCGGGCCAGTGGACGGGCGTGAACTCTGTGGCGACTTCGGCGCGAACTTGGACACGGTAGCGCCCATCGATGAAAATACCTGCAATCTGGCTGGTGACCGCACAAAAACCAGCGGAGCCCGTAAAGCCAGTGAGCCATTCCAAACGGGCATCACGAGGGGCAACATATTCGCCCTGATGTGCGTCAGCGCGAGGGATCAAGAAGCAATCTAAATCTCGTTCGAACATCAGCTGGCGCATCGCGGCCAAGCGAGGAGGACCTTGTTCGGGTGAAGATTGGGTTTCAAAGCTCTGAAACATATTTGAAATCCTAATTCTCAGGCGACGGTGCAGGTATCAAATTTCTAGAAATTTGATACCGCTCAGCCCGCTTTTCGCAAGCCTAAAACACGTGCCCGTTTGCGCGGATCTGTGTCGAAAAGGCTCGCCAATTGTTCGGTCATGGCACCGGCAAGCTGCTCGACGTCCGTGATTGTCACGGCGCGCTCGTAATACCGGGTCACATCATGCCCGATCCCAACCGCGACGAGCTCAACCGCTTTGCGCTTTTCGACCATCTCAATCACGTCGCGCAGGTGTTTTTCCAGGTAATTTGCGGGGTTAACATTTAAAGTCGAGTCGTCAACTGGTGCCCCATCTGAGATGACCATCAGGATTTTGCGTTGTTCACCGCGCGCCGTCAGCCGACGGTGCGCCCATTCCAAAGCCTCGCCGTCGATATTCTCTTTCAGCAGACCTTCTTTCATCATCAGTCCAAGGTTAGGTCTGGTACGCCGCCAAGGTGCGTCTGCAGATTTATAAATGATATGGCGCAGGTCGTTCAGGCGGCCCGGCATGGCCGAACGGCCCTCTGCCAGCCATTGTTCACGCGATTGCCCACCTTTCCATGCCTTCGTCGTAAAACCAAGAATCTCAACCTTCACGTCACAGCGTTCCAATGTGCGGGCCATCACATCAGCGCAGATTGCCGCAATTGAAATCGGTCTTCCGCGCATGGAGCCGGAATTATCCAGAAGCAAGGTGACGACGGTATCCCGGAAATCAGTGTCCTTTTCGACCTTGAAGGACAAAGGAGTGGTTGGGGACGCAACGATCCGGGCGAGCCTGCCTGCGTCAAGAATGCCTTCTTCTCTGTCGAATTCCCATGACCTGTTCTGTTGCGCCTGCAAGCGGCGCTGCAGTTTGTTGGCCAACCGCGACACGGCCCCTTTGAGCGGCTCAAGCTGCTGATCAAGGTAGGCGCGCAGCCGTTCCAGCTCAACCGGTTCTGCAAGATCTTCGGCCGAGACCTCTTCGTCATAATCGGTTGTGGATACCTTATAATCCGGGTCCGCATCTGACACGGGTTGTGGCGGCGGCGGGTCAAGCGGTGCCTCACCTTCTGGCATTTCTGCCTCTTCGCCCATTTCGGCATCGGCCTGATCGTCTGTGCTGACCTGCGCCTGGCTAGCGTCTTGTTGTTCTTCCTGACTTTGCTCTGGCGTGCCTTCGGCCTCGTCGCCTTCGCTGTCATCTTCGCCGGTGCTATCGGGTTCATCCTGTTCGTCGTCTTGGCCCTCTTCGGCCTCGTCGTCTTGATCATCATCCAGATTGTCAGGATCGTCGCCCAGTTGGTCGCCATATCCCATGTCGCTGATCAATTGCCGGGCAAACTTTGCAAAGGCTTGCTGGTCATCGAGCGTATTTGACAAGCTTTCCAAGGTTCCGCCGCAATGATCCTCGATAAAGCCGCGCCACAATTCCATGACGTTCTCTGCACCCTTAGGCAGGTCGCGCCCGGTAGCGAGATGCCGGATCAGATAGCCTGCCGCGACGGCCAGGGGCGCATCGGAGGCCTGAGTGATTTGTTCATATCCCTTGCGCAGGGCTTCATTGCCGATCTTGGCGTCAATATTTCCTGCTGTGCCAGGCATATATTTTGCACCGACGGCTTCGATCCGGGCTGTCTCCATTGCATCATAGAGGTCTTGGGCCATTTGGCCTTGTGGCATATACCGCGCGGACACCTTTGGGTCGTGAAACTTGTGCCGCAAAGCAAAGGCATCAGCGGTTCCGCGGGCCAGCAAAACCTCATCGCGGGTCATGCGGCGGCTGACCTGCGGCAGGCGGATCGTGTCTGATGTTTGTCCTGCAGGGTCGATGGAATACGTCACCGCGAGTTCGGGATCATCGGCCATGACTTTTGTGGCCTCTGCCAAAGCCTTTTTGAACGGATCGGCGGGATTGTCAGAGGGTTTCTTCATCAACGGGCGTCCAGTCTGCAGCGATAGTCTGGAAACTAATCCTGTTGGACCGCAATGACCAGTGCCAGCGCTCGCAATTCAGCTAAGCAAAAAACCGGTACAGTCCTGGGTCAAGCGAACGGCCTGCGTTTCTGCCCAAGCCGCATCATCAGGGTCATCATTGAAGGTGGCCCGGGTTAGCAAAACGGATTGCGCGTGTTTCGCCATCAATCGCCAATGTAGAACATCCCGCCCTTGCGCGGGTTCCATGATTGCATTGATCAATTCAATGACTGCTGCGCGTTGGGCTTTGGTGCGTTCAGAGGCTGCACCATCAAACATCCATTGGTGTTCCATCATCGCGGAAAGGCGGCCAGCGCAGGCCGCAAAACTGCGCAATTGGCTGTCGGCAGCACCGGGCGAGCCAGATGCCGCCGTGGTCCAGGCAGACCCTAGAAGAACGATTGTAATGGCAATTGTTTTCATAATGCCCATTTTTGCATCATGAATGCTAAAAAACTGCCAATCAATAGGGCAAATTTGAAACAATTTGTTTTATGGTTAAAGTGTCAACAGTGCCGTGCACTCATGTTCGTAGCGTTTCGCCTGCGCATCGGCCCAGGCCGCATCGGCACCATCAGTTGCAAAATTTGCACGGGCAAGCAGGCTTGACTGGGCTTGTTTCGCGGCGTTGCGCCAATACAGAACGTCCCGGCTGCGATCCCGGGGAACAATGGCGGCCACGATCTCGACCACGGCATCGCGCTGAGCCTTGGTGCTTTCGGAAATTGAACCGGCAATGTTCCACTCGTGTTCTAACACAGCGCTCAGCCTGCCAACACATGCAGCAAAGGTTCTTAGCTGCGCCTCGGGGCCAGCGGGCTGTGATTGCAACGCAGGTGCGGCGAATAAAAAAAGGGACGTCAGACAGACGGTAATAGTTCTTACAAAATACATCATCAACACCACACCTGCTTGGTACGACTGCAGCCCAAGCTTGCGTATGCATTCTGCCGACAATGTGACAAAAAACGGTTAATGCGGCGGTGATCTCGCGGCAAAACAGGCGATATGAATCGCTAGGTGATGTCAGCCTTTGATGGTGCCGGCATGAGGTGCGTTAGTGGGGGAACCTCACACCACAGCATCAACCGCTCACCCCAAGCTTAAGCTTGCCGCGCTCTCGGGCAGTTCCTCGTCAAAGCATCGCTGATAGAACTCGGCAACGGTCTGGCGCTCAAGTTCATCACATTTGTTCAGGAACGATAGGCGGAACGCGTAGCCGACGTCGTTGAAGATGCGGGCGTTTTCGGCCCAGGACAAAACCGTCCGCGGAGACATGACCGTACTCAGATCGCCATTCATAAAGGCGGTGCGGGTCAGATCAGCTACGGTGACCATCTGGCTGATGCTCTTCCGGCCATGCTCAGTATTGAAATGCGGAGACTTGGACAGAATGATCGCGGCTTCGGCGTCATGGCTAAGGTAATTCAGTGTAGCAACAAGCGACCAGCGGTCCATCTGGGCCTGGTTGATTTGTTGCGTACCGTGGTAAAGACCCGTTGTGTCACCAAGTCCAACAGTATTGGCAGTCGCGAAAAGTCTGAAGAAAGGGTTCGGGGTGATGATCTCGTTTTGATCCATCAAGGTCAGCTTGCCGTCTGTTTCCAGTACGCGCTGAATGACAAACATCACGTCTGCCCGGCCCGCATCATATTCATCGAACACAATTGCAACTGGGTTCCGGAGGGCCCAAGGCAAAATACCCTCGTGAAATTCGGTGACCTGAACACCATCGCGCAGCTTGATTGCGTCTTTCCCGATCAGATCGATCCGGCTGATATGGCTATCAAGGTTCACGCGAACAGCAGGCCAATTCAGGCGGGCCGCGACCTGTTCGACGTGGGTTGATTTCCCGGTGCCGTGATATCCTTGGATCATCACGCGGCGATTGTAACCAAACCCTGCAAGGATCGCGAGCGTCGTGTCCGGATCAAACTTATAGGTGCTATCGATTTCAGGCACGCGGTCAGTGCGGTCTGCGAAGCCTTTGATCTTCATGTCACTATCAATGCCGAAGATTTCCCGGACCGAAATTTCTTCGGTGGGTTTTGCGTGCATATCGGTCATTCCGTCGGCCATGAGATCTTGCCTTCTTGTGGTGTCTGGTCGGTTCCCTCAGGGGATGCAACATAACGCCGTGGGCTGCAAGGGGAAGGGGCCGCGTGGCGAATTGATCCAACGAAAAGATTTGTCGTTACTGTTCCTCATTCATCCGTGCAATCGTGCTGATTTATTAGGCGGAATATTTGTGGTTGCTAACGTCGCAGTCGAACTTGGGGGACGTTGATGATGAGCTGTCGTACCTATTCACTTAGCGTTCTGGCAATATCTGAGGTTTCCGCCAAACTGCAGGCGCAATTGTTCGAGGGCACATACTTTGCCGGGGAAGTGGTTTGGCAGTCTATTCGTTGGTTGCAAATACGGCAGCGGCACAGGCTGACCGAGCTTGAACGACAGTCTTCCACATGCAAGCGACGCTAAATCGGACCGTAAGTTGCCACGCGTGCGGACCGAAATACGCAGTCGTCGGCGCAGAAGCCGCTTCGGCCAAATTTTTTGACGACGGTCCGCAACCAAAAGAAAGACGGCATTGTCTGAACGGTGTGAGCCTTGTTTTTAGGGCTGTCTAAGGTGGTTTTGCACCGGTTTCGCTATGATTTTGTGGGACGGTTTTTGATTCTTGGAGTGATTGTTCATGAAGTTTTAACAATTGCAGCTGCAATACGCGTTTTGGTTGTGCGAAAAGTTTTCAAGGAAATCTTAAGCTTAACGGTTTATAGGCGGTTTCATGCCGTTTTTTGTTGTCGATGTCGGCCAAATATGGCAAAAATTTGATCAGATTTAACGTTTCGTGTGAGTTTTGACACATACCCCGTCACGACCGCATGCGAAGGACCTGATATTAGTAGTTGGTGGGAGTAGGCGCAATGTGGGCGCGATTATTACAACATTTTAGTTTGAGCCGCGCTGAGAAGGCGACGGTGGCGGCCTATGCAGCAGTTGTTGCGATGACGGCTGGAATGACAATCCTAATCATGTCCGGCGTGGAAGGTGATCTTCTAATCTGGGGCGACAAGAGCTGGTTCAGCTACTGGGTGATCTTTGCCGGTGCTTTGAGCGGCGCAATCAGCCTATCGCTTGCACGTGGTTGGATGGGTGGCGAAGGTTTTCTGGGTAGTTTGCGGGCCATCGTAGGCGGCGTCGCAATCGCGGTCATGTCGGCAATGATTGCTGGCCTTTTGATTGACCCGCTTTTGGGTGTTGTTCATGGGCCAGTGCTGGCGATGACTGAGTTTATCGATAAGCCTTGGCTGGCTCTCACCTGGTTTATTGGTATCGCCGGTGCGCATGCGCTCTTGGTTTTTGCGAGACGCGAACGCGAAGACGACTTTATCCGCTTGGGCGGAGGTCGGGCTGTCGGTCAGCTAAGTCGGTTATCCCAGGAAAACCTGTACCGGGCGACAAGCAGAAACTGGCGTTAACGCTTGACTGGCATGGTATGAGTAAAATGGGCGCGCCGGTTGGCGCGCCTTTTTTCATGGTTAAGTCGGTTGGATTGGTTGCACCAACCTTAGGAGGGCGGCTTAATCTTTCTCGCGGAAATTCCGACTAACTTTGATCTGGTCCCACGCCCAGACGACTTCGGACAATTGTTCTTCTTGGCTGCGATCACCGCCATTCATGTCCGGGTGCAGAACTTTGATCAGTGCTTTGTAAGCTTTGCGAATTTCAGGCTTTGACCAATTATCCTTGGCTTCAAGTATCTCTATTGCACGGCGTTCTGTTGGCGGCAGTTTCCGACCCACAGCCGCGCCGCGACCGGGATTTTGTGTGGCATTGGCGCCGAGGACCTGATGCGGATCATCAACGCCCAAACGCGCCCAGGCCCGTTCTTCCACACTACGCTTGAAAGGTTTTGTGGGGCGTTCCCAAACACGATCTTGATCCATCTGAGCGGCCAGTTCCGCTTCGGAGGTCGTGTCGAAGAAGTTCCATTTCAAATTGTATTCGCGGACGTGTTGTTGGCAAAACCAAAAGAAATCATCCAAGATATCAGGGGACTTAGGGGCCCGGAACTTGCCAGCTTCCTGACACCCTTCATGATCACAAACCCTATTTGACGTCTCCGAGGCACCTGACATTCCACGCCGCCCGCGTGGGTTCTTTTTCTTCGAGCTCGACACTGACATGTCAAAACCAAAAGGATCATCTTTTTTCATGACGCGACTCATCTTTCCGTTGCGGACGTTAGACCTTAAACCACTGAACGAGAGATTGAAGAGGGTAGAGACAGAATTATGGCTCTGGAGACAGAAATAGTTGAAGCGCTGCAAAAACTTTCACCAACATCACTGAATGTGTTGAATGAAAGTGCCTTACATGCCGGACATGCGGGCGATGATGGGTCGGGGGAAAGCCATTGGCGCATAGTAATTTCGGCACCACAGCTAAGTGACTTGTCGCGGATCGCCAGACACCGGGCCATACACAGCGCGCTTGGAGAGGACATCATCGGGCGTGTTCACGCCCTTGCGATTGAAATCAAATAGTTATTCGGCCGCCAGATCGGGTGGCGAAGGTGGTTTTGCGGTAGTGAGGGGTTTTGGCGGTGCAACGACCGTCTTTCTTTCCGCGACACGTTCCTCACCGGTTTTCTCTGTCACAACAGGCGGTGTCGGCGTCTTCAGGATCGGTTGTAGTGCAGCCTTTTGCACGGGCTCACGCTCTCGGCGGAAAACCAATACGTTTTGATAAACAGTTGTCTTGCCCATCAAACCTTCGCGCTGTTCAGCGGGCAGAGTATCTGTACGCAAATATTCCCAACCATCGGTGGCAAGCGTGTTCATTTCCGTTTCCAAGGCATGCGCAAAACGGTCTTCGGCGGTCTTGACGCCCTTGGCTTTCAAGCCGCGCGTCGGCGCAGGCACAACTTTGTATTCGTATGACATCGCGTCACCCCTGTTTCCACCCGAAGGTCTCTAACAAATCCGCGGAACGAATCCAAGGATTTGCAACTTAGTTGTGTTCATGCACAAGAGCGCACCAGTTAGGGACGTCAAAGCCCCAGTTTGGCAGACACAATTTGGTTTACTGCCGCAGGGTTAGCCTTACCGCCGGTCGCTTTCATGACCTGCCCGACAAACCAACCCGCAAGTTTTGGATTGGCCTTGGCCTTTTCAACCTGCGCGGGGTTGGCCGTGATGATCTCGTCCACGGCTGCTTCAATCGCACCGGTATCGGTCACCTGCTTCATGCCTTCGGTCTCAACAATCTCTGCCGGGTCGCGGTCGGATGTGTAGGCGATTTCAAACACTTCTTTGGCGATTTTTCCCGAGATGTCGCCGGATTTGATCAGGCCAATGATTTGGCCAAGGCGGGCCGCAGAGATTGGGCTATTTTCGATATCCGTGTCATCTTTCTTGAGGCGGCCAAACAATTCGTTGATCACCCAGTTCGCGGCCAACTTGCCGTCACGGCCTTCTGCCACCTTCTCGAAGAAAGCGGCGTTCTCGGCCTCGGCAGTCAGCACGGATGCATCATAATCCGACAGACCAAAGTCGCTGATAAAGCGGTTTTTTTTCTGATCCGGCAGTTCTGGCAAAGATGCCTTGATATCGTCCACCCAGCCTTGCTCAATTTCCAGCGGCAGCAGATCGGGATCGGGGAAATAGCGGTAATCATGTGCTTCTTCTTTTGAGCGCATGGACCGCGTTTCGTTCTTGTCTGGATCGTAAAGCCGGGTTTCCTGAACGACCTCTTTGCCATCCTCCAGCAGCGCAATCTGGCGCCGCGCTTCGATATCAATCGCCATCTGGATGAACCGCATGGAGTTCATGTTCTTGATCTCACACCGCGTACCCAAATGCGCAAAGTCCTGCGTGGCTTGGTATTTTTCGTAGTCGCCCGGTTTGCAAATCGACACGTTGACGTCAGCACGCAGGTTACCGTTTTGCATGTTCCCGTCACAAGTCCCCAAATAGCGCAGAATTTGGCGCAGTTTCAGGACATAGGCCGCAGCCTCTTCGGGTCCGCGAATATCGGGGCGACTGACGATCTCCATCAGCGCAACGCCGGTCCGGTTCAAATCCACGAAGGACATGGTCGGATCCATATCGTGGATCGATTTCCCCGCATCCTGTTCCAGGTGAATACGTTCAATCCGGACAACCCGTGCTTTGCCGTCGCCCATTTCAACCAAGACTTCGCCTTCACCCACAATCGGATGATAGAGCTGCGAAATCTGATAGCCCTGTGGCAGGTCAGGATAGAAATAATTTTTGCGATCAAAGGCTGAGGTCAGGTTGATCTGCGCGTTCAGGCCAAGCCCCGTGCGCACGGCCTGCGCCACGCAAGCCTCGTTGATCACGGGCAACATGCCGGGCATGCCTGCGTCAACAAAAGCTACGTTGCTATTAGGTTCGGCCCCGAAAAGCGTGGACGCACCCGAGAACAGTTTCGCATTTGTCGCGACCTGCGCGTGTACCTCAAGCCCGATGACAAGCTCCCAGTCGCCTTTAGCACCGGCAATCACTTTGGGGGCAGGGGTTTCGTAGGTCAGATCAAGCATCTGGCACATCCTTTGGTCAGCGTTTGATCGGGGTTTAAAAGAACCCGCGGCCAGCATCAAGAGAACATGCCGTTTGGCTGAAAACTGCCGTTGATGCCGTTTGTCAGTTGAGCGCAGCAGATTTGCCGTGCAACCTTCTGGTCATGAAAATTCTGCCGCTGATTGCTACGCTGCTTCTGGCACCGCTTCCGGTCGTTGCACAAGATGCGCCAACCGCGACCGAGGCCCCTGTTTTGCGCCCTGTCGCCCGGACCCGATTTTTGCCGCGCGCCCGTTGGGATTTCCAAGACGGCGCTTATCTTTGGACCCGGGCCGCCATGTCGGCGGTCGCCACCCATGCGGATGTCTTGACCTCAATTGTACCGCGGGACGTGGATAACTGGTGCCCGGGGTATGAGTCCGCGTCTGAGCAAGAGCGCCGCGCGTTTTGGGTCGGAATGATGTCGGCCCTGTCGAAACACGAAAGCACCTATAACCCGCGCGCGGTTGGGGGTGGCAACCAATGGTACGGCTTGCTGCAAATCTATCCTGATACCGCACGACGTTATGGTTGTTATGCGCAAACGGGTGAGGCGTTGAAGAACCCTGCAAACAACCTCAGTTGTGCCGCCCGTATCATGGCAGTGACTGTTGAGCGGGATCAGGCCGTGGCCTTGCATGACGGGCGTTGGCGGGGCGTTGCGGCGGATTGGGGGCCGATGACCAGCCAGTCCAAACGCAATGAAATGTCGGCTTGGACCCGTGCGCAGACCTATTGCAGCGTACCTGGAAGTCTCCGGCCCGTCGCTAGATCCCGCTTGCCCGACGCGGTTTCAACACTGACCGTGACGCCGCCACAAGATTGACGGTAGGGGCATGTTTGCCGCCCAATGCCAAGGTAGCTTTGCGCAGCATCTCAATGCCTTCTTCTGAATTCTTCGGCATAGAGGCGGCTGAAATCGGCTCTCCCACGGTGACGCGGAAGGGTTGTTTGGCCTTGTTCAACGTCTCGTGGAACAGTGTGATGTCGCGCAGGGTCGGGTGGATCAGGTCAAACAGATAAAACAGGGCTGAATTGCGAGCCTGAATATTCACGGGAATCACAGGTAGATCAAACTTCCGGGCAAGCATCGCGGCTGAGGCCATCCAAGGACGCTCATAAAGCCGTAAGCCGCGCCTTTGCGCCAAGCGTCCAGATGGAAAGATAACACCCAGCCGCCCTTCATCCGTGGCGGTACGGACATAAGCCATCGTCTCGCGGGTTTTGGCATGGCTGCGCAGTTCCTGCCGCCATTCGACGGCAGCGATCATACTTTCCATTTGTGGCAAGACGCGCAGGATATCGCGGTTAGCGAAGAAATAAGCATCAGGCCGGGCTTTGGTGATCAGATGGTTCAGGATAATGCCATCTGCGATACCAGTAGGGTGATTGGCGACAATCAATGCAGGGCCATGAGCAGGGATATGGCCCAGCCCGGTTGCCGTCACAGATTTTGCCAGACGGGCGGCCATTTCATCCATGATCTGGGCAGAGGTGGCTTGCTCAAGCGATTTGGCAATCTCAACGGTAGTGTCATAGCCAAGCAACTTGTGCAGGGCGCGTTTGGCAAGTGCTGTGCCGGGGCAGTCACGGTAAAGCCACGGTGCGCGCTCGGCGATCAGCGGTGTAATACGATGTTCCATAAGCCCTTAAATGCGCAGCGACGTGTAACGTTACCACGACAGATTAGCATTTTTGGCGCAGAGGCAAAAGACTGCAGTAATCACCCCATCGCGTCGGCAAAGACTAGCCGAGAATGCGCGTTACCATCTCGGTTGTATCGCGTGACAGACCGGGGACATCCGCAATTCGGTGCAAGGCCGCGCGCATTTTGGTTTGGCGGTCCTGATCGTAGCGATGCCATGTATCGAAGGAGGCGCTCATCCTTGCGGTCGTTTGTGGGTTCAGCGCATCAAGCTTGATCAGCCAATCGGCCAGCAGATTATATGCGGCACCGCTGGGGTCATGAAACCCAGCACTATTGGCTTTGAGCGATCCGAATACGGCCCGGAACCGGTTGGGGTTCTTCATCGTGAAGGCAGGATGTTCCGTCAGTTTTGCAGCTATCTGGGCGGCCGATTCGGGCGCCGCACAAGCCACCTGCAGTCCAAACCATTTATCCATCACCAAACGATCACCTTGCCATTGCTTTTCAAAGGTAGCGATTTCCGCCTCGCCTTTCCCGATCCGCAACAGGGCCGTCAGTGCGGCCAACTGCTGGGTCATGTTGTCGGCGGATGCGTATTGCTGGACAGCTTGCCGTCCGCCATCAATCTTTGACATCAGCGATAGCATCGTATTGCCCAAGGCACGTTTGCCGGCTGGTTCCGCATTCGGCGTGTAGGGGCCCGCGACGGTCATATCCGCGTAGATGCGTGGGGCGATGTCCTGCAGATGCTGGGATATGCTCAGCTTTAAGGCCTCATGTGCGCGGTAGATTTCGGTAGGGTCGGGGACATCACCCGCATCAACCAACGCTTGGGCCGTGTCATCTTCACTGGGCAGGGCTAGCACACGGGCACGGAACGCGGGTTCTAGACTGTCATCGCGCAGCACAGAAGCCAGCCCATCTAAGTAGGCCGCATCGGGCGCCACATCATCTCGGACCATGGCCACCAGGACGTCCTGAGCCAATGTCCGGCCCGCGTCCCATTTGTTGAACGGATCCGTGTCATGCGCCAAAAGAAACGCGCGCTGGGCGTTGGTTTGGTCACGTTCCAGGATCACCGGGGCCGAGAAGTCGCGCAAAATGGATAAGGTCGGTTTGCTGGATAGGTCGGGGAAAGCGAAGCTTTGGCTGGCTTCCGTCAGCTCAAGCATGGTTGTGGGCAGCACCTCGCCCCCATCGGTATCAAGCAAGCCAATCGCCACAGGAATGACCATTGGGTCTTTATCGGTTTGGTCCGGTGTCGGGGGCGTGTGTTGGGACAGGTGGAGCGTGTAAACACCATCTGCATAGTCTTCAGATACGGTCAGCCGCGGTGTACCAGCCTGGCTGTACCATTTTGCAAATTGGGTCAGATCGCGCCCAGTGGCATCGGTGAAGACCTGCAGCCAATCCTCAATCGTGGCGGCGTCGCCGTCGTGGCGTTCAAAATACAAATCAAGCGCTCGCCCGTAGGCATCGTCACCGACAAGACGCTTGAGCATACCGATGATCTCTGCCCCTTTTTCGTACACGGTGACGGTGTAGAAGTTGTTGATTTCCACAAAGCTGGCGGGACGGACGGGATGGGCGAGCGGGCCGTTATCTTCACGGAACTGATGGGCGCGCAGGACAACTGCGTCATCAATACGCTTGACCGCATGGCTACGCATATCGCCCGTGAATTGCTGGTCTCGAAATACCGTCAGTCCTTCCTTAAGGCAGAGCTGAAACCAATCCCGACAGGTGATCCGGTTACCCGTCCAGTTGTGGAAATACTCATGGGCGATGATCGCCTCAATCCGTTCGAAATTCGCATCCGTTGACGTCTCGGGTGAGGCCAGAACAGCGGAAGAGTTGAAAATGTTCAACCCCTTGTTCTCCATCGCGCCCATGTTGAAGTCGTCAACGGCGACGATGTTGAATATTTCCAAGTCATATTCACGGCCATAGACCTCTTCATCCCACGCCATAGACTTTTTCAACGCCTCCATCCCGAAGGCGCATTTGCCTTCATCGCCGGGGCGGACCCAGATGTTCAGTGTGACGGGCGCGCCAGACATCGTGGTAAAGCTGTCTTGGTGATTGATCAGATCGCCTGCGACCAAGGCAAACAAATAGGCAGGTTTGGGCCAGGGATCATGCCATTCAGCCCAGCCGTCGCCTTTCCCCGTGGGATTGCCATTGGACAAAAGAACGGGATGCGGTCCGTCTCCTGGGACCTTGTGACCATTGGACATGGTGGCCGGGGCGCCGCTTTCGATCCGGACGGTAAATGTGGCCATCACATCGGGGCGGTCTGGGTAATAGGTGATCTTGCGAAACCCCTCGGCCTCGCATTGGGTGCAATACATGCCGTTGGACATGTAAAGCCCTTCCAGTGCGGTATTGGCAGAGGGGTTGATCTCGACCTCGGCCTCCCAAATGAATGGCTCATTCGGCGCGCCTGCAGTCAGGACCCCATCGCGTGTGAACGGCTTCCAGTCCTGTCCGTTGATCCGCGCCCACAACAAGGTCAGATCCTCACCGTGTAGAACAAATTGACCGTCGGGGTTATCCGGGTTCGGGCGAAAGGCAATGCGCGAGATCACGCGGGTTTTTGTGGGATGCAGCTTGAACGTCAGATGTACATCGTCAACCAGATAGGCAGGCGAGGTGTAGTCTTTCAGATAGATCGTCTGCGGGCTGGCGTCTTTCATCGGGCGATCCTTTGGCTGTTGGTGTGAAAGTTGTAGGGCGCAGGGCGGGGATGTTCCACTGTTGTCCAAACAAAGTTTTTGAAAACCAATCACAACGAGATAGCTTCTGCCCCATGCCAAAAATGCGCCGCAAGGCTGATCTGCCGCAAAAGACATGTGCCACATGTGGCAAACCCTTTGCCTGGCGCAAGAAATGGGCCAAGGTTTGGGATGAGGTGCGCTATTGCTCTGAGCGCTGCCGCGAGAGCCGGGGAAAAGATTAGATGTCTGTTTCGTTGCCTATCGGAAACTTCTGCTCTAAATCGAGTTGCAACCGGTGCCTGTGTGCCGACGCATACCAAGCCAGATGGGGGATACTGCATGACTGACCGGATCACAAAACAAGGCCTGCAAGTCGCGACGGAACTTGCAACTTTTATTGATGAACGCGCCCTACCTGGCACGGGCATCACACCTGACACGTTCTGGGCCGGGTTTGCAGAACTGGTGGCCGAAATGACCCCGCGCAATAAGGCCATGCTTCAGAAACGGACTGATCTGCAGTCCACAATTGACAATTGGCACGTGCAGCACCGTGATACGACGATGGACCGCTCGGCCTACGAGGCCTTCTTGCATGAGATTGGTTATCTGGTCGAAGAGGGCGCAGATTTTGACATCGAGACGACAAATGTCGACCCCGAAATCGCAACCATCCCTGGTCCGCAGTTGGTTGTGCCCATCACAAACGCGCGCTTCGCGCTGAATGCCGCCAACGCGCGCTGGGGCAGTCTTTATGACGCGTTCTACGGAACTGATGCAATGGGTGTGCAGCCCCCCAAAGGCGGATATGAGCAAGGACATGGCGCCCGGGTTGTTGCCCGCGCACGGGTCTTTCTGGACGAGGCATTTCCGATTGAAGGGGCCAGTCATGCGGATGTGTCCAAATATCATATCCAAGACGGGGCGCTGCTGATCGACGACAAGCCATTGCGTCAGCCAGAAAAATTTGTGGGTTATCGTGGTGCGTCTGATGCGCCAGACACAGTGTTGCTTGTGAGTAACGGGCTTCATGTGGAACTGGTGTTTGACAAGGATCACCCCATCGGTAGCACGGACCGTGCCGGGCTGGCGGATGTGCGGCTGGAAAGTGCCATCACCGCGATTATGGATTGCGAAGACAGTGTGGCCTGCGTTGACGCAGAGGATAAAGTGCTCGCCTACAGCAACTGGCTGGGTCTGATGCAAGGCGATCTGACGGCAGAGCTGACCAAAGGAGGCAAGACGATCACCCGTCGTCTGGCAGATGATCTGGCCTATACAGCCGCTGACGGCAGTCCAATAACATGCAAGGGCCGCGCGCTGTTGTGGGTCCGGAACGTTGGCCATCTGATGACCAATCCTGCCATCTTGAATGCGGATGGCGAAGAGGTGTTTGAGGGGCTGATGGACGCGATGTTCACAGTGCTGATCGCCATGCATGATCTCAAGCGGGATGGCGGCAACTCAGCGCTGGGCTCGGTCTATGTTGTGAAGCCGAAAATGCATGGGCCGGAAGAGGTGACATTGACCTCAGACATCTTCGCAAAGGTCGAAGATGCACTGGGCTTGCCACGGGATACGGTCAAGATCGGTATCATGGATGAGGAGCGCCGCACGACGGTGAACCTGAAAGAATGTGTGCGGGCGGCCAAATCGCGTGTGGCCTTTATCAACACTGGTTTTCTTGATCGCACGGGCGATGAGATTCATACATCGATGGAGGCGGGGCCCTTCAGCCGGAAGGACTTTATCAAGCGCAAACAATGGATAGGCGCTTATGAGGATCAAAACGTAGATGTTGGTTTGGCCTGTGGGTTCTCAGGCAAAGCGCAGATCGGCAAAGGCATGTGGGCCATGCCGGATATGATGGCCGCGATGCTGGAACAGAAAATCGGCCATCCGCAATCGGGCGCGAATTGTGCCTGGGTGCCGAGCCCGACGGCGGCGACCTTGCATGCGTTGCACTATCATAAGGTGGATGTGATGGCCGTGCAGGATAAGCTGCGCAAGGGCGGGCGGCGCGCCTATGTGTCGTCCATCTTGGATATACCGCTGGCCCAATATCAGCGCTGGACCGATGCGCAGAAAATCAAAGAAGTTGAGAATAATGCCCAAGGGATATTAGGCTATGTGGTCCGTTGGATTGACAGCGGCGTCGGCTGCTCAAAAGTGCCTGATATCAATAACATAGGCCTGATGGAGGACCGTGCGACTTGCCGGATCTCCAGTCAGGCCTTGGCCAATTGGTTGCATCATGACGTCGTGACCGAGGCCCAGGTGATGGAAGCCATGCACAAAATGGCGGCTGTTGTGGACGGGCAGAATGCAGGTGATCCGGGATATCGCCCGATGGCCCCGAATTTTGACGGCATTGCATTTCAGGCCGCCTGTGATCTGGTGTTCAAGGGACGTGTTCAGCCGTCGGGTTATACTGAACCGGTACTACATAAGCGCCGGCTCGAGCTGAAAGCACAACGCAATCATTAACAAGGATGGGTTGAAACCCATCTTACGAGGAGACAGAAATGGCAGAGATTTCAGCAAGTAAGGCCCGTGCGATCATTCGTAAGGCAATGGCTAAGGGTGAAGAGATGGGGTTCAAGCCACTGTCGGTTGTGGTCTTGGATGCCGGTGGTCACGTCAAAGCCTTTGAACGCGCCGATGGTGCCGCGCCTGGCCGTTTTGGTATTGCACATGGTAAGGCCTATGGGTCGATTATGTTGGGCATGGCCGGTACTGCACAAATGGCGCGTGCTGAGCAGCAGGCGTATTTTATGGCTGCCGTGAATGGTGTTTATGGTGGTCAGGTTGTCCCTGTCCCGGGCGGCATTCTGGTGCGCGACAAGCGCGGCAATGTCATCGGTGCGGTTGGTGTGACCGGCGATACATCCGACAATGATGTCATTGCGGCGATGGCAGCTATCGAATCTGCGGGACTGATTGGCGAGGCCTAGGCCAGGGTCAGTCGGAGCTGAGACAGGCCATGCATGCCCACCTGTCGTGTATAGACGGGTGGTGCTTGCGGGTCCGCCAAACGGGTGTTTGGAAACCGGGTAAAGAGCCGTTCTAATGCCACCTGCGCCTCGGTCCGCGCAAGCTGCATGCCAAGGCAGACATGGGGCCCATGCCCAAACCCAAGATGTGGGTTGGGCCGTCTATCGGGGATGAACGCGTTTGGCTTTTCAAAGCGCAATCCATCATGGTTTGCCGCGATCAAAAGCGCTGCCACCTGTTCCCCTTTCTTAAGCGAAACACCTTCAAGAACTGTATCTTGCTGGACGAAATGCGGTTTTGTCATCATCACGGGGCTGTAGAACCGCATGAATTCTTCGATCAACAAAGGCAGCTTATCCGGCCGTTCAATCATCGCAGCACGCGCGTTCGGATTGGTTAACAACGCGTAAATGCCCATGTTGAGCAGGTGCACGGTTGTCTCATGACCGGCCATGAAAAGCATCACGACCATCGCCAGCAGTTCATTATCACTGAGCGTGTCGCCACTGTCCTCGGCCTGCACCAGATCTGTGATCAGGCCCGGGCGTGGGGTCTGACGCACCCGCTCAAAATCTTGCTGAAAGTACCGCATGATCCGCCAGAGCCCCGGAAATCCGCGCAACATGCTCCATGCGCTGGTGGGCCCCGATAGGGGCGATATCCATCTGGCGACCTTGTCATGTTCGTCTTGCGGCACCCCAAGCAGGTGGCAAATCGCCATCAGCGGCAAGGGTCGCGTGTAACTGCCAATGATATCGACCGTTTCCCCCGTGGCGGCGTCTAGCAGGTAATCCGCAGTCTGTTCCAGACGCGGGCGCAGATCTTGGGTTGAAGTCTTGGTGAAAGCTTGGTCGACCAAGCAGCGCAACCGACGGTGTTCGGGGCCGTCGTAGGCCAGCATGTTTTGGAACAAGGGCCGCATGAACGGCGGGAAGAACCAGTATTTCTGGGCCAAGGTCTTGCCCGTGCCCTTTGTCGGGTCTCTTGCGAAAAGATCCGGTGATTTTAGCAGGGCGCGCGCCGCGGCATCGGTTGTTGTCATCCAAATGTGCCCGATGATGGGCAGTTTGACCCGCACCAGTGCAGCCTCATCGCGCATTTGCGCCAATTGTGGCGCGGGGTCCGTCAGAAATTCAGGACTGCTTAAATCATAGGCCATAGGTTGAGTTTGAAAGCATGTGCGATGGTGTCAAGATGATTGTGCACCGGTGCATCTTTGACAGTGCTGATTTAGAAGGTAGTAAAGGGAAAGATTAAAAGGAAGTTTCATGCGCCGCCCGGTCATTGGTATCATCGGCAACAGCCACCTGATCAACGATGAGTACCCGGCCTTTGCCGCGGGGGAAATGAATGCGCAAGCCGTGGCAGAGGTTGCGAATGCGCTGCCGCTGATCGTGCCCCCAGATCCGAACATGGTGTGTCTTGATGCGCTGATGGCGACATGCGACGGATTTTTATTCACGGGCGCGCGGCCCAATGTGCACCCCGAAGAATATGGCGAAGATGAAACCGAAGCCCATGGCACCTTTGACCGGGCGCGCGATCGGGTGGCATTGCCGCTGATCCGTGCCTGCGTCGCGCGTGGCCAACCTATCTTTGGGGTTTGCCGGGGATTTCAAGAGGTTAACGTGGCGATGGGCGGCACGCTTCACCCTGAAATTCGGGATCTGCCGGGGCGTGATAATCACCGCATGCCACCGGACGGCACCTTGGAAGAGAAGTTCGCCCTGCGCCATCCGGTGACCTTCTCCGAAGATGGCCCGTTTGCGCAGATTTTGGGCCAGAGCCAGATGATGACAAACACATTGCATGGCCAGGGCATTAATGCGCCGGGTCCCCGTGTTGTGATTGATGGGCATGCCCCTGATGGGACGCCAGAGGCGATCTATATCGCGGATGCGCCTGGGTTTACGTTGTCGGTGCAGTGGCATCCGGAATGGAATGCAGCCGAAGATCCGGTGTCGCGTCCGCTGTTTGAAGCCTTTGGCGCGGCCTGTCGTGCTTGGTCTGTTGGGGCGCTGCGCAAGGCAGGATAAAGCAGTTTTTTGGCGTATTGATCGCGTACAGAACCTGTACATATTCCGTATGTACAAGCCAAATTGGCAAGGCTTTCGAATTGAGCCCGAATTATCTTTTTGCTGCATTATGAGAGGTGCGTTTTGGCGTCGTGGCTTTTGGCCGAGGTCTGAGCTTGGCAAGCCGGTCTTCATGCCACATGCTGCCCGCAAGAGGTGGGGGGTAGCATGAAAAGATCACAGATCAACGCGATCATGGCTGAGGCGGATGAGATGATCCGGTCTTATGGCTTTGTCTTACCGCCATGGGCCTATTGGACACCTGCCGTATTCCAAGAACGGGCCGATATTGCGCAGGCGGTGATTTCGGCCCGCTGTGGTTGGGATATCACCGACTATGGTGCGGGTCGCTTTGACGAAATGGGGCTGTTCTTGTTTACCCTGCGCAACGGTCGCTTGGCTGATCTGCAGCGGGGTGGCGGCATGTGTTATGCGGAAAAGCTGCTAATTTCAAAGCAAGATCAGCTGTCGCCAATGCATACGCATGTGGTCAAAGCCGAAGACATCATAAACCGCGGCGGGGCTCGTCTGGTGATCGAGCTTTATGGATCGGACGCTGATGGTCGTTTCGACGACACAGCCGGTGGGGCCGTCATGAGCGACGGGATCCGCCGTGACTTTGCACCGGGTGACAAGCTGAAACTGGCACCGGGCGAAAGCGTAACCCTGATGCCCGGCGATTGGCACGCGTTCTGGGGCGAGGGGGGCGATGTGCTGATTGGTGAGGTGTCGACCGTGAATGACGATGAGACCGATAACATCTTTCGCGATCCGATCGGGCGTTTTGCGGACGTTGAAGAGGATGTGGCGCCGATGCATTTGCTGGTGAGTGATTATGCGACTTGGCTGTCGGAATGAACCTGCTGGTTGTGTTTGGTCCGAAAGGGGTGGGTTTGCGTTGAGTTGCAAACATTTTTTTGCCAAAGCGGACGTCTAAGCAAAACATTTTTAAGGGCAGGATTGAGTCCTAAGGAGAGGTCTAGGGCGGGGTCGTTGCGAGGCTACCATCACCCATCGAAATCGTTTCTTGCGCCGGGCTGTTCCATGGCAAGAAACGCCTTCGTCAACCAAAAACAGCCCCAGGCTCTCGCACGTCCAGCGACATCGCTTTGAGGAGAAACAGCGGATCAGTCTTTCGGGGCGACGCTCCGGACGGACCACTTCGATCTACAGTGTCGCTTCCGCAAGTGTAGCCAAAATTACTGCTCCGCTGTAAGTCTACCGGTTGACTGTCGGCCTGGTGACGAATCATCAATGCAACCGTAGTGCGTGTTGCCATCGGGAGATTCGTACGAACTGGGAATCCAGACCATCTGTCCGTTGAAGCTATTACGTACCAGCTCATCGGGTGGATGATGATGGCCGGTGCAATCGTACACAGCCGCACCAAGTACCGGCAGCACAGAAAATAGATTGACTTCAGTGGTATAACTTATGAATTCATCGCTCAGCCACACATCACAATCTACCAGATACGCCTCTTCCAACTCAATTAAGAGTTTACACCTTATCCTATTCCCAACAGTCAGTGCTTCCAGGATATGGGTATCGGTGACGCGAAGCCCCCAAAGCTCTAGCGGCTTGTCGTCATGGGACAGCAAGATACGCCCATCTTCTAAAACAGATTGAACGGTCCCATCCCGTGGGCTGCCCAATACCAAAGTAGGTGACAACGTCCAAACACAAAGCGCTGATACCGTTGGCAAAACAAATTTACAGAATTTCATTTTTGACATAAGTTTCCGTCTCGGGTCCGATTGTAGAACACCATCGTAATTCCTTGGCATAATCACACAACAGTAAACGACCACACATTAGGACAGTCCACGACAGTTCCATATTCCGACCTATAATCTCTAAACTGCAGCTATGTCGGCTAAGCAGATACCGAGGTTGGCTACGATGACGGTCCAACTTGTCTTGGAATGCCTAACGTGCAGGCAAATGTTCTTGCCCCTGTGTGACCAGCATTGAACCTACTGTTACGCCACGAAAATATGCAGCTTTGCATATTTGTACCTTTGTTGCATCGACGCCTACTTCCCATCCAGCAAACTAATCCCTATAGATATAGTCAGGAAATGGATCGATGGGATTCTTATGCCCCTCGTTGCACAGTAGGAAGGTCGCGGCATGATGCCTCTCCCACTTCTAAAAGAGATACCTACCGCACCGGCAGCGGCCCCAGAGGTTCACCATGAATGGCGCAGCGCATTGAATTCTTTGCGGATGATTGCGCTTGATTGCAGAGTGGCGGCGCAAACCGATTTGTTCGAAGCTTGCGCACTTTTGTCCAACAAACAAGAGACCGCCCAAGATGCCCATGCCCGTGCGCTGCTGAAGTGTTTGCGCCAAGCGGTCAGCAATAAGCCAATTTTTTACCGCCCCGGCACAAAAGAGGTGTCCTTTGATGAGGCGTGGTTGATGCGTGCGCTTGTCGCTGTGAAATCCGGCGATACGGATAGTTTTATGTTCCTGCTGCGCTCGCGCGTGCCCAAGCAACATCAGCGCCATGTGGCCTTTTTGATTAAGGGAATTTCTGAGCAATTTTCTCAAGTTTAGAATTATTCTAAAAAGGTCTTGCCTCCAGCTTCAGGTGGCTTATGTATCTCGTTGCAAGCCAGCAAGATGCCAGCCAGCCTATTGGAAATTGATGGAGATGAGACATGACTCAGACTGCAGTCGCCCTGAACACCGACGCAAAAGCTGCAATCGCTGAGGCGCTGAACCAGTCAGTCGCTGAGACAGCTGTAGCAACAATGCTGGCGCAGAATTTTCATTGGAATGTGAAAGGCATGGCCTTTGGTCCGTTGCACGATCTGTTCCAGAAGATTTATGAAGACCACTTTGTTGCCCAAGATGACCTTGCCGAGCGTATTCGCGCCATTGATATGCATGCTGAAGGCACCCTTGCGGGGATGCTGAAACGGTCCAAAGTGACCGAGCATGATGGCCACGCAACCGACAAAGAAATGATCAAGATGATGCTGGACGCCCAGGAAATGCTAGCGGAAACGCTGGCCGGTTCTGGTGCTTTGGCCGCGTCACATGGTGATACACTGACCGAAGATTTGTGCATCGCGCGCGGTCAGACACATGAAAAGTTTGCCTGGTTCCTACGGTCACATTTGGCCTAAGGTTTTGTTTTATCGAGTACGGAAAAGGGCGCTTCGGCGCCTTTTTTTGTGCATTTCTTCGTATAGGCAAGTCGCCAGCCTTTGTATTTTCCCATCAGTTCTTGCTGCGCGATCAGCATCTGCACAAAGGCCTGCCGGTGGCTGTCTTTTTTCAGTGTCTTGAACAGAGATTTCTGCGTTTTCGTCATCGAACAGCCGATGCAATGGCCTTCGCGTTTGAACTTGCACACGTCGATGCAGGGGCTGGGTGTTTTGGGCATGGGGGCTCCGACGCGGTGACGGCCCGCTGGGTGCGGGTCCGTCCTTCGCTTATGCGTTCTATAGGATCAAATCAAAGGTTTTGATCAGCGGTAGCTCACGTGCCCGTGTCCCCGTTAAATCGAAAAGCGCATTCCCCAAGGCGGGCATTGATGGTGGCGTGCCCGGTTCGCCGGCCCCGCCCATGTGGTTGTTGGTTTCAAGGATTCGCACCTCAAATTCCGGCACGTTGTGCATCCGCATCGCGTCGTAGTCGTAGAAGTTGAACTGCTCTGCTTCCCCGTCAAAAAACGTGATCTCGCCCTGCATCGCGGCGGAGAACCCGTAGATCGCACCGGACGTCATCTGCGCCTCAACGATGCTGGGGTCCAGCGCTGTGCCCATGTCGCAGGCGATCCAGCATTTGTTGATCTTGATCCCGCTGCCGGTGTCTTCGACCTCGACTACTTCGGCCACGGGTGTGCCGAAGGAGTAGGTGAACCCGATCCCCCGCCCGATGTTGTCGGGCGTTTCACTGCCCCAGTTCGCCATTTCACCGACTGCCGCGATCACCCCGGCTGAGGGCGCGTGTTCGGCCATCGCCATGTCCAGCCGGAACTGCAGCGGGTCGGCGCCTGCCGCATGGGCCATCTCATCGATGAAGGTGTCAAAGAAGAACCCGTTGTGCGAGTTTCCGACAGAGCGCCAAAACCCCAGCGGCACTGATAAGTCGGCTAAATGTCCGGTGATCCGGAAGTTGGGGATCGCGTAAGGTTGGTCGGCGGCCCCTTCGACATGGCCCCGGTCCGGCCCGGGGGGCACCTGTCCAACAAGGCGCATGCTAGACGTATGCGTGACCGATTGTGCAGCGATCTTGCCGTCGACAAGTTGCGCCTTACCATCCGCCACCACGCCCCGGAATTGCGCCAAGGCGGCGGGACGGTAGAAGTCGTGTTGCATGTCTTCTTCCCGGCTCCAGGTCATGCGGATTGGTGTGTCAGGGAAGGCTTGGGCTATTTTGGTGGCGTGCACTGAGAAGTCATATTCCCCTCGCCGACCAAAACCGCCGCCGAGCAGAGTTGTGTGTACGGTGACTTGTTCGGCTGTGAGCCCGCATGCTTCGGCGCATTTGTCCCGGACGATGATGGGGGCTTGGTTGCCTGACCAGACCTCAAGACTGTCGCCCCGGTAAATCGCCGTGGCGTTCATCGGTTCCATGGTTGAATGCGCGAGGTAAGGCACGGTGTATTCTGCCGTGATTTCAGTGCCTTCTACGGCGGCACTAACGTCTCCGTCATCGCGGATGGTTGAATTGGGGTCCAGATCAAAGGCGGCGCGGGTGGCATCAAGCAGCTCTTCTGTTGTGGCCGGATAGCTTGACGCTTCCCATTCGATATCTACTGCATTTGCTGCTTGGATCGCCAACCATGTGTTGTTGGCCACAACCCCGATCCCATCGCCCAGATCGATGATCGCTTCGACCCCGTCCATGGTTTTGGCAAAGCTATCGTCATAACTTAACATACCGCTGCGTCTTGGGTTCATCCGCACTGTCGCGAATTTCATCCCATCGAGCTTGGTATCCGCCGCATAGGGTGCGGTGCCGGTGGATTTACCCACCATGTCGGTGCGCGGCATGGATTTACCAAGGTATTTCCATTCCGATTTGGCGCGCAGTGCCACATCGGGTGGGCTGACGTCGCGCACAGCCTCGGCCAGCGCTGTGTAGTGAAAACGGCTGCCGTCGGGGGCGATGACCGCGCTGTTCTCGGTCCGCAAGTCGCGCGCATCGATGTCCAATTGCGCAGCAGCGGCCAGTTTCAGCGCCTCGCGTGCTGAGGCCCCGGCATGCCGCATCCGTTCATAGGCGTCCTTGGTCGATGTGGACCCGCCGGTGACTTGCAGGTTTAGCAGTTTGCCGACCATCCCTACGTTTTTGCGCAGGTTATGTTGGAAATCGCTGTCAGCGTAGTGCCGGAAGGGCAAGGCGAGCCCCAGCAGGGCTTGGTTATAATAGGCCTGCGCCGGTGGGCCGTGCAGGACGGTGATGTCCTCCCATGCCACATCCATTTCTTCTGCTACGAGTGCAGCTAGTGTCGTATGCACCCCTTGGCCCATTTCGGCACGCGGTGCGATGATCGTGATCCCCTCTGCATTCAATAGGATGTAAGGGTTCAATGTGGCTTCACCGTCACCTGCCACCAGGGGGTTGGGCGCGTCTTTGCGGACCTGATAGACCCCGAAAGCGACCCCGCCAGCGATTGCGGCGGTCCCGATCAGGAAGGTCCGGCGAGCGATTTTACCGATGCTGGCCATGGGTCAAGCCTCCTGAATGCGCTGGGCGGCGTCTTTGATTGCGGCGCGGATGCGCGGGTAGGTGCCGCAGCGGCACAGGTTGCCTTGCATGGCGTCGTCGATATCGGCGTCTGTCGGGTTGGGCGTTTGCGCCAGAAGGGCGGCGGCGTTCATAATCTGCCCGGATTGGCAGTAGCCGCATTGGGCAACCTGATGGTCAACCCATGTTTGCTGGATCGTGGCCATATTGTTGGGGGTCCCGAGCCCTTCGATTGTTGTTACCTCGCCCCAGACATCGGCCAGCGCCACTTGGCAGGACCGCACCGCTTCTCCGTCGATATGCACCGTGCAGGCCCCACAGGCCGCCACGCCGCAACCGAATTTGGTGCCAGTTAACCCGACTTCGTCCCGCAGGACCCACAAAAGGGGCACGTCATCAGGAAGGTCGACGCTTTGGGCGGTGCCATTGATGGTGAGCGTTGTGGGCATATCGGACCTCTCCGGTTCAGGTGAACTGATTAGTTTAGTTTAGCGCGATGTTATGTGTGAGCGCAAGCAGATGCGGGATTTTGTCCTTGAATTTGAAAAACCCGTGGGTCGCATGTGGCCAGGCCGTGCTGTCATAAGGCCGCATGATCTGGGTCAAATTGGGGTGTGTCACCGTGTCCTTTGTGGGTCCAGTGGGGATGTAACTGGTCACGATTTGGGTGATGTCATGCGCCTTAGCCCAGTCGTTGATCGTATCGGGGCTGATCTGGGTGACAGGCCCCAGTCTGTCAGCAAATCGACTTTCGGTATTTTGTAATGCGGTCGCCACAAAGCTTGTCACCCGATCGGACACGGCAAGAGGGCTGCGTGCTTTTGTCGTCTGCACGATTGCCGAAGCGACCGGATTTATCTGATCAAGCAACCAACCAAGGCTGAGGTCTTCTTCGGTGATTAGCAGCCCTGTGCGTTTTTTGGTGTCGATAGCGTCGCTTATCGGCACCGGTCCCCGTTCGGGATGTGATGTGCCGTCGAGTGGGGCTGCAAATGTCGCGAGGCCTGTCGGGCGGAACTGTCCATTTGTGTATTTCGCGATGTTGTCAGGCCGCGCCAGGTAGGTCTTGCCGATGGTCTGTAAGCCACCGACCCAGCGCCAAGAAAGCGTATTGCTCGCTGGATCCCCGTCAAGCAAGTGCCGCATGAAGAAGTCTGCACCCAATACCCACGGTAGGCGCAGGGTGAAAATCCAGATCGAAGCGAACCACATCCTTGCGTGATTGTGCAGATAGCCGGTTGCCGCCAGTTCCTGTGCCCAATGGTCAAAGCAATCAATGCCCGTCTCGCCTTTGCAAGCGGTCTCCCATCCTTGCCGCAATCCGCCTTCGGTCTGGACACGATTTAACACCGCGGTAAGGTCCGCCCGATGTGTGGCCCAAATGATCGGCCGCATTTCCAGCCAGCCTTTCCAATAGGTGCGCCAATAGACCTCTTGGATGAACTTGTCGGCGGCTTTGGGCGAGTGCTTACGCAAGGCGGCCTGCAACACGTCCTTTTCTGTAATGATCCTGTGTCGCAGGTCGGGGGAGAGTAACGAGACCCCAGATATATCATCAAAATTGCGCCCGCTGGCATAGTCATGTCCGGCACGGGGTATGAAGTTTTGTAAACGACGTAGTGCAGCGCTGTAGGAAGGATCGAACATGGGTAATGAAATAAAGCGCGGCTGATATGTTTCAAGTTCGCCCCGCAGACTGAGGTTTTCGCGTGGAACGATCACCAGTGATCAACTGCCTGTCATCGGGGCTATCGGGGTTGCTGGCGGCGCGGTAAGTCAGGGCATCAACTTATGAAAAGAAGGATTTTCTAATGCACAGCTTCCGTTCTTTTGTCGCGGCCATGATCATGGTTCCCGGCGCGGTGTTTGCGGGTGAGCAATATATCGATCCCACAGGCTTTGCCGTATCGGGGTATGATGTTGTCGCTTATTTCGATCTGGACCAAGTGCCCGTTGGCCAATCGCAGCCGGCAGGTGTGCCCGGTTTGTCCAGCATCACAGCCGAGTACAACGGTGCCACATTCGCTTTCTCGACTGAAGAAAACCGAGCCACATTCCTGGCTGATCCAGCGGCTTATGCCCCACAATATGATGGCCACTGCGCGTACGGTGTTGCCCAAGGTGGTAAAGTCCCTGGTAACCCAAACCTTTGGCGCATCATCGATGACAAGCTCTATCTGAACATCACCAAAACTGTCGTTACGTTCTGGGAAGAGGATATTCCGGGCAACCTAGCCTCATCCGAAACCAATTGGGTGGAGATAGAGCCCACTGAGGCCTCTGATCGGGTTATCCCACAGTTCACTTCTGAGGCGCCGACCTAAGATATTCTCCGAGCAATCAAAATATCAGTCAGCCCGTCTTCAAAAAGGCGGGCTGATTTGCGTTATCGGAGCGTTAATTTGATCCAATCGTCAACGGCGCTTGTGTAGTTGTTCGCTTGTCCCAGTGTTGCGTTTATTTGGCTGTGGGACAGGGCCGCAGGTAGGATCGTGACCGCGACCCCATTAGCCGAGGCCGCTTGCGCAAAGGAACGGGCCGCGGGGCAGGGTGTTGTGCGCTCACTTGAGCATACAATAAGGAAGGGTCCATCTCGCCTGCTGACATGGTTGATAGGCGACGCAACGGTCCAATAGGCCGGCGATGTGCCAAAGGCCCGCCGATAAAGCCGAGGTGGTTCGTTTCCCATCACTGCTTCCAGATCAACTGCGGCTGTGTCGAGGATCACCGTACCTTTCCAAGGTTGCACATTTGCGGCTGCCTGTAGATCGTCACGTGTGGCCAATAGCCCTGCCACATGCGCCCCCGCGGAATGTCCCATCAGGATGATTTGATTCGGATCGATGCGAAGCTGCGTGGCGTTTTGTTGGATGAACGCCATCGCCGCCGCCAGATCGCGGGCCTGATCGACGGGGTAGGCGTCCGGAACCAATCGCGTGTTGACGGAAACAAAAACGTAGCCTTGCTGGGTCCAATAAGAAGCTTTGTTGCGCCAGACATCTCTGTTGCGCTTGTCTCCGGTCCGCCAAGCCCCGCCGTGAAGCATCACGATCACAGGGGCGTTTGAGGCGCCTTCAACCCGGTAGACATCCAGTTTCTGGCTTGGGTCGGACCCATATGCAAATTCCCGACGTTCTTGGGCAAACGCGATATTCGCCAGAAGAAAGAGCAGGATCGGTACAAGAATGACCTGTTTCAAAATGATCTCCTATTCCTCGTTACAACAGTGTTTCTACGTCAGCCTGCGGGATTTCCGTCGCCTGTTCTTGACACTTGGCGGCGGTCAGGACAACGCTGCGCCATGCTTGATTTGCGCCCTGTGGGATATGTAATCGGACTGCTTGTGGCGTCGCTTGGTTTGACCATGCTGGGCCCGTTGGCGGCTGACCTGTTGGCAGGCAACGGGCATTGGTTCGTATTTTTTCAAAGTGCGGTGATAACTGTACTGACGGGTGGTCTGATGGCGCTGGCCTGTGCGAACGGGGTCACGGCAAGCTTGTCTTTGCGCCAAACGTTCTTGCTGACGTCGCTGGTCTGGCTCACCTTGCCAGTGTTTGGCGCGATCCCATTCATGCTGGGCGCGACCGAGGCCAGTTTTACGATCGCCTTTTTCGAATCGATGTCTGGACTGACCACCACCGGGGCTACAGCCCTTAGCCAGCTTGAGACCTTGCC
The DNA here is from genome assembly GCA_947501555.1 of uncultured Paracoccaceae bacterium. Lineage (GTDB taxonomy): Bacteria > Pseudomonadota > Alphaproteobacteria > Rhodobacterales > Rhodobacteraceae > Yoonia. The sequence continues at coordinate 256,542 of CANMWG010000001.1, forward strand.
CGATGGGTTGAAGCTCTGGCGCGGTGTGTTGCAGTGGTTGGGTGGCGTGGGCATCGTCGTGGTCGCGATGGTTTTTCTGCCTGAGTTGCGGGTGGGGGGTATGCAGATATTCCGATCCGAAGGCTTTGATACCAGCGGGAAAATCCTGCCCCGCGCAGGTCAGATCGCCACCCGGATATCGGGAATTTATGTTGCGCTGACAGTCTGTTGCATGCTGGCCTATACCGGCACCGGCATGGAGGGGTTTGATGCGATTGTGCATGCCATGACGACGGTCTCAACCGGAGGCATGGCCAATTATGACGCCTCTTTTGCCACATGGGGCGGTGGGGTCCACTATGTGGGTGTTGTCTTCATGATCCTCGCGGCCCTGCCTTTCGTGCGCTTTGTCCAGCTGATGGCGGGAACGGCAAGGCCGTTGTTTCAAGATCGCCAAATTCGCGTTTTTCTAATGACCATCGCCTTTGCGGTCTTATTGATCACATCGTGGCTTTGGGGCCGCGGCGGCGTGATGACTGAGGCCGCGTTTCGCGATGCCTTGTTCAACGTGACCTCGATCATGACCGGGACGGGCTATGCCAGCGCAAATTATATGGTGTGGGGGACCTTCCCGGTGGTGATGTTCTTCCTGCTGGGCCTGATCGGTGGCTGCGCGGGATCTACATCATGTTCGGTCAAGGTATTCCGCTATCAATTGCTGTTTGCTGCGATCAAAAGCCAAATCCGCCAAATCCATTCGCCGCATGGTGTGTTCACCCCCCGCTATGAGGGCCGCCCGATCAGCGAGGACGTATTGAACTCGGTCATGGCCTTTCTGGTCGCCTTCATTCTGTCTTTGGGGATCACGGCCGTATTGCTGGGCATGACCGGCTTGGACTTTATCACATCGGTGTCGGGGGCTGCGGCGGCTCTGGCCAATATTGGCCCTGGTTTGGGGCTCGAGATTGGCCCGGCGGGCAGCTATGCCAACATCAATGACACTGCCAAATGGATATTGGCGATCGCCATGTTCGTGGGCAGGTTGGAAATCATGGTTGTGCTGACCATCCTCTCAATCAAATTCTGGAGAACCTAATGACGACACGCCCCCTTGGTGCCCAAATCTCGCATATGCTGAAAGATCGCGGGGTCGATGTGATTTTCGGCATTCCGGGCGTGCATAACCAAGAGATGTACCGGGGCATCGAAGAGGCCGGGATCACCCATGTGCTCGCCCGCCATGAGCAGGGTGCGGGGTTCATGGCTGATGGCTATGCGCGCGCTACGGGTAAGCCGGGTGTGGCCTATGTGATCACCGGGCCGGGGCTGTGTAACATCATGACGCCGATGGGGCAGGCCTATTCGGATAGTGTGCCGATGCTGGTGATCTCAAGCTGTCTGGATGAGACAGCGGCCAAACGTGGCCAGTTGCATCAGATGAAGGATCAGGAAGGGGCCGCGCGCACGGTTTGTGATTGGTCTGAGACGGCACGGTCTGCTGCGGCGGCTTATGGATTGATTGATCGGGCGTTTGGGGAGTTTGAAACGCAACGCAAACGGCCCAAACATGTGTCTGTGCCGATCAAACTACTTGAGACCCAAACGCAACATGGTTGGGTGCCGGAGAAGTCGCTGGCGGGTGTGCTCAATTTACCGGATCAAATGGTGGTTGATGCGCTTTGGGATGAGATTTGTCGTGCGCGCAAGCCGCTGTTTATCGTTGGTGGGGGTGCAAAATCGGCGGCCGATCCAATTCGTAAGGCGCTGGACGCATCAGGCGCCGCATCGTTTTGTACATACGCTGGGCGTGGTGTTGTCACAGATGACCCATTGCATTTTGGTGCTTTGCTTGCGCGTCCAGAAAGTGCCGAGATCGTAAAGCTATCCGACCTTGTTGTTTGTGTTGGCACTGATCTGTCTGAGGTGGATTTGTGGCGTGAAACATTGGGTCATGACTCTAAGATGATTGTGATCAATGTAGATGGTGAAGTGGTTGCGCGACGTGGCGATGGAGAGATGGCATGTTGTTGTGATGCAGGGTTGTTTTTTTATGCTGGACGTAACCAGAAGAGTCGTGATCAAAGGAGGGGCGCGTCCGCCAGTGAATGGACGCCTGGCTTTGTTGCGGATTTCGCGAGTCGCATGCGAGCACAGATTGATGCCGAGCGTCCGGGTATTGTCCCTGTGGCCGACGCCCTGAGAGAAGCCCTTCCTGCCGATACAATGATCTATTCTGACATGACCCAATTCGCCTATGCCGCGAAGGAGATCTATCCGATGGACCGTCCCGGTCATTGGCATCATCCGTCGGGCTTTGGCACATTGGGTTACGCACTGCCTGCGGCGATTGGTGGCAAAATCGGGGTCGGGGACAAACCCGTTGTCGCGATCGCTGGTGACTATGGTTTCCAATACACCCCGCAGGAACTGGCTGTCGCGGTTGAGTTGGAACTATCTCTGCCCATCATCATCTGGGACAATGGCAAGCTGGGCGAGATTGAGGACTCTATGGTCCGTGCCCAGATCGCCCCCAATGCCGTGATCCAGCGTAATCCTGATTTCTGCAAGCTGGCCGAGGCTTATGGTGCCGCAGCTGTTGCCCCGACAGATCTGGCGTCATTTCAGCAAGCCGTCAAGGACGCGCTGGCCGCAAAAGGGCCAACGATTATTCATGTCAAATCAGATATCGCGCTTGCCAGCGCGTCATCTTAAGGGCGCTTGCCAGCGCGTCATCTTAAGGGTGCTTACCAGCAGCTGACCAAGACGGTGATATCAGCCGCCCGCCGTGTCAGTGCCACGGGAGAGATTGCTTCCGTGGCGACACTGATCTGCGCCGTGACCTCTTGTGCTTCAAGGAACGCCACGATGTCAGACGCATCCAGCGAAAAATTCACCTCGGGTGGAAGTACTTGGGTATTGCCGTCATTGCGCGGCAGCAACATGCCCAGCACGGCGCCACGCTCATCAAAGACTGGGCCGCCTGCATCACTGGGTTGCGGCAGGATCGCAAGCCGTTTGACGCTGGCCTCACCCGTCAATCCGCGAATATCCTCGATTTGCCCGAATGTCAGCGTTGGCGCGCTGAGCACCCCATTGAACGGGTAGCCCGCAACGGCGATCTGGTCTTGCAGCCGGGGCGTCTCGGATTGGAATGAACCTATATTGATTGGCGCCAGGCTTTCGGTGGGGCGCAACACGGCGATGCCAAGTCTGGCGTCGCTGGCTACGACCTCGGCCTCCATTTCGCGGTCCAAGGTGATTTGCCGGCAGCTATCAATCGCTTCGGGGGTGGTCACAACGACGCCGTCATTGCTGACATAAAACCCCGACCGCGACAGGCGTGGTTTGCGCACTGCAAGTCCTGCAACCATATCAATGGCTTGATCTTCGCTTGTGGGCACAATGCGTGGATCAAGTGTGCCCGGCAGAAGCTCGAGGCTTTCCTGCATTCTTTCGAGCATCCGGCTGCGCCGTGCCTCATCCCCTTCAGGCCATACAAGCGTAAAGCCTTTGATCTCACCGTCGTCCAGGCTGACCGAGGTAAAGGAATGGATCCCATCGCCAATGCCTTCGATTTCAAAACCATTGCGATCAATTGAGCGTGGGCCTTCGGGGGGAATGATCTCAAGCACCTGCATGATCTCATAAAGACCGATGAGCCGGCCTTCATCGCCCGATTGCGAAATAAACAGCACAAGCGCGTCTTCCACGCTGCCCGATGCCTCAAACCGCACGAAAGGCGGGCGGTACTCCGAAAAGGACACCACATCCGTTGGGATATCCATTTGGATGCCTGACGCATCGTCGCGGACCAGACGCAAATTCAGCCCGTCCAGCACGCTGTTATATCGATTGAACAGGATCGTGCGTTGCCGGGTGGTCAGAACGCCTGTTGGCTGCATGTTGTTGGCGTCTTGCCAGGCTTGCATTGCCGCCCGCGTGCCGCGTCCGAATGATCCGTCGATTGCCGCTGTATAAAAACCGGCCCATTGCAGGGCCTTTTGCAATTCCTCTTTTTGAGGGCGGCTCAAAGCGGCCTCTGAAGCGCGTGCTTGGGCGACGGTTTCATCGCTAGCAATGAGCGGAGGATCGGACGGCAAGCTGCTCACAGCGGCGGTCGGAGCAGCGGTTCTGGGTGCATTTGGCACTGTTCCGGAAGAGGGCGCGCCCCCACCGATTGGCCAGAATTGCTGCCGCAACCAGCGCCCGTTATACACGAAACTGTCGCGGGGAATGGCGCCCTGCGCCAGCAACCGCTCGCGGGTCTGTTCTGCATCTGCTTCGCTAAAAGGGCCAATAAAGATGCCGTAAAAGCCATCATCGATATAGAAACCATGGATATCATCAAGCCGTCTTGCGTATTCGCGCGCATTCGCCTGTGCCGCTGTCAAAGTCCGCTGTGCTTCGATTTGCACCCAAAAGTTGTCTTGTGCGCTTGCTGACAGTGTTGAAACCATCAGCAAGAAAAGGGTTGCGATTGCCTTAAACATTATTTCCCAGAAGTCCCTTGGTCTGCCCCCATACCTCACTGGCCTTCTCTGCGCATGGAAGCAAGACCTTGCTTATAAATTTGATGTGAGTGCATACATTAGGTCACGCCCCGTTGCCCAATTGACCCTTGCCGCCCTGCACCCTATTGAACGCGTGATCGCAACAAAGGTGCAGACATGGTGGATAAACCGCGCAGTTTTCAGGAAATCATCCTGCGGCTTCAGGCCTATTGGGCAGCCAAAGGTTGTGCCATTTTGCAGCCATACGACATGGAGGTCGGGGCCGGTACCTTTCACCCAGCCACAACCCTGCGTGCGCTGGGCAGCAAACCTTGGGCCGCAGCCTACGTGCAATCTTCGCGCCGTCCGACCGATGGCCGCTACGGCGAGAACCCGAACCGGTTGCAGCACTATTACCAATATCAGGTGATCATCAAACCCTCGCCCCCGGACCTGCAAGAGCTTTACCTCGGCTCGCTGGCCGCGATTGGCATTGATGCGTCCATGCATGATATCCGCTTTGTGGAAGACGACTGGGAAAGCCCCACGCTGGGCGCCTGGGGGCTGGGCTGGGAGGTCTGGTGCGACGGGATGGAAGTCAGTCAGTTTACCTATTTCCAACAGGTGGGCGGGCACGATTGCAAGCCGGTGTCAGGCGAGCTGACATATGGGCTCGAGCGTTTGGCGATCTATATTCTGGGCGTGGATCACGTCATGGACATGCCCTTTAACGATCCGCAGACCCCGATCCCATTGACCTATGGCGATGTGTTCAGGCAGACCGAGCAGGAATACGCCCGCTGGAATTTTGATGTGGCGGATACAAAAATCTTGTTGGAGCACTTCGAACACGCCGAGGCTGAGTGTCAGCGCATTCTGGATATGCCCGCCCATGATCCCAAGAAAGACATGCAGATCATCATGGTCCACCCGGCCTATGACCAATGCATCAAAGCCTCGCATCTGTTCAACTTGCTGGATGCACGCGGGGTGATTTCGGTTACCGAGCGGCAGGCCTATATCGGACGGGTGCGCGCCTTGGCCAAGGCCTGCGCGGATGCCTTTGTGCAGACAGACGCAGGCGGGGCCGTGGCCTGATGGCCCGGGTTATCATTGTGGGGATACTTGTGTCGGCTGTCATCGCAGGGGCGTTGCTTTATTACCAACAGGTCTACGCCTATTACGAAGAGGTGCAGGCGGATGCGCAGGGCGTGCAATTGACCAGCGTAGTCGACGGGCTGCCCCAACCCATCCTTTTCGACAGTTTCGAAGGGATTGACGCCGTCAGCAGCCCGCTGCGCTATCGCGCCTGTTTCACGACGCAACTAAGCCAAGCGATGCTGACCGAAACCTTCGTGATCGTCGATGAGGGTGAACCACGTGTGGCCCCGTCTTGGTTTGACTGTTTTGATGCCACGCAAATCGGCGCTGATCTTGAAACCGGCGAGGCGATTGCCTTTTTGGGGACCGAGAATATCCAATATGGCATCGACCGCATTGTCGCGATTTATCCCGATGGCCGGGGTTATGCCTGGCACCAGATTAATGCCTGCGGCGAAGTCGTCTTTGACGGCAACCCGACCCCAGACGACTGCCCCCCAGCCCCAGAAGGCCTGAACTAATGCCCGATCTTTTGATTGAACTCTTCTCTGAAGAAATACCCGCGCGCATGCAAAAACGCGCCTCCGAAGACCTGCAAAAACTGGTGACGGATGGTTTGGTTGAGGCCGGACTGACCTACGCTGGTGCAGCCGCCTTCGCGACCCCGCGTCGGTTGACGCTGGCGTTGGATGGGCTGACAGCGGAAAGCAAGCCCGTGCGTGAGGAACGCAAGGGCCCCAAGGTTGGCGCGCCCGATAAGGCGATTGACGGGTTTCTGCGCGGTGCAGGTGTGGCCCGCGAAGACCTTGAGGTCCGCGATGACAAGAAGGGTCAGGTCTACTTTGCCGTGATCGAAAAACCGGGCCGGATGGCGGCGGATATTGTGGCCGAGGTGCTGGAACAGGCGATCCGCAATTTCCCATGGCCTAAGTCCATGCGCTGGGGTGCAGGCACGTTGAAATGGGTGCGTCCGCTGCATTCAATTCTGTGCATTCTGACGGATGAAGCCGGGGCCGCGATTGTGCCGCTGGATGTGGATGGCATCACATCGGGCAATACCACGCGCGGGCATCGCTTCCTTGCGCCGGATACATTTTCTGTCGTGTCTTTCGATGATTATGAAGCGAAGTTAAAGCGGGCGCATGTGGTTTTGCGCCCTGATGAACGGGCCGAGGCGATCTGGGCTGAGGCTACAAACCAAGCCTTTGCGCTGGGTCTGGAAGTGGTTGAGGATCGCGGATTGCTGGCCGAAGTTGCGGGGCTGGTCGAATGGCCCGTGGTTTTGCTGGGCAAAATTGACGATGATTTTTTGGGCCTGCCGTCTGAGGTGCTGCAAACCTCGATGAAAGAGCATCAGAAGTTCTTTTCTGTGCGCAATCCCAAGACGGGGCGGATCGAACGCTTCGTCACCGTGGCCAATATGGAAACGGCGGACAATGGCGCGACCATTCTGGCGGGGAACCAGAAGGTGCTGTCGGCCCGTTTGGCCGATGCGAAGTTCTTTTGGGAGAATGATCTGCGCGTGGCGAAGGCCGGGATGGGGCCTTGGTTGGAGAGCCTTGGCAATGTGACCTTCCACAACAAGCTGGGATCGCAGAAGGACCGTATTGAACGGATTGAAACTTGGGCTGAGAAAATTGCGCCGTTCCTCAATGCCGATGTGGAGCTTTGTAAAGAGGCTGCTCGTGTAGCAAAGGCCGATCTATCCTCCGAAATGGTCTATGAGTTTCCCGAATTGCAGGGACTCATGGGACGTTATTATTGCAAGGCAGCGGGTCTACATGATGCGGTAGCCGCTGCCTGTCAGGGGCATTACTCGCCCCTCAGTCCGATCGACGAAGTACCCACAGTTGGGGTGGTTGTAGCAGTCGCGCTGGCAGATAAACTTGACATTTTGACTGGCTTTTGGTCGATCAATGAGAAACCTACGGGTTCGAAAGACCCGTTTGCACTTCGGAGGGCGTGTCTTGGTATTATTCGGCTTGAGCTCCTAAATCACACGCGGCTTCCCTTGCTGGATTTCTTCAAGGAAATGATCAAGGGGCACTTTGATGATAGTGAGTTGGTTGATGCAAGTATTGATGACAAAGCGAAGGACCTCCTCTCCTTCTTCCACGACCGCCTGAAAGTCTTCCTCAAAGACAAAGGCATCCGCCACGATATCATTGACGCCTGTATTGCGATGCCGGGAAATGATGATCTGACCTTGCTGGTCAAACGGGCTGAGGCTTTGGCGGCAACACTGGCCACCGATGACGGTGAAAACCTGATCCAGGGGTTCAAGCGGGCCAATAACATCCTGACCCAGGCCGAGGACAAGGATGGGGTGGAATACTCTTACGGGGCGGACATCAAATTCGCCGAAGACGTTGCCGAAAAGGCGCTTTTTGCCGCCCTTGATGCTGCAGATGCGAAGATCGCACCGGCGATGGAATCTGAGGATTTCAGCACAGCGATGACTGCTATGGCAGCACTTCGTGGACCAATTGACCAATTTTTCACCGATGTGCAAGTTAATGCCGAGAGTGAGTTAATACGTCGCAACCGGCTTAACCTCTTGTCACGTATAAGGAAAATTTGCCTCAGCGTCGCAGATCTAACCAAGGTCGAAGGATAATCGATTTTTTCTGAAAATTTTCCTACAAATCAATTATCGTTCCCCTATGCTGCAGGAACACAATGAATGGTGCCGCAGTGCAGCAACAAGCTCGATATAGTGCTCTTACTCTGATCACGCCGACAGCTCAGATGTCGGCGGCGGTGCATGGTGGGCGGGCGAAATGTCTGCAACGGTTGATCCGCCTCGACATGCCTGTGCCGATCACTGTCGCCTTGTCCTTTGACGCGGTGCATGATGTGGCGGCTGGACGCTTGCCGGATATGAAGACCCTGCTTGCGCCCTTTGGCGATACCCCGCTGCTCTCTGTGCGTCCGTCTAGTCAGGACCCCGATTGGGGCGGGCCCGGCGCGATTTTGAATGTGGGTATGAATGACGCCCGTCACGCGGCGCTGACCCAGACAATTGGCGCACGTCAGGCCACCGATCTGTACCTGCGTTTTGTGCAATCCTATGCCATCCATGTGGCCCGTTTGGACCCGGATGAATTTTACCTGCCTGATGAGCCCGATGCAGCCAGCCTGAAGGCCATGCTTGAGACCTATGAGTTTGAGACAGACGCGCCGTTCCCGCAGGATGTGTCGGTGCAATTGGCTGCTGTGCTCCGGTCCATGGCCCGCGCGTGGGACGGCACAACCGCCCGTTTGTTGCGGCAGGCCAAAGGTGCCCCCGTTGATGCAGGTTTGGGTTTGGTTGTGCAGGCGATGGCCTTGGGTGTGGGCGAGGGTGAATGTGGCCTTGGCCTGATCCAGTTTGTTGACCCGGCCTCGGGCGCGCCCCAGATCATTGGCCGTTATATCAGCCAATATCAGGGCCAAGTGGTTAGCCGGAAGTCCGAAGGCGCGCTTTATCTGACCCACGATGCCCGTGGCCCTTCGCTGGAAGAGATTTGCCCGGACCAATTCGCAGAGCTTGTGTCGATTGGTAATCTTTGCCGTCACCGTTTGCGCGAAGAGATGGAAGTGAAGTTTACCTTGCAGGATGGCCGCTTGCAGGTTCTGGATGCGGTTCGTGTGCAGCGCTCATCGCGTGCATCGGTGCGTATTGCGGTGAATTTGGCAGAAGATGGTATTATTCCCCGTGAAGAGGCTGTCATGCGCGTGGAACCTGCCGCTTTGTCCGAATTGCTGCACCGTCAGGTTGATCCAGAGGCTGCGCGCGATGTGATTGTTGGCGGGATAGCCGCCAGCCCGGGTGCTGCCTGTGGCCGTATCGTGCTGACCGCAAATGACGCACAGGCCAGTGCCGCCCGTGGTGAGCCTTGCGTGCTGGTCCGTCGCGAAACAACGCCTGAGGATATTCGCGGAATGCATGCCGCCCAAGCCGTGCTGACAATGCGCGGTGGTGTGACCAGCCATGCTGCTGTGATTGGCCGCGGATTGGGTGTGCCTTGTGTGGTCGGGGCCTCTGATCTGGTGATTGATCGCAAAGGTGACCGAATTTCGGGCCCTGATGGCCGCAGTTTTGCTGTGGGTGACATTATTACCGTGGATGGCACGACGGGTCAGATCCTTGTGGGTGAGCCCCCCATGCTTGAGGCCGCCTTGGACGATGAATTCCAAACCCTGCTGCAATGGGCCGATGAATACCGTGATATTGGTGTCCGTGCCAATGCCGACACGCCAGCAGATGCCCAAACCGCCCGCAACTTTGCGGCCGAGGGCATTGGCCTGTGTCGCACCGAACATATGTTCTTTGAAGGCGACCGGCTGGGTGTCATGCGCGAGATGATCTTTGCCGAAGAGGGTGAAGACCGTCGCGCTGTATTGGATCGTTTGTTGCCCATGCAACGCGCAGATTTTCGGGCCTTGTTTGAGATCATGAAAGGCCAGACTGTCTGTGTTCGCCTGTTTGATCCGCCTTTGCACGAATTCCTGCCCGCCGACAAAGCCGGCATGCGCGATCTGGCCGAACAATTGGCCTTGCCTGTCCCCGAGGTGTCTGAACGCGTTGCAGCACTGAGCGAACATAACCCGATGCTGGGCATGCGTGGCGTGCGTTTGGGAATTGCCATCCCCGAGATATACGACATGCAGGCCCGGGCGATCTTTGAAGCGATCTCTGCTGTGCGCAAGAAGGGGATCAAGATCACAGTTGAGATCATGATCCCGCTGGTCAGTGCCATGCGCGAGGTGGAGCTGATGCGGGCGCGCATTGAAGGCGTTGCGAATACAGTGCGCGCCAAGGACAAAGTTGATTTTGAGTATCGTCTGGGTGTGATGGTCGAAACACCACGTGCTGCACTGCGCGCCGAAGACATCGCGGCACACGCCGAATTCTTGTCATTTGGCACCAACGATCTGACCCAGATGACCTATGGTCTGTCCCGCGATGATGCGGGCCGGTTTATGTCGGCCTATGTGCAGCAGGGTGTCTATGCCGAAGACCCGTTTCATACGATTGATATCGAAGGGGTCGGCGAGCTGATTGCACTTGGCGCCGAACGAGGCCGCAAGGGTAGACCGGATGTGGCTTTGTCGATTTGTGGAGAGCATGGTGGCAGTAGGCCCGCAATTGCATTTTGCCGCCAACATGGGTTTGACTACGTTTCATGTTCACCGTTTCGCGTGCCCGTTTCGCGACTCACTGCCGCCCAATTGGCACTGACTGACCGGATCAAATATAGCTGATCCTCTTAAGACATGTGGCCAAAATGCAGCGAAATGCCCCGATTTCGCTGGATAGTGCCGGGTTTGATGCGTAGATGTTTCGGCATCTGCGACAGTCTGCCCACAGGGGTAGACGTAGTTCAATTCATCCCCTATGAGCACCCCGGCTGGCGCGGGGCTTTTTCCGCGTGGTTTCCTGGGTGGGAATGTTATGACGATTTTAAAGGCGATTTACGCCGCAATGCTTGCGGCGTCACTCTCTTTGTTTGCGACAGCCACGTTGGCTGATGAACTTTTGGCCAGTCGCCTTGGGGCGATTTTGGGTCAAGAACGGCAAGCTTTGGCTGTTGTTCCTGATACACGTATGACCATGCTCACATCCTTGCCGTCTGCCGACGCGCGCGGTGTGCAAACACAAACCGGTGTTGTCTATGACCGCGCCTTTCTTGCGGCGCTGCCCGTCGCGGAAGGTGATGCGCAATGGGAATGCTTGACACAGGCGCTCTATTTTGAGGCCCGCGGTGAAACTGTGCGTGGGATGTTTGCCGTTGGTGAGGTGATCTTGAACCGTGTGGACAGTGGGGCTTACCCCGATACGCTTTGCACTGTGATCAACCAAGGTACAGGTCGCAAGTATGCCTGCCAATTTACTTACACTTGTGACGGGCGTGCCGAAACAATCGGTGAGCCCCGCTCTTGGGAGCGTGTTGGCAAAGTGGCGCGTCTTTTGATGGATGGCACCCCGCGTGCGCTGACAGGTGGTGCGACGCATTATCATACGAAAGCCGTCAACCCATCATGGGCGCAGCGGTTTCCGCGTACGGCCTCTATCGGGTCGCACTACTTTTATCGTCAGCCGATCCGCACAGCGTCACAGTAACGTCGCATGCAGCTGGGCAGGCGTCGTCTGTGCGGCTTGTCCTGTTTGCACCATGGCGCTATGCCGTCCATGATTTTGTGATCTCGGGATGGGACAGCCATGACTGACGACATTCGCCTTGCCTTTGCCCACCCAAGCGAGCGGGCAGAGGCCAGTAGCCAGACCCCATGCGACCGCATTTCCTTGCGCGATTATGTGGTCGAGGTCGAGATTGGCGCATTTCAGCAAGAACGCGGCACCTTGCAGCGCGTTCGCTTTAATGTGGTGGTCGAGGTGTTACCCATTACTGGTCCCATGGACGACGATGTGGACCGCATTCTTTCTTATGACAAAGTGACCGAGGCCATCGGGATTGAATTGGAAGCCGAGCGCCTGAACCTGCTTGAAACCCTGGCTGCCCGCGTTGCTGAACGGATCCTGTTAGAACCACAGGCCGAACGCGTCTTTGTCCGTATCGAAAAGCTGGACCGTGGTCCGTTTTCACTGGGGGTTGAGATTGTCCGTTCCCGTGACGGGACCGATTTAACGGGTCAAGACCATGTAGAGGCTCCGCACCCCCGTGTTGCTTTCCTATCCAATACCGCCATTGCTGCGCCGGAACTGTCGGGTTGGATCGATCAGTTGGCGGACAGGGATGCCCCTTTGATTATCTGTGTCGGCCCTGCCAGTACGCCCGCGCCGCAGGCGGGCAACGCGCTGGCGCAACGCCGTATCGATTTGCTGGCGATTGAGCAGAACGCTTGGATGTTGGCAGCACGGGACAGGCGCTGCATGGTTGTGGGCACCCGGACCGAGTTGGATTGGGCGATGAAAAACGACCAGATTTGCATCTGGGCCCCCTCCAAGATTGTGCTGGATGCGGTGGATGGCCCCTCGGCCGGGCCGCAGGATGCGCTGTCATTGGTTGCTTGGTTCGCCGAAGACATGGCCGCGAAAGAGCTGTTGGTGATTGGTGCAGATGCGCCTGAGACGAAAGTCCCAGTGCGTGTTGCGGATGTGACCCGCTCCGAACTGCTATGACCCAATATTATCGCCCGCTTGTCCGTTTTGGTGATCGGCCCGCCGGGGCCTTCGCGATTGGGGGCAGTGTTTGTTGGTTCAATGAGGTTGCGGTTTTGCAACGCGACGTGCCGGAACAAGTCATCCCCGTTGCGGACATGCCGGCCGATGCTTTGGATCGGTTGATCCGCCCTCGTGCGCGGATCGCCGGCCTGGATATGTCGGCCCCACGCATCATGGGTATTCTGAACGTCACCCCAGATAGTTTTTCCGATGGGGGGCAGTTCGCAACCCATGACGCGGCAGTTACCCGTGCTCTGCAGATGCAGGCCGAAGGGGCGGCGATCATTGACATTGGCGGTGAAAGCACGCGTCCGGGGGCTGCCGAGGTTCCTGTGGCCGATGAAGTGGATCGCACCGCCCCCGTGATCGCAGCGATCCGGGCGCAAAGCGATGTTCCGATCTCAATCGATACGCGCAAAGCGCAGGTGGCCGATGCTGCGGTGCAGGCCGGGGCGGATCTGATCAATGATGTGGCCGCCTTTACCTTTGATCCTGATTTGGCGGGGGTTGCCGCCGGATCAGGCAAGCCGGTTTGCCTGATGCATGCCCAAGGGGACCCTGCGACCATGCAGGACGATCCGCAATATGATGATGTGCTGCTTGATGTGTACGATTTTCTTGTAGATCGGATCGCCGTGGCCGAAGCCGCCGGGATGACCCGCGACCAGATTGTCGTTGATCCAGGCATCGGTTTTGGCAAGACCGTTGACCATAATCTGACTTTGCTGCGCGGCATTGCGCTTTTCCATTCCTTGGGCTGTCCGATCTTGCTGGGTGCCTCCCGCAAACGCTTTATCGGGATCATTGGCGATGGCGAGGCCGCAACGAACCGGGTCAGTGGTTCAGTAGCCGTGGCGTTGCACGCTGCCCGTCAGGGGGTGCAAATCCTGCGCGTTCACGATACATTTGCCACAAAACAGGCGTTGGACCTGGAATGGGCAATTGGTGGGCAGTAACACGATGACACGGAAATTCTTTGGCACTGACGGCGTGCGCGGCAAGGCGAATACCTATCCGATGACAGCGGATATGGCGCTGAAAATTGGGGCGGCGGCGGGGCGGTTCTTTCGCAACGATGGCTCAAACGGGCACCGGGTGGTGATTGGCAAGGACACGCGCCTGTCAGGCTATATGTTTGAAAGTGCTTTGACCGCCGGGCTGACAAGTACGGGCATGAATGTGCTGTTGCTGGGTCCCGTGCCAACCCCTGCGGTGGGGCTGTTGACCACATCCATGCGCGCTGACGTAGGCATCATGATTTCCGCTAGCCACAATCCGCATTATGACAACGGGATCAAGTTCTTTGGCCCTGATGGTTTCAAGCTATCGGATGAGGCCGAGATGGAGATCGAAGCCTTAATCACCAGCGAAATAGAACCCGCACAGGCCCAAAACATTGGCCGCGCCAAGCGGATTGATGATGGCCGTTTCCGCTACGCCGAACGTGTCAAATCGACCTTTCCGGCAGGCATGCGCCTTGATGGGCTTAAGGTCGTGGTGGATTGCGCCAATGGGGCTGCACATCGTGTTGCCCCCGAGGTGCTTTGGGAACTTGGCGCGACCGTGATCCCTGTGGGTGTCAGTCCCAATGGTCTGAACATCAACGATGGGTGCGGGTCCACCGATACCTCGGCTGCGGCGGCTGCGATTTTGGCTGAAGGGGCCGACGTGGGCATTTGCCTTGATGGCGATGCGGACCGTGTGATGATCCTCGATGAAAAAGGCCAAGTTGCTGACGGCGACCAACTGATGGCGCTGATGGCCGGGCGTTGGGCCGATCAGGACCGGTTGAATGGTGGCACTTTGGTCGCCACGGTCATGTCGAACCTTGGGCTAGAGCGTTACATGGAGGGGCGTGGTTTGCGTCTGGAACGTACCGCCGTGGGTGACCGCTATGTTGTTGAGGCCATGCGCGCGAATGGGTGGAACCTGGGCGGAGAACAGTCCGGGCATATCGTGATGACTGACTACGCCACGACGGGCGATGGGTTGTTGGCGGGCCTGCATTTTCTGGCGGCCATGATTGAGACCGAACAACCAGCCAGCGCGCTGACCAAAACATTTGAAACTGTCCCGCAGATGCTTAAGAACGTGCGCTTTGCTGCGGGGCAAGACCCGTTGGGTGTTGATGGGGTCAAAGCGTCGATTGCGGATGCCGAGGCCAAGCTTGTTGGCAAAGGCCGTCTGCTCATCCGTAAATCTGGCACCGAGCCTTTGATCCGTGTGATGGCCGAATGCGAAGACAGCGTTCTTCTGACCAAGGTGGTCGATGATATCGTGCAAGAGGTTGCGGCGGCCATATAGCGCCGCAACCTGTAGGTGGGGGTTAGGCTGAAATAGCCTCTGTCACTTCGTTCAGTATGGTATCGACCTGTGCAGGTGAGAGCCCCATGGCATTGGCCAGACCTTTGACGAATTCCTCTTCTTTGCCATCTAGCTCACCATCGGCGGCGACGACACGCATAACGCCGCGCATCATGTCCTGCATTTCTTGCTCGGTGCGGTCCTTGACCATGTTTTCAAAGCCAAAGTCGGACAAAAAGCTTTCGGCCAAGCCCGCTATTTCACTGATCAATTCGACCGTGAAAGTATCGCCTGATATCTCTTGGGCAATGGTTTTGATTTCTTCAACTTCCGACGGGTCAATACTGCCATCGGTTTTCGCGGCGTGGCACATCGCATCCAAAAGCGCTTTGTTCGCGGGCGAAAGATCACCCATCAGCGCTAGGCGCTTTTTGCGGCGACGACTGGTGTTTATCGCGCCGACAATGCCAACAGCCAGAATGCCACCAACGACAAGCAGGCCCCAGATACCTGCCAGAAACGCCCCGGTGGACAGTTTCGGTTCGCTTGAAATTTCGGATGGGATCCCGCCTTCGCTTTGCGCCTGTTGGAATTCAGCAAGGGTCAACGGAATAACCGAGCTTGCATCGCATTGATAGTTTGCAAGACCGTACCCGTCAGCGCTGCGCCAGACGTTCACAAAGAAGATTTTAGTTGTCGTTTGCAATTGGCAAAGAGACAGCGCACCAAAGTCGTTTTCGAACTCTGTCGTGCTGACAAATGAAAGTTTCTCATGGCTAGAGATGAACACACCAAGGCGCGCAGCCATGGCATTTGAAGGTATCGCGATGAAGAGGACGGCGGCAAAAAGACTGAGTAGTCGGCTTATCATTCGTAGGTTCCAATAGTAAATTCGGTCCCGCCTCAGAATGGGCAAAGACCGGAGAGCGGTTTCATTTAGCGCGGCTTTGGGTGGAGCCGCTTTCAAGCCATGCCGCTGCGCTGAGTTTATTGTCAACCGAGTGCCCATCAGGAACGTGTAAACTTATTTTTATCAGCGAATTATTGCTTAATTTTGAGGTGCTTAGCGAGGGGGTGTTTGTAACCTCCTGATGACAATGGCGGTACCTGTGGTGTAGGTTCCAAGCCTTCGTTTCATCCGGATTTAGGCGGTTGCGCCAAGGCCATCTGCTGATCCGTTGACCCGCGTGATGGCCGAATGCGAAGATGGTGTTTTGCTGACGCAGGTCGTCGATGGGTTCGTCGTAGAGGTGGAGGCGGCCGCTTAGCGGCCCAAAATACGCTTCAAGCTAACCCATTGGCTGATCGCCAGGCCGATCAGGATCAACCCGAGTGCTGCAAAGAACCGCAGGGGCAGGATTTCGTTCAGGATCCAGACACCAAACAGCATCGACCAAAGTGGCACCTGATAGTTCACAAGCGTCATGAACACGGTCCCGGTTGAACGGATCGTCACAACCCGGATCAGCGCGGCCAGAGCGGTGGGCACCAGCCCCAATGCGATGATCGCGATGGTGGGGCGGGCTTCGCCGATGCCGGGCAGCCCTTCGATCAGCAGCATAGCGGGGATCAGCGCGGCTGCCCCGACTGTTAGCAAAAGCGCGGCCATGGTGATGGGGTCGATGGGCGGGCAGCGCCGGGTCATAATGCTGGACACCGCATATGAAAAAGCGGCGGCGACACAGGCGATTTGGCCCAAAGGCTCCATCCCTGTCCCGATCTCCAAAACGCCGGGGCCGATCAGTATGACCGCGCCCACGAACCCCAACGAGACGCCGATGATATTGCGCTTGGTGAGCTTTTCGTCGGTGAAAGCATGCGCCAAGGGCAGCACAAACAACGGCAAGGCTGCCATGGAAATTCCTGCAAAGGCTGACGGGACAAACTGTTGCCCCCAGCTGAGCAGAGCAAAGGGTAGGGCGGTGTTTAGCACGCCGATCACCACCAGATATTTGCACATGCGCGGCGTGAATTCCGGCAAAGGGCGCCGCATCAGCCGCATCAAGCCAAGCAAGGCTATGGCCCCCAATGTCGTGCGGGCGCATGCGACCGTAAGGGGGCCGTAGCCCTCTAGCGCGATGGCTACGACCATGAAGGTCGCACCCCATATGACCCCAAGTACGCCGATAGAGAGCCAATTGTTCAGGGTGGGTTGGGTCGCCATGGGGTCACTTTGCCTTGTGGTGATGCAGCCTGCTGTCTTTGGGGGCTTGCACGCGATCATGCAACCCGTAGTCACGCGAAACTTCCGCAACACGCAGACGGTAATTGGTGAAGATGCCCGATCGGCCCGCGGATTGTGTGCTGCGGTGGTGTTGCGTGTTGCGCCAGTTTGCAATGGCCGCTTCGTCGTCGAAGAAGGATAGCGACAGCAATTTGTCCGGATCGTTTAGGCTGCGGAAACGCTCGACCGAGATGAAGCCTTCCATCTTATCAAGCATGGGCCGCAGCTGGGCGGCGTGATCCAGATAGTGGTCCATTTTATCCCGGGCAGGGTGAACTTCGAAGATCACGGCGATCATTTTTGACCTCCGTGTGGGGCCGATGCGAGGCGCAGGAACGTGCGGTCTTCGCGCAGGATAAATTTCTCGCGCATGGCAAAGTCATAGTTTTCGCGGCCCAGCGTGTCTGCGGCAAGCCTTTCGCGGTAGGTCTCATAGGCAGCGAGAGAGGGGATGTTGTAGATCCCATAGGCTAGGGTCGATGAGCCTTCGTGCGGCGCGTAGTAGCCGATCAGGTCAGCCCCGTTTCGGGGAATGGCTTGGCCCCAATTGCGTGCGTATGTTTCGAATTCGGCCTTCTTGGTCGGGTCGATCTGGTATTTGATGATGCAGGTTAGCATTGGGTTCTCCGGTTTAGCGATGGGTTTGGTCTAGCCTATTGGCAGACGTAGATGCTTCGGCTACGGTCGAACTATGCGAGAAGGACCAGATATTGCGCGGATCGCCACATTGATGGGGGATCCCGCGCGCGCCAACATGCTGACTGCCTTGATGAGCGGGAAGGCATTGACCGCAACCGAGCTGGCCGCAGAGGCCGGTGTGACCGCGCAGACCGCCAGCGGCCATTTGGCGAAACTGCTGGACGGTGGTTTGGTGCAAGTGCGCAAGCAGGGCCGGCATAAATATTTTACACTGGCCCATGCGGATGTGGCGGCAGCGCTTGAGGGGCTGATGGGGCTGGCCGCTGGACAGTTACGCACGCGAACCGGGCCAAAGGACGCAGCCCTGCGCGAGGCGCGCGTGTGCTACAACCACCTTGCCGGGCAGAGGGGCGTGCAGCTTTATGGCAGTCTGCTGGCCCACGGGTTTTTGAAAGAGGCCGCTGACGGGCCAGTGTTGACTGCGGCGGGACGTGTCTTTGCCAATGACTTTGGGATTGACCTGGACGCGCTGTCGGCCGCCCGCGCGCCGTTGTGCCGCAGTTGTTTGGATTGGAGCGAACGGCGGACACATCTGGCCGGATCGTTGGGGCGGGCCATGTTGACCCGGATGGAGGACTTGGGTTGGCTGCGGAGGGATGAGGGTAGCCGGGCGGTGTTGTTCAGCCCTTTGGGCCGAAGAGCCTTTGATGCGGCCTTTACAGGGCCGTCGTCATCCAATTGATCAGAATGAACGTTAAGACGCCCATGTTTACGGCGAGCGACAGGGTCAAAGCAAAGAAATATGTGCCCGATGAGGCCTTCAAAGATTCTGGGTAGTTTGATGCCTGTCTATCAGGGCCATAACGCAGGCTGACACTGTTTGGCTGAAACCCACATTTTTCGAACAAGCATTGCGACGCCGTGTTCCCGGCCCAGATTGTTGCCGTCACGCCGTCCCAGTTGTGTTGATCTGCCAGGCTTTTGACGTGGTCCAATAGATGTTCGCCGATCCCAGTGCCTCGGTGATCCGCCACAACATGGATGTCATCAATATTGACACGCGGAAAATTAACCTGCGGCATGAAGGCGTGGCGAGACAAGTGAATATACCCCACCATGACTTCATCCTGCATTGCCGCAAAAATCACGGGGCTGGTTTTGATGGGCAAGCCTTCGGAGCTTCGGAAAGCGGCGTCAATCGCAGTTTGGGACAGCAGGTCATAGCTGTTTTCTGGAAAGGCATAGGGTTGTCTGGCCTGATGCTCAGCGAATGTTTGTTGGCACAACTTCTCGATCTTTGGTTTCAAGGATCGCGGCGCAGGAATAATTTTGATCGTCATTGCAATGCCCGGTCAGAAAAATGGCGGACGCTTTGTTCAAGCGCCCGCCGCGGTGATGGGTCAAGACCCATCTTACGATATTAGTTTTTGGACTTGTCGACCATCTTGCCTTCGGAAATCCACGGCATCATTGCGCGCAGCTTAGCACCGACCTGTTCGATCTGGTGTTCGTCGTTCGCCCGACGCGACGCTTTGATTGTTGGCTGACCCACAGCGTTTTCCAGCATGAAATCACGTACAAATTTGCCCGACTGAATATCGGCAAGCGCTTCTTTCATCGCCTTCTTGGTGGCGTCATATGGCAGGATGCGCGGGCCGGTGACGTATTGGCCATACTCTGCCGTGTTCGAGATCGAATAATCCATGTTTGCGATACCGCCTTCATAGATCAGGTCAACGATCAGCTTGGTTTCGTGCAGGCACTCGAAGTAAGCCATCTCAGGCTCGTACCCTGCTTCGACCAGTGTCTCAAACCCCATGCGGATCAGTTCAACGATACCACCGCACAGAACAGCTTGCTCACCAAACAGGTCAGTTTCACATTCCTGACGGAAGTTGGTTTCAATGATGCCGGAACGCCCGCCACCGATGGCTGAACAATAGGACAGGCCGATTTCCTGTGCTTTGCCGGATGCGTCTGTGTCTACCGCGATCAGGCAGGGCACGCCGCCGCCTTTGGTGTATTCGCCGCGTACGGTGTGGCCGGGACCTTTGGGCGCCATCATGATGACGTCGACGCCTTCTTTTGGCTCAATCAGGCCGAAGTGCACGTTCAGACCGTGGGCAAACGCAATCGCTGAACCAGGCTTGATGTTGTCGTGGACGTATTTCTTATAGGTCTCGGCCTGCAATTCATCGGGCATTGTGAACATGATCACGTCACACCATGCAGCCGCTTCTGCGATGCCCATGACGGTCAGGCCTTCGCCTTCGGCTTTTGCTTGGCTGGGTGAGCCTTCGCGCAGGGCGACCACAAGGTTCTTGGCGCCACTGTCGCGCAGGTTCAGCGCGTGGGCGTGGCCTTGGGACCCATAGCCCAGGATGGCGACTTTTTTGTCTTTGATCAGATTCACATCGCAATCGCGATCATAGTAAACGCGCATGATTTTTCCCTCATTGCTTGAATTCTGCGAGAGACATACGCTAGAAAATGAACATATGACAGATAGTGAAGTTAAGTTACGGTGATATTATGCAAAAAATCATTCGTAAAACAGCTATTATATTGGAAAATTATGCTCAATGAATTTGATCGCCGTCTCTTGCGCCACTGGCAAGCGGATCCCAGTTTACCCCCTTCGGAACTGGCTGCTCGGGTGGGCTGTAGCAGTGCACAGGTCAGCAGGCGCATGGCGCGCTTGCGTGACAAGTCGGTTGTGACGGCGGTCGAGACCGAGATCAATTGGGTGGCCTTGGGGTATTCAGTTGAGGTGTCGCTGCGCATCACCCTCGACAAAACTGTCCCTGGTGCTTTTGACGATTTCATTGTCAAAGCGCGTGAGGTGCCCCAAGTGCTTGAGATTCAGACTTTTCTAGGTCGTGTTGATCTGCGGCTCAAGGTGATCGCAAGGGATATGGCGGATTACCGAAAGACTTATCGCAGCCGCATTCTGGGGCTGCCACATATCGCTGATGTCGAAGCACTGATGCATGTCGTACGCACGAAATCAGATGATGGGTTACCCTTATGACCACGATCCAGCTCTTTAAAATGCGACTTAAGTTTGCGGTGTGGGTTACCATTTGCTTAGATCAAACCGGACTAAAGCTATTTGCCTACCGGTGTTGGAACTTTAGTATGAAAATACGCAATTGGACCCATGTTGTTGCTTGGACTGTAGGGTGGACCACTTTGTTGATCGGGCCGGCTATTCCATTGACAAAGATGTTTGAGCCCGAGGAACGGCTTATAGATATCGCCATTCAATCGGCCTTAATCGGTGGGCTGCTGTGCTTGCCTGTTTTTGGGTTTATCTGCTATCAATCGCTGGCGCTCTATCGGACCCGTGAGGCATTGGCCGATTTGCTCAATCGTGATCGCCTTACGAATGTGGCGACCCGGGATTACTTCTACACCAAGCTGGCCAGAAATCCTGATGGATATGGCGTGTCGTTGATGGTGGATATCGACCATTTCAAGCAGATCAACGATACATATGGCCATCTTGCAGGTGATGCGGTCATCGCCCGTGTGGCGCATTTGATTGATAGCCAAACCCGTCAGAATGACATCGTGTGCCGCTTCGGGGGCGAGGAGTTTGTCGTATTTCTTACGCAGGCAAATCTGGTTGAAGGCCAAGTTATCGCAGAGCGTATTCGACAGGCAATTGCGCAGGATAAAGTGAATTGCGATATGCATATATTGTCTGTCACCGTGTCAATTGGGGGCGCATTGGTCGAGACGGTTCGCGAAATTGACACGGCCATTCGTGCCGCAGATGTGGCGCTTTATCGGGCTAAAAAAGGCGGCCGCAACCGTGTGGCGTGGGAGAACGCTTTGGACGCGCAATTGCAGGAACCGGGGTTGCGCGATGCAAGTTGAAACGACCGCTGACATTGACGATATTGACGTTGCGCTTTTGCGCGCGCTCGCAGCGGACGCGACACGCTCGGCCAGCGACCTGGGGCGCAGCCTTGGGCTTAGCCAGCCGGCAACCTGGCGTCGGATCAAACGGTTGCGGGATGCGGGTATTTTGGGGCAAAAACGTCTGCGGATTGATGCAGAGGCAGCTGGTTTTGGTGTGACAGTGTTTCTAGGGATCAAACTGGCCCGCAAGGCGCCCGTGAGCCTTGAAGATTTTGAACGTGTCGTGGGGGCCATCCCCGAGGTGCAGACTGTCGACCATGTTTTGGGGCTTTACGACTACCGGGTCCGCGTTGTTGCCCGTGACTTGGCGGATTTCGAACGGGTTCTGCGCCGCCGGATCATGACATTGCCGGGGGTTGGTGATGTTGAGGCGAATGTCTTGCTGAGTGAAGAGCGTCTTCCCGGACCCATCTGAGGCCTATCGGAAACACCGGCACCCGTTTTGCAGGCATGTCATGCCAAATTTGCTTTGATTTTGCCGATTTGAGGTCGTAGCCCTGACCGGAAATCAGATGGAGAAGAACATGCAATCTGTTGCACCCCAGGTCGACCCCGATGGGCTGATGGAGTTTTCGGTCGTTTTCACGGACCGGTCGCTGAACCATATGTCTCAGGCGTTTCAGGGCGTGATGACGGATATTTCTGGGATGCTGAAGGATGTTTACAGCGCCGACCAAGTGGCGATTGTGCCCGGTGGTGGCACCTACGCCATGGAAGCTGTTGCGCGACAGTTTGGTGGCGACGCCCATGCGTTCATCGTCCGCAACGGCTGGTTTTCCTACCGGTGGAGCCAGATATTTGAGGCAGGCCAGTTCACTGCAAAGACCACCGTAATGAAGGCCCGCCAAGCGGGTAATGACTCGCGCGCGCCCTTCGCGCCGGCACCGATTGACGATGTGGTTGCGGCCATTCGCGAGGCCAAACCGGATGTGGTCTTTGCCCCGCATGTGGAAACCTCTGCCGGGATCATCCTGCCGGATGACTATCTAAAAGCGCTCGCTGCGGCTGCCCATGAGGTTGGTGCTTTGATGGTGCTGGACTGCATTGCCTCAGGCTGCGCTTGGGTGGATATGAAAGAAACCGGGATCGATGTGCTGATCTCTGCCCCGCAAAAGGGCTGGTCTTCGACCCCGTCTGCAGGGCTGGTGATGATGTCGGACCGGGCAGTTGCGCGTATGGCAGAGACGACGGCCAATTCCTTCGCGGTAGATCTGAAAAAGTGGCACAGCATCATGCAGGCCTATGAAAATGGGGGCCATGCGTATCACGCGACCATGCCCACAGATGGGCTGCGGGCCTTCCGCGATACGATGTTGGAAACGCGCGAATTCGGATTTGCCAAGCTGAAGGATGCGCAATGGGCCTTGGGCAATGCGGTGCGCAAGGTGCTGGCCGACAAAGGCATTCGTTCGGTCGCTGCTGACGGTTTTGGCGCGCCGGGTGTTGTTGTCAGCTATACCGATGACGCGGGCGTGCAGAACGGGTCCAAGTTTGCGGCGGAAGGCATGCAGATCGCAGCTGGCGTCCCGCTGCAATGTGATGAGCCTGATGATTTTCGGACCTTCCGGCTAGGGCTGTTCGGGCTCGATAAGCTTTATGATGTGGAGGCGACCTTGGCCCGTTTGGTGCCGGTGCTGGATCGGGTGCTTTAACGCGCGCCCAACCCAAGCTCCATCAGGCCGTGCCGTATTGGTTTAATCCCAAAAAGCGCCTGAATACCCTTGGCCCGCAGGTCTTGTAGCATCGGGTTTCCGGCAATGGATGCGCGGTTCAGCGCGTCGATGCCAGTGACCCGCAGCTTGGTGTCCGGATGCCGTTGGCGCGCATAGGCATCCAGCATGCGTTGGCTGCCCAGATCGTCGGGTGTCGCTTGGGCGAGGTCCAGCAGGCAGGATAAGTCCTTCAAAGACATGTTCAAACCCTGCGCGCCAATGGGGGGCATCACATGGGCGGCCTCGGCGACAAGGGCCATGCGTGGACCCGTGATGCTGTCTGCAATCTGGCTGACAATTGGCCAGACACTACGTTTAGATACCACTGTCAGCGGGCCGTAGGTCCATGCGGATCGCGCGCTTGCTGCGGCTTCAAATGCGTCGATAGGCAGTTTGGCCAACCGGAGCACCTCTGGCCCGTTGTCCATCCAGACCACCGACGAACAGGGTTGGCCATCGTGATCGGGCAGGGGAACCAGCGTGAATGGCCCGCCCGCGCGATGAATTTCGGTTGAGACATTGTCGTGCGGTGCATCATGGGTGACCGCAAAGGTGACCGCCTTTTGCCCGTAACGGGTGGTCTTGACCCCGATGCCCGCGCTTTGGCGGACGGCAGAGCCGCGCCCGTCCGCACCGATCACCAGTTTGGCTTGGACCTGCGTGCCGTCGTTGAGGGTGACAATCCCGGTGTCTGTCCGCGCAAGCATGCGTACAAAGCCGGTGCCGGGGCGGAAATCCACATTTGGCAGTTCCGCCAATCGCGCGACCATTTCGCGGCGCAATAACCAGTTGGGCAAGTTCCATCCAAATGGCTGATCCGAGATATCTGCCGCGTCGAAGTCGCGGGTGACATGCGGATCATGGGCTGCATCGACGATACGCATGACCTGCAATGGCGTGGCATAGGGGGCGAGCTTTTTCCAAAGCCCGGCAGCGTCAAGGAATTGTTGGGCCGGTTGCAAGAACGCTGTCGTGCGTAGGTCTGATCCCATAGCGTCGGCGGTTGTGATCGGCGGGGTTGGATCGACGATTGTTACCGAAAACCCTGCCGTGCCAAAAGCCGCAGCCGCCGTCAGCCCGGCGACACCGCCACCTGCGATCAGAATGTCTGTGTGCTTGCGTTCCATAACGCAGAGATAGACCCCTTCGCCCACCGCGGAAAGGCTCAGCGGACCAGCTGCGACAAGAAAGCCGCCAAATCATCCGTATGATGGTGAATATGATCGGCATCGTCGGGCTCGGGGTGGACATGTACCGTCCGCATGCCCATCGCGTGGGGCACGGCGAGGTTGCGGGCCTCATCCTCGAACATCGCGCTGGCTTTGGGGCGGACCCCATCTTTGGCAAAGATTTTGGCAAAGGCCGCTTGGGTCGGTTTGGGCTGAAAATCGGCCTGTTCCACACCGTAGACCGCATCGAATTGCCGCGTCAGGCCCCGCGCGGCCAGCACCCGTTTGGCATGGTTGCTTGATCCGTTTGTGAAGACGATTTTGCGTCCGGGCAAATTTTGCAGCCCGCCGATCAGATCGGCGCAGGGTTCCAGATGCGAGATATCGATGTCGTGCACGTCGGCCAAAAAGTGATGCGGATCAACGTCATAATGGGTCATCAGACCGATCAAGGTTGACCCGTACTCTTGCCAATAGTCGTGACACAGCGCCATTGCCGCAGCTTTGTCCAAGCCGGTCACGCGCCCAACATAGGTCGAAAACCGGACGTCCATCCGCCCAAAGAGGTCTGCGGATGGCGGATAAAGTGTGTTGTCGAGGTCGAAGACCCAAGTGTCCACATGGACGAAGTTCTGCGCGATCATGGGCGGACATTAGGGCGGCTCGACAGCCCTTGCAATCGCTTTGACTTGTCGCACCGCGGGCAGAGGCGTATGGTTTGCTGATCACGAAAGGTTTGATTTTATGCAAGACCCCCGCGCATCGCAAAAAGACGCCTACAGCCTTATTCTTGAGGCGATTGATAACCACACCTACACCCCCGGTGATCGGTTGGTCGAAAGCGAGCTGGCCGAGCGTTTTGGCGTCTCGCGTACCCCGATCCGTGAAGCCTTGCAGCGGCTTGAGACGCAATCACTGCTGACCCGCGACGGGCGGTCGTTGATTGTGGCGTCATTGGATCATACGCAGCTTTCGGAACTTTATGTGGTGCGCGGCGAGCTTGAAGGGCTAGCCGCCCGTCTTGCCGCCCGCCATGCCGCCCCCGAAGAGGTGAAGGTGCTCCGCGATATGCTCGAGGAAGATCGCAGGCTTGTGGATGATCCAACGGCGCTTAGCCGGGCGAATCGCCGGTTTCACAACCAGATCCATCTGGCGTCGCATAACAGGTTTCTGGTGCGCCAGCTTGATCTGGTGCATCGCTCCATGGCGCTTTTGGCGACGACATCACTTGCGGCCGAGGGGCGCAGTGCCGAGACATTGGAAGAACACAGCGCCATTGTTGCCGCAATTGAAGCCGGAGATGGGGACGCTGCCTATCAAGCGCTGCGCGATCATATCTCCGAGGCCTATACTACCCGATTGAAACTGGACGCACAGGCGGTTGAGGCGGCGGAGTAGCCTTGCTGCGCCAGCCCTTTGGCAACAAAATGCCATGGGCCGTTTTATCCCAATAGAACGGCTTGCTGGCCAGTTCCCATAATCCTTTATAGGCGGCCAAGGCGCCAAGCGGGAAATAGAACTGCAGTGTGACGGCCCATTTGACTAACCAGGATTTGCCGGCCTTGCGCAGCCCAACGAAGGCTGCCGCAAATCCGATCACTTCCGACAGGATGAATAGCCCGCCCAAGGTCCAAAACGCCCAAGATGGCATCAGCGGGCTGAGCGGGTGACCGAAGCCAAGGGGCAGCAGCCAGAACGTCCAAAGGATGGGGGCCAGAACAAATTGCGAGAGCGTCCCAAGAAACAGCAGCTGTATCCCAAAAAACCGCCAGCCGCCCAGATCGCGCCATAGCTTGGCGGGGTTGCGCATATGGACGCCGTAGGTGATCGCGTAACCTTTGAGCCATCGCGAGCGTTGTTTGACCCACGGCCAGGCGCGCCCATTTGCCTCTTCCTCGGTCACGGTTTTTATCAATTCGGTTCGGTAGCCGTGCCGGGCCAACCGTACGCCCAAATCGGCATCCTCGGTCACATTATGGGCGTCCCAACCGCCTAATTCCTCAAGCACATTGCGCCGGAAAAACAATGTGGTGCCGCCCAATGGAACCACAAGCCCGAGCTTTTGCAGACCCGGCAGGATCACCCGAAACCAGCTGGCATATTCGATGGTGAAACAGCGGGTTAGCCAGTTTGCCTCAGCATTGTAGTAGTCCAACGTGCCTTGCAGGCAGGCGACCTGGGGGCCGTGATTGGCAAAATGATCGGCGACAACGCGTAACTGATCGGGTGCGGGCGCGTCTTCGGCGTCCCAGATCCCGATGATGCTGCCGCGTGCGAAATCCAGCGCGTAATTTAGGGCACGCGGCTTGGTTTTGATAGTGCCTTTGGGCACAACGATGGCGCGCATCCAGGTGGGCAGCGTGGTCCGGCCCAAGGTGGTGCGGGTGGTTGTGTCATCGGCCTCAAGCACAAGGCAGACGTCCAGCAAGGCACGCGGATAATCCAACGCCTTGAGCCGTTCCAGAAGGTGCTCGGCTATGGCGGTTTCATTGTAAAGCGGAACAAGCATGCTGATCACGGGCAGGCGGGCAGGGGTCACGTTGGGTGCTGTGACGGGCTTTGCGCGCCAACCGATGACGGCCGCAGTGGCCTTCAGAGCGGTGGTTAGGATTAACGTAAGGATGGCCCAGCCGGTCAAGACCACGGTCAAGGTTTGGGGGGCTACAAGCAAACCGGTCAGCAATACCGTTGCAAGCCCGAACCACACGCCAAAAGCAAAAGTGGCGTTCCAGTCCCGGCAACTTTCGGCGCCTGCCACCTTGGTTTCTGCGGCATTGACCAATTGCGCACCGCATTCCTTATTGATGCTGCGATGTAGGTGTTCCTGGGTGGTGATGGCCATGCGCACCGGCCCGAAGGCAGCGCGGAGTGCTGCATGGTGATCAGCAAATTGATCAGGATTGAATGTCAAAACGATAGTTTCGCCGCCAATCTGGCGCCAGGGCATGACCCCTTCTTGTAGGCAAGTTTGCGGACCATAGAGTTGCAGCAGCGTGCAATCTGGGCGTTGTTCGACGGGGTTGATGAATTGGGTTTGCAGCTGTTCGGCGAGGATGTCGGCAATCGAATATTCGGGGACATCGTAAGTGCGGCACAGTACATCCGCGAGTGGAACCGCTTGTTTCCGGGCCAGAAGAGAGGCGTCTTGAGCGTCCTGCGGACGGATCAAGCCACTGTTGATCAGCTTGTTTGCTAAGCTGGTTGGGTCTGTCACCCCCTGAAAGACAGGAGGTTGGTGTTGTCTGCGATGATCAAAATGTAACATACCAACCCCGAAACCAAGCAGGCCCAGAATCGTCGAGGTTGGTTAAGTATCAGTTAAGAATGATTCTCAACTATAGGTTGTGTTGCCTTGTCCATCGCGTCGACAAACCGTTCAAACAAGTAGTAGCTGTCTTGCGGGCCGGGGCTGGCTTCGGGGTGGTATTGGACGCTGAACACGGGTCTGTCAGCCACACGAATTCCGCAATTGCTGCCATCAAACAGTGACACATGGGTCTCAATAACACCTGCAGGCAGGCTTTGACTGTCAACCGTAAAGCCATGGTTCATTGAGGTAATTTCGACCTTACCGGTATCCATATCCTTTACAGGATGGTTCGCGCCGTGATGACCGTGGTTCATCTTGATCGTGCGCGCGCCAAGCGCGAGCGCCAGCATCTGGTGGCCCAGACAAATGCCAAAGACGGGGATGTCGGTCGCCAGCACACCCTGGATCATCGGCACGGCATAGACGCCTGTTGCGGCCGGATCTCCGGGGCCGTTGGACAGAAAAACACCATCTGGCTTGAGCGCCAACACATCCTCAGCCGTGGCTGTGGCGGGCAGGACCGTGACGTCGCAGCCGGCACTTGCGAGACACCGCAGAATGTTGCGTTTTGCGCCATAATCAATAGCCACAACCTTGTGCTTAGGGGCTGTTTGCGGGGCGTAACCCTCGGGCCAAGCCCACCGCATCTCATCCCAGTGATAGGACTGGACACAGGTGACATCCTTGGCCAGATCAAGACCCTCAAGCCCTTGAAAGGCGCGGGCTTTCCGGACCAGAGCTTCGATATCAAAATTGCCGTCAGGGTCATGGGCAAGGGCTACATGGGGCGCGCCTTGTTGGCGGATCGCGCGGGTCAAACGCCGGGTATCAACACCACCCATGCCTATGCGATTGCGGTTGGACAACCACTCTGTCAGCTCTTGCGTGGCGCGCCAGTTTGAGGCCAGTGTTGGATCCCATTTAACCACCATGCCCGCAGCGACGGGGTCGGCGTGCTCATTGTCTTCTGGGGTGACACCGGTGTTCCCGATATGGGGGAAGGTGAAGGTGACGACCTGTCCCGCATAGGACGGGTCGGTCATGATTTCCTGATATCCGGTCATTGCCGTGTTAAAGCAGAGCTCAGCCGTTGTTTCGCCCGTGGCGCCAAAGCCGATCCCATAAAAGATTGTGCCATCCGCAAGGGCCAGACAAGCCGTTGGTTTCTGCGTCATGACATCACCCCTTTTGTGCTAAATTGGGCCGGGTTTAAGGGCGGCGGCGGGCCGGGTCAAGCCGCAGTTTGCACCCTTGCAAACAAGGGCTGACGTCACGCAAGCGGCGCTTGTCATGGGTTTGTAGGCCGGATAAGCTGGGTATTCGTTTTACGGGACATAACGGAACACATCTATGAACATGCGCGACCGGGTCACTGCGGCCCTGAAGGATGCGATGAAGTCGAAAGAGGCGGATCGCCTGTCGACCCTGCGGCTGATCAATGCGGCGATCAAAGACAAAGATATCGCCTTGCGGGGAACGGCAGACGAAGAAGCGGGCGTCGGTGACGCGGATGTGCTGGCCATTATGGGCCGCATGGTCAAGCAACGCCAGGAAAGTGCGCGTGCCTATGAAGAAGGCGGTCGGCTAGAGCTGGCTGAGAAGGAACTGTCGGAGATCAAGGTGATCGAAGGGTTCCTGCCTAAACAGCTGAGCGAAGATGAGGCTGCCACCGCTGTGGATGCCGCCATCGCTGAGGTCGGTGCTGCAAGTATTCGCGACATGGGCAAGGTCATGGCCGCTCTGAAAGGCAAATACACAGGTCAGATGGATTTTGGTAAAGCAGGTCCGATGGTCAAAGCAAAGCTGGGTTAATTGCGCGTGGATGGGTCAAGACCCATCTTACGCGATCCATCTGCCCGCAGCGCCTGTTTTAGATCATTGTAGAGTGCCAACCGCTCGCCCGCATCCAAGAATGCCCCGATCTCAACCTCGCGGTCGCCTCCGCGTAGGGTGATGTAGTTTTCAACCGGCCCACCTTTGGGATGAAGGTGGACGCTGATCCAATAGCGGTTGGCTTGCCATTCTTGCCGGTCCCCTTTGGGGTTGTGCCGGGTCAGATGGGCCTTGGTTTCATCAACCACCAGTTCTTCCAGCACCTCACCGCGCTTATAACTGATGTTGAGCGCGGTCCAAAGTCCAGCGATCATCAGCGCAAAGAACGGCAGCAACCCCCAAAGAATAGGCGTCCCAAGCACGGTGATCAAAGGCAGGGCAACAATCAGTGCGGTTGCGCCGACAAAAAGAACGAAATCTTTCCGCAGCAGTGACCGATAGGGCCAGAGGCAAAGTTCCCATCTGGGCTGTGTATGGGGCGGTGGTGGGGTCCATTCATATGGCATAGCATTTATCTAGCGGAGTCTGGTGCGGTGGCAAATGCGAGGTTGTGTCACGGGGGCTTGTAACTGCCACGCAATAGGACGATCTATGCGCTGCGAAGTATATATCGAGAAAGGTCATTTCGATGGATATGTCCTCTGCCCGCCCTAAGGTCGTGATCATAGGTGCCGGTTTTGGTGGCCTTTCGGTTGCCAAGGCGCTCAAGCGTACCTCTGTTGATATTGAGATCATCGACCGGCGAAACTATCACCTGTTCCAGCCGCTTTTGTATCAGGTTGCCACGGCTGATCTGTCGCCCGCAGATATCGCTTGGCCGATCCGCGGCATCTTTTCCCGTCAGAAAAACGTCGCCGTAACCCTGTCAGAGGTTGTGGGTGTCGACACAGCTGCCCGCCAGGTGCACTGCGCTGCGGGCCCTGTTGACTACGATTATCTTGTGGTCGCCACAGGCGCCCATCATTCGTATTTCGGCAATGATCAGTGGGAGGAACATGCCCCCGGCCTGAAGCGTCTGGTGGATGCCACAGACATTCGCAGGCGGGTGCTGATGGCCTTTGAACGCGCGGAATTGGCGACTGACCCTGCCGCGCAGTCCCGGGAACTGACCTTTGTCGTGGTCGGCGGCGGTCCTACGGGTGTTGAGATGGCAGGTGCCATTGCAGAGCTTGCCCATTTCACGTTGGCCCGCGATTTCCGCAGGATTGCCTCGACGGATGCGCGTGTGATTTTGATCGAAGCGGGTGATCGTGTGCTGAGCCCGTTCCCGGAAGAGCTGTCTGCTAAGGCCAAGGCCTCGCTTGAAAAACTGGGCGTTGAGGTTTGGACGGGCGTGCAGGTGCAGGATATTACCGCGCAGGGCGTGACCTCATCCGATGGGGTTGTGCCTGCCGCGACGGTCGTTTGGGGGGCAGGGGTTGCGGTGAAACATCTGGATGCTTGGCTTGGCGCTGAGACCGACCGGAATGGCCGCGTTGCAGTGTCAGGTGATCTATCCGTGCCCGGGCATCCAGAGGTCTTTGTGATCGGCGATGCCGCCAAGGTGCCTTGGCGTGATGGCATGGATGTGCCAGGGATTGCCCCGGCCGCTAAGCAGGAAGGCGTATTTGTTGCCAATCAGATCGCAGGCGCGCTGGCTGGCAAACCAAAGACCGGCGCGTTCAAATACCGACACGCCGGCAATCTGGCAACGATTGGGCGGCATGCCGCTGTGATCGATTTTGGCCGGATCAGATTGTCAGGCTTTGTGGCGTGGTGGCTTTGGGGGGTGGCCCATATCTATTTCCTGATTGGGGTCAGGCAGCCGGTCATGGTGGCGCTGAGCTGGTTCTGGTCGTACCTGACCCTATTCGAAGGGCGCGCGGTTGATCACAGGGGCAGGGCAGAGACCGCCGACCAATGACGCGGATGACGATAAGGCGGCCTGAGTTTTGGACCCGGAAAATGCAAAAAGCCCCATCTATTTGATGGGGCTTTTTTTTGTGAATGATCACTTAGTTTCTTAGTGCGAAGGCGCTTTGTCCCAGTCTTCCTGCTTTGGCAGGATTTCGAACGTGTGCTCAGGTGGTGGGCTTGGCAATGTCCACTCCAGCGTGTCTGCGTATTCGTTCCAAGGGTTGTTCGCGGTGCTGCGGCGGCCCCAGCCAAGTGTGTAGACCATCACACCAATGAAAAACAGGAACGAGGCGAAGGACAAGAATGCCCCCCAGCTTGAGACGTAGTTCCAGTATGCAAAGGCCTCTGGGTAGTCGATATAGCGCCGTGGCATGCCCTGACGACCGAGGAAGTGCTGCGGGAAGAAGGTAATGTTTGCGCCAATGAACATCGCCCAGAAGTGCAGCTTGCCTGCCCATTCAGGGTACATCCGGCCTGACATCTTGGGCAGGTAAAAGTAGATACCCGCAAAGATCGAGAAGATTGCACCAAGGCTCATGACGTAGTGGAAATGCGCCACAACGTAATAGGTGTCATGGTAGACCCGGTCTACGCCAGCTTGGCTGAGCACGATGCCTGTCACACCACCGACTGTAAACAGGAACAAGAAACCCATAGCCCAAAGCATTGGCGTCTTAAACTCAATCGAGCCGCCCCACATGGTGGCGATCCATGAGAAGATTTTCACGCCCGTTGGAACCGCGATCACCATGGTTGCCAACATGAAGTAAGACTGCTGTGTCAGGGACATCCCCACCGTGTACATGTGGTGCGCCCAAACGACAAACCCCAATACGCCGATCGCAACCATCGCGTAAACCATTGGCAGGTAACCAAAGATCGGTTTACGGCTGAATGTTGCAATGACGTGGCTGACGATGCCAAAGCCCGGGATGATGATGATGTAGACCTCAGGGTGCCCAAAGAACCACAGGATGTGCTGGTACAGGATCGGGTCACCGCCTCGTTCTGGCTGGAAGAACCCAAAGTCAAAGTTACGGTCCATCAAGAGCATTGTGATAGCACCTGCAAGGACGGGCAAAGCTAGAAGGATCAACCATGCTGTGACGAAGATTGACCAGGCAAACAATGGCACTTTGTGCAAGGTCATCCCTGGCGCGCGCATGTTCAGGAAAGTGGTAATCATATTGATCGCGCCCAAGATCGATGAGGCACCCGACAGGTGCACCGCAAAGATCGCAAGGTCCATGGACATGCCACCCTCAGAGGTGGACAGAGGCGGATAGAGCACCCAACCGACGCCGGACCCAAGTTGCCCGTTGCCGCCAGGGGCCAGCATGGATGCAACACCCAGCGATGCACCGGCCACAAACATCCAGTAAGACAGGTTATTGAGCCGCGGGAACGCCATATCCGGCGCACCGATCTGCAGCGGCATGAAATAGTTGCCGAAGCCACCAAACAGGGCCGGAATGACGACGAAGAACATCATCAATACGCCATGATAGGTTATCAAAACGTTCCACAGGTGCCCGTTGGGTGTGCAGGGTGCACTGGAATCCGCAAACATCCGCGCGCCCTCAAGGCACATATATTGCACCCCGGGGTTCATCAACTCTAGCCGCATGTAGACAGTGAAGGCCACGGACACAAAACCCAAAGCACCCGCAGTAAACAGGTACAGGATCCCGATATCCTTATGATTTGTCGACATAAACCAGCGGGTGAAGAAGCCCCGCTCGTCTTCGTGTGCATCGCCGTGGATGGCTGCGTCTGCCATGTTGGCTCTCCTCGTATTGGCTACATCTGGGCACCAGCGATTCATCGCCGCGCGTGCATTTGGGCCGGTTCTAAAGCGTTGTGCTTAAAGGAGCAATAAAGGAAGCGCATTTGGCGCTGGGTTAAATTGGCGCAGGGGGCTTAAATGCTTAGGCCCCTCAATGACGGCGCTTTCCGCTGCAATTTTGCGTACTGATCGGGTACAAGTGCCGTATTTACGATTGACCAAGCCCGGCAGGCGAAGGTCGGTCGCTGCTCTCGCTCCGCGTTTCCTCACTCGATTGTGGCCCAGCTGCAAAATCTGCTTTTGACTTGCCATATCCTTGAAGCCAGACTTCGATATCGGAAAGCGATTGGGGAACGCCAATACCAAAGCCTTGTGCAACATCGCAATCTAGGTCTTGCAACGCGCGGAACTGCTTTGGATATTCGATACCTTCAGCCACAATCGTCAGGTCGAGGCCATCGGCGATGCTAGAGATTGCCCGAATGACTTGTTCTGATCGCCTTTCGGTTGGGTCTTGGACCAACGCACGATCAATCTTTACGCCGTTCAGGTCGAGCAAGGTAAGATATGACAGTGATGAGTAGCCGGTACCAAAATCGTCTAGATAAACATTGACGCCTAATTCCCTAAATTGGTTGAGTGTTCTTACTGCCGGGTCCGCCTCCCCCTCAATAAGGACAGATTCAGTCACTTCAACGATCAAGTCACTCGGTGAAACACCTGCCTCTTCAATAGATATCTTCAACCAATCCAGCAATTTAGGTTGACGTAAGGTCCATGCGTCGAAATTCACTGACATCGTCGGGACATCCCAACCATCGTTTCTGAGCTTCACCAAGGCCTTCAAGCTCTTTCGCAAAATCAGGCGGTCGATCTTGTGGATCAAATCCAATTCACGACTTAGGTCAATAAATCTTGCTGGCGATAGAACGCCCTGTTCGGGATGCTGCCACCGTGCGAGGCTCTCAAAGCCGACCAACTTCCCATCCGAAAAACGAACTTGCGGCTGCAGAAACGGGTCGAATTGTTCTTCTTCGACTGCGGCCTTTAAATCCTGTGACAAAGCGTGGCGATGCTCAATGTCTTGGCGCATTTCGTTGTTGAAAAAGCGACTGACGCCTCTGCCATCATTCTTGGCTTGATAAAGCGCGATGTCAGCATTTCCGATAAGCGTCATGGCGTTTTCAGCACCTGCGTGAAACGCGATTCCGATGCTTGCACCGACTGAAATCTTATTGCGATCGATATCGAATGGCTCGGATATGCGTTTGATTAAACTCTCTGCAATGTCGTTCGCTTTTTGTGATGCGTGGTTCCTTGGCAGTTCCAAGACCACGATAAATTCGTCGCCCCCGACGCGCGCGACGAGATCGTCGTCACGAATAGTGAGCGCCATAATCTTTGCGCAGTGTTGGATGACCTGATCGCCAACTTGATGCCCCAAGGTGTCATTCACTTCCTTGAAACGATCTAAGTCTATGTGCATCAAGCAAAGCACGTCGTCAGTCTCGGAAGCAAGCCGCGCGTGCAATTCTTGTTCGAGCCGGTGACGATTTGCGATTCCAGTCAACGTATCGTGTAATGCGGCGTGGGTCATTTTGTCGGCAAGTTCAGCCAATTCTCGGTTCGTCGCCATCACTTCCTGATTGCGGCGATCCAATCCGGATATCGCGCGATTGATGATGACTTGCGCTGGCCAAAAGATCAGCACGCCTTCGGCGATCACTGTGAGAACGGCCAAAAATAATGTCACCTCTTGGATCAAATGAAGGTTGTATGCACGCGAGTCGGCTTGCGCTTCGAAGAGATCGACGGCGATGTCGAGATCTCGCAAAACGCGGAAGGCCCCCAGCTCTCGTTGAAGATCAACAGAGTCAGTGTTCTGTCCGCCTTCAGATAAGACAAGCCGTGACAATGCGATGAAGTTCTTTGTGGTATGATCCAATCCAACATCTTGGTTGACTGCATAGTGATCTGCGATCACGCCAGACTGCCCGACATGAGAGAGGAGTGTCTTATGGGCGTTTTCAAACTGCTGTATCGCATCTTCCATAAGCTTCGCAGCATATTGTCCGTTTATTGAAGAGAGTTCGGATGTCAAAAAGAGGATGCGTTGGCTGAGCATCCTTTGGCGGCCGCTCAGATTGATGATAGTCGTGTCGTCAGCCCCTCTTTTCATGGTCATGACATGCGCGATATGTGAGCCAAGCAACAGCGAAACGATGAGACCGAGCGCGATCAGATATCGACGCCAAAGTTGTTTCGGGCGTGCCGAAAAGAGCCTCTCTATCAGGCCATGCTGCTGCCCCGTATGTTCCATCGTCGTCTCCTTCAACTGGATTAGACTTGGACGGGCAGGTCTTTCGGAAATGCTAAATTTTGCAAGCCGAATGCATCAATACTGCTTAAACATTGACACATTAAGACCATGCGCCAGACTGATCGAAACAGTGATTTGGCCGATGCAATCTTGATAGGCCACACGTACCTAAGGGAGCAATAAAGGAAGCGCATTTGGCGCTGGGTTGAATTGGTGCAGGGGGTGGGCAGAAAAGTTAAGGCACTTTCGTGAAGATATTTGGGGCAGCAATACCGCGTACAGAACGGGTACATACGCCGTACATGTGATTTTGAGTTGCAGGTCCGGTGAACGGAGCGCGCTGTGCTGCGGGTATCTTAGTCCGAGACCACAATGAACCTGAGCCTCAGCCGGCTGAACATTGCAAGCTGGACCGGTCGATCATCAGATGTGAGGGGGGCGTCTAAACGACTGAGATCAAGCGTCAGCGTTCCCATTATTTGGTCTTGCAAGAGGCCGGGAATTCTCACAGCTTCGCCTGGCGCAAAACCATGCACGAGCCCGCTCCAGTGTGTTTGATAGTCGACCTTTGGGGAGGAGCGCCTATTATCGTTTGATACAAACACCGCTGCCTCATCCGCAATTCTTCCGACGTCATAATCGCCAGATATGGTGAATTGGCCGTTGAGCGGCAAAAAATTCTGCCGAAACACGCAACCTAAAAGGTCAATCTCTATATCCATGGCGGCGTTTTGATCAATGTAGCTTCCGCTCCCATAGTCGATACGACCAGCCCTTAGGATCTCTGGTAAATTGGGCTCGATTGTGATGGTCCCAATTTCCGCAAGGTCAATTTTAGTCGAAATTTGGACCAAGCCTGCATGTTCCGGGCATGTTTGATCTGAAGGTGCGTTAGTGACGGGTTGCAAACTGACCGCAACATCTCGGTTTTGCCGATAACTGAAGTCAAAATCATAGGCGTAGGCCGCACCGCCCCAAATGACCATCAGGAAACTGGCTGCGATAAGACGCAGCGTAGGCCAACCAATGAGGCTATGCAGTCTCATTGTTTTGCGTCCATTGCGTCAACGACAATCATGTTCGAAAACGTATGAGATGTATTTATGTCCAACAGTAATTCGGCGTCGCCGTCGATCTGTTGGAACGGCAAATCGGGTATACTCAATCTTAGATTGATGATGCCGATTGAATTGGGTGTGCGATGTTGAAACAGGGGTATTTGTAGAAATTGACCACCATCATGTGAGGTCCAGTTCCGGCCCGTATAGCTGATGGACAAGCCGGACTCAGTTCCTGGTCCAACTGTTTTATGGTGGTCTACACGAAAATTGCCGATTTGACCGGCAAGAGTATATTCGGCTTCGACAAAATCGAGCAACGATCCATAGGCACAAAGGGAAAGCGTCATATTTAATGACACATCAGTCGCCTCAGCTCGTCGTACGATTTCGGGGCGCCTATCCAAGAGGCTTGCTTGGAAACCGCCGTTAGACTGACCTTCTTCCACTTGTCCACTGCGCCGGATGGTGACCTGGTTTCTGATACTGCTTTGAAAAAACGGTGTTGGATCGAAGTCGAGCGGCCTGAGAATTTTAGAAAAGACGATTTGGGCGGGGGTCGAAGGCGCCTCGCACTCGTAAGCAGCCTCGGTGGCGACGGGTATGAGCTGTTCTATGGAAATCCCGTCTACCAAGAGAAAGCGGCCCCGTAGGTTTTCGGCGTGGGCGCTTGATGCCAAAAACAGGGAGAGAAAGAAGAAAGTAAGCGTTTGCAATTGCGCGACACCCGAATGGATTCCAATACTCAGGATTATTATGGCAGGGCTTATACGGTCGCAATGCTATTTGTTGTTGCTGGAACCGCGCCACATCACCCAGCCTTGCGTGGGTTTCACCCACCCTACATGATTGTTTCGAATGTGTGCCGTAGTGCCACGTCCACATCCTCCATCGTCACAGGTAACCCAAGATCCACCAGGGATGTCACGCCGTGCTCGCTGATCCCGCAGGGGACGATGCCCTCGAAATGGCTCAGGTCTGGCTCCACGTTGATCGACAGCCCGTGAAACGACACCCATTTGCGCAGCCGGATACCAAGGGCTGCGATTTTGTCTTCGGCGGGAGCTCCGTTCGGCTGCGTCGGCTTTTCGGGGCGCTGTACCCAGACGCCCACGCGGCCCTCGCGGATTTCGCCTTTGACATTGAAGGTGTCCAGCGTTGCGATCACCCAGGTTTCTAGGTCTTTGACGAACTGGCGCACATCCCGCCCGCGTTTGCCCACATCCAGCATCACATAAGCCACCCGTTGCCCCGGGCCGTGATAAGTATATTCGCCGCCGCGCCGTGCCTCATGCACCGGAAACCGGTTGGGGTCGATTAGATCAGCCGCTTTGGCCGAGGTTCCGGCTGTATAAAGTGGCGGATGTTCCAGCAGCCAGATACATTCATCGGCGGTGCCCGCGATGATCGCGTCGACGCGGGTTTCCATGAGGGCCAAGGCCTTGTCATAATCTGTCAGCCCGTCTGAGATGATCCATTCCACCATAACCCTCAGGTAACCCTGCTGGCCGGGGTTGAAAAGGGCATGATTTCCCTCTTGGCATCGCAAAACGCGTCGTCTATGAGTGCCCCACTTACCAGCTAAGATCGTGCGGTCGTGGCGGAATTGGTAGACGCGCAGCGTTGAGGTCGCTGTGAGGTAACACTCGTGGGGGTTCGAGTCCCCCCGACCGCACCAGAACTGGCCCTTCGCGGCCCTGTTTTTCAAACACATTAGCATCTTGACCCTTCCCTTGAGACACAAATCGGGACACTTAAGGTGGCACTGGTGATGAAGCTTAAGCACGTAGATGAACTGTATGGGGGCCATAAACGCTTCTGTAGAAGATACCCAACGGCGGGGACGAAGCGAAACTGAAGGCTGCGTCTGAAGCAATGGAACAAGCCCTTGCTTTGATGCCCAAGCCTTAGACCAAGGGGTGGGCAGAAGCCGGAGGCAGTAAGGCACGCAGGGCAACCTAAGGAAACCGTAGCAGACGTGATCGGGCATGCGCAGGACAAGCAAGGCGTGACCATTGAGATTTATGCTAGGGGGCCTCAGATGACCAGATTAGGGCATGTATAGAGGCCGTGAGGTTGCCCTGAGAGGGACGAAAGGGGCGGTGCAGTGCTGCGTCAAGGGCGCTTAGCGGGGGTAGGGCCGAATTAGGTATCATAGACCGAATTTCGCTTGCTGTTGGTGTGCGCGATCACTCTACCTGCAAAATAACAATGGAAGGCCCAGCGTCACAACGGCTAACGCAAGGAACATAAATTCCGCAAATTTCAACGCCAATAGATAAAGCGGCGGCACGATAGTGAGACCCAATAGCCATTTTTTTGATAAACGGCCAGCAAGCAAAGTAATGATAGCTATAAGGGCAAGGAAGCCTAACCTTAACGGGCATTGGCGACCCTTAACAATAAATTAACCTTTGGTCACGAAGCTAAAATAAGAAAAGCATCCAGAGGATTTCATGGAAAAATGAAGATACTAGCCGTTGATGACGATCCATCCATACTTCAATTGCTACCTTTGATCTTGGCCGAAGGCGGATTTACCGATGTGGCACTTGCCAATTCCACGCAACAGGCGTTGAATATTATCGAAGAGCAGCAAGTGCCGTTCGAGTGTTTTCTGCTGGATATCCAGATGCCAATTCGAAACGGCATCGAGCTATGCCGCGAAATTCGGAAGATGCATGAGTATACGAGAACTCCGATCATTATGCTGACTGCAATGAACCAAAAGTCATTCATAGACGAGGCCTTCATTGCCGGTGCTACCGACTACACGACCAAACCTTTTGACATTTCTGAGATATGTGCTCGGGTCCGCCTGGCAAGTTTATTGGTTGAAGAGCAGCACCGTGCTGACAAAGCTCCACGTTTGTTTGGCAGGCAGGAGAATAACGCTAACCATGAATCCAATGGAGATTTTTCAAAGGCGATCAATATTACTGGCGTGAACGGATTGATTTCAAAGCCTGCGTTTTCCAACTATATTGAGCAGCTAGCACGGCCCGGATTTCAACTGCCTGCGTTCTTTGCCGTTCACGTCGCCAATGGACGGCATATTTTTGAAAAAGGTAGATTGTCCGAATTCAAGTATGCCATGCAGAAAATATCCGATGCAGTCTTAACTTCACCGATGCAAGAGTCGTCCATCATGTGCTATTCTGGCTTTGGGAACTTTATTTGTTGTACGACTGCAGCCATTTTACCTTCGGCAGACCGGCTTCAGTTTGACGTACAGACCACGCTTGATAGAATGGGCTTAACTTACAACGACGGTTTTCCTCTCGATGTTGAAATCTTCGTAGGCGAATCTATTCAATCAAAGCTTGGCGAGAAGGCTTCCATGCCCGATTTAGAGATGCATTTAGTTAACTTGGCGTTGGCGCGAGCGGACAAAGATGATCTTCGCTTATCTTTTTCTACTCTTCATTAGCGACTGAGTTAAGGCTTGACCTATGCACGAGTAACTATTTTTTCTTGAAATAGTGTGTCGCTAATGATCAGATTTACTGAGAAGCCTTTGCTGCTAAGTCTCAATCTGGAAATTTCAATGCGTTGAAGGTTGAAAGTCCAAAAAATGAATTCTCTCAAGTTGTTCTTTATTCTTGTCGCATGGCTA
Source organism: uncultured Paracoccaceae bacterium (assembly GCA_947501555.1). GTDB lineage: Bacteria > Pseudomonadota > Alphaproteobacteria > Rhodobacterales > Rhodobacteraceae > Yoonia. Next base: position 297,074 of record CANMWG010000001.1, read on the forward strand.
TGCGCCTCGCAAACCCTTGCTGAAACAGTTCTGACGATTACTGGTAGTGATGCCTCAGGTTCGGTCAAAGTTGTTACCTTTGATATCGAAGAGCTGAAGGTTTTGGATCAGACATCTTTTGTCACAATTCACGATTTCGTTGATGAACCGACCCTGTTTTCCGGACCGCTTTTGCGTGACCTGCTCGCGAATTTTACGGTGTCCGATGAGGCGACATTGCAATTGACGGCATTGAATCAATACCAAATCGAAATACCAATTTCTGATGTGACGAATTTTGATGTAATTGTTGCGCTCGAAATGAATAACGCCCCGATGTCAATCCGACAAAACGGTCCTCTTTGGGTCATATACCCGCTCTCCGACCATCCCGAGCTTCAAACAGCGGTATATAATAGCCGGATGATTTGGCAACTTATTGATATCCAGGTGAGATGACGGCCAGGCTATTTCAATATAAATGGGCAATCATATCGCTTGTCGTCTTCGGCCTTGGATATGCTGGCTTCAGTCTCGTCGGTATGCATCGCGAAATGGCGGGATTGAACATGGGAAGTTTGGCAGGAGGGCCGGTCTGGTTTGTAACCAGTGTAGAGTTTGACGTTTTGCGCTTGGAAAATGCTCTGTACCGGTATTCAGAGGACAGATATGGAGCCGATGACGTACATCAAACGTTTGATATTCTCTGGAGTCGACTGGCACAGTTGGAGGTCGGCAACACGCACGACAAATTGTTAGAATATGATATCGATATGACGGTCTACGAAAGATCGATGGACGTCTTGATTGCCTATGATGATCGAGTCACTTCGCCTGACTTTGGCGTTGATGAGGCGCAGGAATTGTTCGCATTGTTCGACCAGATTAATGGTGAGCTAAGAATGTCTTCACTTAAAGTCCTCGAAGCTTCGATTGCGGAGACTAATGATCTGCGATTGCGTGCGCTTAGCTTGGCAAAGACTGCCTTATTCGCCAGTCTGACCATTGCAGGCATGTCTATTCTATTGCTTATTGTTTTTAGGCTCGACAGCATTCTGACGCGACGCATACTTTTTGAGAAAGAAGCATTGTTGCAAGAGGCATACGCAGCTGACATCGCCAAATCGCAGTTCATTGCGGTAATAAACCATGAGTTGCGCACCCCGTTGACATCCATCAGCGCTTCGTTGGCCCTACTAAAGAGCGGATCGCTTCCGCAAATGTCCGGGACGGCCGGTGACCTAATTGGGATCGCAGAGCGAAACTGCATAGCTCTCAAGAAAATCGTTGATGACCTTTTAGATATAGAGAGATTCGCTTCGGGAAAAATGGAATTTGACTTCCAAGAAATTAACTTTTCAGACGCGTTGATCCAGGCCATTGAGGACAGTAAATCCTACGCAGATTCCTACAGTGTGGAAGTCTCAGTCAATAACATCGAACCTGATGTAAGAGTCATTGCCGATCTCGCTAGAATAAATCAGTTAATGGCAAACCTTCTTTCCAATGCCATCAAATTCTCAAATGCGGGTGGTCAGGTACAGGTCAGCCTTTCAACTGAATCCGGGCGCGCCGTTATGGCAATCAAAGACAACGGCCGTGGTATTCCGCAAAAGGAAAAAACACGCATTTTCGAACGCTTTCATCAGGTTGATTCCTCTGATAGACGTGAACGAGGTGGAACAGGTCTTGGCCTTAGCGTTGTCAAGGAGATCACCGATGCGCATCAGGCTGAAATCACAGTGCAGAGTCAGCTAGGTGAAGGGACTACCTTCTATATTAGCTTTTCCATTGCGAATAGCTGCTAAAGCGAAATATTGGACAACCTACCTTCACTGTTTGGGAAATCCGTCCCCTGAGCGTGTTGGCCGGATCATCGGCATTGTCCAGTCGAAATACCTGAACAATATCTTGGAACAGGACCACCGGTTCATCAAGCGCGTCACTAAACCAATGCTCGGCTTTAAGGCGTTTCATTCAGCGGTAGCGACATTGGCTGGGATTGAGGCGGCGCACATGATCCGCAAGGGCCAACTCGGTCAGAAAGGAACCTCAGCATTCAAGCAATTTGTCACGCTCGCTGGATAACTGTTGCTGCAGAATGCTGCACTTCAGACGTAGTAGAAATTTGCGACAGAACCCTTTTGCGGGCCCGCGCCACACGTAACATTCTGTTTTTTAGCCCTTACTGACGTCAGCAGGATGCAAAGGCGAACACTGCCTAGGTGTAACCCGCAATTGTCGTACTGCCGTGGGTTGGGCAAACATGAGCCTGAAAATAGACGCCCTAGGAGCATCCTCATGGTTGTAATGTATCTGAAAAAATCAACTATATTGACGACTGGTTCCTCACGACTTGGAGCGTCAAGTGTTGTCCTCGTTCTTGCTTTGTTGGCGCCGCAGGTTTCTTTTGCGCAGGCTGATCAGAACGAAACGCAGGCGATCCAAGACGTATTGGCTCCCAATCAATCCGGCATGACCGAAGCCGATTGGTTGGACCAGATTCCGACATTAAATTTTAATCCGCGGCAAACTGAAAATATAAATGAATTGTACGTTGCTATGGTTGAAAGTGCGGCAATTCAAACCGCTGTTTTGTCTCGCTATCGCAGCGAAACAGATCATAATACCAAGATTAGGATTGCATATAATATATCGCAATTAGAAATACCTGAAATTGCAGCTGCCGCAAAGGACTGGGCGCAGGAAGAATACGATGCCAGCGCGCGGGCTGACGGGCTACATTTATTAAGGTTTATGCCGTTTGACCCCGATACCCCGGCTATTGTGCGTCACGTCTTCGACAATGAAGAAGATCCCGCGGCCCTTGCTGCTGCTGTGTGGGGGCTAACACCAGTTAAGGTGCCCGACCCAAACGACGTTGCGATTATTGTTCCCCGTTTGCATGAACTGACGTCCCATCCATTGGCCGACATGCGCTCTGCAGCTATTCAGCGGATGCCAGATTGGGACAAGGCGCAAACCTATGTGGAAGCTGATGTTCTGCGGCTTATGGAGGATCCCGACGAAGAAGTACGATTTTCGGCACTTGGCGCAAGTTCGATGCTGTCATTGAATAGCGAAGCCGTTAAATCGGCAGTATTTAGGCTGCTGCTAGATCAACAATCAAGCTTGGATATGCGCAGCATGGTCTTGATGCATATGGAACGTTTTGCGCTGACACAGACTGAATACGAAATATATTTGTCAGCAAAGAAAGAAATCTTTCCCGAAGGCTAAATACGGGATGAGGGAATACGCAGTGCAGACATACTGTGTATGAATGGATGTGTACTTAACATCTAATACGAAGCCACATTTCAATGATGTTCTGTGGGAAATTCAATATAAATAGGACTATGTAAAATGATCAAATCAAACGCAAAGAAACTTTCTATTCTCGGCGCAGCTTTTGCGGTAACGGCGGCTATGGCAATGCCTGCTTTAGCGTGCACTGCCAGCGGTTCTAATCCTGAATGTGCCACTGGGCTTGTTTCGGTGTCAGCAGGATCGTCTGTTAAATTTGGCGGTGAGTCCATCTTTATCGCTGACGGCGGAGCAATTGGTAGATCGCCTCTTCCCGCCAGGGTACAAGTATATACTGACGGTGGTTCAAGAATATATGAAAAAGGTGTCTCCGGGTACTTTAGCTTTCAGCATACGGTTTCTAACAGTGACAGATACCGCGGCATTATCGCTGCTGATACAAGCGATCAGACTTCGCGCGTGAGATTGACCATCTGGAATTGAATGGTGACTAAAATCTAAGTTATTAGATTTAGGTTGGGTCATTTTGGGTCTTTTTACGTGAACTAAGACTACGGAATGGCCCATCTGCATAACATCGTTGTACAAGTCTGTCTAAAATCAGACCTCTCCTGATATCAGACCGATTTTTGCAAGAAGTGCCTACTGAATCTGCAACCAAGCTTGGTTAGCGAATGGGCGCAGAAGTGAATATAGGAGTCCATGGCAGTGGTAACGCGCTGCAAATAACTTATCTAGGAAAATCTGTTTTGAAGCTTAACGAAAGTCGTTATACGCCCAAACATAAAATAGCCAGAATGATGGGTAATTGAGATGGTTACTATTGCAACTTTCGTCGTTAAAAATTGATTGGAGTTAAGTTGGAATGTTTGATATATATATTGAATATAGTAAATGAGCATTAGAAAAAGGGCGAATATTTCTATACTGTTGGCGACCATATTTTGTTTTTTGGCGGCCTGTTCTGGCCCGCCAAAAAACATCGGAATAGCTGCATCAGGAAGCGAAATAGGCGAAACTTACGAAGGTAAACTATCTGGAATATATCCCGTTTTTGTCGATCTGGCGCTTGAGAGAGACTATTCGGCAGGTTCAGGCGCGGTTTTAGAAGCGATGGCGTTACGTCTTCTTCAGAATAACGACTACGCTGCACAGTATGCTCTTGGCGCGAACGGTCTCGCGTCGACAGCGACTGGGATATATGAAGATCGATACGCAGGAGCATTCTGTCAATACTTCCTTGAAGTCAATGATCAGGATTTGCTAGATTCTCTGAGTGGCGATTTTTTTGATGTTGATGAAGATGATAATTTGGTTCAACAGCAGGTATATGACCTGGGGTTTCGTATAGAAGATACAGAAAATGAAATTTCAGATCTAGCGTTACAACTTGAGGATAGTACTGATAATGCAGTTCGCGTGCGAACTCAGGCACTGATTGATAGACTTCAGGACAGAATAGCAGGATATAACTCCCGCATGGATACGTTATTGGGCGTGGATTCAAGCGATGAGGATATTGAGGCATCGACGATTTTTGTCGTCAATCCGTGTCGCGATTTTAAAGTGGGGTCTACGGTCATCATATCGAAGAATGTGAATACCGTAATTTTACAGCCAACCTTCTCTCCGTTGGTGGGGCAGTAGAGGGGGGACGGGGCATTACCAAGTTGTTGGCGTTGTTCGATTGTCGTAGGCCGCTCTGATGAGAATTCCTTCTGATATGCCGCGCCTGAAAGGTTTTCGTTTTTCGCGAGAGATCATCGCCTATGCTGTGTGGGCGTACATCATCGTTGGTGGCCGTTCTAACGACACCAGGTCAGGTCTTATCAGGTCATGAGGGGCTTGATCTGACACAAGCCGCTTCTGTCGCAAAGTTTCATCAATTCTGACCTATAGGTTGGACGATGGCAGACCGCGCGATATGCCACTTCGCTGACCGCGTAACCACGCTCGACAACCTGGGCCACAGCGTCCCGCTTGAACTCATCAGTAAAACGTATTCCTTTACTCATATCCGTCTCTCCTTGGTTCCAAAATTACCGAGCAAAGCGTCTACAAATCTATGGGCACCTCAAACCGGGCAAACGCGGTAGCGTATCGAAGCTATCAGCGGCATAGGTCATACCACAAGGCTACCGGCAAATCAGGCGACTGCATCGCCACTTCAATGAAAGGCGGGTCTTCAACCGCAGCTTCAGGTCCAACCGATGGCGGCGCAAACCGCGGATCCTTGAGCCAATTGTGGATCATGTTCGCGTTCATTGCATAGCGTCGGGCAACCTGCGCAACTGAAACGCCCCGTGGCACCGTCTGCTGGCAAATCTCCCGCTTCTCATCGTCCGACCAGCTTCTGCGCTTCCGTCGCTGGCTCATCTTGCGCCTCTTAGTGTCCACTTATCTAAATGGACACTTAGCCAACCAAACATAGTTACGTCAGAGCGGGTTCAACGAGCGCTTACGAGGAAAAGGCCCTTTAGAATGAATGATGAAGTTATCTGGACAAAGTCACTCAGCAATCCGATGGGCCTAATTGTCATAGCGAATTAACTCAATTGGTTAACCCGTTGTTAACACAACCTATGGTATATTATGTTTGGATAAAAAATCCCAGGGGTGCATTTCAATCTCCTGCCAGTGCGTTAGCCTCCGGCCCCCAACCCGTCTGATGGCAACGCACTGGGCCACTCACCACCCTTAGGTGCACCTAAACAAGCCTCGCTTTGTTCCAACAGATCGCCTTCATCGGACGGGCACTTTTGGCCAGCGAATTTTCAAGATGAAATGGTCCAATCTCAAAACAGAAACCCGCCGATCCAAAGGAGGCGCATTAGTCAATGCTGGTTGTCTGAGATTTTTTGATCGTAATCGAGATAAATTATGAACGTGAATAGCAAGCACGCGGCGACAGTAACGCCAACCGTAACCCAACCGTCCATAATGGCCATCTTTGCCAGAACTAAGAATAGAGCCACACCAGACGCTGTCCGCGGCCAAAAATACAAAACGAGCCAAACCCCAACGGCGCTCAAAGCCATATAGTAGGCATCATCAAAACCTTGCCCAAATTGTGTTGGCATTAGCAGAACAGTAAGCGCCTCTAAGGGCTGCGCTGGTATTTGATGTTGCCCGATAACGCCTAATCCGAAGAGGATCAAACCCGCCAATGTTGACGCTGCATAGGTTAGGAATGTCATGGTATGAACTAGATAAATTGATTCATTACTAGTATTTTACCCCCCTCACGGCGTGAAGGAAAGTGCCAAATCACACATTCACACAACTCTTACGGGCGTAAATTTTGACGGATACTAGCGACAACTTTTATCGTCATGTCGAGCTTAAATTTTATCGTCGAGCGGCAGGTTGATTATCAGGGGACGATATCAATGCCAACAATTATTGCTCGGCTAAACCGATGAAACAGCTCGGACACGAACTGCCATCAAGCGCTTTCGAAGCAAGGGTTTCAATCCCGCAATTCTTGATGACTTTTGGCCATCGCTGAGAAGACCGACGGCTAACAAGCCAATAATAACAAGGTCAAGCATCGTTACGCTCCATTTCGCTTCATTCTGTGCAGTCCAGTGTATTGGCGATGCAACTTTCGAGAGCATATCTAACAGCGGTTGTGCTTGCCGTTAACCTGCTCTTCGGTACAGCCCTAGACGCATTCGGATAGGTTTAGCGCCCGATTGCTCTTTGTTTGATAGTAAATCGCGGGGAATTTTAGGAAGACTACGTCAACCATGGGCACGACAATGGCAAAAGTGCAAAAAAGATAACTGCTCCCGAAAAATTTAATTCACCCATTTTGATCCACGCTTCAGATGAGCAATCGCGAGCAGTGCAGCGAATGACCGCAAGGCGGGCTGCGGCCGCAGCATCAAGAGTGTCCGGTGAAAGGCCGCTTTGGGCTCAAAGCATGCGTAATTGGGCAGCCCTCTGTTCTTAGGTCGAGCTTCCATAGGATCACAGGATAGCTGTGAGCAAGGGAGACAGAAAATGGATTACTTTACTGGATTAGATGTGTCGCTGCGGTCGTGTGCACTTTGCATCGATGATGCGAAGGGGACGGTGCTGTTGGAGGGTGAGTTGCCGTGTGAGGTCAGCGACATTGCTGTGTGCCTTGCTAGTTTCCCCCAGGCAAGCCATTTACATCCCTACAGAGAAGTTCCTCAGATTCCTGCTGTGGCGACAGGTCCAGATTGCGACCATGACTTATGCAGGAACGGAGTTTTTGAGGGAAGCGTCCGGTTGCTGGTGAGGTTTGGTGCAATGTTGGGCGCCCCGGAAAGGGGCGGGGCCTGGATGAACCGATCCCCGCTTGCCAGTCGCCCTCTGGGCGTCGCCACTTAGCGCAGTGCTTGCTCTAAGAGGGCGCGTAGCATTGGGTTTTCCACCCGCGCCACGTCCGCAGCCGTCAACTGTCCTTGCACGCGGACCTCATGGCCGTCCGGTGCTGGCGCCGATTTGTAGGAGCGGTCAAGTCCGTAGCCGGTCCAGTCAAGTCGCTCTAGTTCGATTTGCCCGCCAGTCGCGTCGATATGGGGCTCGTATATCGTACACCACCCGTCTGCCAGTCGCTCAGGATCAAATAGCCAGCGCATACCTCCGGGGTGTGTTTCTGCCCTCATGAACTCCTGAAGGTTGTTAAAGCAGCTTTTCACTTGTGGCGGCTCGGCGAATGCCCACTGAGCGCTAAACATTAGTGTAAGAGCGGTCGTCAATCTTAGTTTTTTCAAGTTTTGTTCCAGTTCGATATAGTCATTTTTCATCCGGAGGGTGTTCGCTTTTCGGAGTGCCAACTATGTAGCCGTAACGCCCTAAGTATATGAATGTCAAAGATTTTTGTGGATTGACTTCTCTTGACTTTGGCGGCAGTCGGGCAGCCAGGGCTTGTGCAGGGTGCATCATCGGTTGAAACGGATGCGTTGCAGACCTGCCCTGCATGTTGCCCGCTGGGTTGCTCTGGCGTTAGGGTGCTATTTCGCCCCAGCCGTAAACGAACCCCCATCAAACCTTCACCGCCTCAAACCTTTCCGATGCCGGTAAATCTTGCGTTCGCGATGCCTAAAGGTAGACGCAGCACGAAGGCGAATTGGTTGACCCAAACAAGCGGACACATCTGGCGACGGAATCAACAGTCAGCAGACAAACGGGTGATTCGAGCAACCACTGGATGCAAGTTCGGCGACAATATTCAGCGTTGCTGGCAACCGTTGAGAGATCAGTATCAATGCCTCATTTGCGCCGCATATTGCCGGCATTTCGGAGCGAAAGCGGCTAAAGAAAAAATATCTCAGGGGGGTGTTGCGGTCTGTTTTTTAAGCATTTTTTCCAGGCCGTCCTCCAAATTGCCGATTTTATGGTCAATTCAATCGACCCGTTTGAACTTTCATTTTCGCCAAGCTAAGTCCGGTTTTGATCACTCACAGTTACGAGAAATGAAATGTTTGAGCTGCCACGACCGAGCCTACTTGTACTCTCTGTTCTATTCAGTCTTCAGGGTGCAAATGCGGTTTTTGCCCAAGAGCTTGATGAACTCACCGAAATTGAATCCGACGCGACCCACCGCATAGACAATGCGGCCATGCTTTCGGCATTGACCATGCGCGCAACTGCACAATCGTGCGCGATTAATTCTGGTGTCGATGCAGAAAAATACACCGCATCACTTACCCAGACCAAGAGCGACTTCGATCAAACGCTGAAAGGGCTGACCGACGGCGATGAAACACTTAACCTTGTTGGTGAAGAAAGCGCGCATTCAATTCTGGAGATGCTTGACTTTATTGACGACAGTTTGCCGCTGTTTGAGCGCGCCTTGGACACGGCCAGCGATACCAGCGTCACGCGGGTCCATTTTATGGATCACGCGTTAGAAGGTTTCACCAATCGGATTTTTCTCTACACTGAAATTCTATCGGCGAACGTCGTCGGTAAGTATTCTGATCCGTTTGTCTTGACACTCGCTGATGCCTTTATGGTCAGCCTGGCTGCGCGCCAACGCACGCTTAGTCAGCGGTTGTTCTACAAGGCCTGCTATGCATGGTCAGATTTCCACCCAGAGGATGCACAAGCCAACTTGGCAGAAGATGTCGAGATATTTGAGCGCTCATTGGACGCCATGCAGAATGGCCTGCCCGACTTGGGCATTCAGCCCGCACCCACGCCTGAAATCGCGAGCAAGCTAGACGAAGTGATGGTCGCTTGGGAGGCTGTCAAAGAGCCGCTTGGTGTTCTGACGCAGGGTGGGACGTTGCCCGATGCCGACAAAGCCGCTTTACTTGGCAATCTTGATGCAAGTGCGGTCGTTTTTGGTGAGCTGACAGATACTTACAGCGCTTACGCCACACGCCATCACGGCCAGTAAACTTCGCAGATTTCAACTGGACACAACAGGTTTGCGACATCTGAGGCCATCACATGATGTCTGATCATACCCAATGCGATCTTCTGTTTGTCCGGAAATACTGCGGCAAACACACCCCGAAAGGTGGTGTGACAGCATGACGAGAGAGATAAAGACCATGAAAAGAACAACGCTAGCCATTGCAATTTCGACAACATTCTTAACGGTACCGGCTTTCGCTGACGGCCATTTGATGGTCTCGGACACACCGCTGACACTGGATGCCCATATGCATTTCGGTCGCCGGGAATATGATCCGAACTGGCCAGTTGAGTTGGAAGCACAGCGTTTGACAGGTGTGACCCTGAACAACGTGACTGTTGATAACACCACAAACGGCCGCAAAGCCTTTGAATGGATGATCACGGGCACCGGGCTGCCAGATATCGTTGGCGGCGTGCATCTCAAAGACAACATCAACCGCTTTGGGCCGGAAGGCGCATTCCTTTCCTTGGATGAGTTGATCGCCGCACATGCGCCAAACATCTACGCGCAGATGCAGGCCAATCCTGAGGTGTTCAACTCTGTCCGTGCCTATGATGGCGAGTTGTATTTCGTGCCGTACCTGACTGATGGCAAATATGGCCGGGCTTACTTTATCCGTCAGGACTGGCTTGAAACCCTTGGCTTGGAAGCGCCTGATACAGTCGATGAGCTTTACGCGGTTCTTACAGCGTTTCGCGACGGGGATCCAAACGGCAACGGCCTGCAAGACGAAGTGCCCGCGTTTTTCCGTCATTGGCAAGAGGCGCTGCGCCTTGTGACATTCTGGGATGGCCGCACATCAGGGTCCGATACATATCATGACTTCCATGTTGTTGATGGCGAAATTCGCCATGGGTATGCTGGTGAGGGTTACCGGGAAGGCATCGCGCATATCGCAAAATGGTATGCAGAGGGTTTGATTGACCCCGAACTCTTCTCACGGGGCACGTCCAGCCGTGAATTCATGTTGGAAAACAACCTTGGCGGTTTCACGCATGATTGGTTCGCATCAACCGCGTCCTACAACGACTCACTGGCCGAAAGCATCGAGGGTTTCAGTCTGCAAGCTATGTTGCCCCCTGCGTCGATCTCTGGTGTGCGGATGGCCGAACATCGCCGGACCCCGATCCGCCCAGAAGGCTGGGGGATCAGCTATTCAAATCCGAACCCCGTTGAAACCATCAAATACATGGATTTCTGGTGGTCAGAAGAGGGGCGCCGTTTGGCGAACTTTGGTATTGAAGGCCAACACTATACACTGGTTGATGGCAAAGCGGTCTTTACCGACGCGGTCTTGGGCAACGAACGCCCGGTCAACTCTCAAATGAGCGACATCGGTGCGCAAGTGCAGCGCGGTTTCTGGCAGGACTATAGCTACGAAGAGCAGTGGACAAACGAACACGCCTTGCGCGGGATCGCTCTGTACGACAGTGGCGACTATTTGGTCGACCAGTTCTTGGGTGTGTCATTCAACCAAGAAGAGCAGGCCATTTACGACAGACATTGGGTCGCCATTCAGACCTACATGCTCGACAAGCAAAGAAGCTGGGTTTTGGGCGAGACTGATGTGAACGCCGAATGGGACTCCTACCAAGCGGCACTTGAAAGCCTTGGCCTGTCAAAAGTTCTGAATGCAATGCAGTCGGCTTATGACCGGCAGTACGGCGAGTAAAAGCGCGGTTTAGGGGCAGGCTCCCGCCATCGGACATCCCCCAAGGGGCATGAACGATGGTGAGGGACCGACCCTAAGCGGCATTTGCAGCAATGAGGATGGAACCGTTACGTGATTCAGGTTTTCGTATCACGATTTCGGCCGCGTCTTTTTCGTCTAACTGTCCGTTGCTTTCCACCAGCGCTTATTCAAGGTCACACGCAGCACTTCATAGGTCTTTATGGAACAAGCGACGTACCAACCACGCCTAATAGGATTGTCGCCGCACCCACGCGAAAAATGGCAGCCGACATCAAAAAACCCCCTCTTTGATTTGATCATTCATCTTGGCGCACACTTACGGCGCTTTGACCGGCATCCAGGATCCGCTCGCTATCCCGTCCAATGTCCAGCTGCCCACCCGCCAGCGGACCAGTCTGAGCGTTGGGAACCCGATATGGGCCGTCATCCGCCGCACCTGCCGGTTGCGTCCTTCGCTGATGGTGATTTCTACCCATTGGTCGGGTACGGATTTGCGGAACCTCACGGGTGGGTCGCGCTCCCATAACAACGGTGGATCGATGAGCCGGGCCTTTGCAGGCCGTGTAGGTCCGTCCTTCAATGTGACCCCATTGCGCAGTGCTTGCAGATCACTGTCTCCCGGTGCCCCTTCGACCTGCACGAGGTAAGTTTTGCTCAGCTTGTGTTTGGGGTCTGCGATCCGCGCTTGCAGTTTCCCGTCATCCGTCAAGACCAAAAGCCCTTCGCTGTCCCGGTCCAGCCTGCCTGCGGGATAGACACCCGGCACGTCAATATAGGCCGACAAGGTCGGTCGGGGCGAGGGGCTACGTGCATCTGTGAACTGTGACAAGACGCCGAAGGGTTTGTTGAAAAGGATCACCTGAGCCATGGCTGCGGTGTGCCGGATTTTTGCCGGCGCGTCCATGCTGTGACGCAAAGGCGGCTATTGGTATAGGTAATTGTCTGCGATAATAGGGGCGATCAGAATGCCATTCCAACCGATAGGCCAACTTATCAAAGCAAATGGACGCGGTGTGTTGCCACGCATAGGACGCGCGCCACATGCGTCATGGGAACCCATTGTTCATGACCTCATAGATCAATTGGGGGTGTCATTTGGTGATACACAGTTCTCACTCTTGACCCGCGGTTCCGTTGCGCGTGGTGCGTCGTTCAATGAAGCGGCAGATCTTGATCTTGTTGTTGTGCATGGTGGACAAGACGCTTTGTCAGATCGCTACAAAAGCCGCATCAGCCCTGATCTGAAAATTGAAACATCCTTTATCCCTTTGAATGAGTTTGCGGAGAATACCAGATGGGCGTGGATGCGGTTTATGCTGGCCCATAACGGCCATACGATTGCTGGCCCGGATGTGCTTGCCGACTTGCCCGAACCCGTTCTGGGGCGGCATAGCATTGCCCATCTGCACAACGCCGACAAGTGGTTGACCGCCTGGCAGACATACGGGGCGCAGGACGAGGATTATCAGGCGATTTGCGCGTGGTTGATGAAACGCATCGTGCGTTCGCTGTTTGAAAGTCAGATGATCCGGATAAACGCCTTTAGCCGTGACATATACCCTTGCGCAGAAGTCGCAATGACTGCGTTTCCTCGGCAGCGCGCGTTGATCCTGCGCGCCGCAGAACTTGCCGTCGCACCAGTTGATGACCACCAAACCGTCGTTGAAATTGCAAAGCCTTTGTCCGAAATCCTATTAGCACAACAGGCGGAGCTAAAGCTTTCTGGGCGTTGAGGCGGCTGGGATACACGGCGTGGTCTTGTGTCCGACCTGTTCCGTGTTAACCATTCACATCAGTTGGATAGGTGTGTGATGCGGTATGTTCTCAGTGGTGCTCTTATTTTTCTCGGCTGTGCTATTGCGGCACAGGAATTGCCGCGCCACCTGACAGATGCCGACTTCCGCCCCGTCCGCGAAGTTGAAGCCCGCTTGGGCCAGTTGCTGTTTTACGATCCCATCCTGTCAGGTAATCACAACGTATCGTGTGCCACTTGCCATCATCCTGCCTTTGGCACCAGTGACGGTCTGTCGCTGGGCCTTGGCGATGGCGGTGCGGGTCTTGGCCGTAAACGCGTGGCTGATCCGGACAATCGGCCCGAACAACGCATCCCAAGAAATGCGCCCGCGCTGTTTAATCTTGGCGCACATGAATTCACTGTGTTGTTTCATGATGGTCGTATCGAGGTGGACCCCTCCCGCCCCGGCGGTCTGCGCACCCCGTTGGATGCGGATATGGTGACGGGCTTTGCCTCGCTTTTGTCTGCGCAAACGATGTTTCCGGTATTGAGCCCGGATGAAATGGCAGGTCATTACAGCGAAAACGACGTGTCCCAGGCCGTGCGCCGTGGCGTGATTACAGGGCAGGGCGGTGCATGGGATATTATCGCGCGCCGGGTTGCGAATATTCAGGCCTATGCGGATGATTTTGTGGCGGTCTATGATCACATTGATGATCCCGCGCAGATCGGATTTGCCGACATATCAAACGCGATTGCAGCGTTCATGGAATGGGAGTGGCGGTCCGACAATGCCCCCTTTGATGCGGTGTTGCGCGGGGAGGCAACGTTGCCGGAACCCGCGCAGACGGGGATGCAGTTGTTTTACGGCAAGGCCGGTTGTGCCGCCTGTCATAGCGGTCCGTTTCTGACAGATCACGATTTTCACGCCATGGGTGCCCCGCAGATCGGCCCTGGCAAGGCGGCCCGCTTTGAAAGTCATGCCCGGGATGAAGGCCGGTTTCGGGTGACCGGGGACCTTGCCGATACATACGCTTTCCGTACGCCGTCTTTACGCAATATTGCTCTGACGGCACCTTATGGTCATGCAGGTGCGCATAGCGACCTGCGCGCCTTTGTCATGGCGCATCTTGACCCGGTCGCGGGCCTGCAGAGTTACGACCTGGAGCATGCCTTTTTGCCCGATCTGCCTGTTGATGATGAACGCGGGTTCGAAGAATTCGACGCCATTGCAGCGGCGGTAGACGTGTCGCCCGTGCAGATGACAGAATCCGAAATCAGCGCGTTGCTTGCATTTCTGGATACGCTGACAGATCCCGGCGCGCGCGCAGGCCGGTTGGGTGTGCCTCTTGTGGTTCCAAGCGGTCTGCCGGTGGAACGCCCTTAGCGGGAAAATGTCAGGGCCGTGTTCGGCATGCCCTGGTACATGTCCTCGGCCCCGTCAGGCCATCGGATATGAATGGCAGCGCTGGGCGCATTCCCGATGCCGAAATGAAGCGGAAGGGCTTCGCCCCCTGCATGTCCGCCGCCCACGGTGATCTGTTGCATTTGCGTGAAGCCGCCCGCGTTGACGGTGACTTGCGCCCCGACTGCATTGCGGTTCCCACCTTGTTGCTGCAAAGTGATGGTCAGCCAGTCACCGGTGTCTTCGGTGATATTGCGATAAAGCTCCATCGGCGCGCGCCGGTTCACCACCACCAGATCCAGCCGCCCGTCATTGTCGAAATCTGCAAGCGCTGCGCCACGGGATCGGTCTGTTGTGGCGATGCCAGCTGTTGCGGCCTTTTCGGTGAAGGTCCCATCTGCGTTTTGTATCAACAGGTTATTGGGGTCTTGCATCGCAAGACCGGGCATTTGGTCGACATTGCCCTTGGCGATGAAAAGATCAGGTCGCCCGTCATTGTCCACATCGCCGAACTCTGCGTGCCAGCCCGTTGAGGGCCGCCCGTCATCGCCGGTATGCGGACGCTGCGCGTAGGTGCCGATGGTAAAGGGGGCGGCCTGATAGGTGCCGTCTGTGTTGGCGATCTGCAAAAGTTGATCACCCATGGAGGTCAGCATCACCTCATCCAGCCCATCGCCGGTCAGGTCCCGGCTGGCGATGCCCATCCCCCAGAGCGATGTGTTTTGCCAGCCGTCTTCGGGGCCAAGAAAGCGTTGGTCAGGGATGTCCCACATTTGTTCATATCCGTCACGGACGTAGTAGTGCCGGTCGTTCGATATACGAAGGGTTGGGCGTTCACGCGCGTCGCGGGTGGCCAACATGGAGAGTGGGCAGAAGCCTGGGGTCAACGACCTTTTTTGATACTCTCCCGCAATGGGGCGGAGCAGATAATTGTCGTCGCAGGCCTCAAAAGGGCCATCGGGATCATTCCGGTCAACATAGTTGCCGACCGCCATGACCGGCTGGCCGTCGGTGTCCCACCATGCTGTGAATGCTGTGGTCCAATCGTCGCTCGTTGGGATGAACCACCCTTCGGTTGTATCAGTAAAACGGCAATTGCCGTCGCCACGCAGTACTTTGTTTGGACCGACGCGCATCACAAACAGATCCATCAGGCCATCGCCATCAATATCAAGCGGGTAGGCGCCCGTGACGCCTGTGATTTCTTGAATGGGGTGTTGGCTGAAACGGAAATCGCCTTCGTTCCAGAACAGCGCCGCCGGGTTTTCGCCCCCTGCCGCAAAAATGTCGGGCAGGCCGTCGCTGTTGCAATCAAAGACCGCCACACCGCCGCCCACAAAATGTTCCCAGCCGCCGTCGTAGATGTGCGGTGGTAGGCCATTGGAGCGGTTTTGAAAGGTGGGCTCGGCGCTGGCGCTACTCGCCAACATCATCAAAAGGCCTGTGCGCATCATGTGTAGATATCGCCCAAAGCACTGTCGGTCACTGCAGCAAGAGCGAGCGCTGTTGCCCCTCGTGCCCAGACCAGATCGCCCCATGTGTGGGTTTCGATCCGGCAGGGGCTGCGCCCGTGGTGCAGTGTGAGTTTCTGCATTTCTGCCAGCACCTCTTCGGCATAAAGATAGTCATACTGCATGCGCGCACCCGAGAGGATAATCAGTTCGGGATCAAAGAGTTGCACGACATTGGAGAGCCCTACCGACAAATACCGCCCGGCGCGCTGAAAGATCGTGCGCGCGGCATCATTCCCGGATTTGGCTTGGGCAAACAACGCATCAAGCATTGCATTTGGACTTTGCAGGTTGCGCGGATTGCGGTGCAGGGCGGTGGCGGCTTCCCGGGCGAGGGCGTAGTCGGCGAGGTAGGCCTCAAGGCAGCCACGCTGCCCGCAACGGCAGAGCGCCCCGTCCAGATGCACCTTGGTGTGTCCCAATTCCAGGCCCATCCCGCGCGAGCCGCGAAAGAGCCTGTTTTCCAGCACCATCCCCATCCCGACGCCGTTTTCAATTGTCACCACGGCAAAGTCGGACATGGACCGGCCCGCGCCAAACCAAAGCTCGGCCAAGGTCAATACATTGGCATCGTTGTCCACATGAAGCGGCACGCCGAACCGCGCCAGAAATGCCGCGGCGAGGTCGGCGTCCTGGTCGCTGAGCAGAGGTGACCAAGGAACAGTACCGGTTTCATGGTCCACAATGCCTGACATACCAATTGCGACCGCAGAAATATCTGCCAATGACTTGCCCGCGGCCTTCAACACAAGATCCATTAACGCATCGACTTCTTCGAGAAGCTCATCAAGGGATTTGCGATTTGGCGGCGTGGGTAGGGTGGCATCGGCCAGCATCTGCCCTGCAAAATCGGTTAAAACGGCGGAGTGATTTTCATCAGACAGTTTGATTCCGATAACGTGCCGGGCCTCTGGGACTACCTCAAGCGCGACTGGTGGTCTTCCACGGCCCGATTCGCGCGGCAGCCCTTCAACCTCGCGCAACAACCCTGCGCTAATCAAATCTGCACTGAGTGTTGTGGCGGATCCTGCGCTGATTTCCAATGCGCGGGTCACATCCGTGCGGGCCGCACGTCCTGCTGCGCGGACATGTTCAAATATTTGCCGCCGCAGGGGTTTTTTATCTGCAGCACTGATCGGCAATAGGGGTCCGCAGCCTGCAGGGACATCAGATTCATTGGGATCAGGAGCAATGACGTCATACATAGTTTGCGACTTGAATTATTTACGCGTGTAAAGTTCGATTGAGAGTGGGTGTTATTGAGGATTGCACAAAAATTGAACGCCTTAAAAGCAAAATCGACAATTTTCCGGTAATTTTTATTTTGACAACTGAAATTAATTGGGCATTTTGATGGACGTGGGGTCAACAACCCTGCGGCCCCCCTTGCATGGGGGTATTTTCTGGGAGGAACACATGCATAAATCTATTATCGCGGCAGCCATTGCTGTCGCCGGCTTCAACACAGCTGCATTTGCTGATGGTCATGGTGTCACGGTTGGCGTCAGCTGGTCTGATTTTCAGGAGGAGCGCTGGAAGACAGATGAAGCGGCCATGTTGGGTGCATTGGAAGCTGCAGGCGCTGAATATCTGTCTGCTGACGCGCAATCATCTGCCACCAAGCAGCTCGCTGACGTCGAAAGCCTGATCACACAAGGCGTTGATGCGCTGATCATTCTGGCCCAAGACGGCGCGTCCATCGGTCCGGCACTTGATGCGGCCGAAGCTGCGGGCATTCCTGTCATCGGTTATGACCGCCTGATCGAAGACCCGCGCGCCTTTTACCTGACGTTCGACAATGTCGAAGTGGGCCGTTTGCAGGCCGCAGCCGTGTTTGACGTACAGCCTGAAGGCAACTACGTCATGATCAAAGGCTCACCAACGGACCCGAACTCTGACTTCCTGCGGGGCGGTCAGCAAGAGGTTCTACAAGCAGCGATCGACAGCGGTGCGGTTAAGATCGTGGGTGAGGCCTATACTGATGGCTGGCAACCATCCAATGCGCAGCGCAATATGGAGCAGATCCTGACGCAGACCAACAACGAAGTTGACGCGGTCGTGGCGTCAAATGACGGCACCGCTGGTGGTGTTGTGGCCGCGCTGGCGTCGCAGGGGATGGACGGTATTCCGGTGTCCGGTCAGGACGGTGACCATGCTGCGCTGAACCGTGTAGCACTTGGGACGCAGACGGTATCGGTTTGGAAAGACAGCCGCGAATTGGGCCGGAGTGCAGGTGAGATCGCCGTCGCATTGGCCGGTGGCGCGGCCCTTGGTGATATCGCAGGATCAGCGACATTCACATCGCCCGGCGGTGTAGATGTGACGTCGATGTTGCTGGCGCCGCAGCCGATTACGCAGGACAACCTGAATCTGGTATTAGAGGCCGGTTGGATCGAAAAAGACGTTCTGTGCCAAGGCGTTTCGGGCCTGGCTGTCTGCGAGTAAGTCACGCGTTACCCAACTCCGTCCCATCCGCAGTCGCGGGTGGGACGCAAGAATGAGCAGCCCTGCCAAAAGGGTTGAGGGAGGGAACCTAATGTCCAACGGGCTTGGGAAATTTATCAAAACATTGCAACTCGACACGCGCTTACTGGGCATGATCGGTGCGTTTATTGTGATCTCGGTCGCGTTTCATGTGGCAACGGGCGGCACGTTTCTGACGCCGCGCAACTTGTTCACGTTGACCTTGCAGACCGCATCAGTCGCGGTGATGGCTGCGGGCATGGTGTTTGTCATTGTCACCCGGAATATTGATCTGTCTATCGGGTCGCTTTTGGGCGTTGTCGGCATGTTGATGGGTGTCATACAGGTGAAAATCCTTCCGGAGATGCTTGGCTTTGGACATCCGGCAATCTGGATAATCACGTTGGTTGTGGGCATTTTTCTGGGTGCCGCCATTGGCGCCTTTCAAGGCTGGTTAATTGGCTATCTGGTGATCCCGTCCTTCATTGTCACGCTCGGCGGCTTGCTGATTTGGCGCGGTGCGGCTTGGTGGGTGTCAAAGGGCACCACGATTTCCCCGCTTGATCCGAATTTTGTGATGTTGGGCGGGGCGAGCGGTACGATTGGTGTGACCGCAAGCTGGATGTTGGCCATGGTCGGGTCCGCGCTGACAATCTGGTTTCTGGTCAGCAGTCGCCGCAAGCACATCGCGCATGACTTCGCCGTCAAGCCTGTCTGGGCTGAATATGCGCTCGGCGCGATCCTTGTCGGAGCGATCTGCGGAATTACCGCGATTATGAACGCGTATATGGTTCCAACCCGTCTGTTGGAACGCCGCTTTGCGGCCGATGGGTTGGAAATGCCTGAAGGCTATACCGAGGCCTACGGTTTCCCGATCTCAGTCTTGATCGTTCTTGCCGTGGCCATTGCGATGACAATCATTGCCAAGAAGACCCGCTTTGGCCGTTACGTCTTTGCGATGGGCGGCAATCCGGATGCGGCTGAACTGTCCGGGATTAATACGCGCATGCTGACCGTGAAAGTATTTGCGCTGATGGGTGCACTGACGGCCATCGCTGCCGTGATTGCTTCGGCCCGTCTCGGGTCTGCCGGATCGTCACTTGGTGAATTGGACGAACTGCGCGTGATTGCCGCTGCCGTTATCGGTGGCACGGCGCTAGCGGGCGGTGTTGGGACGATCTACGGCGCGATCCTAGGGGCCCTGATCATGCAGGCGTTGGTATCCGGCATGGGCATGGTGGGGGTCGATTCACCATTGCAGAACATGATCGTAGGGGGCGTGCTGATCCTTGCCGTCTGGATCGACATTATCTATCGCCGCAAAACAGGAGACGCATGATGACCACGCCTTTGCTTGAAATGCGCAATATCTCGATTCATTTTGGCGGAATCAAAGCGGTTGATGATGTCTCAATCGATGTGATGCCGGGCGAGGTGGTGGGCCTGTTGGGCCATAACGGGGCTGGGAAATCGACCTTGATCAAGATCTTGTCCGGGGCCTACAAAAAAGACGCCGGTGAGATTTTCGTGGATGGTCAAAAGGTTGAGATTAACAGTCCCATCGATGCCCGCACCCATAACATCGAGACGATATATCAGACCCTTGCCTTGTCCGATAATCTGGACGCCGCATCCAACCTGTTTTTGGGGCGTGAGATCACGACGAAGTTTGGGTTGGTCGATGACACTGCGATGGAGGCGGAAAGCCGCAAGATCATGGCTCGGTTGAACCCGAATTTTCAGCGGTTCTCGGAGCCTGTCCGGTCGCTTTCCGGCGGGCAGCGCCAATCGGTGGCAATTGCCCGCGCAGTCTATTTCAACGCCCGCATATTGATCATGGATGAACCAACCGCAGCGCTGGGCGTACATGAAACCGCGATGGTTGCTGATCTGATCAAAGAACTGAAAGCCCAAGGGCTGGGCATTTTCCTGATCAGCCATGACACCCGCGAGATGATGGACCTTTGCGACCGTGTGTCCGTCATGAAGAACGGCCAGCTGATCGGAACCGAACGGGTTGAGGACGTGACCGAGGACGATATTCTGTCGATGATCATTATGGGTAAGAATCCTAAAAAGGCGGCTTAATGTATATCGGACTTGATTTGGGGACGTCCGGCCTCAAGGCTGTTTTGATTGACGATCAACAAGCGATTTTGGCTGAGGCAACGACCCCATTAGAGGCCGTGCGCCCCGCGCTCGGCTGGTCAGAGCAGGCGCCGGCGACGTGGTTGGACGCAGCGGATGCAGTGATCCGCGACTTGGGCGCAAAGGTGTCTTTGGGGGCTGTGCGCGGCATTGGCCTGTCGGGTCAGATGCATGGCGCGACTTTGCTGGATGCCGATGACGAAGTCTTGCGCCCGTGTATTTTGTGGAATGACACAAGGTCTGCGCTTGAGGCGGCCGAGCTGGACGCCGATCCGCGCTTTCGCGCGTTAACGGGCAATATCGTGTTTCCGGGGTTCACTGCGCCCAAGCTTGTCTGGGTGGCCCGCCATGAACCACATATCTTTGCACGTGTGGCCCGTGTGTTGTTGCCGAAGGACTACCTGCGCCTGTGGCTGACTGGCGAGGCCGTGGCAGAGATGTCTGATGCGGCGGGCACAAGCTGGCTGGACGTGGGCGCGCGTGATTGGTCGGATGACCTGCTGGCGGCGTCGGGCATGACCCGCGCGCAGATGCCACGATTGGTGGAAGGGTCTGAGGTTTCAGGCACGATCCGGGATGAACTGGCCAGTCGCTGGGGCTTGCCCAAGGGTGTCGTTGTTGCAGGCGGTGGTGGCGATAATGCTGCCAGTGCGGTTGGCGTTGGCGTTGTAAAGGCTGGCGATGCATTTGTATCGCTGGGCACATCTGGCGTGTTATTTGCCGCCAGCAATGCCTATCAACCTGATCCCGCGACGGCTGTACATACGTTTTGCCACGCTTTGCCTCAGACCTGGCACCAGATGGGTGTGATTTTGGCGGCGGCGGATGCTTTGAATTGGTTTGCCGGGGTTGCCGGGCAGTCCTCGGCCACCCTGACGGGTGTTCTCGGGCCGTTGCAAGCACCGGGCCGGGCGTTGTTTTTGCCCTATCTGGGCGGCGAGCGCACCCCGCATAATGATGCGGATGTGCGTGGCGCATTCCTGCATTTAGATCATGGATCGGACACAGCGGCGATGACCCGCGCGGTGCTGGAAGGTGTGACCCATGCGATCCGCGATAATTTTGATGCCCTGACCAGTACCGGCACCCGGATCAATCGTTTGATTGCTGTCGGTGGTGGGTCGAAATCGGATTACTGGGTGCAGGCGATTGCCACATCGCTTGATATGCCGATTGAACTGCCTGTGGCCGGTGACTTTGGCGGCGCGTTCGGGGCGGCGCGCCTGGGGATGATGGCCGCGACCGGGGCGGGGATCGAGATCGCAACGCCGCCCAAAATCGCCCGCACGATTGATCCTGAGACACGACTAACAGCCGCGTTTGCACAAGCGCATACACGCTACCGCGCCAGCTATGCGGCGTTGAAAGGACTAAAATGACCGACTTTTTCAAAGGTATTCCCACCGTCACCTATGAGGGGCCGGACAGCGACAATGACTATGCCTTTCGCCACTACAACCCTGATGAGGTGGTGATGGGCAAGCCGATGAAGGATCACCTGCGCTTTGCCTCTGCCTACTGGCATTCATTTGCTTGGCCGGGCGGTGATCCGTTCGGCGGGCAGACCTTTGATCGCCCTTGGTTTGGGGACAGCATGGATCATGCGCGCCTGAAGGCGGATGTGGCATTTGAGATGTTCCAGATCCTTGGTGTGCCCTACTTCTGTTTCCATGACGCAGACGTGCGCCCTGAGGGTGACAGCTTCGCTGAAAGCACGAAGAACCTGTCCGAAATTATTGATTACTTTGCAGAAAAGATGGATCAGACTGGCGTGAAATTGCTTTGGGGGACGGCCAATCTGTTCTCGCACAAGCGGTTTATGTCAGGGGCTGCCACCAATCCGGACCCGGATGTTTTTGCCTATTCTGCGGCCACGATTAAGACCTGCATGGATGCCACCATGAAGCTGGGCGGTGAGAACTATGTCCTGTGGGGGGGTCGTGAGGGCTATGAGACCTTGCTAAATACTGACTTGGAGCGCGAACGTCAGCAGGCGGGCCGCATGTTGCAGATGGTGGTCGATTATAAGCATAAAATGGGCTTCAAAGGCGCGATCCTGATTGAGCCAAAGCCGCAGGAACCGACCAAGCATCAATATGATTATGATGTGGCCACGGTTTACGGGTTCCTCAAAGAGTTCGGTCTTGAGGGGGAAGTGCAGGTGAATATCGAGCAGGGTCATGCGATCTTGGCTGGGCATTCGTTTGAACATGAATTGGCCATGGCCCGCGCGCTGGGCATTTTTGGGTCCATCGATATGAACCGCAATGACTACCAATCCGGGTGGGATACCGACCAATTCCCGAACAACGTTCCCGAGATGGCGTTGGCCTATTATGAGGTGCTGCGTGCGGGTGGGTTTACGACCGGTGGGACCAATTTTGACGCGAAGTTACGGCGGCAAAGCATTGATGCAGAAGATTTAATTCTGGCACATGTAGGTGGAATGGACGCCTGTGCTGCGGGTTTGAAAGCGGCTGCGGCGATGTTGGAAGATGGCAAATTGGAGGCCGCCCGCGATGCCCGTTATGCGGGATGGGATACGCCAGACGGGCAGGCTTTGCTGGTGCAATCTACGCTTGAGGATTGCTATGAGGGTGTCATCCGGGACAACCTCAAACCCGAGCCCCGTTCGGGTCAGCAGGAACGGCTTGAGAACCTCGTGAGCCGCTACCTCTGACCTTGTGCCTTATTGCGCTGCTGCCTAGGTTGCGGTGTAAGGGGACAGGCGGAACACCGTGATAGGCACGATTTTCAAAGCGTTTGGGCGCAAATACATGGATGTGACGTTGCGGTCAGGTCCGGAGTATGTGGTGCGCATTATCGAACGCCCCGGTCTGTGGATGGATGCAGAGGCGCTCGCGCGGCTTAGCGAGAGCCTGCGCGCCGTTGCCGCCCGGACGCTGGATGCAGGGAGCCTGACTTACGGCGTGTTTTCAGGTGATAAATCGCGCATGGGCGCCGTCGTTATCACCCTTGTATCCCGCCAAGATGGGACGCCAATCGCCTTTAACGCGCTGGCGGTGATGACGTTGGAAGGTGCCCCGCGCGCGGTCGAGGTCTTGCATCTGGGGCTGGTCGTGGTTGACCCAGATGAGCGGTCCAAGAACCTGTCGTGGGTTTTGTATGGGCTGACCTGTTTCTTGATCTTTTTCCGCCGCCAGTTTCGTCCGGTCTGGGTGTCAAACGTGACACAAGTGCCTGCAGTGGTTGGGATGGTGTCGCAGATGTTCTCTGATGTTTGGCCCGGTCCGGATAAGGGGCGGCGCACATTGAATCATCTGTTGCTGGCGCACCGGATCATGGACACGCAACGCCATGTGTTTGGCGTGGGGCCAGATGCGGGTTTTGAAGAAGAAAAGTTCGTGATTACAGATGCTTATACGGGTGGGTCTGATGGCTTGAAGAAGACCTGGGAGAGCGCCCCAAAGCATCGCGATGACCGCTACAATATGTTTTGCGCCAAGCAATTGGACTATGAGCGCGGCGATGACATCTTGCAGTTGGGCCGCATGGATTTGGCCGCCATGCGCAGTTATCTGGCCCGCCAAGTGCCAAAGTCAGCCGTGATCGGTTTGCTTCTGACCGCCGGTTTGGTGGCGCTGCGCCGGTTGGTGTTACCGGCGGTGCATTGGGCTGATGCCAGCAAAAGCTGGTCGATCCTGCGTCCTCGCAAGGGGGCGGATCAATGATTGCTTCGGCCACTGTCTCAATCCAGCTCTTTTTGTCCTGCGCTGCCCTTTTGGGCCTTTTGGTCCTGCACCGCGTCCTGGTACGGCGCGACCCATGGGACCCGATCAACCGCCGATTTTTGTTCAGTGTACGGGTGGCGATGTTGTTGTTTGCCGGGAGAGTATTGTTGATCACCACAGGGATAGCGGCCTTTAGAACGCCGGTTTTATTGGCGGCGGGTTTGATTCCGCTTGCGGCCCTTCTTTTGGTTGAAGGCCTGCTGCGTCAGCATGCGCCGGTGGCGATCAAAGCGTTTGTGGCCGGTGGTTCTGCAGTTCTTGCCGTTCTGTCGTTATGGTATTCCAGTAGTATTGATCCAGCCCGCTTGTTCTTATTGCTGGGATTTCAGGTGACAGGGTTTGTTCTGGCGGGTTGGCTTATCGTCACCCGCGACCGCGCATCACTTTCTGCGGCTGAAAATGCGACCGTGGTCAGGCTTGGGTTGTCGTTGTTGCTGTTTATCCCTTTGGCTGCGGGGGATTCTCTGCTGGCCTTCATCGATTTGCCAATCCAGTTTTCGGCCCTTGGTGTGCTGATCCTGTGCTGGTTGGCGATCGGCCTTGGCCGCGTCCATTTGGGGCATCGGGCCACTTTGACCAGCCTTGCGGTCATGATTGTAGCCGCTGTCATGGTTGGCGGCATGATAGGTTTTCTAACCGAGCTGGGCCGCGATGGTATCTTGCTTTGCGTGGCTGCGATCATGACGACCTTGTTTTTGGTCGCGATCCTGAATGATGCGCGCGCCCTGCGGCTTGAAGAACAGAGCATGGGGTTGTTGCGCCATTTGGCGACAGCCAGGACCGATGATCCGATGACGTTTTTACGTTATCTGCAAGCCCATCCCTTGGTCGACGGCGCGGTGGTTGTCAGCCAAGAGAGCTTGGCAGGTTTGCAAGATGATGTCTTGGAACGCATATTTGCGGCAACCCCTGTCTTGCGCAGGTCCGCTGCGCCTGCCTTGGGCCCGGTTGCCGATGATCATATCGCCTATTTGTTTGATCGCTATTCGGCCACCCATGTCATGCTGGCCACGTCTAAGCCGCGCGTATTGGTGGCGTTGTCGATGCCCACGCTCAGCGCGTCACCATCGGCGGAAATGGAACTACAAGTCGTTCAGCGCATGGCGGCGCTGATGGCTGCAAAAGAGGAACGATCTCATGGATAACATGCGCGCGATGGCCCGCCGGATTTTTGATGCGGGCGTGCAGGCTGCTGATCCGTATAGCGCCGTTGAAGCGGCCTTGGATGCCGTGCCTGCGCCAGGTTTGATTGTCGCTATAGGCAAGGCCGCTGGGTTGATGGCCAAAGCCGCATTGGTTCGGTTTTCTGGTGTGCCATGTTTGGTTGTCACGAATTATGAGAATGCGACCCCATTAGAAGGTGCCCAAGTCTTCGCCGCTGGCCATCCTGTCCCGGATGAAAATGGAGCGGCTGCGGCGCAGGCGGTGATCAGTGCATTGGCCGATGCGTCAGGGCCTGTTTTGGCTTTGATGTCAGGCGGAGGGTCCGCGCTTTTGCCTGCCCCTGCGGGTGATTTGACCTTGGCGGATAAGGCCGCGGTGAATGCGCTTTTGCTTGGCGCTGGTCTGGATATCACCAAGATGAACTTGGTGCGGCAGCAGTTGTCCGCACTAAAGGGTGGCGGCTTTTTACGTCATGCCGCCCCGCAATCGGTGTCCGCGCTGATCCTGTCGGATGTGATTGGTGATGATCTTTCGGCAATAGCGAGCGGCCCCACGGTTGGCCCGATTGGTACGGCAGAGGACGCCGCGGAAGTGCTGAAAGGCGCCGGGCTGTGGGATCAGCTGCCCGAAACTGTGCGGGTCCATTTAATGCATCCTGCGCCAGTTGCGCGGTTACCGGATGCGACCAATATCCTCGTTGGATCAAACGCCAAAAGCGTTGCAGCCATGGTTGCGGCCGCTGATGATGCCTTTGTCTTGCCTGATCCTGTTGAGGGTGATGTGGCCGACGCGGCCCGTCTGATCTGTGATCAGGCCCGGCCGGGTATTACCCTTTGGGGGGGTGAGACGACGGTTGTTTTGCGCGGTGATGGGCGCGGGGGGCGCAATCAGGAACTGGCGCTCCGGATCGCGATTGAGGCGCGTGCACGCGGGTGGACGGATTGGGTCTGTTTGCAAGGCGGCAGCGATGGCCGCGATGGGCCGACGGATGCGGCGGGTGGTTTGGTCGATCAACATACGCTGGATAAGATTGATGATTTCGCGGGTCTGCTCGCGAACAATGACAGTTATGCAGCACTCGCGCAGGCGGGGGATTTGCTGATCACGGATGCAACGGGCACCAATGTGGCCGATCTTGGCGTGATGATCCGCCGTTAGTCGACGGGCAGTCCGCTGGGTACTGTGTCGGGCCGTCCCATGGGCCGGGTCAGGGCGGTGTCGCCTGTCAGCGCGTTTATGAAGGCCACGAGATCGGCGATGTCGTCGTCGCTGAGGGTCATCGGCTGAATGTCCCGCACGGAGGCTTGGCGCGCCATTTCACGCGTGTCGGCCTGGATCGCGAAATCGCCAGCGGCCAGCCAAGGAACTTCGGGCAGGTTGGCCGTTTCGGGTGTCCAGTCGATGGGGCCTGCGTTTGCGTGGTGCCGGATCATGGCCTCAAGTGTCGGGTAGGCCCCGTTGTGCCCGTAGGGCGCTGTGAGGGCTGCGTTGCGCAGGGATGGCGTGCGGAATTTATAGGCGTCCTCCAGCAGGTTGGTTTCGGCCATCCGCCCCACATCGCGTGAAATTTGATCCCAGCGCCGGGTGCGTCCGGGGCCAAAAGCGGGCAGGCCGAGGGCGTGAAAGTTTTGGTCCGTGAACAGGGGCCCTGCGTGGCAGGATGCGCAGCGATTGTTAAAGAAAAGCTGACGGCCCCGTTCGGCATCGTCGGGCAGGGGTGTGCCAGTCAGCCATTTGTCGTAGGGGCTGTCATAAGATTGCCATTCGGAGGCGATGAATGCACCGAGTACATTGCCGATTTCCACGATTGTCACGTCGCTGGGTTCTTCAATATGATCAAAGGCTTGCACGAACATTTCGCCATATGCGGGGATCGTTCGCACCCGCTTGGCGATGATCGGCCAGCCCCGGTCGATCCGGTTACTGACCGCGCCGATGATGTCGTTTTCGCCAAGGTTTCCGGCCATCTCAAACTGCGAGGTCATCGGGAATAAAGCCTGTGCGGCCAGTAGGTTACCCAGCCCTTCGGGCAGCCATTCGTCGGCGGGGGAATCGAAGCCGTTGCCGTAGATATCCGAGGCTGTCAGCCGCCCGTCGTGGAACAGTACTTCAACGGAATTATGCCCAAGATTCCAAAGGGCTGGTGCATTTCTTGGGATGCGTTTTCGGATGCGATCGGGGCCCGTTCCCGGGCTTCTCTCGGGGCCGATGCCTATACCGCCTTCGCCGATCCCCAGTGAGAGCCCGTCTGCCCCCGCCAGATCATGGTGATGACATGTTCCGCAGGAAATATTTCTGTTTCCTGACAGTATCTTATCGTAAAAGAGCAACTGCCCGATCCGGGCTTGATCCGGGTCGGTGGGGATGTAATCATCTGCCGAAATCACCTGCGCTGCGGCCATTTGCCCGGCACAGATCAGCCCGAGGAGCCCCATATGTATCGCGTACAGATGGCGTACAGAACCTGTACATACATGCTTGCGTTTGGCCTGTTTTGGACGAGTCCGGCCCAAGCGGATATGGAAACCGCGCGCGATCTGATGGAAGCGGGTGAGTATGCCGAAGCGAAAGCCTTGTTCGAAGTTTATGCCCGTTCCGGCAATGCTGAGGCTGAGGAACTGATCGGCGTCATGTATGCCCTTGGCTTGGGCGTTGCCCGCGATGATGAGCGGGCGTTTGACTGGTATCTGCGGGCGTCGTTGAAAGGGCATGCGGGGGCGCAATCCGGGCTTGGCTGGTATTACGAAGTTGGCCGGGGGCTGCCCGCGCCTGATATGGTACGAGCCTATCTGTGGTATGCGTTATCGGCAATAGGCGGGGATCCGGATGCGCTTGATTCATTGGAGTTGATTACGCCCCGTTTGACGGATGAAGAGCGGGCGCGGGCGGAGGTGCTGGTGGATGACTATAAGGGGTGGATGTATCCGTTTCGGTGAGTGACTTGAAGCCATGCAGCTTGTGGTGGTATTTCGGACCTGTTGTTTGAGTTAGTTTGCCGAGAAATACACCTTCATGGAAATCCTAATTGTCTTAGCGCTGATTATTGGTGCGTTTTTCCTTCTGGACAGAAAATCTTGGAGACATGACACTCCACCGTCAGAATCCCAAGTAGTCGAGCCATTGAGGCCACGGCCTTCGCCTTCGCCCATCAACCGTCCGCCACCGCCTGTGGCGCGTCAGGGGACCCGACTGCCACAAGAAGAGGTCGTTTTCGGGCGTGCCTATGTCACCGATGGCGACGGTCTGCGCATCAAGGGCGAGGAAATTCGTTTGTTCGGTATTGATGCGCCGGAATTCAACCATCCCTTTGGAAAGAAAGCGAAATGGGCGTTGCTTGGTTTGTGTAAAGGACAGGATGTGATGGCTATTGCGGCTGAGCGGGACAACCATGACCGTCTGGTCGCACGCTGCTTTTTGGCGGATGGACGTGATCTTTCAGCCGAGATGGTAAAGTTGGGTTTGGCTTTGGATTGGCCGAAGTTTTCGGGCGCGATCTATGACCGGTTTGAACCCCCTGACGTGCGCAAAAAGCTGTGGCTGGCGGATGCCCGTCAGAAAGGCCGCATGGATGTTTGGAAGAAGTTTGAAGCGCAGCAACAGGCACGCAACACTGCAAAGGCGCATTGATCGCAGCAACTTGGAATGTTTGGTCGGCATTTATCCAAAATTCGAGATAATCGGCCAATTGGTTTGTTGGCCATAGCAACGCATTGGTAACCACCGCGCGTGCAAGATGCTGAGAATGTAAAATATGAAAGGTGTTTGCTTTGAACTCAATCTCGTTTTCACCATCCGCCATGCAGGGCGCATCCGGGCAGCAAAAGCCGCCCCCGCCGCCCAAAGGCGAGGATCTAATTTCGCAGTTTGATAGTGATGAAAGCAGTTCGCTTTCCCTATCAGAACTGGACGATTCCAAACTGGGCGAACGTCTGGCCGGCCAGTTTGATGATCTGGACACAGATGGCGACGGCCTGCTGAATGTCTCTGAACTGGATGCCGGTGCGAAACAAGGCGGTGGTCAGGGTGGCCCTGGCGGCGTTGGTGGTCCGCCGCCGGGTGGTGGCCAAGGTGGCCCACAGCAAAGTGCGACGACCGATGCGGATGTGGAATCGCTGTTCCAAAGCTTGTTCGACGCGCTTGAGACGGAAGAAACCACGGATGCATCAAGCATCTTGGGACTTGCACAGCAAACTTATACGGATGTGCAGGCCCTGTTTGCTGAGGCTGCCTGAAATCTAAGATTGAGGCGCGTTACGTGATGTCTCAGATATTTCGTCATAGGCCATAAAGAACTGGCCGCAGGTGAGCGGCCAGTTGGTTTTTTCGGTTGCAGGTGGGGTCTATTGCGTTTGGCGAGAGACCTGAACCGCCCTGCACTTATGCTGCTACAGAAATCGACCTTGAGCTTGAATCACTGTTTCGCTGCCTCTTTCTGCGGTCGAACGCGAAAAGCGATAAGCGATGTCTTGAGTTGAAGGTCGAACGCTTTAAAGCTGCGCAATGTTGGCTGAAACCGGTGGCGCAGAGCGAATCCCCAAGAGGCTCTAGACTGAATGTTTCACAATCAAGGCTATCAACAAACTCAACACCAGGCCTAATCCTAAGGCTGTCGCTGACTCGTAGGCACCGAGACCCACTCCGAAAAACCAAAGTTCATCGCCGTGCCTCCCCGGCAAAACACAGAAAACAAACATAACCGTCGTTATCGAGGTCGAAACGAGGAACCAATGCCATGACACTACGAAATTTGCCAATGTGAGAATGATTAACGGCCAAAAAAATGCAAGGATGGCGTAATGAAACACTCCTAGGTCGCTATTAAATCTCCCTATGGAGCGCTGCAGGTTAGCATTTGGGAAAATAACATCGACAATTGCTATGGACGCCACAAACGCAAAAGCGACAATCGTCGATCTCATGTACATTTTTTTCATATGGTTCTCAACCTGGCAAACTGTTTTCAACACCCGTTGGAGGCTTTGAAGTAGCGCGGCAATCTGATTATCAGCTTGAACCCACCTTTGGTACAGCTTGAAGAGCTGCTCCGATTGCTAAGTTCCGCCTGCAGATCGCGCCATAGCTGATCTGTGCGCACGATCCAAAACGCTGCTTCGAGAAACATGCGCGTATCCAACCCAGTGCACTCCGGTGCACTTTTCTCTCGGAAAAAAGATCAGTCGCAATCCACTCCAGGCCCTCAAAAAGCAAATCTGCTCGGGTCAATTCAACCCTCCCGTTTGGGAAGGTTGAATCAGAACTGCAGACAAATGAGACAACTGAATGTCCACCGGCCCTAGTTCAGGTCGCTTGCGTATTCCGCTTCGAGTTCGGCCTCGGCCTCACCTACGGCTGTGATCAGCGCGTCAAGGATTTGATCGCCGCCGTCGACGTTGGCACGGAACCAATCCTGTACAGGCGCTGCGGCTGCAGCGAAGGCGGCCTTTTCTTCGGGTGTTGGCACATAAAGATCACCGCCACCTTCAACAAAAGCTGCGTAGGCTTCGATTGATTTCCGCTTGGGTGATGCGAAAGTCGCCTGCTGCAACTGGCTGAACCCGTCAACCACGACGCGCCGCAGGTCTTCTGGCATCGCCATGAAGTTTTCGTTGCTCATCCACCACAGCGCACCCATGTAGGCGTGCCCGTCTAGTGTCATGTACTGAAGACCCGCATCTGGGAATTTCATGCCCATGATGTCAGTGATCCCGTTTTTGGACCCTTCAACGACGCCCGTTTGGAACGATGTGAACAGCTCAGGCCATGGGATTGGTGTTGGCGATGCACCCAAGGCGCGGACCAGTTCCTGCGGCAGATCGGCGACCACGGTACGGATTTTAAGGCCTTCCATGTCGGATGGGCTGGCCACGCGGCGTTGGGTGTTGGCAAAGTTGCGCCACCCGCCCGTGTTCCCGATGGTCATCAGCCGGATGGTGTCGCCGGATGTTTCCAACGCCATGTCACGCATCGTGCGGACGAAATCGCTGGTCAGCACGTCTTCTGCGATCCGGTCGTTGGCCATCAGATAGGGGAGGTCAAGCACCTGCACATATGGGAAGATGCCGGCTGCCCCACCTGAGGTGGAGATATAGACATCAATCGATCCCTCGGACACGCCTTCCAGACATTCCGCACCGGTCGCGCACAGCTGCGTGCCGATGAAGAGTTCAACCGCGATCCGTCCGTTGGATGCGGCTTCTACATAGTTTTTGAACACAACCAGACCGTCATAGTCTTCGTCGTTTTCGTTTGAGTTCGCGGTGGCCCGGATCGTGAAATCTTGCGCCCATGCGCCCAGCGGTGTCGCCAGCAGGGCGGCGGTGGCCGCGATTTTGAGGTGGTTCAGCATAATTCTCTCCCTATTGATGCTGTTAATTGATGCCCGGTGCCGGGCTAATGCAAGCGCTAAACCCGATGTCCGGGGCGCAGCCCAAGAAGCCCGTCAGGTAAGGCACTGTCATGGAAATGGCGGGGATATAGGTGATCAGGAAGATCACCAAAATTTCCACCGCAAGGAATGGCAGAATAGCTTTGGCGATGGTTTCCACCTTTTCGCCCGAAACCGTACTGGCCACGAACAACACAAGCCCCATGGGCGGCGTTGCCAACCCCACGGTCAGGTTTACGCTCATGATGATTGCGAAGTGGACAGGATGCACGCCGAGGTCCACAAAGATCGGTCCCAGGATTGGCCCAAGGATGATGATTGCTGGTCCTGCGTCAAGGAACATGCCCACGACGAAGAGTAGGAGATTGATCAGGAACAGCAACACTAGCGGGTTTTCCGACAGCGACAGGATGTAGTCTGACAGGATTTGTGGTGCGTAGCTGAGGCTGACCACGGTTTTGAACGCGACCGCAGCCCCAACCAGTAACAGCACGGCTGAGGTGCCGAGGGCTGAACGGGTGAGGACCTCGCCCAGGTCTTTGATTTTCATCGACCGCAGCACGAAGAAGCTGACCACCAGCGCATAGGCGACGGCGACGGCAGAGGCCTCGGTTGGGGTGAAGACACCCACCAGGATCCCGCCGAGGATGATGATGGGGGTTTGCAGTGGTGCCACGGCTTTTTTGCAGACCATCCGGAAGTCGTGGCTGACCCGGCCCCGGTAACCCATCAGCATGAAGTGCGCGACGGCAAGCAGGGCCAGGAAGACGATCCACAGGTTGAGGCTGTGGATTTTGTCGCCTGCTTCGTTGATCTGAGCAAGCCCGACGGTTGTAGCCAGCCCGCTGTAGACAGCCATCAGCAACCCGGCCAGATTGATCCGGATCAGGGCGAAGCTGACCCAGTATTCGACTTGAGTGATTTCTTGGTTTTTGGTGACGATCCGTTCGGCCTTGGGCAGGTCATAGCGGTCGGCCAAGAGCCGCACCATGACCATCAGCCCAACCCCAACCATGATGCCGGGCACGATGCCTGCAAGGAACAAGGCCGCAACGCTTTCGCCCATGACGTAGGCGTAGATGATCATGATCCCTGACGGCGGGATGATCGGCCCGATCACGGACGATGCGGCAGTGATCGCGGCGGCGAATTTACGAGAGTAGCCGTTTTTCTCCATCGCGGGGATCAGGGTTGATCCGAGCGCGGAGGTGTCGGCCACCGCAGAGCCCGAGAGGCCTGCGAAGAGGATGGACGACAGGATGTTCACATGCGCCAGCCCGCCGCGCAGGTGGCCCATGAAGGCTTGGGAAAATTCAACCAAACGCAGGGTGATCCCACCCCGGTTCATGATTTCACCGGCCAGCATAAAGAAGGGCAGGGCCATCAGCGGGAAGCTGTCCATGCCGTTGTAAAGATTGCGATAAAGCCCAGCGACGACGTTACGCGTGTCGCCTTCGTACATGATCAGGGCGATGGGTGATGCCAGCAGGGCAAAAACCACCGGCAGCCCGATCATGATAAGGATCAGGAAGAGCGGGAGGAATAATAACAGCATCAGTCGGCCCCCTGAAAATCATCTGCGCTGAGCGGTTTCAGTTTGTCGCCTTGCCCTGCGAGTTTGATGATTTGCCGGATCATCAGTTCAAGGTTGACCAAGATCAGCAGGTTCACCCCGACCCATAGCGAGGCGTACTGAAAGTTGTTTTGAAATTTGTCGCCGCATTTGCCGATCTCAATCCCGAACGGCCAACGCAGGGAGGAGGAACAGCCCCGGCCTGAGAGCGTATCGACGTGGTTGTTCAGGCCGCGTTCCCACGCGATGAACAGCACCCACATAGCGATGCACATCAACAAGAAGGTCAGCAGTCCTGAAATCAGTTTTGGCAGCGCACGTTCCAGCATGTCGATCGCCACAAACCCGCCCATCCGGTAGGCGAGCGGCGCCATCAGCCCGGTCATCCAGAGCATGCCGAAGCGCGCGCCTTCCTCGGTCCAGTTGGGTGCGTCGTTGAGCACATAGCGGAAGAATACTTGCCCCAGGATCAGGCAAACCATGATCCCAAGCGCCGCGACCGCGATGGCCTTGCCGATTGCAAGGACCCCGGTGTTAAACCGTTCTAATGGCCACAAAAGGCCGAACAGGACCGACATGCCGGCTCCTCCCCTGTTTCAAGTCCGGGCGTTTTTGCCCTTGTCGTTTGGGCAGCTTAACCACCCCTTTGGCTGTTTGTCAGCCTTCTTTGAATTCCCCATATTTCCCAGCGTGGAAAACCAGCGGTTCGCCCGCGCTATGGTGTGCTTTTGTCACCCGGCCGATGATGATCACATGGTCGCCTGCGTCATGGGTCGCTTCCAGATTGCATTCAAATGAGGCCAGCGCGCCCTCTATGATCGGCATTCCACAATGGGACAGATGCATTGGCACGTCGCTGATCGCTGTTTTGGATCTGAGGATAGTTGCGCAGATATCGCGTTGATCGGCCCCTAGCACATGGATTGCGAACCGTCTTGAACCTGCGAAATGCTCAAACCGTTTGGATGATTTGGCCGGTGACCACAGCACCAATGGCGGGTCGAGCGAGACGCTGGCAAAGCTGTTCGCAACAATCCCAACCGGTCCTTCGGGACCGTCTGTGGTGATCACTGTCACACCGGTCGCGAAGCTGCCCAAAGCCCGTCGAAAGCCGTCGCTGTCCGTGCCGGGGTCGAACGTCTGAAGCGTGCTTGCGTCCATTATGGTACCTCTTGGCCGAGTGCTGCTGTATAGAGTTCGAACCAGGTTTGGCGGTCCATGTTTACTTTCAAAGCGTCAGATAGTGATTTGATTCTGTTTATATTATTTGTCCCCATGACTGGCATGATGTTGGCAGGATGCGCGAGCAACCAAGCCACCGCCACGGCGCCGCTATCGACGCCATTGGCCTCGGCCACCGATGCCAGTGCCTTTTGCGGTGCGCCGGTACCGGTCATCAGGCTGCCGCCGCCAAGCGGCGACCAAGCCATGATCGGCACGTCCCGTTCTTGTAGGTAGGCGACATCGCCATTGGTGAACCCTTGGTGCGCTGTCAACGACAGTTCAATCTGGTTGGTGATCAGCGGCGTGTCCATCGCCGATTGCAGCAAGGTCCAATCGTGCAGTTTGAAATTGGACACACCGACGCTGCGCACTTTGCCCGAGGCGACCAGTTCGTCCAGGGCCGCGCCTGTTTCCTTGTGGTCCATCATGGGATCTGGCCTGTGAACAAGCAGCGTGTCGATCTTGTCCACATCCATCAGCCGTAGGGAATGATCGACCGAGGCGAGGATATGCGCGCGGCTGGTGTCGTAGTATTTCACCCGTGCGTCGCTGTAACGGCCCATCGGCGCCACGATATCGCATTTGGTGACGATCTCGATCTTGTCTTTCAGGGCAGGGGCGGCCTTGAGCGCGTTGCCCAGTACTTCTTCGGCCTCATAACCGCCGTAGATGTCCGCCTGATCCATTGTGGTGATGCCTTGCTCCAGGCACGCCTCGATCTTGGCCTGGACATGGGCCGTGGATGTATCTGTGTCATCCCCAAGTCGCCACATCCCGTAAACGATGCGGCTGAAGGAAAGGTCGTCGGTAATTTGGATGCGGTTCACTTGCGGATCCCTGTGCCAAGTGGCGTGGCTGGTGTTTCAGATGGCACACGCCCGTATTCATGGGGCAATGAGCAGGTTTTGAGCTGTGGCATAACGCGACTGCCGAAGTGTTCGGCCTCGTCTATATGCGGATAGCCTGAGAAGATGAAAGCACGGATGCCCATCTTTTGATAGGCCTCGATTTTCGTCATGATCTGGTCGGTGGACCCCACCAGTGCCGCCCCGCAGCCAGAGCGCGCCCGCCCGATGCCTGTCCAGAGCCCGGGTTCCACGTAGCCGAATTTATCGGCCAGTTCCCGTGCTTTAGCTTGGTGTGCGACGCCAAGGCTGATGCTGTCATGCGCCCGGTCCCGGATCAGTTTGCCGTATTCATCATCCAGCTTGGAGGCGATGTAGTCGGCGTATTCTTTGGCTTCCTGTTCAGTGTCGCGCACGATCATGTGGACGCGCAAGCCGTAGTCGAGCGTGCGGTTGTGGGCCTGTGCCCGTGCATGCACGTCTTGCATCCGTTGCTTCAGCTGGTCCATGGGTTCAGGCCACATCAGGTAGACGTCGCATTGCGCCCCGCAGAGTTCCAGCGCCGCAGGTGAGTAGCCGCCGAAGTAAAGCAGGGGCCCGCCATTTTGCTGGTATGGTCGGGCTGGTTCGGTAGGCACGTTCTTGAATTGGTAAATCTCGCCGTCGTGGTTGATTTCGTCCTGCGTCCAAGCTTGGCGCAGGATTTCAACAACCTCATGACTGCGTTTATACCGGTAGCTGCTTTCGGCCACTTCGCCGGGGAAGTCGCTGCTGATCACATTGAGCGTCAACCGCCCTTTGAGCATATGATCAAGTGTTGCGACGGTCCGTGCCAGCATAATCGGCTGCATTTCCCCGCAGCGTATCGCCGCCAGAAAATTCATCCGCTCAGTCAGTGGTGCCATACCCGCGACGAAAGACAATGTGTCTTGTCCTACCTGAAAAGAAGAGGGCGCTAGGATGTTCCGGAAGCCTTGTTTTTCCGCCGTCAGGGCGATGTCGCGGCAATGCTCCCATGAGGAGCGCAAATCGCCGTCAGGGACGCCGAGGAACTGATAATCATCGGAACATAGTGCGGAAAACCAGCTGACTTCTGCCGCATCAAGATCTGCGCTGGTGACCGGTACGATGGTCATCGATTCTCCTCCCGGGTGAGTGTTATTAACCCTTGCCTAGCATGCAAAATTTTGTGAAACAATAGTGTATCAATTTACATGTGCTGGCCAGAGGAGGGGTCGCCATGGCGAAAACCTCTGCGCTGCCCAAGTTCATTCAACTTAGCGAAATGCTGATGCGCGAGATTGCTGCGGGCCATCTGGCGGATGGGTCACGTCTGCCGCCTGAACGGGAAATGGCGGATGATTTGGGTGTGGCAGTTGGGACCTTGCGCAAGGCGCTGGCCGATGTGGAGGCGAAGGGATTGCTCGACCGCATACAAGGGTCTGGCAACTATGTGCGTCATCGCCCGGCGGTCGATTCTGTCTATGCCTTCTTTCGGCTGGAACTGTTGAAGGGCGGTGGTTTGCCCACGGCGGAGGTTTTGTCTGTGGATCGCTTGGCCAAGCCTGACGGCTTTGCGCGCTTGGGTGGTGATCCGCAGGGGCATCGTATTCGTCGCTTGCGGTTCTTAGATGGTGTCTTGGTCGCTTTGGAGGAAATCTGGCTCGATGGTGCCCAGCGTGATGTGATCGCTGTCAGTGATCTGTCGGAGTCGCTTTACCATTTTTATCGCCATGAATTGGGATTGGTCATCGCCGCTGTCGAGGACCGTATTGGTGTGGATGCTTTGCCAGATTGGACACCCGACACTTTCCATCTGCCCGCAGGTCACACCACAGGCCATATCGCGCGGGTGAGCCGCACCGCCGCCAAGCAACCGGCTGAATTTTCGCGCACGTGGTACGACGCCGCGCGCGCTGCTTATATCTCTCGTATGGGAAAAGGTTAGAACAACGTGGATACGGTAAACTACGGCCTGATTGGCTGCGGCATGATGGGTCGCGAACATATTCAGAATATCAATCTTCTGCCCCAAGGCCGTGTGTCTGTGGTCTATGACCCGGTGACGGAACTGGCCGAGGCCGCCGCGACTTTGGCTGAGGATGCCCATGTGGCCGGATCACTGGAAGAACTGCTCGCGTTTGACGCGCTGGATGCGGTGGTGATTGTGAGCCCCAACTACCTGCATGTGCAGCAGCTGAAACAGATTGTGGCGACCCGACCGCTGCCCATTCTGTGCGAAAAGCCGCTCTATACTGACCCAGCGGACGCCCCGGTGCTGGATGCGCTTTTTGCGGATTACCCGCATCCGGT
Organism: uncultured Paracoccaceae bacterium; assembly: GCA_947501555.1. Lineage (GTDB taxonomy): Bacteria > Pseudomonadota > Alphaproteobacteria > Rhodobacterales > Rhodobacteraceae > Yoonia. The sequence continues at coordinate 334,931 of CANMWG010000001.1, forward strand.
TTGGGTCGCCATGGAGTATCGCTATATGCCCCCTGTCGCCGCACTGATTTCGCAGGCCGAGCAGGCCACAGGTGGCATCAAGATGCTGACCATCCGCGAGCATCGCTTTCCGTTTTTGCCCAAGATTGGCGATTGGAACCGTTTCAATGCCAAAACAGGCGGGACCTTGGTTGAGAAATGCTGCCATTTCTTTGATCTGATGCGCCTGATTTTGGACGATGAACCCGTCCGCGTTATGGCCAGCGCTGGCCAGTCGTTGAACCATATGGATGAACGCTATGAGGGCGTCGCTCCCGACATTTGGGACAATGGCTATGTTATTTTGGATTTTGCCAAAGGGTCGCGTGCCATGCTGGAGCTTTGCATGTTTGCCGAAGGTTCAAAATGGCAGGAAGAGATCAGTGCGGTGGGCCCTAAGGGCAAGATCGAGGCTTTGGTGCCTGGTCCTGGTCGGTTCTGGCCCAAGCTGTTGGGCGATCCGCCCGTGCCCCAGATGATTATCAGCCCGCGCGCGCCCAAGGGTCCTTATGTGTCAGAGATCCCTGTCGACCCCACGTTGCTGGACGCTGGTGATCACAATGGATCGACCTACTATCAACACCAGCGTTTTAACGCTGTTGTGCGGGGAGAGGGTACAGTCGAAGTAACATTGCACGATGGTGCAAAAGCGATCGCCATGGGCCTTGCCGCGCAGGAAAGTGCGCAGACAGGCCAAGTGGTCAAGCTTTGACTTAGTTGCTGAGTTCCGCGGAGGCTGCGCTGTCGATGCAGTCGGGGCCTTCGCACACCGATACCAAATCAGCGGCCACGTTCACCGTGCCAACTGTCGTTTCGATGATGTAGGTATTGTCTTCGAACGCGACAAACTCTCCAGTGAGCGTAAGGCCGTTGAGTTCGAAGGTTACCGAGATTTCGTCTGCGCTGGCGATTGATGGTTGCATTGCCGTCAATACAGACATTGCGATCAAACCGACCAGACCCTTTAATTTAATAGACATGCTCAACATGCTCACTGGTTGTGCGGCGCTTCGCCGCTGTTTCCGATGAGGCCGATTAGAGCTCTGGACCTCTAAAAGTCAATGAAGATGTCCGCCAAAATGTCGATAAAATTGCCAAAAATCCGCTAATCGGCTATACCTTGCCGGTGGCGTGTTTGGAATATGGTTTCATTATGTCAAGCGCCTGAGAATATGGCGCATTTCGCCACTTTTGTGCATGATTTGGTTGCTGTTTTCGTATCTACTTTTTGCCCTTTGGGAGCACAGACCGGCCGCTGAGAATCGATGATCGGGTTGGGAGGGCAATGCCGTCTGGATGGACGTCAGCAAAGTTTGGCTACAGCGCGATGTAGCCCAGCCCCGCGAATGCCAAAAGACAACCACCCCATTGCAATGCCCGCATACGCTCTTTGAGGAACACCGAAGCTAACCAGATTGCAGGCAACCCGTACATTGATGTAGCCACGGCTGTATATTGCGCATCCGGTAAATCCCCTGCCGAGACAATCGCAAGGATCGCGATGCAATCCGTCAGACCCATGACGCAGAGAACCGGGACTGCCCGTCTGTCTGGCCAGAAAGGTATTTTCCAGATCACCAGCACGCCGATGGCCACCCCTAACGTCACAGCCCGCGTTAGCATTGCCGACTGCATTTCATTGCTGACCGCCGTGAGGGCCTGTCCGAATTCGAAGGTGGCTGTAAACCCGAAGGCTGTGATCGCCGCATAGAGCATTGTCAGCCCCTTTGGTGGGATGTCGCCTTGGTCTTCATCCGCAAAGCCCGCCACGATCCCGATCCCACAGAGGATCACCAGAACTGCCCCCCATTGCGCTGGGGTAATGTGAGTGCCCGTCACTGCCGCGAACCCCACCGATAAGACCGAGAAACAGGCCACTATGGGTGCCGCGAGCCATAAAGGCCCTCGCTGAAATGCCGCGTAGAGCCCAAAGACCGCAACCGCAAAGGACAGCCCCGCCCCGAGGCTGAGTGCCGCGCTTTGCCCGGTCATCGCTTGCAGATTGCCCGTTGCCAGTGTGAGCCCCGACTGCAGGATCAACCCAACGAGCAGCACGACGAAGATGCAGGTTCCGATTGCGTTTTTCTGCGTGATGAACCGGACGAGGAAATCATGCACGCCCCAGGCCAATGCTGCGATCAGGCCGAGGCCAAGCGCGCTCATTTCCGGCGTCGAAAGAAAGGGATCATGAACACAAAGCAGGCGATCAGGAAGAAGACGCTGCCAAACATCGACCAAAAGTGCCCGATGCTAGCGATAATGAACCCGATTGCGGAAATCACGAAGAGTATCCAGCCGATGAAGTTGATTTGATCGTCAGTCATGACCGGCTATCCTTGATTGCGGTGGACAAGATGGATTGTTATTCTTATCGTTAAATAAAATTTCCGCTCATGCAACACGCGAGAGACATATGTCGTCCGTTTTCGCAACTGTCCCGCCGGGCCCGCCGCGCCCCAGCCAAAGTTTTGAACCTGCGGTGTTCGCATGGCCCAAGGGCACCGAGCGCTATGTCGTCGCAGGTGCCGGTGCGGTTTTGATCCCGGTTGCTGCGGGGGATGCTTTGACCGTCGTCAATGACGAGGGGGCGCAGCCCTGCGAAATCCTTGCTGCAGATCCAAGCGGCCAGGTTGATCTGCAGATCATTGGCGCCAAGGGGCAGGGGCCTGCCCTTGGGTTGCAGGCCCTGCTGACGGGGTCGGATATGTCGCTGCAGGGATTGCGCTTGGGGCTTGAGGCGCGCGGGATTGATCTGGCCGGTGCTGCTGTGGTGCACCTCTTTGAAGCCACCACGCCTGCGGGCGTCAGTGAGGCCTTTCGCGTGCAGCGTGACGGTGTCGTTGTGATTGCCGCCCCGGCCCCAGTGACCGGTGGCGTTATGGACATTGAAGCGCAGAATACGGCCACCCCCCTGACCGTCACCATCACCCGGGCTACCCTGACATCGCACAGCAAGTTTCGCTTGCCTGATCCTTTGGCTGAGCCTTTGCAGGACATCGCGGTGCACGCCCAGACGGCAGAGGCTTATTTTGTGAAGGCGGGCGACTTTATCCAGATTTTGGATGTGGATGGGCGGCAATGCACGGATTTCCAGTGTTTTAGCGCCCGTAAGCTGGATCGTGGTATTGAGCATGCGCTTGATGTCACCACCACGCGGACCATCATGGGTCATGCTTATCCGATGCCGGGGCTGCACGCGAAATACTACGATCAGGACAATTTGCCCTTGGTCGAAGTGGTGCAGGATACTTGCGGGCGCCATGATGCTTTTGCCATGGCCTGTGCTGCGAAATATTATGATGACATCGGGTATCCGGGCCATGCGAATTGTTCAGATAATTTCAATGGCGCGCTTGATCCTTATGGTGTGACGGCCCGCCCCGGGTGGATGGCGATCAACTTCTTTTTCAATACGGGCATCGATGACCATGGTGTGATGTACGCCGATGAACCGTGGTCCCGCCCAGGTGACTATGTGTTGTTGCGCGCCCTGACCGATCTGGTTTGTGTGTCCAGCGCTTGCCCCGACGATACAACGGCTGCCAATGGCTGGAACCCCACGGACATTCATGTGCGCACCTACGCCGCCAAAGAGCCCTTTAAGAAATCCATCGCCTTGCGTGCGACCCCAGATTCGGAGCCCAAGATGACCAAGGAAACTGGTTTTCACGCGTGTTTTGCCAAACATACCCGCAATTTTGTGGAATATAACGGCTATTGGTTGCCCAATTGCTTTGCCGCAGCCGGGCCCATCGCGGAATATACCGCCTGTCGTGAACAAGCCGTGATCATGGACCTGTCGCCCCTGCGCAAGTTTGAAATTACCGGGCCTGATGCCGAGGCCCTTTGCCAATATGTCTTCACCCGCAATATGAAGACACTGCCGGTGGGGGGCGTCGTCTATACGGCCTTATGTTATCCTCATGGCGGCATGGTTGATGATGGCACTGTTTTCCGCCTCGGCCGCGACAATTTCCGTTGGGTCGGCGGTGCAGATTACAGCGGCATCTGGATCCGCGAACAGGCCGAGGCGCTGGGGCTGAATGCTATGGTGCGCTCATCCACGGATCAATTGCATAATGTGGCTGTGCAAGGGCCTGCCTCACGTGATCTGCTGCGTGATCTGATCTGGACAGCCCCGCATAACCCTGCATTTGACCAGCTTGCCTGGTTCCGTTTCACCCCTGCGCGGCTGCGCGATGAGGCCGGAACGCCGATTGTTATTTCGCGCACCGGCTACACGGGCGAATTGGGCTATGAGGTGATGTGCCATCCCAAGCATTGCGCAGAAGTCTTTGATGCGATCTGGGAGGCGGGCCAGCCCTATGGGTTGACGCCGCTTGGGTTGGAGGCCTTAGATATGGTCCGGATTGAGGCGGGTTTGATCTTTGCCGATTATGAATTCAGCGATCAGACGGACCCGTTTGAGGCGGGTATCGGTTTTACCGTGCCGCTGAAATCGAAGCCGGATGATTTTATCGGGCGTGACGCGCTTTTGCGCCGCAAAGAGCATCCGATGCGCAAGCTGGTCGGTCTTGATATTGATGCCGAGATTGAAGTGGGCCACGGGGATTGCATCCATGTGGGTCGTGCACAGGTGGGCGAGGTGACGTCTTCCATGCGTTCGCCGCTTTTGGGGCGCAACATTGCCCTGGCCCGGGTTGATGTGGCCTATGCGGATCCGGGGACCAAGCTGGAGATTGGCAAGCTGGATGGTCACCAAAAGCGCCTGCCTGCGACAGTGCGTGCGGATGTGGCAGCTTATGATCCCAAGAAGGAAAAGCCGCGGTCTTGACCGGCGCGAACCTATTTTCGTGAGAAATTCATGTCTGGTGCCACCAGCCGTTCTATGGGCCCTGTCCAGGCGTAGGCCAACAGGCAGGGATCAATGTCGCCTGTTGTGATGCGGTGTTTGCTTCCCGGTGTATTCAGGATCAACGAGCCGGGCGCGAAGACGGCTGCATTGTTTTCAGACCATGAGCCCGAAACGGAGATATAGCTTTCCTCAATCTCGGTATGGCTATGTTGCGGATAGGTGGTGGCGGGTGCAAAAAGCACAAACCCGATGATCAGATTGTCCGCATGGACCGGCCCGCGTGGGCCCAGAACTTCGCAATAGGCGTATTTCTTGATCAGTGATTTGGGCAGTTTTTCGTAGCCATAGACCCATTCCAGCTTGGGGGCGACTTCGCGCAGGGCCCGGGCCATCCCTTGCATCGCACCGCGCTCACCAAGGTCAAGGGCGCGGGGCAGATGTGCTGTGACCGGCAGGGATTGAGAGGGGTTTTCCTGGATCACGGGGTTGGATTTCATCGCGTTCGACAACCTGTCGCGCACCCGTTTGCGATGACTGCGGATCGTGGGGCTGCCCCCCGAAGAGCCCATCCGGTAGAGGGTATCAAATTCCTGCAGCAGGTATTTCCAGTTGGGATGATCCTGCAACCGGGCGGGCTCTGACATGATCGTTTGCTCCTGCAGGGGGAATGGTCGTGATCGCAGTTTTATGTGGCATCAAAGGTGCGTCAATACCTCGCGGTTCGTGTCTGTGCTTTTTCATGGATTTTGCCATCCGGGTTTCCGTAACGATGCCGCCTCGTCCGACGAAGACCGAGCAAGCATCGATCCGCGCTTAAGCGGACTTTCGTCAGGTTGAGCTGAAAGCCTGCTCTGCGGACGAAGCCGACCTTCGCTCCAGCTGCGCCAATGTCCTCTATGCATGTTTCTTGGCCCATGCTATCTGAAAGTATGTTGATTGAATTTTTTGATAAGCTGAAAGAATCGAAATGGTTGCCTTGGCTTGGCACGGCACCGTTCATTCTCGGTCCTTTCGTCATCATGTTTAATGGTGATGTGTCGGGCGGGCTGGGACTCCTAGCCTTCCTCGCAAGTATGTTGGTTGGCTTAGTCTTAGGCGGTAAACTCGCTCAGGTTTTCTCTACTCGGATTGTCAAGGTCTCCGAAGATGTGGAAATCCGCCTTACTGCGGCCGGCTGTATTTTCGGGTTCTGGTTCCTCCCTGTCCTCGTAGTCATGTTTACAAATCCCGACCTAGGAACCGAAATAGGACTGCACTCAATCACCTCGCATTTCTTTGTGGCATGCTTTGGGGCTGGAGTTGCCTTTTGCGTGACACCCGGAAGTTCTAAAGTCGACAATTAGTCCCGACGTACACACAATCTTTATCCAGATACTTGGATCTTCCCGGGTGGACACGTCGAAGACAGCGAAACGTTTGAAGAAGCTCTTGTCCGAGAACTTGCCGAAGAGATTGGTGTTTCTCTAACAGCGTGGCGAAGCTTAGATCACTTTCGGTACGTGAATGGCGAAACGACCTTTCACTTTTATGCAGTGGACGAATGGGACGGTGAGCCAATTAACCTCGGGCAGGAACACAATGAAATCCGATGGGTCGACCTAGTTGAGGCACATATGATGCCGAAACTTACGTTCCCAATCTATGCCAACATGTTCTCTGAGCTGGCTAGCACCCGACAATTCTAGATAGCCAAGAAACAGACATTCGTCGTGCTGCAGCATTCGGGAAGTTTGGGCTCACACCCGCCGTTCGCTGCATTCCGCGTTAATGGCCGCTTACGATCCATGTCCTCGTGTCAGCGGCCCGTCCTCGTTTGGCTGTACGATTAATGAAATGAGATCTGGGGGCTACTCCTTTGAGGGTGCGCATTTCCCGTCGCCTATTCTTTGAACCAGCCGGTTGCCAGCGCTCTGGCCCAGTCGGCCCGTCCGTTTCGGGCGGCAAGTCGGCTCGCGTCTTCCGCAGGGTAGGGCTCGGACCGGAACGTGATGTCCCATTCGCCGTCTTTTGCGTCGACCACAGCGTAGGAGGCGTTTGGTGTGCCGGTTTGCACGTAGTGATAGACCGGTGTGTCATCGTCATAGCCCGGGCATCCCACGCTGCCAGGGTTCACGATCGTGCGCCCATCTGGCAGCCGGATGCAGCGCGGGATATGGGTGTGGGCACAGAGGATCAGGCTGGCGTCGATCCCGTCGGCCTCGCGCGTGATTTCGGCCAATGTGGCGGGCCGCACTGTGCCGTTTTCGTCAACCCGTTCAAGCCAGTAGGTGTTGTCGCTGCGTGGTGTGCCGTGGCACATGAAGACCTGATCAAAGATGGTGCGCGTGGTTGGTAAACTTTCGATCCATGCAAGGTCGTCGTCGCCAAGCTGGTCGAAGGCGACCCTGTCCGAGGGGCCCATCGCGGACGGATCTTGTTCGATCAGGTATCGGTCGTGATTGCCCCGAATTGACGGAAAGTCACGCGTTCTCAGCAGGTGGGCTGTTCCCGCCGCATCGAGCGGGCCGCTGAAGACATCCCCCAGGTTAACAGCCGTTGGTACCCCAAGCCTGTCCATGTCCTGCAGCACCGCCTGCAAGGCCAGGGCGTTCCCGTGGATGTCAGCGATGACTGCAAATTTCATGCATCCGATACCACAACATCGTGGCACATCAGGCAAGCTGGCAATTACTAGTTCTGCAAATAGACCTCGAGGCTATCATCCAGCGCGTCTTTCCAGGGCGTATGGTGTTTGGGTGCCATGGTGCCGGTGATCACGGATTTATAGCCGTTGTCCCGGAACGTCATGATCCCTTTCTTCTTGTGTCCTTTCCATTCCTTGAAGGCTTTGCAGGCCCCTTCGACGTCGAAGCTAGGATAGTCTGTTTCATCGATCAGCTCTTTGACGTAGTCGCCCTGGTACCAGATTGCATCGTAGTCGTCCTCGCCCGCGTCTTCCCGCGCTACGCGGTCGGTGACGTCGGCGGCCATTGTTGCCGCATCGGGCAGGTTGATCCGCCCCATGATCACGTCACGTGCCCACCAGGCCTGCGCGTCGAACATATTGAATGTGAACCATTGGTCCTGCATTCCGATGTAGAACAGATCCGGATCGCCCAGATAGGCCACGCCTTTATAGAGGTCCGCTGTGGCCAGCCGGTTGGCTGTCTTGAGCTTGAGGCTGTCGGGCAGGAAGGGGAAGTGATGTTTGTACCCGGTGCAGAGGATCACAGCGTCAATGTCTTTGCTGGTTCCGTCCTTGAAGTAGGCGGTATTCCCGTCAACTTTTGTCAACAGCGGGACTTCGGCCCAGTTGTCGGGCCAGTCGTACCCCATGGCTGCTGTCCGGTGGCTGACCGTGATCGATTTGGCCCCGTATTTCCAGCATTGTGAGCCGATGTCTTCGGCCGAATAGGATGTGCCGACGATCAGGATATCCTTATCCTTAAACTCAAGCGCGTCTCGGAAGTCATGCGCGTGCAGGACCCGCCCTTTAAAGCTGTCGAACCCTTCGAAATAAGGCACGTTCGGTGTGCTGAAGTGGCCGGTGCAGACGATGACGTGGTCGAAGTCTTCTGTATAGGTCCGGTCATTGGGCAGATCGGTCACCGTGACTTTGAATTTGCCCTCTTCTTTTTCGACCCAACGCACAGCTGTTGAGAACCGGATCCAATCCCGCACCCCTGCTTTTTCGACCCGTCCTTGGATATAATCAAAGAGCACCGCCCGCGGTGGGTAGCTGGCGATTTGTTTGCCGAAGTGTTCCTCAAAGGAGTAATCCGCGAATTCTAGCCCTTCTTTGGGTCCGTTCGACCACAGGTAGCGATACATGGACCCGTGCACTGGTTCGCCGTATTCATCGAGCCCCGTCCGCCATGTGTATTTCCAAAGCCCCCCCCAATCGGATTGCTTTTCAAAGCAGACGATTTCGGGGATGTCCGCGCCTTTGGCTTGTGCGGATTGAAAGGCCCGCAACTGGGCGAGCCCTGAGGGCCCCGCACCAAGGACAGCAATGCGTTTTGACATGGGATTCTCCTGATCTTTTGTTGCCAGTATTGCAGGGTAAATATCACCAAAGGTCAATAATTATTCTTGATGTGAATAATTTTCAGGCGGGGCTTGGATCATCGGGTGCTTTCAACGCGGCCCGTCGCTGGTTCATTTCCACGCCGCTGCATCCAAGTTGCCGCATGGTTTGGATCAGCGCCGCCGTTTGTCGCGCGGCTTCGGTGATTGGCAGCCCTTGTTCGCGCACGTTGGACAGGCAATGGCGTGCGCTGTCGGGGGTTTGCTCGCTTGGGTTTTGCGTAATGTAGACCCCAAGCCCGTCCGCTGCGGATAGCCCCGGCCGCTCGCCCAGCACCATGACAACGGTTTGCGCCCCCATCGCACGGGCGATCCCATCACCCAAGGCCACCCGTGCCTGTTGGGCCAAGATTACAGGCGAGACCGTCAGCCCGGATTGCGTCAGCATTGGCGCGAGGGCCGCCATGAACGCCACCCCGTTGAGCGTGACTGCCACTGCAGACAGCCCATCGCCCAAGACCAGCCCCACATCGGGTGCGGGGTCTTGCGCGAGCCCTGCAATTTGATCTGCGGGCAGTTGCCGCCCCAGATCGGGCCTGCGGACGAACTCATCGCGGTGCGTTGCGGCACTTTGCACCCGGTAGTGCGGCAGGTTTACTGCATCGAGCGCGGTGCTTAGCTCGGCGACATCGATGTCCGAGGTTACCGCTTCGCGTGCCCTTGCGTGATCGAGCGCGAAGTTCAGTGTTGTTGCCGTGTCTTGTGCTGCGACCCTTTGGCCGAAGGTCAGCCGGGCTTGTGTGATGGCGGCGATGGTTTTGCGTGTCGTCAGATCTGTCATGCCGCAGGCAATCGCAGCTGGCCGAGCACTTGCTCAATCTGGGGCAGCTGTACGTCGGCTGTGCCCACGCCCATGTCTTCCATCCATTTGGCGAACTCGGGGGCAGGGGGTCGCTGCAGCGTGTTTCGAATAAAGCCTGCGTCTTGGTAGGACAGGCTTTGGTAGTTCAGCATGATATCATCCGCCCCGGGCACGGTGATGACAAAGCTGACCCCGGCGGCGCAAAGGACCGTAAGCAGAAGGTCCATATCGTCTTGATCGGCGTAGGAATGGTTGGTGTAGCAAACGTCTACCCCCATCGGCAGGCCAAGCAGTTTACCGCAAAAATGATCTTCAAGCCCGGCGCGGATGATCTCTTTTCCGTCGGCCAGATATTCGGGCCCGATGAACCCCACAACTGTGTTGACCAGCAGAGGGTTGTACTGCCGTGCGACCGCGTAGGCGCGGGTTTCTATGGTTTGCTGGTCCATGCCATGGTGCGCCTCGGCCGAGAGTGCCGCCCCCTGGCCGGTCTCAAAATACATCAGGTTGCTGCCTTCAGGTGCACGCCCTAATCCGCGGACGGCCTGATGCGCCTCTTCCAGCATAGGTAGCGTCACCCCAAAGCCTGCATTGGCCTTTTGTGATCCGGCGACCGATTGGAAGACAAGATCGACAGGGGCGTTTTGTTCCATTGCTGCGAGTGCGGTGCTGACATGACCCAGCAGGCAATGCTGCGTGGGGATGTTCAGTTGGGTCCGGATGACCTCAAGCACCTCGCAGATGCGGATGTAGTCGGGCACTGTATCTGTGGCGGGGTTCACCCCGATCACAGCGTCGCCCGTCCCCATCAACAACCCATCGATGGCCGAGAGGGCGATCCCCCGGCTATCATCGGACGGGTGATTGGGCTGGTTGCGCGTCGACACATGCCCGCGCAGCCCGATGGTGTTGCGAAAGCGCGTGATGACTTCGATCTTGGCCGCCACGGCGATCAGGTCTTGGTTGCGCATGATCTTGCTGACGGCGGCGACCATTTCAGGGGTCAGCCCGAAGCGGATGGCGTGCAGTGTGTCTCCGGTTACTGCCGGATCAAGCAGCCAACCCCGCAGCCCCCCGACGGTTAGGTGTGACACCGGCGCGAAGGCAACCGCATCATGTTGCGCGAAAATCAGCTCGGTGACGTCATCGCCGTCAACCTCAAGCACATCATCCAGAAAGGCCTGCAGTGGCAGGTCCGCCAGACAGTACTGTGCGGCGATCCGCTCAACTGGGCCGCTGGCGGCTAGACCCGCCAAGGCGTCGCCCGACCGATGCGGTGTGGCGTGTGCCAGTAGCACTTTGAGAGAGGGCCAGGCGAAACGCTGCCCGCCGATGTCAGCGCGCAGCTTCATTGCCGGGGCCTTGGGTCAGATGTCGAGCGCATTGTCCTTTTCCCATTGGCTGAAATGCTGCACGAAACTATCCCATTCCTGCAGCTTCATTTTGACGTAAGAGGCCGAGAATTCAGCACCCATGGCCGTCTTCAATGCCTTATCTTTATCGAATTCGCGTATCGCATCCAGCATATTCAACGGCAGTTTTGGCGCACCGCGCACTTTGTGGCCTTCGGCGTACATGTCGATGTCGTAGCGCTTGCCCGGATCTGCCTGCGACTTGATCCCCGACAGGCCAGTCGCGATTATGACCGCTTGCAGCAGATAGGGGTTCACCGCCCCGTCAGGCAGGCGCAATTCGAACCGTCCGGGCCCAGGGACACGCACCATATGCGTGCGGTTGTTGCCAGTCCATGTGACCGTGTTGGGGGCCCAAGTGGCACCAGATGTGGTGCGCGGCGCGTTGATCCGTTTGTAGCTGTTCACCGTGGGGTTGGTGATCGCGGCTAAGGCGCTGGCGTGTTTCATGATGCCACCCAAGAAATAGCGCCCTTGGTCAGACAGCCCCAGTTCTTTGGTCTGGCTGCTGTCGTCAGGGTCGGTCGCGAAGACATTTGTTTTGCCGTCCATATCCCAGACCGAGATATGGGCGTGGCAGCCGTTACCTGTCAGGCCTTCAATCGGTTTGGGCATGAATGTCGCCCGGAAGCCGTGCTTTTCGGCCACGGATTTTGTCATGAATTTGAAGAAGGAATGTTTGTCTGCCGTCTTTAGTGCATCATCGAATTCCCAGTTCATTTCGAACTGCCCATTCGCGTCTTCGTGGTCGTTTTGGTAGGGGCCCCAGCCGAGTTCCAGCATGTAATCGCAAATTTCGCGTACCACATCATAGCGCCGCATTACGGCTTGCTGGTCGTAGCAAGGCTTAGCGGCGGTATCGAATTCATCGCTGATTTGGCTGCCGTCGGGCGTCAGCAGAAAATATTCCGCCTCAATCCCCGTTTTGACGCGCAGCCCTTCTGCGGCGGCCTCATCGATTAGTTTGCGCAAGACGTTGCGGGGCGCTTGGGCCACGTCTTCGCCTTCCATCACGCAGTTGCCTGCGACCCATGCGACCTCGGGTTTCCAGGGCAGTTGGATCACCGACGATGGGTCCGGTACGGCCAGCATATCGGGATGCGCGGGGGTCATATCCAGATAGGTTGCGAAACCGGCAAAACCTGCGCCGTCTTCCTGCATGTCTGCGATGGCTTGCGCGGGCACCAGTTTCGCCCGTTGCCCGCCGAACAGGTCGGTGAAGCTAATCATGAAGTATTTGACGCCATTATCGGCGGCGAATTTGGCAAGATCTGTCGTCATTGGATATGTCCTGTCGTCTAAATCATTCAGGCGAGCCCGAGGTGCGGGCCCGCCTGCGGGGAAGGGTTAATAGCCTGAGCCGGGTTTGCCGGGGTACCAATCGGTGCCGGCCAGCGGGATTTTCGCCATGGCCGCCGCTTCCAGCGTGATGGCGCACAGGTCTTCGGGTTCGAGATTGTGCAGATGGCTTTTCCCGCAAGCCCGCGCGATGGTTTGCGCCTCAAGCGTCATGACCTTGAGGTAGTTGTTCAGGCGACGTCCGCCCTCAATCGGGTCGAGCCGCGCCATCAGGTCAGGGTCTTGGGTGGTGATGCCTGCAGGGTCGCGCCCTTCGTGCCAGTCGTCATAGGCCCCCGCCGTGGTGCCGAGCGCGTTATACTCTGCCTCCCATTTCGGATCATTGTCCCCCAGCGCGATCAATGCTGCTGTTCCGATGGACACCGCGTCGGCCCCAAGCGCTATGCATTTGGCAACATCCGCCCCGTTGCGGACCCCGCCGGAGACGACCAGCTGCACCTCGCGGTGCATCCCAAGGTCTTGCAGGGCGCGGACCGCTTCGCCGATGCAGGCAAGTATGGGTTGGCCGACGTTTTCGATAAACACGTCTTGCGTGGCCGCCGTGCCGCCTTGCATACCGTCAAGGACCACTACGTCTGCCCCGGCTTTGACCGCAAGCGTTGTATCAAAATAGGGCCTTGCGCCGCCGACTTTGATAAAGATCGGGACTTTCCAGCTGGTGATTTCGCGCAACTCGATGATCTTGATCTCCAGATCATCCGGTCCGGTCCAATCAGGGTGGCGGCAGGCAGAGCGTTGGTCAATACCCTTTGGCAGATTTCGCATTTCAGCGACCCGGTCCGAGATTTTCTGACCCAGAAGCATACCACCGCCCCCTGGTTTGGCACCTTGACCGACGACGATCTCAATCGCATCGGCGCGGCGTAGATCGTCCGGGTTCATCCCGTAGCGCGAAGGCAGATATTGATAGACCAGCTTTTTAGAATGTCCGCGCTCTTCCTCGGTCATTCCGCCGTCACCTGTGGTGGTGCAGGTTCCGGCGAGCGTTGCGCCGCGCCCCAAAGCCTCTTTTGCAGGTCCCGAGAGCGCGCCGAATGACATCCCTGCGATGGTAATCGGGATATCGAGCTTGATTGGATTGGTCGCGTTGCGTGTGCCTAGCGTGACGCTCGTTTCACATTTCTCGCGGTACCCTTCGAGCGGGTAGCGCGACATTGATGCGCCCAGAAACAGCAGGTCGTCAAAATGTGGCAGCTTGCGTTTGGCCCCGCCGCCCCGGATGTCGTAGATGCCTGTGGCTGCAGCCCGCCGGATTTCAGCGTTGGTCGGGTTCGAGAATGTCGCAGACTGAATTGGGACAGTTTGCGGCGCAGTTGTTTGATCGGTTTTCATGCGCGGGCCCTTCAGTAGGCGTTATCGATGTTGAAGTTATACAGTTTGCGGGCTGACCCGTAGCGTTTGAACTCTTCGGGTTTTGCATCCGCGCCGGCCCGTTCCAGCAGGTCGGCAAGCAGTTCCAGATGTTCGGGCCGCATCTCTTTTTCGATGCAGTCGGCCCCAAGGGATTTCACCGATCCGCGCACAAAGAGCCGTGCTTCATAGAGGCTGTCGCCCAAGGCGTCCCCTGCATCACCGCAGACCACCAGATTGCCGGTTTGGGCCATGAAAGCGGACATGTGGCCGATGTTTCCATGCACGACGATGTCGATGCCTTTCATAGAAATTCCGCAGCGGCTGGAGGCATTCCCTTTGATCACCAGCAATCCGCCATGGCCGGTGGCCCCGGCATATTGGCTGGCATCGCCGTCGATAATGACCGTGCCGCTCATCATATTTTCGGCCACACCGGGCCCGGCGGACCCTTTGATATTGACCGTCGCCTGTTTGTTCATGCCCGCGCAGTAGTAGCCGGTTGAGCCTTTGACGGTCACGTCAATAGGTGCGTCCAGCCCGCAGGCGATCGCATGAGCGCCTTTAGGGTTTTCGATGCTCCAAGCGGTTTGGTTCGTCATTTCGGCCTGCGCGTGCAGGGTTGCGTTGAGGTCGCGCAGGGACGTTGTTTCCATGTCGATAGTTTGCATTACGCAGCTGCCTTTTGCGAAGTTGGCGTGCCACCATGTGACCAGAAATAGACGGTTGCTGGTTCAGGCTCCCACACCCGTGCGTTTTCGATGTTGGGCAGGTCGACCAAAGCCCGGTATTCTGATCCGAAGGCGACATATTGGTCTGTCTCGGCCATGACGGCTGGCTTACATGCGATGGGATCACGGACGACGCCAAACCCATCTTTGGTGCCGACAACAAAGGTAAAGAACCCATCAAGGTCGTCGAGCGCTCTTTCGAGCGCTTCACCCAGAGTTGCCCCATTTTGCATCTGCCATGTCAGATAGGCCGCGCCAACTTCTGTGTCGTTTTCGGTTTCAATATGGATACCTTCGCGGCGTAGCTTGCGGCGAAGGGCGTTGTGGTTGGACAATGAACCGTTGTGCACGAGGCACTGATCATCGCCGGTATTGAATGGATGGGCGCCCATTGTGGTTACAGCTGATTCCGTCGCCATGCGCGTATGGCCGATTCCATGACTGCCTGATAATTGAGCAACGCCGAATTGGGCCGCCACATCCTTGGGCAGGCCAATTTCCTTATAAATCTCTAATTTTTCGCCCCGGCTCATGACGCGCAGGCCAGAATTAGCGTTTGTTAATGCCGTGCGTGCGGCCGTCAGCAGATCAGTGGGGACTTGCAAAACGGCATGGGTGCTTTTGACGGTCATCTCGATGGGGGCGCCGCCCAGCTTGTTCGACAATGTTTCGTCCAGCCCTGAAAAGCTTGTTAGTGGATCGTCCGACTGGACGACAAGCTTTGATTTTGTTTGGTTTTCTTGGCTGTAGATCGCAATGCCAGCACTATCGGGACCGCGGTCCGTCATTGTGACAAGCATAGAGGTAAGTAGCTGACCCAGCTGAGGTTCCAGCGCCTTGTCTTTTAGAAAGAGACCGACAATCCCGCACATCTTGTTTCCTTACATTTTCACCCAGCATTGAGGCCAGGTCCGAATCAAAGCTAGCACCAATTCTGGTACCCCTCAACTATTGGGAAAAAAATATTCATGTCAGGCAAAAATAGCTTTGCAAAGAAAATTTCTCATGTTTGAATTTTTGTACAGGCCTCTGCGCTAGCGCGTCGCGGCCGAAAAAAAACGTAATCGGACAGGGGAAGACCGTGGAACAAGAACTCGCAGATCTGGCGGCGCAAGTCGCGGAGATACAAACAAAGGGGGATCTGACGAACACGATGTTCGCAGAGCTCTATTACTACCTTACCATCCCGCTAATGGTTATCATCCACGCGGGGTTTCTGGCCTATGAGATGGGTGCATCGCGCGCTAAGAACGCGTTGTCGTCAGGCACAAAGAACATTCTGGCCTTCGCATTCGTTATTCCGGCTTTCTACTTTTTTGGCTGGTGGGTCTATTGGGGTTTCCCAACAGGTTTCAGCCTGTCTGAAGGCCCCAACGGGATTTCGGGCGCGGCTTATGCCAATGCCATCGCGTGGCCGTGGGGTGAAAGTGCGGCCTATATGGGTCCGAACACTGAAGACCAGATCGATGGTGTGTTCTGGGGTGCCTTTGCCCTGTTTGCGGCGACAACCGCATCGATCATGTCTGGTTCGTTGATTGAGCGTATCCAGACCGTTGGCTTCGTGATCCTCGCGATCATCTTGGGCGGGTTTAGCTGGACGTTGGCCGCTGCATGGGGCTGGCATGCAGATGGATGGTTGATCCAGAAGTGGGGTGTCCACGATTTCGGTGCTGCCGGTCTGGTGCATGCTGTCGCGGCGTTCTTTGCCTTGGGTGTTCTGATCAACCTGGGCCCGCGGATTGGCAAGTTCAACGCAGATGGCACGGCGAACGAACTGCCCGGCCATAACATGCCCTTCGCGGTCACAGGCTTGATGCTGATTATTGTCGGCTTCTGGGGCTTCTTGATGGGATGTGTCGTCGTCGGCGGCGAGGCCTGGTCTTGGGGTGGCAACTATTCCACTATCTACGGCACACCAACCAACCTTGGTGCGTTGGCATTCAACGTGTTGATGGCCATTGGTGGCGGTATCATTGGGGCTTGGGTTGTGACGAAAGACCCGTTCTGGATGATGTCTGGCGCGCTGGCTGGGATTATCTCGGTGGCTTCTGGCGTTGATCTTTATTGGCCTTCGCTGACGTTCATCATTGCACTTGGTGCGGGGGCTTTGCTGAAACCTGCGGCTGCTGTGTTAGAGAAGTTCGGTATCGACGATGCCGTTGGTGCGGTCACTGTGCACGGGACCATTGGTATCTATGGCATGTTGATCTTGGGCGTGACGGCTGCGGGCTATCCTGCCTTGGGCGGTGAAGGTGCGCCGACGATCAACCTGGTTGGTCAGTTTGTCGGATCAGTCGTCTTTATCGCAATCGGTCTGATCACGGGCTACGTCTCCTCGTTCGTCTTGAAGGCGCTGGGCATGCTACGGGTTCCAAGAGAAGCCGAGCTGGCAGGCCTCGATACGGTGAAAATACCGCTACAGGCCTATCCTGAGGGCATCCAGATGTCCGCACCTCCGGCTGAATAACTGAAAAAACAAAAAAGGACGAATTGATATGGGATTTCCATTTGAACCAGCCACATGGGACGGCGTTTCTGGCCCGATCTTCATGGGCTACGGCGGTGCGATGCCGGGGCTGTTCTCAGTGATCGCAATTGGCTTGTGCATTGGCGTGCTGGCGATTGGCCAAATGTCAGAGGCCAAAAGCTACGCCAAATACAAGTAGCTTTGAAAACTTGGAAAGAGGCCCGATCCGTTGGGCCTCTTTCTTGCCTACTAGGAAACTTTTTTGAATATCAGTCTTGATTCTGACCCATCTCTGAGTCTCAATCAGGTCAAATACAAATGACGTAAGGAGAGCCCGATGGCCATTCTTTGGAGAACATCCGCGCTGGCACACCGCCACGCCGAAATTGGCGGTGAACTGGAGGATTGGAACGGGATGGGCACCGCCTGGTTCTATGATGGTACGCCTGAGCGCGCCAAAGCCGATTATGAGGCCATCCGCACCAAAGCTGGGCTGATGGATGTGTCAGGTCTAAAAAAGGTCCATGTCGTGGGGGCCGATGCAGCCTATGTCATCGACCGTGTCACCACCCGCAATGTTGAAAAGATCGCCCCCGGTCGGTCAACCTATGCTTCGATCCTGAATTCTGAGGGCAAGTTCATCGATGATTGCATCATCTACCATATTGCCGTGAATTCCTGGCTGGTTGTGCATGGCACTGGCACCGGGATGGAACAGCTTGCCGCTGCCGCTGCGGGCAAGAATTGCGAAATCCTGTTTGATGATGATCTGCACGATATGTCATTGCAGGGTCCTGTTGCTGTGGACCTATTGGCGCAAGAAATTCCATCAATCCGCGACCTGGCATACTTTGGCCTGATGCAAACCCGCCTTTATGGCCGCGATGTCATGATCAGCCGCACCGGGTACACGGGCGAACGCGGGTATGAGATTTTCTGCCGCGCAAAGGACGCAGTGCACCTGTGGGATAGTATTCTGGCGGCGGGCGCGCCCATGGGTGTGCGTCCCGTGCAGTTCAGCACACTTGATATGCTGCGCATTGAAAGCTATCTGCTGTTCTACCCCGGCGATAACTCAGAAACCTTCCCGTTTGAGGATGAGCCTTGTGGCGATACGCTTTGGGAACTGGGGCTGGATTTCACGGTTTCCCCCGGCAAAGAAGGGTTCGTGGGGGCAGAAAACCACTATGCATTGAAGGGCAAAGAGCGCTTCAAGATTTTCGGCGTTAAACTGGCCGAGAGCATGGATCAGATGGAAATGCATGCCCGTGTCTTTGCTGATGGCAAGGATGTCGGTGTGATCACCTATGGCCTGTCATCTGAGTTGAATGGCTATTCCGTCGCTATCGCCCGGCTTGATCCTTCTGTCGCTGTTCCCGGCACAAAGCTGGTCGTCAAACAGCTAGACGGCACTGAATTGGCGGCAACTGCGGAAGAAATGCCATTCTATGACAAAGACAAATCGATCCGCACTGCAAAGGGTTGAGATGATGTCTAAGTTCGCATTCCCCCCCAGTATCAAAAGCCGCCCTGTGTGGGGCACGTTTGAAGCGCGACAAGGGCCCGCCCATTTGTTCATCGCGGATGCTCAGGGGGGCGAGGCGATATTGGATGTGGCCACCCCTGATTTGATGGCCTCGGGTCATATTATCTACATTCCACGCGGCACAGATTTTGCTGGGAAATTGCGCGCCTTGAACCCGGCACAGTTTTACGAAGGCCCAAGCTATGCGGCTGCGGTCAGCCGCATCCGACGGACGCTGCAAGACGCCAAGATGGGCCTACAGGTCTATCTGGCGGGCACTGAAGGTTTAATGGGCCAAGCCATGCTTGAGGTGACACAAGCCGGAATTCCGCATGCGGCGATCCAGACCGAGCATCGCGGATCAACTGCGCGGCGCATGCAATGTGTGCATTGTAAGGGTTTTACAGAAGATGTCGAAACGTACCCGTTTCAATGCAGCCATTGTGGGCTAAACCTGTTTGTGCGTGATCATTACTCACGTCGTCTGGCCGCCTATCAGGCCGTTTGCATCGATGCGGAAGATCCCGGAAATGTCCCCGCACCAAAGGGGATCTACGAATGAGTGCGGCCCCGCAGAAAGCCAAGGCCGGTGCCGAGAAGATCGACGTGGTCGTCAGCGCGGTGGTGCCCGTCAACGATCTGGTCAAACGGTTTGAATTCAAACGGGCCGATGGTGCAGATTTCCCGCCGTTTTCAGGTGGTGCCCATACGGTTGTGACCATGAAAGACGGAGCCCGTGATCGGCTGAACCCTTATTCGCTGATGTCTGATCCGGCGGATCTGTCAACCTACGCGATTTCTGTGCGCCGAGATGATGCAGGGCGTGGCGGGTCGGTGTTTATGCATGACAAGGTGGCCGTGGGTGATGCGATGACCATCACCTATCCGGTCAATCTTTTCAGCCTCGATCTGCGCGCGAAGAAACATATCTTCTTTGCGGGCGGCATCGGGATCACGCCGTTTCTGTCCATGATCGGGCAGCTGGAACAATCCAACGGAAATTGGGAACTGCATTATAGCGCGCGCTCTGCCGCGCTTGGGTCTTATGTTGACCTGTTGACGGCGAAGTTCCCGACCAAACTGCATGTCTATTATGATGACCAAGACCAGAAAACCCCGCTGAGCGATCTTTTGGATGGGCAACCCTTGGGCACGCACGCCTATGTTTGCGGCCCCGCAGGCATGATCGCATGGGTGAAAGAGACGGCGCAGGGCATGGGCTGGCCTGCGCCCCATGTGCATTCTGAAGAGTTTCTGGCCCCAGAGCCCGGCAAACCCTTTGAATTGCGTCTGTGCAAGTCTGACAAGACCATCACGGTTGGCGAAAACGAAAGCATGCTGGAGGCGATTGAGCGTGCGGGCGTCGATGCACCGTTTTTGTGCCGTGGTGGATCCTGCGGGCAATGCGAAACGGATGTTGTGAGTGCGACAGGTGATTTCATCCACCGCGATCACTGGCTGGAGGGAGAAGAGCAAGCATCGGGCAAGAAAATCATGCCCTGCGTCAGCCGCTTTGTCGGTACATTGGAGCTTGATAGATGACCATTCAGTTCAACGACGAAACTTTCCGCGACGATTATTCCTTTCATAATTCTGACTGGGCGATCAAACGTTTTCCGTTCCCGTTCCACGAAGACAGTTACATGTATTCGGTCAATATGGAGCAACATCGTGGCGGCCCAGCGGGCTCAGTCTACGAAAAACGTTTTGATGTCGATGAACACTATGTCTCAGAGATGCGCGATCGCGCTTTGGTCTTGGCGGATGATCCGCTGCGCTGTCAGTCGTTGCCACATATGACACTGGCGGGCTGGGATCTGCTTGAGCTGATCATGGTCAGCAAGTCTGAGGACTATCCGGACCTGTTTGAGCTGCACCGCGATGGCAATAAATGGCGTTGGATCAATAAGCCTTTGGGTATTGATGACAGCTTTACTTTCTTGGATGAAACAACGCTGCCATACGGCCCGATGGAATATATCACCCGGCAATCGCAAGGCGATTTTGCGGTGTTGGATCAGCGTGAAGACAATCTGTGGATGGATGCGGGCATGATCACGACCCAGGCCGATTGGTCCTTGGATTTTGACATCGGCATGAACTTTTTTGAATGGCACGCGCCGGTCCCTATGGCCCACGAGATGGGGATATTTAAGCGGGCGCTGAAATTCCTGCTGAACATCCAGCAAGGTGCGCCCGCGCGGCGGCTGAATTGGACGATGACGGTCAATCCGCTGTTGGATACCAGCCCAGAAAACTATCATAAATGGGGTGTTCAGAAAACGACGCTGACCCCTGACAACATTGGTGCAAAACAGCATTTGCGGGTGGAATTGCAGACCTTCTACCGACTGCCCCGCTCCAACGGGTTGGCGTTTCCGATCCGTTGTTATCTGTGCAGCTTTCAAGACCTGATGACCATGCCCAAATGGGGTCGCCGCTTGCATCGGGTTGTCCGGGATCTGCCGGATGAATTGGCGACCTATAAGGGATTTATCGATAATCGGCCGATGATGCTGGATTATCTAGGCCAGTTTGATGATGGATTGCCCACCAGCCCCGGCGTTTTCCCAAACTTTGAGACCGAGCCACCGCTGAAAATTGGCTAGAGCGTTTTGCGTTTGACTTGAATCGCAATTCGCTGCCTCTCCCTGCGGTCGAACGCAATTTGCGATGTAGGTGGCTCAGATAAAACGCAAAACGCTTTAGGTCCCTTGCGGGTAGCTGATAATCGATAAGAAGCGGGCAGGGAGCTTGATCAGGTTCTCTGGCCCGTGCGGCGCGTCCGCATCAAAGAACAAGGTGTCGCCGGGTTTCAGATCATAGAGTTGGTCACCGTGGCGATATTCGACTTCGCCTTCGAGCATGTAGATCGTTTCAATCCCGCCATGCTGGAAGGTAGGAAAACGGTCAGATTTTTCTGACAGGGTGATCATATAGGGTTCCACGATCACGCCACTGGTGTTGGCACCAATATGGCCCAGAAGGTTGTATTGGTGGTTGGCGCGGGTGCCTTCGCGTTCAAGCTCGACCCCTTCGCCGGATTTGGTGTGGACCGCGCTGCGGGATTCCTCAAACCCGCGGAAAAACGTAGTGATCGGCACGGCCAAAGCATTGGCGAGGGTTTGCAAAGTGGTCAGCGAAGGTGAGGTATTGCCGTTTTCGATTTTCGACAGCATGCCAATTGAGAGGCCTGTGGTTTCCGACAAGTCAGCCACAGTGATTTCCTGCTTGCGGCGATGGGCCCGCACCTCGCGGCCGATGGCGACCTCAAGCACATTTTCGCGCTTTTCGCGCAGACTGTGAGGATCCTGCAGCAGGGCGGTGCTCTCTTTCAATGTCGCTGTCATATTTGGTCTCTGTCTAGTTTGTCCTGCCGGGCCGGAAGGCATTTTTTGCAATATATCATGGCTTTGCAGCGAAGAAGATATCTTTTTCGTCCGTCGATATTTTCATAACGGCGGGTCAATTGCCATATTTTGTTTGCGAAAACTGCTTGGGCTGCAGCCTGTATGCGCTGTAAATGCCACCGAAAAACTAGATTGCGCGGCAAAGCCTGTCATGTGCGAAATCTCGGTCAGGGGCAGACAGGTATGTTCCAGCAGACTGCCTGCCAAATCAAGCCGTAACCCTCGGTAAAACTGTGCGATGCTTTGTCCCAAAGTGGTCTGGAAGAGCCGTTGGAGGTGGCGCGGGGACAGGTCCACCAGTGATGCCAATTGTGTCACATCCAATGGGTCGCCCAGATGGCTTTCCATCAAAGTGATTGCCTCGCTTACCGGGATGGGCAGCGAGCCGAAGCGAGCGTCCGTGCTGGTTTGTTGCGGTGCGCCTGACGGCCGGATTTCGGTTTGGATAAACCAATCTGCAATGCGCCGCGCAAAGGCGGTGCCATGTTCGGCAGCGATGATTGCATACATCATATCCAGCGGTGCTGTCCCACCGGCGCAGGTGTAGCGATTACGGTCGATGATGAAGAGTCGCCGTTCGATCAGGTAGCTGTCAGACTGCTGGCGCAAATCTTCAATATGGTGCCAATGTACTGTGAAACGTCTGTTTTCCAACAATCCCGCCCGGGCCAGAATGGCACTGCCGCCAGAGATACCGCCCAAAGCCACCCCTTGTCTGTCTTGTGCTTTGAGCCAGGCGAAAAGTTTTTGATCCTGCAGTGCGACCGGATTTCCGCCGGCGACCACGAAAATGAGATCAAATGCGGGCAGCTTGTCTGAAATCGCATGCGTCGGAAAGGATGCGGCCAAGCTGGAGGACGCAGATGTGCCATCACGCGAAAGGCCGACAATGTCGTAGATTTGTCGGTCCGCGAAGAGGTTAGCGGCACGCAAAGGCTCCATCGCGGCGGCCGTGCTCATCATCGCGAAACCGTCGACAAGATAGAAACCGATCCGTTTCAATTTTCTGTCCCTTTTTGCAACAGAATTGTCGCTTTTTCGAAAATTGTAGGTCACTGGAACACGTATAACAAGCTTAAGTCTATTGGAGCGAAGAATGACGTTTTCCGGATTTCGGGTCATCAAAGAAGCCTTGACCGGTCATCGCGGTTGGGGGCCGCTGTGGCGCACGCCGGACCCGCAGCCGGAGTATGACATCATCATCATCGGCGGTGGTGGCCATGGTCTTGCGACGGCCTATAATTTGGCGAGAACTTACGGAAAACAGCGGATCGCAGTTTTGGAAAAGGGCTGGCTGGGCTCGGGTAATATTGGCCGGAACACGACGATCATCCGCTCGAATTACTTGCTGCCGGGCAACCAACCTTTCTATGAGCTGTCGATGAAGCTGTGGGAAAACCAAGAGCAGGATCTGAACTTCAATTCGATGGTGTCGCAGCGCACGATCCTCAATCTGTTCCATTCCGACGGTCAACGCGATGCCTACCGGCGGCGCGGCAATACGATGCATCTGACGGGGGCAGGCGGGACGTTGCTTGGGGCGGATGAGCTGCGCCAGATTGCCCCTTACCTGAACTTCGACAACGCGCGCTTTCCGATCAAGGGCGCCTTGCGCCAGGAGCGGGCAGGCACCGCCCGTCATGATGGGGTGGCCTGGGGCTATGCGCGCGCGGCGGATCGGTTGGGTGTGGATATCATTCAGAACTGCGAGGTCACCGGTTTTGAAATCGAACAGGGTCGCGTGACGGGTGTTGAAACCAGCCGTGGCTGCATTGGTGCTGCGAAAGTTGGCGTTGCGGTGGCCGGGTCAACCAGCCGGGTGATGCAGATGGCGGGGTTGCGTTTGCCCATCGAAAGCCATGTGCTGCAAGCCTTTGTATCCGAGGGGCTAAAGCCAACTGTTCCCGGTGTCATCACCTTTGGCGCAGGCCATTTCTATGTCAGCCAATCCGACAAAGGCGGGTTGGTTTTTGGCGGCGATATCGACGGCTATAATTCATACGCCCAACGGGGCAACTTGCCAGTTGTTGAGGACGTCATTGAGGGCGGCATGGCGATCATGCCCATGATCGGTCGTGCGCGCCTGCTGCGGTCATGGGGTGGGATCATGGACATGTCCATGGATGGCTCGCCCATTATCGACCGCACGCCAATTGAGGGTCTCTATCTGAATGCGGGCTGGTGTTACGGCGGGTTCAAGGCGACGCCCGCGTCAGGCCGCGTTTTTGCGCATTTGCTCGCCACCGACACCCCACATGAAACGGCCACCGCCTTTCGTCTGGACCGCTTCGCGCGGGGCTATGTTATCGATGAAAAAGGGGCGGGCGCGCAGCCCAATCTGCACTGAGGCTATGTTATGTTGATCCCCCACCCTTTACTTGGTCCGCGTGATGCACAGGAATTCACCTATCTGGGTGATGCATCCTTGCTGTCCCGTCCGGACCCAGATGCCCCTGATGCAGTGGATGCGTTTTGCGACTATGTGTTTCTGCGCGACAATCCGGCTGGCGTGCACAAAGAGCTTTGGTACCACGAACAAGGTGACCGGTCTTGGCTGGTCGTAATCCGCAATACTGTCACACATGAGGTTTTGGGTGCGGAACTGGCCACGGATGTTATGCGCGCAAAGGGGGCCACATGACCCGTTTGTCAGGCGGTCTGATCGATCGCAGCGCGCCGCTGAATTTCACCTTTAATGGCAAGTCTTATCAAGGGTTTGCAGGGGATACGCTGGCCTCAGCCTTGTTTGCTAATGGCGTGCGTTTGGTGGGGCGATCGTTTAAGTATCACCGTCCGCGGGGTATCGTTTCTGCCGGATCAGAAGAGCCCAATGGGTTGGTTACACTTGGGCATGGCGCGCGGCAGACGCCCAACACCCGGGCGACGATGGTGCCGCTTTTCGAGGGGTTAGAGGCCCGTAGTCAGAACCATATCGGCCCTTTGGGGTTTGATATGATGGCGGTGAATGATTTGGCCGCTCCGCTGTTGTCGGCGGGGTTCTATTACAAGACGTTCATGTGGCCAAAAGCCTTTTGGGAAAAGCTCTATGAGCCTGCAATCCGTCGCGCCGCGGGTCTTGGTGCCTTGTCGGGCCAGCCTGATCCGGATGAGTATGACCGCGGCTATTTGCATCCTGATGTGCTGATTATTGGAGCCGGGGCTGCTGGTCTGATTGCCGCGCTTTTGGCTGGTCGTGCAGGTGTTGATGTCGTGCTCGCAGATGAAGATGCCCGGATGGGTGGCCGCTTGTTGGCTGAAGGCGGGGTGTTGAACGATACGCCAGCCCCTGATTGGGTCGCAGGTGTTTTGGCAGAATTGGCCAGCTTGCCCAATGTCCGTTTGATGCCGCGGACGACTGTTTTTGGTGTCTATGATCATGGTATTTTCGGCGCGGTGGAGCAGGGAGCTGACCCGCTGATCGGTCCGCGCGAAACGCTGTGGCGGATCACTGCGAAACAGGCGATCTTGGCTTCCGGCGCGACGGAGCGGCATATACCTTTTGCCAATAACGACCGCCCGGGCATTCTGTTGTCGGGGGCTATGCGCGCCTATGCCAACCGCTGGGCTGTGACCCCGCAAGGGGCAGCGACTGACCGCATCGCGATCTTTACCAACAATGATGATGGGCACCGGACAGCGTTGGCCTTGCGGGCTTTGGGCCAACCGGTTTTTGCCGTCATCGACACGCGCAATGATGCACGCAGTTTGGGTGATTATACCACCCACGAAGGCGCGGTTGTCAGCGATACGATGGGCCGCAAAGGGTTGCGCGCGATTGAGGTCACCCAAGGGGATAGATCCACTTGGTATGAATGTGGGGTTCTGGGCGTCTCGGGCGGCTGGAACCCAAATGTGCATCTGGCCTCGCACCATCGCGGCAGACCCCATTGGGATGAAAACCGGCTGTGCTTTTTGTCTGAAGATGCCCCGCAGGGGCTGCATATTGCCGGTGCCGCAGCAGGGCAGGGCAGCACCGAGGCGGCATTGAAAAGCGGGTTATCGGCTGCAAGGGCAGCTTTGAAAACGCTTGGTGTGAAGGTTCCAAGGATGACGCTGCCGCAGGCCAATTCCGAACCCGATCAAATCAGCGCGTTTTGGCATGTCCCCAGTCGCAGCCGGGCTTGGGTGGATTTGCAGAACGATGTCACCGTCAAAGACCTGAAACTGGCGCATCAGGAAAACATGGCGCCCGTTGAACATCTGAAACGCTGGACGACGCTTGGGATGGCCACGGATCAGGGAAAAACCGCGAATGTGACTGCCCTTGCCGTGATGGCCGAACTGACCGGCAAGACCATCCCGGAAACCGGAACGACGATTTTTCGTCCACCTTATACGCCTGTGTCCCTGGGCGTTTTGGGTGGGGGTGACACGGGGGTTCACTTTCGCCCCCGCAGGTTGACCCCCACCCACCATTGGGCCGACGCGCGTGGCGCTGTCTTTGTTGAGGCAGGGGCCTGGATGCGTGCCCAGTACTACCCCACACCCGGCGAGACCCACTGGCGCGAGACGGTCGACCGCGAGGCGGCAGCGGTCCGCGCGGGTGTTGGTATTTGCGACGTCACCACATTGGGCAAGATCGATGTGCAGGGGGCGGATGCGGGCGCTTTTTTGGACCGGATCTACGCCAATATGATGGGCACGCTGAAGCCCGGCAAGGTCCGCTATGGGTTGATGCTGCGCGAGGATGGGCAGCTTTATGATGACGGCACCTGTGCGTGTCTGGCCGAGGGGCATTACGTGGTCACCACGACCACAGCCAATGCCGGATTAGTCCTGCAACGGATGGAATTTGCGAGCCAATGTCTATGGCCTGAATTGGATGTCTCGCTGATCTCAACCACTGACGCTTGGGCGCAAATCGCCATCGCCGGTCCGAAGTCCCGCGAGCTGCTGGCCCGTTTTGTGGATGATTTTGATCTGTCGAATGACGCATTCCCGTTTATGGGCTGTGCCGCATTGACCATTTGCAAGGGACTGCGGGCCCGGCTTTTCCGGATCAGCTTTTCCGGTGAACTGGCTTATGAGCTTGCGGTGCCTGCCCGCTATGGCCATGCGGTGATGGCGCGGTTGATGGAGGAGGGCGCCGATCTGGGCGTCACCCCTTATGGCACCGAAGCTTTGGGCGTGCTGCGAATTGAAAAGGGCCATGCCACAGCCAATGAGATCACCGGTCAGACGACGGCGGCCATGTTGGGACTGGGCCGGATGGTGTCTGCGAAGAAGGATTCCATTGGTGCGGTGATGTCGCGGCGCGAAGGGCTGGTGGATGAGACACGCAGGCTTGTCGGGTTTGTGCCCGTTGATGCGGATGATCCGGTTGTCGCGGGGGCGCATTTGTTTGCACCCGACGCCCCGCAGGACCTCGCGCATGATCAGGGCTGGATTACCTCTGCCTGCTATTCGCCACATGTAGGTAGCATGATCGGGTTGGGCTACATTGAAAGTGGTGCCGACCGGACGGGGGAAGAGGTGATCGCAGCCAATCCGCTTGAAGGGCAGCATATCCGGATGAAGATCACCTCTGCCCATTTTGTTGATCCAGAAGGGGAGCGTTTGCGTGACTGATTTGATCCCCATCACCGCGTTGGGCACGGCAGCGGCTGAAACGACCCGGATCGGCCAATATGAATTGCATGAAAACACAGGGCTGGCCTTGGCATCACTGTCTTGCGCAGATGATGTGAAACCTTTTGGTCTGGCGCTGCCGGAGCCCGGCAAAATGACCCAAGATCCGCAGAGGCGGTCTGCGATTTGGATGGGCCAGGGCTTATGGTTGATCGCAGCGCAAGATCAGGCTGACAGCGACTTTGCGCACAGTTTGGGCGAGGAGCTTGGGCCGACATTTGCTGCAAAAATCACCGAACAGACTGATGCTTGGGTGGCTTTTGACATCAAAGCGACCAGCGAAGGGGACATTCAAGCCGTTCTAGAACGATTGGTGAATTTGCCGTTTTCCGCCACTGGCCCGGGTTGCGCTGTCCGCACGCTTGTCCATCACCTGAGCGTCTTTATTTTGCGCCCGAATCGCCAAGAAATTACTTTCTTGGGGTTGCGTTCCTACGCTGAAAGCCTTCACCACGTGCTGGAAGCATCCCTTCGAAAATGACATGCCTATCGAACCCTCCCTCTAACACAACGGACCCATCATGAACCGCTATTGCTTGACCGTGACATGCCTGCGCGCGCGCGGCATTATATCTGCAATCTCGACCTATCTTGCTGAAAAGGGCTGCAACATCACAGCCAGTCATCAGTTTGATGACCCCGATACAAGCCAGTTTTTCACCCGGTTAAGCTTTACCTCCGAGGAAGGTGTTGGGCTAGCCGAGTTGGAGCAGGATTTCGCTGCAGTGGCTGCAGGTCACGCGATGGATTTTGCCTTTCATGATGACGCGACCAAGATGAAGGTTGTGATCATGGTCAGCCGCTTCGGCCATTGCTTGAATGACCTTTTGTATCGCGCCCGTATTGGTGCATTGCCGATTGAAATTGTCGCGGTGATTTCCAATCATATGGACTACCAAAAGCAGGTCGTGAACGCGGATATTCCCTATCACTGCATCAAGGTGACCAAAGAGAATAAACCGGAAGCGGAAGCTGCCATTATGGCGGTTGTTGAGGAGGCGGGCGCCGAGCTGATCGTCCTGGCCCGCTATATGCAGATTTTGTCTGACGAGATGTGCCAGAAAATGTCGGGCCGGATCATCAATATTCACCACTCTTTCCTGCCGAGCTTTAAAGGGGCCGCCCCTTACAAACAGGCCTTTGCCAAGGGTGTGAAGCTGATCGGCGCAACCTCGCATTATGTGACGGCTGATCTGGACGAGGGGCCGATCATTGAACAGGATATTGTGCGCGTCAGCCATGCACAGAGCGCGGATGACTATGTGTCATTAGGCCGCGATGTGGAAAGCCAGGTACTGTCCCGCGCAATCCATGCCCATGTGCACCACCGCGTCTTCGTTAACGGATCAAAGACAGTGGTCTTTCCCGCGCCCCCAGGCAGCTACAGTTCCGAGCGTATGGGGTAGGACCCAGGAGGATAGGCGATCCGTCTATCCTCAATAATTGCTGTTTCTACTTTTTGATGGGATTGATCTACATTTGCATTCCAGCAAGTGTATCAACCCAGATGAGGTGGAAATATGGATCCCAGAGATGAGGCGGCTGATGACTATGACGCAATTGCATCCGAGTTGGAGCGTGCTGCAGCGCATGCGCGCGTCTCAGCTCAGCATTTTCGGGATCGCAACATTCCATCTGCCGGTGCACATACCGTGGCACTGCTTGGCCACTTAGAGGTCGCTAAAGAGCTCTTGGCGACCCGGGCAAAGATTGCTGCCAAAGTCGCGACGTTATCTTAGGGCTTTCAACGCTGCTTTGGCTTACACCGGCGGGCCGGATCTGCAACGTACCGGTTAGGCTCTGAGATTATCTGAGAAGCGCCTTAGTTTCCGGCGCCTTCCATTTTGCGCGCCGCTGTCACACCTTCAAGCCAGCCGATTTTCATCTCGGGGACCGAAGAGAGCAATAGGTCCGTATAGTCGTCAAAGGGCGGTGCCAGCACGTCGCTTTTGCTGCCATACCGCGCCAATTTGCCCAAATGCATCACCGCAATGGAATCGGCGATTGCCCGCACCGTTGCAATGTCGTGGGTGATAAACAGATAAGCCACGTTTTCGCGCGCTTGCAGATCGAGCAAAAGTTTCAGGATGCCATCGGCCACAAGCGGGTCAAGCGCGCTTGTCACCTCATCGCAGATGATCACCTTTGGGTTTGCTGCCAGTGCTCGCGCAATGCAGACCCGTTGTTTCTGCCCCCCTGAAAGCTCGGCCGGGTACCGCTTGGCCGTGTCTGCTGGCAGTTCGATCTTCTCAAGCAGGGCGGCGACCTGTTTGTCGCGTTCCTTGCCCTTGACGCCAAAATAGAATTCTAGTGGCCGCCCGATGATTGTTGCGACCGTTTGGCGTGGATTCATGGCTGTATCGGCCATCTGATAGATCATCTGGATATCGCGCAAATCATCCACAGGGCGGTTTGCCTGCACCGGAGTGAGCGTCCGGCCTTCAAATGTGATCTGACCCGAAGAGGCGGGCAGAAGCCCTGTCAACACGCGTGCGAGCGTCGATTTTCCTGATCCACTTTCCCCCACAACGGCTAAGGTTTGCCCGGCGAAAATGTCGACTGATACATCGTGCAGCACCTTCGGCCCTTTACCGTATCCTGCAACGATATTTTGCATGCTGATCAGTGGCGTCTCTGTCTGGTCCTGCGCGGCGTGCGTGATGGATCGCACCGAGACGAGCGCTTTTGTATAGTCCTCCTGCGGGGCTTCGATGATCTGTTGTGTGCTGCCGTGTTCGACCTTTTTGCCGTTGCGCAGGACCATGATTTCATCCGCCACCTGCGCCACAACAGCAAGGTCATGGGTGATATAAAGTGCGGCCACCCCGGTGAGCCGAATGGCGTTTTTAATCGCGGCCAAAACGTCAATCTGGGTTGTTACGTCAAGCGCGGTTGTCGGTTCGTCAAAGACAATCAGGTCAGGCTGAGGGCAGAGCGCCATCGCCGTCATGACCCGTTGCAATTGACCGCCCGACACCTGATGCGGGTAGCGGGAGCCAATGTTTTCTGGGTCTGGCAGGCTGAGGGCTTTGAACAGGTCGACGGCGCGTGCTTCGGCTTCGGCTTTGGTGGCAAGCCCATGTTCCAAAGTTGCCTCGATCACTTGATCGATCAAACGATGCGCCGGGTTGAAGCCTGCTGCCGCCGATTGCGAAACATAGCACACTTCGCGTCCGCGCAGTTGGTTTAGCCCTTGTCGGTTCAGCGTCAGGATATCGCGTCCGTTGACAAAAACTTCGCCGCCGGTGATTTCGACGCCGCCTCGGCCGTAGGCCAGCGATGACAGGCCGATCGTAGACTTGCCAGCCCCGGATTCACCGATGAGCCCCAGTACCTTGCCTTTTGCCAAAGTGGTTGAGACACTTTCGACGATGGTGATATCGCGCGCGGGTTTGCCCGGTTCACGCACCGATACGCCGATTTTCAGGTTCCGAATGTCAAGAAACGCGTCAGCTGTCACCCCGACCCCCTTTCAAATCTGTTGTACGGTTCAAGATCCAATCGGCAATCAGATTGATTGAGATGGCCAGCACAGCAATAGCCCCCGCCGGAATCAAGGCCGCGGGAATACCGAAGATGATGCCGTCCTTGTTTTCTTTGACCATGCCGCCCCAATCCGCCTCGGGTGGTTGAATGCCCAGACCTAGAAAGGACAGTGCCGAAAGGAATAGCACAGCGAAAATGAACCGAAGGCCCAATTCCGCGACCAGAGTGGATAGCGCGTTGGGCAGGATTTCACGGGTGATGATCCAGATACGGCCTTCGCCGCGTAGTTTGGCGGCTTCGACGAAATCCATCACGTTGACATCGACAGCGACAGCGCGTGACAGGCGGAACACCCGCGTCGCATCCAGAATGCCCATCACGAAGATCAGCGTCACGATGTTCGCTGGCAGCACTGACAGCACAACCAAGGCGAAAATCAGCGTGGGGATCGACATCAGCAGATCGACGGATCGCGATAGCAATTGGTCTGACCAACCGCCGATGACGGCGGCGAACATGCCCAGAAACGACCCAAGGGTGAATGATACCAGCGTTGCGAGGGCTGCGATTGTCAGCGTTGTGCGCGCGCCGTAGATCATTCTGGTCAAAAGATCGCGCCCAAGATTGTCGGTGCCCAACAGATGCTCGGACGACATTGGTTCCCAGACGTCCCCAACGATTTCGCTCATGCCATAAGGCGCGATCAGGGGGGCAAAGACAGCTGCCAGCACGAAAATGCTGGTCGCGATGATGCCAAGCCAGGCGCTGACGGGGATTGATTTGATATCCATTTCCAAACCTATTTTGGATGCCGCAAGCGGGGATTTGACAGGACCGAGACGATATCGGCCACAAGGTTCAGACCGATATAGATCGCTGCGAAAACAAGGCCGCAGGCCTGCACCACGGGCACATCGCGTTTGGCGACGTGATCAACCAGATATTGCCCCATTCCTGGGTAGACAAAGATCACTTCAACTACCACGACGCCGACGATCAGATAGGCGAGGTTCAACATCACCACGTTGACCACAGGCGACACGGCATTGGGCAGCGCGTGCTTCCAGATGATCTTGAACGCAGCCAACCCCTTTAGCTCGGCGGTTTCAATATAGGCCGATTGCATGACGTTCAGGATCGCCGCTCGTGTCATACGCATCATATGTGCCAGCACAACAAGGGTCAGCGTCACCGCAGGTAGGACGACCGCCTGCAACCTGTCACCGAAGGGCATGCCCTCATAGACGGTCGCCACGGTTGGAAACCAGCCTAGCTTGACCCCAAAGACCAAGATCAGCAGGTATCCGATGAAGAATTCGGGCAGGGAAATACAGGCGAGTGTCGCGCCGGAGATCATTTTGTCGGGCCAGCGATTTTTGAACCGAACGGCGATCAGGCCGAGCAAGATCGCGGTGGGCACGGACATCACCGCAGCAACAGTCGCCAAGAATAATGTGTTGCCCAGCCTGAGGCCAATCGCTTCGGATACGCTTTGTCCGCTTGTCAGCGCTGTCCCCAGATCGCCGGTGGCGATACCGGCCAGCCACGCGAAATAGCGGGTTATTGCAGGCTCATTCAGCCCCAATTCAGCCCGCAAATTGGCTAGACTTTCGGGTGTTGCGGATTGCCCGAGGATGGATTGAGCGACGTCACCGGGCAGGATTTGCGTCCCCACAAAAATCAGGATCGAAACCGCAAACAGCATCAGAATGCCCAGCGAAATTCGCTGGGCAATAAGTTTTAGCGCGAGGCTCATATCAGCTTGTGACCCACATTTTCATTGGGCCGTAGAAGTTCATCAGCTCAAAGCCTTTGCTTGGGCCCCAGCCCGCAACGTCATCAGACACAGCGTCGATGAAGTTGTTGAACATCGGACAGATCAGACCGCCTTCTTCATGGACGATCATACCCATATCCGCGTACATTTGGGTCCTGTTCGCGGCGTCCAATTCAGCCCGCGCGGCGAACAGCAACTGGTCGAATTGTTCATTGAAGAAGCGTGTGTCGTTCCAGTCTGCCGTGGACAGGTAAGCGGTAGAATACATCGCATCTTGCGTCGCCCGTCCGCCCCAATAGCTTGTGCAGAACGGCTGGTTGTTCCAAACCTCTGACCAGTACCCGTCACTGGGCTCGCGGCTGATATCCAGCGTGATCCCCGCAGCGGCGGCACTTTGCTGGAACAGCTGTGCCGCATCCGGTGCACCAGGGAATGAGTTATCGGAGGTCCGCAACAGGATGCTGCCGTCATGGCCTGAGGCGTTGTAGTGGAAGGCTGCCTTGTCGGGATCATAGGACCGCTGCTCTAATTCGCTGAAGAACGGATATGAGGCGTTGATTGGCGTGTCATTCCCGATGCTGCCGTTTCCGAACAGGATCTTTTCGACCATCTCTTCGCGGTTCATGGCGTATTTCAACGCGAGGCGCAGATCTTTGTTGTCATAGGGGGCCGTGTTGGCGTGCATGATGAACACATAATGACCCGCACTTGGGACAGAATGCACTTCGACACCTGCCATCCGGCTGACCAGTGATGCCACTTTCGGAGGCACCCGGTTGACCATATGCACTTGGCCTGATTGCAACGCGGCCACCCGTGCCGTGTCATCGTTGATCACAGTCATCTCGATGCTAGCTGCATGGCCAAGATCGGGGTCCCAGTAGTTGGGGTTCTTTTCTGCAACGAACCGCACGCCCATCTCGACGCTTTGCAGCACATATGGCCCGGTGCCGATTGCCGCGGTCGGATCGTCTTTACCGCCGTTTGGCTGGATCATCAGGTGATAATCTGACAGCAAGAACGGCAGATCCGCGTTCGGGCTGTCGAGTTCGATGATGAATGCGTCGCCTTCAGCGCGCATGGCGCTAATGCTGGTCAAGAGCCCAAGAGCACCAGAGGTCGAATCCTCATTTGCGTGCCGTTCGAGCGTGGCCAAGACGTCCTCGGCGGTCAGTGTCTGACCATTAGAGAAGGTCACGCCATTGCGGATTTTGAATGTCCAGGTTGTGGCGTCAGCCGAGGCTTCGAATTCGGTGGCCAAACGCATTTCAAGCCCGCCATCAGGTGCCAGCTCAACAAGCGGTTCACCCCAAAGGCGGTTGACCATCGCAGCGGTTGAGTTCGCGGCCAATGCCGGATCGAGGCTGTCTGTTGAGGCCCCGCCTTGCATGGCCACCTTGATGGTGCCGCCCTTGATTGCGCCTTGCGCCATCACAGCGCTGGACAGCAGAGTATTTGCCGTTGCTGCGGAAAACCCCAATGCGCCCGCGCGCCCCAGGAAGCTGCGCCGGTCAAGGCGTTTGCGGGCCACTTGTTGGCTGAGATACTTCAGTTCGTCGTTCATTATGTTACTCCATCCTGTCCTGATGTTTATTTTGTTTTGCGGCTGTTTGCCTGTCTACACTGTCGTAAAAGGATCGCTGATAAATGCAGTGCTTCCCTTCAAATGCCTGAAAATTAACTGTTACATAGTAGGTGTTTGCGTCGCTATGCATCGCCATCTCGACACGTGTGGTTGCGGCGAAATCATCGCGGGAAATGGATCGATCCCAAGTGATTTCGGCTTTCGGGGTCGTGATGTCGGCCTCATTGATTGACCAAACCTCCTCGACTGCGCTTGTTGTCTTTAATCCGTGGTCAAGATGTTCTGTTTCACCATGATCCGCAGTGATCACGAGTTGATGCCCCCCGTCAACCAATCGCATCTCTTTCGTCTCATTTGGGTTGCGGGTCCGGGTTTCGGCTGGTGTATCATCAGGTTCGAGTGGTGGACAGTCCCAATCCAGTCCGGCGGCATCCTTCAATTGAGGCAGGTCCAGCTGGACATCGGAGAAAGATAGTTCAACTTGCCCAGGCTCTGGCCAGATGAAAGGCCAGTAAGACGCTGAAATTGCGAGCCGAATACGGTGCCCCTTTGGGACAGTATAGGCGGCCTGATCAAGTTGAAGCGTGACTTCGTAAGGGGTGCCGGGTGTGAGTGGTTCTGCGGTTTCAAAGCCATTCCGGAATGCGAGATTTAGAATGCCAAGACAAATCATTGTGGATGAGCCATCCGGTGCGACATCACACAGGCGCGCGATCATTTGCCCGTAGGGCTGATCCGATGCCACATTGCAGCGCAGGACGCCAGCCCCAAGCAGCGCAAAATTGTCTTCGAGCGGCACCCCGTCAAAGCAGACGGACAGAGCGTCGTCAGATGCTTGGTTGTCAGGCAATTCCCCGGGGCCAAATCCAAAGGGGAAGAATTCGCCAAACATCTGTCCGCAGAGCGGATGGCTGGCAACTTTGACGGTGCCTTCAAAAGGCGTGTGCTGAGGTGCGATTTGCGGTGCGGGCCATTGCGGTAAACCGATCCAGCGCCCAGGGCGATGGTCATAGCTTGTTTTGGGCGCGATCCCATCCATCAGGTAGACGCGATAGTCTGGATCGTCCTCAACACCATTATGCGCGCCTTTCAGCCATCGGTCCCACCAGCGCAATGCTTCGCTGAGGAAATTCATACGCGGCTCAGGCGAGGCGATATGGGGGTACTTGTGGTTCCACGGCCCAACAATAGCCTTGACCGGGCCGGAGGTTCCGCCCTCCAGAAGTTTCGCGGAGGTGTTGCGGTATCCGTCGTGCCAGCCGCTGATGCTAAGCACCGCGGCTTCGATTTTTGTGAAATCCTCGCAAACAGAGCCGTGCTGCCAATAGGCATCGCGGGATGCATGGCGCAACCAATCGCTGATCAAGAAGGGTGTATTTTCGAGCCGATGAAGCCAGGTTTTGCGCCAGTCGGCACCGACCAACGCAGGATCAGGTGGCATGGACATCCAGGACATGGCCGTTGCGGCCCACCCGACATTTTCGGTCAGCTGGCATCCGCCCTTGTAATGGATATCGTCATGGAACCGGTCGACACTGGAACACAGGCTGATGACAGCTTTCAGGGCAGGGGGCTGCCGTGCTGCAACTTGCAGGCTGTTGAAGCCACCCCACGAAATTCCCATCATCCCAACGGAGCCCGAACACCAGGTTTGCTCGGCGATCCAGCCAATGGTCTCTTCGATGTCCGACAGTTCCTGTTCTGAGTATTCGTCTTCAAACAAGCCATCGGAATCGCCACATCCGCGCAAATCCACCCTTAGACAGACATAGCCATGCGGTGCCATCTGCGCATGGGTTGTTTCATCTCGTGCTGCCGTGCCATCGCGTTTGCGGTAGGGCAGCATTTCTAAGATCGCTGGAAGAGGATCATCTGCGGCAGTGTCCGGCATCCAGACCTTGGCGGACAAGGTCACACCATCGCGCATGGATATCCGCAAATCATCAATAATTTTCACCGGTTGCAATTCGGTAGCCAGAACGAATCCCTCATTTTTCTCACGTGAGAAATTGCAGATTTCAATCGATGGCACTATAGAGTGATTATATGCTACTTTGCGCTATTTTAAGCCAATCGGAATGGACTTTATGCCAGACCTGCAAGACCGGAAAAACCTACCCGAAAATTTACAATTTCTTTGTAGGTTTCGTAAATCGCGATCCGTGGTCGCCAGAGAGATTGGCCTGAACAGACAACAGTTTGAGAAATATTTATCCGGGCGGGCGTTTCCGTCCAGTCACGTGCGACAACGCATTGCCGCCTATTTCGGTATCTCGTTTGAAAGCCTGGTCCTCCCGCCCAAGACATTTCAAGAAGCTCAGGCTGATCTAGAGATTTTGGGCGCGGCAAACACTTTCGGACTTCCCGAGACCAGCACGCAAGAACTGGCTTTTCTGCGCCACTACGTGGGGGCCTTCCAAACCTATTTTCTAAACCCAGCCTGGCCCGGAAAAATCCAGGCTGGTGTGGTTTTCGTGAGAGAGGAAAACCGGCAAATTAGTACGATCTTTTACAACCGGACACGCGACCCGGACACGAATGACCTGCATCGTTCCCGTTTGGATGGTCAACTGTTCTTGCGCGGTGAACGGTTGTTTCTGTTGGAAAAGACGCGGGGCACTGAAGACCGCATTTCTGAAACGATCCTCTATCCGCCGCATCGCCACAGCGGAAAATACCTGACGGGTATGTCTTTCGGTGTGACTTGGCGGCCGTATAGGGTGCCCTTTGCGACACGGACAATCTGGCGGCGATTACCTCAGGCAATGGCATTGCGCACCGTTTTGCAAAATTGCGGAATTCGCGATCCGGACCATAGGTCATTGGACCCCATTGTGAGAAAGTTCATGCGTGAAAATCTAGCGGCCTATACGATTTGAGCCATGGCAATTGATACCGCAATGTTCGGTTTGGCCATGGAAAAAAGCTGCAGTCACGCTTTTCCAATTGCTCTCTTTGCGTCAGATCTGGACCTGGTATCCACCGGAGAGAAGCTTGCTTATAGTGGCGATATCCAAAGCGCTGAGTCGTCGATAAGTGGCAAATAGGGGGGTGGAAACTTTGCCCCGCAACAGTTTGAATGTACAAGAAAAATGAAGATAGATAAGCACGCTAGACTTTCTGTTGCCCCAATGATGGACTGGACGGATCGCCATTGCCGCTATCTGCACCGTCTGATGTCGCAGCACACGTTGCTCTATACCGAAATGGTCACCGCACCGGCTGTTATCCATGGTGATCGTGACCGGTTGCTTGGGTTTGATCCCGCCGAACAGCCTGTTGCGCTGCAACTGGGGGGCTCTGACCCCGCACAATTGGCCCAAGCCGCCCGTATTGGTGCAGCGTTTGGCTATTGTGAGATCAACCTGAATTGCGGATGCCCGTCGGATCGTGTGCAGTCTGGTCGATTTGGTGCCATTTTGATGGAAGATGCCGCATTGGTCGCAAATTGCGTGTCAGCGATGCGGGACGCGGTGGATATCCCGGTGACTGTTAAGTGCCGGATTGGCGTCGATGACCAAGACCCGCAACAGGTTTTGCCCGACTTTCTTGCACGCGTTTCTGCTGCAGGCGTTGATCATTTTGCTATCCATGCACGCAAAGCTTGGTTGCAAGGCCTGAGCCCAAAGGAAAACCGCGATATCCCGCCACTTGATCATGAATTGGTCGTGCAGATGAAGGGTCTATTTCCCCATCTGACGATTGCGATCAATGGCGGCATTGCATCGCTTGATGCGGCCGAGGCGTTCTTGGCCCAAGGTCTCGATAGCGTGATGATCGGGCGTGCGGCCTATCACACCCCAAGTGAGATTTTGTTGCAGGCTGACGCAAGGATATTCGGCGGTGGTACGCCGCGGACGGCCGCCGAGGTCGTGCATTTGATGTTGCCCTATATCGAGACCCATTTGGCCGCAGGCGGCCGCCTTGGCCAGATCACCCGCCATATGTTGGGGCTTTTTCAGGGCCAGCCTGGCGCACGCGGGTGGCGTAGGCACCTTTCTGAGAATGTCCATGCTGATGGGGCAGGGCCGCAGGTGGTACTGGATGCGCTGGATCATGTCACCCGGGTCGCGGCGTAAGGGGCAGATATGGACGATATGCTTGTTATGGCCGCGCTCGGCGCGATGCTGCTGGTTTTGGGCGCTGCGTCCGGGGTTCTGGCTGGGCTATTAGGCGTCGGGGGCGGGATCATTCTGGTGCCTGCATTCCTGGTTGTTTTCACGGTCCTTGGCTTTGACAGTCCGGAAGTTATGCAGATGTGTCTGGCCACCTCACTGGCGACGATTGTGGTAACATCCGTCCGGTCGGTTCTGGCGCATGACAAGCGTGGCGCGGTGGATTGGGTGGTTCTGAAGACCTGGGCGCCAGGGCTAGTGTTGGGGGCGCTCCTGGGTGTGTTGACGGCGTCAGTCCTGGGATCAGCCGTTTTACAGGTAATTTTTGCGATCCTGGCCGGCGTTGTCGGCGGCTACATGACGTTTGGGCGCCGGAACTGGCGGTTAGGGCGCCGCATGCCTGTGGGTGTTTTACGCGCCGCTTTGTCGGCGGTCACTGGTTTCTTGTCGGTCTTGCTGGGCATTGGGGGCGGGTCGTTTGGCGTGCCGATAATGTCCTTGCATAATGTTCCGATCCACAAAGCTGTGGGCACCGCCGCAGGTTTTGGTGTGATCATCGCGGTGCCTTCCGTCATTGCGTTCTTCTTCGTGGACGTGCCTGTCGCACCGCCGTTGACTTTCGGGTCTGTGAACCTGATCGCGTTTGGGTTGGTCGTGCTCATGACCCTTATTACCGCACCTTGGGGAGCCACTTTAGCGCATCGGATGGACCCTGAACCCCTGAAACGGTTCTTTGGCATATTTCTGATCCTGATGGCACTGAATATGTTGCGGAAAGTTGTGGGCTTGTAGGTGGTACAGGTCTGCGCATCTGGGCAATGCAGCCCTATCGATGGTTGCCACGCAAATTGTAATCTCCGAGCGCCTTGCCGGGTTCGTCCACGAAGAGGCTTGGTAGGATGCGCAGCCCGGTGATCTGGTCCACGCGTAGCTGATCAAAGTCGCGCCTTCGCTCGCACCAGACCACGCAGGTCCATAGCCGCCCCCAGTAGTCCAATTGTAATGGGCGGACAGTGCGGTCTTCGTTTTGTACGGTCAGTTGTAGTTTTTGGCGGGTCCGGATCGCTTGGCGCAGACTGGGCAGGTGCTGAAACCCGCGTGCGGCATCGGCAAAGGGATAGACGGCAAAGCCGTAACCTGAGGGTGCGCGACTGCGGTCTTCTGGCATCACTGCATCAAGTTTGCCAGACAGGGCGCGGGCCGCGGCGGATAGCTCGGCGTCGTCGCTATGTGCCACGGCGTTCAGGCCCAGGTGCAAGGCCTCTACTTCCGTCATTGTCAGGTTCAAAGGGGGCAGGGTGATTGCGGCGGTAACCCGGTACCCGATCCCGCGTTCCCCTTCGATGGGCACACCCGACGCAGCTAGCGTTTCCATATCGCGGTAGATCGTGCGCAGAGAGACGTCCGTAGCCGCAGCGAGATCGCCTGCGCGGTGCAAAGTGCCATCGCGCAGAATTTGGACAAGTTGCATTAGACGGTCGGCGCGGCGCATGTCGATCCTTTCGATTCGCGCCAGTTTTGTCATTTTTTTGGCAACTGACAAGTATTTGGCACAATATTGTAAAATCCTTTGTGAAAAAGGCACTTGCGGCTTTGTTTTCGTGCCATTGTCACTTCCCTTATGGTTTTTCTCGGCCTATCTGTGGGCCAAGAACGATTTGACAGCGGGCCGCAGTTGCCCGGCAAAGGAGAAAGACATGCTCAATAATATTGGTCTTCCTGGCCTTCTTTTGATTGCAGTTGTGGTGCTGGTCCTGTTTGGGCGCGGCAAGATTTCCAGCCTGATGGGCGAAGTCGGCAAGGGGATCACAGCCTTCAAAAAAGGTGTGGATGACGGCAAGAAAGAGATTGAAGACACGATGGCCGAAGCGCGTGATGTGACGCCTGAAGAAGAAAAAGACAAAGTCTGATAGAATAGGGGCGCCCGCGATGTTTGGCCTAGGCTGGAGCGAGATGTTGGTCGTCGGGGTGGTTGCCCTGATTGTGATCGGCCCAAAGGACCTGCCAGGCTTGTTCCGCACGGTTGGGCAATTCACAGGGAAAGCCCGGATGATGGCACGTGAGTTTTCGCGGGCGATGGAACAGGCGGCGGACGAATCCGGCGTGAAGGATATCAA
Source organism: uncultured Paracoccaceae bacterium (assembly GCA_947501555.1). GTDB lineage: Bacteria > Pseudomonadota > Alphaproteobacteria > Rhodobacterales > Rhodobacteraceae > Yoonia. Next base: position 375,594 of record CANMWG010000001.1, read on the forward strand.
CAACACGTTGAAGGCTGCCGCGAACCCGCAGAAATTCGGTGTCGACAAGATCAAGGAAGCAACGGGCATGACCAAAGGCCCGGCGACCGAAGCCTTGTCTGCCGAACGTCAGGCTGCCAAAGAAAAGATGAGCGATGCTATGGCCAAAGCCGCCCTCGAACGCAAAGCCCGTGAAGCCGAGGATGCCGCGATTGCAGCGGGCGAACCACCCGCCGGCCCACCGCCCAAAGTTAAGCCAGAGGCTGACACATGAGCGCGTCTGACGATATCGACGACAGCGCAGCTCCTCTGCTTGAGCATCTGACAGAGCTGCGCCAGCGTTTGATCTACTCGGTCATGGCCTTTTTGGTTGCCATGATCCTGTGCTTTTCATTTGGCGGCGCGCTATTGGATTTTTTGCTGGGCCCTATTGAAAAAACGATGCGTGATTTGGGCAACCCCAACCCGGTGATGCAGTACACAGCCCCGCAAGAGTATTTCTTTACACTGATCCGTATCTCTGTGGTGGGTGGCCTGACTCTATCGTTTCCGGTGATTGCCTATCAGCTTTGGCGATTTGTGGCACCCGGCCTTTACCGCAATGAGAAGAACGCGTTTCTGCCCTTTATCATCGCCTCACCGTTCTTGTTCATTTTGGGCGCGTCTTTCGCGCATTACGTGGTTGTTCCCTTGGCGATGGCCTTCTTTCTGGGCTTCGCCGACTTGCCGTCATTTGTATCTGCGCTGATGACAGAGGCTGTAGAACTACCGCCGGGATCCGAACTGTTACCCGGTGCGGTGGGCGGAACGGAACTGCCCGACACCGGCGTCGACATTGTCTTTAACGGTAAGGTCAATGAGACACTTGATATCACATTGAAGATGATCGTGGCCTTTGGCGTATGTTTTCAACTGCCAGTACTGCTGACCTTGCTGGGCACCGCTGGCCTGGCCAGTTCGCGCGGATTGCGCGGCACCCGGAAGTATGCAGTTGTTGGTATTCTGATTGTGGCCGCCTTGGTCACGCCACCGGATGTGACAACGCAGATCATCCTGTTTGTGGTAGTCTATGGGCTCTATGAGATTTCGATCCATTTGGTCGCCGCTGTTGAGCGCAAGAAAGACCGGGCTGCCCGCGCCGAGGGGATCATCGGCGACGACGAAAGCCTGTTTGACGTCGATCTTGACGATGAAGACGAGGCTGATGCGGATGTGGCTGAAGTTGCTGCCGCTGACCCCGAGCAGGACCCAAAGGCGTGACCAAGAAGCAATTGATGCGGATCGCGGATGCACTGGAGCGGATCAGTCCAATGCCGGCCCCTGCGCCCGATTTTGCAGCGGCCACGGCTTTCGTGTGGCAGCCAGATCCGGATCGGCTGGTGCCTGTGGCGCGGGTCAATCGGGTGGATGTTCGTCTGTTGATTGGCGTGGACCGGTCGCGTGATACCTTGATGGCCAATACCGCGCAGTTTGCGGCAGGGCTGCCTGCAAACAATGCCCTTCTTTGGGGCGCGCGAGGCATGGGGAAATCCAGCCTGGTCAAGGCGATACATGGCGCTTTGCAAGCAGATTATCCGGCGTTAAAGATCGTTGAAGTTCAACGTGAGGATCTGCCCAGCATTGGCCGGTGTCTGGCCCTTTTGCGTGGCGCGCAAGAGCGGTTCATCCTGTTTTGCGATGATCTTTCATTTGGCCATGATGATGCCCATTACAAATCGTTGAAGGCGGTTTTGGACGGCGGCATTGAAGGGCGGCCCGACAATGTGGTGCTTTATGCAACATCAAACCGGCGTCACTTGATGCTCCGCGATATGATCGAGAATGAACGTTCGACAGCGATTTCACCATCTGAGGCTGTTGAAGAAAAGGTGTCGCTTTCGGACCGGTTTGGCCTTTGGTTGGGTTTTCATCCCTGTGATCAGGATGAATATCTGGCAATGATCCGGGGCTATTGCGATGCTTATGACGTCGCTATTGATGATGCCACCTTGCGTGCCGAGGCGATCGAATGGCAAGCCACGCGCGGCAGCCGGTCGGGCCGGGTCGCGTGGCAGTATTTTATCGATCTTGCAGGGCGCAAGGGCGTTTGTGTCACGTAAGATGGGTTTAAACCCATCTTACGCCTTTTTCATGGAAGAAAGTCTGTTGGATCGACGCTTTGCAATCCGCGCCGGACTTCGAAGTGTAAGAACGGCGTCTCGGCAGCCCGGACCTTGCCAATTGTCTGGCCGCGGCTGACGTTTTCGTTCTTGGACACTGTCAGGCTGTCCATCTGCGTATAGACCGTCAGCAACCCGTCGCTATGCTTGATCACAACGATTGATCCGCCGCTGGTATCTGTTGTCACGGCGGCCACGGTGCCGCCATCAGCGGCCTTTACATCGGTGCCAGCGGCCACCCCAAAGTCGACCCCGTCATTGCTACCGGGTGCATAGCCACGAATGATGCTGCCTTGCACGGGGGCCACAAAGCGGCTTGCCGTGGTTTCTGTCGGTGCCGGGGTACCAAGGTCTGGGGCAGGGGGTGCGACCGGGGTCGCAACAGCAGGCGCCACAGTGGGCAGTGGTGTTGTTGCACTTGGCGGTACGGGTGTTTCTGTCCCAACGCCGGGTTCTGTCACGACGGCTGCAGGTGTTGCGACAGGTGCGGTACCCCCTTGTGGGATCAACAAGAATTGCCCTTCGCGGATTGTGAATTGGCTATCGAGCCCGTTCCATTCCGCGATATCTGCCACAGGAACGCTGTAAAGCCGTGAAATGGAAAAGGCCGTTTCACCACGTGCGACCTGATGCCGGATCGGCTCGACGCCACGTGGCGCATCAGGCGCGACAGGTGTTGCAGCAACTGGTGTCGCAGTGGCAGCCGGGGCAAGCGGTGTTGCTGTGACACCACCCGCCGCATCCGCCCGGTTGAGCGCTGTCGTGGCGACCGCCGCTACATCAAAGGGCTGAATGGGGCCCGTGCCGTCTGCGCCAGTGGCAGGTGAGGGTTCAGTCACCCGTGTGGGCAGGGCGATGATCTCATCACGCCGCAGGATTGTGTCAGGTTCGATCCCGTTATATTCGGCCAATTCATTGGCATCGAGCCCCAGCCGGATCGCAATCCCCCGGATTGTGTCGTCACGCCGGGCCACGACGACCTGATAATTGGGGTATGAAATCACGCCGCGATCATCAGGCCTGGGCCTGTTAGGCAGATCCTGGACCGCGCGCGTGGTGTCGAAACCGCCACCATTATCCCGCAGGTCAAAATCAAAGTCATCACATGCGCTCAGTGCGGCCAATGCTACACCTGCCATTAATACGCGTCTTACGGGGTTTTGCCCTTTTGCCATCATACCGCTCCTTGTGCCTAGCCGCCCCTTGTTGCCGGGGTCGTACTATATTTTGTGTTAGTTTACTCTTGTCCGAGCCCTTCTAGCAAGGGGACAAAACGCACAGAACGCAATTCATCGTAGTCATACCCGTTCTCAAGCCGTGTCACACGGATCAGACTTTGCACCGCGTCCGACTGTCCCACCGGCAAAACCATGATCCCACCAACCCGTAATTGCGCCAAAAGCGGCCCTGGTGGGTCCTCGGCTGCCGCCGTCAAAAGGATCCGGTCGAATGGAGCCTGTTCTTCGAACCCGTGGCTGCCATCGGCTGTGAATGTGGTGATATTGCTGAAATCGCGCATCTCAAAGACCGCACGTGCCGCGTGGACCAGTTTCCGGTATCTATCGACCGTATACACCCTGCGTGCCAGTCGGGACAGGATCGCGGCCTGATACCCGGATCCGGTCCCAATTTCGAGCACCTTGTCGCGCGCTTCGACCTGCAGCGCCTGTGTCATCAAACCAACAACAGAGGGTTGGCTGATCGTTTGCCCACAAGCAATCGGCAAGGGCATGTCGTCGTAGGCTCTGTCTGCAAAGGTGCCTTTGACATAATCAGCACGGTCGACTTGCTCCATCGCGGTCAGCACGCGGGCGTCGGTGACACCTTTGCTGCGCAATGCATAGAGGAACTGCATTTTCGTAGCCGCGTCGAATGTCACGTGAGCGCCCCTTGCAAGCGCCCCATCATATCATAATCGGTCAAATCTGCCCGCATGGGCGTCACCGAGATATAGCCTTCCAAATTGGCCGCCGCATCGGTTCCGGGTGCAGTCGGTTCCTGTTGCGGCCCACCGCGGACCCACAGAAACTTGCGCCCTGTTGGCGATGTCTGCGCCTCGGCACGGAACCTTGCGTTTGTTCGGAATCCTTGGGTCGTGGCGGCCATGCCTTTGACAGCTTCGCCCGCCACGGGAGGGAAATTCACGTTATAAAACAGCTTATAATCCGCATCATCCCAAAGACTGTCATTGAGCAATGCCTGTACCGTTGCCGTACCATGCTGGGCTGCTGCCTCAAACGGATTTTCCAGATTGGCATTGTCCGGTCCAAAGAATTGCGAAAGTGCTATGGAACGGACGCCCTGCAGTGCCCCTTCGATACAGGCGCCAATTGTGCCAGAGTAAAGTGTATTTTCGGCGGCATTATTGCCTCTGTTGACCCCCGAAAGGATCAGATCGGGCGGGGTGTCGGTCAGCACGTCATAGAGCCCTGCGAGCACACAATCAGCGGGTGAGCCTTCTGCCGCAAAGCGCCGATCTGACAGCTCGGCGATCATCGTGGGGTGGGTGTAGCTAATGCAATGGCCTACCCCGGATTGTTCGAATGCGGGCGCGACTGTCCAGACTTCCCCTTCAGGGCCTGCGACTGCGTGTGCAATATCGGTTAAGACCTTCAGCCCGGGGGCATTTATTCCGTCGTCATTGGTGATGAGAATACGCATATTCGCCCCTTCGCTTTAGTTTGTTCCTAAGCGAGGGGGCAGGGCACGGCAAGACGGCTTGGTATGGCAGTGTCACGTTGCTGGGTACCGTAGGAAGTAAGCAACGGTATGGCAGGTGACTTTGATCTGCACCCGCGCAACTGACCCCGCACAGACGCAGCCCAAGGTACAAAAACGCCTGCGCTGCGGCGCTTGACCGCGAGGGCCGTTTTATCATCGCCGCGTCATCCGACACTTAGCAAGGTCCGCACGAGGGCCGTTTGCGAATTGACGCCCGTTTTGCTGTAAATCCGGGATAGGTGTGTTCTGGCGGTATTGACACTGATGCCCAAGGCGTCTGAAGCGGCCGTCAAGTTAACGCCAGATACGATGCATTGGATGAGTGACATCTGCCCCTCAGAAAGCCCGAATACAACTTTGGCTACGCTCAGACGCGCGTCAATATCACCGTCTATCTGGGTTTCGACAAAGGTTTGCCCATCTCTAACAAAGAGCACGCAAACTGCCACGCTGCCTTCGTCCGTTTCGCCCAAGACAATTGGCAGGCGGAAGTTTCGTCCGCTTTCGATCATGTATCGATAATGCTGAAAGTACCCGTGCTGTTCGGCAGCGCATTTCAGACCGGCCTGGAGGATCTTGTCCCATGCCGGTTTCGTGGCGCGCAACCGATTATTGATGATCTGAAGACCCGGATGGCTTTCAAGCTGCGAACGCGCGGCCTCTGGCGCACAGAGCACTTCACCCTTTGCGTCCACAGACAGCCTGCGTGTATCGATTTGTTGATGCCCGCGAAGTACAAATGAGGCGTAGAGAATGCGCCAGGTGTCACCTGACCGTTCGAGAACCCGGGTTTCAAATGTCTGTTCGATCTGTCCACTTGGGTTCTTGGAGTTTTCATCAAAAACAACATGAGCAATGTCGCTGCTGACTGTGATGTTGATATTGAACCGCTCAGTTTCCGAGATATTGCAAACGGCACCACTGGCCATGACGTTTCGCATGTAGTCACGCAGCTTGTCCCATCCTTCAAGTACAGTTGCCCCGAAAGATGATGAAATGCAGACTTCTCGCACGCGGTCATCTTGCACCCAACATGCAGCCCAGCCTTCAAAGTCGTGGCGTAAAAACATGTCAGTTTCGCATGCGATCACATCCATTATCGCCGAATGTTCGGTCGTGTCGTTCGCTGATTGCGTCATTTATGTTTACGGTTCATTTCTTCGCAAAATAGGGAATAAGTTGTTGTATCGTAACGCTTTCGGTAGCCTTATTCCTTTCGCCATTGTGCGTAGGAATAAAAGCCTTTCGCAGCCGTGTTGATCGTAGAACGCATCTTCAGTTGACGCGCCCTTTAGGTGCAAATCTGCAGCGACCTTTGCATGAAATACGTCCATCGGTCATTCTCCACTTACTATCACAGTTGCTGAGATATTGGCAGGGAATTGATTGCAGCCTTGTCATCCAATACGACCACATGACCATGATCATTTTGCGGAAAGATCCGGTTGGCAGGCGTCCATGACAGACCTAAGGCCGGGCGGTCAGCCCCCTAAGATGAGCGGGAGTAACCTCGCGGCCTCGGTCGTGGGGTTGGTCAGGGGCGCGCGATCTTCGCCAGGGTAGAACCGGGCACGGGTGGCTGTGGGCATGGGATCTGGCGTTAGGATATCGATTTTCGGCCCTGTCTTGACGGTCTCTGCCTGCCAGCTGCGCGCCAGAGCGATCTGTGCGGCCTTGGTTGCCCCATAAGATCCAAAGAACTGTTGCCCGCCACGCGGGTCGTCAAAGAATACAGCCCGCCCTTTTGCGCCCAAAAGCGGGCTGACATAGGCAATCAGGCGCGATGCGGCCTCAATATTCACTGCGATGGATTTGGTCAGGTCCTTGGGGCCGATATGACCGGCAGGTGCCAGGGGGGCTGCATGAATGGCTGTGTGGAGCCACAGGTCAAGCGTGCCCCATCGGTCAAATATTCCGCGGCACAGCTGCTGCATGGCCTCATCCACTGTGATATCCATTGGGGCCAGCGTGGCGGCGCCACCGGCGGCTTGGATCGCGTCGTCAAGTTCTTCCAAGGCACCGACGGTTTTACCGACCGCAATGATGTGATGGGTGGGGGCAAGGGCCTTAGCCAATGCTGCCCCAAGGCCGCGCGATGCGCCGGTGATAAGTGCTGTCTGTGTCATGGTTGGGGTGATGTGCCGAAGCAGCGGCGGCGTCAAGCCTTAGCTGCCGGGCACCCCAACCGCTTGGGTTTGGCCTGATCTGTCTGCCAGCACGACATGATCGTCGCCTATTGCTGTGACGGTGACACCAAAAACCCGTGTGCCAGCCTGTACGCGCGCGATTTGCCCACGCCCCGAGCGCAGGATCGCTGCCTTGCCATCATGCGCTTGCATCACGCCGATGACTGTAAGGCTACGCAGGGCAAGCACATCAGGCCGCGTGGCATTGACGGCCACAAGAGCCGGGGTTGTTTCTGACATTGGGATACCGCATCGATTATTTTGTTACGCGGTGTCTTGGCAGATGCCGATTGGCCTGAACAGCCGCGCATCCCAGCGTTGACGCAGGGTTTTCTGGGGTGCCGTCGCGGAATGCAGCACGATCAAGGGGTCACAATTGCGCTGCCGTCTTCTTTGTAAACAGGTTCGGTAAGCGGGGTTTCCAGCAAGGGCAACACGGCCTCGGAGGGGCGGCAAAGGGCTGTTCCTTTGGGGGTGCAGACGATAGGTCGGTTCACCAGCACTGGATGGGTTATCATGGCGTCGAGCAATGCCGCGTCCGAGACGCTTGGATCAAGCAGGCCCAATTCCTCGGCGGGCGACTTGGATGTGCGCAACGCGTCGCGCGGTGTCAGGTCGGCTGCTGCAAAGAGGGCCTGTAGCTGCGGTCGTGTCCAGCCGGTCTGAAGGTATTCGATCACGACAGGTTCAGTGCCAGATGCACGAATGACGGCGAGGACATTGCGGGAGGTGCCGCAATCTGGATTGTGGTGGATGACTGTGGTCATGGCGGTTCCTCGTTTCTTTCAAGCGCGTGTAGCAAGCGCTGGCGAACATCGTAAAGGGGGGCGGATGTGAAGATTTCATGACAGTGAATTTCTAGCGCAACTTGATTTTTAACCCCTTTAGGGCGACAATGACGCATTAATTTCGCGCATTGGGGCCATTTCGCCCCGGATCTTATGGCAAATTTTCAAAGTCTGTTGCGCGGTATCCATTTGAAACAGGAGTAATTTCATGTCCTCTATCTCGAATACGATTTCTTTTGACGAACACGGTATTGACCGGCGCAGTATCAATGGCGCGTTACGGTCATCGCGCAACGCAACCATGTTGTCGCTGATCGGCAATCCGCGCGGTACCTACGATCAGGAATGCCGTGGCCCGACCAATCAACGCATCGCAGACATGATGGAAACCGCCGATCTGGGCCCATTTCGGGCGACCGGTTTAAAGCCGGCGGTCGCCACGCTGCAAAAGATCATGGCAGACATCAAAGCCGAAGAACCCACGGTTCACGATGCGCTGTCTAGCGCCGGTATGCTGTGTTGCCGCCTTGTGCGCGGATCAAGAACCGCGATTTCGAACCATTCATGGGGTACTGCGATTGATTTGAAAATCGAAGGCAAGCTGGACCGGCGCGGCGATGGGCGCACCCAACGTGGTCTGTTGGCGATTGCCCCGATCTTTAACCGACACAAGTTCTTTTGGGGGGCTGCATTCCGCACCGAAGACGCCATGCATTTTGAAGCTTCCGAGCAACTTGTCCGCGAATGGTCCGAGGCGGGCGCGTTTGGAACACCGGCATCCACCGGCACCGCCCATGGAACCCTAACCCTTGGGGATCGGGGGCCAGAGGTTGAGGCACTACAGGAAAAGCTGAACCTGAAATTGGCGATGGATATCGATGTCGACGGAATTTTTGGCAAGGATACCAAAAGCGCTGTGATGGAGTTCCAACACCGTGCACAATTGGTCGTTGATGGGATAGTCGGGAAAAAGACGGCTGCTGCGTTAGAGCTTTAGCCTATTCGGCGGCAGCTTTCGCCTCGAACCCCTGTTCGATCATATCGGACGGGGCGACCGGGTATTCCCCCGAGAAACAAGCGTCACAGTAAGCCGGCGCACTGTCGTCGCGGCCGTCTGCTTGGCCCACCGCCCGATATAGGCCGTTAAGCGAGATGAACTTTAGGCTGTCCACACCTAGATGCTTGCGCATCTCATCTTCGGTCATGGTCGCGGCCAGCAATTTTTCGCGTTGCGGCGTGTCGACCCCGTAGAAACAAGGCCATGCTGTTGGAGGGCTTGCGATCCGGAAGTGTACCTCGGCGGCACCTGCATCAAGGATCATTTCCTTGATCTTGCGGCTGGTCGTCCCACGCACAACACTGTCGTCGACCAAGATCACCCGTTTGCCTCTGATCAGCGCGCGGTTCACGTTCAGTTTCAGGCGCACACCCATGTTGCGGATGCTTTCAGTGGGTTCAATAAACGTCCGGCCCATGTATTGGTTCCGGATGATACCCATCGCGTAAGGGATGCCGGATTCCAGCGAATACCCAATCGCTGCAGGCGTACCGCTGTCGGGAACGGGGCAGACCAGATCAGCGTCCACGGGTGCTTCTTTGGCCAGTTCACGTCCTATGTTTTCACGGGTTTCATAGACCGAGCGTCCGCCGAGAATACTGTCGGGGCGGCTGAAGTAGACATGCTCAAAAATGCAAAAACGCGACCGGTTCGGCCGGAAGGGGAAGTGGCTTTCGACCCCGCCTTTGGCCGTAATAACAACCATTTCGCCAGGCTCGATTTCACGCACGAACTCGGCACCGATGATGTCAAGCGCGCAGGTCTCAGAGGACAGCGCCCAGCCGTCGCCAACCTTGCCTAAAACCAATGGGCGCACACCCAATGGATCGCGACAGCCGATGATCTTGGTCCGGGTCATGGCCACGATGGAAAACGCGCCTTCAACCTTGCGCAGGGCCTCTTCCATCCGGTCCGGGATCGTGCGGCCCATGGAACGCGCCATCAGATGGATGATACATTCACTGTCAGACGAGCTTTGGAAGATCGACCCGCGCTCAATCAGTTCACGGCGCAGGGACATGGCGTTGGTGATGTTACCGTTATGGGCGATGGCGGCACCACCCATAGAGAATTCACCAAAGAACGGCTGCACATCGCGCATTGCCGTCTGGCCTTTTGAGCCAGCCGTGGAATAGCGCACGTGGCCGATGCCAATGCTGCCGGGCAAGAGCTGCATCACGCCTGAACTGGTGAAGTTGTCGCGTACAAGGCCCATGCGGCGCTGCTGGTTGAACCCGGTATCCGGAGCGTGGGTGACGATTCCACCTGCCTCTTGGCCCCGGTGTTGCAGGGCATGCAGGCCGAGGGCCACAAAGTTGGCTGCATCGGTAACACCGACAACGCCAAACACGCCGCATTCCTCCCGCAGTTTATCGTCATCAAAAGGATGGGCGGGGGGCATCTGATTGGACAAGAGGGCGGCTCCGAATCCGTTGGTACTGGTGTGCCCCCGTCTTAGTAGGTCAAGAGCGGCGTGTCACGAAACGATCACACTTTGATGTTGGGAAAACGGCATAAGCCGCCTTTCTTTCATCATAGGGCTGCATGGCAGTGCACAATGCGCTCTTCATGACGTTGTTCATTAGCATGGCACACGTTTCGCCAGCGATCGCTGTATATGGTGGACTTGTAGTTGGAAACGGGCCCGGGGCCCTGTTCGTTGTGGCGGGTTTGATCTACTTTGTGCGATGCTTCGGCGTGACTGTGTTTTTCAACGTGCCTATGAATGAAACGCTTGCAGGCATGGAGGCTTACTCTGCCGAAGCAAGCGCGTAGTGGACTGACACGTACCTGCCACGGTGGACGTTCTGGAACAGCGTTCGGACTACTGCTTCTGCTGTATCTGCTGCGTCGTTGTTGTTCGACTTGCTCTGGATGACCCAAAATCAAACCCAACCCATCTAAGCTAATAGAGCGGGGGCAGCACTGGCCCCGGTTCGCCTATTCTGTGTCGTGAGTAATCAGGTTGAAGCCTTCGTCGGGCGTTGGCGAACTAAAGTAGGCATTGAACTGATGAAACTGGTCTTCGGTCACTGTGAATGGATGAAGGCCGCTTTCGTTTCGTCGTTGCAAGCGTGCCAGACACAGATCATCCGGTGGTATCAGAACGTGAAACTGATGATCCATATCGGTTTGATCCAGCAAACCGCGCAACCATGCACGACTCTCGACAGTATTGGCCTGAAAGTCCAGAACTACGGACAGCCCAGCGTTCAGCAAGGCGACGATGTGTGGTGCCATTGCAGTCCGTAATTTCGTTGCACACCGTAAATAGTCTTTTGGTGTTTTGAGTTCCGTGGGAAAGAGCGTGGCAAGCCACTCATCCTCTGCGATCAGAACCGTGTTGTCCGCGGTCGCTAAATTCGCTGCCAGAGTCGATTTGCCTGCTGCAATCTTACCGCACAGCATGTAGAGCGTTGGCGTTGGTGTCGACATGAATGCGGCCCTTCTTGAGATGGTTTTTCATCGAACGCCAGTTTCTGGATAGAAATATGCCGTCCCAAAAAGATTTTCAATTGCGCGAAGGGAAGCTGGACCACTACAGCCATTTTGCTCTGTCTGGCATGCATTTTGATCGCATTGAATAGGCCAAGGTGCGCATCGTGGTGGTGGCCAGCCTTGGTCATAAGTTGGGGATGCCCACCATCCAGGTTGACGACATGAATTGGGACATGAACTATGGTGCCAATCCGCGTATTCCTGCCTGTTACATCGGATAGCAGAATATTGATTGGTGGCCTTGTCGCTTGGCCTCCACATTGGGGCCAAACGGGAGAGCCCTATGACCACAGCACTGAAGCCAAATTACACCACTGATATCGTCTCGCTTTTTGAATCGACCCGCAGCCGTACCGATGCGTTGGCCGCACCATTGGCACCCGAAGACATGATGCTGCAGAGCATGGAAGATGCCTCGCCAGCGAAATGGCATTTGGCGCATACAACTTGGTTTTTTGAGGAGTTCATCCTGAAGCCCCGGGTCCCGGATTATGTCTCGCCGGATGACCGTTTCGCGTTCTTGTTCAATTCCTATTACACGCAGGCCGGCCCACGCCATGCCCGTGACAAGCGCGGATTGGTGTCCCGTCCCGATGTGCAGGCCGTCCGCGATTATCGCGCCCACGTTGAGGATGCTTTGGCCGCTCTTTTAGCCGCACCCCGGTCGGACGCCGATGAGATTGCAGGTTTGGTTGAGCTGGGCTGCCATCATGAGATGCAGCATCAAGAGCTGTTGGTTACCGATCTGCTCCATGCGCTCAGCTTCAATCCGCTTCTGCCTGCCTATCAGGACCCGATTCCACTGCCTGTCACGTCGGAAGTGCCGCTGCGCTTTACCCAGCATGCGGGCGGTCTGGTTGAGATTGGTCATGACGGCGCAGGCTTTGCCTATGACTGCGAAGGCCCCCGTCATCAGGTGTTTTTACGCCCTTTCCAGATGGCCGATCGCCCGGTCACCAACCGCGATTGGATCGCCTTTATGGCCGATGGTGGCTATGCCGACCCCCGCCATTGGTTGATGGAGGGCCATGCGGTTGCGCAGCGCGAAGACTGGCAGCATCCGCTTTACTGGTGGCAGCAGGATGATGAATGGTGGACCTTTACCTTACGCGGTCCGCAACCTGTTGCCCTTGATGCCCCCGTGGTCCATGTCAGCTATTACGAGGCTGACGCTTATGCCCGCTGGGCGGGCGCCCGCCTGCCCACGGAAGCCGAGCATGAGACCGCTTTTCAGGACCGCCCGATTGCCGGCAATTTGATGGGCGAGGCCGACAACACGGGCGCTTTGCGTCCATTGCCTGGGGATGGTGTTTGGGGCGATGTGTGGGAGTGGACTGCCTCGGATTTCGCCCCATACCCTGGGTTCCGTGCGCCTGAAGGCGCGCTAGGCGAATATAATGGCAAGTTCATGGTCAATCAGCGTGTGTTGCGCGGCGGGTCCTGTGCGACCCCGCGTGCCCAAATGCGCACCACCTATCGCACGTTTTTCTATCCGCATCAGCGTTGGCAGATGATGGGGCTCCGTCTGGCGAAGGATCTGTCATGAACAAGCATATTGATGTCACAGACACTGCCCTTTTGGATGACGCATTGGCTGGGCTGACGGCCCGACAAAAATACATTGATCCAAAGTGGCTTTATGACAGTGCAGGCAGTGCGTTGTTTGAAGAGATCACGGCGATCCCGCCCTATTACCTGACCCGGACCGAGACCGCGATCTTGCGCGCCAATGCGCCTCAGTTGGCGGGGCTTGTCCCCCCCGGAGGCGCTTTGGTTGAGTTTGGCTCGGGTGCCAGCGTCAAGACCCGCCTTTTGCTTGAAAACGGTCCCCATATCGGGACTTATGTTCCAATTGATATCTCGGGTCCGTTTTTGCAAGAGACGGCCGCCGATCTGCGCCGGCGTTATCCCTCTTTGTCTGTGGCCCCCGTTGTGGGCGATTTTTTGCACCCGGTCCATATGCCGCGGGCCCTGTCTGAGGTGCCCAAGGTGGGCTTTTTCCCCGGGTCGACCATTGGCAACATCACCCCCGAGGCCGCCCGGTTGCTGCTGTCGCGCGCCCGGGCTTGGCCCCATGTTGACGCCTTTATTCTGGGGGTTGATTTGGTCAAAGAACCCGCGATCTTGGTTCCGGCCTATGATGACCCGGCGGGCGTGACCGCCAGGTTCATCAGCAATATTCTGGTCCGGCTGAACAGAGAGCTGGGCGCGACATTTGACCTGTCCGCTTTTGATTATCAGGCCAGATGGAACGCCGATGCCGCCCGCATTGAAATGTCTTTGGTCTCAACCAAGGCGCAGACTGCGGTGCTGGGCGGCCATGACATTGCCTTCGCCGCCGGCGAGCCCATCGCGGTGAGCATGTCGCGCAAATTCACGTCGCAGAGCTTGCAGCAGCTGGCGCAGGATAGCGGGTGGGCTTTGGATGCGTTGATCACCGATCCCGATGCATTGTTTGCCGTGGCGGTGCTGCGACCGGATGGTGGCTGACCTATAGCGTGCGACATTTTACCTGAGACATCGCTTATCACTTTTCGCGTAGGGCCGCAGGGAGAGGCAGCGAAACAGTGATTTAGGTTAAAGATCGATTGCTTTAACTTGGCGTAAACCAATTCATAACCGCAGAGAGTCCCCACAAGAACCCGAATATTGCGACCACCAGAATGATTCCGTAGACGGCGGCGCGGTCGTTTTGTCGCGGGGACATACTAAAAAAGATCCAATTATGAATGAAATCGCTTCGTTTTTCTTCTTCGCCACCGATGCGGGCCCCGCAATAGACGCAAGTGAAGGCCCCAAACCTGGGTCCGTGTTCATGCCCGCAGGCTGGACATGACCCGTTATTCAACGCGAATAAATCGATTCTTCTGGTCATCTTTGGTCGCCACGCCTATTTGTGCTATATCTCAAGCATACCATATGCGCCCAGGATGTCATTATGGATTGTTCGTTTGCCCAGGTTTACACAATGCCTTGCCCTTTTTTGCAGCGCGCGGGCCTACTTTTGCACCGCGCGCCTGTCGATTAGAGCGTTTCGCGTTTGACCTTTATCACAATTCTCGGCCTCTCCCTTAAGGTCGAACGCGATTTGTGATGCGTGATGTCTCAGGTTAAAGTCGAAACGCTATAGATGCTCAGAACCCTGCCGCAGTGAAGGACCAACACCCCATGCGCTTTTTGCTTTTCCTGATTGTCGCCGTTGCGGCCTTGATCGCTTATATCCGGCTCGCCCCGACCAATGTTGCGAAATGGCATAAGCTGCCTGATGTCAGTGGCCCAGGCGATGTGTCCAGCGATGATGGGTTTTTGAGTACCCGTCGCATCACTACCACCCCGGCCGAGGTGCTGGCCGCCGTGGAAGAACAGGCCTTGGCCACCCCGCGCACGGAAAAGTTGAAGGGCAGTGTTGACGACGGCATGATGACTTTTCAGACCCGCTCTGCCGTGATGGGATTTCCCGATCACACCACCGTGGCGGTCCGCGGTGATCTTTTGATCATGCATGGCCGTCTGCGCTTTGGTCGGAAGGACCTTGGCGTCAATCGCGCGCGCATTGTCGAGTGGCTGCAGTCTCTTGACCACTTGACCGAGCGCCTTTGATCGGCCACTCGGGGTCCTATGATTGCACCTGAGAAGATAGAACAGATCATCGACCGCTTTCAGTTTCTGGAAGCCAAGATGGCCGATGGCGCGGCGGGCGCCGAAATTGCCCAGTTGGGTAAGGAGTATGCCGAGCTTCGTCCGGTCGTGGAAACGGTGACCGCATATAAGGACCTGATCAGCCAGATCGCGGACGCCGAGGCCATGCTGTGCGACCCAGAGATGAAGGAGCTGGCCGAGGCGGAGTTGCCAGATCTGAAGGCCGCATTAGAGGCTTCGGAGCATGATGTTCAGCTTGCTTTGCTGCCCAAGGATGCCGCCGACGGTCGTCCCGCGCTATTAGAGATCAGGCCGGGGACGGGTGGCGATGAGGCTGGCCTGTTTGCCGCGGATTTGCTGCGCATGTATCAGCGTTATGCCGAAGGGCAGGGCTGGAAGTTCGAAATTTTGGAGCAAAGCCTGTCTGAGCTGGGTGGCATCAAAGAAGTTGTCGCCCGCATCGCCGGGGACGGTGTCTTTGCCAAGATGAAGTATGAAAGCGGGGTCCACCGCGTCCAGCGCGTCCCCGAGACCGAGAGCCAGGGCCGGGTGCATACCTCTGCTGCGACTGTCGCCGTCCTGCCTGAGGCCGAGGATGTGGATATTCATATTGATCCCTCGGATATTCGTATTGATACGATGCGCGCCTCTGGCTCGGGTGGGCAGCATGTGAACACAACCGATAGTGCCGTTCGGATTTTGCATGAACCGACAGGGATCATCGTGGTTAGTGCCGAGAAATCCCAGCACCGCAACCGTGAGATTGCGATGCAGGTTCTCAAGACCCGCCTGTTTGATCTCGAACGCCAGCGCGTTGATAATGAACGATCAGCGGACAGGAAATCTCAGGTGGGCTCTGGCGACCGGTCTGAGCGTATTCGCACCTATAATTTTCCACAGGGCCGGATGACGGATCACCGGATTAACCTGACTTTGTATAGTCTGGGGCAGGTGATGCAGGGCGACCTGGAAGAGATCATCGCTGCTTTGCAGGCGGATGCGCAGGCGACCTTGTTGGCTGAGATGGGCGCGTGACGACGGTTCAGGATGGGTTGCGGGAGCTGACTGAATACCTTCAGCGTGAACGTGACGTCCCATGGGATGAGGTTATTGTTGAACATCCAGCCAGAGAGGCGCGGTTGCTGCTAGCATATGCAATGTCTGTTCCCGCCGAACGTCTAACTCTGCTCGCTTATGACGCGCTTGACGAAGCGACGCTTGAGACCGCGTATGTTCTTGGTTCTCGCAGGCGAATGGGTGAGCCAGCCAGCCATATCGTTGGGTCGCGGGCTTTTTATGGCCGCGACTTTTTCGTTGATGGCCGGGTCCTTGATCCACGTCCTGAAACTGAAACGCTGGTTGATGCCGCATTGGATGCGCCCTTTACTGAAGTTCTTGATCTTGGCACAGGAAGTGGCGCACTGATTGTGACATTGCTGGCCGAAAGACCTGACAGTTTGGGGATTGCAACCGATATCTCTTCGGATGCGCTGGAGGTTGCTCAGCAGAATGCCGTGACGCATGGAACGGTTGATCGGATTGGCTTTGTGGAATCTGATTGGTTTCAGGGCGTGGGGGGGCTGTTTGATCTGATCGTGTCAAATCCACCTTACATTGCTGCCGATGAAATGGATGACCTTCAGCCCGAGGTGCGGTTGTACGAACCCCGGATCGCCCTGACCGATGAGGCAGACGGCTTGTCCGCCTACCGCAAGATCGTGGCGGGTGCGCCGGGGCATCTGACGCCGGGCGGGCGCTTGATCGTTGAGATTGGTCCCACCCAAGCCCGTGCCGTCAGTCAGATGATGAAGGATGCCGGTTTTCGCGGTGTGGTTGTTACGCTTGATTTGGATGGCCGTGATAGGGTTGTGCAGGGCATTTGGCCTGCTGCAGGGCAAGAAAACTGCGGATAACTGCGAGAAATGCGTGTTTTGTTGAATTTAGACTTGTCTTGTGGCGATCTGCGTGTTTAATCACAATCATCAGAAGATGAAGGTCCATTAAAGATCTTTCCCTGATCAGTCGCCAAAAACATTGCAAGGCCTCAGATACACCAGACGCGCAAGACAGCGCGATGACCGGCCAGCGCACCGACAGCCAAAGGCTTGAAAGCACACCTATGAGATCATCGAAGTCACGGTCGCGGAATAAAAACCGCAACAACCGCCCGTCGGGTGGCAATATCATCAACCGGGTCTTTGATAGCTCGGGTCCTGACGGGAAGGTGCGCGGCACCCCGCAGCAGATTATTGAGAAGTACAACCAATTGCACCGGGATGGCGTTTTGTCCGGCGACCGTGTTGATGCCGAAAACTTCGCCCAGCACGCCGAGCATTACACCCGTTTGTTGGCCGAAGCCCAACGCGAGGTGGACAGCAAGCGCGAAGAGCAGGAAGCCCAAAACCGCGAGCGTCAGGCCGAACGGGATCGCGAAAGGCAGGAACGCCTGAAGGCCCAGGAAAACGAGACCAATCAGCCCGCATCTATAGCTGCTGAACCGCAGCAACCCGGAAGTGATCAGCCCGATCTTGAATTGGCCGGTGAGGTGGATTCAGGCTTGGTCGAGACCCCAGAGGAAAAACCTAAACGACCGCGCCGCCCGCGGGCCCCGCGCAAGCCGCGCGAGACCCCAGATGACAGCGGCACCCCAGAGGCCGCAGAGTGATGACAAAGCCCTCCGATTTCGGGGGGCTTTTTGTTGAGGGGGATCAAATTTCTAGAAATTTGATGCGCCGGGTGGTTGTCGTTGGGGCTAATGGCGCTGGCAAGACATGGTTTGCCAAAAGGTTCGGCCAGTCCCAGGGACTGCCAATCATTTGCAACGACGCTTTGGCGTTGAAGACCGGTTGGCGACAGCGATCTCGCGCGGCTGTGCAGGCGGAGTTGGTCGGTTTGATCGCGGATGAGGCGTGGTTATTGGAGGGAGGTCCGTCAATTCTGATCCGACCGGTTCTGCAGCGGGCCGATCTTGTAATCTGGTTGGACCTACCCGCGTCTCTCCGGTTTTGGCGCGTGGTGATGCGTAGCTTGCGTTATGTGGGCCAAACCCGCCCAGAGCATCCCGCCGGAAACCGCGATTGGCCTGGGGTGCGACAGTGCCGCTTTGCTTGGCGCGCTTTGACGCAAGGTGATCAGTTCGCGCAGGCGATAGCGGGCGCGTTGGGTGAGACCGCTGTGCCCGTCCAACGGCTATGCTCACGCGCGGCTGCGCGCCAGGTATTGGAGCGCGCTGACGCAGTTGTCTAAAAGCGTGCGGGTGACGTGCGCGCATAGCTCTGCGGGCGGAGTTCACCGTTAAGTGTGAGTGTCCTTACCCATCTTGCTGTTTGTTACTTTATAAAATAAATACTTGCCGCAACGGAGGTTCATTTATGAGGAAGCGCGCTGCAACTCGGCAAATAGATGTTCTGAATGTTCTAAGAGCGTCTGTGAGACCAATGACAGCCTACCAAATTCTTGACCAGCTACGTGTCTGCGAGCCTGATATCGCTCCGCCGACGGTGTATCGGACGCTGTCTGCGTTGACTGAGCAAGGCAAGGTGCATCGGTTAGAAACAATCAAGGCCTTTGTCCCATGTCGCTGTCACCATGTCGAAGATCTGCCCGTCTTAGTCCTCTGCGAAGATTGCGGTGCGGTCGAAGAACATGATGGCAGCGGGCTTTTATCGAAGCTCACTGCCTTGACTAAAAAGAACGCCTTTCGGGCCGAACGCCACATCGTTGAAATCTATGGGCAATGCAGCGATTGCGCCGCCTGACCCATCTTTATCCTGACCTATCGGAGACATCATGAAACGTGCATTATATTTTACGGCGGTCGTCGCGGCCCTCCCAGCAGTTGCACAAGAAACCCGCCAACTTGATGCGCATGAACACGGCGTCGGGACGCTGAACATAGCGATTGAGGGCGGCACTGTTGCGATGGCGTTTGAGGCCCCGGGCGCCGATATCGTCGGGTTTGAATATGCCGCAGAGAGTGACGCAGATATTGCCGCAATTGACCAAGCGATTGCGACACTTTCCGCCCCGCTTGACCTGTTTGTCATGCCTGCGGCAGCGGCCTGTACCGTTGTCCTAGCCGAGGCAGAGCTAGAGGGGGGTGATGCCCATGATGAAGAAGACGATCATGACGATCATGACGATCACGCCCACGACGAGGATGATCACGACGACCACGCAGATGACGCGCATGATCACGAAGCGCATGACGATCATGCAGACCACGCCGACGAAGCCGGCCACACAGAGTTTCATGCCGAATATACCCTGAACTGCGACACCCCAGAGGCGTTGACCGAGATCACATTCGCCTATTTCGACGTGTTCCCCAATGCCTTAGAAGTTGAAGTGCAGATTATCACGTCAGAAGGGGCGCAGGCCTTCGAAGTCGCGCGCGATGCCCCGCGTCTCGACTTGGATGGCTGAGCAAAAGTGGCCGAAACCGTTCTCGACATCCAAAACTTGGCCTATCGTTGGCGCGGACCTGCGTCTTTTGCGCTGACTGTGCCCACGTTCAAAGTGTCCAAAGGCGAAACGGTCCTACTGCTTGGCGAAAGCGGGTCTGGGAAATCAACGCTCTTGTCGTTGATTTGCGGCACCATCCTGCCCGATCAGGGCTGCGTTTCCATTGCCGGGACAGACATCACGACCTTATCTGCCAGAGCGCGCGACAAGTTTCGCGGTGAGCAGATTGGTGTTATCTTTCAACAGTTTAATCTGCTTCCCTTTGGTTCTGTTGCCGACAATATTGCTTTGCCGCTGCGTTTCGCACCTGCACGACGCAGCCGTGTTCCGGACCCCATGGCTCAAGCCGCAGAATTATGCACAGCCCTTGGGTTGCCTGAGGGTGTGACCAAAGCCAAAGCTGCCGCGCTAAGCGTCGGTCAACAGCAGCGGGTTGCTGTTGCTCGCGCCTTGATAGGGCAACCGCCGATGATCATCGCAGACGAACCGACCTCGGCCCTTGATGCTAACAGCCAGACTGCCTTTCTCGAACTCTTATTTGCCCAAACCCAGACCTATCAGACTTCCCTTTTAATGGTCAGCCATGACCCCAGACTGGGTGATCGCTTTGACCGGGTCATCCGCTTGGATGATATTGCTGACGTCCAAAGGGCCGCCGCATGATGGTCCGGCTCGCCCTTGCTTCGCTTATGGCCCGGGCGTTGACGGTGGGCATGACCATCTTGGCCATCGCCCTGTCGGTGGCTTTGTTTCTTGGGGTTGAAATGGTCCGCAGTGGTGCGAAGGCCAGTTTCGCTGATACGATCTCGGGTACGGATCTGATTGTTGGCGCGCGCGCCGGATCGGTGCAGTTGTTGTTGTATTCTGTCTTTCGCATTGGCAATGCCACGAACAACGTCACTTGGAAAAGTTATCAAGACATCGCAGCACGCCCCGAGGTCGACTGGATTGTCCCAATTTCGCTGGGTGATAGCCATCGGCAATTCCGGGTGATGGGTACAACACAGGCTTTCTTCGCCCATTATAAATACCGTCAAGGCAGATCGCTGGTCCTGTCTGACGGGGCCATTATGGATGACCTGTTTGACACTGTCATTGGGGCGGACGTTGCCGCGACATTGGGGTATCGTATCGATGATCCAATCATCGTTGCCCATGGGTTGGCGTCATTTGCAGAGCACAAAGACCAGCCATTCCGGGTGGCCGGCATTCTGGAGAAGACTGGCACACCAGTGGACCGTACCGTGATCATCAGCATGGAGGCCATAGAAGCAATCCATGTCGACTGGCAGGGTGGGGCGCAAGTACCCGGCCAATCTACGCCTGTTGACGTGATCCGCGAAATGGATTTGACCCCCAAGGCGGTCACTGCCGCGTTGATTGGCGTCGAAAGTCCGCTGCAAACCTTTGCTTTGCAACGGGCCATCAATGAATACCGCGCCGAACCACTTCTTGCGATCTTGCCTGGTGTGGCGTTACAGGAACTCTGGGGCATCGTTGGTATCGCGGAAACAGCCTTGTTTGCGGTGTCGGCGATGGTCGTGGTCACTGCACTTATCGGGATGATGGCCACCATCTTTTCCAGTCTGAACGAAAGGCGCCGCGAGATGGCGATCTTTCGTGCGATGGGTGCCCGACCGGCTACGATCATGAGCATGCTGGTAATTGAGGCGATGCTCATGGCCGCTATTGGTGCGCTGCTTGGTTTGCTGCTTCTATATATCGGGTTGATCATTGCACAGCCCATTCTCGATAGTGCCTTTGGCCTGTGGTTGCCAATTGATGCGCCCAGTGCGCGCGAGCTTTGGGCTATTGTTGGGGTTGTCTGTGCTGGCGCAATTGTGAGCCTTGTGCCCGCAATTCGTGCTTACCGGATGTCTATTGCTGATGGTATGATGGTTAAGTCGTGATGTGAGTGACGAGGTACGGGCCATGCTAAATCGCAGGACAGCATTAATGCTAACAGCAGGTGCTGCCGCTGTACCGGCCATGATGCTGGTATCTAAGGGGGCAGATGCACCGCAGGTGGCTGCGCCCGCGAAACCACGCGAACTGGACTGGGAAGACCTGATTCCCCCGGGCGTCGCATATTCCGAGATCATCGGCGAAGGCGAGATCGACCTTGTGAATGATACATGGAACCCGATTTACGATGCCAATGCGGTGAAGCTGAATGACGATCTGGACGGGGCATACATCAAGATGCCGGGGTTTATCATCCCCTTCGATGTCGGTGCTCAGGGCGTGACCAGCTTCATGCTTGTCCCTTACGTGGGGGCCTGTATCCATACGCCCCCACCGCCCGCCAATCAACTTGTGATGGTCGACAGCAGTCAGCCATGGCCCAACGATGCCTTGTGGGAGCCTGTCTGGGTCACTGGGAAAATGCGGACGCAGCTGCAGACCACGGACCTCGGCAAAACCGGCTATGCGATGGCAGCAGATGCGCTTGAGGTTTACATCTGGTAGCCCGCGATTTGCGACGAGGGATTGCCGGGTTCAGATATCGTTTGATATCGGGCGGCCACCCTTTGTAGGGTGGCCCCATATTTGGGTATGGGTTCGTTTGTGTGTTTGATTCTTTGCAAGATTGTCTATTTGGGTCTTGGTCACCGACGATAGGCGACCCCACCTTCATGGGTTGGATCACCGTGGTTTGCTATGTCATTGCTGGTGTTTTATCGGCTGTGGTGCTGGCCCTGCGCGCCTCGCGGCAACGCGTGTTCTGGTTTGTCCTGACGGTTCTTTTGGCTTTGCTGGCTGTGAACAAGCAGCTGGATTTGCAGTCTGCCCTGACCGCAATCGGCCGGTGTATGGCTCAGATGCAGGGATGGTACGACCAACGCAAGACCGTGCAACTGACGTTTATCTTGGTCCTGGCCGCCTTTAGTCTTGTGTTTGTCGCTGTTCTTGCGTGGAATTTGCGCAAAGGCTTTGCCCGCATTTGGCTAGCCTTTTTCGGATTTGCCTTTCTGCTGACATTTGTCGTGATGCGGGCGGCTAGTTTTCATCATTTCGACCGATTGATTAATTTTGAACTTGGGCCGATGCGGATGAATTGGTTTCTTGAGCTGACAGGTATCGCCATGATCGCTTGCAATGCGATCCTGCTGATGATCGCTGGTCCGGAACCTGAACCGTCTCGGACGCGATACCGACAGCCTGAAAGTGAATTCCCCTATCGCAGGGATCATTCCAAGGATCGTTCCTCTAGGTGATGGGCCGTGTACTGCCTGACACCTGCACCGGTGCTCCTTTGTTGTTGTCCAGTGTCACGGTAATCAGGGAAGGGCTGCCCATATCTTCGCCCTGCCGGATGGTGAATTTTCCGCCATGTGCCCAGTCTTGATCACGTAAATATCCGGCAAATGCCGCTGCTGCTGCCCCCGTTGCCGGATCTTCAAGCACGCCCCCGGATGCAAAAGCGTTTCGTGCAACAAAGGTTTGGTTCGTTTCGATGACCAAAAGCATCACGGTGACGAGATCATGCTTCCGCATCATTGCCCGCCCCGCATCAAGGTCATAGGCCATCGCAGCCAGCTTGCTGCGCGCCTTGAGTGGCAGGACGAGGTGATCGGCGCCTCCATGGATACGGGCAGGGGCCAATTGCGGGTCTAGGTCGTCTGCAGAGAGGTTGAAAAGGGCCAATGCGTCTTGCAGCTCAGCTTCGCTGATCATTTGGCTGCGTGTTGGTGGCGACGATAGAGTGGCAACCATTCCTGTTGCTGATTGCGCTGCATCGACGGTGATGGACGCGTTGTTCAGCGTCAGTACGTACTGACCTGCACCGCTATGCAGCCCAAGTGCGGCACCCAGTGCGATTGTCGCATGCCCGCAAAACGGGACTTCGCTTTCAGGCGAGAAATAGCGCACACGCCAGTTTTTGCCGGTGTCATCCTGCGCCACGGCAAAGGCGGTTTCGGAATATCCAACCTCTGCTGCGACGCGGGCCATGTCTGCGGCGTTTGGCTCCTCTTCCAACAAAACGACCCCGGCCGGGTTGCCGCCTTGCGATCCTTGGCTGAATGCTGCGATCCTTTGCACGTCCATGATCTGTCCTTTGCTGAATGTGTTCCCTTCACTCTGCCCCAGCCCACTGTGCCCGGTTTTTGTCAGACATAAAAGCTACGCCTGCTATCCCGCATCCAGACTGCGAGCGAGCGCGCAGAAGGCTTCCAGCTCAACTTGTTCGCCACGTTCAGTCGGTTTGATGCCCACGGTGTTCAGGTGGTCTTCGATATCAGGGCTCACAGATTTAAGTGCGGACCGGAGCATTTTGCGCCGTTGGTTGAAGGCCGCCGCCACCACTTTGTTCAAGGTCCCCGGGTTGGCGGGGAACCGGGGCGCGGGCAGGGCTGTCAGGTGCACCACTGCTGAATTGACTTTGGGTGGCGGGCTGAAAGCCTCGGGCGGCAGTTCCATAACGATGCGCGCGTCGGTCCGCCATTGCGCAAGCAAGGCGAGCCGGCCGTAAGCCTTGTTGCCGGGTGCGGCCACGATCCGTTTTGCCACCTCCAGCTGGAACATCAGCGTCAGGCTGGTCCAGAAGGGCGGCCATTCAGGGGGCGTCAGCCAGCGCACCAGCAGTTCGGTGCCGACGTTATAGGGCAGGTTGGCGGCGATTTTGATTGGTGGCGTCAGGTGGTCGCGCGGGTTCACGTTGAGCGCGTCGCCGTTGATCGCGTGCAGTTGGCCTGGATAGACTGCGGCGATATCCGCAAGTGCCGCCATGCAGCGCGGGTCTTTTTCGATGGCGAGCACCCGGCGGGCACCTTCGGCCAAAAGCCCCCGTGTCAGCCCGCCGGGACCGGGCCCAATCTCAAGCACATCTGATCCGCTGAGGTCCCCCGCCAGTCGCGCAATTTTGGCCGTTAGGTTCAGGTCGAGCAGAAAGTTTTGCCCAAGCGATTTCTTGGCAGCTAGGTCATGCGTTGCAATCACTTCGCGCAAGGGCGGTAGATCATCGATGCTCATGTGTGGGCCATCCGTGCGGCCAATCGGAGTGAGGCGATCATGGATGTCGGGTCTGCTTTGCCCTGGCCTGCGATGTCGAAGGCGGTCCCGTGGTCAGGAGAGGTCCGGATGAACGGCAACCCGAGTGTAACGTTGACCCCGCCAGAGAAATCGAGGGTCTTGATTGGGATCAGCGCTTGGTCGTGGTACATGCAAACCGCCACATCATAGTGCGCCCGTGCGCCTACATGGAACATCGTGTCGGCGGACATGGGCCCTTGGATGTCCATCCCTTCTTGGCGGAGCGCGTCAAGGACGGGCGTGATCATGTCGATTTCCTCACACCCCATTTTGCCGTCTTCGCCCGCGTGTGGGTTCAGTCCGGCTACGGCGATCCGGGGCTGGCTGATCCCAAAGTTCCGCCGCAAGGCTGCGTGTGTGATCAGCAGCGTATCGGTCAGCAGGCTGGCGGTGAGTTGGGTTGCGACTTGGTTCAGCGGGATGTGGATCGTGGTTGGCACGACCCGCAGCGCCTCACAGGCCAGCATCATCACAACCCGGTCTGTACCCGCCAAGGCGGCCAGATATTCGGTGTGACCGGGGTAGGCGAAATCGGCTCCGTCGATCAGTGCGGCTTTATGGATTGGGGCAGTGCAAAGCGCGCTGGCCTGCCCGGTTTGTACCAGCTCAACGCCTGTGGCGATGGCGTCGATGACCCCTTGCGCATGTGCGGGATTTGCTTGCCCCGGTGTAACGGGGGGGCCAAAATCGCGGGCGAGCACCGGGAAAGCCGTGGCGCTACGTACTTCTGTTAGATCGGTGATGGATTGGAACGCAGTGCCTTGCGGCAGGTGGCTTGGATCGCCGATCCAGACCATCGCCATGTCATCGCGAAGCGTGTTCCATGCAGCCACGGCGATTTCAGGGCCGATCCCTGCCGGTTCGCCGCAGCTGATTGCGACAGGTTTCATTCGCCCTGGATGATGGCCGATGCCCGCAGGTCTTCGACCAACGCATCCGCAAGGCTGCTGAGCCTCTGACTGCGGATTTGGCCGCGCACGGTTTCTGGGTTGGTGTCACCTTGGCCGGCGTTGACCCGTTCGCAAAGCATCAGAAAGACAAGCGTTTGGCCGTTATCACGTGTGAGGTTTGTAGAGACCTCACCCGGGTCCAACCGCGCCAGTTCCAAGGCTACATCGCTCGCGATCTCTGAGGGCGGAAGGGACACTCGGTCGAGCACTTCTTCGGGTTGATCGCGTGCGATTCCGTAGAGGTCGTTGCAGGTGTCCACATTGTTGCGGACATCTGCCGCGGTGCGCAGCCCGGCCTCAGATTTGCCGCCCGGAATGTAATATGCCGCATATTCTATGCTCACAGGGGGGGACACCGCGCGCGCGCCCTCACGTATGCCGCGCATCTGGAACAGGGCGATGCCGTTGGTGATTGGGATAGGATCGGTGACTTCGCCCGGTTCCAGTGCGAGTATCAGCCCTTGGATTTGCGGTGGGTAGTTGCTGATCGGCAAAAAGCCCAACCGTCCGCCATTGTCGCGCGATGGCAGTGCAGAGACCTGGCGCGCGGCGCTTTCAAAAGCTGCAAATGACCGCATGTTTGAGATTTGTGTGGCCGCCCGCTGTGCCTGTGCAGCCCGGTCAGGTGGGGCTGCGATGATGATTTCATTCAAGGCTACCTGCAATTCGGTCGTGGCGTTGCCGCGGGCAGCAATGGCCCGCTCTACATCCGCATCCGTGATTGTCACCTGTCCGCCAAACCTACTGCGGATGTATTCCCGCCAGCTGGTGCCAACCTCTACAAAATCACGCAGGCTTTGTTCCTGAATTCCGTTCTGGGACAGAAGGTTCAGGAATTGCGGCAAAGTCACGTTCCCGCGCGCTGCGAACTCTTCCATGGCGGCTTGCAGCGCTGTGTCGGGCAGTTGCAAGCCGACCCGCGCCATTTCCTGTTGTTTGAGCCGGTCTTCGACCAATCCCGTCCTTGCCTGTTGGTTCAGATCGCCGGGCGTCCGGAACAGTTCTAGCAGACGGATCCGCTGGGACAGTTCAAATTGCGTCACGACCCGATCGTTGATTGTGATGACGGGCGTGAGCTGCCCTTGCCCAAGGCTGGCCGTGCCAAACGTTGTTGCCAGCACAAGCCCCAAAAGGGTGGCCATGTTCCGAAAAGCGCCCATGCGGTTCCTCGTCTTCTGTGTCAGTTTTTGCAGCCAGCAGCGACTCCACTGGCGCGGCCTGTTGAAAAGCCTGTTATTGAGCCGCTTATCTCATAAGTCGTTGTGGGATCAACCGTACTGGAAGTCGTGTACCGCCGCGAGACCGAAACGTCGATGTTCACGCACTCGTTTTGCCACTTTAAGCCTGTCCCGATCCGAATGGGGCGATCTGTAACCACGTCATAACGCCCCTCAAGTGTCGCGGCCCATGTGTCACTCAGTTGGAATGAACCACCGAGCGTCCATTCCGAGATCGAGTCTTCGCGGTCTTCATCGAGGTCTTCGGTCTGCCAAATGTAGGCCGCAGACAATGAGATTTCTTGATTTTGCCAGGTTATTCTTGTGTCCGCCCGGTTCAACCCAGAATTATCATCCACAAGCGCACGCGAATTTATCGTTAAGCCGTCCTGCGTCACGATTTGTCCACCGATAAGCCAGTCAGACTGCAGTTCCTCCAGCCCGGATGATGCAGTAAAGTCGCCTTGTGCTTCGGTCTGGAAAACCCGTCCAAAGCTGAGTGTTGAATTCAATCCCTGTGCGCCTTGCCGGGTCCAGCTGATCCCAAGCGCTGCTTGACCACC
Source organism: uncultured Paracoccaceae bacterium (assembly GCA_947501555.1). Classification (GTDB taxonomy): domain Bacteria; phylum Pseudomonadota; class Alphaproteobacteria; order Rhodobacterales; family Rhodobacteraceae; genus Yoonia. Next base: position 402,850 of record CANMWG010000001.1, read on the forward strand.
CGTTTCAACGGCATCTTCGCCCGCAAATCGCGACAAATCGAATAGGTTCCCTTCGTCCAACTCGCTGCGGGTGCTGTCTTCATTTGGTGGTGTGCCCCCAAAGCTGTCCGTCCAACCGAGGCTGATTGTCGGTTCGATCAGATGCAGTGTTCCATTGCTGTTGCTTCTTCCCAAAGGCCAGCGCAACGTGCCCCCAAGATGCGGGACGACCCGCAGGTCCGTTTCGGCAAAGTTGCTATCATCAGACACGTTGTAGAGGTCGGCCCGCAACCCTGTCTCAATGCGTCCGACGATTCCCTGGGACAGAAGCCAGTCCTGCCCCCATGCGCCCAGTGCTCCGGCCCGTGTCACGTCGCGTCCAGCATCCCCGTCTTCATTGCTGTAGCGATACGCGGTGTCCACGCTGCCTTCAAAGGTTAACGTTCCGCCAAAACCTGGTTGAACTTCTGCCTCGTAGCGTGCCTCGCCGACCAAGGGCGGCAGGGAAGAGCTGGATTCGTCGTCCCGCAAAGTTTGGTAGTATGTCAGCCTTGTCTGGGTCAGTGTATCGTCAGTGACCTGCAGCAGGCTGATTTCACTGTCCAGCCGGTCCTTGCTCGAATAACCGTAGTCTACCAGATAGGCTGTGTCGCTGACCGCTTCGATGTCGAAGGCCAGCGTAAAGTCACTTGGAAGCCTGAACGACCCATCTGCAAAGACGTAAGATCGGTCCCCCTCTTCAAGTGTGTCTTGACTTACCGCGGCATCAATGTTGATCGACCCAGAGACAAAATTTTGCCGGTAGGCCACTTCTAAGGTTTTTGTTTCCTCAGACACATACGGCGTCAAAGTAACATCGCTATAGTCACCCATGGGAATGAAGTAAGGCAGTTTGATGCCAGTTCCAAGCTGCGTATCGATGGCCTGTTCGGGGATCAAGAAGCCTGCTGCACGGTTTAAAGTAGGAGCCGGAAGCCGCATCTGCGGTAGCCAAAGTAATGGGATGCCAACGACCCAGAAAGATGCGTTGGTGAAATAAAGTTGTTGTTCTTCGGTGTCATGTACAACCCGCTCTGCACGAATATCCCAAAAGGGTGCCTTGTCGCCACAAACTTGACAGGATGTCGCTACGGTCTTGTAGAGCTGTGAATAGCGGCCGTCCTGCCGGTTAATCTGGTTGGCGGCTAATTGCAGCTGTTGGTCGAGCACGATCCGGGCTCCCTGAAGGATACCGTTTTCCAGTTGCGGGTCCAACTCACCGCGGTCTGCCAAGAGTACCGTGCCATCCGTTGTCCGGATCACGATGGGTCCAGCGATGATCAGCTGATCGCTTGCACGGTCGTAGATGATCTGTGTCGCAGTCAGCCTGTTGCCCGCGTAGAGCACCTCAATATTGCCAGAGGCAATGAGTTGTTCCTGATCGTTCAGTGTCACTTCATCGGCAATAAGGGTCGCTGCCCCTTGGGCCAGTACCCCGATAGGTAGCAGGCATGCGATGATCACGTAGATGAGGCGCATTAACCGTCCTCGTTATGCAGTAAGATGCCCAAAGACAGCCCCATCGCTGCCAATGGCGGTGCCCAAGCGGCCAATATTGCTGGGAGTTGCCCGTTTTCTCCCAAAACGAGCGCAAAGTTCCTGATGAAATAGACCACAAATGCCTGCAGTATTGCAAACATCACCATCAGCCCCGTGCGTCCGCCACGCTGGTGCCGCAGTGTAAAACTGGCCCCGATCATAACCATAGACACCAAAAACGCGGGGAGTGCCAATTCGGTGTGAAACCACACGAGATGTCGTTGCGCCGAAAAACCCGCCGTTTGCAGCCGGTTAATGAACCCAGGCAGTTCCCAAATGGGAATTGAGGAAGGCGTGCCGAAGCTGTCCCGAATTTGATCGCCTGTCAGCGTCGAGTTTACCGTAAGACTTGCGTGCGTGGTCGCATTTGCTTCGGGCGTAAGAGCGTCATCAAGCTGCCAGATTTTTGCGTTTTGCAAGACCCAAGCGCCGGGGGTCAGAACGGCACCGTCTGCCTCGATCCGTTGCGTGGGCCCGCCATTTCGTTCGAATCTGATAAAGGTCACGCCGGATAGTTCAGTGCCGTCCAGATTGGCACTTTGCGCCCGGATAACGGTTTGGCCGTCTGCATCGCCTTGGCGCAACCAAAGCCCCGACGAGCCGAGTGACAAGACCGAACTTTCTCCACGCAGCGCATCGCTGCGTGTTTCATATTGCTTTGAGCTGCCGGCAACGATTGGGTTTAGCATGCCCACAGATAGGATCCCAATCATCAGCGCCACAGTCAGCGGTGCAGCCATGGCCCGCAAAGCAGAGCGTCCCGCTGCGCGTGTGACGACCATCTCAGACGACCGTGACAATGCCAGAAAGAGCGCAATTGTGGCCAAGATCATGATCAAGGGCAAAATTTGATAAATTCCGCTCGGGACATTCAGAAGCGTCAAAGAGATAATTTCAACTGCAGTGGCTTCTGTTCTTGAGAACCGCCGGAATTGTTCAGTCAGATCGATGAATACCATGATCAGACAAAAAATGGCCAGCACCCCAACAAAGGTGAACAGAAAGCGGCGTGCAAAGTAGAGGTGTAAGGTCATGGCGCAGTCGTATCCTTGACCCGACGTTTGAACAAATAAGGCCGGCCCGCCCAGAACAGCAGGCACCAGATGATCGCAAAACCGACAACATTTGCCAGGTAGCTCGCCGCCCATAGCTGCACATTATAGCGAGCGGCGTTTATGCCAGCTGTCTCAACGGTCTTGATCACAACGATCAGGCCAATAGCGGCCAGAATTTGCCGCCAAACACCAAAACGGCTGAAGTTTCCGACCATCAACGTTGCAAAGCCGAGCAATGCAGCGACTGTGCCCAGAATTGCCTTCGCAAACCGATCATGTCCGGCCGACAATAAGCGCGCCTCAGAATTTTGGGTTTCTCGGCGCACCTCTTGGGTGGACTGTAGCAATTCCCATGTTGACAGATGCGAAAGCTTGCGCCCTGGCTCCGTATCCGTGCCAATGAGGCTGCCGATATCATAGGCAAAATCCTCGAATGATGTTGTGAACAGCCGTTGGTCTTCTAATCGAAGATTTTGCACCATCCCATCGATCATCACCAATTGCGTTTGACCCGAATCCTGTACCAAAAACGATCGCAAAGCTGTATAGGTGACATGTTCATCCTCAGCGCGATTGTCCGAAATGAAAACATCCATCAGCTCGCCATCCGGACTGATATCCCGGATATAGAAAGTGACTCCATTGATGGGTTCTAGGAATTGCCCTTCGGTCAGCAACCTTGCTGTAATATTCTGCGCGACTTCTGCTTGGCGTTGGTCGAATTCCGCACGGCTCAATGGCGCTAGAAAGTGGTTTAGAATGGAAATTAACAGCGCCACGATCAGCCCAAAATACAAAACGGGTCGCGCGAGCCTGAAGGCGGAATATCCTGTGGCCTGGACCACGATCAGCTCCGACTCTGCGGTCATCCGGTTGGTCACATACACCGCCGCTGCAAAAGCCGCGAGCGGCAGTGCCAGTTGCATCACGGAAGGGAGCGTCAATGCAGTGAACTCCAGAAACACGGTTGCGGATTGCCCGTCTGCGATCAATTGGTCAAACAGCACCACCGCCCGGTTGATCCAATAGATCAGCACCAGGACAAGGCTGAAAAACCCAAACAACATCATCAGTTGCGACAGCATATATCTGTCAAATCGCGCCAATGATCTTTCCTTTGCTCAAACGCCTGGCAGCTTTGCGTGCAGGCTAGCCCATTGAGGTGGTGGATTGAACAGCTATCTGGTCATTGTCAATGCGCCGGGCTACCTATAGCGCAATCAGTTTGCATCCAAGGAGCCCGCATGACAACGCCCGCAGAAATTCAGTTCAAAGAAGTCGATCTTGATCAGGTCGCCGATGTCACCGGTCGGGTTGCGGTTTTTGTCTCGGCTGATGGTCGTCTCGATTTGGGCGGTCGCCGTGTGAACCGGCTGACCCGCAAGGCGCTGACTCGCTTTGTCGAAAGCGATGCATTTGAGAAAATGGCCAATGGTGATCTGTCTGTGTTGGCCTGGCCAGCCGGTATGGCCGCAGAGGCCGTCTTGGTTGTCAAACTCCCCCGCCGACCGTCTGTCGTTGAAGCCCGCAAAGCCGGGGCCAAGCTTGCAAAGTCCCGCGGTTCAGCTGACTTGCTGCTTCTGGGCGGCAACATTGGTCGCGCAGCCGAGATTGCATTGGGTCTTGCCTTGCGTGCCTATGAATTTGATGCCCATAAGACCGCCGAACCTAAGCCGGTGGGTGGGATTACTTTCATGGTCTCTAAACCCGAAGAAGTGGCCAAGACGGCCACTCCGATGGCTGCCATTGCCGAAGGTGTGTTCTTTACCAGAGATCTGACGAATGAACCTGCAAATGTGCTGACGACCGACGATTTCGCCGCCCGCCTTGCTGCAATGCAGGAGTTGGGTCTTGAGGTGGAAATCCTTGACGAGGATGAACTGACCAAATTGGGCATGCGCACTTTGTTGTGTGTCGGACAAGGCTCTGACAGCCCATCGAAGGTGGTTGTGATGTCTTGGAACGGCGGCAAGAAAGGTGATGCCCCCTTCGCGCTTGTTGGTAAAGGGGTTGTCTTTGACACCGGCGGCATCAGTTTGAAGCCCCCTGCAGGCATGGAAGATATGACCATGGATATGGGCGGAGCCGGTGTGGTTGCAGGCGTGATGCGCACGTTGGCACTGCGCAAAGCTAAGGCTAACGTCGTGGGACTGGTTGGCTTGGTCGAAAATATGCCATCGGGTAATGCGGTCCGCCCTGGCGATGTGATTAAGTCCATGAAGGGCGATACGGTAGAGGTAATCAATACTGATGCCGAGGGCCGTTTGGTTTTGGCTGATGTGCTGTGGTATGCACAGGAACGCTTCAAGCCGGTGGGAATGATTAATCTGGCCACGCTCACCGGCGCGATTCTCGTCGCTTTGGGCCATGAAAATGCAGGGGTGTTCTCGAACTCCGATGCACTTAGCGCGGATTTCATCAAAGCCGCGACAGCCGAGGGCGAGGGTGCTTGGCGAATGCCTATGGGTCCTGCTTATGACAAGCTACTGAAATCTCGGGTGGCAGATATGAAAAATGTGGGCGGCCGCATGGCGGGTTCGATCACGGCGGCGCAATTCTTGCAACGCTTTGTGAAGGAAGACGTGCCCTGGTGCCATTTGGACATTGCGGGCACCGCCAGTGTGAAGAAGGAAACGGCTTTTGCCCCAGCAGGTGCGACAGGCTGGGGGGTCATGGCCCTGAACCGTTTGATTGCGGATAAATACGAGGGGTAACGTGGGCAGTACCTATTTCTATCATCTGACGGAAAGCCCGCTTGAGACAACCTTGCCGATGCTTGTCGGCAAGGCGCGCGGGGCTGGGTGGCGCGTTTTGGTGCGCGGGACCGATCCTGCGTTGCTCAAGCGTCTGGATGATGTACTTTGGCAAGGTCCTGATGATGGTTTTGCCCCGCATGGGATAGCGGGCGGTCCGCATGACGCTGACCAACCTGTACTGTTGGGCAATGTTTCTGCCGATGGGTTCGCTTGCGTGATGAGTGTGGGTGGGGCAGATGTCTTGGCCCATGAGGTCTCGGCGATCGAACGTACATGTATTCTGTTTGACGGCCATGATGGGGCCGCCTTGCAGAAGGCGCGGGGGCAGTGGAAAGCACTGACCGACGCGGGGTGCACCGCGCAATATTGGGCGCAAGAAGGCGGGCGTTGGACGAAGAAGGCAGAGAAATGAGGGTGGCGTAAGATGGGTTTAAACCCATCTTACGGGTGTTGCGCCGCCGCGCTAAAGCCGCAACAGGTCGCGTCGCTCAAGATAGCCTCTTCAAGCAGCTTTTCATCATTCACCGCACCGATACCAGGGCTGAAATGTGCCTGGCGCTAGAATGCAAAGGTTGCGTCAAAACCCTCCGGCAGTTCTGTCGGCGCGGGGGTACAGGCGGCCAGAAGGATCAAAAGTGGGATAATTTTTTTCATCGTGTCAGCACCAATTCGCCGTTGAAAATCTCGATCCGATCATAGAGCCCCAGATAGCTCATGCCCAATAAAGAGTCCTGCATTTCGCCGCCGTTAACCACGGCTGGGACGTTGTAATCTAGCATATCGGCAATGGTCACGGTGTCGAGATCAACTGGGGCGGTATTGACGACCCCGTTCGCCGTAGCGGCGGATCCCGTGTAGCGCAATGTTGCAAGATCAATGCCGATCTGCCGGGCGTCGCTTTGGGTCAGAACAACTTGGCTGGCCCCGGTATCGATCACGAATTCGACCGGCACATTGTTGATCTCAAGCGTCAGATAGTAATGTCCGTCACCGCTGCGCGGCACAACAACCTGGCCTACATCAGTCACTGTTTGGCGGGCGGTGACATCGTTGCTGATGTCCTCCCAAAGCCCAATAGCCCCGATAACGCCGATGAAGATCAGCGCCCAGATCGCGGCTTGCTGGGCCATTTTGCCCATATTACTGCGGCCTGCCATGATGGCAGATCCCCCGATCGCTCCAAGAAGAACGACGAGATAGACGAGTTGCATAGTTTGGTCTGTTGTCATCAGGTCGATATAGGCACTAACCGCCGATCCCGAAACCCCGAAGTCCGTCAAGTACGAATTGGACAGCTAATGCGGCCAGCAGCATGCCCAGCACACGGGTCACAATATTCAGCCCTGTCTTGCCCAAGGCCCGTTCAATCGCTGGGGCCGCGAGAAAGGCCAACAGAACGATCAGCAAAACGGCCAGCAGCACACCGACAATAGCCGCGACATCAGCCGCACCCGTCGCTTCGCCCGCCAGCAGGATGATTGTGGTGATAGCCCCCGGTCCGACGATGAGGGGCAGGGCAAGCGGGAAGACGGATGGGTCGTCTTCATGTTCGGCCTGGCCTTCTGCGGCGTTTTCTTCGCGGCGGGCCTGGCGTTTTTGGAAGAGCATGTCGAGCGCTGTCAGGAACAGGAGGATCCCGCCTGCGATCCGGAAGGCGTCCATTGAAATACCGATGAAACCTAGCACAGCCTCGCCCATCAAAAGAAAGACGATCATTAAAACCGCCGAAATGATGCAGGCCCGGATCGCGATGACACGGCGTTGCGCGGCGGACATCCCCTGGGTCAGGGCGATGAACACAGGTGCCAGCCCCGGCGGATCGATGATGATGAACATCGTCGTGAAGGCTGTGATGAGGGCAGGAAGTTCGGTCATTCAGGGGACTATTAGTGACTTCGCCAGATTTGGCCAGTGAGGTTTTGCCTTTGGCAGGGTTAATCTGAGGAAACTATCAGGTTCTATGATGCCTTCAGTTGCAGTACCTTGATGATGTCTGCGCCCAGCTGCCGTGTGTTTTTGGAAGCAGAGTTGCCGTTTAATAAGTCTACCCCAATATCGGCTGCGATGTCTCGCAAATGGGGCTTGGCGGCCGGCTGGATTTCATTGGATACCAATACCTGAATTGTCCCGTTTTCGAATTTTCGGACAACATAGTTGTGCCAGGTCGCTTCGGCCAGAAGTTTTAGTTCCTCTACTGGCTGTTTTGGTTTTGATTCCGAAGGAACGTTAAAGACAATGCTGCCTTGACTGTTGTTTTTCAGAAAGTCGGAGGCAGACAGGTCGAGCAGAGTTTCGACAGAGATCTCGTTGTCATCATCGATATTGACTCGAAGAATCATAACCCTGTCTACCTGATCAAACGTGTTCGGGTTGAACTTTACGTGTTTGGTTGATGTGATTGTCTTGACCGATATGCGTTCATTGTCCGCGCTGATAACGTCATAGCCCCGTTGGTTCGTTTCAAGAGCCATCTGACCTCTTGTGACCACGGCGGCGTAAAGTTCGCCAATTCGACCAGTTAGGTGATTAAGTTCTCCCGGTGGAACGCCCCACCCAAGTTCTTTTTCAAACCAAGCGAGAGCGTCGGCAAGCGACTGTATTATCTGTGTTTGTGATAAAGACATGGTTCGATTACCTTTCACCGTTGTAAAGTTGTGCGCATTAGACGCTGTCTAAGCTTTCTCGGCCTTCTCCAGCTTTTCCAGCGCCGCCATCCACATCGCTTCAGCCCGTTCCAGCCCGTCCATCACCTCGGCGTATTTCTTGTTCCAGGTTGCAAGCTCGCCCGCTTTACCGTCTTCGTAAAGCGCCGGATCGGCCAGTTTTTTGGCCAGTTTGTCCCGCATCTCGTTGATTTTCTTGACCCGCTCTTCGTTCTTGCGCACGTCCGAGCGCAGCGCCTTGAGCGCCTCTTGGCTGGGTTTGGCCGGTTTGATGGGCTTAGGTTTTTCTTTCTCGGCGGGCTTATCCGGCGTTAGCAGCATTTTGCGGTAGGCCTGCAAATCCTCATCATAAGGTTTCACATGCCCGTCTTTGACCAGCCACAGCCGATCCGCCACCATCGATAGAAGATGCATGTCGTGGCTGACGAGGATGACCGCACCGGTATAGGCGGTCAGCGCCTCAACCAACGCTTCGCGGCTTTCGATGTCGAGGTGGTTTGTCGGTTCGTCCAAGATCAGCAGATGTGGGGCAGGGAGCGTCGCCAATAGCAGCGACAGCCGCGCTTTTTGCCCACCTGAAAGCCGTCCGACTTCGGTGTCTGCTTGGTCCGCCCCCAGCCCGAAACCGGCCAGCCGTGCGCGCAGTTTGGCTTGGCCTTCGTGGGCCCGTTCGCGGAACAGGTGATCGAGCGGGGTTTCGTCGATCCGCAGTTCGTCTACCTGATGTTGCGCAAAGAAACCGATCCGCAGCTTGTTGGATGTGACCATCTTGCCCTTGGCCAGTGCCAGCCGGTCCGACAGCATTTTCGACAGGGTCGATTTGCCTTCGCCGTTGCGCCCCAAGAGGGCGATCCGGTCGTCCTGGTCGATCCGCAGGTTCAGGTCGCGTAGGATGATGGTTTCGCCGTAGCCCACAGCCGCCCCTTCTGTGGCGATGATGGGCGGTGACAGTTCCTCGGGCTCGGGGAAGGTAAAGACGGTGCGGGCCGCATCTTCGGGTGCGCGAATGGTGTCCATCTTTTCGAGCATTTTGACCCGCGATTGCGCCTGTTTCGCCTTGGATGCCTTGGCTTTGAACCGGTCCACGAAGGCTTGCAGATGCGCGCGCTGCGCGTCTTGTTTCTTGGCGGCTGCCGCCTGGACGGCCCGGTTCGCCGCACGCTGTTTGGCGAACGTGTCGTAGGGCCCCGTGTAGTAGATCAGCCCTTTGTCTTCGAGGTGCAGGATGCCTCCCACAGAGCGGTTCAAGAGTTCCCGGTCGTGGCTGACGATCAGCACGGTGTGCGGGTATTTGACCAGATAGGCCTCAAGCCAGAGCGCGCCTTCGAGGTCCAGATAGTTGGTTGGTTCGTCCAAAAGCAGCAGGTCAGGTTCGCTGAAAAGCACGGCGGCCAGCGCCACCCGCATCCGCCAGCCACCTGAGAAGGCCGAGCAGGGCATTTGCTGTTCTTCATGGGTGAACCCCAGCCCTTTTAGGATTGTCGCGGCGCGGGCTTCGGCGGACCATGCGTCGATATCGGCAAGCCGGGTTTGTACCTCGGCGATACGGGTGGGATCGGTGGCGGTTTCGGCCTCGGCCAGCAGCGCCTCGCGTTCGGTATCAGCGCGCAGGACGGTGTTGATCAGGGATACCTCATTGCCCGGGACCTCTTGGCTGACGCCGCCGATCTTCCAGCCCTTGGGAATATGCACATTGCCCGTATCCAACACCATTTCACCCCGGATCACCCGGAACAGCGTGGTCTTTCCCGACCCATTGCGGCCCACAAGCCCCACCTTATGACCGGCAGGGATCGTGACTGAGGCGTTTTCGACCAGGGTTCGGCCTTCAACGGAGTATGTGATGTCTGATATCTTGAGCATGGATGCGCTATGCGCGATCCCCTGCGTGTGGTCAATCAGGCATTCGCGGTTTTTGGTTTACTGAGCCAAAGCAGGATCAATGTGATCGTGGCTGGCAGGGTTTGTGTCATCAAAATCTGCGTTGAGACGGTTAGCGCGCCCACGATTCCAGCGACAAAGACGAACAGCAAAAAGCAGGTTGCGATGTTGCGTTGCCAATGGGTGTCGCGGATCAGCAGTGACCATATCAGCCCAGCCGCAAGGAAGGCGTTATAGATGCCTTGATTGGCAGCCAAGGCTTTGGTTTGGCTGAAGGAATCCGGTGGAAGCGTCGGGAAAACCCTTGGGCCGGTGCTTTCCCAGGCGAACATTTCAAAATAGGCGATGTAGAGGTGCAAGGCCGCGATGACCGCGATCAGGATAAGTGAAATGATACGCATTGAGGCGGTTCCTTCGTTGGTTGGGTCTGTCTTATCCTTTATGCGTGAAGGCTCCAACCTGATTTATGCGGCGGCGATTTGGGCTTTTGGCAGCCCCGCTGCCCCTTTTCACGGCTGAGGTTGCGTGTTAGGGGACCGCCAAAGCAAACCCCAAGCGAATGAAAGACCTATAAACATGGCTATCCAGCGTACTTTTTCGATCATCAAGCCCGACGCCACAAAGCGTAACCTGACCGGCAAAATTGCCGCAAAATTCGAAGAGGCAGGTCTGCGGATCGTGGCTTCCAAACGCATCCAGATGACATTGGCCCAGGCACAACAGTTCTATGGTGTACACTCTGAGCGCCCGTTCTTTGGCGAGCTGTGCGAATTCATGATCTCCGAGCCGATTGTTGTACAGGTTCTGGAAGGCGAAGACGCGATTGCGAAGAACCGCGAAGTCATGGGTGCTACGAACCCAGAAGACGCAGCCCCCGGCACGATCCGCAAGGAATTCGCACTGTCCATCGGCGAAAACTCGGTTCACGGGTCTGACGCGCCTGAGACAGCAGCGGAAGAGATTGCCTTCTTCTTCTCCGGTCTTGAACTGGTCGGCTAAGCGATAAGCGTGGGTTTCACCCACCCTACGGATTTAAATGCCGTCTGCACCGATTTGGCGCGGGCGGCATTTTTGTTAAGATTGCGCTCTAACGCCATGTAATTGCGGATGTTTGCGTTGTAGATCACGTCAAAGACGTCGCCAAGAACAGGGATGCCCCCAATAGCGAAGTCTAGCACCGTATTGAAGATCATATAGGCTAGCGTGCCGGGGCTTGCCCCCAGCTTGCGCGCCCTATTGATCATCCACAGAGATGGCAACGCTGTCAGCGCGTCACCAACCACCGGTATCAGACCCACAATGTTGTCCAGACCCACGGTGAATTTGGTGCCGGGGATGTGGAATAATGCATCCATACGCCAGGCCAATTTGCGCAGGCGGGCGAGTTCAAAATCTATGTCATGTTGTATGTTCATGCCATTAACATACACGAATTCCCGGTCTATGTGAAGGGTGTTTACATATATTCAAAAAAGCAAAATATATTCAGTACGTTGGATGGCTCGTCCGGATGTTATTGCCGCTTCCCGACACCAATACTGTCTAGAATCTGTTCGAATTCCGAGAGGTCTTTGTCAAAGGATTGTGCTTTGATAGCGTCGAACGATTTGCGCAGAGCCTTTTTCTCATCCCCTTTACAATCGTTCCAGGGGCGGCCCTGCAGCGCCATATGCAGCACATAGTAACCGATGAAATGGGGCTTCGTGCCGTTTTCCAGCATTTTCTGATAGGCCGCGTCGGCGCCGAGCGCATGAAGTTCCTCGGCCGTGGTGATGCCTACGGCTTTCAATGAGGCCTCAAATGCGGGACCGATATTCTTGATGGTTGTCAGCGCTGCCATAGCCTGAATTTAGCGGGCACCGATATGCGGAGCCAGAGAAAAAAAGCCAGTGAGGTCTGAGGCGGATCGGGGAGGGCGATCCTAGCAGCACAAGGCCTCACCAGCCTGAAAAAGCATCGCTAACGTCAGATACTCGCGAAATCGGTATAGACGGTCGTCTGTGGCTTATTTTGCGGCTTTGGCGCGGCCGCAACCGGTTTGGGGGACGGTTTGGTTGTTGTTTGTTGTGCAGTGGCCATTTTTTGGTCCTAACGCTGTCTCGTGGGTTTACTTTACTCTTTGTAATCCCATTCAAACCAGCCTGTCTGGGAGCTGGCGTGCTTGTGACGTGACAAAAATGTGACCAATTGATCGTGTTTTAGGGTTTTCCCCGCCGCGGTGTCGCATTGCCACCTTTGCCTAAACCTTTGCGAGGCTTTGATTTTCCACCCGGAGGTGTGAACCGTTTTGACGGATCAGATGCGTTGCCTGCAGGTTTTGTGCCGGGTTTGCCGCCGCCGGGTTTGCGTGGCTTTGTGTCAGAATTGAAACCTGATTTACCTTTGTGCGCGGATTTTTTCCCATCCGATTTGCCTTTGTAAGGCGGCTTGCTCCGCTTTTCGACCAATGCATCGCCATGGTCTTTGCGCGCTGGTTTATGGCGTGGCTTGCGCGCTTTGGTGTCGTCTGCTGCGCCATGAATCGGTTGGATCGCCGCCACATCATGTTGCGTTGATGGCGGTGGTGGCGCTTGGTCGCGCGGCGCGTGCCGTTTGGGTTTGCCTTCGCGCTTGGGCTTATCGCCATGGTCGCGCCGCGGCTTGCTGTCGCGCTTTGGCCCGTCATCGTAGTCGCGTTTGGTCTTGCGCGGCCCACGTTCGCCAAGTTGCGGTGGTCCGTCAAGCTCTGTCAGTTTTGCTTGGTTTTCAAGGGTCATGGCACCGCCGACGGATTTCAGAAAGCCAGCCACAGCGGGTTCAGAGATTTCGACAAAGGTTTCATTGGACTGGATTCGGATCGCCCCGATTTCGTTTTTGGTGATCCCACCCGCCTTGCAGATCATGGGTAGCAGCCAGCGCGCCTCGGCCTTGCCCTCGCGTCCCACATCGACGCTGAACCATTTGGATGGCCCAAAGGATTTCACTTCGCGTGGTTTGCGCTCTTTGGCTTGAGGGCCATCCTTGTATTCTGAAATATGTTCGGGGGCTGATTGCTTGCCCGCGTAAAGCCGCAGGTAGGCGGCGGCGATTTTCTCGGGGTCGTGTGCGGCCAGCAGGCGTGCTGCGAATTCTGTTTCGCTTTCCGTAAAGTCTTCGGACCAGACCGGGTCCGTCAGTAGTCGCTCTTCGTCTTTGGCGGTGACTTCATCCGCTGTAGGGGGCGTGGCCCAAGTCGCGGTCAGTTTGCCCCATTTGAGCAGGTTTTCCGCCCGCCGTTTCATCTTGGACGGTGCGATCAGTGCCGAGACACCTTTGCGCCCGGCGCGCCCTGTGCGGCCTGAACGGTGCAGCAGTGTCTCTGCGTTTGTGGGCAGCTCTGCATGGATCACCAGTTCGAGGTTCGGCAGGTCGATCCCGCGTGCCGCCACATCCGTTGCCACGCAGACCTTCGCCCGCCCGTCGCGCATCGCCTGCAGCGCGTTTGAGCGTTCCGATTGCGTCAGCTCGCCCGATAGTGCCACAACCGAGAACCCCCGGTTTGACAGCCGTGTTGTCAATCGAGTGACCGAGGCCCGGGTGTTGCAGAAGACAATCGCATTTGGCGCATCATAGAACCGCAAAAGGTTGACGATGGCCGCGTCAATATCGTGGTTTGCTACGTTCAATGCCCGGTATTCGATGTCGCTGTGTTGCTTTTCTTTGCTGGCCGTCGCGACCCGCACCGCGTCTTTCTGGTACGATTTGGCGAGGGTGGCGATCATCGGCGGCACTGTGGCCGAGAACAGCAATGTGCGTCGTTCCTTGGGCGCCTGATCCAGAATGAATTCAAGGTCTTCGCGAAAGCCCAGATCGAGCATTTCGTCGGCTTCATCAAGTACGACCGCTTTGATATCAGACAGATCAATTGTGCCGCGCATAATGTGATCGCGCAGCCGCCCCGGTGTCGCCACTACGATATGCGCGCCCCGTTCCAGGCTGCGCCGCTCGTCCCGGAAATCCATCCCGCCTACGCAAGATGCCAGCGTTGCACCGGCGCCTGCATAGAGCCATTGCAGTTCACGTTTTACCTGCAACGCAAGTTCGCGGGTGGGCGCGATACAAAGCGCGAGCGGGCGGCCTGCCGGGCCGAAGGTGCCGTCCTCGGCCAAGATCGTGGGCCCGATGGCCAGACCGAAGCCCACAGTTTTGCCAGAGCCGGTTTGCGCAGACACCAGAAGGTCTTGCCCCTCCAGATCAGGATCGGTCACGGCGACCTGAACGGGGGTTAGATCGGTGTAGCCTTGTTTGGCGAGGGCGTCGGCGAGGGTCGTGATCATAGGCTTGGGCTTTCTGGGGCGGGTAAGCCACGCGCACTACGCTTGTCGGCGGCGCTTGTATAGGGGGGAGACGCTACGTATCGCAAGGAAGACGGGGTTTGGAGCGAATTTGGCCATATGGATGCCGTATGTTTCGCGTAAAGATTGCGTATTGCAGTGTGTGTAGGATCAAAGTTCAATCCAAATGGCGTTCATTTCAGAGATACATTATCAGAATTCTTACGCCTCTGGTAGCACCGTTCCGGCGGAATATGTTGAAATCACCTTGTCTCCTGACGACTTTGCCCGTGCGGGCGATTTTGAAATGGCCACTTACCAAACCACTGGTGATGCGGCGGTGGTGGTGAACCTTGGCACGCTGACACCGGTCATTGACCCTGACAACGGCTATTACGTTTACACGGTATTCACCGCAGTCACGAGCCCAGACCATACCCCGGTGACGGGCGGCGAAGCCGAGGCGGTGGCCTTGGTGGATAACAGTCTGGCGTCGCCGGTATTAGAGTTTTACGATATCGGTGGCGGGATATCCGAGATCACGGCGACTGACGGGCCTGCGGCTGGGCAGACTTCGGTCAATATTCCTGCGTCCTCTGGCGGCACTTCGATCCAATTTGATGCAGGCGGCAATCGGATCGATGCGACGGTCACGCCGGACAGTGCGGTGGTTTGTTTTTGTGCGGGCACTTTGATCGCCACGGCCGCCGGCCTGGTGTCGGTTGAGGATCTGGTGGTTGGCGATTTGGTTCACAATGCTGATGGTGACGCGGTTCCCATTAGGTGGATTGGCAGGGCCTGGGTTGATCAGCAGACCTTGGCGGAAAACCCAAAGCTATATCCGGTCCGTTTTCGGGCCGGTGCCTTGGGGGCGGGGCTGCCACAGCGCGATCTGTTGGTGTCGCGTCAGCACCGTATCTTGGTTGGATCAAAGATCGCACAGCGGGTCACGGGCGCAACCCAAGTTTTGGTTGCCGCGATCAAGATGACCCAATTGCCGCAGGTGTTTGTAGAGACGACCGTGACGCAGGTCAGCTATTTTCATATTCTGTTTGATCGGCACGAAATCATCTATGCCGAAGGTGCGGCAACCGAGAGCCTATTCACCGGGCCAGAGGCGATGAAAGCCGTTTCCCCCCAAGCGCGGGCGGAAATTTTGGCATTGTTTCCTGATTTGCCTGTCCCGTCCAAGCCGCGTCACCCTATTCCTAGCGCTAAAGAGCAGGCGGAGATCGTGGCGCGACATACGGCAAATGCCAAGGCCTTTCAGATTGCTGACGCCGCTTGCCGCTAGGTGTTTGCGGCGAACCAGTCGTCGATCCGTGATTTTAGCGCGGTCCAGATCGCAGGTGCGCCCCGTTGCACTTTGATGCCTACGCGGGCTTGGAGCTGGTGGGCTGTCACCTTGTATTCCGGCCAGGTCCCACCGCCGGTTTCCAAGTTTGAGATGACCGGTTGCACCCGGTCTATGGATTTGGCGAAGATCGCGTCATCACTTTCGGCGGCTTCGAATTCATCCCAAAGGGTCCGGAAGGCCTGCGCCTGATCGGCCGGCAGCAGCCCGAAGAGACGTGTTGCGGCGGCCTGTTCAATGGCTTCCATTTCTACCGGGTCATGATCGCCGTGGATCGGATTGTCGCCAGCGTCGATTTCTACAATATCGTGGATCAAGAGCATCTTGATCACCCGGTCGATGTTCACTGGCTTGATGGCATGTTCGGCCATCACCATTGCGTAAAGTGCTATATGCCAGCTGTGTTCGCCTGAGTTTTCCCGCCGCGACCCGTCGCAGAGCGTTGTGCCACGCAACACTGATTTAAGTTTGTCCGCCTCGGTGAGAAAGGCAAGTTGCGCGTCAATACGGTCTGTCATTTGGCAAAGCCTTTGGTCAGATCAATGGCCTCGTCATGCCGGAAAACGTGATCTTTGAAAAGCACGTATCTTCCTTGCTATTCCAAAGCGCTCTGCGTCATAAACCGGTCATGAAGATGAGAAATGAGCACGGCCAGATGGCTGACGCGGTGACCTTGAACACAGCCAAGATGATCGGCGAGGGAGGTGGGCGCAAGGTCTATGCCTATCCGGGCAAGCCGGAGTTCATCATCAAGACGCATAAGCCGTTTCCTCACAAGCCGTTCCATCATATCCGCCGCAGGCTGCGTTTTATGGGCCGCCGTTTTGGTGATTACCTGCATTCGATTATCGAGGCCGAGGAATATACCGCCATGATCGCCCGGATGCACCGGATCCCTGATTTTGTACCGGGTTATCGCGGCATGGTCATGATCGAAGGTCAGGTTGGCGCCGTCTTTGATGCGATCCGTGAGCCGGATGGCGCGATTTCCCCGACGCTACAACGGTTTGTGGCACGCAATGGCTATTCCCCCAGCTTGGAGGCTGCAATTGACCATTTGTGGTCGCAAGTCATGACCTTTCGCTGTGTGGTCTCAGATCCGAATTTAGGCAATGTTTTGGTGCAAAGCCGCGCTGATGGCATTTTGCATCTTTGGTTGGTGGATGGGTTGGGCGAGCGGACGTTGATCCCGATTATGCGCCTGTCGGACCGGGTGTTTCTACGCAATACCCGCCGGTTCCATGCCGAAATGATTTCGGCTGCAAAGCAACTCGCTGTACCGCGCGGTTAGCGCGCCTTTGCCACTTACCGTTTGACCCGGCGCGGCATATTCGTGGCGGGTTCGGAGGGCGCATCATCGCCTTCAGGCTCTTGCTCTAACTCTGGCGCGGGCAGGGCCGGTGTTTCCGTTTCGGCATCCGCGACCATGGGTGGCGCATCTTCTGCGGGGTCGTCATCTTCGACCAGCTCGGCCAAGGGGACATGCGCTTTGCCGGCGCGGCTGCTTGCCCGGTCGGCTAGCAAAGCGCGGGCCCGTGTCTCGGCCCGCCGCACACGCACGGCTGTGAGGTAGGTTTCCTGCAGTGTTTGCGAGGATGCGCCCAGAACGTCGCCGATCGTATCAACGATCGCAATATCGCCTGTCCGCTCTTGGTCGGCCAGTGCCAGATCTGCGAGTTCATCTGCGACTTTGTCTACGTAGGATTGAGCCATCGTTATCTCGTGTTTTCTGTCAGCCTGCGGCGGACGTAGGTTTTCACCGTGTCGATCATCGGGTCCATATGCGGATCTTCGAAGAAGTGCCCAGCTCCATCCATGCAGTCATGGGTGATGGTTATGCCTTTTTGTTCGTGTAGCTTGCTGACCAAGTTCACCGTGTCTTGTGGCGGTGCCACCCGGTCGTTGGTGCCGTTGATGATCAGACCCGATGAGGGGCAGGGCGCGAGGAAGCTGAAATCATACATGTTCGCGGGTGGTGAAACGGAGATGAACCCGGTGATTTCAGGTCGCCGCATCAAAAGTTGCATCCCGATCCATGCACCGAATGAAAACCCCGCCACCCAGCAGTGCTTGGCGTTGTTGTTCATCGATTGCAGGTAATCCAGCGCCGAGGCTGCGTCAGAAAGTTCCCCAACCCCTTGATCATACTCACCCTGGCTGCGCCCGACACCGCGGAAGTTAAACCGTAGGACGGTGAACCCCATGTTGTAGAACGCGTAGTGCAGGTTGTAGACCACCCGGTTGTTCATCGTTCCGCCAAATTGCGGATGCGGGTGCAATACAATCGCAATCGGTGCGTCCCGGTCTTTTTGCGGGTGGTAACGCCCTTCAAGGCGTCCTTCTGGTCCGGGGAAGATGACTTCGGGCATTCTTGTTCCGTCGCTGTTGCGGCCCAAGTACATTGTTGACGAAAATGCTTGGGCACTTTAGAAAGATTCTAAACTTGGGGGTTGCCCAAATCTGGGTGTTCACGGTGAAGTAATGATGCAGCCGCGCGGCGTCAATGCAATTGCGGCAGTGTGGAGGGGGTATCACGATGAAATTAAGCACAAAGGGCCGGTATGCCATGGTGGCGCTGGCTGATCTGGCCTTGCAGGACGGCGATGCGCTGATCAATCTGACGGAGATTTCGAAGCGTCAGGATGTGTCTTTGCCTTATCTGGAGCAGTTGTTTGTCAAACTGCGCCGCGCCGGATTGGTTGAATCAGTTCGTGGTCCGGGTGGTGGGTATCGTTTGGCCCGGCCGGCGTCCGATATTCGCGTGTCCGAGATTTTGGGTGCTGTGGATGAGACTGTTTCCGCGATGCATAAAGGTGCCGGGGCTTCGGGTGCGGCGTCTGGATCGCGTGCGCAATCCATGACCAACCGTTTGTGGGAGGGCCTGAGCGCCCATGTTTATGTTTTTTTGCACCAGGCCCGGTTGTCGGACGTAGTGGGCAATGGCTTGGCCCCTTGCCCGGCAGTGCCTGCGTTGTTTGAGGTTGTTGATGAGCCTTGAACAAACGGAGCGGCTGCGCCGCATGACATGTCTTGCCGGGGCCGGCCCCGGACCCCGGAGTATTTGCCAGAAATAAGAAATGAGATGAGAACCTATCTGGATCATAATGCAACAACCCCGCTGCGTGCTGAGGCCCGTGCGGCCATGTTGGCGGCGATGGATGTTGTTGGTAACCCATCTTCGGTGCATGCCGAGGGCCGTGCCGCGAAGGCAGTGCTTGAGACCGCCCGCGCGCAGGTGGCTGAGGCGGTGGGGGCTGATGTCGTGTTTGTATCCGGGGCGACGGAGGCCGCAGCTTTGGCGTTGGCAGGTCGCGGATTAAAGGCCGCACCGATTGAGCACGATGCGGTGCATGCCTGGATTGACCCGATTTTGCCAGTTGTTGAGGGGCGGGTTGTTGTGGACGATCCGGCGTCATCCGTGGTGCAGTTGGCCAATTCCGAGACGGGAATCGTCCAGGATTTGCCGTCCGGTTTGGCGGTTTCGGATGTTACCCAAGGGTTCGGCCGTGTTCCGTTCTCGTTTTCGTGGTCTGGCGTGAAGATGGTGTTCCTGTCGGCGCATAAGTTTGGCGGCCCCAAGGGTGTGGGTGCGGTGGTTTTTCCGCAAGGCACTGATCTTGCAGCCCAAATCAAAGGGGGTGGGCAAGAGATGGGCCGCCGTTCGGGTACTGAAAATGTCATTGCTATCGCCGGAATGGGCGCTGCTGCAGTGGCAGCACAGGCTGATTTGGCGGCCGGAAAATGGGATCGGGTTGCGAAACTTAGAAATATTCTAGAAAAGGCCATTGAGACCGTCGAAAGCCGCACTATTTTTGTAGGACAAGGGAATGATCGGCTGCCCAATACCAGCTGTTTCGCGACCCCCGGATGGAAGGGCGAAACGCAGGTAATGGCGATGGATTTGGCGGGATTTGCTGTGTCGGCAGGCTCGGCCTGTTCCAGCGGCAAGGTCAAGGTCAGCCGCGTGCTGCGCGCCTTGGGTTTAGACGATGATCTGGCGGCGAGCGCTGTGCGCGTGTCGCTGGGTGTCGACACAACAGAAGATGAGGTCATGCGCTTTGTGCAGGCCTGGACGGATAAATACACGCGGCGCCGTGCCGCATGAGTGAGGGTGACATGAACGCGATGGATACAGTTGAAGTCAAAGAAGGCGTTGATCAGGAAACCGTTGACGCGGTCAAAGAGCTCTCGGGTGCGTATAAATACGGCTGGGAAACTGAGATTGAGATGGAGTATGCGCCCAAGGGCGTGAACCAAGATATCGTCCGCCTGATTTCGTCCAAGAACAAAGAGCCGGAATGGATGACTGAATGGCGTATGTCTGCCTTTGAGCGCTGGGAAAAGATTGAAGAACCAACTTGGGCGATGGTCGACTACCCCGAGATCGATTTTCAGGACATCTATTACTATGCCCGCCCCAAGAGCATGGAAGAGAAACCTAAGTCCTTGGATGATGTAGATCCCAAGCTGCTGGCCACTTACGCTAAGCTGGGTATCCCTTTGAAAGAACAAGCGATTTTGGCGGGCGTCGAAGGTGCCGAGGATATACCTGCCGAAGGCCGTAAGGTCGCTGTGGATGCGGTGTTTGACAGTGTGTCTGTCGGGACGACCTTTCAAAAAGAGCTGGAGAAGGCCGGTGTGATCTTTTGTTCCATTTCGGAGGCGATTGAGAAGCATCCTGAGCTGGTAAAGAAGTACCTGGGCACGGTGGTGCCGCCATCGGATAACTTCTACGCCACACTGAACAGCGCTGTGTTCTCGGACGGGTCATTTGTTTATGTCCCACCGGGTGTGCGCTGCCCGATGGAACTGTCCACCTATTTCCGCATCAATGCTGAGAACACAGGCCAGTTTGAGCGCACTTTGATCATCGCCGACAAGGGCTCTTACGTATCCTATTTGGAAGGCTGTACGGCGCCAAAGCGTGATACGGCCCAACTGCATGCTGCGGTGGTGGAAATCATCATCGAGGAAGATGCCGAGGTGAAGTATTCGACCGTGCAAAACTGGTATCCCGGTGATGAAAACGGCGTTGGCGGGATCTACAACTTTGTGACCAAACGGGCCGATTGCCGGGGCGATCGGTCCAAGGTGATGTGGACACAGGTGGAAACCGGGTCGGCTGTCACTTGGAAATATCCAAGCTGCATCCTACGCGGCAATGACAGCCAAGGTGAGTTCTATTCCATCGCGATTGCCAACAACATGCAGCAAGCCGATACCGGCACAAAGATGGTGCATTTGGGCAAGAACACGAAGTCGCGCATCGTGTCCAAGGGGATTTCGGCGGGCAAGGCCCAGAATACCTATCGCGGGCTGGTGTCGATGCATCCGAAAGCCAAGGATAGCCGCAATTATACGCAATGCGACAGCTTGCTTATCGGTGACAAATGCGGAGCGCATACCGTGCCTTACATCGAGGTGAAGAACAATTCATCCCGGGTTGAGCATGAGGCCACCACATCCAAAGTGGATGATGATCAGCTGTTCTATTGCCGCTCGCGCGGGATGGACGAGGAAGAGGCCGTGGCGCTGGTTGTGAACGGGTTCTGCAAAGAGGTGCTGCAAGCGCTGCCGATGGAATTTGCGATGGAAGCGCAGGCGCTTGTTGCGATTTCGTTGGAAGGCTCTGTGGGGTGATGTTCGGATTGCGCGGATTTTGTTAACCAAATGAGCACGATTTTGCCACTATTTTGTCGTCGCGTTCCTGTCATGGCGCTGCCCCGTTCTTGCCAAAGTTCGGTGGCATTCTGGCCGAGACAACGACAGATCGGGTTTTTGGCCAATGGCGAACAAGAAGCAAGATATCAACGATTTCAACAAGCGTGTGAAACGGCTGAAAAATCCTCGCAACGATTCTTACTACGATCAGGATCTGGGGATGCATATTCCCAAGAAAGTGCCGCGCTCGATGATCAAGAAGCCCAAGCGTCCCGAGGAAGATTCATTGTTGGCGAAATTCATTGTCTCCGCCGTGATCGGCGCGTTTTGTGTAGCCGTCGCACAGTTGGTGCGCGTGCGTTACTTCGGGCTCGTCGAAGGCGGGACCACAGCGACGGCGATCGACCTTATTGTTACCGCATGGGTTTTGCTGATCATCACCGCGATGATGCAACGCAACCAAATCGGTGCGCGTCTGTCCCAGATCACCGGTGTGATCGCCATGTTGGCCGCCGGACACAATCTGTTTTGGCGGTGGCCCGATCAGATGGCTTATATCTATACCGCAGACTACGCCGCCTACGTGCAGCAAACCACGCAGCCACCATCCGTGGTGGTCGGCGCGACTGTCTACGGGTTCTAGTCCCTAATACATATTTGAGCGCTTCAGCCTCTTGCGACATGGGTCGCGAGGGGCTTTTTGCGGTTCGTTCGTCACATACGCATTGAGGAGAATATAATGTTGGAAATCAAAGGCCTGAAGGTCAAACTTGAAGAGGAAGACAAGCAAATCCTTAAGGGTGTTGATCTGAATATCGCACCCGGTTCGGTGCATGCCATTATGGGGCCGAACGGGTCGGGCAAGTCCACCCTGTCTTACGTTCTGTCTGGCCGCGATGGCTATGAAGTCACTGGCGGCAGCGCCGCTTTGGAGGGCGCTGATTTGCTGGACATGGATCCGGAAGACCGCGCTGCAGCCGGTTTGTTTCTGGCGTTTCAATACCCCGTTGAGATCCCGGGCGTGGGCAACATGACATTCCTGCGTACGGCGGTGAACGCGCAGCGCAAATCGCGTGGTGAGGAGGAGCTGAGTGCAGCGGATTTCCTGAAAGAGGTTCGTGCCAAGGCCAAGAGCTTGAAGATTGATGCGGATATGCTGAAACGCCCCGTCAATGTTGGTTTCTCGGGTGGTGAGAAAAAGCGGAATGAAATTCTGCAGATGGCGATGCTTGAGCCAAAGATGTGTATCTTGGATGAAACCGATTCCGGTTTGGATGTCGATGCGATGAAATTGGTGTCCGAGGGTGTGAATGCGCTGCGTTCTGAGGGCCGATCATTCCTTGTCATCACCCATTATCAGCGTTTGCTGGACCATATTAAACCAGATATCGTGCACATCATGGCCAATGGTCGCATTGTGAAATCCGGTGGGCCTGAGCTGGCCCTTGAGGTCGAAAACAACGGTTACGCCGATATCTTGGCAGAGGTGGCTTAATGGTTTTGGCGCAATTGAAAGCGGATATCACCGCAGCGCGTTTGGCTGATGTGACCCTGCCGCAGGGGGCTGCGTGGGCCAATGACGCCCGTGCCCAAGCATTGGCCCGTGTCCGTCAGATGGGTCTGCCCACAAAGCGTGATGAGTATTGGAAATATACCGACCCTGCGTCACTGACGGTTGCGGATGCGCCGCAGGCCGCGTTGTTTGATGCGGGCCAAACCCCTTTGTTTGCCGATATTGACCGTCTGCGGATTGTCTTTGTTGACGGTGTTTTTGATGCGGAGGCATCCGATGATTTGGCACTGGAAGGCGTTGAAATTGAACGGCTTTCCGATGCGATGTCTAAGGATATTCACTGGGTTAAAGACACCTACGGTGTGCTGGAAGCCCGTGGGCAGGACCCTGTGCATCGTCCTTTGGCCGCGCTGAACACAGCAATGGCCACTGACGGTGTGGTCATCCGCGCCACAGCCAAGGTCGCAAAGCCGATTAGTCTGGTTTATTTGCACAATGATGTGGCGTCAGACGCGGTTCTGCACAATGTGGTGAAGGTTGACGCCGGGGCCGAAGTGACGTTGCTTGAAAATGGCCCGGCTGCGGCCCGTTTTTCCAAGTCGTTAGAGGTTGATGTAGCCGATGGTGGCGCATTCCATCATGTGCGCACCCAGGGTCGCGATCATGAACGTCGCGCCGTAACCCATTGTTTTGCAAGGATTGGTGCGCAAAGCACGTTCAAATCCTTTACCCTGACGTTCAATGGTGTTCTGACCCGCAATGAATGCGTGCTGGACATTGTCGGCGATGAAGCAACCGCCCATGTGGCTGGTGCCTGTGTCGGTGATGGCAAAGATTTTCACCATGATGACACGGTTTTCATTACCCATGACGCGGTGAATTGCGAAAGCCGTCAGGTGTTCAAGAAAGTTCTGCGCAATGGGGCGACAGGCGTGTTTCAGGGTAAGATCCTAGTCAAAGCCGGTGCCCAGAAGACTGACGGCTATCAAATTAGCCAGTCTTTGCTGTTGGATGAGGATAGCCAGTTTTTGGCCAAGCCCGAGCTGGAGATTTACGCCGATGATGTGGCCTGTTCCCATGGGTCCACCAGCGGGGCGATTGATGAGGACGCGTTGTTCTATCTGCGTTCACGCGGGGTGCCGGTGATCGAGGCGACCAATCTGCTGACCCTGTCGTTCCTAGCAGAGGCCTTGGACGAAATTGCAGATGACGCCTTGGCAGAGGCATTGCGGGACCGGCTGGAAGGCTGGTTGTCCCGGCACAGCTAATGTCGGTCACTACGGATATTGTGCGCACCTGGCGCAGGCCGCGCGCTGTTATGCGCGACCTGCTGGATCAGGGCAAGCGAGAGGACAGGGCGATTGCCTATGTCATGATCGCCTGCTTCCTGATCTTCGTCGCGCAATGGCCTCGTTTGCAGCGGATTGCCGAAGGGTATGAGGCCTCACCCTGGCCGGACGATATCAACTTTGAGGGGATGATGACCTATTCCTTTTATGCGATTGTTATCGTCCTTCCCTTGGCACTTTATGGTGTGGCAGCCCTTTCACGTTTGGTGGCCAAGGTTCTTGGCGGGCAAGGGACGTGGTACAGGGCCCGGCTTGCATTTTTCTGGACTTTGTTGGCAACCACACCACTTTTGCTGTTGCACGGGCTGGTGCGTGGCTTTGTGGGCCCGGGTCTGCAGGCGACGCTGGTGGGTGGCCTTTGGGCTGCCGTGTTCTTGCTGATCTGGATCCAATGTCTGCGCGAGGCGGAAAGTACCCCATGAACATTACCTTCCAAAGCTGGATGCAGGCTGTCTGGATCAGCCTGATCGAGCCCGCTGAAATTGCCGCCAAAGTGCTGACCATGCGCTTTAGCCGCGATGTGATGTGGACAGCGATGGCGTTAATTGCGGTGTTGAATGTGCTGCTTTTGGCGGTGTTTCAACTGTTGGCCCCGACAGGCGTTCTGATGCAGGATCAGGTCGTATCCCTGTCACCGTTTTCCTATGTAGCCATCATTGGATCCTTTCTGGCATTGCTGGCAGTCATGCTCGTGCAGGCCGGCCGGATTTTGGGTGGCACAGGGACGCTGGATGGAGCCTTGATGCTGATCATTTGGTTTCAGGCCATCAGCCTGACACTTGAGATTATCCAGGTTGGGTTGCTTTTGATCAGTATGCATGTTGCATCGCTGTTTGGCATGATCTCATTGGGTGCGATCATTTGGGTTATTGTGAATTTTATCAACGTGTTGCATGGTTTTGGAAATGTCGGAAAAACGGTGTTCGTGATCGCCATGGCCCTGATCGCAACAGGGTTTGGGATGCTTTTCGTGATGGCTTTGCTGGGCGTCAGCCCCCCTGTTGGAGAAACCATATGACGTTGGATATTGCCGCAGTCCGGGCCGATTTTCCGATCCTTGCCCGTGAGGTGAACAACAAGCCGTTGGTCTATTTGGATAACGGTGCTTCGGCCCAGAAGCCTCAGGCTGTCATCGATGCGGTCACGCGGGGCTATGCCGAGGAATACGCCAATGTGCACCGCGGTTTGCATTATCTGTCGAACCTGGCCACCGAGAAATATGAAGGCGTGCGCGGCATTATTGCCCGTTTTCTGAATGCCCCGTCCGAGGATGAGATCATCATCAATTCCGGCACTACGGAAGGCATCAACATGGTCGCCTATGCCTGGGCCATGCCCCGGATGGTGCCCGGCGATGAGATCGTTTTGTCCATCATGGAGCATCACGCCAATATCGTCCCATGGCATTTCCTGCGTGAACGTCAGGGCGTTAAGATCAAATGGGTTGATGTGGATGCCAATGGTGATCTGGACCCCCAAAAAGTCATCGACGCTATTGGCCCGCGCACGAAACTGGTGGCCGTCACCCATATGTCCAATGTCTTGGGCACGGTTGTGGACGTCAAGGCGATCACCGCTGGTGCCCATGCCAAGGGCGTGCCGGTGCTGGTCGATGGGTCGCAGTCCGCCGTGCATATGCCCGTTGATTTGGCCGACATTGGCTGTGATTTCTACGCAATTACGGGACATAAGCTGTATGGCCCAAGCGGGTCCGGTGCGATTTATGTCGCCAAAGACCGCATGGCCGAGATGCGTCCCTTTATGGGCGGCGGCGACATGATCCGCGATGTGACACGTGATGCTGTGACGTGGAACGACCCCCCCATGATGTTTGAGGCGGGCACGCCGGGGATTGTCCAAACCATCGGCCTGGGTGTGGCGCTCGAGTACATGATGGAGCTGGGCATGGACGCGATTGCCGCCCATGAGCAGATGTTGTGCGACTATACCCGCGACAAGCTGGGCGGATTGAACTGGCTGAACGTGCAGGGGCAATCTGCGACCAAGGGCGCGATATTCTCGTTCACGCTGGAAGGTGCCGCGCATGCGCATGACATCTCAACCGTTTTGGATAAAAAGGGCGTGGCAGTGCGGGCAGGGACCCACTGCGCGATGCCTTTGATGGAACATATGGGCGTTGGCGCTACGTGCCGGGCGTCGTTTGGCGTGTATAACACCACCGAGGAGGTCGATGTCTTGGTGGATGCACTAGAGCTTTGCCATGAGTTGTTCGCATGAGGGTCTTGGCGGTCGTAGCGATCTTGGCGCTTGGGGCCTGTGCCAGTGAAGAGGTGCCGCAACAGCCAATATTGCGCATCGACCTAACCACGCCCGATGAACCCGAGTGCATTGTGGATAGCGAGTTTGCTTTTGGAGGCGTGCGGCTGGGGGCCTCCGAGCAAGATGTTCTTGGTATATTGGGTGCCCCGATTAGGCGGCAAACTGGCCAGGCTTTGCTATTAGATTACGTCGATGTCGTTTTGACATATCCGGGTTTGGAAATCTATCTGTTCCAGGACCGCGTCGTCGATATGACAGTCAGTACCGCTGATTGGACGACGCCATCCGGAATGCGCCTTGGCATGACGCAAGACGAGCTTTTTGAAATATTTGGGATGCCCGCGCAACCCAGCCCTTGGCTCACGGAAAGATCAGAAGACACTGTCTATGATATCTATTTTTGCAATGGCGGTGAGGTTGTTGAACTTGGGACCTCTTTCCGAATTCACGTCGGATCCGATGGCATCGTCAATGCCCTATCCTTTGGCAGTGATACACCTTAGGACTTTCAGGCATTGACGGGATGATTACCCGTTGCGGCGGGTAAAGGCTGGGTTTATAGGAAAGCAACGCACCCGTAGCTCAGCTGGATAGAGCGCTGCCCTCCGAAGGCAGAGGCCAGAGGTTCGAATCCTCTCGGGTGCGCCAGTAAATATATTCAGAGTAGAGAATTACTCATATTACCTGACGGTTCGATGCAGAATGTTGCGTTGGATTGATGGCTTCGAACGACTATTTTCTAAGATGGTTCGTACAGCTTTGGTCTGTTTCTGTTCATCCAGAAAGCAGTTCAGATGTCTAAGCAACTTCCTTTCTGTATGGTCAAACTCCAATATCTATCTGAAATCGCTGCTGCCCCCACACTTGACGATATTGCTGTTCGTGTGATCCTTTATCTTTCCTTGCATCACGCGGACCATGTGACTGGCGAAGCGCGTCCGACATTTAGGACAATCGGCCTTGCGATTGGAAAACATGAAAAGTCGGTCAGGCGCGCGGTCAACAAGGCTGTGACAGCGGGCTATTTGGATATCGAGCGCGGTACCAATATTGGTAATGCTTCTCGCTACCGCCCGACACAAAAGGCATTCAACCGAGCTCGCGAACGGCGCAAAGAGGCGGACAAAATTGTCCCGCTTTCGTCACATAAAGGGGGACAAAAGCTTCTGCAAAGGGGGACGAATCCGTCCTCGAAAGCCGGACGAGATTGTCCCCCGAACTTGGATCGAGAACATAAGAAAGAGCAGGGCCCCGACCAATGGGCCGTCGTGCCTGCGGGTTCGGAGGCTGCACGAACCTGGGAGAAACTATTCGACTAGCATATTGGCCGCCGCATTGATGAGTTGGTTCCGGAAGTCGGATCTGGATTTACCCGAGGCTTCTTGTTGCCGGACGCGTGACCCCCAATTGACCGAGCAGTTTGGGCCGAGATGGCTGCGTTCATCCTCTGCAATCCCAAGCAAAGGGGCGAGAGGGTTGGCAATGAGTAGACAGTTTGGCGCTTTGAGGAATGACGTTGTTGTCAGCGACCAGCATACTTTTGTGGCCACGCTACGCTGTGTCTCACAAAAGGTTGACGAGGGGTGGCTGCGCCTCCCCTTCGATCCCCTCAATCGGCCCTTGGCCGATCAATCCCAATCCGTTTCCAGATATATGTGGGGCTGGAAACGGATTGAGATTGGCCGCGTTTTCGTTTGTCGCGGCATTGCTTCAAAGCAAGGTTGTGCGGTGCTACCATGTGGGTGAAGTTGAGAACTACCCGTGAGCAGCGTGCGCTGTGGTATGCCAAAGCTGAGGCGAGGGGCCTCAGCTTTTCCGAGTTCGCCCGTAATGCCCTTGACGGCGTCAAAGTGCCGCCTTGCGCAACTGCGCCAAGTCGACCCGGACTTGTTGCGGCAGTTGGCGCGCCTGGGCAACAACCTCAATCAGCTCGCGCGTTGGGCTAATCGCGATCAGCGTTACGTTCAAACGACCGCAATGCTGGGCTTCAAAGTGTTCCATTCTGCGGCAACAACAGTAGCTGGGATTGAAACAGCACACATGATCCGAAAGGACCAGTTCGGTCAAACAGGAAC
The DNA here is from genome assembly GCA_947501555.1 of uncultured Paracoccaceae bacterium. Lineage (GTDB taxonomy): Bacteria > Pseudomonadota > Alphaproteobacteria > Rhodobacterales > Rhodobacteraceae > Yoonia. Next base: position 431,286 of record CANMWG010000001.1, read on the forward strand.
CTCGGCATTCAAGCAAATTGTTGCACTCGCTGGATAGTTGTGTCCGCTAAAAGCGCGCCTACAAACTCACGAAAAATTTACGGCAGAACCCTCTGCACAAAGCTGGAGGAGACTTGGGGCTCAGGTCATGACCCTTAAAGCTCCGACCTGTTTTTCGAACTGGTCAAGGGCAAGGGCAATCTCCGCTCGGATCAACGCCACATCTTCGTCCGATGTGGCACTGCTCGCGCGCTCTACGAAAGTGCGCGGAACTTTATAGGTGGTCGACATGATGCGGTCGGTATTGTCTTTCAGGAATTCACCACCGTGCTGGACGCTCAACCTGCTTAAATCATCCAATATTTCAACCATGATCCACTTGTCGTTTATATCGAACCTCGCTTGTATGCCGCGTTCGTCATCATATAGTTTGATACAGAGGGCGTTTTTACTTTGAGGAGTCATCGCTCATCTGGATTTAGCTAAGCAGCAGATTTAGCGTGCTGCAAGCACCCTATTTTCATGGCCCTTCTTTCGTCTTCTCCCGTTCGAGCAAGTTTATGCAGCCTTTGCCTTTGCCTGTGCAGGCGTCGGCGGATGTAAAGTTGTTCAGACTCTTGTGGTAGCGCTTATGGCTGTAATGCCCCACGAAGGCGGCGACGAACGCCACGCCTCGCAAATGTTTAGGTTGGAAAACGTCCGCTGAGGTCTTCAAAGAAAAGGTCTTGGATCAATCCGCATGAAACCCCAAACTCAACCCAGCTTAAAAGTCGCAGTTCGTGTAGCGCTCACAGCATTGTATGAAACTGCTTGGCCAATCGTTGATGGCGCGGGGCTTTGAGAGGCAAGTTGCCGAGTTCCAAATCCGTGTCACTGTCCTTAACCGTTACACCGCTCTTGACATACCTGTAACAGTGGCAGTCGGCTAAGTCCGTCTGGGGAAAGGGGGGAGAACGCCCTTCAGCCGATTTGTGCAACAAAGCCGCCATGAGCGTGCAATGGCTAGGCAGACGGGGATTTGCGATCCTGAACACCTGTTCCTTCACCTCTCTCCCCTCGGTTGGGGACATATTTCGATCACTGGCGAATACAGATGGCCCAAAAACACCCTCAAAGACCCCTAGCGCAGGACACCGCGCCTATCCGCAACTGACCCCAACAGGGCAGGGGTAATGCAACAGTCCCAAACTGGCCCAGCGGATCGCCGCAGGGCGGGCGATTTGATCAAGGTAAGGAGGCCGTTCAGACGATGGGGTTAGCGTTCGTATTCGACGTAATGGCCTTGTACAGGGGTGATCTTGCGCACCGCCTTAAGCGGCTTGCGCATGGCGTAAAGCAGCATTGTGGGGCCTTCAAAGGTCTTCACCCCGCCTCGGGCTCGTAAGGTCGGATCGATGATTTTATGATAGCGTTGCTGCCCCTGGCGTTCATGGGCGCCCGCTTCCAACACCTCGTAGCCGAGTGAGTGGTGCCAGAACCTCCATGGAACGTCAGGCCCGACCTGAAAAAAACCGTGCCCGAACCAGCCGTCAGCGGCGACATAGCTCATCATGATCCCGCCGGGCTTGAGGAGGGCGTGACAGTTTTCCAGCGCCCTACCGATATGAAAAATGTGTTCGGTCGTGCCGCCATCAAGCACGACGTCGAACTGCTCTTTCAGGTGTTTGGGGATCGGTTTGTTGAGGTCATGGACGTGCTCTGCCCCTTCGGATGGGGTGAAATCCATCGCTTCCATCTTGGGGTAGCCAAAGGCATTCAACAGGGCTTCCGTGAAACCGTCTTCCTGCACCAGATCTTCAGGGCTGACGTCAATGTCGTTGTCCTGAGCAACCTTGGCGAGTTTTCTCAGCCCAGGTGGCTTCAGGTGCAATTTCTGGCGCCCCAGAACAAGCGCGCGTCCTTTGGACGAGACATGTTTGGCGTTGCGGGCCAGAAACGAGCCCGGAATAAGGCTAATTCCCATCTTGCACCTCCTGAGGGGCAGCATCCGTGTCGGGCGCCAACCGCCGAACATACTTTTCGCCAGTGAGCTTTTCCAAATAGGTGCGTGCCGTTGTCATGTGACCAGCCTGACGCAAGTTGCGGTTGTTTCTGTAGTGGATCGTATAGATCTCGCGATCCTTGGGGAGAGGTTCGCCCTTGAGCTTGCCGCCCAGAATGAAATGCTGCTCTTCGGGCAGAATATTCCAGTCGAAACCGGCCCGGCGGATTGCAGCGGGAAGGGTCATCTGATCGAGGTAGGGGCGTCGTTTGTCCAGCGTTTCGACCTGATCAACCGTTGTGGCAGTGTCGTACCAGACATCTGCGAACCTGCCCTTGCCCTCATCGTTTTCAGGAAAAGCCACCAGACCCGAACTGAAATACGGTATGACAGCACCCTGACTGCGACGCATTAATTTGTAACGTTCGGGTGGAATTTCCATATCCAAAGCGCCATAAATTTCATCCCAGATCGACTGTTCCGCCCAAAGCATCGACGCTGCCATCGAGCAAGACACTTTGCCGGGCGAGATGATATTTTCGGGCAGGTTGTCTTTGGTGAACAGCACATCGGAGTCGACGAACATGGAATAGGCGCTGTCGCGCTTTTCCACGGCGGCGAGGATCTTGTTGCCGTGGGGGTAGGCCGGATCAAACCGACCCTGGGTCTTGAACGTCCGGATTTCGGCCCCCATCCGTTCGTGGGCCGCAAAGACGCCTGGATGCACCTCGTTAATCCGGTGTTCCGGGCAATACCCAACCGCCTTGACACCTTCGGGAAAATGCGTGCGGATCGAAGCTAACAAAGAACACGCCATGATTTCGTAGTCCGGCGGCTCGACGATGTAGAAGATAGTGAGACCGTTGGTATCGACCATGATGTTCCCCGGGTGTGCGTTAAATTAGGGCTTGTGCCGGGTCGATTCCGACTTGTTCACACATGCGTTGAGCATAAGACTCCTCAAGCGGTACGTTCTTGCGCCACCAAGGCTTGGTGCCGTTGGTGTAAAGATGCACCGACAGGGTGTTTTCGGTAAAGTGGCCTTCAACGCGACCGTAGGGGTCATAGAACACATCATTTAGCTGGAATGGCACCGGATAGAGGTAGTCGGGGCTCATTGCTTTTTCGTAGTCGCCGGTTTGCTGGGCGAAATAGGTAAACGCCTGCGGGCCAAAAGCGGTGCGCTCGGCCTTATAGATGCGGACGGCATGGGGCTCGGATGCAAAACGCTCCAGTTTGCGGCGCTGGTTTTTGTTGAACCAAGGCGGCGCCTCGGGCAGGTTTTCATAGTAATCGAGCAAAACGTCGATCAGCTCACCCTTGGGCGGAATGTAGACAACGCCGCAGTTCAGCGCCCCGCGGAAGCCGTGGCCCGCATAGATGTTCTTCAAGTCGTCAGGGAAGGCTTTGTGACAAAAGGCGTCGCAGTCAATCCAGATTGCATCGGTTTTCTTGATCATCTTGTAGCGAAAGACATTGGACAGGAACGAGGCGCTGGTCTGTTCGACGATGGACATGTCGATGTCCATGATCTCGGTGGCGGGGCGCACTTCTACGCCCTCGGGCGCGTTCTGCACATTATCGGTGCAATAAAGCGTGGTGGGGTGCCCGGCAAGGACATGGGACTTCAGACAAAGCTGGTTGAGATAATGCAGACTGTCGCCAATCCACAAAGATGCCACCGGTCGTCTGTTGAGCTCTGCCATTTTTACCTCTTTTGAGCGCCTGTTTGAACGCGGCACCTTAGTGCTTTTTGTTGGGTCAGATGTTGCCCGCCCTATCCGTAATTGTCTAGGGGAAACATGGGCCACAAATTGTTCCTGTCCTTGGGTCGGAAGCTGTGACAAAATCTGAATCCTAGACGTTGGCTGGCAAAAGACCCCGACCTGGCGGCCAAGACGAGCAGGAAGAGCACGACCCAATGGTTTCAAGCAAGAAAAGCAAGACCGAAAAGGGCAGACAGGACACCTCGGATATTTTCGGGACGGTCGATTTTGCTCTGAAACAGCATGTCTCGCCTCATGGCCGGGTGAGTGCCGTCTCGATGATGAAAGACGAAGGGCCTTTTGTCCTTGAATGGGTCGCCCATCACCTCGCGCTCGGCTTTACGGATCTGGTGGTCTATACCAACGATTGTTCGGACGGCACCGATGACATGCTGATCCGGCTTGAGGAACTGGGGCTTGCCCATCACCGCCGCAATGACATTCCCGAGGGCCTGCGCCCGCAACCCTCGGCGTTGAAATACGCGCAAAAGGAGCCGGTGGTACGAGGCAGTGACTGGGTGCTGGTGTTTGATGCCGATGAATTCCTGTGCATCAGGCAGGGCGATGGGACGATGGACGGGCTGATTTCCGAGACCAAAGCGCTTGGTGGAACCGGCGTGGTCATCACCTGGCGGACCTATGGTTCCGGCGGCGTGCATGAATGGTCCCGCGCACCGGTGAGCGAGCAATACCTTTATGCGGCGCCGCAAATGTGGAACAAGGGCTGGGGGGTAAAGACCTTGTTTCAGTTCGATCCAGATTATTGGGTTCTGGGCATCCACCGGCCCAAGATTAAGAACAAGCATCTTGAGACCGGCTTTCCGGATACTGTGCATTGGTTCAACGGTTCGGGACGTCCGATGGAGGATTATTTCAAGTTCCGCGGGTGGCGCTCCATCATCCGCACGGTGGGGTACGACTGGGTTCAGATGAACCACTATGCGGTGAAATCCATCGACAGCTATGCCCTGCGCAAACTGCGCGGGAACGTGAACAACAAAAAGGACAAGTACAACTCGGACTATTGGGCGCTTCAGGATCGCAACGAGGTGTTCGATGATGCGATTCTGCGCCATGCCGACAAGCGGCGTGACATATTCGAGATCCTTCTGACCGATCCGGTGCTGCGCAGGCTGCATGATACAGCTGTCGAAGTTGCCGAAGAGCGTTTGCGCGGGTTCAAGGATACGGCAGCCTATGCCGATCTGGTGGCTGAGGTGAAAGAGGCCTCTAAAATCCCGATTACGGAGGTTGTGGCCAAGCCCCCCAAGCAGCGCGATCCGGCGAAGATTGCGGCCATGATGTCGGATGTGGAAAAAAAGCGAAATGCCCGCCCGAGAAAAGAGCGCCGACATGCGGCCCATCGGGATTGGGGGCGCGACGGTGATCCTTACGTGCGCGGTGGAATCGATCTTTCGGGGTCGATTTCGATTGCGGTGTTCGAAAACTGTGGGCTGAAAATGCCTGCCGATCCGCGCGTGTTTTCACCGGTCACGCTGCAACAGATCACGGACGGCAAGTTGGAGCGCAACACGGCGCGTAACCTGCCCCGTCTGGTGGTTCCGGGGAGCTGCTATCTGGAGATCGGGGCAGGGGTGGGATTTCTGCCAGCGGTGATCGCCCGGGAATGCCCAGGCGCAAAGGTCGTGGCGCAAGAAGAAAGCATGGGATTGCGTATGTTCTGTTCTACGGTCTGGAAAATGAACGGCATCGCGCCCGGCCCAAATCTGATCTTATCAGACATGGCGATGTTTGGTCCGCAGGATGACCGCCTAACGGCGTCGGGCCTCGATAAGCTGATGGCGGCTTGTCCGCCTGCGGTGTTGCATCTGAATGAGCCACGGGTCAGCGCCGAAATGTTGGCTGGGGCCCTGGAACGCCACACGGGGGTGCCGCCGCGCTATCTTCTGATCGGCGCACGGGTGCTTGCCGGACAATTTGAGGTTGAACGCGCCAGCGGGCTCTTGAATGAAATGGGCTACGCCCCCCCTGAGGAGAGCCCGTTTGCCTCTGCGATGTTTTTTGCTTTGGATCAGACCCGATAACAGGCGCAGACGCCCGATACGTCAAATACCAACCCTGCGACTTAGTCCGTCATGAGGATCAAACCGATGACCAAGACCGAACGTGAAGAAATCGAAACCCTTACCCTGCAATTGGAGAAACTGACCCGAAGGCAGGCCCGTAACCAGCGCGCGGCCCATGCCAAGGGGCTGATGCAGGGGATTTGCTCCATGTTGACCTACAAAGACATCGTGCTTGATTGCGGTGCGAATGTGGGCGTGGTGACTACGGTGCTTGCGGCGACCGGTGCAACGGTCCATGCGTTTGAGCCGGATCCATACGCCTTTGGCAAACTGGAGAAACGCACGGTTGCGCTGCCCAATGTGGTGCGCCATAACGCGGCGGTGGGAGTGACGGCGGGTACGATCAAGCTGATGCGCGCCACCAATTTCGACGACAATCCGAAGGGCGCGTCGGTCAAAAGCACGGTCCTTTCGGGGGGGCGTAAGATCGACGAAGACGAGGGCCGCGCCATAGATGTGCCGTTGATCTCGTTTTTTGATTTCGTCGATGATCTGAGCCGGGAACACGGCCAGATTGCATTTGTGAAGATGGACATTGAGGGCGCCGAGCTGGAGATCCTCGAACAGATGCACGAACGGGGCTTCTTTGACCGGATCCGGCTGACCGTCGCAGAGACTCATGAGAACAAGTTCAAGGACCTGAGGTCCCGATTTAAGGCCCTGCGCGAAAAAACAACAGAGGCCTTCCCAATCACCAAGGTCAATCTGGACTGGATCTAGCGCCGGTCAGGCGGGGCTAAAGCGCCTCAAGACCAGCCAGTTCAAGGGCCGTGGAAAGCGTTACGTTTATTGCCCCTGGACGAAGCCCGAGAATATCTTCGCCGACCCGATAAGAGGCCAGCCCAGCCTCTTTCAGCGCGGCCACGATGTCGACCTCGTCGCCTCGGTTCATCCCGTTGCATTCCACAATCGCCATTTTCAGGCCGAGTTTTGAAGCCGTGAAGCTTTTGAACACTTCCAGCTCATGCCCCTCGACGTCGATCACCAACAGGTCTGCGGCCTCAAGCGCGGCGTCGGCCAGCACCGTGTCCAGCCTGCGCAATTGAACCATCGTCGAGACGATATCGCCGTCTTCAATGGTTGTGCCCTTGCGTTTGCACCCGCGCCTGAGGGCGTCTTCCATCCGAGAGCGGTTCAGCGATGCGCAACCGCGAATGCCACGAGGGTAGCGCGCGCGGGCCTCTTCGTTGAGGTGAAACAGTTCCATCTCGCCGGGTACGGAGGCAATGGCGGTGTTGACCAGTTGCAGCTCTGGTCGTTCGGCGTGCCGTGTCGATAGCTCTTTGAAATAAAGCGGGTGCGGCTCAATCATCACGCCCCGCCATTGGCCTTTGAGGATAAAGGGAAAGACCGGGTCGGCCATTTTGCCGTCATTGGCACCAACCTGGATCAGGGTGATGCGACCCGAGAGGGCATCGCACAAGGTCTGAAGGGCAAAGTTGAGAACGGATTTCATGCTCGAAGCGGCTTTTTCTATGGGAAGCTGAGGGGGCGAGGGGATTTGTGCGCTTTCAGCGGCCGCCTCTTTCTGGGCGATGACATATGTTGAGTGTCCCTCTACGCTTTCGAAATACTGCTGCATTTCGCAGTCGTCGACCGTGTCGGTAAACAGCCAAGGCCGGTGCAAAGCCACGAACCCCTCGCGACCAAACCGGATCGCTGGGATCTTGGCTTGCCTCAGGCCCATGTCGTTGAACCGCGGCGGTCCATCCTCTTGCGGCACATAGAGGAAAAAGGTGGTGTCAGTGGTCGCACGAAACACGCCATCCTCTACCGCATCTTTCCAGTATTTCTTTTCGACCTCGCCGACCGTTCGTTTGTTGTAGGTGACGCGGTCCAGATCCACGAGGTCGGGAGCAATCGACAGGGCCAGTCCGACTTTCGGTATCTTGTGTTCTTTGCCCGCGCGATACATTTGGCGCAGCATATCTGGGGCAGGGACCTCGGGTAGGCACAGGTCCGGATCGGTAAAGATAAACCCAGCATCGGTGGCCGGATCTTCGGCCGCATGTGCCAAGGCACGGCGCGGCCCCAAATTTTCGCCTAGGGCGACTAGCCGCGCCTTAGAGCCGAAATCGGCGCTTTTGTAATAGGTCAATACCGCAGGAAGGGTGGATTTGTTGTCCAGCACGGTCACATTGCGAATTCCGTGCTTGGCAAACCAATTGACCGTGTCCCTAAGATAGGTGAGCTGATTGTAGGAATTGATGAACACCGGGATCCGCTCCCGGATCTCGGGCTCGGGTGCCTCCCAATTGACAGGTTGCGACGGAGGTGCTGCTCTGCTGTCCAAACTTTGCAGAAGGCTGGCGGCGTATTTGTTGCCATGGTCCCTTTGCAAAAGGCCCGCTGCGCCACGAAACATCTTCGCGCTGCGCCTGTCCATGACATCATTCAAAAACGGTCGGACCCATTTGGTGTTCTTGCGCTTGTTGCGCAATCTTTGGAAAAACTCGGTATCCACTTTGCCGGTTCGAGGGTAGTGGGACAAAAGATGGTCAAACGCGCCCGATTTCACCAAAATGCGAATCAGCGTGTGGCCCGCATAGGGAACGGCGATTTGCCCAATTGCAGGGGTTTCTAAACGCGCTGCATGCAAGTTGTCCTCGGTCACTTTGGGGTCAAAAAACAGATGTCCTGACGTGATTTCGCCAACATGTTCGGCGGCGTCGAGATAGGCGGGGCTGTCCCAATCGAACTTTCGAAAAGGGTAGGGGTAGCGCCGCTCGAACCGGGCGATCTTACGGTTAAGCGTCGATTGCGGGCTGAAGGCCAAGACCCTAGCCCCCGGGACCAGACCGGCAAAACACAGCGCCGCAAATGCGCCCATTGACGTGCCGATAAACACAATATGCTCAAATCCTTTGAAAAATCCGGTTTTCACAAGGTGCGTTATCTGTGTGGCAGGCTCGGGCGTTCGGTACCAATCCTTCTGGTGGGATTGAAGGGATAGGATGCTGTAGCCCAACGCTTCGGCGCGCGGACCCATCCAGACCGGCCATGGCCGCGTATCAGGGCGTTCGTCAATTGAGGCAAGGTTGTCGAAACTGACAAGCAGGGTCGGAGAACGGCGGTGAAAGACAACATCACACGAGCGACCCTGAACCCAGAAATCCTGGCGATCAGAGGCATCGGCCAACTCAATTGCTTTGGGTGCCGCACTCATTTGCCTGCTCAACTTCCACATTTTTGATTTTTCCGTCAAGTGACCATTCGGGGGATGACGGTGTCAACCGTTTACTTTGGGCCGGTCTCTGAGTAAATGTCATTGAAATATATGAAAAACCTTTTTCATGATCCATTCAGGTGCGCGCACATGGCCAAACGGGAAGGGCTTTCGGACAGCTTTGAGTCACTGAGCAAAGCAACCATCTTTGCGATGGACGGCGAAAGTGGAAGCGGCGTTTTTCGGGCCGACGGCAGCTTTTGCATCAACTCAAGAGGACAATTGGGCCCGCGTCGCTTTACCCCCGAACCGACGGCTGAACAGGTGTCACTGCCGCGGAAAACGCTTTCCGGACGGCATCTTTATGGTGGGTGGTTGCGCCCCCATTTCGGGCATTTCCTGCTTGAGACCACAAGCCGCCTTTGGGCGCTGGAACAGCTCGACGGCAAGGTCGACAGCGTGTTGTTTGTCCCGTTTCGCGGCAAAGGAGGGCGGCGGGCGCGGGATCGCTATCGGGCGTTCATCGACCTGCTGACCGATGGGGTCCCCGCGTCCATCATCAACAAGCCGTACACTGTTGACGAGTTGATCGTGCCTGATCCGGGATTTGGCCATGGACCGCGGGTACTCGGGTCGCCTGCATTCCGCAGTTTCATCCGCTCGCGGATCGAAAGCAAGATCGCGCCCGAAGGGCCGGAGAAGATCTATATCTCGCGCACGCGTCTGCTGGACAAACGTGGCGGCGTGTTCGGTGAGGAGCGGATCGAGGCTTTGATGGCCGAAAACGGCTTTGAGATTTATCATCCGCAACAACACACGATTCCGGACCAGCTGGCCGTCTATCGTGCGGCGCGCGAGGTGGTCAGCCTTGATGGCTCGGCGCTTCATCTTGTGGCGTTCGCGGCCCAGCCGGGTGTGAAGGTCGGCATCATCATGCGCCGTCACGCCCCGCTCGTGATGGGGCTGGGCCGGCACCTTGAGGCCTTTGCCGACGCCAATGTGCACCTGATCGATGGCCTGAGGGGCAGCTGGGTGGACGAGAGCGCGCGTCGCGTCGATTACCGCTCGATCGGTGAGGTTAATTTGCACAAGGTGCGCGATTTGCTGGCCTCTGCAGGACTGATCGAAGCCCGATCCAAGATCACCGATCTGGGACGTAAAGAGATCGAGCAGATCATTACCGAGATGGATCGCGGTCCGATGAAACTCTGGACGGATGGCCAAGAGGGCACATGAGCAAAATCACGCTTCACATCGGCACGCCGAAAACCGGGACCACGGCCATCCAGTCGGCGATTGCGAGCCATGAAAGCTGGCTGGACGTTCAAAACATCTGCTTTGTCAAAGCCGGACGGCACCGGTCGGCCCATAACGACCTTGCCAATGCAATCCAGCGCGGCGGGCCGCACCACAAGTTCCGCGAGGCCCTGGAGGCCGAAATTGCCGCCGAGACGGCCAAAGATGTCGACCGTGAGCTTTTGTTTTCCAGCGAAATATTCGCCCTGATCGACCCTTTGACGTTCAAGGAAGCGATGGGGACGCTTGCGGGGCATCAGCTCAAGATCGTGGTCTACCTCAGGCGGCAGGATCAATATGCCGAGGCGTTTTACAAGCAGCGCGTTAAGAACGGCCGCAACGTGGTCCCCTTCGGTGTGTTCTTGCAAAGTCGGATCGGACGACGGATCACCAATTACGTCCGATTGCTGGATCAATGGCAGGCGGCCTATGCCGACGCCACGTTAGTGCCGCGCGTTTATGATCGAAAGCGGCTGGTGGCGCAGGATATCGTTGCTGATTTTGCTACGGTCCTTGGGGTGGACCCTGGGGGGATCGCGGTGGCCGAAAGCGAGCGCAATATCTCGCCCAGTAAGGATTTCATCGATATTGTGCTTGCGCTGGCGCCGCATTTCGAGGGGCCGGAGATACGCCGCATTTTTCGGGCCATAAAGGCGCGGAATCTGCCAGGTTTCGAAGGGTCGGCTGACCTGTTCACAGCCTCTGAGCGCATCGCGTATTTTGAAACTTTTGCTGAGCAAAATGAAATACTGCGTAAGGCGTATTTTCCTGGCGCGGAAGCCGTGTTTGACCCGCCTGCGTCGGCACGTGCCCATGCGGCACAAGCGGGGCTGACGCCGGAGCAACAGGGGATATTGGCGGCGGTTCTGGAAGAGGCCCTTCGTTTGCGCATAAAGGGCGAATAGGCCCCGCCTGATTACGCTTTGACAGTCTGATCTGGGGCACGCCCGTATCCGTAGGCGCGACAGGTGTCCTCGAGGGCTTCCAACATGTCTGCATGGGCCGGATGGTCGCGGCCCAAGTTTCGCAATTGCCAGTAATCTTGATCCAGATCGTAAAGCTCGGTGCTGCCATCCTCATAGCGGATCAGTCGATACTGGCCTTTGCGGATCGCGGCGTTGTCATAGTGGAATGTGGGAACCACGCGATCAGCATCACGCCCTCCGTCGATAAGAGGCCGCAAAGATTTTCCCTGACACTCATCCAGTGGGGGCACTCCGGCGTAGTCGAGAGCGGTTGGTCCCACATCCAAAAGCGCGACAGGGTCGTGGACATCGCGGCGAACGACCTGTTCGGGATCGTAGATCATCATCGGCACACCGGACACCTGTTCCCAAAGCGTCGATTTCTTGAACCGGTTGCGATTGCCCAGATGAAATCCGTGGTCGGTGAGCACAATCACGACTGTATTCTTGGCGTAGGGGGAGGCTTCGAATGCGTCCCAAAACCGACCGAAATGGTAATCGCCATGGGTCAATGCGGAAAAGTAATTGCGGACGTTCTTTCGCCAAAGCCGGATATCGTCGCCGTCGAGGTTTTCCGGATAACGTTCACGGGCATAATCCGTTTCATCAAATCCCTCGGCCCAGGATTTGGGTTGCCAGAACTTCCGATAATCGTACATCTCTTTGAAACGCGCCGGCGTGTACCAAGGCCCATGTGGGCTGCGGAAGCCGACTTCTCGATAAAACGGTCTGTCGCCATCATGGTTTTGCAGAAAAGAGATGACGGATTCTGCAGATTGATGATCGTAGAACACGACATCATCCTTGGGGTCGACGGTGCCAAGTCCGCGACGGGATCCCCCGAACGCGATCTTTTCAACGTCCATGGAGCCGATGTTGTCACTGCCAAAACGTTTCTGGGCATCGTCGTACAGAGCGCGATGGAACTGACGACGCAGCGGTCTGTAATAGTGGTGAACCTTGCCGCCGGACGAACAGTAATACCCGTCTTGGCGTAACTTGTGGGACCACATATCGCTCGGCGTGATGCGCTCAAAGACGTCGATCTTGTTGGTGTGAATGTCCAGCTCATACGGGGTTCGGCCGGACATGAAACTCGCGCGGGACGGTCCGCAGATAGGTGATTGGCAGTAGGCCGAATGAAAGACGGTGGCCTTGTCGTAAAAGCGATCGAGGTTGGGTGTTTGCAATTCGAGTCCAAAACAATCTCTGTGTTTCCAGTAGACCATGCAGTCATCGAAACTTACGACAATGATATTTTTCTTTTCGCTTTGCACGTTGGTTTCCTAACCTTCGCCTATTACCCAACCGCCGTTCAAAGAACGGTGGCCTGCGCCCAAGGCCTTTTAAATCAAAACGATTGTTTCCAGGTCCGATTTTGATAGTAGTCATCATCGGTTCAAGCAAGCGGGCAGGTTGGCGGCCCCTCAGGGCTGGCGCGCCTCGCTGGCCATAGAGGGGGACTGTTGCGTTAATCGGGTGGACGATGACAGCCTTACAAGACCGGCATGCATAATTGGGGTGGTGGGTCACGATAACGCGGAACTGCGTGGGCACGATGTCCAGGCGTTCGCTGACATCTTCGCCTAGGTGGCTGACACCAGAGCAACGGAGTGAAGTTTACGCGAAGCAAGGCCTGGAGATATCGGCTCCAACACTTAGGTTCTGGGCACGGCAAACCGGCAATTTCCATGAACTCGGTCGGTCATTGCAAATCTCAACCGAACACATGATTTCTATTTGGAAAGTCAAGAAATGCCGCTCGAACCATATGAAAGAAAAGACTCAAGATACTGGTACGCTTGAGGCGCAATCGAGTACAACGGTCGCCAAATTAGGAAATACGACCGCTACAGCATTAAATCACTTACGAAAGCAGGGGCGGTCGTCTGGATCGCGATAGAGACCAAGGTTGCAATTCAGGTCCATCTTCTAGGTGAACAGCAGGTAGCAACCTTCAATGACGCCGTAGTTCTCTATGAATGTGATGACACCACAAGCGGATACTTGGAGCTGATAGTTAAAGAAACTGGCGAAACGCCTATCGCGAAAATCACGCCAAAGATAATCCGTGACTTAGGTCCGAAATTATACCCGAACAATGCGACGGACATATGGCGAAGGTGGGTAATTGTTCCGGTTAGAGCGGCGATACTTAATGCTCATGACCATGGAATTTTCCCAGCAATTCGAGTGAAAGGCTACGGAGAAGCCACAAGGTTGGCACAGGATGCAAAAAGGGGCAAAACGAGCCGTCAGAAAAAGCAGCCTGGTACTTGGGAGTGGCTTTTGAAATTCCGTTCCGTTGCAAGCCCCCGCCTCGCGGCACTAGCATTCTTTATGTTCGCGACTGGCGCAAGAATTGGTCAAGCTGTCACGATGCGCCCAGATACCCACTTAGCGAAGATACACGAAGGTATCCTGATCGTACCTGGAGCTAAGGGGCGGGTGATCGCGAAGTTTCGACTATTCTGGAGCTGATCTCGGATATCTTGGAAATAACGCCAAGTGTTCCTCGAGGGAGGGCGCGACCCAAGGAAAACTTGAGCGTTTTTGGATATGCAAGCAAAGATGGTCCCCGCAAAGGCTGGCGAACAGCTTGTCGTAAGGCTGACATTCCACTGCTGACCCCACACGCCGCCGGTAGGTACGGGTTTGGACAAGAAAATGCGGTTAGGCAAGGAATGGACAAGCCTGCGGTTGCTGCTTGAGGGGGATGGGCAGACGTTGATGCAAAAATTCGGATGTCGCTTCGTACAGGGATGGTACAGGCGATGGAGAACACTGGTCTCAAGATATTGAAAGAAAGAGAATAAATTGCAACAGTCCGTCTCCCTCCGAAGGCAGAGGCCAGAGGTTCGAATCCTCTCGGGTGCGCCAAGAAATTCCGTTAAGATATTGAATTTAATTGTATAATTGGAGTTTTGGCTGGCGTTCATCTCCAATTCTATCCCCGGATTGTGTTCTGAACCGGCGCAGATCGAGCGGCGAGCAATCATGCACTTGTTGCCGAGAACCGCCCATGACCAGTCATTCGATTTGGTTCAGGGATACAGCGGTGGCAGCCCGAATGGGGGACTCGCACCATGTGCGACCGCATGATAGTTCGACGTCGGCAAAGCTGCGCGTCTAGACACCCGAGAACCACTCCCTCGCTGATAGAACATGTGCAGATAATGTCAGCGGAAGCGCGCACAGGAGGTGAAGATGCCAACTGCTCAAATGAATGCCGTCCGTTGGGGAATCCTAGGCTGCGGCGACGTGACCGAGATCAAAAGCGGACCTGCCCTGCAAAAGGCCCAAAGGTCACAGTTGGTGTCTGTGATGCGTCGCGATGGCGCAAAAGCAGCCGATTATGCCCATCGCCACGATGTCCCTCGCTGGACGGATGACGCCGGAACGCTGCTGGCTGATCCAGACATCGATGCTATCTACATTGCGACACCTCCCAATTCACATGCAGATTATGCCATTCGCGCCTTGCGGGCGGGCAAGCATGTTATGCTGGAAAAACCCATCGCATTGAATGCCGCGGAATGTGATGCCATCGAAGCCGCCCTCCACGACACAGGCGGCAAACTGTCCGTGGCCTACTATCGGCGCGCATTGCCCCGTTTCGAGAAGCTGAAAGAGATCATTGAAACGGGCACCATTGGCGCAGTGCGTATGATTGAAATCCGGCAATTTAAGCAAGCAGCCGCTCAATCTGATCAGCATTGGAAGATTGATCCTGCAATCGGTGGCGGCGGTAGCTTCGTTGACATGCAGTCGCATACTTTGGATTGGCTGGCTTATCTTTTTGGTATGCCAGTCGCCGCGACAGGCCTGAAGAAAAACCAAGCAGAGCTGCACGCTGCCGAAGACATGGTCAGTTATCTTTTTGATTTCGGATCGTTTTGTGCGGTTGGTCTATGCGCCTATGCCGCCGCGACGGACGAAGAAGCGGTCATCATTCATGGCGAAAAAGGCACCGCACGCATGGGTTTTTTCAGACCGTCTGACATCACGTTAACTGTGGATGGTGTCGAACAGCAAATACATCTGCCTGACCCTGCCCACGTCCATCAGCCGTTTGTTGAAAGGGTGGTCGCATATTTCCTTGACGACGCGCCAAACCCGTGCAGCGCAGACCAAGGCCGCCTGAGCACAGAACTGGTTGAAAGGGTATTTACCGGAATGTGAGTAGGCGTGGGCCATACCCTTCAGTTTGTCCAAGGCGTTGTTCGTATCGCTTTCGTCTTTAAGGCGATATACGTCGACGGATGATTGCTTTTGGCCGGCGGCCTTACTTGCCTCAATCCCCACTGTGTTCAGATCGCCTTGTTTGCCCCATTCAGGGTTAGGTTTGCGTTGGCGGCACCTTAAACGATCCGATCCATAATGCTGCTTGAGATTTCTTCGATGTCGAACTCAGGATAAGTGAATTCCGCGTTTGCGAAGTCCAATTCGAGCCCGTTTTCTTCGTCCCAGCTGGCGGGTTGGGTGATCCCGACTTCGAGCCCGGATCCGAATTCGGCAAGCGTTCTATCCCACCGTTCGCTCCATACCTCGCCATAAAGTGCGACGCTGGCGGCAACTTGCCCAAAGACACCGACCCGGAAGCTGGGTGATGCGGATCCGCGCAGGGCCATGTCGATTTCCAGCCCTGTCAATGGCGTCCAGTTTACGTCCAGATCTGCCCCCGCATCGACGTTGAGCACCAAGGCGGCGGTGATCCCCACTTCGCCGGTGACATCAGCCACAGCCGCGCCAAGGCCCAACCCGCCTGAGAGCGCCAGTTCCAGCCCGGCCTCCATCCCGAAGTTCAGGTGGCTTTCGCCGTGAATGACGGCTGAATCCGGGTCACCCAGCGTGTAGGAGATATCCACATGCGTATCGTCCAGCGTGGCGGGGCCTACGGTGGCAAAACCTCTGACAGAGCCGCCGATGAAGCCGAAGATGCCGATGGACCCCACAACCGGAATTGTCACGCCGAATATTGGGAATTCCAGACGCGGGAACCGCAGCAATTGTCGGTCGTATTCTTGGGCCTCGAAGAGTTCGATTGAGGGGGGTAGGGCGATCCCGCCCGAGATGACGATCTCATCCTCGGGCGTGTAGGCGATGCCTGCTGTGCCTGTCAGGTAAGGCCCAAAAGCGATGGACACCGACCCGCTGCCCCAGGCGTCAAATTCTTCTGTAGGCTCGGCGCTGGTGTCGAATTCGCCTTCTTCATTGAGTGGAAAATTCCCGACGGCGAAAGAGAATTCCCCTGTTGCGTTCCCGATCGCCACTTCGCCGTTGCCCGAGAAGATGATGCCGCCGTTCTGATAGGTCGCCCGCAGGTCCCCTGTTACCCCAGGGAAAGCAAATGCCGCTTGACCCGTTCCCCCAAGCGTCCATTCGCCGGTTTCGGGATCCAGATTGGCACTGACGTTCACGGTTGCATTTTCGATCATCGGCCAGGCGTCGGTGTTGAAATCGACGGTGCCGCCGATGGTGACGCCTTCTTCTTGTGTGTATGAAATCTCAATCCCGACCGGTTCGGATTGGCCAGGCAGTTGCACGCTGGCCTCGCCATCAAAGCTAAGCCCACCTTCTTCGTCGATACCGATCCTGATCTGGCCGGAGTTCAGCCCCGGGATGGTTCCTTCGATGATCCCAAGCTCGGCTGAGAAGCTCCAGTTTTCGTTTTCATATCGGACCGAGACCGAGGCCGGATCGACGAAGTCGAAATCAAAGTCAAAATTCCCTTCGATCACTTCGCCCATGGCGGTGACTGCTCCGGTGCCGATATGCGGGATTTCAAACCCGGCAGAGCCGCCGAATAGCAATCCCTCATCTCCGTAGGCTACGGATAGGCTGGCTTCTGTGACCCGGAAAAATCCGAAATCGAGCCGATCCGTGGGGATCGCCACGTCCAGCTGGATCCCGTAAGATGTGAGCCCAAGGGTCGCTTCCAACCCGGCGAACATGGGATGGGTGGAGGTGAGCGTTGCGGAAAACCCCATCGCCCAGTCATCGGTTAACCCAGCATCGTTTATTGCAAAAGGGCTGGTGCCTTTGGCCTCCGCAACATCTGTGGCGCGCTGTTCCATCAATTGTGTGCGGACACCTCGGCGGTCGATGTAGCCACCGTATCCAAATCGCGGATCGTATAGGATAGGAAGTGTGATAGGCGTTCTGACCACCACGCGGTCGCCGGTCACTTTCTCATTGGTGTCACGATCATAATAGGTGCCGACACCACCCCGTACCTCACCAACGAGTTCACCCATTGGGCTATCGGGAACCGGGTTGGTCATATCAAAATCCGGAAAAACCCTTGCGGAAGTGATCTGGAAGTTTTTGATGAAGTCGCCGTTGTTGCGGGCGATCCGTGCCTGATTGAATTTGGGGTTTGCAGGATCAGATATGTCAACGTGCCGGTAAAATGAACCTTCTTTGCCCAAGAACCACAACACTGTTTGCGGGCCGTCACCACCACCGCGAATAAGGCCATGGTCTTCTAATTCGGCTACGGTGAGTGGCGTGACGAGATCACGACCGTTGTGCGTCAGATGTCGCGCAGCAACGATGTCTGCGGTCGTCCAATAGGCAGGTTCATTGCCAAAGTCGTGACCAGCTTTCACTTGTAGAAAATTGATCGCCTGATTGCGGGGTGTTGAGGATTGTTTCGGGACGTCGCGGGGCGCATTTCGACCATCAAAAAAACCGTCATCGCGCGCATTTTTGTAGACTGTGTTTACCTCTTTCAAGACTGTGTTCTTGATCCGGGTCCCCGAAGATCGGTTCGCAGAGCTTTCCAATAGCCACATGTTGTCAATGTGATCGCGCCCCTTAAGTTGATGTTCGCGGTAGTGATCGACATCGAAGAACGCCCTTTCGCCGTTCTTGTCCCATGTTGGGATCGCAAATTCGTTTCGTGCCAATAATTGCTGTTTTGTGCCAATCAGGATTTGGTCAGAGGCGATGACCTTGAGATAGTAAAATGCGTTAGTACCGTTTTGGTCGCTTGAGTTTGCGGGCAGACCATCCAGAAACGATCCCATGGCAGCCGTTCGTGTGCTCATGTATGTGAGCCATGTCGCCCGTTGGGTTGTTTGCCGAGCTCCCTCGTGGGTCGTATATGAAAATGGTTCGGTGATCCAGACGGACTTCAACCCTTTGATTTCTGACATGCCTTTGATATTGCCATCTATTTTTGGCAATTTCAGTTTGGGCATGGTTAACAACGCGGCATTGTCAGTCAATTCTATTTTGTATCCTCGGCTTCCGCGCTCACCTGGCCAGACAGTTCCTGGATCTTCGGTGGTTGGATCATCGCGTTGGATGATGTAATCCTGTTTCCCCCCTCGGTCGTACTGCAGTGCATGTGTCAGTTCATGCGCCAAAATCCGGTCGGACCGCGGATCGCCGGGCGCATAGGTCCCGGAGGCGAAGAAGATCGTGTTGCCTACCGTGAAGGCGTGTGTGTCCACGGATGATGCGACCTCATCCGAAACCGCATTGTTGACCACCCGGATGTCACGCAGGCTTTCGTGAAAATGCCGCTCCATCTTATTTCGCGTCCCGCTGGGAAGCGTGGCGCCCCCTTTGTCGACCTCGCGTACTACTTTGCGCGACAGGTCAGGGCCGAGCTGCGCCTTTTGACCCGCTCCGCCCAAGGCGCTGGGCTGAAAGTCAATCGGTGCGCCGCCAAAGCTGGCTGCCGCCCGCCGTGCTTCGCTTTCATAGCGGCTGCGGCGCGGGGCGACATAGACAGGCTGGTACGACTTTTGGGCAGCCGTATCCTTGGCTTTTTTGGGCGCAGGCGCCGGGTCTTTTTTTTTGTCTTGTCGTTTGGCCTGCCGCTCTGCCATTGGACTAACCGGAGGGACCAAAGATCAGAACGACGGTTTCATCCCCTTTGATGTCTGCGCCCTTGGCTGGGTCCTGTTTGATCACATTCCAGTTCCGGCGCCGTGATGCCGTGATGTCATAGTCGACCTTGGTGATATTCACCTCTTTAAGCGCCTTTTTGGCGGCGGTTGCGGTCAGGCCCGTAAGGTCCGGCATCTTGGGTTGCGCCCGTGCCGCGCTTGCGCGGGCCACGATGATCCCGATTTTTTGACCCGCTGCCATGGGTGTACCTGCGGCCGGGTCCTGATCAAGGATGGTTCCCGGTGCTGCGTCCGAGACTTTGTATTTGACAGTCAGATTGGACCCATAGCGCGGGACGATTTCTGCCTGTGCTCGCGTGAGCGTGAGCCCGGTCAATCTTGGGATCAGCACCTGTTCGGTTGGTCCTTCGGACACATGAAGTGCAATCGCATCACCCGCGTTGATCACAGTATCCGCTGCAGGTTCGTGGTCAAAGATACGTCCTTCTTTCATGGAATCCGGGGCTTGCTTGAATGATACCGCGAATGTGCCCATCTCTTTGAGTGTTTCGCGGGCGGTGGCCGCAGTCTGTCCGCGGAAATTGGGCATCCGGAGGGTTTCATCCACTTCGATAGCTTGCCCAACCTCCAAGGTAACTTCGGTGTCCGCTGTCACAACGGTCCCGGCCTGCGGTGATTGGTTTTGCACCAGGCCGACCCGTTGTTCACTGGGGCTGTATTTGACTGAGATGTTAGTGACGAATCCGGGAACAAGTTTTGCCCGGGCGGCAGTTTCGGGGCTGCCGACCACATCGGGCATCAGTTTTTGGTCTTGGCCTACACAGAGCAGGATGTCTGTGGCCTCGCCGAGTGTTGCGTCGGCAAGCGGTGTCTGTTTGACCACAAGGCCGACCTGATCGGGGGCGTCCACATAGTCAATGGCCAAGGTGCCGTAGCTGAAGTCGGTCAGTATCGCGCGTGCTTTGGTCAGGGGTTCGTTCACCAAATCCGGCATCGTGTCTTGCGGTTCCGGCCCTTCAGAGACGGTGACGACCACTGGGTCGCCTTCACTAACAGGTGTGCCTGCATCGGGGCTTTGTGCGATCACAATGCCCCGCACTGCGGGATCAAACGCAGTTTCAAAGCTGATTTTAGCCCCTTCCAATGCATCCATCAGCGCCTTGGCTGTTTTTTCCGTCCTGCCGATCAGATCAGGCATGATCTGGGTTGGCACATCGTCTTCGGGTCCATTGTCTACGATCAGCTCGCCGCAGCGGGTGATTGTGAAATTGCGCTGGACTGCTTCGCTGTCGCGCAGCGTGATTGGTGCGCCATCCTGGAGCAGCAGTTGGCCGTTCGCGTCATGCACCTCAACCAGAACCTGTTTGTCGATGCAGGGTGTTTCGATTTGGTATTTGCCCAGCGGATCGGCGGGGGCGCTGGTGAGCACTGCCCCGTCGGATGTACGCAAGGCCACACTTAGCCCCGGTGGTGGGCTGCCTGAGATCAACCCGAACACCCGCGACATGCCTGTGTCGATGGGTTGGGCCGCGGTTTGGATGCTTTCGACGGCTGCATCAATCTCGGGCGCGCTGGCAAAGGCCAGTTCCCGGTCAAGATCAATGGTTCGGCGTTCAAGTCGCGCGACATAGGTTTGGTTGCTGCCATACCCGGCCCAGACCGCAGCCGCAGTTGTCGCAGCCCGGGTGGTTTCGCGTTTGGCCAAATCTGCAGCGCGTGCTGTCTCAAAGGCGCCTTGGACTTGGGTCAAGTGGTCTGTCATCAGTTTGTCTGAAGCCGACGTGCTGGTTTTCAAAGACATGAGGAACCTCGTTTACTAGGGCGCTAGATTGGCGGAGCCGGTGAAGTTGATGGACGTCAGTTTGACGGTCCGGATGGCTTGGCTTGCGTGGTTGAAGCTGGTTGAATTTCCCAGCCCGATTGTCAGTGCCGCACCAATCACCCCGTCGTAGGGCCGCGTTTCAAACCGGTTGGCGAAACACTGCATGGAATAATACCCGGCCCCCATGAAATGGATAAAGGCGCCGGTATCCAAATGCAGGCTTTTCATGACATTGTTGGATGCCTGCACATCAAAGGGCGAGATCACCGCGCAGATCGCGATGCCATCGTCCGCCGTGTTCAGGTTTTCAAGATAGCTGTGATTGCTTTCGTACTGAATGACGTCGAAATATTTGAAGAAGGACGTCAGGTAGATCCACAAGATCACAAACAGCAACAGGAATTCGGACAAGGGGCGATCGCTGATGTTGTAGTCGATTATTTCGATGATGCCGATCAAAAGGGTGATCAACTCAATTGCGGGCACTTCGGTGTTTACGACGCTGACAAGCATTGAAAGCCTTGGTCTGTTGGGATTGGCCCGGGCCGATAGGCTAGTCAGGTGGTTATGCGCGATGTGCATGGAGCCAGACCCACGCACATCCAATGCCATCCCAAAGTTCACTGTGACCGCGTTATTGTGAATGCGCACGGCTTCCCCGCGCGGCAGTTTGATGTCTTCCACCTCTACCAGAGACGCGATGGCTACGCGCGACCGTTGGTCGAAGACCTGGTCAATGCCTGCGGCCTCAACAGACATGCCCATGCGCGCGCTGACCTGATCCGGAACCGCAAACGGTTCGGCGTAGACCGGCCAGCATTGATCTATGATGATTCCGCCTGCAATCCCCGCGATGTTGAGGTTTTCGGCGCGTTCTATTCGTCCGATGTTGCGCAGCACGTTGTCATGAATATGCCCGTCAATCACTTCGCGCAGATAAATCCCGCTGCTGGGGGTCCGCACATTCAGCCCGATATCTTCGATCACATTGTTTGAGATCTTGGCCCCTTCGGCATATTCCAAGGCAATCCCGCCAAACCCGATTTCCTGAATTTCGCTTTCGGCCAAGGTCGTGGCCACCGCGACAAGGGCACAATCCTGGAAGTGGTTCCTGTCGATCACGATATCGCTGATTTGCAATGACCCAAACGGGCGTTGTGTCGTGATGTTCCACGCGGGTGTGGAAATGCCGGACCCACCCATATTGGCGATTTCATTGTCGATGATGTGGATGTGACTGATTTCGCCAGCGACAAAATATTCATCCCAGTCTTCGTCGTCATCATCTGGATCAGGTTGCGGCAAGGTCGGGTCGATCCCGATGCAGCCTTGTACTGCAACAGCCGTTATCGCGATGGGGTTTTCGTCGACCGTCAAAACGGCACCGGCAGATAGGTTATCAATGACGGTGATAGCCTCGGCGGCGGTGGCATTGGCCATCAGGTCCACTTTCGTCATCTCGGCGTTGCGGCCATTGCTGTGCCAATTGGCTTTTTCTTCCACTGTTTGTCCCACAGCGGCCGCCGCGGTTCTCAGGTCTTGCAGCTGGCCATAGGTCACCCCCACAGCCCTAAGGAGGTTGACGTGGCCAAGCGTAATCCCATGACCCAGCCCACCTGTGATGACGTTGTTTTCGATCCAGATGTTTTCGCTGTCGGATGCGATTTGCAAACCGCCCAGCGACTGCAAGCTTAGATCGCTGGCCGCACAGCGAAACCGGCTGTCCCGAATTTCGATGGCATTCCCGCCCACAAAGACCAGTGGTCGCAAGGTGGGAAAGGCCGCAGGGGGGATGATGCTTGGTTCGGCCTCGGCAAAGAAATTGCAGTCTTTGATGCGCAATCCATTATTGCCCACAAGAGAAATCGCCGATCCGCGCCCAGACGTCGCGATCCCAAAGAGTTTCAGCTTTGTATTGCGTGCCCCTGCAACCCCCAGCGTGGTGCTGTCCATAAAGAGCATGTCTTGCAGCGTGACATTCACACAGTCCTCAATCGTCAGCAGAGGTGTCGTCGGCCCGCTGGCCACGATGACAGTTCTTTCACCGCAGCCGGATATGCTGACGTTTTCGCGCAGGCGCAGTTCGGCCCCACCGATGTGCTGCCCTGGCAACAAGCAAAGCTTACCCCCTTCATGGGGTAGCGCGTCGATGGCGTCTTGAATGTTGTCGAAGTCACCAAAGCTGTTGATCCCGTCGCCAACCTTAAATGTGCAACAATCACGTTGCTTCCACAGCGGGCGCAACCGTCTGCGGCAGTCGTGAATATGGCCGCTGACTTCGCCATCGACCACCGTCCAATGGATGAGTGCAATCAGATCGGCATAGCGATCCAACGCTTCGGGGGGCTGTCCGCCTGGTGCGAGCATCCGTGCTGGGAAGACGGTGTCGTTTGCATTTACGCGCAGGCTAAACGTCCATTGATCGCCGGGTCGACCATCAGCGAGAAAATCCAAAAACACCCCGGTTTCGTCCAAAGGTCGTGCCAGCCCTGTGGGTTCGGCGGTGGCCATAGGCGTTTCTGCAGGTTCCCAGAACCTCAAGAACAGGTAGGGCGCATCCCCTGCGGCCAGACGCGTATTGTACCAATCCTGCAAATCCGCATCGAGCGCCGTATCGAGCACAAGCTGTTCAGTTTCAGGGGCATAGCCTTCGCTGATGGCGTGAAACCTGCCCAGCGGTACGGCTGTTTTTTCGCCGTTCGCCAGTTCCATGTCCCAAGCACAGACTTCGACAATCTGGCCAGATACCGGGAATAAGGCGCTATCGTCAAACGGCGTGGTGAGTTGCAGCGTGGTGGCATCGACCATGCTGGCCCGATAAAGCCCCGCGCCGTTCTGATATCCCCAAACGAAGCTTGTCGATGTGACAAGCTTGACCTTGATGGTGTGGTTCAAACGGCCAAAATACCCAGTCGCTTGTTCGGGTGCGCAGGGGTTGTCGACATTGGGCACATCGCCCAGTTGCACCCGCAGCCGCCCATTGGAGTTGATTTTAGGCGAGGGAGCCTGCACAGACCCGTTCGGCCCGTCGATCTGGTCCAGCACAATGGGCCGCGCGGCTGCGCAGGTGGGGGGCACATCGCGAAACGTCCGGACCTTGGGCACAAATTTGGTGCGTGTGGCCGGATCGCTGCGCATGGCGACCTCATCCAGCGCGCTGTCTTCGGTGACGTTGACGCCGACCTCGGTCACATCCAGAACCACGGCGTCATAGAGTTCACCTTCGGTCGCGGATTGGACTTCCGATACGGTCGGAACCGGCAAGGTGAAACCATCGAATAAAGATGCTGAGAGAGCTGACGGTTGGGCAGCATATGCATGGGTTGCTGGGTTCTTCAGCAGTGTGCCGTCCAGACCGTAGTAGCCTGGCTGTAGATTAAAATTCACGAAGGGCTGGGCACCGATGTTGAATTCAGTCAGATCAGTGACTTTCCAACCGTCATCGGGGGTCCCCGCGGGGGCGATCCAGGCCTTTTGAAGCTCTTCGATCTGGCTGCGCTGTACATCGAAACTGGCATTCAAATCAGCATCGGTAATGGCGCTGCCGCCTTCGAAATAGACACCATCATAATCCTGATGTGCATCGTGCTGTCGTGTAATGCGGCCTTTCATTGTGACCCTCCAATCTCTTCATAAATCTGAATATCTTGACCCACGGGCAAAAATTTAGTGACAAACCGGGCAAGGTCGGCCCGGCGTTGGTTCCAATATCTGGCGTGTCCGACACCCATTTCAGTCCGGTGCTCGCCTTGGGTGAGCAACGCCTGATCTGCGATGTGCGAAAGTGCTGCAAAATCAGCATCGCCAAAGCGCTGCGACATGAATGTTGTCGCAGGTAGTTCCCCTGTAAATGTGACGCATTCGAACCGTCGCGGCAGGGCAGACGCAGTGATCCCAGCCACGTCTACATAATCCGCCACCGCAGAAAAGCGCAGGCAGGAATCCTGTCTGTTCGTCACATAGAGGGGGCCGTCAAAAATGGTGTTTGTTGCAAATAGAACGTTGGCGTGCACTGCGCCAAAAATGGTGGAGTTTTGAATATAGAGCCGCCCCAGGTCTGTTGAAATCGCGGGGCTGTCGGGATCGATCGCTTGGATGATACTGTCGCAAATACGAATGACCCCGGCGTTTAACAAAGACGGATCGCTGCGTGTTTCGATCACTGGTCCCAGGATGCAACTGTCGATACGCAGAGATTTGATTGAGCCTTCAATGGCCAGCGTAACGGATGGGATCACCCGCGCAATCAATGGGTCCAGCCGGGCCTGTTCGCCGCCGGGGTCCAATGTCATATGGCGTAGCGTAACGCTTTCGAATGTGCCGTCCAGAACCAGTTGTGCGTTGGTCAGCGGGAAGGGGTCATCGGCGTTGATCAGCCCGTGTGTGATGGCCGCATCTGCCATGACGCCCAGCCAGAGCCCATCAATGACAAGCGTGTTGTCCTGTTCTTCGGTTCCGAAAATCGTGAACGTCAGCGTGCCCTCATCGCTGCGCGAGACCAGATAGGGCCTTGTTTGATCGGCGGCTTGCAGGACCAGATCGCCTGCTACGTCGTGCTGCCACGTGACTGCATCCCATTGCCAGACATACCGCCGGTTATCCCCAAATGTGACCGTACCGGCCGCGGGTATGTTTACGGGTACGTCGGTGTTTGCGTCAGTAACCGGCGGGCCCGCGGGCACGCCGCTATTGCGCGGATAGGGCCCGGCGCCGACCCTGTGGATCAGCCCGATATGATGAAAGCGCGGGTGGAACACCTCGGGCGGTGGCCCTATTGGATCAAGCGCGTCCTCAAACTGGACCCGCCCGGACGTCAGATCAACGAGCAATTCGGCATGGTCGGGCCAATTGCCCAAGGGCATCCATCCGTCCAAGTTTGCGCCGACGATCTGTGCGTCGGTCAGGGTGCGCGTGTCCGAAAAAGCGCTGATATCAAGCAGCAGATCGTCCACAATTTGGCGCGGTTTGGCGCTGTCGGGCAACATCATCTCAGTCAATATCCGGACCCAAAACAGATTGAAGTCCGCAGGAGAGAGTTGATCGCGGATGATCCTGCGAAAGCTGGCAAAACTGTCGAACTGCGTGCCGATCCATGGTGTCAGAGCCGCAGTCAGCGGGGGTGAATTGATAGTATCCAATCCCGTTTCGGTGATTTCGTATCGCGCGTCATTGAAGCGCGCACAGGCCATGGGAGTTGGGAATTCCTCGGGACCGATCGGCCATTCCCCCAATTCATGGTCAAAGGTGGCGCTGTGATACAGGGCGGTGTCCCGGCCAGACGGGTCGAGTGTCAGATGGGTATCGTCCAACCAAAACGGTGCCGCCATATCAAGCCGGTAGCTCTCGGCGGCAAAGACATTCAGATGCACGGTCGCATAGTCAAATGATGCCATGCGCCCTTGACGCGGCCCCACGTCGGGCAGGCGGGCGAATTCGTCAAAAGCGGGCAGGGCCGCGTCTTCCGCGCGAGGGGCCGTAAAGTTCGGCAGACCTGCCACATCCCCACGCGATAAGGGGGCAGTCCGCCCGTAAGCCATATCCAATTCATGGGGGGGACGGATCAACCAACGCTCAATCTCGCGCACGTAACCTTCGGTGCCGAAGATGTCGCCGATCAGTTGATCCAACAGATAGCGCGTTGTCTTGCGCCGGTTGTAGCTCATCATATTGGCGACGGTGGTGCGGTTGGCCCGGCTGTTTTGTGCGCTGAGTGGCGTGGCCCCGACAAGATCGCCCAGATAATCAACTGCCCAGTCATCGGCCAATTCGATGGATGAGGCGGTGTACATCCGATCCACGTCGCGCCGCATCGTCGCAGCCCCATCTGCGATTGTGCGGATCAAGGCCTCAAGGCTGCCATTCTCAAAATCGTCGGTCCAATAATTTTCCGGGATCCATGATTTGAGCTTGTGGAAGAAATAAGCCTCAAACCCATCCTGGGGGATATGAACGGTCATGTCAGAACCTCCAATGTCAGGGATGCGCGCAAGTAGGCACCGGCCGTGATCGGGAATGCGTCCAGATATGTGCTGCCGTTGAGTGCCAGTTCTTCGACCCGGTTCAGGCCCGGGATCGCATCAAGCGGGCCGAGGATTTCAGCCCTGTTATAGGCGTGGCCGATCTGGATGCGCCGCAAGGCCAGTTGCCCGGTGTATTTTTCAAAGAAGTGGCTTTCCACGGCCTGGCGCACATCGTCTGGATTGACATCATCGTCGACCCTTATTTTCAGGGTGATCGTTCCGTCGACAGGTGTTGCTTCAACCACGTCAACCAAGCTGGCTTCGGGCGCATGACCGATCAGATAGGTCCGTAGCTTTTCCGCCAGAGCTGCATCGAGCCCGCCGTCAAAAATCACGGTGGTTTCAACGGCTGTTTGCTTGCGTTTGGGGTTCCAATAGCTACGGGTTTGGGCCGAAAGCGCCCCGAAGTTGCGCGCCAGAACGCTGTAATCATCAGCCGACACGCAGCGGTCATTGGCGGAAATGCGTAGAGGCAGAACGTAGCGGATGTCTTCCGCGTTGTCGCCCGGAAGTCCGCCCAAGGCATCGAAGGGATTGAACACCTTTGCTACGCCTTCAATCCGACCTGCCGGTGTGTTGATCTTACCTGCCGTCGGGTTTTCGCCTGTGGTGCCAAAGCGGTAGCGGGCGACGACGTTCTTAGTTCCCGCCTTGGGCGCGCCGCCCAAAATCACCGTGGCCTGACCGTCGGGGTCCATCTTGAGTGTGAAGACCCGGTCATCTTCGGTGACGTTCAACAGATGGGTCGCATAACGCCATGCGACATTGTTGATGAACAACTCAATTGCCGGGGTCGGGTCGCTGTCAGATTGCCGCAAATAGGTAAGCGGCTTTTGCCCCAGACGGAAGTGCTGGAACCTGCGACCTGTGCTGCTGCCCAATGTTTCGACAACCGTTTTGCCCTGATCCACATCTAGGAAATTCCCATGCACCTTGAGCGGTGCTTTCAGCGATAAGGCGTCATCTGCGATCTCAGTCAGCTCAAGGGTTGCACTGTTGTTATGCGGATGCACCGCAAGGTTGGCGCTGATAAGCACGGCCTGTTCTTGGGCGTCCACCACGACGAATTCACCGCTATGGCCTGGGTCATCGCCAAGGTATTTTTCGGACACTGCGATCTGGCCACCGAATTCAGCGAGGCTGGCATAGGTTTTCGGGGCCCCGATCAGTTGACCGCCTCGGATTGTGCGCGAGTAGAGTTTGAATTGGTCCGCTGCGGGCAGGGCCGTTTCAAGTTCGATCCAAGTGTACGGGGCCACTACAGGTGTTTCACCAGGCACGAGGATACCGTTGACGAAGCTGATCTTAGCGGCGCGCGTTAAAGTGACGGCGCCGGTGTCGACATTCACGACTGCCAGCCTTTGGCCTGCGTGATAGTTTGGGTGAACCCCGGCAATCTGCAGAACTGAATTGGATACATCCGAGGGATCGGGGGCCTCGGCGGTCAGTGTTGTTGTTGGGCTACTTTTGGTGTCTGTTGCGACCTGTTCATTGGTGAAGCTATGGACCGAGATGCTGGAAATGGCTTGTCCGGCAAACTCTGTCAGCGCCCCATCGGTGATGAGTTCGGCATAAGTTTCGCCCGAGGTGAATTTCTCGCTCTTGATCTCTTGCAGCATGAATGCCGCAGCTGTGCCGGCGGTGGATGTAAACAACACCGGTTCGTCCGGGCGCAGGTTGCGCAGCCCGTTGCTGATTGCAACAAAACCCGGGTCAAAGACGGTTTCGCGCGGCATGATGGCCGTCATGGCATTCAATGCTGGGTCAATGGTGGTGCTGCTTATCGTCTCAAATGGCAGCGCGCCATGGGTGTCGCCGCCTTCAGAGGTCACGCCCACAGAAGCACCGATGACCACGGGCGCCTTGGCGTCAGATGTTGCGACCAGCCGCGATGTCGCTGCGAGATTGGGGCGCGGCGCATAGCCGGTGAGCTTGGCCAATTGCGTCAGTGACGCCTCTTGGCTGGCTGTCAGCCGGTGCTGTTCGCGGGTCCATGCGTTGTTGTAAAAGGCTAGATTGT
The DNA here is from genome assembly GCA_947501555.1 of uncultured Paracoccaceae bacterium. Lineage (GTDB taxonomy): Bacteria > Pseudomonadota > Alphaproteobacteria > Rhodobacterales > Rhodobacteraceae > Yoonia. Next base: position 460,250 of record CANMWG010000001.1, read on the forward strand.
CCCAAAGATAGGCCGTCCAATCGAGCACCATTAGCCCCATGTCATCACCTTGGCCCAACTGCCAATGGGCGAAGGGCAGGCGCGTGGACATTCCCTCAAAAAGATCAACGCGATATTCGGCAAAAATTTTCGGGATGGGCCGGCCGAAGTTGTCCAGATCGCCCACAAATTTGGGAGGGCACAGGCAGCCGTCGTCGATGTGTTCGCTGCTCATGGTGCGGCTCCTAAGGGGATGGCGTTTTCAAACACCTCAACCCGGCCTAAATCGGGGCGGGTGGGGTCATGCTGCAGGATCGGGATTTGGTCCTGCGCGCTGGTCAGACTTGTCTGCGTGAATGGCTGGAAGTCTTGTTCGCCCCGCCAGCGGTAGCTGATTTCTTTGATCGCCGTCACCCCGTCTTGTGCGGCGATCCGTGTTTCCAGATCGGACCGAAAAAGCTTGCTGCCAAAGCTGAAGTTGTTGGGATGGAACAGGGCGTCAGGATGAGATGCCGCAAGGCTGCCAATGATATCGTCAACGATATGCCCAAAGGGGACACGGGTGTCGCGGCAAATCGCGATCCGCAAATCGATGGGGCGCAAGCTGGCATCAGTGAGGTAGGCGGGGTGCCCGACGAGCCGGATTTCTTCGATGTAGGCCGCGATTTCAGCCCGCAATTCATCTGACAGTGCGATGTGATCACGCGGGTCGGTTGCGATAAAGGTGCTGGGCCAGCACCCTGTCCAGCGCGCCGTTGCAATCGTGGCGTCAATGTCGTCGCGGGCGCTGATCATGTCCTGAAAGTCGGCGTTTCGCACCGCACGCAAGCTGTGGGCTTTGTGAAAATGCGGCACGGTTAGTTTGGCCAGCGCGATGTTTTCGGCTGAGGCCGCATTGTCAAAGGCGAATGGATTCCAGCAGGACAGAATTTCTGCGGGCATTTCTGGTGCATCGAATGTCTTAATCAGCATTTCCGCCTCTGCGAGCGGATCGATTTCTGCAAGATTTGCGTTGAGGAAAATCCGGTTGGCAGGCAGATTTGCGGCGCTGGGCCATGCTGTGCGGTAGCGGACCTCGAACCGGCTGCCTCGCGTTGGCAGAATGCCGAATTCGCCGGTGCCGAAACGCAGGCAGTGGCCGGGATCACCGATATAGTCCCGATGTGTCTGGCGGCTGCCATTTTCGACGTAGGAAAAGATCGGCCCCCAATGGCCCGCCTCAATGGTCGCGGCCTCGTCCGTTGCAGTTTGGGATAGTAAATCGGTTGCGATCCGCCAATTCTCAATGGCCGCACCGTCTGCGTCGATCTCAGCCAAAGAGACCTGCGGTTGGTAGACTGGATCCCATGGTGTGGCGCTGTCGGATAACGCCCAGCTGAGCCCGTCGGTCACTGTCATCCCAAGTGGGTGCCTGTAGAGCGTTGGGCGGGTGGTCGTATCAACAGGCTTAGGCCCCTCACGTTCAATCGCGGTGATCAACCCATCTTCGACAGGGCCGATCGAGAATTGTTCACAGTAGGTTTGGCCCGACATCACAGGGACCAACCCGGCGCTGACGAAGCACTGGGTCAAGTCCAGATCAAATGGCAGCGCGTCGGTGGCCTGCCAATGCAGGCGCGTGGTCTCAACGCCCAAGAGCGCATCCGTTTCCGCCACGGGATCTTGATCCAAGGTCACCGTAAAACGGCGCAAAGGCGCGGATTGCGATTGTGGACGGGTTTCGATGAAAATCGTGGTTCCGGATGTGATCGCCGTATGGATTAGCCCGAGCCCAACGACGGAAAGACTGCGTGCGCCCTTTTTGGCATAGGGGCACGTTTCATCGGGGATATGTGCGGGGATGTCCGTCCAATGTGCGTTGGTTAGATAGGTCTCTGCGGTGTTGATAGCGTCAATGCTGGTGCCGACTTCAAAGGGAATGATCGCGTCTGCATCGCCATATCCGTATAGCCGTGTGCCTGCGATGATGGGGACGTCGCTTGCGTCAAGGTTCACACCTGTCTGGCTTGCACTGGCAATGGTGGGGGGCTGTTGGTCGCCATCGTAGTGGCGCAGGATCACGTGCCCCGTGGCGGGCAGTTCGGGGCGCAGGCGGTAGCCTAGAATGCGGGTCAGTTGATCGAACGAACGCCGGTCCTGCAGGTGTTCGAACTGGGTTTCCAGGGCGTATCGGTCTTGGATATAGGCGAATTCGTCACCCAATCCGGCAATGACTTCTTTGAGCATGACCGCCTGATCGGCAGGCGTATCCATGTCCCAACCGGGATAGCGTAGCTTAGAAAAGGCGCTGAAGGCCTCGTTATAGGATCCAAAGTCGCGGGCGAGGTAATCCACCGGGAAATCAACAAGGTCACGGTCCTCGGGGTCCCCGTAGCAGGCGCAATCAAAGACGGTGGGACAGCTTTGTTTGAACGAAAACCGCCTGCTGCTGCTAAACGGATCTAGCCGCTGGCCGCTGAGGTCTGAGAGGACCAGTTCCTGCTCTTCAAAGGACGATCCATCGTCAAAATCAATCGCCAGAACGGTGCGGTTGCGCCCCTGTTGATCAGTGTGGTTTTGATAGGCTTGGGCCAACACAAGCCTGTCAGCGCGGGTCTGGACGCCCCGACACTCAATCCCAAAATCCAAGGCCATCATCGGGCTGGTGAGTGCGGGAGGATCAAGGACAAAATAGACAAAAACCTGCGCGTGATTAGCTTCGTTCACGGCGATAAAATCGATCCCGGTTTGTGCGTCCGGTTCTTGTTCGGCGATCAGGATGCTGCGGCCAAGGGTGCTCATGGTGTGATCTCCACCAATGTTTTCACGTGTCCGCCGCTGGCCAGAACGACATAGCTGATCTCAACCTCCAGCCGGGTCAGTTCAACCTGACGTACGGTGATGGTCTTGAGCGTGATCACCTTGTCCAGCCACTTTGCCAGCGCTCGTGAGACCTGTGCCTCGATCAGTGAGGTCAATTCATCATTGATCGGTGCAAAGAGCAGCTGCGAGATGGGCGTGCCAAAATTGGGCCGGTTGAGCCGTTGCCCCTGTGCCGTCATCAGCACCTGCAACACCAGCCCTTTGACATAGTCCGCGTAATCCGGCGACTTGGCATACCGCCCCCGGTCTGCGTCAAAGCGCAGCGGATAGGCGAGGGCGTCAAACTGATCAGAACTTGATAAGGACATTCTGGTTTCCTGGATTTATGGCCAATGGCCCTGTCGACACTGGAACAGTCGAGTATCCGACCCCGATGGAGCTACTGTTGATCAGGCCTATCCCGCCGGCGGTGGCCCGAGTGCCCGCCATCATCCATGTCCCTGTGACGGTCAGTGCGGGCGTGCCTGGAAAGGTCGGGACGTCGGACAATACCGACAGGGGCATGTTGCCCGACGTGACCCGCTGATTGGTGGGTACAAAGGCGGTTGAGGGACCTTGGGCGCTGTCGGACAGCTCGGCTGCGTTGATCAGGGTTGGGTTGCTCATGATCTAGACCACCTTCAGCGCTGCGTTTTTGACGTCGAATGCGGTGGCGTCGAAGACAACTTTGTTGCCGCCTGCGTCTTGGATAACGCTGTCGGCTTTGAGGGTGATTTCACCCCCTTTGATGGTGATTGAGCCGCCGTTCTTGATCTGGATATTCACCTCATCGCTGCTATCCATCACGTCAATGCGCAGAGATTTCGTTTCAAGGTGAACCCGTTCGGGATCGTAGTCTTGGCCGTCCAGCTCGCCCTCGTTCCAATAAAAACCGCAGTAGACCATCTGCTTGATCTGCCCGCCCAGGAATTCAACCCAAACGCCGGTGTCAGCCGGGGGCATCGCAAAAAAGCCCAGACCGGCCCCTGCATAGGGCACACAAGGTTCCGCCCAGGTGCCTGTCGCATCGGTGATACCGTCCACCTTGACCCGCAAGCGCCCGCGTTTTTTCGGGTCATTGTTGTCGGTGATAATCCCCTTGTATTTGCCAAAAAGCCGACCCGTGCTGGGCCTGCGCATTTCATCAAGCGTTGGGCCGCGCCGTGCGATATTGGTCATTATGCTATTCCTTCCAATAGGTTGGCCGGGCTGGCATTGGCGGGTACAGTCCCGTCGCTTTCCAGTGTTGCGTCCATGTAATGATCGTCGATCCGGATCACGTGGGTGACTTCACTGACCCGAAACAGGATCCCCGTCAGATCATCGGCCACACCTTTCAGTTCGCCCAGCTCATGGGGTTTGCACAGTGCGTGCAGCCGGCGCAGGGTGGTGGAGAGTTGCACCCGCTTGTTGAAACCACGCGCCGTTTCCAAAGCGATGTTTGCGGCGTCTTCTTCCTGATTTGGCGGGACTGCACGCGGCACGAAATAGACCACGGGTGCGTCCGGATCACCCGGATCGGCGAAAGGGTTTGCCCCGGTGGCTGGAAAATCTGCGCCGAGGCCTGCGTTCTCTTCTGCCGGTTCCATGACAGCGACTTCCTGTCCGTCGCTCATGACCTCAAAGCTGGTCACATTGGGGCAGCCGTTGCCGTTTACATGGACCTTGAATTCAATGGGTCCGTCAGCCGCGGGCCCACCGATAGGAGGCAACCCGAGCATTGCATCGCCAAGGGCAATATCGCCGAGTTTAGCCAATAAGTAAGGGGATTGCCCCCAGTGAATTTTGGGTTCGATTGTGACGCTTGCCGGACGCGGATCGAGCGCGTCGAGTGCCGCGCCAAAGGCATCTTCGGGGATAGTGGCGTAGCTGACCCAAAAGTTGAACCCGAAGGCTACCGCTTGGTCCCGTACGAACTCTAGATTATTGCTGTTTTGTGCGAGCGGGTTTTCATCCGCATCCAGGGTGTTGTTTTCGGGTGCATCGACCTCGCAATTGGGGAAATCCAGCTTGATGATTGCTTCCATGGTGTCGCCGACGGTGCCGGACCATGCGCCGGTAAAGCTACGCCCGGCCATTTTGCTGCGGATATCCACCCCTTTGTAAAGGATCGTTGACCCCAGCCCGCCTTGGGTTTCGTGCGTTTCGATTTCGGTCACTTTGCCCTGAAATAGGACGCTCCAGTCTTCATCTGTTTCAACGCGCACCAGAACCGCCACCTGCCTGCCTTCGGCCAAAAGCCGGTTGTTGGTGTCTTCGCTGCGGTCGGGAATGTCATGCATCAGGATGCTGAATGTCGTCAGGTCGTTCAGCTTATGTTCGCTGCGGATTTCCATCACGCAGGCCCTTTGGTCGTCTGTCCAAGGGGTGCCGTCTGCGCCGCTGACTATTTTGACCGTCGACAACATGGGTTAGGACTCTTTCAAAGGAATGCGAATGCGGTATTGCGCCAAGACGGCATCTGGTAAGATGCGTCCGTTGTGGGCGGTGACGGCCCAATAGCCTTCGGGGTCTTGCAGGTAATGCCAAGCCAAATGGTCCAACCGCTGGCCTTCTTTGGATAGGTGTGTTCCCCGGTTGCGTTTGTTGGGGATATGCGGTGGCAGAACCGCCAGAACGTCGCCCCCCCGGCGCGGGTCTTTGGTTTGAAAGACCTGCCCATATTTGGCGTAACGGCTGTTTTTTGAAAAATTGGCCATGAGAGGTTCCTAAATTGGGGCGATGACGCGCCAGAGAGGGGAGATGTCGGCCGCAGAAACGATGGCGCTCAGGTCTTGCTGAACCTTGGTGTATTCGTAGGCGGCGATGGCGATTTCGGCGACGGTGGAGTTGGCGCAACGGAACTGGTCCGGTGTCATCACCTTCAGATCCATGGTGACCGTCGCGCGGGTCGGATAATAGAGCAGGTCATGCTGGTGCTCGGTCACCGAAAAGGTCTCGATCTGCACAGGCAGGATAAGGCGTGTGCCCAGCCACAAAAGCACAGGTGCGATTTCGGGCGGTGAATAGTCCTGCTCGATATTGAGCAGGTCAGAGACCGAGGCGATCAAATCCCCCAACAATCCTTGCGAGGGTTCAATCATTTTGCGCAAGGCCGACAATCGTGCCTCGACACTCAGGAAATTGATCGGAATGGCCGAGTTCTTAGCGGCGTATGGATCAAGAATTATTTTCAGGCCCGAGAACTTTTGTGGCACGGTTATGGGTTGCACGCCGGCGCCAGGTGCGGGTGTGTCGTTTTCGGTTTCGACCTTCCATGGGGTAAAGGCCCGTGTAAGCTCATCAGGGTTGATGTCGAATTGCACGATGTTGGGGATGGCATTGGCGATCCCGGTGATGCCAGAGCCGGGGAACAACTGGATCATAGCACCTTGGACCGTTTTGCCGGGTTGTGATGTCAAGCTCATTGCAATGGCCCCCGTGGCTGATCGTCGCCAAAGGCATCAAGCCGCATCAGCGCGCGTTTCGCAGGCAGGCGGCCGTTATTGCGCGCCTCAGTTAAGGCAGCACTGCGCAGATGCGTGATGCTGATACCAGCATCGCTGCCGTGCCCAAGTGCGTAGGCGTTCAGAACAATCGATTTGATGCGCGATCCGGAGAAGGGGAAGTCTTCTGCCAGCACTGCGGCAAATTCCAGCAGTGCCGGGCTGGGTGCGAAAGGTTGCAGGGCTAGTTGCCAAAGTGCTGCGCGCTGCGCCTCTTCGGGCGGCTGGAAGTCGAAGACTTTGCGGATGCGGCGGTGCATCGCCTCATCAATCTCGGCGGGGCGGTTGGTGGCGAAGATGGCCACACCTTCGAACTGGGTCTCGATCAGTTGCAGGAAATAGGCTGTGTCGTGGTTATAGGATCGGGCGATTTCATTGCGTGTTTCAGTCCGTTTCCCAACGATGGCTTCAAACTCATCAATAAACAGCATTGCGCCGGACCGATTGGCCGCCGCAAAGAGAGCCCGCATATTTTCAGCGGTTTCACCTATGTATTTGCTGGTCAGGCTTGCTGCATCAACCCGGTAAAGCGGCACGCCTGCCTCACCTGCCAGAATGCGTGCGGTCAGCGTCTTGCCGGTGCCGGGTGGACCTTTGAGTAATATCGTGAGCGCCCGTTCTTGCGCATAGACCCGTGCGATTTCAGGGTCTTGCCAGAGGTCGGCATGGGCACGGATTTCTGTGACCAGCTGGCAAAGTTGCGTCTTTAAACCGTCTTCCAATACCAGATCGTCGAACCGCATTGTGGTGGGCAGCGGCACGGCCCAATCCAACAGGGCGTTCGCGTTATGGGTCAGTTGCGCGGCAGTCAGTGCCTTGAGGTTTTCATGACGCGGATCGGAGATGTGGTTGGCTGTCAGGCCTTTGATGGCTGCGGCCTGCCGCACTTGTCCGGCGCTTGCCGAAGGGAAACGGTTCTTGAGCAGTGCTTCGAGCATGGTGCGGTCTGGAGCAGGTACCCGCAAGATCATCGCGTTTTGCGGCGAGACCTGTCCGGTTTTATGCGGTGCGAATTGAAGGTGGGTCGCAGGCACCAAACTGGGGTTCAAATAGCGTGGATCTGCGACACTCCAGGCAAGAGCTGCGTTTTGGACGCGGGCAAACCGGTGCAGTTTCAGCAGGTCGTCTTCGCTTATTGTCGCGCCGTCTGTCTCGACCATCCATAGCGTGACCTCGCCGGTCTGCGCGATAGCAGAGAGAAGTTCAGTGGGGTCGGCCCCCTCATCAGCTGCAATCACGCAGATCAACGGCGCTCCGTTTTTTCTGCGTGCGTTGATTTGTTGCAGTTGGGTGTCAAAGCGGCTGTCGACCGTTGGTGCTGGACGCCGCAACATCCGTGTCAGCCGTGGTTCCAGCCCCGGTTTGCCTGCCAGCCATTCCAATACGGCGATGTCCAATTCGAACGCCATTGGCATGCCCGCGCCCATGTCGCGCGGATGCACCAGACGCCAGATATTCAAGGGGCTGTCACTGGTGTAGATCAAGGCGGGACCCACGGCAAAGGCTTGTCGGATCAGGTGTTCGGTTACGAATGGAGAACCCGTCCATTCTTCAAAAGCCGTGCGCAAGCTAGGGTCGTAGTGGTTGGCGATCAAGCAGCGCAGCAGGCCGGCCTCGGCATCGGTGATTGCGAAAACCTGCGCCAGTTGGTCAAAGCGTGGGGTCGTGGTGGCCGGTATTGCCTGCTTGTCGAGCCGCGCTTGAACGACTGTGATGATCTGCGTGATCTCATCCTGGAATTGCGCGCTGAATTTGTTCATCTGCTAGCCCCCGATCCAGAAAGGTTGGCTGACCGCGTCGCGTACCCAAAGCTGCACAAAGGCCAAGGCTGTTTCGTCAACGTCGGAGGTCAGGATGAAATCCAGACTGCGCACACCGGAGATTGCGATCTGGCCCGCCGCCAATGCAGCATCGTCATCAATGACTTCGTAGACGGTGCCGCCAACGGCCAAGCGGAGGAGGCTGGCGTGATCCGAGGGGCCCGCCATGGTCGTCAGGTCGTAGCCACCATTCAGGTCAATACGAAAGCGCCGCGCCGCCATGGGGGCGATCCCGGCAATGAAAGGATGTAGTGTGATGGCCACGCTGTTGGACCGGATTTCAATAGGGACACGCGCGTCGTCGCGGGTGATGTATTCAGTTTTGGCGAGCTTGATCTGAGCGCTTCCCGGCTCAAGCGGAAGAACGGTGGGTACCCCAGAGACTGGCCGTTCGAGGTCTGCATCCCATTCAATCGTGATCCCGCCGGTGGTGGGGGCGATCGCCCAGCCACCGGCTGCGTTTGCGTCGAAGTCAATCCGGATCACTTCACTGTCTGCACCAACCGGGACAGTCAGATCAACGGCGGCAAATTGGTCCAATGAAGAACCAAGCAGTGTGATCTGACGGTCTGTCACAGGCGCGCCCAGATAAAGTTCGGCTGGGTGCCTGCGGAATTGTCGTGCCACCGGTCCGCTGTCCATTGGCAGGGTCGCTGTGATCGTGCTGTGGATGCTGGCAATCCGAGGGCCCATGTTGGGTACGACCAGATTGCCAATCGACAGGATCGGGCCAGCGAAGGATTGTGGCGCTTGCGGTTGCAGGCGTACGTTTTTGACTTTGAAGTAGATGCTAAGCCTGAGGTCCGATGTTTCATGCGCGGCCCAGACGTTCAGGGCTTCGGTGTCGGATTTGGACAGGACTTCAAGTTCAAATGCGTTGTCTTCATCAAGCAAAGCGGTTTCTAAGACCGGAACCCCGCCTACCGTCAGATCATCGTTCACCTCAGTATGATCGAGCAAGGTTGCCATGGCGTGCCCTAGCAAATCCTGTTCGGTCAGATGCGCGTTCGTCGCCGAATTGTGGTAGGCTGTGAGGTGGTAATAGAGCGTCACTGGCTTGGAAAAGCTGGCAGGCTGCGGCGGGGTGATCGCCTGGTTTTCATAGACCGTTGGTTTGCCGTCGGGATGGAAGTGGAACAGGAAAATATTGATCAGGTTGTTGGCCGCGTTCACATCAGCAGGTGCGACGGTACTGGTGTTTACTGTCACGGCGTTCGACAACCGCTCTTCTATGTTTTCTTTGAAGAGTGTTTCCAGCGAACTGGTCACATCTGAGAGGCTGGTGACAGGCATCAGAACCCGCCCCCGTAGTCCCAAGGAGAGTTAAAGCGGATCCGCCCAATTTGCGAAGCCTCTGCCGCCGTGCGCGGTGCCCGTTTTGCGGGTGCTTCCGTGCGCGTCTCATGATGATGATGAATTTCGGTGACGACTTCGCGGGTGACTTCGCGCACGATTTCAGGATCGGTTCGGGCAGGCTGAAGAACATCCGCGGGTTCAAAATCAGCCGTGTCCACGATGGCAAGCGGAGGTGTTGCGTCAGGTTGCTGGATGTTGGCGAATGCTTTGGCCAGATGGGCCTCAAGCTGTTCCAACATGGTGTCCTGATTTCCAAGAGAGCGATCAGCGGCCGGTTCTTGCATCTGTGGGTCTGCCGGTGCGTCTGCAGTGGCCGGTGGCTCAATTGTTTTAGTGTGCGAGATTTCTTCGTGCACATGGGTTTCAGTCACGTGCACATCCGTCTGGGTCGTCTCATGCAGGTTGGTCACCGAGGCGTCGACCTGGACTGGTGCTGCATCTGGTTCATCTGCGGAGTGGTCTTGCAGGCGTTCGACGATGCGTTCCGTGACACGTTCAATACGCGCCGGGGCCTCGACATCTGCCGTGGGCTGTGCTGCATCAGGTTCTTTTTCAAAATCAATTGGTTCAAATGAGGGGTCAGGGAGGCCGCGTTCCGGGGGGCTGTCAAAATCGTCGCCCGCGGCCAAGGGCGGCCGGTCCGGGGGTCTTTCCGTCCTTTGCGTGGTCGGTGCTGCAGGCGGGTCCATTGATGGATCACCCTCGGGCGCTGGCGCGACATGTATTGGCATTGTCGGCGCAGGCGCATCAGCACCTGGCCCGTAGTTTTGCATCAATGTCTGAAAATACCCTGCCATCTCCATCATCCTTTATCGTGGACCAGCGGGGGCAAGGCGGGACTGCTGCGCGCCTATCGTATCGATGAGCGCAAGGCGGCTGGGGCGAGGGAGATCAAAAATCTCATCCACCCGCCAGTGGTATTGTGCAGCAAACAGATGCACCTGCGCAGCAAGATTTCGAAACCGGGCTGACAGTTTTTGCACGACCCAGTCACGCAATACAAACTGGTAGCTTTGGACGGTGCCGCAGTCGGGGCAGGGGGCGTTGATGTCTTCTTGCAGAACCGGGCATGCCTTTTGCAGATACGCTTCAAGTGCTGCGATATCATCCACATTCAAAGGGGTATCCTTTGCCCAGATTACCGGGGCCGGGCCATCGGGGCCCGCACTTGCCAGCGCGTCGCGGCTGGGCAGGGAGAGCGGATAGCCCAAGAAGTCCTGCCCATCATGTTGGGTGACATCCCTTGCGACCAAATCGGCGTAAGTGCCGAGCGAAAACTCCGCTGCGTATTTCTTGCCGCAACAGGTGCAATTCACATTCTGACCCACGCCGTCGCCGAAGTTGGCGATGGCAAACTGGGCCATCATCAGTTCATAATCCACGATGGGCAGTCCCCCCAAGTCCTCAGCCTCGATCATCCCTTCGCGGGGGATCAGGCCAGCGGCGAGCAAACGGTCAGGGTCGGGACCACTTGCGAACAATGCACGTTCATCAAGTGGGGCAAGAGCGTAAGAGGCGCGTCCCTCAATGCCGTAAATGACATGTCCTATTACAGGTTTCACGGTCCAACTTACGCCTCCAGATACTTGGTGAGGCTGTATTCGTACTGGATCGTACAGGAAAAGAACGTGTTCGCCTCGGCGTTGGAGTCCAGCGCATCCCAAGCGATCGAAGTTGGCAGGCAGGCGTAAAGTTCGTGCTGAATGCGGGGCCGCATCTGGCTGTCGTTCACCTTGATCATAATGTCTTTTTTCATATCATCGATTGATATTTTTCCCGCGCTGATCGGGCTATGCACCAGTTCAAACCAATTGGGTAAAGCAACATCCAGCACTTGGGCCTGCTTAATTTCGCAGGCCTCATAAGTAACTGCACCGGGGCTATAGACCGAATGCAACTGCGTACCGCTTTTGGACGGGTTGGCGGCAACGCTGCTTTTGATCGCGCCGATGGATGTGACCGCTGCAACCAGTTCCTGGTCCAGATAGAGCTCGAAAAAGGCGTTTGTCAGCGGGATTGAACGGACTGTGACGGGAACAAGTGTCATTTGCGTGTCCTCCTAAGCAGATTGCTGCAATAATTTTTGTTGGATGTAGAGATCGATGAACTCCGCCGGGAAGTTCGGCGCGAACATGACCCTGACGTTCAAAATGCCAAGCTGGACATCTGTCTGGGTCGTCGTGAATTCATTGCATTGCACATCGTAAGCGGCATCTGCGGTTGTGCCTCTGAAGGCCCCTTTCTGATAAAGCCCTTGCATGAACGCCTTGACCATCTGTTCGATGTTGGCCCAGGTCGTGGCGTTATTGTTTTGGAAAACAAAGCTTTCCAACGCACGGGAGACTGAGTTTTTGATGAAATCAGTTGTCATCCGGACGTTGATGTAGGCGAAGTCGCGGTTGCTGAATGCGTCATCGCCCGCAAATGTGCGTGCGCCCCAGACGACGGCGCCTGTGGATTTTGTCCTAAGGGCGTTCACCGCACGTGGGTTGATTACGCCGTTGTCGGCATCCGACATTGGGTGCTCGATCCCTGTGGCCCCAATCAGGGGCGCGGAAAGACCCGCAGCTGCCCGCCAGACGCCGGACCGCCCTATGGTGCCCGCAATTACACCGGCAATTGTGCCGGATGGATCAACGCTGACCTCGATCGCGCCAATAGCCGTCTGTATCCGTGGCCAGAACACGCTAGAGACTTCGGGGACAATGCCGTTTTTGAAATCCGTCAGATCGGCTGTGACCGCGTCAACGTCTGACCAGGCTTGGTTATCGCTGCGGGGGTCGACGATCAGAAGCGCGTTTTCATCGCGGCAGGTGCTGCTGGCACTGCCCCAGATAAATGACCGGGCTTCATCAGTTTGATTGTGCCCGCGCGGCAGGATCATCATGTTGAAGATGTCGACGCTGCGCGAAACTGTCTCAAAGATGGTATTGTAATTGTCGATGATCGGGGCTGTGCCATTGGACCCAGTGGTTCCGCCATCCTTACCCAGTGCCGCATTCGGGAAACCTGCTTCGACCACATTGAAGTAATCCGCAATGGCTGCGGCGGGGTTCGCGAAGGCAGCAGCACCAGCGGCGCTGCGATCTCCATCCAGCCGCATACCTTGAATACGCAAACCATTCCGCGCGAACTGCCATATATCACTTAGCGCTGTATTCAACGCTGCGACCAGCGCATCAACATGCGTTTGCATCGCGGTCAATGAAGACGGGGTCGCTGGATCGCCATCGTCCAGCATATGCGTCGCCCCCGCGATATTCCACGGGATATCTGCGACAGTTCCTGCTGCGGTGCCGTCTGTGAAGTCGACATCATAGGGCCCGGCGCCCCCCGCCAGGAGCGCAAGAATATTTGAAAAATCAGGCACAGTTGGTGCGGGGACGGGGGGGAAAGGCGATATTGATAGACCGCTCATCTGCGGCCGGAACTGGGAATAAAGCCCGATTTCAATCCCACCCCGTGTGGCACCAAGCCCCAGCGCCGCTGTCGCGTCATTGGCGAGCGCAGGCAAAATGCGGATCGACCGCGTGCCATCGTCACTATTGACGGCGATGCGCAAAGCCTCGCCCGCTGCGTCACCTTCGCGAGTGACCGCAACGCGGGTTTCGAGGTTTTGCGCGATCATCGCATTGTTGATCCGTTCTGCGAACAGTTCCAACGTCGCTGGTGTATCGCCGGGCACCACACCTAGGATCACGTTGATCGTTTGGGCCGCGTTGATTTCCACCATAATTGTGGGGGTCACCAATGCGTCCATCGCGGTCTGGAATGTTGCTGCGTCTGGATAATAGATCCCGCTTTGGCTAAAGACGCGGGCCGCATTGTCGACGGTGAGGTCGGGCGTGACCGGATCGCCTGCTTCATCGTGCACGGTCACGGTCATCAGACCTGAGTTTCCGTTGACCACGTTTTCGATGAAGTTTGGTGCGGCTTGATCCATTGACAGGTTTGACCAGACTTCTTCTTCGACGCGGCCCAAGCGTCCCTGCGCATCAAGTGTCTCGCGGTAGAAGGTGATATTGAATGTCAGTTCTGGGTCTGGCGTGTCGTAGTCAACAATCGCCCGGATTTGATTGCCCATCGTACCTGCGTCAGTTGCGGTGATAGTCAGCACACCTGCGGCGCTATCGGAATCCAGAGTGATATCTGCGGTTACTGCTGCATCACTTGCTGCCCGAACCACGATGGCGTCACTGCCGCCTGCGGTGAAGAACTGGCGCATCTGAACGGCCAATTCACCGTAGCTGTAGTCTTCGCCAAAATTGTCAACAAATTGGTTGAAGTCCCGGATGCTGACTGGAACGCCTAAGGGCCCTTTCGGTGCCATTCCAATTGCGAGAAGTCGGTTGGAAACGGCGCCACGCACCACGCTTAGTCCAGATGGAAGTTCAAATGTCCTGACACCAGGTGAAAATGCGACTGACATAAACCAGCCTCCCTTGAAAAATGACAGTTAAAAATATCTTAAACGATCGTCTTAATATGCCCCAATGATGGCACAGAAATTGTGATTATCTAAGGAAATTATGCTATCTCCGGTTGTCGCACCAGGTTTCGGGGTCAGAATTTATGATGGAAATCAGGCGGTTGTTGGGGCAATTTTTTTTGGTTGGGCACAGCCGAAACGGGTGCGGATTTTGCGCAGATACCTGCGTGGAGCACGATGTAGGGATGCCTGTTTGGTGCCGATTTCGCCAAAATTCCGAGCGGCTTTTTTGCTGATTCTCTTTCGCTGCGGGTGCCGCGAAATGCATCGTCTTCGGCAATAGATCGCCCCGTTTGAAGCCTGTTGGGTTAGCCGGTCTCTAGGAGGTTTTTTGGTACACCGCTGCACGGCCCGATAAAGAGGGCGCAAATCGATTGAGACAATTTACCAACCTGCCTATTGGGGCGCAAATTCGGATAAATCAGTTGCTCAGACGTACTTGGATGTTGCTCATCGTAAACTTACACAAAATGGTGTAAATACAGTGTCTTAAGAGCCTATTTTGACAAAAAAAGCGCCAGGTGGCGCTTCTTTCTGGCTCTACTTGATTACCCGCGCCAACTGCGTATCGGGCCACAGTCCATGTGTACAAAATTTGATCCCGGGTAGCGCCCCACACCGCCTGCACGGCATGCGATGGCGGCATTGGCCATTTGCGTGGGCGAGCGGCTTTGCAAGCGCAGGTCTGCAGCCTGTCCACGCATATGAAGTGAGTTGCGCGCAACGCCTGATGATCGTGAGCTCAGCATCGCGTTGGTTTGCGGCGAACGATAACCTGACAACAGCAAGTAAGGTTCAGATGAGTCCATCAAGTTCAAAGCTGCCGACATGATATCGATTGTGCGCAAATCCATCTGGACCGCTTCACCGGTCCGCCAATCACGCATATGGAGGTTAATCTCGCGCACGGCCTCTGCAATATATTCGCCTTCGACCCAGTAAATCGTATCAAGATGTTCACCGGTTCGGCCTGAGTGCATCGCAATGCGGCGGATATCGCCAGCGCCGCGCAGGAAGCCTGCTGCATTTGAATAAGTTGGCGCCGCTGTCACTGCTGTCGCGGCAAAAGCGCCCATCAATCCACGTCGGGTTATCCCCGAAGAAGTCTTTTTCATCATTTAGTTGCGCCTGTCCCGTCGCCATCTTCACCTGCCTTACGGCAGATTCTTGCTGCTAAGCCCCCAAGATGTGCTTCTTATATGACACATTTTGATTCGTTGACCAAGACCTGTTTACGCATTTGAGGGTTAATAAGTCGAAAATCGGCGAGAATTTGCGCAGATTTGGTAAGGGATTCCTGTATTTTGAGCTTGTATGGCTGCAATCGGGCAACACAGTTTATTTAGGCGCGCTGATCACTTGTTTATGAATAGACACATCGTCGGTATGGATATTCATACTCCCCTAACCGCGTCTGCGGCGGTACAACGACACCAAACTGAATTAAGGGTTTGTCTTCATGCACGTTTCTCGTCTGCCAATTGTTCCAAATTTTAGCCAGCTGTTTACGATTGTTGCCGCCGCTTTGCTGCTTGTAGTGTCAGTACCTGCTGCGCAAGCTCAAGTTACGGAGTTTCGTCAAGCTGTCGCAGAGGCTGCCGCCCGAGATGACGATCTTGTGGCATTTTATCGCGCCCGCAACTTCGAAGGCATTTGGAGCACCAATTCAGATCGTGCCCGCCGCAATGCCCTATTGACAGCATTTGCCGCCGCTGGCGATCATGGCCTGCCTGCAGACCGCTACGACCCGGATGCGCTGCGCGCCCAGTTGCAGGCTGCGAGCACACCGTCTGAGCAGGGGCGTGTTGAAGTCGAACTCAGCCGTTTGTTTTTGCAGTATGCCCGTGACGTGCAGACAGGCATTCTTGTGCCATCGCGCGTAGACAGCAACATTCACCGGCAGGTTCCCTACCGCTCTCGTTTGTCGACCATTCAGGCATTTGTGCAGTCAAATCCTGCGGCTTTCCTGCGTTCTTTGCCCCCAAGCTCGCCTGAATACACACGTTTGATGCGCCAGAAGATGGAAATGGAACGGCTGCTTGCTGATGGTGGGTGGGGCCCGACAGTGAGTGGTAGCAAGCTGGAACGCGGTGATAGCGGCGCGAATGTGGTTGCGTTGCGCAATCGTCTGATTGCCATGGGTTTTCTGGCGCGGACCAATACCCAGTCATACGACGATTCTATCTTTAATGCGGTGCAGCGGTTCCAGCAGGCCCATGGTTTGGCCATCGACGGCACAGCCGGTCCGGGCACGCTGCGCGAGCTCAACATTTCTGCCGCCCAACGCCTGCAGTCCGTCACCGTTGCTATGGAGCGCGAGCGCTGGATTAACCGTCCCAAAGGTCAACGGCATATTTGGGTGAACCTGACTGACTTTACGGCCAAGATCATCGATAATGATGTGGTGACCTTTTCCACCCGTTCAGTCATTGGTGCCAATCAAAGTGATCGTGTCAGCCCTGAATTCTCTGATGTCATGGAGTTCATGGTCATCAACCCAAGCTGGTATGTACCCCGTTCGATCATCACAAAGGAATATCTACCTCAACTACAGCAGAACCCTAATTCGGTGCGCCAGTTGATCATTACGGACGCGCGCGGCCGTGTCGTGGACAGGAATGCGGTTGATTTCACGCAATATAGTCAGACGAATTTCCCATACTCGATGCGTCAGCCCCCAAGCCGTGGGAATGCGTTGGGTCTGGTGAAATTCATGTTCCCCAACCGCTACAATATCTACCTGCACGACACCCCGGCCAAGAGCCTGTTTGGACGTGAAACCCGTGCCTATAGCCATGGCTGCATCCGTTTGGCCGACCCTTTTGATTTCGCCTATGCGCTGCTTGCCCCGCAAATGTCGAACCCGGAAGAGTTCTTTCAGGCTCAGTTGCGTACAGGTCGCGAACAGCGCGTTGATTTGAGCGCACCGGTGCCGGTGCATCTGGTTTATCGTACGGCCTTTACCGAGGCCGAAGGTCCGATGCAGTATCGCCGCGATGTTTATGGGCGCGACAGCCGGATTTGGAATGCGCTTGCCCGCGAAGGGGTGGTGATCCGGTCTGTTCGCGGTTAATTCTGTCCTCGGAAATGCTCCGGGGGAATAAATTGCCACATTCGGTCAAAGACATTGCAACGGCGCTGGGGGCTGAAGCCTTTGGCGCCGTTTCCCTTTTGGTGAACGGCGCCTCTGAGCCCGCGAGTGCGGGCAGCGATGATTTGGCTTTGGCGATGACACCGGCCTATGGCGATGCGTTGGCCCATGGGGCTGCCCGTGCTGCGGTTGTTTGGCCGGGCGCCGATTGGCAAGCCTTGGGATTGGAGGCCGCAATCATTGCCCCAAGGGCCCGGCTGGCTATGGCCCAGTTGACCCAAATTTTGGATCAACCGCTGCCCGGTTTGGGGATCAGCCCGCATGCGCTGGTCGATGAGACTGCCCAGATTGCAGATGACGTGGTTGTTGGACCGTTCACCGTGATTGGAGCAGGCGTGGTGATTGGCGCCGGCTGCTGGATTGCGGATCATGTAAGCATTGGCGCAGGTGTGCAGATCGGTCGCGATTGTCAGCTGCACGCCGGGGTCCGGTTGCAGCGCAATGTCACGCTGGGGGAACGGGTGATCTTGCAACCTAACGTGGCCCTCGGCGGCGATGGGTTTTCCTTTGTCAGCGTCGCACCTGCGAATGTAGAATTAGCCCGTGAGACATTGGGTGAAGGCAGCCTGCAAGCGCCGGATGATCCGACCTGGCACCGGATACATTCACTTGGCGGTGTCGGGATTGGCAATGATGTTGAGATTGGCGCAAATTCTACCGTGGATGCGGGCACGATCCGGGCGACCTGTATTGGGCAGGGCACCAAGATCGATAATCTGGTGCAAGTTGGCCATAATGTAATTGTGGGCGATCACTGTCTGCTTTGCGCCCAAGCCGGTGTGGCCGGATCAACGGTGCTGGGCGACCGCGTTGTTGTGGGCGGCAAGGCGGGTGTCGCAGATAACCTGAAGGTTGGGAATGATGTGGTCTTGGGCGGGGGGTCTGTCGTGTTGTCGAACGTACCTGCAGGGCGGGTGATGATGGGCTATCCGGCGACAAAGATGCAGACACATATCGAAAGCTACAAGGCCTTACGGCGTTTGCCCCGGATCATGCGCGATCTTGTGCGACGGTAGGTGTGGCTTTCTTTCGACGAACCACTTGAATACAGTGATGAATTGAGGCCAGTCCTTGTCATGTAGTGGACGCAGGTGAAGATGAGTATTGAGGAACAGGTTGTTGCCATTATCGCGGATCAAGCGATGCTGGACCCGTCCGATGTCACGCCAGACAGCACGCTTTCTGATCTCGCGATTGACAGCATCGGTTTGGTTGAAAGCATATTTGTCATTGAAGAGCGTTTTGACATCGCGGTCCCGTTCAACGCCAATGATCCAAATGCAGATGGTTTTGACATCTCGTCTGTGGCCTCAATCGTGGCGGCTGTCACCAAGTTGAAAACTGAGCAGGACAAATAGGATGCGCCGTGTGGTGATCACCGGGGCTGGGACGATCAACTCAATTGGTGCGGATGTGCCCCAGACTCTTGCCGCAATGCGCGAAGGGCGCTGTGGGATTGACAAGCTCGACATCCAAGATGTGGACCGGTTGTCGATCCAAATCGGCGGGCAGATCAAAGGCTATGATGAGACTGCCCATTTCGACCGGCAGCAGTTGTCGCTTTATGATCGATTTACGCAGTTTGCTTTGCTATCGGCGCGGCAGGCCATTACGCAATCTGGTCTGACGTTCGTGGGCGAATTGGCTGATCGATCAGGCGTCATTCTGGGCACCTCAGGTGGTGGGTTAAATACGCAGGAAGAGAACTATCGCGCGGTCTTTGAAGCTGGCAAGAACCGCGTGCATCCGTTCATTGTGCCAAAGTTGATGCACAATGCGGCAGTCAGCCAAGTGTCGATGGAATGGAACTTGCATGGGCCGTCGTTCACCGTGTCAACGGCCTGTGCCTCATCCAATCATGCGATGGGTCAGGCCTTTCACATGATCCGTTGCGGAATGGCCACGGCGATGGTCACGGGTGGATCCGAGGCGATGTTGTGTTTTGGCGGGATCAAAGCCTGGGAAAGCTTGCGCGTGATGTCCCAGGATGCATGCAGGCCGTTTTCGGCCACGCGGGACGGGATGGTGCAGGGCGAAGGGGCAGCGGTCTTTGTCTTTGAAGATTATGAACACGCGTGCGCCCGAGGTGCGGACATCCTTTGTGAAGTGGCTGGGTTTGCGATGTCTGCTGATGCGGCAGATGTTCTGATGCCTTCGAAACATGGTGCTACACGTGCCATCACCGGCGCGCTGAAGGATGCGCAATTGCCGCTTGACGCAGTGGGGTACATTAACGCGCATGGCACCGGAACCGCGGCCAATGACAAGACCGAATGCGCGGCTGTTGTCGAGGTTTTTGGGGCCCATGCCGACAAATTGCTGATGTCATCCACAAAGTCGATGCATGGTCACATCATCGGGGGAACCGGTGCGGTAGAGCTGTTGGCCTGTATCATGGCGTTGCGTGAAGGCGTAATCGCCCCCACGATTGGCTATGAAGCACACGACCCGGAATGCGCCATTGATGTCGTGCCCAATGTGGCCCGGGACGCGGACGTCGATGTCACGTTGTCAAATGCATTTGCATTTGGTGGGCTGAACGCCGTGTTGGCCCTGCGCAAGTTCTAGCGCTTACTCGACGACAATCGAACCTTCGAAGCCTGCGGTGAAGCCTCTCAATGAGACGGTCAAATTAACCTCAGTGCTTGGATCTGCGGCAGGGACGAGGCGGACGGTCGCCGTTGCACCGTTTTTGAATTCCTCGACTTCCTCAGCCGTGAAACCAGCGCGTGCGACGCAGCCAGCAGCATTGCAGAACGTGAACGGGTAACGACGGGCGTTCAGGCCATCGACTGACAGTGTCAGCTGTTCGGGAAGAAATGTCTCAAGCGGCACGACAATTGTTGCACCCGCTGCGGCGCGTGACCCCTCTGGCAGGCGGAAAAGATTGAACTCTGCCACCGCAACCCCCTCTTCATTCAACAACAGCTGATAGAGGTTGCATGGTTCGGGCTCGCCCGCGGCCTGCCTGACGCAGCGCATTTGCCAGTCACCAAATTCTTGCAACACATAGGGTTGGCCGATCTGAGGTCCCGCAGGCTCAACCGGTTCGCCAAGGTTCAAATCATCCAAAGTCGGGAGAGCGTCTTCGGTTTCCTGGGCTGAAACCGTGCTGCCAAAGGCCAAAAGCGAGGCCAGTGTTACTGCTGTCATGATACTGCGCATTTGATCGTCCTTTTGTTCTTTGCGCAGCGCCTTAGCACGGGGCCGGGGAACTGTCAGCGATAAATCATGTCCATGGGGCGATTGTTTGCTCACAATCGCGCGCGATTGCACAATAGAAAAAGGGCCCTCGCGGACCCTTCTTCACTTTCTCCCTGTCGGACTTGGCCGACTAATTGCAAGAGAGGCTAAGCAAAGGCGTAGCCGTCGTCAACATGCAAATTTTGTGAAAAATGAAGCAGGGTTAACCGTGCTGACTGCAAAAAAGCCGCGCCCGAAGGCACGGCAAGTCTAACAGGGAGGAAGTATGCCAATCGACGCAATCGCGTTAGAAGGGCGTGGCATTAGTCTGGCACGTATTGGTTAATAATGTATTTTGGCCGGAAATGTTCTGGAGGAATGGTACGCAATGTCTGATCATATTTTTATCGGTGGTGGTGGTGAAGCCTACGCGGCCCCTCAGGTTTTGTTGTTGGACAAGGCAAACCGTCATGGGCTGGTGGCTGGGGCCACGGGGACCGGTAAGACCGTCACACTTCAGATCATGGCTGAAGGCTTTTCGGCAGCGGGCGTGCCGGTGTTCCTATCGGATGTGAAGGGCGATTTGTCTGGTCTGGCGGCTGCGGGATCTGAAAATTTCAAGCTGCATGAAGCCTTTACTAAACGCGCCGAAACCATCGGGCTGGATCTGCAATATGACAAATTCCCAGTCACATTTTGGGATTTGTTCGGCAAGCAAGGCCATCCCATCCGGGCGACCGTGGCCGAAATGGGGCCTTTGTTACTATCACGTCTGATGGAACTCACAGATGTGCAGGAAGGTGTGATGAATGTCGCTTTCCGCGTGGCCGATGAAGAAGGCCTGCCGCTGCTCGACCTCAAGGATCTACGCGCGCTGTTGGTCTGGGTCGGTCAAAACGCCAAAGAGCTGTCTTTGCAATACGGTAATGTCGCGTCCTCGTCCGTGGGGGCGATCCAGCGGCAGTTGCTGGTGCTGGAAAACCAAGGTGGCGATGCGTTGTTTGGTGAACCGGCTCTGGAATTAGCTGATATGATGCGGGTTCGTGATGGGCGCGGTGACATCAATATTCTAGCCGCAGATCAGTTGATGGGCAGCCCGCGGCTGTATGCGACGTTCCTGTTATGGCTCTTGTCCGAACTGTTCGAAGAGCTGCCCGAGGTCGGAAACCCCGATAAGCCCAAGCTGGTGTTCTTTTTTGATGAGGCGCATCTGTTGTTTGATGACGCCCCGAAAGCGTTGGTTGATAAGGTGGAACAAGTCGCCCGTTTGATCCGTTCCAAGGGGGTCGGCGTCTATTTCGTCACCCAAAACCCCGGTGATATCCCCGATGACGTGCTGGGCCAGTTGGGCAACCGGGTGCAGCATGCGTTGCGGGCCTTTACTGCCAAGGATCGCAAAGAGCTGAAGACCGCTGCTGAAACCTATCGCGATAACCCGGCGTTTGACACTGCCACGGCCATTCAAGAGGTCGGCACAGGCGAGGCTGTGACGTCGTTCCTTGACCCCAAGGGCATCCCAATGGTGGTGGAGCGGACGTTGATCCGCCCGCCCTCATCGCAATTGGGCCCGATTGATGGCCCGACCCGCAAGGCGATCATGGCGAGCTCAGACATGGCGGGAAAATACGATACCGCCGTGGACCGCGAAAGCGCGTTTGAGATGCTGGCGAAGCGGGCGGAGGATGCTGCCAAAGCGGCAGAAGCCGCCGAGGCCGAAGAAGAAGCGCTGGAAGAGAAAGAGCGCGAGTTCAAGGCGGCGCGGCGGTACGACGGGGGCAGCGCTGGCAAATCATCGTCGCGCAGGTCATCCCGTTCATCGGGTGGTGGGTTTGGCAGTGCTCTGGCCACGGTGGTGGCCAAGGAACTAAAGGGAACAACAGGACGCCGCATTGTGCGCGGCATTTTCGGGAATTTGTTTAAGGGGAACTGATGGTGCAGGGCGGTGGTGCCCTGATTTTCGGTTGCTCTGACCACATATGGTGAGGCTGGTTTGCGGGACTTCTCCGCCGTTCTATCCGTCATTGGCAACTGCTGCTACTACGCTTGGAAAGTTACCAGGAAGACGTCAAAACGAGTCATGGATATCAGCATTATCATAATTGTAATTGCCGTTGGCCTATTTATTGTTTGTGAGGTGGCTGAGAAGTTAGATTGGACCACGAGGACCAAGCGGCGGCAAACTCCGACGGTGGACATGAATACCACTAGGACTGGGATCGTTGAAAACTCCCATCCGGGAGTCAAACAAGCTTCTAGCGTCCGACAGGCAATAGAAAATCCCGTTCCTCAGCCAAATTTCGAACGATTAAAGCACGGCGAAGACGGCTACGAAAATGGGATCGAAGTTCGGTGGGGAAGACGAACGGATACGCAAGACGACCCTATTTCTGTCTCAGAACCGCATCTGATCGCATTTCTCGAAGTGCATCGCGACTATGCACTTTGGTATCAGATCGTGCACTTTGATTTGGCTGGCGGGGTGCTTGAGTGGATCATGTCGCAGCCGGATTGTCCTAACGCCGTCGCCACAGCTTTCTTAAAGGCGGTGGGCGCATATGACATGTACGGACTAACCGAAGAACCTAAACATAGCGATTATCTGTATCGCGCTTTGAAAGTGATCTCTGAAAGGGACGATCAAGAAGGCTTCCCTTCTACTACAATGCGTGATCCTGAACCCGGTGAAGGGTGGTTTTTTAGGCATATCGAACCGGTCGATCGCGAGGCCATCTTGCAGAAATGTGAAATCGCCGCTCGGGTTCAATTGGACGCGGGCAACATCCCTATATATGCTATACCCCGAAATCTTCTTTCTGTTTCACCTACAGGACCTAGTCTTAGAACTGAATACCACGTGGATGACGGTACTGTCGTCTAAAGTGCTGTTGGTTGCCAAACCTTGGGTAGTCGCATTCAAAGCCGACATTCTTGTTAATTGCAGCATCGGTCGCCCTGCGATCATTTCGGACATTCGATCCTTTGATCTCGGTTCTTGGTCCGAATTCGCCATTTCCGGACCCAAAATCACAAAGGCGGGGCGCCGTATCTTCCGCCGCCCCGCCTTTGTATCATTCCCCTATCGCAATGCCTTCGCGACGTGGGTCGGCTCCGCCTTGCAGGGTGTTGCCGATGCTGATCGCGTGCAGGCCGGAGTTCAGACTGCGCACGCTCACCTCATATCCCAGCTCGGCTAAAGGCGCTTCGAAGTCTGCAGCATCGGTGCCTTCTTCAACGTCATAGGTGCCAAAGCGATTGACCAGATGCGGCATGGCGATGGCTTGTTGCACGTCCATCCCCCAATCAAGATGGGCGATGATCGTCTTGGCCACATAACCGATGATCCGACTGCCGCCCGGGCTGCCGATGACCAGTACGGGCTGTCCGTCCTGCGTGACGATTGTGGGCGCCATGGAGGATCGGGGCCGTTTGCCGGGCTCGATCCGGTTGGCAATCGGGTAGCCGTCATTGTGTGTGGCAAAGGAAAAGTCGGTCAGTTCGTTGTTCAGCAGGAAGCCCCGCACGAACAACCGCGATCCGAACCCGTTTTCAATGGTTGTCGTCATCGATAGCGCGTTGCCGTAGCTGTCGACGATGGAGATATGCGAGGTTGAGGGGAATTCGATGCTGACGTCATCCCCCCAAAGCTGCGCGTGATCCCATTCGGGGTTGCCGGGTGCGACCTCGGGCAATGCCACAAACCCGTCGGTCCGGTCGCCTTCGATCAGGCCTGCGCGTTCTTCCAGGTAGAGTGGATCAACCAGCCCTTGTGTGGGCATTGGGACGAAGTCGGTATCGGCCATGTAGCGTCCGCGATCCGCAAAAGCGAGCCGTGACGCATCACCGATCAGCCGCCACGTCTCGGGATCGGCGGGGTCGTCGAGGTTGAAATTATTCACGATCCCCAGGATCTGCCCGACGGTCAGCGCACCGGAGGAGGGCGGGCCCATGCCGCAGACCTCATACGCGCGGTAGACCACGCAGACCGGGTCGCGTTCGATCACGTCATAGAGTGCTAGATCAAGGGTCGAGAGCACGCCGGGGTTGCCTTCGGCGTTGCGGATCGTGGCGATGATGTCTTCGGCGATTGCCCCGGTGTAGAAGGCGTCGGTGCCGCGTGTTGCGATTTGCCGCAACGTGTCCGCATAGTCAGGGTTCTGCAGGGTGTCGCCTGCGGCAAGGGCCGTACCCTCTGGGAAGAAATAGGCGGCGGTGGCCGGGAAGCGTTGCAGGCGTTCGGCGTCGCTCGCGATGGAATTGGCCATGCGGGGCGAAACGGTGAAGCCGTCCTCGGCTAGGGCAATGGCCGGGGCCAAAAGATCGGCCCAGTTGGATCGCCCCCAGCGCCGGTGGGCGTCTTCCATCAGTTTGGGCGTGCCGGGGGTGCCGACCGATAGGCCCCCGACGACGGCATCAAAGAACGCCAAACGCTCGCCGTTTTCGTCCTGAAACAGGGTTGGCGTTGCCGCCAAAGGCGCAGTTTCACGCCCGTCGAGCGTTGTCATCTCGCCTGTGGTCGCGTCGTACCAGACAAGGAAAGCTCCGCCGCCCAAGCCAGATGATTGCGGCTCAACCAGCCCAAGCACGGCTTGCACAGCGACCATTGCATCCGCAGCCGTGCCGCCATTGGCCAAGACATCCGCCCCGGCTTCGACCGCAAGCGGGTTCGCCGCCGCAACCATCCAATTGTCTGACACAACAGGTTCGCCGGCCTCTTTCAATGCAAATGCGTTTGCGGCGGCGTCGGTCAGGTCATCAAAGGTAGACACGCCGGTGTCATCTTCGGGGGCCACGGCATCGGCGGCTTGCTGGGCGGCGCCGGGGGTAACAAGAAACAGGGTTAACACACAGGATGGGAGCAATTGGCGTAGGGTCATGATCGTCCTCATGTCTGGAGTGAATGGGACGAGCATCGACCGCCATCATGAGAGATACAACCCTAGAGTTTGCGGATTTTGATTGTTGCGATCCGGTTTTCTTCTTTGCTGAGAACCTCAAAACGGAATCCATGGAATGAAAAGACTTGGCCTTCAACTGGGATCATCTGTGCCTCGTGGATGACCAGCCCCGCGACGGTGTTTGCCTCATCATCGGGCAGAGACCAATCATGGGCGCGGTTGAGATCGCGGATCGTCATGACACCATCGACGATATAGGCCCCATCCGCAGTTGCTGCGATCTGTGCTTCTTCGTGATCGTCAAATTCATCGGCGATTTCTCCGACGATTTCTTCCAGGATGTCTTCGAGCGTGATCAGGCCTTGCAGTGCGCCGTATTCATCGACCACGAGGGCGAAGTGTGTCTTGCGTTTGAGAAAGGTGCGCATCTGGTCGTCAAGGGTTGTCGTCTCGGGCACAAAATACGCGGGCATCGCCACTTTCATGACGTCGAAGGCGGCCAGACCTTGCGCGTTTTCAACATCGCCACCCAGCAGTTTATGCATCGCACGCAACAGGTCTTTTGCGTGGATGACGCCGACGATGTTTTCTGGTTCGTCCTGATAAAGCGGCAGGCGCGTGTACGGACTCGTTAGGATTTGCGACAGAATGTCCTGTGGGGGCAGGGCGGCATCGACCATTTCAATGCCGGACCGGTGCAACATGATTTCTTCGACCGCGCGTTCGTTGAGATCAAGTGCCCCAAGGATACGGTCGCGGTCTTCCTTTTCTACGATCCCTTCGGAGTGGCCCAATTGCAAGGCTCCTGCGATTTCTTCACGCACTGCAAGGATGTTGCTGTCAGGGTCGGTCCGAACGCCAAAGATATACAGAACCCCGCGCACGAGGTAGCGCACAGCGGAGACCAAAGGCGAAAATATTTGGACGATTAGTCCGATGGGGCCCGCCACGCGCGAGGCAACAGTCTCAGGGTAGGTGATAGCAAGTGTTTTGGGCAAGACTTCCGCAAAGATCAGAACCAGCAGGGTCATGATCAAGGTTGCGGCGGCCACGCCGTTTTG
This sequence comes from uncultured Paracoccaceae bacterium, assembly GCA_947501555.1. Taxonomy (GTDB): domain Bacteria; phylum Pseudomonadota; class Alphaproteobacteria; order Rhodobacterales; family Rhodobacteraceae; genus Yoonia. The sequence continues at coordinate 486,510 of CANMWG010000001.1, forward strand.
CCCAAATATCTTTGTCAGTACCGCGGTCGCCAAGGATGTGGCCAAAATGTTGACGACATTATTTCCCAGCAGCACCGACCCAATGAGGCGTTCGTTGTCTTCCGTCACCTTCAGGGCGCGTTCGGCGCCTTTGGATCCTTTGTCGGCGTTTGAGCGCAGTTTGCCACGCGAGGCGGCAGTCAGCGCTGTTTCTGACCCCGAAAAGAAGGCCGAGAGAACAAGAAGGATCAAAATAGCGCCGGAGGTTACCCAAAATGCGGCGTCGAGAGGGGCGGTTTCCATGTGGTGCTTTCAGGCAAATATCGTAGCTGTTATGGCGATTTGGCGGGGCCGCTTCAAGTCTTGCCAGCTTTGGCAAGCGGATGATGTTCCAAAACCAGCTCTTTGAGCCGTTCGTCCAGCACATGTGTGTAGATTTCGGTCGTGGCAACATCTGCATGGCCCAGCATTGTCTGGATCGAGCGCAGATCGGCCCCGCCCGCCAACAAATGGGTGGCAAAGGCGTGGCGCAAAGTGTGCGGTGTGACTTTGGTCGGCGAGACGCCGCCTGCAACGGCAAATTCCTTGATCAGACCGAAGAACCGATGCCGGGTCAGATGACCGTGCTTGCCATGCGACGGGAACAGAAACTTGGACGCAGGTTTGCCCGCCTTCACGGCAACGGCTTCGATTTGGTCACGCGCCTCAAGATACACGGTCAAAGCTTCACGCGCCGGTGGGGACAGGGGCACCAGCCGTTCTTTGCCGCCTTTGCCGCGCACGAGCAGCATGCGTGGATCGCCCCGTGCAGCCGACACGGGCAGGCTGACCAATTCGGTCACGCGCATGCCTGTGGCGTAAAGAAGTTCCATCAAGCAAGAGTTACGCAATGCCTCTTTGGGTGAGCTGCGCGCAGCGTCCAAAAGCCGGTCAACTTCGGTGATATCCAGTGTTTTGGGGAGCCGTTTTTCGCGGCCCGGCCCCTTGATTTGAACGGCCGGGTTTTCAGCCCGCCAGCCTTCTTCAAATGCAAAGCGATACAGCTGTTTGATTGCGGACAGTCTACGCGCGCGGGTGGAATTGGCCAAACCCTCGGCTTCGCAATCGATCAGGTAGCCTTCGACATGATCACGGGATGCGGTGGCAAAATGTAACGACTTGTCTGACAGCCATTCCGCGAAATTCTGCAAGTCACGGGCATAGGCCAGCTGCGTGTTTGTTGCGGCGTCCAGTTCAGCGGCTTGGGCTTCCAGAAAAACCTGAATCCATCGGGCCATCGGTTGGTCGTTCCGGGTCACGCCGCCCGGTCCAAGATCATCAGTTGTAATGCGGCACGTCGGGCCACGTCTTCTAGTCCAACCGAGCGCATCAGCGCCAAGGACTGCGTGACCGAGCGCAGATCACCTACATAGCCTTCGTTGAACTGTGCGATGGCGCGCAGTAATGCCTCACCCAATTTGCCATCAGCCACCAGAATGTGCATCGCAGGAGAGGGCAACGCACGATCAAATGCGGTTTGCACGGCGATCTCTTGTGCGGATGTCGCAGCGACCTGTTGTGGGAAACCACGGGCCAAAGCGATCAGGAAAGGATCAAAGCCAAGATCGGCCTCGGCTGCGGCCAAAGCAACGGATTCGTAATCTGGTGACAGCAGACCAGCCTGAAACGCGATCTCAGCGGCCTCGCCGCGCAACGGCAGCTCTTGCAGGGCGGCGCTGTAAAGCTTGGCGAATTGCACTTCAGTGCGGGCATCAATCATCGCGGCCCAAACGGCGGGCAGGGTGTTTGTGACGGCCGACGGGTCGCGTGCACTGATGGCTATGTCGAAACGTTGGAAGGCCTCAGCCCTGTCCCATACGCCACCAGAGGCTGCCGGTGTACGTGCCGTATAGACGCTTTGTAGCACGTTCTCGGAGATTGATCCAAAGCGCGACAGACGCTCTGCAGCTTCAATCTGTGACTTCCAGGCCGTAGTTGACCGCAAATCGGCATGCGAGAAGGCCAGTGGAAGATTGGCGGTAATCAGCGGCTCTCCGATGGCTTCATGCATGCGGAAAAACAGGGGAGTGATGCGATCGGGTTGATCCAGTGGATCTTCGCCTTCAAACAATTCGGGGTCAAGAAACCGGGCCAAAAGCAGGTCTTCTTGTTCGGTGATATCCCCCAAGGCGCGGTGCGTGTTCAACGTCAATGCTGCAGCGGGCCAGTTGCCGTTGCGCGCAAGGCAAAATATCCGCGCGGGATAGGTCGGGGCAACAGAGGGCTTGTCGCCCATCACGTTACAGACCACATCTTCGGTGCCTGTCAGCAAAGCCACGTCAAACCAACGGCGAAACAAGGGAACAGTGTCGGGTTCTGCCTGTTCGATAAGGGATTGGGCAGGCTCAAGCGCACCAAGATCAAGCAGCTTGTCAACCCGGGCCAGGAACAATGCGCCTTCACTATTGGCACCTAAGGGGGCGTCTGCCTCTGCCAGCATCAGAACTTTCAAGAAATCCTGGATGGCGGGCAGGGTTTCAACCCGTTCGGCACGTACCAATTCCACAAGGGTTGGTTCACTGCTTTGCGCCCATATTGTGCGAGGCAGGCCGGTGACCTCTGGGGGAAGAAGGCCCACGGGGTCTTTGGATGGACGATCAAGCGGGGTGACGGTGACCCGTGGCGTTGCGGCTGTCCCTGCAATGGCGGGTTCGACGACGCGCGAAGGTTCCGCACTCTCTGATAGCCAATCAATGGCTGACAATGGCGCGTCGTCCTGCGCAAGGCCCATGGTGCCTGCTGTGCAAAGCACGGCGGCGAGCGGGCTAATTCGTGTCCAATGTAACAGGGCTCGTAACCTCTTGGGACGGTGCTGCAAAATCAGCAGGGAAAAACACAGGGCCCACGTAAGCGTAAACCACCAACCCGGCTGCCGCCAGGACAACTAAAAACAACACTGCCTTGATCAGACGCCACATGATCTGCTCCGAACTCTGAACTATGCCTCAATATGTGGTCTAAATGCCACTTTTGTAAGTCTTTATATATGGCCTTTTGCGCAAGATCACGGCATTCATTCATAAATTTTTGTGTTCGGCATCTTAGGGCCGAATTTAAGGGGCCAAAAAGTGGGTGAGGAGCTGCGATATCAACTCAAGAGCACGGTCGTGCTGGTGGGTATGATGGGGTCGGGGAAAACGGCGATTGGCAGGGCTTTGGCCGCCAAGTTGGACGTGCCCTTTGTCGATAGTGATAGCGCCATCGAAGAAGCGGCGGCTTTGTCGATCGCGGAAATATTCCGGCGATATGGTGAGGCATTCTTTCGCGAGCGCGAAACAGCAGTACTGCGCCGCTTGCTCTCTGGTCCAGCGGGCATTGTGTCGACGGGAGGCGGTGCATTTCTCGCCGAGGAAAACCGCGCGGCGATTGCAGACATGGGTGTTGCCGTTTGGCTGGACGCCGATCTGGAGACATTATGGGAACGGGTCCGCCATAAGGATACGCGTCCTTTGTTGCGCACAGAGAATCCCAAAGCAACACTCAGGACCATTTTCAAAGAACGCACACCCATCTATGCCAAGGCGGGCTTGCGCATCCCTGTCGTCGAAACGGCGAGCATCGAAGAAACAACCCTGACGGTCATCGATAAATTGGCCACGCGTCCCGACCTTTTGGAGCCACTGTTATGACAGCCAAAGTCCATGTTGATCTACCCGGACGCGCTTACGACATCATGATCGCCCCTGATCTGCTTGTACAAGCCGGTGACCTTATTGCGCCCTTGGGTGGGCGTAAGAACGTCTGCATTTTGACTGATGAAAACGTGGCGGGCCTGCATTTGCAGGCCTTGCAGGATGCCTTGAGGCAAGCGGGGATTGCATCGGAGGCATTGGCGCTGCCGCCCGGCGAGGGCACCAAATGCTGGGCACAGCTGGAACGGTCGGTCGAGTGGTTGCTCAGCCAAAAAGTTGAACGTGGCGACGTTGTGATTGCATTTGGCGGCGGTGTCATTGGCGATTTGGCGGGGTTTGCCGCAGCGATTTTGCGTCGTGGGGTGCGCTTTGTGCAAATCCCCACTAGCCTTTTGGCGCAAGTCGACAGTTCGGTGGGCGGCAAGACTGGGATCAACTCTCCTAGCGGCAAGAACCTGATTGGCGCGTTTCATCAGCCTAGCCTTGTGTTGGCGGATACAGCCTTGCTGGGGACACTGACGTCGCGCGATTTTCTGGCGGGTTACGGCGAAGTTGTTAAATACGGGCTGCTCGGGGACGCAGATTTCTTTGAGTGGCTTGAGGCAGAAGGACCTGCTTTGGCCGCGGGGGACACGGATGCGCGTGTGCGTGCTGTAACACGGTCCTGTCAGATGAAGGCTGACATTGTACAACGCGATGAGACCGAACAGGGGGACCGTGCCTTACTGAACCTTGGCCATACCTTTTGTCATGCGTTGGAGGCAGCGACGGGATATTCAGATCGGCTCTTGCATGGTGAAGGGGTTGCGATCGGTTGTGCGTTGGCGTTCGAGCTGTCGGCCCGAATGGGGCTTTGCAGTCAAGAGGAGCCAAGCCGCGTGCGTGCGCATTTGCGCGACATGGGGATGAAGGTGGATATGGCCGACATTGCTGGGGATTTACCCGATGCAGAAGGGCTGCTGGCCTTGATGGGGCAGGACAAAAAAGTGCTCGATGGCAAGCTACGCTTTGTTCTGGCGCGCGCGATTGGGGATGCGTTTATGACAGGCGACGTGCCAAGTGATATGGTTCTGGGCGTTTTGAACGATGCGTTGGCGCAGCGTTAAGGCACCATGCCTTCAAACAGATCGATATTGTGGCGGCGAACAAAGCGCAGAAACAGGGGAATTTCCATAAGCAGCATCGTTGCAACGGTAAATACGATCCAATTTGTATGAAAAAATAACAGTTCAAATTTTGTCCCCGTTCCCCAAAACAGGGCGCCTGTGACAGTCAGTGCAATTGCCGAAAGAACCACGTCAATCGACATGATCCGATCCAACGTTTTGTCGTCGAGACTAGGGTAGATGCCGAAATATGCGATCAAAACAATGACGCTGTTCAAGATTAAGATCTGAATTTCAGGTGTGACGTCCATGTGAACTTGAGCCAGGGTTAAGAAAATTTTTGCTAAATTAACTATAAACGACAAAAGTTGACAAAATGATAAATTGTCACTCCCATATATTTGTAGAAAGTTGACTGGTCCTAACATTGCGCATCGCAAGGCTTAGTCGATCCGCAATGGAGGCACTTTGGTCCGCTAACAAAATTCCACAGTTTGCGGCGCAACATTGACGTGTTCGCATATCATCAATGTCCAACATAGCACGGAGGTAGGTGTCACCTCCATTTATGGCCGCAAAGACCACTGCTTCTGCTCGCCGTTGATGCGTGCTAAATGTTGCGTTGTGCCACTGTCATCGTCGTTCACCATGCATCACATGGGTACTTAGAACGGGATTTCGTCGTCCATATCGCTGCCGCCAGACGGTGCACCGCCGCCCGAGTTCCCACCACCGTAGCCGCCATCGTTGCCACCGCCATATCCACCGCTGTTGCCGCCGCCATAGTTACCACCGCCACCACCGCCGTAGTTGCCACCGCCACCTTCACTGCGCCCATCAAGCATCGTCAGGGTGCCGTCAAAGCCGTTCAAAACAACTTCGGTTGAATAGCGGTCAGCACCGGACTGATCCTGCCATTTGCGTGTTTGCAGCTTGCCTTCGACATAAACCTTTGAGCCCTTCTTCAGGTACTGTTCGGCAACTCGAACCAGGCCTTCTTGGAAAATCGCCACAGTGTGCCACTCGGTTTTTTCCCGACGCTCGCCAGTGTTCTTGTCTTTCCAGTTTTCGGACGTTGCGATGCGAATATTGCAGACTTTGCCGCCATTTTGAAACGTCCGCACCTCGGGGTCGGCCCCGAGATTGCCAATAAGAATAACTTTGTTCACTGATCCGGCCATTCTGGCACCCCCACGATTCTGATTTGCGCTTTTGTGACACCAGACACTGGATGCCGCAACAAGGTTAACAGATAGTTCCTACGCGAAGGGGTTGGTTGTTGGCACCAAAACCCTTAGATTGGCGAATGTTGACCCGGTCGGAGCCATATTCATGCGCTATTTGCCAAGATTAACTTGTACACTTGCGGTACTGGCAGCCCAACCTTTGTTGGCGCAAGAGCAACTGTCCACCAAATCGCGATCCACATTGCTGCAAAGCCAGACGGCCATCTTGGATGGGCGCGCAGCTGAACAATATGCAAGCTCAGATCGCCTGCTGCCTTCGCGCACACGAGGTTTTGGCACAATTCCCCAATATTCCGGTTCCTACAGCGGACAATTTCTTGAGCCCGCGCGTGCGGCCGCGATCCGACACGGCATTCCGGCGGATTTGTTCTTTCGGCTTATCCAGCAAGAAAGCGCTTGGAACCCGACGGCACGCTCTGTCAAAGGCGCGTTCGGCTTGGCGCAACTGATGCCTGACACAGCCCGTGATCTCGGTGTTGATCCATCGGTGCCTGCGCAAAACCTTGATGGCGGCGCGCGTTATTTACGGGCGCAATTCAACACATTTGGGTCCTGGCCGCTTGCCCTTGCCGCTTATAACGCGGGGCCTGGCGCTGTCGTTGAGCACCAGGGCATTCCGCCCTATGCCGAGACAGTAAATTATGTCCGCGTCATCTGGGGGCAGTAGGACCTATTCTGCTGCGATCTGAATAACCGGTTCCATATCGGCAAGATCAGCATCGCTCAGATGGCATTTGATCTGGTGCCCATCTGCCAACATCCGTACCGGCGGGATTTCTTTGTCACAAAGCCCACCTGCGACCTTTGATTTCCAACCACAGCGCGTTTGGAAGGGGCAGCCGGATGGCGGGTTCATGGCCGATGGGATGTCGCCCTCAAGCACGATGTGCTTTTTCTGAACGCTGGTATCGGCGATGGGGACGGCGGACAAAAGCGCCTCTGTATAAGGGTGATAGGGCGGTGAGAACACTTGATCGGTACTGCCTAGCTCGACCACATGGCCCAAATACATGACCATCACGCGGTCCGACAAATACCGCACGATCGATAGATCATGGCTGATGAAGAGCAGCGTCGTTTTGTGTTCACGCTGTATTTCCATCAGCAAATCGGTCACCGCCGCTTGCACAGACACATCGAGCGCTGAGACGGGCTCATCTGCGACAACGATCCGGGCGTCACCGGCAAAAGCGCGTGCAATACCAACACGTTGCTTCTGCCCGCCAGAGAGCTGACGCGGCATCCGATCCGCAAAGGCGCGTGGGAGTTTGACGAGGTCCAGCAGCTTGAGCATACGGTCTTTACGCTCGGCGTCGTTCTCGCCAATCCCAAAGATTTCCAACGCGCGGATGATTTGACGGCCGACCGTCATTGAAGGGTTCAGCGTGTCGAAGGGGTTTTGGAACACCATCTGGATATCTGCGACGGTTTTCGTGTCGCGGTTTTCAATGGCCGTTCCGCCGATGGAGTTGTTGTCGAGCAGGATTTGCCCTTCGGTTGCTGTCTCTAAACCCATGAGAACCTTGGCAAATGTGGACTTGCCACAACCGGATTCGCCGACGATGGCAAGTGTTTCGCTTTCGCGCGCCTCAAAGCTGAGGGTCTCATTCGCTTTCACGACTTTCTTGTCGCCGCCGCCAAACAGCGCGTTCGCCGCGACCTCATAGTATTTCTTGAGGTTGTCCATTTTCAGAACAACCGGCCCGATTTCGCCTTTCTCTTTCTTTTCAGCGACTTCGGGGGGCGCGGACCAGTCAATCTCTACATGTTTGAGACAGCGGGTTTGATGGCGGTCGTTGCCGTGGACCTGCGTCATCGGGATGAAACCAGCGTCGCAGCGGCCAGCCTCGAAGTAGTCGCAGCGGGGACCGAAATTACAGCCTTGTGGCCGTTCGTGGGGCAGGGGGAAGTTGCCGGGGATGGCGATCAAGGGCCGTGCGTTTTTGTCCGCACCCGGCAGAGGGATCGACCGGAAAAGTGCTTGGGTGTAGGGGTGTTGCATTTCGTCGAAGACGTCTTCGATGCTGCCGCGTTCGACCGCTTCGCCGGAATACATCACGCAAATCCGGTCACAGGTTTCGAGCACTAACCCTAAGTTATGACTGATAAAAAGCATCGATGTGCCGTATTTCTGGCCCAGGTCTTTCACCAGTTTCACGACAGCCGCTTCGACGGTCACGTCAAGCGCTGTTGTGGGTTCGTCCAAGATCAGGAGCGACGGTTTGGACATCAGCGCCATAGCGATCACGATGCGCTGCTGTTGCCCACCGGAAAGCTGGTGCGGGTAACTTTTCAGCATCCGCTCCGGATCGGGCAGTTTTACATCGGTTACGACCTCTAAGGCTCTGGCGTAGGCCTCTTTTTCGCTGACGCCCTCGTGGATCATCGGGACTTCCATCAGCTGCTTGCCGATCTTCATCGCGGGGTTCAGACTTGCCATAGGCTCTTGATAAATCATGGCAATTTCGGATCCGCGGATGTCGCGCAGTTCCTCGGGTGTCATTTCACAGAGATCGCGGCCCTTGAATTTGATCGAGCCACCCACGATGCGCCCGTTGACGCCCAAATCTTGCATAACCCCAAGGGCTACGGTGGATTTGCCGCACCCAGATTCCCCAACGAGACCAAGGGCTTCGCCGGGCATGACCTTGGCTGAGAAGTCCATTACGGCGGGGATTTCCCGCAGTCGGGTGAAGAAGGAAATGGACAGTTTGTCGATCTCGAGGATGGGGTCTTGTGTATCAAGCATGGCTATCTGGTGCCTCCGAAATCAACATATGTTTTGCGTACAGATCGCGTACATACGGCGTATGTACAGGCCTCGTTTTTGTGGCATTTGAACGCTGGGCCATCAGTCTTTCAAACTTTCTTCGCGCAAACCGTCCGCGAGTAGATTGAGGCCCAAGACGAGGCTCATCAATGCGATCGCCGGGGGGAGAGCTGGGTGGGCGAAGACGAGCAGCAGTTTGCGTCCTTCGTTGATTGTTGATCCCCAGTCCGGGCTTTCGGACGACAAGCCTAGACCAAAGAAACCCAAGGTGCCGAGCAAGATTGTGGTGTACCCAATCCGCAGACAGAAATCGACGATCAGCGGGCCGCGTGCGTTGGGCAGGATTTCCCACAACATGATGTACCATGCGCCTTCGCCCCGGGTTTGGGCCGCAGCCACGTAGTCGCGTGTGCGCAAATCCAGCGTCAGCCCCCGGACGATCCGGAACACGGTGGGCGCGTTGACGAAGACGACCGAGACGAAGACCACTAGGATCGAGATGTCAAAGAGGTCAAACCATGCAGGCAGAAAATCGATGACGGTGCCCGGTTGGTTGATGATCGATAGATAGAGCCAGCCCAGAATGCCCAGTACAGGCACCATAATCGCGGTCCGTTTGGCAGGCTGCGTGTAGTAGCGCGAGTTCAAGAGCACGCCGAAGAAGATCAGCGGGAACACAAACAGGAATGCCGCCATATAAGAGGGGATGCCCGTCAGCACGATTTCCGGTGTCACTAGAAGGTAGAACAGCAAGATGACGGGGAAGGCGAGGATCAGGTTGGCGATGAAAGACAGGGTCGTATCAAGCCGACCTGAGTAGTACCCTGCTGGCAGCCCCAGTGTGATCCCAACCATGAAGGCAAAGATCGTGGCCAATGGTGCGATTGCGATCACAAAGACGGAGCCGGATACCACCCGGCTGAATACATCGCGCGCGAGGTTGTCGCCGCCGAGCAGGTAATGTGGGGTCAGGCCTGCGGTGCCTTCGGGCACGGGTACGCCCGGTACCTTATTCTTCAGACCAGAGACCTGTGACAGGTAGTCGTGCGTCGCGATCATATCGAAGACGCCGACGAAGAACGCTGTGAATACCCAGAACATCACCAGTCCAAAGCCAATCATGCCGACGGTGCTGTCGAATAGTTTGCCGTAAAGCCCCAGCCGCCGCTTGTATTTGATCGACAGGGAGTAGGTCAGGACCAATGCGATCCAGACCGGAAGGAACCGTTTGGATATCTCGCCCACGATCCCGGCGCTGCCATAGGGTATGAACAACGGGATCACGATATAGGCGGCCACACCGCCGACGATGGCCACCAGGAGGTATTTCATTGCCAGTTCCAGGATGCCCAGCACGCCGCCCCGTGTTTGCAATGTGCCGTCTGGGTTTGCCTGAAGCGTGACCGCTGGGGCAAAGAGCCCGCCGACGGTCTGTGCGACAAGTGAGACGAGAAATAGCACTGTCACGATGCCCAAAAACGGGTTGAGGACGATGCCGAGGCTGCCTGTCCATGTAAGAGGTTCCATGTCCCTGTCCCTTTAAGAAATACGAATGCGTGGGTTCAAGAACACGTAGCCGATGTCGGATATCAGCTGTGTCAGAAGCACCACGAAGACAGAAATGACCGAGACGCCAAGCAGCATCTCAATGTCGTTGTTGGAGGCGGCCCGGACCAGTTCCCAGCCGAACCCTTGATAGGTGAAGAGTGTCTCCACGATCACAACCCCGTTCAAGAGCCATGGGATTTGCAACATGATCACCGTAAAAGGTGCGATCAGCGCGTTGCGCAGCGCGTGTTTCAGCACGATTTTGGGGAAGCTGACCCCCTTCAATCGGGCGGTGCGGATGTATTGCGCGGTCATCACTTCGGCCATGGAGGCCCGTGTCATCCGTGCGATATAGCCCATCCCGTAAAGCGCGATGGTCATCACGGGGAGAAAGAAATTCTCAAACGTGGCGTCTTGCACCGCACTGCTAGCAGAGCCTTTGAACCATTGCATCCCAAAGGTGTTGGTGGCGAAAAGGGCGATGAAGACAACACCTGACACATATTCTGGTGTCGCGGTGGAGACGATGGAAACGGTTGAGAGTGACCGGTCGGTGCGTGACCCTTCGCGCATGCCCGCAAGCACCCCGATGATCAGCGCGCCAGGCACCATGACCATCATCACCCAGAACATCAGCTTGCCGGTGTTGGCCAGTCGTTGGGGGAGAACTTCGCTGACGTTTTCTTTGGCGACAGTGGAAAACCCCCAGTCCCCCTGCAGGATGCCGCAAAAACTGGGTGCTTCGCCAACGGGTTGGCCTGGATCGATGCAGCGTCCGCGGACTTGTCCATCGGATCCTTCGATCACGTAGCCGGGCGCCACACCAAGCCATTGCGCGTATTTGACGGGCAGGGGTTGTGCGTACCCTCGGTTGGCCAGCCAAGACACCACGGCATCGTCGCTCATCCGTGCGTTGCCTTGCGTTTTGGCAAGCTTTTCAAGGTTTGGTGCCAGGTTCGTCAGCCAGAAAACGATAAACGTCAGGCAAAGTGCCGTGAGGAACATCACCCCAAGGCGTCGCAAAATAAACAGTCCCATCAAGACCCCTGTTGGTCGGTTGCGGGCATTTTAGAACCCGCGTTGTCTGCCTGCCGTTCACCGGAAGTGCAGGGAAATGGAGAAGGCCGCCCGCTTTTCAGCGCGCGGCCCAATGTCGTTTTAGGCTGCCAGGCCGATCTTGTATATCTGTGGCAGGTAGGCGATGTGCATATCCCAGCCCACGAACCCAGGCTTGGCGTGCCGGTAGAGTGACCGCCAGTAGGGCTGCAGTGTCACGCCTTCGTCGCTCATGATGGTTTGCAGTTTACCCATCACCTCGCGGCGTGCCTCTGCGTCGGCCATGCTGTTGGCCTCGGCCAGCAGCGCGTCAAACTCGGCATTTGCAAAACCGGATTCGTTCCAGGCTTCGCCGGACCGGTAGGCCAGCCCAAGGATCTGCGTATCCAGTGGCCGGTGGTTCCAGTTCGTCGATGAGAACGGGTATTTGGTCCAGTCGTTCCAGAAGGTCGACCCTGGGATGATTGTCCGTTTGACGTTGAACCCGGCGTCGCGCAGCTGGGCTGCAACAGCGTCGGTGGTGTTCTTGCGCCAGTCATCATCGATGGACGTGATTTCCATCTCAAAGTCGGCCATGCCTGCTTCGGTCAGCAATTCCAGCGCCTTGGCCGGGTCGTAAGGCAGGCCTGGAACATCCGCCCAAGCAGGGTGCATTGGCCCGACGTGCTGGTTGCGTGCCACTTCGCCCAGGTTTGAGTAGCCCAGTTCCAGGCAAACCGCAGGATCAACCGCCATGGCGATCGCCTGACGTACCCGCTTGTCTGCATAGGGTGTTGTGCCGTCGACTTCGGCCAGCTGGTTTGGACGGATCGCGATTGTTGCCGCAGAGGCGACTTCAGAGCCTTCCCAGCCGATCCCTGAGAAGATGTCGACGAATTCGCCAACAGTCTCATAGGTCATGTCTACTTCGTCGGCCGCAGCGGCCGCGACCCAAGCGGATGGATCTTGGCCGTAGTCGATATATTCGATCCGGTCCAGGAACCCGCCTTTGCCAGCTGCATAGCCCCACCATTCGTGGTCTTCGTTGCGCACGATCACAGCACGGACCCCAACTTCGAGGCTTTCGGGCAGGTATGGCCCTGTTCCAACGGGATTGTCGAGCATGGTTTCTGGGTTGAAGCCTGCAGGCGTGATTGCTGCGGGGTAGTCAGACATGCCCGCGATTAGCGAGATATCAGAGGCCGGCAAGTTCAGACGCACCGTGTAAGGGTCAACAATTTCGATGCCGCCGTCGACAGCTTTTTCTGTTGTCGCGTCAACCAGCACGGCGAAACGACCGGCCATGGAGTTGCCTTCAACCGTCTTGTCACACCACATTTCAATGTTGCGTGCCACGTCTTCAGCCGTGAAGTCGGTGCCGTCGTTCCATTTCACGCCCTGACGCACGTTCAATGTGTATTGCGTGGCGTCTTCGTTCACTTCCCAGCTGTCCAGCAGCATCGGGGCAAAGGACCCGTCCGAGTTATATTCTACCAGATATTCCAGCCAACCTGCGGTGATATAGGCAATCTGAGTCCAGTCATATGTGCGTGGATCCTTCAGCGCACGGACTTCCATTTGCATCCGCAAAGTGCCGCCCTGTTGTGCGTGCCCTGCCGCATGTGCCGGTGCAGTCATGCCCAGCAAACCATAAGCTGCAGCAGAGGTGACACCCAACGCGGTGGTGCGCGCCATGAATTCCCGGCGGCTGAGTTGCCCGGATTTCGCTTCCTCGGCATACATCAAAGCGGCTGGGTGGATTGAGTTTCGTGATGACGTCATTCTGTTCTCCCTGTGACACATCATTTTTTTGTTCTTGTCGAAAACATGTTTTTGGGCCGTCCCGGGCCGGTAATTTGTTTCCGTCCGCGCCATTGCGCATCTTTTAGGGGGGGAGGTCAACCAAGCGATTAGAGAATCGTATGACAATTACGACACATTAATTGTCGTAAAACGACATTTCGACGGGCTGGTCGGGCGGTTCTGTGGGGGCAGACCGCAAACTTGCGGCTTGATCAGCCTCTGACCGCGATGCCGCCCATCTGTCTGAAGTCAGTGGGCGTTTGTCCCGATTTTTCCTGAAAACTGCGTGTGAAATAGGCGGCTGATTGAAATCCTAGGCGCTGTGCAATGTCCTGAACAGGCGATTTTGTCTCGCGCAGCAGAACGCATGCTTCGTAGTGAATACGATCATTGAGTAGCTTGAGCGCCGTGCGCCCGCAGGTTTGCTGGCACACCCGTGTCAGATGGGTCGGAGTGACCCCAAGTGCGGCTGCGTAGTCAGCCACGCTCCTGTCGCTGGAAAACTCTTGCGCGATCATGCTTGTGTATCTGGCAACGAGACGTCCCGCTGCTGACGTCCGGCGCTTGTCGATGCTGGCAGGGTCCCGCGCTGCAAGTTGCCGTTCGACAAAGATCGCCAAAAGCCCGAGATGACACGCAGCCGCCCGGCTGTCCCCATCGGGCTGCAGTTCTCGTTCGATCGCTTCGATGTGGCCTTGCAATGCCTTTTGTGGGGCGACATCCAGCAAACGTAGGTGAAAAGGGACGTCTGGCCAGCTTGTATGGTCAGGCAGTGTTAGGATTTGTCCAAAAACCATGGGGCCCACCTCGAGCCCGTACATTGTGTGCGCTGGAATGAAGATCAGATTGTTGGGTCCGTATCCGTTGGTCAGCCCAGCCACCGTGATCCGCCCCTGTCCCTTGGTGATGTGGATCAGCCGGGGTGCGCTGTGGCTGCGCATCGCTTCGGTCCGCCAGCGCGCTGCCGGTCCGCCATAGGTCAAGGAGGCCAGCGCAAGCGCTGGCAGATCATTCACTGTTGTTGTCATCAACTTTGCCTCAATGTTGATTTTAGGCAAGTCTGTCCAGAAAGATGTTTGAAATCAATCCGCTGTTGAGGTTGTCAATCGTAGTGTTGCGGATATGTCAGCGCTGTCGATGGCGAGATGGTTCCAATCTTTGTGCCGCGACCTGAACCACGTGCGTTGCCGTTTGGCATATTGTCGCGATGCGATGATCGCGGCTTCCCGCGCTTGGTCCAGTGTCACTTCTCCTTTAAGATGTGCGATCAGTTCGGGGGCCCCAATAGCTTTGGCGGATTGATGCAAGGGATTCCAGTGGGGCAACATTGCGCGCGCCTCGTCCAGGGCCCCCTGTGTCAGCATCTGGTCAAAGCGTCGTGTGATCCGGTCGTTTAGCCAGTCTTTGGGCGCATCCAGCGTGATGCAGACGGCTTGATCGCAGGGCAGGAGGGGCGGCGGTGTTGCGTCTTGCCAGTCGGCCATACTGCGCCCGGTGCTTTGCAGGACCTCCCACGCCCGTTGCACCCGCATGCGGTTTTGGGTGTCGATCCGGGAGGTTGTTTCAGGGTCCAATGCTTCGAGCAGTTGGTTGTGGGGCAGACTATTGCCTTGATCGCGGATCGTAGCCGGGGTTGGCGGGATTTCGGCCAAACCTTGTGTCAGCGCGTTGAAATTGAGCCCTGTGCCTCCGACGATGATGGCGCGTTTTTCCCCCTGCAGGTAAGGTTTTAAGTCGCGCAGCCAGTGCCCGACTGAGTAATCCGCGTCATGAGCGACATGCCCATAAAGCGCGTGCTCAGCTTGTTCCAGATCGTTGTCATCAGGCCGGGCTGTCAGAACGCGCCAGCCATCGAAGACCTGCAGTGCGTCGGCATTCACGATGATGCCGCCCTGCGCCTTGGCGATTTCCAATGCGAGGGCGGATTTCCCTGACGCCGTGGGCCCCGCAATCAGGACTGGTTTATCTGCTTCAATAGGTATCATCGCGCCATTACTGCAGTCTGTCGCCAATATCGGCAAGCGGCCATTGAACCCGGCCCCGATTTACGACATTTTGCGCGCTAACAAAATACATCAGGGGATCGCCATGAGTGAGACAGAGAAAACGGCCTATAAGCGGGTCATGCTGAAAATCTCGGGCGAGGCGCTGATGGGCGATACCTCATTCGGCTTGCATCCGCCAACTGTGCAGCGCGTGGCCCGCGAGGTGAAATCCGTCCATGATTTGGGCGTTGAGATTTGCATGGTCATTGGCGGCGGGAATATTTTTCGCGGCTTGCAAGGCTCGGCTCAAGGGATGGAGCGTACAACCGCCGATTACATGGGCATGCTGGCCACGGTCATGAATGCGCTGGCCATGCAATCTGCCCTAGAAGAGTTGGCTATTCATACCCGCGTCATTTCCGCGATCACCATGAACGAAGTGGCCGAGCCTTATATTCGCCGTCGCGCTGTGCGTCACCTTGAGAAGAAGCGTGTTTGCATTTTTGCTGCAGGGACGGGCAACCCGTATTTCACCACAGACACAGCCGCCGCATTGCGCGCCAGCGAGATGGCTTGCGAGGCTATCTTGATGGGCAAGAATGTTGATGGTGTCTATGATAAAGACCCCAAGAAACACGCAGATGCCGTCCGTCTTGATCGCATTGGCTATGACGAGGTTCTGCAAAAGCGGCTGGGCGTGATGGATGCCAGCGCCATTGCCTTGGCCCGTGACAATGATTTGCCGATTGTCGTTTTTTCCCTGGATGAGCCCGGCGGCTTCAAAGGGATCATGGCCGGTGAAGGCGTTTATACGATGGTGAAAGACTGATTGAGCGTGATCGCGCGCATACGTCGTTCTTGCGGCGCGTTCGCGCTTTCCTCATCCCGGCTGGACGGTCGTTCGCGAAGCGCTCAAGTGACAAGGGTAATGGCTGAGGTCTTAGGTCATCGTGATCGGTTTACACATGCACCCGTCGTGAACCGTCTGATCAGAACCTGCACATCTTCTGCACCCCAACGCTATACAAGGGCCGGTTGTTAGCGGTATAGACGGGCGAACGAAAGAAAAGAGCAGACCAATGTCAGACGATTTTATGCTGGATACCGATGATTTGACCCGCCGCATGGATGGTGCGATCGCCAATTTGCGCACCGAACTTGCGTCGTTGCGCACAGGCCGCGCCTCGGGTTCAATGCTGGAGCCGATCATGGTGGATGCCTATGGGGCCATGACCCCCATTAACCAAGTTGGCACCGTCAACGTACCCGAACCCCGCATGGTCACCATCAATGTGTGGGACAAGGGCCTGGTCGGTAAAGTGGAAAAAGTCATTCGTGAGAGCGGCTTAGGGATCAATCCTCAGCTTAATGGTACCATCATCATGCTGCCGATCCCTGAATTGAACGAAGAACGCCGCCGCGATCTGACCAAAGTGGCCGGCGGTTATGCCGAAAGCGCCCGGGTCTCGATCCGCAATCTGCGCCGCGATGGTATGGATCAGATAAAAAAGGCGAAGAGTGACGGCCTGTCTGAGGACGACCAGAAATTCTGGGAAGCCGCAGTGCAGGAACTGACCGACGAACATATTAAGGCTGTTGATGAGACGCTTGAAGTCAAACAAGCTGAGATCATGCAGGTCTAAACGCAGTTTGGAATAATGAAGGGGCCTGTTATGCCCAAGGATGCCGACCCTAGAAAGACGCCGGGCCATGTCGCTATAATCATGGATGGCAATGGCCGATGGGCCCAACAACGTGGCCGCCCACGGTTGTTTGGTCACCATGCCGGTGCGCGTCGCGTTCGCGAAATTGTTGAGGCCTGTCCAAATTTAGGCGTCAAATATCTGACGATATTTGCGTTCTCGACCGAAAACTGGAAGCGTACCCAGACCGAAGTGGCTGGCCTGATGAGCCTGTTCCGCAAGTATATCGAGCGTGAAGCCCAAGCTTTGTTGAAAAACGGTGTCCGAGTTCGCTTTATCGGCGACCGCATCCGTCTGGATGACAAGCTGGTGTCGATGATGGATGAGTTGGAACTACTGACTTCGGGCAATGATCTGATCCACCTGACGATTGCTATCAACTATGGTGGCCGCGATGAGGTGACCCGTGCCGCCAAACGCCTGGCTTATGAGATCGAGCAGGGCCGTTTGACCCATGAAGACGTTGATGCAGAGACCCTCTCGGGGTTTTTGGACACCCATGTGCTGCCTGACCCTGATCTGGTCATCCGTACCAGCGGCGAGGCCCGCATTTCAAACTTTCTGCTCTGGCAGTCCGCTTACGCGGAGTATGAGTTTGTCGACACCCTATGGCCCGACTTTACGGCAAAGGAATTCGCCAAGGTTCTGGCCAGTTACGGTGACCGGACACGTCGATATGGCGCGGTTCTTGCCTGACTATGACTGCCCCGGACGCCAATCCAACAAAATGGGATGATCTGACGGTCCGCCTGATGTCTAGCGCCGCAATGGTTTTTGTGGGTGCGATTGCCGTCATTCTGGGTGGCATCTGGTTTCAGATGTTGGTGGTTTTTGTCACTGCTGTGATGGTGTGGGAACTGTGGATGATGATCCGCCCAGCCGAACCCACCAAGGGCATGTTACTGGCTGCATTGGTTGCATCTGTGATGTCCGGCCAATTGGCCGATGGCAGCTTGTGGGGCATGGGCCTGTTTTTGATTGTACCTGTGATTGGTGCCACCCAGTTGAAGACAGAGATCAAGACGTTCTTTGTCTTTGCCTTGGGTATTCAGCTGGCCGGGTGGGGCCTTGTCCATTTTCGCATGGATTACGGGTTTACCTGGATTTTATGGCTGATGCTGGTTGTCATCGTCACGGATATCTTTGGCTATTTCGCTGGTAAGGCCTTTGGTGGTCCCAAATTTTGGCCGCGTATCAGCCCGAAAAAGACCTGGAGCGGTACGGTCGCAGGCTGGATTGGTGCAGGCATTGTTGGCCTTGTCTTCACGTTGTTTACCAATGCGGGGCTGTGGATCATCGTTATTTCTATGGTCCTTAGTTTTGCTGGCCAAATGGGTGACATTGCTGAAAGCGCGTTAAAGCGCCGGATGGGTGTCAAGGATAGTTCAACCCTGATCCCTGGTCATGGTGGCTTGTTTGATCGCTTTGATGCGTTGCTGGGGGCTGCCTTGTTCCTAATCCTTGTGGCAGACGTGTTTGACGTGCCCGGAGTTGTCTTTTGAGGCGGATTACCCTGTTTGGTGCAACCGGATCCGTGGGCCAGAGTGCGATTGATTTGATTGCCCGCGATAAGGATTCTTATGACGTTGTGGCCCTGACAGGGGGCCGCAATATCACGCAACTCGCCAAGGACGCCGTCGCGTTGGACGCTGATCTGGCCGTGACCTGTTATCCCGCACTTTATGATGACTTGAAGGACTTGCTGGCCGGCACGGGTGTTGCCGTTGCCGCGGGGCCGGATGCTATTGCCGAGGCCGCCGCCCGCCCGGTTGATTGGGCGTTGTCAGCCATTGTGGGCGCTGCTGGCTTGGTTCCAGGGTTAGAGGCTTTGACCCATGGCACGACGCTGGCGCTGGCCAATAAGGAATCGCTAGTCACCGCCGGCCCGTTGCTTTTGGGCCGCGCCAAGGCCCATGGTGCCACGATTTTACCGGTAGATAGCGAGCATTCTGCCGTGTTTCAGGCGTTGGTTGGTGAAAAGATGTCGGCCGTTGAGCGGGTGGTTATTACCGCAAGCGGTGGTGCATTCCGCGATTGGCCGATAGAGAAATTGGCCAATGCAACGCTGGATCAGGCTTCGAGCCATCCCAATTGGGATATGGGCCAGCGAATCACGATTGATTCAGCTTCAATGTTTAACAAGGCGATGGAACTGATTGAAACGAAAGAGTTCTTTAACGTCTCATCTGATATGATCGAGGTGCTGGTGCATCGCGAAAGTCTAGTGCACGCGATGGTTGGATTTCACGATGGGGCGTTGATGGCGCATGTGGGGCCCCCTGATATGCGCCACGCGATTGGCTATGCGTTGCATTGGCCCGAACGCAAGACCTTGCCGGTTGAAAGGCTTGATCTTGCCAAGATCGGTCGATTGACGTTTGAAGCCCCCGACGAAGCACGTTATCCCGCCCTTGGGATTGCAAATCGTGTCATGCAAGAGGGCGGGTTGTCCGGTGCTGTGTTCAATGCTGCAAAGGAACATGCGCTGGATGGGTTTATCGCCCGCGAGATCGGGTTTTTGGATATGGCGCGGGTTGTACAAGTGACGCTCGATAAAATTTCATCACAGGGCGGGCTGCAAAATGCCAGCATCACCCTAGATAACGTCTTGGAAACAGACCGGCTGGCGCGCATATATGCGGGCGAAGCCATCAAGCAGTTGGGATAACGCTTTGGATCTGATGCAGTTCGTGCCGCTCTTTGGCAATTTCGCCTTCATGATTGTGGCCTTTGTTGTGGCCCTATCGGTGATTGTGGCGATCCATGAATATGGCCATTATATCGTCGGCCGCTGGTGTGGGATCCATGCCGAGGTTTTCTCGCTCGGATTTGGGCCGGTGGTCTATCGTCGTACCGACAAACGCGGGACGCAGTGGCAGATTGCTGCTTTGCCGTTGGGCGGCTATGTGAAATTTCTGGGCGACGCCAATGCAGCGAGTGTTGGGTCAGATGGCACGATCGCCTCGTCCGACGCGCGCCGCACGATGTTGGGTGCCCCTTTGTGGGCTCGTGCCGCGACTGTTTTGGCGGGTCCTGTGTTCAACTTTATTTTGGCGATTGCCATTTTTGCAGGCTCGATCATGTATCAGGGCCGCTCGATTGAGCCGCTGACATTCGGCGAAATGCGCGATCTGCCGCCGAGCTATGCCACGGATTTGCAGCAAGGTGATGTGATGCTTTCGGTCGACGGCGTGGCCTTTGATGACCCGGAGCGCCAGACCAGCTTGGTTGATGCGGTGCCGTTGAGAGAACGTCTTTCCTATACTGTGCTGCGTGATGGCGATGAGATCACAGTTGAGGGTCCGTATTTGATGCCGACGGCCGTCGCGTCGGTTATTCCGCGTTCGGCTGCTGATGACGCGGATATGAAGGTAAATGACGTCATCATGGCTGTTGACGGTACGCCCGTCTTTGCGTTCCCCCAGTTGCAGCGCATCGTTCTGGGGGCGGAAGGTGGCCCGTTGGAGTTGTTGTTGTGGCGTGATGGTCAGGAGCAGACTGTGATGCTTGAGCCGCGCGCGACGGATGAGCCGCAGCCAGATGGTACATTCCGCACGACCTATCGCATTGGGATTTCGGGACAGCTGTTTTTTGATGCGGAAACGATGTCGATTGGCCCCGTTGAGGCGGTACGCATGGGAGCGGAGGGGCTATGGAATACGCTGACGACATCAATCTCGGCGCTGAAGCATATCATCAACGGTCAGATTTCGACCTGTAACCTATCGGGTCCCGTTGGCATTGCCGAGACAAGCGGTTCGATGGCAGAGCAGGGCGCGCAGAGCTTTATCTGGTTTATTGGTGCCTTGTCGGCGGCTGTCGGCCTGATCAACCTCTTCCCAATCCCAGTCTTGGACGGGGGGCACTTGGTGTTTTATGCTTATGAGGCTGTCGTTCGTCGCAAGCCGAGCGAACGCGCCGTACAGGTGTTTATGTTTGTCGGGCTCGCGCTGATCCTGTCGATGATGTCCTTTACAATCCTAAACGATACGTTGCTGTGCCCATAAGGGTTTGACACTTTTCCGCCACAATTGTCCCTTAACCTAAGGGCGTTGTATAGCTGAGATATCCAATGGGAACCCAAGTCAGAACACTCGGAGGCTTTCGTCTGTTGCTTCGTATGAGCATGGACTGGTTGTGTTTTGCTGTGGTGATTTTGATTGCACTTTATTCTGCAACCTTCCTAATTTTGACCTTGTCTGCCACTTAGCACCCCAGCGTCGTCAAAAGACCACAAATCCTTTCGTTGTCGTTTTGACATCCCTCTTGAGAGCGGATAATCCGGTCGTGACTGGGTTGTGAGAGCGGGCAAAGAAAATGCAAAAATATTTAGGGTGGCTTTTGGCTCGAAACGTAGACGCGGCCCGCCGCATTTTGATTTCGCTTCTGTTGCTGGTATGTGCCGCAACGGCTGCTACGGCTCAATCGGTGACTGTTGGTTCTGTCACGATCGAGGGCAATCAACGCGTTGCGGATGGCACGATCCTGACAATCGCAGGTATTGATATCGGGGATAGCCTGAACACGGCTGAATTGAATGATGCCGCGCAAGCCATTCGCGGGTCCGGCCTGTTTGAAAGCGCCAATATTATTCCGCGTGGCAACAGCTTGCTGATCCAGGTCGTTGAGTACCCCACGATCAATCAGATCAACATCGAAGGAAACGCGCGCTTGCGTGACGCACAGCTACTGCAATTGGTCCAATCGCAGCCGCGTCGCGTCTATAGCCCAACCCAAGCTGAGGCCGACACTACCGCAATTACGCAAGCCTATGCACAGCAAGGCCGCATCAATGTGATTGTTACCCCGCGCATCATTCCTTTGCCGGAGAATCGCGTAAATCTGGTATTTGAAGTTATCGAGACTGCGGTCACCGAAGTTGAGCGCGTGTCGTTTATTGGTAACCGGACGTACTCGGAAGGTCGGTTGCGTCGTGTGCTGGAGACAAAACAAGCCGGTGCGCTGCGCGCTTTGATCTCCCGTGATACATACTCGCCCGAACGCATCGCGGCCGACCGCGAATTGTTGACGGATTTTTACCGTTCGCGTGGCTACATCGATTTTGTCATCCAAAACGTAGATGTTGCCCTGACCCGCGAACGAGATGCTTACCTGGTGACATTCAATATCCGCGAAGGGCAGAAGTTTGAATTCGCCTCTGTCTCTGTGCGCAGCGAGATTGCTGGCGTGAGTGGCGCTGACTTTGAAGATACCATCCGGGTCCGTCGTGGCGCGACCTATTCACCAGTTCCAATTGACAACGATATTGTCCGTCTGGAACGTGCGGCACTGCAACGAGGCCTGAACTTTGTACAGGCCCAGCCGCGCATTACGCGCAATGATCGTGATTTGACACTGAATCTTGAATACGTGTTGGTTTCGGGCCCACGCGTGTTTGTTGAACGTATCGATATTGAAGGTAACGGCACCACCCTTGATCGGGTGATCCGTAACCAGTTTGATATTGTGGAAGGTGATCCCTTTAATCCGCGTGAGATCAGCGCGAGCGCCCGCCGTATTCGTGCCCTCGGCTTCTTTGAAAACGCCGCTGTTGATACGCGCCAAGGATCGTCCCCAAATCAGGTGATTGTTGATGTGGACGTGGTCGAAGGCCCAACGGGGACATTGAGCTTTGGTGCGAATTTCAACAGCGACACGGGTGTCGGTTTGCTTGCCTCGTATCGCCAGAGTAATTTTCAAGGCCGTGGCCAGCGGTTGAACTTCCAAATCTCAACCGCTGAGTCAAACCGCAGCCTATCGTTTGGCTTTACCGAACCGCAGTTGTTGGGCCGTGATTTGCGTTTTAGCTTTGATGCCTCATATGCCATTACCGACAATGAGAATGCGCTCTATGATACCGAGTCTTTGCGCCTGAGCCCCTCTCTAAGCTTTCCAGTCAGCGAAAACGGTCGTTTGGCTTTGTTCTATGCCCTCGAGTTTAACGATCTGACCGATGTCGATGAAGATGCCAGCCAAATCGTTCAAAACGAGGCGCTGGAAGAAGGTGTTGTGACAAACTCGATTGGGTATACCTATAGCTTTGATAACCGTCGCACAGGCTTGAACCCCAACGCCGGCATCGTACTACGCTTTGGTCAGGAGTTCGGGTTTGGTGACACGCAATTCATCAAGTCAACCGGGCTTGCGGGAGCTGAGACCTCAATTCTGAATGAAGAGGTCACCTTGCGTGCCGTGTTGGAAGCCGGTCATTTGAGTTATCAAGAAGGCAGTAGCCGTGTTACCGACCGCTTCTTTCTGAACTCCAGTCTGATGCGTGGCTTTGAGGCCGGTGGTGTTGGGCCGCGATCAACAGATCTGGATACTGATGGGGACATCACGGATGATGCGCTTGGCGGCAACTCATTCGCGGTGATCCGGCTTGAGGCTGAATTCCCATTGGGTTTGCCCAGTGAATATGGGATCTCGGGGGGGGCGTTTATAGACTATGGTTCGGTCTGGGATGTTGGTGAGACCTATGGTTTTGATGTCTTGTACAACGAATTCACGCCCCGCGCGATTGCTGGTTTATCGATTTTCTGGACGACCCCGATTGGCCCTCTGCGCTTTAACTTTACCGAGCCGTTGGATGTGCAGGAATTTGACAATTCCAGGTCCTTTGATGTGACGATTTCGACCAATTTCTGATGGGCGTTTGGCGTGCGATTGTTGTTTGGTTGCTGTTGGCCTTGTCGGCGGCTGCCCAAGAACAAGCCCCGCCACAGGTTCTGATTATCAACAGCGACCGTCTTTATCTTGAAACCCTTTTTGGCCGCCGTTTGGCCGCAGATTTGGCTGTTGAAATCACCGAAGTCCAGCTTGAGAATGATCGTATCGTTGCGACATTGACCGAGGAAGAACGCAGCCTGACCCAGCGCCGCCCTGACATGACCCCCGAGGCATTTCGGGCAGAGGCCGAAGCGTTTGACGAGAAAGTGCAAGAGGTCCGCCGCGCCCGGGATTCCAAGAATGCTGAATTGCAAGAAAGCAGCGCACAAGCCCGTGCCGCATTTGAGGCGCGTACCCAGGGGATCATCGCGAATGTCATGCTTGAACGTGGCGCCGCAATGGTGATGGAAGAGCGCAATGTTCTGTTGTCCGTCCGCTCTGCCAATATCACCGATGAGGTCATCGCACGCATTGACGCTGCTTTGGGGGATGGCACAGAGTAGCCCATGCTTGCCCGGCCTTGCTTGGCTTGTTAGTCATAAAAAAAGCGGGCAGGGACCTGCAGTAACAACAAGGAATTGCAGATTTATGTCCGATGCTGTGACCGAAGCTGATATCCAGCTGATCCAAAATATTTTGCCCCATCGTTATCCGTTTTTGCTGGTCGATAAGGTCCATAGCATCAATGGCACGACATCTGCCGTAGGCATCAAGAATGTGTCGATGAATGAGCCGCATTTTCAGGGCCATTTTCCAGGCAACCCGATTATGCCCGGTGTCACCATTGTTGAGGCGATGGCCCAGACGACGGCTGTCATGGTTGGTGCGTCCCTTGGACTGACAGACGGCAATTTGCTGGTTTATTTCATGGCCATCGACGGCTGCAAGTTCCGCCGCAAGGTGGTCCCCGGTGATGTGCTGGAAATGCATGTTGAAACCACCCGTGGGAAACCCGGCGGTAAGGTATGGCGGTTCAAAGGCGTGGCGACTGTTGATGGTGAAATGGCTGCTGAGGCTGAGTTTACTGCGATGATGGACATGCAGGGCTGATGTCGGGCATTCACCCTTCGGCCATAATAGAAGAGGGCGCACAGATTGGCCCGGATTGCGTAATCGGCCCATTTTGTGTCGTGGGTCCAGATGTTACGTTGGGCGCCCGTGTGACGCTGAAAAGCCATGTGGTGCTGGCGGGTGATACGCATATCGGAGATGATACCGAAATCTATCCTTTTGCTGTCATCGGTGAGATCCCCCAAGACTTGAAATTTGACGGTGAACTGACCCGCCTGCGCATTGGTGCCCGCAATCGCATTCGTGAGCACGTGACGATGAACACGGGCACCGTTGGTGGCGGTGGTGAGACCCGGATTGGCGATGATGGATTGTTCATGGCTGGGTGCCATATTGCCCATGACGCACAGGTCGGGGATCGGGTGATTGTTGTGAATTCATCTGCCGTCGCCGGGCATTGCGTGATTGAGGATGATGTGATCATCGGCGGTCTTTGCGGTGTGCATCAGTGGGTCCGCATCGGGCAAGGTGCTATTATTGGCGCCGTGACCATGGTGACCAAGGATGTTGTCCCGCATGGTTTGGTACAGGGCCCGCGCGGGGTGCTGGATGGGCTGAATCTGGTTGGGTTAAAGCGCAAAGGGGTTGATCGTGCGGATATCACGGCGCTGCGGGCGGCGTTTCAGATGCTGAAGGATGGCGAAGGTACGTTTCAGGATCGCGCCCATCGTTTGGCCGATGAAAGCGACAGCGCTTATGTCCAGCAGATGGTGGCCTTTATCCTAGGCGACACTGACCGCAATTTTCTGACACCGGGCGGCTGATGCTGGCGTTGATTGCAGGAACGGGTGATTTGCCGCCGGCCCTTGTGGCCCGCCTGCCAGAACGACCGTTGGTTTGTGCTTTGGCTGGTTTTGAGCCTGCTGTGCCTGTTGATGTCACCTTTCGTTTAGAACAATTGGGTACGTTTCTGCAGGATTTGCAGAAGCGCGGTGTGAGCCGGATTTGTATGGCGGGTGCTGTACGGCGTCCGCAGATTGATCCTACCGCCATTGATGCTGCGACGATCCCGTTGATCCCCAAGGTGCAAGCGGCGATGGCCCAAGGTGATGATGGTGCGTTACGTGTGATTATCGCCTTGCTAGAAGAGGCCGGGTTTTCGGTTGTCGCAGCCCATGAGATTGCACCCGATTTACTGCCTGACGTTGGTGTCCTAACGCAGGCTGCCCCGGAGGACTGGCACAAGGCCGATGCGGCAGAGGGTGAGGCTTGTGTTGCGGCCATGGGCGCTGCCGATGTGGGGCAGGCCTGTATTGTCCGGGTTGGACAGGTCCTGGCCAAAGAGGGCCCCGATGGCACCGATGCGATGCTGTCCGCGTTCTTTGAACCCTATGATCCGCCGATTGCCGATGATCCGTTGACCTATGTGATGGATTTGGGCGCGGCGGCGGTTGAGACGGTGACCAAATGGATGTCCGGGTTGCAAGATGTGCCTGCCACGGCTGACGATGGGGTTTTGTTCAAAGCGCCAAAGCCCGATCAGGACAGGCGTGCTGATTTGCCGTTGATTGGCCCTGACACGGCGATGCGCGCGGCAGAGGCGGGCTTATCTGGTATCGTGATCGAAGCGGGGGGCGTCATGGTTTTGAACCGATCTGCCGTCGTGGATGTTCTGGATGCGCAAGGCATGTTTCTCTGGGTCCGCCCCAAAGGTGACGCATGAGGGTATTTGTGATCGCGGGCGAAGCATCGGGCGATAAGCTGGGGGCGGCTTTGATGGCCGGACTAAAACAATTACGCTCGGACGTCACGTTTGACGGTGTGGGTGGTCCACTGATGCAGGTCGAGGGCCTGACTAGCCGCTTTCCGATGGATGAGCTGAGCGTGATGGGCTTGGCAGAGATATTGCCAAAGTATCGCGCGCTAAAGGCGCGTATCCGGCAGATGGCTGATGCGATCCTTGAGACGAAACCTGATATTCTGATCACGATTGATAGCCCCGATTTTTGCTTGCGCGTGGCCCGTTTGGTCAAAGCCGCCAGCGATATTCGCACGGTGCATTATGTGGCCCCAACCGTTTGGGCTTGGCGTCCCGGGCGGGCCGCGAAGATGGCGCAGCATATTGACCATGTGCTGGCGCTGTTCCCGTTTGAGCCGCCCTATATGCAAGCGGCGGGCATGGATTGCGATTTTGTCGGGCATCCGGTTGTTGCCGAACCCGTGGCCGCCGATGCGGAAGCTGCGGCCTTGGGCAAGGGGACTGTCGTGCTGGTCTTGCCGGGTAGTCGCAAAGGTGAAGTTGGACGTCTGGCAAAGCGGTTTGGCAAAGTTGTTGCGCAAATTGCAGTTGCGGTCCCTGACGCGATGTTTGTGATCCCGACGACGGGCGGCGTGCATGATCTGGTGCGCGAGCAGGTCGCGCATTGGTCTGTGCCCGTGATGGTGCTTGAACCTGATACGACTGAGAAGGCCGCTTGGTTTCGGCGGGCGGATGTGGCCTTGGCTGCCTCGGGCACGGTGTCGTTGGAACTGGCCGCGAATGCGACGCCGATGGTGATTGCCTATGACATGGCCTGGCTGAGCCGCATTATCATCAGCCGTATGTTGCGCGTGGATACAGTGACGCTGGTCAATCTGGTGAGTGAGACCCGCACGGTACCCGAGTTCATTGGCAAGAACTGCGAACCGGGGCCGATTGCCGATGCGGTCTTGCAGGTGCTGGCTGATCCCGGCGCGCAGAAAGAGGCGATGGCGTTGACCATGGAGCGCCTTGGGGTCGGGGGGCAGCCCCCCGGTTTACGTGCGGCACAGGCGGTTTTGGATCGGTTTGAGCAGGCGTCCGTCGAGGATGATCAACCCGAGGGCAAGTAGACCGAAACCGGCGTATGCGCGCAGGGGCAGGGCTTCTCCTAGAACCAACGCCCCAAGGATGATGGCGACCGGTGCAACGAGCAGCGTGCAGAGCATCAGGTTTCCGCTGCCCGCCATGGCCAGCACGCGGTAATACAGCAGGTAGGCGACGGCGGTGGCGATGATCGCGTAGTAAGCGATGGCTGCCCATGTTTGCGGGGTTAGTTGCAGATTGATTGGCCCTTCGATGATCCAGGCGGCGGGCAGCGTGATCAGACTTGATCCGGTCAGCATGCCGGCGGCGGCCATTTGCGGTGTCAGCCCACCCAGCATTTTGCGTGCCCAGACCCCGGCCAATGCGTAGCTGATCGTGCCGCCGATGACGGCCAATTGCCCCAATGATCGGATGTCAAATTGCGTCAGTGCGGACAGTCCGATGGCGGTGGCCACGCCAAAGAACCCCAGTGTGACCCCGATGGCCTTGCGTGCTGTCAGTCGTTCGTCTGCAAAAAAGAGCGCGGCGGCGATGACCCCGAAGATGGCCGTGGCCGCGTTCAAGATGGAGGTGAGCCCGGTTTCGATATGGAGCTGCCCCCAGGCCATGAGACTGAAGGGAATGACGTTGTTGAGCAGGCCCATCACCAGGAACGCGCCCCAGATGCGCGGGGTTTTTGGCAAGGGCAGCCGCGCGGCAATAACATAGGTCCACAAAATCAGCATTGCCCAGACTGTCCGGTGTGCCACGGCTGTGAGCGGGCCGATTTCGTTTAGCGCGATGCGGATAGACAGAAAGGATGCGCCCCAGATCAGGCTGAGGATGGTCAGTTCTGCCCATGCGCGAGGCGATATTGTTTTTTGGACCGGGGACATGGGCGGACTTGATCCGGTTGGGCGCGCGGGTGCAACCCGGATCATGCGGTTGAAACGAAAAAGCCCCGCCGGCTGAGGGCGGGGCTCGTTCTTTATTTGTTTAACTGCAGTTTAGAAGCTGTAGCCGACCTTCATGCCGACGGCGACCGCCGAGCTATCGGTGAAGTCTGCGCGCGCCGTATCAGCTGTCGCTGACGACGCATCACCGGGAACGATATAGCGGATGCCGCCTGACAGTGTGACATTGTCAATGCTGTACTGGCCGCCCAAACCAACGGAATAGTTCCCATTCGTTGGCGCAAGTGGTGATACAAGACTGCTGCTGCCTTCAGGTTCAAAACCAACAGATATCGATCCGGAGAAATCGTCGCTAAACCGACGCCCGAGACCGAGTGTATAGCCGGTAGCGTCATCAATATCTGTGAGTGACCCGCCAAGGAAGCCCTCAGGCTCAACTAATACAACGCTATATTCTGCCCACCGTACCGAGCCAAATAGCAATGTGTCTGCAGCGATACCAGTCTGAAAGTCGAGGTTGATCGCTTGAGGTGTCGTGACCTCGGTGTCAGCAACTGAGCCTGCGTTATCAGATGTACCAAATTCATGTTCGATCTCTGAGATATAAGTCAGTGCAACACGCAAGGCGATCTCGGGTATCTCGTAAGCAGCGCCAACGGTGTACCCATAACCGGTATGCCGTTCTAGATCGACACTGTAGCCAGCCAAAGGCCCATAAGCCAAACCATCTAGCGTAACCGAGGCTTCGGTTGATTGTGCACGGATGCCGCCAAAGACACTGATGTTGGTGTCAATTTTGTAGCGGAGCAGGCCAGTGACTGCGACTGAGTCCAACGTAGCTTCAGTGCCGCCGAGTGCCAGCGACTCACCGGTGGGATAGCTAACGTCCGCGCCGTAAGGTTCATCGATTATAATAGCAAAGGAGAATTCCTCGTTGATATCTCGTTTGTATCCTAACCCAATAATGCCGAAATCTTCGGCAATATTTCCTGTGTCTGAGTTGCCGAAAACGTCCGCATCCGTACCTTCAAGAGACGGTGTGACAAAGCCAAAGCTCAGCTCGGCGTAGCTTCCTTCTTCAAAAATAATGCCACCCGGCTGGCCAGAACGGTCCAGCCCGACGGCATATGCCAAAGAAGTCGTGAGCAGCAGCGCTGCCCCTGCTGTAAGTGTTTTTTTCATGTCCTCATCCCTGTCATGAATAAAATATGTGCGGTCAACCCTAAGGATTGCCTAACGTTTGGGTCAATTATTGACGCCACGTCACTCGGAACGTGGCACCGTAGCGTCACAAAAATACACTCCTGGGCCTATTAGCGCAATTTTTGAACCGAACTGTTTAGTTTTGTTTAGTTAGTTCTGCGTGTTTGATATTCACATAGTTGGCCGCAAAGATCAGTGCGGCACCTGCAAAAACAACAAGTTCGATAGGCTCATCGTAAAGTATCATGCCTACCAAGGCTATTGCAGGAAGTCGTACAAAATCAATAGGCATTACAACTGCAGCGGGTGCAATGCTGAGTGCTTTGGTCAGACAGAAATGCGCCAAAAGCCCTGCGATGCCAATTGAGATGACCCAAGGCGTCATCAACAAAGAAGGGACCTGAATGTCTCCGTCATAGCCTGCGCTGATTAGGCCAAAAACCGCCTGCATTACCGTCAAGTAAAACAGGATCGAGGAGATCGTTTCGGTCCTTGTCAGGATCCGTGTGAAGATCGCTGTAAGTGCAAAAAATACCGCACAGGTTGCAGCGGCGATAAGTCCTGGGCTGATGCTGCTTGGATCGGGACGGGTCACGAGCAGGATGCCGATGAACCCGAGTGTTGCACTAAGCGCACCGATTACAGTGATCCGCTCTTTCAGCAAGAGCGGCGATAGAAGGATCACCCAGATTGGCGAGGTGAATTCGAGCGCGAAAAGCTGCGCCAAGGGGATCAGGGGAATTGCGAAAAACCACAGATTCTGCCCTATGAAATGGCAGATATTGCGTAGAAAGTGCAGCGCCGGTTTTTCAGTATGGAATTGCCCGATCGTTCCGGAAATTTTGGCGACTGTCACAACGATCACGATCCCAACGAGGCTGCGGTAGAGCATGATTTCAAACGTATCAAGCTCGACACTCACTGTCCTCCCGGCGATGGCCATGGCAGTGAATGAGGTGATTGCGCCGAGCATCCATAGGGCGGCCTTGAAGATGGGGCTCATGGTGTGGCCGTGCAGCAGCCGGTCAGCAGGATCGGTGTTTCGCCGCGTTGGGTCAGGACTTGGGCAGAGTAGGCCGCGCTGCCGCAGCTTTGTTGATCGATGATCACGATGGCTGTGTCGTTTCGGCTGATCAGCGTCATGGCGCGCGGCCAGTCCTGCCCTTCGGCTGCTGTCTGGTGCGGGATTGTCATTTCGCTGCGCCTTTGGAAATTCAACGTTGCAATGTCCTCCTGCAGTGTCAGGGTCCAATCAGGCGCCGTGCCTTCGCACAGAAAACCAGAGTGTTCTTGTCCGAAGGTCACTGATGGCAGCGCGGCGCAAATGACCACGGCCTTTTTCCACATGCCTATCATCTTAACCAATCATCGTTCTTCTGGCCGCTTGCCGACCATAGCGTTGCCCGCCCAAGGTTGAACCAGACTGCCAAGGTTTCCCGCCCGAGCATTCGCAAGCTGATACGCCCATCGCGGGTGCGTCTGAACCTATCGGAATGTTCGACCTGAATGTTGTTGTATCCCATCCACCAAAAACTGGCCGCAGCGCGCGGTAGGTGGAACGCTTCGCTGACCAAGATAATGCTGTCTACTTCCGTCAGCATAGGTTTTGAAAACAAGGCGTTTTGTAAGGTGGAGAGCGATCTGTTTTCTGTGCTGATCGCCGATGCCGGCACGCCCATTTCAATCGCCCGCAAGGCCATTTGATCACCAGCGCCGGGCCCTTCTGGGCGCGCTTTGCCGCCGGTGAAGTGCATGTGCGTTGCCGCCCCTGATTGATAAAGCGCCACCCCTTTTTCCACCCGTCCTATGCTGTCTTGACCTAAAGTTCCATTGCCGCTCATGCCGCCGCCAAGCACGACAATCGCATCTGCTGTTGGGTTGGTGGATGGCCGCAGCCCCGTGTAGGCTGCAACAGCGATAAAGGTGACAATGAAGACAAACAGTCCCGCTAGGCATATCGTAACTAGAATGCGCAACTTATCCCCCGCCTCATCTTACCCGGCAAGTTGCGACCAAACCGGAGGAAACGCAATGCGAACCACTCTATGCGCGTGTATTTTCGCGTTTCCGCTGAGCGCGGATCCTGCAACGGATGTCGTAAATGCCGCCCGCATGGCGTTTGATGGTATGCCTGTGGTGCGCCGCGTCGATGAGATCGCGGGGAATTGTGGTGCAGATGAGACAGTTCATCCCCATGTTGCCTATTGCACCAGTCGCAATCAGATTTTTCTGACCCGTGATGTCACGGCATTGCCGGAAGCTGCGTATTTGGTGGCCCATTCATATGGTCACGCTGTGCAGGTACGCCAGGGCGTGGCGGATTTTGCATTGGCCCAGATCCGCGCCCGCCGCCCCGAAGAAGAGATGTTGCGTGGGCTTGTGGAGCGGCAGGTCGATTGTATCGCTGGTTTTTTGGTGGCCCGTGCCGGTTTGTCGCCCGCGTCCCTGACCGATTGGTTCTTGGAGGACCGCTTTGCAGGTCCGCATTGGGGCCGTGATCCGCTGCGTATTGGTCCCGAAGTCAGTGTCGATCTTGTCACGCGTGACGCATGGTTTGCCATCGGGCAGGGCGGTGACATTGCCGCCTGTGCCCCCGGTGAATTTTCGTCGGATTTGTTGGTTGCGGCTTTAAAGAACTAGTTTTGTGAAGTCGCGGGTCAGGTCTTTGCTTGCGGCCCCCCAAGGCCGCGCTGCGCCCGCTGACTGGTGATGCGCAAATGCGGCTTCGTCCGCAAACAGTTCGTCCACGTGGAACAACGTCTCGTCGTCCACATCCTGTGTCACTTCGAATTTGAGGCAACCCGGTTCTTGTCGTGTCAGGGTCTTATGTTGTGCGAGCAACGGCAGTAAATCGTCCTGGATATCCTGCGGAATGACGATTGTGCCAGTCAGCGCGACCATCCCTGGTTGAGCTGTTATTCCCATTCGATTGTGCCAGGTGGCTTGCTGGTGATGTCATAGGTGACCCGGTTGATCCCCTGCACCTCGTTAATGATCCGCGTGGCGGTTTCGCCCAAGAATTCATGGCTGAAGGGATAGTAGTCAGCCGTCATCCCGTCGACGGATGTGACCGCCCGCAGCGCGCAAGCGAAATCATAGGTGCGCCCGTCGCCCATGACCCCGACCGTGCGGACGGGCAGGATGGCCACGAACGCCTGCCAGATGTCGTCGTAAAGCCCATGTTTGCGGATTTGGTCGATATAGACTGCGTCGGCCTTGCGCAGGATTTCCAGTTTCTCGCGGGTGATCTCGCCGGGGCAACGAATTGCGAGGCCAGGACCGGGGAAAGGATGCCGCCCGATGAAAGATTTTGGCAGGCCCAGTTCGACGCCAAGTGCGCGGACTTCGTCTTTGAAGAGCTCGCGCAGCGGTTCGACCAGTTTGAGCCCCATTTTTTCGGGCAAACCGCCAACGTTATGATGGCTTTTGATCGTGACCGATGGCCCGCCCGAGAAGCTGACGCTTTCGATGACATCAGGATAAAGCGTGCCTTGGGCTAGGAATTCGGCCCCTTCGATTTCATTGGCGTATTTTTGGAAGACGTCGATGAACAGTTTGCCGATGATCTTGCGCTTGGTTTCGGGGTCGGACTGCCCTTCGAGTTCACCGAGGAAGAGTTCGGTCTCGTCCGCGTGAATCACTTTCAGGTTCATGTTGTCGCGGAACATGCCGACGACTTCTTCGGCCTCGTTCAGGCGCAGAAGGCCGTGGTCGACAAAAACGCAAGTGAGTTGATCACCAATGGCTTCGTGCAGCAGCGCTGCGGCCACGGACGAATCGACCCCGCCGGACAGTGCGCAGATGACCTGTTTGTCGCCCACTTGCTCCTTGATCGCAGCGATCGCCTGCTCGCGGTAGGCGCCCATGGTCCAATCGCCGGTGAAACCAGCGATCCGTACGAAGTTCTCATAAAGCTTGGCACCGTTAGGTGTGTGGTGCACCTCGGGGTGGAATTGCACGGCATAGAAGTGGCGCGCAACGTCAGCTGTGATCGCAAATGGTGCGTTGGGTGATGTGCCGTAAACCTCAAAACCCGGAGCGATTTCAGAGACATGGTCGCCATGGCTCATCCAGACTTGTTCTTTATCGGTGGCGAACCAACCGTTGAGGAGGTCCAGACTATCCTGCGGTGTCACAAAGGCCCGACCAAATTCGGCGGTGCCATGTCCGCTGATCACTTTGCCGCCCAGTTGGGTCATCATTGTCTGTTGGCCGTAGCAGATGCCCAGGACCGGGACGCCAAGCGTGAAGACGGTGTCTGCCGCGCGGGGTGATCCTTCGCGAGTCACGCTGTCGGGTCCGCCGGACAGAATAACGGCCTTGGGTCTGAAATCCGCAAGAAAGCTGTCGGTGACGTTCTGATAGGGGTGGATTTCGCAGTAGACGTTTAATTCGCGCAGGCGCCGCGCGATCAGCTGCGTAACCTGGCTGCCGAAATCAATGATGAGAAGGCGTTCGTGGGTGCTGTTTTCCATGGCCGCCTCTATATCCGCTCTGAAAACCGGCGCAAGAGAGGTCGATGTCGCTTTTGCCCGCCAAGAGGCGCAAAAACAGCAGGGCTTTGCTGGGGCCAAATGTATGAATGCCGCAAAGAGCTTAGTTGGGGGACCTATTATGTCAGATGCACCGGTCAGAGAAGGACGCCGTACCCGCGGTGGTGGTGGTGCTGCGCGCCGGGCTGCACGGACAGCCGTCAGTGTGGAAACCGAGAAGTTTATCACGCGCAATGTTCCCAATTATGAAGTACTGACCGAAGAGGCGTTGGATGTCATCGAGGCGAATGCCGAAACCGTCTTGGCCGAGATTGGTGTGAGCTTTGTCGATAATCCCGAGGCGCTGGAACGCTGGCGCAAGGCCGGGGCGCAGGTGGATGGCGAGCGCGTGCGCATTCCGCGTGGTTTGGCCCGCAAATTATGTGCGACCGCCCCGTCTACATTTACTCAGGTGGCCCGTAACCCAGAACGCAATGTGGAAATCGGCGGTAAGAACCTTGTGTTGGCCCCCGTATATGGCCCGCCTTTTGTGCGCGATGCTGAAGGTGGCCGCCGCTATGCAACCATGGCTGATTTCGAAAAATTCGTAAAGCTGGGCTACATGTCCAAATGGCTGCATCACTCTGGTGGTACCGTCTGCGAGCCCACAGATGTTGCGGTCAATAAGCGGCATCTTGATATGTTGCTGACCCATATGGTGTATAGCGACAAGCCGTTTATGGGGTCCGTTACAGAACCAAGCCGCGCACAGGATTCGGTTGAGATGTGCGAGATTCTGTTCGGAAAAGAGTTTGTTCAGGAAAACACGGTGATGACATCGCTCATCAACATCAACTCGCCCCTGACATTCGACAATATCATGATGGGCGCGTTGGAGGTCTTTGCGAAGAACAATCAGGCCTCGATCATTAGCCCGTTCATTGTCGGCGGTGCGATGGCACCTGTTTCCGTGGCCGGGACTTTGACCCAAGTTTTGGCCGAAGTTTTGGCCGGCGTTGCCTATAGCCAGATTATCCGTCCCGGCGCGCCCGTGATCTTTGGGGCCTTTGTGACGTCTATTGATATGAACTCGGGCGCGCCGACGTTTGGGACGCCAGAGGCTAGTCATGTGACGTATGGGGCAGGGCAGTTGGCCCGGCGTTTGGGATTGCCGTATCGGTCGGCGGGCTCATTCTGTGGATCGAAGCTGCCGGATGCCCAGGCCGCTTATGAAACCGCGAATAGTCTGCAGATGGGCTTGCTGTCTGGTGTCAATTTCATGCTGCATTCATGTGGCTGGCTGGAGGGTGGTCTGGTCGCGTCATTTGAAAAGTTTGTGATGGACGCGGATCAATTGGGCACGTTGCACCATTTCGCTAAGGGCGTTGATATGACTGAGAACGCGCAGGCGATGGGCGCCATCGCAGAGGTAGGCCCCGGCGGGCATTATTTGGGGTGCGAGCATACCCAGAAGAATTTCAAGACGGCCTTTTGGCGGTCGGAGCTGATGGACTACAAGCCCTACGAGACATGGTATGAAGAAGGTGCGCGCGATACGCAGGTCTTGGCCACCGCACGGGTCAAGAAATTGCTGGATACGTACCAGCAACCGGCCCTTGACCCTGAGATCGAGGCACGATTGCGTGCGTATGTCGCGGAGAAGAAAGCCAGTATGCCGGATGCCTTTACATAGGCCTGCAGCTGGTGTTCTGCATCAACTGCGCTTCGCCCGAGAGCGCGATCAGGATCTCAACGTGGCGCGCAATGGAGTAATTGCCTGATTTGGACTCGCGTAGGCTGTTTGCCTCCGCTTCCAGATCAAGCAACTGCATGACGGCGTCCGCAGGGCGCGGCATCTGGTCGCAGTGTAGCAGCCGTTTGAGGTGCATTTCACGGCGGTAATCATCGACCCCAAAGCGCACGGCGCGGACGAGCAGGCTGGGCCGTTTGAGGGTGCTGAGGCGCGTCTTGATGTCAAACATGTTCATACCTTTCAAAGTATTGCTGAGTCGCCACAACATGACACAACCTATAGGGGTGTTGCTGAATCTTGATTAGTTAAGAACGCTCCCATTAGGATTGTTTATCCTTTGGAAAGAATAGTTGACGGGCGACTTGAAGCGTTAACATTTGAGTAACCATACACGCATAGGCTGAAAGGCCGATAGAATTGCAACTTTGACTACCTATTTGTTTGCGTCTCGGAATTTCGGAATAAGGACGAGTGACATGACTGAACCACAAGGATCTATTGGGTCCGATGCGCTTCCTGTTTGGGTACCTGATGCCGCCCGCCACTATCTGGCACATACAGAAAAAGGCCAATCAATCCGTGCATTGGCGCGTCAAAGTGATTGTCATCCGTCCACAGTTTTGCGCCAGGTCCGACGGTTTGAAGGACGTCGCGATGATCCGCTGATCGATGCGGCGCTAAAGTCTCTATCGACCTGCGTTTCCAAGCTAGACGACGACCACAAGAGGAAAAATGTAATGATGAATGTGGATTGCCTTAAGGTGGCACCCGGTCAAAATACTGGCCAAGCCATTGGATTAACACAGAAACAGATCGATCAGGATGCAAAACGTATCCTGCGCCGCCTGTGCGAACAGGGCGCGGTGCTGGCCGTCGCCCGCGAGATGGAGACGGCTGTTGTCGTCCGTGAAACCCAAGCCGGTGAGCAATTGCGTACCGCCGTGGTGGACCGTGAAATTGCGCAAGCCATGGCTTTGAAAGATTGGATCACCTGTCCCGATCCTGAGGGTCGCCTGGCCAGGTATTTTATCACGAATACAGGCCGTGCTGCGTTGCGCCGTCTGACCGCTGAGGACGAAAATCGCGCAAGTGGTTTTGCGGAAAAGCGCATCGACAATGATAGCGACTCCAGCTGGGACATTGCATCCATAGAGGGTGAGCCCGCGCAAGCCAACCGCTATCACAACACAGAAAGCCCCTTGGTTGGTTTGGCTCGCCGCCGCGACCGTGACGGTGAGTTATTTCTCAAACGTGAATTGGTTGCGGTCGGTGAACGTCTGCGCGAAGATTTTGAGCTGGCCCAGGTTGGCACCAGTGCTGTCGAAAGCTGGGATGCCTATGTCACAGGTGATGTCGTTGAACTGCGCCCGGACGGCCCTGATGGTGCCATCGCTGCCCGTATCCGTGTCCGTGATGCTCTGCGCGATTTGGGTCCAGGTCTGGGGGATATTGTATTGCGCTGTTGCTGCTATCTGGAAGGGCTTGAACAGACTGAAAAATCCATGGGTTGGTCTGCTCGCTCGGGCAAGATTGTTCTACGGATCGCCTTGCAGCGTCTCAAGCGCCACTATGAAGAGACCCAAGGCAAATTTGGTCCAATGATTGGTTAAGATGAGCGCTTTGCGCGGCCGGGCCTATGCGCGTTTCGCAGGCCCGCCATGCAACGCCCCGTCTTGATTGGACAAACCAACCCAAGGGCGCTACGTAAGCTTTAGACGTACTGGAGTTCCGTAATGTCCCCTCGTGACCTGAAAATTCCCGCGCAGCGCCATCCTGAAAAGCAGCGCAGGCCGGATGCGCCACAGCCGAAAAAGCCTGATTGGATTAGGGTGAAAGCCCCGACCTCTGAAGGTTACAAGGCCACGCGGGATACTTTGCGCGAGCACAAGCTTGTTACCGTCTGCGAAGAGGCAGGCTGCCCGAACGTTGGTGAATGTTGGTCGCAGGGCCATGCCACTATGATGATTATGGGAGAAGTGTGCACCCGCGCGTGTACCTTCTGCAACATCGCGACA
Organism: uncultured Paracoccaceae bacterium; assembly: GCA_947501555.1. Lineage (GTDB taxonomy): Bacteria > Pseudomonadota > Alphaproteobacteria > Rhodobacterales > Rhodobacteraceae > Yoonia. The sequence continues at coordinate 524,215 of CANMWG010000001.1, forward strand.
GGTAAACCGCCCGAAGACTTGGACGTTTTTGAACCTGGTCGTGTGGCTGATGCCGTCAAGAAGCTGGGCTTGAACCACGTTGTGATTACATCGGTTGATCGTGACGATATCTTGGATGGCGGCGCGGCCCATTTCGCCCAGACCATCCGCGCTATTCGCCGCCAATCGCCTGGCACAACGATTGAGATTTTGACACCGGACTTCATTCGCTGCGATCCAGCGGTGCTTGAAATTGTTGTTGAAGCCAAGCCTGACGTATTCAACCATAATCTGGAAACCGTTCCTGGGCTGTACCCACAGGTCCGACCGGGTGCCCGCTATTTCCATTCTTTGCGCTTATTGCAGCGGGTTAAAGAGCTTGATCCGACAATATTCACCAAATCGGGCATTATGGTTGGCTTGGGCGAGGACAAGCAGGCAGTGACGCAGGTCATGGAAGACATGCGCGCGGCCGATATCGATTTTCTGACGATCGGCCAATATCTGCAGCCGACCCCGAAGCATCACAAAGTGGACCGCTTTGTCACGCCGGAAGAATTCAAATCCTACGAGAAGGCAGCCTTTGGCAAAGGGTTCCTGATGGTTTCTGCTACACCGTTGACCCGGTCATCCTATCATGCCGGGGAAGACTTTGCCCGGCTGCGAGAGGCCCGATTGAAGAAGTTGAGCGCGGTGTAACCGTAAGACTTCGGTCAAAATTGGCGTAATCCGCCGGTTTGCGCAGGAAGGCCTTGCTTAAACCTGCGACATATTTCATTTTAAAAATGTAATAACCTGTTCGTCACGATTCTTGTTGCTAGGGCAAGGACACAAGGGCGTACGTATAACGGGGTTCAGATGAAAATGATGTATCGACTGATGATTATCGGTTGCGTCAGTATGACGATGGCCGCACCTGTGGTTGCGGATGAAACACAAGACCTTGCTGCCGAAGGTGGCCAGGTGATCATGCAACTGGGCGGCGCGCTGATGACTGAATTGCAGGCCGCGATGCAATCGGGTGGCCCGGCCGCTGCAGTGGACATCTGTAATCTTGAGGCGCAATCCATCACCTACGGTGTCTCTGATGCAAATGACGGTTGGGAGATCAGCCGCTCAAGCCACCTGTTGCGTAATCCAGCCAATGCGCCGGACGCTTACACCGCTGATGTCATCGCGAATTTTCTTGATCGTGTTGACGGTGGCGAGAGCTTTGAGACCTTGGTGAATGCCGAGATCCTGGAGGAAGATGGCGAGCGCATCTTTCGCATGACCCGCGCCATTCCAACAGCCGGGGCGTGCCTGAATTGCCATGGCGGAAGTGAGGTGAGTGCGGAAGTTGAGACTATCTTGTCTGACCTTTATCCCGAAGATCAGGCCCGTGGTTTCTCGGAAGGGGATATGCGCGGTGTCTTCGTTCTCAGCAAGGTGCTGGAGTAACCTAGCTTTCGTCTTCAAAACGCACCTTGCCAATGTAGGGCAGGTTGCGATTGCGTTGGGCGAAATCGATCCCGTAGCCCACAACAAATTCATCGGGAATCTCAAAGCCAGTATAGCTGGCTTTGAAATCGACCTCGCGACGGGCCGGTTTATCGAGTAAGGCGATTGTTTGCATCCGGGCTGGTTTGCGGGATTTCAGTAATTTCGTGACGTGAGTCAAAGTATGCCCCGTATCAACGATATCTTCGACGATCAGTACATCGCGCCCTTCAATTTGGCCGCGCAGGTCTTTGAGAATACGAACTTCTCTGCTGCTTTCCATGCCGTCACCATAGGAGGAGGCTTCAAGAAAATCGACCTCAACCGGCAAAGAAAGCTCGCGCACCAGATCGGCGATAAACACGAACGACCCCCGCAAGAGCCCCACGACAACCAGTTTGTTGGTGTCGGCGAATTCCGAGCTAATATCGCGGGCGAGATCTTCAATCCGAGCAGCGATTGCTTTGGCGCTGATCAATTCGTCGATCACATAGGGGCGGTGCGTCATTGGGGTCTCAGTTCATGGGTTGATTTTCCGCGCGGAGTTTACGACATCCTATCCCGAAGTCACCCGTGAAAGCCCCAATATGCCGATCCATTCCGAAACAAAGCTGCTGCCTTATACGGCCCAGCAAATGTATGATCTGGTGGCGGATGTCGCGAACTACCCAAAGTTCCTGCCTTGGACAGCTGCAGCCCGGATCAGAAGCACGAAGGTTGAGGGCAACAAGGTGGTGATGCTGGCCGATTTGGTCATTTCTTTCAAAGTGTTCCGCGAACGATTTGGGAGCCGTGTCACGATGTGGCCGGAAGAGATGAAAATAGAAACAGCCTATCTGGACGGTCCGGTCCGCCACCTGGAAAGCGACTGGCATTTCAAGGATGTCGAGGGCGGGTGCGAGGTTGCATTCTCGGTTGATTTCGAATTCAAGAGCCGGCTGCTGCAGGGGGCCGCGACGATGTTCTTCAATGATGCAATGCAGCGGGTCGTTCGGTCATTTGAACGGCGCGCGTCAGAGCTTTATGGCTAGGCCCCACTGCGATGATCACTGCGTCCAATTCGAAAAGCTGCTAAAAAAATGCCACCTGGGATTGCACATATAGCAAGCGTATCGTGCTGGAGGTGCCTAAAATTCATTCGGGTGATCGGTGAAGGCGGTGCTACGTGTCTTCGTTCTGGATTAGTTTTTGATCGAAAATGAATCTACGGCGGATCGCAGCATGCCAAGTGCCGTTTTTGTGACCTGCTGACGCACGACATCCCGCCCCAACGCCCCGAAATCGATGGTCTGGGTGGTGCAGCCGCCAAGTGTCGCCAACCCAAAACACGTCCGGCCTTCGGGTTTGTGCGCGGATCCGCCTGGACCTGCGATCCCGGTGACAGATACCGCAATTTGTGCGTTTGACGCCGACAGTGCACCTTTTGCCATTTCGGCGGCGACTTCCTCAGATACGGCACCATATGTGTCCAACGTGGCCACTTTGACCCCAAGCATCTGGGCCTTCGCCGCGTTTGTGTAAGTCACAAAGCCCCGGTCGAATACCGCTGAGCTGCCCGGGATGTCGGTGATGGCAGCACTTATCATGCCGCCAGTGCAGCTTTCGGCGGTGGCAATCATCACATGCTTGTTTTTTGCTGTTTCCAGCAGCTCTGTCACCGCGGTCTTCATAGCAAATGGAAGAGGCCAGCAAGCCCTATCACCCCGATGGCCGCGAACAGCCCTGCGATGACATCATCCAGCATCACGCCTGTTGGCCCGTGCATCCGGTCCGCCCAGCCAATGGGCCCCCATTTGGTGATGTCAAACAGTCGAAACAGCACGAATGCAGCAATCCAGCCAGGCCAGAGTGCTGTGATATTGGCGCCCATCATATGCGCCCCGAAGGCCACCGGGAGTAGGGCGATCCATTGTCCAGCCACTTCATCGATGACGATTTCCGATGGATCGTGATCGTCTTTTCCGCGCGTCTCAACTGCGGTCGCCCAGACCCCGAGGATGTAGGACAGGATGACACCAACCAACAAACCCCAAGGCCCGCTGACCATATAGATCAGCCATGCGCAGGGCAGGGCGGCGAGTGATCCCCAAGTGCCCGGCGCAGGCCGCATGTGCCCGACATAGAAGAAGGTGGCGATAAGATGGGTCATGATTTTACCAATGTTGCGGTTGCAAGTGCGGCGATGCCTTCTTCCCGACCTGTGAAGCCAAGCCGTTCGGAGGTTGTGGCTTTGACGCTGATCCGGTCTGCATCGATCCCGATGATCTGGGCGAGTGCTGATTTCATCGCCATTTGGTGCGGTCCAATCTTGGGATGTTCGCACACAAGAGTGCAATCTATGTTGCTGATACGGAAACCCTTTTCTGCGGCCAGGGCGGTCGCGTGTTCAAGGAATATGTGGCTCGCTGCCCCTTTCCATTGCGGATCAGAGGGCGGGAAATGTTGTCCGATGTCCCCCATCCCAAGCGCCCCGTAGATCGCATCGGTGATCGCATGCATGCCGACATCCGCGTCCGAATGCCCCTGCAGGCTGCGGCTGTGCGGTACATTGATCCCGCACAGCCAAACGTGATCGCCGGGTCCAAAACGGTGCACGTCATAGCCGTTGCCGCATCTGATATCCATGTCGCCCCTCATCAGCTTGGCCGCGCGCGCGAAATCGCCGGGCGTCGTGATCTTAATGTTGTCTTCATCGCCCGCCACGATGGTCACGTCCAGCCCTGCGGCGCGTGCCACGGCCACATCGTCGGTGGCGTCTGCGGCGCTAGAATGATGGGCCGCGCGCAATGGCTTGAGCTGAAAGCCCTGCGGCGTTTGCGCCCGGAATAGCCCATTGCGGTCCTGCAGGCCGGTCACGCGGGCATCTTGTCCGTGCCACAGCGTATCTGTCACAGGCACTGCGGGGGCTGCACCTTGATGTGTTATTAACGCGTCAAGCACCCGGTCAATCAGGTCGCGACCTACCAATGGGCGGGCCCCATCGTGGATCAGAACGGCTTGGGTGTCATCATTGCATGCCGCAAGTCCTGCAAGGACCGAGGCTTTGCGCGTGTCGCCGCCTGCGACGATTCGATCTGTACCTAGGTTTCCCCCAAGGCCCGCAGCGATGTCGTCCGCATGCATGACCAGAATGATCTGCGCCACTCGTGGGTGGCTTCGAAACGCTGCAATTGCATGGGAAACGACGCTTTTTCCGTCCAGTTTTTGCCACTGCTTTGGCAGCGTCCCGCCAGCGCGCGTGCCACGCCCTGCGGCGACGATAATAGCGGCTACTTGCATCTGCATCCTGTTAATTTGGCTCTCGGCGGTTTTAAGATGCCATCAGGGCAGGCGCAATTCGTCTATTTATGCACATTACTGCATAATTTTTAGGCGATTGCTGATTTTCAGGGAGATTTGCGGCCTGGATGCGTTGTGGTGGGCCTCAATTCATCTTATTTCAAAGGCACTGCACACCCTTTGAGCGAATGACTGTTCCTTTGGCAACGAGCGAATCCCTGGTTTTAGATGATGTGGGTCTGACCCCGCCTGTGGCCCTCGCGCCTTTGGCTGGCATTACAGATTTGCCTTTTCGTCAGTTGGTCGCGTCATTTGGGGCGGGTTGGGTCGTCAGTGAAATGGTCGCAAGCCAAGAGATGGTCCAAGCAAAGCCCGGTGTGCGCGAGCGTGCTGAATTGGGTTTTGATCAAGCGGGGACGGCTGTTCAAATCGCTGGTCGTGAAGCCTATTGGATGGCCGAGGCTGCCCGGATGGTTGAGGCGAATGGGGCGGCCATGATTGACATTAACATGGGATGCCCTGCCAAGAAGGTTACGAATGGCTATTCAGGTTCAGCTTTGTTGCGCACCCCTGATCATGCGTTGACGCTTATTGAGGCTGTTGTGCAGGCGGTAGATGTGCCTGTGACTTTGAAAACCCGTTTGGGCTGGGATGATGATTGTTTGAACGCAGCTGACGTGGCGCACCGGGCTGAAAATGCCGGGATCAAGCTTGTCACGATCCATGGTCGTACCCGTTGCCAGTTTTACAAAGGGTCAGCCGATTGGGCTGCGATCCGCGCTGTGAAAGATGCAGTGTCAATTCCGGTTGTTGCAAACGGAGATATTGTGGATGCCCAAAGCGCCAAGGAAGCACTGCGTTTGTCAGGCGCAAATGGCGTGATGATTGGCCGGGGCGCGCAGGGGCGGCCTTGGGTCTTGGCGCAGATTGCTGCGGCTCTCTATGACCGACCCGCCCCCGTGATCCCGCAATTTGGAGCGTTAACAGATATGGTCTGCGGACATTACGAAGCTATGCTTTCCTTCTATGGCCGTGATCATGGCCGCAAAGTCGCCCGCAAACATTTGGGTTGGTATATGGACGACGCCGGAACTGATCCGGTGATGCGGAAGGCCATACTCACCCAGGCGGAGCCAGCCCATGTACTGCGTGATTTGCCCGAGGCGCTTATGATGCAGGTGGCCGCATGATCCTTGATACGGCCCTGTGGAATTCGCTGCCTGTGCCTGCTTTGATGCTGGACGGTGAAGATGTGATTATTTCCTCCAACCCCGCCGCCGAGGCGTTCCTGAACTTGTCGACCAAAGCGCTGCTTGGACAAAAAATGTGGGAAATGGTGCTGATCGATGCCCCTCTGGAGGCCCCCTTTGTCCGTGCCCGCAAGAACCGGACCTCGCTGTTTGTGAATGATGTGGATGTGGGGAGTGGCGAGCGTGCGCCGCGTTTGTGCAATCTGCAGTTCGCCCCATTGCAGGGCACCGAAGACGCCATGATCGCGATGTTTAGTCCGCGTGAAATTGCAAGCCGCATCAATCAGAATCATTCCTCTGAAAAGGCGGCGAAATCAGCGATTGGTATGGCTGAAATGCTAGCCCATGAAATCAAGAACCCGCTGGCGGGCATCACCGGAGCGGCGCAGCTGCTGTCGATGGGGCTTAGTTCGGAAGATCTGGAAATGACCGATCTGATCGTCGAAGAAAGCCGCCGGATCGTCAAGCTGCTTGAACAGGTCGAGCAATTCGGGAACCTCCGCCCCCCATTGTTAAAACCGGTGAACCTGCATGATGTTCTGGACCGCGCCCGTCAATCTGCCGCGGTAGGTTTTGGTGCGCATATGCTGTTCATCGAAGAATACGATCCCTCATTGCCACAGACTTTGGCCGATGCTGATCAATTGTTGCAGGTCTTTTTGAACCTGCTCAAGAACGCATCTGAAGCGAATAAGGATGGCGGTGCGATCAGGTTGCACACCTTCTACGACACATCGCTACGTGTCCGGCGCTCTGACGGGACCCAAGCCCGGCTGCCGCTTCAGATTGAGATTATCGATGACGGTCCGGGGCTTCCCCCTGAGATCGCCGATGATGTGTTTGAACCCTTCATTTCGGGCCGTGAAAACGGCACCGGCCTGGGTTTGGCCCTTGTATCAAAGCTGATTGGTGACGTCGGTGGCTGGATCTCAGTTGAGAGCGTCCCGGGCCGTACCGTCTTTCGCATATCCCTACCGCTTGCACCCAAAGAATTCGAGACAGGAGAGAATTAATGGACGGAACCGTTCTTGTTGCAGATGATGATCGGACGATCCGCACTGTGCTGACCCAAGCATTGACCCGTGCGGGCTGCAAGGTCCATGCGACGTCTTCGCTGGTCACGCTGATGCGCTGGGTGGACGAGGGGAAGGGCGACTTGGTGATCTCGGATGTTGTCATGCCCGATGGCAATGGCTTAGAGCAGCTACCGCAGATATCCCAAGCCCGGCCTGGCCTGCCTGTGATCGTGATTTCTGCCCAGAATACGATCATGACAGCCATTCAGGCCGCTGAGGCGGATGCATATGACTATTTGCCCAAGCCTTTTGATCTACCCGATTTAATGAAGCGTGCCGCCCGTGCGCTGGAGGTGAAGCGCCGTGCGCCCATTACCCGCGCGCCTGATGTCACATCGACTGAGCAGGGGGGCGATTTGCCTCTTGTCGGCCGGACGGGCGTGATGCAAGCGCTCTATCGCCTTGTTGCACGTGTGATGAACACCCATTTGCCGGTCTTGATCACGGGTGAAAGTGGTACGGGTAAATCGCTGATTGCCCGGGCTGTGCATGATTTCTCTGACCGGCGCAGCCTTCCGTTCGTTGTCGTCGCTGCAGCTGATTTGGAAGGTATGGATGGTCCGTCTGCCGTGCTGAGCCGTGCCAAAGGTGGGTCCATCCTGTTTGACGAAGTCAGTGACCTGTCCGAACAAGCGCAGGCGCGTATTGTTCGGATGCTTGATAGTTTGGGCGACAATGCGCCACGGATCATGGCGACCTCACAATCGGATTTGATGGCACGCATGGAGGAAGGCCAATTCCGGGAAGATTTGTTCTACCGGCTTGGTGGTGTGACCGTCGATGTGCCGTCACTGCGCGAACGCGTTGATGATATCCCGCTGCTGGCCGATCACTTTCTGGCCCGTGCTGAGCGTGACGGTGCGCCCGTGCGTCGGTTTGGGTCTGCTGCCCTTGATCTTGTCCGGGCTTACAGTTGGCCTGGCAACGTCCGTCAATTAGAGAATGCCGTGCGCCGACTGGTGTTCACAGCTGCGGAAGAAGAGATCACCCGTGCCGAAGTTGAGATGGTGCTTGGCAACCAGCCGGCTATCGAACCACTGCGCTCAGGTGGTGAAGGTGAAAAGCTTTCTGCGAGCGTCGCAAAGCACTTACGCCGTTACTTCGATCTGCACGGGGGTGTTTTGCCACCGCCTGGGCTGTACAACCGTATCCTGCGCGAGGTTGAGGGCCCGTTGATCGAAATTGCATTGGATGCGACTGGTGGAAATCAGGCGAAATGCGCGGATTTGCTTGGGATCAACCGCAATACGCTGCGTAAGAAAATCACTGATCTCGATATCCGCGTGACACGCCGCCGCAAGTTGATGTAAAACCGCAACATAACCGTGGCTCTGATGCGTCAGCGTGTCAGTAGAACCACAGATTTTGGCGGTATCGACGGGCTAGCCCCCGTCCTAAATGCAGGGCTTTGCGCGTGCAGAGGACCCGTTTGGGCTTTAACTTCAACCGGTTCAGCCGGTGGCAAAGGCAGCGTCACGTGCAAAGCGCGCTGACTGCAGGGTTGGTTCTGGCCGGCCCAGTTCTGGTGCTGTTGACCTATGTGGTGATCGTGCCGATGGAACGTGGTGCGTCATCGCGCCTGTTACGTTTGGTGCTGCTGACCGATTTCATCTATGTGCTGATTGTTTTCGCCTTTGTCATGCGCCAGATCGCGCGCATGGTGGCGGCACGCCGGGCAAAATCAGCGGGGTCACGCCTGCATTTGCGGCTGACGGGTGTTTTCGCCATGGCCGCTTTGGTTCCGACGGTCATGGTTGCTGTTTTCTCGGTCGTGATGATTTCGGTTGCCCTTGATGGGATGTTTGCAGAACCGGTGGGCAACGTGCTGCGGACCTCATTGACCACTGCGCAGGCCTATGAGGACGAACATGTGCAGGAACTGACCCGCGATGGACGGGGCCTTGCGGCCTATCTGAACCGGGAACGGCAATCGAATTTCTTCATGGATGACGGAGAGATCCGTCGCGCTTTGGGGGATGTGCAGTCGCAAATTGATCGCGGTCTCAGCGAAGCCTTTGTGCTGAATGACCAAGGTGGCATCGCGGCCCGCGGTGCGGGGTCATATGACTTTGATTTTGAAAGACCTGACGCGGATGCCTATAGGATCGCAGATGAAACCGGCTTAGCGATCATCGAAGACCTTGAGAACAACGAATTCCGAGCACTGATCCCGCTTTCCGCATTTCGAAGCCTGCCGCGGTATCTCTATGTGACGCGTGAAGTGGATGGCAGTGTGCTGTCCTTGTTGGACAACACGACGGAAACCGTTCAGGAATACGAAGAACTGGCGAATGAACGCGGCCAAATCCTGTTGCAGTTCGGCCTGTTGTATCTTGGTTTTGCTGCCGTCTTGATCCTAGGCGCGATCTGGGGCGGGCTTTGGTTTGCCGAGCGTTTGTCGCGCCCGATTGGTCGCTTGGTTTCTGCGTCGCAACGGGTCGGGTCTGGTGATCTGGACGTGCGTGTGATCGAAGAAGATGGCGACGATGAGATTTCACAGCTGGGCCTCTACTTTAACCAGATGACGGGACGTTTGAAGGGCCAACGCGATCAGTTACTTGAGACAAACAGGCTGACAGAACGCCGCCGCCGGTTGTTTGATTCCGTGCTAAGCTCGGTGACCTCAGGTGTTGTTGGGTTGGATGCTGATGGCCGTGTAACCTTTGTGAACCCTTCGGCGCGGCGTTTGCTATCGGTTGGGCCGGATCAGGCCGATAACGCCTTGGCTGTGGCCATTCCGGAATTTGGCAATTTGTTTGATCAAGTGCGTCAGGCTGAAAGTGACAGTGTTCAAGATCAAGTAAACTTGGTGCGTAAAGGTCAGCAAGAAAGCCTATTGGTGCGCATGTCGCCCCGCCGGAATGCCGATGGTGCGCTTGAAGGTTATGTGGTTGCCTTTGACGATGTGACTGATCTTGTCAGCGCGCAACGCATGGCCGCCTGGGGTGATGTGGCCCGCAGGATCGCCCATGAGATCAAGAACCCGCTGACCCCGATCCAGCTTTCTGCGGAACGCATCAAACGCAAGTTCAGTGGTCAGGTTGGGGAGGAATCGGCCAAACTGGACCAGATGACCGATGTGATTGTGCGCCAGACCAATGATCTGCGCCGGATTGTGGATGAGTTTTCCAAGTTTGCACGGATGCCCGAGCCACTCTTGAAAGTTGCCGATCTGACCAAGGTTGTTGAGGATGCGATTACATTGCAGGTGGCCGGGCTGCCCAAGGTGAAAATCCGTTCAGACCTGCCGGACGCGGCCATTCTCGCAGATATGGACTCAACGATGATCAGTCAGGCGCTGACCAACTTGATCAAGAATGCGGGCGAGGCGACGGGAACCTATGCCAGCAAGTTTGGATCTGACGATTATGAGCCCGAGGTACGTATTTCCCTGCATCAGGATGGTGCCTTTAACATGATCATGGTCGCAGACAACGGTATCGGGCTGCCAGAGGACCGTGCCCGATTGTTTGAACCCTATGTGACCACACGGGACAACGGCACCGGCCTTGGTCTGCCCATTGTGAAGAAAATTATCGAAGAACACGGCGGCCTCCTGACGTTGACGGATGCCGACATTTTTGAAGGACAGGACCACGCGGGCGCCTGTGCAATCATTCAACTACCAGTCATGTCGGCATCGGCACAGACTGCAAAAATACCAGCATGAGGGCGAATATGAGCGATATTCTAATCACCGACGATGAACGCGATATCCGAGAGTTGATTTCGGACATCCTCCAGGATGAAGGGTTCACAACCCGGCTGGCCGGCACGTCTGATGACTGTATGGCCGAGATCGAAAAAGAGCCCCCGGCGCTGATGATCCTTGATATCTGGCTCAAAGACAGTGGGATGGACGGGATCGATATTCTCAAAGCCGTCAAGCGGGACCATCCTGATATTCCGATTGTGATTATTTCGGGCCATGGGAATATTGAGATTGCCGTCGCAGCGATCAAGCAGGGTGCCTATGACTTTATTGAAAAGCCCTTCAATATTGACCAGTTGCTGGTTGTTATTCGCCGTGCGATGGAAACGTCACGTTTGCGCCGCGAGAACCTTGAACTGAAGCGCGGTGAGGTGTCGAGTGCGGAGATGCTGGGCGATAGTGCCGCATATCGGACGCTGAAATCGCAGCTCGACAAGGTCACAAAATCAAATGGACGCGTGATGTTGACCGGACCTGCTGGCGCAGGCAAGGAGATCGCGGCCCGCTATATCCATGCCAACTCAAACCGCTCTGGTGCACCATTCATTACGGTCAATTCCGCGTCAATTGAGCCTGAGCGCATGGAAGAGGTTCTGTTCGGTCGCGAAGACAGTGGCCGCGGGGTAGAGCCGGGGTTGCTGGAAGAGGCCAATGGCGGTGTCATCTATTTTGACGAGGTGGCGGATATGCCCCTGGGCACGCAGTCTAAGATCCTGCGCGTCCTTGTTGATCAACGTTTCCAGCGCGTGGGCGGTACCGATAAGGTACAGGTTGATTTGCGTGTGATTTCCAGCACCAACCGTGATCTGTCAGATGCGATCACTGTGGGCACTTTCCGCGAGGAACTGTATCATCGACTGAACGTGGTGCCGATTGCAGTGCCTTCGCTTGAGGAGCGCCGCGAGGATATTCCGCTTTTGGCAGAGCATTTCATCGAAGCCTGCAATAAGTCCCAAGGCCTGCCACTGCGCAAATTGGCGGATGATGCCCGGGCGCTTTTGCAAACTATGTTGTGGCCCGGAAATGTACGTCAGTTAAAGAACGTCATCGAACGTGTTCTTATTTTAGGAGAAAATACAGGTGATATTGCGGCCAAGGAGCTTCCTGCTGCTGACGATGCCAGTGATGATGAAAGCCGGATTGTCTTGGCCGGTGGCCTTGCCACATTGCCACTGCGCGAGGCGCGTGAATTGTTTGAGCGCGAATATCTGCTGACCCAGATCAATCGTTTCGGCGGGAACATCAGCCGGACGGCCTCATTTGTCGGCATGGAACGATCCGCCCTGCACCGTAAGTTGAAGTCACTGGGCGTGGTGACCACCAATAAGGCGGGCGGTCGCGTGGCCTATGTTGAAAGCGAAGATACATGAAAGTCATTATCTGTGGCGCGGGCCAGGTTGGTTGGCAGATCGCCCGGCATTTGTCGGGTGAAAACAACGATGTAACCGTCGTTGACAACAATCCCGAACTGGTGCGCCGCGCAACGGACACTTTGGACGTCCAAGGCATTGCTGGCTTTGCTAGCCATCCAGATATTCTGGACCGGGCAGGGGCCCGCGATGCAGATATGGTGATCGCCGCCACCCATTCTGATGAAGTGAATATGGTCACCTGTCAGGTGGCCCATTCGGTTTTTGCTGTCCAACGCAAAATTGCACGGGTGCGCGCCCAGAGTTATCTGGATGCGGTCTATTCCGATCTTTACCGCCGTGACCATCTGCCCATTGACGTCGTGATCTCGCCGGAAAAAGAAGTGGCGGATGCTGCCCTGCAACGTCTGGCCGCCCCAGCGGCCTTTGACACTGAGAGTTTTCTGGAGGGGCGTGCCCAGCTTTTGGGCATTACAATTGATGACGAATGTCCGGTGATTAATACGCCCCTGCGTCAACTTACAGATTTGTTTTCCACGCTGCGTGCCATTGTCGTTGGCATTCGTCGTGATAACGCGTTGTTTGTGCCTGCCTCGGGTGACCAGATTTTCCCTGGTGATGAATGTTATATCTTCTGCGACACAGAAGACATGACCCGTACGCTTGAAATTTTCGGCAAAACCCAATCAAAACAGGAGCGTGTGGTCATTATTGGCGGCGGTAACGTGGGGCTTGCGGTTGCTTTGGCGCTTGAGACCCGCACCGAACGCGTGCGCGTTAAGATGATTGAGAAAGAGCGTATTTGCGCCGAACTTGCTGCAGATGCGCTGGACCGGACCATTGTGTTGAATGGTGACGGGTTGAACAGTGAACTGTTGGAAGAGGCGAATATTGCCACGGCGGATGCTGTTCTGGCGGTGACCGACGATGATAAGACCAACCTTCTGGCCTCTGTTCGTGCCAAGGAAATGGGCTGCCCGATGGCCATTACGTTGATCAACGACCCGACGTTGGTGCCCTTGATGGGGCCATTGGATATTGATGCCTATATCAACCCGCGTGCAACAACCGTCAGCTCAATCTTGCGCCACATCCGGCATGGCCGGGTGCGCGGGGTATACTCAATCGGGGACGCCGAAGCAGAGGTGATCGAAGCGCAGGTGCTGGGCACATCGCCAATTGCTGGGCAGCGGATCAAGGACGTGTCCTTCCCCGAAGGTACGCTTGTCGGCGGTGTCATGAAGCAGGGCAAAGTGATCAAGCCAACCGGTGAGACGCGCATTGAAGAGGGTGATGTCATCGCGATTTTCGCCATGACCGACGATGTGCCGGAAGTTGAGCGGCTCCTTCAGGTATCGATCGACTTTTTCTGATGAATTGGATCGTTCGCCTGCCATTTTTTGTCGTGCTCATGGGGCTCGGGTCGCTGGCGATGATCGTGCCTTCGGCCCACGCTGTGATCATGGAAGATTTTACCACGATGCGGGTATTCTTCTACGGCTTCATCCTGTTCTCGATCCTGACATTGACGGTTGGATTGGCGACCGCTGGCTACGCGCCGCACAATATCGCACGCAGCCAATTGATTGGGCTTTTATCCGCTTTCACAGTCTTGCCGCTGATGTTTGCAGTGCCCTTCTATGAGGCCGTGGGCAGCACAACTTACCTGAATGCTTGGTTCGAAATGGTGTCCAGTTTCACCACAACGGGTGCCACCGTTTATGACACTTCGGGCCGGCTGACACCCTCATTGCATCTCTGGCGGGCGCTGGTTGGTTGGCTGGGTGGATTGCTGATTTGGATTACGGCTGTGTCCATTTTCGCGCCAATGAATTTGGGTGGCTTTGAAGTGCGCGCCACATCGCAAATCGGATCAGGGGCGGTGAAGTCCTTTACCCAGATTGCGCGTATCGCGGACCCGCAAGAACGTCTTGTGCGCTACACGCTATCGTTGACCCCGATTTACGCAGGTTTGACGGTGTTTTTATGGATCGGCTTGGTGATCATGGGCGAATTTCCTTATATTGCCCTGTGTCATGCGATGTCGACCATGTCGACTTCGGGCATCTCACCGATCAACGGGCTTTATTTTGCAGCTTCCCGGTTTTGGGGCGAAGTGTTGATCTTTGCGTTCTTTGTCTTTGCGCTCTCCCGGCTGACGTTCAGCAGGGGCCTGATTGGTGAAAAGCAAAAAGGCATTCTGCGAGATCCTGAGTTCCAAACAGCACTGGTGCTGATCGGTAGCGTCACGGGACTGCTGTTCTTACGGCATTTTCTGGCCTCTTCTGATCGGGAAGAGGCCGCGACTTTGCTCGAAATCGGACAGGCGTTGTGGGGCGCGTTGTTCACGGTCACATCCTTCCTGACAACAACAGGATTCGAGTCGCATTATTGGGACGGCGCTGCGGATTGGTCTGGTTTGCAGACCCCGGGGCTTTTCCTAATCGGGATGGCCTTGATCGGCGGAGGTGTCGCGACAACGGCGGGTGGGGTGAAACTGTTGCGCATTTACGCGCTTTACCGACATGGTGAACGGGAACAACAACGCCTGCTGCATCCGTCTTCGATTGGGGGCGGTGGCCGCGAGGCGCGCCGGATTCGCAAACAAGGTGCTGTGATCTCATGGGTGTTCTTCATGCTCTTTGCATTGAGCATTGCAGCCATCATGTTGATGCTGTCATTGACGGGCGTGCAATTTGAAACGTCGATGGTTCTTGCCGTTTCGGCCCTGTCGACGACCGGACCGTTGGCGTCAGTTGCGGCAGAGACACCCATCGCCTATTCGGGTATCCCTGATCCGGCAAAGGCGATCCTGGCAGTTGCGATGGTGTTGGGCCGCCTGGAAACCCTGGCAATCATTGCCCTTTTCAACCCAGAAATTTGGCAACGATGAGCTGTTCTGGCTGTTTGTGTTTTTGGACTGGAAAGTCTTGAAACTGCACGACATACTGCGCACACAACCAGGGGGGCCGTTGCGCGGCCGCAATAACAAAAAAAGGAAGTCGCAATGGCTGCCGACAAAGCAAATCTGCAAGACGCATTTCTCAACCATGTGCGTAAGACAAAGGTACCTGTGACGATCTTCCTTGTGAACGGCGTCAAGCTGCAAGGCGTGATCACATGGTTTGATAGTTTCTGTGTGCTGTTGCGCCGTGATGGTCAATCGCAGCTTGTCTACAAGAGTGCGATTTCCACGATTATGCCCGCACAGCCCATCAGTCTTTATGAAGGCGAAGAGTAACTTTGCTTGAACACGACCGGCCCATCACTCGGGCTTGGGTGCTACATCCTGATCTGAAATCAGACCAGAGCCGCCGTGACGCAGGTCCGGCGCTTGAAGAAGCTGTGTCGCTGGCCGCCGCTTTACCTGATCTGGACGTCTGCGGTGCGGACACCGTCCGTCTACCCCGGATTCATCCAGGCATGTTGTTTGGTAAGGGAAAAATCGAGGAATTGGCCGGTGTCCTGAAGGCCGCTGAGATCGAATTGGTATTGATTGACGGTCCTGTCACCCCTGTCCAACAGCGCAATTTGGAAAAGGCGTGGGGCGTCAAGTTATTGGACCGAACAGGTCTGATTCTCGAAATTTTCAGCGACCGCGCCCGCACGTCCGAAGGCGTGCTGCAGGTCGAAATGGCCGCCTTGTCCTATCAACGCACAAGGCTTGTCCGCGCCTGGACCCACCTTGAGCGGCAACGCGGCGGTTTGGGCTTCGTCGGTGGCCCTGGGGAGACCCAGATTGAGGCTGACAGACGGGCCATTGATGATCAGCTGAACCGTTTGCGCAAGCAGCTCGCTAAGGTCGTCAAAACCCGCGAATTGCACCGCGCCTCGCGTGCCAAGGTCCCGTTCCCGATTGTGGCTTTGGTGGGTTATACAAATGCGGGCAAGTCGACACTGTTTAACCGGCTAACAGGTGCGCAGGTTTTTGCCAAAGATATGTTGTTTGCAACCCTTGACCCCACGATGCGCAAGATTGTGCTGCCCACCGGGGATGAGGTGATCATGTCAGACACGGTGGGCTTTATCTCTGACCTGCCGACTGAGCTTGTGGCGGCATTCCGCGCTACATTAGAGGAAGTGCTGGATGCGGACCTGATCGTGCACGTTCGCGATATCAGCCACCCGCAGTCCGAGGAACAGGCGCAGGACGTCATGGCGATCTTGCAGGGTCTGGGCATTGGCGAAGGCGCGCCGTTGATCGAGGTCTGGAATAAGATTGATTTGATGGACGGGGATGCGCGCGATGCGACCTTGAATCAGGTTGAGCGGACAGATGAGCTCTTCGCTGTCTCCGCATTGACCGGTGAAGGTATGGAGGGTTTGCTTGCCGCGATCCCGGACAAGCTGAAAGACCCGCGGCATGAAGCTAAACTCCATTTGCCCTTTTCCGATGGGCGCAAACGGGCGTGGCTGTTTGAGGCGGGTATCGTGACCGAGGATATCATGACCGAGGATGGATATGATCTGACCGTGTTTTGGACGGAATTGCAAAAGCAACGGTTTGATCGGCTGTAGCATCGCCCGCCTGTGAACCGGTCACCCCACATTTTGCCGCCCGCGTCGTATTGCCGTTACCAAATGCGTGCAGATGGAGTTTCTGACCATAAGGATGTGACGCAGTGCATTTTGAAACGCTCCAATCAATAAGTGTTAACGGAACCCCGACCAGAGCGAATGACGACCGATGCGGATCGACGGCGCAGTTGGCCTGGGTCATTGATGGTGCGACCGATTTGGCGCCATCCGGCCTATTAGGAAAACAGGGCGGTGCTGCTTGGTTGGCATCAAATGCGAACACCGCCTTTAACACGGTGCTGGCGGGGAACATTCAAGACACGTGTCAGTCAGTCTTTCATTGGATAGAAGAGCGGTTTGAAAGCCAAAAAACGCGAGATGTGGTGGCAGCCTGGGAAGTGCCCAAAGCCGCATTTGGTGTAGCTCAGCTAACGGACAATGGGCTGTCGGTCGCCTGGGCTGCTGACTGCCCGATTTTGCGGATGTCTGGGGGCGATGCCTTATGGTGCACTGGAGAGCCCGATACCAGCGCAGAAGCGGAGGACGCCCGCGCATTGGGGGATGGGGTTGGTGCGGCGCGGGCGCTGTCGGGTGCTGTCCTAGAGGATCGAAGGGCCCATCGCGGGCAAGAAGGCCACGCAGCGCTTAGTCCTAATGCGCAGGCCGCCGCCGCGATCACGCGCTATGCGCATCATGACATCGGGGTCGGGGATGAGTTGCTTTTGATGAGCGATGGTTTTGCCAGTCTTGTCACTGATTACCAAAGATACACTGCAAAGGAACTAGCCGCCGCAGTCCGATCAGATGGTTTGGCAATGTTGGCACATGAGATTCGAAGGATCGAGAATGAGGATTCTGCTTGCCTGCGTTTCCCGCGGTTTAAGGTGAGTGACGACGCCACTGCCATTTGGCTTAAGATTGCGGGTTAGGGTCCTTCCGGCATCAGTACCGTTACCCCAATTGCTGCGGCGCGTGCCAGCTCCGGATCTAGTGACATGGGGGTACATTCGCTCCGCCGCTACAGTTCGCGTAGATTATCGTTGTCGCAGGTGCCCCGATTGCCCGGTTGGACTGACAAGGACCAAACTGTCATGATCCGTCCGCGAGGTGACGTTGAACCAGGTTGGGCGTGTTGACGAACTTTATGCGGTTTCAGCACTGACAGGGGCAAAGATGGAGCCGCTACTGGCCGCGATCCTTGATAAATTGGAGGACTAGTAGCATGAAGCCGTGCTGCGTCCGCCCTTGGCAGATGGGCGCAAGCGGGTCCGGCTGTTTGATGCGGGGATCGTCACCAAGGATGCGATGACCGGGGATGGTTATGGCATGACGATGAAGTGGATGGATTTACAGAAGCAACGGTTTGGCCACTCGTAGCGGGAAAGTGTCTCCGCTTTGCGGGACACAGTTGCCATCCAAAAGTGGAATTCGAGTGTCCGCTTTCACATTTCAGGTTAACGTCTGGCGTCAGAAGGCAACTGGATTAGACATCATGACACAAGACTTATTCGTTTCGGCGAGCGTTGAGGAGCAGGAAATGATGTCCGCGCCCATTCCTAGAGGCGCGAGTTGGGGGGTCGACTGGCATAAACTCAATCAGATGTGGCTTGCCGCTCTAGTGGATCGTTCGATCCCCGCAAAAGGCTGGGCAATGTTTATGAGCGTAGACACGAGCCATCCAAAGTTCGTGACGGGACGACGAGATTTTGACGTTTTTCTATTAAACCAAGGCGAGCATCCAGTCTGGTCTCCACGTTGTTCCTATTATTCCGCGTTCAATTCGAGCGAATGCCCCGGTTGGGCAGAGTTTTCAGCAGAACTGGATACATTCTATCGAGAGCAACCGAACGATCTACCTTTTGGCTTCAAAGATGACGGAGAATGGTTCGTAGATTGCATGGTTAATCGAATTGCACTTGAGACATTGCAGAAAGTGAATTGGCGACCGGGCAACTCAGTTGGGAGCCACTTTTTGTCCCCAAACACTGGCCAAGACATCATACTGCGTCCGCTCCACCCGTCGGGCGGACAATTGTTCGCTGCTACTCGCGGTTCGACCTATGAAGAGGCTGTCAACTTTTCGATCATGCATTCACAAAAAATCATCGTCCAGGATTTTGCTGCTGACTAACTTTTATAGTTACCAATGCGGTCATTCGTGCATTCTGCAGCATCTGACAATTTGGGCTCAAAGCCGACATTGGTCTCGTGGAGAACCTAAGGCGGCTCTGGCGTCAGCACCGTTATCCCAACTGCTGCGGCGCGTGCCAGGTCCGGGTCGAGCGACATGGGGATATATTCCCCCCGCCGCCAAAGCTCGCCCAGATTATCGTAGTAGCGTGACAATGGATGCCCCGATTGCCCGGTTGAGCTGATAAAGACCGAGCTGTCCGGATCCGCAAAGTCGTAAACCCCCCGATAGCCCGCCGCGTTTACATTCTGGAACGGGTCATCGCCGGTCCCAGATGTCTTGCCCCGTTGCAGCGTATTGTCACCGCCGCTGGTGGATTGTCTGATGTTCACAACCCAATGTAGGATTGGTGTATTGCCCAGCACGGGATGATCATGCGTCGCAACATGGGCGTCTCCCCAACGCAAGGCTTCAACCGCGTCTCCGTAATGTTCGTTGATCCACAAAAGTGCATCGTCCAAGGATTGTCGCGCGATGTCGGTACATGTTTCGACCGGGGCCGATTGGATGACGTCACACCAGACGCTTGCACCGTTGATGTCGCGGAATACCCGTTCGATGAAGATGGGGTCCGCATGGGTGAACTCGGCGGCGAGCGGGCCCAGCTCATCGCGGATCAGCCGTTGCTGGAAGGCGCGGACCCAGGCCGCATAAATCAAGGGCTCGGGCAGGTGTTCGTTCATCTCACCGTTCCAGGCCGACAGCAGGTCTAAAGCGATTTGTCGTTGTCTTTCAGGGGTGCCTTCGGGTGCGGCATCTCCGGTAAACCAAAGGTCTGCGCCCATGAGTGTCGACAACGTCAGGGCCGAAAAACTGACGGTGTCCAGCTGCGCCTCGATAAAGCTGTCGCGCGTGTGCACTTCGCGGGCCTGCATGAGCCTGCGCCAACGGTTGATCCGTTGCGTATCGCCCCACAGATGCGACACATGCATCGGGAATGGTCGGTCGATTGTCTTATTATTGGTGTTGCCAATAATCCCGCCATCGGGGTTCAGGAACTCAGGATTATCATCGTAGGAAAAGCGACCTTGCCAGCGGTTCTCGGGCAGGTATCCAAAAGAGGGAAAGCGCCCTTGGCTTTGGTGATTGGCGTCGCGGGCGGGCAGCGCACCGATGGTTTTCATCGCGATCCGATTCCGGTCCGCCATGGTCAGGTTTTGGGCTGGTGCGATATAGTCTTCGCCTGCCGCAATCATGTCATCGACGGTCCGCGCGCGCATGATCCTCATCGCCGCTGACATGGACGTATCCCGGTCAGAAAGCGCGCTCCACGCGATAGAGGTCACATGGCCGGGTGGAGTGATAGTGCCAAGGTTGAATTGATCCCCGGGCATGACCGGCCCATTCACTGTCCAGCGCAGACGCAACGTGACCGCTGGCGCGTCTTTGATTGTGATGATGCTGTTACGTGTCTGAAAAGGCACCCATCCGTTCAGCCCACGGTATTCGGATGGGTTATCCGGGTTCACTTCCTCGATGTAGATATCCTGGTCATCCACATAACTGCTTGTCAGCCCCCAGCCGATGCTGTCGCCACGTCCGCTGAGCACGAGTGGCATTCCCGGGATCGTCCCGCCGATCACACCGCCTGAGGACAATTCCAACCGTGCCAAATACCAGATCGCAGGTGCGGTCAGCTCAAGATGCGGATCATTGGCAAGTATCGTGGCGCCGCTGGCAGAGCGTGTCGCATTGGCTGCCCAAGCATTTGACGCACCAGCCAGCGCTGGGGGTTTGAACGGGGCGAGTGGATCGTCATCCGCGCGCATGTTGGCCGTGTAGGTTGGCACGTTCGGGACCAATTGGGCGTATTCCGGCAGTGCGGCGACCCCTTGGGTCGGGTCATCAGGTAATATATCAGCGAGCCTTTCATTGCTGACGACAAGTGATGTGCGTGCCCGCAAAACTTCGTTTTCCAGATGTGATGACAGCTGCAAGGCCATCAGCTTCAGGATCGCCAAAGAATCCGCTGGTTGCCAAGGAGATATCGGATGGCTGAACAACCACATCTCGGGCGCGCCTCGGCCACGTGCGCCAGCATTCACCTCTCCTAGCCAGGCATTTACGCCATTTGAATAGGCCTGCAATGCTGAGGTGGTTTCGTCATCCTGTGCCGCAACGGATGAGACTGCCAAAGTATAGAAATCATATCGGCGCAGCACTTCGTCGATCCCCACGGTCCGTTCGCCGAAGAGTTCTGACAGCCTGCCTTGGGCCGTCCGCCGCAACATGGTCATCTGCCACAACCGGTCTTGGGCATGCGCATAGCCGAGCGCAAAGAAGACATCCGCGTCTGTTTCGCCAAAGATATGGGGGACGTTGGCGTTGTTGCGCACAATCTCAACCGGGGCCGATATACCGGCGACCATGCTGGTGCTGTCGTATTCGGGCAATGATCGCGAGGCGAAGTAATACACCAACACCACAGCGCAGACGCTGAGAAAAATAAGCGCAGAGGCCAAACGTACCAGCCAGCGAAAGATGAATGCCATGCGGCCCTCGGGTCATTAAGTCTGCCTTGTTCTATCAAGCCAGACCGCAGGGGCAAGCTAGCGTTCGGGGATTAGTCCACGCGGGCTGAACCGCAGGACAAGAAGCAGTACAAGCCCCATCGTCAGCAGTCGCATATGTGCGGCAGATTCGATCATCCGATCTTTCAGGGCACTGCCATCTTCCAGCCCGCTGCTGAGGATGTTCATTAGCCCAAGACCCAGCGGCTCCACCTGCACCCAAAGCCACCAGATCAACATACCGCCCAGAACGGCCCCAAAGTTGTTGCCCGACCCGCCAACGATCACCATCACCCAGATCAGGAACGTAAAGCGCAGCGGCTGATAGGTACCCGGCGTCAATTGCCCATCCAGCGTCGTCATCATCGCGCCCGCGATGCCGCAGATCGCTGACCCAAGAATGAAGATTTGCAGATGGCGGGCGGTGACATCTTTGCCCATCGCTTCGGCGGCGACTTCATTGTCGCGGATGGCGCGCATCATGCGGCCCCACGGGCTATTTAGCGCCTGTTGCGCGAGCCAGAGCAGGATCAGCAGGACAACTGTGAATAGGATCGCATAGCCCATTTTGGTATAAAGAGTTGAGGCCGTGACCGGATCAAGCCCGAGGCTGGCCGCCCTTTCTACAAACCCCGGATCACTTTGCAGATCGATCTCGTAAGGTACGGGGCGGGGCAGGCCGATGACGTTTTTGACGCCGCGCGCCAACCAGTCTTCGTTTTTCAGGATGGCGATGATGATTTCTGCGATGCCCAATGTCGCAATGGCCAAATAGTCAGAGCGCAAGCCAAGTGCGGTTTTCCCGATGATCCACGCCGCACCTGCAGCGAGTAACCCACCCACTGGCCAACTGAGCAGAATCGGCAGGTTCAAGCCGCCGAGGTTACCCGTGGATGCGGGATTTATCGCCTCGACCGCCGCCTTGCCGGGGTCAAAGACGGATCGGAAAAGGAAAAAACCGCCAATCAAGATGATCAGTGTCGCAATGGTCCGGGTGCGTCCTGTCAGCTGCTTTTGTGCGATGACAGCGGCCACCACAGTTGCAGCCCCAAGAGCCAACCCTGCGAAAATGCGCAAACCGCCGGCCTGCCACGCACCGGGCACTGGCGAGGTTGAGATCAGCACGGTGGCCAATCCACCTAATGCAACGAACCCCATCACGCCAATATTGAACAGCCCTGCAAAGCCCCATTGCAGGTTCACACCCAGGGCCATGATGGCCGATATCAGACCCATATTCAGGATCAACAGGGCAGAGTTCCATCCTTGAACTACGCCTGTACCAAGCAGCAAGATGCCCACAAGCCCAAAGAGCGCGGTGTTTTTGATGGCAGGGTTCATACGGATTGCCCCTTGAACAGGCCGGTCGGTTTGAACAGCAACACGATAATAAGGATCGCAAAACTGACGGCGAATTTATAGTCGGTGGATAGAAGCTGGACCAAGCCGTCAGGCTCTAGGCTTTCAGGCATCATATATACCAGCACCTTTTTCCACGCATAGGTGATGGTGACCTCACTGAAGGCAATCACAAAACCACCTGCGATAGCACCGAGCGGATTGCCAAGGCCTCCGACAATAGCAGCTGCAAAGATGGGGAGTAGCAATTGGAAATATGTGAAGGCCTTGAAGGACTTATCAAGGCCATAAAGGACGCCTGCCGTCGTCGCGAGCGCGGCTACAATCATCCATGTGACTTTGACCACCCAATCGGGGTTGATGCCGGACAGCAGGGCAAGGTCTTCGTTGTCTGAGAAAGCGCGCATGGATTTGCCGGTTCGGGTTTTGTTTAGGAACCAGAACAGCAGGGCCACAGCGATGACAGCCACAACCACGGTGATGACCTGTGTTGTTCGGATGGCGAGACCCTCGCGCAGGCCGGTCATATCGCGGAATTCACGCGCTGTGATAATGAAGCGTTCCCCGTCCGCGAAACGAATGTCGTTCACCCCAATGATAAAGCGGACGATCCCGTTCATCACAAACATCACGCCCATGGAGACGATGACAAGAATGACAGGCTTGGCCTTTTGATCGCGGTAAAATTTATAGACAAGCCAGTCGACGCCAAGGACCAGAAAGACGGTCATACCGATCCCAAAGGGCAAGGCGAGAAGGGCGGTCGGCAGCGGCCCAAAGGTGATCCCAAGCGCAAGCAAGGCGTTCGTGCCGATGATGGTCATGGCCGTGCCAAAGGCCATTGTGTCGCCATGGGCAAAGTTGGAAAAGCGCAGGATGCCGTAGATCAGCGTGACACCAAGCGCGCCGATGGCTAGCTGAGCCCCATAGGCGAGGCCCGGCACGATGACAAAGTTTGCGAGGGCAACGATGGCGTTCAGAAAGTCCACTATTCGAATTCCTCGCAGGTACCGTGATAGATCAAGTCGCGCCACTGGTCAGCGCCAACAACAAACGTCGCGTCGAAGTCGTTGTGGATGGAAAGTACCATTTTGGGCTGTGTCAAAGCTCCCGTGTTATTTACCACATTGCTATAGGCGATCACTTTAAGACGATCATCATCGTCTGCCGTGGCTTCCCTCGTTCGCTTCGTCATGTTTAGTCGAACCGCTGTGCGCCGGAAACCATCCGGGAAAGACTGTCGCAAACTCGCGGGAACACTTTCGCCAGGCAAAATTCCCGGCGTTCCAAAAACATTGGTATCCCCGATAAAATTTTGAATGTCGGGGTCAGGAATGAATGAACGAAAGTCTGCGTGTGGTGGCGTGCGAACAAAGATCATCTCGTTCGTTTCTGTACATTCCTCTGACTGGGTAAGAACTGTACAGGTTTCGTCGAAGCTACAAAGGAACTGGGCCGCAACGGCTGTTTGAGTGCTGGCCAATAGCCCCAAAATGCAAAAGACGGCTCCCTTTCGCGAGCAGGAGGGATTTAGTTTATGGTTCATCTTGGTCATCCGCCCAGAAAACTCCGACGTACTTCAGGATCGGCCAGTAGCTCTTTTCCTGTCCCAGTATGCGCATTGCGACCTTGCACCAATACATAGGCTTTGTCTGCAATTTCAAGTGCTTGCCGGGCGTTCTGTTCCACCATCAGGATAGGAATGCCGGTGCGGGCGACCTCAATGATCCGGTCGAACAGCTCGTCCATCACAATGGGGCTGACCCCTGCGGTAGGTTCGTCCAGCATCAGGACCTTAGGCTGGGTCATCAGCGCCCGGCCAACAGCCACCTGCTGGCGTTGACCGCCTGAAAGCTCACCTGCGGCCTGCAATCGTTTTTCTTTCAGGATTGGGAACAGGTCATAGACCTGTGCCATCGTGTCCTTGAAATCGTCACGCCGGATAAAGGCACCCATTTCTAGGTTTTCTTCCACCGTCATCGACGTAAAGATGTTCGAGGTCTGCGGGACAAACCCCATGCCCTTCACAACGCGTTCTTGGGGAGACAGCGCCGTAATGTCTTCGCCATCCAGCCGGACGGCCCCTTTGTTGACATTGAGCATGCCAAAAACGGCCTTCATCGCAGTCGATTTGCCAGCCCCGTTGGGGCCAACAATCACGGCAATTTCGCCCCGTTCGGCGGCAATGGTACACCCATGTAGAATATCAGGGCCTTTGCCATAACCACCGGTCATGGCGTCGCCGATCAGGAAAGGCTCACTCACGGATTGATATATTCCGCCATGAATGGGGCGTAAGTCGTGATCGTGTCGCGCATCAGGGCTTGCTCGGACGGATCTGCGTGATTGACGTAAATATAATAAAGCGTACCAGCGGCACCCAAGATGGCACCCAATAGGATTGTCAGCAGAAATTTCATGTCGCACTTACCTTATCTTTGTTCTTCAATCCGGTGCCGAGATAGGCCTCGATCACCTGTTCGTTCGCCTTGATTTCAGCCAAGGTTCCTTCGGCCAATACATGACCTTCCGCCATGCAGATCACGGGATCGCATAGGCGGCCAATAAAATCCATGTCGTGTTCGATGACAACGAATGTGTAGTTACGTTCTTTGTTCAGGCGAATAATCGCATCGCCGATTGTATTGAGCAGGGTACGGTTCACCCCGGCGCCCACTTCATCCAGAAACACGATCTGTGCGTCGACCATCATGGTCCGGCCCAGCTCAAGCAGTTTCTTTTGGCCGCCAGAAAGGTTGCCTGCTTTTTCGTCCTTCAGGTGGTCGATGGTCAAAAACTCGAGCACCTCGTCCGCCTTGGCCTGCAGCGCACGTTCCTCATCCGCGATCCGGCGCCGTCCGATCCAGGCATTCCAGAGCGTTTCGCCCGATTGGTCGCCGGGCACCATCATCAAGTTTTCCCGAACGGTCATGGATGAAAATTCATGCGCGATTTGGAATGTGCGCAGCAGGCCTTTGTGAAACAGGGTGTGCGGCGGAAGGCCCGTGATATCCGCGCCCTGCATAGTGACCCGCCCTGACGTGGGTTTCAGAACGCCCGCTATCACATTGAAAAGGGTTGTTTTTCCCGCCCCGTTCGGCCCGATCAGTCCGGTGATTGATCCCTCTTGAATCGTCAAAGACGCCCCATCAACGGCGTGGAAACCTCCAAAGGTTTTCACCAAGTCTTCAACGATAATCATTCACTTCCCCTCGCGCGCTGTTTTTTGTTGCGCGTCTGTTTTGAAAGACGGCGCGGGATTGTGGCCCGCGCCGCCCCTTTGTCAATCCTGACGGTTAACGGTAACCGATTGTGGAATATACGCCATCCGCAAATTCGACTTCCTGATAGTTGCCCGCACTTTCGCCAGGTCCGATCAGTTCCACCGCAGAGGCGCCAACGTAGTCGATTTCTTCACCCGCCGCGAGCAATTCAAGACCTTTTTGCAGTTCACCAGGCATGATCTCGACGCCGGGGGCGTTGGCCACATCAAACACGTGGTCTTTGAAATCAGCGGAATCGGAGGAACCCGCAGCCTGCATCGCCAGCATGATCAAGGCAGCTGCGTCGTAGGATTCAGGTGAGAACGCGCCTGTGCCATCAAATCCGGCAGCCTCGGCCAGTTCTACATAAAGTCCAGCACCGGCATTGTCAGTACCTGGGTAGGCCCCGAAGGAACCTTCTAGCTCATCACCGAAGTTTTCGTTCAGTTTTTCACCGATCATCCCATCTGGCATGTAGAATGTGTCAAATGCACCGCTATCCAGCGCGGACCGGATCACACCGGACCCACCTTGGTCAACATATCCAGCGACAACCAGAACTTCGCCACCTGCAGAGGCTAACGCACCAACTTCTGCAGAGTAGTCGGCTTTGCCGTCTTCATGCGCTGCAGAGATTGTGACAGTCCCGCCAGCCGCTTCGAATTCCGCTTGGAATGCGTCTGCCAGACCTTTGCCGTAGTCATTGTTGGTGTAAGTCAGGGCGACTTCGCTGACGCCGCGATCTTGCAAAATGTTGGTGATAATTACACCCTGACGCGCGTCAGAAGGGGCTGTCCGGAAGAACAACCCGTCATCTTCCGCTGTGGACAGGCCAGGCGATGTGGCGGAAGGTGAAATCATAACAACGCCATTGGCACGCGCCACATTGGCGAGGATCGCGCCGGTGACACCGGAACAATCTGCCCCCATGATCGCGTTCACCCCATCGGAAGTGATCAGACGCTCAGCCGCAGCCGTTGCCGCACCTGCATCAATACATGTGCTGTCACCCCGGACAGACGTGACTGTCGAACCATCTAATAGCGCGCCAGATGCAGTGACTTCTGCCATAGCCAGTTCGGCGCCGGAACCCATGGCGGGGGTGATGGATTCAAGTGGCCCCGTAAAGCCAAGAATCACACCGATTTTGATGTCTTCCGCTTGTGCGCCACCTGCGATCATCGCCACGGCCGATGTGGCCAATAGTAGATTTCTCATTTTAGTCTCCCTGTTCACTCTCTGTACATTGGAGAAGAGATTATCAGGCAGTTTCCAAAAGGAAAGCCGGAAGGCGCATTTAGGAACTGCTGCCAAACGCGTTAATAAAGCCACGCACCCGCTTTGCATTCTGACCGCGGTCTCCGCGACCAACCCGTGAAACGCTGCGCAGGTCCACGCGGCTGCCTGCGTCATCTTCGGACACAACGACAACAATATCGTCAATAAACGCAAAGAATGGGGTCTTGTCCGAGGCTTCAAAGCGCAGCGCATCATCGTCTTGCGCCACGATATCCCAGCCAAGCGTTTGTGCAGTTGCAATCGCTTGGTCGAATGCCTCGGCAGGCGCGAGGCCGGTTATGATGGGTGCGATATCCGGAAACGCGGATTCCTGATGGGCTGCGACTTCGGCACCACCGTAAACAAGCGTATTCCGCGCACCGGGCCGATTATCGTCAAGAAAGGTGAAGACGGGTGGGTTGACCGTATCGGTGCTGATGTCGTGGATCGGGGGGAAACGTTGTGGCGGATTGATCTTGTTGATGATCGTCGGCGACAGCACCATAAGTCCGAGCACCAGTCCCATAATCGGTTTAGCGACGCCTGACCGGTCTTTACGGCCCAAAACATAAATCAGACACACAATAGACAGTGCGCAGATGGCGTAACCGATGGGATCATTTCCCTGTCGGCTGTATTGCATCCCTGTGATGGGTTCCCAGAGACCCAACTGCGCTCCAAAAACAAACATTGCCGCCGTAACGGCGCCCAGAAGCGCCAAGAGCAACGTGATTGTCGCAAATTTCGATTTCTTGATGGTCTGCATGTTGCGTATCTCCTGTGGCGCATTTGTTTCGTGAAATAACAATGACCTAGATACGCTTGTGGGTTAGCCTTTACAGGCCGCGATACCACTCTGTCCACCCGATATTATGCATTCGTTAGACGGAGAGTCGCCCGGCATGGCTGCCACGTTCCCGGTAAGGCGTGGTGTCATAATGCGACCGATAGCATTTGGAAAAATGCGATGGTGACGCAAAGCCGCAAGCCAGCGCGACGTTGATCACGGTCATATCTGTCTGCATAAGCAGATTGCGCGCCTTTTGCAGCCGCAGCTCCATGTAATAGCGCTTTGGACTGCGGGATAGATAACGCCGGAACAGCCGTTCCAGCTGGCGGGTGGACATGCCAACGTCTTTGGCCAGTGTTGCAGGGCTAATCGGCTCCTCGATGCTTTGCTCCATCATCTGAATGACGCGGGACAGTTTTGGATGCCGCACACCAATGCGTGTCGGGATCGAAAGACGTTGGGTGTCCTGATCGGTGCGGATTGACGAATAGATCATGATATCAGCCACTGCATTGGCCAAATCCTCACCGTGATCATCAGCGATGATTTTCAACATCAGATCAATTGAAGCGGTGCCACCAGCGGTTGTGATCCGGTTGCCATCAACCACGAAGACTGACTTTGTCAGGTCCACATCTTCAAACTCTTCTGCAAAGCTGTCTTGATTTTCCCAATGGATTGTCGCGCGCTTGCCATCCAACAAACCGGCGCGCGCCATTGTGTAACCTGCCGTGCAGAGCCCGGCAATTGTGACGCCCCGACGTGATTCACGGCGCAACCAGCCCAACAGCTTTTTTGTCGTGGCGTCCTTGATGTTGAGACCACCGCAAAGAACGATTGTGTCATCACGCTCAAGTTCGGCTAGATCATCTTGCAGGCGAAATTCGCACCCGTTGGAACAGACAACATGTGTTCCGCTTTCACCGACAATTTGCCAACTATAAAGCGTCTTGGCCGCCGTCTGGTTTGCGATGCGCAGGCTATCAAGGGCTGAGGCGAATGAGAGCATTGTAAAATCTTGCATCAACACAAAGACAAACCGGCGTGGTTTGCCGCTATGTTCAACGTCGACGATATGCTGGTCTGTTTGCATGGTTGCCTGTGCCATATGTTTGTTGGGCGGACCTCATCAGTTTTGTTCTGATCGTTCAAGAGGGATAATTTAGTCGTGCTTCGATCCGATATCGATTTGCCATTGGCCCGCGTGGTTGCACGCGTTATACGCAGCCACCGAAGGCGCATTAGGCCCTTCACATATTGATATGGAGCAAGACGATGACTGACTGGCAAAAATCTGACTGGCGCAACAAGCCCCGGGTTCAGATGCCTGAGTATACTGACGCAGCCGCCCTTAGCGCTGTTGAAGCGCGCCTTGCCAGCTATCCACCCTTGGTATTTGCCGGTGAGGCCCGCAAGTTGAAATCCGAACTGGCTGCTGTCAGCCGTGGCGAGGCATTCTTGTTGCAGGGCGGCGATTGTGCCGAAAGCTTTGCGGAATTCGCAGCAGACGGCATTCGTGACACGTTTAAGGTCATGTTGCAGATGGCGATGGTCTTGACCTATGGTGCCAAAGTTCCCGTGGTCAAAGTCGGCCGGATGGCCGGTCAAATGGCCAAGCCGCGCTCGGCCCCGACTGAGACCGTCGATGGCGTCGAGCTGCCAAGCTACCGTGGTGATATCATCAATGGTTTTGACTTTACTTCTGACAGCCGCATTCCTGATCCTGAGCGGATGCTGCAGGCCTACCTACAGGCTGCCGCCACGCTGAACCTGTTGCGCGCATTCTCGACCGGTGGTTTTGCCAATGTGCATGAGGTCCACAAATGGACCCTGGGCTTTACTGACCAAAATGAGGTTAAGAAATACAGCGATATGGCGGGTCGGATCAGCGATACACTTGATTTCATGGAGGCCGCCGGTCTGACCACTGAAACCAACCACGAATTGCAGACGGTTGATTTCTACACAAGTCATGAAGCGTTGTTGCTGGAATATGAAGAAGCGCTGTGTCGTCTGGATTCGACCTCTGGCAAATGGCTTGCAGGCTCAGGGCACATGATCTGGATTGGCGACCGGACCCGTCAGCCTGATGGGGCGCATGTGGAATTCTGCAAAGGTGTGCAGAACCCCATTGGTCTGAAATGCGGACCGTCCATGACGTCCGGCCATCTCAAATCGTTGATGGCGTCTTTGAACCCGCAAAACGAAGCTGGGCGTCTGACGTTGATTGCCCGTTTTGGGGCCGGGTCTGTGGGTGAGCATTTGCCACGTCTGATCCGTGCTGTCGAAGAAGAAGGTGCCAACGTTGTTTGGACCTGTGATGCGATGCACGGCAACACGATCAAATCCTCAACAGGGTACAAGACCCGCCCGTTTGAAAGTGTGCTGCGCGAGGTGAAGGAATTCTTCGCTGTCCACAACGCAGAAGGCACAATCCCAGGCGGTGTGCATTTTGAAATGACAGGCAAGGATGTCACCGAATGCACGGGCGGCGTGCGCGCTGTTACGGATGAGGATCTGTCCAGCCGGTATCACACGGCTTGTGATCCACGCCTGAACGCATCGCAATCGCTAGAACTTGCATTCTTGGTGGCGGAAGAGCTTTCGGCCCGCCGCACAACCATGCAGCAGGCCAAAGCGGGTTAAATTACCCGTTATTGACGACCAACCGAAGGACGCGGCCTGCTGGGCTGCGTTCTTTTGGTTTTTCAGGGCGCGGGATTGACTGGACACTGGCCAACTGCGGGGCCTGAGGTTCGTGGCGAATAGGGACGCCTTGTGCGATTTCAAACCGGCGCGGGCGGTTGCCGCGGTTGCCGTCTGTGACCAGTGCACCAAGGATCCGCGTCGTGTCACCCTTTGCATCGCGCAATGGCAGCAACAACATCGTGCCGGTCACCTCATTGCGCAGTAACGAGCCGTGCGAAACCACCTGAATGGATACAATCGCAGGCGATTTAAACGCGCTTTCGACAAGTTCGGCGATCTGGTCGCGGGCATCAGGTACAAAGAATGCGCTGACAGGCATGCCGCGTGCATCCATTTTCAACAGATCGTGCAACTGCTGACCGGCGACCCGCATCCGGGCGACGCCAGGGGCTACACGCTGCAGGATAAATGCATGCGGCAGGGCTTCGTCGATTTGACGTGGTTCGATATCATTGCGTGATGGGATCCGCTGTGCATGACGCAGGGCGCGCCAGTACTTCTCGAGGCTCTGCAGTGTTGGGTTCCGTGGTGTCGCGGAATCGGTACGGCGGCGTTGCGGTATTTCGGTAACAATGTTCATAATGACCTCAAGTGGCTGAGCGGTAGCCGGTGTCCCGACTGTCGCAGATTTTCGTTAATAGGAATTTAACAAATCTTACCGCCCAGTTCACTTAATTAAGTGTTAAACGGTTAATCTGGGTTTCAAGGCGGACTTGCCCCGCATGCTGTTTTTCACGTAGGTCCTGTTCCAGACAACGTAAAACAGGACACTTCATGACGAAATCGATGACTGCATTTGCGAGCCGAACTGGCGCGCTTGGCCTTGTGTCTTGGAGCTGGGAAATGCGCGGTGTGAACGCCCGCGGGCTTGATTTGCGTATTCGGGTGCCTGATGGATTAGCCGGGCTTGAACAGAACCTGCGCACCACATTGACCAAAGCACTGACGCGCGGCAACGTGACGGTCAATCTACGCTTTACCCGTGAAGAAACCAGCAAAGGTCTGGCTATCGACGAAGCGCAGCTGGAAGGCGTCCTGTCCGCCTTGGATGCGGTACAGGAACGCGCCTTTGCGATGGGCGTCACCTTGGGTCAGCCCACAGCCGCTGATGTCTTGGCCCAACGTGGGGTCTTGGTTGCGGCGCAGCCCGACGATGATTCCGAGGCGCTCGTGGAAGCATTGATCGCAGATGTTGGCCCCTTGGTGTTTGACTTTGCAACAATGCGTGAAAGTGAGGGCGCGGTTTTGGGCCAACTTATCGCAGATCAGTTGACACAGATTGCTGCGCTGACGGAACGTGCGATCCAAGCGTCCGAGGATCGTGCGCCTCAGGTCAAAGCCAACCTGACCGCAGCGCTGCAGCGCGTTATGGAAGATGTCAGCGGTGTAGATGAAGGGCGGGTCGCCCAAGAGCTTGCGGTGCTTGCTGTCAAATCCGACGTGACCGAAGAAATCGACCGGTTGCGGGCCCATGTGGCCGCCGCGCGCGCACTTTTGGCAGCACCCGAGGCGTCGGGACGAAAACTGGATTTTCTAGCACAAGAATTTAACCGTGAGGCGAATACCCTTTGCGCCAAAGCGCAGTCCACGGATCTGACAGCGATTGGATTGGATTTGAAAGCTGTGATCGACCAGATGCGTGAACAGATTCAGAATGTGGAGTAACTGATGTCGCGACGTGGCCTTTTGATCATCCTTTCATCGCCCTCTGGGGCTGGGAAATCCACGCTGGCAAGGCGCTTGCGCAATTGGGACGATACGCTGCGCTTTTCGGTGTCAGCCACAACCCGACCCGCGCGAGAAGGCGAAGTTGAGGGGCAGGATTACTTTTTTGTGTCGGTCGCAGACTTTCAGGCGGGGGTGGCGGAGGGCGAAATGCTGGAACATGCACGGGTCTTTGGCAACTACTATGGCTCGCCACAAGCCCCGGTAAAGGCGGCCGTTGATGCGGGGCGTGACGTCCTGTTTGATATCGACTGGCAAGGCGCACAGCAGATCAGTAACTCGGCTCTACAAGAACATGTCTTATCGATCTTCATTCTGCCTCCTTCGATCACCGAATTGCATAGGCGCTTGGTTAAACGGGGGCAGGACGCCGAGGATGTCATTGAGAAGCGGATGCAAAAGAGTTGGGACGAGATTAGCCATTGGGACGGGTATGACTATGTTTTGGTGAATGACGACCTGGACCAAACTGAGGATAAGCTGAAGACGATCATCGGTGCCGAACGCCTGCGCCGGTCACAGCAACCTTCCTTGGTTGATCATGTGCGTCAGCTGCAGACGGAATTCGGGGAACGGGTATGAGCCTTTATGCGCTTGGCAATATTGCACCACAGGTTGCAGCGGAGGCTTGGGTTGCTCCGGGCTGTCACATTATTGGACATGTGAGCTTGGCTGCCAAAACCTCGGTTTGGTTCGGCAGCACGCTGCGCGGCGACAATGAATTGATCGCGGTGGGTGAGGGCAGCAATATTCAGGAAAACTGCGTACTGCATACAGACATGGGGTTTCCGCTGACGATCGGCGTTGGTTGCACGGTGGGCCATAAAGCGATGCTGCATGGATGCACCATCGGTGAAAACAGCCTGATCGGGATGGGGGCGACGGTATTGAATGGTGCGGTGATCGGGGCCAATTGCCTGATCGGGGCAGGGGCGTTGATTACAGAAGGCAAGGTGATCCCGGATGGCTCTCTTGTGATGGGCGCGCCTGGCAAAGTGATCCGCGAACTGGATGCGAATGCCATCAACGGGCTGAAGATGTCCGCACTCCATTACCAAGAGAATGCAGCACGCTTCGCGCAAGAATTGCGCCCGCTTTAGAATTCGGCGGGCATGAGTAACAGATCAAAATCAAGTTCCGGTGCAAAGGACCTGATTTCGCTGCGGATCAGATCAGCATCGGGCAAATCATCGGCAATTGCGCGGTATTTTCCGTTGAACTGCAGCTCTGTCAGCTTGGCCGCAACGTCTACGGCGTCAAAATCATCGCCAACCAAGGGCGATAAGATGATTTCTGGTTCCACGTCCTGCACAACCTCGGCGGTAAGTGACTTAATTTCGATATATCGATAGTCAGCGAGGGTGGTTTTCATACGACCTTCGGCTTCCCAACGGGCTAAGTCGCCAACAATCAGTGTGTTGTTAGAAAGGTGGCCTATGACCTCAGGGAGTTGAGTGTTGGTCTTCCGCTGCGATTGTGGTGACATGTTAGCCTCAACAAAATAATTTATACTATGAGTGGTTCAGTGATGAGTTAACGCTGGGGTTGCACGGTTTGTTCCCTGAGTATGAAAAATTATTTAACCAAGCTGTGGACATATACCCGAAAGCGAGACCAGTATTTGCAAAAATTTGGGGATCGCAGATGACAGCAGAACGTATTGCCACAGTCTTAGAGGCATTGCCGATGCCGGTCCTTTTGATCGGACCGGATGAACGCGTGCGCGCGGCCAATGCGCCGCTGGATGTGGTGTTGGGGACAAACTTGATTGGACGGCACTACATTACGGCCTTGCGCCAACCGGCACTGATCGATGCAATTGCCAAGGTCCGGCAATCCGGCGGCACGGCGGCTACTCGCTTTGTCGGCCGGGATGGGGACAGGGATACGACCTACCGAGTGTCATTGGCTGCCGCTGAGGGTGATATCGTTTTGTCATTTGAAGATCAGACAGCGGCCGAGGAGGCTGGTAAGATGCGCCGCGATTTTGTTGCCAATGTCAGCCACGAACTGCGCACACCTTTGACCGCGCTATTGGGGTTCATCGAAACGCTCAGCGGTGCGGCCCGTGATGATGCCAAGGCCCGAGAAAGGTTTCTGGAAATCATGGCGCATGAGGCTAGTCGAATGACCCGTTTGGTCGATGACTTGCTGTCGCTAAGCCGTGTGGAAGAAGACGAACGGGTGCGCCCGCGCGAGCATGTTGATTTGGCCGCACTTTTATCGTCCGTGATCAAAGGGTTGGAACCCCAGGCTGAGAGTGCCGGTGTGACCGTAACACTCGCTGGGGCCGGCCAAGACGAAATGGTGCCCGGTGATGCAGGCCAGCTGGTGCAAGTGTTTACGAACCTTGTTGAGAACGGGATAAAGTACGGTGCCGCAGGAAAATCCGTGACGGTCACCCTTTCGCCAAAGGAACAGCATCCGCGTTTGCGGGCGGAAGGTGTGCAAATTAGCGTCGCGGATCAGGGGGAAGGCATTGCGTCCCACCATCTGGCGCGCTTGACCGAGCGGTTCTACCGCGTCGATAATCACCGCTCACGCGAGGTTGGGGGCACCGGGTTGGGGCTTGCTATCGTCAAGCATATTGTGAACCGGCACCGGGGCCGTTTGCTGATTGAAAGTGAACAGGGTGAGGGCACCACGGTGTCTGTTTTTCTACCCTCAAGTTGAGTGTCATAAAACTTTTACACAACTGTCACAAAAGCGTTGGGCAAGCCCACGTAAACGGGCCGAGATGATGGCACGGCTCGCGTGCGATCAATGTTTGACTGACAGGAGTGATTTGATGTCGATCATGAAACTGACCGCGACAACCGCGGTTATTGCCCTTACTGCCACAACTTCATTTGCACGTGACAACGTGCAAGTTGCTGGTTCTTCCACCGTTTTGCCATATGCATCAATCGTTGCTGAAGCATTCGGCGAAAACTTTGAATTCCCAACACCTGTTGTCGAATCAGGCGGTTCATCTGCCGGTCTGAAGCGTTTCTGCGAAGGCGTCGGTGAAAACACCATCGATATCGCAAACGCATCCCGTGCGATCCGTCCTGCAGAAGTCGAAGCCTGTGCCGCTGCTGGCGTGACAGACATCGTTGAAGTTCGCATTGGCTACGATGGGATCGTCTTCGCATCCCAGCTGGATGGCCCCGCATATACTGCGTTTGAGCCTGCCGATATCTTCAACGCATTGGCCCCTAAGGTTGTGGTCGATGGTGAGTTGGTCGACAACCCGTATACAATGTGGTCCGACTTCAACGCGGATCTGCCGTCCGAAGAAATCTTGGCCTTCATCCCGGGCACCAAGCACGGCACACGTGAAGTGTTCGAAGAGCAGGTCGTTGCTGCTGGCTGTGAAGCGACAGGCGCTTTCGAGGCGATGATCGAATCTGGTATGTCCGAGGACGACGCAGAAGATGCATGTCTGGCTGTGCGCACAGATGGCCGCTCTGTCGACATCGACGGTGACTACACAGAAACACTCGCGCGTATCGATGCAAACGCAAACGGCATCGGTGTGTTTGGTCTGGCTTTCTACGAAAACAACACAGACAAGCTGAAAGTGGCAACAATGTCCGGTGTTGAGCCAACAACCGAGAGCATCTCAACTGGCGAATACCCTGTATCGCGTCCGCTGTATTTCTACATCAAAGCGGCCCACATCGGTGTGATCCCAGGCCTGAAAGAATTCGCTGAATTCTTCGTCTCAAACGAGATCGCTGGCCCATCTGGCCCGCTGTCAAGCTATGGTCTTGTTGCTGACCCTGCCTTGGGTGAGACACAAGCAATGGTTGCCGCTGAAGAGACTATGTAAGCTATTATGCTTATTGGTGGTCCGTCAGTCGGGCGGGCCACCTCTTTTGAATACGATCAACAATCGGGCCAATGATTGTTGATCTTGCTAGGTGCGAAAGACTTGCACCAACCTGAATTAGGGGCCCCAGATGTCAAATCTGCTTATCGTCATCATTGTCTTCGGCCTTGGCGCTATTGGTTTTCTGATAGGAAGAAACCGCGCGATGGCATCAGGCGAAGGCGACATGCGCAACCTGCATTCACTCCCATTCTACTACGGCGCCAATGTCGGTTTTTCGACGATGATCCCTGCAATTGGGGTTTTGGCGCTTTGGTTGATTGCCCAACCTTTTGCAATCAACAACGCGGTCTCGGGCATGCTGTCTGCTGATAATATTGAAGCTGCTGGGTCTCGCAGTCTGGTGATGTCCGATGTGCGACGCGTGTCAGAAGGGCTGGATGCGGCTGTGACCCAAGGCGTTCTGGCGCGAGATGAGGCCTCTGAGATCGCGTTTGATACCACCGATGTACGCGCGCTACTGGCTAGCGTTGGGGTCGCTTTGGGCTCTGAAGTATCTGCTGACACGCTGCGTGCAGCACAGCGTTACCGCGTCATGGCAAACCGGGGTAACCTGTTGAAGACAATCGCAGTCATCGCTGCCGCGCTCGCAGGCCTTGCGATGTCGTATCGCGCGACGACCAAGGATTTCCGAGCCCGCAATGTGGTCGAACGCGGAGTTTTGATGTTGCTGATCTGCGCGGCATCAATCGCGGTACTAACGACACTGGGCATCATATTGTCGCTGATTTTCAACACGATCGAATTCTTCCGCCTTTATGCCGCCAGCGAATTTTTCCTGGGGCTACGCTGGAACCCAAGCTTTTCAGGTCGCGGTGGCGGTTCTGAACTGGGCATTCTGCCGCTGCTTTGGGGTACGCTGTATATCTCATTTGTTGCTTTGCTGGTGGCAGTGCCGCTGGGCTTGTTCGCGGCGATCTACCTTTCGGAATATGCCTCAAAAAGAGTGCGCTCGGTTGCCAAGCCTTTGCTTGAAATACTGGCGGGGATTCCAACCATTGTTTATGGCCTGTTCGCCTTGCTGACGGTGGGTCCGTTGCTGGTGGATGTGTTTGGCAACGACGGGCTGTTGGGTGTTGGTTG
Organism: uncultured Paracoccaceae bacterium; assembly: GCA_947501555.1. Taxonomy (GTDB): domain Bacteria; phylum Pseudomonadota; class Alphaproteobacteria; order Rhodobacterales; family Rhodobacteraceae; genus Yoonia. The sequence goes on from CANMWG010000001.1 coordinate 561,660, forward strand.
GATGTCTGGCGGGACCGCCGTGATGACGGCCGGTCTGGTTATGGGCATCATGCTGATCCCATTCGTCAGCTCTTTGTCAGACGATATTATCAACGCGGTCCCACAAGCCATGCGCGACGGGTCATATGGGCTGGGGGCGACCCAATCAGAAACGGTGCGCCAAGTGATCCTGCCCGCCGCTTTGCCAGGTATTGTTGGGGCCATCCTGTTGGCCGCGTCCCGTGCGATTGGCGAGACCATGATCGTGGTGCTTGGGGCAGGTGCCGCAGCCCGCCTTAGCCTGAACCCATTTGAAGCCATGACCACTGTGACAGCCAAGATCGTCAGCCAGCTGACAGGCGACAGTGACTTTGCCTCGCCCGAGGCGCTGGTGGCCTTTGCCCTTGGGATCACCTTGTTCGTCATCACACTGGGGCTGAATATCTTTGCACTTTATATCGTCCGCAAATACCGGGAGCAGTACGACTAATGACTGACGCAACCGCAAATCCAATTCCGGGCACGGCATCGAAAGGGAAATCCCTTTTGGAGCAGGACGACCGGACCAAGCGCCGCAATGCTGCTGAAAAACGGTTCCGGGCCTATGGGATCGCCGCGATCTCTATCGGGCTGCTCTTTCTGCTGGCCTTGCTTTGGGCGATCATCAACAACGGTATCCCTGCATTCACCCAGACCTTCATCAACCTTGAGGTGGAACTGGCCGAAGAGAATCTGGACCCCAACGGGAACCGCAGCCTCGAAGACATTAGAAAAGTGTCGACCTTTGGATACAACCCGCTGATCGGCGCGGCTTTGATCGCAGAGACAGCGGATATTGAAACCGAAGTCTCTGACGGCGATTTGACCAAAATCCTATCGGCCTCTGCTGCCGCAGTCGTGCGGAACTATGTGATTGAGAACCCTGACCAAATCGGGGAAACGGTCGAATTCCGACTGCTTGCCTCATCCCGCGTCGATGGCTATCTGAAAGGCCGCGTGCAGCGCGAAGACCTCGCCCGTGACAGGAACCTAGACGCAGCCCACCTTGATCTGATTGATGAAATGGTGACGCGCGGCTCGACGGAACGTGTGTTCAACTGGGATTTCATCCTTGGGGCCGACGCATCCGAAAGCAGGCCTGAGCAGGCAGGGATCGGTGTGTCGATGCTAGGCTCGTTTTTCATGATGATCGTGGTGCTTTTCGCGGCTTTGCCTATTGGCGTCGCGGCCTCGATCTATCTGGAAGAATTTGCACCGCAGAACAAGTTTACTGATCTGATCGAAGTGAACATCTCAAATCTTGCGGCGGTCCCGTCGATTGTCTTTGGGATCTTGGGCTTGGCTGTATTCATCCAGTTCGCGCACCTGCCGCAATCTGCCCCGCTGGTCGGTGGTCTGACACTGACGTTGATGACCTTGCCGACCATCGTGATCTCAACCCGGGCATCTTTGAAAGCTGTGCCACCATCGATCCGCGATGCGGCCCTGGGTGTGGGCGCGTCAAAGATGCAATCGGTGTTCCACCATGTGCTGCCTCTGGCGATGCCGGGTATCCTGACTGGGACGATTATCGGATTGGCGCAGGCTTTGGGCGAAACAGCACCGCTGCTGCTGATCGGGATGGTGGGGTATATTGCTTCGAACTATCCTGATGGAGTGGCGTCGGGCTTTCTCGACCCGAACTCGGCCATGCCTGCCCAAATCTACGAATGGGCCAAACGTGCCGATCCAGCCTATTACGAACGGGCTTGGGGCGGTATTATCGTGCTATTACTGTTCCTGCTGACGATGAACATCATAGCCATCATTTTGCGCCGTCGCTTTGAGCGGCGCTGGTAGGAGGCCTGAAAAATGGAAGATATGGTACATGTGGAGCGTGCAATGAGCACCCAACAAGACATCAAAATCAAAGCCAATACCGTGCAGGTCTATTATGGCGAAAACCACGCCATCAAGGACGTCGATGTCGAGATCGCGGATAAGACGGTCACCGCCTTTATCGGCCCATCAGGCTGCGGCAAGTCTACTTTCCTTCGATGCATCAACCGGATGAACGACACGATTGATATTTGCCGTGTTGAAGGGGACATCCTGATTGATGGTGAGGATATTTATCATCCCAATGTCGATCCGGTGCAGCTGCGCGCAAAGGTGGGTATGGTGTTTCAAAAACCGAACCCTTTCCCAAAGTCGATCTATGACAATGTGGCCTATGGCCCGAAAATTCACGGGTTAGCGCGCAATAAGGCTGAGTTGGACGAAATCGTCGAGAAGTCGCTGCGCAAAGCTGCACTTTGGGACGAGGTGAAAGATCGGCTTGATGCGGCAGGGACGGGTATGTCCGGTGGTCAGCAGCAACGCTTGTGTATCGCCCGTGCGATTGCCACGCAGCCGGAAGTGCTGTTGATGGATGAACCATGCTCGGCGCTTGACCCGATTGCCACAGCGCAAGTTGAGGAATTGATTGACGAATTGCGTCAAAGCTTCTCGGTTGTGATTGTCACGCACTCGATGCAGCAGGCCGCCCGTGTCAGCCAGAAGACGGCGTTTTTCCACTTGGGCAACCTTGTTGAGTTTGACGACACAGATAAGATTTTCACCAACCCGCAGGACCCGCGCACGGAAAGCTATATTTCCGGCCGGATCGGGTAAGGAGCAATTTGATGAACGAACATATTTCCTCTGCCTACGACCGCGATCTTGAAGGTATCACGACCCTGATCATGCAAATGGGCGGTCACGTCGAAGAGGCAATTTTGAAGGCCGCAAAATCGCTTGCGGAACGCGATATTGAGTTGGCCGAGGAGGTGCGTGCAGGTGATAAAGTCATCGACGCGCTTGAGGTCCAAATTAATGAAGAGGCGGCGCGTACCATTGCGTTAAGGGCCCCTGTTTCCAAAGACTTACGTTCCGTCCTTACAGTCCTTCGTCTGGCCGCGTCGCTAGAACGGATTGGTGATTACGCCAAGAATATCGCCAAACGTACCAGTGTTTTGGTAGAGATGAATCCCGTCAATGGATCGGATGCGGCGTTGCGTCGTATGGCCCGCGAAGTGCAAGGGATGCTGAAGGATGTTCTTGATGCGTACATGCGCGGCGATGCTGATTTGGCCGAAGATGTCCGCCAGCGTGATCAGGAAGTGGACCAGATGTACAACGCTTTGTTCCGCGAATTCCTGACCTTCATGATGGAAGATCCGCGGAATATCACATCGTGTATGCACCTGCATTTCATGGCCAAGAACATTGAACGCATGGGTGATTTGACGACCAATATGGCCGAACAGATCATCTATCTTGTCACCGGCGAAATGCCTGATGAGGCACGCCCAAAAAGTGACCACACTTCTTTCGTTACAGAGCCGAGTTAAGTCCCATGGCGCAACAACCCCACGTTCTGATTGTCGAAGATGAAGCCGCCCAACGGGAAGTCTTGGCCTACAATTTGGAGGCCGAGGGGTTTCGTGTAACCCGTGCTGAAAATGGTGAAGAGGGTCTTCTGTGCGTCGAAGAAGATGTTCCCGATGTGATTGTCCTTGATTGGATGATGCCGAACCTTTCCGGGATTGAGGTGTGTCGTCGTTTGAAGATCAAGCCCGAGACCCGGGCTATTCCGATCATTATGCTTTCGGCCCGTTCAGAAGAAGTTGACAAGGTGCGCGGTCTGGAAACGGGCGCTGACGATTATGTCGTCAAACCCTATTCCGTGTCCGAATTGATGGCCCGTGTCCGTACCCAGTTGCGCCGTGTCCGTCCTGCGACCGTTGGGCAGGTACTGACCTTTGATGACATCGTGTTGGATGCGGAAACACACCGGGTGACGCGTGATGAAAACCCTTTAAAACTTGGGCCAACGGAGTTCCGTTTGCTGTCCACGTTTATGGAGAAACCGGGGCGGGTCTGGTCGCGTGATATGCTGCTGGACCGGGTTTGGGGGCGTGATATCTACGTCGATACGCGGACCGTGGATGTGCATGTCGGACGCTTGCGCAAAGTGCTGACGCAACATGGCGGCAGTGACCCCGTGCGCACGGTACGCGGTGCTGGATACGCGCTGGGATAACCCGAAACTGCGGTATATGCATCGCGTACAGAAGCTGTACATATTGCGTATGTACAGACCCGAAATTCATTTTGGTCATAGCCTTGTGACAAGCAGGGAAGCGTTAACGGTTTAACCCATGTGCCAGGCTGCTGAACCGCGCGACTTCTTCGAGATACCGAAACCCCGATAAATCGCGGCATTGATCGACATCCGCAATGTCATTGCCCGCCTCGCAATCGAACAGCTCGACGGCTTGTGCATTTTCGATCGCATCAAGGATCCGCCGCCGCTCGGGGAAGGTCAGGCTGGTGCGTCCTGTGACTTCGACCGCATTTGGTAGATCTTCTCTGATCAGGGCGGTGGACGCTGTGAGGAATTCGTCAGCCTTGTCATTGGCGTTGCTCAATCCACCGATCGGCCGTGTTTCGGTGTTCAATGAAAGTGCAAGGCAATCCTCAAAAGCTGGCGTTCCAGGCGAGCCGTATTCTGCGATGCAACCCGCCGTCAGTTCATCGCCGGAGATACAAGCAATTGTGACAGCTGTCCCCGCGCGTTCGTAGCATGCCCCATCATTTGTCTCACAGGCGGTCCGCGCCCGATCCGTTGACAGTGCGTTTGAAAGCCGTTCAGGTGTGCAGGTGCCGCCAGTGACCAATTCGGTCCAGAAATCCAAATCCGCCAGTCCCGTAATGACACGCGGCTGATTATTGCTGGAGAAGGATGATTGGCCAAGGGCCGGCCCGCCGCACAGAGCCGCGAGAGAGATGGCTAGAAACGCCCGCATCAAGATGCGCCCCACGGTCCATGATGCCCGCTGCCGCCGTCAACCCGTGCAAATCCATGTGCGCCGAAAAAGTCGCGTTGTCCTTGGATCATATTCGCCGTGCCGCGCGCTGTGCGCATCGTGTCGAAATAGGCCAGCCCCGATGACAAGGCAGGCAGGGGCAGCCCGTGCAAGGCCGCTTGCGCCACCACCTGCCGCAGTGCGTCGTGGCTTGATTTCAACTGCTCTGCAAAGCGCGGAGCGAACATCAGGTTGCGGTTTTCGTCTTCCCCAAGGGCTGTGGCCATATCGTCAAGCATCTCTGACCGGATGATGCAGCCTTCCCGCCAAACCTTGGCGATTTCGGGCAGGGGTAGCGCCCAACCGAAGTTTTCCGAGGCTTTGACGATCATGTCGAACCCTTGCGCGTAGCACAGGATTTTCCCGGCGATCAGCGCTTGTTCCAAGGTCGCAAGCGACAGCGTGTCATGGGGCAGCTGATGCGGAGCGGTGCCAAAGAGTGCTTCGCCCGCGGCCCGTGTCTCGATTTGTGACGATAGATTGCGGGCGACCACGGCGGCCTCAATCGCGGGGATAGGGGCGGCCAGATGCTGCGCCTCGATCACGGTCCAGCGTCCGGTGCCTTTTTGCCCGGCGGCATCGACGATCACATCCAGCATGGGTTTGCCGGTTTTGGGGTCGGTGGCCGCGGCGACCTTGCCCGAGATTTCGATGAGGTAGGATTTCAGCGGGCCCTTGTCCCAACCTGCAAATGTGTCGCCAATGGCGGCGGGGTCCATGCCCATCCCGTCGCGCAGGATGCCGTAAACCTCTGCAATCATTTGCATATCAGCATATTCGATGCCGTTGTGCACCGCTTTGACGAAATGCCCGGCCCCTTCTTCGCCCATCCATGTCGCACAAGCCGTGCCCTCATGTTTGGCCGAGATTGCCTCAAGCACATCTGCCACCCGGTCCCAGTATTCCCGTTTCCCGCCGCCCATGATGGAGGGCCCGAACCGCGCACCTTCTTCGCCGCCCGATACGCCGATGCCAAGGAACGGCAGATCGCCTGCCTCTTGTGCGCGTCGGTTGGTATCGTGGAAGTTTGCGTTGCCAGCGTCGATGATCAGATCGTCCGCGTCCAGCAAGGGCCGCAATGCGGCGATTTGATCATCAACGGCCTGCCCGGCGGGCACCATCAGGATGATCGCGCGCGGTTTTGCGATGGCCACCACGAGCTGTTCCAGCGTCTCGGTCGGTGTGATCAGGTCTGCCAGGTCACCCGCTGATCCGTGAAAACCCTTGGTGGTCGCCGCCGTCCGGTTCCAGACGGCAATTGGAAATCCGTTGTCCGCGATATTGAGCGCAAGTGCTGCCCCCATGGTGCCAAGGCCGATTAGGCCGATCCGTGCATTGCTCATTGGGGGATCCTTTGATGTCTTGAATTCCCCCCGATATATGCCGTTGTGTACCGAAAGAAAACCGGGCAGGTCAGGTTTTCCTGACTGTCGTGCTCTTGCAATTTTGCAAATTCGTGATCAATGTTCATAAATGAAAGTGAAGAGTTGGACCGCGGTATGAAAATCATTGGGATCGGGTCTTATTTGCCCAAGGGCGCGCACTCGGCGCAAAGCCTGGATGTTCAGTTTGGTTTGGCCGCTGGCTGCGTTGAGGCACAAACCGGTGTGGCCATCCGGTATTACTGTGGTTCTGATGATGATCAGATTTCGATGGGGGCGGCGGCGGCGCGGGCGGCTTTGGATGACGCCGGGCTGTCGGTGGATGACGTGGATCTGGTGGTGGCTGCGCAGGCCGTGCCGTATCAGCCTATTCCGGCAACCGCCCCAGCCTATATGCGCGCATTGGGCATGGCTGATGGCGCTGCCTTTGGTTTGGACCTCAATAGCACCTGTCTGAGCTTTGTCTCCGCTCTTGAGCATGCGGCGGCCTTGTTGCAAGCAGGCCGCTATCGCCGTGCGTTGATTGTGTCATCCGAGGTTGCGTCTCGTGCCTTGCCTTGGCCAGAGAAGCCGCAGGTCGCCGGGTTGTTCGGAGATGGTGCGGCGGCGGTTGTGCTGGAGCCGGGGGATGCCCCGATATTTACCCGCTTTGAGACCCACCCGTCGCACTATGAGGCCTGTGGCATTGGCGCTGGTGGCACCCGGTTTGATTTTCATGCAGATCCACAAGATTTCGCGGCTCATGCTGTGTTTAACATGGATGGGAAGGTCCTGTTTCGTGCGACCGCCGCCCATTTTGTCCCATTCGTCGACGCTTTACTGGCAGAGGCTGGCTGGCATCGCGATGAGATCGATCTGGTTATCCCCCATCAGGCCAGCCCGATGGCCTTGGCCCATATGGTTCGCCAATGTGCTTTTGATCCTGCGAAGGTCGTTGATATTAGCAGGGACGTTGGCAATCAGATTGCTGCTTCTATTCCTTTCGCAATGGCCCATGCACGCGACCGTCTTGCACCCGGCGCAAAGCTGTTGTTGTTGGGAACGTCTGCGGGGGTGTCTTTTGGCGGCGCTGCGGTGACCTTCTGATGGGGGTACTGGTCACAGGTGCGACCGGGTTTCTGGGATCGCATGTGGCGATGGCTTTACGTGATGAGGGCGTTGTGGCGACGGGTCGCAATCCCGAAGCGCTGGACCGTTTGCGCCTGAAAGGCATTCGCGCTGTGCCGCTGGATTTACGCGCGCCGATCGCCTGGGCGGACCGCGATCGCATCGGTCCTTGCCACACGATAGTCCATTGCGCCGGTCTGTCATCGCCTTGGGGCTGCCGGGCTGCGTTTGAACAAGCTAACGTGGATGCGACCCGGCATTTGGTGGCCATGGCTGCCGACATGGGTGTCTGTCGGTTTGTGTTTATCTCGACTGCGAGTGTTTATTTTCGTTTTGCCGATCAAGAGGGGCTGCAGGAACATCAGCTGCCTGCGGACTTTGTGAATGATTATGCATCGACCAAGCGTCAGGCGGAGTTGGCCGTTTTGGCGCGGCCTGAGATTGGTCCTTTGGTGATCCGCCCTCGTGGAATTTATGGGGCAGGGGATACGGCTTTGTTGCCTCGGTTGATGCGTGTGGCAGGGCGCCGCCCTGTCCCGCGGTTTGCCCAAGCGGGTGCGACCGATATCACCCATGTCGACGATGTTGTTGCGGCTGTCTTGGCCGCGATCCGGACCGGACCGGATATTTCGGGGGAGGTTTTGAATGTCTCGGGTGGTGTGGGCGTGCCTTTGCCGCAGGTGATTGCGGCGGCCTGCGCTGCGAGCGGTGTCGATCTGCGTTGGCGGCGGGTCCCCTTTGGGCCCGCGTTGCGCGCTGTTCGCGTGATGGAAGCTGTGGCAAGCCGCTTGCCCACGCGTCCAGAGCCACCTGTGACGGCTTACGCTTTGGGTATTTTGCGCTATCGTCAGACCATGGATATTGCCAAAGCCGCACGTGTATTGGGCTGGACCCCTCAGGTCAGTTTTGAGGAGGGGCTGCGCCGCACCTTTGCTGATGGTAAGCTGCGGGCGGGGGTGTTGTGACCCGACCGGTTTTTGCCAATACGGCCTTTGTTTCCACATGGTTGCGCTATGTTTTGCGCGGTGGGCGTGGCCGCGTGAACCTACGTGTGCGCTGCGGGCTGATTGTGCATCCTGATCTGGGGCCCGTTCTGATTGATACGGGCTATGGTCCCCGCGTAACCTCTGCGCCGCGTCGCAGTTTGCCTTTGCGGATTTATGCGGCGGCGGTGCCTGTGCAGTTGAACCCGTTAGAAAGCCCGCTGGCCCTATTGGCCGATCACGGGTTCCTTCCGGGGGATGTGAAACGGGTGATCGTCACGCATCTGCACGCGGATCATGTGGCTTACTTACGCGATTTTCCCAATGCCCGCTTCACTTCGGATGGTTTGGTCAAGGGCACGCTGCGCCATGTGGCTTTCAATGAATTACTGCCGGATGATTTCGCGGAGCGGCAGGATGAGATGCGCGCTGGCGGTAAGGTTGATTTGCCGTTTGGGCTGGGGCAGGGGTTTGATCTGTTGGGCGATGGCTCTGTTCTTGGGGTGCCCTTGCTGGGGCATGCGCCGGGGCATTTTGGGCTTTGTTTTCCGGGCGAACAGCCGTTGCTTTATGCTGTGGATACGCAATGGATGCGCACAGCGATTTTAGAGGATCGCGTGCCGGGGTTGCCGCTGAGCCTAAGCGTGGTGGACAAGGCCGCATGGCTGGACAGCGTTGCGTTCGTGCGTGCGTTTGCTGCGGCGGGCGGAGAGATTATGACCTGTCATGATCCCGACGTCAGCCCCTATGATTGGACCCCAAGTGGTGTTTGAGATCCGTCATGCGCTGATCGCCTATTGGCAGGCGTCGCGGGTGCGTGGGCGTTTGCAGTTGGAGGCTTTGGCGCAGCGCCGCTTGGCGCGGTGGTTGCGTGTTTGTGTGCCGCATGTTGGGTTTTACGCTGGCCGCGCGCAGGCGCGGTTGGACGATTTGCCGATTGTGGATAAGGCCACCCTGATGGCGGATTTTGCGGCGTTTAATACGGCAAGCGTCACGGCCGAGATGGGCTGGACGGCCTTTGCGGGTGACAAGACCATCGGGCCCTACATCGTTGGGGCCAGTACCGGGACAAGTGGGAACCGCGGGTTGTTCGTGATCTCGCAGGCCGAGCGGTTTCGCTGGTTAGGCACGATCTTGGCCAAGGCGTTGCCCGGTTTCTGGCGCCAGCGGCACCGGGTTGCTGTGCTGCTGCCACTGAACACGCCGCTTTATGAAAGCGCCAATCGGTTCAGCCGCCTGAAGTTGCGATTTTTTGACGTAGGTGAAGATTGGTGGGATGATATGTGTGCATTTTTGCCAACTGTCATCATCGCCCCGCCCAAGATTTTGCGCCTTTTGGCCGAGAAGAAAGCACCGCTTCGTCCAACCCATGTTTTCTCAGGCGCCGAAAAACTCGACGATTTGGATCGGGCAGTGATTGAGCGTTATTTTGATCTGACTTTGGGCCAGATCTATATGGCGACCGAGGGGTTGCTGGCCGTCACTTGCCCATTGGGCGTATTGCATCTGTGTGAAGATACGATGCATTTTGAGCTGCCGCCCGTGGCCGATGATCCCGCGTTGCGTGAGGTGATCATCAGTGATTTTTCCCGTGATGTGCAGATCATGGCGCGCTACCGGATGAATGATCTGGTGCGGCTTGGCCCGCCCTGTGCCTGCGGTTTGCCGCATCGCACAGTGGCCGAGGTCGTGGGGCGGGCGGATGATTGCTTTGATTTGCCGGGTGGGATGTTGACGCCGGATGTGCTGCGCAATGCGGTGGTCGACGCGGACCGGCGGATTACGGATTTTCGGGTGATCCAAATGGCGGCTGATCAGGTGGATGTACTGGTCCCGGAAGGTGTTGATATAGCCGCAGTTGAGGGCGCTTTTGCAGCACTTTTTGTCCGCAAAGGGGTGACGGCGCAGGTGAGCGTGCGTTCCGATCCGTTGCCTATGGATGGGTCACGGAAGCTGCGCCGGGTGGAAAACCGCTTTGGTCGTGCAACATGAGCCGGATCTTGATCACAGGCGCGCGAGCCCCCGCAGCGCTGCATCTGGCGCGGCTTTTGCATGACGGGGGGCATCATGTGGTCATGGCCGATAGTTTACGCCAAACGATTTCTTCGGTCTCGCGGGCCTGTGCTGCTTATGTTTTGTTGCCTGCGGCAAACCGGGACGGGGCGGTTTATGCGGATGCGATCAAGGCTGCCATTGCAGATCATGCGATTGAGCTGGTCGTGCCGACCTGTGAAGAGGTGTTTCATCTTGCCACCATTTGGCAGGACGGGACGATGGATGCCCCCTTGCTTGCCCCGGATTTGGATATGTTGGTGCGGGCCCATAACAAATACGATTTCACCGAGTTGGCTGGCTCATTGGGGTTGGCGGTGCCGGACACCCGTCTGTTGCAGTCAGAAGCGGATGTCGCATTGCTGCGTGCCCAGTCTGGGCATTTGGTGTTCAAGCCGGTCTGGTCCCGTTTTGCGACAGACGTTTTCATCCGCCCAGAGGTGCCCACTATTGCGCCATCCACCGCCCGCCCGTGGGTCGCACAGGATTTTGTCGCAGGCGATGAGGTCAGCGTTTATGCGCTGGCCTATGCGGGACGGTTGGTGGCGTGGTCGGCCTATCGATCGCCCTACCGCGCAGGAAAGGGGGCCGGGATTGCGTTTGTTCGCGATGATGATCCGGCCGTTGGAGCATTTGTGGCCCGGTTTGTGGAAGGCACCGCTTGGACAGGCCAAGTGTCATTTGATCTGATCCGGCAACAAACAGGTGCTTTGGTTGCGATAGAATGCAACCCAAGGGCCACCAGCGGGGTGCATTTCTTTCGCGATCCGCAGGTTTTTGCGGCTGCGTTTCCGGGGGGTACGAAGGTCCGCCCGGATGTGACGGGCTTGCAGGCTGTAAAAGCGGCGATGTGGGTCTATGGGCCCTGGCAGGCACCGCGCCGGTTTCGCAAGGATATCAAGGCCGCGCAGGATGTCTTGGTATGGCCGGATGATCCGGCACCGGCCCAACAACAACTTGCCGCGACCATAGAGCTTGCCTATGTCGCCTTGCGCCGCAGGATCAGTCTGGCACGGGCCGCGACCTATGACATTGCTTGGGATGGGGATTAGAGTTCCATCGTATAAGTCATTGGCACGTCGTTGGTTTTCGGCAGTTTTCCGTCGATGATCCGCGCGATATCTTCGCGCAGGAAATCAAGTGGTCCGATGACGGGTTTTGCCTTGGGGTCACGCTCTGCGTTCTCCTGCGCGTTTTTTAGGATCTGCCGGTCTTGATGCATTCCGATGTGCAGGAATGGTTTGAAAAGCCAGCCTTTGACGTGCCCCCATCCGCCTTGGCGCGGACCGACCATGAGCCCGATCCCATCAACTTGGGTTGGCGTGCTTTGCCGCAAGTGGAAGACCGCACATAGCCTGATACCGTTCTCGCCCCAATATTCCAGCTCAACAATACCCGGGTAGCGGAACCGTCCTAGCGATTTGACACGTCTCCCTTCCAGCAGTTTACTGACGACACCTTGCTGTTTGTCCTCGCCTGTGTAGCTGGCCTGCACCCAGCCGGGCCCGCCTGTGATTTCGACCTGTACCTCAAATCGCTGATCGTTCAGTCCCCGCAAAAGCCCTTTGTGCACATGATGTGTATGGGTCGGATCGAGGATATTTTCGGCGGTGTCCAGCAGGGTGGACTGGCAGGCGTTTGTCACATGTTGGATCGCGATATCATTGCCTGCGACTGGATGCGTGTGTGGCGCATCATCGGGTTGGCCATCTGCGATGAAGATGACCCCGTCCGCCTCGGTCGCCGCAAAAGACTTTACCCTGACGGTCGGCAAATCGCCCAGATGACCGGGGATTGCGGTGCAGTGCCCTTGGCCGCTGAACGCCCAGCCATGGTAGGGGCAGGTGATCGCGCCCGCTGTAACCTTACCCCCGGACAGGGCGGCAAAGCGGTGGGGGCAACGGTCAGTTAGCGCTTGGATGCCATCGCCGGTGCGGAACAGAACAACGGGTGTGTTGTTGAACCAGATCTGATGCGGCTTGCGTTTGACATGCCGGCTGAGTGCGACCGCGACCCACGTGGACTTCATAGGCCGAACTTTTTTAAAAGCGGCACGCCAACTTTGTTCAACAGCGTCTTGATCAGGCCCGTTGCGAGCCGCTGCCGCAGCCTGAGGTGCCGCACATAAACGGCGGAATATTCGATGGTAGGCACTGCACCGCGATTGCGTTTGAAACCGGCGGCACCCGCGCTCATGTTATAAAACTTGCCGTTTTCAACCGCCCGGTCTTGTCCGATACTGTTGAGCATCCGGTAGAGCCCCAGTTCCTGCGGCTTGCCAGTGTCGTAGCCTAGAACGGGCACCGTCAGCGTATTCCCGTTGGAAAACAATCCGATCACGCCATCCAGCTGGTCGTCCGCGCCGCGCAACCCGATGATGTCGAGGAGACCGATCTGATGCGCCTGTGCCAGATACCCTGCCGTATATTGCGGGTTAAGCGAGGTATATTTGTCGAGGTAGAGCATATTGTAAAGCTCTGCCGCGCGGGTGAAGTCACCCGCGCTGAAGGTCGCGGCATGGGTGACTTCATACCGGGTTTCAGCTAGCAATTTGCGGTCGCGTTTGGTGTCTGGCCTCTGCGTCTTATCGGTGGCCGGATCGAAGACGTAGATTTGCCGCGACGCAAGCAGTTGAAAGCCTGCGGCCTTGAGTGCCGCGATGCTGGCTGCATCGGCCATGTGGTTTAAAGACCGGATCACAATGGCCCGGTCTGGGTGGTCGCGGCGCAGCGCATCGCGCAATTTGATCGCATCGGCGTCTGTGATGACGGGGACGGGGTTGGTTGAGAACAGCCAGTTGTTTGGCTGGACTTGGTGATCGAGCTTTGCCAGTCGCATCAACGGTTTGCAGGCTCCGATCAGCCCCAAGAGCGCCTTTTGCAGACCTGGCTTGGTTGTGAAATGCCGTGTCTCTTCGATGGCATAATCAATATAGGCGGCTGTCGGATCGCAGATATAGCAATTGGGTCCGTTGGAAATGCTTGTCGGGAAATGGGTGTTGTTGATCTGGATATCTTGCACCTGGGCTTGCAGGTTTTGGATCAGGTCAGTTGAGGGCGCCCTTGTGAAGATTTTCGTGAGTTTCGCTACAAGATCGGGGTCGTTGGCAACTGTGCTTGTCATGAGGTCTTTTCGATAATTGTAACGGCCCGGTAGCCGGGGATCAGATCGGGTGCCATCTGATAGGGAATGTCAGATGAGCGGATCAGATGCATCAAGGGGGCGGTGTCCGCATCAGTATCCGAGGCCACATAGACCATGTGCGGCCGTCTACGCAAGACAGCGCGCGTGGCCTCGGCAAGGCTTGGCTTAATCCGGTTTAGGTTGCTAATGTGGTGCCGGGTTGTCATGTTTTGGATTGTTTGGGTGACTTTGGTGCGCCGGACATGTCGCGTGTCAGGCGCGAGCGGTCCACAGGCCTGTGTTTCCACGTCGAACAGTGCGGAAATCTCAGCGATAAAGCCGTTTGTCACGTCGTGTTTGGCCAGATGGGGCAGGGTGGTGCACCCGTGGTAGCCGCCGCTGGCGATGATGCCGTCGTTCAGAACGGTGCGGCTGACCAGCCCCGAGACCACCCCGCCAAGGATACCCGATGGGATTAACCAATCGCTCTCTGTGGGCGCCATCCAGGCAAAGCCGCCGATATCGCCGAGGGTGGCCATCCGAGGGTCGGGCACGCCGCAGTCGGGTGCGGCTTTGGCCAGTTCGGCTGCGATCGCGCCTTTGCCCGTCCAGCCGTCGATGAAGACGATTGAGGCTGGGTCGTGGTGTTGCGTGATGTGGCGCATTGCGACCGTATCCAGCCCCCGATCCCGGATGATCGAGATGCCGTAATGATGGCTCGTGCGTCCAAGATTTGTCAGTGCCCGTTTGAGCAAAACCCCAACGGGTAGCCCTGCGCGTGCGAGGCTGACAAGGGTGATGTCGCCTTGGATTTCGTTCGCCAGTCCTTTGGCCAGCGCCATGACAGATTGTGCCATCCGTTGCCCATTTTCCGCCAACGCCGCATGGTAGATGTCCATATATTGCGCGGTAGGTGCGGCCTCGGGTGCGAGCAGTTCGGAATAGTGCAGGGTGCCGCTTTGGATCAGCTGTTCTTTCTCAGCTACAGGCGTGGGGGTCATGTCGATGGTTTGCAAAAGCAGCGTCACATCGTCGGGGGCGTAGGATCCAGAAAAGCTCATAACGTGCCCGCGATCTGGCTGCGGCTGGGGATCATCAGGATATCGGTGCTGGTCATGTAAGATAGGTCGCTCAGGCTGTCGCCGAAGCCCAATGTGGCGCGCGCTTTGCCTTTGTTCAGCAGCCCGTGCAGATAGGTGACGGCTGCGGCTTTGCCGGATCCCGGGGGGATCAGCGCGAGTGTTTCGGAGTTGAAATGCCGGGTCCAGTTGCTGACGGGCAGTTCTAGGTTTTCGAGGGCGTTCAGGCTGTCTGGTGTGATTTCATTGAGTTTGAAGCAGACATAGGTCGCAAGCCCGGCCTCTTCGACGATCCAAGATCTGGTGTCGATGTCTGCCTTGCGCCCTGCGTCAAGGATCGCGCGCATCGTGTCGGCCAGGGGGGAGAGTGTTTGCGTCATCTTGTCCGCCCATGGCCGATGCGGTTGTCCGTCCGGTTCAAGGATCAAGGCCCCGTTTGAGATGACAGCCCATGAGCGAAACGGCAGGTCGACCCGGCTATAGGCGTCGCCTGACCGGGCGGTCACGGGGATCAGTTCGGTTGTCCCGTTTAACCAGTTGAACATCGCCGATTGCTGCGCCGTCATGAAGGATGATTTGCGCGGATCGCCATTGGCGGCCACGGCGGCCTGCCTGTGCGTCTCTGCCCCGTCCATCTTGCGCCGTGTTTGAAAAATTGTGTCGTCAAGATCTGCGAAAACAAGTGGCTTTTGATCATCCATGGAGGCTGATCACTTCTGGGTTCAAGGCCTCGATCAGCACGGGGTCGATGCTGTCCGCGGGGGTTTCCACACACAGGATGATCCGGTCGTAATCTGCGGGGTCGACGTTATAGAGGTAGTTGGGCACCCCTAATCCGTAGTTGTCTTTGCACCTGATGAGATCAGTGATCATTAACCCTTTGAAGATCGGGGACCGGCCGACGGCCGCGAATTTGACCGTCTCGCCTTGCTGCGCCAGATCCTCAGCCAACAAGAACGGTTGCCAGACAAATTCGGAGGTGCCGAGCACCAAGGTTCGCCTGCCCGTTTCCGCCTCAGCGCGCAGCATTTGTGTGTTCTGTACGATCCCTAAGCGCCCCCAGTTGGGCGTACATGTCAGATCATAGGCCCCTTGCGCCGCAATATCAGCAGGCAGATCGTCCAAAGCGACGTTGTTGCTGGGGGTCCAGCTGTAGCTGCCGTTGGCCAATGCAGTGGCGCTGACGCGGGCGTCGGGGAAGACTGAGGCTACTGCCGCAGCGGCTTTGCCTGCGGACCAATCCGTCAGGAAGGTGCAGATGATCCGCGCGGGCCGGAGCCCCTGGGCACGCAATGCAAGGGCCAGGTTGTGCATGGTTTTGCCTGTCGTGGCCTCATCATCGACCAAGATAAGGGTCTCAGCGCTCTGCATCATCTCACGATGCGTCGGATCGGTGGGCATATGCATCAGGTGATGGGTGGCGTGGCTGTGTTCTTCCTTGAAATGCGCAAGCATGTTGTTGTTCAGCGGATGCCGTGTGGTGGGCAAATAAAGCGCATCGTCGCGGCCCAATGCGTCATGCACGCCGGCACCCATGCCAATGGCGGTCTCGGCCATGCCGATAACCAAGACCGGGCCGGGCAGGTCAGATGGCATTTGGGCGGCTAATTCCACATAAGTTTGCCGCATCACAAGCGGGCAGACAGGAACATAACGGCCAAGGACTTTGCTAACGAAAATGAAGGCGCGCTTGGGGTTGCGCCGTTCGGCGAAACCGAACAGGTCTTCGGGCGGCAGGAGGCTGTTAAAGACCTCAACTGCTGCACTTCCAGTTGTCATGTCGGCCGTCAGTTTCATGCGCATCCTCCTGAATGAATGGTGCTATATCGGGCTTCGACCATGGCCTTGGATCATCACAGTTTTACGTCGGAATTTTAAACGTGTGTGACCGACCGCGCCGCAGCGCGTCAATAGCAAGTCGAAATGTTCAAAAATTGTGACGTGATCCGAAACCAGACGTCGGATCGCGTGGTAGGCAGGGCCGGTGTCCCGGCCCGTTTGCCTTAGATGTTCACGCCGTGGTTTGAGGCAAGGGCGCCCAGACCACCGGCAAATCCCTGGCCTACAGCCTTGAATTTCCATTCATCATTATGGCGGTAAAGTTCACCAAAGATCATAGCTGTTTCGGTCGAGTAATCTTCAGACAGGTCAAACCGTACGATTTCGGCGTCGCCAGCATTGTTGACGATGCGCACGAATGCGTTGGACACTTGGCCGAAGTTCTGGCCGCGGCTGTCCGCATCGTGGATTGTCACGCCAACAACCAGTTTTTTGACATCAGCAGGCACGCTTGGCAGGTCAACCTTGACCTGTTCGTCGTCGCCATCGCCTTCACCGGTCCGGTTGTCGCCCAGATGTTCGACGCCTGCACCTTTGGTGTTGTTGTAGAAAATGAAATCCGCGTCAGAGCGGACTTTGCCGCTTTCGCCGGTGACAAATATCACCGCATCCAGGTCAAAATCTGCGCCATCAGTGGCACGTACATCCCAGCCCAGACCAATGGTCATGGAGGTCAGGCCCGGGGCCTCTTTGGAAAGTGATACGTTACCGCCTTTGGAGAGGGATACACCCATGTTGAATTCCTTTATTTTGTGGTGTTCAGTGTTAAGTCATTGAACTTGTACACTTTAGATAAGAATGAAGTTGCGGATTTTTAGGGGGAAGAATCCGCAACTTTCGTCATTTTTGAAATTAACCGATGTTCACGCCGAATTGGCTGCACATCGCACCCAGCCCACCGGCATAGCCCTGACCAACCGCTTTGAACTTCCATTCGCCATCGTTGCGGTACAGTTCGCCAAAGACCATGGCTGTCTCGGTTGAGTAGTCTTCGGTCAGGTCAAACCGCACGACTTCACTGCCGCTGTCTTCGTTCACGATCCGGATGAAGGCATTCACAACTTGGCCAAAGTTCTGGCTGCGGGCTTCGGCATCGTGGATGGTGACGGTAATTGCGATCTTGTCCACGTCAGCGGCCATTTTTGACAGATCGACCTTGATCTGTTCGTCGTCCCCGTCGCCTTCACCCGTGCGGTTGTCGCCGGTGTGTGTGACAGAGCCTTCGGCGCTGACCATCTGGTTGTAGAAGATGAAATCGTGATCGCCGCGTGTCTTGCCAGATGCGCCCAGCAAGAAGGCCGAGGCATCAAGGTCAAAGTCTGCGCCATCTGTCCCGCGTTCGTCCCAGCCGAGGCCTACCACCATACGTGTCAGGCTTGGGTCGGTTTTGGTCAGGCTGAGGTTGCCGCCTTTTTGAAGTGAAAGTCCCATGATTATTCCTCCTTAGGTTAAGCTGAGAGCTGCGGCACGAGATACTGCGCCGCGATGAATGCGATATAGGCTGCCACCATGATGTAGCCCATCGTTTTGGTGATTTTGCCGACGGTGAACATCCACGCCGCGAAGCCGACAGAGACGATGACCGTGGCCCACATCTGAACGCCTGTCAGCACCGACACCACATCAAGCGGTTTGATGATCGCGGTGAGCGCGACAATCGACAGGATGTTGAACGTGTTCGACCCGATGATATTGCCCAGGATCAGCCCAAGCGATTGCTTGCGCGCTGCGGCCACACAGGTGGACAGTTCTGGCAACGATGTCCCGAAGGCCACGACGGTCAGACCGATGATCGCCTCTGGTACGCCGATGATGGTCCCGGACACGACAGCGCCTTTGACCAGCATTTCCGATCCCACGGCCAAGGCGATGAGCCCCCCCAGCAGAACGAAGACGGCCGTTTGCATGGTTTCAATGCCGCCCTCTTCGTCGTCATCATCGTCTTCTTCCAACTCAAGCGTGTTGGTGAAGTATTGATAGGCAACAAAGCCTGCCAGAATAGCGAACATGATCAGACCCAAAACGGTGCTGAACTGCCCCGACATCATCCCGAAGACCAGGATCGCTGTGGCGATCAGCATCATGACCAGATCTTTCATCAGGTCTTTGGCTTTGCCTTCAACCGTCAGGATTGTTGCCGTGGCCCCCAAGACAAGCAGGATATTGGCGATGTTGGACCCCAGCACGTTGCCCAGAGAAATCCCCGGATAACCCGCAACGTTGGCGTTTATGGATGTGAAAAGTTCGGGAACGGACGTCCCGAACGAGATGATTGTTGCACCGATAAAGAGCGGTGAAAGCCCGGTTTTTTCCGCCACAAAGACTGCGGCGTCAATTGTCCAATCGCCCCCTTTGATGAGTAGAAAAAGGCCGAAGAGGATGGCGCCTGCAGCCAAGACGAACAGGTCGTAGTTTGGGAGTTCCAATGGGTAAAATCCTGATCAAAGGTCAAATTCGGACGGGGAAAGACCCAGTTCCGTGCAGATTTCGGCAACGACTTTGCGCTCATCCGCGTCAAAGTCGCCGTCGGCGGCCCCGATAACACAGCAGACCCGGACCATTGTCCGTGCCGCTTCGTCTTTGCCCCGCAGTGGTGTGATCTTCTTCATTGCTTCGATCTTGCCGATCGCTGCGTCAAACTCGAACCCTTCCACGATTTTGTTGAAGGCTGCGATGACTTTGGCCATGTCAAACACGCTCAGTTCTTCAGAGCGGTTAATGAACGCGGCCATCTTTTGCTTTTCTTCCGAGCTGATGTCGCCATCTGCTGCCGCAACAAGCGCGCAGCCTGCAACCACGGCCTCCATGAAGTCGTTGTTTTTGTATTTTGCCACTTCGGTCTTCATCTTGTCGCGTGCGGCAGTCGCGTTTGTCTTCAGCCAGTTTAGCATTGGATAGTCCCCTATTTATTTTCGTCCTGCACGCCACTGAAGTGGGTACCTGTAGAATTCGCTCATCTGAGGGTGAGCTTGGAAGTATTTGACTTCGCGCGAAAACTTGATCCCGCCGTTGTCGTTGACGATTTCGGCGACAGCACACATTCCAAGGTTGCTGGTCTCATCCAGCTTCACCTCAATCGGGCCTTGGTCGGGCATGTGAACGCGCACAACCCCATCGGCTGAGGCCCAGTTCGGCACCCCTTCATAGATGAACGCATAGACCAGAACCCGGCGCAGATGCTGCCACTGCATTCCGTTGATCCGCATCCATTCGCCACCTGTGACCTGACCTGTCCGGTCGTCCCCGGCAAGTTCAATAAAGGGCGCTTGGTCATACCGTCCAAACGTGTTCCCCAGCGCTTGCACAGCCCCCACAGCCCCATCGGACATTTCAAAAAAGCACCCAAGGTCGAGGTCAATCGCCTTGCCTTTCAGCCCGAAAATGCCTTTTTTCTTGCCACCCGTTTGGGTCCAATCAAGGTTAATTTCAATCTGTCCAAAGCCGCTGGCTTTCTTGGCCAAGCTGACAGAGGGCTTTTCTTTGGTCAGTGTTACCTTCGACAGGTTCACCGATGGGGCCGCCGGCGGCGGCGGCGGAGGTGGTGCCGCTGCGGGTGTTGGCGCGGCTGGTGCGGGCGGCGGTGTTGGCGCTGCAGGCGCATCAATGACCACGCCGTAATTTTCCGCCAAAGGCCCCAGCCCCCCGTTAAACCCCTGTGCCACGGCCCGGAATTTCCATTGGCCGTTGCGTAGATAAAGTTCACCCAAGATCAAGGCCGCCTCAGACGCGTCGCTTGTTGTGATGTCAAAGCCGATTTCTGTACCAGCTTTGACGCTGAGCGTTTGCAACGCGCTGATGGGTTTGACGCCATTTGCCGTGCCGGTGGTCCCGACGATGGCGACGGATGTGATATCCGCCGCCAGTTTCGACAGGTCCACTTTAAAGCTGGTTTTGCGTCCCGCCCCATCGGTAGCAGCGAGGTCCTTGATCTCAATCGCACTGTCCTTTGACTGCCGTTGACCATAGAAGATCATGTCATCGTCGCTGCGCACTTTTTTGCTGTCCGTCAGCAAGAAGCAGGAGACATCCAGCTCTTCTGCGTTCGGATCCGGATCTTGCCACGTCACCACGACGTCGAATGCCGTTGAAGAAAGCGGAGCGTTGCCGCCTTTGGTCAATTGGGCCATGTCTTTTCCCTGTCAGACTGCGTTACTACGCGGTTTTGCTTTAGATATGGCGTAGCGCGTCCGGGACAAGCTGATCTGCTGTGCGTCCCACACCGGGCATGCCGATGGCTTTCAGCTGCCAATCCCCACCATTGCGCGACATCACTGCCATCACAACGCCTGTGTGTGCGCCTTGGTCTGTCAGGGTGAAGCGGCAAAGTTCTTTCTGGGTGTCGTCATCCAGCACGCGGCAGAAGGCGTTATCCACTTCGTTGAATGTCTGCCCCTGATAGGAATTCACAAAGAACACAAGGGTTTCGACCTTTGGATCAAGCCGCTCAAGGTCGACCTTGATCACTTCGTCATCGCCGTCACCGTCGCCTGTCAGGTTGTCGCCTGTATGCAGGATCGCCCCATCGGCGGACTGCAACTGCCCAAAATAGACAATGCCGGTTGGCTGTTTGGCTGCGTCAAAGGTGATCAGCGATGCATCAAGATCGATGTCTTTGGGGCCGGTCAGCTTGGCAAAGAAGCCCTTGGGTGCAACCGGATCCCAACCGACGCCCATATGGACCTTCTTTAGACCTGAAGATTCTTTTTTCAGGCTAATGGTTTGTCCCTTAGACAGTGAAATGGCCATGGATAACGTCCTCTCAGTATGATGTGTTTGCTAGTATGTAGGGTTTATTACAAGAACTTGAAGTGCTGCTTAGATGACTTGACAAGCGTTTGCTTGCCTTAAGACCAGCCCATCACGATGGTTGTGTGGCTTCGCCACTGGTGAGTTGTACTTGGATCAATCGTCCCCCGTTTTCCGGATCAAGCAGGATTTGCGCCCCATCCGTCAAGACGATGCTTTCTCCTATTCCGATATCGGTTTTTTCCACGACATTGCGCATTCCTCCCAGCCCCTCATTCACCATATACCATTGTCCTTCGTGCTTTTGGAAGTAAGCAAGCCTTTTCCGGTCTGCATGTGATAATCGCTCATTGGGCGACTTGAACCGGTTTGCGTGCCAGGCATAAAGCCCGATCCCGTCATAGACGGTGATCCGGTAGTTGTCTGGCCGAAAGCTTTCGCCCCGTGATGAATAGAGGTTCAGGATTGGTACCTCTTGCCCGTAACGTGTCTGACAGAACGGGCAGGTGGGGTCTTGTGTATTGTCGAAGACGAACCATTTGCCGGTGCAGGATTTGTTTGCACAAGGCAATAGCATGTCAGCGGTGTAGACCAGCGCCCGCTCCCAGTCGTCTGCCCGTGGTCGTTTCGTCGGATCGTGCAACCCATCCACAAAGGCTTTGTTGAACATATCGCTGATCAACGGCCCGCAAAGCGACATGGGCATTTTGTCCGTGTCCGCCCAGGGCAATTCGCTGTCCCGTGCGTATTCGGTGTTAACCCGATTTGATGTATCCGCGGGGTGTTCGATGAACAATGCCTGTTTGCCCATCGACAGCGCATCATCGCGCGCGCTGTCTTCGATGTCGTGCACTTTGCGCCCTTTCAGAGGGTGCCGCAGCAGCAGGTACATGTAGATCAGCGTGGCCAGCGCGTGCAGATCGGTTTGCATGCTGGGCAGTTTGCGCCGTGGGTCGGTGATCGGCAGGTGTTGGGTCGCGACGACCTCAGGGGCCACGAAATCGGGGGTACCCACAACCTCGGGCGGGAATTTGTCGGGCACGACCAGCCCGTCGATGTCGATGATGCAAGCATCACCCGTCTTGGGATCAACCAGAACGTTTTTATAGCTGAGGTCAGAATGCGCGAGCCCTGATGCGTGTAACCGCCGGACAGACCGCGCAAGCCGCAGGCAGATTTTCAGATAGCCCAGCCAATCGCCCGCTTCGCGGCTGTCCAGAAAGGTGGTCCGGTTGTGGGCCGAAGCGAACCATTTGCCCTCTTTTTCCTTGCCTTTGATGCGCAGGCGGTCGTTATCGAAGGACCCGTGTTCAAAGAAAAAATGGCTGTCAAAGACCGGCACGACGACCCCGATGGTGCCATTCCAATCTACGATGGCTTCGGGCCAACGGAAGAGTTTTGCAAGCGTTTCGCCACCGGCCCCTTGCAAGATGCTGTTGCGGTGCGGGCCAACGATCGCTTGCAGTCGTTCCATCCCTTGCTGGTCGGGTTTGGTCCGGTAGAAACCGATGACCGCGCGTTTCCCTTCGACCCAATGCACGTTTTTCATGCCGCCCTGAGCGAAGTGGTCGGGCTCAAACGTGATGTCTTGTCCATCAAGGGTTTTGGTGCGGATCATGGGGCAGGGTCCTTGGGGCGCATGATGGCGATGGTCCGGTCGTCATGTTCGCCTTTGATCTTGAAATTCAGCCAGTCAAGCAATGCGTTTTCATCCTGCGCATCGATTTCAGTGTGCAAGGCGTTCCACGCTGCAGGGGTCGTGGCTGCGTTTTCGGATTCGAACATCGGGTCAGAAACGCCGTCGGTCATCAGCATGAAAGCCGTGAAATCGGGTACTGTCCGGTGGTGGATCCGAGAGACGAGGTCATCGTCAAAAGCATCATCGCGCAGGAACCGGGTTTGGCCTGCGTAGGCCCCACCATCGGGAGACATCATGAGCGGCGCGTCGTCGCCCCGGACCAGGCCGATCATCCCATCCCCGATGGATATGCTGGCGAAGGTCCAGCCGGCGTCGGTCTGTTGCGCAATCCCGATAAGAAGCGTTGTGCTGAACGCCTCAACCGGGCTGTCTTCGGCCTTGGCCACTTCTGAGATCGCGTCGCAGGCTAGCTTTGCGGCGGCACCAAGGGTTTTGCACAGGGCCGTTTCGTTTGTGGCTGCGGCATCTGGAAGGTGTTCAGCCAGCAGCAGGGGCAGTTCTGTGATCACGGTTTCCACGGCCGTTTGCGACCCGTAGCGCGAGAAGGGTGCGCTGCCGGCCCCGTCGGCCACCGTCGCGATGTGCCAACCGGTGACCGCGTCGTGGTAAATCCGCATGTCATCATCGCGCGGCAGAGCTTTATGCGCATGGCTGCGGCCGCGTCTGCTGGCGGCGATCATCGTGAGATCTGCGTCAACGCGGGCGCTGTCGGTGTCGTCTTTAGGATAGGGCAGGCTGTCCCAATCGACGGGCAGGTCCTTCCAGATCGTCCAGGGATCAGGGCTGGCGGGCAGGTGCAGGCTTAGCGTGACTTCGGTGCCATTCTGCGTTGCGCGCAGATTGAATTCATACATCTGCGGCCTGTTTACGATGCCGCTGATCATCCAGACCTTGGTTGTCTTGTCCTGTTCAAAATGTAGGTCCACATCATCAGGCCAATCGTTGATGATGTCGGTCAGCCCTGTGGGTTCCAGCAGTTCGGCGGTAAAGAATTCGCCCGCTGTTGCTGCTCGGCTCAGCCGTCCTTCGAGAACCTGCACGGGTTTGCGCGCCATCAGACGCTTAACCCAATCCACGATTGACATTGAACCCTTCGCCGGGTGCGGAGGCGCCATAAGTTCCTGCACCGCCGCACCAAGGGCAAACCGCTTGTTTCGTGCGTACGTTCAGGCAGTGGATACCACCGCATTTGCCGCAATGGGCCATGGTAATTTCATTGGGGCAATGTGGGCAGGATGAGCCACCCAACAGGTTTTGCACGTTCATTTCCTGCATCGCGCCGCCATCCGCGCAAAGATCAAAATACTGGTTGCTGACCCCTTGCGCGGCTCGGAACTCGTAGGCCCCATGCTGTTGCGTTGATTTTTCATACTTCAACAGGAACGGCAGTTCGTTGGTTTCACATTTGCCAACAACAACCGCCCAACGATCATCGGGCAGGCCATCGCTGCGCCCGTCATCTTCGGCCAGCTCACCAGGCAGGTTCTTGGACAGGTTCACGCCGTCATCCGACGCCCCGATCCCGACGCTTTGGCTTTGGATCGTGATCGATTGGGTCACCCAGGTGATCAGGTTGGTAAAGGCGTTTTCGCTGATATCGTTCAAGATCATCGTCTTGTCCGAGATATCGCGCAGCCCTTTCAGATCAGCCCGCCCGCCAACAGCGATTGACACCAGGCTGGCCTTGCGCCCGTATTTCTCTTTCCACTTCGCGATTGCCGGGGCGGGGTTGTCTGTGGGCGTCCCGTCGGTCAGCAAAAAGACAATTGGTTTCCAATCGCCTTTGCGGTCTGGTGTCGTGGGCCGCACATCACGGTCGATCCGGTCCATCAACAGATCAAGTGCTGCCCCCAGCGAGGTGCCGCCGCCAATGGGCAGGCGCGGGGGGTAGAGGTTTGCGACCTCGACCATTGGTGTGATGACTTTGGCTTTGCCAGCAAAGGCGATGATCGAGACCTGCGCTGTTTCCAGTGCTTCGGGAATGGTCTTAAGCGTATCCGACAGTTTCGCCAGCCCTTCGTCCAATTGCCGCATGGTGTCGCCGATCATGGATTCGGAGACGTCGATGACGAAATAGACGGGGAGCTTGCGCATGGGCGGCCTCGTTTAAATGACGATATTGATCTCGGCAGGGGGTGGTGGCAGGTTTGATCCGCCTTGTGGCGCGTCGGGCGCGTCGGGGCGATTGCCATCGGTGATGACGTCGCTGACCCATTTGAAAAACTGCTCAAACCCGGCACCATCAAGTGTATCAAGCATGGCGACTGAGGTGCAGAAGCGTTTCAAAGCGGTCACATCCGCCGAAGGGCCTGCGCCACATCCCACGATTGAGGCAAAGCCCGCATTCTGGATCGCGCCGACCTGTTCGTTGAATGTCTGGGTGTCGGAAGGTTTGCCGTCCGTCATGATAAACAATAGCGGAGCCCAGTCGGCGTCTTCGCCGACTTTTACCTCGGATTTTACTTTTTGTCCGGCCACCTTCAGCGCCTCGCCTAGGAATGTTGGGCCGCTGTTGGGGGTTTGCAATGACACGGCAGGAAAAGCGTCTAGAGGGGTCAAGTTTTGCATGACACGCGCCTCCAGATCGAACGTGATCAGGCTGATATGTACGGTGTCCAATGCGTGGGGATCTTGGCGCAGGGTGGACAGCAGAATTTGCATCGCGTTATTGACCGCATGGATCGGCTCGCCCCGCATGGAACCGCTGGTATCAAGCAGGATATAGACTGGAAGGCGTCGCATTTTGGTCTCGCTCGCAAAGGGTTCGGCAGTTGTCGCGTGAAACTCTGATAGCTTTACGGCAGAAATTTGACAATGACGCTTTGCTGGCTGGACCCGACACAGGAAGGGCCGAACTTATGGTTTTGGCCCGTTTTTCGCCCCTTGGTAGATGTGGAAGAGGATCAACAAAACCATCAACACAATCGTGGCGAGCAGAAGAAACGGTGGCACAGTGGCGCCGCTGTCGCAGATCGTTAGCGCAAGAAGCCCCACGAAAATGAGGCCTGAGCCGATCCAGGCGACCCCGAATTTGAAGGCGACTTTATCCATGAAGCCACTGTAGAATGATCGCCAGATGACCCCGGCTGTCACCAAAAATATCAATAGCATGGCTGCCGCAAAGTAGCTGCGGTTGGGACAGATAAAGGTGCATGCCCTTTCGGCATCAGCTTCAAAACTGGCTAGGAATTCTGGCATGATTGGTTTGAACCATTGTTCTTGAAAGATAGCGTTGATTGCGTCGGTCTCGGACCCTGACGGATCAGGTGCGGGCCAAAATCCGATCCCGGCAAAGTTGTCCTGAAAATAGACCAGATCATCGGTCAATTGGCTGAACGGACCGGGTGGTGCGCTTCCGAGGGGGGCATTGGCCGCTTGACCTTGCAAGACATGTTCATGTCCGGCAGGGGGCACCACAGGGATGATCCGCCGCAAGACCCGGGCCCGGTCGATCCCGCGAAAGACCCCGTTTTCCATCCGCGCCCGGAGCGTCTTTTTGGTGTCGGTCGTGGGCCGCTCCAGAAAGATCAGCACATAATCCACAAGCGGCTTTGCGCCGGTGAGCAGCGTTTCGAGATCGCTAAAGACGGGATGATCCCCCCGCGTGTCTGCGATATTCAGATCGAATGCCAGATTGATCGTCTGGTTACGCGCGGCAAGGGCGGGCTGCAACAGCGTGATCAAAGAGGTCAACCGCTCGATCCCCGGAACAGACCGCTGGGTTCCGTCATATCCATTGATGACAAAAGTTACCCCGTCAGGTTGTGGTGCGTCTAATATCGTTGGAAAGGCGGCCCAGAGGCTCCTGAGATCCGTGCTGTCGGTCCGGGCAAAGGGCGCGGTCATGGCAGTAATGTTTTGGACTGCCGTGGCGATTTGCACGTCCGACCAGCTGTCCCATCCGGTTAAGGTGATCGCGAGGTCGGCTTTCGCCCTGTGCTGATGGGCCGCGTTCACGAAATCCCGCCGGCCGGCCGTCCATGCTGTCTCGTTATGCAGGGCCAGATTGCCATCTTCATTGACTGTAAATTCCAGTCCGTAGAATGCAGCCCGGTTGACCAAACCAAAGTCGATCAATCGGCCTGGCGGTGCTGGGTTTTCTTCTTCAGCCTCTTCTGCCGGGGGGGCTTCGCTGGCCCCGGCCGCAGGGGGTGCAAGCCAGAAGGGCATAAAGCCGTAGACCAAAGAATTGTCGTCACGCCGGCCAGCGCAGCCGCAATCGGGCAATGCGATATTGGTGTCGAAATCATCATTGACGTTGTCCGCGCTGATCGTGGCGCTGGCCCGGATGTCGTTTGCGATCGGGCCCGTCGCGATGGGTGCTACGGCTGCATCGAAAAGCCGGGCGGTTGGGTATTCAACCCCGATCAAAGCGGTCAAAGCCGCGTTGATGTCTTCTGTTTGGGCCGCATCTGGTACCCCTTGTGTTGCCGGCGCTGCGGCGATGGCCGCGCTCAGCGTATCTGTCAGGGTCCATGATGTGTCCACGGCCGGTTGCAGTTGCACCATGGCCCGATTGACAATTGTCGCAACCCTGTCCGCCGCGACGGGGCTGAGCAGGCGGCGTACGTCGCTTTTGAGCACCTCGGGGTTTGGTGCTGGTTGGTAGTCCGCCCCGAGCAACGTGTCGCGGAATTCTGGATCGGTCACAGTCGCGGTGATGGCGCTATCCGTGGCCTCGGTCACCCCGATGGTGGGGCTTTGGGGTAGTTCCGCGAAAGGCGGCACGCCTTCAGGCAATGTATCAAAGCTTTGTGAGACAGGTTCGGATGCGCTGGCCAAGACATCTGCGGCGGCTTCGACCTGTGCGTCAATCTCGGCCCCGGTGGCCGATTGCAGCGTTCCGCGAATAGCCGACAGCAAGGCGCCGCGGCTGGTTGTTGAAAGCCCCACGAAGGGTTCAATCAGTGCTGCACTTTCGCCGATACTGTCCGCGAGTGCCAGATTGGCCGTCTTTTCGGCGTTCAGCGTAAAGGCCTGCCCGAAGTTTTCGGGACTGTTCAGCGCCAAGAGAACCTGATCGCGGGTGCAGTCGCTGACCTGTCCGGTCAGTTGCGTCATAATGGCCGCGGTCAGGGCATCGCCGCTTTCAAAGCTTTGCCCGGCCAGTTCGCCAAGTAGCCCGTTGACGTCCACTGGTGCCACCAACCCATCAAATGCTGCCTGATCGAAGCTGATGTAATCAGTCACCTGGCCACCCCCGCCATGGTCGCAGCTGGCAGGCAGATCTTGATAGATCGCGTTGAAGTCTCGCAATGCTCCAGCCCGGTTTTCACCCCTGTATTCAATGACAAGTGCGATGACAGCCGCGCTATTGCCCACCAAACGGGGCCCTCGGTCTGCGATGTCTTCGCCAAACCAAAGCGCAAAGTCAGGCGTCAGCAGCTGATGTACACTGCCTGCAAGCCCGGCTTCGAGCGCGCCAAGGGTACTGAGCACTTGCGCGGTGCTGTCTGCGCCGCCGCGCAGGTCCAGTTGACTGCAGGTTGACGCGGCATCGGGCCATAGATCGGGGTCCAACCCATTCAGGACCAGCTGGCCGGTCTGTGCAGTGGCGGGCAGCGATGAATAGGCCACCGTTGCGCAGTCTGTGGCCCCGGTCTGGCCTTGCAGCCCTTCGGCTATTGTCGCTGGTGTCCCGATCACTCTCAGGATTTCCGCATTCAGTGGTATCTCATCACCGGGCAAGAGCCTGTCTGCAAAACTTGTTCCGCTTGCGATCTGATTCCAATCGGGTGCTTGGGTGGCCAACGTGCCGTAATGTTGGGCAAGCGCTAAAGTGCCTGCAACAATATCAACATCCGTTGGCACAGGAAATGCGCGACAAAAGTCTACCAGGCGCACCCGTGTGTAAGCCCCCAGCCGATTGTCTGCCAACAATGAATTTTCGTCGCCCAGAGCCGTTTGTAGTCCGCGTTGGACGCCTGCAATGTTTGCAATCTGCGCGTCTGGTATCACGGCCGTCCGCAAGTTAGTGCAGTTGGCTGCAGCCACTGTTGGTAGCCACCCAAGGAGCAGGCCAAAGATCAAAGTCCGTAGGGCGGTCATCCGGTTCGTCCTTCTTTACGCATTTCGCCTGCAATGGCTTGTTGAATGTCGCGGTTTGAAATCATGTCTGCATTGCGCCTGAGGGCAGAAATGGCGGCATGCCGGGCGACGTTGTTGATCGCGCCTCCGGCAAGTGTATGCGCCTGCCCAAGCGCAGCGATATCCACATCCGGCGCAAGCGGCATTTTTCCCAAAACGCTGCGCCATAGCGCGGTCCGCAAGGTTGCGTCTGGTTTGGGAAACCCTATCGCCATTTGGAAGCGCCGAAAGAACGCCTCATCTATATTGCTGCGCAGGTTCGTGGCGAGGATGACAAGCCCTGTGCATTCCTCAATCCGTTGCAGCAGATAGGCCACTTCTTGATTGGCGTGCCGGTCGTTGGCTGATGTTGTGGCCCCGCGCGCGCCGAACAGTGCGTCGGCTTCGTCAAAGAACAAGATCCAGTCGCGTTGTTCCGCCATATCAAAGACTTGCGCGAGGTTCTTTTCCGTCTCACCGATGTATTTGGATACGACCATGGACAGATCGATCCGGTAAACCTCAAGCCCGGTGCGCTGCCCCAAGAGCGTGGCCGTCAGCGTTTTGCCCGTACCCGGTGGCCCGTAGAACAACGTCTTGAACCCTTCGCCGAGCCGTGCCGCCATCCCCCAATCTTCCAGGATCGTGCGGCGGTTATCCAGCCAGGCCGTCACATGGTCGAGCCCATGTGTGACCTCGCGTGGCAAGATCAGATCGTCCCAATTCAGGCCGCTGCGCAGCCTGCGCGCTGGAAACTGCGGCGAAAAATCGGGGGAAGGCGTTTTGCCATTACAGAGTGCCGCAACTTTATGTGCCGAGATCGTCAATGGCCCAGACAGCAAGGCGTCAGAGGCCCCTAATGACAGCCCACCCATTCGTCGGAGCGGATGATCCGCCGCAAATAGCGCCATTGCCGCAATCCGCCGGGTGGTGTCATCGCCCCCCAAAAGAAACAAGGCAGTTTGCCCCGTGGGCTGGAAGGTGACGCTGTCCTGTCTGAACGCTCCAAATTCGGTGAATGGCCGGTCAATCCCCGTGTTGCGCACGAAAAATGGATCAAGCACCGAAGGTTGGATTTGAGGCGCAAGGCCAAGGGCGAGAACAAGCCGGGACGCGGTATCAAGCGGCGCCTCAGCGACCAATTGTGCGAGTGCTGATCCTTTTGGCAACTGCGGGGCTGCGGGCGGCGCGAAAGGGGTTTTACTTCTCTCAAAGAAATGCGCGATCCGCGCTGTGATGACGGCTGAGAGCCAGTCAATCTCGGCTTTGATGGCCTCGGCATGGATATCTGTGGGCTGGGTTTGGTCAGTCATTTTGGTCCCTCCAATCCACCATTAATGGCCGGGGCATCCAAGGCAGGGTCACCATGTTGAACGACCACGGCAGCCCATCCAGCAGCATATCGTACGGTCCCGTGTTTACAGTCAGCACGTGCCGTTCGCTGTTGCTGCATTGCAGTACGCCCCCGCGCTGCACAAAGGCGCTGCGCAACCCATCGGGTGAGGTGTTGCCGAGCTTACCCCATTGTGTGATCACTGATTTGACCAGACTGTCGATCAGATCAATCGCAGCCCGGTCAAGTTGCCGCCGGTCTGGAGAGGGGGCTTCTGGGGGCAGTCCAAGCAAGCATTTTTGCAGCGCATCTGCTGGTAGATCGGGCAAGGCTTGGCCATATGCCAGATGATCCAATGCGCTGCGCGCCCTGGTAAGTGCCTCAGGTAGAATGGCATTCCGGTCGCGTTTGATTTCAAGCCGGTCGAACAACATTTTTAAATAGGGGTGAAACAGGATGAGCCCTGCGACGCTGGTGTCATGCCGCAGGTTCGCGTTTGTTGTGGATTCCGGTTGGGCCGGTGCCGTTGTGGTGACCCCATGGCCTGCCAACATCGTCGCAAGCACGGCCGTGGCGGTGCTCCCGATGTCGTTCGGTTCCCTTGCCATGTAGTTGAGCCGCGCCAGACCGTTCCGAAGCGTTCTGGTCCGGTCTTGCTGTGTTTCCAACAGGTTGTTGGCGAAAGTTTCGGCAATTTTCTGTTGCGAAGTCGGTTCTTTAGACGCGGTTGATGATGCGGCTTGAAGGGCGGCCGCCCAGAATGTGGTTTGGCTGTGCCGCTGGTCGGCGGTATCCCCGGTTAGGATCGTTGCGATCAATCCCAATAGGGGTTTTATGTCTGTTTGGGCATCTGGCAGAAAGTCGTGCAGGAGTTGGTCGAGCAGAGCTTCGGTTTGGGCACGGGTTGGTTGGTTTTCTTCGTTTCGCAGGTCCGCCGAAAGAGGTGTTCCCTTGGATTTATTTTTGGCAGACGTGGGGCCGTGTTTCGCTATGGGGTTTTTTGATGTGTCTTGCTGCGATGTGCTGCCGTCAGTGTTATTTGCAGCATTACTGCCAACGGCACCGGGGGACTTTGACGCAAATTTGCTTTCGGCTTCGGCTTCTAAGGCGTTGGCATCAGGCGTAATTTTTTGATCTTCAGACTGGTCGGTGGCCTTCGCATTGTGGTCATGTAACCCCGTCCCACCGATGGCTTGAGGTGTATCTTGCTTGGCATTTTGTAATGGTTCGCCTGACCCGGCAGTAACTACGTCCTGGTCTGTTTTTCCTTCGGCCGTTCCCACGCTTTCTTCCGGGATGTCGCTTCGATTGGGATGTTTTGTGGCAGCGTTCTGCTGTGATGGCGTTGCATCAGACTGGGCCATTCGCGGAGCTTCGGCGGACTTCGCGGTTTGAGCAATCTCGGATCTGGCCGGTCTGCCGTCTTTTGCCGTTGTTTCTCGCACAAAAGCGGTGTCAGGTTCAGATGTCGAAGGGCGATCGCGCGTTGAAGCCGTGCCATCGGTTGCATGTGAACCTTCTGGTGTAGCGATTGGCTGAGGAGGTTCTTGTGACGGTGTGGCCTGATCTGTTGGTGAGCTGCCGCGTGCCGTCGTTTCCGACAGTGTTTCCCTGGTGGGTGGCTTGACTACATCTTTGCTCGCGGGCGTTGTCGCGGGATTGGGCAAGGCCGTATTTTCCGCCGCAGCCATAGGGTTATCCGGATGCGGGGTTTCGTGCGACCTGGTTTCCGGAACGGTCCCTGCCTTCTTTCGCGTCTTCCTGTTTGATGGCTTCGGCGCTGAGACTGGTGTGACCGGAACCTCAGTTGCGGCATTTGCCCGTTTCTCTTGTTCTTCAACCAGGAATGGCGTGTTGGGATGCAAAGATTTGGGCGATGCCGTTTCCTGATCAGTGGATGAATTTTCGCCCGTTACCGGTTCCGAAGCTTTCGTCCCGGTTTTTGTCCTGCGTGGATCCTTGACATCGAGTGTTGTTTTTGGACTGGCCGTGGCGTCTGTTGGCGCAGCATTCGCTTGTGTTTTCCCGCCGTCGCGCGGCTGGTCGATGATCCGTGTTGCATCGGAAGATGTTGTTGTCGTGCTGGATGTCGTATTTTTGGACGTTGTTGTTACCCGTTTTTCGCTGGCGGATACGTTTGGAGTTGTCGGGTTTTCGATGGTCCGGGCTGCATCGGAAGATGTTGTTATGGTGCTGGATGTCGTTTTCGTAGGCGTTGTTCTTGTCTGTTTTTCGCTGGCGGGCGTGTTTGGAGACTTAGGATTTTCGATGAGCCGTGCTGCGTCGGAAGATGCTGCTGTCGTGCCGGATGTCGTTTTCGTGGACGTTGCTTTTGCCTGCTCTTCGCTAAAGCGAGCGTTCGGAGCCTTAGGGTTTTCATTCGTCGCGGTATTAGAGGGGAAGACTGGTCCGGGTGCTTTGCCCCGTTTTGTTGGTGCTTTGGCGTGGTCTGGATTGCCTGACGGAGTTGGGTTGGGCGCGGCCTCTGGTTGATCTGGCATTGCGGCGGATCGATCGCGTGCGCCATCTTCTGCGTGCTTTGAGACCTTGTCGGCTATGGGGGCAATGTCTGTCTGTTGCGTCGGGGTACCAAGGGCAGGTGTTGTGTCCGTGCCCATCGCGTCATTACGCGTATCTGGGTGCGCAGTGGGTCCTTCTTCGCTGTGTCTTGTTATTGACGCCGGTTCAACGATAGCTGCTGCCCCATTGGGGTTCCCGTTGTGGGGGCTGAACTCATCGCTGGTCTGGTTCGACGCGTTGTTCAACGTCGTGATGCGCTGTGCTGCCGTTTTGGGGCTGTCCCCGCGCATCACGAAAAGCCGTGCTAGAGCGATTTCGGGCGTCTCTTGCGGGTTTGGCTTGGTGTCGCGTATGGCCGCGATATCGATGGGCACGCGTTGCATCATTGCGTTAAGTGCGGCCCGTTTGGCTGCGTCTGGATGGAGCGCCTTGTCGAGTGTTGTAATGGCTGTCTTGAGGTGATTGGACTTGTTTGAGACGGTTTCTTTTAGAAGTCTATCAACATCATTTTCATCTATTAAGCTTATGAAAGTATGTATAAAGTCAGAATTTTTAATCTCATCAATTCTCTCATCGATCTGTGATCGCACTGCCTTGCCCAACGTCCTGAAATCCAAGCGGGCTAGGATATTTTTTGCCTTTACGGTTTCTTTATTTTTTGGCTTATGTGGCGCTGATCCTTCAACGGCGCGCGCGGAGAGAAGCGCTTCCATGACCTTAGCGATCTGGCTGGGGCGGTCAGAGCTTGCGACCTCTTTTGGCAAACCGAGGCGGTTGATCACTGATCTCAATTGATCCTTTGATAAGCCTCTCAGGGCTGCGACCAATGTGTCTTTCACGGGGTCTTCGCGGCTTGTTAGTGCAAGCCTGACACTTGCCGCAATGGCCTCGGGTGTGTGCGGTTTTCCATGATCCTGCTGAATGTGGGCGAGGAGGGCGATACGCATCGTCTTGATGTCGTGTGCTTTGATTGATTGATGGTCCGCCTGATTGATGTGTTGGATCAAGTCGGGCAGGTCTTGGTCAGACAGGCCCGCTATGGCCGTCCGAAGCTGTGCGAAAGACGGGTTTTCGTCACCTGTCAGATATTTGCGAAGCGACTTTGGAGTGGCGGGCGCATCCAGTTTTCTGACTTGACGGCGCACCGCTTTGTCCCGTTGAAGCTGCGGATGCTTGAGATAGGGTGCCAAAGCGCTGAAGAGGTCATCTTGCAGTCTTTTGCGGACTTGGTCCCAGTCTGGCGGATTGTCGAACTGGCCCAAATCCAGTTTGAGCTCAGGGATGT
Organism: uncultured Paracoccaceae bacterium; assembly: GCA_947501555.1. Classification (GTDB taxonomy): domain Bacteria; phylum Pseudomonadota; class Alphaproteobacteria; order Rhodobacterales; family Rhodobacteraceae; genus Yoonia. Next base: position 595,742 of record CANMWG010000001.1, read on the forward strand.
GGACGCTTTCGGCGCCAAGGGCTGCAAAATCAATGCATTTGTCAATGGTGCCCAGCAGTTCCTGCCGGATCGCTACCAGCATTCTGTCGGGGCTGGACATTGCCAAGCTTTGTCCGGTTACGTCGAAATCAAATGCGAGGGTCGCGATTTCGTTGGCTTGTGGTGTATCTGGCAGTGCCCGCGTCATGGCGCGCCGTCCTCAGCGATGATCTTTTGTAGGCTGGTGCGGAATGCAGGCAGGCGCCAGGCACCTTCCAGCCCAAGCTCTAGTTCTTCCATATGTGCAAAGCTGAGCCAAACTGGCCTGACGTAGATATGGGCAGGTGCAAGGCGCAAGATCAGGTCTTCGACGTAGCGCCGGTAGTTGGGATCTTGGGTTCGGGCGGTCCATCCGGTGATCAGCACATGAGCCTGGAAGGATGCAACTTTCGAGAATTTTGTGGGGTCGGACGTTTCTTCGACAAGCCAGACTTGTTCGGCGCTTTGGTTGAGCAGGGCGAAGGTCTTGCGCACCCGGTTGGCCCAGTCATTTACCTTGTCCCGACTTTGATGCGTGCCGCAGGGGTGAAATCCGCCCCCCGGGTGGGGTTGAAACAGCACATCCCAATCACCCTTGCTGTTGCGGGCAACAATATAGGCGTCCGGCTGGGTAGCCCGATGAAAATCAGCACTGCAGATCCGATTGTCGATGATCCATGGGCATGTGATCGCAAGCTTGGTCAATGACAGTGGCTCAACATCGTCGTCATATGTCACGAAGATATCGAGCGGCCGCACGGGCAAGATAATATCATCCGTGCCCCGCGTTGTTGCGATTGTTGGGAGCGTGTCGTCAATGGTCAACCGGTCACTGGGCATGCTGCCTGCGACGCCCAAATCTGCCAAATGCGCAAGCCGCGCCAAGAACCCGTATGTTTCATGTGCGGTTCCAGCAAACTGGTTATATTGGGGCAGGGCAGTCAGATAGTTTTCCCGCCAGTCCAGCTGCCAATTCACGCGGGCCTGCGCGCCGCGATATTTGTGTATGGCGGACGGATCGCAGTGCGGCAATTCTTCGCCCTGCAGAGCCAAAAGGTAATTGAGCATCGTGAGCCGGTCCCGGGCAGCCGCCGGGTTTGCCCTATCGGTTGGGTGCGACGCCACGTAGGTCTGATCGAGTTTGCTAACAGGGGCGATCATGTGGTCCAGATGCCCGTCCATCATGTTCCGATAATGCGGCAGTGATCCAGCCGTTGAAAGCTTGTCCTTGGCAATCTGGTAGGGCACCGGCAGCATCGCATCAACGGGTGCGCGCTGCATATCCCGTGGTCTCCCAGCCCAGAGAACATCCCAGTCTTTTGCATCGCGTAGCTTGTTCTGGGCTGCGATCCGTTGTGCTTTCAGGCGTCCGAGCTCTTCGTGGATTGTATTGTTGTTGAGCTGCACAGCGGCCCCATCCTGCGTGGCGGTCAGGCTGAACGCTGTTCCTGCAATGGGGAGTTCAGGTCGATAATATGCCGCTTGGCGCGCGGGCACTGTCTTGGTCATTGGTTTGCCGGTCGCGGGATCGCGAAATTCGAAACCTGTCACCTGTGCCAGCCCGGCGATGCCGTGTAATGCGGGCAGGGCGATGTCGGAAAGAACACCATCGCGCGCGCGCGCCGGCATTTTTGGCCAAATTGCAGCTGGATTGGCGTAAACGTCATCCCGTGTCGTACCTGTGATCTTGCTGGGGTCAGGCGGCAACCCTTTCAGCGCCAGTGAAATCCGGTGGATAGCCTCAGCCACGACCCGTTCGGGCATATTGTTTTGATCTATTGCGATTGTACCATGCAGGCCCACGGGAATGGGTTTGGCAATTTCAATGTTGCGGATCGCAGTGCAGAGCAATCGGTTCTGGGCGAACCGTTGTCGGACGGCTTCAATCACTTCGTTGCGCCAGCTTGGCTGTTTGCGTGTCAGCCGTTTCGCGGGGGCCACGACATCAAGAGGGATGATCACCAAATCGATCAGCCCTTTGGTCGCTGTTTCAAAGACAAAGACCCGTTCCAGATCGCTGAGTTCGGACAGGCAGCTTGCCATATCCGCCGTTGTGACAGGGCGCCCCGGCAGGACCTGATCGGCGTCAAAGAGCGCGAGCTTGTCAGTGTCGAATGTGCCGTCAGCGCCGGTGAGCAGATCGCGCGGCGCGTGATCTGCTTGAAAGGCGATCTCGGTCAGGGCGAAGGTGGTCTGTTCCAGCAGCGTGACGCCGGGGTCATGCAGATTGTAGTCCGTCCATATCTTGCCCGATGCGGCCTGTGCTGCGTTGATGGCCTTGGCGCGCAATTCATCAAAGTGAAGGGGGGGCGGTTGGTCAGTGCTCATGTTGTATCACTGTCCTGTGTTTCGCCGCCGCGCGAGCCCTCCATTGTGGGATCGAACCAGAGCTGGGTAATGTAGTAGCGGATTGTTTTATCCTTGCCGAAATGCGCGTTTGTGCGCATTTCAAGCCGGTAGCTATGCGGAGCTTTTTCCGCGACCCAGCGCAGTCGGATCCGGTCGGCATAGCTGCCATAGACCGCAGTTTGTGCTTTGATCTTGCGGCGTCCGAAAATCTTGTTCAGGATCCAGTTACGCGGATGATAGGCGTTCATCGCCACCGCATTGAGCATGGAATACCGCCCCGCACCCGGTTTGCCGCCAGCGCCTGCCATCACCTCAAACGCATGGCAGCCCGTGAGTCCGTCAATGATTGTGTGCCACTTGCCATTCGCGGGGATGTCTTGGAATTTCTCGGACGCGAAGCCGATCCGACCGCGCATTCGGGCGGTCCCATGCACATCCAGATGCCATTCAGGCGTATCGGTATGGATGCCCAAACGTCCCTCGGGCGAAAAACTGATCCCGCTGTCATCCTCGGCAAGGGCCCCGCCGCGTTTGAAGTGCAGGCTGCTGTCTTCCTTGCCATGATCGATGACCCAGGCCGGATATTCCGCACTGAGGCTTTCAAAGAGGCTGAGAAATCGTTCAGACCCGCCAACAGATGTCAGCCGCAGCCCGTCGGTGGCGGTTTTGGAATAACCGTCGTCGATCTGATTGACCCCGCTGTCGATCAGATCGCGGTAGTGTTCGGCTGTCGGTAGCGCTCCGTCCCGAAAGAACGCCTTGAGCGTTGTACGATCCTTTTTGGTCATGGACGACCCTCCTGACCAACAATGAACATGTCACCGATCCGTAAACGCCCGATCCCGCTTTGCGTGGCGGGAATAGGTTGGTTCCCCTCCCAGGTCGTGATCGGATGGTCGGCGGTCGACAGCGGCAGGGCCCAAGGCCGCGAGGGCCGAATGACCGCTCCCATCTTGCCGCGATTGTCAGATTGGGCGGTGTCCGCAAGCTGGTAGCTGCCCGCATCGTCAGCCACAAAATGCAGGACAGAAAAGTCCGTGGCATGGACCACATCCGCATGGTCACTGATCAGCGCCTTCATCATGGGCACGTGCAGCTCCCATCCAAAACGGGAGATTTCGGGGCGTGCTGTCCAGACGGACACGGCCTTGGAGATATCGACTTGCAGTCGCTTCGCTGCCGCTCCGTCATCCATAAACGGCGCAAAGCGGACGGCGGCGCGGATCTGTATTTTGTCAAAGCTGGGGTTCACAACCTCATAGGCCGCTTGCGGTGCCCCGTGCTGCTGCAAGAAGGCTTGAATTTTCTGTAATGTGCCCACGTCGAACAAGCGTTCTTGCACGATCCCCAGCAACCCCGCCGCAGGCTCGGCCGGGTGACGCACAACCACCACTGTCACATGCCCCGGCACGGGCGTGGCCGTCTCACGCGACAGATGCGGCAGACATTTGACACGCCAGACATCCGGGAAGGCCTCAAGCACAAGACGTTCGATGTCAAAGGGTGTGACGGCCCGTTGCCTGTGTCGCAACCGTTCGCTGACACGGGCCAGATAATGCGGGCGTGTTTCAGGCGGACGTGGTGGCGCACGCCGGTTGGATTCAATCGGTGCTGACATGCCCGGCTGCGAGACTTCAAACCGCCAGTTGCGTGGCCCGTCGGCCTGTGGGGTGTCGGTTTCGCTGCAGATGGCCCAAACCCCATTGGTGCGCACCTGCGACAGGGTGGGATGCGTTTCAAACCCGGTTCTTGGGGAAGAGATGGCGACCCAGACACCCCCTTGTGGCATCTCGCCTGCAGGGGTTGCCGCATTGTCCGGCAGATCAAGCGTTACAACGCCAGAGCGCAGCAAGCCATCGGTCGTGTCAGAGGCAATCGCGGTGCTGGGCAGTTTGACCCAGCCTTCTGCCGTCAGATAGTGCCAATCCAGTGGGACAGGATCAGGCACAAGCCGCAGGTGCCCGCTATCTGCGATCTCAAACAAAATCCCCAGTTGCCGCAGCGCACCCGCACCGCCAAGCTGGATATAGAGCGTTCCCAATCCCAGACGGGGCGGGAAAACACCCACGTTCCGCCGGAGCAGGTTTGGATAGCATTCGCGGCTGCCAAAGGGGGTGACTTGCGTTACGCGATCGCCCGGGCGGGCTGCATCGGGGGCGGCCAAAGTCATCACCGCGCTGGCCCGATAGCCAAGTGACAGGCTTTCGATCTTGGGCACATAGGGGGTGGCAGGCGTGGGGCGTTCGCCCAAAGGTAGCCTGCGGGGTTGCATCGCTTTGACCAACGCCAGCGGGTATTGCGACTGCCCGAAATCGCCGCAATCAGTCATGGTTAGACGGACAGCCCCGGCCTTTATCTGTCTGCGTGCTTTGGGCAATTGCGTACTAACCGGGCCGCTGGCCGGTTGGCTGCTGCCTTGGATCGCACCATGCAGGGACCACAGCGGATCAAGCATATTGGTATCACGCCGTGTGTGGATCAGTGGGCCTTGCCCGCCTTGGATTGGCTTCCACCCATCGCCCGACAGGTAATCAACAACCACTTTTGGGTCTGGGATGGCGGTTTCGCTGGGGTAGTGCGCGTAATGGGTGCTGAACCCACCCACCATGGCAGGCAGGTCTGTCCATTTGATATCCAGCTTGACCTCTGTGACGGGTTTGCGCGCCATTTCCGGTGCGGCGGCGGTGAATGTGGCCCCTTCGCTGGGGCGTGCCCCAAAGGGCATAAAGGATTGGCCCGTGGCCACCGGTCCATCATCGCTGAAGCCTGCCAGATTGCCCAGCCCATCAGCCGCCACGTTGATCGCGATCTCATCAATTGTGTACCGTTCCAGAAAGCTGACCGGGCAAATACGGGCCTGCTGGTTCCAGCGTAAAGTCAACGTAGGCGCACCACTTGCGTCCCCCCCAGGTGGAGCGATGGGCGGCATATCAGCACTGAAAGCCAGCCGAAGTGTAAACCCCGTGCCGCCGCCAACCAAAGGCAGTATCTGCGTGATTTTGGCAGCCATCTGGCCTTCTGCAGTGGTCAGGCGGATGGTGAAGGCATCGCCCAACAGTTTTTCGAACATATCGGCGGGGCTGTAGATGAATGTGCCATTTTCCTTGGCGAAGGCCTCAACGATTTGGCCGGCGTCAGCTGTGAATTTCACCAGTTTGTGTTGCCCAGTGAGTGCGGCAGCCGATGCCAAAATCTTCGATTGCAAGGTGTCCCAATAGCAGCCCGTGGGCCAGGGGTTGTTCTCAATCAACCCCAAGGTCACGATCCGCCCCAGTAGCAGGCGCAACGGTTCGGGGGACAATATGTGGCGAGCAATGACCTCATAAATGAGGTTCATCGACGGGCGGCAGCCCCGCATGCGCGCGGCCATCTGGACCTTTGCGACGATGGCATCGACACCTTCGCCCAAGTCTTCAAAGCCCAAGGCCCGGATCAGGGCTGGGTCGGACCGCAATTCAAGCGCGATATCGGGATCCACGCCTTTGGACAGAGATGGTGGCAGGCGGGGGCTGGCCGCGGGCAGGTCGGTGGCCCGCTGTAGATGCAGGTTGACCGAGATCACCCTGTCGCCTTCGGCCAGCAAGAACATTTCGGACGCGATATCGAGCCCGATGTCGACGGCAGGTTCGGACGGGGCGACAAAGACACTGCGGTCAAGCGGCTGCGTTTCAGCAGGTTCAAGTTTGGCGCGGATGCCAGTGATCCCGCCCAATGTAGAATAAAGCGAAACTTGTGGGTCGCTGTCATAGGTCAACCCGGCCGTTGCGATGACACGAGCAGGGGTGACGGGGACGTCGGTTTCGGTCTGAAAGCGCAGTTTGGCCCCATCTGACCGACGGGCCATCAGACCTGTCCCTTTTGGGATCAGTTTGGGGGTCGTACCGGAAGGCAGATGCAGCAGAGCCCGTTCGGGTGCCGCGCCACGGCGTTCTTGGCCGATCAATTCGCTGTAGTAGAAATCGGTGTGTCTGTTGGTAAACGCGTTTATCCTTGCGTCCACAGCCCGCCCGGCGGAAAGTTCTGCGATGATTAGCCCGACAGCTGGTTCGATCGTGCCTGATTTCAAGCGGGCGGCAAAAGCAAGTTCTGCCGCCGGTTTCAGGGCTGAAATAGCATGCACCAATTGGCGGTGCGCGGCACTGAGGCCTGCGTGGATCGCACGTGCGGTAACAACGCTGTTGCTATTGGCGACACGGGCGAACCGATTGTCCGCCACAACCTTTATCAGTCGCGGTACTGTTGCATCAGCCAGTTTCTGCGTCCGGTTGCTGAGATCCATTTCCTGATCGAGTGAGGCCAGAACATCGTCAAATACATCTGCCCATTGTTTGCGGATCCGGATCAGCCAGCCGTTCACCTGCTTGGCAAGATTATTGATTGTCGCTGCAGCGTGATCCGGTCCTTTTTCCTGTGCCAGATCAAAGAACTGCATCTCGTCGTCCAATCGGAAGGCCATGATTTGGGCCACGACAAGCAATGGTTCGGCGTGCAGCATGCCTGCCCATGGAGCCGGTACTTTGTCTGCGATTGTTGACAGTGTTTCGGCCAATGTGTCGGGTCGGATATGGGGTCTGCCGTCTTGCAAAGGAACGGGCAGCCGCGCGCCATCTTGGGAGGCTGGCGTAACGCGGATATTGGACCAACTATGGGACAAGGTATTTGGATCGCTTTATTCGTGAATGAGTATTTTTTGCAAAGTGTTACGGGGTACTATTAAGGTGGCCCACGTGAGAGAAAGACTGCTGTCAAGCTGATGATATCGCCTTGCACGGCCAAAACGCCGCCTATATCTGTGGGGCTGTCATCTGTAGAACTGGCAGCGAATTGGCTCGACTCTAAGACCATGGAACCAGCGGTCGGATCCGCGCCCGGTCCAAGCGTTGGGACACGCACGCCATCGGCGTCGAACAGGCTGACCACCCCTTGTCCGCTGCTGACGATCCGCGCACCACAGAGCCCCAGCTGCGTCCAACGGATTGAAGCAAAAGGCATTTGTGGTCCGCTTGTGACCTGAAAACCGCTTGCGCTGAACGTAGCCCGTCCTGATCCATAACCAATCCGCATGGTGAAATCGCCTGTGGCTTCGGTGACCACTGGAACCCCATCATCGCCGACGTTTGTATAGGTCAGCACGATCCCACCGGCGCGTATGGCCTGCCCCGATAGCGGGAAGTCTTCTTGAAGGGGGGGGAATCCAACAACCAAGGGACCAGAATAATTCACCCCATCGGCCCGGTAGCTCAAGTCGTAGGCCGAGGGCAGCGTGTCGCGCGTATTTAACGTATCGATTGGGGTAGCCGTCGATTGGTGCCAACCGCTCAGATCGCCTTGGTCATTCGCGCGCACGCCCCATAACAGGTTGCTATCAATCGCGAGATTGCGTGGGAGCGGCGCAGTGCTTGGCCCCGCACGCCCCGAGACAGGCAAGGTTGTCCCCCCCACAGAGCCATCAACAACCTGCAAATAGGCTCCAGTCATCCGCCGGGCTTCAAAACGGTCCACGTCGCAAGGCAGGTTGGGGCCAAGCCCAATTAGCTCAAATGGGGCAGTGTCACGGACTTTGTTCACTGCAGCCTCAATGTCTTCGCAACCGCACAAGGCGATCAGTGACAACGTCAAAGGGATGGCGGGGGCGATGTTCACCGGGCTACCCCTCGACCACGGGTTTGTCGGAAATCAGGGTTCCCTCTTCGATGTAGAAGGGAAAGACCACATTGCTGCGCGCATTGGTCTGGCGAATAGTATAGCGCAGATCGACGGCCAGGCGGCCGCCAGTGGCGTCCACTATGTGCACTTTGGTGTGTTCCAACGTGATCCGAGGTTCAAAAAATAGGATCGCCTGCGCAATCGCGGCTTCCATGGTGCGCATTGTAGACGCGTTCATTGGATCAAACAGATAGTCCCAAATCCGGCAGCCATACGTAGGGTGCATGACCCGCTCGCCAGGCCGCGTTTCAAACAGGATGCGCAGGCTTTGGATGATATCTTCGTCCTCAGTGACCAGTTGTGCCTCACCCGTGACGGCATCAAAGGCGGGCGGGAAGGCCCATCCGCGTCCAAGAAATCCGGGATCTTCGAAGGTCATCTCTCAGCCTCCGATCATCACGGTTGGTGCGCCACCAACGATGCTGCCACCATGGGCGGTGGTGTCGCCCATCCGCGCGGCAGGGCTGCCTCCGATCATCACAGTGGCTGAGCCCTTGGATATGGTCGCTGGAGGCCCGACACAGGTGCAATTGTCGCCCATGACCGCAGCGGGCAGACCCGCAATCAGCACAGTGGCTTCGCCCGGACCAATGATAGGCCCACCCACATGGGGGACGGGGCCCGTGGCAGCGGGACAGCTATGCATATCGGTCAAGCGGGCGGCGGGCGGCATCTGCAATCCTTTCTAGTTTATCATGACAATCGACCCTTCGACGGTCGTCTGTCCGGATGAGCTGAAACTGGCGCTGGCGCTGCCTTCGGCGGCCAATTCCACGTCTGCGGTGGCGCTGATGTTCATGCCGGTGATCTCAACGTCGAGATCGCTGGCGATGGTGATGTTTTGCGTGGCGGAGATGTCGAGCGTGCCTTTGGCGGCTAGCGCCATGCCGCTATCGCTCATAGTGATGGTGTTGCCGGTCACATCTGTAAGGGTGATGGTACTGCCATCATCGTCAATCACGATGGATTGCCCAGCCGGAGTTTCGGCCGTCAAAACAATGAGTTCATCGTCAAAGGTGAGGTGAATCCCGGATTTGGTCGTAATCGTCTTCAGCGTATTATCCTCGTTCGCCTCATTCGTCCGCGCCAAACTGCCGCTATGCAGCGACCCAAGGACCACCGGCGCGCCAGGATCAGCCGACAGGAAACCGATCACGACCTCATCGCCCACTTCGGGCAAGAACTGGATGCCAGCGCCCCCTGTCGCATAGGGCTGCGCATAACGCGCCCAAAGCTCTGCTGGGGTGTCACCTATCAAAGGCACGCTGACCTGGATCATCGCGTCATCTTTCATCGGGTTGACCCCGCCACTGTCAACAATGGCTAGAACCGTGGCCACATGCAGGCCCTGCACCGGGGCGGTTAACCCGCCCGCACCGGGGGTGGATGCACCGAAACTGTCGCTGCGCCAGCCGATGGGCAGACCAAGGCGGGCAGTTGTTGTCCAGTTGCCCGCACTAATGTCGTGGCTGATCCCGGACACAAACGCAGTCCCACCCAAACGGTCCCCGACACCTGCCAGCTCAATCGTGTCGCCGGGTGAGGCGAGGGTCGACCCGGGATAACGGCAGGTGCCGCTGATCGCAGCCAAAGGCGGGCGTAGTGCGCGGGCTTTGGCTATTCCTGCCAAATCAACCTGTCCTGCGACATAGGGTGTTGTGCTGTTGTGCACTCTGTCACCGGTGACAGATGTGAGGTCTGCGAAGGTCGAATTCCCCCAGCTGCCTCCATCGGCGGCATCCTCTGTTTCGCTGACAACCGTCTGCGCGGCAGGGTCCCACGCGCTGACTTGGGTGCTGGTAAAAAGCGAACCCGCGTCGACCTTGCAATCAAAATCAAAGACATCCATGCCCACAGTCAGCGTCATCACCGCGCCCGTGCTGGGGTCGGGTTCAGCCACACCAATAGTGCCGTCATCGACGGACAAGACAAAGCCGTTGCGGTCGGCGAGCATACGGAGAAAATCCCAGTCACTGCAGTCGTATTGGACGATATCGGCGGGATCGCCGGTTGTTGCAGTAACATCGGCGGTCAGGCCTGTATCACCGATAATGGTGGTCATTACATCCGAATCCGTGACCTGTGCCGCACTGGTCGTTTTGCGTATTTCGGTGAGCTGGATCGCCTTGTCGCGGCAGGTCAGTTCAAGCTCGCCGCCGCCGCCAGAGATCCGCAGGCGGGTGCTGGTGATAATGCCTTTGAACAGGGATTGTTCGGTGCCCGCGCCAAAAAACGCGAGGGCCTCGATCTCGGTTCCATTTTCGAAGTCTGTCCCATCGACCAGAGGGAATTCATTCGTGGCGACCGACCCATCGGCCAGGGTAATGATGGCCTGTGGGACGCGATTGAGATCGTTGGTCACGTGGATCGACTGCACGGCGATATCGTCTGCAATCGCGGCACCTGCGGCCTTAACGATGATGCCCAGCGGGCCCTGCACACCTGTGATCGGGGAATCTGCCATGCGCTATCTCATGGGCGGAAAACGCAAAAGCGTGTCCGGTGTCAGGTTGCGGAAACTATCAAGGTTGTTGAAACGGGCGACTTCCAGATATTTCGAGACGTCCTTGTAAATGCGTTCGCACAGCAAGGGCAGGGTGTCGCCTTCGCATACCCGGACGATATGGGTCAGGTCGGGGGATTGATTGTTCGCCTCAAGCGCCACTTGCGCCTCGGTCAAAGCCTCGATGAATTTCAAATCCATCGTGGCTCGGAGCGGGACGCCGTCAGGATCAAACAGGGTATAGTCGATATCAAGGCTAGTCAGACGGCCCTGAAAGGCCTTCAGCTCATCCCCCCAGTCGATTTGCACGGCATCGGGTTCATGGTCTTCGCCAGAATAGGCATAGGCGATGTCGCGCAGTTTTTTGATTTGATCGGCGACAGTCGTATCCACCGCATCAGGCACAACGCCTGTGCCGTCCAATGTCAGTTTGAACGATACCTCTTCGGGCTCGGTGGCCGAGAATTTGGGCACAGGGGCGGCCTTGCCAATGGCCGCGCCTTTGTCGGTGCTGGTTCCCGAAAATTTCGTCGCATATTTGCGTTTGAAGGATGATGGATTGATCGTCGTCGTAAAGATATTCGCGTCACCCTTTTCCGGCGAAATCTGCGACGTGCTTGTCGTGCAGCGAGTGATCGTCAGCTTGGTCATCAGATCAGACCTTCCTTAAGGCGTTGTTCGGATGCGGCAATTTGCTGCACGATCGTGTCGTTGAATTCTCGGCGTAGCCGGCTGATGAGCTCTTGCAGCTGTGCCTCTGATAGGCCGTCGTCGCTCGGGCGCGATTGCCCAAATGATCCCCGGACTACCAAGTTTCCAATCTCAATCGCCATCAAATCATCCTCTTCAATGTCGTATAGGCCAGTTCAATGTTCTCAACGGCCAGTTCGTTTTTCATGGCGTCCATGTTGCCGACGGTCCATTTGACCGGAAACGCATTACCGACGGACCAGACGGCGACGGGAATGCGGTATTCGTTCAGCAAAGACACGACCATATCCTTAGGGGTGATCGGTTCGGCTAGTCCCCCTTCAAGCGTGGATTTGCACCAGAGCACCAACCCGCTGGCGATCGTAGTCATTCCGCGTTTCAGCTTGAGATTGCCACGTTTGGCCGGTTTGGGCAGTTGGTGCATAAACCGATTTTCGCCACCTTCCTGAAGCGGTTCGAGGTCTAGCGAGGTCTCTAGCCCGCTGACCTCCTGAAACGCCATATCCGGCACGGGGGGCACAAACCCCACGAAAACCACCGAAAAATGAAACGCGACAGGAGGGTCAAAAAAGGCCATGACGTTAGGCGTTCTCGATCACAAAGCCTTCATGGGCGATCTCAATGCTTTCGACGGCAACCTCGTTGCCTTCGGCTTTCAGATCGGTCCCGACCACTTTGACCGGAAAGGCGTTTTGCACCTTCCAGACCATCGTGGGCGCCTGCGCCTCATCCAACAGCGAAATCGTCAAGGCTTTGCGGGTGATTGTGTTCATCTTGATTTCGTTGAACCAATCAAAGATCGCATTGTCCTTGGCGAACACACCTTTCTTCATCGTGATGTTGCCGGTCTTGATCATCCCGGGCATTTTCGAGGTAGAAAACACCGGGTTATTGCCCGCGCGATATTCCAAAGGCTCGGTTTCGATATCGAGGCCCGAGACCTCTTGGAAGGCCAGTTCGGTATCGTCCCACTTTACCTGAAAGTGGAACTTGGGAAGGGGCCAGATCGACGCGGATTGTGCGGAACCATCTTCTGCCATGGGTTAAATCCTTTCAAAAACTTTTATGATTTCTGCATTTGCTGCTGGAAGGTGATCTCGATGAATTCCGCAGGGCGCGTGACGGCGACCAAGACGGTGATCCGCAATATCCCTTCAAGGATATCGACGGGCGTCATCGTTTCACCCAGGCCCACATGCACGCTGAAGGCATCCGTTGGCACAGCACCGGCCAGACCACCTTGTTTCCAGACGGATGTCAGGAAATTCTCGGTCATCGACCGCATCGTCACCCAGGTCTGGGCCGTGTTGGGTTCAAACACATAGGCTTTGGAGGCGAGCCTCAGCGATTCCTCGATCATGATCATGGTGCGGCGTACGTTGATGTAACGCCAATCCAGGCTGTTCCCATCCAGCGTCCGCGCGCCCCAAACCAGCGTGCCTTCGCCCACAAAGGGCCGGATCGCATTGATCGATTTACCGGTGGTTGAGACATTGAGGTTCTCTTGCTCCTCATTGTCGATATTCACCGTGGGGCCAACGACAGAATTCACGCTGATATTGGCCGGGGCTTTCCAGACACCGCGGCTGTTATCAACCGTGGTATAAAGCCCAGCCATCCCCGCCGCCGGAGGCATGCAGTTTTCACGCTTGGTGATCGCGTCCATCATCGTGTTGTAAAGCGGAACAAGGGCGCGCAGGGTCTTATCGATGGTCGCGGGCGACGGGCCCTGCGCAACAATCGGGGATTTGCCGTCAGCAAGAACACGCAGCTCAGAGGTGATCGTCTTTTCCTCTTCGCCGTCTTTGACCATGATCTGATATTTGGTTTTGGCTTCTGGTCCTTCAAATGCGGCGACAGGCGTAAACGTGACGGTCCCGTCGTCGGCGGCATCCCAGTTTCCCACGCCTTCAATGGCGCGTGATTTGACCGGGTCGGATCCATCCAGCAGTGTGATGCTTTTGGGGTCACTGCCTTCGTAATCGGCAGCTACGGGGATCTTCACCTCGGTGGTTTCCTTGGTCACGATGCCGCCGATCAGCTCGACCTTCAGCTTGACGGTGTCCGTCTCAATCCCGGCCTCATCGACAATCACAACCTCAACCCGACCATCGGAGCTTTCACCATCATGGGTGAAGGTGACTTTGCTTGGGTTTTCGTCGTCGCCGAGGTCTTCTTGGGTGAATGTATTTCCCCCTTCACCGGGTGCCGCGACTTCGCCGCCCACAACCTTTTTGACCGTATAGGTCAGCCCGCTTTTTGAACTTTCATCATCGGTAGCGGTGACATCATGCGGTGTGATCGACACCGTGCCGCCCTTGGCCACCGAGATCATGAAATCACCTGTGACCGTTGGGGCGCTGATTTTCTTAATCTCGGGGACGAGGGCCTTATCCCGGTTCACCGAATCCAGCATTTTTGAAATCATCATCGCATGGCTGTCGTCGGTGATGTTCTGATAGCTGAAGTCCCGCGATTGGAAGATTGAGGTGTGCATCCAGGGATAGTAGGCGGCCCCGAAATCGAGGTTGTTGATCCCAACATCGTTGCGGAAGGTAGCAACCGGATTGCCCATCGGATCGCGCTGGTCCAGATGGCCTGAGAAGATGTCCAAAATGGCAAAACGGTTCTTCATATCGTTGCCACAATGCTTAAGCATCGCTTGCTGAACCTTGACTGCGTTTTGTCGGGCCAGTCGGGTGGTTTCTGGGATGACCACCATGGTGGGTTCGGGCTCTTTCTTGAGCCGGGTCAGCGCAGCAAGCATTTTTTCCGCGTCGATCACATTGTCGACCAGCGCGGGCTTGCCCTTGGCAATCTCGGCGGGGTCATTGTCCACCATGTAAGGCCCGATTGAGGTGACATAACACGCACCGCCACCGTTTTGAAAAAACAGGCGCATCGCACCGAACAAGGCAAAGGCCGGGTTGGTTTGCTTCAGCTCATACTTCTTCCCACCCGCATTGAAAATCGCGCGCGGCAAGCGGTCTTTGGCGGCGGCACCATCATCGGACAGGGGCTTGGTTGGCTTGGCATCCTTGTCTTCTACATAGTCGACCAGCTTGTACATTGGTTTGGGCGGGCCGCCAAAGTAGTTTTGGTATTCTGAAAATGAGGTGATCCGGAACGGCGTATCGAACAGTGAAACATCACCATTCACTGCCTTTTGTGTATAGCCAATGAAGGCCGGCACGGCAGTCGCGACTTGCACCACCGAATTTGGAAATGCGCTTTTTTCGACGATGTAGACGCCGGGGGTCTTCATGACCATTGGAAGTTCTCCTTTACCAGAGGCTGACGAAAATGTCGGATTGAAGGGCCGTCGCGGCATCAGGTGCCGGACGCAAATTGACGCCCGCCGCAGGCAGCACGGGGATCAAGGTGATAGGGTCAAAAGGTGGATCTTGCTGCGCCTCAAGCGCAAAGCTTGTGTCAGGACGGTGGCGCAAGGGAATGGACGTGGTCGACCGGAATACCCGGGCGATTGACCCGTCGGGCAAGGGGCTTTCCCCTAAGTCTTCAAATGATGAAATATTATTACTATCAATGACTTGCAGCGGGTCTTGCACCCGGTTTCCCGTCACGTGGTAGGCCCAAAGCGCGGAGACCGCTGACAATCGAAGCGTAATCAAAAGCGTCCCCTCCCTTGGAATATTAAGGTTGATACGAAGTAAAGGGTCGCCCGGATTGCGTGTGGCGTCTGTGCGCATTGGCACATCGGCCAACGCGATTTCAGAATTTGAAGCCACTTCGGTGAGGTCGATCACTGGAAGCTGCGCCCAATCAGGCCCGTCCGTCAAAGCGGTCATGTTCGGGTTTGATGCAATGACATCCACGGTGATCGTCTGCGGGGTATCGAAAACCTCGTCATCAGAGATGATATCGATGCAAGCGGGTGACGACCGGCTGAGTAATCCTAGCTTTGCAATATGCTGCGGATCATTTGGTCGGATTTGCAATGGAATTGTTTCATTGCCCCAATATTCATGCGCAATCTGCAAGGAGAGGGCGCGGCGGTAGGCCATTATCCGAGCTCTCTTTTGTTGGCGGTATTGGCTGATGTTGAAGGTGCGTTGATGGTTGGTGAGATGGACTTGATTGCGCCAGTGGTCAGCGTGATTGTTCTGATCTTGAACATGACAGAAGGCACATAGCGTCCCCCTAGATTGCCCCACATCTGTCCCATCTCTTCGGGGCGCAAGTTACTGATCTCAAAGGAAAGCTGCTGCATGTCGCGGGGCATGTCCGGTGTGTTCTGCGGTGTCATGACCGGGTACGTTTGAAAGAACATCAGCGCGGCAGAGAGCATCTTGAGCCCTTCGCTATAGATATTCGGATCATGGGCGGCGGCCAGCATGGCGTAGATGTCAAGATGCAGCGGTGGCGATTGCGTCGCTCGTCCGACAACGGACACCCTTTGCGCTTGGCTCCGACGGGGCATTGGGTCTTCGGCGATGTTGGTCACGAAGAGTGCCAAACGGTTGCGCGTGATGTCGGATGGTTTGCCTTCGGGGTCGGTCAGCGGGGCCAAGACAACCAAGTCTTCAGCAGCTTCAAACCGTCCGGCCAAATGGCCATTCAGCCGCTGTGCTGTGAGTGATAATGCAGCATCAATCACCTGACAAACCTGCCCATTTTGGACCAGGAAAAACACCAAGCAGACACGTAAATTTGAGCGGCCATGAGGCCCCCTATGACGGTTGTACACATGAAACAACAAACGCGAGCGACGTCTGTCTAGGAGGTAAAAAAAAGAATAGATTTGAAAGTAGTTTCCCCCGCGTCAAGGACAGCACAGCTTTTGGGTGTTTGGCAAGTGTGCATTTCAACTGAGTAAAAATAATGTTTTAAAATAATAAATTATACCTCATTATTGAAGTGAGTAAGCAACTTTCCATCTTATACCTTGGCGGCATTTGGCCGTAATTTGAGTCGCTTTTAGGCGTTTTTATGCCGGCGGAGAGTGTGTAATTTCAGCCCTGAATTTCATGAGTAATTGCAATTTAGGATTGTAGAATGTTCCGTACATCTCCTGTACAGAATGCGTGCATACGATCAGCTGTCAGGCGTCGTTTCTGGCGAGTTTGTGCAGGTCCTTCTCAAGTGCACGCATCTGCGGTAGTTTCGTCGCAACTTTGGTCAGGGCTAGGCGTAGAAATGTACGAGATTTTCAGAACGTCCCACATCGGGGTCGCAACGGCATTTTTGTCACTGATGATGGCCGCACCGCTCGCCGCGCAGTATGTCGGTGAAATGGCCATCGTACAATCGGCGGATGGAACGCTCAATATTCGTAGCGGCACATCAACGGAATATCAGATCAAGGGCGTCCTGCAAAACGGGGATCCAGTCGTGATCCTTGAAAAATCCGGAAACTGGGTGCGGATTTCGGAAGATGCGGGGAGCGGGTGGGTTTATGCGCCGATGCTGCAAATTCCGAGCGTGATCGTTATGAACCAGCTCGTTGCTGATAATCCAGACGCGCGTGTCGCGCAAATCGCAATAGGTTTTGATCAGTTCGACGGCGCGGCATTAAATTTATATATGCCAGATGTGACCGATTTCAGCGCGCTGGCGCAGTTGGACGGGCTGAAAAGCTTGTATATTGGCGACTACACTGCCGACGATTTGTCGTCACTTGGGCAACTGACGTCGCTTGAGGCGCTTGTGATTGATGAGGTGTGGTTTCCGGGCGGGGAATACACCTTCTTAAGCAACTTGATCGCATTAAAGGACCTCGAAATCATTCTTGTTGAGTTCGAGGATCTATCGCCGCTAGCTGAACTCGGGGCGTTGGAACGGTTGGTTCTCTACCGCACCCAAACCCATGACATTGCGCCGCTGGCAGGATTGACCAATTTGGTCGCGCTTGATTTGTCTCAGAACCCACTGACAGATTTGACGCCGTTGACCCAGTTAACAGGGCTGAAGACTTTGGAACTCCAAGAGATGACGAATTTGACCGATGTGTCGCCCCTCGCAAGCATGAACGGGTTGACCCGTCTTGATCTACGCGGAAGTTACCGCGTTGATACCGCGCCTTTGCAGGCACATGAGGGATTGGAGGTTGTGACCCATGGCCAATGATTTCCCTTCATCATCCGCGAAGGGGGTGGCTGCGCGGTCCAAGGTGCGTTTTGCGAGTTATTTTCTGGCTAGTATGGCCTGCTGCCTTATTTTTTGGCTTTGGTCGGGCGTCTATGAGGATGATGAGTTTAACGAATGGTATTGGTTCATAAAGCATCGACCGACCTGGCAATTTGTCTTTGTGCCAACGGTTCACTGTTGTATTGAGGACGTAGATTTGGCGCGGCTTACACCTGCTGAACTGGCTGCTCACGAACGTTATAGAGACTTCTATCGCAACAGGCGTTCTGAGGTGTATTTGCCGATCCAGCGTTGATTTACATATTCAAAGCAATCGCCGGAATTCCGACGCCTGCCTCGACGATGAAGTAGATCCATTTACGCGACGATGTCCCGTCCAACACCAGGGATGTCAGCCGCCCGACAGCGGCCCCAGACCAGCAAAAGCCGAGCATCAAATAGGCTTCAGGCGTGCCCAGGAACAGTGCGCCGACCCCCATACCGACAAACAACGCCCCGACCGAGGCCCGCACTTCCGACATGCCCATGGTTGTTTCACCATCACGAAGGTCCAATGCGCCCATCGTGTAACGCGGTGCCAGCCAGCCAAAACACCCCAGCCCGATGCTGAGAACCGCAAAGATAATATTGATTGTGTCCATGGTGGCCCTTTCCGCGTTGCTTGTGTGCAGGTGATGCAGCTGCGTTGTAAATCAAGGGCCACCATGGGCAAGGCTTAGGCTGTTCTGTCGATAAAACAGGCTGTGACCTCGGCCATGCGTTCTGGCGAGGTATCCCGCCGGAAGAACGTTGCCATCCCAGTGTCTGGGAACATCAAGTAGGTCTGCGTGCTGTGATCCACAAGATAGTAGTCCGGATCGCCTTCTTGCGCCTGATAGTAGGTTTTATAGGCCTGTGATGCGGCTTTGATCTGGTCAGGAGTGCCTGTCAGTCCGATCATTTCATCGTGGAAGTTGTCGGTGAAGTCGCGCACGATCTCAACCGTGTCCCGCGGTGGATCGACCGTAATGAAGACGGTGCCCACGTCGATCCCTTGATCTTCTAGAATGTACGCCGCTGCCGCGTTGCGTGCCGTATCCAAGGGGCAAACGTCCGGGCAGAAGGTGTAACCGAAATAAACAAGCGTGGGTTTGGTGATCACATCCGCCTCTGTGACCGTTTCGCCGGTTTCCGAGATCAGCTCAAACGGGCCGCCAATCGCGCTGCCCGCCACAGCTGTGTCCCCGCAGGGGTTGGCCCCGGCGCTTTGGGTTTGCCAGACGTAGAGCCCAAGCCCCGCGGCAACGGCTAATGTCGTGACGCCAAAGATGACTGGTTTCATATTTGGTCTCCTAAAGATGGGAAAGGGGCGGCGCGGTATTGCGCCGCCGTATAGCGTAATTAGTGGTGGTCGTGGCCTTCAGTCCCTTCGTGCCCTGTCATGGGCCGCTTGACGATGTCGAAAGTGATGGGCACTTCGCCGGATTTCTCAAAGATCAACGTGGCAGACACCTGATCGCCTTCGTTGAAGGGTGTGCCGCGCAGCCCCATGAACATCACATGAAAACTGCCCGGTGCCAGTGTCACGGTCTCACCTGCAGGGATGTCGATCCCGTCTTCCAGGTGCATCATTCTGGCGACCCCTTCGCTGTCGAACTCGGTTGTGTGCAGTTCGACCCGCGGGTAGTCGGCTAAAACGTCGATCAGCCGGTCGTCCGTGTCACCTGAATTTGTGATTTCCATAAACCCGCCGCCTGCCATGGCTGTTGGGGCTGTCTCAAAGGCTTTGACCTGTTCGATTTGGAGGATCGGGTCTGCCCATGCCGGTGCAGCAAGCGCACAGAGGACCGCCAGTGTTGAGGGTGTCGTTTTCATTTGTCTTGGTCTTTCATCATAACGCGCGCCGATGGCCGCCACGTTGTGTCAATCTGGATAGGGAGGGTTCAGATCAGATGAAAAGGCGGCGCCCGCGCTGCCTGTGGTCGCTGCAACGGGCCCGACTGTACGGTTTGGTCAGACGTGCTCCATCCCACGACAAGGAGCTGTGGATTATGTTGGGGCGCGGTGTCATGTGCTGGGACGGTGCAGCCCGCGCTGATCACACAGGCCATGCATTTGTTTGCAATCCCAAATGGGTCGCTACCGTCACTGCACAGGTCGGCCCAATGTCCGCCCGCCAGGACATAAGCCTCTGCTTGGGCTTGTTTATCGGGTGCAAGCCCTTGGTGACCGAAGCTGACAAGTGTCAACCCGACCATCAATAGTGTTGTTATGATCCAGCGTTTGATCATCCGGAGCCCTGTTCGGTGTGCTGTGCTTGTCCGGTTTTGCGTAGGATGGGTCAAGACCCATCTTACGCGATAAAATGCCCCATGGTTCTTGCCGTGGCCGGGGTCGGTTTAATTACCTTGTTTTGCAGTATTGCGTTGGGCAATCACCGCTTGTGCAAGTTCTTGCGTATACTCCGCCAGTTTGGCCAGAGTGTCATCCGCCGCCATGCTGTTGTGCATTTCGATGGCGTCGGCGATTGCGCCATGCAGCCCGATGATCCTTTCCCTGTCTCGCGCGCTGAAGGTGATCATGTTCATCAAGGGTTGCATCGCCTCGACCGCGCCCGCCAGTTGGTAGGACAAGACTGGGTTGCCCGCCGCGTCCACCAGTGCGCGGTGGAAGGCCACGTCAGAGGCGCAGAACGCCTCATCCGTCAGCCCTGGTTGCTGTTGCCGGTGTGTCTCGGCCCGCATGGTCGCCAGATGATCGGCGGTTCGTCTTTGTGCAGAGAGCGGCGCGCAGGCCCGTTCCAGCGCATAACGTGCCTCGCAGGCAGTTGCGAAGCTGACGTCGTTCATTGACAAAAGGAGCGTTGAGGTCGTGATCTGCTGCCCGTAGGCGTCCTCAAATCGTAGCCGGTTCACGAAGGCCCCGCCGGTCGCCCCGCGTTGGGTCCTGATCAGGGATTGTGCCGCCAATCTTTTGAGTGCCTCGCGCACTGTGGGGCGCGACACGTTGAATTGATCGGCCAGTTCTGCCTCGGACGGCAGTCGTTCATCAACGGGCAGGGCCCCCGATATTATGGCGTCGCGGATCGCTTTGGCGATTTGTGCCGATAGGTCGGCGGGGCTTGTGGGATCAATTTTCATTTGTCAGACAATTAAACGTCTGACATATCTTTATGCAAGGGTTGAGTCGCCCCGTGGGAGGTTTCGCGTGTCTCAGATCATCCGCAATGGCCTGTGGTTATCGTTCTTTGGGGCGATCCTTTTGGCGTGGTGGATGATGTATGCGATGTCGGTGGATATGGATCTGGATTGGATCGGTCGCCCGGGACCCATGGGCCAAGCCATGGCCGATATGGACCCCCGGATGCCGATGGATATGCCCATGGCCCGTTTTGGCCCCTTGTTTGTCATGTGGGCTGTGATGATGGCTGCCATGATGCTGCCGACCATGGTGCCGACATTGACAACCTATGAGCGCCTCATGATCAGCGCCGACGGGACACGCGCGGGCTGGGTTGGTGTTTTGCTGGGCTATTTTGTGGTGTGGGTCGCCTTTGCCGCCTTGATTGCCGGTGTGCAATTGGCCCTGTTGTATGGTGGCGTGATTAACATGTTGGGCATCGCCCCGGTCTGGTTGTCGGCGGCATTGTTGGTGGCTGTCGGGGCCTTTCAGTTCACCCGTGCGAAAGAGGTTTGTCATGGTGTGTGCCATGCCCCGATGACGTATTTTCTAGGCCATTGGCACACCGGTTTCGGTGGTGGGTTGCGCATGGGCTTAGGTTTGGGCGCATTTTGTGTGGTCTGTTGCTGGGGCTTTATGGCTCTTGGTTTCGTGGGCGGTGTGATGAGCCTGTTATGGATGGGGCTGGCGACCCTGTTGATGATCTTCGAAAAATTGCCCGACATTGGGCATCATGTGATCAAACCGACCGGCGTGCTGCTGATCAGCGCCGGTTTGGTTTTGGCAATTCTGTAAAGGAAAACGAGATATGGCTGAGAAAACACGCGCACCTGCCGATAAGTTGCCGGTCTCGCAACGCATCGATCAGCGCATGGAAAGCAACCCGCTGCGTCGCAAGATGAAACCGACTGAATGGGCGATCAAGGGTGAGCTGTTCCTGAATTGCTCTTGCACTGTGTTTTGCCCCTGTGTCGTGTCGCTTGGCGCGCATCCACCCACCGAAGGCCATTGTCATGCATGGATGGCCATCGCCATCGATGAAGGCCACTTTGAAGGTGAGGATCTGTCGGGCCTGAACGTAGGGTTGCTGGTTGATATTCCGGGCCGTATGGCTGAGGGCAATTGGAAGGTCGCCGCTTATGTGGATGAACGGTCAACCCAGAAGGCCTATAACGGCATCCTGAAAATCTTTAGCGGGCAGGCGGGTGGCACGACCGGTCTCTTTACCATGCTGGTGTCCGAGATCATCGGCGCTGAGCGCGAGAAAGTTGAGATCGTGCGCGAAGGCACCAAGCGTGGCATCTATATTGGCCGCAAGATCCAAGGTGAGATTGAGATGATGGCGGGTAAGTCGCCTGATCACCCAGTGATGATCAGCAATTCGAAGTATTGGATGGGCCCGGATATCATTGCAGCCGCCGGCACGAAATCTAAGGTCCGCGATTATGGCCGCGTGTGGGACTTTGGTGGGAAATCGGCCGAGATTTGCCCGATTGACTGGAAAGGCCCCAAACCATGATCACGCCCGACTATTGCCGCACGATGGCCCGCTATAATTCATGGCAAAACAATGGCTTACGCGAGATGATCCAAGCGATGGATCATGATGAACTATACAAGGATCGCGGCGCGTTCTTTGGGTCTATCATGCGCACACTGAACCATCTGTTATGGGGTGATACGATGTGGATCAGCCGGTTCGATGGTGGGCACGGCACCGATCTTTCGGGGCAAGAGGGGCTTGAGATGACGCCTACGCCCGCTGTTTGGGCTGCTGATCGGTTCCGCATGGATGCCCGGATCACGCTGTGGGCGGAAAGTGTCAGCACGATTGATCTGACCGGCGATTTGACTTGGTATTCTGGCATGATGGGACTTGAGATGACCAAACCGATGGCGCTTTGTGTCATGCAGGTCTTCAACCACCAGACCCACCACCGCGGGCAGGTACATGCGATGCTGACGGCCCTGGGCCAGAAGCCGCAGGATACTGATCTGCCGTTTATGCCGGAGACGTCCTAGCCGTGCCTATTCTCCTTCTTGGACTGATTGCTGTGGCCGTTGTTTTTTGGACGCTGGGCCGCAAATCCGGCCCCGCCATTGGCCCGGGCCCCAGCGCTGGCCGTGCCCGCAAGTGTAATTGGGAGGCGACGGGCAATGATACCGTTGCCTTGGGTGAATATCGCTGCAAAGCCTGTAAAGTCGTGGCTTATGCCAAGCCAGGCGAGACACCCAAGGAATGCAAACGTGGATTAGGTGGGAGCTTGTAATGGCCGTCATCGCCCCTTCGCGGCGAATACGCCGTACCCCTTTTACGCCCGGTGTCGAAGCTGCCGGTGTCAAAGGCTACACAGTCTATAATCACATGCTGTTGCCAACGGTGTTCGAAAGCCATGAGGCGGATTATCATCATTTGAAATCGGCGGTGCAGGTTTGGGATGTCGCCGTCGAGCGTCAGATTGAGCTGCGTGGTCCCGATGCTGCCCGCCTGATGCAGATGCTCACCCCACGCGATTTGCGCGGTATGATGCCGGGTCAATGTTACTATGTCCCCATCGTTGATGAGACAGGCGGTATGCTGAATGATCCGGTTGCGTTGAAGCTGTCAGAGGATCGTTGGTGGATTTCAATTGCCGATAGCGATTTGCTTTTTTGGGTCAAGGGTTTGGCCTATGGCTATCGTTTGGATGTTCTGGTGGATGAGCCCGATATCTCCCCTTTGGCTGTACAGGGTCCGCAGGCCGAAGAATTGGTCGCCAGGGTCTTTGGAGATGCTATCCGGGCCATCAAATTTTTTCGCTTTGGCTGGTTTGACTTTCAGGGGGTCAGCATGGCCGTCGCCCGGTCGGGCTATTCCAAGCAGGGTGGTTTTGAGATTTACTGCGATGGCACCCAGAACGGCATGCCTTTGTGGAATGCGTTATTTGAGGCGGGTAAGGACTTGGATGTCCGTGCTGGTTGCCCCAACCTGATTGAACGGATTGAGGGTGGCTTGCTGTCTTATGGCAACGATATGACCCGCGAAAATACACCGCATGAATGTGGGCTTGGCCGGTTTTGTTCCACCCAGACCGCGATTGGATGTGTGGGCCGGGATGCGCTGTTGCGTGTCTCGAAGGAAGGTCCGACACAGCAGATCAGAGCGCTTGAGATTTCAGGTGATCTGCCGCCTTGCCAATATGCATGGCCGTTGATGGCCAAGGGCAAACGGGTGGGACAGGTGACCTCGGCGGCGATGTCGCCTGACTTTGGAACGAATGTTGCGATTGGCATGGTGCGCATGACCCATTGGGATGAAGACACGACCTTGCAGGTCGAAACGCCGGACGGCCCGTTTGATGTACGCGTCCGTGAGAATTTCTGGATTTAAGGAGAAGACGATGTTCAAGGCATTGGTTGTCGAAAAGAACGAAGACGGCAAGACAAGTGCGGAGGTTCAAGAGCTATCGTTGGACCAGCTTCCCGAAGGCGAGGTCACCGTTGCGGTAGACTATTCCACTGTGAACTACAAAGACGGGCTGTGCATTGGCCCGGGTGGCGGATTGGTCCGCAATTACCCCCATGTGCCCGGCATTGATTTTGCAGGCACAGTCGAGGCGTCGGATGATGCCCGCTTTACCCCCGGCGACAAAGTCGTTCTGACTGGCTGGCGCGTGGGAGAGGCCCATTGGGGTGGATATTCCCAAAAGGCCCGCGTGAAGGCCGATTGGTTGGTCCCGCTGCCGGATGGCATTGATGCCCGTCAGGCGATGGCTGTGGGCACCGCTGGTTTCACTGCGATGCTGGCTGTGATGGCGTTGGAGGATCAGGGCATCAAGGATGGCCCTGTGCTGGTCACTGGCGCTGCGGGTGGTGTTGGGTCGGTGGCGACGGCTATTTTAGCGAACTTGGGTTATGAGGTGGCCGCTGTGACAGGACGCCCTGAGACAGCGGATTATCTGACATCGCTGGGTGCGACGCAGGTTGTCCCCCGGGAAGAGCTGAATGAGACCACGAAGCGCCCGCTTGAGGCGGAGACTTGGGGTGGCTGTGTTGACGCTGTTGGCGGCGAAATGCTGGCCCGTCTGCTGGGCCAGATGAAATACGGGGCGTCGGTCTCGGCGGTTGGTCTGGCGGGGGGGGCTGGCCTGCCTGCGACAGTGATCCCGTTCCTGCTGCGCGGTGTGAATTTGCTGGGGATCGATAGCGTGATGCAGCCCTATGAAAACCGGGTGAGGGCTTGGGCGCGGATCGCCAAGGACCTGCCGATGAAAAAGCTTGAGGCCATGGTGCAACCGGCCACTCTGTCCGATTTACCGGGGCTGGGCCGGGATATTCTAAAGGGTCAGGTCAAAGGCCGTGTGGTCGTAGATGTGAACGCCTAAGCGGCGACGTCAAACAGGGTGGTGGCACCCTTCGCAGATTAAGCGCGGGCGGCTGAATTGCCGCTCGGCCCCGAAATCTTGTGCGCTGATCAGGTTGTCGCCACTAGATATGGCATGGCTTCTTGTGCATTGCGTATGAAAAAATTGTAAAATTTGAACGTTTCTGTATGCTGAGTGAATAAAAACTAAGCAACAGGGAAGCAATCATGGCACTAAAACCTCCTTTATCGGAACTTCCGATTAAGACCGCAGATGTCGGTTTTTATCGTGGTTTCAGCGTCAATGTGACGGTCATTAGTAAGATTATCATTAGCGTCTTGGTCGTTTGGGCCATCGTTTGGCCAGAGTGGGCCGGCGAAGTTCTAGGCGCTTGGAACTCGGTCATTCTTGCAAATTTTGCCACTTGGTACATCTTTGTTGTGGCATTTTTTATCATCGTTTGTCTGGGGTTGGCGCTTTGGCCCGCTGCAGGACGATTGAACCTTGGCCAACCAGGCGAAAAGCCAGAGTTTTCAAATTTCTCATGGTTTTCGATGATGTTCGGTGCGGGTATCGGGGTCGGCATGCTGACCTGGGCCGTGGCCGAACCGATTGCGCATTTCAAGAATAACCCGGCGGTTATTCAAGGTGTGACAACAGCACTTGATGCAAATAACGTCCGTGAAGCCTATGTCTGGTCATTCCTGCATTGGGGTCTTGGTGCTTGGGCGTGTTACGCGGTGGCAGGTCTTTCATTAGCCTTCTTTAGTTATCGCCGGGGTCTGCCGTTGACGATCCGTTCAGCGCTGACGCCGCTCTTTGGCAAATCATTGTCCGGCCCACTGGGCAATCTCATTGATATCGTCGCTGTTGTGGCAACGATCTTGGGTGTTGCACAAACGCTTGGCTTTGGTGTGGAACAGTTCGTTGCCGGTTTAACGCGCATCGGTATTGGCGGGTTGGCCTTGGAAGATGGTACTGCGACAACGATGGGTATCATCGTAGCATTGCTTATCATTATGGGCGCATCGACCCTGTCGGCGCTGTCGGGTGTTGGTAAAGGCATCAAATGGCTGTCCAATATCAACATGACTTTGTCGATCGTTCTGTTGGGTTTCTTCATGATCTTCGGCGCAACCTGGTTTGGTGCAACGGCGTTCTTTGTTGGTATCTGGGATTATCTGATCGCATTGCCGGGTTTGAGCTTTAACGTCTACGTCTCAGACGGTGTAGAGGGCAGTGAAGCGTTCAGTTTGGCGCAGTGGCAAGGCTGGTGGCCTGTGTTCTACTGGGCCTGGTGGATTGCCTTCGCCCCATTTGTTGGCTTGTTCTTGGCGCGTATCAGCCGTGGCCGGACCATCCGTGAATTCGTCCTTGGGGCGATGATCGTTCCATCACTGATGTGCTTTGTCTGGTTCGCTTGGGCCGGGGGTACAGCCGTTGATTTAGAGCTGAACGGAACTGCCGGAGGTCTGATCTTGGACGCGGCCAATGGTGACAAGATCTTTGCGATGACCGAATTCATGTTGTCCCCAATCAGCCAGGCATTGTCATGGGCGATGGCGGTTATGATCGTTGTCTTGTTGATGACTTTCCTCGTCACCTCGGCCGACTCGGCCGTGTTGATCGTGAACACCATCAATGCAGCGGGTGACGAAGGGCCAAAGGCCCGTCCGCATATCCTGTTCTGGGGTGCCGCCTTGGGTCTGGTTGTGGCTGGTTTGCTGATCTCAGGTGGGACCGGGGCCATTCAGACAGCGATGGTCATCGGCGCTTTGCCGTTCTCGGTTGTTATGGTGTTGATGTGCTTTGCATTGATCAAGGCGATTTACAATGACGGTCGTAGAGAGGCCGCCGGTATGCCCACGACATCATCCGAAATGGAGGGTGTGGCCACACCAGCAGAGTAGGCGTTCCTATATGATACCCCAAGGCCCCGGTGTGCTGCACATCGGGGCCTTGTTGCTTGGGGTGTTGATCTGGCCGCAAGCGCGCTAGATCAGCCTATGAAAGTGGGCCGTCACGCCCCTTGTGGAGCATCTATGAACAATTCCCCGATTTTGCTGTGGTTTCGGCGTGATCTGCGCCTGGCCGACCACGAAGCCCTGATGGCGGCTTGCGCTACGGGCAGGCCGGTTATTCCGGTTTTTATCCATGATGATCAGGTTGCGGCCTTGGGTGCCGCACCCAAGATGCGCCTTGGTTTGGCTGCTGCCCTATTTGCCAAGTCTCTGGC
The DNA here is from genome assembly GCA_947501555.1 of uncultured Paracoccaceae bacterium. Lineage (GTDB taxonomy): Bacteria > Pseudomonadota > Alphaproteobacteria > Rhodobacterales > Rhodobacteraceae > Yoonia. The sequence continues at coordinate 622,875 of CANMWG010000001.1, forward strand.
CGACGTTGGCAGTCAGTTGACCTTGCGCAAAGGTCCAGCTTTAGAGGTGCTGCGCGCCTTGGTGGCGGAAACCGGGGCAGGGGCGGTCTATTGGTCTCGGCTCTACGATCCTGCCAGCAAGGCCCGTGATACCGATGTGAAAGCTGCGTTGAAAGCTGATGGGCTGGAGGCCCAGAGTTTCGCGGGCCATCTATTGTTTGAACCCTGGACGGTTGAGACGAAGACGGGTGGTTTCTACAAGGTCTATACGCCGATGTGGAAGATGGTCCGGGGCCGCGATCTGCCTGCCGCCTTGCCGGCGCCAGCGAGGATTCCAGTGCCGGATGTTTGGCCCGCGTCTGATGATCTTGAAAGTTGGCAAATGGCGGCTGCGATGCGCCGGGGTGCCGCAGGTTTGGCCAGCTATTGCACAGTGGGTGAAGCGGCTGCGCGCGACCGCCTACGGGCTTTCATCGACGACCGTGTCCGCAATTATGTCGTGAACCGCGATTTGCCGGGGGTCGACGGGACTTCGCGTCTGTCCGAGAACCTGACGTACGGTGAGATCAGCCCCCGTGTGTGTTGGCATGCAGGCTGGCAGGCGCTGCAAAGCGGGCAGGCTGATGCAGAGGTGTTCCTGAAAGAGCTGGTCTGGCGCGAGTTTGCCTATCATTTGGCCCATCACACGCCTCGGATTGTCAGTGATAACTGGAAACCGGACTGGGATGCTTTTCCGTGGAACACGGATGAGACGGAAGACGTCACGGCTTGGAAGCAAGGCCGCACCGGGATCCGCTTTGTCGATGCCGCCATGCGCGAGATGTATGTGACCGGGACCATGCACAACCGCGGACGGATGATCGTAGCCTCGTATCTGACCAAACATTTGCTGACCCATTGGAAGGTCGGCATGGATTGGTTTGCCGATTGCCTGATTGACTGGGACCCCTGCAGCAATGCCATGGGCTGGCAGTGGTCCGCTGGGTCCGGCCCGGACGCCACCCCTTACTTCCGTGTGTTTAACCCGGTCACGCAGCTGGATAAATTCGACAAGGACCGCGCCTATGTCGAACGTTGGATTGCTGAGGGCAAAAAGGCCCCAAGCCCCACGGCACTGTCCTACTTTGATATGATCCCGCAAGCGTGGGGGATGTCGGCGCAGGATAGTTATCCCGATCCAATTGTGCCTGCGGATATTGGCCGGACCCGCGCGCTTGCTGCATATAGCACACGCGGGTTCTAGCTTCCGTAAGGTCAGACAAACTAAATTTGAACGTTTTCCGTGACTTCGCCGTATGAAGAGTTAACTTCTTCTTAACAATACGAGGATCGTGGCCTCGTGCAGGGCGTTATGAAAACGGGAATACAAATGATATTGACTAGTACTGACGGGCAGAGTGGGCTGCCGCGTTACTTTGCGCGTGTGTTCGCGCAGATCAAGGATCTCAAAAAGGGGCGTGTCGACCTTATTTTACCGGATGGGCGGCATTTTCGGGCAGAGGGGCCGGCGCCAGGCCATGTTGCTGAGGTGCATGTTCACAACCCAGATCTGTTTGCCCGGACAATCCGCGACGGGGATAACGGATTTTCTGAGGGTTATCTGGATGGCTGGTGGACTACCCCTGATCTGATGGCTGTGATGGACCTGATCCATGATGACGCGGATCACATATATGATGGGTTTCCGGCGCAAAGGCTGGTGCGGTTTTATGAGCGGCTTCGGTTTTGGATGCAGCGCAATTCCAAGTCTCAGGCGCGCAAGAACATTAGCTATCATTATGATCTGGGCAACGAATTCTATGGCCTTTGGCTAGACGATACGATGACTTATTCGGCGGCCATTTTTGATACCGGTCAGGAAAGTACAGAAGCTGCGCAGGCCGCCAAATATGCCAGCATGATCGATCAGATGGGCGCCACTGCCGGGGATCATGTGTTGGAGATCGGCTGCGGTTGGGGCGGTTTTGCGGAATTTGCCGCCAAAGAACGCGGGATCAAGGTCACCGGTCTGACCATCAGTCAGCAGCAGCACGACTATGCTGTGGCCCGGATCGCGAAGGCTGGGCTGTCGGATATGGTTGATATCAAGATGCAGGACTACCGGGACGAAACCGGCACTTACGATGGCATTGCCAGCATTGAGATGTTTGAGGCCGTAGGCCAAAAATATTGGCCAACTTACTTTGAAAAAGTGCGCAGCTGCCTCAAGCCGGGCAAGAACGCAACACTACAGATCATCACTGTGAAAGAAGAACGCTGGGAAGGCTACCGGCGCGGCGTCGACTTTATTCAGAAGTATATCTTCCCAGGAGGCATGCTGCCCAGCCCGAAGATACTCCGGCAAGAGATTGAAAAGGCTGGACTAAATGTTGCGCACTCAATCGAGTTTGCCGAAAGCTATGCAATTACATTGCGTCGTTGGTATGAGACTTTTAATGAAAAGTGGGAACAGATCGCGGCACTTGGGTTTGATGCTCGCTTCAAGCGAATGTGGGATTTTTATCTGACCTCTTGTGCGGCGACCTTTGATAGCCGAAACTGCGACGTAACGCAGATCACAGTGACGCGCGCGCCATAAGGCCCCGTCCGAAGAACGAGGATATGTTTTCATGCTGACAGGTGGACGTCTTGCAGGCGGCGTCGTGTTTGCGCTGCTTGGTTGGTATATCGCAGGGATTGCCGGGCCATTTTTTCCAGAAGAGCGCCCGCCAAGTTATCTGATCCCATTGTGTACGTTCATTGGACTGCTTGTGGGCTGGTCCGTCTGCGGACCGCGCACTGGCAAAGGCTATAGCAATGCCGTCAGCAACGGGCTGACAACCATCGCGGCGTTTTCCTTTTGCGTTCTGGGCGCGCTGTCGTTCCTGGCCATGATGCGCAGCGCTTTGCGCAATCGCTATGACGGGCCGATGGACGCGATTGTTGGTATGTTTGAATTGATGCTTGAGCAGGGTTTGGCCTTTTTGGATATCCCATTCCTCGCCACAATGATTATCGGTGGGATTGTCTGTGCCGTGATCGCAGAGTTCTTAGGCAGGCGGTTCTCATAAATCCTGATGGATATTTTTGTATACGGGACATTGCAGTCGACTGCGCTCATGCAGGTCGTGGCTGGGGGCTGCATTGATGCACCGATAGCGGCCCGGCTGGCGGGCTTTGCGTTGCATGGCGTTAAGGATGATGTGGTGCCTTGCTTGCAAGCCGACCCTGACGCAGCCACGGACGGCGTGATTTTCCCAGGCCTGAACCCGGCGCAAATGAACCGCATCGATCTTTATGAAAAGGCGTTTGGCTACCAGCTAACTGCGGTTGAGGCGGAGACTGAAGCGGGACCGCGTCCCGTTCAGGTCTATTTGCCTTCTGCCGATGCCTCAAAGGCCGAAGGTCAGTGGTATTTGACAGACTGGCAACGAGACCATGAAACCCCCGCTGTTTTGGCTGCCAAAGAGCTTTTCGCGCATGATCCGTTGCCTAATCCCGCTGCATTGCGGGCGATGTGGCCAATGATTGAAGCGCGTGCTTGGGCCAAGACCCGCGTTGTGAATGCGCCTGCAACGATCCGTTATTCGGCGCAATCGGATGATGTACAGGTTCACAAAATGCGTCCGCCCATGGGGCATTTCTTTCGCATGCAAAGCATGGATGTCACCCATCGCCAGTTTTCCGGTGTTGAACCCGATCTGATGCAGCGCGAGGTTTTTGTGGGCGTTGATGCCGCGATTGTGCTGCCTTATGATCCGGTGCGCGACAAGGTCTTGTTTGTGGAACAGGCCCGCATGGGCCCTGTGGTGCGCCAAGACCCCAACCCATGGGTACTTGAGGCGGTGGCAGGCATTGTCGATGCTCGCGAAACCCCTGAGATGGCCGCACATCGCGAAGCGGTGGAAGAGGCCAATGTCACCCTGCGCCATTTGGAACATGCCGGGTCTTATTATCCGTCGCCGGGTGCCTCTACCGACTATTTCTATACCTATGTTGGCTTGTGTGACTTGCCGATGATCGACAGCTACTTTGGCGGCTTGCCGGGAGAACATGAAGACCTGCGCATTCACCCTGTTGGCTTTGATGCGGCCATCGGTCTGACGCAAAGTGGCGAGATCACGGCTGGTCCGTTGTTTCATCTGCTTTATTGGTTGGGCTGGCATCGCGACCGATTGCGCGCCATGGTTTGATGGTGCAACCGCTTGATGTCCGGCAGGTGCGGTTCTACACACAGCAGGAGTAATGAAAGGCCCTTGCCATGACCATCCGATCTGACCTTGCTGATACCGTTGGAAACACCCCGCTGATCAAATTGCGTGCTGCCTCTGAGGCGACGGGCTGTACTATTCTGGGCAAGGCTGAGTTCCTTAACCCAGGGCAATCGGTCAAGGACCGCGCGGCTTTGTTCATGATCAAAGATGCCATTGCGCGTGGCGATCTGAAACCGGGTGGGACCATCGTGGAAGGAACCGCTGGGAATACCGGTATTGGGCTTGCGTTGGTTGGGGCCTCAATGGGCTTTAAGACGGTGATCGTGATCCCCGAGACCCAAAGCCAGGAAAAGAAAGACATGCTGCGCGTGGCTGGTGCAGTCTTGGTCGAAGTGCCTGCTGTACCTTATGTGAACCCCAACAACTATGTGAAATATTCGGCCCGTTTGGCTGAAGAGCTGAACAAAACAGAACCCAATGGCGCGATTTGGGCCAATCAGTTCGACAATACCGCCAACCGCCAGGCGCATGTGGAAACCACGGCGCCCGAGTTGTGGGAGCAGACAGGTGGCAAGCTGGATGGTTTCACCTGTGCTTGCGGATCTGGCGGCACGTTGGCCGGTGTGGCTCAGGTCTTGCAGCCCAAAGGCGTGAAGGTCGGGATCACTGATCCAGATGGGTCGGGCCTGTTTAAGCTTTATACCGATCAAACCCCAGAGCCAGGTAATTCCATTACCGAAGGCATTGGGCAGGGGCGTATTACCGCCAATCTGGAAGGCTTTACCCCGGATTTTGCATATAAAGTTCCGGATGCGGAGGCTTTGCCTATCGTTTTTGATTTATTGGCGGATGAAGGGCTGTGCATGGGCGGTTCCACCGGGATCAATATCGCAGGTGCTATCCGGTTAGCCCGCGAGATGGGCCCAGGGCATACGATTGCAACGATCCTGTGTGATTATGGGACGCGCTATCAATCCAAGCTTTATAACCCTGTGTTCCTGCGCGAAAAAGGCCTGCCGGTTCCGGCGTGGCTGGAAACAGATGTGGCGGTGCCGACCGTTTTTGAAGACGCATGATCATGCGCTGCATTGCTGCTGGGTTGATGACCTTGCTGCTGTGCATGATGCCAGTCTGGGCCCTGGCGCAGGACAGCGCACCGGCCGATGAAGCCGATTGGGAACGGCTGGCCACCCGTGCCGAGGCTTTGGCTGCGCGCGATGATATTTCGCAATTTGCACTGACACGGCTGCGCGCCGAGCTTGTGGTGTGGCGGGATGAATTCCTGTCGAGGGTTGATGAGAACGCGGGCCGGATCGCGACGGTTGATACGCAGATTGCAGCCCTGGGCGTGGTGCCCGAAAGCGGCGAGGAGGCTGCTGCCATTGCCGACCGTCGCGCGGCCCTCACAGCACAGCGACAAGAACTGGCCGCACCGGGATTGTTGGCGCAAGAGGCCTACGCCCGCGCCAACGGGCTGATCAGCGAGTTTGACGCGATCGTTCTGCAAAGGCAGGCCATTGCCTTGACCGAGCGCGGCCCGCTCCCGCTGAACCCGACCCATATGGTGGATGCGGCTACGACGATTTTGAACACGTTGGGTGAAATTGGCGGGGAAACGGTTGCGCTGCTTGAGCAACATATCGGGTCGGGCGCCTTCATTGCGGGGTTGCCCCGGGCGATCCTGTTCTTGCTGATTGCGGTCCTGTGTCTGGGCATGGCGCGCCGCTGGGTGACTGCTTGGCGCATGCGGATTGCCGAGGAACATCTGCGCTTCGCACCCTTCTGGTTGCTTTTGGTTTCACTGGGGCAATTTTTGATTCCAACCATCGGGCTGGTCGCCCTCTCCGAAGGGTTGACCACGTTGGATATCTTCGGGCTGCGCGGCACAACCATCATCGCTGCGCTGCCGGAAGCTGGGTTTATGGTGATCTTTGCCTGGTGGCTCAGCCGGTTGATATTCCCAGCGGGCCAACGTGCGGGCTATCTGGGATATGATGCAAGCACCCGTGCCAAGGGCCGACGCTACGCGGTCGCATTGGGCTGGATGCTGGCGATCTATGCGGTTGTTTCAGCAGTGTTGCAGTCGACGGATATCAGTGCGGGCGCCAGAGCCGCCACACAATGGCCGATCCTGGCGATCATGGGCGTGCTCTTATGGCGGTTTGGCAGCGCGGTTGGCACCAAGCCGGAACCCATGGAAACCGGAACCGTTTCTGAAGGCCGCATGCGCCGTTTTGTCGGGCGTTTTTGCACTTTCGCGGCTTTGATGGGACCCGTCTTGGCTGCCCTAGGCTATGGCGGAGCAGGTCTAGCCTTGTTGATACCGGCAGTACATTCCTTGGGTCTGGCCGGGGTCGTCTGGCTGGCGCAGCGCATTTTGAACGACCTGACGGCCCCAATTCTTAAGGATGAAGAAGGCAAAGGGCTAAAAGCCTTGTTGCCCGTCTTGCTGAGCCTTGTGATCTATCTGATCAGCCTGCCCATCTTTGCGCTGCTTTGGGGTGCGGGGGTGAATGACCTGATGGAGATTTGGACCCGGTTCCGGGAAGGGTTTTCCGTGGGTGAGACGCAGATTTCACCAACGGATTTCATTACCTTTGCCGCCGTGTTTGCGTTGGGGTATCTGCTGACCCGCTTCATTCAGGCCACGCTGCGCCGGTCGGTCCTGCCGCGCACCCGTCTTGATCTGGGCGGGCAAAACGCCGTTGTGGCCGGGTTTGGCTATGTGGGCATCATCCTTGCCGCGATCATCGCGATTACCAGCGCCGGGATCGATCTGTCCAATCTGGCCATTGTCGCCGGTGCCTTGTCTGTAGGTATTGGGTTTGGCTTGCAAAACATCGTGTCGAACTTTGTGTCGGGGATCATTCTGTTGATCGAACGGCCGGTCAGCGAAGGGGATTGGATCGAAGTGGGTGGTCAAATGGGCTATGTGCGCGCGATTTCGGTCCGCTCAACCCGTATTGAGACCTTTGACCGGACCGATGTGATCGTGCCCAACGCAGATTTGGTCAGCGGTCAGGTCACCAACTGGACCCGGGGCAATCTGGTCGGCCGGGTGATTGTGCCTGTTGGCGTGGCCTATGGGTCAGATGTGGATGAGGTGACGACCATCCTGCGCCGCATCGCCGAGGCCCATCCGCTGGTCGTTATGACGCCGCCGCCTGCCGTGCTGTTTATAGCATTTGGTGCGGATTCGCTGGACTTTGAAATTCGAGCCATCTTGCGGGACGTGAATTATGTCCTGTCAGCGAAATCCGAGATGAATTACGAGATTTCCAAACAATTCGCCGAGGCGGGTATTGAGATTCCCTTTGCACAACGTGATCTTTGGCTCCGTAATCCTGAAGCCTTAAAAGGACCTGCTACATGACAACACTGCTGTTTCGGGATGACCCCTATCTGCGTGAAGCACCCGCCGAAATCAAGGCTATCACGTCGGAAGGGGCGATCATCCTGGATCAAAGCCTATTTTATCCCACATCTGGCGGCCAACCCGGCGATGCGGGTGTTTTGACCTGGAAGGGTGGCCAGATTGATATCGCCACCACAGTGAAAGGCGAGGGCGGTGAGAACCTGTTGCTGCCTGCCGAGCCGGCCCCTTTGCCCAGCATCGGCCAGCACGTGTCGCAAAAACTGAACTGGGACCGCCGCTATCGGCATATGCGCATGCACACCGCCTTGCATTTATTGTCTGTCGTGATCCCGCTGCCCGTATCCGGTGGGGCCATTGCCCCGGACAAAAGCAGGTTGGATTTTGATATGCCTGAGGCGCCTGAGGACAAACAGGCGCTTGAGGACGATCTGAACCGTCTTATTGCCTGCAATATGGGAGTGACCGAAGAATGGATCACGGATGCAGAGCTGGACGCACGGCCTGATCTGGTCAAGACAATGTCTGTCCAGCCCCCGCGCGGCACCGGTCAGATCCGTCTGATCCGGATTGGGGTCGGCCAAGAGACCGCTGATTTGCAGCCTTGCGGGGGGACGCATGTGGCCAATACCTCGGAAATCGGTATCGTGCGCTTGGGTAAAATCCAAAAGAAGGGTCGGCAGAACCGGCGGGTCTATCTACATCTGGAGTAATTTATGCGACTTTCTGTGTTCCTGTGTGTGTTGGCGTCGACGTTTGCTAATCCGGTGTTTGCCCAAGAGGTGCTGGAATGCAGTAAAGAGCAAGAGCGGATTGCAAATGGCGCGTTAGGGCAGGCCAAAGACCTGACACTGAAAGCCGCTACAGCAGTTGGCGACACAGCTGAATATGGGCGCTGGTTTGGCAACTATTCTGATGAGAATGCCGAGGTCGTGCGTGAGAGCCTCAAGGCCATTATCTCGGCCATGCGCAGCGGTGCGGTGACCTTGCATTGTGAACAGCCCACCGACTATGGGTGCAACGATGGGGAATATGCGTGGGTTTACCCGCATCGCCCGTTTGAAGTGCGCCTCTGCCCGCGGTTCTTTGATTTGCCACCTCTGACAGCGTTGCAACCCGGTCAAAGGCGCAGTGACTACGGCACCCGGGAAGGGACCATGGTGCATGAGATTTCCCATTTCTTGCGGGTGGCGAATACCTATGACCATTGCTATTCCCGGCGTGAATGCCGCGAGATGGCGTTGGATGATCCGGCCCTAGCCATAGAAAATGCCGATAGTTATCAATACTATACCGAAGATGTGACCTATTACGCCCGGCAGTTGGTAACCGGCAAGCCGCCACCCGCTGAACGGGACTAACCCCGCCGCAGGTCCTGACCGAACAGATCAAGTTCGGGCGGTTGATCCAGCATCTTTTCGGATTCGGGCAGACCCTCACGTGACAGCAAGATGGCCATAGGGCGCAGGCTTGGGACGTGGCTGCAGACCACTAAGAGCATCACCATAATCGGGACGGACAAAAACATGCCCGGAATGCCCCAAACGGCGCCCCAGAACGCCAGTGACAGGATGATCCCAAATGATGACAGGCGCAGGGCACGGCCCATAAGCATCGGGTCGATAATGCTGCCGTTCACGAATTGGATCAGGCCCGCGATAAAGAAAATCGCCAATGTCGTGGTCGGATCCTCAAGCTGTACATGTGCCACCAGCGCGATCAGAGCGGTTGCCACAATGGACCCGATGTTGGGGATAAAGTTAAGCACGAAGGTGATGATCCCGATGGATATCGCTAGCTCCAGTTGAAAGGCTTGTGCCAGAACATAGATCATGGCGCCCGTGATCGCGCTGATCAGTGTTTTGACCAGCAGGTAATAGTTTACCCGGTGGATGATTGATTGGATAATTTTGCCAATCCGTTCGGCCTGGGCCTCATCGCGCACAAAATTGACGAGTTTAGTTTGAAACCAGACCCGCTCTGCGAATAAGAAACCAACAAAAAGGATCACCAAAACAGTGGCTTGTGTGACACCGCTGGCCTGGCTCGCCGCCGTACGGACGTAGTTTGACACATCAATTGAGCGCAACGCGTTCAAGACGGCCAGCTCACCATCCTCGCCCAACCACGCAAAGAGCGAAGCAATGGCCGAGGGCGCGCGCTCGGTATATGAGAGCGTGGTCACCAGAACCGTGTTGACCTGCGCAAGCAGAACGGAGGTCAGGATCAGCAGTGCGATTGCGATCAGCACCATGGCTGCAATGCTGGCGATTGCATTGGGAATACGGAAAGGTCCGATGCGTTGTCGGGCGATAAAGCTGATCACATCGCTGGTCAGGCTGAACAGAATAATTGCTGTGGCCAATGAAATCAGAACAAATCGGGCCTGAACCATCAAGAAAAGCACAACGGCAAACGCAATAATCAGCAGCGCACCCGTCTGCAGTCGCTGCGCGCTGATGCGCTGTTCTTTTCGGCTGGCCTTTGGGGGATCGTGCAACATTACGGGTAAACTCATGGTCGGTTTACACAGATCATAGTGCGTTGAGCGGGGCATCGTAAACAGGTTGTAGAAACATATGTTCGGGGGGCTTGCGTTTCCACCCGGGATGAGGCTAAACCGCGCGTCACGGACAGGTGGCCGAGTGGTCGAAGGCGCACGCCTGGAAAGTGTGTAGGCGGGAGACCGTCTCCAGGGTTCGAATCCCTGTCTGTCCGCCATTTTTTTATTATCGTCGATGATTTCAGTTTGGCTTGGTCACCTGTGCATCTGACAAATCTACGGTCCTATTTTCTTCAAGCTATTCAAAGTCATCGTATTGACGATCGACTGTGTTATGCGAAAATCCTGCAACCATCTTACGCTGCCTGAAATCATTGGTCTCAACGGGTTAGCGGATACATGATGTTTCCGATATTTCGTCAAACACCATAGTCTACCAATAAGGACACAAGATCATGAGCCTTGCTTTCAACATTGAAAACACCAACGTCTTGCTGACCATTGAAACGGTCGTCGTTGCAGGGTGGACAGGTCGCGACGCACAAGCGGTGCAACACCATATTGATGAGCTGGCCGCACTTGGCATCGCCCCGCCCAGCAAAGTGCCGTTGTTCTACCGGGTCGCAAATACGCTGTTGAGCCAGGACGATGTGATTGAAGTGTTGGGTGAAGGCTCGTCCGGTGAGGTGGAACCCTTGCTTATTCAAGCGGGCGGCAAGATGTATTTTGGGCTCGCCTCCGACCACACGGACCGCGATCTTGAGGTCCATTCTGTTGCGGCCTCAAAACAGGCCTGCGCCAAGCCCGTGGCGCATGAACTTTGGGATTTTGACCAAATCAAAGATCATCTGGATGACATCACGCTGAAATGTTGGATCATCGAAAACGGGGCCGAGGTGCTTTATCAAGAAGGCACTTTGACAGGGATCCGTCCTCTGAGCACGCTTTGCGCGGAGGCCGGGTTTGCGGATGGGACCGCGATGCTTTGCGGCACATTCCCTGCAATAGGTGGCGTGCGCCCTGCTGGCCACTACCGGATGGAGGTCAGTGACCCCATCAACGCCCGGACAATGACTTTGTCCTACGCCGTCAAAACCTTGCCCATCATCGCGTAACGCCTACTGCAGATATTCAGGCAGGAAGAGCGCGATCCCCGGAAAGGCGATCAACAAAAACGCCATTGCCAGCATAGTCAGGCAATAGGGCAGGGCGCCCAGCATCACCTCATTCAAGCTGCCGGATTTCCGCGCCCCTTGCACCACATAAAGGTTCAGCCCCACAGGCGGTGTGATCAGCGCCATTTCGATCAGCACGATCATCAATATCCCGAACCAGATGACATCATATCCTTGCGCTATGACCAGCGGTACGATGATCGGGATTGTCACCACCATCAAAGACAGTGTTTCGATGAAGAAACCCAGGACAATATAGAGCACGACAACCACCAGAATGGTTTTCAGTGGTGTCAGGCCCAACCCTGTCATGAAGTCCGTCAACTCGCGTCCCAATCCCGCTGATGCCAGCGTGAAGTTCAGGAATGAAGCGCCGATCACAATCAGCATGATCATTGAGGTGATTTTGACCGTTCCCGTCAGGCTTTGCCCGAGCATCGACCAGGATACACCACCAAAGGCCAAAGCAATGATCAGTGCGCCGGCGACACCGACGGCCGCCGCTTCTGTTGGTGTTGCCCAGCCGCGGTAGATTGATCCAACGATCAGACCAAAGAGGATCAGGATCGGGATCAGGTCAATCAATGCCCGTAACATCTGCGGGAAGGGAAATGTGCGCCGCACGCCGCCCAGATCCGGGCGGATCAGGCAGATGACTGCTGTGACCGCCATAAAGGCCACGGCCAGTGCCAAACCGGGGATCAACCCCGCCAGAAAAAGCTGCGGGATCGAGGATTGCGTGAGGAACCCATAGACGATCAGGTTGATAGAGGGCGGGATCATGATGCCTAGCGTACCACCCGCGGCGATGGCCCCGGAAAATAGCTTTGGATCGTAGCCCAGCTTTTCTGCTTGCGGCATTGCCACAGTTGCGACCGTCGCCGCCGTCGCCACAGATGACCCAGAGGTCGCCGAAAACATCGTGGCGGTTGCGACATTGGCATGCACCAACCCGCCGGGTAGCCAGGACACCCAGCGATCGAGTGCGGCATAGGTGCGGGTGGCCACCCCGCTGCGCACAAGGATTTCCCCCAACAGCACAAAGAACGGGATCGCGATCAAGGTCGCCGAATTTGACGAGGACCAGACCATATTCCCAAGACCGCGCGTCAGCGGGAAGCTGGAAAAGAAGGTATCAATCCCGAAGCCGAGCAGAAACAGCACGATACCTACGGGAATGGATAGCGCCAGCAGCCCTAACAGCCCGATTGAGACATAGGCGATCATTGCAACGTGTCCTGTTCTGCGAAGGCGCCGATGAAACTTTCTGTCTCAGCGTGTCGCCGTTTGGCTAGAAGGCTTAGTGCGGCCAGTGTTGTCAGCGTCGACATCAGGGCGAACCAAACCCAGCCTGCAAACCACGGCAGTTGCACCCAGACAAGTGGCGTCTCAAGCGGTGTGTTTGCCCGGGACCCATTTACAATGGACCGTTCCAAAACGGGCCAGGCCTTGATGGCGATGGTAATCACCACGCCTGACATCACGATCATTGAAAAGACATCAAACAAGGCGCGTTTGAAACTACCCGTTCGGCTGCGCAGCAGGTCAATCCGCACATGTCCCAATTCGAGCAATGTGTAGGACATCCCCCAAGAGGTCGCGAGCGCCATGGCGTAGCCCGCGATTTCTTCTGTGCCGCCAAGGGACGTGCCGATCTGGCGCATGATGATATCTGTCAGCACAAATCCTGCGCAGAGCAACAGGCCAAGACCCACCAAAAGGGCGACCCCTTTGTTGATGACCCGCAAGGCCTGTATCATCTTAAGTTCCATGTCCGGCACGCCCCGCTGACTTAGTTAATTGTCACACCGACAACAGCGCCGACGCTTTCGTTCCAGCGTGTTGCCCAATCGCCGCCTGCACGCTCGGCCCAATCGGGCAGTACTTCGCTGGTCAGGATGTCGCGGGCGCGGTCAAAGTCTGCCTCGCTCACCTCAACTAATGTCATGGACCGCGCCTCTCCGGATGGGCAATCGCCGTTGCCTGTCAGGCAGGCGATGTCATTGACCAAAGCGTCTTGCGCACTGGCCCAGGCAGGATCTTCAAAGCCGGTTACAACTTCGCTGCTGATCAACGCCTGCGTATCGGGACTCAGGCTGTTCCACTTGTCCATATTGACCGCAGTGACCACTGAATCCCAACCACCCAGCGGGATGGGCAGCAGGTGGGTCGAAACTTCCCACCATCCAGCACTATAGCCAGAGCCTGCACCAGTCACCGCACAATCAACAACGCCGTTTTGCAACGCCCCCGGCACTTCAGAGAACGACACGTTCACGCCTTCTGCGCCCAAAGCCTCAAGCAATTTGGCAGTCATGCGGCCCGAGGCGCGGACCTTCAGCCCCTCCAGATCGGCGAGGTTCGTGATCTCGTGATTGCAGAAAACGACCTGTGGGGGGTACGGCGCAATGGCAAGCACATGCGCGTTAAAGCGGTCCCGATAGATATCCGCGACCATGGGGCGTGCTGCATCCACCATTGCGCGGGCGTCATCAGCCGTTAGGGCCAAAAGTGGGACATCAAGGCCTTCCAGTTCCGGCGCGTCGGCAACAGCGTAATCGGCAACGGTCATGGCCACGTCGTAGACGCCTTGGCCTAGCAATGGATAGATGTCGCCCAGCCCAAGGCTCATCTGGTTATGCGTGGTCAGCTCGACGTTGATGTCACCGCCGGATGCTGCGGGCAGTTTTTCGCTCCAGAACGGGGCTTCATATTCATTGTGAAGCGGTAGGCTGGACCAGCTGCCGACGACGGACAGATCTTCTGCGATGGCTGGCGTCGCGATTGCTGTGCTGGCCGCCAGAAGGGATAGCAGTTTTTTCATGATTTCAGTCTCCTTGTTGGATCGAGTTATTGTGTTGTTATGATTGGTGTTTCGGCGTCTTCGGCGACATCGCTGATCAGCATATGGCCGGGCGCATGGGTGATGCAAAGCGGCAGGTTCGCATTCAACAGCACATTTTGCGGGGTCACACCGCAGGCCCAATAGACCGGCACTTCGCCGGGCTTTATGTCGACCGCATCACCCCAATCTGGCTGCGATAGATCGTTGATGCCGATTTGCGCAGGGTCGCCGACGGCAATGGGGGCCCCGTGGGCTTGGGGAAAGCGGCCGCTGATGTCTTTGGCCTGCGCGATCTGATGTGCGGGAATGGGCCGCATGGTCACGACCATTTGTCCGGTAAACCTGCCCGCAGGCACTAAATCGATGTTTGTGCGATACATCGATACGTTCTTGCCCGCTTCGATATGACGGACCGGAATACCATTTTTGAGGAATGCGTTTTCAAAAGTGAACGAACAGCCAAGTGCGACGGCAACCAGATCGTCTTCCCATATGTCGGTGATGTCCGTGACATCCTCGGTTGGCGTGCCAGACCGAAACACCCGGTAGCCTGAGACATCGGTTCGGACATCGATGTCAGGCCCCAGTGTACGCAGGCATGGATCACCAGTGTCACCCACGCCAACAAGCGGACAGGGCTTAGGGTTGCGCTGACAGAAGCGCAGAAAATCCAGGGCAAAGCGCTCTGGCAGGATCGCAAGGTTGCATTGCAGTTTGCCCGCAGCCAATCCTGCGGTGTGCCCATCATATGATCCGTTCCGGATTGCCGCGCGAACGGCTGCGGCTGACCTTTGCACCAAATCAGCGTGAGAATTTAGAAGTGTTGTCATATGAGCCGTCCCCGTCGCACAGGGAAATCATCACATAGCGGGGTCATTCCATCAAATTATCATTTTAGATCAATACTGATAGATTTGGTTTATATTCCGATGTGTCTGTTGGCCCATTCTTCGGCCACGCTGCGGGCAATTTCTGCGCTGTTTTCAACGAGAAAGCTGCGCGGTTCGGATAAATATGACGCGGTAAACGACAACGGTTGAGGCCGAAAACCTGGGTCAAATTCGATGATCTGGCCTGACTGGATAAACTCATGCGCCAAGCTGCGCGGGTAGGGGCCAACAGCGACGCCCGCCGCTATCATCTTGAGGCTCGCTGACAGTGATGCTGATGCATAAACCCGCAGCTTCGGTCCAACCCTGCGTGACAGTTCCGACATTAACTCGCGATAGGGGCGGGTCTGGCTTGAATATGAGATCACCGGAATTTTGCTCAGGTCCGTCTGCGGGTTCAGCGTTGACCGGTACCAGGTCAATGCGAAGGGTGGCAACGGCACGTTTTGCACGGAGAACTCAGAGATGGGGCCCATCAACAATGCCAGATCAAGTTTACGTTCAAGCAGCTCCGACCGCAGGTTCAGCGAGATATCGACCGTCAAATCCACATTGACCCGCGGATATTGCTCGCTGAAGGATTTTAGAAAGTCAGGCAACCATGCCTGCGCGATCGTTTCGGCGGCGCCGATCCGGAAAAGGCCCTCAGTTTCAGAGGGGTTTGCAACCCGCTGCTTTATCTCCTCTTCCACAAACAACATCTGTTCAGCGTAAGACAGCAGCAAGGTGCCATCTTTGGTCAGCACAAGATTACCTGATCCCCGTTCAAACAGGGCAACGCGCAGTTCCTGTTCCAAATTCGAAATACGGGTAGAGACCGCCGGTTGCGACAGGTTTAAGCGTTCAGCCGCCTTGCGAAAACCGCCCAGTCGGGCCACCCATAAGAAGGTTTTGATTTGATCAAAGGTCATGGCTATTGATAGATTGGATCAGGGCTGGCGCAAAGCGATCGAATTTTTGTGCTATCGATTCGAATTCTGATTGTGGACTGAACAGTACCAGCCATAGTGGAGGGTGACGTTTTGCAGCATTCGGTTGCTGAAAATTAACTCCCCATTTGCAGTACGCGATTTCGGCAGGCGAACGGTGGTTCGTCGAGGATCAAGTCATGGGCCTTTGCTCAAAGGGTGTTCTGCTTGCTTTAAAGCTGTGGAGCATTTCGGGGAGTTGACCGAGTGAGCCTTGTTACTATTTTTATCATCGTTTATTGTTATCCTAATGATTGCAGCCTGGAAAATTATACGAGAGTTGCGGCGTATAAAGACGCAGCTTGTAGGTACCATTTGGCGCCCGGTCGAGTTGGCTAGGCTGCATTTGCTTGGCCGTTCGTCAGCCATGCAAACTTCGCCCGACAGCATCGATGTCAAAGGTGCGAAAGATGTCGCTATTTTCGTTGTTTTCCAGAAGAACGGGCTTTGTGAGACAGTGTTCGACACACTCGATCATCTCATCGAAAAGGGTTTCGCCGTTGTCGTGGTGTCAAATGCACCCTTGTCGGCGGATGATCGGAAACGGTTGATAAAATACGCCGTCCACGTTCTTGAAAGACCAAATTTTGGGTATGATTTTGGTGCCTATCAGCATGTGATCCGCGCACTACCAAATATGGGGGCTGATCTTCGTTCCTTGTTGCTAATCAACGATAGCATCTGGTTCCCAACGGTCGCAAACCCCCAGCTTATCGACGATATGCGCGCGCACCCAGCGGATGTCTTGGCCGCTCAAATTTTCAATGAAACGGGGAATGCGCGACGGCAGGAGAAAGCTTGTTGCTTTGTCTTGGGCTCGTATCTGATGTTGTTTAAGCAGTCTGCACTGGCCAACGATGGCTTTAGATCGTTTTGGCAGAAATATCGGATGAGCTCGAACAAGGAAGTTACGTTGCGTCAAGGGGAGCGTGGCTTATCTAAGGCAATGCAAGTTGCAAACCTCAAATGTGCCGGGATTTATGATCAAGCAAGGTTTAACCAAAAGCTTGAAAGCCTTGATGAATGCCAGCTTTATCGATGCCTGAATGACCTTATTTTGCTTGATGAAAAGTCGCAACACGTGCGGTCAGACCTTCTAATGCAAGATCGGTCCGTTGCTTGGTCCGCAACTGTGCGCGCTTTCATATCTGAAGTGGTTCGCCGCAAGAATTATATAGGGGCTGCACCGGTATTTAGCATTGATAGCTTAGGTGTCGAAGTCATCAAGAAGAACGATGAGATGTTGTACAGACTGGCGCGTCAAGAGTTGACAAAGTGGGCATCCAAGAACCAAACGACCTGCACCAATCGCAGAGTGTTCGCTGCGCTGGCTGCATATTCCGCAAGGGACCGTGTTCCCGATTCTCTTCAAAGTAGGGGTACGCATTGATCGGGCAAGGCAGAAGCGTCTAGTGCAATCGCTGCACGGCGAATGCGAGTATCAGCCTATTGCAAGTTTCTAGGACGCGGTGACCTAACAACATGCGATCTAGCGTTAGTGCGGCCGCGTAAACTTTTTTTGGGGTGCTGTTTGCATGTGCCAGCAGAGAAGCAGTCGCCGCGTCTACTGGCAGAGACTAAATGAGCACTTTTTTGAAGAGTTTTGAAGCTTCAAATCGGCAATAACGTGCCGCATGGAATTCAATCGAAATCAGGCATGCTAGCTGGCTGGTTTCCCAGGCAAAATTTCATTAAATGCTATTCAAGCAGCCGCGCCTTTTGAGCCGGTATGAGCACAGATGTGGGAAACACGTGATGCCAAGATGGTGGAAAATAAAACGGGAAATTCAGCGAATTGGGCATCAGTTCCGTAACCTGCCGTCCAATGTTTTTGGTACTTATTTGGGTCGGCATTACAACGATAGGATTTTGTCAAAGAAGCGCCGCGTGTTACAAGGTGAACAACCATCATCGCCGCGCCAGGCGGTCTATCTTATGTTCCCCAAACAGGGGTTCCTACCAACGCATCGCTGCGCAATCGAATACCTGAAAAGCAAGGGGTTGAGTGTTACGATAGTATCAAACTTGCCGCTAAGTGCGGAAGACGAGGCTGCGGTGCTCAAGCTTTGTCATCGGTATATTGAGCGGCCAAACTTTGGTTATGACTTTGGTGGTTATCGCGAGGCTGTTTTGACGATTGCACCTGAGTTGCCAGAGATCGAACAGCTCGTTCTGATGAACGATTCCGCGTGGTTTCCGCTCACTGATGAGTCGGACTGGCTTGATGATGTTGCTACGCTGAATGTCGATTTTGCAGGGTCTGTTTGCCATTTTGGCTTGCCGCAACCAAAGGCGGCGAAGTTTAGGGACATGACGTACGAATTCAAGACCAACCATCATCATTTTCATTATGGCTCATACGCTTTGAGCATCGGTCCCAATATCCTAAAATTCCCGGGATTCTTGGAGTTTTGGCGGCGCCTGAGATTAGTAAACAATAAGGCTAAGACGGTCCGTTACGGTGAAACGGGCTTCACCACGTGGGTCGTAAGAAATGGGTTTACACATGGTGACACGCTTGGGGTGTCTGGGCTGGCAGATAGGCTGAACGAGCTGACAGATGAGCAGCTGATCGATGCTGCCGAACGCATCATTATATTTGATGACGTTGAAATGCGGCTTGTGCGGTACGATCCGCTTTTGGACATAAAGGCGATGCCGCGGGAGGACTTGATCCGCTTTTTAGTGACTGCAGCCGCAAGGCAGGGACCAGGTTACGTCATAGCCTATGTCACAACACTTGTGTTCGGTTATCCGTTCTTGAAGAAGTTGCCCGTCTGGCACAATCCCGAGGCTTCCGAGATAACGCTCGAAATCCTCAAGAAGCTTGACACGCCAGTGTCGCGTGCCGCTTTGGCCGAAGTGAGCGGCTCTCCGCGCCTTCCGGTCCGATCGTCATAGACTAGCGGTCGTTTCCAAACATTATCACAGCTATGGCTGGTCATTGCCTCTGAAAAATGGGCGAATGCATGAGGATAGTGCGTTTTATTTTGCGGCCTTCGACAAGCCCGTGCTGAAGATAGTGGTGGGCGGGGTCGACACCAGCCGCTTTGACGTCGGGTTTAAGTCCAAGATATACACCGGGATCAAAGTCTTTTGGGAGTACTGGCCGCAGATCAACGGGTGCTGGCTGTGTTAACTGCACTGACGTACAACCTTCATGAAAGGTACCATTATCTCCAAAGAGAATGCAATTTCTTTGATATTGGCTGGATCGCGCGCAGTGTCTCTCAATCCTTCAGATGCCGGCAAGAGAGCATTGAAATTCTTGAGGGGCTCTTGCAGATGTTCCAAGAGCATTCTGTCAATTGCAGGAATATATGGGTCGCGCATTTTTTCAGGCTCATTCTGGAACCGCTTGATCAGCAAGCTATCCAGCACAGGGGAGCCGATGCGCGGACTGGCCAACACAATCTGATTCGCTTGCAGGTAAGATAGTGAGGGGGTACTGCGTTTTGCGCCGGGTTTTATCAACTTGTCCAAATCTGAACTGGCGCCTATTTCATTCAAGAAGGCCGGAATTTGGTCCTTTCGATGAATGTCATAATTTTTGATTTTTAGGCTAAAACTTGCGTCGATGATGGGAACATTATTCTCAATATCAAAGCCCGTATTTCGATTTGCTTCATGACCTGGGTGGTCAAACCTCGGTTATGTTCCTTTGTCTTGATAGTATGTTTCCATCCGGAAACGGTATGGTCATAGATATCACGACAAAAAACGATAAACGTTACGTCATATACTTCGGCGAGTCGTTTGAAGAACGGAATTGCACTTTTAGAGACATTTGATGAAAGTGTTTATGAGCATAAAATCAACTTTTTGTCCTGTGGCGGACAGCCCTTTTCTAACGGTCGTGTCGAAATATTTTTCGGAAATTTCAGTTAGATTTAGTGGAAGGCCATCCTTTACGGATCTAGTCTTCATTTTATGTAAAATGTTGCCAGAACAAAATCCGGATAGACTTGTTTTATCTCCCTCTAGGAACGGATAGCCTATCCCCGACTTTTCGAACGCGGCGGCGTTGAGCGACAAATGAGCCTGAATTGCCGACGATCCTGTTTTGTGTTGACCTATGTGCAAGTACATATGCCGTTTTCCCATTGTTATTCCCCGGTTTCCTTTCCACCATACTGCATGTCGTATAAGTCATTGAACTTACCTTTGGCCGCTATCAGGTCGCTGATCGTACCTTGTTCTACAATCTGACCCGCCTCTAGATAGCATATTTTGTCGGCGTTCATGACCGTGGATAATCTATGAGCGATGACAATTGTTGTAACGCCGGACGTGATTGTTTCGAGTGCATCACGGACCAATGCTTCGGAGTGGCTGTCGAGGGCGCTTGTGGCCTCGTCAAGAAGCAAGATCGGCGCCTGACGCAGGACAGCCCTGGCAATCGACAAACGTTGCCGCTGTCCTCCGGATAAGAACGATCCGTTCTCGCCGATCTGTGTATCGTAACCCTTGGGCAGTTTTTCGATAAACTCATGCGCATGGGCTGTCTTTGCTGCGGCGATGGCATCTTCTTCGGTGGCACCTGGGCGGGCCAGCAACAGGTTTTCCATGACTGTGGCCGTAAACAGAAAAGTGTCCTGGCCAACAAATGCGATCTTGCTGCGCAAAGATTTAAATGTCGCCGTGCGAATATCCAGCCCGTTGATCATGATCGACCCTTCAACAGGATCGTAAAGGCGCAAGAGAAGGTCAAAAAGGGTCGACTTGCCACCACCTGAAGGCCCTACGAGGGCCGTGGTTTTTCCAGCCTCGAACGTCGTGCTAATGTTTTTCAGAACGCGCTGTTTTTTGCCGTAAGAGAAGCTGACATTGCTCAACGTCACCGCATTGGGACCATCCGGCATGGCCACGGCATCGGCGCTTTCGGTCAACGTTTGTGGCGTGTCCAGAAGTTTGTACATCATTCTGACGCCGACCATGCCCCTTTCGATGACGACCCGCATGCGTGATAGTCGGTTGGCCGGTTCGTAGGACATCAGAAACGCCGTCACAAATGACATGAGCTGGCCCGGTGTTCCAGGTGCTTGACCAAAGATGCTGACCGAGCTCAAAATAACGATAAGTCCAATCGCGACCCCCGCAATAATATCCAGAAGCGGCATCGTCGCAGCTTCGAGCTGTGTCATGCGGTTTCGACGTTCCTCAACCTGACAGATGGCGTCGTCCATCCGATCTGTCATCTGTGCCTCGAGAGCAAACGCTTTCACCACTCTGGCGCCGGTCGATGTTTCCTGTACCACTTTGATAATCTCGGCAAGGCCGCCCATTTCTTCCGCCATGACCTCTTGCACAAGCTTGAGGATTTTCCGGATGCCAAACAGAACGATAGGGACCACCACGAGGCAGGCAACTGATAAAAAAGGCTGTTGATAGAACATCACGCCAACTAGGCCAACCAAGGTCAGCAGGTCTTTTGCGAAGCCGCTGACGATGCTGTCAATGATACTACGTGCAGCTTGCGCACTTTGCGTGATCTTCATCAAGAGCTGAGAGGAGTGTTTATCGTTAAAGAATTCTACGCCTTGCGACAGCATCCGGTCGTACATCTGCTTCTGTTTTTGAGCGACAATCCGGTTGCCTGCCCGCGCCATCAGCACAGCTTGTGTATAGAGTGCTAGTCCGCGGAATGAAAAAATGAGCGCAATGCTGATGCCGATCAGACGGACACGACTTCGATCTTCTGGGTTGGCCAGTGTATCGATGATTTCTCCCATCATCCAGGCCGACAATGCTGTGGCAACGGCGACCAAGACCATAGCCCCAGAAGCTGCAAAATACTTCCAACGGTGTTCCCGATAGCTTTCTAACAAAAGCCGCGTGAACAAGCGGTCATCCGGCAGGCGATCTAGCCACCGCTCGTGCCAATTGTTCTTTTTGGACATAAAACTGCTTTTTTGAGGTTTGTTACCCACGATTGTCTAGCTCATTATCAGCTTTGAAAGATGAGGTCGACTTGTAAGTTCTGACACCTTCAACTGCCGCTGACAGGGCATCTCTGGTGAACTACTTGATTTGTTAGTGGTAGATGGATCGACGACGCCATCTGTAAAATTGCGTGTGTCGGCAATATTCGCCGCGTGTTTCGGGATTCGCAGGGCAAGCCAGTAAGGTGACCTAGCCGTTGACCCAACGACTCTGCAATTGACAGAGGCGGTTCATGTGGTTCTGCGATTGTTGGTTGTGCTGTTAATTTTCGCTTAATTATAAGGAGGTTAGCGGATGTGCGTTTGGTCAAACAGATGGCATGTTTGGGGTATTGCCGTAATTTTGCCGCAGGGAAGCATCATTTTTGCCATTTATCTCCATAATTGGTTCCGATAGGTTTTTAGTGTTGACGATCATCCGTTTTATGTTTTCGTAACAAAGTTGTGCAGCGCGATGATGCGCTGATTATGTGGGTGTAAAAAAGTGATGGAGATTTTTGGGCGACTTTGTGGCTTGGCTTGGCGGATGTTGCTATGTGCGGTGCCGTGTTTACCGATCGCAGCTCAGGCCCAATCCAGTGACCCTTCCGTCATGCGCATGGTCTGTTTTGATTCCGCTGAAACAACAAATGGCGAAAGCACAGGCGGCTGGACGGTAATCGTCACGCAGCAAAGCAGTGAATTGCACGCGGCAGAGACATTCATTCCCGATGATAGTGGTCAATATGCCGAAAAATTCCCGATGTTTGAAAATATCACGTTTTTCATATCGGTGTTCTCTAATACGGCAGGGGTTGCGGCCTCTGATGACTTGGCTGCTTTTGCAGATGCGCTTTTGGTCAGTCCGGATGCACCACCTTGGATCATTGCAGAAGGTAACCGTGTTGGCACATTGCTTGACATTAGCTGGGGTGATTCAAACGGCTTCAAGTACGATTCCGCGGATCAGACAAAGAATGCTTACCTTGATATTGCGTCCGCCGACGAACGAACCCCAATCTGTCAAAAACCCTTTGCCTATGTGATCCCAGGGGGTGGCTGAAGGTTACCCCAAGTAAGCTTGTGACTGCGTTTTTGCCGGTTTGAAAGGTGAGGAAAATGTCAGTGCAAGCTAGGTTTTTATATTTTTTCCAGTGAGTTAGGTGCTCTTTAGGACGCATTCATTAGGCTCGCATGACCACCAAACACCTGACGGACTACAATTTCGCCATATTTGGCCTAACTTAAGTCAAACTGTTTGCTTAATGGAAACAGTGAAGTGACGAGTTAAATTGTTTGGTTGTTAACAAGGCGGGATCGCCGAAGCAAAAGTTCGGCTCCAGCCCTGAAGGTAAATTGGAAACCGTGAGGACTCATATGAAGACCCTAGCTTTGAAATCGGCCCTGCTTTGCTCGGCCCTATGCTGGCCCGTTGTAACGTCTGCCCAAGAAATCAATTTGAGATCCGCTGATGGTTCAATCGATCTAACCGGTGATCTTATTGAGTATCAGGACAATATTTATGTCATCTCCTCGGCGCTCGGATCTGTGCGTGTGCCCGGCAGTCAGGTTGACTGCTTTGGTACTGGCTGCCCGGATACAGAGGTCTTGGATGATGAGGTGACTTTCTCCGGATCGGACACGATTGCTGACGGGTTGTTGCCTGTCTTGCTGGCCAGCTATGCCACGTCACTGGAATCCGAACCTGTGTTGACCGAGACAATCGGGTCCGTTGAAACGAAAACCGAATTTATCGATAACTTTGGCTTTGGTGACTTGGTTCATTCCTACCGCGTGCGGTCTTCCATTGCGTCTGACGCCTTTATGAACCTTCTGGGCAAATCCGCCGAAGTCGGTGTGGCCTCCCGTCGTATCACGGTGGAAGAAGCCCGGTCGCTGCGTGACTACGGCGCTGGCAGCATGGTCAGTGTAGAGAATGAACATATCCTTGCGGCCGACAGTATTGTTGTGATCACGCATCCCTCCAATCCCGTAACTTCCATGACGGTTGAAGAATTGGCCGGTATCTATTCGGGCAGCATTTCAAATTGGAGCGAGCTCGGTGGCAATGATGCCCCAATCAGTGCCGTTCATCTGGCCCGTGGATCGGGTACCAGAGGCGTCTTTGAGGAGAATATCCTGCAAGGTGCACCCGGCCAGCCTGTCAATGTTGTCGAAGCACTGGGCAGTATTGATATGTCGCGCCAGATTGACGAGAATGAAAATGCGATTGGCTATGTGTCCATCGCTTTCAAGCGCGGCGCCCAATCGGTTAGCTTGACCAATGAGTGTGGTATCGCGATGGAAGCGGATGAGTTCTCGGCCAAAACAGGCGAGTACATCCTTCAACGTCCGCTTTACTTCTATACCCGCAGCGACACAGTGACCGATCCAGCCAGGGACTTTTTGACCTGGGCCAAATCGCCTGAGGCCAATGCAGCTGTTGCTAAATCCGGTTTTATTGATCTTGGCATCGCAACCCTTCCATTGGGTGATGGCACGTTGCGCGCCGAAAACCTGCGCAATGCTGGTCTGGATAGTTACGAATCCACATTCGCTGATGCTATGATTGAACAAATGAACGGCTATGAGCGTCTTTCGTCCACCTTCCGCTTCTTCACCGGTTCCAATCGTCTGACACCGCAATCCCGTGTCGGTCTGGAAAGCTTGATCAGTTATCTTGAGGATCAACCCTCAACCGAGATTTTGTTGGTTGGCTTTACGGATGATCAAGGGCCCTTTGATGCCAACCTTGGCGTTTCACAGGACCGGGCAGAATTCATGGTCAGCGAAATCACAGCGGCGGCTGGCGATCGGCTGGATCACATCACCTTCGCGACAGCTGGTTACGGCGAGCTTGCTCCTGCTGCATGTAACGCAACCTCCAATGGCCGCGCGATCAACCGTCGCATCGAAGTCTGGGCCCCGGCATCTGACAGTTAATCGCAATTGGCGCTGGTTGGCCCCCGCGTGGGCCAGCCAATCGACACCTGACATGAAAGTTAGAAATATGAAGCATTTCGTATCTACCGCGGCCCTGACGTCTGCCTTGATCGCTGGATCAACAGCCGCAAACGCAGCCGAATTGACCATCGCGACCGTAAACAACGGCCATATGATCACCATGCAGAAACTCGCGCCCGAGTTTCTGGCTGATAACCCAGCCATCACGTTGAACTGGGTGACATTCAACGAAGGCGAGCTGCGCGAGCAGGTCACAACTGACATCACTGAGGGTGGTGGTCAGTTCGACGTCATGACAATCGGCATGTATGAGGCCCCCATTTGGGGCGAACGTGGCTGGCTGACACCATTGGAGTTCAGCGCGGAATACCAGGAACAAGACCTTCTTCCAGCGATCCGTGATGGTCTGAGCTATGATGGCAACCTTTATGCCGCACCGTTTTATGGTGAAAGCTCAATGATCATGTATCGCTCTGACCTGATGCGCAGCGCCGGTATCGATATAGGCAGCAACCCAACATGGGATGAGGTCATCGTTGCCGCTGAAGCGATGACCGATCCGGCCACGGGCACCTATGGTATCTGCCTGCGTGGCAAGCCTGGTTGGGGTGACAACATGGCCTTCCTGACCACAATGGCCAACAGCTATGGTGCCCAACTTTTTGCCGAAGACTGGCGCCCGACCTTGGACACTGCGGAATGGAAAACTGCCGTCACGCTTTACATTGATACGCTGACTAAATACGGGCCTCCGGGATCCGAAGGGAACTCGTTCAATGAAATCCTGTCCCTTTTCAACGAAGGCCGTTGCGGGATGTGGATCGATGCCACCATTGCTGCCTCCTTCATCACAGACCCTGAGCAATCCCAAGTTGCCAATGATGTGGCTTTTGCCCAGGCGCCAAGTGGCGTGACAGGCAAAGGCGCCAATTGGCTGTGGGCCTGGGCCCTTGCTGTTCCAGCCGGTTCCAACGCGCCGGATGAGGCCACGCGCTTTATCGAATGGGCCACGTCGCAGGCCTACATTGAACTGGTCGGCGAAAAACAGGGCTGGGGGCAGGTGCCTACAGGTACCCGTCAGTCGACATATCGCAACGCACAATTCCAGGAAGCGGCTTTGTTTGCCGATGCTGAGTTGAACGCAATCTTGTCTGCTGATCCGACGGATTCAACCCTGAACCCATCGCCGTACGTAGGTGTGCAGTTTGCCTCTATCCCTGAATTCGCCGATATCGGTGGTTACATGGGCCAACAAATGACCGCCGCATTGCAAGGTGATCTGACAGTGGATGAGGCGCTTGCGAACGCGCAGGCCTACGCAGAGAACGTCATGCAGGAAGCTGGCTACTACTAATTAACATCTGCACCGGCCAGAGCGTTCTGGCCGGTGCATCTTCTGACTTTGTCGCGACCGTCTTCTGTGCCGACCAGGTTACTTTCGTGCACCAAATGGCCTTGTCTGTACTGAGGCGGCAGGTGTCACATCGGCGCTGCAGTGTGTCCATCGGATAGCGTCCCAAAACACATTTTGGCTTCAGTTGTCACCCGAGCTCTCGAGCCGTATCTTGCGCAATCTGCACAATGGTGCTGAGCCGCGCGGTTGGTTCGGGCCCGCGACGGGTGATTGACCAGAGGTCGTGGTAGCGGCGATGCGGCAACGCGACAATTTTCAGGTGATCGCGTCCGGAAAAAGCTTCGATCCCGCTACGAGGTAGGACAGTATAGCCGATGCCCTTGGCCACAGGCGACGGGATCTGGCCAATCTGGTTCACGAATGTCCGTCGTTTTAGGCGATCGGCCCCGGTGAACGCATCTGGGAAATTCAACGCCAAAAGATCATCCGCATAGGCGAACCCGTCGGGATGCGCGACGAAGCCGCGGTCTTCGAGGGACGCGAATGTCACCATATCATCCGCAGCATCAGCGGGCAGGACCAGGCACAGTTCTTCGCGTCCAACTGGCTGCGCGTTGAGGCGCGGGTGCTTTGAGTTTTGCCCCACGATACCCAGATCAAATTGTCCCTCCAAAACACCGCAAGTAACGGTATCCTGCGGAGCGGCTTCCAAATGGATCAATAGCCGAGGCGCCTCTTGCATGCGCGCAAGAAGCCGTGGGTAGAGCAATTGTGCGAAACTCCCTGAACAGGCAATGCGCACTTCTCCCACCTCGGGATCATCTGCCATGATGCTTTCGCGCAGTTGTCGTTCTTCGGTCCGTCGCGACAGTCCAAGGTCTCGCAAGACTTCGCCCGCTGGCGTAAGGGTAAAGCGCTTGCCCTCTTGTGCAATCAGACTTTGCCCCAACTGTTGCTCAAGCTTGCGCAAGTGCTGTGACACACCTGGCTGTGTCATGTTCAAGCGCTCTGCTGCGCGGGTGAAATGCCCCGTTTCAGTCAGGGTGACAAAGGTTTCGAGCCATGTTGCGTTGAGCATGTTGATTTCGAAAAATTATAATAACCATCTTTTATGATAATTTCATATTCGCAGCGGTCATGTCTATCCCTTCTGTACATCAGCAAAAAAGGACAGTTCGGATGACCCCGACACCACGCACATTCTCTCATATCGGAATTTCCGTTCCTGACCTGGACGCCGCCGTCAAATTCTACGCCGAAGTCATGGGATTCTATGTGATTATGACGCCAAGCGAGGTGACCGAAGACTACAGCGCCATTGGCGTCATGTGTACCGACGTCTTTGGCCCCGGGTGGGACAGCCTTCGTATCGCGCATCTCTCAACCGCCGACGGGATCGGCATCGAACTGTTTGAGTTTAAAGGAAATGAAGCGCCAGACGACAATTTCGCCTACCGGCGCCACGGAACATTTCACTTCGCGATACAAGACCCCAACCTTGAAGACCTGCTTGAAAAGATCATCGCCGCTGGCGGAAAGCAACGGATGCCCGTCCGCGAATATTTTCCCAACGAGAAACCCTTCCGCATGGTCTACGTCGAGGACCCGTTCGGCGTTATCTTCGAGCTTTATAGCCACAGCTACGAGCTAACCTATTCCGCTGGCGCCTATTCATTATGAATGCATCGATGGCTTTTAATGTTACAGATTTTGCGCAGAAAGCTATAAAGTGGCAATTGCTGGGAAAGGCTTGCGGGGGGTGAGCCTTTCGCATGAACTCGTAGTCTTTTCGACAGAATTCCAGTGGTCTTACGTTAAACTGGGAGAATAGCACTGAATAGGAGCAACGTCATGAAAACCTCGATCCTCGCCCTGTCCTTGACAACCACCCTGGCCGGATATGCCCAAGCTGAGACATTTTCGGCAGATGTCTGGGCCGATAATTGGTTTTCGCTTGCGGTCAACGGCACGCAGGTCGCCGAAGACAGCGTGCCAATCACAACTGAACGGTCTTTTAACGCAGAAAGCTTCTCATTTGATGCAGAACGGCCCTTTGTCCTTGCCTTGAAGGCGATGGATTTCAAAGAGAATGACAGCGGCCTGGAATATATCGGGACTGGTCGCCAGCAGATGGGGGATGGCGGGGTAATCTTGCAGGTGGAAGACAGCAGCGGACAGACAGTTGTAGTGACCGATGACGCGTGGCAGTGCCTTGTGATCCACGAAGCGCCGCTGGATAAATCCTGCGAGAGCGCCAGCAATCCTGTGGCGGGCGAGGGGGCGTGTGCCTTTGAGGTGACCGAGGAACCGGCAAATTGGGGCAGCATTGATTTTGATGCTTCTGCGTGGCCTGCCGCCACCGTCCATAGCGAAAGCGCGGTTGATCCAAAAATGGGATATGACCAGATCACCTGGGATAATGCTGGGCAGCTCATCTGGGGCCCCGATTTGGAGACCAACAACACGGTTCTTTGCCGGGTTGTCGTGGAATAGAGCTATGCGCAAAGCCACAAATGATTGAACGTTGGAACCGCGGCTTATTGCGCGTGCAGTCAAGCGGGCAAATCATTCGGTTGGCGTAGGACGCAGATGCCCCCTGCAAGACATTGGATGAGGCGTTGCAGGTAAGTTTCAACCCGAAGAGACAATGCAGTGAATAGGCCAAGTTTTGCGGGGTGGTGCCATTGACCACCACCAGCGTATGGTTGGTGTCCTTCTCCCAAAACCGAAGCGGGTGGTCCAAAAGGTGCCGTTTTTCCTATCATGCGCTAGAATTGCGGTGAAATATTGGGCGATCTATATCGCGGCGTTTATGATGAACCAACTTTGCCTTTGCCTCGCGCAAAAATTACTCTTCGCTTAAGTGGCAGGATGTCTAGGGTTCCGCCTTTCGTTTAAGGGTCAGGTCCGAGAGATATCGCTGTCCGGCAAAAGACCGGATAGTACACGGCGGGGCAAAATCCCGGGAGGCTACTGCGCAGGTTTGACCCGCGCTCCGCTATGCCCTCCACGCGGTCATTCCATTTGTGAAACAACGATGGGACCGAAGATGAAAAATCTTTTGACAATGACAGCGATGGCCCTTTGCCTCGCATCCGCCACGACAGCTCAGGAAAAAACTGAATTCCGGGTCGCCTGGTCGATCTATGTGGGCTGGATGCCCTGGGGTTATCTGGAAGACAGCGGCATCATGGACAAATGGGCCGATCAATACGGCATCGATGTCGAGATTGTGCAGATCAACGACTATGTCGAATCCATCAACCAATATACAGCCGGTGCCTTTGATGGTGTAACAGCCACCAACATGGATACGTTATCTATTCCATCGGGCGGCGGTGTGGATACCACTGCGTTGATCGTTGGCGATTATTCTAACGGCAATGATGCGGTGATCATCAAAGGTGAGGGTGATCTGGCAAGTCTTGCAGGCAAACCTGTGAACCTGGTGGAATTGTCTGTGTCGCATTACTTATTGGCCCGCGCCTTAGACAGTGTGAGCTTGGCTGAGAAGGACCTGGCGGGGGTCATCAATACCTCTGACGCTGATATGATTGCAGCCTTTGCCGCCGACGATGTTGAGGCGGTGGTGACCTGGAACCCGCTGGTATCCTCCATTCTGGAAGATCCCGCTGCGAGCAAGCTGTTCGATAGTGCCGATATCCCTGGTGAGATCATCGACCTGATGGTTGTGAATACGGAAACCCTAGAGGCCAATCCCGATTTCGGTAAAGCTTTGGTCGGCGCATGGTATGAGGTCATGGGGCTGATGGCCGCTGGCGACGAAGAGGTGCTGACGGCGATGGCCGAAGCCTCTGGCACCGATTTGGCCGGATATCAGGCGCAGCTGGCCTCGACCGAGATGTTCTTTACCCCGGCAGAGGCGGTGACCTTCACATCGGGGGCGGAATTGCCCGCAACGATGGTCAACGTCGCTGAGTTCCTGTTTGACAAGGGCATCTTGGGCGAGGGCGCCCCATCGGCGGATTTCGTTGGTGTGGAATATCCCGACGGGTCAATCACGGGTGACGAAAGCAACGTCACATTCCGCTTTGATACGACCTACATGCAAATGGCCGCCGACGGTGCGCTGTAAGTGAAAGGCCTGCCGCCGTTTGCGCGGCAGGTGATCCCCCCATGCGATTGATCAATATCAAACCGAACCGGCCGCTTGCTGTGTTTTTGACTTTGCTGCCATTCGCGTTGGTGTTTATTGCCTATGCGGTAGGCTCTGACATTCGTCTGGCCGCAAACCCGTCTGACAAGCTGCTGCCTGCCCCCAGCACAATTTGGGACACAGCCGTGCGGCTCACCACAGAAGGGGACCGCAGGAGCGGGCGCATCTTGTTTTGGTATGATACCTGGGCCAGCCTGAAACGCCTCGGCTTGGGCATTGGAATCTCGGCCAGTGTTGGGCTGCTTATCGGCTTGATGATCGGGCTGTTGCCACTGGTCCGCAGTTTTCTGGCACAGTTTGTCGCCGTTCTGTCGATGATCCCCCCGCTGGCTTTGCTGCCCATCCTGTTCATTGTCTTCGGCTTGGGCGAACTGTCAAAGGTCGTACTGATCGTCATCGGCACCTTGCCCTTTATCATTCGCGACCTATCCCAACGCACACTTGAGGTGCCGCAGGAATTACTGGTCAAAGCGCAGACATTGGGGGCCTCAAGCTGGGTCATCACCCTGCGGGTGGCCTTGCCCCAAGTGATGCCGCGCTTGATCCAAGCGGTCCGTTTGTCCCTTGGCCCTGCGTGGCTGTTCCTAATTGCCGCCGAGGCGATCGCCGCTGATCTTGGCCTGGGCTACCGCATCTTTCTGGTCCGGCGCTATCTGGCGATGGATGTAATCCTGACCTACGTCATTTGGATTACGATCCTTGCATTCGTGATGGATTGGGCCTTGCGCCGTCTGTCGCGCTGGATGTTCCCCTGGGCGGAGGAGGGGCTATGAGTTTTGTCACCGTCACAGACGTTTTCCAGTCCTACGGCTCCCGGCCCATTATTGAGCGGGTCAATGTCAGCGTTGATGAAGGCGAGTTCATTTCGATTGTGGGCGCCTCAGGCTGTGGAAAATCCACGTTTCTGCGCCTGCTTTTGGCGCAAGAACGACCGACACGGGGCGAAGTCCGTGTGGCTGATGCCACACCTGCGAAAGAACCGGGCTTGGACCGCGGTGTTGTTTTTCAACGCTATTCGGTCTTCCCACATATGACCGTGCGTGAAAACGTTGTGGCGGGTGAAAGCCTGCGGCGCGGCTGGGGGCGGTTTTTCGGCGCTGATCTAAAGGCGGCTCGGGGCAGGGCGGACGAAACACTGACCCGCTGCGGGTTGGACCATGTGGCGGATCAATACCCTGCAACCTTGTCAGGTGGCATGCAGCAACGGCTGGCCATTGGGCAGGCGCTGGCCGCAAAACCGCGTATTTTGCTGCTAGACGAACCCTTTGGCGCGCTTGACCCCGGCACCCGGCTGGCCATGCATGACTTCCTGCTTGATCTGCGGGCCGAGACGGGCATGACCGTCTTTATGGTCACCCATGATCTTGAAGAGGCGTTCAAGCTTGGCGACCGCGTTTTGGTTTTCGACAAACCGCGCTGGGACCCGCAAGATCCCTGCCTGAATGGCGCCACAATCACCTACGACTTTGATGCCCGCGATGGCGGCATCCCTTTCCAAACACTCAAGGAGGACACCCATGTTTTGCATGAAAACGGATAGATCACGATCTCATAACCCGGTCGATCACCGGCACGATGAACGGCGCTATCACCACCCCGATCTGACCAAACTGCGCGGCTGGAAGGCGATGCAGGACGAAGCCGATCTGCCGGGTAGCGGCTGGGCAGAAGAGCGTAAATGGGCGCTGCGCATGGGGCTTACGGGCGCTGACAGCATCGAAGACAAGTCCATCCCCACATTCGCGCGCGGCGAGCTGCCGCATTACGCGGGTATCAATACGTTTCTCAAGGCCCCTTACGCCGAAGACGTGACCGAGGTGGGTGATTACGATGCGACCGTTCTTGGTATCCCGTTCGACGGTGGTACGACTTACCGTGCAGGCACCCGTTTTGGTCCGCAAGGCGTGCGTAAGATCAGCGCGCTTTATACCCCCTACAACTACGAAATGGCGGTCGATCTGCGCGAACAGATGACGCTATGTGATGCAGGCGATGTCTTTACGATACCTGCGAATATCGAAAAGACCTTTGACCAGATCAGCCGGGCCGTGAACCATGTGGCCTCGTCAGGGTCACTGCCGATCATGATCGGCGGGGATCACTCCATTGGGTTCCCCTGCGTGCGTGGGATCGCGGAATGTACCTCGAAAAAAATCGGGATCATTCACTTTGACCGACATGCGGATATTCAGGAAAAAGACCTGGATGAGCGTATGCACACAACCCCTTGGTTCCACGCGACAAACATGGAAAACGTACCGGCCAAAAACCTTGTGCAAGTGGGCATCGGTGGCTGGCAAGTGCCCCGCGACGCGGTGAAGGTGGCGCGCGACCGCGAAACCAACATCATCACCATGGGTGACATGGAAAAGATGGGCATCGACAAAACTGCCGAAATGGCGCTCGAAATGGCGTGGGACGGTGTCGACATGGTCTATCTGTCGTTCGACATCGACAGCATCGATTGTGGCTTTGTCCCCGGCACGGGCTGGCCCGAACCCGGTGGGTTCCTGCCGCGCGAAGCCCTTGGTCTGGTCTCGAAAGTCGCGGCCGAAGGCATCTGCGGGATGGAACTGGTTGAGGTCGCACCACCCTATGATCAATCCGAAATCACCGCCCTCATGGGGACACGCGTGATCGTCGACGTCCTGGGATCGCTCGTTGCATCAGGCAAAATGGGCGCACACAAACGCCACATGGATAAGCCGGTTAAAATCCCACACGGTGAATTTGAAGGAAAGCGGTGGTCCAATGCCACATGATATCGTGAACGGCCATATCGGCCATAACCACCACCACCCCGACCATTTGCACAGCCATATGCCCGATGCCGACAAGGCCGAAGAGCTTTTGGTGCTGACGACGCAATTCATCGACGGTTTCGTCGCGGCCAAAGACAAGATGGCCTATCTGCGGATTGCCGGTGTGCCTTTGGAAGTCGATAGCCAAGACGGCGGGCCGCCTATGAAACTGGTGGATGTGACACTGACCACCGAATGGCAAGTCGGCACGGCAAGCCCATCCTTTGGCTCACGCGAGCTGAGTTATCTGCCTTATCCGGGCGACATGGTGACCGAACGCACGAACATGGGGTTTGTTTATGTCTCACTGGACGCCAAACATGTGACAGATCTGCGTAGCTTTCTACAAAATCACCCGGCTGCAGCGAAGGATCACGCATGAGACTGATCATCTTCGCCGCGGCCCTTATCGCCGCAACGCCATCCTATGCGCATCACGAGGTCGTTGCTGCTGCCTCACTCGCGCCTGTCGCCTGGGGATTGGCGACGATTACGGTTGCAGGTTTTGCGGCCTGGCGCAGGCGGTTAAAGTTGCGGGGCAAATGATGGCACCTGGCAGTTCCAATTGAAACCGATCCCCGCAGGCTGTCACAGGGCCTTAGCCGGTGTACGCTCCAAGGCTTCAACACAAGCGAATGGCTGGGGCCTAGAATCTCCGCGCAGGAGGTTTGCTTTTTGCTTGAATCTGCTTGGCAAACATCCGCCAAAATGCAAAAAGGGGCCGGACAATTCGTCCTGTTGGGGTGAATTGTATCGTTTTTGGAACCAAGCTTCATGAGGTTGAACGGGGATAGGCGGAATTTTATACATATTTTTCAGTTTATTAGATAGAATTTTCCTAAAAACGCCAAACGAACCAAAAAAGCACCAAACATGCCAATCTCCCGCCCTAATCTGCAGGGTATAAAAGGCTCATCCAAGGCGGGCTTGAAAAAGTGACTATCTTCTGAAGGCCCGGCAAGATCTCGAAAACACAAGATAAACCCTGAGGAGGGACTACAATGCTTAACTTTATCAAAAACTTCCGCAACGACGAAGACGGTGCTGTCACAGTTGACTTCGTTGTTCTGACAGCTGCAATCGTTCTGCTCGGCCTGGCCGTTGGCGCAGCGATCAGCCAAGGTGCAACAGATCTGGCCAACGACATCGAAGATGAACTGGGCTCAATCGATATCGGCAACTAAGCTTGAAGAGTGTTTGGGTTGTTGGTTTTCTGACGATCCATCCATGAAAAATAAGATCGCGTAGCACATTTGCTACGCGATTTTTTTTTGTTGTTCTCAGCCAGCATGAGAAATACATTTGCCAGATCAACGTTGCGGATTTTGGTCTTGTTCTGGCAATCCAGTGGTCGCATGAGTGACATTGGCGACAATATGGCGCCAAATTCCTTCATGTCTCTTCTACATCTTCTCTGGCGCTTTTTTGGCGCCTTCCTGTTTGCCACAGGGATGCCAATGGCTAGCATTGACGAGCTTTGCAGCGCCTATGGCGGCTTCACTATGGGTCGCATCTTCGGGTGAAATTCCAAGATGGCGCGTTCGGATGGCTGTCCAGTTGCCGTTCTGCGCGCCACCACCAGCAGTATAGATGACCGAGGGCGTCGAGCCACCACGCGCTCTTATCTCGGCATAACAGCGGGCCTCGATCCGGGCCATGGCTTCAAGCATTCCCTGCAAGTAGGCCGCATCCCTTTCTGGGCGGGGGTGCATGACCGGTTGTAGATTGGGATCGTTGATCGGGAAACGTTCGCCGGGTTCACACAAGGGGTAAAACCCCAGGTCAAGGGGGTCTTCAGGATTAATCTGGTCACTCAATTCCTGCAGTTCTTCATCGGTAAAGTGCTGTTTTAGGACAGCACCGCCCGTATTCGAGGCACCACCGACAAGCCAAAGGTTGCCAAGGCGGTGCGAATAAAGGCCGACGTTTGGATCGTCAATTCGGGTGGCACTTAGAAGCTTGATGGCAAGTGTGGACCCTAGCGAGGTGACAGCGACGCCTTCCTTGATCGGGGCGCTGGCCAGAAACGCTGCGATGCTGTCGGTGGTACCCGCGTGGATTATGGCATTGGAGGAAAGTTGAAAATGCGCAGCCATTTGGGCTGAGATTGGTGCAATTGGCGCGCCGGGGTCATGTACCTTGGGCAGCAGGGTAGGGTCGAGCACGCAATCAATCCAATCAGGCCAGCATTCGGTTTCGGGATCGAATCCGGTTTTGAGCACGTTGTTGTAGTCGGAGTGCCCGCCGTGGCCCATGAGCTTGCCGGCGATGAAGTCCGCCTGATGTTGCAAATGCAACGGCGGGCTCTGGGCCAAAGAAACAAGGCGCATGGCCCGGGCGAGGGCGGAGTTGCTACCCTTGGCGATGTGATCGCCTGGGACGCAAGCAGCGATTTGTTCGGCTTCGGGCTCGAAACCTTTTGAGTTGTACATCAGCGCCGGACTTACAGGGGTCAATGTCCTATCGGTGAGCACCATTGAGCCAGATGTGCCGTCAACGGCGATCTTAGTAATGTCGAGCGGGTCCGCCCCCATGTCGCGAAGGGCATTCACCTGAGCGGTCAGGCAGGTTTTGACGGCGGTCCACCAGTCGTTGGCGTCTATGTTGGTTGGATTCTGTGTCGGATGTGCTGCACGGGCCATACTGACAAGCGTTTCACCCTCTAGAACCGCAGTGCGCACGCCAGATGTGCCAATATCAATGCCGAGCACAAGGGTCATGCGCGGGCGGCCAGAGCTTGGCGGTATTTTTCTGCGTCCCAGTTTAGCAGTTCTGCTTCAGCATCCGGGCCAATTGGGTCTACCGTCCAACCATCTTGCAACCGTGAAAGAACGTCAGAGATGCAACGCAGCATGGCAAGCTGTGTAAGGGTTGCATCCGTTCTGACCAGCACGCCTTGGCCCTTTTTAAGAACAGCAGGCGGGTTAGCGTCATGATCCTGAGTTGGTAGGCAGGGCCCAAGGAACACCACGTGATCTGGATAGTAAGTGCCGGATTTTGCGCGTTCAAAGGCTCTCTCGTCTTGGGCAAGCCAGTTGACGTCGGACCAAACGAAACCGTCCGGGGCAGGGTCTATTGGTGGATTTGCTTTTATTGACATGGGTGACAGGGAGAGCCGGTCTTCAACTTCAGCAATCAGCGATCTGACCTCTTGCACGCTATCCCCGGTGCAAATTAGGCCGTGATTTTGCAGGATCACAACCTGCGTATGGGGTTCGATGCGGGCAAGGATCTGTCGCGTCAGGGGAAGGCCAGGTTTGGCGTAGGGCACGAATGCGAAATTTAACCCGGAAAGCTTTTCCGCAGCTTCAGCACGACCTTCGGGGCTGATTGCATGGGTGATTGTTGCAACTGAATGGGTGTGCGCCACAACACGATGTTCCATAGCGGCATGGAACGTTGTTTCAATTGACGGGCGCAGCCCGTTGGACCGATCAAGCACGGTGTCTATGCATGACCCGTCACCAGCTTTTCCCTGTGCTTCCAACACCGCAGCATCGCGATCAACGGCTACAAAGATGTTCTTTTCTTCTGCTTCGGCCAGTGCGGTGCCAGAGGCCTTGATATACATTACAGGGCCTTCTTTGATGGACGTGTTGCCGCCGGGCCCTTGCACCTGTAGCGGGTCGCTTCCTAACATGGCAGACAGGGCGCGAAATTCTGGGGTGACGAGATTTGGAAGTCGCATCAGCGTAATCCTTTGATCCGATAGGTAGGTGGGTCACAATTTTTTTCGGCCGCTATCTCCGCGACGATCAAATCACCGCTGCCGTTTGCAAAACGGTCGGCATACAGGCCACCTTCGATCAGAAGACTATCCCAACCTGCCTTTTGGGCGCCTGCAATGTCGTGTTCCATGCTGTCGCCAACCATAAGGTAACGACCTGCGCCAAAAACATTTTCAAGCCCCCGAAAAACCGGATGGTGTGGTTTGCCGTAAAAGACCGTGTGCCCGCCAAGTACCCCATAAGCATGGGCCAGTGCACCAGGTGAAATCACGAGGCCGTCCGCGCGAGGGCTTTGGCGATCAGGGTTTGAACAATACATCGGCAGACTGCCCGCATGCCATCCTTTGAGTTTCGGGGCCCAATCCACCAGATTTGTATCATCGGGAAGGCCCATCATCAAAATGGCGTCTGCCTGTCGCACATCCGTGACAAGCGTGATCTCTAACCCTTCTGCCCAATCAGCAGCGTCGCCTTCAGCGCGTTCGACAGCAAATAAAGTTTTGGCATCGATATGGCCCTGCTTCACATCCTGCCAGAGTGCTTCACCACTGGTCATTACCACATCAAAGGCGTCTTTGGGAAACCCCATCCCGCAGATCCGGGCGGCATTGGGTGCCGACCGCTTGCCGGAGTTGGACAAGACTGCGGTCTTGCCTGAAAGCGCGCTGATTGCTTCAATCGCACTGGGGTAGGGCGTTGTTCCGTTGTGAAGAACACCCCACTGGTCAAAGACGATAACATCGTACTGGGATGCAATCGCCTTTATTGTTTCAATCTGCTGGGTCACCGGATTTAGTATTCTGCCATGTCTTTCGGATCGACCAGGCTGGCAATATAGGTTTCCGCCTCTTCCGGGGTCATCTTTGCTGCGGCCTTTTCAATAGTGCCTGCAGGCATATCGCCAAAGTAGAATTTGTAGCCGGGAATTACCTGACGGCGCTTGCGGATTGGCATGCCTGCGTATGGGAATACATCAGACCGCGCGTTGGCCTGCTCATCGTGGCACGGCAGGACATAGTCGGCGCGCTTGTCGATCTCTTCGACGGATTTCCAGCCCTCGTAAGAGTTGACGAAGCGGGCAGGCACCCAGTAGCGCCATTGCTCAGACGGGTTGGGCTCAAGGTTGCGCTCAACAAAGATCGCATCTCCGACAACGCAAATGTCGCCGGCAGAGGTCGTCACAGACACAGCCATGTGGCCGACAGAATGACCGGGGGTGTCGAACATGGTGATGCCCGGCAAAACTTCTGTCTCGCCTGCAACTGCTTCGAACACACAGCCCGCATAGGCCTGTTCGACACCGATGTTCGCCTCGTAAGTGCGATAGTAAAGCGGCAGCGGGTTGTAAGCCATTTCGATCTCGGCCTTGGGGGCAATGTAACGGGCGTTCTTGAACTTTTTCATGTTCTGCACGTGATCCCAGTGCAGGTGCGTGAAGACAATTGCATCAATTTCATCAGGGTGAACGCCAAGCTTTTGTTCAAGGTGTTCATGGACTTGAAGGCAGCCACGTTTTTGGCATTTGTGATGCCACTTTGTGGCGCGCTCTTCGTCGGGCAGGCCTGTGTCGATGAGGATCTTGTGTGTGCCCGTATCAACATAATGGCAGTAAACAGGGTTCCAATATTTCTTGCCAGCCGGGCCCTTCCAAAAAATGTATGTGCCCAGGTCTGCTTCGAGCCAACCAGTATTGATGGGATAAATCTTGGTTTCCGCGACGCCCATTGCAGCTGTCCTCCTGTGCGAATCTACTTTGCATACAAAAATAGAATTACGCGTACAAAGGCAAGGAGTAATGCACAAGAATAGCGTCTAATTTACCTTCAGTGTCTGAACAAAGCTCGCTGTCATGTGGGAACGCATACCATTGGACGCAGTTGTCGAATCCTCACTGAAGATATTCTCGATAAGATCACGGTGGCTTTCGGCTGAATCGATCAGGTCTTGCGCGGTTGCAAACTTTTTGGCCCTGAATGGTCCGGTGCGACGGCGAAACTCTGTCGCGATTTCAGCCATATAAGGATTCCCGGTCGCTTTATATATGGCCATGTGAAAGGCTTCGTTGGCTCGAAGATATCCCGCGCGGTCACCAGATTGGGCTGCCGCAAGGCATTCTGATTGCGCATGCTCGATCTCGGCACGAGATAATAAATTAAGACGTTGAGATGCAATCCTTGCACATGCGGCCTCAATCTCATGCATCGCCTCAAAAATTTGCGAAAGTTCTTCACGGCTGTATTCTGCGACAAATACGCCTCTCTTCTCACCGGCCACAAGGATGCCTTGGGCAGTTAGGCGATTGAGTGCTTCACGGATTGGCGTGCGGGAGACCCCAAAGCGCTCCGCCAATCTCGCCTCGTCCAATCGCACACCCGGTGTGAGCTCTCCGACGCTAATTTCTTCGGTCAGCACCATTTCAATGCGTTGAACTGTAGAGGGGGTCGTCATGTTGTCATTCCTAGTTTGCATAGCTTCATGTACCGTAGTCTTGCGCTATTGGCAATTTTGCATATTTACTTTTTGTTTTGTATACAAAATAGTGGCCAGCAATAGAAAAAGAGGATTCGATGCCCCAAATTAGACTGGAAGGCCTGGTTAAGCGGTATGGTGCTGTTCAAGTGCTACACGACATTGATCTGGAGATGGCCGACAACGAGTTTACTGTTTTGGTCGGTCCGTCAGGCTGCGGGAAATCGACCACGCTGCGGATGATCGCAGGTCTTGAGGACGTGTCAGATGGCGAAATTTATGTCGACGACGTCCCCGTGAGCCATTTGGAGCCGAAAGATCGCGACCTTGCGATGGTTTTTCAGGACTATGCACTCTACCCGCATATGGACGTAGCGCAAAATATCTCATTCGCGCTGCGATTGGCTAAACGTCCAAAAACTGAAATTGATAAAAAGGTTCGCGAAGTTGCCGAAATGGTTGGCCTGACCGATTTTTTGGGACGCAAGCCCGGCGCTTTATCTGGTGGCCAACGTCAGCGGGTTGCTATGGCGCGCGCACTGGCCAAAGACAGCGGAATCTTTCTGTTTGATGAACCGCTATCAAACCTTGACGCGAAGTTGCGCGGGCAGATGCGAGCCGAGCTGGCGATGATGAGCCAGCGTGTCGAAAAGAACATGATTTATGTAACCCACGATCAGATCGAGGCAATGACGCTTGCGGACAGAATAGTGGTTATGCACGGCGGATACATCCAACAACAGGGTGCGCCGGAAGACCTGTTCAAGCGGCCGGCCAACAAGTTTGTTGCGGGGTTTCTTGGTATGCCACCGATGAATTTCCTGAACTGCGAGATCGAGGCGCGGGGCAGCGACACGTTTGTCATAGGTGACGGCTTTGCGCTTCGGTTGCAGGGGGAGATTGCAAAAAAGGCTGCAGGCCACACCAATAAGGACCTGAGCCTTGGGGTGCGGCCCTCTGACTTGTTGTTTGCAGAAAGCGCGAAACCAGAAGACTCGCTCACCTTGGACGTCAAGGTGTCGGAGTATATCGGCGCACAATCCGTGCTGTTGTGTGCCTGTGGCAGCGCCAGCGTCACCGTCGAAGTAAATTCTGAAACGCCAATGGCCTTGGGAGAGACATTGGTATTCGAGGTGAACCCTGCTCGGGTGCACCTGTTCGATCGCACGAGTGAAATCGCGCTTTAGACGATACGAGCATAAGGGAGGAAACCATGCTTAAAACAATGACTTACGCGTCCTTTGGCGCGGCGCTGATGGCCACAACTGCCATTGCGAACCCATATTCCGAATATGAAGGCACGACCCTCGTGGTGAATTTTCCAGCACATCCGCATTATGATGCTGTGATGCAGATCCTGCCGGAATTCACGGCTCAGACCGGCATCGAAGTTGAAGTCGACCAATTGCCATATCTGGCCATGCGCGAACGTCAAACACTCGAACTCGGCCAGGATGAAGGTGAATACGACCTGGTAGCCTACGTGGTGTTCTCAAAAGCCGACTATGTTTACGCAGACCAACTGGAAAATCTTGCGAAGTACTTCATGAACCCAAATCTGGCTGATCCGTCTTATGACGCTGACGATCTGATTGACGGCTATGTGTACAACATCGGTTTCGCCGGTGGGAGTCGTGGTTATCTTGAGGGCAAGACGGGGTCGCTGTTCGGCATTCCTTATGGGTCTGAGACGTCTGTCCTGGGTTACCGCACGGACATCTTCGAAAAGCACGGCCTTGAAGTGCCTGAGACCTATGAAGAGATGCTCGAACTTGCCTGCCAAATTCCTGCATTGGAGCCTGGCATGGGTGGTCTTGCGTCTCGTGCGGCCTCTGGCCACCACGCCGCCCACGCTTTCTTGCTGCACCTGAACCCGTTGGGCGGCGCCATCTTTGATGACAACTGGGAGCCCGTGATGAACAGCGCCGAAGGCGTTGCGGCAGCTGAGGCGCTCAAGCAGATCGTGGAGTGCGGGCCTGAAGGCGCTGTGAACTTCGGCTTTGGTGAAGCTCTGGGATCGTTCTTGAACGGTGATACGGCGATGTATTTGGACACAACGGTTGTGGCGGGTCAGGTCAATGATCCGGAACGCAGCCAGGTTGTTGGGAATGTCGGTTGGGCACTTCATCCGATGGGCACCGAGCGCGCATCTCAGACCGGTGGTTTTGGCATCGGCATCCCAAGCAACGCCGAAAACAAGGAAGCAGCCTTCCTGTTGATGCAGTGGCTTACGTCTCGTGAGGGCGACAAGCTGGTGGCTCTGGCTGGCGGCAACCCTTCGCGGTTCTCTACACATGCCGACCCAGATGTGAACGCGGCTTTCCCGCATATGGCGACTTTTGGTGAGGCGCTTCAGTATGCTGACCCTGACTGGCGTCCTATTATCCCTACATGGGGCCGGATCAACGCTGATCTTGGGACAACGCTCAGCGAAGTTTTGACCCAAGAACTGGACATCCAAGAGGCGCTGGACGGTGTGGCAGAGCGTGCGCGTGCGGCGATGGACGAAGCTGGGTACTATAGCTGGCAGTAAGTTGTCTCTTTTCAGAACATGTGCGGCGCCCAATCGGGTGCCGCGCTTTCTTCTCTTAATTTTGCCTTATATAACAAGGGTCAGACATGTCAGATATGACCGTCGCTAAAGGTATGAACCAGCGTCGCCCTGCAAAACGCAAGGCTGTTAGCCTTGCCAACCGGTTGTCGCCTTACGCCTTTGTTGGGCCCGCGATCATCGTTCTCTTCATCGCATTGATCATCCCGCTGGGCTATATGATTTACGGATCAATGCTGGATTGGACAGCCAGTCAATCCATCGAGGAGGCCGACTTTATCGGGCTCAAGAATTATACAGACCTTTGGAATGACCCACGGTTCATGAAGAGCGTAAGCGTCACCTTGCGCTTTGCGTTCATTGTTGTCGTGGTTGAGCTGATTGTCGGTGTTGGTCTGGCGCTTTTGCTGGATAGGGACATCAAAGGGATGACCTTTCTGCGGACAATGTTCATCTTACCAATGATGATTGCACCTGTTGTTGTGGGCCTGATGTGGCGCTTTATGTACCATCCTTCAGATGGCACGTTTAATCGGTTTCTAGAGAAAATAGGTTTGCCATCCGTTGATTGGTTAGGTGAACACGCGCTTATGTCGGTGATCATTGCTGATATTTGGCAGTGGACCCCCTTCATCTTCATTCTTGCATTGGCTGCCCTGCAATCCCTGCCACGCTCGACACTAGAAGCGGCGCGCATCGACGGCGCCAGCCCTTGGCAGCAGATCATTTACATCAAATTGCCACTGATGATGCCGGTCCTGATCGTCACCGCTTTGCTGCGCCTGATTGATGCCTTCAAAGTGCTTGAGGTGATCCTTGTGCTAACGGACGGTGGCCCCGGGCAAGAGACGCAAATCCTGTCGCATCGGATCAACGAGACGATGACCGAAGTCCGCCATTTGGGTGAGGCCGCCGCCATGGCCAACTACCTTCTCATTCTACTGATGGCGCTGACCCTCGGTATGCTCGGCTTCAATCGCTGGCAGGAGAACCGAACCGCCCGCATTCGGGCCGCTGCGGAAGAGGACGTATAGTATGAGCCACGCCACACAAAAACAAAACCCGGCGTTCTACGCGGTCATTGCCCTGCTGGTCTTTATGTCTGTAGGGCCTGTTCTGCTGATGTTCGTAAATTCCTTCAAACTTGACGTCGATATTCTGTCAGGCACCAGCGGCCTTTTGTTTTTTCCGACGATCCAGAACTACGAGACCGCGCTATGCGATATTCTTTGGTATGAGCCCGATCACCTTCGGTTCTGTCAGCTCAAATTTGGCGGTGCCTTCGTCAACTCGCTGACTATCGCTATCATATCGACAATTCTGACGTTGGTAATCGGGGCGATGGCCGCCTATGGCCTCGTGCGGTTTCGGTTCCTAGGGCGGGATACGGTTTCGACAACCACGCTACTGGTCCGGATGGTGCCACCTGCCGTCTTGCTCGTTCCCGTCTTTGGGCTTTGGAACAACCAGTTCTGTCTGGATCAGAACGGCCTTCTGGGTGGATGGATCAAGGACATCTTCGGCGGGCG
Source organism: uncultured Paracoccaceae bacterium (assembly GCA_947501555.1). GTDB lineage: Bacteria > Pseudomonadota > Alphaproteobacteria > Rhodobacterales > Rhodobacteraceae > Yoonia. Next base: position 666,295 of record CANMWG010000001.1, read on the forward strand.
GGGCGATCCTTGTCTTGCTGGCACCCATTCCGGGATTATCCTGATATATGTGGCGATGAACCTGCCCTTTGTGATCTGGATTTTACAAAGCTTCATCGTGCAGGTGCCGCGCTCCTTAGAGGAAGCGGCCCGTGTTGATGGTGCCGGTCCGTTTCAGGTTTTCTTTATGGTCGTGCTTCCCTTGATAAAACCCGGTCTGGCAGCGGCGGCGATATTTACTTTCCGTATTGCCTGGAACGAATATCTGCTGGCCTCGGCCCTGTCTGATCGCGACACAAAGACCGTTCCGATCCTGATCGTCAACAATATGTCAGAGTTCAACGTGGAATGGGGGGTAATCATGGCCACTGGCATGTTGCTCGCGATCCCACCGATCATTTTTACTTTGCTGGCAAGCCGTCAGATCATCACGGGCATGACCGCCGGCGCTGTGAAAGGCTAAACGATGTCCAAGGTGTTGGTCCTGGTGACCATGGCGACAAAATTGGAAGAGGCGCAGTTCCTCGTTGCTGCATTGGTCGCTGCCGGGGTTGAGCCACAGGTGGTTGATACCTCGCTTCGTACAGGCGGTGAAGTGCTGGGCGGTGAGGGCAAGTGCATTGCGATGTCCGACGCGGCAAAGCGCGCCCTCATGCAGGTGAACGAAGGCCGCAAAAACGGTGCAGAGGTCGTTGTCGGCATTGGCGGTGGCACAGGCGGTGAAATCGCGCTGCAAGTGATGCGCGATTTGCCTGTGACTTACCCCAAAGTGCTATGCACGACCTTGCCGTTTGACCCGCGCTTTGCTGTGGCGGACAACTCGATTGTCTTGGTGCCGTCTCCGGCGGATATTATGGGCCTTAACGGGATGTTGCGCGAATGCCTTGAAAATACTGCTTTAATGACTGCAGGCCTATGCAAGAAAAAGCGTAAGGGTGAACTGATTGACATCGAACCTTCTGTCGGGATTACGGCGCTTGGCGCAACCGATGGCGCGATCCGCCCCCTCGTGGATGCGCTAAAGGGGCAGGGGCGGGAATGCACTGTGTTTCATTCCAACGGGTTCGGCGGCGCGGCTTTTGCGCGCTTTGCCCGGAAGGGTGCGCTTGATGCAATCGTTGATCTGACGCCTCATGAATTGACGCGGATCCATCTGGCGGGGGCCCATGTCCCGATGCCCGATCGTTTTAGTGCAGGTGGCCATCTGCCGCGGATCGTTTTGCCCGGTGCGATCAACTTTATTGGCCTTGGTCAAAAAAACCTGATGCCGGCGCGGTATTTCGAACGACCGCATTATGAACACTCTTCCTTGTTCACCCATGTGAAACTGACGGAAGAAGAAATGGTCCTTGTGTCTGCAAAGTTGGCCCATGAACTTAATACGCTAAGCGGTCCTTGTGCCGTGATCATTCCAATGGGCGGCTTTTCGCACCACGATCGCCCTGGCGGTGCGATAGAGGATCACAGTTTGCGCGAAACATGCGCCGCAACCCTCGAAGCGAATCTCAACAACGATATCCCTGTGACCCGGATTGAGGCGCATCTTTTTGCGCCAGAGGTGACACAGGCCATTACATCGACCCTAACCGCATTGCCCGCCTGAGAGGACTGCCATGGACGACCTGATCCAAAAGAAAGATGCGTTGATCGCAACCGCTAAGCGCTGCTTTGACCTGCGCTTGCAAACCAATGCCGGCGGAAATCTGTCGGTTCGCCTCGACAGCGTCGATGCGATTGTCATCAAGCCCTCTGGTGTTGGCTTTAATGAATGTACGCGGGAAAACCTTCAGGTGGTGCATCTAGACGGCACATTAGAGCCATCAGACCATAAGCCGTCAAAAGATCTAGACTTCCACCTCGATCTTTATCGCATCCGGGATGACATCAAAGCAGTTGTGCATTGCCACAGCCCGTGGGCCACGGGCTATGCCAGTGCGGGCATCGAAATTCCGTGCCTGACCGTTCAAACGATCGAAAAGATTGGTCGGATGCCCTTAATTCCGCTCTCGCCTCAAGGTGGTCCTCAGACCGATAAGGAGATAAGCCCGGTGTTCCAAGACCGACATGTGGTTGCCGCCGTATTAGCCAACCACGGCACCATTGGCGTTGGAACGACGCTGTTGAAGGCACAGTATCTGGCCGAAATCATCGAAGAAACAGCACATATCGCCTTTGTCCGCGACACGTTAATGGCGGCGCATGGCAAGACCGCCGCTGACCTGCCTCAATATGGAACTGCCGCCGATGCGCGTGCTGCAGCAGTGTGACACATGACCAGCGTTCTTGATCAACTGCGGAGCATGACGACGGTCGTCGCTGATACAGCTGAGCTTGATGCCGTGCGCAAATTCCAACCGGTCGACTGCACAACAAACCCGTCTTTGGTGTTGAAGGCCTTTGAAAACGCGGAATCCAAAGCGGTGCTGAATGCCGCAATCGCGCAAGGTCGCGCAAAGGGGCATGGGAACGAGGCAATCGCTGCACACCTTCCGATCGAATTGGGTGTTGCGCTGTCCAAATTGATCCCTGGCCGCATTTCAACGGAAGTCGAGGCAAACCTGTCGTTCGATAAAGAGGCCTCCGTAAAGCGGGCGCTAGAGATCGTCGAAGCCTATGACAAACGGGGAGTGGGGACAGACCGCATCCTGATCAAACTTGCGGCGACCTGGGAAGGTGTGCGTGCGGCTGACGTTCTTCAGAGACAAGGGATTGATTGCAATCTGACGCTAGTTTTCTCACTGACGCAGGCCATTGCCTGCGCTGACGCGGGCGCGTTCCTGCTCTCCCCTTTCGTTGGCCGGATGACAGATTGGTTCAAAAAGGCCCAAGGTGTTGACGAATTCAAGGCGAGGCATGACCCAGGTGTCCTGTCAGTCAAAATGATTTACGACTATTACAAATCCAACGGCATCGACACGATCATCATGGGGGCGTCCTTTCGCAACGTTGATCAGATCAAGGCGCTGTCAGGCTGCGATAACTTGACCATCTCGCCCGCTTTGCTGAAGCAGCTTGGCTCAGAAACCGCCGATCTGCCCCGGGCCCTATCGCCAGAAACGGCAGCGCCAGCGGCCACACAGACCATTCACGCGACCACATTCCGCTGGAACACCGCGACTGACCCAATGACGAATGAATTATTGGCAAACGGTATCCGCGGTTTCGATCAGGATTTCAAAAAGATGTTGTCCATTTTGGAAAATTGAAACCGCGGATGTCAAAGTACGCAAGCGCGGTAAAGGTTCGATTGGTGGTGTGCCAGGACCCGTTGAAACCAGCCCGCTCAACTGACCTTATCGTAGGTTTGGCCAATCCCAGCAGGGTCAACGCGCACTTCGCAAAAAACGACATACGAAAAACCTGATCGTTCAAGCCAAATACGACCGTAACACCGCTCCTTCGCGCCCTGACAATACCGGGGCTGCCGTTTTGCCAAATGCGTCAATCCCATCTTTGAGTGACGGAAACATTGATAACAGTTCCGCCCGCGCTGCAGCTTCGACGCCCGACCTGATTGCCGTTTACATCAAGCGCGTGCAGCACAATGATCGATTCGGATTCAACCCCATTGCCGTTTGCCACAAGGCTGCCACCATCCAACACGGTATGGCTCCCGGACTGATCATCGTCGAAAGTATCGGGATCACCTCCGGTATCATCAACCGTGATTTGCTGGGCCGCCCCAGCGGAATATTCGAAGATTGTTCCGTCTGGCGTGCTTGAGTTGTTGATGATCGGATCGCCGGGGGTCCCACTTGGGGACCGGGCCGTGATTGTCAGGCTTTCGTTGTCAAAGGCGAGGAACGTGCGGGCTACCATTTTTGTTTTTAAGGTCCATTTTGGCTACTTTAACCCGTCATTAATGCTCATTGCGTGATGATTCTGACAATGTGGATACGCTGAAAAGGATATCCGCTGATATCTCTTAGCGACCCGGAATAACACCGCGCTTCACGCCCTTGTTATCCCAGTCATCTAAGGCTGCCATTGCGTCTTCGGCTGTCTCTACGAACCGGAAGAGCTTTAGATCATCCGCCGAGATTGTGCCCGCATCCGCAAGTGCGTCCCAGTTGATGATCGTTTCCCAAAATGACTTTCCGAACAGCAAAAACGGTACCTGCTCCATTCGTCCAGTCTGGATCAACGTCAGGGCTTCAAACATCTCATCTAAGGTGCCAAAGCCCCCCGGGAAGACACAGACTGCGGACGCCCGCATCAGGAAGTGCATCTTCCGAATCGCAAAATAGTGGAAGTTAAAGCACAACTCTGGCGTCACATAAGCGTTTGGCGCTTGTTCATGCGGCAGCACGATGTTCAGCCCGATGGACCGCCCGCCTGCCTCTTCAGCCCCACGGTTGCCAGCCTCCATGACACCGGGGCCGCCGCCGGTGACGATCACATCCTCGGTCCCGCCTGTGGCCATCGACTTGGTTGTCATCATCTGCGCAAACCTGCGTGCCTCATCATAATATTTGCTGAGGTCCGCTAGCGTTTGCGTGCGCGCGCTGTCTTTCTTCGCAGGCTCAGGGATTCGCGCACCACCGAACAAGACGATGGTTGAGCTGACCCCGGCCTCATCCATCAGCATTTCGGGTTTGAGGAGCTCGAGTTGCAGCCGGACAGGCCGCAATTCCTCGCGACACATGAAATCCTCATCCGCGAAGGCCAGCGCATAGGATGGCGCGCGTGTTTGCGGGGTGTCGGGAACTTGTTTGACCTCTTCCCGGTCCTGGTGGCTATCGCGGAAAGGGTGGTGGCGGTTGTCGTGCATAAAAATCGTCCTGTATTGCTTAGCGCAAACTTGCCTGAGTACGTCCAAGATGCAATGCAAATGCGTGTAACCGTCGAAAGGAACGCTGATGCTCTTGAATACACCGGTTTGCGATTTTGGCGCCTCCGCACCCGATTTCGCGCTGCCAACCCCAGATGGCACGGTTCATTCGCGCGATAGTGTGATGGGTGAAAAGGGTCTGTTGATTGCTTTCATCTGCAACCATTGTCCCTATGTAATCGCGATCATTGACCGGCTGGTCGCCGATCTAGAGGCGTTGCGCGCCCAAGGGATCGGCGCGGCCTGTATCATGAGCAATGATTGGCAAAGCTATCCCGCCGATAGCCCGGAAATGATGACACAGTTTGCCGCCAAACACGGGCTGACCGTTCCTTATCTGGTGGATGCTGACCAGTCCGTTGCCCGCGCCTATGATGCGGTTTGTACGCCGGACTTCTTTGGCTTTGATGCAAAAGGTAGCTTGCAATACCGGGGCCGTCTCGATGATGCAGGGATGAAAGACCCCGCTTCACGCACCCCAGAATTACGAGAGGCCATGACTGCTGTTGCCCAATTCGGAGAGGGCCCCAAGGTCCAACATCCGTCTATGGGCTGTTCGTTGAAGTGGCGATAGCGATCAAGATGCCTGGACGTTGGCAACAAGCTCCGCGTTAATTTTGCCATCCTTGAGTTCTGTCTTGTGAACGGCTTTGCGTACCAATGGTCTAGATACTCAACTACGCCTTAACAGCCGTTTTCTCAATTGCAGCGCAAGCCAATGCCTGGCCAGTTTCGGCGATCCAAGCGGCATGTTTTTTACTCTCTTCAACTGTGTCAACGGTCTGAAAAATTCGCATGCCCCGCGGAAATTGCAACGTGATCGCCAAAAATTTCATGTACCCGCGTCTGAAAACATATCTGTCGTGCTCGTGGGCTGCCACTGCCGCCAATTCTGAGAATCTATGACATTCTAGATCACGTAGGCCGCCCAATATGTAACCCTTTTGCGCTGTGATTTCATCCTTCGCTGCATCGAATGTGAGGACATGATATGGTTGGAATGCCGAAATAAGAAGGGGAAATACCACAGCAGTTCCAATGAATACTGGCACGACATATGCGGCGAGAGAAAGGGTGTCGGTTTTAGCGAAACTGCCGTCATCTATGTATACGAAAAAGATAAAGATGAAGCCCATCACAATTGGCAAGATTGCAGAGATAGCTATGGCCATCTTCAACTGTCGTTTTTCGGTCAGCACTAATTTGACATTGCTCCATTCTTGGACATGGAGCTTATGAGAGGCTGCAACGCTTGGAAAAATAAGACAGACCTCGCCATCGATGATCCGCGTTTTAACGTCTTTCAAGTTCTGGCTCCCTTGCTCACTTACCTTTGAAATGGGCACAATCAGTCTTGATTTCAATGTATACTTCACATTAGGCACAAAGGGTTTTGACACATCCGCTTTGGGCGCTTCGCCCGATGTCGCAGCGACCAAGCGTAAGGGTCAACTTCGTCTGACGTTCCACGTATTTAGCTTGCGGCATTCCACTTCCCACTTTGAGCCGTTGATTGATCCCGGCCTCCGGGCTAGATACCGCCAAACGCATTGATCCGGAGAGACAGATGTCAAACGCTGCCCTAGAAACTGCCATCGAAGCCGCATGGGAGGCGCGTGATACGATCACCCCGACCACGACAGGCGAAACCCGTGAAGCGATCGAAGACACGCTCAACGCCCTCGACAGCGGCAGCTTGCGCGTGGCCGAAAAACAAGCTGACGGCAGCTGGCATGTGAACCAATGGGCCAAAAAGGCCGTGCTGCTGGGCTTCCGGATCAAGGATATGGAACAGCAGGACGGCGGCCCGCAGGGCAGCGGCTGGTGGGACAAGGTCGACAGCAAGTTCAAAGGCTGGGGCGACAACCAGTGGCGTGCCGCTGGGTTCCGCGCGGTGCCCAACGCCGTCGTGCGCAAATCCGCCTTCATCGCCCCCGGTGTGGTGCTGATGCCGTCTTTCGTGAACCTTGGGGCCTATGTGGACGAAGGCACCATGGTTGACACATGGGCAACCGTGGGCAGCTGCGCGCAGATTGGTAAGAACGTGCATTTGTCCGGCGGTGTGGGTATCGGTGGGGTCCTGGAACCGATGCAGGCAGGGCCCACCATCATCGAAGACAATTGCTTTATCGGCGCACGCTCTGAGGTGGTCGAAGGCTGCATCGTCCGCGAAGGGTCTGTGCTGGGCATGGGCGTGTTCATCGGTCAATCCACCAAGATCGTGGATCGGGACACCGGCGAAGTCATGTATGGCGAAGTGCCCCCCTATTCGGTGGTTGTGGCGGGCTCCATGCCCTCAAAGAACAACGTGAACCTCTATTGCGCCGTGATCGTCAAACGCGTCGATGAAAAGACCCGGTCCAAAACGGGCATCAACGAATTGTTGCGTGACTAAGTGATCCTCAGCCGGATCCTCGCGCGCAAACGCATTGCGGCGGGCGTGCGCCCGTCGTTCAAAGCGGCGTGGCTGCCGGTGGCTGTGGATGTGGTCATGATTTCGCTTCTCTTGGCGGCCATGTTTCTGCCGGCGGTGTCGGCCACACTGATTATGGAACTGACGCTGTTCTGGCGGATCTTGGTGCTGATGATCGTCATCTACGCGCCGCTGCAGATCGTGATAATCGTCTCAACCATCTGGGCAGTCCGGTCGCGTTGGGAAGAAAAAACCCCACCTGACTGAGGCTCGGCAAGGCGGTGATGCCCGGCGTTTTCGCAGTCAGTGAGGGGGGCGATATTGACACCACTGGCTATTCCGCTCATCCAATACCGATGTGTCACGGGGACCAAAATGGCTGAGAAGAAGTCCAAACAAAAAGTATTTACCTTGCTGGTCGAAGTTGGTCGGAACGCGGGCGACGGCCTGCCGGATGAGGCCACGGGTGCGGCGCTGATGTGCTATGCATCCGGCGTTGATGAGGCCGAAGCCGTCCGCGAAACCGTTGCGATCTTGAAGCAAGCAGATCTGGCCCCGCTGGATGTGTCTGGCTACGGCACCTTGGACGAGCGGCTGGCCGAGGGGCATGATATCTCGGAAGATGAGCAGGCCTTGATGGACCGGGCGCTGGAAGAAAACAGCGTGATCGTGGCGCAGATGACGCCGTTTTTTGATAAGGTGGGTTAAGCGGATACGTGACGAACGGCCGCTCCGTCCCATTGCAGTCCTTGACCATCACCTCAAGATGCTGCGGTGCGATACGTCATTTCGGTCATTCGTATCGGTCATTCGCACATCGCGCAGCATTTTGTCTGCTTGATCGGTTATGTGCGGCCGATGCAGGAGCTACCTACAGAGCCCTCTCACCTGTTGATCGGCATGCTGCTGGACGGCGCAAGCGAAAGACGTGATTCGCCATAAGTTGGCGAAAATAAGGCGATTTTTAGGCAATTTGAAACTACTTTCCGCCTGCGACAAAATTGTTCTTTCAGCCTGTCCTTTTGTCTAAAATTTGGTAAATGACGCGATGGCGGAAAATTTCCCCCTCGCATGAATCACCTCTATCCGGCACGAAAAACTTACGCGCGCAAACTTTCGGAAGTTTGCTGTGATTGAATCCCGGTCGAGATCGGCCAGCCTGATGTCTGCTTTGAAACTGTTGAGTTTTTTGCACGTTGGTAAGGGTATATAGTTGTGAAGGGTATAGAGCTGTGAAGAAGACTACGTTTTGGGCTAAAGCTAATCTTGGGTCGATGGCACTTGGGTTAACGCTGGTGACAACGCCACAATATGCGCTAGCGCAGGCCGTTTCAGGTGCGCCGACAAACCCCATGGTAAACTGTACCTGGAATTGGGACTATTGGTTGATTGAAGACGGCTATGTCGCAAACCAAATCCCGACGAATTATAATCCGGCAAAGGATTTTCTGACAACACCCGCGAATACGCCCGCTATCTTCAATTTTGCGACAACCAGTCTTGGGACGAACCAGTGGTATAGCCCCTCTGTTGCTGGTGTCAGTGTGGGTATACTCGACGATGGTGATTTCCCAACAGAGTCGACCTCGCCTGCTGATTCCGAGCGTTTCTCTGGTGTTGGCTATTTTATCGGCGAACCAGGCTCCACGAAAACAATTACATTTTCGGATAGTAATCGGAATGATGGGCATGTGTTTGCTGTCTTTAACTCTGACGACGAACAGATTGCCCGTTTTCCTGGGCGCGATCAGGGTCCTGGTTCCGAAACGGTCCCTGCTTACTACGCAGGCCCTCCCGGCGGGACGTCAGCAGCGTTTCAGGCCGATGGCGGTATCGACGTTGGAACATCATGGAACCTCGATTTTTCTTTCACCGTCCCAACGGATGGCGAGTATTACATTCACTACATCGCGACAGATGAAAATAACCTGATCGGATTTGCAACAAATAACGCCTGTCAGCTTCCCGAACTGACGACGACACAATCGGCTGATATCTCGGACACCATCAATGATGATGGCACGGTTGATGTCACCTATACCGTCACCGTGAGAAACTCTGGTGAGCTGGACTTCGACGATGTTGATCTGACAGCACTTCTTGCAGATGCCGCCCAGTTGGGCACCAATCTGTCCGACGTGACCGTTGACAGCGCATCGGCGGGCACAGCGAATGGTGGTTTTGACGGGACTTCTGCGAATGATGACCTGATTACAGGCACCACACCGCTGGACACAGGAGAGACGCTGACAGTTACCTACACCGTACAGATTGATGCGGATGCAGCGGGCACGCTGCCCACCTCTGTGACGGCCACGGGTACTTTGCCCAATGGTGATACCGTAGCTGACGTGTCTGACAACGATCCGGACGCAGCAAACGAAGGCACCGACGGTGTCGAGATTGATGCAACTGAAACCAATGGCAGCAATACGACGGTTGTGGCATTGCCAACAACGCCAACCGCTGCGAACGATACTGCGCCGCCAGCAGCAGCCGGAACAGATGTTGTCGTTAACGTCTTAAGCAATGACACTGACTTGGGCACCGATGCGGCGGGGGACGATGTCCCGCTTGATCCTGAAACTGTCTCGCTTGTGGTGCCCGCGGGCACAGACCTTGCCAATGTCACGACCGTTGACGGAGACGTCACGCAGTTGGTGGTACCTGACGAAGGCACATGGACCGTGAACCCATCGACGGGCGCGATTACCTTCGCACCGGAAGACGGGTTTATCGGCGATCCAACGCCCGTGGACTACACCGTTGAAGACGACAACGGGAATAAGTCCAACGAGGCAACGGTTACCGTGACCTATACAGATCCTGACCCATCCATCGAACTCGTTCAGACTGTGACAGGTATTGAGGATACCAATAACGACGGTATCTTTGGGAACGCTGGCGATACGATCCTTTATGAGTACACTGCAGAAAACACCGGTGATACTGGTCTTGCTGATCTGGAAATTGATGACAACGGGCTGAGTGACTTGAACGCGACTGGCGTGACATTCGACGATACTGGTATCGAAGATATCACACTTGCAGTAGGTGAAGGCCCTATTGTGGTTGCGACAGCTGAATACATCATTCAGAGCGGCGACACTGGCGATCTTGAGACGCAGCCGACGATTACATCAACTGCTGTTGCCGTTGATGACACGGGTGCTGTCGTTCTTAATGGTGGCGACACGGTGCCGCTGTTTGACGAAAACGACGATCAACTTGACCCCGTGACGGACGATAGTGACACTGGGTCCGAACCTGCAATTCCACAAGGCGGTGCAAACGGATCAACGGTTGTGCCAACAGCCGTTGGCACACCATCCACCACGGATACCGATGGGACTGCGGGCAACGATGGGGATGAGGCGACAGTGGTCACGTTGCCTAGCATCGCGCCAGAGATCTCGGTTGAGACCTCAAATGGCGATGTCGCTATTGCGGATGGCGGGACCGACACGCAGCCACAATCTGCAGCGGGTGTAGAACAGACCATCACTTATACCATCACCAATGATGGTTTCGGCACGCTGACGCTTGAAGAGCCAACGGTAGAGGCCGGATCAACCACCAATATCACCGATGGTGATGCTGGTGTAACCTTTGGCGCGCTCAGTGCCACATCTCTGGAACCGGGTGAAACCGCCACATTCACAGTCACTTACACCCCCGAGGTGGATGGTGGCTATGACTTTGACATCGTTGTACCAAACGATGATGCGCAGGATGCTGTGGACGAAAGCGACTATAACATTGCTGTGGAAGGTAGCTCTGAAGGGGCGCCTGAAATCGATGTGACATCATCTGTCAGCGGCGCAATGCCTGATGGTGGCGATGACGATGTTGGGGAACCAATTGCCGGCGACGAGCAGACGATTACCTATACGGTCACGAACGACGGCACGGACACGCTGACGTTGGAGAACCCGACAATCTCGGGTGAGACAAATCTGGATGGTCCGGTGATTGTGGGGAATCCTGATGTTCTGGTCCTAGAGCCGGGCGAGACAACCACGTTTACGGTGACGTTCACACCGCTTGCGGAAGGCGAATTTGGATTTGATATCGAACTGCCAAATGACGACGCAGATGAAGCACCATACGATATTGCGGTGATCGGTTCTGCGTCGGTATTTGATCAAGAAGCGCTGGAGCGTGTGCTGTCAGAGGATCTGCAAAACACAACCGAGCTGATCTCACGCAGTGCGTCGGACATCTCGCGTCGTGCAGCAGATCGTCTGTCGGGGCATGCCTGTGGGCAGCAGATCAGCGACAAACTGAATGATCAGCCGATCCGCTTTGCTAATGACAAGTTCTTCATTGATGAAGCTAACCAGCGCATCATTGATGAGATCGCACATCTTCTTAATCAGTGTGTGTCTGCAAACTTTATCATTGCCGGTCACACCGATTCCGATGAAAGCGATGCCTATAACCTTGTCCTAAGCCAAAATCGTGTGGATGCCGTTCTGGATGCATTGGTCGCCCGCGGTATTAGCGTAGATCGCCTGCGGGCGCAGGGCTTCGGTGAATCCCGTCCAATCGCGACAAATGCCACCGAAGAAGGCCAAGCATTGAACCGCCGGGTTGAGTTTATTCTGGTGGAGGGCGACGATATCGCTGCAGGCACTGGACGTTGTGGCGAAGACAGCCAGACCGTCCGCACACTGGATGGTGCTGCCGACAATGCTGGCGGCAGTCTGACGGGCCGCTATGGCTCTGAAGGGTACAACTGCGTCACTGGCGCCTATCAGACGCTTTGGGCTGATCTCAGCGTGATCCACACAGAGGACGCCAGCACAACAGGCCGGCTTAGCTTTGGTGGGTCCCGTGATCGTCAGGCCAATGGCCGTCTGTTTGGTCAGTTCATCGAGGGCTATGTGTCGAAGACCGATGTTGTCGATGAGGACGTCACAGGTGAAATCACAGGTGTTGGCGTACATGCGGGCCTTTACGGTGCAAACCGGTCCGAAGGTGGATTGCTGCTGAGCTACTATGGCAGTGCTGCGATCGGGCGTCACTTCTTCGACGTTATCGCCGGAACTGAAGTTGATGGTCACTACACCTACGGTGGCCTGTTCATCGGTGGTGCCGTGGGCGGTGAGCGTGTGTATGAGGCCCTGACAGTAGCACCGCGTGTTGGTATTGATCTGGCCTATTCGGTTGCACTCGGGTCTGAGATCTCAATCGATGATGTTGATCTGGACATTGATCCTGGTCGTTATGGTCGGTTGTTTGTCGAAGCTGACCTGATCCGTGCGGTTCGGAGCGGTGAGTTGGAGCTGACACCACGTCTGTTCTGCGCAATCTCGGGCGACGAAGATGGCGACTGTGGCTATGGTGCTTCGCTATCGTATGCGACGCTTGCAGACGATGCACTGGCAGTTTGGGATGTGACTGTGGATTATGACCGGATTGGTGATACCCACACGAGCTCGATCAACCTGGCGCACACGACACCAGTCTTCAACGAAGCGGGCGTCAGCCGGTCATCTATCGGTGCCAATGTTGACGGGTCGATGAATGCGGCTCAAACGGTCGAGTTCACGTGGTAGGCGGCTCGGGTCAGGACGAATTGCCAGTAAATGACTGGTTGCGGCGATGGTGGACAAGAAGACCTTTGGCCTTATGGCAGATGTCGGCTTTCTGGGATTACTTACCCTAGCTTAACATCTGCCGCGAAGGTCTTCTTTTCGCACTCTCCACGGGCTGCTTTTAACAGTGAGCCCAAAATGAGCAGAAATCGCAATGGCCGGAAGCGCTTCGATATTTGAAGTCTTGGCTCCTCCGGTCACCACTAACGTGGCGCTTTAAGCGGCAACAGGGATGTATGCCGAGTTATTGAAGCAACGTCATCAGCTTTGAACGTACACTTAGGTTGGCTCATTCCGAAAATAATTCGGGAATGTGCATTCATACTAAGCTGGGCCGTCTAGCCGGCCCTGTTGCTCACCTGTTGGAAATACAGGCTGAGATAACAAAGTAACTGCGTACCATCGTCCGCAATTGTTCTTGCCTAAGTTTAGCCAGATGTCCTAAGTCATTGTTTTAGAACATATTGGCGGAGAGACAGGGATTCGAACCCTGGGTAGGCTTGCACCCACAACGGTTTTCGAGACCGCCCCGTTCGACCACTCCGGCACCTCTCCGCGGGGATCGCTGCCTCCTAATGCGCCCTATAGGACGGTGCAAGTCCTAATCGCGCCTGCTGACAAATCCGTCACCTGCGCTTGGAAATCCAAACCACCATGCCTATCACTATGCAAAAGCAACCGTTGGAAGGATCCACCATGCTTCGCCACTTCATACCTGCGGCCACCCTCACTTGGGCTGTTTTGAGCTTTCCAGCCTTCGCACAAGACAGCGACGTGGCAAAGATTGATACGCTCTTTGAGGCATTGGGCCTGCCAGAGATGCTGTCGATCATGCAAGAGGAAGGGCAGACGTATGGGATGACCATCGCACAGGACATGTTCCCAAGTGGTGACAGTGAAAGCTGGGCCGCAGCAGTGGCGCAAATCTATGATCCAGAAATGATGTACGAAGAGGTACGGGGCGCATTTGGCGAAGCGCTCGAAGGCGATGATATCGACGCGATGCTGGCTTTTTATACCTCTGCACCCGGCGAGACCATCATTGAGCTTGAAGTCAGCGCCCGCCGGGCGTTGCTTGATGATGCGGTTGAGGCAGCCAGCAAGGACAACGCGGCGATTGCAATCAACGACAACACGCCGCGATTTCAATTGGTGCAGGAATTCGTGGAAACCAACGACCTGATCGAATCCAACGTGGTTGGGGCACTCAATTCGAACTATGCGTTTTATATGGGGTTAGTCGATGGCGGGGCAGGGCTGCCCGGTGTCACATCTGAGACCGCGATCCAAGATGTCTGGGCGCAGGAACCAGAGATCCGGTCAAACACCAGCGAATGGGTCTATTCCTTTCTGTTGATGGCCTACCAGCCGTTATCGGACGCAGATATGCAAACCTATATCGCCTTTTCAGAAACCGAGGCCGGGCAGGACATCAACGGGGCTTTGTTTGATGCATTCAATGGGATGTTTGATGATATCTCTCGCGCGCTTGGGCTTGCGGCGTCCCGGTTCATGATCAGCCAAGAACTTTAGCTGCAAAGGCCGCTTGGCTTTCCGGATCACTGCGGTATTCTAACGTTCAGCATCGCTGAAAAGGAACACACTTTTGTCTCGACTACCGATATTTGCCGCAGCACTTTGTCTGTTGGCCGCTTGTGAGCAAACCCCCGCAAATGTGGCCCAACCGGATCTCCCACTTGATGATCCACGTCAGGCTGCACTTGTTGTCAGCGAATGCGCGATCTATTTCGCGGCTGTACAAAAGCTCGAAAGCGAAGGCCGCAGCGCGAACGGCAACCCAACCAGCGACTGCCCGGAAGAGGCACGGGGCCGGGCGGCGGACATCAATCCACGCGTGAGCGTTCCACCAGTCAGCGAAGGCTATCCCACGACGCTCTACAACCGGATGATTGCCCGCGGCGTTCCGACTGATCTGGCGGATGACATCTCAAAATCCCAAGCATTCTGGAACCTTGTGGCACAGCGGGATTCGGCATTGGCGACCTTTTAGGGGCGGTTTTTGCCCTTGCCCCCACGGCCTCTGCCAGCATGTAGATGAAAATAGGGGCTGTCTTTGTCCCCAAAGCCCTGAAGGTGTCCGTCGCTGGTCAATAAGGCTTTTTCAATACCGCGCTGGCTGAGAGCCATTCAGAGCAAGTTGATATTGTCTGCTAGCCAAACCAAACCTCAACAAGACCTGCGCTGCGCCTCATATTTTGGGGCGCAGGGCTTTTACGCTTAGCCACCATAGACCATCAGCGCGACTACCAGAGCGCCGGGGTTTTGCACGTAAAGCCCCATATCCGATTGCAGCTGAATAATCCGCGTGGGCCGGTCGGCTTCCGGGACACCCGCCGCATCCATGGCTTCGGTCAATACGGGCCCGCCGCCTGCGTCAATGTCATCCAGGATGGCGTCATAGTTCGTTTTCACGATAACTTCGACACGACCGCGGCGTTGGTTGTAGGCGGTATTTCCGACAACTGTTGACAGACCCGAGAGCGGCAGCAGCACGGGGTTGCCAATGTGATTGGCCTCTTGTGCACAAGCAGATAGAACAATGAGGGCGGTAATAGACAAACGCATGGGCTTTACGACCTTCTTTTGGGTTGACTTATAAGGGCATTGGTCACATAAGCCGCCATCTCTGCAAGTGACTTGCGGGGGCACATGCGAAAACACGCCCAAGGGCGCGCTGTCCACAGGTACCAAACGCCGGTTGATCCCGGGGCCTCAGAGACGCGAAAGACAAAGGAATAACATATGTTTGCGGTTCTCAAAACCGGCGGCAAGCAGTACAAAGTTGCCTCAGGCGACGTTCTGCGCGTCGAAAAGCTGGCAGCAAAAGCTGGCGACAAAATTCAATTCAACGAGATTCTGATGGTCGGATCCACCGTGGGCACACCAACTGTCGAAGGCGCAGGCGTTCAGGCTGAGGTCATCGATCAGATCAAAGGCGAAAAGACGATCAACTTCGTCAAGCGTCGTCGGAAGCATTCATCTGCCCGCAAAAAAGGCCACCGTCAGCAACTGACGCTGGTCCGTATTGCGGACATCCTTGAAAAGGGCGCGGATAAGTCCGGCGTGATGGCTGCTGTATCCGGCGCAGGCGTGACGATGGACGTCACACCCAAGGCGAACCCAAAGGCAAAAGCGGCCCCGAAAAAGGCAGCAGCACCGAAAGCTGAAAAACCCAAGGCAGAGCCAAAAGCCGAAAAGCCAAAGGCAGCCCCAAAGGCTGACGCTGGTGCAGACGACCTGAAGAAGCTGTCAGGTGTTGGCCCCGCATTGGAAAAGAAGCTGCTTGAGGCAGGCGTCACAACATTCGCCCAAATCGCAGCATGGACCGAAGACGATGTAGCTGCTATGGACGAGAAACTGTCGTTCAAAGGCCGGATCGAACGTGAAGGCTGGATCGCGCAAGCGGTTGAGCTGGCAAAAGGCTAAGGAGAGACCAAATGGCACATAAAAAAGCAGGCGGTTCATCCCGTAACGGGCGCGACTCAGCTGGTCGTCGCCTTGGTGTAAAGAAATTCGGCGGCGAAGCTGTCATTCCCGGCAACATCATCATGCGTCAGCGTGGCACAAAGATGTGGCCAGGCACCGGCGTTGGCATGGGCAAAGATCACACAATCTTTGCAACTGTTGATGGCGCTGTGAAATTCCACAAGGGCCTTAAAGGCCGTACATTTATTTCGGTTCTCCCAGTGGCGGAGGCCGCTGAATAAGCCGAAAATCTCAGGTAACGCGTTTGAGGGGATCGGTGAACACCGGTCCCCTTTTTTATTCATAGTTTCGCCACCATGTTGAATTAGAGGGTGGCACGAGACGCCAATTGTTTTCGAGGAGGGAAGGCAATGAAACACGAGGAAATCACTGTGCAGGAAACCATCACGGCAGACCGTTTTATGCTGCGGCCGTGTCGGAAGTCCGATGCCGGGTTGATAGCCATGTATGCCAGTGATGATCGCGTGGCGCGGGGCACCCGTGCGATGCCGCATCCGCTTCCTCCGGGCAGTGTTGAGGCGATGATTGAACGTGCAACCCAGCCGAAACGGACGGAAGATGTCTGGGTCATTGACGGCTCTGCCCATGGGCATGCCGAGGCGCTTGGTCTCATCAGCCTTGAACGTATGGACCGGGCCCAGTCCGAGATTTTCTATTGGATTGCGCCCGCGTTCTGGAACACCGGTTTTGCGACCGAAGCTGTGCGCTCATTGATTGCGGCCAATCCGCACCAATCTGACCGGATCTTTGCTGAGGTGTTTCAAGACAACCCAGGCTCGGCCCGCGTGCTGACGAACTGCGGCTTTGACTACCTTGGCGACGCCGAGGCATTCTCGGTCGCGCGTGCAGCTACGGTACCTACATGGACCTACACCCTCAAAATAGTGCAATGACCCTCCCGACATTGCAGACCGACAGGCTGACCCTGCGCGCCCCGGCACAACGGGATGCGCGGGTAATTGCAAAGGCGTTGAACAACTTCGCCATCAGCAAATGGCTGACGATGGTCCCGTTTCCCTATGGGTTCACAGATGCGGAATGGTTCATTAATGAAAATTTGAAGGGCCGGTTCAAAGCGCGTCTTATCTGGCAGGGCGATACCTTTGTTGGGACCGTCGGTTTGGACGATGAATTGGGGTACTGGCTGGCCGAAGACGCTTGGGGCAAAGGCTACGCCACCGAGGCTGCAAAAGCTGTTGTCGATGATTACTTCGCAACGACGGATGGCAATGTGATCAAATCAAGCCATTTCACCGAAAATGCAGCATCGCAGAACGTTCTGACGAAACTGGGCTTTGTTGATGTTGGCGGGCATGTGCATTTCTCAAAAGCACGTAACGCAGATGTCCCCGGGCGCAGTATGGAGCTGACACGCACGCGCTGGAAAACCCTGTAAGATGGCTAATCTGACCTATCGCGATATCGGTCCGGATGACGTTGACGCAATGCACAGCATCGCGTCCCATTGGACCGTCGTGCGCCAGTTGGGCGGTTGGCCGTGGCCCGCAGATCGCGCGTTCACCAAAACCAGATGCAAGCCCTACAAGGGCAAAGGATTCGTCTGGGCGATTTGTCTTGATGACAAGCTTGTTGGCAGCATCGGCGGCCGCGGGGATCTTGGCTATATGCTGCATCCATCTGTTCACGGACAGGGCATTGCGACGCGTGCTGCCAAGGCTGCGATCAGCCACGCATTTGACGATATCGGATATGATCGGTTGCGGGCCGCAACTTGGTACGACAATCCGCAATCCGGACGGGTCCTTGCAAAATGTGGCTTCACCCATTGGCAAACCCGGTATGAACGCAGCAAGGCACGCGGCTACCCTGTGATCACACATCACTACAGGCTCACGCGCGCGACGTGGGAACGCTTGAGAACCGCGTCACAATAGATTATCGCCACGGCTGAACAGCCGTAGAAAGCCAAACCCATGAAATTCCTCGATCTCGCCAAGGTCTACATCCGCTCAGGCGGCGGCGGTGCTGGCTGCATCTCGTTCCGGCGTGAGAAGTTTATCGAATACGGCGGCCCCGATGGCGGGGATGGGGGCAAGGGCGGTGACGTGATCGTTGAGGCGGTTGAGGGGCTGAATACCCTGATCGACTTCCGCTACCAGCAGCATTTCTTTGCAGGCAACGGCCAGCACGGCATGGGCAGCCAGCGCACCGGCAAAGACGGCGAGGACAAGATCCTGCGCGTCCCCGTGGGCACCGAGATTATCGACGAGGATGAAGAAACCGTCATCGATGACCTGACAGAGGTCGGCCAGCGGATCGTCATCGCCAAAGGCGGCAACGGCGGCTGGGGTAACCTGCAGTTCAAATCCGCCACCAACCAGGCGCCGCGTCGGGCTAATCCGGGCCAGGAATGCATCGAACGCACGATTTGGCTGCGTCTGAAACTGATCGCCGACGTGGGCCTGCTGGGCATGCCCAATGCCGGCAAATCCACCTTTCTGGCTGCGACTTCCAACGCGCGGCCCAAAGTTGCGGACTATCCCTTCACCACGCTGATTCCAAACCTCGGGGTCGTAGGCATTGATGAGGTCGAATTCGTGGTGGCCGATATTCCTGGCCTCATCGCTGGGGCGAGCGAGGGCAGGGGCTTGGGCGATATGTTCCTTGGGCATGTGGAACGCTGCGCGGTCTTGCTACATCTGATTGACGGCACCTCGGGCGATCCTGCAGGGGATCTGACAACGATCATCAACGAACTTGAGGCTTACGGCGGTGAACTTGCCGAAAAGCCCCGGATCACTGTGCTGAACAAGATTGACGCGCTGGACGAAGAAGAACGGGCCTTCCTGCACGATGAAATCGCAGCTGTGGCCCAAGGCCCCGTGATGCAGATGTCCGGGGTCAGCCGCGAAGGCGTGCCCGATGTGCTGCGCGCGCTGCGGTCTGAGATTGACGACAACCGCCTGCGCCACCGCAAAGCCAGCGAAGAGGCGGATGAGGATGCGCCATGGCAGCCCTAACTGACGCGAAACGACTGGTCATCAAAATTGGTTCGGCCCTGCTGGTTGACGCGGAAACCGGCAAGTTGCGCCAAGACTGGCTGACATCGCTTGCCAGCGACGTGGCCCGGATCAGGGCGCGGGGCACGGATGTGATCATTGTCTCATCCGGCTCTATCGCTTTGGGGCGGGGTGTTCTGGGCTTACCGATGACGTCGCTTGCATTGGAACAATCGCAGGCTGCTGCTGCGGTCGGGCAAATCCAATTGGCGCGGGCCTATGAAGAAGCGCTTGCCCCCCATGGGATCATCACCGGGCAAGTGCTTGTCACGCTTGAAGATTCTGAGGACAGGCGGCGTTATCTCAATAGC
Organism: uncultured Paracoccaceae bacterium; assembly: GCA_947501555.1. Lineage (GTDB taxonomy): Bacteria > Pseudomonadota > Alphaproteobacteria > Rhodobacterales > Rhodobacteraceae > Yoonia. Next base: position 685,956 of record CANMWG010000001.1, read on the forward strand.
CGGGCCACCATGGAAACCCTGCTGGGGCTTGGGGTGACGCCCATCGTGAATGAAAACGACACGATCGCCACTGACGAAATCCGCTATGGCGACAATGACAGGCTGGCGGCGCAGGTCGCGGTGACAACGGGGGCAGATCAGCTGATCCTGCTGTCGGATGTTGATGGGCTTTATACGGCCAATCCCAAGATTAAACCTTCCGCGAAACACATTGAAAACGTAGAAAAAATCACGACAGAGATAGAAGCCATGGCCGGTGACGCTGGCTCTGGCCTGTCGAAAGGCGGCATGATCACCAAAATCATTGCAGGCCGGATCGCAACAGAAGCAGGCTGCGCTATGGCTATCGCCCTTGGCACGGCGCTCTATCCGTTGGGTAAATTGGAAAACGGGGCCAAGGCCACGTGGTTCGCAGCCCAAACAGACCCACAGGCAGCGCGCAAGCTGTGGATTTCTGCGATGAAGCCAAGGGGCACGATCACCATCGATGCCGGTGCCAAAGACGCGTTGCAACGCGGCAAAAGCCTGCTGCCTGCCGGTGTCACGCAAATCCACGGCAGCTTCGGGCGGGGTGATCTGGTCGCAATCACTGATGCTGACGGCACGCAATTGGGCCAAGGCCTGATCCGCTACACCAGCGCCGAGGCGCGGCAGATCATGGGGCGGCGGTCGGCTGACATTGTTGGCATTCTGGGCTATGAAGGCCGCTCAGCACTGGTACACCGCGACGATATGGTTCTCTAAGGGGGCAAAGATATGAACGACCACGACACAATCGGCCCCATGATGGCGCAAATCGGCAGCGATGCGCGTGCCGCTGCCGGGGTCCTTGCAACAGCCAGCGCCGAAGCCAAAGAATTGGCCTTGAATAGCGCAGCCGATGCCGTCTGGGCGCAGCGCGATGCGATTATCGCGGCTAATAAACAAGACCTCGCCTTCGGTGCCGATAAGGGCCTGTCACCTGCAATGATGGACCGGCTGATGCTGGATGAAACCCGCATTCAAGGCATGGTCGACGGGCTGCGCGCGGTTGCAGGACAATCCGATCCCATCGGTGCGACAATCGAAGAATGGACACAGCCGACAGGCCTGCACATCCGGCGTGTGCGCACGCCCATTGGGGTGATCGGCGTGATCTACGAAAGCAGGCCCAATGTGACGGCAGACGCGGGCGCGCTTTGTCTAAAATCCGGCAACGCAGTCGTTTTGCGCGGCGGCTCTGAAAGTTTCCATTCCAGCCAGGCCATCCACAGCTGCCTCACCGACGGCTTGAAATCCGCAGGCCTACCTCAGGCGGCCATCCAACTCGTTCCAACGCGCGACCGGGCGGCTGTGACAGCCATGTTGCAAGCCACCGACCATATCGACGTCATTGTGCCACGGGGCGGCAAAGGCCTGGTTGGGTTGGTGCAGCGCGAAGCGCGGGTGCCAGTCTTTGCGCATCTGGAAGGGATCTGTCACGTCTATGTCGACGGCGACGCGGATCTCGAAAAGGCCAAAGCGGTGCTCGTCAACGCCAAGACCCGGCGCACCGGCATCTGCGGGTCAGCAGAAACCGTACTGGTTGACCGGGCGTTCCACGACAAACACGGCGATGTGCTGACACAAGCGCTGATGGACGCAGGAGTTGAAGTGCGCTCAGACGGCAGCCTTAAAGGCTCAATTGCGGCGCAACCTGATGACTTCGGCAAAGAATTTCTCGACATGATCATCGCCGCCAAAATTGTGGACGGTGTCGACGGGGCCATCGCCCATATCCGGCAATACGGGTCAAACCATACTGACGCGATCCTGACCGAAAACGATGGTGTCGCAGATCAGTTTTTTCACCAGCTCGACAGTGCAATCCTGATGCGGAATGCATCCACGCAGTTTGCAGATGGCGGTGAGTTCGGTATGGGTGCCGAGATCGGGATCGCCACGGGTAAGCTACATGCGCGCGGGCCTGTTGGAGCGGTGCAACTGACCAGCTTCAAATACCTTGTAACAGGTGATGGGACGATCCGCGCTTAGAACCGCGCGGTGATATTGGTCTCGGTCATGGAAATCCGCAATGTGCGTCCAGCCTCGGCCATAAAGCCGGGGATGAGGGCGAATTGAACCTGCGACGCCGTATGGTGATGGATCACGTCATTTCTTGTCATGCTGTCCCACAATGGGGCATCGATGTTCAGCCGCGGGCCCTCAGCGCGCAGACGCCACCCGCTGCTGTCCTCTTCCACATGAATGTCACCGCCCAACGGCAATGCTGCTTCAAAACACTGCATTAGCAGCAGCGCACAGCGAACAAGGCGACGCTGTTGGTCACCCTGGACCTGCCAGAAATAGGTGAAACGGCCACCGCGGGCCGTAGAGGCAAGAATGGACAGGATATCAGAGCGACCAACCATCTGCTCATTGGATGCGGCACCATAAGCGATACGAAAATAGCGGATGCGCGCATTTGCGTTCTGGACACTTTCGTTAATCAGATCCATCTCTGCCCCCGTATCGCCATCGGTGAGCGAGAGCAACTCAACGCCATTGCCGATGGCGCCAATTGGGCTGATAAGGTCGTGGCAGATGCGGGAACCGACGAGGGCAGCTAAATCAGGTGTCATTATGTTTGGCTCCAACAGGGAAATGGGATGAGATGGACGATATCAATGGGATCCTTGAGCCAGGCATGCTGGTGCGGCACCCCGATGAACCCAACTGGGGGATAGGGCAAGTCCAATCCAACATTGGCGGAAAGATCACCGTTAATTTTCGCGAGGCTGGGAAAGTTGTCATTGATGGGTCACATGTTTTGCTTGTTATAATTTACGATACTTGAGTGCAACTCAAAGTAGATCAAGCGGCTGGCCTGTCAATGTTTCATGCGGACAATCCTTGATTACGATAGTTATGAAATGGTTAACGGATTGCGAGCTTTGAATATTGGACGCAGAATAGACCGACTATGACAACGACAAAACTCAAGCCAAATTTTGAAGTACAAGCGGCTGTTGACGCGACAGATTTACAAGCGGCTCAACGGCTGCGTTATGACATTTTTGTAAAAGAGCTGGGGGCAGACGGGCCGTTGGTCGATCATTCTGCGCGTCTAGAGCAAGATCGATTTGATCAGTTCGCGACCCATTTGCTGCTTCGGGATCTCAATCTGCCTGCGACGAACAATGTGGTCGGGGTCTACCGGCTGCTATCAGAGGCTGGGGCAGCAGCGGCGGGGCAATTCTATTGCGAAGATGAATACGACCTTACCCGGCTGCGCCGTAGCGGTAAGCGACTGCTTGAGCTGGGCCGATCTTGCCTGCATCCGGACTACCGGGGCGGGGCGGCATTGATGCATCTTTGGCGGGCGGTCTCGGATGTGGTCACGCGCGACAACATCGATATCCTCTTTGGGGTGGCGTCGTTCCATGGAACGGACGTCACCGCATTGGCAAGCCCGCTCAGTCTGCTGCAGCACCGACATCTGGCTCGACCTGACCTGCGGGTGAAAGTCAAAGAACCTAATGCACAGCGCATGGATTTGATCGCCGCCGATCAGGTTGACGAGGCAGCCGCGCTGCGTGAGATACCAGCTTTGATCAAGGCATATCTGCGGCTTGGCGGCGTGGTGGGTGACGGGGCTTTCATCGATCATGCATTCAACACGACGGACATCTGCTTGATTTTGCCGACAGATGTCATCACGGCGCGGCGGCGGCGGAAATTTCAAAGCAATGGCTGATACCTGGTACGGTGCGGACCCTCCGACGGCGGAGCGGATTGGGGCGATGGGCTGGGTACGGATCCTGCGGCGTGCGCTACCCTTGTTAGTGCTTGTGTCCGGGGGGCTAATGACGCTGCTGTTGATCCGGATGATCGAACGACCGCTCTATGGGCTCCGGCGACCAGTCACGCCCTACATCACACAATGGGTCTGCCGGATAGCATTTGTAGTGATTGGGATCAGGTTCACGAGCGACGGAACCCCGATGCAAGGGGCTGGGGCGATTGTCGCAAACCACACATCCTGGCTGGATATCTTTGCGCTGAACGCGCGGAAACGGATCTACTTCGTGTCCAAATCCGAAGTGGCAGGCTGGCCGGGCATCGGCTGGCTGGCACGGGCCACGGGAACGGTCTTTATCAAACGAAAGCGGCAAGAGGCAGGCCATCAAACGCAGATCTTCCGCGATAGGCTCGCCGTCGGACACAAGTTGCTGTTTTTCCCCGAAGGGACGTCAACAGACGGGCAACAGGTCTTGGCGTTCAAGCCAACGCTCTTTGCAGCATTCTTTGACGCAGCGCTCAAAGACAGGTTGCAAATCCAACCGGTCACCGTGAACTACTTAGCCCCCGTCGGGGCAAACCCCCGGTTCTACGGCTGGTGGGGCGATATGGACTTCGGACCACATTTTCTGATCACTCTGGCGGCAAGACGGCAGGGGCAAGTCAGCGTCAGCTACCACGCACCCGTCAATGTCCGTGATTTCAAAGACCGCAAGGCGCTCGCGAAAGCCACAGAAGAGACCGTCCGCAGCGGGCTAAACCATCTCAGCACGTAAAGCGACCAAGGCGGCGGCGGGGTCATCTGCACCCCAAATCTCATCGCCAATGCCAAAGAAATCCGTATGGGGGGTCAAGGCGCGGATCAGTGGGGCATCCAACGCGCCCTCGGCCACAACAGGGACCTCAATCATCATCGACCACCATTCAAACAACTCCAACTCCGCCTGACGACCATCCCCCAAGGGCGTGACACCCACCGGGCCAAAGCTGACGTAATCCGCGCTCAGCTCACCAGCGGTCATGCCGTCATGGCGGGAATTGGTGCAAAAGGCGCCGACAATGGCATCATCGCCCAGATCCTTGCGGACTTTTTTGACGGACCGGGCACCATCGGTCAGATGCACGCCGTCCAGTCCTAGGCGCTCAACCATCAGTATATGGCTATCAATGACCAAGGCGACATCGCGGGCATGGGTCACTTCGCGCAGGGCATCGGCGGCCTTGGCAATGCGGGCATCATCCTTGGTGCCAAGGGCCAAGCGGACACAGGCCACCTCGGTCTGATCAAGGCATGCGGCCAATTGATCGGGAAATCTGGAGAGATCAAACTCTGACGGGGTGATCAGATAGATTTGAGGGGCGTCTGGCGCGTCCGACATGGTGGTATTTCCAAAAAGATATGCGTTCGGGCGGTTCTACTGCGTTTCGCGGGATACCACAAACATCATAGATCACTGAACCTGTTGAAATATCTCATTTCATGTCGGCGATGGATCGGCACCTGCGGCTTGTTCCGATCCGGGATGCCTGTGAACCCTTCATAAAAGCCCGAACCAGTCATTGGCCGTTCACCCCAAGGCTGGCTGAGTGCGGGACGAAGTTAGCTTTCGCTGCGGTGGCCCGAATGGTTGCTAAACGCTTACTGGCAATCGATTCAGTAATCGCGCGCAGCCGCTTACAGTATTTCTCTGACTGACTAGAACCGCTGCGGTGTTTTTCTGCCTCCGCTCAATGCCAAAATCACGGCACCGATCAACATTGCAAAGTTGGGCGAATACTCTCAGAGAGTTTCCGGCAACCGATAGTCTGCGTAAGTCCAAATGTTACCGCCCTGCAGGCCAACAATTAAGTCTGTAACGCCCTATAGAATAGGGGCTACACCAATAATCTCGAGTATCATGTTGTTTACTCTTCGTCGAAGACGTTCCCGCCCAATGCAGGTAATTTTATGGTGCCGGTATAGATCCTGTTTTGCTTCGAGCAACGGGATCGGGCTTGTGCCTGCGGTCAGCCGATAAGTGGTAGCTGACAAACTAACGCCAATCAGAGGTGATCTGAGTGGCCGCGCCAAAAGAAATGTTCGGGTAAATGGCATGATAAAACCACTCAACCCAAACGCAAGCGTTGCAAATTTTTGCCGAGTTGTTGACACGCATTTTCCACTTTGTTGCATTGCTCACCGAATTTCGATAAAAATTTGTTAACCTTTTGTTAACCAGTGCAAGGCGCCATTTTTTAGGGAACTTAAAATGTTAGTACAATCATTCAAAGGCAATCGCTCTGACAGTCCGCGGCGGGGAATCATGATCGCGTATTACGCAGTCACCGCAGCTTCGGCTGGCCTCACATTCGCATTAGTAAATCATGCCGGAGACGCTCTGGTCGGCCCTATGTGGCGGGACATTGGTATCGTTTCGCTGGGCTGTTTGATGACTGTTTGTGGGTTGTTTCTGTGCAGAAATTGGATGGGTGGTTTCGGTGCTTTGGGCGTAGCCCGCGCTTGTTTAGGGGCGGTTAACATAACGTTTTGTGTGTCGATTGTTGCTGGCACAATGGTTTCGCCATTTTTGGGGTTTGTAAAGGGACCGCAGCTACTAGTGTCGTTGTTCGTTGCAGAACCAATTTTTGCGGTTCTATGGGGTCTCATATTGTTTGAAGTACACCAGTTTTTGAAACGGTCGCAGCCTGAGATGGGCCTGGCAAATAGCGCTAATCTTAGTCAAGGTAATGTGAGTGATTTTACACGCAAAAACCTGCGTTGAATCCCCTAAACAATATCCTTTCATGGTAAGAGGTGTGTGAAGTCTTCGCCTTTCTACGGCCACGCTTCTTTTTGACTGAACCGGACATTGACGCACTGTGCAGCATGGGTCCATTTGGGCTCAGAGCGGATCTTCATTTCAACACGCGCAAAAGCCCAATCCCCTATCTTAAGCCAGCATCAGGTCGTGCCGTACCGCCGCATCCAGACCGTGACCCATTAGATCAGTGTATCTGCGTGCTGTCCTTGCCTTGTTATTTGCTCCAGCGTATCACGCGCGGCAACATCAAAGGACGCCACATGCCCAACACCCAGCCTCAGCCTGCCTTCGTTCTTATCCGGCCACAGATGGGCGAAAACATTGGGGCGGCGGCGCGGGGCATGTGGAACTTCGGGCTCGACCGGATGCGCATCATCGATCCACGTGACGGTTGGCCCAACCAAAAAGCCGTGGCGATGGCCAGCGGGGCGGGGCGGCTCTTGGATGAGGCGCAGATCTTTCCGGACACCCCCAGCGCCATTGCCGATTGCGACTATGTCTATGCGACCACGGCGCGCCCACGCGGGTTGACGAAACCTGTACTCACGCCACAAGCCGCGATGGAAGACGCGCGTGACCGGATCGCGGCGGGCGGTAAAGTGGCGGTGATGTTCGGACCGGAACGGGCGGGTATGGAAAACGAGGATATCGCGCGGGCCAATGCAATTATCTCGGTCCCCGTGAACCCAGAATTCCCCTCGTTGAACTTGGCGCAATGTGTGCTGCTGACGGGCTACGAATGGCAACGCGAAACGATCCCCGCACAGTCGACCCGGGTCGATGCAGCGGGCGATTGGGCCGAACAGATCGAGGTTGAAAAGCTCGCGGAACATTTCGAAGACCGGCTGCAAACGGCTGGCTTCTTTTTCCCGGAACATAAAGCCGCCAGCATGAAGCAGAACCTGCGCAACCTGTGGTCCCGGATGCCGATGACCCGGGCCGATGTACAGATGCTGCACGGGATCATGCGGCAAATGGTGCGTTGGAAGGAAAAAGGTTAACAGGCGCGGCGTCCGCTGCGTTAACCGGGGCCGATAATGCCGGCTGTACATACAGGTTCTGTACGCGGTCTGTACGGCATCGGTATCGCTCAAACCCCTTTAAAATCTGCGCATTAACCCTATTTTGGTGCCACGGTCGGAAAAGACCACAAAAACCTTAACGATTTCCCGCGTCACCCTGCCGCTTGCGGCCACCCTTCCGCGCGCATAAGTTCCGGCCAATCAGGCAAAAAGGTCTCAAATGCCCACAAAACGTAGTATTTTCGAAGAGGTCGGCGACACGCCCAAACAAACCGCAGCCCCGGGCGTCATTGACCGGGGCGGGCAGGGCGCGCGCGGTGCGATCCGCCTCTGGCTGATGGCGCTGTTCGCGCTTGTTTTGGTGATGATCGTCGTCGGCGGACTAACCCGTTTGACAGATAGCGGATTGTCTATCACCGAATGGAAACCGGTGACGGGCGCGATGCCTCCAACCTCTGCTGAGGCCTGGGCCGAAGAGTTCGCGAAGTACCAAGCTATCCCGGAATATCAATTGCAAAACAAGGGGATGACGCTTGGCGAATTCAAGGCCATCTATTGGTGGGAATGGGGCCACAGACAACTAGGTCGGGTGATTGGGTTAGTTTGGGCAGCAGGCTTTTTCTTCTTTCTGGCCACCAAGAAAATCCCCACAGGTTGGACCGGGCGGCTGTTTTACATTGGTGTGCTCGGCGGGCTTCAAGGGTTCATCGGTTGGTGGATGGTGGCTTCGGGCCTAGAGGAAGGGATGCTTGACGTAGCCTCCTACCGACTGGCCACACATCTTGGCTTAGCCTTTGTTATTTTTGGATTTATCGCCTGGTACATCTACCGGCTTGGACGCAGCCAAACAGACATCCTGCAGGCACGGCGGAACGGCGATGCAGGGTTGATGCGGCTGACGACAATACTGATTGGGATCACCTTCCTTCAGATCATCATTGGCGCACTTGTCGCCGGGATCGACGCAGGCCGCGCCTATCCTGATTGGCCGCTGATGGCGGGGGGCTTTCTGCCTCCGCAACCCTTTGATCTACAGCCCATCTGGCGGAATTTTTTTGAGGACGACGGGCTTGTCCAATTTACGCATAGGATGGTGGGTTACCTACTGTTTTTGTTTAGTATTTTTGTGTGGCTACGTGCGCGAAAATCTGCAAATACGCACACCCGTTTTGCATTCAATGCCATCATAGCAATGATGCTGTTGCAGATGATCATCGGGATCATAACGGTGATGTATTCCGCGCCTTGGCAAATCGCGATTGTACATCAACTTGGTGCTGTTATCTTTTGGGCACTTGTCCTGCGCGGGCGTTTCCTGGCGCAATATCCCGAAACCCAAACCATCCGAGGCACTTAGAAATGACAGCTTATCAAGAGCTTATGACGTTCCAGCGTGAAACCGAAGCATTGGGGCAAATTGCCGGGCGCCTTGGCTGGGACCAAGAAACGATGATGCCCGAAGGGGCCACGCCCCAAAGGGCAGAAGAGCACGGCGCGATGGCCAATATACTGCATGCCCGCCGGATTGATCCACGGGTGGGAGAATGGCTCGCGGCGGCTGAGCCAACTGATGACGTCGCGGCCGCGAACCTGCGACATATCCAGCGCGATTTTGACCGGACCTCCAAAGTGCCTGCGGCGTTAGCGGCCGAGCTAGCCAAGACAACATCGCTAGCGCACCGGGTCTGGGCGACGGCGCGGGCCGAGGAAGATGTGCCAGCGTTTTTGCCTATTTTACAAAAGGTTGTGGACCTGCGGCGCGAAGAAGCCGCCGCGATCGCAGGTAATGCAGACCCCTATGACGCCTTGCTCGACAGTTATGAGCCGGGGGCAACTGGCGCGAGCCTTGCGGCGATGTTTGATGCCTTGCGCCCGCGTCTGGTGGCCTTGCGCAGCGCGATTTTGGACGCGCCAGCCCCGGTAGAACTAACCGGCACATTTGACGAGGCCGGGCAGTTGGCCTTGTCCGAAAAGCTGGCCCTGGCCTTTGGGTACAACACCCAGAACGGGCGTATCGATAAGGCCGTGCACCCATTCTCATCGGGCTCAGGCCTTGATGTGCGGATCACGACGCGGACCAGCGCGGATGATCCGTTCAACTGTTTCTATTCAACAGTACATGAAGTCGGTCACGCGACCTACGAGCAAGGCATTGATAAAAAACACCTTCTGACCCCGCTTGGGTCCGGCGTTTCCATGGGCGTTCATGAAAGCCAAAGCCGGATTTACGAAAACCAACTGGGGCGCAGCCGGGCCTTCACCGGTTGGCTTTATGGGCAGATGCGCGACACTTTCGGTGATTTTGGCATTGCGGATGAAGAGGCATTCTATGCCACCGTCAACCGGGTCAGCGATGGTTTCATCCGGACCGAGGCCGATGAGGTGCAATATAACCTCCACGTCCTGCTGCGCTTTGATCTGGAACGGGCCTTGATGTCAGGCGATCTGTCGGTCAACAATCTGGAAGCCGCTTGGAACGACCGCTTCAAGGCTGATTTTGGCTACGCCGTCGACAAGCCTTCAAACGGCATCCTGCAGGATGTGCATTGGTCTGAAGGGCTGTTCGGCTACTTCCCAACTTACACACTGGGCAACGTCTACGCAGGCTGCCTGCACACAGCTTTGCGTGCGGCGGTCCCGGATTTGGACAGTGACCTGGCCAAGGGCGATACGTCGCGCGCGACAGGGTGGCTGCGCGAGAACTTACAGCAGTTCGGCGGGCTGCGGACACCCCTAGACACCATCAAACACGCCACAGGAAGCGCGCCAAGCGAAGGGCCGTTGCTGGACTATCTAGAAGCGAAATTCAAAGGCATCTACGGCCTCTAAGCCCAGTCGGGATCACGTTTTTCCAGAAAGGCCGTGATCCCTTCATCGGTCTGGGCATCGAGCATATTTTGCACCATAACGTTACCCGCATAGGCATAGGCCTGGGCGGTGGTCATCTGAACCTGCTCGTAAAACGCAGCCTTCCCGATCTTCACGGCTGAGGGCAGTTTACCCGCGATGGCTTGGGCGAGCTCTGCCGTCTCGCGCCCCAATGCATCGCTATGCACAGAGCGGTTGATCAGCCCGACCTCTTGCGCCTCACGCGCATTGATAAACCGGCCCGTTGTCAGCATCTCAAATGCGGCCTTACGGGGGATGTTGCGGGTCAGGGCGACCATGGGCGTTGAGCAAAACAAGCCAATATTCACACCATTCACGCCAAAGCGGGTGTCATCGGACGCGATGGCCAAATCGCATGTGGCCACGAGCTGACAGCCCGCCGCCGTCGCGATCCCATGCACCTGGGCGATCACAGGTTGGGGCAGGGTCTGGATCCGCTGCATCATCGCGGCACAACGGTCGAACAGGTCTTTGAAATAGGCGGCGCCACCATCCTCAGCCTGCCGTCCAGCCTGCATTTCCTTCAGATCATGACCGGCGCAGAACGCCTTGCCTGCACCGCGGATGATCACCGCACGCACGGTTGTATCATCTGCAATCACATCTAACTCATGATGTAGGGCGGCCAACATGGCATCGGATAATGCGTTCAGCCGATCAGGGGCATTTAGGGTCAGTGTCGTCACGGACGCGGCGTCATTGCGTTCAAGGATTGTCATTCTCAAGCTCTCATGTTGACCTGCCCTTAGGTTAAGGGGGGAGCGCTTAAGATGGAACCACAGATGGACATTCCCGCGCTTGAGGCCTTTGTGGCCACGCATTTCCCGCAGTTGGGAAGTGATTTCGTGCTGGAAGAGATCACAAAAGAGGGTGTTGTTGTGCGACTGGCCGTCTCAGAAAGGCACTTGCGACCGGGTGGAACCGTGTCAGGGCCGTCGATGTTTGCGCTGGCTGATGTGGGGATGTATCTGGCGATCCTGGCGCGGATTGGCCCGGTGGCGCTTGCCGTGACGACCAACTGTTCCATCGATTTCATGCGTAGGCCTGCCGCTGGCATCGACATGATTTGCAGGACTCGTATTTTGAAACTTGGCCGCGTTTTGGCCGTCGGTGACGCGATGCTTTATAGTGACGGAATTGAGAGCCCTGTGGCACGCGCATCTTTGACCTATTCTATCCCGCCCAAACAAAAAGGGGCCGGAACAGGTCCGGCCCAGTCAGGAAGAGGCAGGAGGGGTTAGTCCTGCCAAAACGGTTTGGCGGCCTCTGCCAGAGCAGAAGGGCGGTCCAAACCGATATCGTGAAGCAAATGTGGCTCTAGATGCTTCAAGGCCTTGCGGGTTTTACGGCGCGTGTCCCATTTCGTCACAAGAACCGCAAATGTAACCGCGACGCGGGCAACGACAGGCAGATGAGCCTGTGCATTCAAAACATTGATCTGCTGCGCAGTGTGGAGCGCGTGTGACATGGGACAACTCCTTAAATTGTATTGACACAATATAGCAATTTGCTATGCCGTATTGATACAAAGCGGGGCGGATGAGGTCTATAATTTGATTGTATCGGGTACAAAGTGGGACGAGGCACTCAAACGCGCCGGGAAATCAAAGTACAAAGCGCTGGCGGCAGCCATTCGTGAGGGTATTTCATCAGGCCAAATGCCCGCAGGACACCGTCTGCCCACCGTTCGTGACTTAGCCCATAAGGCCGGTATGACGCCAGGTACGGTTGCGCGCGCCTACACGCTTTTAACGGAAGAGGGCCGTCTGATTGCAGAGGTCGGGCGCGGCACCTTTGTCGCCAAGACCCATTTGCCGCCCCGCGCTGATGTTGAGCCGTTGATCAATCATCCCATTGACACAAATGCCGACTTCCGCAGCAGCCGGGTTCCGGATGTGGGGCAGGGTGTCTTGATTGATCAAGCCTTTGTCCGGTTGGGGCAATCCCACAGACGGCGACACATTAATTATCCCACACAAGAAACGGACCGTGAGGCGCGGACCGCGACTGCGGCATGGCTTGATCAAGACCGGTTGGGTGGTGTGACTGCGGATGACGTCATTCTTGGCAATGGTGCTCAAAACTGCTGCCTTCTGGCGCTGCAAGCCGTTTTGCGTGGCAATAACCCTGTCATATTGACGGAAGAGCTGTCTTATCCGGGCGTGCGCCACGCCGGGCGATTGTTGCGTGCGCAAATTGTGGGGCTTCCGATAGACAATGAAGGCATTATCCCTGAGGCATTTGAGCAGGCATACCGTGCCCATGGGGGTCAGGTTCTGTTGACAGCGGCAGAAGTGCATAGCCCGACCACCATTCAGACATCACTCGAGCGCAAACGGGTATTGGCATCAATTGCACGCAAGCTAGGCATCACAATCATTGAGGACGATTGCCATACAACGGCCCCGACCGACATCCCGTCGTATCGCGCGATGTTGCCTGACCAAGCGTATTTTGTGGCATCCCTTACGAAGACCATCAGCGGTGCTCTTAGGTTTGGGTATGTTGTCGCCCCGACGCATGAGGCCAAGATTTTGCGGCAAGTGGCGCAGAGTTCATTTTACGGCGTGGCCCAGCCCATACTTGACGTTTGCACGGACCTGCTGACCAGCGGTGCAGCCGTCGAAATTCGTGCGCGCGTCGTTGCTGAGACACGGCGTAGGGTGCGGTTGGCGGTAAACAGACTTGGTGCCTGGAACCTGCGGTGGCGCGAAGATGCGCCGTTTGTCTTTTTGCAGATGCCGGTTGGGTGGCGCGCATCCAGTTTTGCCATGGCCTGTGAGAAGAAAGGGATTTTGGTCAAACCGGCGGATGAATTTGCCCTGCCGGACGGGTTGGCCCCTAATGCCGTCAGGCTTGGGGTGAATACTTGTGTGAATGAGGACCTGTTCCTTGGTGCCCTAGACGACATGAATACATTGCTGGGCAATCCGCATTCATTGGTAGACAATTGATGGGGTAATATAATACCTAAATCGTAAGTCGTTGTTTTTAAATAAACTATCGCGGCGCGTCGCGCTTGACTGCGTATCAGACCTCTCTATAACACCCCAATCCGAATGACTGTGGCTGCGTGCCACCCAAAACTATTGGTGAGATATGAAAACCTTTACCGCAACTCCAGCGGATATCGACAAGAAATGGATCCTGATCGACGCTGAAGGCGTTGTTCTGGGTCGTCTTGCGTCGATTATCGCAATGCGCTTGCGCGGCAAGCACAAGCCATCCTTCACACCGCACATGGATATGGGCGACAACGTGATTGTCATCAATGCTGAGAAAATCCAGATGACTGGTAACAAGCGTGATGAGAAATATTACTGGCACACCGGCCACCCCGGCGGGATCAAGTCCAAAACCAAGGCCGAGATCCTGGAAGGTGCGCACCCCGAGCGTGTCATCATGAAAGCCGTCCAGCGCATGCTGCCCGGTGGTAAACTGAGCCGCCAGCAAATGACTCACCTGCGCGTTTTCGCAGGTGCTGAGCATGGCATGGAAGCCCAGAAGCCCGAAGTTCTGGACGTTAAGTCCATGAACAAAAAGAATACGAGGACTGCGTAATGGCTGATCAAGTAAACTCGCTCGAAGAGCTGGGCCAAGTTGCCGAAGGCATCGAGACTGTCGAAGCCGTTGTTGAAGTTGCCGCACCGCGCGAACCTGTACGTGACGAGCTGGGCCGCTCTTATGCGACTGGTAAGCGGAAAGACGCGATTGCACGCGTTTGGATCAAGCCGGGTTCCGGCAAGGTCACCGTGAACGGCAAGGAAATGAACACATATTTTGCTCGTCCGGTTCTGCAGATGATCCTGGCACAGCCGTTTTCGGTTGCTGGTGTGACTGGTCAGTTTGACGTGGTTGCCACGGTCAAAGGTGGCGGTCTGTCTGGTCAGGCTGGTGCGGTGAAGCACGGTGTTTCCAAAGCACTGCAGCTTTATGATCCGTCCTTGCGCCCTGCGCTGAAGGCCGCTGGCTTCCTGACACGCGACAGCCGTGTTGTTGAGCGGAAGAAATACGGTAAGGCGAAAGCGCGTAAGAGCTTCCAGTTCTCCAAGCGTTAAAATCTATTATCAGATTTGGAAAAAGGCGGTCCCAGCGGGCCGCCTTTTTTCGTTATGTTTCAAGTTGTTCGGGGGCGTAACCGAATGATCAATGGAACGGCCAATGCCAGTAGCGGCAATGCAAAAGCGCGATAGGTGATCTGAACATTGAAGCCGATGAATGCGCTATATGATCCGTTGAACAGCAGCAGACTGTCTTCAATGCTGGTGCCTTCAAACCCAGTTGCCGTATTGATCGCGACCTGTAGCGCGAAGAGAAATGCCGCCGCACCTAGGAACCCAAAAACACCCCAACGCATTGGGATGAGCAGCCCTAAAGCTACTGACATAAGTGTCATGATGATCAGAATTGTCATGTCGCACCTTCCATTTGTTTCTCTGTAGGTAGCGCTAGAGGCCTGACATCGAAAGAGGGTGGTCGGTCAATATGGCTTGATCATTTGTAATACAGACGGCGTACAGAACTTGTACAGACAGCGTATATAAGGTCGTTTGCGGGAGGGGGCGACATGACAATCCAAGCAATGTGTTGATCTGTCCCAATTGAACCTACTTGCGTTCTGGCCGTCCAAGTTATCGATTTGTTTGGGCCGGAGACCGTCCCAATTGGACAACCGTTTTAGTGGGACAGGGGATAGAGGGCAGGCGTTCTTTGTCCCCCACGCGAACTCACACAGTGCGGACAAAGCGCTAATTCGCTGCAACTGCGCCAATGACAACTACAACGGCAGGGGCAACCTTTTCGAGCTGCCTGACTTTGCTATCCGCGGCTTGTGCTGTCAAAAGTCTTGCTATGATCAATCTGCCGAAACACATCGGGGTCACTGCAACAGGGCTTTGTCTTGCGCTGTGTCTACCCATTGCCGCGTGCGCAGAACCAATTATCGATGCCATCCGCAGCATAGAACGTGATCTTGAGGCTCGTGTCGGATTCTACATGCACGACACTCAAAAGGGGGACGTAGTCACTTACGAGGCTGATGACCGATTTCCACTGAACAGCACATTTAAACTATTGGCATGCGGTGCGCTTCTTAACCGAGCTGAGAGCGGTGACGTCAGTTTAGCCGACACGGTGCGACTGGAAGACGTCGAGACCGTTGACTACTCACCGGCGATAGAGGCCCATAGTCGAGCAGGCAACTTGGAAGTCTCATTCGGTACCGCGTGTAGCATGATGCTGTCCGTAAGTGACAATACGGCAGCAAATATCGTCTTGTCCGCACTTGGCGGGCCGGAAGCGATGACTGACTTTCTCAGATCAAACGGTGATCAGGTGACGCGGTTGGACCGCTGGGAGACCGAACTAAACTCGGCTGTTCCGGGCGACCCGCGTGATACCACCACTCCGCGCGCGATTGCACAGACCGTAGAAGACTTGATGCTGGGAAATACTCTTGAACCAGCCTCGCGGGCAACACTGCGAGCATGGCTTGCGGATCATCGCGTTGCCGATGCCTTGTTTCGTGCCGCGCTTCCGTCGAATTGGTCGATTGATGATCGAACAGGCGCAGGAGGCTATGGATCAAGGTCGATTGTTGCCGTGATCTATCCGCCGGATAGAGACCCGATAGTCGCAGCGCTGTTTATCACGGAAACGGAGGCAGATATCGACACCCGTAATGCTGCCGCTGCGAGAGTTGGTGAGGCAATCGTTGAATATGTCACCAATAGGTAGCGGTACGATTGCCGACATTCGCGCAGCTTGCAGCAACAGTCGAAGTGGGCTCACTCGAGACCTTCGCAGCGATCAGCGCGAACGGCTGCTATCCGAAAATTGGCCGGGCGCGGTGCCCGGCCAATTTGGTATCAGGCCTGTGGTTGGTCTATTTCGGCTGGTGTCTGGGGGACATCGAATGTGTCGTTGACCACCTCGGCCAACCCGCCTTCCATGCTCACCCCAAGCTCTTCGCCCAGCTTCTTCATGGCGGGCATTTGCAGCGCCATGCCCATGATGCTGTCGAGCGCCTGGTTGACAGGTTGGCCCCCGCTGCCGTTGCCGTCGCCACCTGCGCCATTCAGGCCTGTGACCTGATGGATTTTGATGCTGTCGATCTTCTCGGCAGGTTTGACCATTTCCGCGACGATGGCGGGCAGGGCCTCGAGCCGGGCGATATCAAGCTTCATCTTGATGATCTCAGCACTCAGCGCGTTTTCCGCACCGGCGATCGCATGGCGCCCTTCGGCTTCGGCGAGCATGTCGGTCTTTTTGGCGTCCGCACGGATTGTGATGGCGTTGGCATCCGCCTGTGCTTCTTCCGTCAAGGCCGCGGCCCGGTCGCTGGCTGCGTCCTTTTCGGCCTGTGCTGAAAGCCGGATCGCAGTCGCCTGACGCTCGGCCTCTTTGGTGGCTTCAATCAAGGCGATCTGTTTGGCACGGTCAGCTTCGGCCACAGCACGGGCGGTTTCAATTGCCTCTTGCGCCTTCTTGGCTTCGGCGCGGGCACTGTCGGCGGATGCCCGGGCCCGGCTTTCTTCTTCGGACTTTTGCGCGATGATGATCTGACGATCCTGATCGGCGACCTCCAATTCACGCTCGTTGGCGATTTCCGCTTCGCGGATGAACCGCTCGCGTTCGATCTCGGAGGTCCGGATGGCGCGTTCCTTTTCGATGCGGGCCTGTTCCTTGGCCTGATCGGCGACTTCTTGGTTGCGCGCAATCGCGGCTTCCTGGTCGGCCTGCAGGATTTGGATTTCCTTGATCTGCGCGATCTGGGCCTCTTGCTGGGCGCGTTCGATTTCGTATTTCTTACGCTCAGCTTCCATTTCGGCCTGACGGACGGCCACGTCAGCCTCGGCTGTGATGGTCGCACGCTCTTTCTTGGAGGTCGCGATGACCTCGGCCAGTTTGCGCATACCCACCGCGTTAAAGGCGTTGTTTTCGTCGA
The DNA here is from genome assembly GCA_947501555.1 of uncultured Paracoccaceae bacterium. Classification (GTDB taxonomy): domain Bacteria; phylum Pseudomonadota; class Alphaproteobacteria; order Rhodobacterales; family Rhodobacteraceae; genus Yoonia. The sequence continues at coordinate 703,373 of CANMWG010000001.1, forward strand.
GCGCCTCGAAGGATGTCTGGTCGAGTGCTGTCAATGAGACCGCTTCGAGTTCCAGGCCGTTCTTCAACAGGTCTTCTGAAATTGCATTCTGCACTTCTTGCACAAATTCAGACCGGTTTTCATGCAGCTCGTCCATCGTCATGCGCGCCGCAACCGAGCGCAGACCGTCGATCAGCTTGCCTTCGATCATCTCGCGCAGCTGTTCGACATTGAATGTGCGGTCACCCAGTGTTTGCGCCGCGCGGCTGATCCCGTCCTCGGTCGCGTTGACCGAGACGTAGAATTCCACGCCCACGTCAACCCGCATCCGGTCTTTGGTGATCAGCGATGCGTCGTCCTTGCGGTGCACTTCGAGCCGCAGGGTCTTCATGTTTACGTATGAGATTTCATGCAGGAAGGGGATTGCGATTGTACCGCCGTCCATGATGACCTTTTTGCCGCCGGAACCGGTTTTCACAAGGCTCACTTCGCGCGTGCTGCGCCTGTAAAGTCGGGCCATGATAAGGCCGATGAAGATAAACAGGCCAATGATGCTGGCCGCAATAATGAGTATGGATTGAAAGTCCATTTGCGTCTCCTTTAAAGATGTAAGTGTTTGTTATTCAGTTGTAATGTCGACGACAAAGAACAGGCCGTCGCGTTTTCGGATCACGTGCACGTCGCGCCCCTGCGGGATTTCAACGCCGTCTTCCAGCGGTTCAACCCGCAGGTAGTGGATGTTGCCGTGCCGGTCTTTGATTTTGGCCTCGGCAGGTTTGCCCCGGCGTGCCGTGCCTTGGCTGATCACACCGTGGTGCCCGCCCAGGTGCCGGGTGCGCATGGCGGTGCTTTCGGTTTTTGGCATGATTGATGCGACAACGCGTGAGATGAACCGCGCGCAGTAGCCGCCGATAATCACTGCAATCGGCACTGTGATCGCTAAGGGCAGCGCGATCCCGATTGTGGCTGCACCTGCGTTCAGCAGAACCAACCCGGATAGGCCAAAGAGCGTCAGGAACGATACAACCCAGATCAGGAATGGGACTTCGGTGATCCCCAGCCACCCTAGTAGCCCCGAGGGAGCAAGATCGGGTTCGAGGTTTGCATTTATGTCGGTTTCGACGTCGATATCGATGTCAAAATCCGCATCCAGATCGACGTCAATGTCGATGTCCGGTGCGTCTGATCCAATGGCCAGCAGGCTACCGCCCAGGATCAGCGAGATCAGTTCGAGAATGAAAAGGCCCAGCACAACACACAGGGCAATGGAAAATGGAAAGGCTTCGGGTGTTAAAAATGTTGCGATCATCTGTCCTCCTTGTGGTGTATACATAGGTATACAGACGAGCACATTAAAGTGATTGTCATGAAAGTTTCACAAAAAAAGCTGTGTCAGTTCAGCTCTTGTGAAAATCGGATGCCCAAAGTTTCGATCCCAGGGTTCCATTCCGAGATATTTGCGTTCGATCTGTGATCGAATACCACGCTGAGGCTTGACCCGTTCGGAAAATCTATCCCTGCACCCAAAGACCCTCGGAATTGCAGTGGGAAGCCGATGTCGGGCCCACCGCCGCGGTAGTAGGCGCCAGGCATCAATGACATTTCGATGTAAATCGGGCTATCGGTGATGCGTCGCGTTGTCCATTTGCCGCCCATGCCGACCCAGAAATCGTTCTGATCGCTTAGGCTCGCGCCGATGGTGGGCTGGAACGCCCCGTAATATGTTGGGAGGTCGTAGGTGCCGTAGAGTTCATCTCCGATAATCTTTTCCTGAAAAAAGGTGTCCCCGAATTGAAACGCAACCCGTTCGGTGGCGGGGGTCTGTTGCGTACAATCCGTTGGGCAGTCGTTTAGGTAGGTGTCGAGCCCGCCCATGATGAAAAAGAACACTGCAAATCGGCTGTCCATGGGCTGTCCTTCAAGTATCTGGGTCGATAAGGCCAAGGCCACGTAAGTAGATTCCGATCCCGGATTCAAGCAGGTCTTCGGGCGGGAAGGGGCTTTTTGTGCCGGGGTTGGACCGGGCAAACAATTCGACGACGCCGTGGCTCATCGCCCAGATGTGCGCGCTGAACATTTGAGGTGGTGGGCGTTTTTCGGCAGGGATGTGTTGGCTGAGTTCCTCGGCTGCTTTTTCAAGCACCCCCATGGCCCGCGTGGCCACAGCGTGGAGTTCCGGGGTTCGGTTGATGGAAATGCCACTTTCGAACATGGCGATGTAGTAGCCGGGGTACTTCCGCGCGAAAGCCAGATAAGCGCGCCCGGTTGCTTCAAAAGCCGAGAGTGCGGAGGGTTGCCCTGTTCCATAGGCATGTTCCATGAGGTCGCCGAACATCTCATACCCCTGTTGTGCTGCAGCGGCGATCAGGTCTTCGCGTCCTTCAAAATGCCGGTAGACGGCCGCAGGGGTGACGCCTGCCTCACGCGCGGCTTCGGATAGGGTGAACCCGGTGGGTCCCCGTTTTTCGATCAGCGTCAAACACCCGTCGATCAGGGCTTTGCGTAGATTTCCGTGATGATACCCACGTTTAGGCATGCCAGAGGTCCGGGCCCCCTGCGATCTTGGGGTCAATCGCGCCCAGCGCGCCACTGTCTTTCAGCGTGTAATCCAATTGATGTAGGATGGACCGGATCACTTGAACTCGCGCGCGCCGTTTGTCATCGGATCGCACAATGGTCCAAGGGGCCGTGTCCGTATGTGTCCGTGTGAGCGTTTCGTCGATCGCATCCGTATAGGCATCCCATTTGGCGAGGCCTTCAACGTCAATCCAGCTAAGTTTCCATTGCTTTAACGGATCTTTTTCGCGGTCTAGAAAGCGTTTCAGCTGTGTGGCCCGCCCGACATTCAGCCAGATTTTGATCAGCGTAATGCCTTCATCAACCAGCATATCTTCGAATTCGGGGGTCTGCCGGAACCAGCTTTCGCGTTGTTCGGGTTTGCAGAACCCAAAGACATGTTCAACCACGCCCCGATTGTACCAGCTGCGGTCAAAAATTGTGACTTGGCCTTTGGCCGGCAGATGCGCGATGTAGCGTTGGAAATACCACTGTGCGGCTTCCGTGTCGCTGGGTTTGGACAGGGCCACTAGCTTGGTATTCCGCGGGTTCAGGTTTTCGCGAATACGTTTGATGGTACCGCCTTTGCCTGCTGCATCGCGCCCCTCAAAGACGATTGCGATGCGCTGCCCGGTTTCCTTGGCCCAAGATTGCATCCTGACCAGCTCAATCTGCAGCTTTTCGAGCGCGTCTTTATAGGCATCTTTGTCCCAACGCGTGGCATAGGGGTAGTCTGGGTTGAGAATGTCGTTTTTACCAGTGGATTTGATCGCGGCGCGCACCTCTTTTGGCGCATCGTCTTTGAAATAGCGGCTAATCCCGCCATCAAAAGGTAAACCCATGAAAACTCTCCCGATCTTCTGGATACCTTATATGGGGGTTTGCAGGCCGAGCGCAATTGGAGGCTTTGGAGGTCCTTTGGGTAAGTACTTAAGTTCGGGCGTTCACCGTGGATCAGCTTGAGCGACGTAAATTGTGTGGCTTAGTTGAATGCACCACATGTAAACGCGCGCCAGCAATGGGCATTTTGAGCAATGCGCCGGCTGTGCGGAAATCCAACTATTTCGAATTGATCGCTGGAACCTGTGTATAGGCTAGACCGCGTCGTGGCCGGATAACCAGCTATCCTATGTAGATTTGTTTGATTCCATCAAATATCATTGGTGCATGAGCGCACTGTTCTCCATGCAAGCCTATAACAACCTATGGGCAAATCACAGGCTTGGCAAAGCCTGCCAGCAATTGTCGGCGGAGGCGCTTGCGAAAGATCGAAAAGGGTTCTTTGGCTCTATCATTGCGGCGCTCAATCATATTCTGATCGTTGATTGGTTTTATGTCTCGGCGTTGGAAGGGAATTGCATCGGGCGCAGGGCATTTGATGATCTGGTGCCATTTCCGGACATTACACAACTGATCTCGGCGCAGAGAAAGAGCGATGAGAGGCTGATTTTGGCTTGTGCGCATGCAGATGAAGATCTGGCTACAATGACGGTCCAGTTGCCGCGTCAGGATACTGTGCAGGTCGACCAATTTGATCGGACGTTTCTGCATCTAATCCAGCATCAGATCCATCACCGTGGTCAGGTTCATGGCATGTTATCAAGCACGAATGTGGCGCCGCCTCAGTTGGACGAATTCTATCTGTCTTGGGACGCCGACCGAGAGTTGCGGGCCCCCGACCTTGCTGAGCTTGGTCTGTCAGAAGACGTGATTTGGGAGCAGATGGCGCATGACTGAGTTAGTCGTTGGCATCCAAGATCCGTTCGGCTGCCCGGTCAATCGCTGCAACAGCAGCCGCAGGGTCGGCCTGATGTGGCATATGCCCGACCCCTTCTAATCGTGTCAGCACTGCGGATGGTGCGATCTTGATCACTTCTTCGGCATGCACCCACATTGGCACCGTCTGATCGTCCGTCCCATGAAGGATTTCAATGGGCAGGGTCAGCTCTGGATAGCGTTCGGACAGTGCAACGACATGAGGCCGCAGCGTGTTTACTTGCCGCACATTGGCCCGCATGCTTTCGGGCCGCAGGGAAAGCCGTGCACCAATGTAGTCCGCATAACCCTCTGGTACAGGTTGCGGGGCGAATGTGTCGGTGATGCTGCTATCAATTTTGCTATTTGAAGCGACAGCTGAGATGGCCGGGATTGAGAACGCCCCGGCTATAGGATGTCCGTTGACCGTGTAATACCATCCCAGATCACCCGGCCACGGCATTGTTACCCCGGCCAAAGAGACGACAGCAGCTGCATTGACTGTGTTTTCCGGGTCGTCCAAGCCCGCAACGGCCCAAGCGTAAGAGACGATCCCGCCATAGCTGTGCCCCACGACAATTGGGTCGATGATCTCAAGTGCTGTTGCCGCCTCACGTAGCATTTGCGCCTGTGCCTGTGGGCTTTCGCCTTGTCCTTCAAACGGTCCTTTAGGAATGTCCGCGATCCGGTCGGTGTAACCCATCCCCGGTCTGTCAAATGCCGTGACCGTGTAATTTTCAGTCAACCGGTCCATCAGATCAAAGGTAAATTCGCGCAGGTTTCCACCAGCTCCGTGCAACAAGATCACATGAGGACCCGTGCCGCTTTGCACATAATGCACTTGACCCACGGAGGTCTCAATGAAGCTGCCCAAGGGGGGATGTGTCTTTTCAGCTTGGGTCGCCCTGTATTTGGAACCGAACACGGCCAATGCCCCACCGACAAGCCCGACAACGGCCAGATTTGCGATATTGTTATACAGTCCCAATTTTATCCAACTCAAACGGCGTGCTTTGATAAATTTCGTTGATCCAGTTCCCGTATAAAAGGTGCGCGTGACTGCGCCACCTATTTTGTGGAGGCTGTGCCGGATCGTCGTCAGGATAGTAGTTTACAGGCACATTGATCGGCGTACCTTCGCCGATATCGCGGTCGTATTCCTGTTTTAGGGTCCCGCTGTCATATTCAAAGTGGTTGAAGATATAAAGCGCGCGGTGGGCCGTATCCTCGACCAATGCTGGGCCGGACTGGTCGCTGGTGATCAATGTTTTCAGCCCATCTGCTGCATCGATCTCATCTTGTCGCATCTCCGTCCACCGGCTGACAGGGATCACGCAATCGTCCGAGAACCCGCGCAGATAGGGGGATGCGGGTGCCGTGTTCCGATGCCGGAAGCAGCCAAACGCTTTGTGATCCAAGATGTGCTTTTGCACCCCATGGAAATGGTTGATCATAGCCATGCCCCCCCAGCAGACCCCGAAGGTCGAATGCACATGGGTTTGGGTCCAAGCAAAGACGTCGCGCAGCTCGTCCCAATAGGTCACATCCTCAAACGCGAGATGTTCGATAGGTGCACCGGTAATGATCAGCCCGTCGAACTTTTCGTCGCGCATATCGCTGAAGGGGCGGTAGAATTCCTCCATATGCGCAGCGGCTGTGTTTTTTGTTTGATGTTCCGACATCCGGATCAGCGACAGCTCAATTTGCAGCGGGGTGGCCCCGATAAGCCGCGCGAACTGGTTTTCTGTCTGAATTTTCTTTGGCATCAGGTTCAGCAGGGCGATCCGCAATGGCCGGATGTCCTGATGCGATGCTGCATCTTCGTCAAGCACCATAACGCCTTCCTTGTTTAGGACGTTATAGGCGGGCAGGGCAGAAGGTAATTTAATGGGCATAGATTTGGTCCTGATAGGAGGAAAGAGATAGGGCGCTCAGTCCCGCATCTCAAGGGCGTCAGCGATCATGCTGACAAAGCCCTCCGTATCTTTGACCCCAGCGACCACGTCTTGTGCTACGGTGATCCCCCATTTATCAGCCATCGCTTTGTAGCGCGGCTGCCTGTGCGCCAAGGCCTTGGCGAACGCCCAGCGTATGAAATCATCGGGGTCCACCTGATCGGGCCCCACGCTGAATTCCGCCAGATATGCCTGCCAGGTGGCCAGCAGAAACGCCGGGTCGTAAGACATGGGCTTGGGTTCTTTATCAAACCGCCGGATCAGTTCGGCGGTATGCGCGTCGGTTCCTTCGATCCAGACCATCAGCGTTTTGGCAGCCAGATCGCTGAGGATCGGATCGTTTGGATCGTCCGCATCGACCCATTCGCAGATAGAGCCGCCGGTGTCGCAAATGAAGTTTGGATATTGGTACAATTCGACCGCCCGGTCGATGAAATAGCCGGTGTCATGCAAGGCCGCCACTTCGGCCGCTTGGAACTGATCTTGCCTGCGCGTGTATTCATCCCACGCCAGCCCACCTTTGGCCGGGTTTCCCGGCTTGCCCAAGTAAGAGGACATCGGTTTGAGATCATCGAATGAAATATTCGAACCGATATAGATCGAGTTTGACTGCAGCAGGTCCCGCAGAAATGGCACCTTCATCGCCTCACGCTTGGCGTTATCGGCGATCTTTTCGCCCATATAGCGCGTCCCGATCCGGTAATCGATGGAGTAGTGAAACCAGTCGCCCGTCTCGCGCAGCATATTTGACAGATAGGTTTTGCCCAGCCCTGACATCGCAAAAAGCAGCACGCGTTTTTGCGGGGCGTTGCGCCATTCGGAAGCGGATGCGTATATCATGGGCGCTTGAGTAGCCTTGTCTGGCGGGTTGTGCCAGAGGATTATTTGGCCGGTCAGTCCGTTGTCCGACATTCAGGTTCCGCAGCAGGTGTGAATTTTGATTGTTGTCTGGGTGCGTTTTCCTGACCGATGGTCGCCGAAACTGTCATCGGTCCTTGCGGACCTCTTCCAGCGCCTGTCTCGCTCAAACAGCTAACCCTATGTTTTTTGTCGGATTAAGCGCTGGACCTCATTTCACCTTGCGAATATGAAGGCCGCATCATTCGATTTAGCCAGCACATTGCCAGCGAATTCACACCCAATTGAGGAGAGGCATCATGTCCTTCATTCCAAAATTTGGTGCGGTTGCGGCATTTGCTTGCCTGACCGCACCTGCCTTTGCCGAAGATGTCGCGATCGCCACTGCAGCAGGTGACGTCACCTTGCCTGCCAGCCCATCCACAATCGCTGTTCTGGATGTCGCCGCCGTCGACACGCTGGACGCGCTTGGTGTAGAGATTGCCGGCATCCCAACACCGCTTTACGTGGATTATCTGGATCACGTCGCTGCATCGGCCACATCTGTCGGTAGCCTGTTTGAGCCGGACTTTGAAGGTTTGGTCAACTTGAACGCCGATCTGATCGTGGCTGGTGGCCGTTCATCCACCCAGGTTGAACCCTTGTCCGAGATTGCATCGACCATCGATATGACCATCTGGGGCGACGATCACATCGGCCAGGTGCTTGCCCGCCTGACCGCCTATGGCGCGCTGACAGAGCAAGAAGACAAGGCTGCGGCTTTGGCTGAGACGTTCAACGCGAAGCTGGCTGAGCTGCAGGAAACCATTGCAGGCAAGGGGAATGGGTTGGTTGTCATGACCAACGGTCCCAAAGTTTCGGCCTATGGTTCAGGTTCTCGCTTTGGTTGGCTGCATGTGGCCACTGGCCTGCCTGAGGCTGTTGAAGGTGTCGATGAGGAAACCCATGGCGAGGCGATCTCATTTGAGTTCATCGCTGAGGCGAACCCGGATTGGTTGATCGTCATCGACCGTGCCGCCGCAATTGGCCAAGAAGGGACTGCCGCCAACGTCACGTTGGATAACCCGCTGGTCGCGGGCACCACGGCGTGGTCCACAGGGCAGGTGATCTACCTGAACTCGGCTGACGTGTATATTGCCGGTGGTGGATATCAATCCATGATGACGGCGTTTGACACGTTGATCGCGGGCTTCGGTGGCGGTGCGTAAGCACCCCTACATAACGACTTTGTGCGTTTTGCTCATCCTTTCGGGGGTGAGCATTTTTATTGGTGTGGGCTCGCTGTCTTGGGACAATCCGAATGCCATGCAGGTCCTGATGATCAGCCGCTTACCCCGCACCGCTGCGGTGTTGCTGACTGGCGCGAGCATTGCTGTCGTCGGCGTCATCATGCAGCTTTTGGTCCGCAACCGCTTTGTTGAGCCCAGCACCACAGGCACGACTGAGGCCGCGATGTTGGGTCTGTTAGCTGTTGCCATCCTCGCCCCCGGCTGGCCGATTATCGCAAAGATGGTCGTTGCCAGTTTGGCATCACTTCTGGGCATCTTGGGCTTTTTCTTTCTGACCCGCCGTTTGCCCCCACAACAGCCTTTGTTGATCCCCCTCGTGGGCTTGATCTACGGGGGCATTCTTGGGGCCGCTGCAACATTTGTCGCCTTTCAGGCAGATATGATCCAGTTTCTGGGCATCTGGATGACGGGTGAGTTTTCGGGCATTCTGGCGGGCCGGTATGAGCTGTTGTGGCTAGCAGGGGGCTTGGCCGTGATCGCTTACTTTACCGCCGATCAATTCACCGTTGCGGGCCTTGGGCGCAGTGCAAGCCTGTCGTTGGGGCTGCCCTATGGGCAGGTTTTGGCGCTGGGAATTGTGACTGTGGCTGTGGTCTCTGCTTTGGTTGTTGTCACCGTGGGCATGTTGCCCTTTATCGGTTTGGTTGTGCCCAATATCGTGTCGCGCTTGATGGGCGATAACCTGCGTGAAAGCCTGCCTGTTGTTGCAGGAATGGGCGCGGGTCTGGTTCTGTTGTCGGATATCATCGGCCGGGTGGCACGCTACCCTTACGAAATTCCTGCAGGTACCGTTTTTGGTGTCATCGGCGCCTGCATCTTCTTGTGGCTTTTGCTAGGGCGCAAATCTTATGCCTGATCGCCGTCTGTTGTTTCTGGCAGGTCTATTTGCGGTGTCCTGTGGATTATACCTGCTCTGGGGTTTGCAGGGGCGGATCTGGTTTATCCTGGAACTGCGCGGTATCAAGCTGGCAGGGCTTTGCGTCGTGGGTGCCGCGATTGGGATCGCGACAGTCCTGTTTCAGACCTTGAGCGGCAACCGTATTCTGACCCCGGCCATCATGGGCTTTGATGCATTATTCCTGCTGATGCAGACCTCGGTCGTGTTCTTTCTTGGTGGGTTTAATTACGCGGGTTTACCCGGGCCGTTCCTTTTTGCCATGAACACTGTTGTCATGGTCTGTGCGGCCGTTTTGCTGTTTGGTGCATTGTTCCGCCGAAGCCGGAATGACATCCAATTGATGATCCTTGTGGGGGTTATCTTTGGATTGCTGTTTCGATCCTTGACCGGCTTCATGCAGCGCCTGATCGATCCGTCTGAATTTGCCATCGTGCAGGGGACCATGTTTGCCAGCTTTGGCGGGATAAACCGGACCGAGCTGATCGCTGCTTCCATCCTGCTGGGTATGCTGAGCATTTGGGTCTGGCGCCAGTTGCCCTTGTTGGATGTCATGGCATTAGGGCGCGGCCCGGCCCGCCATTTGGGCGTTGATTATGATCGCCATCAATTCCAGCTTTTATGCGCCATTGCGGCTTTTGTCGCGATCTCGACCGCTTTGGTGGGTCCGATTACCTTTTTGGGGCTTTTGGTCTCGGCCCTGGCGCATGCGTTGATGCGCACCCACCGCCATGTGCATTTGCTGCCTGCGGCGGCGTTGATTGCCATCATTATCCTTGTGTTGGGCCAAGGGGCCTTTGAGCGCTTGATGCGCCTACAATCCACATTGGCGGTCGTGATCGAGTTTGTTGGCGGTTTGTTATTTCTTGTCCTGCTTGCGAAAGGGAAAATCAGATGATTTCCGTCAATGGTCTGTCCCATACCATAGGTCCCGCGAAGATCCTTGATGACATCAATCTCCAGATCGCCCCCGGTGGTGTCACCGCCTTGATTGGCCCCAACGGCGCGGGCAAATCTACCTTGCTGAGTGTGGTGTCCCGACAAGTTCCGGCACAATCCGGGGAGGTCTCGCTGGATGGTGCCGATATGAAGCGGATTGATCACGCCGCCTTGGCCTTGCGGATGGCGGTTGTGGCACAGGATGTGGGCGTGGCCAGCCGGTTGCGTATCCGTGATCTTGTGGGCTTTGGCCGCTGGCCGCATGCTAAGGGCAAACCATCGCCCAAAGATGCAGACATCGTCGCCCAAGCCTTGGCGCAGTTCGATTTGACCGCCCTTGCAGATCGGTTTCTGGATGAGGTCTCGGGCGGGCAACGGCAACGGGCCTTTGTCGCCATGGCCTATGCTCAGGACACGGATTGGCTGTTGCTGGATGAGCCTTTGAACAACCTTGATCTGCGGCATGCCCGCCGGTTGATGTCTGAACTGCGCAATCTGGCACAAAACGCGGGCAAGAGCATTCTGATCGTGCTGCATGATCTGAACTATGCCATCAGCTGGGCGGATCATATCATCGCGCTGAAAGACGGCCGCGTGGCCTTTGCGGGCGAGACCCAAGATGTCATGACGTCCCGCACGCTGAGTGCTCTTTACGAAACCGATGTGTCTGTGATGGCCAAAGACGGCAAGACCTTCGTTTGGCACCACAATTAGCCAGGCTTACGCCGCCAGAACGGACGGCCAATTTGCGTCGCCCGCTGCGATATAGCCTTCTGGATCACGTTCCCAACGCCGTCTGATGCGGCGTGAGTAGTTCAGGTAGAGCTTATCATCCACAATTGACCATGCCTCTGGCACGGTTGAGGCGGTGTAGCCTTGGCTGACCGCATAGGCGCAGTAGCCACCGTATTGTGGGGCGTAGGCCGCTGGATCGGCGGCAAAGAGGTCGCGGTTTTCGATGGATGAAAACTGCCAAGTGGCCCCCATGTAGTCGAATGTAATATCTGGATTGCCCGCAACGGGCTGGCTTTGCGTGAAGTAGGCGACAACATCACTTCCGTCGACGGCGATCCCATCGTTCGCATAAACTTGCGGGGTGGCCGCAAAGGCTGCGGGTGTGAAAGCCGCCGCCGCAGGTGTTGCGATGGCAAGGCTAAGCATATGGCGTCGTGTGATCTGCATGACATTCTCCAAATCAAGTGGTGGATGACTTGGCATTTAGATGGAGGCAAACCGCCTGCAAAATCCAGTCCTCACACAGAGATGTGAGACCGTGTTGCAGTTTCGGCTGCGTGCGAGATGCCGTTTTTGCGATGCCGCATCAAAAGCGTGGCAATCCGTTTGTCCCGTTGTATTGGGCGGACCGGGCAGGGCTGGTTGTCCCAGAGGCCCGGAAAAATCTGCTGCAGCTCATCCAATGCGTCATCGCTTAGTGCCTCTTTCGCGTTTGGCCCGCTGAGCATCGTTTCACTGGGCGCGCCTGCGGCATAAATCACATCGTGTTGATCGGTCATCAGGTGGAGATAGGTGATCTCGTCTTCTGTCTCATCAATGAGCACTCCGGGCAGGTCGGTCAGTTTGATGGCGGGTACCAGGATTTCCGCCGCCCCAAACATCCGTTGGCATATCTTTGATCCCAACAACATCCGGTGCTGCCGTGAGACAAGCAGGTCCTGTGCCGGACAATTGGGACCCAAAGCCCCCGCCATGATGCGGACCGGAGCGAGCTTACCCTGTGCCTTCACCCGGCTCTGCCCGATCCAACGGATAGGTTGTAACCCATGGTCCCGGGTCAGCACATTGTCACCAACAGTCAGGTTTTCGATCGGCTGTGCGCTTTTGCCGGTTTCTATCAAGGTTCCCGAGACATAGCACGTCAGGAAGTCCCAACTTTCCCGGTCCCCTGCTAGCCCCGAGAACGTATCGCTACTGACCTGGTCAAGGGTCAGCGACTGGATCGGTTTTGCCTCAAGCGCTGTTTGGTCCACATTGGGTGAAAATTCGGGCGCCCAATAGGTGTTTCCGTTCACATCTTGGAATATGACCGCTGTGATTTGCGCGGTTGTTCCATCCACATAGGTGATTGTCGCATTATAAATGGCCGCCGCATCGAATTCCTGATCGGGTCCTCCGTCGATCCGAAAGTTCTCGGCCGGGCGGTTGTCTTGGTCATATGCGCTGTTTGTCCCGCCGGTGAATCCGCCTGATCCTGGCGAAAACGTGACCGCAGTTTCAAACAACGGGTTGCCAGAGCCCCCGAAGCTTAGCCCTATCAGGTCTTCCGCATTTTCAGCCTGGTTATCGCCCGGACGTGAAAGAGAATCAGAATCGATGTCGGCCTGCACGCCGAGCGAAAATACCGTAAACGTCGTTGGCACTGGTGAACCTATAGAATAACAAAATGTGAGCCCGTGACCCTAATGACGCCAAAAATCGCCCTAGGGTTGCGTTGACATACTGTTAATCTTGCAGTGCTTAACGAGGGGTTAATGCCCTCGCCAAATCCACCCGCCACCTAAAACGCGTGTGCTGTCGGGGTCGTAAAACACGCAAGCTTGTCCCGGTGATACGCCTTGCTCAGCGACCAGCAGCTCGACCTCGGCTTCCGTGTCCGAAATTGGGCGCAGGACTGCATCGGTCGGTGGACGGGTCGACCGCACCCGCACCGCGATGTGCCGTTCGCCCGTATCGGCCAGCTTTCCGCCGCCGATCCAGTTGATTTCCCGGATCGGGACACGCCGGGTGGCTAGCATGTCTTTGGGCCCGACGATGACCTGTTTGGCGTCAACATCCAGCTTCACCACGTAAAGCGGATCAGCCAGCCCGCCGATCCCAAGCCCCCGGCGCTGCCCGATGGTGTAATGGATCACGCCTTTGTGGGTGCCCAGCACAGTGCCCGTCTGATCGACAATCTCGCCCGGCTCGGCTGCGCCGGGGCGCAATTTTTCAATGACCGCAGCGTAATCGCCGTTGGGCACAAAACAGATATCCTGACTGTCGGGCTTATCCGCGACGCTGAGCCCGTATTTGGCTGCAAGAGCCCGCGTCTCATCCTTGGACGCGTGATGGCCCAACGGGAAGCGCAAATAGTCAAGCTGGTCTTGCGTAGTCGAGAACAGGAAATAGCTTTGATCTTTTGTCGGATCGGCGGCCGAATGTAACTCCGCCCCTGCGTTTCCGACTTTACGTTGTATATAGTGTCCTGTTGCCATGCAGTCGGCGTCCAGATCTTTGGCGGTTTCCAACAAGTCCTTGAATTTGACCCGTTCGTTGCATCGGATACAGGGCACAGGGGTGGCACCCCCGAGGTAACTATCGGCGAATTCATCCATGACGGCTTCGCGGAAGGTGTTTTCATAGTCCAGAACGTAGTGGGGAAAACCCATTTCCTCGGCGACCCTGCGTGCGTCGTGAATGTCGCGCCCGGCACAGCAGGCCCCTTTTTTGGCCAAAGCGGCCCCATGGTCATAAAGTTGCAGGGTCACGCCCACCACATCGTAACCTTCCTCTGCTAGTTTCGCGGCCACGACAGAACTGTCGACGCCGCCTGACATGGCAACGACGACACGCGTTTGCGCGGGCGGCTTGGCAAAGCCGAGCGAATTGAGCGGCGAATCAAGTGGCATGGACTGTCCTGATGCGTTGAGGTCATGAACAAATATAGGAAAATGTTAGTTATTCTCAAGTAGGCTTTATACCACTCTTTAAGTCCTGCCTTCGATAACCAGTCCCGGTGGTTTTAGAAGAGGGGTGCGAGATGTATCTACGAAAGGTTGAAGGACCGAGATCGGTGACGTTGCAAGATGGAACGATCATGACAAGGGCGGACTTGCCAAGTGCAAAGACTCGTCGCTGGGTGGCGTCGCGCAAGGCCGCTGTCGTGCGCGCTGTGGGTGCCGGATTGATTCAACGAAGTGAGGCACTGGAAAAATACGGTCTGTCGGATGAAGAGTTTAAGGAATGGGAAAACGCTGTGACGCAGTTTGGTGAAGCCGCTCTCAAGACGACATCTCTACAACGCTATCGACAACTCTAGGTGGAAATGCAAGGTTGGGTGGTATGGTAACCTGTGATTAACCTTTTTTGGTTTAGGTTAACGACACTGAAGAGAGAGCGGAGAACTCGGATGCGTGTCTTGCTGGTTGAAGATGACCCTACAACGTCGAAAAGTATCGAACTGATGCTAACCCATGCGAACCTGAACGTCTATGCGACGGATTTGGGTGAGGAGGGGATCGACCTTGCTAAACTTTACGATTACGACCTGATCCTGTTGGACTTGAACCTGCCGGACATGAATGGCCATGAGGTGCTGCGACAATTGCGCCTCAGCCGAATTGATACGCCTATATTGATCCTCTCAGGGGACGATGGGACAGAAAGTAAGCTAAAAGGCTTTGGTTTCGGGGCAGATGACTATCTGACGAAACCTTTCCACCGCGAAGAACTCGTGGCGCGTATCCATGCTATTATCCGCAGATCGAAAGGTCATGCGCAATCGATCATCAAGACTGGCCAAATCGCCGTGAACCTTGATGCAAAGACCGTGGATGTGGGCGGCAGTACCGTCCATCTGACCGGAAAAGAATACCAGATGTTAGAGTTGTTGAGCCTGCGAAAAGGCACAACACTCACGAAAGAGATGTTCCTGAATCATCTATATGGCGGCATGGACGAGCCTGAATTGAAGATTATCGATGTCTTCATCTGCAAGCTGCGTAAGAAGCTCAGCGAAGCAACCGAGGGCGATAATTATATTGAGACGGTTTGGGGACGTGGCTACGTCTTACGAGACCCGGAACCCGTTGTAGAACAAGAAAAAATCGCAGTCAGCGCATAAGAATCGCTGATTGCAGACCACTCACGGAATAACACGTTGATCCCGAATTTGGCGATTGCTGCTCTGGACGATGGGGCGCTGCCTGCATAAGAATTGCAAATGGATACCCGGGCTGGCCGGGTTGCCGAATGCGGGGATCAGCGTGACCACGACCAGCCATAATGACAGGCCTCAGTATGGTGCTTCAAAGCCAAAAGCGGCGGATGATTTCTCCGCTTCTTTTGCGCAAGTACCCGTAGGTAATCTGACCGAGGTAGAGGCCGCAACTGAGCTCAGCCGACTTGCTGCGTTGTTGACGGGTGCAAATACCGCCTATCATCGTGATGACGCACCAGAGCTGTCCGATGCGGAATATGATGCGTTCAAGAGTCGAAATATGGCGATTGAAGCCGCTTTTCCCAAATTGAAGCGTGCGGATAGCCCGACTGAACAGGTGGGGGGGGCTGTTGCCGAAGGCTTTGGCAAAGTCCAACATGTTGTTCGGATGTTGTCACTTGGCAATGCATTTGATGACGCAGACGTTTCTGATTTTGACGCACGCATTCGCAGATACCTCGGGATGGAGACAAATGCACCCTTGGTCTATACGGCCGAGCCAAAGATTGATGGTTTGTCCCTGTCTTTGCGCTATGAAAACGGAGCGCTGGTGCAGGCCGCAACCCGCGGCGATGGTGCCGTTGGCGAAAATGTCACCGCGAATGCATGCACAATAGCGGACATTCCCCAGCAGATTGATGGTGCCCCCGAGGTGCTTGAGGTCCGTGGTGAGGTCTATATGAGCCACGCTGATTTTTCTGCGTTGAATGAACGTCAGGCCGCAAGTGGCGGAAAACAATTTGCAAATCCGCGGAATGCCGCGGCCGGATCACTGCGCCAACTGGATGCTGAGATCACAAGGTCCCGACCGCTTAAGTTTTTTGCCTATGCATGGGGAGATCTGTCTGCACCTTTAGCCGAAACGCAGTCTGGGGCGATTAAGCAGCTGGCGGCATTTGGTTTTTCCACCAATGATCTGACGGTGACTTGCGACGGTCCACAGGCCCTGATCGCGCATTACCACATGATCGAGGAACGCCGCGCCACCCTTGGCTATGATATTGACGGTGTGGTTTGTAAGGTCGATAATCTGGAACTGCAGCGGCGCCTGGGGTTCCGAACCACGACACCGCGATGGGCCATTGCCCATAAATTCCCCGCAGAACTGGCCTGGACCACCTTGGATGCCATCGACATTCAGGTCGGACGGACAGGCGCGCTTTCCCCAGTCGCGCGGCTTTCTCCGGTCACGGTAGGTGGCGTTGTGGTGTCCAATGCTACGTTGCATAACGAGGATTATATCGCCGGATTGGGCGGTGATGGGCAACCCATTCGGGACGGGCGCGATGTGCGTGTGGGCGATTGGGTGCAAATCTACCGCGCGGGCGATGTCATTCCGAAAATAAAGGATGTTGATCTGGCCCGCAGGCCAGACAATGCAGTGCCGTTTGTGTTCCCCGACGTGTGCCCAGAGTGCCAATCAGCCGCGATCCGCGAGGATGGTGATGCTGTTAGGCGTTGTACCGGCGGGATTATTTGCCCTGCGCAAGCTGTTGAAAAATTAAAACATTTCGTCTCGCGCGCAGCCTTTGATATCGAAGGTCTGGGGGCCAAGCAGGTCGAGCAATTCTATCAAGACGGCTGGATCGCCACACCTGCCGATATTTTTACACTGCACGACCGCTTTGGGTCGGGCGTGCAACAGCTGAAAAACCGCGAAGGCTGGGGCGAGAAGAGTGCGTCGAACCTTTTTGATGCAATCGACGAAAAACGCGATATCCCCTTGAACCGCCTGATCTTTTCGCTGGGTATCCGGCATGTTGGCGATAGCTCAGCCTCGCTTTTGGCCAATCACTATGGGTCTTGGGTCGCGTTTGAAACCGCAATGACCCAGGCCGAGGTTGGCACAGGTGCGGAATGGGATGCGCTGATCAGCATTGATGGCGTGGGTGCGGTGATGGCCGCATCCGTGATCACGACCATGCAGCAAGAGGCTGAGCGCGCCTCAATCGACCGGTTGGTCGCGGGCCTGCGTGTGCAAGACGTCGCAGCCGTGACCTCCGACAGCCCCGTGGCCGGAAAAACGGTTGTTTTCACCGGCACCTTGGAACGCATGACCCGCGCCGAGGCAAAGGCCCGCGCAGAGGGCTTAGGCGCGAAAGTATCAGGTTCGGTTAGCGCCAAGACTGATATACTGGTGGCAGGTCCGGGTGCCGGTTCGAAAGCCACAAAGGCCGCCGCATTGGGTGTGGAAACGATGGATGAAGACGCCTGGCTCGCCCTTATTGGCGACGCATGACGGGCCGTCCTGAGGTCCTTTTTCCGCTGTTTCGCGCTCTGACGGCCTTGGATGGCATCGGCCCGAAGTCTGCACAGGCGTTAGAGACGATCGGTGTTGAAAAGCCTCGTGATATTCTGATGACCTTACCATTGTCCGGCGTTGATCGCGGGCGCAAGTCCAGCATTCGCGATGTGGTTGCGCCAAGCGTTGTCACGGTGGAGGTCACAGTGGGTGAGCATTACCCGCCCCGCAGCCGTGGTCGTCCTTACCGCGTCCATGTCACTGATGCGCAGACATCCTTTCAACTGGTGTTTTTCCATGCCCGTGGCGATTATTTGCAGAAATTACTGCCCACGGGTCAAAAGCGTGTTGTATCCGGCAAAGTTGAGATTTTCGATAGTGTCGCGCAGATCGTGCATCCTGATCATGTGTTACCCGTGGCCGACGCGGATGATATCCCTGCGTTTGAACCGGTCTATCCGCTGACTGCCGGGATAACGCAAAAGCTAATGTGGAAGGCCACGCGCGCAGCTTTGACACTGGCCCCCGATCTACCAGAATGGATCGATCCGGAACTCAAAAAGCGTGAGGGCTGGCCGGATTGGGTTGCCGCATTGGGAGAGGTGCACCGACCGCAAGCCACGACGGATTTGTCGCCGCATGACCCGGCCCGGGCCCGGCTGGCCTATGATGAATTGATGGCGCATCAACTGACCCTCGCATTGGCACGTGCGGTGGTGCGGCGTGCCAAGGGTCGGGCATCCGTGGGAACAGGGACGCTCACAGGGCTTGTTTTGAAGGCCTTGCCGTATCAACCGACAAGCGCGCAGACCCGTGCAGGGGCTGAGATCGCGGCGGATTTGGCCTCGGAATTTCGGATGAACCGCTTGTTGCAGGGCGATGTTGGGTCTGGAAAAACGCTTGTTGCGATGATGGCTTTGCTGACGGTGGTTGAGGCTGGCGGGCAGGGCGTGATGATGGCCCCCACGGAAATTCTGGCCCGGCAGCATTTGGAAGGTCTGCGGCCTCTGGCTGAAAGCGCGGGCGTTGTTTTGGAGATTTTGACTGGCCGGGACAAAGGGGCAGAGCGTGCGGCGAAACTTGCCGCTTTGGCTGCGGGCGACATTGGCATTCTGGTCGGCACCCATGCGGTGTTCCAAAAGGATGTCGTTTTCGCCGATCTTCGACTTGCGGTCATTGATGAGCAGCACCGGTTTGGGGTGGCGCAGCGGATGGAGCTGGGGGCCAAAGGGGTCGCAACCGACGTGTTGGTCATGACCGCAACCCCGATCCCCCGGTCGCTGGCCTTGGCGCAGTATGGCGACATGGATGTCTCTGTCTTGGATGAAAAGCCCCCCGGCAGGCAACCCGTGCAGACCGCGCTGATCTCCACCGACCGGATGGATGATATTGTCGCGCGGTTGCAAAAGGCGGTCACTGAGGGGCGGCAGGCCTATTGGGTCTGTCCTTTGGTGGAAGAAAGCGAAGTCGTTGATATGACAGCGGCCGAAGAGCGTTTCAAACGGTTGCGCGCGGCCTTAGGTGAAGGGGTTGTAGGGCTCGTGCATGGGCAAATGCCGCCTGCCGAAAAGGATGCCGCCATGGCAAGGTTTGTGGCCGGTGAGACCAAGGTTTTGGTCGCCACGACTGTGATCGAGGTGGGGGTTAATGTGCCCAATGCCTCGATCATGATGATCGAACGGGCCGAGAGTTTTGGGCTGGCCCAATTGCATCAGCTGCGGGGCAGGGTGGGGCGCGGGGCTGCTGCGTCGACATGCTTGTTGATCTATCAAGCGCCGCTCAGCGAAACCGGACGTAGACGGCTGGAAATTCTACGTGAGACAGAGGACGGGTTTCGGATTTCTGAGGAAGACTTGGCGATGCGTGGCGCGGGCGACGTGATTGGTACGGCACAATCGGGCATACCCCGGTTTAGGATTGCAGATCTGGAACGGCAATCGGCTTTGATGGCTTTGGCACAATCCGACGCAAGGAAACTGTTGAACGACGATCCCATGCTGGAAACACTGCGCGGGCAGGCCGCGCGAACGCTACTTTGGCTCATGGAGCAGGACAAGGCGATCCGTTTAATATCAGTGGGTTAAACCTAGTCCGTGCAAAATGTTCGCAAATGTTCTTAAAAAGTTCTTTACACAGGGTTAACGATGTGAGAACAAAGTAGCAACAGAACATTAGGGGAACACAACATGATGAAAGAGATTAAATCAGTCATCGAACGGTCCCGCGATACGATCGCTGCGGATGCGTTGGGTGTTGCGTCTTTGATGGTCATGCTCATCGTTGGATTGGCCTTGCCCGGGTTGATCTAACTTGCCTGGCGATCACGGCCCGGTCCATCACACATTGCCCTGTCCCAAGAATGCAATGATTTGATGACCTGCCTGTCTGTCCGATGCGGGGTTTTGCCTCCCCCTATGGAACACCGGACCGGGCCTGATCGTTCTTCCTGCCGCCGCCATCCTGTCCCGGATGCGCGGCGGTTTTTTTATGCGCTGCCAAACTCTTTTAAAGAGTTTGGACCAATTCCTTTGTAAGGAATTGGCTCAGGCGCTCGCCCGATAGGCCTGTAGCGCCTCAAGTGTGGCGTCAAAGGCCAACATGATTGATGCGTGTCTATTTTTGTAATCCTTGGCGGGGGCCAGTACCTCAAGCCCCTCAAAAGGTGTGCTTGGCATTGGCCCACCTTTTTTCAGCATGTCAAAAAGCTCTGCGCGTCCTTGTTCGACGATGCTTATGGGCTGTCCGACAATGCTTGCGCCCACGACTGCCGCGGCCGCTTGCCCGAGCGCGCATGCTTTCACGTCTTGCCCATAATCCGTCACAATCCCGTCCTCGATCAACAGATCGACTGTCACGGTTGACCCGCATAAAGGGGCACGTTTTTTGGCGGTGGATGTTGGGTTTTCAAGACGCGTCGTGCGCGGCATATCTGCCGCCAAAGCAAGAATGCGCGCCGAGTAAAGTTTGATCATATCCGTTTCGGCTGACATCGCGTTTGCCCTCTATGTCTGTTCGTCTTAGATAATGCGCAACATCCGCAATGCAAAGGTTTTTGATATGTCCTTCGATCCTGCAACCCTGACCTATAATGACGCAGGGCTGATCCCTGCGATTGCTCAGGACGATACCTCGGGCGAGGTGCTGATGATGGCCTGGATGAATGCCGAGGCTGTCGCGAAGACCTTGGAAACAGGGCAGGTGACCTATTGGTCTCGCTCACGGCAAGAGTTTTGGGTGAAGGGCGCGACAAGCGGCCACACGCAGACCTTAGTGGATTTCCGTGTGGACTGCGACCGCGATTGCTTGCTGGTTGAAGTCCGCCAAGTGGGGGCCGCTTGTCACACAGGACGCCGGACTTGCTTTTACACTGCTGTGCAAGATGGCGAAGAAGTCGAGGTTGTCAAACTTCCGGAAGATCCACCAAGCGCCTGATATCATTGGGCGTTGCACCCTCTGCCCGGTATTTTGAGATGGCGCGCGCATCGTCACGTTTGGCGAGCCGTTTGCCGGTCTCATCCCGGATCAGCTTATGGTGGTGGTAAGTCGGGGTGGGCAGTTTCAGGAGCTTTTGCAGCAAGACGTGGATCGGTGTGGCCTCACGAATGTCCGCGCCGCGCACCACGTGGCTGATCTTTTGATCCGCATCATCGACCACCACGGACAGGTGGTAAGAGGTGAACATGTGCTTGCGTGATACCACGAAGTCGCCTGTATCAATCCCAATCTTGGCCGCGTTTGTCGTCCTTGTCCCGGTGTCTTCGCCTGTTTCTTCAAATGTCAGTTCGCCTAAATTAAGATCAGCGGCTAAGGTCATGTTGCAGCGTAGGTTTTCGTGAATTTTGACATTGCAGATCTTCTGTTTAGGGCGGCAGGTGCCGGGGTAGATGATCCCGTCTGGCCCCATTGGAAACACCCCCTCCTGTGGGGCGCCGGCCGCGCGTTTGACGTCACTGCGACTACATATGCAAGGATAGATCAGCCCTTGAGCAGAGAGCTGTCCAAGCGCCTTTTTATAGGCGGGCAACCTGTCCGATTGCCGCATTACCGGCTTGGTCCATGTGAGGCCAAGCCATTCCAAATCATCATAAATCTGCTGCTCCCAGACAGGCTTGGACCTCAACTGGTCAATGTCCTCAATCCGCAGCAGAAATGTTCCACCCGCAGCCATGGCCATGTCGTGTGCCAACATCGCCGAATAGGCGTGCCCCAGATGCAGTGGCCCCGTTGGTGAGGGCGCGAAACGTGTGATCATTCGGCAGCCAGTGCCTGCGGTGCAAGCCAGGCCTGCCAGTCTGTTTTCGCCCGGTCGGTATAGCCTTTGTAGCGATCTTTCCGATTGCGCCGCCCATTTTTGGCCCCTTCAAGCGGCGGAAACAGGCCAAAATTCACGTTCATTGGCTGAAAGGTCTTGGCTTCCGCCCCGCCTGTAATGTGACTGACCAATGCGCCCATTGCGGTGGTGTCCGGAACCGCTCGCAGGGTTTGCCCCGTGATCTCGGCAACAGCCAACCGCCCGGCGAGCAAACCCATGGCCGCACTTTCAACATATCCTTCGACACCGGTGATCTGGCCGGCAAAACGAAGGTGCGGTTTGGATCTCAGCCGCATCTGATCATCAAGCAGTGTTGGTGAATTGATGAATGTGTTCCGGTGAATCCCACCAAGTCGCGCGAATTCCGCATTCTCTAAGCCCGGAATGCTATTGAAAACAGCCTTTTGCGCGCCGTACTTCATTTTTGTCTGGAAACCCACGATATTGAACAGCGTGCCTAAGGCATTGTCCCGCCGCAGCTGTACTACGGCGTAGGGTTTGTTCTCAGGATCGTTCGAATTGGTGAGCCCGACAGGCTTCATCGGGCCGAAGCGGAGTGTTTCACGGCCCCGTTCGGCCATGACTTCAATCGGCAGGCAGCCGTCAAAATAGCCGGCGGTTTCACCTTCTTTGAATTCCGTTTTGTCGGCCGCCAGAAGCGCGTCGATGAAGGCTTCATATTGGTCTTTGTTCATCGGACAGTTCAGGTAGGCCGTCTGCTCTTCAACCGTGTCGCCTTTGTCGTAGCGCGACTGCATCCAGGCGATGTCCATATTGATGCTGTCGGCATAAACGATTGGGGCGATGGCATCGAAAAAGGCCAAGGCCTCTGCGCCCGTCTCGGCCTGGATTGCGGCGGCAAGCGCGCCAGATGTCAGCGGTCCTGTTGCAATGATCCAATGTCCGTCATCAGGCAGGGCGGTGATTTCATCGTAGGAAATGCTGATGTTGGGATGGTCCCGCAAAGCAGCCGTAACGCTTTCGGCGAACGGATCCCGATCAACAGCCAAAGCGCCGCCAGCGGGCAGGCGGTGTTTGTAGGCGGTTTGCATGATCAGGCCGTTGGCCTTCATCATTTCCCAATGCAGCAGCCCCACTGCGTTTTGTTCATGATCGTCCGAGCGGAAGGAATTGGAGCAGACCATCTCGCCTAGATTACCAGTGCGATGGGCGAAGGTTTCCACCTTGGGACGCATTTCATGGATGATGACCTGAAGGCCTGCATTGGCGGCCTGCCACGCAGCCTCAGATCCCGCCATGCCGCCGCCGATGATGTTGAGTGTCTTTTGCATGGAGGACATCTAGAGCGGGGCGGCACAAATGAAAATACCCCGCCTGAGAAAGGCGGGGTATCAAAAGCGATCTTGGCGTTCTTAGAATGCCAATGGAGATGTAGAAAAGGCACCACGCGTGCTAAACGTCACACCATTGTCTGGACCAAACCCGATGCTTGCACCGACGGCTACGTAATTAAAGTCGTCCTCGCCAGTAATGCCGTCCGCGTCAATGTCCAAGCCGACGTTGCCAATTTTTGCAAAAATAACTGGACCGTTCGCTATGGTATATGTCCCGCCGATTTCAGTCAGTGTGCTCGAGTTCGATTCAATGTTCAGCACGTCAACCGCACCAATAAAGCCAAAACCACTGCCGAAGTCATAGTCAACTTCGGCGCCTAGGAAGTTGACGTCGTCGTCTGTGTCAGCAACACCGAAGTATGCTTGGATTTGGCCAAGGCCAAAATCATAAGCGCCCTCTGCACCGTAGATCGTGCCCGATACGTCTTCCAGTGAATCCTGGCCAACAAAGACACCAAAGCTGCCACCGGCCGCGGTCTTGTATATGCCATGTATTGTCCCGTTTGTCGGGCTTTCATCGCTATCTTCTGCATTGAAGAAAGAGAAATCAGCAGCGATAGCAATCTGCGGCGTGATTTCATACTCGACAGAGCCGAAGTAGGATGTCGTACTTGTGTCCAAATCATCGAACAACGAATATTCAAGCCCCAATTCGCCGCCTGAAAAACCCTGCGCAAAACCTGAGGATGCGCCGACGACAACAAGTGCCGTCGAGAGGAGTAGTTTGCTGATCATGTGAGTCGTCCTTCGTTTTGAAATTTCCCTATCTATTACCCATCGGGCCACATCGGTCTATCTCTTGAATCGGACCTTGCGTCAGGTTTGCCCAATGACTGTGGCTTATGAGCCACCAAGATCACCGGTAAGTGATTGAAATCATTTTATTTATGAATCTATGAGCGTAAATTCGCCGGTGGTTTATCCGTTTTGTCCGCAGCCAACATCAAAAATGAGGACCGACGTGTCCGCCGAGCCTCACTTTTAATTCGAACTAGGAATTACCCCGCACTTAGCCCTCGTCGGGTTCGTCCTCATCCCCTTGATCGGCGATCCAGGCGACGCTGACGACGGTTTCGCCTTTGCCTGTGTCAAATACTTTGACACCGCCGGCCCCGCGCGACCGGAACGAGATACCCTCAATCGGTACTCGGATGGACTGCCCGGTCGACGTCACAAGCATGATTTGATCTGAGGTCTCAACGGGGAATGATGTCACCAATGGTCCCCCACGCATTGCCTTATCCATTGCAGCGACACCCATGCCGCCGCGTCCCCGCACAGGGTAGTCATGGCTTGAGGAAAGCTTGCCCGACCCTTGGGCCGTTATCGTCAGGATCAGATTTTCCGCAGCGGACATTTCTGCATAACGTTCCTGACTGATCGCACCGGGTGTGACGTCCTCATCATCTTCGTTTTCGGCCTCATCCGACAGCCCAGCCATAGCACGGCGCATTTTCAGGTAGGCGGCACGTTCATCCGCTTCTGCTTTGAAGTGCCGAATGATCGACATGCTGACAACTTTGTCGTCACCTTGAAGTCTGATACCCCGAACCCCGGTCGAGCTACGCGAGTTAAATACGCGTACATCAGTAGCTGGAAAACGGATTGCACGCCCTGAATCCGTCACCAACATCACGTCATCATCGTTCGATGCGATACGTGCGTTGATTAGGATCGTGTCTTCATGCTCGCCTTCGAACTTCATCGCAATCTTGCCGTTGCGCATGACATTTGTGAAGTCTGACAACTTGTTACGGCGCACAGTTCCAGCAGATGTAGCAAAGACAACCTGCAGGTCGTCCCATTCTTCCTCGGGCCGATCCACCGGCATGATCGCAGCGATCGAGACGCCTTGCGGGATTGGCAGGATGTTGACGATCGCCTTGCCTTTGGCTGTCCGGTTGCCCAAAGGCAGGCGCCACGTCTTCAATTTGTAGACCATGCCATCTGTCGTGAAGAACAACAGTTGCGTGTGTGTGTTGGCGACGAAAAGGGTCGTGACGACATCTTCTTCTTTGGTGGCCATGGAAGACAGCCCTTTGCCGCCTCGCCGCTGCGCGCGGAAGTCGGCGAGGGCTGTCCGTTTGATGTAGCCGCCTGATGTGACGGTGACGACCATGTCTTCTTTTTCGATCAGGTCTTCGTCTTCCATGTCGCCGGACCAATCGACGATTTCGGTGCGACGGGGGACGGCGAAAAGTTCGCGCACCTCATGCAACTCGTCCCGGATGATCTGCATGATCCTGTCGCGTGATGACAGAATTTCCAAGTATTCCCGTATCTTACCGGCCAGTTCTTGCAGCTCGTCCGTGACTTCCTTGACCCCGATTTGGGTCAGGCGCTGCAGGCGCAACTCAAGGATCGCGCGGGCTTGGGTTTCAGACAGGTTGTAGGTCCCGTCATCATTTGCCGTATGGGTCGGGTCATCGATCAGCGCGATGTATTCAAGGATTGATTCCGCAGGCCAACGTCGTGTCATCAGTTTTTCACGGGCCGTAGCCGCATCGGCAGAGGACCGGATGGTCGCTACGATTTCATCGATATTGGTCACCGCAACGGCCAAGCCACACAGGATGTGCGACCGCTCACGCGCTTTGCGCAGCTCAAAGGCGGTGCGTCGGGCTACGACCTCTTCGCGGAAATCCACGAAAGACGTCAGGAACGCGCGGAGCGTCAGCTGTTCGGGCTTACCACCATTCAGCGCCAACATGTTGCAGCCGAAATAGGTTTGCATCGGCGTGAAGCGGAAGAGCTGGTTCAACACGACCTCAGCCGTTGCGTCGCGCTTCAACTCGATGACAACACGCACCCCGTTGCGGTCGGATTCGTCTTGGACGTGGGCGATGCCTTCGATTTTCTTGTCGCGGGCGGCTTCGGCGATCTTATCAATCATCGCGGCCTTGTTCACCTGATAGGGGATTTCTTCGATGACGATCGCATAGCGATCTTTGCGAATTTCCTCGACGCGGGTTTTGGCGCGGACGATGACGGAGCCGCGTCCTTCCAAGTAGGCTTTGCGCGCACCCGCTCGGCCCAAAATGATGCCGCCAGTGGGGAAATCGGGGGCAGGGATCAGTTCGATCAGCGCCTCAGAGGACATGTCGGGATTGTCGATCAATGACAGCGTGGCATCGATGACCTCGCCCAGATTATGGGGTGGAATATTGGTGGCCATGCCGACAGCAATACCGCCCGCGCCATTGACCAGCATGTTAGGAAAACGCGACGGCAGGACGCTGGGTTCGCGCTCTTTCCCGTCATAATTGTCCATGAAATCAACGGTGTCTTTCAAAAGATCATCCGTCATGTATTTGGCGACTTTGTCCAATCGGGACTCAGTATAGCGCATCGCTGCGGCGCCATCGCCGTCCATGGACCCAAAGTTGCCCTGACCGTCGATCAGCGGCAGGGACATGGAGAAATCCTGGGCCATCCGCACCAGCGCGTCGTAGATCGCGCTGTCGCCGTGCGGGTGGTAGGAACCCATGACGTCGCCTACGGATTTCGCTGACTTGCGGTATGATTTATCGGCAGTAATGCCTTTTTCATACATCGAATATATGATGCGTCTGTGCACAGGTTTTAAGCCATCGCGCAAATCCGGAATTGCGCGGGACACGATCACGCTCATCGCGTAGTCGAGGTAGCTGGTTTTCAGTTCGTGTTCGATTGTGACGGATGGGCCATCATAGCTGGGTGGCTGTGGTGGAATTTCGTCATCGTTTTCAGGGGTTTCTGGGGTATCGTTCACGTTTGCCGCCTGTTACTTATTATTGTGCTATATTTCGTTGCGACGATCATATCAGACACTTGATATTGGGCGCAATGGCGCATCGCAGGGGTTGTTAGCAGCCGAAGATGATCGGTGATAATGCTATGTTTTCATTGACTTATTTTGCAAATTTTGAATCATTTTTTTCGAGTAAACAAAAGCGATGAGGTTTTCATGCAGTCAGAGACGGAATTAATGATGAAAGGCTATGGGTTAACCACAGCTGAAATGTTCTACCACATGCCGGACTATCCGCATGTCTTGAATACATTTGTTTGGCAGGATTACGACTTGGCGCCGGACTACGACAATCTGCTGACATTCATCAGCTTCTGGAAGGAAGAATTGGAGGGGCCTTTGCACTCGGTCCGCTTTGTCCATCGCAAGATGATCAAGTCTGGCGAGTGGCGGCATGTGACTGGTGAGTTCCGCTACCATTAAGGACAAAACGCCATACAGAATGCGTACATACAGCGTACAGAACCTTTACGTACACTGCGTTTAATACTGTCCTGCCGCTGGGGTTGGGATCAAAGGAATGTCCGCACCACCGGTGCTGCTGCACCCGCCAACGAAGAGGGCGGATGAAAAACAAATAATTTGAAGCAGCCGCATAGGCATAGGTGTTCTCCGGAAGTTCGTCACTGGAACGACATTATCGGCCTGATCGCAAAATGAAAGCAGATTACCCAGCGCGTTTTACCATGCCAAAAAGATCACGCGGGTCGTCGGGGTCGGCGATCAGGTCGAAGTCGATGTAGAACGGCGTGTTCTGGATTTTCCGATGCACATAACGGAGCGCGCTGAAATCCTCAATGGCGAAGCCGACACCGTCGAACAGCGTGATTTCAGCGTTGCTTTGCCGTCCTACTGCTGCGCCCGTGATCACTTGCCACAATTCGGTGACCGGGTGGTCTGGGTCCATTTGCTGAATTTCCCCTTCAATCCGCGTTTGTGGTGGGTATTCCACAAAGACCGAGGACCGCGCCACAATGTCCCGGTGCAGTTCTGTCTTGCCTGGGCAATCCCCACCGATCGCGTTGATATGCACGCCCGCGCCGACCATATTGTCCGTCAGGATGGTCTGCATGTCTTTGTCAGCGGTCGCGGTGGTGATGACGTCTGCACCCTCAATGGCCTCTTCCGGTGATGTGCAGGCCACCAGAGTCAGGCCTGATCCCTCCAGATTTGCCATACATTTTTCCGTCGCCGCCGCGTCGATATCGTAAAGCCGAACGCTGTCGATCCCATTGACGGCCATTTGCGCCAGACATTGGAATTCGGACTGCGCCCCATTGCCGATCATCGCCATGGTCTTGGCGTTTGGCCGTGCCAGATGTTTGGTCGCGACTGCCGACATGGCTGCCGTGCGCAGCGCCGTCAGCACTGTCATTTCCGAGAACAGGATCGGATAGCCGCTATCGACATCCGACAGCACCCCGAAGGCTGTGACCGTTTGCAGCCCTTCTTTCATATTCTTGGGGTGCCCGTTGACGTATTTGAACCCATAATGCGTCCCGTCCGAGGTGGGCATCAATTCGATCACCCCAACTTCTGAGTGGCTGCCGATCCGGGGTGTTTTGTCAAAAAGCTCCCACCGTGCGAAGTCCAATGCGATTTCGGCTGCGAGGTCCGCCATGAAGGCCTGCAGCCCCACGTGGTGGACAAGACGCATCATGTTGTCGACGCTGACAAAAGGCACCATGGCCAGGTCTGAGGCTTTGAGTGTCATGGGAAGCTCCGGTTTGGGCGGTCAAAGACCCGGCGTCCCAGAAGGGAGGCGGTCAGGTCGACCATGAGGTTTGCAGTTTTGCCCCGGTCGTCCAGGAACGGGTTCAGTTCGACCAGATCAAGCGAGCTGACAAGTCCGCTGTCTGAGAGCATCTCCATGACTAAATGGCCTTCGCGGACGGTCGCTCCGCCGGGAACAGTTGTCCCCACGGCAGGGGCGACATCGGGGTCGAGAAAGTCGACATCAAGCGAGACGTGCAGCAAGCCGTTGGCCGCTGTCACCCGGTCAAGGAAGGCGGCCAAAGGTGCGCTGATCCCTTGTTCGTCGATCATCCGCATATCGACCAATGTGACGTCTCCGTCGTCGAGCACCGCATGTTCGGCCTCGTCCACAGAGCGCAGGCCGATCATGCAGATATTACCGGTGTCGACCTTTGCGGGAAGGGCAGGGTAGGCGTCAAAGCCTGTCCGCCCGGTGACATAGCCCATGGGCGTGCCGTGTAAGTTGCCGCTGTCGGTGGTGTCGGGCGTGTGCATGTCGCTATGCGCATCCAGCCAGAGCACAAAGAAGGGACGGTTCTGGGCCCTTGCATGGGCTGCCATGCCTGCGACGGTGCCTGCGGCAAGCGCGTGGTCGCCGCCCATGAAAATTGGCATACCTTTGGTTGCGGCCTCTTGCGCGGCCTCCATCAGGGTCTGTGTCCAGCCGACATTTTCGGCCAGCGCGTGGACCACTGGGTTGTTTGCCGGGCTGACGTTCACGGTTTTTGGTGACAGATTGCCGATGTCTTCGACCGTGTGGCCAAGATCGGAAATCGCCTCGGATAGGCCAGCCGTGCGAAACGCGTCTGGGCCCATGAGGCACCCGCGGCGGCGTTTGCCGCAATCAACAGGGGCCCCGATTAAGATGCAGTGTTTTTGTGTCATAGCTACAGTGTTGCCCGAAACAGGGGGTGTGATAAGCGGCCAAATTGTGCAAAATGATAATAGAGTGCACAAAACGGGCAATTGAAATGGACGAATTGGATGGTCGCCTGATTGCGGCATTGAAAGACGATGGCCGCGCCTCGCTATCGGATTTGGCGGCTTTGCTGGGTGTGACCCGCAGCACGGTGCGCGTTCGACTGGACCGTTTGGTGCAGGGGGGCGAGATCGCGGGGTTTACGGTGCTCACCCGCTCGGACGTCCGCCCGGATGCCGTGCGTGGGTTGATGATGCTTGAGATTGCGGGCAGGGGGGCTGAGAAGACCATGAACCGTTTGCGCGCCATGCCTGACATTAAGGCAGTGCATTCGACCAATGGCACCTGGGATTTGATCGCCGAGATTGGATCGGCCACCTTAGAGCAGTTTGATCAGGTGCTTTTTGCCATTCGCAGGCTGGAGGGTGTTACCCGGTCTGAGACAAGTCTGTTGTTGTCGACCCGTCGCTGAGTTTGATCGCGAAGAGCCAAATAATCACAAGGCCGAATGACCAGATCCCGTTCCAGGTAGGCATGGAAAGCGTCAGGAATTCCCATGAGACCTGATCGCACATGATCACCTTTGGGCCTTCGACCGCCAGCAGGCTGGCGCCATCCAACCCATCC
Source organism: uncultured Paracoccaceae bacterium (assembly GCA_947501555.1). Lineage (GTDB taxonomy): Bacteria > Pseudomonadota > Alphaproteobacteria > Rhodobacterales > Rhodobacteraceae > Yoonia. Next base: position 733,535 of record CANMWG010000001.1, read on the forward strand.
AGCAATCCGCCGCCTGTGCAGCTGCTTGGGCCTTCCCACCAGCCTTTTTCTACCCCCATGTGGTAGAATCCGATGCTGCCTGTTGTCGCTGCTGCGAGTGCCCCAAGGCTGGGTAAGATTTGACCCGGGACTTTGAGTGCCAAAATCCCGATTAGGATGGCTGCCGCATGGGGCCACCGTTGCCACAGGCACATTGCGCAGGGCGGATAGCCCAAAAGTTGGAACATATAGGCCCCGCCCAGCAAGGCCGCTGAACCGCCTGCTGCGAGAGTTGTCATTAGGTTACGTGTCATAAGAGCCCCACAAGTGCAAAGCCGCCGATCAGGAAGACGCAGAACAGGATGAACATGAGCCCGAGCCGCTTTTCGATGAAATCCCGAATTGGCTCGCCGAATTTCCACAAAAGGGCTGCCACAAGAAAGAACCGCAGCGCCCGCGCAAAGATGGATGATGCGATGAACACGGGCAGGGAGAGCCCGGTTGCCCCAGAGGCGATCGTGATCACTTTGAACGGCAGGAATGTCACCCCGGCCACGACCACTGCCCAGGCGCCATATTCGTTGAACACCGCTGCCATTTCATCGAACCTGTCGCCTTTGCCGTAAACGTCAAGGATCGGCTGGCCGATGCTGTCCATCAAGGTTGCCCCGATATAATAGCCCAACAGTGCCCCGGCGACGGATGCGAGTGTGGCAATCCCTGCAATCAGAAAAGCCCGTGAGGGCCGCGCGATGATCATCGGGATCATGAGAACATCAGGCGGGATCGGGAAGAAGGAGGATTCCACAAAGGACACGATGGCCAATGCCCAGAGCGCGTGCGGTGATTGGGCAAGCGAAATCGTCCAGTTATAAAGTCCGCGCAGCATCTTTGTGTCCGTCTGTTTCGCAGCGTTAGGCCACGCGAAACCACGCGGGTCAAGTGTATCTACCGCCTTAGCGCCAAGACCACCATTGTGTCTTGCTATCGGTGATGCGCAATTGCGGCTGCCACAAGCACCAGGGCGGCCAAGGCAATCACCACATCTGGCCCCGGCCGGGCGGCTGCCGGTGCTGCATGTGGCGCTCCTGGGGCTGGGGCCGGTACAGCCTGAGCGTGTGTTGTCACGGGAACCGAAAGTGTCGCGATGGTTGCCATTGCCGTTAATGATCTTCGAAACATGCTGAATCTCCGGATGTCGTTTGGATTGCGTGTTCTTCAACGTTGGCGATGGATGGTTCCGTCGCTTTTCGTACGGTCCGTCCCGACGGGTCGTTCCAAGGCGGGTTGATTTTTTCTGCAAACACATGTTTGCCAATTCTCCCTTAGCCCGAAGGTGAGAGAGTGACTTTTTATATTTCAGCCAAAAAGCGAAACGCTGTAATGTGAGAAAGATCTACGAAAACCCGATTGACGACCGATGCGCACGCATTTAGGACAAGCGAACGGGCCGATGTGGCGGAATGGTAGACGCAGGGGATTCAAAATCCCCCGATGGTAACATCGTGAGAGTTCGAGTCTCTCCATCGGCACCAATTGTTAGCTAGATTTCGCCCTGCTAACGGGCAAAAATCGCCATGATTCAAAGCAATACTGCCATATAGTGAGCTTAGGGTCGATTGGGATTGCAAAAATACACCACTTTGGAGCATGAGATGAACATTGACGTCGAACAATCGATGTCAAATTAAATCGGACGTAAGGAAAATGCGATAGTTCTTGGCCCAGCTATTGCACAGATCGCCAGACTAGCGAGGTGAATTGGGCTTTGTGACGGGTAGACAGTGAACTTGTATCTAGAATTTTGGGTCGGGACGGTATGACCATCTTAACGCTCGATTGGTCATCAACCAATATTGATGGCACCAACGCTGTTTCGGGTAGCGGTGAGACAGTTGATGTAACCGTCTCAACTCCGACGACGGCGCAGAATGAAAACTGGTTTCTCGCGCGGTTTCCCGACAATACAGTCGCTTTGGCTGCACAAACCGTCGAAGACCCAACCCCCGTCACCCTGAGTTTTGACGAACCGGTCGAAAATCTGTCCTTTGAACTTTTTGATGTAGACGCAAGTCTTTCGGGAAGTTCGACATCTGGTTGGGATGACAAAATTACCATCGTTGCGCTGGACGCTGACGGTAATCAGGTTCCGATTTCGTTTACCGACCTTGCTGCCCATCATTCCGTCACGGACAATGTGCTTGATACCGACGATAACGTCTCTTCGGGTATTGAGACGTCGGGCGCTGAGGATAGTGTGTCGGTCACTATTCCGGGTCCAATCGTCTCGCTGCAGATCATATATGATAATGATGGCGGTCCGGAAATCTCGGGTGTTGTCGGCGTCAGCGATATCACATTCAGCACGGTTGATCCTGATGGTTATGTTGAGGGAACGTCGGATGACGATCTGATTGATGCCACGTTTGATGATGATCCCGATGGTGATCAGATCGACAATGGCGACGCTATATTGCCTGGTGAAGCCGCCGATGATGATATCGTCATCGCGGGTGGTGGCGACGATGTTGTTATCTCGGGTGCTGGGGCGGATACGATATTTGGCGGCGCTGGCGCTGACGATATTGAGGCCGGAAGCGGCGATGACACAATTTACGGCGATAACCCAACGTTTGATGGCATCCTTGACCTCAGCGGGTTGAGCGCGGGTGATTTGGTGGAAAACCAATTCGTCACAGATGGTGTGCGGGTCTCAAGCATTGATCCTGACCATCCGGTGATGGTGTTTGATGCCGACAATCCAACCGGCGGCGATACGGACCTTGGCGTGCCGGGCGCGGGCAATGTGCTGATCTTGTCCGAAGATGGTGATGCATCTGACCCTGATGACGATGCGGATGGCGGTACGTTTGTTTTCGAATTTGCCGGCCCCTCAACGGTCAACAGCATTGACTTTATCGCCCAGTCCGCAGGTGAAATTCGTCTTTACGATGAAGATGGCAATCTGATTGCCGAGGTTGATATCCCGGCGGGTGCTGACAACACGCTTTTCACCCAGGCGATCAATGTCGCGGGCGTGACCCGGATGGAGATCGTGCTGAGCGGCGGCGGCGCCGTCACCAATCTCGATTTTACGGCGACCAATGACGATACTGGAACTGACGGCGCAGATTTGATTGATGCCGGCACCGGGTCTGATTTGATCATTGGTGGCTCGACCGGTGACGTTGTTATCGGTGGTGAAGACGCTGATGGGACAGACATCGATGTTCTTGATCTGACCGGCTCTGGCGTTGATTTCATTACCTATACGCCAGGCGATTCCGAATCTGGCGTGGTAACGTTTGTTGATGGGTCGACCATGACATTCTCTGAGATTGAGAATGTCATCCCTTGCTTTACCCCCGGCACCCGCATTGCGACCCCAAAAGGGGAACGTCGCGCAGAGGATCTGAAGGTAGGTGACCGGGTTCTGACCCGCGACAATGGGATCCAATTCATAACATGGGCGGGCAAGAAGGATCTCAACGCCCAAGACCTTGAGCTGTCACCCGATATGATGCCGGTCATGATCCGCGCGGGTGCTTTGGGCAACGGGTTGCCTGAACGCGATATGATGGTGTCCCCCAATCACCGTGTTTTGATCGTCTCTGAGATGGCGCAATTGTATTTTGGTGAAACTGAAGTGTTGATGGCCGCCAAGCATATGAAAAAGATGAAAGGGGTTGAAACTGTGCGCGCCCAGCAGTCGACCTACATCCATTTCATGTGCGAAAATCATGAGATTGTCTTGTCCAATGGCGCTTGGACCGAGACATTCCAGCCCGGTGATTACTCACTTCAGGGTATTGATACAGAGCAGCGCAAAGAGCTGTTTTTGCTGTTTCCAGAATTGGCCACCAAGGAAGGTCTGCGCGGTTACCGTGCTGCCCGCAAGTCATTGAAGAAGCATGAAACCGGGTTAATCCTGCCCAAGTGAGGCACGCCAGGCCGCCCAGTCTTCGGGTGTATCCAGATCAAGCCGGGCCCGATCGTCCGAAAATGGCACCAGATAGGTTTGGGATTTCAAGGGCTTCACAAGTGCTTCGCCGCCGCCATCGCCCGTGAGTTTCTGGAATTCGGGCCGGAGTGACCCATCAAAGATAATCGGATGCCCCGGTGCACCTTGTGTGGTGGCCCCCCGCCAGATCAGGTGTTTGGGATTTGCAATACGGGCGTCGAAGAGGGCCCCAAGGTCCGCCGTTTCGAGCGCTACCAAATCCCCCAGGATCATCATGAAAGCGGGGCCGTCAGGTAGGGCTGCCACCGCGCCGCGCATTGTGCCTGACATGCCCTCGGCTGCCTCGGGTACAATGATTTGTGTCGCGTCCATGTCGGCGATTACCTCGGCCCGCGGGTGGTTGGCGCTGGCCAATGCCACAAACACCGGGTGCCCTGTGGCCTGCGCGCGCTGCACTTGTCGCCGCAACAGCGGCATGCCTTGCACGATCTCCAGCAGTTTATCCCCGCCGCGCATCCGGCTGGACGTGCCTGCGGCAAGGATCAGGATTGGGATCATCCGCGCATCACGCTGCCGTCCGCATCGAACAGGGGCGTTGTGATCCGGGTAGCCTTACGCCGCACGCCCATGATTTCGATCTCGGCCACCAGATTATCCGTCGCGTCTTCCCGCGGGATCAGCGCATAGGCGATGGATTTCTCGGCGTGATGCGAATAGCCGCCCGAGGTGCAGAACCCTTTGACAGCACCGTCGATAAAGACGGGTTCATAGGCCACGACGTCCGCGTCATCCGCATCCACTTCGAAGGTCACGGCCACGCGGGCAGGGGGATTGGCCCGTTCAGCCTCTGCCGCCGCCCGCCCGATGAAATCGGTGTTTTTCTTGAAACTGATGAAGCGGTCGATGCCGGTTTCGGCCGCTGTGTAGTCCGGCGAGAATTCACGCTGCCAGGCGCCAAAGAAACGATCCAGCCGAAGTGACATCATGGCGCGCATCCCAAAGGGAGTGATCCCCATCGGTTGGCCTGCGTTCCACAGCGTCCACCACAATTGCCGCTGATCGGTCGGATCGCAGTAGATTTCATAGCCCAGATCACCGGTAAAGCTGACCCGTTGGATGATGCAGGCGACCTGTCCGATTGTCATGCGTTTAACGTCAAGGAACTTCACGCCTGCTGCATCGTCCCGCGTGCAGGCCGTTAGCAGGTCGCGCGCCTTTGGCCCTGCGATCTGGAACCCGGTACGGCTGTTTGAGATGTTTTCGACCATGCAATCGTCGCTGGCGTTTTGCAGGAACCAGCGATGGTGGATTTCTTGTGCGCCGTAGCTGGCCGTTAGCTGGAATTCGGTCTCTGACAGACAGGAAACCGTGAAATCCCCCCAGAGCCGTCCTTTGGGTGAGAGCATTGGCGTCAATGACATCCGTCCCGGCTGTGGGATGCGCCCGGCCATGATCCGGTCAAGCCACGCCCTTGCGCCCGGGCCGGTGATGCTGAATTTTCCAAAATTCTGGAGCTCATTGATGCCGACGCTGCTGCGGACGGCTTTCACTTCACGTTTGGTCGCATCCCAGGCGTCGGACCGGCGGAAGGTCGGGGTTTCATAGGTGGGGTCGCCGTCTTTGGCGAAATAGTTGACGACTTCCATCCCAAACTGGTGCCCCCAAACGGCGCCAAAATCGCTGAAGATATCGTACATCATCGTGGTCCTATGCGGACGCGCAGCGGGCAATTCTTCGTTGGGATAGCTGACCGAGAACCGATTTTGGTAGTTCTCAACCACCTTGGGCCGGGTGTACCCGGGCGTGATCCATTTGCCGTAGCGGGCTACATCAAGGGCAGTTACGTCCCGTTCACATTCCCCCTCAATCATCCATTGCGCCAGCATCAGGCCGACACCGCCACCTTGGCTGAAACCGGCCATCACGCCGCAGGCAGACCAATAGTTTTGGTGACCGGGCACAGGGCCCACCAAAGGATTGCCGTCGGGCGCAAAAGTGAAGGGGCCGTGGATCACCGATTTGATCCCGGCGCTTTCGAGCACGGGGAACCGCTTGTATGCGAAGGCAATGGAATCCTCGATCTTGTCATAGTCATCGGGCAATAGTTCATGCCCGAAATCCCACGGGGTCCCATCAACAGCCCAAGGTCTGCAAGGTTTTTCGTAGAACCCGATGCAGAGCCCGCGTCCTTCCTGCCGCAGATAACTTTCCCCGCCCGGATCAATCACATGGGGGTGCTCGCTGTCGCGGTTGGAGATTTCAGCGATGTCATCGGTGACCAGATATTGATGCTCCATGGGGTGTAAGGGCACGTAAATCCCGGCCATCGCGGCGACTTCGCGTGCCCAGAGCCCGCCTGCATTGACCACATGTTCGGCGTGAATTGTGCCCTTGTCGGTGACCACATCCCATGTCCCGTCTGGACGCGGGTTTGTTTCAACCACCTTGCAATGGGTCTCAATCGTGGCACCGCCCATGCGCGCGGCTTTGGCATAAGCGTGGGTCGTGCCGGAGGGGTCGAGGTGACCGTCTAGTGGGTCGTAGAGCGCACCGACGATCCCATCGAGGTTTGTGATCGGGGCGAGTTTGCCGATTTCGGCGGGTCCCAGAATTTCCGTATCCAGTCCCATGTAGCGGTGCTTGGCCCGTTCGGCGACCAACATATCGAACCTGTCTTTGTTGTCGGCCAATGTCACGCCACCCGAATGGTGCAGGCCGCAAGACATGCCTGTAATCTCTTCCAGCTCTTTATAAAGATTGATGGTATAGCCCTGAAGGGCGGCCATGTTTGTGTCGCCGTTTAGCGTATGGAACCCGCCAGCGGCATGCCATGTGGAGCCTGATGTGAGCTCGGACCGTTCCAGCAGCATCACGTCGGACCAGCCAAGTTTGGTCAGGTGATACAGGACGGACGCGCCGACGACGCCTCCGCCAATGACAGCTACGCGGGTGGTTGTTTGCATGGGTCTCGTCTCCGATGGTCTGGGACTACCATGGCGGCAGCGCATTCGCTTGCCCTGCCACCGCGCGACATTTCGTGTCGCAAATGTGCGCGGCGGCAGATGTTGTTAGGGAATTATCCGCGTGTATTTGGTGCCTTCCAGCGTCGCACCAAGCCGCAACCCCGTTTGCCCAAAGACGACGGCGATCACCGGCGAGAGAGATGTCGTGGAATCAGCCCGCAACATTTCGCTGTTGTTGCTCACGGCATATTCGACGTCCGCACCTGCTGCCCAACCGGGAGATTGACGGAACTCCAAAAGCGCCTCAGGTGTCATGAAAAACAACACGTGGCTGAATTGTTGCGCCCCAATCTGCAGTCCGGCACTGCCTGAGGTGGCTGAGTAATAATCAACCGTTGACGGGCCCACGCGCAAAGCGCCGCGCCCGAATGATCCGCCGAATCCAAGTCCGGCCTCAGTCACCAGTGGCATAACAAGAATACCTGCTGACCGGCTGGCCAGATCACGCGTGCCGGGGAATTCCGCATACATTGCATTTAGCGTGCTTTCGACGCGTGCGTCGATGGTTGCGGCCCCTGGGCTGCCGATACCATTGCTGCATGCAGCAAGCGTCGTGGTCGCTAATGCCCCAAGCGCGAAGCCGCGCCGTGAAAAGCTGTTCATAGTAATATCCGCCTATTTTACCTGTAGTGGAGGCGTTTCTTCGCCTCTTATGCGCATGACTATAGGCAATCGCTGCCGACCTGTCACGCGCAAGGTTTAGCGGTGGTTTGTAAGGTGCCTTTTGTAAAGCGATGCGGATTTTGGCACCGGCCTTTATGCCAGCGGGCCTTTCATGGTGCCGTTGAAGTTAGGTGGTGTGGCATCACCCAGCGCGGAGTTGGGACGGTATGTCGGCACTATATGCGACCGAGGGGTGGCTGGACCGATTGGTTTGAAACTGTTCGATCTGATCGGACATACTACGGATTTTCTCCATCAAAAATCGGTTTGTTGTGGTCATTTCGTCCACCATACTGGCGTTTTGTTGTGTGACCAGATCAAGATCTCCGATACCGGAATTGATTTCGCCCAAAGTGATGGATTGTTCCGCTGCACCGGTCGCAATGTTGCTAGTTTTTGAGGTGATGGCTTCGACACTTTGACTGATCTGCTTAAGTTCAGCGCCTGTGCTATTTACCAGATTTACCCCCTTGGAGACATGGTCGGAACTTCGCTGGATCAGCCCCTTAATTTCGCCCGCGGCTTCTTGCGATCGATGGGCAAGTGCCCGGACCTCAGAGGCGACAACGGCAAATCCCCGGCCGGCCTCCCCAGCGCGCGCAGCTTCGACCCCCGCATTGAGCGCCAATAGGTTGGTTTGAAAAGCAATATCTTCAATTGCAGAGATAATCTTGGACATCTCTTCGGATGAGTCTTTTATCTGCCCCATCGCTTCAATGGATTCACTAACAACCGAATCGCTATTTTTTGCAGTTGCCGCAGTTCCAGTGGCAAGTTTTTCGGCCTCATGGAGTGTTTCCGACGAAGATGTCACCGTCGTTGTTAATTTTTGGAGTGCAGCTGCGGTCTGTTCCAATGTGGCAGCCTGACTAGTGGTCCGTCGGGAAAGATCCTCTGACGATCGGTTGGCTTTTTCGATCATCCCGGAAACTTCAGACGATACATTGGAAATTGTAGTGATCATTTGAGAGAGGCGCTGGGACGTTTCGTTGAACGCTTTGCCGATTGTGTCGAGGTCGGGAATGTCTGAGGCGGGCAGTCTGACCGCAAGATTGCCGTTTCTGATCTCTCCAAGCGCATTGGATATCTTCTCCAGGGCATTCCGCCGTGCCGAAATATCAGTCGCGATCTTAATCACCTGATCAACCTTGCCGTCCTGTCCAAAAACGGGTGCATAGGTGGCTTGAAGCCAGACCGCTGTCCCGTCTTTGGTGATCCGCATAATCTGATCGGCATAGGTTTCGCCTGCGGCTAAGGATCGCCAAAACTCTTTGTATGAAACGCCTTTTGCCTCGTCTGGGTCGACAAAAATAACGTGATGCCGTCCAGCGATCTCGTCCAGTTTATACCCCATAGCACTGAGGAAATTCTGATTCGCTGTCATAATTGTACCATCAGGCTTGAAGTGGATCGCAGCATAGGTGCTGTTCACCATATCCAGAATGGCTTGGTTATGTGTGGCAGAGTGATTTGCTTCAGTGGTTTTCGTTTGAAAAAACATGCAGTCCTCATCGGTGCTTTGCTATTGTACTACCGTTAGGACAAACTTCTTTCCAACTTATTGATTTCCGTTATGCAGCCCTAAAAATTCAATAACTTTGCTGCCGCAGGCGCAAAATAGGTCAAGATGCCGTCGCAGCCCGCCCGTTTGAACGCCAGCAGGCTTTCCATCATGACCTTTTCCCCGTCCAGCCAGCCGTTCTGCGCCGCGGCCTGCAACATCGCGTACTCACCGCTGACCTGGTAGGCGTAGGTGGGCACGCCGAAGCCGTCTTTGACCCGCCGGCAGATATCTAGGTAAGGCATCCCCGGTTTGACCATGATCATATCCGCCCCTTCGCGCAGATCCCGTTCGACCAGACGTAGTGCCTCGTCTGAGTTGGCCGGGTCCATTTGATAGGTGTTTTTGTCGCCGGTCAGTGCCGATGACGCCCCGACCGCATCTCGGAAGGGCCCGTAGAAAGCGGAGGCGTATTTGGCCGTATAGCTGAGGATCGCGACCTCTTGGTGCCCTTCTGCCTCAAGCGCTGTGCGGATCGCGCCGATCCGCCCGTCCATCATGTCGGATGGGCCCAGAATATCGGCCCCGGCGTCGGCTTGTGCCAGGGCCATTTTGACCAAAGCCTCGACTGTACGGTCGTTCACGATCTGGCCGTTTTCGACAAATCCGTCGTGTCCGTTGATATTGTAAGGGTCTAACGCGATATCGGTCATGACGGCAATATCGGGGGCGGTGTCCTTGATCGCGCGGATGGCTTGGTTGGTCAGGTTGTTGGGGTCCCATGCCATCGCACAATCTTCGGTCCGTGCCTCCATGCCCGTATAGGGAAAGATGCAGATCGCAGGGATGCCAAGCGATTGCGCCTCTTGGGCCGCTTTTGCCACCCGGTCAACCGTGCGCCTTACCACGCCGGGCATGGAGGCCACGGGCGTTTCATCGTCTACGCCGTCCATCACAAAGACCGGCCAGATCAGATCATCCACAGTTAAGGTGTTTTGCCGGGCCAGCGCACGCAGGCTGGCCGTCGCACGCATCCGGCGTGGTCGTGCGGCAGGAAATGGGGCGATCGTCGGTTTCATGGGCTTTGCCTTTTTTGTCTTAAAACGTGGTCGCATGGATTTTGGTGCATCACAAGTCTGGGCAAGCGCGTCTGGTAGCGCTAGGTTCCATCAGACTGATTATTACAAATCGAGACGTAGCCTTGCCTTGGAACGATATCCTTTTCTACGCAATCGACCTTAGTACATTTTCAAGCATCTGGTATTGGCTTGCTGTCGCCGTCACATGGGCTACAGCCAGCCATTGGATCCTTGGTGTGCCCTTTGATATGATCCTCTACAGCCGTCGTTATGGCGCGCAGGCGACGGAAGACCTTGAAAATATGGTGGCAATTAATGCCCGGCGATTGATATCGACCATGGATGTGGCGGGGCATTGGGTCACGGGGTTTCTGGCATTCTTACTGACCGGGATCGCATCAATGGGGTTCATCTATACGCTTGAGATTGCCCAGGGCGTTTTTCTATTGGTCTTTCCCTTGGTTTTTGTGGTGATGATCAATCTGCAGGCGGCCCGGCAGTTTCAACAACAGATGCCTGAAGGCAAAATGCTCACACGGCGATTGCTTCGCATGCGCATCTGGATTCAATGCATCGCCGTCGTCTCAATTTTCGTGATTGCCGTTTATGGCATGTATTTTAATTTGTCCGCGCCCGTCGGGTTTTGACCGGTTGACACCACGACCGGGCGGGGTAGGTCAGCCACCATGCCACAGACCCATCATATCACCGTCAGCGGCGCGCCAGAAGGCTTTGACGCGCAGTTGATCCTGCAGGAGTTGGCCAAGGGCCAACCCGTCTGTCATGTCGCCCGCGATGACAAGCGTTTGGCGGCGATGCAAGCGGCCTTGCGTTTTTTCGCGCCTGACGTGCCGGTTTTTGTCTTTCCTGCATGGGATTGCTTGCCTTACGACCGGGTCTCGCCAAATACGGATATTTCTGCAGCCCGGATGGCCACTTTGGCCGGTCTTGTCCATGGCATGCCTGAGAAATTTGTGATGCTGACGTCTTTGGCTGCTGCAACGCAACGGGTCCCGGCCCGGACCTTGCTGCGCGAGGCAGCCTTTACGGCCACCGTCGGTCACCGCGTGGATGAGCCTGCTTTGCGTGCATTTCTTGTCCGTATGGGATTTACCCAAAGCCCTACGGTCATGGAGCCCGGGGATTATGCCATCCGTGGTGGTATTATCGATATCTTTCCACCCGGCCAAAGCGGCCCGGTTCGGCTAGATCTGTTTGGAGATGTGTTGGATGGGGCGCGTCGCTTTGATGCCGTTACACAGCGCACCACGGAAAAACTGACCGAGGTGGAATTGGCGCCTGTGTCGGAGGTGATCCTCGATGAGGCCGCGATTACCCGTTTCCGTCAAAACTATCGCATCGAATTTGGGGCGGCTGGGACGGATGATCCGCTTTATGAAGCTGTCTCGGCTGGTCGCAAGCATGCTGGTGTCGAACATTGGCTGGGGTTCTTTCAAGACGATCTGGAAACACTGTTCGACTATTTGCCAACGGCCACGGTGGCGCTGGATGATCAGATCGGCCCGTCGCGGGTGTCCCGGTGGGAGAGCATTACAGATCAATATGGCACCCGCATGCACGCCCTGAGCCAAAAGGGCCGAATGGACAGCGTCTATAAGCCCGCCCCGCCGGAACTGTTGTATCTGGATGATGCCGCATGGGATGCGGTTGTCGCCGACAAGCGCGTGCTGCAATTTGCGCCCCTCAAACAAGCCACCGGGCCCGGTGTGATTGATGCAGGTGGCCGGATTGGCCGTAATTTTTCGCCCGAGCGCCAGCAGGAACATATCAGCCTTTTCAAAAGCTTGGCGGACCATGTGAATGCAAGGCTGGGGGGTGGTCCGGTTGTGATTGCGTCCTACTCTGACGGTGCGCGCGAGCGTCTTGAGGGGTTAATCGCGGACGAAGGGATTGAAGAGACCATTTTAGTGTCCGATTTCTCGCGGATTGGAAAGCAAGGTGTGCATTTGGCCGTCTGGCCGCTGGATCACGGGTTTGAGGCCCCCGGGCTGACCGTGATTTCCGAGCAGGACGTGCTGGGTGATCGCCTGATCCGCCAGACCAAACGCAAGCGCCGGGCTGAGAATTTCCTGACCGAGGCCAATAGCCTGACCCCCGGCGACATGGTTGTCCATGTGGATCATGGTGTGGGCCGGTTCAAAGGCCTTGTTGTGATGGAGGTCATGGGGGTATCGCGCGAGTATCTTTGGCTGGAATATGCCGAAGATACAAAGCTTTACCTGCCTGTTGAAAATGTCGAGCTGCTGTCCAAATACGGCCATGAAACCGGCTTGCTGGATAAGTTGGGTGGCGGCGCGTGGCAGGCCAAAAAGGCCAAACTGAAAGAACGTATCCGCCAGATTGCCGAACGCCTGATCCGGGTGGCGGCGGAGCGTGAGTTGCGCACTGCCCCGGCGATTGACCCGCCAGATGGGCTTTGGGACCAGTTTCTGGCACGTTTCCCTTACGTGGAGACGGATGATCAACTGGCAGCCATTGAGGACGTTCTGACCGATCTGAGTGCGGGCAAACCCATGGATCGGTTGATTTGCGGTGATGTGGGGTTTGGCAAGACCGAGGTGGCGATCCGCGCGGCATTTGTGGCGGCACTGTCGGGTGTACAGGTGGCGATCATTGCGCCCACGACCTTGCTCGCCCGGCAGCATTATCAAAGCTTTGCCGAACGGTTCCGCGGCTTCCCGGTGAATGTGCGGCCCTTATCGCGCTTTGTGTCGACCTCTGAGGCAAACCTGACCCGCGATGGCATCACCAAAGGGACGGTCGATGTGGTTGTGGGCACCCATGCGCTGCTGGCGAAGGGCATAAGGTTTAAGAACTTAGGCCTGCTTGTCATTGATGAAGAACAGAAATTTGGGGTTCAGCACAAAGAACGGCTCAAGCAGCTGCGCACGGATGTGCATGTCTTGACGCTGACCGCGACGCCGATACCGCGCACCTTGCAGCTTTCGCTTTCGGGGGTCCGCGATCTGTCGATCATCGGCACGCCGCCCATCGACCGGCTGGCGATCCGCACTTATGTCAGCGAATTTGATACGATCACCATCCGCGAGGCGCTGCTGCGCGAACACTATCGCGGCGGGCAGTCGTTTGTGGTTGTGCCGCGTATTTCGGATATGGCCGAGATGGAGGATTTCCTGAAACGCGAAGTGCCAGAGATCAGCTATATCTCGGCCACTGGTCAGATGGCGGCGGGCGAGCTCGATGACCGCATGAACGCCTTCTACGACGGCAAATACGATGTGCTGTTGGCGACGACGATTGTGGAATCGGGTCTCGACATACCGACGGCCAATACGATGATTGTTTGGCGGTCGGATATGTTCGGCCTTAGTCAGTTGTATCAAATCAGGGGCAGGGTGGGCCGGTCCAAGACCCGTGCTTATGCCTATCTGACGACGAAACCACGCCAAAAGCTGACGGATACGGCGCAGAAGCGGCTGCGCGTGTTGGGCTCAATCGATACGCTGGGGGCCGGGTTTACGCTGGCCTCACAGGATTTGGATATTCGCGGGGCAGGGAACCTTTTGGGTGAAGAACAGTCCGGGCAGATGCGTGAAGTGGGCTATGAGCTTTATCAACAGATGCTGGAAGATCAGATTGCTGCGATCAAATCGGGCCAAGCCGAAGGCATTGTGGATGACGGGCAATGGGCGCCGCAGATTAACCTTGGTGTGCCTGTATTGATCCCGGATGATTACGTGCCTGACTTGGATGTCCGTTTGGGGCTTTATCGACGCCTGTCAGAACTGACGACCAAGGTTGAGCTGGAAGGTTTTGCCGCCGAGCTGATCGACCGTTTTGGAAAATTGCCGCGCGAGGTGAACACACTGATGCTGGTGGTCCGCATCAAGGCCATGTGCAAACGGGCGGGCATTGCCAAGCTTGATGCAGGGCCGAAGGGGGCTACGATCCAGTTCCACAATGACAAGTTCGCATCGCCCAAGGGGTTGGTGGAATTTGTGCATGCCCAGAACGGGTTGGCCAAGGTGAAGGACAACAAGATTGTCGTGCGCCGGGATTGGGACAAGGAACGCGACAAGATCCAAGGTGCGTTCAATATCGCCCGCGATCTGGCGCAGAAACTGTCGGACGAGAAAAAAGCATCTAGGGCCACGGTTTCATAGTCTGCTTGATTTGGTGCCGCGTCATTGTGCCAATTTTGCGGATTTTTACATCCGTGTGATGCACTATATCGTGAATAGTTCTGTGAGTTCTTTGTCTGGTAGTCTTCTAGTTGCGGCAAGGTGCAGCCGACTTTTGCCAGTGAGAATTTTAATTGAAGGAGCTTCTAATGACCAACCTAAACCGACGCAGCTTATTGCAAGGGACCGCCGTTTTGGCCGGCGCGTCTGCATTGCCAACCGTATCAAGTGCCCAGGTTGTGGCTGGGCGCGATGCTTTTGAGTACGAAATAACACGCACCGAACAAGAATGGCGGGCATTGCTGACGGATCATGAGTATTACATTATGCGCGAAGGCGGGACAGAACCACAGCGCAGTAGTTCGCTTTGGGCGGAAGCAAGTCGTGGCAATTATGACTGCAAGGGCTGCGGTTTAGAGCAGTATCGCTCAAACACCAAAGTCAATCTGGCGAAGGGTTGGTTGTTCTTCACTGTGAGTGAACCAAATTCACAACTGATGTCGCAAGATGGCAATGCGGAAATGGTCGATGAGCCCTCGGCGTTTGAGGTGAACATTGAAGTTCACTGTCGTCGCTGTGCCAGCCACATAGGGCATATCTTGTTAGTTGAAGGTAACGTTTTACATTGCATCAACGGCGCTTCGCTGACATTCCACCCGACAGCCTAAACGTCATGCGACGGATATTTGTCATCTAATGGGGCTTCAAATCGAAGATGAGGGCGCGCTAGATCCGACATGATGTTTGAGTCGTTTGGACAAACGCTAAGAAAAAGCCCCCTAATAGGGGGCTTCTTTTATTCTGAAATTTTGGGGAACTTAGTCTTCAATGTCGATTTCGACGCTATCGACTGCTTTTGATGGATCTGAGAAATCATCCCCAACAAAGAGCAAAGCAATGACATCCTGACGCACGGGACGCCCGACCTGCACGCGGGTTTCGCCGTTGGCACCCTCATCGATTGCTGCAACGCCCAACAAGCGACCGATTTGGCCAGCATGGTGGTCGTACACAGCGACATAGCCGTCGCCTGTTGCCGTCAGCGGGTCAATGATGATTGTCCCAACACCACTTTCCTGGTCGCCCATAAAAGCAAACATGTTCTGCGCTTGCGACGCACTGGCGACCAACGTGGCCAGCATGGCACCTACCATCAAATTCTTCATCTTCAACTCCTCTTAAATTTCTACGCGCACCAACACCTGCGTCAGGGTGCGTACGCGACTCTACGTCGCGTACAGCCAAAATCTTGTCGGTAAGATGCATTTGCAAATCACGAAACATAACGTAATCGTGAACAAAATTCATTTTGCGAGAGAGGTTTTTTGTGCTGGGGCAGCAGCTACAAGAAGACAGGTACTATAGGTTGAAAGCTGGTTCAATTCCATAATTCTAATATTTCGTAAATTTTCTCAATTTTACGCTCTCACTTTAATGGCATTTATTTGATGAATACCTAGGGTATTGCTGCCCAACCGGTCATAACGTCTTCGAAGCATCGGCTTGTTGTCGAATGTGAGAAGTGGGTTTTTACAGTTTCAAGATAAGACCGAGACTCGATGGGTTACACGCGAAAGGTGTTTCAATGAGTTGATCGGTGCTTTCGGCGAAATTTGTCAAATCTGTATCAGCCGCCGCACTATCGTTGGTTTGGATGTTGTCGGTCCCACCACCAATCCTGGGACTGCAGGTATGGCTTCAGATTTTCTGCCTTAAGGTGCGATATTGTCGGGGTTTCCCCTAAGTTTCGCCGGGTCGTTTGATTTTGTTTGTCAGCCAAAGCGCAAGTGATGCGGCGAGCAAGACCCCGATAGCCATCGGGAGTGGGGTGCCATTGAACATCCACGCAATGGGTGCCGCGAAGATCACCGCACCGATTGTGGAAATCGAGGCGATGATGGATGCCGCCAGACCCGCAATGTGCCCCATTTCCTCCATCGCGAGCGCGTTCAGGTTGCCAATTGTCAGCCCGGCTTGAAAGAAGTTTGATGTCACCCAGAAAACATATGTGCCAAGCGCCAGCCAGTAGGGTGCGTTCGCCAATGTAATCACGATGGTGAGCACGGAGATCACAATTTGCGCTGTGAACATCCCCTTAATGATTGCGCGCATTCCTAGCCGCATGACGATCCGCGCGTTCAAGACGCTTGAAGATGCCGCCAAAATCGCGATCGCGCCAAACCACAGATGAAACACCTCGCCTTGCCCGAATGTTATGTCAAACACCTGCTGTGTGGATGACAGGACCGTAAATAACATTCCGGAGGTGAGTGTTTGGATCAGTATTGATAGCCGCGCGGTTCGGTGTCTGAACATCTCGGACATGGCCTGGCCAAGCGCGGAGATGCTCAGCGGTCGCCGGTTTTCGGCGGTCAGTGTCTCTGGCTGCCGTAACGAAAACCAAAACATCGAAATAACCGAGAAGAGCATGAAGCTGACGAAGATGGCGCGCCAGCCGAAACCTAAGATGATGTAATGGCCCAGGGTCGGTGCCAGTGCTGGTACCAACGAAAAGACAACCATCACAAAGGACATGATCCGCGCCATGTTTGGTCCGGCATAGATATCGCGGACCAGTGCGATTGCCACAACGCGTGGGGCCGCAGCCCCAAGCCCTTGGATCACGCGGGCCATCAGCATGACTTCAAGCGATTGCGCAGCCCAAGCCAACGCGCAGGCCGCAACATAGACAACCGCCCCACCGACCATGATGGGTTTGCGCCCATAGGCGTCTGACAATGGTCCGGTCAACAATGTGCCGACCCCCATCCCCAGCACAAAACTAGTGATGATCAGTTGCGCATTGTTGAGGTTGTTTGGCGACAGCGACGCACCGATTTCCGGCAGCGCGGGCAACATTGCGTCAATGGAGAAGGCGACTGTAGCGGCCAGCATCGCCATCAATGCGATGAATTCGGATTGGGGAAGCCGCTTGGTTGGTGGCGTCATTCGGTGGCTTCGATCTGATCCATAACGTCTTTGATCACCTGCGCCCAAACCTCAGGCGGTTGTGCACCGGGGACAGCGTGCTGATTGGCCACGATGAACGTTGGAACGGAGTTCACGCCCATCTCGCGGCTGTGTTTGTCACGTGCCCGGATATCATCGGCATCGGCATCAGAGCCAAGCAGTTTTGTGACCATGGCCGCGTCCATTTCAGCGGTATCGGCAATGTCGGCAAGTACTTCGTGATTGCCGATATCCCGGCCTTCCACAAAGTATGCTTTGAACAACAGGTCGACCACGAAGGATTGCCGTTGCTCGATTCCGGCCCAATGGATCAGCCGGTGCGCGTCGATTGTGTTCGGCGTGACTTTCATGGCTTCGAAATTAATTGTGGCCCCGGTTTTTTCCGACTGCTCGACGACCGGAGCATAGGCACGCACGGCCCCTTCCTTGCCACCAAATTTGCCTTCAAGGTAGGCTTTTCGGTCCATCCCGCCTGCGAGCATCGTTGGGTTCAACTGGAACGGGTGCCATTCGATTGTGAACGGATGGTCCGGAAAGTTCGACAGAGCCTTGTCCAGATTGGTCTTGCCGATATAGCACCAGGGGCAGATTGGGTCAGAGATGATGTCGAGTTTGACCATGGCCGGTCTCCAATTGCTGCGGCTATGGCATTTCGAATTAGACTTGAATCACCTCTTCGCGGACTCTCCGTTCGGTTGAACGCACAAATGATGATTGATGTCTCAAGTAAAGGCCGAAATGCTTTAGGCCATCCGATTTGGACCCGGTCTATCATGTCTGTTGTCACATGAAAGGGTGTATTGCTCTCAATTTTGTGAGCGCCGCAGCAGAGTTGCAAGATCGTTAATGCAACAGTATGACAGCTCTATGGCAGACACCGATCCCAAGAACCTGATCCGTATTGCACATGAGAATGGTGAAGGTGCAGTGGCGCAGCCCTTGGACCTTGGTGCCCGGGTGCGTGAATTACGTAAAGCCCGCGACTGGACCCTGGAGCAGGCGGCAAACCAAGCCGGTTTGGCGCGCTCGACCTTGTCCAAGATTGAAAATGGGCAGATGTCCCCCACCTACGACGCGTTGAAGAAGCTGGCGGTTGGACTTGAGATTTCTGTGCCTCAGCTTTTTACCCCGCCGTCCAAGGGGCAGGTGAATGGCCGTATGGCGGTGACCAAGGTCGATGAAGCGACCAAGCAAATTACGACAACCTATGCGCATGATCTGCTCGCCAGTAGTTTGACTGCGAAAAAAATGCTACCCTACCGGACACGTGTTCATGCACGCAGTATGGAGGATTTTGACGGCTGGGTCCGCCATGATGGCGAAGAATTCTTGTATGTCCTGACAGGCCGTGTCACGCTTTATACCGAGTTTTATGAGCCCGTTGAATTGGGCCGTGGCGACAGTGCCTATTATGACGCTGCCATGGGCCACAATGTCGTCTCAACCAGTGCTGAGGACGCCAACATACTTTGGGTAACCTCGCTGGCTTAAGGCCTAGGTGTCGGTCTCTTTTGTAAAGAGCAGCGGCAGCACCACAGCGGCCACCGCAACCCCGATCAACTGCATTGCGATGAACATCGGGATATGCGCCGGGTTGATCCCGGCGAATGTATCACTGAACCCGCGTGCGATAGATACCGCTGGATTGGCGAAACTAGTGGAAGAGGTGAACCAATAAGCGCCTGTGATGTAGAGGGCTACAAGGGTAGGGATCGCCTCTGGCTTGTTCTTGATACCGCCGAAAATCACAAAGAGCAGCCCAAACGTCGCGAGGATTTCCGAGAACCATTGCGACACGCCGGTCCGGTCCGTCGTGGAGGTCTGCAAGATCGCCAGATCAAACATCATATGTGCCGCCCAAACCCCAAGCACCCCGCCGATGATTTGGACCACAACATACGCAGCTGCGTCAGCAGCACTGATTTCACGGCGGATCAGAAAGGCGAGTGTGACGGCTGGGTTGAAATGGGCCCCGGATATTGGGCCCAATGTGGTGATGATGACATAGAGGATACAGCCCGTGGCGATTGCGTTGGCCAACAAGGCGATGGCAGTGTTTCCATCCGCAAGTGCCGCCCCCATGATGCCAGAGCCAACGACCCCAATCAGAAGAAAAGCGGTTCCCAGAGCTTCTGCGAGAAGTTTTTGCATTATGATTGCCCGATCTTGTTCAAAGCGGTTTGGCGCTCGGTTGGGGTCATCGTCTCAAACGGCAAGCTGAACCAGGTGGAAGCGCGTGCATGTAGCTGTTCGTAGGCTGCAAGGAAGGCCGCGGGCTGCGCGTCTTTGGGCGCTGCGGCCGGGTCTTCAACCCCCCAATGGGCACGGACAGGAGCGCCAGGCCAGTAGGGACATTGTTCTTCTGCAGCGGATCCGCAGACGGTGATCACAGCATCCATGACAGGCGCGTCAGGCGCCTCAAAATCATCCCAGCTTTGCGATGTAAGCCCCACAGTCGGGAACCCCATTTGTTCAAGCAAGATAAGCGACTGCGGGTGGACCTGGCCTGTAGGTTTTGACCCGGCGGACCACGCTTTGATGCGCCCTTCGGATCGATGTGTCAGGATGGATTCAAGTAATATCGAGCGGGCAGAGTTGCCCGTGCAAAGGACGAGTATTTTCATAGAGGCCTTCTTTCGTGTCGGCCCCGCCTATGAAGTTTTCGTAACAAAACCATGACAGCAGGGCCAAAAGAATTACTCCTCAAACCACCAGACATCGGGCTGCCAACCGGGCCAGTCCCCGAACACGGGGATATACTCGGGGTGATGCAGCTCTTTGGCATGGGCGATCCGGCTTACGTTCCAGGAATAGAAGGGGATCACATAGCGCCCGGATGTCAGCACACGGTCCAAGGCGCGCACCGCTGCGATGAAATCATCCTGGCTTGGCGAGTTCAACAACCGGCCAATCATCGCGTCCACTGCCGGAGACTTGACCCCCATCAGGTTACGTCCCCCGGGCGTATCGGCGTTTTCCAACCCGTAGTAGAAATACTGCTCGTTGCCCGGTGACAGTGACAGGCCCCGACGGTAGTAGGTCATGTCGAAGTCATAGGCGTCGGTCCGTTCCTTATATTGTGCATCGTCGACGGTGGTGATTGTCATCTCAATGCCCAAGGACGACATGGTTTCGGCATACATATCCGCCATCCCGATGGTCTCGGATGCGCCTGTTTCCAAGAGCAGCTCAAAGGCGAAAGGTGTGCCGTCTGCGTTTTGCATCACCCCATCTTGAATGGTCCAACCGGCCGCTTCGAACTGGTCAATAGCTACCCGCATATCAGCGCGGTTGCGCTGGCTTTCGTCACCGGCGGGCAGGGCGTAGCCTTCGATGGCACCGGGCAGAAGCTCATCCATGAATGGTTCCAAGAATTCGGCCACTTTGCCGGTCGCGGGCCCGTCTTGCATGCCAAGCGGGGAATTGCCCCAATAGGAGGCGATGCGCGGCTGTGCCCGGCCTGTGATTGTGTCGTTGATCACTGGAAAGTTGAACGCGTGCAGCATCGCGTCACGCACCCGCCAATCCGCAAACAGATCGCGGCGGCTATTCATGACAAAGCCGGTCATTCCGGTGGGGCGCCCATGCGGCAGCACCGATTTGACCACATCGCCCGCCTCGACAGCCGGGAAAGCATAGCGGCTTTCCCAACGCGCGATATTGAATTCACGGGTGAAGTTGACCTCTTGCGCGGTGAACGCCTCGAACGCGGGGGTTTCATCCCCGAAGAATTCCAACCGGATTTCATCAAGGTTGAAAGTGCCGCGTCGGAAGGGGACATCTTTGCCCCAATAGTCCGGGTTTCGGCGCAATGAGATGAAGCGCCCGGGCTCAAAGTCGTCAATCACCATGGGGGATGAGGTGATCGGTATCACATCCACACCGCTTTCGGCAAAATCGAGCCCCTCCCACTGGGCTTTCTTCAGGATGGGGCGCAGACCGGCTAAAAGGGCCAGTTCGCGGTCTGGGGTGTTGAAGGTGAAGCGCACGGTGCCAGGACGCACCTCTTCGAGGCTTTCCACTTTTTCCCAGAAGCCCCGGTAGCGACCGTTGCCTTCGGTGCCCAAGATCTCAAATGACCAGATGACATCTTCCGTCGTCACCGGGCTACCATCTGAGAATGCGGCGGCCGGGTTCAGGGTGAATTCTACCCAGTCACGTTCTGGGCTTGTCTCAATCGATTCGGCCAAAACACCGTAAAGTGAGAAAGGTTCATCCAGCGTCCGGCCCATCAGGCTCTCGCCTGTCAGAAACCGCAATTGCCACGGCACGCTACCTTTTGTGATGTAAGGGTTGAGACTGTCGAAGGTGCCGATCTCAGCCGTGACCATCCGTCCACCTGTTGGCGCATCCGGGTTAGCGTAGGGCAGGGACACAAAATCCGGTGGCAGGGCAGGGTCGCCATACATAGCTATGCCATGTTGCGGTTCGGCAAAAGCCGTCTGCCCCATGCCGCTTACGGCAACCGCGATGGCGATCGCGCGGCTTATGTTCGGAAATGGTTTTGTCATTTTTCGTGCCCCCTGCTGTTTGTTTGTTCATTTGAATCCAATCGTAATCAGGGTTTTCAACCTTTTCAAACTTTTAGCTTGGATGCAGGCCACGAATTGCTTATAACGAGGGCACTGCTCGATAGGTTTCTTGCCTGTATGAAACCTGCCTCAATAACTTTACGCCCGCCTTGTGCGGGCGTTTTTTTTAGGGCGATCGCAAGCCTAACGTGGCTTTTGCAGATGCAGCATATAGACTGAGTCGCAACGCAAAAGAATCGGAGGGGAACTATGTCTCTTGCAGGAAAAACCGCTGTCATCACCGGATCAAATTCGGGCATCGGCCTCGGCGTGGCCCAAGAACTGGCCAAGGCGGGTGCAAATGTGGTGCTAAACTCATACACCGACACGGCGGAAGACCATGCGCTGGCCGCTGAGATCGCTGATAAGACCGGGGTTTCCGCAAAATACGTTCAGGCCGATATGTCCAAGGCTGACGATTGTCGCCGGTTGATTGCGGATGCGGGGGCTTGCGATGTTTTGGTGAACAATGCTGGTATTCAACATGTCGCCCCCATTCAGGATTTCCCGACCGGAAAATGGGATGCGATTATTGCGATCAACCTCACCTCGGCCTTTCATACAATCGCTGCGGCGATTACGGGCATGCGCGCCCAAGGCTATGGCCGGATCGTCAATATCGCCTCGGCCCATGGGTTGACCGCGTCACCCTATAAATCGGCTTATGTGGCCGCAAAGCATGGCATTGTTGGTCTGACAAAGACGATAGGCCTTGAAACAGCGCAGGAACCCATCACCTGCAACGCGATCTGTCCCGGTTACGTGCTGACCCCTTTGGTTGAGGCGCAAATCCCCGATACCATGAAAGAATACGACATGTCCCGCGAGGATGTGATCAAGAACGTCATGCTGGAACGGCAACCGTCCAAAGAATTTGCAACTGTTGAGCAGTTGGGAGGCACGGTTGCCTTCTTGTGTTCAGATGCCGCAGCCCAAGTCACAGGAACCACGATTTCTGTTGATGGCGGCTGGACAGCGCTTTGACCCGGATCAACTTAGCCCTGCAAGGTGGCGGTGCCCATGGCGCGTTCACTTGGGGTGTACTTTGTCGTATATTGCAGGACGAAGATATTGAAATTGCAGCGATTTCGGGTACATCGGCCGGTGCCTTGAACGCCGCCGCCCTGAAGTCGGGTTGGGTCGAGAATGGCCGTGAGGGTGCCCTTGAAAACCTTGATTGGCTGTGGTCACAGATCGGAGCGATTACCGATCCGATTTTTGCCCCTTGGATGAGTGCGGCCGCCCCCACAGCGCAGCTTTGGGCAAAGGCGATGGAATATTCACCGGCCTATGCGGCCTTTGACATGACGACCCGCATGATGTCGCCCTATATGTATGGGCCAACCTTGCAGAATCCACTTTCCAAAATTGTGCAGAAATTTGAGTATGATGCGGTCTGTTCCTCAGACGGACCGGAAATCCATATCTGCGCGACGAATGTCCGGACTGGCAAAATACGCGTATTCACCGGGGATGAGATCATGTCCGAGGTCATCATGGCCTCGGCCTGTCTGCCAAGCTTGTTTCAAGCAGTGGAGTTCGAAGACCCTAAAACTGGACAGGTTGAGGCTTTTTGGGATGGTGGATATGTTGGTAACCCAGCGCTTTTTCCATTGTTTCAAAGTCACTTACCGGACGACCTTCTTGTCGTAAATATCAACCCATTGCATCGCGATGAACTGCCGACCGATAGCCAATCGATCCAGAATCGGATCAATGAAATCAGCTTTAACAGTTCTTTGTTCCGCGAATTGCGCGCCATTGAGTTTGTCAGGCGTTTGCTACGTGATGGGGCATTGGCGCCCGGCAGCATGAAAGATGTTTTGGTTCATATGATCGCTGATGATGCGCTGATGAACCAGTTGAACGTGGCCACCAAAACCATTCCCTCACCTGTGATCCTAGCCCGGTTGAAAGAGGCGGGTGAGGCCGCAGCGCATGCGTTCTTGGCGGAACACAAAAAAGACCTTGGCAAGCGCAGCACCGTAAACCTGACCGAGATGTTCAGCTAAGCAGTACTGCCGCAAAGCCGGTCAGTGCCGGAGTAATGCGCATTTAAGAAACGGAGGTTCCGTTACTGTCCGTCTCTTTCCCGTTGGGATAGACAAGCCCTGCGGAAATCACCAGTTTCGCCGCATCTTCAACTGACATATCCAGTACAGTCACGTCGCGTTTGGGCAGGAACAACAAAAAGCCCGAGGTAGGGTTTGGTGTTGTCGGCAGGAAGACCGTCACAATGGGTTCGCCATCGTTGAGCTTTTCGTCAATCTCGCCCTTGGCGTTGATCGAGATAAAGGCGATGGCCCAGGTTCCCTTGCGCGGATACTCGACCAGACAGGCCTTGTCGAAGGACGTATCGCGCTGTGTAAACACCGTCTCGGCTATTTGTTTGGCCGCATTGTAGATAGATCTGACGACCGGGGTCCGGTCGACCAACCGTTCGCCAATACCTAGAAACGACCGCCCGATCAGCCCCTTGCCGATCCAGCCCACAATGACCGTGAAGAGCAGGAAGATGACCACACCAACGCCGCGCACGTTCACCGTGATCTCATTGCCCGGTTCCCGGTTTAAGAGCCGGTTGAGGAGCGCTGTCGGTTGATAGGCATCGGGCACAAAGGGCCACACCCAGCCATCGACCCAGCCAACAACCGTCCAGATCAGCCAAAGCGTGAGCCCGATGGGGGCGATAATGATCAACCCCGCAAGGAAGTTCCCACGCAGGCGTGCGATAATACCAGGCTTGCTCCGGCGTTTTATGTCTTCGTGGTTGGGGTCAATCATCAATTTTTTCCGAAAATACAGTCGAAAGACATCTAGGTGCTGGTCAACCCATCGACAAGCCATTGCACTTGATGCTGCACCTTAAATAGCCAGAGCGATGGCTATTTGTGCAGCAAGCCGCGCATTGTTCCGCACCAGGGCAATGTTTGCGGTCAAAGAGCGCCCTTCAGTCAGTTCAAAAATGCGCCCCAACAGGAAAGGTGTGACGGCTTTGCTGCTGATCCCCTGCGCCTCGGCTTCGCTGAGCGCTTGGGCGATCAGGGGGGCGAGCACCTCGGCTGGGATTTCCGCCTCTTGCGGGATCGGATTGGTCACCAATTGCCCGCCTTGCAGCCCCATGGCGGTGCGTGTTTTTTGTGCCTTCGCGATGTCAGCCGCGCTGTCCATCCGCAAGGGTGCGGGCATATCCGTCTTGGCCGACCAAAACGCAGGCAATACGTCCTGCCCATAGACAATCACCGGAACCCCAAGCGTTTCAAGCACTTCGAAGGTTTTGGGCAGATCAAGAATGGCCTTCGCCCCGGCCGCCACCACCGTGACCGGCGTTTGGGACAGCTCTTGCAGGTCGGCAGAGATGTCAAAGCTGGTCTCTGCGCCGCGATGCACTCCGCCAATGCCACCGGTCGCAAAGACGCCGACCTTGGCCAGATTTGCGGCGATCATCGTGGCCGCAACGGTGGTCGACCCGGTGCCACCTGTGGCGATACATGCCGCAAAGTCAGCCCGTGAGAGTTTCGCCACATTCTGTGCCTGACCCAATGCATCCAGTTGATCGGCCTCAAGCCCTACATGCAACTGCCCGTCCAGCACCGCGATGGTGGCCGGGGTCGCCCCGCCTTCGCGGATATCATTCTCGACGATCCGGGCGGTTTCTACGTTCTGGGGGAAGGGCATCCCGTGGGTGATGATTGTGCTTTCCAGTGCCACGATTGGCGCGCCGGTTTGCCGGGCATTTGCGACTTCGGCGCTATAGGCGATTGGGATCATAAAGGGGTCTCTCCGGATACGTAGGTCGCGGCGGCATTGAGCGCGCGGGTCAGGGCGGCCGCGCGGTCCATGCCCTGCGCCTCAGACGCGATATGGGCCGCCATAAAGGTGTCGCCCGCACCGGTCACCCGTGTGACCATGACGGCGGGGGGCGTTTGCGTGATAATGTCACCTGCGGTCCCTTCCGAGGCAGAGTTGCCACCGTCGGTCACAAGCACCCGATGCGCCCCGCGTGCGATCAACCCTGCGGCGCCGCTGGCGGAATCGGGGAATGTCGTTTGGCAAAGCAACCCGGCCTCTTCAAGGTTCACGTAGAGCGTGGCCGACGGGTGACCGATCAGCGCCAGCAGCCGTTCCGCCTTGCCGGGTGAGGCCGGGGCGACCCGCAGGTCAGCGGCCCGAAACAGAGGCGATTGGGCGATATCTTGCAGCAATTCAACTGTGAGATTGCCGTCGAGGGCAACTTGCCCTGCAAAGGGAGTGTCCGCTGTGCCCAATGCCCCGTCTTCCAATGCGCGCAGGATCTTTGCCCCTGCCGCCTCAAGCGAATGGGCGTCTGCGATGGCGGCGATCAGCCCGTTTGCCCCTTCGACGGCCATATAGACG
Organism: uncultured Paracoccaceae bacterium; assembly: GCA_947501555.1. Taxonomy (GTDB): domain Bacteria; phylum Pseudomonadota; class Alphaproteobacteria; order Rhodobacterales; family Rhodobacteraceae; genus Yoonia. The sequence continues at coordinate 759,822 of CANMWG010000001.1, forward strand.
TCTGTGGGCAGGTCCTCGGATCGGTAGATATGGTCGCAGATCATGCCCATTCGGGTGGCTTCTGCGATCAGCTCATTGCCCTCGGCGTCTTGGCCCACGGTTGTCAGCAGGGCAGGGGTCATTTCAAATCGGCGCAGGGTCATGGCGATATTCATAGCCACGCCGCCAGGCAGGCGGGTAATACGGCCCGGCACGTCTGAGCCCACGCGCATATGGCTGGCGGCCCGCCCGATGACGTCCCACAGGACGGAACCGATGCAAAGAATGTCTGGTGTTTGCTTCATGCCTGCGTTCTGACGAAGGACGCAGGCAAGGGCAATAGGTTAGATGTCTTCGGCACAGACTGCCCGGTCGACTTCCATCAATTCGATGGGCGCGCCGTTCACCTCTATGAAGGCAACCATCAGGCCCGGGATTGCTTGTTTGTTGGCCGTCATGTCGTCTTATTGTCCGTCAGCAATCATTTGCTTGATTTTGAGCGCTTTTTCAAAGTGATCCAACTGGTGGGTCTTAATCCACCATGTGGCGGCCTCCATCAGCAGATCAGGATCATCGTTGCGGTTAGCGAAGAAGGCATAGAAGGACAAACCGACATTGTCGCCTTTTTGCGCCATCTTACGATCACATACCTCTGTTATTTTTGCGCGCAGGCTTGGTCTCATTCTGGCGTCGCAAAGGTCAGATTGGCCCATAAGGTTTGCCAGACAGAATTTGACGTTGCCATCAGTTCAGCGCTTGGTTCTTTGAGGACCACAGCGTCGACCATATAGGCAAACCCGGGTTCTACGGGGATGGTCGCAATGCCCTGAGTGTCTGTGCGGTAGAGCGATATTTCAACCGTACCATCATCAGCCTTCTGGAAGACCTCAACTTGCGTGTCAGCGCGGACATCGTTGCGATAAAAGACCTGCACCCGCATACCATCCGAAAGATCATCGGTGTAGGGGTTGGTCAGGGCCACGATCTCGGTCTCAAGGCCGACGCGCCGGTCTGCACCTTCGCTGTTTCCCACGCCAATCAATGACTTTGAGTACCGGGCATAAACTTCGGTGAAATTCTCTTCTGGCAAGCCACGGGCCTGATGTTGGCTGAGCACATCGCCAAAGTCCTTGTGATCCACAAAGGTTTGAAACTTCTCCCATGTTTCGTAGTTTACGGTCGCGTTATTGGCCTGGTAGGCCACGATATGCAGCCCTTCTACCAAAGGATCGCGGTTCAAAGCCGGCATGTCGCCGGGGCGGCCTTGGACGCGCTCGGCCTGAGCACCTGCGAAAACGGCGAAGTTGGCAAATCTTTGTGGAAGGTAGGACAATTTTGTCCCCGCAAACTCTTGCCCATTTACGAGATTTCCTTCAAGTCTTCCTTCCGTCGGAACCTGATACGCATCCGGTTCAATCCAAAATTCATGGGCCAAAACGGGCCCGGTCAAAACACTAAAAATGAGGGCAAGAATGCGCATGACCGTTTCCTTTTTTGATAGGTTAAAAGTGTCTTTCCTTGGCTTATTGTCAAGCGCCCTGATGATGTTGATCACAACGCTGTCAGTGGCTCAGGCCCATGAAGTTTTGCCTTCGATCGCCGATATGCGTGAAGTCGACGGACGAATCGTCTTTGAGGTAAGCGCGAACATCGAAAGCTTTGTCGCGGGTATCAACCTGACTGAGACCGCCGACACAAATGAGGCAGCCGAAGCTGCGACTTATGATGAACTGCGGGCGCTGGCACCCGATGCGCTTGCGTCCGAATTTGAAGAATTTTGGCCGCAAATGGCTACGGCCATTACGCTGACGGCAGACGGCGCACCGCTGACCCCAGAGCTAGATAATGTGGTTGTTGGTCCGACCGCTGACGTAGAAATTGTCCGCACATCTACTATTCAGTTCAGTGCACCGTTGCCTGCCGACACCGTCAACGTTCAATTTGGGTGGGCGCCGGAGCTTGGCGTGCTTGTGCTGCGTCAAATGGATGTGCCTTCCCCGTACGATGCCTATCTTGAGGCGGGGGCCCTGACGGATCAGATTGCGCTTGCAGGTGGTGGCCAGGCCACTGGTTGGCAGACCTTTGTTGACTATATCCCGGTTGGTTTTGACCACATCGTCCCAAAAGGGCTGGACCACATTTTGTTCGTGCTGGGACTATTCTTTCTTGCAGCGCAGTTTCGGCCGCTCCTGCTACAAATTTCGCTGTTCACCTTGGCCCACACGATCACGCTGGCCTTGGCCGCATTGGGCTATGTCAACGTATCAGGAGACATTGTTGAGCCGCTGATTGCGGCCTCGATTGTGTTTATTGCTGTTGAAAACATCTGGGCGAGGGGCATTAGCCGCTGGCGTCCTTTCATCATCTTTGGATTTGGTCTGCTTCATGGGCTTGGCTTTGCGTCGGTGCTCGGCGAATTCGGCCTGCCTGAGGGCAGCTTTATCGCCGGTCTGATCGGATTTAACATCGGGGTCGAGGTTGGGCAGCTGGTTGTTGTCGCCGTCATGTTCTTGTTTGTTTGGCAAGCATTGCGCGTTGATGACGGCGAGAACGAGGCGCAGCGTGGTACCATCCTTTATGCCGTCTTGCTTGCCGTTGGCGTGGGCTTGGTCGTCATGAATGCGCAGGGCTTCGCGGCGGTTCTCAGCGCGCCTGCCTCCCTGCTTGAGGACGCGGGTTTGCTGTTGGCCATCTCATTTGTGCTTGTGTCCGCTTTTTGCATCATATCGATCCAGCGACGTGATCAGGTCGAAGCTTATCGGCGTTTTGTGGCGATCCCTTGTTCTGTCGTAATCGCTTTGATCGGGGCATATTGGGTCATTGAGCGGGTGTTCTTGTAGAACCCATTCGCATTTGCCAAAAAATACCCGGGCCGGAGGCATCACAACGCTTGCAACCGGCCCCGACGCTCGCTATAGCGCGCTCACTTAATCCCGCAGGCGGGGGCGGGTCCGATGGGGAGACATCCCAAAGGATCCACCGGTTGGCATCATGCTAATCCCCCGCTGAGGCTTGAAACCGGAAAAGGAAAACGACATGGCTCTTCCCGAGTTTACCATGCGCCAACTGCTTGAAGCAGGCGTACACTTTGGTCACCAGACCGCCCGCTGGAACCCCAAGATGGGTCAATACATCTACGGTTCGCGCAACGGCATCCACATCATGGATCTGACACAGACTGTTCCACTGCTGGACCAAGCGCTGCAAGTCATCCGTGACACTGTCGCCAAAGGCGGCCGCGTTTTGTTCGTTGGCACCAAACGTCAGGCTGCAAAGCCCGTCATGGACGCTGCGGAGAAATCTGCGCAATTCTACATGAACCACCGTTGGTTGGGCGGCACGCTGACCAACTGGCAGACTGTTTCGCAGTCGATCAACCGTCTGAAGGCCATCGATGAAGCGTCGGCCACCGGTTTTGCCGGTCTGACCAAGAAAGAACGTCTTGGCATGGAGCGTGAGCAAGGCAAACTGGAAGCTTCATTGGGCGGCATCCGCGAAATGGGCGGCGTGCCTGATCTTTTGTTCGTCATCGACGTGAACAAAGAAGACCTGGCCATCGCAGAAGCCAAGAAACTGGGCATCCCGGTTGTGGCTGTGGTTGATACCAACTGCTCACCCGACGGCGTTGATTATGTGATCCCTGGCAACGACGATGCGGCCCGTGCGATTGCGCTTTACACTGATCTGGCGTCACGCGCTGCATTGGACGGCATGACAGCACAGCTTGGTGCTGCTGGCGTTGATATGGGCGCCATGGAAGAGCTGGCGGAAGAAGTGATTGCTGAAGAAGCTGCATCTGAAGCGCCTGCCGCAGAAGCTGCCGCTGAATAACGCATTCATAATAGCCGGGCAGGGGGCTTCCCCCGCCCGCAGAAATTCAAATTCCTCTCACTAGGAGACGTAACATGGCAATCACCGCTGCAATGGTGAAAGATCTGCGCGATAGCACGGGCGCAGGCATGATGGACGCCAAAAAGGCACTGACAGAAAACGACGGCGACATGGAAGCTGCCGTTGACTGGCTGCGGACCAAAGGTCTGGCAAAAGCCGCCAAGAAGTCCGGCCGGACGGCTGCTGAGGGCCTTGTGGCCGTCGCAGTTGAAGGCGGCAAAGGTGTCGCGGTTGAAGTGAACTCTGAAACTGACTTTGTTGCCAAAAACGCCGACTTCCAGAAAATGGTTGCTGGTATCGCACAGGTCGCATTGGGCACATCAAACGTTGATGAACTGAAGGCTGCTGATATGGCAGGCAAATCGGTTGAGCAGACAGTCACTGACGCGGTTGCCGTGATTGGTGAAAACATGTCGGTCCGCCGGATGGCTACCATTGAAGGTGGTTCGGTCGTCAACTACGTGCACAACGCTGCTGCCGACGGCATGGGCAACATCGGTGTTCTCGTTGCAATGACGGGCGACAACGAAGCGTTTGGCCGTCAGGTTGCAATGCACATCGCTGCAGCAAACCCTGCATCTTTGTCTGAGGCTGACCTTGATCCAGCCGTGGTCGAGAAGGAAAAGCAGGTCCAGATGGACATCGCCCGCGAAAGCGGTAAGCCCGAGGCGGTCATCGAAAAGATGATCGTTGGTCGGATGAAGAAATACATGGCCGAAGTCACATTGCTGAACCAGCAATTCGTTGTGAACCCTGACCTCACGGTTGCAAAGGCTGCCGAAGAAGCCGGTGTCGAAGTGACAGGTTTTGTCCGCCTTGAAGTCGGCGAAGGCATCGAAAAGGTCGAAGAAGACTTTGCTGCCGAGGTGGCCAAGCTGAACAATTAAGCGTTACGCTTAAGACATGTGATGGCCCGTCGACGATGTCGGCGGGCTGTTTCTGTTGGAGAGATATACTGTTGCGTTTTTTCGGAGTAGCGTTCGTCGAGATCACGACATAGAACGCCCTTAGTTGCACAACCAAAGGGATTACTCATGCCTCTTTCCACAAGCATAACATTTGATGAAAATGACGTTTACAATTGGTTCAGCATAGAAACAACGATCATAACCGAAATTGGCCATGTCTTTAGTAGAATCATCACATATGATGATGGTTCAATAAAGGAACAAGAGTTCGATGAAACCGGCGCTCTATCCTACATGTTCCAATCGGACCCGAACAATGCATTTGCGTGGGAGACGATTGAAACCATTTACGATTACGCAAGCTCTAGCCTGTCCGAACGTGTCATTGTTTACGACAATGGAAACACAACAGAACAGACGTTCAATGCCGGGGTCATCACGAATTCGCTTCTTGTAGACAATGGGGATGACTACGATTGGTCGTGGATAGACAGTTCTTATGACCAAAACGGCCAAATTTCAGAACGCGAATTGCTATATGATAACGGCGTCTTCACCACGCAGTTGTTTGATGCCGGAACAATAACGTTTTCCCTGTCTGTCGATGTGGACGATTTTTATTCTGATGCGTGGGATGTCGTGACACTATTTTATTCCGACGGCGAGTTATCCGAGCGGCAAACGCGGTATGATAACGGCTCATTTAAGGTCGAAGTGTTCGCTGATGGGACGCTTAGCGAGACAGTTCAGATTGACGACTATTTCGGCGCGGGTAACGCATATGATTGGTCACGGATCGATACGACATACGACCAGTCTGGCTTAATTCAGTACCGCGAAACGGTCTTCGACAACGGTGTGATGAAGTACGAAGAGTTCGAGAACGGCATCCGCACCGAGATGACGCAGCTTGATGGCTTCAGCTACAGTGAAGAACCTTTGGATGGCGGCGCAAATGCTTGGCAGCAAATCTACACAGCTTACGACCAGTCTAGCTTAATTGAGTACCGCGAAACGGTCTTCGACAACGGCGTGCTGAAGTACGAAGAGTTCGAGAACGGCACGCGCACCGAGATGACGCAGCTTGATGGGTTCTACAATGGTGAGCCCCCTGTGGATGGCGGCGCAGAGGCGTGGGAAAGCATCGTGACCTATTTTGAAGAGGGCGATATCGCGAGACGTGAAACGCTTTTTGATGATGGCGTGGCAAAGCTAGAGCTTTTTGAAAATGGTGTGCGGACGGTCGTTTACCAAGACGATCCTGATGACGGACAGGGTGGTGCCAGAGATTGGCAGGAGAAGCTGACCAATTACGATGCAAATGGTCAGATCGAAACAGCGGGCACGTTGTTTGACGATGGAGATACGATCATCTTTAACTATGAAGATGGCGAACGAACCGAACGTGTACGTTTTGACGGTGATGATGACGAAAGCTGGTTGCTCAGCGTGACATCCTTCTCAGATGAGGGCAATCAGACCGTTAACTATGACACGGTCGACGAGGTTCCCGAGGCGTATCTTGGATATCTCGGGCTCGTGTACGTTTCCGACTTCGCCTAAGACCACCAAAAAACAAGAAACCGCTTGCAGAAATGCAGGCGGTTTCCTTGTCTTCAGGAGGGCGGCACCGCACTTGGGACAAAGGCGGTGCCGCTGACCGTATATGTTTGCCCAATATCGAGACGACGGGCAAACATATCACAAAAGTGCTGGCCCCTCAGGCAAACCCAAAGTGCCAGCGTCCGGTTACCCGGCACGGATTTCAGAGCCTTGTAATTTCAAGGGGTAATACCCGCTGTTCCCAGGCCTAAGGCCACCACTCACGGAACATCTTCTTTATGCCGTTTGACGCTGCGTTACGAAAGTCAGGGAAACCTGACCTTTCGGTAAAAAAATGATTCACGACCTTGCGTCAGTCGTAACAAGATTGCGCAGCAGGCCTAGGCCAGTCGGTTAGGCTTCTGCGTCTACCACGAACATCTGGTTATAAAATGCGGCCTTTAGGACGGCCTGGGCTGTCGTCTCAACATCCAAAGCCTCACGTGCCAAGCGCAGGTGTTTTTCGACCGTCGCAGGTGTCAATTCCAACAAGACCGCAATATCCTGCGTCGTCTTTCCGTCACCGACCCATTGCAGCACTTCGCGTTGCCGCCTTGTCAGGTGCCGTTCACCCGAATAGGGCAAGGTCAGCAGCTTAAGGTGCATCACGTTGTTCATGACAATGATCGCATCGCCATATTGGGCCCATGTCTGTTCGACCTGATCTTGCGTCACCCCCGCCTTGGCCGTCAGCGCAATCGCCCCTTTGGTCCGCTCTGAAATCGACCGAAAGCTGATCGTGTACCCGGCCGTTACATCCATCTGCCGGTTGAAATCCATCACGCGCTTTTCGCTAGGCGTCAGGTTCTCGATCCGGTTCATATCCATCATCCAGCGCCAGCTGCAGGCGCCGTTGTTGGCCAACGCCCATTTCAACATAGGCGCGTGATAATACAGCCCTTCATCAAAGAAGACCTTCATATATTCCGCACTTTGCGTCGACAAAAGCACCCAATCCTGCGGGTCCCCAAGCGAGCTTGAGGTCCGATAACGGGTATAGCCATACATCAACCGGTCGAAGCCATAGCTGTGCAACTGGCGTGTGTGGATGTCCCAAAGCTCTTCGACCGTCCGCGCATTGGTCAGTCTTTCAAGCTGGGTGATCAGATCGTTCATTGCGGCTCTCCCAGATAGGTGACAAGCGCATCCATTGCCAGCGGGTAACCCGCTGCGCCAAAGCCGCAAATCTGGCCGATGGCCACGGGAGCAATGAAAGACTGATGTCGGAAGGTTTCGCGTGCGTGTATATTAGACAAGTGCAGTTCTACAACTGGCACCATGGCCGAGGAAATTGCATCCATCAAAGCCACTGACGTGTGAGTGTAAGCGCCTGCATTCAGGATCACACCGGCATGCACCCCACGGGCTGCATGGATCGCATCGATCAACACCCCCTCGTGGTTGGTTTGCGTGAACGCCATCTCTACACCAAGATCCACGGCCTTGGCGGCACATAGTGCCTCGATATCGGCAAGCGTTGTGGGGCCGTAAACCTCGGGCTGGCGTGTGCCGAGCAGGTTTAGATTTGGCCCATTGAGGATCAGGATAGAGCGTGTCATGCGCATCCTCTAACACCTTTGACTAGTTGATCAAAACATTAATATCTCGGTCGGAAACGACAGATTTAGACTGTTTCGCATTAGCACCTTTTTTGTGCGGCTCTTGCGATGGACGTCTTATGCGGGCTAGATGCTTCCGACCAGATCGGAGCCCTCATTATGCGCGTCCTTGCCATTACAACGATGCGAAATGAAGCACCGTTTGTGCTTGAGTGGATTGCCTACCATCAACATATCGGGGTCACAGATTTTCTCATCTACAGCAATGATTGCGAAGACGGTACAGATACGTTGCTGGACAGGCTCGACGCCCTTGGTATCATCAGCCATGAGCGTAATCACGCGGGCGGCAAGAAGACTGTGCAATGGCGCGCACTCAGTAAAGCGTGGCGGCATAAGCTGACCAAGGCTGCGGACTGGATCTACGTAACGGATGTGGATGAGTTCTTGTGCATCCACGCGGGTGCTGGCCATTTGACAGACTTGTTCGCGGCTTGTCCTGACGCCGAGGGCTTTGCCATACCGTGGCGCATGTTTGGCAACAACGCCGTGCAAGCCTTTGATGACAAACCTATTATGGATCAGTTCTCGCGGGCAGCGCCGGACAATTTGAACTGGCCGTGGCGCGCGGTGCAGTTCAAGTCGCTTTACCGTAATGCCCCGCGTTACGACCGCTTGGGCGTGCACCGGCCGCATTTGGCTGCGGAACAGGACCCGGGCCAATGGGTGGATGGGAACGGCCATCCGATGCCTGCAGTCCTTGGTACTGTCTTATTGAATGACGCACCCCGCTATGGCCTTGCGCAGATCAACCATTATGCCGTGGGCGCGATGGAGAGTTTTCTGGTGAAGGTCGCGCGTGGCAAGCCAAACCATACGAGCGATCCAATTGATTTAGCCTATTGGGTGGACAGAAACTTTGACGATGTTGAAGACAAGCGTATTCTGCGCCATCAATCCGTTGTCACAGAGCGCATCCAAGAGTTGTGCAAAGACGCCGAGGTTACGCGCCTGCACCGGGCAGGTGTTGCATGGCGCAAAGCCAAGATTGCAGCGCTCTTGAAGGAAGCTGATGGCTTTTACCTTATGTCCCGGCTCTTGCAGACGCCGCCGACAAAGGTGCTTCCGGTGAACCAACAAAGGTTATTGCTGCGACAGCTTGGGATCATGCGCCGGTTACAGACGAAACGTAAAGCGCAGGATTAGTGGGTCGTGTCGCCCTTCATTTCAACTGTAAAGAACCAGTCATCATCTGCATCACGCTCGGCGACCTCATCGGGTATCACCGTTGGCCCCGACAAGAACACGTTGGCCCCGAAGTGCGACAAGAGCCGCGATAGCTTTTGCATACGCGCGCTGGTGAGCGTCGCATAAAAGTCTGCATACATCGGGGTGGCCCGTAGCGTGCTGATCTTGGCACGATGTCGGGCGACCGCATCCGCATGGGCTGCCGCGATGTCGGGGTCCGCCATCAGCCTGTTCAGCTCGGCCTGCATCATGGGCAACCGGCCTTGAATGGATCTGTCTTCTTGCTCATTAAAATTCATCCGAAACCAATATGAGAGCCCTTGGTCGCGATCCACGTGGTTCACACGGCCCCGGTCGCGCTTGACCAGAAAGCTTTCGGCGGAGCGCACGGCGTAGTGGTTCAGCTGGACCAGGTCATAACCGTAAGTGTCCGTCGTCGAGCGCCAGCCGTTGCGGAACATATTGTGGGGTAGGGGGGCGCCTGATCCGTTCACCCATTGGATGCTCTCCCACAGTTGCGGGTTCAGCCCTTTGGGCCGATGCACGCCAAGCTTTTTGAATATCCCGATATTGGCAAAAAGCGTCTTAAACCCCCAGGCTTGGTGCGGTTTGCGGGCCAGTTCCGGTGCGCATTGCAGGAATTGTTCTGTGATGGGGCGGTCGACAAATCCATGCACATCCGCATTGCCAAAAAGCCGCCATGTCATGGCAATCATATTCGCATCCGGCACCGCATCAAAAAGTGCGTCGAGCGTACCGTCCCCGACTTTGATGTTCACATATTCATCAACGTCGATGCATGTCACCCATTTCGCTTGAGAGATCAGCGGCTCATCTTCCGCCATTTGCAAGGCGGCATGTTGCGGCTTGAGGTCCATTTCCCGATACTTGTTGTCTCTGTGTTCGACGACCCCTTTGCGCATCAACATAGCAAGCATGTCGTCGGTACCGTCGTCACAGTCGTTGGTGTAGACGAGAATGTCATCAAATCCGATGGCCCGATGATAGGCCAGCCATTCAAGGATAAATGGCCCCTCGTTTTTCATCGTGGTCACGATAGCCCGGCTGCCCCGCCCTTTGGGCATTTTGACCGGTTTGATTTGGGGGACCCGCACCGGGTTATGGCCGAAATGATCACGGGCTTGGGCCAGCAAAGCGTCATCTTCAATGAGCGCGGTTTTAGGGACGATCGTCGAAATGCTGTCTGTCGGATGCCGCAAGGCCATATGCCTATAGAACAGACGTGTACCGTCTGGATCAGCCGCGGCATTCCCTATGCGTAAGAGCCGCCAGACCGCAGTGGCTGGTGCCTTGGCCGGTGCAATGCACCACCGCCGGCGCCCCCCCTTGGCGTCGAATTGGATGCAGATGTGATCTGCAAATAATGTGCGTTTGCCGTTGCGGACCCGCCATGGATAGCAGTGGCGCCCCGACAGGGCGATCACCCCCCCTTTGGCCATCACCGCCGCATCGAACACCGTTTCCTCACCGTGCGGGATCAGATCGTGCACGTCTATATTGGCCACAGCACGCGCTTCGGCCAGAAACCGCGTTTTGGCGATCTCGAACCACGTTAGCGCCCCCAAAGGGGCTTCCCATGGTGCGGGTGGGGGGGCGTCCATGCGGTCTTTCCCCGGGGCTTCGGGCACGCAAAAGGGGTGTGCCTCGGCAGGCATTTCAGGCTGGCCCATGGGCAGATCGCTGCTGACAAGCACGACACGACACGGCAAGGCAGCTTTCGCTTGCGCAACCCTGCGGTTAATTTGTTAATAAACGCCTTGTCTGTGCCCGGTTCAGCACGGTCCAGGATCACCGCACCATGCAAATCATGTGCAGTGTGGTGGTAGTTTAGCCAATCCAGAACCGTCTCTGCATCTTCGCCATTGCGTGTGGCCAAACAGGTGTTACGCGCCCGCAGTAAGTCCAATTCGGCCTCTGCCGGTGTCAAAGAGATCGCTTCGTCCGCGAATTGAAAGACCGGTTTGACCTCCAATGGCAGCGCGAAGGTCAAGATTGGCGCACCCGCAATTGAGCCGGTTTGGATCAGCTCTGCGCCCACTGGCCCAGCTATCAAGGCAGGATCTACACCCGCCTCAAAGAACAATGCAATGTGGCGAGCTTTGCCAACCACCCGCTCAACGACGTCCAGCACCGCAATGTTGCCCACCTAATGGCCTGCTAGACGTCGGACAATCACCTCACCTGTCACAAGCCCACCTCAAATGGTTTGCAAAGGTATTCTTTCGGTCCAACAGCGTAAGCATGTCGAGAGGTATGAGCTGTCTTTTCAATCATCTGCTGCGTTCTTGAATGATCTTGGCGATGCAAACAAGACGTAACACAATCGTACAAGCCGGGCCTTGGAATTGAGGGAAACCGCAAGAGTGGCAGCCTTCATCTGAACGGGTCGACATCGTACCGCAAAAACGACAAAGCGTTTGTGGCTGACAAATGGTTCCTGTAACCACTGGCGCACGAAAACTCTTTTGAGGAAAAACAGTATGAAGATCGCCGTTGCAGGACTAGGTTACGTCGGGTTGTCCAATGCGATTTTGCTTGCGCAACACAACGCAGTTGTGGCGATTGATGTTGACGAAAATCGTGTCGCTGCAATCAATGATCGCCGTTCCACCATCGAAGATCCTCTGACTGAGGGCTACTTAGCCGATCACGCGCTTGACCTGACCGCGACAACCGATGCCGTTGCTGCAATGACCGGTGCGGATTACATTGTTGTCGCGACACCCACAAACTACGATCCAAAAACCAATCTCTTTGACACCAGCAGCGTCGAACAGGTCATTGCCCAAGCGCGCACGGTTTCTCCAGAGGCGACTATTATAATTAAATCAACAATTCCAGTTGGTTTCACGCGAAGCTTAAAGCAACAATTGAACTATGAACATATTATCTTCTCGCCGGAATTCCTGCGTGAAGGTCGCGCCTTGGAAGACAACTTATACCCGTCTCGGATTGTCGTTGGCGCACACACAGACACAGGTCGTCAGTTCGCAGAAATGCTTGTTGAAGGGGCAATCCGAAAAGACATGCCCGTCCTTTTTACCAAGGCCGTCGAGGCGGAAGCGATCAAGCTCTTTTCAAATACTTTTCTGGCGATGCGGGTCGCCTATTTTAACGAATTGGACAGCTACGCTATCGCGCATGATCTCGATGCCCGTGAGGTGATCGAAGGCGTCAGCCTCGATCCCAGGATCGGTGACCACTATAATAACCCATCCTTTGGCTATGGCGGTTATTGCTTGCCCAAAGACACAAAACAACTGTTGTCGAATTACGATCAGGTTCCGCAAAATCTTATCTCGGCCATTGTGGACAGCAACCGCACGCGCAAGGATTTCATCGCAGACCAAATCATTGCAAAAAATCCAAAAACTGTAGGAGTTTATAGGTTGGTCATGAAGGCCGGGTCAGACAATTTTCGCGACAGTTCGATCCAAGGCATCATGAAGCGTATCAAAGCCAAGGGGATCACCTGCACTGTCTATGAACCGGTTCTGAAGGAACCACACTTTTTCCGCAGCGAAGTGATCAACGATCTCGAAGCCTTTAAATCGAGGGCGGATCTGATACTGGCCAACCGCATTACAGATGAGGTGCGTGACGTGTCCCATAAAATATTCACCCGTGACCTTTTCGAGGTCGACTGATGCCTGATCAAACCGTTCTTATTACTGGTGCCGCAGGTTTCATTGGGTTTCACCTGAGCCAGCTGTTGTTGGGGCAGGGGGCTGCAGTGGTCGGCGTAGACAACCACAATGATTACTATGACCCTGACCTGAAGGCGGCACGCGAAGCCACTTTGATCACAAACCCTCATTACACACCCATCAAAGGCGCCGTGCAGGACCCTGGTTTCTTAGACGCTGTTTTTGCCGCACATCGCCCTGACATCGTGGTACATTTGGCGGCGCAAGCGGGTGTGCGCTATTCCATCGAAAACCCGCGCAGCTACACGCAGGCCAATCTGATGGGGTCATTTGAGCTGCTGGAGGCCGCACGCGCGCATCCACCCAAGCATTTGCTGATGGCCTCGACCAGCTCGGTCTACGGCGCAAATACAACGATGCCTTATCGAGAAACCGACAAGGTTGATACGCCCATGTCCTATTATGCGGCGACGAAGAAAGCGACTGAGGCGATGTCGCACAGCTATGCGCATCTCTTTGATATCCCGACAACGATGTTTCGGTTTTTCACCGTCTATGGACCTTGGGGGCGGCCGGATATGTCACCTTATTTGTTCACCCAAGCGATCCTTGAAGGACGGCCGATCAAAGTGTTTAACAATGGTGATATGATGCGGGATTTCACGTATGTAAGTGACCTCGTGCGTGCGATTTCTCTATTGTTTGAAGCCGTTCCGGGGCAGGGGGATGCGCAAGATGGCGACAGCCTTTCACCGGTCGCACCCTGGCGTGTTGTGAACATTGGTAATGGGACGCCTGTGCAGCTTGCGGATTTTATTGCCGCGATTGAGAGCGCCTGTGGGATCGCCGCCGACAAACAGCTGCTGCCCATGCAACCGGGTGATGTCAAGGCAACATGGGCGGAGAACGCACTGCTCAGACAGCTTACGAATTACACACCGCAGACCGTTATCGCAGACGGTGTGGCGGACTATGTGAATTGGCATAGATCGTACTATGGTCAGGCCAATACATTTAATAAGTAATAATTACAGTGGCTTGCGATGTGAATGCAATTAGATGTTTTGACGCGAATCGCGATTCACGCAATCTCAATAGAGCAGGGCTATCGATAGCATCATCAATCTGTGATGGGACCGCTGATGTCTTCAATTTTGGTAACAAACCGTATCAATATTGGATGCGCGATTCTCACCTGCGCCATCGTAGGCCTCGCCGCTATGGCGTACCTCGGGGTCAGCAAGCTGAGGCGGAGCTATCAAGATTACCGAACCACAACCCAGCAAACCTTGCAGATCAGTAATCTTGTCGAAGACATTGTTGAAGTGCGCATTGCTGCTCTAAAGTTTCGGACTGACCGACTGACGATGCGATTGCGACCGTAAACAACGGCTTTGAACAAATACATGGTGATATCACCGACCCCATGGTGGGCTCTGCTCCCGATCAAGTACGGTCAGACATTGTTTCTGTTGCTGAATTGGCCGCGAACTACCAAGTCGCATTTGGCGAAACGACCCAGTTTCGGGAAGCATTGCAGAACATGGTTGCACAGGTGGGGACGCAATATGATCTGGTCGTAGCGGCAATGTGGGCGCTGGAAAACGTCACACGCCCTGGACAAAGTTTCAATGAAATTCTTGCCGAAAGCACTGTGCGTACATCGATATCAACACAACTTCGCATAGGACGTGACGCAGCCGCGCAATTGGCGGCAACAGGCGAGCAGTCGTTGGTCGAAGCAAGTAAAAATGCGCTTAATGATGCACGGACGGCACTACAATCTATGGAGCCCGACACAGCTGGGGCGACGCCGGAACCTTGGATGTTGGAAATGTCTGCTCACATACAAGACGGGCACCAAGATATTGATAAATTGTATAAAACCGTCTATTCTGTACAAGCAACCTGGGATAGAATGCATGATGTAAATCAAAACACATTAGACGTCATTGGACCTGCGATGAGGCAGCAACTGGTTCATGCTGTCGATGTGATCGTTGCAAACCAAGAACAACTCGGTACCGCAGGCCAACGAAATGTGGACATGGTGTTGCGACTTACACAAACGGTCGGTGTCATAGCGTTCTTAACCGACGTCATTTCAGATATTTCGTTTCAAACCAACTTGTTGGCCTTGAATGCCGGTGTAGAGGCACCACGCGCTGGCGAGGCCGGTCGCGGCTTTGCTGTGGTCGCATCTGAAGTACGTGCTTTGGCGCAACGATCCTCTGAGGCGGCATAAGAAGTGTCGGACCTTATTTATCAGCGAGAGTTCCGCTGAGGTCACCGAAGGAACGAAGCTTGTCAATAAGGCAGGTGAAGCACTTTGCTTTGGGCCAAAGCCTAGTGACGGAAGCAACGCAGCTGAAAGAGATAGTCAGACAATTCCAACTTTCTAACAAGCCATCAATGCATGACAATGCAAAACTAAGACTGACGGCCTGATCAAATGGTCTTCAATGTGTTAAGAGTTGAGAGCCCCGGGTGCAACCCAGGTTGTGACCAATTTAGTTTGACTTCGTACTGTGACCAACATGTTTGATTCAAAGCCAATTGAATATCAGAAGTGGATTTTGTTTACATAATACTGATTATGCGATCACTGCCTTGTAGCAACGAAACTTGTCGGAATTCTTAAATAATGGGACTGAATTAATGAGACTCCTCCCCCTTTATTATCAACCACATAAGAACTCCCGTAGTTCTGACGATCTAAACACCTCATAAGCGGGAAATCTCACTCTACAGCTTCCGCTGGAAAGTCTAAGGTCTCAAAGGTAGCACAGAATTGACACGCCAGAGTTTCGCGAGCATTGGCGATGGCGTGCTCAGCGCTGCAAGTCGGCTTATCAAAGCCAAAACTACCGTGGCATCCTGTTGTCGCCAGCCAAGTAGTTGTTGGCACCTATGCAAGACCAGCCCCTCCAATGAAACGCGACGGAACGTTTCGATAATGCGTTTGGTCGGAAAAAACCATGAGGTGCCTCTTGGCGCGCGTGATGCCGACATAGAATAGTCGGCGCGCTTCATCGAACTCAGACTGCGTGTTTGCAGCAAAATGCGGAATGTTGCCTTCATTGGCGTGTATTATTGCAACCGCTTCAAACTCACGTCCTGTAGAGTTGTGAAGCGTAATCAGTTTCAAGGCGTTGTCAGGATTGGCAAACAGGCCGAGGTTGGCGATCTGCAAGTTTTCAACATCGACATCGTTCCTCGCCATGTCCGAAGCAATTTCTTCAACTGTCTTTGCCCCCTAAAACTGTGCCAAAGTTGGCTTAGTTTTGGAGATTGGATTGATGGCACGGAAACGGTATTCTGATGAAGATGTTCGTCGGCTTTTGCGAGAGATTGAACTGAGCCTAGCGTCTGGCTCAGATGTAGCGACAGCCTGCAGAAGTGCTGGTGTCAGCGACGCGACCTATTACACATGGCGCAAATGGTTCCCGTAGATCGCGTGTCGCGAAGCCCAGCTTTCTAGGCGCGTTGAAATACCGATTGTCGAAACAGTCGAGCGGTCGGAATGATGTTCCTAGGCTAGCATGTAGTAACATATCAGCGAGCGACTTGATGATCAGGGCCATTTTGCGCTTCTTGCTGTAGTGTCGTTGATTTCCAGGTGTGGATATCAAAAACTGCTCATAACGGATGATACTGCGCCAAAGTGACTGGGTCGTCGGGCAAGTCAGCATTTCACGCACGCGCGTTGGCGCGACGTAATCTATGCCAAGCTGGCCATCAAGTGGCGCTCCGCATGTCGGGCAAATGAATGCGATCTGGGTGCCGTACAATGCGCATTCGGGCATCTCAGAATGGGCAAAACAGCTGGAGCACTGACCATTCAATGGACGCACGTGATGTGCACACATCGTTGACGCGGCTAAGACCCACTCAAGACGCAGAAAGTGGTCCCCACCCCCTGCACGATCTTCGAGCAGACATTGAGGGCACCAACTAAAGCGCAGTCTGTTTGAAAGACTCGTCGCTCCGTCCGTTGTGTCGTTCACGCCGCCCGTTGCGGTCAAATCGCTGCGGTCCAGAAGCGGCCATTGCGACTTGGCGAACAACTTGCTGATAGCCGACGGTTCCAATGTAAATTTTTGCGCCAGTTGTGAAGTAACCACATCCGAGCATTCATGCTGCACGGCTAGGTCAGCGGGTAGGTGCCCTGCCCCATCAAAATCGCGTTATTCCCCAGACAATGCGTAATTAATCCATTAGGTGTGCAGCCTAGGATTGCCGCATTGCGCGCAATGAACGAGGCAAATATTTCTCGCTGAGCTGGTGCGCGCGAGATTGGCAGTTGTTGCAAATGGCCTCGATGCATTCGTAGGCCGCTCAATCTCTAAGCAAGTAGCCCTAAAAACGTGCTTAAAACGCTAGCAATATGTTAATTGGTCGTTTTTTTTGGGAATAAGCTCCTCAGAATTGGACACCTAGGCTGACCTCTCTATGGGTGTTCGCATTGGTGCTCTGCAACGGCGTACAGTTCCCAACCCAGCAACGAAGCTATCTCTGAAACCCAACTCCTTGTGGAGTCAGGCAAAGGTCGCTCTTGCTATGTCCAGAAAACGTCTTGTCATTGTTGGTAACGGTATGGCCCCAGGCCGTCTGTTGGAACATCTGTTTGAGGCCTCGTCAGATGGCTTTGATGTTACGATTTTCAATGCGGAACCGCGCGTCAATTATGATCGTATTATGTTATCGCCTGTTCTGTCGGGCGAAAAGACATATGAAGATATCATCATCCACGATGATGCTTGGTATGCGCAGCACAACATCACCCTGCACAAGGGGGCGAAGGTCACGCAGATTGACCGCGCCAATAAGACGGTCACCACCGAAACCGGTGTCACCGAAACTTATGACAAGCTGGTGCTGGCGACGGGGTCGAACCCGTTCATCATTCCGTGCCCCGGCCATGACCTAAGGGGCGTTTTGGCCTATCGCGATCTGGATGATACCGAGGCCATGATGGCTGCGGCCCAGAAAGGTGGCCGTGCGATTGTGATTGGTGGCGGGCTGTTGGGTCTTGAGGCTGCCGCCGGTTTGAAAATGCAGGGTATGGATGTGACCGTGCTTCATCTGATGTCAACGCTGATGGAGCGTCAGTTGGATACGTCAGCCGGTTACCTGCTGGAAAAAGAGCTGGAAAGCCGTGGCATCGACATCCGCTGCGAGGCCAACACAAAACAAATTTTGGGTACTGATGCCGTTGAAGGCGTTGAGCTTGACGATGGCACGGTCATCCATGCCGATCTGGTTGTCATGGCCGTGGGTATCCGCCCGAACATGCAGATAGCCCAAGACGCGGGCCTTGAGGTGAACCGTGGTATTGTGACCAACGCAGCCATGCAAACCTCGGACCCCGACATCTATTCGGTTGGCGAATGCGCCGAAGTGGGCGGCATGGTCTACGGTCTGGTGGCCCCGCTTTACCAGATGGCACGGGTTGCGGCTGGTCATTTGGCTGGCAACACTGACGGCGCTTTTGCGCATCAGGAAACCCCAACCAAACTTAAGGTGACTGGTGTTGACCTTTATTCGGTGGGTGATTTTGCCGAAGGTGCTGACCGCGATGATATCGTGTTGCGCGACGCCAAGGCAGGCACCTACAAGCGCGTTATTCTTCAGGATAACAAGATCATTGGTGCGGTGCTGTATGGCGCGACCGAGGATGGCGCTTGGTACAATGAAATGCTCAAATCCGGCGAAGATATCGCCGAGATGCGCGACACATTGATCTTTGGTCAAGCCCACCAAGGCGGTGGCGCGATGGACCCGCTGGCGGCAGTGGCGAACCTTGCAGACGACGCCGAGATTTGCGGTTGCAACGGCATCACAAAAGGCCAGATCGTCAAAGTTATTGGCGATAAAGGGCTGACATCCCTGGCCGAAGTTCGCGCTCACACGAAGGCGTCTGCGTCTTGTGGGACATGTACCGGCCTTGTCGAAGGTGTGATGGCCCTGACGTTGGGTGATGAATTCAAGCTGCCCGAGGCCGAAGGCATGTGTGGTTGTACCACCCACGGCCACGGCTATGTGCGCCGGATGATCAAGGCCAAGGGCCTCAAGAGCATTCCGCAGGTCATGCAGGAGCTTGAATGGTCCACATCTGAAGGTTGCGCAAAGTGCCGCCCCGCTTTGAACTACTATTTGCTCAGCGATTGGCCCGGCGAATATGTCGACGATCAACAGTCCCGTTTCATCAACGAACGTATTCACGCCAACATCCAGAAGGACGGCACTTATTCCGTCGTGCCCCGCATGTTCGGCGGCATGACAACGGCGGATGAGTTGCGTGCGATAGCTGACGTCGTTGATAAATACGACGTCCCATCGGTCAAGGTCACAGGTGGCCAGCGGATCGATCTTCTGGGCGTAAAGAAAGAGCAGCTCATCCCCGTTTGGAAAGACCTTAATGATGCAGGCATGGTATCGGGTGCGGCCTACGCCAAGGGTTTGCGGACGGTCAAAACCTGTGTCGGCAAGCAATGGTGCCGCTTTGGGACGCAAGATAGCACGCAGCTGGGCATTGATCTGGAACGCGCGCTTTGGGGCTCTTGGGCGCCGGCCAAATTGAAACTGGCGGTATCGGGGTGTCCACGGAACTGTGCTGAATCTACCTGCAAAGACATCGGCATCGTTTGCGTCGATAGCGGGTTTGAAATTCTCTATGGGGGTGCCGCAGGTCTGCACATCCAAGGCACCACAAAGATGGGAACGGTCGCGACCGAGAAAGAGACCATCGAATACGTCTGCGCCCTGACCCAATATTACCGCGAGACGGGCTTTTACCTTGAGCGTATTTACAAATGGGCCGACCGGCTTGGCTACGATCACATCAATGATCTGATCATGAACGATGCCGACGCACGCCAAGGCTTTTACGAACGGTTCGTCTATTCGCAGACATTCGTGCAAATCGATCCCTGGGCCGAACGTGTCGCAGGGGCCGAGGCCCATGAATTTGCGCCGATGGCCAATATCAAGCTGGAGGCGGCAGAATGAATGTACAAGCCAAAAACTGGATTGCGATCGGCGCGCTGACAGACATTCCGCGGCAAGGATCGCGCTGTGTCCAAAACGGCGATATGACCATCGCGGTGTTCCGCACAAGCGACGATCGTGTCTTCGCCTTGGAAGACAAATGTCCACATAAAAACGGCCCGCTGAGCCAAGGCATCGTCCATGACGGTTGCGTCACTTGCCCGCTGCACAACTGGGTGATCGCGCTGGATACGGGCACGGCCCAGGGCGCGGACGACGGTCAAACCCAATCATTCCCAATCAAGCTGGATGGCGACACCGTCTTGCTAGGTCTCTAACCTCCCTTCCCACAACGCAGGACTGACAATATGTCATATGTAATACCCTCAGAATTCGCGGAAAAGATGATCGACGCGGGTGAATCCAAGGTTTTGATGTCGACGAAAGACACCCTGATCCGGTCGTATATGGCTGGGGCGATCTTGGCGCTTGCCGCAGCATTCGCTGTGACGATTGCCGTGAACACGGGCAACTTCTTGGTGGCGTCCCTGTTGTTTCCGGTTGGTTTTTGCATGCTTTATTTGCTTGGCTTTGACCTGCTGACGGGTGTTTTCACACTTTGCCCTTTGGCCGTTATTGCAAAGCGTCCGGGGATCACATGGAAAGGCGTATTCCGCAACTGGGGCCTTGTGTTCTGCGGCAACTTCGCAGGCGCGCTGACGACAGCGGTCTTTATGGCTGTCATCTTCACGACCGGGTTTTCACATGAACCTAACGCGGTCGGCCAACGGATCGGGGTGATCGGTGAAGCACGTACAGTTGGCTATGCCGCTGCAGGCGCATCGGGCTTCCTGACAGTCTTTATCCGCGCTGTGATGTGTAACTGGATGGTGTCCACAGGTGTTGTTGCTGCGATGATGTCGACATCAGTGTCTGGCAAAATCATGGCGATGTGGATGCCAATCCTGGTGTTCTTCTACCTTGGATTTGAGCACTCAATCGTGAACATGTTCCTGTTCCCATCAGGCATCATGCTGGGCGGTGAATTCACATGGGGCGACTACCTGCTTTATAACGAATTCCCTGTTATTGTTGGCAATCTTGTGGGCGGCCTGACATTCGTTGGCGGCATGATCTATTCGACACATTACAAAACATCGCCAAAGCGCAGTGTTGCCGGTGTTGGCACGCCTGCTGAATAACAGATGAACCTCCCTCAGCCCAAACACCGGGCTGAGGGTTTCACCGAAAGCGCGACATTGAATAAACATTATTCAGATATGACCCAGATTTCGGTCTCGCTTGGTCAGGCGTCCAGCAAAGGACGCAAGGCGGTGAACCAGGACTTTCATGGCGCGCTCGTCCCCAACGGGCGCGCTATGTCGTTAAAGGGGATCACCGTTGCTTTGGCGGACGGTATTTCCACATCCGATGTCAGCCACATCGCGGCAGAGACAGCCGTGAAATCACTGCTGACAGACTATTACGCGACCCCCGATAGCTGGGCCGCACAGACCTCCGTTTCGACGGTGATCAATGCCACCAACAGTTGGCTGCACGCACAAACGGCGGGAACCCCATCGGGGGAAGTGGACCGTGGCTATGTTTGCACCCTCGCTGCACTGATCCTCAAGGCCCGGCAGGCGCATTTGTTCCACGTCGGTGACAGCCGTATCTGGCGGGTGTCAGGTGGATCGCTGGAACCACTGACCGTTGATCATCAAAGCATGGGAATGTTGTCTGCGGCGATGGGTGCGCGGCAAACTATTGAAATTTCTTACAAGTCCGTTGCCTTAGCGCAAGGTGATGTGTTCCTTCTGACATCCGACGGCGTTCACGAATTTTGGACACCAACGCAGGTCGTGGCACAGATTGCGGCCGGTGATCTTCAAACCGCCGCGGATGATATCGTGGCCGCCGCCCATGAGGCGGGCAGTCCAGACAACATGACAGTGCAAATCGTCCGGATCGACACGCTGCCCACAGGGCCCGCCGGCATCAATACCGACGATCTCACCCTGCCGTTCCCGCCTATTCCGAATGCCGGGGATATCCTTGACGGGTATGAGATTTTGCGGGCTTTGCACGGAAACCACCGGTCCCATCTCTATTTGGCCAAGGCGCCAGACGGGATGAAGGTTGCGCTGAAAATTCCGGGGTCAGAGACGCGGGATGATCCTGAACAGTTGCGCCGGTTTGTGTTAGAGGAATGGATCGCACGGCGGCTTTCGAACCCGCATCTGCTCTGCGCGCCACCGCCGCTAGAGACACCACGCGCCTACCTTTATTCAGTGACCGAATATATCGAAGGCCAGACCCTGCGGCAATGGATGGCGGACAACCCGCAACCGTCGCTGGAGCAAGTGCGCGACATCATTGAGCAGACCGTGAAGGGTCTCCGATCATTCCATCGGCGCGAAATGCTGCATCAGGACATCCGTCCTGAAAACATCATGATCACCGACGATGGTGTCGTGAAGCTGATCGATTTCGGCGCGGCCTATGTCGCGGGCGTGCAAGAGGCGGCACCGTTCCCCGAAGAGGCCGGCATCCTAGGGACCTATCAATACACTGCCCCTGAGTACTTCTCGAATGAGGCGGTGAGCTTTCGATCCGATATGTTTTCCCTCGGTGTCATCGCCTATGAGATGCTGACGGGGTATCTGCCCTACGGCACTCAAATCGCCAGAATTCGCAGCCCACGTGATCGCGCCGCGTTGCGGTATCGTTCGGCACAAGGGGATGCACGTGTGTTGGCCCCGTGGATGGATGAGGCGTTATCGCGTGCCGTCCACGCCGATCCTTACAAACGATATGAGACGTTTTCGGATTTCATAAAGGATTTACGCACGCCGTCAGCGGCCTATCAGAAGCGCCACGCGCGGCCATTGATGGAACGTGACCCTCTGAAATTCTGGCAATGCCTGTCGATTGCGCTGGCGGTTCTGTCAATCTTCCTCGCCGTACAACTTTCAAAATAACCACACACATTAAAAAATGGAGTCCACTATGCTGACCAAAGACGACGTAACAATGATGATCCTCGAAGCCAAGAAAGCCGCGGGCCTCGGCTGGGAAGATATTGCCGAAAAGATCGACATGTCCCCGGTTTTTACCCATTCCGCATGTGTCGGCATGAATGCCTTTCCAGCGGACAAGGCGGCGGCATTGGGTGAGCTGTTGTCGCTCTCTGACGAAGCGGTTGAGGTGCTCACAGAAAGCCCCACAAAGAACTTCGCACAGACGGTCCCGACCGATCCTTGCATCTACCGGTTCTATGAAATCGTCGGTGTTTACGGTCCCACGCTCAAAGCGCTGATCCACGAGAAATTCGGCGACGGCATTATGTCTGCCATCGATTTCGACATGACGGTCGAACGCGTCGAAAACCCCAAAGGCGACCGCGTCAAAATCGAAATGAGCGGTAAATACCTTGCCTACAATGCTTGGTAGGCAGGGCGTTTCTGAAAGCGGTCATTGAGGTGCCCGCAGCGAACGTGAACTTTGCTCGCTTAGCGGACACTGACGGCTCACGATTTGAAGGTTGGCTTAGCGAGAACTGTACGGAAAGCTCGCAAAGTTCAGAGTTTCATTAGTTGAAAATGCTAAGCCATTGAATTCGTTGCATCTACGGTCTCAGAATCTAAGTGTTCCGACAATTCATGTCGGAATCCTTAAATGATGGGACTGAATTGATGGGACTCCTTCCTGTTTAGTATCAACCACATAAGAATTCCTGTAATTTTAACGATCCAAGCCCATCTTACCTTGCGGTACAGCATTTGTTGGCAAGTCTAGCGCCTCAGAGGCAGCACCGAATGGACACGCCCTGATTTCCTGAGCATATGCGCTGCCGTGTTGAGAACTCTAAGTCGGCTGTTCAAAACCAATAGCCAGAATGGCATCCAGTTGCCGCGAGCCCAAAGTAGTTGTTGGCACCCACCCTACTGCGCGGGCCATGCGCCAGGTTTGACATCTCGGCCCATAGCTGACCTCCAGGACACTGCCGACGTTCTGCGATCGCAGCCCGCTTTGCGGTCATTCGCTGCGTCTGCACAAATGAGCAGACTCTCAACTTTACCGTCTTTGGATAAGGGTGAGACTCCATACATCATACATCGTAGCCAAAATGTCACACCTGCGGGGCGCGGCAAAATTCAGTTTGATGGAATCAACGGAGCCGCCTAGAGCACGACACCAGCGGTCGGTCTGACCCATCTCGTAACCCCAGCCAAGAAAGGGCACCACATGTCTATCCATCGCATCGCCCTTCAGGGGCAGATCACTAAGTAAGCCCGCACGCGGCTGACAGTGGTCCTACGCGCTGACCCTAGTGTCGGCACATCTACATTACGAAAATTGGGTATTACTCCATGGGCAATTCTGTCTTTGGTGGTCGCATGTCTGCTGGTTCCAGCGGCAGCACCATCACGAAATTCTATACATCTACAGCTTGGATCGAAGGCCGCGCCGAGGCACAACTTGATCACGTCGCAGGCTGGGATGGGGTGCGGCATATCGCGGCCTTCCCCGACCTACATCCCGGTAAATACGGCCCCGTGGGCTGTGCGGTGCTGGCGGATCGCATCTATCCGCTGCTTATCGGCAACGACATCGGATGCGGGATGTCGCTGTTCCAGCTTGACCTACCTGTGCGCAAGCTGAAGCTGGAAAAAGCGTTCCGGCGCATACGGGTGCTGGGCGACGCGGCGCATGTCGACTACGGAGGCCGTCTTGGCGACGTGGGTCTGCCTGCCAATGCGTTTGCACAATCGCTGGGGACTATCGGCGGTGGCAATCACTTTTGCGAGGTTCAAACCCTCGTGGCCTGCGACACGGACGTAGGCCTGGACAAGGCCGTGACCTATCTACTGGTTCATTCTGGCTCTCGCAGTCTTGGCAATGCGGTGTTTGGCGGCCTTCCATCAGGGGCAGTCTCGGGGATGACACCTGACGACGCAGCGCAGTACATGCAGGGCCACGACCAAGCGGTGCGGTGGGCCAGCCTGAATCGCCAAATCATCGCCGAACGCGCAGCCGAGGCGTTGCGCGCCGACCTCCGCCTGATCACAGATGCCCCGCATAACCTGTTAGAGCCACGCGGTGATGGCTGGCTGCACCGCAAAGGTGCAGCAAAGGCCGACATGCCGTTGGTCCCACTGGCGGGCTCTCGCGCGACGGCAAGCTACCTGCTGCGCCCTTTGGCCCATGACGATACGCTGGCCTCTACCGCGCATGGGGCTGGGCGGCGCTATGATCGCAGATCAATGCACGGTCGGGTGCGTACGAAACGCTCTGATATCGCGGCCATGCAGCGGACGCCGTTCGGGGGGCGTGTCGTTTGTGAAGACCGCGACTTGCTGATCGAAGAGGCTCCGCTCGCCTACAAATCCTCGCTGGCGGTGGTCACCGATCTTGAGGCAACTGGGGCCGCAACGCCTGTCGCAACATTTCATCCCCTGTTGACTTTCAAGAAAACACGGACGGAGGGCCGGACATGAGCAATGCTACCGAAATCTGCCTCCTGATCACCAGTGGGAATGGTCCGGGCGAATGCCAGCAGGCTGTCGCTGGTGTTTTGCAACAGATGCAAGACGATGCCGAAGCAGCAGGGCTTGATCTGGACGCCAGCACGACGCCAACGCGTTACGGACTCAAGTCTGCGGTAGTGGTGCTGCATGGCGCCGGGGCGGCCACATTCGCCACGCGCTGGTGCGGCTCTATCCGGTGGCGCGCCAAAAGCACGCTGCGGCCGCATCACAAACGGGCAAACTGGTTCATTGGTGTCTTTGCGTTGCAAAATGCGACCACCCAAGGGGCCACTATCCAGCCCCACGAGGTGACCTTTGAAAGCTTCCGCGCAGGTGGCCCTGGTGGGCAGCACCAGAATACAACCGACAGCGCCGTGCGGGCCACGCACCGGCCCACGGGGCTGACGGCGACGGCCCGCGAAATGCGGTCGCAACATCGTAACAAGGCACTGGCCATAGAACGACTCCACGCATTGATGTCAGCACAAGCAACCGCAGACGCAGAGGCGCAAAAAGGCGATCAGAACCAACTTCACAACATGCTTGAGCGCGGGAACCCTGTGCGTTGTTTCAAGGGCCCTGCGTTCAGCGAAGAGAGGGCACGCCGATGATTGACCTGCTCAATGGCTTCATCGCCGATGCGATGCAAAGCGACTTCTTCGCTGGTGGTCTGGCGCTTGGGGCCTTCGGTGTGGCGGCTGCGACCCTGCGCGTCGGGCTGATCATGCTCTATCACTTCATCATGCGCCACGTCTGGGTCAGCCTAACGCTGGACAATCGCAGTGCCGCATATCGCCATTTCTGCATATGGATGGAGCACAATCACGTGCTCGCCAAATCCAGACATGTGCGCATGACCGACGGGCGTTGGGCGAACGGCACAAAAGGCTATGCCCCCGCGCCCGGACGGCACTGGTTCATCTGGCGGGGGCAGATTTGCCGTCTTGAGCGTAATATCAACGAGAAAGCCAAGGTCGGCGGGTCGCACAACCAACGCCCTATGGAGACGCTGCATATCACCGTTCTGTTCGGCCATGTCTCGTCCGTGTTACAGTGGATTGCTGCGGGCCGCGAGATCGCACAAACCAAAGATCGTATTGGACCAGGATTGCACGTCCTTAAGGGAGATTACTGGGACAGCCTCGGTGACATCCCGCGCCGCTCTGTGGACACCGTCCTTGTGGATGATGACCGGGTGACCAAGGTCGTCGACGACATGCGCTGGTTCTACGCCGCCCATGATTGGTATGCAGAACGCGGTGTGCCATGGCGGCGGGGCTATCTGTTCCACGGGCCGCCCGGCACAGGAAAGTCCAGCCTGATCCGCGCTCTTGCGTCTGAGCTGTCGCTTGATATCGCGACGCTAGATGTCGGGCGGAGCACGCTGACAGATGACGATCTGCGCGAAGCACTGATGTCCGCACCGGCCGGCTCCCTGATTGCCATCGAGGATATCGATGCGATCTTCACCCAGCGAGACGGCGGCGAGCGGCGCTCGGGCGTCAGCTTCTCCGGCCTGCTAAACGCCATTGATGGGGTCGCGGCACAAGAGGGGCGTGCGTTGATCATGACCACGAACCATAAAGAAAAGCTCGACCCGGCCCTCATCCGTTCAGGCCGCGCCGATGTGCATACCGAACTGGGGCTGGTTGGGGCGCAAACCGCACGGCGGCTGTTTGATCGCTTTTTCCCAACCGAAGATGCGCTTGCCGCTGAATTCGAGACACGCCTCGGCACCACAAAACACAGTCCCGCTGAAATACAAGGCTGGCTCTTGGCAAACTGCACCGACCCAACGGCAGCCGCACTTGCTACCGATCTCAGGTCCACGTTGAAAAACATGGCCGCTGAATGATTTGTAATAACGGCCCATTGCGGACTCTCGACCTGACCTCGGGATGCTGTGGCGCAGCCCGTCAGAGGAGACATTCGCCGCACCCGCTAAATTATGTGATGAGCGCGCTCAAACTTTGCGGACCTTCTACGAACGCCCGCAAAGCCGGTTCAACCTGCTTCATTCTGGCGCTTGTTTGATCAAGTGGCATATCAACAATGTCGAGAACCTTACATGTCGCACAGCTTTCAATGACCTGTGCCATCTCGTCTGATTTGGCCACAGCGATACCAAAACGGGTGTCAGTGAAAATGACAACGCCAGCCTGATGGTCCGTCGCTTCGATTGCGTAGGCTGCCGCCACTTGCGCGACAGCCATCGGATCAGTGGTGATATTGGAAAAAACCGGGGTACCGGCTATTGGACCAGGCTCAGCTGCAGCGTGCCACCCCAAGATCGTCGTGCCACCGGCGGCCAGTTTCTCCAGTACTTCGGTGTGATCCGTCGCGTTGAAACCGCCAAGAATGAGCCCATCGGGTGGGCTGGACAATAGCTCTGCCAACGCCGTTCGCGTTGCATCGACATCCCCTCTGGCATCGATGGTTTGGAGTCGCCAATCCAATTCATCGGCAGCTTTGTTGCGCATCGCTGACAACGCCGCGTTCACCTGCCGTGCTTCCATACAAACAACGTCAAAGCCAGCGCTCTGCAATCCAAAGAATAGGTGCTGGCTCATCGCCTCAGCTTCGAACCCGATCCGGAGATCACTGACAGGGAGGCCAGAAAGACAGCCGCTGATATCTTCAATCTCGCAAGCGACTGAGCGCTCAAGAACCGTTCGGCCATCTCCATCAATCACGCAGACAGCGACTGACCGCAGCGACACATCCAAACCAACAAAGTAATCCATCTCGTTCTCCTCAAATTGCAGATATATCCTGCAACTCTATCAAGAACCTGACCCATCAATCCGGTCAGCCCGATTACCCTGCTTGGTCCCGCATAGAAGACCTTGGTGCATCACGCAGCGAACGGCACCAACGAGCCCTTCTTTACCGAATGCTGCGTTATGCACGAATGTCGGCTATGCGAATTGGCTCCGAAAGACCGACTTCGCGAAATCGAGGAATTTTGTTAGCCTTTGTGGCATGTACCGGTCACGATGATAGATCAAGGCCATCGGTTGTTCAGGCAAGCTCCAATCAGGTAGTAGCTGCACCAACCTACCTGCTGCGATGTCGCTTCTGACGAGGGTTACTGGCAACATGGCGACACCCATGCCAGCAATCGCAGCAACGCGCACAGCTTGCCCGGAATTCACAGATATTCTTGTTTGAGGGGACCAGCATTGTTCTGCGGACCCCTGTTTGAATCGCCATGGCTTGCGTCCAGTTCTTGAAAAGAGAACTGCGCGGAAGCGATCCATATCTGATGGTATCTGCGGTTCACCGTGTTCTGATAAATACTCACCAGACGCGCAGACCATCATTCTATACGGGGCGAGCTGAATTTGCAGGAGCGCGCTGTCTTCCAGCTCTCCAATACGAAAGGCTGCGTCAAAACCACCGGCGATCAGATCTTCATTGTTGTCAGATAAGGTCAATTCAATTTCCACCTCTGGTGCGATCTCAGTGAAGCCCTTTAGAGCAGGCATCAGTGCTGCTGAACCAAAGCTCATTGGGGCCGCGATACGCAGCCGCCCCTGAGGTTGTCGCTGCTGATCGCTTGCCTTGCCCTCAGAGAAATCAACCAATTCCAGAATGTCCCTACATTGCTCGAGATAGCTTTCGCCAAAATCTGTGAGCTTTTGTTGTCGCGTCGTGCGGTTGAGCAGTTTCGTCTGAAGGTGTTCCTCAAGGCCTGCAATCCTTTGTCCCACCAAAGCGCCGCTCACATTAAGTCTAAGCCCCGCGGCATTCATCGAACCGGCTTGTGCCACTTCGACAAAAGTGCGCATCGCAGTGAATAGGTCCATCGTAAAGAAATCCTTTTCTATGACTAAACATATTGGTCAATTATCACAATCTGATAGTCAATATAGGGTCCTCTCTGAACCACCCCAAGAGAGAGACCACTATGAAAAACCAATTTGAAAACCGCGCCGTGCTTGTGACGGGTGCCGGGACTGGCATGGGTCGTGCGGTAGCGCTTGCACTTGCGAGTGAAGGGGCTTCTGTAACACTTTGGGGGCGGCGCACGACACCTCTTGAAGCGGCTGCAAAGGAAATCCAAGAGGCTGGCGGCTCTGCCTTGTTCCAGGTCTGTGACATCTCCAATCCGGACGAGGTCGCCATAAACCTACAAGCATCTATTGCCCACTTCGGGAGGTTAGATGCGGTCTTTGCGAATGCGGGGCATCTGGGTGAGTTCAAGCCGCTCAGGGATACTCAGGCTGATGACTTTGCGGATCTTATCCAAACCAACCTTGTTGGCACGCAGCAAACGGTGGCACAGTGTCTGCCCCACATGGAAAATGGTGCCGTTTTGATAAATGCGTCTTGGACCGCTGGCGCAGTGATGCCTGGGTCTGGTGCCTATGCGGCCACAAAAGCAGCACTCCTTGCGATGATGCGCGTATTCGCTGTCGAGGAAGGCCCGCGTGGCAATCGGATCAACGCAATTAGCCCCGGGATCATTCTGACCCCAATGGCGGACGAAGTATTAGACCCAGAAATTTCCGCCCGTCTTTCGAACCACACACCGCTGCGACGGAACGGTAGACCAGAGGACATAACAGGAACCGCGATGTGGCTCTTGTCTGACAACTCCGACTTCGTGACGGGTCAAGACATCGTCGTTGATGGTGGATTTACTTTGGGCGGAGCACTGAGATGACAACATCGAACGGAGCACAGCTCGCCGATGCTCTCAATCCCGGAGTTCGGGACGTTTTGAAAGAACGATATGGGGACCTTTTGCCGGGCATGGCAGATACAGTAATCGACATGGCCTACGAACGCTTTTATGCGCGTCCGGGCCTCGATCTAAAAAGCCGCTACATCGCAACCATCGCGGCTTTGTCGGCAATGGGGGCTCAAACTGCCCCACAACTATGGATCAATATTCAAGCTGAACTAAAAGTTGGTTTGAGCGAAACAGAAGTTGCTGAGGCATCGTGGTAACTGGGTCTATCACTACCGTGCAGTCGACCGTGATAGCAAAACCCTTGATTTCAAGCTCTCGCAGAACCGTGACCCGATGTTCGAGCCCGCGTCTAGATGTCACAAGGCAGCCCATCAAAACCGCCGTTCGCCGAAAGCGCAAACTGCAGAGTTACATTCGAAGGTCTAGCAATTTTATCATGACGGCGGTCCGGGCAACAAAAGATCTTCCAGAAAATAGGCCGACAGCCCAGTACGGCCGTCCAATTCGGCCTTGCCATAAACTGTTGTCGCCTGCTGCCGGGCTGTGCGTTCTGAAATCCCTCTGACGCTTGCGATTTCTTTCATCGAAAGACCTTTCAGTAACAAAAGCGCCACTTCTTTTTCTGCAGGTGTCAGTTTCCAGGTGTCGAATTGTGCACTGATATAGACGCCCATATAGACGCCCAATCCTTCGAGCTGTTTGCGGGCTTGGTGGGCAAGTGTGTTTAGCTCGGCTGTTTGCTCCATCGCTTCGCTCTCTAGCCTGCGTGTCCTCAAATGAGCGGCATGGGGTTGGAAAACAAAAATGTAAGTTAACAGCCCGGTAACTGCCCCCACGAGCACGACATCCCAGATTAGCATGTCGATGCTTTCACCCTGACGGGCATCGTCCCATACATCAAACCCGGCCATGATCACCAGAATACAGATAGCGCCAAGAATTGCGGGGCGTTCGTGATGTTGGAACATGATTGTTTCTCCTTGCTACTAGCCTATTTGCTCAGCGACAAAGGTCATACGTCATTTGCCGGATAACTGTAGAATATGCCGTAACCCCGTCATACGCCCGATGAAATGATACGATGGATCGCACTTAAAACCACATGTCATCAACATGAGGTCTTACACATGCGAAACATTATTATCCCCTCCTGCACCATGCTTTATCTTTGCGTGATGCCCTACAGTGCTACGGCCCAAGACCTTGGATGGTCTTATACGCTTTCAGGTGGTGCCGAATATGAACCGACCTATGTCGGCTCAGACAATTACGTTACCGAATTATCTTATGGCGCAGAGGCGCGGTACACCGTTTCACCACAGCTGCAGTGGGTTATAGCGCTTGGTGGCGCCGGGGTCCAATACCGGTTCGACGACAAGTCCAGCGTCGCGATCTCTCTCGAATATGAACCCGGTCGCGATAGCGACGAGGAACCCATTCTCGACCCCTTTGATACGATTGAAGACACCTGGGAAATTCAGGCAATGTACTTCCGCGAAGTCGGGCTAATCGATGTCGGTGTCGGCTTCCAACAAGATCTGCTGGGCAAAGGAAAAGGCCTAGTCGGTTTTCTGGGTGCCCAATACGATCATGATGTGACGGACCGGCTCAGCTTTAACACCTCGTTGGCGTTAAGCTTCGCGGATTCTGAACACATGAATACCGAAGTGGGCATTACCAATGCCGTCGCAGCAGCCAGCGGATTGGATGGGTATAAAACCGACGGAGGCTATAAAAGCACAACTCTCAATGTGGGATTTGACTATCTCATGACAGAGCGCGCGACGTTCTATTCGGAAATGTCCGTCGAACTCTACGGATCCAAAATCGCCGATAGCCCGCTCGTCAGTCAACTCGGCAGCGACACGAACACGTCGCTCGAAGTCGGCATCCGCTACGACTTCTAACCCCGTGTTGGGATGGCCGGCTGGCGCAATCCGATCACAGCGCCCCCATGACCACAATTCCTAAACCAAGAAAGTCATTCACCATGATCAAAATCAGAAACATATCCCTAGTTGCATGCGCCGCGGCATCTTGTACAGCGAGCTCCGCTCAAACCGTCGATGGTACGAAGTTCCGCGCGATCGAAGAAGGCGAATGGTATCATCCCGTTGAACCGGAAATGTGGACCTATTTCGGAGCTGATGAAACCACACTGTACGCAGTTCTCGCCCGCATTGCAGAAAGCGAAGGCGCGCGGGTTGACCCCGATCAGCCAGACACACAGATCGCTTATGGGCCCGGCAACTGGATTTACGAATTTAGCGCTGCTGGCGATGCGGCTCTTGCTGCTGGCGATTATCAGGCAGCCGCAATCTATTATCACACTGCATCTGCCCCCCACACGAACGATCCCAACAGCATCGCGGCATTGCAAAGCGCCAATGCAGCTTACGTTCAGGCAGCGAAAGAGGTCGTCGGGGCCTTTGAAGTCGTCGAAATCGCGCATGCGAGCGCAAGTTTTCAAGCGTTCCTACATTTGCCAGAAGGCGACGGCCCCTTCCCCGTGCTCGTGATGTCGAACGGGTCTGACATGTCGAAAGTGACAGCGTTGAATTATTACCAAACGCATTTGCAACCCAAAGACATTGCGTTTCTGACGCTCGACATCCCAGGAATGGGCGACAGCATCGCCTATGACGTGAGCGATGGCCAGACCGACAAGCTGCATGCCGCTGCCGCGGTCTGGGCGAAAACGCATCCAATGATTCAGGAAGCTAACGTCTTCGTTCAAGGCGTTAGCTTTGGCGGCAACGCAGCGGCGCGGCTTTTTCTGGACAAACCAGAACTTGATTTGGCCGGTGTCATTTATACCTGCGGGCCGCTTCATCAAGCCTTTCTTGCGCCTCCAGAGGCATACGAGACCTTCCCACGATATACGATCGACGGCGTGAAAATGCGTATCAGTCTCGGCTTGGATGCATCCTATCGGGACTTGGCTGACGCTGTGCGGGTTTTGTCCTTGGAAAATCAGGGGCTATTGGGAGGCACCAAAATATCGACACCACTATTGGCAATCAATACGCATGATGACCCCGTGGCGTCTCTGGATGACATGTCCCTGTTGCTTAATCGGGCCGAGAACGCGGAATCCGTTGTGTTTCACCTTTCTGGTCATTGCCCGCCCCACAACCAGCGTGAAGCGATTGTGTCGGCTTGGATCGCGAGTAACCTGCGCCACTAATTGTAACAAGATAGGCTTCCCAGAAATAGGAGGCCTTGGAGGTCTGCTTCTTGTCATTTTTTAACTCTAAGCTCAGAGTCTCAATAATTGAAAACGCTAAGTCGTTGATTTCGTGGCGCCCACTATCTCAGCATTTAAGGGTTCTGACCTGTGCCCCACTATCACCAGCCTTGGCTATTTGCGTTTTTCAATTTAACTAAAGTACTTCGTTGATCGCTATATGGTGCCTGTATGAATTCTATCCGTTTCTCGCTAACCCGCAACATCCTCATTGTTGTCTTAGGCACTTTGATTATTCTGTTCACTCCAAGTTATCTGTCGACCAGAACTGCGACTATCGAAAGCTTCAAAAACACGGTTGAGAGAGACCTTAGGGTTGTTGCAAATGTCGTGAAGGTTCGAAACGACGGTGACGTATACATCGAGGCCAACGAAATCTTCGAGAGACGCCTTACTGCTAACGGACAAAGTGCGTTTGTCGTTCGATCAGGCGATGGCTCAGAGATTATTGAACGTTCAGAAAGTCTCAACGACACTAACCTAGAATTGAATGCCGACCAAGTTGTGTCTAAAAGAAATACAGTTTGGAGCGAAGAGATCGGACAGAACGGTACATCTGTTATGATTGCCACACGGACTTTTCGGGCGCGAAGAGCGACTGGTAATACTGACGCCACTCGCCTCAGAACACGCAGCGGATTGCCGACAATGGTTCAGGTATCTGCGTCGCGTGACATGTCAGAGCTGCGCGCTTCACTTCGGAAAGCGACCTATCAGGCGGTTATTTTGACTTTGGCAATCACTGTTGCAGCAGGGTTTGTCGCGTGGATAACGGCAGGCTTGGCCTTACGCCCAATCCAGCAACTGGCTAGTCGTGCGGCAGAAATCCGCGAGCCTACCGACGCGCAGCCGTTCTCGGCGAATGGAAAGTCAGAATTGGAACCAATCGCACAGCGGCTCAATAGTCTGCTTGCTAGATTAAAACAGGCCTCTATTATTGAGCAGCGGTTCACTGCGGATGCAGCGCATGAACTTCGTACTCCAATTGCTGAATTGCGTACTCTGACCGACGTTGCACTCGCTTTCGAAACTGATGCAGACCGATTGCTTCATGCACTCCGCACGTCGAACGAGCTGTCTATCAGGCTATCCACCGTAGTTGATGCGCTACTTGGGGTCGCGCGCAAAGACACATTGTCCGCGAATATACAATCTAGCCCCCTAGATGTGCCAAAGTTGCTGAATCGGCTGCTCGCCGAGAAAAACTCTTCTTTTGACAGAAACAAAAAAGAATTGGCCATAATCGGCCCCACCACGCATATCATCAATACAGATCCTGCTCTTCTCACGTCGATCTTAACAAATCTAATCGGAAATGCAGTTTCATATTCGCCAAACACCTCAGAGATTCATATTGCCTACAGTGGAGGAAGTAACGGTTTTAGATTGGATATCAGCAATCCAGCCCCTGACCTAAACGTTGACAACCTAGAACAACTTTTCAAACCATTCTGGCGTCAGAAAGGGTCGTACTCTGACCGTTCTCATTCTGGAGTTGGCCTGACTTTGTCCCGAAACTTCGCTGACCTTCTGGGGTATACGCTTACAGCAAACATCCTGATGTCGGGACATATCCAGTTCACACTCTTGTCAGATTTGACCTGAGTTGCTGTGAACAAACTGCCGTACCCACAAAGGACTGGCCTTTAGCAACGAGAACTTCCCGAAAACGCACATTCTATACCCCTGCGGCATCGCTCCATCGTCTCAAACACGACAAGCGTAGGCGTAACCCCGATACAAAAGCTGAAGTCAGCGTAGATTCTACTGACGCACCCCTCTAAAAATGGGGGGATTACCCGACCAGCTCCTGCGCTTCCGTCGCTTGCTCATAACCGCCCTCTAAGTGTCCACTTATTTAGATGGACACTTAGCTAACAACCCATCGCACCGTTAGAGCGGGTTCAACGGACGGGCACATCTCATCTAAAAGGCCAATACAATGGTTTCTATAAGAAGAATTCATCGTAGGTGCTCGCTGATCCATCCGCGAATTCGAAGTGTTCGATACGCTCGCCTTCATGGGCAAAACGGACAGTATGGACGTCCCCGGTCTCATCCGTGAAGCTGACATGCAGCCAATCACCATGTATATCGTCAGTTCCATCAACCATGCTGAAAGTGACATCCGACGCATTCAGATCCGCAAAACGGAATGTGTCGTCACCGCCATCTGCAGCCTCGCTTCCGTTGTTGATAACCAAGTTTCCTGCGCTGGCATAATAGATATACGTGTCATCCCCCGCTTCACCTGCCAAAGATTGATCACCCGCCGCGTCATGAGCTGCAATAAGCGTATCATTGCCCTCACGGCCAGCCAATGTGTAGGTTTGGTCATTACCAATACTCTTGATCAGATCACCTTCACTTGAGCCTCGGATCGTCCACCGATCATTCGCATTGATCTCAATACTGCTGAACCCAGACCCATCCGCGAATTCGAAGTGCTCAATATGCGCACCTTCATGGGCAATGCTGACGGTATGGAGGTCCCCGGTCCCATCCGTGAAGCTGATCTGTAGCCAGTCCCCGTCATCGGCAGTGTATGCATCCAAGATACTAAAGGTGACATCGGCCGCATTTAGGTCCGCAAAACGGAATGTGTCGTTGCCGCCATTTACAGTCTCGCCTGCGTTGCTGATTAAGACGTCCCCGGCATTAGCGGAATAGACATATGTGTCGTTGCCCGCTTGACCAGCCAAAGCTTGGTTGCCAGCGGCATCAAATTGAGCCACCAATTTATCATTGCCGTCGTGGCCCACCAATGTGTAGCTGCGCCCATCGTCAATCCCGTAGATTACGTCATTGCCATCACTTCCTGTGATGCGCGCTCTGCCGTTATCATTTACGTCGAGAGAGTACGTGAAGATATCTTCCCGGTTCCATCGCACGCCGCCATCGAATTCAATGACTTCAATACCCCGGCCGTAGCCAAATTTCTCAAACTGGTCCTCAACAGTGATTGTCGCGCCAGATTTCATCGTCACGATCAAATCCATGCCGTCGGCAGACCGTGCCAATGTCACATTGTTGACGTCGTAATCAGATAATACCAACGTGTCGGACTCTGTGGCGGTCCTGACGGTGTCGCGAATAATGTCGCTCCCGTCACCAGCCTGCCAAACATAGTAGTCGTTTCCTCTTCCGCCTATCAGTGTGTCTTTACCTTCACCGCCTTGCAGCCGGTCACTGCCATCACCCCCTGTGAGGGTATCATTGCCAGCATTTCCATAGAAGACATCTCTCTTGGTGCTGCCAATGAGGGTGTCGTTTGCCGAAGTACCATTTTGCTGGTTGAAGCCCGGTGAATCTGTCGCGACATGGATGTTGCCAACTTCGATATGTTCAACGCTTTGCGCCAGTGCGACAATAAATTGCGCGTTTGTCAGGTCACCAGAAGAAAGATGATCAACCCAAAGTAGCCTCTCTTCAGTAGTTGGATTACGACCAAAGGCATTCAAGAATGCTTGTACGACAAGTGTGCCAGCGGTGTTGTTACTGATATTATTGGTAGAAATTCCGTTTGTGGTTCCATCATAAGAAATTTCTCGAATATCAGCATCTGCCGAGAAGAGTATTTCAACCAGCTCTTCAGCCGTATCATTGGAATTGAGCAATCGGTCTGAAAGATACTGCAATTCCTGCTCAGTGGCGTGCCGATCAAAGACAACATCAACAAGCCGTTCAACCAGCGTACGTGCATAGGATTCATCAAGGCTGCGTTCGAAAACGGCCCCATTCATGATGACATCGAAATTGTTGGTTTCCAAATGTCCGTTCCCAACAACCAAATGCTCTGATGATTCAGAAAGCGCTTGTACAATGGTCACACGGCTTGCAATGGTTCCATCCAACGTCGTCAGATGTTCAGAAAGCTCAAGCATGCTAGGGCCACGACCCAATGAATTCATGTATATCTGGGTGACGAAGTCGGCATCAGAGACGCTACCTGTTTTGCTATAACGAGCAACAAATTCATTTGACTCGATGAGGTCTTCTATCAAAGACAGATCATCAAGTTGACCATTGTTGATATACTTCACCAACGATTCTTGTTCTTCAGTATCCAAGTCGCGATCAAGAACGGAATCGTAAATACGCTCCGCTTCATCAAATATCAGCTGCTTTGTAGCAGCATCAATTCGAACAGATGATGTTTCGTTTATGCTGGTGCTTTTCTCAATCAAGGTCCAAGTGTCGAAACCCTGTGCGTCAATTTCGTGAGACACCGTCAAACGGGATTCTTCGGCCGACGGGGTAACGCCATTCTTCCATGTGTAGCTACCGTTATTGAGCTCAGATCGTATAATGGTCTGTGTCACATCCCCACGATCAATTCTGGTTATTAAACCGTCAGCCGTCGTGGTGGTAACGAATGTATTGTTGATCGCTCCAACTTCGTTGAATGAGGTCGTTGTTTCAACACGCGATCCATCTGCCGCGACCTCTGTTTTGGAGATTTTATCAGCAAGGCCATTCCCATCGTAGTCAGAAACCCGAAGTGTTGTGCGCCCGTCTGCACTCGTCTCCTCTTCTACTTTTGCATGCAGGTCACCATCACCATAACGGGTTTCGGAAACCGTGCTGCGTGAGCCGTCATCGTTGATGGTTGTTTGTATCTGCGTCGTACGATCAACGGTTCCATCACCATTGGCGTCTATCTGTCGCGTCGATGATAGGCCATTTGCGGCAACGGTAGTTTCACCGGAATAGGCGACATTTGTCCCGAAAGTCTCGGTGAACGTGGTGACCATGTCGCCGTTGTCTGCGTAGCTTACCTCAGTGGCTCTTACGAAGTCTGCATTGCCATCAGCGTCTATATCAAACGCGTAACTGTTGCTCTGTTCATTTGCCGATATACTTCCAGTGATTGTGGCGGCTTTTGTGCCACCCCCGGCCAAGTCTTCAAACGTGGTTAAAACATTTTCGTCTAGGTCAATTTCGGTCAGTATGCGGCGGTCTGCAGCGCCATTGCCATCCAAATCTGTCCTTTCGATATGCCGGCGTTGATCAGCACTTGTGGTGGTGCTGACTGTGTACTGCAGCACGCCATTTATGTTGAACCATGACGCTTCGGTCGCACTGCTACCGTCCGCGTCATATACAACTGTTGTGGTCCGATCATCAGAACCATCACCTAAGTCATCCGCAACGATAGTTGTTGTTAGCCCGTCACCACTGGTTGTTGTGGTGACATCGGACAGGATGTTATCTGTTGCATCGCGGGTGACTTGGCTACGGATCGCGTCGCCGTTGAAAGCGTAGGTTGTCTCAACATCCGTGATGAAATCGAAGATGCCGTCACCATCTAGATCAAGTGAAGACGTTGAAGACATGCCGTCATCGCTGACGGTATACTCTTCACGCGCATTGAGGACGCTATGGCGTCCAAGGTGGTCAACCGTACGCGTGACTGTCCCGTCGACGTTGATTGACGAAGCCTCCACCGCTGTCAGATCGATCTCGCCATCGCCATTGCGATCTGTGAGGCGCGTTGTTGTTAGCCCATCGGCGCTTGTCGTGACCTGATACGTACTTTTGACGCGCCCCTCGGTTGAGAGATATTCAGTCGTGGATACCCGTGTGCCTTCATCCTCTACGGCACTCGTCGTGCGCAGATCATCAAT
The DNA here is from genome assembly GCA_947501555.1 of uncultured Paracoccaceae bacterium. GTDB lineage: Bacteria > Pseudomonadota > Alphaproteobacteria > Rhodobacterales > Rhodobacteraceae > Yoonia. The sequence continues at coordinate 798,771 of CANMWG010000001.1, forward strand.
GCCATTTCCATCGGTATCGTTGGTGGTCGTAACCGTCCGGCCATCAGCGCTGGTTTCAAGCGTCAAAACGCCAATCTTCGTCCCGTCTGCTGAGATGCGTGTCGTTGTCTGGGTTTGCGTGCCATTGTCAGCAAGATCGGTCGTCGACGTAGTGGTCAGGTCAGCGACACCATCCGCGTCGTAGTCGTTTGTACGGGTCGTTGTGCGCCCGTCGTCGCTGGTCTCAACAGTCGCAACGCTGTAGGCATTGCCATTGCGGTCTTCGTCAGTGGTTGTTTGCGTGATTGAACCATCGTCATTCAGTTCGGTGAGCTTATTCATCACCAAATCGATTTCACCATCACCGTCGCGATCTTCGCTGACGGTTGTCTCCAAGCCGTTTGCACTGACCATCGTTTCAGAAGAGGATTGCGTCGTACCATCGACCGCCAGCTGTGATGTTGTCAACGTCAGCGTGCCGTCGTCAGCTTCAATGGTCTCACTGAACTGATCGGCCACGCCATCCCCATTGCTGTCCACAGACCGGGTGACATGGCGTCCATCGTCTGAAGCCGTTGTGGTTGACCCACTCCGCAAAATACCGTCCGCATCGCGCAGCTCGTTGACGGTTGTTGTTCCGCCATGCGTTTCAAGCGTTGTTGTTGTTGTGCTGATCAGATCATAAATGCCGTCGCCGTCCGCATCACTGGACTGGGTCACGATCAACCCATCATCACTTGTCTCAACAAGAGATTGATTGAGCAGATTGTCATACTCCGCATAGGTTCTTGTAAGCGTCGATGTACTGCCGTCGGAATTCAGCATTGTGACCACAGTAGACGACCGCTCAAAGCGACTGTCCCCATCGCTGTCCGACTGGCTGCTTGTTGTCAGACCATCATCGCTGACCGTCGTGATGGTCTGGCTGCGCAGGCTATCATCATTGTTGCGCACATCATTTGTCTGGGTGCGGCCACCGTCAATGTCCAAAGTTGTCTCGCTGTCCGAGATCGTCTCGGCCACACCGTCGCCATCTGCATCCGTTGTAGTTGTGACTTCCAGGCCGTTAGCACTGACCTGCGTCATGCGGGTACCCGCAACGGTACCATCGGCATGATAAGTCGTCTCAACAACTGTGCGCGATCCATCAACATCCTGTGTGGACACAACGATGCTATCAGTGCTGCCATCGCCATTCGCATCCGTTGTGGTTGTCACGACAAGGCGGTCCGCGCTCTCAATAGACACGCTTTCCGAGAGCAAAGTCCTGCAATCACCCGCAAAGGTGGAGTTCATGCGCGTGACAGACACGTCTGGGTTGTTTAACACACTAACGTTTGTTTTACCGTCCAGAGCGGTGTCACCGTCGGTATCAAACGTAGTCGTGCTCGTCAGACCATCCGCGCTCGTTACCGTCTCTATCTCGCTGCGCCTGAAGCCGTCCTGGTTATACGTTGTTATAGTACGGATCACTTCGACATCGTCGTTCACAGTTGTGATGTCGGATACAGTGGTGTCGATGTTCTGATCGCCGTCCAAATCTGTGGTCGTGGTCCGTGTCAGACCATCTTCGCTGGTGATCGATTTAGAGGTCGCATTCACTGTGCCATCCGCGTTGCGATCCCAGATCGTTTCTTCACGGTCACCGGTCACCGCGTCGACCGTCACCTCACGGACCAGATCGGTCGCTTCAAAGATACCGTTCTGGTTCAGATCAACCCAGGTCTCCGAACTCACCTGATCCGCACCCAACGTAACCTCTTGCATGCTGCGGATCGAGCCATCGGTATTGGTCGAGGTCATCGTCTGCACACGGCTACCATCGGCATTGATCACCGTCTGATCAACCGTGGTCACATCGACAATACCGTCACCATCCAGATCAGAAGCCGAGGACTTTGTCAGCGCATCATCCGACTGCACATAGGTCACCGTATTCCGGGTGGTGCCGTCACCATTGCTGACGACACTGGTCGACGTGCTGCCGGTCGGGCCAGTCACGATATCGGTGTCCTGGATGGTATCAACACTGCCGTCACCATCGACATCGCTGGAAATACGCTTGGTCTGGCCATCGGCGCTGACCGTCTCGGTCTGCACCGAACGGACCGAGCCATCTTGGTTCAACACTGTCACCGTCTCAGATCGGCTGCCATCAGGATTGACCACAATCGCATGGATCATGGTGACATCCGCCGCGCCATCACCATCGCTATCAATCGCCTCAGTGCGGGTCAGACCATCGGCGGACACATCTTCGGTCACGCTGATAATCACGGTGCCATCCTGGCCCATATCCGTGGTAACAATCATCAAACTGCCATCGGCAGCGGTCGTGCGCACCTCGGTCTGGTCAAACCAACCGCCGCCGGTGGAATCCCGGTCAATCGTGACGGTATTGCCATCCGCACTGGTCGTCGTAACGGTCTGGTTCAGCAAAATCGCCGTGGCAACCGCAGCGCCAAGCAAATTGGTCACCGTCTTCACGGTCGACCCATCCGGATTGGTCACCGTATCAATCGTCTGCAAACGATCCACAACGCCATCGCCATTGTCGTCATACGTATTGGCAATCTGCGCACCATCGGCGGACACAACGGTTGTGTTGACAAACGCAATGCTGCCATCGGCATCATACGCCGTGGTCACCTAAGTGCGGGTACCATTTGCATCAACGCTCTCAACCTGCTCCAACCGGTGACCATCCGCTTCGGCAATCAAGGTGACATCCGCCACGGTCCCGGTCGTACCATCCGCCCAGGTAAACGTGGTCTGGCCGGTAATGACCGAGCCATCAGGCAACTCAATGTTCGTCGCATCCGCGGTCAAATCAATCGAGGTGATCCCGAGCTCCGTCAGGGTCTTGGCCGTGGTCGAGCCATCAGCATTCGTGACCATCAACTTAAAGTCGGACCAGGCATCATCCTGCGCGTCAAACACGCCATCGCCATTGCTGTCAAAGACCGAGGCAAGCGCCTCCATATCCGAATTGGCGGTCGGGTCCCATTCGGTAAACACATACTGACGCATCTCAGTGATCTCGCCGGTATTATCCGGATCATAGAAAAGAACGGCATCCCCCGCACCAGCCCAAGCCGTACGGTTCTGCAGACCATCACCCGTCGCGTCGACATAGATCGAAGAGTTAGAATACTCCGTGATCTGAACACCATCACCGTCAAGGTCGAAGATGATAGGGGCGGACTTCAAGGCCTCCTTTACAGCGCGGTCAACAGCCTCTCTGTCAACTTCACTTTTCTCTCTTTCCTTGTCGCGATCGGGGCTGTCGTCGCTACCGCCGGTCGCAGCAATGAGTTCGTCAGCCGTATTCGTACCCATCCAATAGTCGTAGTTTTGGGCCGCCTGAAGCTCATCTTCGTAGCTACGATCTAAGATATCTGGCGTGCGTTCGTAAACGACACCTGTTGCGGGATCAATGAATTCCAAACTACCATCACCATCATAGTCGCCTACAACAAGACCAGTGCCACGCAAACCGCCCTGGTCAGGATCCGTGCCGTCGCCACCAAGCAAGCGGCTACCGATGTCGCTTCCGTAATCGTGAAAAAAATCGGGGAAGCCATGGTTAGATTGTTGCACTTCCGCGACGGGACTGCCACCAAATAAACCTGAAAAGAAATCCCCAATACCGGTAAAAGTTTTGGAAAAGAATCCGGGCTCGTCCGTCTCGAGATCGTAATCGCTCTCCTCTAGCCCGTTCTTAAGCCCCTGAGCATGTTCATAAAGTCCCAGCGCAGTGTCCGTAGCGGAAATTCCACCCTTCCAGCGCTCGTATACACTCAAAAGCTCATCAGCTTCCTCTGGCGAAAGAGTTTCCCTCAACGGCAATAGGAGCCGCGGTTCAAGTATCGCTCACAGGTGCTGTCGTAGCTACCGCGGGACATACAAGTTATTAACTAGCGTAGCTAACTTTACCGGCATTTCTTATGGGGCAGGACAGTGCAATGTACCAAAGATCCTTTTGCTAACGATTTTGTTAACTACTCAGAAGCTGACATCTAGGGACTCGCACGGATGGCCCGCTTTATCCCGCTTGGCGGACATCGACTGCCCGCCGATTTGATGGTCGGCTTTTCGAGAACTTGGCCTGCCCAGAAGGTACCTCATATAGCCCACGCCCAGGTTTCTGGCCCTACCCCGAGCAGGCGCACGCGCAGTGTCGAGCATAAATTGATGTCTCCTCAGGCTGTTCAGCCAAACAACCGGAGGTCTGTAAAATTATGTCCCGGGAAGATTATCGAAATCAACTCCTCAGACATCCCCATATGGCGCACCATGATTTCACCGATAATGTCGCGATAATTTGTGACCGTTGGAATGTAGCGCGTCAGCAGCAGTTCATCGCGATCCAATGTGGAGACATCCGGCGCGATCACCCGATTGGTAGGGCCACCAAAGGCAAACCATGGTCCGCCGTGACCGTGGTCGGTGCCCAAGCTGCCGTTCTCTAGAACAGTTCGGCCAAATTCGGTCCCAACGACAACGACAACGTTATCCATGAGTCCGCCTAGATCGCGATAGAAGGTTAAGAAGTCCATCGCACCAGTTTCAAGCTCGGTGTTTACGAACCGGTCATTAGCGGTCGCGCTGGTGATCTGATTGGAATGACTATCCCACCCAACGTTCCAGTCAATGCATGCGACCTCAAGCGGAATCCCCGCTTTGATTAGCTGAGCCGCAACCTTTAGCCCCCGGCCCGTTTGTGTGTCAGAATAACTCAAACCGGCAGCTGATGCTTCCGACGACAGGGAATAGGAGGATTCAGCAGTCGCCACCTCGTCGATCGCCTCAACGGTTGCGAATTGGTTGTCCCGAATGTGCTGTTCCATATCGGAACCAGTGACCTCGTTGGTGCCGAATTCGCGCATAAATTCAGTTAGTGAATGCTCTGCACAAGCACCAGTATCTGCATCAGTGCAGTACCACCGATTGCTGATGTCAAATCCACCTTCACCGCGTAACGCCGGAATTGTCACATCACCAGTGATCTCACGGCTTTCGCTAGTCTTGCCCAGAATTGCGCCGCGAAGCGAGTGGTCTGGGCCTGACACTCTTTGCATGTATCTGTTTAGGTAGCCGTCGATGTAGTTGTCCTGTGCACCGGTTCCAATCCAGCGCTGGTTATCGAAGTGAGACCGGTTGCCTTCCGGCAATGCAGTCGCCGGGGCGATCATCAATCGGCCCTCATCCCAAATCTCTTGCAGCGCCCAAAGGTTTGGGTTGAGCGAACGATAGCTCTGGCCCAGGTCGATAGCCGAATATGCATCTTGCTGATTGGGTTCGTCGATGGCCAGGTTTGGCCTATATTCCCGGTAAAATGGGTCCAAGGTCGGTGGGAACAAATGCAAACCATCGGCTCCTCCGCGCATGAATACCTTGATAATGGTCTTGCCGTTTGAAGATTGTCCAAAAGCGAATTGGGGTGCGCCAGCCAGACCTGCGAGGCTGGCAGCGCTTGTCCAAGCTGATGATTTAAGAAAGTCTCTACGGGTTGTCATACTAGTACCTCTTGGTGGTCCGCAAAGGACATCTTATTGCAAGCTAAAGCTGGGGATGATGTGCGTCATCGCTATCGCACGATGGATCGCGCGACTGGCCCATACACTATCGCGCCAATACGGTTCCCCGCCTATTTGCAATACATTCAGCATCGCTTCGAATTCATCCTGTTGGTATTGGTCAGTCGTCGCGATAGCGAGAAGATACGCCGCGATTTCTTCAGCAGTCTCGATGCCATTTTCATCCATGCGCTCTTCGATAAAGATCCCATTGTTGACCCGATTGGCGATAGTCAATTCTGGCGCATTGTACATTGCATTCATCACGGCGGAGTTCGCCCAACTGGTGCCGACCTCTTCAAGGCCCGTTGGCAGATCAAAACCTGCTGGATCGTACCCAGAGTTTTGTTGAGCGGTCGAAAATCTGGCCCACATGCCCCAATCTTCTCCGTATCCACCGGACGCAGGAGGGGCTATGTCGTACATCGCAATACCTGTCGAGCGCAGAAAGGCTGCTGCATATTCAAGCGGGTTTTTACCCTTTGCGCGCAGGATTTCAGGGGTGCCAATGAATTCAGGCGACAGCAGGATGGCACGCAATATCGCCTCACTGTTGCCATCACTTTCAACCCATGCATCCGTGCACATCTCAACAAAATTGGCAGGCGGTTCATCGGCAACGAACCATTGTACAATCTTGCTGCAAACGTAATCATGCGTCCGAGGATCATCCGCCAAAAGTGCGATAAGTTCTTCGCCTTCTTGAACGCCGTTTGCCCCTGACCTGCCTTGAATGGTCACATCCAGGAATGGAATATATTTGTCTTCGCTGTCGTGTTCATCTGCACGAAACTCGAAAGCGTATTTGTTAGCTCCACTGCCACCGGCGTTCGTCTGATAGTAGTTCCAACCAGTGAATACCCTTGCGACCGCGATAATATCATCGTCACCGTAGCCACCATCGGCGCCCACAGTATGCAGTTCCAGAATTTCACGCGCATAATTTTCGTTCAGATTCCCAGCAACGCTCTGATCGTTGTCTAGGAACTGGGACATCAACGGGCTTTGTGCTGAATACAGCAGCATGTCCTCAAAGTTGCCAAATGCATTGTTACGAAAATATTCACGGTCGTCATAGGCCTGCACAACAACGTAGCTCATCTTGTTGGCAGCATGAAAGTGATTGGACCAGAACAGGCTTGTCACTTCCTGCAACTGTTTTTCAGAGTAGACAGCGCGCGCTAGATTGTAGTTGCGAAGCCCGGACGCCGCACTGAGCGCTCCGGTCGTGTCTTGCAGGAAACGGTCCGCATTCAACGATTCAAATAAGCTGTCGTCAATGCTGTCTGGGTTAAACTGCTCTTCCAGATAAGCACGGTAACCAATGGCACGAATGCGGGAATAAAGCGCAGGCGTCGGTCCAAAAGTCGCGCGCGAAAGAGTCATGCTAAGACCGTCGCTAAGCTCTGCCGCCTCAAAATCATATGTCACAACTTCAGTCGCGAGCGTTTCATCCTCTGATGAGCCCGCGCTGACCGTCACGCTTACATTGCCGGATGCCATATCCTCTTTAAATAGACGAATGGCAAAGCCGCCTAGATTTGGCCCGATAGATACGGTGGTTTCACGTCCTGACGGCTCAACGACAACGTTCACGATATCGTAAGTCAGGTAGTCCTGAACCCGGCCAAAAAGCGTTTGGCCCGTTGTGGCAACAAGCCCGGTGTCGGTGGCGCCACCCACGATCGCAATCGCTTGCGTTATTGTTGAATTAGAGGGTGGCGACAGTGGCGAGGCGACAGCCCCTGTTCCAAAATTTACCGGCTCAATCTCGGGGTCTGTAAATTCTCGGCCCCTAGCCAAGATGTTCCCAATATTGGTGGCGACGCGCTGTCCCTCGGTCAAGCCTTCACTACCTGTTCTGGCTCGAGCTGGGGCAAACAACGGGCTTTGAATTACTTCGTCATCTTCGTCGACAATAAGCGTGCTCAGCGGAACCTCTTCAAATGACCCCGACTGATGAATGGTGATGGAATCGAAACTGGCCTCTGAAACCCCGGGTCCCTCGATCTCAATACTGTGCGTTCCATTGGTTAGGCTAGTAATGGCCGTCAACTGTGCCCCATTGGCTTCAACCAGTCGAAACCCGTCTACACTCAGGCTGAAATTGCTCGTTTCGGGCACCATGATGACATACGTGCCGGCCTGCGCGACTGTAATCGAAATCGCTTTTTTGCTTACAGCCGTTTCTTCCGCCGTTGAAGCTGGTGTTAGAGAAGAAGATGTCTCTCCAGAAGTGACCAGGGTTTGGGCTGTGAGGGCGGAATTTGTTAACGATAGAATTAATGGGGTTACAAAGAAAACGAGCGAACGATGAGGTTTCATATTTACCTTTCAGTTGAATGCGAACGTGATCCAACAGCATTGACGTGTTTCGAGCCTGCATGTTGTTCCGACCGTCGCGTTACCAGCATCATCTAGAACGGCAATGAAATTGGCGCAAAACCGCTCAAACTCAAGAACAATTCACTGCAGACCGTCCGATTGCACGGATAAATGGATACAATCTGACAACATTTGACCGTAATTAAGAAAGCTGTTTCTTTGATATCGCTCAGTTTTCTAAGAACGGCGGCGGCGGTCATGGACAAAAGAATCAGAAACCTTGCTCAAAACTCAAACCTTCGTGATCGGCTGAGACCATAAAAAAAGGCGGTCATGATGCCCGCCTCTCTCATCAGAGATTAAAGCTCAAACAGTCACTCTTCGCTGCTCACAGCAAATGCGCCGTCGCCGTCTCCAAGAGTGGTCGTCACGTCGTCGACGGTCACATCGCCTGTGACATCACCTCCGATATAGGCTTCGTTATCCCCAAAAAAGTCACCGTTGATGCTGGTATCAAACACGACCGTGTTGGTGCCATCGGAAACTTCGCCAGCCAAATCGCCAGTTACAGTTTGACTGACGCTTGCGTCCCGATCAATGACACCACCGGTCAACAAAACCGACCCGCCGTAGTCAACACCGTTTGTCCCATTGACGTTTGACAACCCGCCAGTCACTTCGTCCGTTTCGAAATCTGCCGTCAATGACAAGTCGCCCAGCAATACGACCTGATCCGCAACGACAGAGAAGACACCTGCATAGCTTACACTACCAGTGTCGCGCAAAAAGCCCGGGTCAGTCGCAGAGAGCGGAAAAATCTCTTCCTGCAAATCAGCGGCAAGCGCGGCTTGCTCGGCATAAGTCGCATCAGATGAACCGCCACCGCTGTTATCACCGCTTGAAGTTGAACAGCCGCCCATCGCAGCGAAAAAGATCAGCGCGGAAGTAGCGCTATAGAAGTTAGTCATGTTTTTTATGTCCCTCAACCTTGATGCGCGTTTGCATTCTGTTTTTCTCAGAATAGCAAGCGCCTGACGGCAATCCGTCCAAAACAGCGAAATGCCGCCGCGCAACGGCAGTTTCACCGAAACAAGACTTTTTACACAAAATAGGATAGTTATTGTCGACCCTGACTAAAGTCACTGAGAAGGCTATCAACGAAACTGAATTCAAGTGTTTGGTTTCATTAAATAATTAACGAATACATCTACGCCCGGGCATCCATTGGCGACGTCACATTCAATGCTCCAATGGCACGCAACCAACTCAAAAAGGGAAATCTTCACCTTTACAACTATCTGCCTACATAGCTCTCAGTGTCGTTCGACAATGGAAAGTAAACTCTGGCGCAATCCTAAAAAGCTCTGCCCAACGATCTGTTAGGTGGAGCTTTCTGTGCCAAAGACTTGAGCAACTTCCCCATTCGACTGAGGTGCCCCTAGTTTCCTAGACACCTGCCTTTTTCAGTTTGAGCTGTCTTTCTTCAAAGTCAACGGGCGACAGCATACCGTTGTTCGTGTGCTTGCGCTTCGTGTTGTCGAAAAGTTCGATGTATTCGAACACGTCCTGCCTTGCTGCTTCTCTTGTTGGATAGCCTCACAGTTAGGCGGCAAAGTGTCTACAAATCTAGGGGCACCTCAGGTCCCAAAGAAAACACCGTTGCCGCCGACAGTCACAGTCTTTCCGCCCGGGGGTTGCGGGATACCAGGTATCGAAGGTGACATCCGTTTCGCGCAACGAAAGGCCAAACATGGGGATAGGAGGGATAACCCCGATACAGAAACTGAAAGTAGCTTAGATTCTACTGAAGTGCCTCTCTAAAAATGGGGGGATTACCGAAGCTCTGGATCATTCTTGCTTAAATTCATCGTCCTGCGGTTTGGCAAGACTTGCGTCCCATCAACGAGGGTTTGATACGACCATCAAATGCAATGCCGCATATAGGTCGTTGATAACTCCTCTGAGTCAGGACTCTGCGCAATCAAACAATTTCCCATGCTGTGGCATCAGGTCGTCTATCCCTGACAACCGTAACATGTGCCATGCGAGGGCTGTGTTACTTGAGATGACAGGGATGCCTATTCTGGCTTCAATCTGTGGAATAATATGGCGGCATCTAAGGTTGGTGCAAGACACGACGACGGCATCACAAGCAGCAGTATCAGCGACACGTTCCACGGCCCCGCCGATCGCACGTTCCGTGATCCGGGCCACCACACGATCATCGCTTTCCTCAAAAGATAAGAAACGCGCGATTTCAAATCCCCCCTGCTCCAGCTTTTCCCGCATTCCCAGCGATATGTCCGGGGTGTAAGGGGTGACAAAGCCCAACCGCGTTGCGCCAAGACGGCGCCCCGCAGCGATAATCGCGGCCAATGGATCCGTCACCTTGGCTTTGGGAAACACCGTGTTGATCGCCCGGGCGACGTTATCCGACCCGATCACCGTGGCCGCCGAGGTGCAGCCATATCCGATGACGTCAAAGTCAGCAGCAGAGGGCAACAACCGGGCCGCCGCCGGAAGCTCCGACGCCATCTGGGCTAAGGTATCTGGACGCACATGCGCGGTCATGGGGATGCGACTGTGGTACAGCGCTACCCCATCCAGATCCATCATGCGGGCGAACTCGGGCTCTAAGGTTTCATCAGTTTCTAGCACAATAACCCCGCAGGTGGCGCGGGTGCCAAAACCGTGATCTAATTCGACATCCAGCTTCATGGTCGCCTCTTCATATGATCGGCAAATCTGGCGCCGCGCGGGTCGACAGCAACGCGGCCCCATTCGCACGCACCACGATGTTTTCTTCGTGCACCATGATCCGTCCATCGCCATAGCTGAGCGACGGCTCTAACGTCAGAACCATGTTTTCTGCGATCAGAGTTTCATCGAACGCAGCGTGGGAGGGCCACTCGGTCAGTTGCATGCCCAGGCCATGGCCCAAACGGCCCACGTCGCCAGCTGCGCCGCCCAATTCGGATATGACTGCATGCATTGCATGATACAGCGCGCGGCAGGTGGTACCAGGACGGGCTGCGGCGATGCCAACCTCGGTCGCCCGCCACAGCACGTCATAGGCGCGGCGCGAAGCATCATCGGCCTTACCAATCGCGAAATTTCGGTCGAAATCGCAGAAATAGCCGTCCCATGTCGCACCTGTGTCCAGCATAACGATGTCACCGTGTACCAACGGGCGGTGGGTCGGCGGCGAGATCACGTCGCGATACCCCCCCAGTTCCGCCCCACCGACCAGATAGGGCACATCGTCAGCCCCCTGCGCCAAAGCCTCGCGGCGAAAGGCGCGGAACAAGTCTTCTAAGGGCTGACCTTCAAAGGCCATCTGCGGCACCTGTGCAAAACTGCGTGAGCCGATGGCACAGATATAGCCAAGCTTTTCGATTTCACGTTCAGATTTCACCATGCGCAGGCTACGCACCAAATCGGTGGAATCGGCAACCTTCAAACCCGGCAGGCCTGCCATCAAGGTTTCATAATCCCCAAGGGCCATCCGCAGCGCGGTCTCATGACCTTTCAAGATACCGATTGTCCCACCTCTGGCTGCAATTGGAGACAGCAGCTCGGTCAGCAGGCTCAGCCCATCATCATCGGGCGCTGGGGCGTCCCATGTGCGGATGTCTTCGACCCATGTGCGACGCATCAGGTCGGCGCCGATTTCGGGGATGACCGCGACGGGTTTTCCCTGCAGTGGAACAAACAGAAACCAAGGCCGCGTTGGGCTTTGCCAGAACAGCGTATGAAAGCCACTAAAATACCGCACCTCGGCTTCGGTCATCACAAGCAACCCGTCGAAGCCTTGCGTTTCCATCCGCGATTGTGCCGCGGCAGCACGCGCAGCGAATTCGGCCTCGGGAAAACCGCGCGGCGGCGCGTCAGACATGATCAGCCCCGTTCATAATGGACGCGAAGATAGCCGGGTCAGTGACACCTTCAGACCCTATCAACAGAACGCGGGACATGCCATTCAATCCCATAACGTTAGACAACGCGGCGTCCTGCCTTGCTGCGATCAGGGCAGCCAGTCCCGCAACGGCACTTTCCCCAGCCTCAACCATATCATCGCCCGTTTCGGATTTCGCCAATAGACGTATCGTTGGCGCGATGACATCGTCGGGTATTGTAACGAAATCCGATGCTTCTTCGCGCAGTATGTCCCACGCCAACGCAGATGGTTCGCCACAGGACAAACCAGCCATGATGGTTTCGCTTTCAATTGTGACATTCGTCGCAGCGCCTTTTCGCGCGCTTTCATACAAACAGGCCGCGCGGTCCGGTTCGACAATGATAACACGCGGCGCTTGTTTGCCGTAGTGTTGGCGTAGCGCTGCCGCGATCGATGCCGCCATTCCACCAACGCCACCTTGCAAGAACACATGGGTTGGCGGCTGTTCCAAATCCGCGCAGACCTCATCTATCATGACACCATAGCCTGCCATCACGTCGCGCGGTGGTGCCGTATAGCCTGGCCATGAAGTGTCAGAAACAACGAACCAACCATTCGCGTCCGCTTCCTGCGTCGCGATACTGACCGAGGCGTCATAGTCGCCGTCAATCCGGATGACTTCGGCCCCCAGATCGCGCATCGCACGCGCGCGCCCTTCGCTGACTTCGGCGTGGATATAGATACGGCACGGCGCACCAACACGCTGGCATCCCCACGCTAACGACCGGCCATGATTTCCGTCCGTGGCCGACACCAAGGTGATTTGCCTGCATTTAGTGGCAAGCGTGCCGTTGCGGATATCGGCAAGGTTGACGGGCTGACCCAGCCGGTCCGTCAATTCACGCTGCAAAACACGTATGGCAGCATAGGCGCCACCCAGCGCCTTGAAGCTACCCAACCCGAAACGCGGACCTTCATGTTTATAGTCGATGCGGCCTACGCCAATCGCCCTTGCCAACCCAGCCAGAGACACCAATGGCGTCGAGGCGTAACCGGCCCATGCGGTAATCTCGGCGCGGGCTTCAGCGAAATCCTGGGTAGACAAAACGGTAGTGGCCGCCTTGCCAAAAACAGGAGAGCCCGCTGTGTGTTGGAGTTCGGCGGTCGTGAAATTCTTGTGCATTGTCAGTCCTTTTTTTTGGGCAGCCGGTCATAGACCAACTGCACCCAGAACTCTGCCCCAATTGGGAGCAAAGCGTCGTTGAAATCATAATCCGCAGCATGAAGAGGTTGTCCGTTTGCCCCATCCGTGCCGTTTCCCATCAACAAAAAACAGCCCGGCACGGCGGCAGCAAAATGGGCGAAATCCTCGGAAAAGCTCATCGGGGGGCGGTCGCGAACAATCTGGCGCCCTGCAGCGGCAGCGACGCGATAGACAGCTTCAGTCTGTTCTTCTGCATTGATGGTTTCAACAAATTCGGTGTTAAACACCATATTGATGCGCACACCATGTGCCGCGGCGATTCCTGATGTGATCTGACGCATGAAGCCTTCGATTTCGACACGATCCTGCGGCAGACGCGCACGCACGTCCCCCTTTAGGACGGCCCGCCCCGGCAACACATTGCGCTGCCCGTTAGTCAAAAACTCCGTGACCGACACGACCGCGCCAGCCCCCGGTGCCAGCTTGCGCGCAACGATGGTCTGAAGCGCCCCGACAATTTCGGCCCCCACGGTGATTGCATCGACCCCGACATGTGGCATTGATGCGTGACCGCCTTGGCCAATGATTGTGATTTCAAACAGGCTTTCACTGCTGCAGATTATTCCTGACCGAGTCGACACCTGCCCCAACGGTGCGCCTGGCAAGTTGTGAATGGCGTAGATCTCTTCCATGGGGAACCGCTCTAGCACCCCTTCGTCGATCATCGCTTGCGCACCCAGCCCGTGTTCTTCGTTTGGCTGGAACAGGAACACGACGGTGCCGTCAAATCCCTGTTCATTGACCAATTGCTCAGCGGCGCCCAGCAACATGGCCATATGCCCGTCGTGACCACACGCATGCATAACGCCGGGCGTTTGCGACACATAATCGTGGCTTGATGTTTCATGAATAGGTAATGCATCCATGTCCGCCCGCAGCCCGATAGCGCGATTGCCAGATCCAGCTGACAGGATGCCAACAACACCAACACCTTCGTAAACATCCAGACCGAGTGCGCGCAGCTGATCCGCAATCACGGCCTTGGTGCGTCTTTCCTGAAATCCAAGTTCAGGGTCCTGATGCAGCGCCCTCCGCAGGTTGGTCAGCCCGTCGATGTATGCACTCATCATGATCCCCGCGCAGCGCCCTGCCAAAGCTTAGGCCAGACTTTGGTATGTCGAGCATAAAAAATGTCGTTTCTTGGTACAAAATTCATTGCAATCGATAGATCCTTTGATGAGTTTCGGATCATGGATGACAAAGATCTCGAAATTCTGCGTATGGTACAAGGCAACGCCCGCCTGACGGCAGAAACTATCAGCACGGACATCGGTCTGTCGGCGCCTGCCGTGCAAAAGCGGTTGAAGCGTCTGCGCGACACTGGTGTGATCGAACGCGAGATCGCTGTTTTATCGCCCGCCAAACTGGGGCGAGAGATGACAATTATTGTCGAGGTCACACTTGAGCGGGAAAATCGCGGTCACATCGACGCGTTCAAACGCATGATCCGCACGGTGCCTTGTGTCCAGCAATGTTATTACACAACCGGAGAGGCGGATTTTCTAATGATCCTGAACGTGCGCAATATCAAGGAATACGAAGAATTCACCCAGTCGCAGTTTTTCGACGATTCCAACGTCAGCCGCTTCAAAACGTCTATTGTCATGGATCGCGTCAAAGTGTCGATGGACGTCTTATAGCTTGATACGCCGACAATGCCGCCTTTGTTGGTTAAGCATTATGGTCAGCTTCAAACAATGACGCCTAAACCTTAGGGCCTGTTGACGATCACCCGCCTGCATTGGTTTTGGTCCAAAATTGCGCAGTTCTAGGCGAATGCGCGCCGGATTAATTGGTTAACCCAAGCGCAATTAACGACGAAATGGGCAATTTTGGCAAAATGTGCCTCGCGCCAATGCAGGCGTGAGAACATCAACAGATCTTAGTCTCTGAAGCGATTTTTTGGAAATTCAATAAGCCTACACTGGGAATTTCTAGAACCTGCAAGTCATACATGCGAGGGTTAGAGATAGTCGTTTCTGCAAGCCATTGATGAGGTCCGTCCATGCAAGATATTTTCCGCCTGTCGGCTACGGAAATTGCCCGCGCTTTGCGCGCCAAATCAGTGTCTGCCGTGGACGTGATAGATGATTTCATCGCGCGCCTGGATCAGGTCAATCCGCTCATTAACGCTGTCGTTCAGGACAATCGGAAAAGTGCGCTTATCGCTGCGGGAAAGGTGGATGCATACATCAAACAAGGTCAAGACCCGGGACCTTTGGCAGGTGTTCCGGTTACGGTAAAGGTGAACGTGGATCAAACAGGGTTTGCCACTACAAATGGTCTGACGCTTCAAAGTGAGATCATTGCTACGACAGACAGTCCCGTCGTCGCTAACCTTCGCAACGCAGGCGGTATTGTTTTGGGGCGGACAAACACGCCAGCATTTTCGATGCGGTGGTTCACCAAGAACAATTTGCATGGACAAACGCTTAATCCAAGAAATTTGGGACTGACCCCTGGCGGATCCTCGGGCGGGGCGGCGGCGGCTGTCGCAGCCGGGCTTTGTGCGGTTGCGCATGGGACAGATATTGCCGGGTCCATCCGCTATCCGGCCTACGCCTGCGGTGTCCACGGGCTGCGGCCAACGTTGGGGCGGGTGCCGGTTTATAATGCCTCTGGATTGGATCGCTTTATCGGGGCACAGTTGATGGCGGTGTCCGGACCGATCGCACGCACGATCGATGACATAGCGCTTGGTTTTTCTGCAATGTCTGCCTCCAGTGTTTTGGACCCTTGGAGCACGCCGACAAAGCCAGATACAAAACCCTTTAAAAAACGCGTTGCCTTGACCCTTGAACCTGATGGCATGGCGACAGTGCAGCCAATCAAAGAGGCGCTGTTGCAAGCGGCCGCGGCCCTACAGGCAGAAGGTTGGGAAGTCGAAGATGTGGCCTGTCCACCGATGCGCGATGCCGCGCGTATCAACACGCTTTTGTGGATGGCAGAAACGAAGTTTGCACAGTCTGAACTGGTTGAAAAAGAGCAAGATACCGATGCGCAGTTCGTGTATAAAATGATGTGCCGCGATGCCGGTGCCATCGATCTCGATTCAGTGATGAGAGCTTTGCAATCACGTGCGGCTTTAGTCCGTGCTTGGGAAGTCTTTCTTCAAGAGTACCCCCTGTTTTTGTGCCCTCCGTCAGGCGAACTGCCGTTCGCGCAACAGCTTGACGTGCGCTCGGAGGCGGATTTTGAGCTCGTTTATGAGGCACAACTGACCCAACGCGGTCTTCCCACGATGGGCATGCCAGCATTGTGTGTTGCGACAGGTACCGCTGAGGATCGTCCTGTTGGCGTACAGCTGGTTTCTGGCAAATTTCGCGAGGACATTTTGTTGTCGGCGGGTCGGGTTATTGAGGCCGCAAGTCCAGACATCGTTGTGGCTGACGTGGCTTAAAGTTTGACGACCTCCACTAGGGCCGTATGCGCGCTGCAACCTTGACCCAGCCGTGACGTTCCAACATCGCGGGTCAGCACGTTTGGGTTTCCGTCAAGGTCAATGTTCGCATTGGGGTCACTAAACCAAGCGCCGGTCGGCAAAGCGACCACGCTAGGGTAGATGCCGTTGGAAATCGCCGCCTTGGCACGGCAGGCCCCGCGTTTGTTGAATACCTTGACCAGATCACCGTTGGCGATCCCACGCGTCAATGCGTCACGTGGATGGATCACAATCGTTTCGGGCCGCGCACCAGGTTCATCGGCCAAGGCGCTTTCCAGTTGGCTGTGCAACTTATCCTTCGGCTGGGGTGACACCATGTGCAAAGGTGCTTTGGCAGTCGCTGCGCCTAACCATTCGTCAGGGGGCAACCAGACGGGATGCCCAATGCAGTCATCATAGCCGAAACCCGCAATTGTTTTTGAAAAGACTTCGATCTTACCTGACGGCGTGCCCAATGGTGCGGTTTTTGGGTTTTCGCGAAAAGGTGCAAACAAGGACCGGTTTGGTTGATCATCAGTAATAGGTAACCGCACCCAGTTATCGCGGCGCAATGTTGTCAAGTCGGGGACGTCGATGCCATTTTCCGCCGCTTTCATGCGGTAGGACTGGTACAGAAGGTCAATCCATTCACTGGCGCTGCGTCCTTCGGTAAATGTCGCCGCCACATCCATGCGATCAGCAAGTCCAGCAAAAATATCGTAGTCATCGCGCGCGTCCCCGACGCGAGACACGCACTGCGGCATGTGGAACAGATAGTCGTCAAGGTTAGATCGCCCGATGTCTTCACGCTCATAGGGGGTGGTGGTGGGAAAGACGATATCAGCGCGTTTGGTGGTGGCGGTCCAATAGGGTTCGTTCACGATAATCGTCTCAGGTATTTGCCATGCTTGGTGCAGTTCGTTTAGATCTTGGTGGTGGTGAAAAGGATTGCCGCCCGCCCAATAGACCAAACGGATATCCGGGTAATTTTCGCGTTTCCCGTTGAAATCGTAAGGCTGACCTGGGTTGCGTAGCATATCGGCCATGCGCGCCACCGGGATGACCTTGTCGACTGGGTTGTGCAGTTGGGGAAACGTCATGCCGCGCAGGCTTTTGAACCGTTTTCCAACGCCACCAATAGCGCCAAACCCATAACCGATGCCACAGCCAGGCAGGCCAATTTGACCAATCATCGCGGCCAGAACGGCCGACATCCAATAGGGCTGTTCGCCATGTTGCGCGCGCTGGATCGACCAAGCGACGGTGATCATCGTTGATGTCGTGGCCATTCGCCGGGCCAAATCGTGGATCTGGTCTGCGTTCACTCCACATAGCGGCGCGGCCCAGTCAGGCGATTTTGGCTGGCCGTCCGTTTCCCCCAGAAGATAGGGACGAAACTTATCATAGCCCGTCGTGCAACGATCTAGAAAATCCTTATCGGCCAAATCTTCCGTCTCAAGCACAAAAGCCAGTGCCAACATCAACGCGGTGTCTGAACTGGGCCGGATGGCCAACCACGCACACCCGTCAGGGGCATCTGTGCGCTGCGGTCCAACGTTAATACAGGCGATCCCTTTCGCCAAGCACCGATCCAACCAAACGCCCGTGTCGTGTTCGGTGATCCCGCCCATGCTGACCTGCGCATTTTTGGGATTGATGCCGCCAAACATCACCAAAGTCTCTGCGTGGTCATGGATTGTCTGCCAGCCGTCTTGGTGTTCGTAAAGCATCGACATGAAGTCAGTGCCAAACACATGGGGCATGATCGATTGCGCGCAGCCTGTGGAATAGCTGCCGAAAGATGACACATATCCGCCGATGCAGTTCAAAAAACGATGCACTTGGCTTTGTGCGTGATGGAACCGACCAGCGGAGGCCCAGCCGTAAGATCCGCCATAAATCGCTTCGTTGCCATGCGTTTCGCGGACCCGTGAAATCTCTACTGCGGCGATGTCGAGCGCTTCGTCCCAGGGCAGTTCAACAAAACTGTCCGCCCCCCGCTGGGTCCGATCGCGTTTGTCCAGCCACCCTTTCCGGATGGCAGGCCGCGCCACGCGGGTTTTATGGTTTAGCGCTTTGGGCAAAGCGCCGGGTATCGTTGATGGGCGCGGATCAGCGGCAAAGGGCCGTGTCGCGACAATCCGGTCATTTTCGATATCGACTTCAAAGGCACCCCAATGGCTGGTGGTCACTTTTGTGTATCGCTTGGAACCTTCGTCCATGAGGCCATCCATCGTGAGTGCTGTCTATGCAGATTAGCTTAGTTGCGTAAAATGAGGATAGTGAAATTCGGGCCGCGCACGCTCATAGGCCGCACCAATCCGCAAGGCGATGTCTTCTGAATGCGGTCGCGCTATGATTTGCAAAGAGGTCGGCAAACCATCTGCCGTCAAACCCGAAGGAACCGATAATGCGCAAAGCCCAAAGTGGTTGACATGACGGGTGAAATGCCCTGGTGAAACCGCTTGATCCACGTCTTGCAACTGCGGTGCGGTTGTTGTCATCGACGGCGTCAAAAGCGCATCAAACCCTGCAAGACGGCGAAGATAGCTGTCACGACCTGCCCCACGGTTGCGCAAAAGCGTCATATAGGTCCCTGCCGAAACATCGCGCCCAGTTAGCATCCGCGCGCGCACGTCATCGTCTAAGGGACGGTTCGGGTCACCAAAAAGATGACTGTGATGAAACCAAGCCTCTGTTGCGATCAACCGTCCGCATTCTTCGGTCAGTTCCGCGTAAGGCGTCCCTGCTTCAAACACCGCCAGCTCTGCCCCTTGGGCGCGGAACAACTCGAGTGCGGCATCATATCCCGCCAGGACATCGGCGCTGCATTCAGCACGTTCTGACGTGCTCAAAACACCAAGGCGCAATCCTTTGACACCTTGTTCGATCACGCCGAAAATGTTCTCTTTGGCGGCCAAATCATATGCGATCTGGTGACCGGGGACACCGTCCATGACTAAAAACATGACTGCTGCATCGATGACGGATCGCGCCATCGGCCCCGGTGTGTCAAGCGTGTGGGACAAGGGCAATATGCCATCCACTGGCAAGCGCCCTTCGGTGACTTTCAACCCAACCAAACCGCAGAACCCTGCTGGCAGACGCACGGACCCGCCTGTATCCGTGCCAACCCCACAGATCGCCATGCCGCTCGCGACACTGGCGCCGGTGCCTGAGGAAGAGCCGCCGCAAATCCGGTGATTAGCCATATCCCAAGGGTTACGCGGCGTGCCCATGTGTTGATTGGTTCCCCACCCCCCAAAAGCGCATTCCACTGTTTTAGCTTTTCCCAGCACAATGCCGCCCGCCGCCAGCAACCGTTGAACCATGGTTCCCGTCTTGGCGGAAACATGCCCTGCCATGGCCTGAGAACCACCTGTCGTTATCTGCCCCGCCAGATCACAAATATCTTTCAGGGCAAAGGGTATGCCGTGAAATGGTCCTAAAGACTGCCCAGAAGCGCGCATTTTTTCCGCGGCTTCAGCCTGCTGCATCGCCTGATCGGCATAGACCGCCTGATAGGCGCCGATCTGAGGGTCAAGTGTTGCTATCCGATCAAGATGGGTACCTATCACGGCGGTCGGCATTTGCGTCCCTGCTGCATAGGCGGCATCAAGGTCGACCAAACTAGGATAGGCGGTTTCCATCATCCAGCCGCAGCGACAACCTTTGGGGCATCGGGCTTGGAAAACCAATCCTTGCCCGGAACTGCAGCAAGCAATTGGCGCGTATACTCTGCCTGAGGGTCTGCAAAGACCTGTGCGGTAGGGCCTACTTCAATGACCTTGCCACGCTGCATCACCGCGAGACGATCACAGACTTGGGCCGCCACACGCAAATCATGCGTGATAAAGACCATCGACAGATTCATACGCTCACGAATATCATCAAGCAGCGTTAGAATCTGCGCCTGAATAGACACATCAAGCGCCGAAACAGGCTCATCGGCGACCAAAATATCAGGCTCTAATGCAAGCGCGCGTGCAATGCCAATGCGCTGCCGCTGACCGCCTGAGAATTCGTGTGGGTAGCGGTCATAGGCACGGGCGTCTAGGCCAACAATATCCAGTAATTCCAAGGTGCGGGCTTTGGCATCTTGCTGCGTTGCACCATACATGATCGGCCCCTGCGCGATGATCTTACCGACGCGCGTGCGCGGGTTCAAAGACGCAAAAGGGTCTTGGAACACCATTTGAATCTTAGAACGATGAGGGCGCATCGCGGCCCGCCCCAGCGGGCGTAGGTCGACCCCGTCTAGCAGGATTTCCCCCGCTTCAGCATCATTCAGTCGGACAATACAGCGCGCGACAGTGGATTTCCCCGACCCACTTTCGCCAACAATTCCCAAGGTTTCGCCCCGTGCAAGATCAAAGGTCACATCATCAGCGGCATGTACCTCGCGGCCTTTGCCTCCAAAAAGCCCACCACCGCTGCGGTAGGTCTTTTCCAAAGCATTCACCTTTAGGACCGTCTCGTCTGATCTTGGCCGCGCAGGACGTGGCATCAGGTCAGGCACCGCACCGATCAGTGCTTTGGTATAGGGATGTTCGGGGTGCCGCAGCACTTGGTCTCTCGTCCCGGTTTCGACCACCAGCCCGTTTTGCATCACGCAAACGCGGTCGGCAATGTCGGCCACGACGCCGAAATCATGGGTGATAAAAAGAACGCCCGTCCCGTGGGTTTCCTGCATCTCTTTGATCAGTTTCAGGACTTGTGCTTGCGTCGTCACATCCAAGGCTGTTGTAGGCTCATCCGCGATCAGGATTTTGGGGTCCAGTGCCAATGCCATCGCAATCATTGCCCGCTGACGTTGGCCACCCGACAATTCGTGAGGGTAAGCTTTCAGGGCCTGTTCTGGATCCGGCAGCTGCACGTCATGCAACAATTGCAACGCGCGCGCGCGCCGTTCCTTGCTGGGCATCTTTTGGTGAAATCGAAACACTTCATCAATTTGGACCCCGATCGTCATCACCGGATTAAGCGCAGTCATGGGTTCTTGGAAGATCATCGATATCTCTGATCCGCGCAACGCACGCAGACGGTCGTCGCTGACCTTTACGAGGTCTTCACCGTTAAACAAAATCTCGCCGCTTGCGACCCGCACGTGCGGCGCGGGTAACAGCCCCATGATTGCGCGGGCCGTCAATGATTTACCTGATCCGCTTTCACCGACCACGCAGACGATCTCATTCGTGCTCAGCTGAAGATCCATTCCTGACACAGCCAATGGTCTTTGGCTGTTCGCAGGCAAGGCGATATCAAGGCCTTTAATGTCCAGTAATTGAGTCATGAGCGTTCCCTTAAACGGGGGTTCAAAGCGTCGTTAATGCCTTCACCCACCAGATTGATAGCCAAGACTGTCAGCAGGATCGCAATGCCGGGAAAGGTACAAATCCACCACGCGGACCGCAGCAGCGTGCGTCCGGCGCCGATCTGGAATCCCCAACTCATGATGTTAGGATCGCCAAGGCCAAGAAACGCCAAGCCACTTTCAATCAGGATTGCAGATGCCACCATCAGGGACCCGATAACAATCACAGGCGACAGACAGTTTGGCAGGATTTCCCCCAAAATGATCCGGGTGTCGGACATGCCAAGCGTATGACAGGCCTGCACAAATTCGCGGTTTCGCAAGGATAAGAACTCTCCGCGTACCAATCGCGCAACAGCAGGCCAAGACACCACGGCTATCGCGATCACGATGCTTTCAATTGACGGCTTCATGATGGCCACCAAAAGGATCGCAAATATGAACGATGGGATGGTCTGAAACATCTCGGTAAGGCGCATCAGCAGATTATCGATGATACCGCCGTGGTATCCTGCCAGCGCGCCCATCACGATGCCGACGCAAACCGCAACCAATGTGGCCAGCAATCCAATCAGCAGCGATGTTTTTGCGCCATGTGCAATCCCGGCTGCCACATCTCTGCCAAGTGAATCGCTGCCCAGAAGATATCCGTTCTGGCCTGGACCTGACATTGGCGTGCCAGCAAGACTAAACGGGTCATCAGGGAAAAACAGATGTGCTGTGGCTGCAAGAAAGGTCACAACGCCCAGAATGATAAGTCCGATTAAGGCGCCACGATTGCGTGCGAAAAGTTTGAAGAACGCCATTCAGTTCACCTCAATTCTAGGGTCGAGCGTCGAATAGACAATGTCGACGACCAAATTCACAGCGACAACCAGAAGGGCGGACAACAGGAAAATCCCCAAAAGCAAGTTCAGGTCCCGCGAGAACAACGCTTCAAACGCCAGCATCCCAAGCCCAGGCCAAGCAAAAACGGATTCGACAATGACCGAACCGCCGATCAAGGCCCCGACCTGTACGCCGGCCATGGTGACCACTGGCAGCAATGCGTTCCGCAAGACGTGGACAAACATGATCCGGTTTTCAGTCACACCTTTGGCGCGTGCTGTGGTGACGTAATCTTGCCCCGCTTGTTCCAGCATCGAGGCACGCATCAACCGTGTATAAAGGGCCAGGTAAAACAACGACAGCGTGATGGTCGGCAGAACCAAGTGGTGGGCAATGTCCCAAACCCGATCCCAGCCTTCATAGAACATTGCAAAATTCTCCATGCCTGATGTTGGAAACCAACCAAGGTTCAATGAGAAAACAACGATCAGCATCAGCCCGACCCAAAACAGCGGGGTGGCATAAGTGATCAATGCGAAGATTGAAATCGCGGTGTCGCGCCATGTGTTCAACCCCATAGCGGCAACAAGACCAAGAAAAACACCAAATCCAACCGCAATCGTGATTGTTGAAACCATCAGCAAAACGGTCGGCAAAACCCGATCTGCGATCAATTCGCTAACGGGCATTTCGTGCCGAAACGAGTAGCCCAGATCCAAGAACATGACATTCTTTAAATAGACCGCCAGTTGGATACTAAGCGGCTGGTCCAACCCAAACTTAGCGCGCAATTCAGCCATGTATTCCGGCGTAGCTGAACCTGCCTCGCCGGCCAGAACGTCAACCGCGTCGCCTTCGGCCAACTGCAAAAGAAAGAAATTCAGAACGACAATAGCGATGACAATCGGGATCGATTGAAGAAGTCGCTTCACGACGTATCGTGCGCGCCGTGCTGTAAGTGACATTGTGAAGGCTCCTTAGTTGGCACCAGCCCACCGCGAGCTGGCACCGATTTTGCTATGTTTAGTCGTCAATCCAGGCTTGATCGAACGGTCCATATGCACCAAGCGCGGACGTCGCATGATCTTTCAGCTTGTCATTGTAGACCGTCAGAAACTCCATCTCAAAGATGTTGGCGACGGGCAGATCCTCGGCCAAGATCGACTGAATCTCGCCGTATGTCGCCGCACGAACAGTCGCGTCTGGTTCCTGTGCGCCAGAGTCTAGCAACACATCCAGATCCGGATTGGAGTAGCGCGATGAATTCACAAATGCCGTACCCTGGCGGATTTGGTCGGTCGCATATTGACGATGGACACCTAGAACCGGGTCGGACAACTGATAGAAATAGTTGATGTTCATCTGGAAATCATAATCGGAATAGATCCGCTTGATCCACGTCGGGACATCTTCATAGCGCAACTCAACTTCTACGCCTAACGGCTGCAAAGCTTGTTTTAAATATTCGCCTGCACGACGCCAATCTTCGCCATAGGGGATCAGATCCAACGTGAACGAGGCGCGCACTCCGTCGGCATCCGGTGTCAATCCGCCTGCATCCAAGATGGCTATCGCCGCTTCAACGTCACCGCTTGCCGGGAAGTATGGCTGGCCCTCGGCATAAAGGCCGGTTGCTGCAAAGTTACTTGAAAGCGCGCTTGTGGCAGGCTTGCCATAACCAAACCAAATGTTCTCGATCAGGAATTCCCGATCTACGACCAATGACATGGCTTGGCGCATTGCAGGGTTGTCAAAAGGAGCCGTCGTTGTATTGAACTCAATCAACGCCATTGGATTGATCATAGAATAGCCGTCAGTGGTGACAGAGAACCCATCGATGTCACGTAAACGCACGGCATCAATGTTGGGGATTGCACCGTAAGCGCCGTACATGACTTCGCCGTTTTCAATCGCCGCCGTCCGGGTCGAGGCATCCGGGATGATCCGACCAACCACCCGGTCAAGGTAGGGCAGACCCGGCTTCCAGTAATCTTCGTTGCGGTCCAAACGGATGAACTGGCCCTTTCGCCATTCAACGAATTTATATGCGCCGGTGCCTACTGGGTTGTTGACCAGATCAGCGCTGCGCAGGTCTTCGCCTTCCAAAAGATGTTTGGGCACAATCGGGCTTTCGTAGCCAGACAATGCACGCAGCATATAGGGGGCCGGGTTTTCAAGATTGAAAACAGCGGTGTAATCGTCAGGCGTGTCGATCGACGTAACTTCACGGAACGTATTGGGCCCGCGCGGATGCACTTGGGTTAACACTTCCATCACTGTGAACTGCACGTCTGCCGATGTAAAATCTTCCCCGTCATGCCATTTAACGCCTTGGCGCAGATTGAACGTGACAGTCTTGCCATCTTCACTAACGTCATAGCTTTCGGCGAGCGCGGGGACGATGTTGAGGTCGTTGTCGTAGTCAAACAACCCATCGTAAATCTTTGGCGCAACAAGTCCAATGGGACCTGAGGTCGATAGATAAGACGCAAGTGAGGGTGGTTCGGGTTGTACGATAAACACAAAAGTTCCGCCTGCTTCTTGCGCAGCGGCAGGTAGCGATCCACCCAACAAACCTAGCGCCCATAGGGCCGCAGCAGCCCAATTCCTAAAACTCATTCCGAGACTCCCAATCCATTTATTATAACGAAAACCTCGCATAGCCCGACGGGCTGACCATACGTCACTTGCGTTTACTATTTGGAAACTTTGGTTTCGGCTCTTTGTGCCCGAAAATTAGACGGAAATGCTGGATTTGCCAGAATTATTCGTCAATCTGAGTCTTGGTTTTACTGCAAGCTGCCGTTTTCAGACAGTTCTGCATCGGTAACGCTTTGGAACGCCCCGGCCCGCACAAGGTCTGAGGGTTAGACAGTGTCACCGTCTCACATGAACTTTCAATTAAGAAACAAGTAAATACCTGATTTTACTAACATGTTGTAGTTTCCCAAACTCACAGAAGTTCCAATTTTCTTAAGTAATTTTTCCATTGCCCCGCACAACCGGAATCGGAACCTAAAAGGCGGCAAGAAACCAACCAGATTACATCTTAGCTGAGCCGCAAAACTTTTCGAATTTCTGGGACCGCGTCACTCCGTCATTTTCTTGGTTTATTGTTCTAAAACTGAACTTTACACATGCGGCAGCCGTGCCGTCAGGAGGCCTGTTAAATTCCATGCAACGCCTTATCGACAACTTCATCAACACGCTGCGCAATCCAGAAGGTAATTTGAATAGGCTTGCCGGTGCCGAACTCATTCGATTCATTTCTGATGACACATCTATCTACGATGCCGTCGATTACATCGTCTACGACGATTCCCTCGATCTAGATGACCGCTATGATGAACCCCTACCCTCCTTAGGTGATGTCACGGACAGAGGTGACCGGGTCGTTTTTGATCGACGCCTGTGTTCCGGGTTTTACGTCTCTGCACATGACATAGACGCAATATATCCAATCCAACACGATGCTTTAATAAAGTATGCCTTGGAGTGCGTGTCACCGGTGATCACTTCAGACGTATCCGCACACCAGCTTATGTGGCGCTATCACTGGTTTGTGGACCTTCTTTCACCAAGTTCCAAAATGACCGCCGACCCCCGATACCCGACAAGCTGGGAGACGGTGAACGAGATAAACGCCAGTTTTGAGGCCGAACGGCCCGGCCTGTCCGCGGACCCTTATCTTGCGCTCTATTGGTTGATGCATTTCGGGTTCTCGCTCGATACGCGCTATCAAGACGTCAAGGTTATCATTCAGGATAACCAATTGGGGCAACAGCTCGATTTCATAGAAGACGCCCTCGCTTTCTTTGGACATCACCCATGGGATGCAGACATCCAGATCGCAGCGCGATATACGGGTGGAACGGGTCCGGATTTAACGGATGCATTCTTGAAGCGCCGCGCATATCTGGTTTGGACAACGCAAAGCTATAGTTACGCATCCGGACCGGATGGAGTAGAGGGATGGTGGCGATCTGTCGCTCTTTATCCAAAGGCGGACACGACGATGATCCGTCGCATGCGGTGGTTAGGCAACAACCTGCAGAAGTTCGAGAAATGGCATGCGTTCTTTGAACTTTTAGAGCAGTATCCCGACCCGGGCAGCGTAAGCCTTTTATCTTATGTGCAAGCACAAAACCCTGCATCACCCATTGAGGAACGGCGGCGTTATGCCAACCGTTTTCTCGGTGAATTGCTTGCGGGCAAAGACACATGGCGCAACCCGACGGATCGGAAGTTCGGGCAAGGCATGATATGGAAGATCCGGGAGCAGATTACCGATATGAGTCTTCTTCGCGCAACGATGGATACCTACTTTGCCGGAGAGCGCAACGAGGACTATCTCCAAGATCTCAACGCGATCTTAACGCCTGTCGGTCGTCAGAAAAATTCGGGTAGCTGGAAGGTCTTTGACTGGATGTTCAGGCCGAAAGGGACAAGTGCAAGCCTCAACAGTCAGGAGGCGCCCGCGAACATGGCGCTCACACTTGAGGCCGCGAAGCGTATTCACGCGCTTGGCGAAAGCGTCGATGAGAAAGGGCTATCAGATGCGCAGCGTGCTCAGTTGTTCCGCTCCATTGATGCAGAGTTAGACAAAACCTACGAAACATCTGCCCAAACTCTTTTTGATGTCATCGCCAATCTCAGCCAGAAAGCGGCGTCACACCGCGCACTACACTACCTCTATGTGAATGATATCCCAAACAAAAAAGATGCATTGACTGAATTGTTCATTCGTCTCCAGCTGGGCAAATACGACGTAAAAAAAGTCTTTAAGGACATATTTCCAAATATGTTCAAAGACGCGCGTGACCCAAATCTTGTCTGGGCGCAGCAGATGGTGTTGCGAGCCGGTTCTCTTTTTCCTAACAAAAGAATGGCCGGCAAAGGTCGAGAGGCCGCCATGAACCTTTTCACGGCCTCAATGCATTGGGATGAGAATCTCAACTTTTTCTTGACCCTTTTGCAAGACGAGCAGCTCAACGAGGTAGATGGCCTGAAGCATGACGTTTTTACAAATCTGCTGAGTTCTTACGCAGATGATGATCCAAAAAATCAGATGAGTGACGATCAATTCGAAACCATCTTTGAAACCGTCAGCGAAATTCTGCGAAAACAAGAGTGGTATCGTTATGACTTTATGAACGAAGCGATGTCCGTTTTTGAGACAAGTAATCCCAAGGCCAAAGCTTGGCTGACAGCTCACCATAATAATGATGTATGGCTGAGTACATTTCCTTACTATATCAATCAGCATTTGGACGATGTAAGGAGCGAGATCAACGACAGCATCGGTGCAGGTGTGGACATGATCGCGGAATACGAAGACCATTGAACAAGAATCGCAAACGACGTGCTTTACCATGAACGCTTTCTGCGTGTCCGTGAATTTTGATGTTTCCACTATTCGCTCGTATCCTTGCCAAAAGGGAAATACAGCGAAGATCTCTAATCATAAATGGATGGAAAATCGGGTTTCAGAGCACCGCTCAGAGATGCCCATGGCGGCAACTAGAAGGACGACCCTTTCGCCGCATCGATCGCTGCCTCTACCACTCTCTGATCTCCGATGTGGTTGGCTAAGACGAGGATCAACCTTGCATTCAACGCGTGCGTGTCAGCGTCACTTAGCCCTTCATGGGCGGCAAGAAGGGCCGCGTAGAAATCATCTGCATTTTCGAGGTTCGGCGCTGTGTTCAACTGGCTCATCCTTTTGTCCCTCCAAAGGCGCGCTGGACCGCATTTTCGACCGCACCGGCATCGAATTCCGCCCATCGGGCCGCGACATGTTGATCGGGTCGAATGAGGTAGATTGCACAGTTGTTGCGCCCTAAATACCTCTCAGCGACAGCCCCCGTGGGGTCGTCATTCGCTGAGATGGACACAAGATCAATTTTGACGTTCGCCGCTGTCAGATCACGGGGAACGACGGCATCGATAGCCAAAACCGTAAAGTGGTCGCCAAGATGATCCAGCAAATATCCATCTGCCAAAGGTGCATCACTACACGCACTTCCGGGACGATTTTCAGGGGGCGCGCTTGGCAAAGCGTCATCGCTGTTCAACGTGGATGCGTCATATGTACACGGCACCGACAAACGGCCGGAATTGACAAGCGGTCGCGCAAAGTCGTGGTGTTCGACCAGATCCAGAACCGCATCACGGAACAGCGTGTGGGCCGGGTTGCGCGGGGTCAAAAAGTCTGCCGTGCGGCTGGAGTTCTTGATGTTCTCCATCGCGCCATATTTCCGTTCGTCGTGATAGCTATCAAGCAGCGTATCATCCGCGTCGTCATTGATCACGGCGGCCAATTTCCACCCAAGGTTATCAACGTCCTGCATCCCACCATTGGCACCACGCGCGCCAAAGGGGCTGACCTGATGGGCGGCGTCGCCGGCAAAAAACACGCGACCATGTCGATACTGTTCCATCGTGCAGCAACGGAAAGTGTAGATTGAGGTCCAGACCAGTTCAAATTCAACGTCCGCGCCAATCATTGCCGAAACCCGTTCGCTGATCCGCTCTGGTTTCAATTCGTTGGCGCGGTCAATGTCCCAGCCCAATTGAAAATCAAGACGCCAGACATCGTCGGGCTGTTTGTGCAGCAGAGCCGTTTCGCCACGGTTGAAGGGCGGGTCGAACCAGAACCTGCGTTCGGTCGGAAAATCCGCCTGCATTTTGATGTCAGCGATGAGGAAGTTGTCCTCAAACACGCGCCCGTCGAAATCAAGGCCCATCATGGTGCGTGTGGGGGAACTCGCCCCGTCACAGGCGACCAGATAATCGGCTTCAATTTGGTACGGGCCATCTGGCGTATCAACGTCCAGAACAACATGGTCCGCCCTTTGGTCTATCGCGGTCACACAATTTCGTCCGCGAATTTCTATTGGGCCGCCAGCGGCTTGCTGCCGTCGAATTTCTTCGACGATGAACTGTTCGAAATAGGGTTGTTGCAGGTTGATGAATGCGGGGCGTTTGTGGCCCTCTTCTGGCAGCAGGTTAAAGTTATAAACCTCTCGTTCATCGCGATATACGCGCCCGACATTCCAAATAACACCCTTGTCGACCATCGGGTCTGCACAGCCCAAACGGTCGCAAATCTCTAACGTACGTTTGGCAAAACAAATCGCCCGGCTGCCCGTGCCGACGCCGTCATGGTCATCCAAAACCAAACACGGCACTCCCTTTTTCCCAAGATCAAGCGCAAGCCCCATCCCGACAGGGCCGCCGCCCACAATCACCACCGGGTGCCGTCTGGGCGTTGGCGCGTCTTGCTCCGCGACCTTTTCGTAGGGGTACAGCTTGAACGCCGTTTGGTATCTGACAGCAACCATAGTGATTTACCCCTGAAGGGCCTCCCACATTTCGATGTCGCGCTTGTCTGTCCAGATGCGTGGGTGATGGATGCCGCGGGCTTCGTCATAGGCGCGGGCCACGTTGAACGGCAGGCAGTGTTCGTAGATCGCGTAGTCGGCGAATTTCGGATCGCATTCGGCGCGCACCGCATCCCATGCGTCTTTCAGGCTGCCGCCTTTCACGGCGACCCGGGCGGCCGGAGCATAGGTCGAATGCACGAAATCACGGGTGCTTTCGATGGCGCGCTCAACCGCGTCTTTGCCAATCAATGCGCCACCACGACCAGGTGCGATGGCATCCACATCATAGGCTTTGATCGCATCAAGTGTGTTGCCCCAATCGGCAAAGTGACCATCGCCACAATAGCAGGCGGAATGATCTTCGACGATATCGCCTGTGAACATGACGTTCTGGTCAGGCACATGGATCACGGCATCCCCTGCGGTATGCGCACGTCCGATCTGCTTGATGTCAACGCGGCGGTTGCCAAGGAACACCGTCATGCTGTCGCTGAATGTTGTGGTCGGATAGGTCAGGCCCGGAATGCTCTCATGACCCTCAAACAGACGTGGAAAGCGCTGGAATTCACTGTCCCAATCTTCTTGTCCACGTTCCATCACCATCGAGCGCGCAGCGTCCGACATGATGATCTGTGACGCGCCAAAGGCAGAGGCCCCCAGAACGCGCACGGCGTGGTAGTGGGTCAGCACAACGTGGCTGATTGGTTTGTCGGTCACCTCGCGCACTTTTTCGATGACCTTACCGGCCAGTCGCGGGGTTGCCTGCGCCTCAACGATCATGACGCTGTCGTCGCCGATGATCACGCCAGAGTTCGGGTCGCCCTCGGCGGTGAAGGCATAGAGCCCCTCGCCGATTTCATCGAATGTGATTTTCTTCTCGGTCATATCCCCTTGGGATGCGAATGCTTTTGCCATTGTTTTGGTCCTTACTCAGGGAATGATTTTGCAGGACGGATTGTGCCGGTGCAGGCACCAAATCCAATTTGATAGCCGTCACCTTTTGCGGCGCCCGATAGGGTCAACGTGTCACCGTCTTCGATAAAGGTGCGGGTTTCGCCAGTGTCCAAGGTCATGGGTTCTTTGCCACCCCATGTGAGTTCCAGGAGCGAGCCGCGTTCGGATTTCTCAGGACCCGAGATCGTGCCAGAGCCGATCAGATCACCGACATTCATCGCGCAGCCTGAAGTCGCGTGATGCGCCAATTGCTGGGCCGCAGAATAATACATCTGGTTGTAGTTCGTGCGCGCGATCGTTGTGGCCACTTTGCCTTTCGGGGCCATCGTCACAGCCAAATCGATATCGTAAAGCATCGGGCCCGGTTCGACCAAATGCGCCAGCAGGTCCTTTTCCCGCGCAGGTGTGCTCGTGCGGAACGGCTCCAGTGCTTCTTTGGTTACGATCCACGGGCTGATCGAGGTTGCAAATGCCTTGGCTTGGAATGGGCCAAGCGGTTGGTATTCCCATGCTTGGATGTCGCGCGCGGACCAGTCGTTCAGCAGCACATAGCCAAAGATCATATCGTCGGCCTGCTGCACGGTCACCGGATCACCCATGGCATTCGTGCCACCGATGATCGCGCCCATTTCCAGCTCGATATCAAGTCGTTTGCAGGGTCCAAATGAGGGGACTTCCGCGTCAGGCGCTTTGGTTTGACCATTGGGGCGCACGATATCTGTGCCTGAAACCACAACGGTTGAGGCACGGCCATTGTAGCCGATTGGGATATGCAACCAGTTCGGCGGCAATGCGTTTTCAGGGCCACGGAACATGGTGCCGACATTCATGGCGTGGTGTTTACCGGCGTAGAAATCAGTGAATTCGGTCACCTTGAAGGGCATATGCATTTTGATGTCGGGCAGAGGCACCAACAGAGGCTCAATCTGAGCGTGTTCGTCGGACCCTTCGGTCAAGAGCGCTGTAAGAATTTCACGGAATTTCGCCCAAGCTCTGGGGCCGTGCTCCATCAAGTCGTTCCATGAAGCCAAATCAAAACGCGCCGGGAACGGATGGAAAAGGCCCAACTGTTCTACGGCTGTTACATCCAAAACCATGTCACCAATCGCAACGCCACATCGTGGGGGGCAGTCCTTTGTCGAGAACACCCCATAAGGCAGGTTATTTAGTGGAAACGGCGTATCGGCGCTATTTGCGCTTTCGACCCATGAACGTAGCAATGTCATTTGAATTCTTTCGCGTCAGGTTGGTTGTCTGGGTGGGCAGCCAAAATGGCAGGAACAGCCAAGCAATTGGCCGCAATACGGGTCAACTTTGGAAAGGCATCAAGCGGTACATCCCAACGCTCAGCATTGTACATCTGGGACACGATGCACAGGTCGGCAATATTAGGTGCATCTCCAAACGCAAATGGCATGTCAGGGATGAGTTGCGCCTCGATGGCGACAAATCCCTTGGTCATCCAACCTTGCATCCATGTCTTTTTCTGCGCTGGCGTTGCCCCGAAATCCGCACCAAGCGCGTGGACAACACGCAGGTTATTCACCGGATGAATATCCAACGCCACGCTATGGGCCACGGCCAAAACTTGTGCACGTTCCAGCGGATCCGTTGGGATCAGACGCGGCTCGGGCCATGTTGCATCAAGGTAGTCAAGGACCGCCATCGATTGCGTTAGCACTGTGCCGTCGTCCAGCACCAGCGCCGGCACCCCGGCACTTGGGTTAAGTGTTGTATATGCGGGGTTCCTTTGGGCGCCAGCGACAAGATCCACAGGCACCGTTTCATAAGACAGCCCCTTTAAGTTCAACGCTGCACGGACGCGATAAGATGTTGTGGATTGCCAATAACTAAATAGCTTCACTTCAGCCCCGGCGTACCGTCGAATTTCTTTTCGATATCGCTCCAGCAATCGATGTAGTCGTCTTGAAGTGGGGCTTCCTTACCGGCAAAGGTGGTCAAGTGTTGGGGGAAACGCGTCTCGAACATAAAGGACATCGTGTTGTCCAGTTTTTCAGCCTTGAGGTCTGCGTTCGAGGCCCCTTCAAACGCGTTTTTGTCAGGTCCGTGCGGCAACATCATGTTGTGCAGGCTGATGCCGCCGGGAATGAACCCTTTGGGCTTGGCGTCGTATTGACCATAAATATTGCCCATCAGTTCGGACATGATGTTCTTGTGGTACCAAGGCGGGCGGAACGTATCCTCGGCCACCATCCAGCGTTCGCGGAACAGAACAAAGTCGATATTCGCCGTGCCTTCTTGGCCCGACGGCGCTGTGAGAACAGTAAAGATCGACGGGTCGGGATGGTCAAACAAGACTGCGCCGACGGGGCAGTATGTCTTTAGGTCGTATTTGCAGGGCGCATAGTTCCCGTGCCATGCGACCACATCCAATGGCGAATGGCCGATCTTGGATTCATGGAACTGGCCGCACCATTTGATGGTCACCGTGGACGGTGTTTCGCGGTCTTCAAATGCGGCGACAGGCGTTTTGAAATCACGCGGATTGGCCATGCAGTTTGCCCCAATTGGCCCCCTGCCCGGCAGCTCGAATTTCTGCCCATAGTTTTCACACACAAACCCGCGACACGGCCCTTCCAAAACCTCGACGCGGTAAACCAACCCACGCGGAATGATCGCAATCTCCTGTGGGGCGACGTCGATGACACCCAGTTCGGTACAGAACCGCAAATGTCCCTCTTGGGGCACTACAAGCAGTTCGGAGTCCGCCGAATAGAAATATGCATCCACCATGCTTTCGGTCACAAGGTAGACGTGAGACGCCATACCCACCTGCGTATTCACATCCCCAGCAGTGGTCATCGTGCGCATGCCTGTAAGCCAAGTCATGGGTTGGTCGGAATGCGCCACCGGGTTCCAGCGGTACTGCCCTAATGAGGTGACGTTTTCGACGATATTGGGCGCCGACTTCCAGTAAGGCAGATCAATGGGTGAAAACCGATGCGTATGCTTGACCGACGGGCGGATGCGGTAACACCACGTCCGCTCATTTTGATGGCTGGGCGCGGTAAACGCCGTTCCAGAAAGCTGCTCTCCGTAAAGACCGTAGTTACATTTTTGCGGGCTGTTCATCCCCTGCGGCAAGGCACCCGGAAGGGCTTCGGTCTCAAAATCATTCCCAAACCCAGGCATGTAACCTACGTGGGTACCCACTGTCGTACTCGCTTTTTGTAAGCCGTGTGGCCTGCTGATCTTGTTCATGGAAACTCTCCCGTATATATTACTTTTTGGTATTTGTTGCATTTGTAACCATCAACAAGTATTTTTGCTAAATGACTGAAAATGATCCCATACAGATTCAAGATTTTATGCCGTATCTTTTGAACCGAGCGGCAGAAACTACGAGTCTAAACTTCCAAAAAACCTACAAAAACCGCTACGGTATGTTGCGCACCGAATGGCGGGTGCTTTTTCACCTTGGCCGTTATGGGGACCTAACCGCGAAACAGATTTGCACGATGGCTGATTTGCACAAAACCAAGGTCAGCCGCGCGGTTTCTGCCCTTGAACGCAAACGATTTTTGATACGCACAGAGGTGCCGGCAGATCGCAGGAACGCGTTGCTTTCCTTGACCAAACTTGGGCAATCTGCCTTTGATCATCTTCAGGATGAAGCAACACGTTACAACGCAAACCTCATGGCGTCCTTCACTGAGGCCGAACAAGCAATATTGCAGCGATGCCTGAAGCAAATGGCGAAGCTTTCCTAGCCTTTCACACCCCCCTTTGCGCGCCACTCATCGATAGTTCCAAGAGCCTTCTCGGCAATACCTTCGTCATTGATGTGGGCATCTACCTTATGCGGTTCGACATTCTCCGGCGATGTCGCCCGCAGTTCGGACAAAAAAAGCAACTGGCCCCGTGGCCGTAGACAATTGCTCTGAATGTGCACGCGCGACTGCACGCCAGCCAAAAGTACGGATTGTAGGGTCAATCGAAGGCGCCATTTGCGGTTACAATGATAGATGGTGAGCTATCGCATGACAAACGGGTTGCTCATGGGCTGATCAGAGGTGTTGATCCAAACAGTCTGGGTTCGCGTGTAATCTTCCATGGCTCCCAACCCCGCTTCTCTCCCGTAACCTGACTGGTTAAATCCACCGAAGGGCGCAATTGGCGATACGGCGCGATAGGTGTTCACCCAACAGATGCCCGACTTAATTCTTGCAGAGACACGATGGGCCCGCGCGATGTTTTGGGTGAATAGGCCCGATCCGAGACCGAAAGACGTATCATTGGCCAATGCGATGGCTTGTTCTTCCGTATCAAAAGGTAACAGCGACATGACAGGCCCGAACATTTCCACTTTCAGCGTTTCGGTATCTGGACCCGCACATTCCACAAGTGTTGGAGACATGAAGTTGCCGGGTCGATCCAACGGAGCACCACCAAACCGAATGCGTGCGCCTTGGGCCTTTGCTTTGGCCAGCGTTTCTTCGATCGTTTCGATCTGTGCAAAAGTACAAAGCGGGCCGATGTGGGTCGTCGCCTCAAGCGGGTCACCAATCTGCACGTCCTTCATCTTGGCTTCAATCCTTGCGGCCAGATCGTCAAGGATTGAGCGATGCACAATCCCGCGCGAACCCGCGACACAGCTTTGCCCAGACGCGCCAAAGTTTCCTGCGATCAGCCCGTTGGCCGCGCCGTCAAGATCAGCGTCGTCAAAGACAATGATGGGCGACTTACCACCAAGCTCGAGCGTGGTGACCGCAAAGTTCTCTGCCGAGTTTCTGACCACGTGCCGCGCGGTCTCAGGGCCGCCGGTAAATGCGATGCGATCAACATCAGGGTGTCGTGTAAGGGGTATCGCACAGTTTTCGGCGTCGCCTGTAATGACGGATACAACACCGGGTGGAAAACCGGCCTCCTCGATCAGCTTTGCAAATTCCAACATCGGTGCCGGTGCCACTTCCGACGCTTTCAGAACCACCGTGCATCCGGCAGCTAAAGCGGGACCAAGCTTTGTCGCCGTCAGGAACATCTGCGCGTTCCACGGCACAATGGCAACGACGACCCCAATCGGTTCGCGCCGTGTAAAGACATGCATATCAGGCTTGTCGATGGGCAGAACCGCGCCTTCGATCTTATCAGCAAGCCCGGCATAATAGCGGTAGTAATCCCCGACATAGGCCGTTTGACTTGCAGTTTCGGCAAACAGCTTACCACTGTCTGTGGTTTCAACCGCACCAATGGCCTGCGCATTTTGTTCAACAAGGTCCGCAAGGCGGCTCAGCAATTTGCCCCGTGCCGTCTGCGTGATGTCGCGCCAAGCGGGATCATCCAAAGCGCGGCGTGCGGCATTGATTGCACGCTCAACATCTTGCGGAGCGGCACAGGCAAAAGTCGCCCATGGTTCACCTGTTGCGGGGTTCTCGGTGGTCATGACCTGCCCTGTTGCGCCGTCCGTCCATTCACCATCGATGAAGAGCTGGTAGTGTTTCATGTAAGGCCCCTCTTAGTGAAACTTCGGCATGACGTTGTCGATGAAGCGCGCAAGCGATGCCTTCTTTCGTTCAAAAGACATGCCACTGTCTATCCAGAATGAAAATTCATCATAACCCAAGTCTTCGATAGCTTTCAGCCGATCCGTCACTTGTTCGGCCGTTCCTATTGTCAAATCACGGGCAAGGTTTTCGGGAGACATCATCTTGTTCCCAGCGATTTCTTCGTCGCTGAGCTCTTTGATCAGCCCTTGCGACACGGGACGCTTGTTCTGAAACCATGCGCCAAAATAGTTATAGAACCGCGACAGTTCTTGTGCCGCTTGACCTGCATCTTCACTATCCGAAGCAACGTAAGTGTGATGCAGCAGCATGATTTTCGGACGCGTGCCATCGTAGGTGTCGCATGCGTCGTTGAACCGCCCAATGAGGGTTTCGATTTCCTCCATACCTTGCCACAGCGGTGTACATTGAATGTTGAATCCATGCTGGACGCCAAACGCGTGACTGTTCGGATCGCGCGCCGCAATCCAAATTGGGGGGCCACCCTCTTGCGCGGGCTTAGGTGCCGAGGTGGTCGCGGGAAACTGAAAAAATTCCCCTTCGTGCGCGCAATCGCCTTCCCACAATTTGGGCAAAAGCGGTGTAACTTCCCGCATGCGTTGCCCCGCTTCCCAAGCGTCCATGCCCGGCACAAGACGTTCGTATTCATAAGAGTAAGCACCGCGCGCCACACCAAGTTCGATCCGCCCGCCGGTCATCAAGTCTGCAGAAGCAGCCTCGCCCGCCAATTTGATTGGATGCCAGAACGGTGCAATGACTGTACCCGTTCCAAGACGCACATTCTTGGTGTGGTACGACAGGTTCACAAGTGACATCAACGGATTTGGTGCGATGGTAAAATCCATCCCATGATGTTCGCCCGTCCAAACCGCGCGCATTCCTGCATCATCCGCCATCTGACACAGCGCGATGAACTCCTCATGCAGTTTTTCTTGAGAGGCCTCCGGGCTTTGGCGCTCCATATGGGCGAAAAGGGAAAACTCCATAATGTGCTCCTTTAGTTAGGCTGGGATTGAGTTGTCGTTAAGGTCGAAAGCCCGGCAGTCATTAAGGCTCATGCGGACACCTCGTTGATCAGGGAATGTATGGCGGCATTTACCTCACGCGGATGAGTCATTGGCATCATATGCGCCGCACCATCAACGATGATTGATCGCCCCTTTGGCGCCAAAGACGCCATCTTTTCCGACATTGCAGGTGTAGAGTTCGGTTCCTCAGAACCAGTGATAAATAACGCTGGGCAAAATAGGCGTGAAAGGCTGTCCCGGTCCGGAAACTGGCTGGTTGCAAAAGCGGTGTAGGCGGACTTGTAAGCAGCGGGTTTCACGTCATTGAGCCAGTTTGCACAAGCCTCACGCTCAGCAGACGCTTCCATGCCGAACCATCGTTCCAAAGTTGGTGTCTGATCTGGTATCGATTTGCCATCCAGCTCTGCAGCCCGCCTTTGCACTGACTCTTGTGCAGGCAAACTACGTTCAAAAATAGCGTTCAAAGAAACGACCGCACGAACTGCGCCAGGGGCACGGTTGGCCAACTCCAGAGCAAGCATTGCGCCCATTGAATGCCCAACCACAATGACTGGCGCCTCCAAACCCTTGAGCACGTCCAGCGCGGCGAGGACGTAATCCTCTAGGGACATATTGTTGTCGTTCCATGGGCTTTCCCCGTGTCCCGGCATATCCGGCGCAACGATCCGTGCCGGTAGATCGAACTGTGCGCCCCACGCCTCCGCCCGCAGGCCAACACCATGCAACAACAGCAGGGTTGGCCCTGTACCGCGGGCAATTGCGGCCAGTCCGCATAAGCTAGACCGCGGCTGGGTTGTCCACGTCATGGCCGAGATCCTTTAGATCCTGATAGCGATCGCCAATACGATGATGTGGACGACCATTCATTGCCGCGCCAAGAACCACTGCGATTTCATCGTCTCGCGGTGCGTCTGGAATGGCGAATTGGATGGTAAGGTAATGGGACCGGCGCCCAGCATCATTCTTATCCATAAGCGGCACCATAATCGGTGCATTTGGCCCGCCACGGGTATTTGTGAACGCCAGATATGACTTTGCACCAACCGCTTCGCGATAGAAATTACCGAACCGCAGGGTATGGATCAGGCCAGAGGCATGTTCTATTTCGCCATTAACCCCAACCACAGCGGCCTTGCCATAAGCTTCGATCGCCTCGCCTGATCCGGCAAGCGCGATCATACGCTTTGTCATCATATCGCCCAGAACGGGACCATAGGCGTGGATTTCAGGTTTTAGGTCTTCGACGAAACGACCCGCCCAAGGGTTTTTGACGATGGCTGCCACCGCAAACATCCGCCACGGGGTATCTGCTGGCTTAAAGCCTTCGATCAAGACCTCTTCGTCATAGGTTACAATCTTACGAATTTCCGGCTGCATCTCTTTGTCCTTGCATTGTGAACTGAGCGTAACGAATGCATTTGATTTTTGACAAATGAAGGATTCATCGGCTTAGTCATTAAAAAGACTAATAGGTAACTTGCTCAAATGCGACGAAGCACTCCTCCACTCACTTGGTTCCGTTCTTTCGAAGCCGCGGCACGAAATCTCAGTTTTACTGCTGCCGCAGATGAAATCGGCCTAACCCAATCTGCCGTCAGTCAGCAGGTGAAGTCCCTTGAACAGCGTCTTGGGGTGCCATTGTTTTTGCGAAAACCAAGAAGCCTTGCGTTGACCGACGAAGGTCGAAAGCTGCTTCCTCAAGTGGCAGCTGCCCTCGGATCGCTCGCGTCAGCGACTGAAGCGTTTGACAGGGGTATCGATGCAAATGTGTTGACCGTGGCAACATCGGTCAGTGTCGCCCAATGGTGTATTTCACCCCGACTGAGTGAATTTGTCCAAGACAACCCGGACATTCGTGTGCGTCTTCTTAGCGCTGTGTGGCCTGATGACTTCAAAACAAGTCAAGCAGATGTCGAGATACGGTTTGGCACTGCAGCGCAAGCTGGCAATGATGCCATATCACTTGGTCCCAATCGCTTGGTTGCAGTTAAGTCACCTCACTTGCAAGGCGATCTAGCGGATTTGCCACTTATTGAAACCGTCGGGACCTCAACGGGGTGGTATGCTTGGCAAAAGAAATATGGGGTTCTGGGCAAGCCAGTTATTTTCGCAGACACTTATGGGTTGGCACTTCAATTGGTTGAAGACGGTAACGGTGTCACCCTCATCAGCGAATTCTTGGCCGCCCGAGCTTTGAAGACGGGCGCATTGGAACAGATCAGCGATGGTTTCATTGAAGCCAAAGAAGGCTACTATCTGTCTTTCAACGAGAAAGCCGATGGTGCCCGCACCTTTGCGGATTGGGTCAAGAAATTCATGGCCGATCTAACGGGTTCATAGCCGCCGACAAGAAATTTAGTAGAAACACATTTTGTCCTTCTGATGAACCGAAAGGTCGCGCCCCACATCGACTAGTGATGAAATCAGAAAGCCAATTCCTTGCTATAAAATCTGAAGTTCCAACGCCCCGCGTTCGATGATCTGGTGGCCTATCAATGACCGGCAGTGGCTGTGGTTCGCCCTGCGATCCGTCCTTACACTGACTGAAAGGCACTGTCGAAAATACCAAAAGCTGCGGGTTCACTTATCGGACACACCCCCTTTGGACGCGAAGACGCAAAAGACAATCCATGCCATTGCCGCATCGTAGCGGCGTTTGAACGGCGTGCCCGCTTAACCTGTCGCCTCCCAAGCGCAGACGTCAGACAAGATTGGTTGCCCAGTTTACAGTTGCCCGTGCAGAATCCGATCTGCGGCAACAGCGGCAGAAGTCCGGTTATCAACGCCCATTTTCTGGAATATCTGTTCAAGATGTTTATTCACAGTGCGTGGGCTAAGACCAAGAATGGCACTGATATCGCGATTTGTCTTGCCGAGTGTCAGCCAATACAGCACTTCGGCCTCACGACTGGTCAATGACAGCAACCGCGCGAGCCTCTGTTCGTTACTTTCACCATTTGATTTTGTGAGCTTGACCAAGATCTCCTGCGAATTCGATAGGCCGACATACCGGAACTCATGGCCATTCATCACCAGTGACCCGATTTCCGAGACGGGCTGTTGGATGCACTTGGTCAGCCAAGCCTGCAAGGTGTGGGCACTGACCAAAGAGACATCAAAGGCAGTCATAGCCATTTGCGACCCCCACACCAACACGCCACTGGCATCAAATGCTAACAAGGAACGGCCAGCCATATCATGGGCATCACGCGCGCTTTGGATCAATTTGGAGTTCACGATATGGATGC
The DNA here is from genome assembly GCA_947501555.1 of uncultured Paracoccaceae bacterium. GTDB lineage: Bacteria > Pseudomonadota > Alphaproteobacteria > Rhodobacterales > Rhodobacteraceae > Yoonia. The sequence goes on from CANMWG010000001.1 coordinate 839,519, forward strand.
CAATACGCGCCACCAGTTCGTCAACCACAACAGGTTTGGTGATGTAGTCAACGCCTCCTGCCTTCAGTCCGCGTAAAACATCATTGGAGTCGGTCAGCCCCGTCATGAATATGATCGGTGCATTTGTGGCCTGCGCGCCCTGTTTAAGTCTGCGGCAAGTTTCGAAACCGTCCATCTGCGGCATGATTGCATCCATCAAGATCACATCCGGATTGATGCGTCCGGCCAGTTCAATGGCGGTTTGCCCGTCGCGTGCCACGATGACGGACATGCCGTTTTCTTCCAGTGCCGTTGACACCATATTCAGGGAATTTGGGTCATCATCGACGACCAACGCGATGTTTTGTTCTGTTACCTGATGCTTACCCATTGGCGTCCGCTCCAAGTTCTTGCGCCATTGCCTTTAAGTCAAATGATGCCAGCTGAGATTTTAAAGTGGACAACAGGTCTTCCGGGCAGGCTTGTGTGTCTTCGAGTTCTTGCAGGTGTTTTCGGATCGCACTCGCCTGCCCTGACAGCGCAAGTTTGATCAGCGCGGCCGCATGTCGTGACGACAGTTTCACTGCGTGGGTCGGCTCGTCTGAGGGATCGTCTTGCAGCTTTAGCTCTAACTTTAACAGATTGGCCGCGCGCATGACCAAGTCATCAAGATTGTAGGGCTTGGCGATAAACGCGTCAAAAAGGGCCAGCTGAGCTTTGGGGGTCTCGGCGTCATTGGCATGCCCGGAAATCATGATGATCGGCACGCCAAGCAATGTGCTATCCCGCAGTTGTTGTGCCAATGACCATCCGTCTTGACCAGGCATGTCGATATCGAGGATGAAGAGATCAGGCCTGAAATCGGCTAACATATCCAGCGCAAGTTCCGCGCTTGATGCGGTGATGACTGCAAACCCAATCGGTTCAAAAACATGGCTGACCAAAGCCAGGTGGTTCAGATCATCGTCGACAACCATAATCGACCGCCTAGGACCATGATAGCCAACCACAGGTAACGCGCGCGCGACGGAAGCGATCCCATTCTCATGGCGGGTTTCTTGGGCAATTGAGGGCAGCATCAACTTGACCCGAAACGTGCTGCCGCGCCCTAATTCACTGTCTACTTCGATGTCACCGCCCAAAATCTCAACCAACAGCTTAGTAATGGTTAATCCAAGCCCCGACCCACGTGTTCCATTATGATTTGCCCGTTCGAATGGTCGCCAAATCCGGGAAAGGAATTGTGGATCGATGCCGATGCCGGTGTCTGACACTTCAATAAGCGCGATCTCGTTGCGGTAAGTCACCTTCAGACGAACCGTGCCATGATCCGTATAGCGCAGCGCATTCGACAGCAGATTGATCAGGATCTGGCGCAGCCGCTTTTCGTCAAAACCGACCCATGTCGGAAAGTTACCACGGGTTTCGACCGTGAATGTAACACCTTTTTCGCGGGCCTCTTCCTCAAAGATAGACGTTACCTGTTTAAGGAACATGCGCAAATTGATCCGGTCGCGCATGATCTCAAGCCGGCCCGCTTCGATCCGCGAAATGTCCAGCAGGCCTTCAATCAACCCGGCCAGATGTTCGCTGCTCCGTCGAATTGTGGTGACGGAATCCTTACGATGCTTTGGCATTTGGGGGTCTTTTTCCAAAATCTGCGCAAAGCCGTAGATTGCATTCAACGGCGTGCGTAGCTCGTGGCTTAGTCCCGTCATATACCGGGTCTTTGCGAGATTAGCGGCCTCTGCTTTTTCCTTGGCGTCTTGCAGGGCTATATCGGTCCTTTCATGCGCTCGGATCTCGCGTAGCAAACGGTCAGTTTGCCGGTTCGTTTCGGCGCGTGCGTTGCGGTGGCTTTCGTTCACTAACAGAAACATCCACACCGAAATCCCGATGATGATCAGCACAATTCCAAAGATTACAGTTAGCACTGCCGCGAAGTTGGATGAGCCTTCAAGCGATCTGATCAACAGCAAGAGCCCGCCAAAACAGCCTCCAACAAGGGTCGTGTAAGCCAAGAACCGCGACAGTCGCGACGCGAGCAAGGTCACAATCTCAGGTGAAAACATCCGGTCCAGAAAATCGCGGAAGGTCGTTTCAAATCTTGCATGTGGTTTGCAAGCATCCTGACAATTACTATCCAATGTGCAGCAAAGCGAACAGATGGCCCCTGCGTGGAACGGGCAATGCGTCATGTCCTCGGCGTCAAAACGGTAGTCGCAGACTGAACAGCCCTGCAATCCGTCAGGTGGTGTCACCTCTTGCGGGCGGGCCAGATAGTATTTCCCTTTCGTCGCATAGGCGATCAGCGGCGCAAATGCGAACGCAGAGCCTAAAGCGATGATCGTGGAAAATGCCTGCGCGAGCGGTCCAGCACCCCCCGTCACAGCCACAAGTGACAGCACACAAGCCAGCCCCATCGCACCAATCCCAACCGGGTTGATATCGTAAAGATGGGCCCTGCGAAATTCGATCCCCTTCGGGCTGAGGCCAAGTGGTTTGTTGATCACCAAATCCGCAACAAGTGCCCCGATCCACGCAACAGCGACATGAGAGTAAAGGCGCAATACTTGCTCTAACCCCTCAAAGACGCCTAACTCCATCAGCATCACAGCGATTGCGACATTAAAGACCAGCCAGACCACCCGACCGGGGTGGCTATGGGTGAGCCGCGAGAAGAAGTTCGACCAGGCGATGGACCCTGCATAAGCATTGGTCACGTTGATCTTGAGCTGCGACAGAACAACAAACAGCCCTGTCAAAACCAGCACCACAGTAGGTGATCCAAAGACCTGATCAAAGGCCGTGAAATACATATGCGTGGGGTCACCTGCGTCCTGCAAAGGAACGGCTTCGCGGACCGCCAAAGTGACGAGGTAGGAACCAGCAATCATCTTCAGGACACCGATCACAGACCAGCCAGGACCTGCCATGATAAGGGCTATCCACCAGTTGCGTTGGTCTTTAGTTGTCTTGGCTTCAGGCAGAAACCGCAAGAAGTCGACCTGCTCACCAATCTGGGCAACCAACGAAAATATGACACCTGAGGCCGCCCCAAACATCAGCAGCGTCGACATGCCCTTGCCCGCCTCAGTGCCCTCAAATCCGACCCAGGCATCGATATCGTAGCCAACGAAGGCCAGCAAGGCGAAGGGCAGGATGTGTAGTACAACCCAAAATGGTTGGGTCCATGTCTGGAACGCCGAAATCTTGGAAAACCCGTTCACCACCAAGGGGATCACCACCAAAGCACTGACGATGTAGCCTAAGAAAATCGGCAGCCCGAATAGGAAATCAAGCGCGAGGGCTAGGATTGCCGCTTCAAGCGCAAAGAAGATGAACGTGAAAGAGGCATAGATAAGCGACGTGATCGTCGACCCGATGTAGCCAAAACCTGCGCCACGGGTGAGCAAATCGATATCTACCCCATAGCGGGCAGCGTAGTAACAAATAGGCATGCCCGTTAGAAATAGTAGTGCGCCAACAAACATGATCGCAGCAATGGCAATATCAAAGCCGTATGTGATGGTGATCGCACCACCAATCGCTTCAAGCGCCAGAAAAGAGATTGAACCGATGGCGGTGTTGGCCACCCGCGCATAGCTCCACCGGCGTGCACGGCGTGCGGTGAAACGCAACGCGAAGTCTTCCATCGTTTCATTGGCAACCCAACGATTGTAAGTCCGCTTTTCGCTGGTCGCCTTTAAAGCTGTTACCATACAACATGTCCCATCACGCCCCACCATACAGGCACAGGCCATAGCAAAAGCTACGGAATTCTTGCGCCTCCCCTGGTGGATTCCCCTTGGCAGCAAAGCATAGGGGACAAAACGCGCAGGCCTATACGTCATTCGACGTATATCGGTCTGTGACCATTCTGCTGATCCTGAGAAAGCGGGCGCCAACCGAAAACGCCCAATGTTTTAGCATTCAAAAAGGAATGGATATGTCCGACACACCAAAATCCAAAGACCCAATGGCCGTGAGCCGCCGTGCCATGATGGCAGGAAGTGCCGCATTTGGTGCCGCCTTGTTTGCGCCCTCCAACTTGCTTGCGCAGGACTACCCCACCTCAGAAGTGAATATGACCGGCCTGGCAGTGACTGATGACACAGTCACCGTAGGCATCCTGCATTCCGTCACCGGAACAATGGCAATCTCAGAAACTGGGTCTGTCCAGGCGGAAAAACTGGCCATTGCCCAGATCAACGAAATGGGCGGCGTCTTAGGGCGCCAGATTGAGGTGATCCAGGAAGATGGTGCCTCTGACTGGCCGACATTCGCTGAAAAAGCGCGCAAGCTTCTGGTCAGCGACAAGGTTCCGGCGGTCATGGGATGCTGGACATCTGCCAGCCGCAAAGCCGTTTTGCCGGTCTTTGAGCAAAACAATGGCTTCCTGTACTATCCCACATTCTACGAAGGCCTCGAGCAAAGCCCGAACGTGATCTACACGGGCCAAGAAGCCACACAGCAGATCATCGCGGGCCTTGACTGGGTCAAGGAAACCAAGGGCGCGAATTCTTTCTATCTGCTGGGCTCCGATTACATCTGGCCGCGCACATCCAACAAGATTGCGCGCACCCACATTGAGCAGTTCCTTGGCGGCGAGGTCGTCGGCGAAGACTATTATCCACTGGGTCACACGCAGTTCAATTCGGTCATCAACAAGATCCGTCTGCGCAAGCCCGATGTGATCTATGCCATCGTCGTGGGTGGATCAAACGTTGCTTTCTACAAGCAACTGAAGGCCGCCGGGATTGATATGAGCGCGGAAGATCCGATTTTGCTGACGATTTCGGTGACTGAAGATGAAATCCTCGGGATTGGTGGCGAAAACATGGAAGGTGCTTACGCCTGCATGAAATACTTCCAATCTCTCGATAACCCCAACAACGCAGCTTTTGTCACGGCCTTCAAAGAAATGTGGGGCGAAGACATCGTGATCGGCGATGTGACCCAAGCCGCTTATCTCGGCCCATGGCTGTGGAAAGCCGCCGTGGAAAGAGCGGGGTCATTCGACGTCGACAAAGTCCGCGAAGCGCAGGTTGGGATTGAGCTGGATACCGCGCCAGAGGGTTACGTGAAGGTCCATGAAAACCACCACCTCTGGTCCAAGACCCGCGTGGGTCTGGCCAAGGCAGACGGCCAATACGAGGTCGTGTTTGAGACCGCCGACCTGGTTGAGCCAAACCCCTTCCCCGAGGGCTACCAGTAGGCGCTCGTCCCGAGGGGTGGCCCGGATCTGCCAGGGCGGGCCACCCCAACTTCATTCCACGTATCTTTCAAAGGGAAAGCCATGTTTTCCGACTATTCCATGTCCGAATTGGGGGCGATCTTTGCCATGCAAGGGTTTGCCGGTCTGATCTTGTTTTCGGTCTTCGTTCTTATGGCCCTGGGGCTGGCCATCATTTTCGGCCAGATGGGTGTCATCAACATGGCCCACGGCGAATTCATGATCCTTGGTGCCTATGTGACCTACTTCACGTCTATTTTCTTCGCGGATTATATGCCCGCGGTGTTCGGCACGTATTTCTTCGTCGCGATGATCCTTGCCTTCCTTGCTTCAGGTACACTTGGTCTGTTGGTGGAATGGTCGATCATCAGGCACCTCTACAAGCGCCCGCTAGATACACTACTGGCCACTTGGGGGCTTAGCCTGATCTTGCAACAGCTTTACCGCACCGCATTTGGGGCGCGCGAGGTTGGCGTGACTATCCCAAGCTGGATGATGGGGTCCATGCCTGTGACGGATATGATCGAGGTCCCGATCAACGGTATTTTCGTCATGGTTCTGGCAGTCGGCATTTCCATGGCAGTCTACATCATGATGTTCCGGTCAAACTGGGGTAAACAGGTGCGCGCCATCAATCAGAACCGGGTGATGGCCGGTGCCGTTGGCATCAACACAGAATGGACCGACCGACTGACGTTTGGCATCGGTTGCGGTGTTGCCGGTGTGGCAGGGTCCGCCTTTACGATGATCGGGTCGACCGGGCCAACTGCGGGACAGCTTTACATCGTGGATACCTTCCTTGTGGTCGTCTTCGGCGGTGCAGGCAGCATCCTAGGCACCATCGCATCCGCCTTTTCGATCAGCCAGGCGCAATCGATCATGGAGTTTTTCCTGTCCGGCTCAATGGCCAAGGTTCTGACCCTGCTCGTGGTGGTGGGCATCCTGATGGTGCGTCCGCAAGGGCTCTTTTCACTTAAGCTGCGTAAGTAAGGACCACCTGATATGACGCTTTCAAAAAACCCCTTATTCACGCGCCACGAAGCTGTTGCTTTTGCTGTGCTGGCCTTTGTGATCTTCCTGCTTTTGCCCGCAGCGCTTGATAACTTCCGGCTGAACCTCTTTGGAAAATACCTGACCTATGCCTTCGTGGCGGTGGGCCTCGCGCTTTGCTGGGGCGCGGGCGGCATCCTGAGCCTCGGGCAAGGCGTGTTCTTTGGCCTTGGTGGCTACTGCATGGCGATGTTTCTGAAGTTAGAGGCATCGACGCCTGAAAACACATCCATCCAATCCACCCCCGGTATTCCCGATTTCATGGATTGGAACCAGCTGACCGAATTGCCCATCTGGTGGACCCCATTCTACAGCCTGACCCTGTCTTTGATCGCCGTCGTGATCGTCCCGGTGATCTTTGCCTTCATCATCGGGGTCGCCATGTTCCGGCGGCGCGTCGGCGGGGTGTATTTCGCGATCATCACCCAGGCCTTTGCCGCCATTCTGACGATCCTGATCATCGGGCAGCAAGGATATACCGGCGGGGTCAACGGGATCACCGATCTGCGCACGCTGAACGGATGGGACATCCGGACTGACGCGGCAAAAGAGGTGCTGTATTACGTCAACGCCGTGCTGTTATTCGTGGTGCTGTTCATCGCCCACTTCGTGCGCAAATCCAAACTGGGGCGCATCCTGATCGCCATGCGCGACCAGGAGGACCGCGTGCGCTTTTCCGGCTATGACGTGGCCAGTTTCAAGATCTTCACCTTCTGCCTTGGCGCGGCCTTTGCGGGGATCGGCGGGGCGATGTTCACGCTGCAAGTTGGGTTCATGTCGCCAACGCTGGTCGGGATCGTGCCTTCCATCGAAATGGTCATCTTCTGTGCGGTCGGTGGGCGGCTGTCGATCATCGGGGCGGTCTACGGCGCACTACTGGTCAACTGGGCCAAGACCAGCTTTTCTGAAAGCTTCCCGGAACTGTGGCTCTTTGGCTTGGGCGGGTTGTTCATCGCGGTTGTCATGCTGTTCCCCAACGGGTTGGCAGGTGTTTGGACTGAAAAGGTCTTGCCACAGCTGACCGGCCTTTGGACACGCAACAAGCCCCAACCCGAAGTCGGAAAAGAAGAGGCGATCCAATGACCCCGCAAGAACGCTACCTGCTCAAAGTCGAAGGGCTGACCGTATCATTTGATGGGTTCAAGGCGGTCAACGACCTCAGCTTTTATGTCGAACCGAATGAGTGCCGGGTCATCATCGGACCAAACGGGGCGGGCAAAACCACCGTTCTCGATCTGATCTGCGGGCGCACCAAAGCAACCGATGGCTCGGTCAAATTCAAAGACCACGAACTGCTGAAAATGCGCGAAGACCAGATCGTGCACGCCGGTGTCGGGCGCAAGTTTCAGACACCATCGGTCTACGAAGACCTGACCGTCTTTGAAAACCTCGAGATCAGCTATCCATCCGGCTACAGCGTCTTTGGCGCCTTGGCGTTTGTGCGAAGCCATAACGTCCAGGCCCGGATCAAAGAGATCGCCGAGACGATCTTTCTCGAAGACCTGCTGGAGGAAAAAGCCGCATTTCTGAGCCATGGCCAGAAACAATGGCTCGAGATCGGGATGCTGTTGATCCAGGACCCCGAACTGCTGATGCTGGACGAGCCCGTCGCGGGCATGTCTGTGGCCGAACGCAAGAAAACTGCTGAACTCTTGAACCGGATCATTCAAGACCGGTCCGTCATCGTGATCGAACACGACATGGGGTTCGTCGCCGACATCGCGACACGCGTGAACGTGCTCCACCAGGGCAAAATGCTGTCCGAGGGGTCCATGGCCCATGTTCAAGCCGACCCCAAAGTCATCGAAGTATACCTGGGCCACTGAAGGAGCTACGCCATGCTGAACGTCCAAAGTCTAAGCGCTGCATATGGGGCCTCTGAAGTCTTGCACGGAGTTGATATCAACGTCCCTGCCGGCGAAATCGTGGCCATCATGGGCCGTAACGGGATGGGTAAAACCACCCTGATGAAAACCCTGATGGGGATTGTGCCCGAAAAGTCGGGTGCGGTTGATGTGGACGGAGTCCCCATCACCGGGATGAAATCACACCAGCGGGTGGCCAAGGGCGTGGCCTATGTTCCGCAAGGGCGCATGATCTTTTCGGCGATGACCGTGCAGGAAAACGTGGAAACCGGGCTGACCGTCACTGGCCAAACCAAAGTGCCGGACGACATCTATGAACTTTTTCCGGTGCTGCTGGATATGAAATCGCGGCGGGGTGGTAACCTGTCGGGCGGGCAGCAACAGCAATTGGCCATCGCGCGCGCATTGGCCTCGAACCCCAAGGTGTTGCTGCTGGATGAACCGACCGAGGGGATTCAACCCTCGATCATCCGCGAAATGGCCCGAACCTTGCGCAAAATCCGCGACCAGAAGGGGCTGACAATCGTTGTTTCAGAACAGGTACTTAGCTTCGCGCTGGACGTGGCAGACCGCGTCATGGTCATCGAAAACGGCAATTTCGTTCATGACAGCCCGCGCGACGGCATCGATGAGGCAAAAGTCTCAAAATTCCTATCCGTATAACTGAAGGAGGATACACCCATGGCGGACACATTGATCTCGGTCGATCTGAGCGAAAGCCCCCATACCAATGAAAACATCCATAACCGGTGGCATCCGGACATCCCGATCAACGTGTGGGTTGAACCGGGTGATGATTTCAAGATCGAAACCTACGATTGGACCGGCGGTCAGATTAAGAATGACGACGATGCGTCAGATGTGCGCGATGTGGAGTTGGAGCAGGTCCATTATCTGTCTGGCCCTATTGGGGTCAAAGGGGCGGAACCTGGGGACCTTCTGGTCGTCGAAATCCTTGACATCGGCGCCAAGGAAGAGATGCTTTGGGGTTTCAACGGCTTCTTTTCCAAACAAAATGGCGGTGGTTTCCTGACGGAACATTTCCCCGAGGCCCAGAAATCAATCTGGGACATCGACGGTATGTTCACTAAATCGCGCCACGTTCCCGGTGTGAAATATGCAGGGCTCATCCACCCCGGGCTGATTGGCTGCCTGCCGGACCGCAAGATGCTGGATATGTGGAACACGCGCGAAACGGCGCTGTTTAACACCGAACCGGACCGGACGCCGCCATTGGCGGCCCTGCCCAATACACAAAGCGCCCATATGGGGGCGATGAAGGGCGAAGAACGTGATGTCGCTGCCGCCGAAGCTGCCCGGACCGTACCGCCGCGCGAACATGGTGGGAATTGCGATATCAAGGACCTCAGCCGCGGCTCCCAGATCTATTTCCCCGTCTATGTGGACGGTGCAGGCCTTTCGATGGGCGATCTGCACTTTAGCCAGGGCGATGGTGAAATCACCTTCTGCGGTGCAATCGAAATGGCAGGTTGGCTGCATCTGAAAGTGTCGCTGATCAAAGACGGTATGGCGAAATACGGGGTCAAAAATCCGATATTCAAACCCTCGCCCATCACGCCGCACTACAATGATTATCTGATTTTCGAAGGGATCAGCGTCGATGAAAGCGGCGAACAGCACTATCTTGATGTGCACATCGCTTACCGACAGGCTTGCCTGAACGCGATCGAATATCTCAAGAAATTTGGTTATACCGGCGCGCAGGCCTACGCGATTTTGGGCACTGCACCGGTACAAGGACATATCTCTGGCGTGGTGGATATACCGAATGCCTGCGCTACGCTTTGGCTGCCAAATGACATCTTTGAATGGGATATGATGCCCAATGCCGACGGCCCAACAAAATGGTTGGATGGTAGTGTTGATGTGCCTCTGGCGCCTGATCTTTAACCACGCCACCGGCCTCATTTTGGGGCCGGTTCCAAAGGACTTCTAAGGAATACCCCATGCCCGTATATGAATATAACTGCGCCGCTTGCGGTCCGTTCGAAGCGATTGAACCCATGAGCCGTTGCCATGAGCCAACAGACTGCCCGTTTTGCGGCGAACAGGCGCCCCGCGTTATGTTGACCGCGCCAAGCGTGTCATTCGTCAGCACAAGCGTCCGCAATGGCCACGCCACCAATGAGCGCAGCGCTGATAGTCCCAAACGCACCAGTACGCATGGTCCGGGCTGCGGTTGTTGTAGCGGTGGGACGAAGCGGAACAGCAAGACCCTGCACCGCCCCGATGGATCAAAAAGCTTTCCGACCAAGCGCCCATGGATGATTTCGCATTAATGCCGCCGACCCAATGAGGGTTCAGAGCATTTTTCGATTTTCTGCACATTATTCTGTCTCAATTCATCCTGAGATTGTGAAAAAAATGGCGCGCAAGACGAAAGTCATTGCGCGCCATATCCGGGTTCGTTTGGGCGATCTAATAGCTAAAAAACGAAGCTGTCGAAGGTGAGTGCATCGGCATCGACTGACAACAGTACGATTTTGTCACCGCCTTTTCCACCATCCAGCTTCTGGAGATCAATAACAGTTGCCCAACCCAGATCCGTTGTCGCATCATTCACGGCATCAATGTCTGTCGCAAAGTGAGACAAATCGATCAGATCTACGTCCGTTTCAAAGTCGTGGACGTAGTCCTTCCCCGTACCTGATGAGAATACGAACGTGTCAGCGGCGCCATCACCAGACCAGTTGCCGCCCCAAAGGTTATCATTGCCTTGGCCACCATCAATAACATCTGATCCAGAGCCGCCAACGATCTTGTCTATGCCAGCGCCGCCTGACAGATTGTCGTTCCCGTCGCCACCATGCAGGTAATCGTCGCCGTCGTCGCCGGACATTGCGTCATTGCCTGCACCACCGCGCATTTTGTCGTCGCCCGTGCCACCAGATGCTGTGTCGTTGCCTGTACCGCCGCTTATGTTGTCATTCCCCTGATCGCCAAACAGCACGTCGTCCCCTGCCCCGCCATTGATTTCATCACTGCCGCCGTTACCGTGGATCTCATCGTTGCCTGTTCCACCGCGCAAATCGTCGTTGCCGCCATCGACCAACGTCAAGGTGGGGGCCTGGATCAGAACGGCCGCATCCGCGTCGATTTCCGAAAATGCATCAGCTGAGCGCGGGTCGACGGCACCATCGTTAGACCCCGTCGCCGGAGCTTCTGACATGAATTCTGCATAGGCCTGCCCGGCTTCCCAATCGACGTTGACTTTGAAGATTGCGCCGTCGCTGCCAGTGCTCGCATTCAGATCATGGTCACCATTGTTCAACCCGAAATAGAGGTTCCCTTCCCCGTCCAAGAACACGGCGCCATATGCACCTTTGGCAAGGCCCGGCTCCATGGTGTCACCGTACAATGTGCCCGTAATCGCTGTTTCGGTGAATGTTGGCATACCTCCGTCCGCAATCGTGCTGACGTCAATCGCAACGACTTTCCCGGGCTGTCCATTCTGGCCCGGCGACACAACCGCATAGAACTTTCCATCCTCGGCGTTGAACGCCATGTCGTATGTCCGGTCAGAAAACAAACTCGCTGGGAATTTATAGTGGGCAATTTCGGGGTTTCCGTCCGCATCCAAAGCGTCAACATCAACAACGCTGAGCCGGTTCAGACCCGAATGGAATGTCCAAAGGTTGCCACTGTCGTCAAAATCACCCACGTAGTCGCCGTAAAAGCCGTCACCGATCCGGTAGGTATCACCGGCCGCGTCGATCATCACAATGTCTGACGAAGTCACCGCATTGCCAAGAGTGTCCGTACCTGAAGATTTGGCGACCCCATAAATCAGATCATCTTCAACATTGAAACCGATTGAGTTGATCTTGAAGTCGGGCTGATCACCCACTGTGACGTAGTCCTTGGCGTTCACGTCAAACACGTTCAGATGCCCATCAATAACTTGATAGAGGTTCGCCTGCCCCGGGGCAAAGGCCTGCACGGTGACGTCCTCACTACCAATCGCCATGTCGACATCATACGAGATGATCGGGCCGTCAAAATTGTATTGCACAGCAGAGGTCTCTTCGAGCACATTAAAGCTAAGCTCGCCCTCTTCGCCTGTGCTTACTACGTCAATTTCGAATGTTTCATATGCACCTGAGGTCGCCTGAACAGTATCGATCACTTCGCCATTCCAGATCACCTCGACGGTGCCAGTTGAGCGTCCACCTGCAAGGTTGGCAGCAAGGTCGAATGATATTGTGTAGGTCTCACCAGCAACTGTTTCAGCGGACTGCGAGATCATGGACTGACCGTGTGTGTCTTCCATCGTCCAGTGGCCTGTCTCTGCGAGCTCTTCAAAGGTTGAGGCCTTGCCATCGCTTCCAGCGAGCAAGTTGTCGCCCTTGACGTCGCCATAGATGATGTCGTCGCCAGCCCCACCGTTGACGATGTCATCACCGTATCCGCCCTCTGCGACATCGTCGCCGTCTTCCAGGTTCAGAATGTCATCGCCATTCCCTCCGAAAGCAACGTCATCCCCCAGCCCCGCATTGATGCGGTCGTTGCCCGCACCCGCATTCAGCGTGTCGTCACCACCATTGCCCAGCAACACGTCGTTGCCCGCACCCGTTGTGATGGTGTCATTAAAAGATGTGTTGGCACCGTAGTCAGATACGATGACGTCGTCCCGGTTATAGGTCCATTCACCGTTTTCATACGTCCACTCCGCGCCGACCATATCGCCTGCCGCAAGATCATTTGCGTCCGTTGCAATGATAATGTCATCACCTTCCAATCCATTGATCTTGGGCGCGGTTTCTGAAGAACCGATCAGTGGATGGTTTTCCACATTTGAGATAAAGTCATTCTCGACGGTGCCGAGAATATCAAAGGACGCTTGGGCGGGGCTGTAAGGCATTTCAATTCCATTCATTATTGTGGCCGATCAACGCGACCTGAGGAGGGTGTGTTAAGGCGCTGATCGGCCCCGTGAGTGACTGGCACCAATTTGGCGAAGATTTAGATAAAATGCGAAAGGTCAAAGAGATAGCAGATGTCCCAAAAGGATAGGTCGCGCATCCTTAGGACTACCGCACGTGTTCAGAGGCATACCAAACTGCTTCATGGGGGCGCTCAGATGAGCGCGGCAGCGCGCGTTTCTTTCGGGTCAGGACCCATTAATCTTACATCGTCAGCGGCGATTTCACGAAATATCAGTGGTTTGCGTCGTGCGGCCATAGTGCTCTACGGCCAAACGGCGCGAGCCTCTGAGATGAAGTGAAATCTTCGCCCTCCGGGTTTGGCGGATTTTCCCTCTGAGCAGCGGCACATCTGCTTGAAATAGAACCACTATTCTTGCGCAGATGCTTCTTGTCAGAGAAAAAATCTGACAAACTGACGGCGTAAGATTAATGGGTCCTGACCCTAGTTAGCTGTTGGACACAGATGCGCATCAAGCAAAGCAATCACGTCCGGGATTGGCGTATTCCGGTCTGCGCCTCCCACAAAGGGCTCCATCCCCGCGAATGTAAGCGGACCCAAGGTCCCATCTACAGGTCCAGGATCTTCGCCAGCCATAATAAGCAGCCGCTGCATAACAGCGACTTCGTTGATCTCATTAATTGATGCGCTGCCGCATATAGGCTCTTCGGATGGGGATATGTCTTGCAACGTCTCTTCAATGAAAGATTCCATAGACTGGCTGTCAGACGTTTGGTCTATGACTTCTTCAACAGTGATCTCTAACCCGAGCAAGCACTGACCAACCCTGTCAGAAACCGTGACAGCTGTTTGCGGCGGTTCGCCATCAATCGACAAATTACAGGTTAAATCAGCGGTATTGCAGGTGATCGATATCGCCCAGTCTTCGCGGATATCTATTGGACCCACTGTTCCTTCGCTACTGGCCAGGATCTTGTATCGAAAGCCCTCTAGAATGCCTTCTTGCCAAAACGCAGGAAACAGGGCCGACGGTACATCAGATATATAAGAAACAACGCTTGTGGCTTCAGGCAACGGGCGCTCAAACGTTTCCGATACGCAGGGTTCAGCGAAAGCTGTCGACGCAAATCCACATAAGACTGCGGGACCTAGCAACGCTGTTTTTTTCATTGATCAACTCGGATCACGGGGCCATGTGCGCGAAAAGCCAAAGCGGCCAGAACGACTGCATTCGTGTTGACGGTCACAGAGCTGTTTGTTGTGCCATCCACCTCGTAAATACCTTCGGGCCATCCCCGCTCAGGGTCGCCTAAAGGTGCAATCGCGGCCACCAATTCGCGGGAATAGTCGGTGCCGAACAACGCGTCCCAAGCAAATGACACTTTGGTCGTGACCGTGCGCTTACTATCCATTCTGTCGCCACTGAATGTCATGACAGCCCAAGGTGCGCCCCCACCCCAGACAGAAGAGTAGATAAAGTAAGGAGCCACATCGATATGGGATTCGCTGACGGCAGTCAGGGTGCCAGTCTCGCGATAACGCGCTTCCTGGGCGTTGTAGATCGATGTTGCAAATCGCAATGATCGCGCATCAAAGCCAAATTCCAAACCGTCAAAAAGATAGGGTTCGCTGACTGTAAATGCAGGCGTGATGTTACGGTGCAGGCGTGTATCAACCGGGATAGGTTGGTCCTGTACGTCGCGGACCATCAGATGGCTTTCGGCGTCATAGGCCCGGTACATATCGAACCCGTAAAGCATCATCGCTTTGGCGGCATATTGTTCGTATCCAACGCGACCTTCTTGATCCCGCCGCAAGTTTCCATCCGCGATATTGCCGCCGATCAGCTGCCCATCTTCAACCATGTCCGACAGGCTCCATCTATTGATAAGCTGCGTCGTTTTGGGCGCAAGCTCAGGATAGTGCGCTTCAACATGACCAAGGGCCGCAACAATGCGCGCAATATCCAATGCCGACCAGCCAAGCCCGCGTTCAACAGGCTCATTCGCATAGTTTACCAGTTCACCGGTACGGACGTTATAGGCCTTGTTCGGCAGCAACCCGTCAAACAAACGAATGTCATAAAGCGTGTCCAAGGCCAAACCAATACGCGCCACCGCTTCGTTGCGTTCAATCACACCAAGCCTGTTTGCGGATATCGTAGCCACGAAATACGAACCGGTTTCCCACATCGTTGTTGATGGGTAGTTGTCGGTTGAATTCACAAGACCTGTGTTGGTGTCAGTGTTATTCTGAAAGTAGCGCCATGCGATGCGGGCATGTTCCAAATCCAGTTCAGACGACACACCGGTGATAGCCAACGGCAGCGGCGTGAGATCTTCGAATTGCGCCATATCTCCCCCATGGTTGTTTGGTGGCTGATCGTCTTCACCAATACGGCCATCAATCGCTGTGACCAACGCAAGACCACAGCCCAATGCAACAAGAAAGATGATGTGGCTGCGCGCTTTGATAAGGTTATCTTTGAAAGTCATGGTTTCTCGTTCCCTTCGTCTGTCTCCGGCAACCAAAGCGCGGCACCGATGATGCCCAACATCGCAAGGCAGTTGTTAAATCCCCAAAGGAGGTTTGAAACCACGCCAGTGGCTGAATGTGACGTGGGACCAAGCGCCAGTGCGGCCAGGCTCCAAACCCCGGCAAGGACTGTCAGTGCAACGATTGCAATTTGCGGCCGAACTAACGCCAGGAAATTGCCTGACTGGCGTACCTTTGGCGTGACCTTAAACGAAATCTGCTGGCCTTTAATCACAGACCAGATTGCCTTTAACCCAAGCGGAAAGAACGACAAGTAACTCGACTTGGCCGCAAAGCCTGACACGCCCCAGGTTCCCGCCATCATCGCAAGCTCAAGCGTGACAAGGAATGGGATCAAGTGCCAGAAAAACTCTGCCGAATAGGCCGACACCGGTGACACACCCGTGAAAAGGTAGACGATGGGCGCAATAAGAAAGATCACGTTCCAGATCGGTGCCAAGTATGAATAAAACGTAGTCGCGTACATCATCCGCTGCGCAAATGTCAGTCCACGCCGGAACAGTGGGTTGTCGTTGACCAAAATATCAAGGCTACCGCCCGCGTATTTGTAGCGTTGCACCGTCCACGTCAGAAGGTCCTGTGGGGACAGCATCTTGCTTTCCACAATCGGGTGCATCTTTGATTTCCAACCGCGTTCACGATCCGAATGCATCACAATGGACGTATAGATGTCTTCTGACACGTGGAATTTGTATGGAGTCAAAACCTCAGTTGTCGCAGCTTCGGTTCGGATCGCATCCATCAGATCAGGTGCGATGTCGCGCTCTTTACTGGAAACGGTGATTACTTCCTCAGTCGCATGGGTTCTGGTTTCAACCTTTCGCCCAAAACTCCGCAATGCGGCCTCCATCACAGCCTCGCGCCGGTGAATGGACCCTGCCCCGCAACAAAAGGATGCATTCGCCCAGTTCCGGCGGCGTTGGATGATGTCGTAAAACATCTTTGGGTCACTCACGAATGGATCAGTCCCCATCTGCACCGGTCCCACGATTTTCTGAATTGCGCGCGCGGTTGATCCCCCCCAAGGCCCGAATTGGCGCGTCATCATCGCATCCAGCGTTTCGCCGTCTGGCAGGTCATAGAACCACTGTGGGGTTTGGACCCACGCCATTTTGGGATCCTTAAAATAGCCCAAGGTGTTTTCAAGGATGCTCGGAAACGGCCGCGTGTCGGCGTCACAAATGATCAACAAATCGCCAGAGGTTTGCTCCATCGCGTGACGCAGGTTGCCGGCCTTAAAACCTTCATTGGTTGTGCGTGCGATGTAGTTCGCGCCCTCCTCATCGCTGACCTGACGCATCTCATCGCGTCGCCCGTCGTCAAGAACATGAATGCGGATGTCGATTTCATGGGGATAGCTGATGTTTTTGGCGTCCCGAATGCCCAGCCGAACCAATTCAGGGTCCTCATTGTAGGTCGCGAACATCACATCAAGAGAGATCGGTCGCCCGGCCTCTGGGTGATCCGGCGTGATGTCGCCTAACGTCGCGGGCGGGGCGATGATGACGATAGGATCGTCTTTCCATAGGTTAAAGACAAAAAGCACCATCCCCAAAAAGGCACAGGTTTCGGCCACCACAAGGGGTATCGCAAACCACATTGCCTCGGTGTTCAGCGACCCCGTCCAGCGCCACCAAATGTACCAACTTCCGACAACCAAGGCGACCACGGCAAGGAATTGCCAAAGCAACTCACGCGTTGCGGAATATGGCAAGGGCGGTTCTGGTTGGCGATTTTCGTATTTCAGGAAGTAATCATCCAAGGTTTACGTACTCGCTCTGCTTGACCGCACAATGTCCCACGGTGTTGGGCCCAGTCCAATCGTCCAAGCCAAGGGCTTGAGTTTGGACAGGCCAATGGTCACGGCAAATGACATAGGAAGCGCAAAGGCAAACCGCCCCACCACGATCATCCAAGGCGTCATGTGTTGGGACATGCCTGTTTTGAAAATGAGAACATCGAAAACATCAATCACGAGCGGATGCACGAGGTAGATTCCGAATGTGTACTTGGACAGAAGGCTCCAACGATCAGACCACTGTAGGAATTGCCCGCCCATGAAGATGCAAAACACAAAGATCGGCATCAAGAAGTGACCGTAGAAATCCCAGCCGCGACGGATACCCCACTCACCCGTTTCAAAAGCGATATGAAAGAAGGGTAAAGTGGCGATATAGGCCAGCGCTGCAAAGTACAGCCCGACCCGCCGTATGAGGCGGGATTCACCACGCGGAATGCCATCGTTCCACAAGCCGTAGATCGCAAATGCAGCCATGCCGTAGCCCACATAGCCAAAAATCTTGAGGACCCGAATAATGTACTCCCGCACTGTTGGGTCAATATCCAAGCCCCACAGGAACGCTTGGGCATTGTTCATCACACCTATGGTGACAACCACCGTCAAACCCAAAATCGGAAAGCGGGTTGCAGATCGCATCACTGGGTAGAACAGCAACAACGCAAAAAGCGTGGGCAAGAAGTGCATATGATATTGGGACTTGCCTAATATCAGATATCCGATCCAGCTTTGCACCTGCCCAAGTTGATTCCAAATATAGGGCGCGTAGTTGAAAGCATCCGCCTTCAACAGTCTAAAGAAGGCGTAGAACACGGCCCAAAACAAGAAGGGCACAAGCAGGCGCTGGGCCTGCTGTGAAATCGCTATCCCATAGGCCGGCATCTTTTTGTCGACCCGCATCGCCATCAGAAACAACGAGAACATGAAGAACAACTCGGATCCCGAAAATTCACCCAACGACCGCATAAAAACGGGGATGAAACGTTCGCCTTGGGTGGCATCAGGAAAGGCTTTCCCGCCAAAGTCTGTCGACGAATGGATCAAGACCACCCCGAATGCCGCGAAGACACGGTTCGCGTCAAACCAGACCAGACGTGGTTTTGAGGCACCCTTCATGGGTTCAACGAGGGGATTGGACAGCTTGATGGCAGCACTTGGCGCACCTGTGGTGGCGCTAGATTGTGTTCCACGGTGCTGCAGTCTGTTGCACCCACTTCCTCTCCGCCGATGACGGGGCGGCAGTATAAGAATTCCTCAATTGGGATGACCGGCGGTACTGTGTTGCGGTTTGCGCAGGCACAGCACGGGATTTCTTCAACCATCCGGTTAGGGTGGCATTTGTTGTCACGGATATCTGTACCGATGAATGCTGTGTCCCAGACTTGTGTATTTTGGTTCACACGCTGCAAAATCGGGCCCTGCACTTTGTAAAGCAGTGCCGCCAAGATCACACCATTGTTGTTGGCGGTTTGCAGTGGGATAAAGCCGTTTCCGTTTTCATATAATCCTTCATAAAAGCCACGATCCGGCTGGGACAGGTCTGCGACAGTTTCAAACAACAGGTCGGTATAGTCAGTATCCCAAAGCGCCCAAAGACCGATCGCCGCCTTGGCTGCGATAGCGGCGCGGTCTGGCTGGTACTCACCTGTTGGGTCCAATGTGTTCCACCGATAGCCATCCGCAAAGATGCTGTCATAGACAAAGTATGGGCTGCCCTCGACCTGATGTTCAGACCGTGCCGTAATGATGCCAGTCTGTTCAAAACGGCGCTGCTGGACAAGATAGATACGGTTGGCAAATTCGGCGCGCCACCCGTTGCTGGCAACCATCCCGTCATTGGTGCTGTCCGTGGGCAAATCCCAACCCATTTCCAAACCATCGAGGATATACCCCTCGGTCAGCACGTAGTTTTGGCTCTTAAAGACACGTGGGTCACGGCCGTCATGGGGGACACGCACATCGTAGATAGTAGTGTAGGCCAATGGTTCTGGCGACATCGCGCGATCCACGTCAAACCCCCAAAGCGCAAAGCCTTTCGCAGCATACTCCTCGTAGCCTAACCGGCCTTCCTGCACATAACGTGTTTCACCATTGCCTTGGGTGAAGGACCCAAACATCCGGCCATCTTCGTTGATCAAATTGCAAAAGTTCCAGCGCATCGGCACGTTGTCGACACTGTTTGCAAGGTGCGGATGACGTTCTTTGAGGATTTGCAACCAAACCAGAAGACGTCCAATATCGTTGGCCGACATGCCAATCTCGCCAGCTTCGTTTGTATAGTCGACCATCGCGCCGGTCGCAGAATTGTAGACTTTATTGGGGGCCTCACCGCGATAAAGCGGCAGGTTGCGCAACGTATTCAAAAGCTGTGTCGCACG
Source organism: uncultured Paracoccaceae bacterium (assembly GCA_947501555.1). Taxonomy (GTDB): domain Bacteria; phylum Pseudomonadota; class Alphaproteobacteria; order Rhodobacterales; family Rhodobacteraceae; genus Yoonia. The sequence goes on from CANMWG010000001.1 coordinate 859,286, forward strand.
GGTATCGAATTCCCGCTTTTCGATCACACAAAGCTCATAAGCTGCGGTTAAGGCGCTGATGTATGATGCAGTGTCCCACAGCGTCGTGGACGGGAAGTTCCCGACTGCGTTAACCAGGCCCGTGTCAGGTTGGTAGAATGTCTCAAAATAGGACCAAGCCGTTTGGGCCATCGCGAATTCACGCGTGGTCAGTGTTCCGTTCCGGCCAAAGTGCGACGTAGATTGGTTCTGTAAGCCGCGCGTACACTCGGACGTCACGGGCTCTGACGCCGTGATTGTCAGCGGTGTATCCGCCGTGATTGTCACGCTCCGATAGTCTTGACCATTGAGCGTCACACCGTCGATGGTCAAGGCAAGCGGCGCCTCTTCTGCGTCTTGTGCCATTCCCGCGCCCGCCGCAGAAATACCCAAGGAGACCCATGCAGTGGCAAGCATTAAGTTGAAAGCTCTATTCATCTTCATTTTTGTTCTCCAGAATGCATTTCATCGGGGCACTTAATTGGCATTGCGAATTGCAAGGCTAGGCGATTGCGATCACCGGACAGGCCGTAGTCAACGACGTCCGCGCATTGCATGATGAGGCCAAGGCCCCGACCCTCTTCTGCCAAGGGGTCTATGGTGTCCAAATCGGCCGCGTGATCACGTGGATCAAAGGCGTCGGTGCCGACAGGTTCGAATATCTCAATCATCACCGTCCGATCAAATTCGGTGACAGTGATATCGATCCGCCCTTCCGTCACCTTCGGCTTTGCGTGTTTGACGATGTTTGTCAGTGCTTCGGACACACAAATTTCAAACCTGAATGTCACCTCAGGACCAAGCGCCACGCAGACGACATCCTTTAGTGACGTCACCAACAGGTCAACGTCCTCAAGGGTGTTGCGCATCTGATGGCGGCTTGTGATCACTGGCTTTCGGCCATCGATTGAACGGCTGAATTCACATCATCATAAACTGTGAAAACACGATCCATCCGACAAATCCGAAACATCTGTTGGACGTCACTGCTCAGACCCGAGATAGACAACTCGCCACGATGGCCGATCTTTTTCAAGACCCCTACAAGAGCCCCGAGACCAGATGAATCCAAGAAAGATACGTCTTTGAAATCAACGATAAGCTGCGTCGCACCGCCGTTGATCAAATCAGTTACCTCGTCCTTGAACGCTTTTGCGTTCACAGCTGTGAGCCTCTCTGCACCCGGCCTGATCACCGTTATGTTGGGATCATGTGTTTTGGTGTGTATCATGAGACGCTTTCCTTTCTAACGCGACAACCGTGAGATCGTCTTCCAAGGGCGCACCATCACGCCATTTGTTGAGGGCCCGAACCATTTCGTTGGGGATCTTATTTGCACGAACTGATGGGAATAACTGCGCGACATCGCGAACGCGTGTGCTCCCAAACGGTTGACGCGAAATGTTCTCTGCTTCGGCAGCAGCGTCAGAACAGATGACCAACGCTGCACCCGTGTCAAAATGGTGTTCGTTGTTGTCATAAGTTGCGGTGGGGATCATTCCGACAGGAAAGCCCCCGTCCCCAACTGACATCGCGCTTCCGTATCGATCAACATAGAACGCCGAAGGATATCCCGCCTGGCAGTAATCGATATGACCCGATGTTTTATCGATGATCCCACAAAACATCGTGAAATAATCATCGTTCTCGGACAGGCTGAACCGTTGATTTAGAACTGCGATCATATTCGCGGGATCGGGTCGCCCATTGGCATCAAACGCATGTGTGCGAAAATAATCTGGCGTCACCAAATGCCCGATTGCGACGGACAAAAGCGAGGCATGTACGCCATGACCCGATACATCAACCGCGTAGAACCCCAGCTTTGCCTCATTCAAAGCAAAGCAACCGAACATATCCCCGGACACGATCGCTGACGGCACAAAGGCAGACGCGACCTCAAAACCCATGATGTCGTCTTGCAAGTTCGGCAACAATTGACGCTGCGCCGCAGCTGCAGCGCGCAAATCTTCCTCTATTCGCTCATTCGCCTCTTTCAATACCCGCGTACGCTCTGCAAGTTCCGCCGCGTGATTGATAAGACGCGTCGCGGTTCTGATCCGCGCCTTGAGCATGGCTGTGCTGCTGCCCTTGGTGATAAAGTCGTCGGCACCCACCCGAAGCGCCTCGGCACGGTTTTCCATCTCATCGGCACCAGTCAACATGATCACATGGATGTAATAACCAAGGTCGAGTTCACGTAGCTTGAGGGTAAGGCCAATCCCATCGAGTTTGGGCATTTGAAGATCGCTGATAACGATCTGTGCACCGGTCTCTACAGCGAGTTCCAGCGCCACATGACCGTCCTCAGCTTCGATGGCATGATACCCCAATTCGTTGATCAGGCTGCAAAGATAAAGTCGCTGCAACTCGCTGTCTTCTGCGACGATAATCTTTAGTCGGGGCAATGACATTGACTGCTCATTTTTCAATCTTGGCGCGATCTCTTTTAAAGGGAAAACCGAATTACTGCTACTCATCAATTTTGGCTTAATAGTGTCGAGGCCTTTGCTGTAAAAGGACAATGACGCAAAACACCCGCCGAATTTACGGGGAACTTTCTTCATTTGGCATCAATTTTAAGGCGAACTTAACGGTCAGTTCCATGTGCTTTGATTCTATTGTCCTGATCAGGGTGATCGTTCATCTTGATATCTCCTTAACGAAAGCAATATCTGGTTAAGAAAAAATTAAGAATTGCGAGGACGGGTGGTTCATCGACGCATCCGTGTCAAATCTACCCCGAATGGATAGGTCTAAAACAATCCCGCTTCACGTGCGATCAACGCCGCTTGCGTCCGATTTGATGCTTCAAGCTTGCGATAAAGTGTTTTCATATGCAGCTTGACTGTAGGTTCCTGGATATCCAGGTCACGGGCGATTTCTTTGTTGGATTTGCCCTCAGTCAGCCCCTTCAGAACTTGCAATTCGCGTTCGGTCAGCTTTTCAGCCAAGGGATGCGTTGTGACATCTTCGGCGGCCGTCATGAAGTCAATCGGCGCATATTGTTCGCCCATCGCCATAAATTTTACAGCATTCACCAGTGACTTTGCCGGCAATGATTTTGGAATAAAACCTGCCGCGCCGGCTTCCAGAGCGGATTCCGCAATCTGCCTTGTCGCCTCGCCAGAAATCAGAGCGACCCTTTGACCGTCGCCCATCGCCATCGCAGTTTTCAACCCGTCAAGACCGTTCATTCCAGGCATGTTGTAGTCAAGCAGGATAAGATCGTATGGCGCATCCGCTTCAATCCGCTCCACCGCTTGCGTAAATGTTCCAACGGCCGCAGTTTCTATTGTGCCTTCGTTGTCAAGAAACATGACAAGCGTGTCTCTTAGCAAGTCATGGTCGTCTGCTACCAATATACGCATTAAGTTATCCTCATGAATTGGAGGTTGTGTGCAATACAACTATGACCATTCATGGGCAAAGGAACAGGAGAAACTTTTTGGCCCCGCAGCACGTATGGCCAATACGGCACAAATAGCCACAAACAGGCATACCGACCTATCCGATCGGATAGGTCGGTATACCGATGCCCGCATGCGCACACATGCATTGAATGACATAAGGACCACACAACCTAAAAAGGAGCACCCCATGCTAACCCGTATCGCGCAAACATCCCTCGGCCTTGTACTTGCATTTGGCTTGACGCCGGCCGCATTCGCAGAAGACTTGGCAGCACCGCAGGGCGATGCAGTTTTGATTGTTTCAGGAGATATCTCATCAACAAATACTGGGGAAACATTGGTCTTTGATCGTCAGATGCTTGCCGCTCTTCCAACCACAACAATTGAGACATCGACAATTTGGACCGAGGGTGTCCATAGCTTCACAGGCGTATCACTTGCTGACTTAGCGCATGTGGTCGGCATGGAAAATGGCCGGTTTCTCGCTACAGCCATCAATGACTACACCATTGAAATTCCCTTCGAAGACGCCGTCGAAGGTGGCCCAATCATTGCTTATCTGATGGATGATGCCGAAATGTCAGTACGTGACAAAGGTCCGCTTTGGGTAATCTACCCATACGATAGTGACGCAGACTATCGGACCGAAGTAATTTACTCGCGCAGCATCTGGCAACTCGACAGAGTGGAAATCGTGCAATAACTGTTTAGGTCACTCCATCGACTTCATGCAAAGGGGCATCTCAGGTGTTGACGAGCATATCACTGCGTAAAGGCAACGGTCGCAAACTCGTTTTGCTTGCCAGCCTTGTTGCCGTCTGCGCGATTGCGATTTTGACCTATAATGTATCACGTGAAATTCGTGTGCTGGGGTCTGCACGATCTGACAATGTTCAGTGGGCGCTGGTTCAAACGCAGGTTGAGTTCCTCGAATTCACCCAACAAGTCGATGCCACGCCGATTGATCCAACACAGCTTCGACTTGAGTTTGACGTCTTTTACAGCCGTGTCACAACCATTCGTGAAGCAACCGTCTTTGAACAACTCCGGGCTGACCCGTCATCAAGCCAGCATTTGGAAGGACTGGTCGGCTTCCTAGACGAAGCTGTCACAATCATTGATGCACCTGACGAAGATCTCATTCGCCAAGTCCCCCAGTTGATGGCACTGTCCAGGGGCATCGCCCCTACTGTGCGCGCCTTGGGAAATTCCGGTCTAGAGGCATTTGCTCAGGCTGCAGACAGCCAGCGCGAAGCGGTCGCCCACACCATGACCCAACTGGCCATCGCACTTGTTGCTCTCATCGGTTCTTTGTTAATGGCTATTCTCTTTCTCAATCGCTTAAATGCGCAGATCTTGAGACGCGAACAGGAAAACCAACAGACATCGACACGTATGACAACTGTGATGAGCACGTCTTTGGATGGCGTCATCGTCTGCGACTCTGATGGTTTGATCCTTGAATTTAGTCCGGCCGCCGAACTTATCTTTGGCTGGTTGGAAAAGGACGTATTGGGCAAAGACATCGGATCAGTCATCGTACCGGACCACTTACGTGATGCCCATGATGCCGGCATGGAACGTATGCGAAAAAAAGGTGAAAAACGTGTCGTTGGCAAAGGCCGGGTGCAACTTGAAGCCAAACACAGCGAAGGCCGCATCTTCCCTGTCGAACTGGCGATTCAATCAGCGACGACAGAAGAAGGCGACATCTTTATCGCTTTCTTGCGCGACATTTCAAAACGGGTCGCCGACGAAGCCGAGCTTGTTGAAGCCCGCGATAAGGCACTTGCAAGCGAGAAATTGAAAACAGACTTCCTGTCGACCATGAGCCACGAAATTCGGACCCCTTTGAACGGTCTGTTGGGCAACATGAATCTTTTGCGCGACACGGAATTGTCCCAACAGCAAGACCGCTACGTTGGCTATATGGAAACGTCCGGCCGCCTGTTGATGAGCCACATATCAGATGTTCTGGACATCACGCGATACGACGCAGGTAAGCTCAACACACGATCTGAACCGGTAGATATTTCTGCTTTGTTTCAAGACATTATAGACAACCAAGGCAGTACCGCATCAAAGAACGAAACCTCTTTAACCTGGGATTGGCACGGCCCCAATATGGACTGGGTTCTGTCTGATCATGATCGGCTTCAGCACGTCATGATGAATTTGATCGGCAACGCTGTCAAATTCACACGACGTGGAAAGGTTGAAGTCATCCTCGAAAATACAGGCACGACAGATGCTCCTGAGCTGTTTGTGAAAATTGCGGATACAGGCCCGGGCATGTCTGAAGATCTTGCAAAGCGTGTCTTTGACGATTTTGTCACTGGAAACACGGCCTATGACCGCGATGTCGGCGGTACCGGCCTTGGGCTGAGTATCGCAAAGCGCTTTGTCCATGCGTTGGGCGGTGAAATCGGTGTGGAAAGCGTTTTGGGTGAAGGCAGTACATTTTGGGTAAGGCTGCCGGTGGCACATGCGCAAGCGCCGGAAGAAGAAAAAGGCAGTGTTGCCCCTCACCAACCGGGCCAATCGCTGCATGTGCTCCTCGTCGAAGACAATGAGATAAACCGGATCGTTGCACGTGAAATGCTTCAATCAGAAGGGCACACCGTCGTTGAAGCCATTGATGGCAGTCAGGGCGTCGAAATCTCAAATGCAACGCTGTTTGATCTGATTTTGATGGATATCAGCATGCCGATTATGGACGGCCGCACCGCCACGCGTGCGATCCGGGGTGGTGACGGCGCATGTAAAGACACCGTCATTGTCGCGCTTACCGCCAACGCCATGATCGAAGAACAAAAAGAATTCCTCGCAGACGGGATGAATGAAATCCTGACAAAGCCGCTTTCAAGGGACGCTCTACGCGCCCTCCTCCACAAAATTGGCGGGCCACTCAACAGCCCAGAGAACCCGATGATCAACAATGACCACAACGCCGAGACCCGTGAGGCCTTGGGCGAAGAAACCTACGTCAAACTGCGGTCTAGGTTCGTCAATGAAGTCGAGGAATTTCACGAATGGTTGTCTTCAGACGAAGTTCACGACTACTTGGAAATCTCAACCTATGCCCATAAGGTGGCCGGCAGCGCTGCTGTATTTGGAGCAGATACGTTGCGCAAGTCGCTCAAAAAAATTGAAGCTGCAGCGAAACTTGGAGATGGCAAAGCGATTGAAGATGAAGCGTTGGCCATCGTACCCATCTGGCAGAAAACAAAATCGGAATTGTCGATCTAGATTGCCTCTTCTTACCCAAAGTTTGAATTTGCCCACGCCTTAGACGCCCCTCGTCATCCTCCGTGTTTATGTTTATCGTCTCTACGTAAATCAGTTGGATAGCTTCATGAGACTTTCTGACGAAAGAACATTCATCAGAATAGGGGTATTGGCTTTTGCACAATCCTTGTTCTTCGGGTCGGATCTGACTGCGCAGTCAGAAGCCCGCGATGTCGAAATCGCCGCCCGTCGTGCTGCCTTCGTCGACACGTCTGATCTAGCAAGCCCCAATGCAGAAGAAGTGTTTTCCGATGTGCAAAGCGCGCATTCTTGGTCTCGCTTCCAACGCGGCCAAATCAACGGTTTTCGGTATGTGATGTTCCCGGACGGACACGCTAAAATCTATGCAGGCCAAGGTCGGCAAATCCTGCGCCTTAGCATCGAATGCACATTCGCCGTTTCATGCGTGATTATCGGATCAAATGGGCAACGGGCCGTTGTTCCCGCCATCGGTGCTGAAAGACCGGCGTTTCCAACGGCAACAGAGGTGGATTCTGTCGCGACCTATCTTGCGGCATGGATGTTGGCAGGTTCGGGAACACCCCCTATCGAAGAAACGGCGCGGCTAGACGATGTCGCGCAGGTAGGGTTTACGACAGAAGCGACCGACGACGATAACGCAGAAGAGCCCCTGCCCGACCCCAGTGTCGAAGCAGAGATATCTGACCCAAATCAAGGCGCATCGACAGCCCCACCGGGCGCGGCTTCATCCGACGAAATAGCCGATCCGTCACCGTCGGCATCAGAAACATCCCTGCTCGACGAAGGCATTTGCTCTGAACGGGAACAATTCATCCCGACGACCTGTGCGCAGCCCACACAACCATTGATGAATTCAGGCCCCAGCAATGCCAGCAATGGCCCAACCAGCGAACATGATGACACCGCGCCAGAGATCATAGTGGCCGAACCGACAGCATTATCATTTTCCGAAAGATACAACCTGCAGTGCTCCATAACGAGCAGCGCCAATATTGAATATGAGGACCCAGATGGCGATATCCATCGCCCCGGAAAGCCGCGCATCAGCCTGGGTTGTGGTGCCCGTCTGACAGATCAGTTGTCCCTGCGGGTCTCATTTCTTAGGTACGTAAACCCCGCCCAACAGGAAGCCTGGGATCCAGACTTCACTTACACACTCAGCTATCGTCTGAACGACAACGTGACCTTTCGCTACACAAATTACACCGGACGTTTTGACAGTGACACAGGCGGGATCTTGGGCGAATTTGGTGATGGCAGTCTGCGTGCAAGTTTTCGCTTGCCAAAGGTAAACCTGCCAAAGAAAAAATCCATCGCCTGTTCTGCTAGTTTGAACATGCTGGACCCGCTCAATGACAGCACCACATTGTCATGCGGTTACGCGGTGACCGACAAATTTCGGATCGGTGCCGCCGCTTACTTCTATTTGCCTGATAGGCAAAGTGAATTTCAGCCCGATTTCAGTTACAATGCGGCCTATCAGATCAACGATAGCTGGCTCGTATCTTATAGCAACTATAGCAACAATCGATGGCCTTGGAACTCATCTGATGGTGCAAACTCGGGACTAAGGGGCGGTAGCTTCGCCCTGAGTTACTCCATCACCTTCTAGCCATTCGCTGCAAAAGAAGGTCTTACCGCCAGGTTATGCCATTCGGAACAAAGCGCAAAGGCAAGCGCCGCAGGCAGCCACCGTGCACTGGCTCACGAACAGCCCTGACGCATAGCCGCGCACTTACATCATCCAGCCATCATCCAACAGTTCGAATACACCCGCCAACGCGCCCGAAAAACCAGAGTTATAGTCAGTCGCAACCTCGTTGGTGATATAATCGCTCCGAACGTCGTTATAAGTGCCCGAGGTATCACTGGGCCCCCCGACCAAAGCGCCTTCCAGGATGTAGAGGTTCGGATCAGGATCATCTTGCGTTGTGCCCGACGCGCCGCGATGATGTGGGTTCAGCGGGAACTCATCCCCAAACCCAACCACATAGCTGAACCCATCCGCGTTATCGCCAAGCATGAAATCAAGCTGATCTGTCACCAGCGCCATGATCTCATTGACCCGGTCTTCATTGTCGCCTTCTTCGGCCAACCGCTTGGCCTCAACCGCCGCCATCAATGAGAAGTTGCCTGCATGCCGGTTCGATCCCCATTGGGTGAACCAGGCCAAACCGTCATTGGTGTCGGTCCCTTCGATTTTGGCGATGTCGTCTAGCCAATAATCGATGTGCTGGTTCAATGCGGTGACATAAAGATCATCGCCGGTTTCTTCGGCCAGAATTTGGGTGACAGCATTGCGTTTGTTATCCCAGCTGACAGCACCAACTTCCCATGGGTATTCCCAATACTCTTCGGCCTTATCCAAATAACTGCTGTCGCCGGTGGCTTTGTAAAGCCAGGCCGCACTCCAGGATAGTTCGTCGTTATAGTCGCTTCCGTAGGATTCATAGAACGGCGATGCCTCGGGCACAGAGTCGTTGTAAGTCCCCTGATAGGTTTCGGAGAATTCAAACAGCTTCTCAGCCTTAGCCAACAGCGTATCAGCATACTCTGTATCGCCCTGTTCACGGAAAAATATCGCGGATGCGGCAAGGGCCGCAGCCGTCTCACCTGTGACTTCCGTGCCCGGGTTCTCCGCGTCAACGGAATAGACCGGCCGATCCATATCCAGATCTTCGGCTGAGCCCCAATAGCTGTGATCCGCCTCGCCGTTTCCAATCTGCGCATGGAACACGTCATCGGCAACCGATGCGGTGCCTTTGTCGTCATATGCCTGCAGGAAGTAATCGGTGACATGGCGCAGATGGGCGTCCAGATCGTCATAAGCATCCGTGGCTTTGTAGCCCTCTTCAAACTCGATCCCGCCCCAAGCCAGCATGGTTGCACTGAAGGCCATGGGCAGGCCGAATTTCACATGGTCACCCGCGTCGAACCAGCCGCCGGACAGGTCGCGGCCCACTTCTGCCCCGTCATCCAGAACGGAATCGCCGCGCCATGAAATCGGGTGGTCATCATCCAATTCGCCCGCGTATTGGGCGTAGTAGAACTGCATCGATTTGTTCAGGACGGTGCTATAGTCGTCGGCAGTAAAGGGCGAGTCGCCAAAGCTGTTGGTGTTATCGGTTCCGCCATCGGAGGCGCCGTCATCATCGCCGTCGCCTGTGTCACCATCATCATCACCACCGTCCATGTCGCCGCCATCATCAGGCTGATCGACTGTGCCGTCACCTGAGCCGCCATCCTCAGCCAGATAGGAAATCGCCAGATCAGCAAGCGATGTCGGTGTCACACCATCCGCCACAAAGCCGAAATCATAGGTTTCACCGGGGGCAATTTCCATCCCGTAGCCGGTTGCATCAATGGTCACGACATTGCCATCAACAGACAGCTCGGCCCCCCAAAGGTTCCGGATCGTGAAATCATCGGCAACAAAGGAAATCGACCAATCCTCAATGGGTTGATCACCGGTGTTGGTGACCATCAGACCAGCCTTGAACCCACCGTTCCAATCGCCCTCGACCGCAAAGGCCACCGCGGCACCGTCCGGGTCGCTGGCCCCTGCATCGGGCATATCGGCGCCGTCATCGGTGTCGGTGCCACCATCGCCATCGCCCTGATCCGTTTCATTGCCTGCGGGTGTTTCGACCTCAGGTGCAGTCTGCACTTCAAAGGCAGTGGTTTGGGTTGTAAGCAAAGTGCCCGTCGCGCCCGCCCCCGAAAAGACCTCAATCTTCAGTTCATGCGTGCCGTCGGGCAGCGTCATGCCGCCACTAAAATCACCGGCGGCATCCCCAAACAAGGCGTAGGGAAAGAAACTTTCGACCCGCTCAACATCGCCGAAGGTAAAGCGCACGCTGCCGATTTCGCTGGCCGATGCCGAATCGGCCCCGGCCACGGCCAAGGTCACATTCAAACCATCCGTCAGCCCCTCTGGCAGGGTTTCCCCATCGGTCAGCTCGGCAAGAACGGTATCGGTGTCCACATCGATCAACTGAACGATCAGATCAATGCTTGGGGCAGGATCCGGGTCAACAGTATCGGTGTCGTCGGGCGTATCGGTATCGTCCGGTGTGTCGGTGTCATCAGGTGTGTCCATATCGTCATCATCGGACATATCCGTGTCATACGGCGTGTCAGGGTCAACCGGATCAACCGGTGTGTCGGGATCAGCCGCATCATCCTCGGCATTTGTCCCAACATAGGTCAAGCTATCGGGATCACCGATCCCCTTGATCTTGATGCGCGCGGTCTCGCCAGCGTCTAGATCCGCGTTATAGCTGGCGCCACGCACCGTGTAGAGATCGCCATCTTGCGACACGATTTCGGCGTTCCATATGTTTTCAATCTCACCGTCAAACCGGAATTGAACGGTCCAATCGTCAACTGCGTCATCGGGGGTAAATGCGATGACAGCCGTAAAACCGGCGTTCCACACGCTTTCAAGCTGAACGACACCGGCGCCATCAGTAGGACTAACAGGATCGACTGGATCAACAGGGTCTACTGGATCAACGGGGTCTACAGGATCGACTGGATCCACCGGATCAACGGGGTCAACTGGATCAACTGGATCAACAATCACCTCATCACCATCGACAAACTCGATCAGCGAGCCGTGTCCATAGGCTTTGATGCGAATATTCGCGGTCTCGCCTGCATCAAGCTCCGGCTTTGTGGTCCCGCGCAGGGTATAGACACCATCGACGTAGCTGACGATTTCAGCGTTCCAGATATCCTGGATCGGGCCGGGTGTGCGAACCTGCACGGTCCAGTCAGACACATCTTCTGAAGGGGTAAAATACAAAGTTGCGGTGTGACCATCGCCCCATTGGCTGTCGTGATAGACGTGGGCAGTCCCGTCTTCGAGCGCAAAATCCGTTGTCGCAGGCTGAAACTCCTGAATACCTTTGACAACACCGTCACCAATTTCGCGGTCATCGGGGTTTTCACTCACATCGCGAATGTCAGAGGCAGACAGGCCCACATCCTCGGGATTTGTGCTGATGATGATATCATCGAAATAGGCTTCGGTATCCTCGGGTGGCAGCCAATCTGTGCTGCCGCCGCCGTAAAAGGTGCTGAGATAGAAAACATCCGTTAGCTGCCCATTGTCGGACAGGCGCACGCCGTCGATATCGACAACCTGTTCGTTATTATACCAAACATCGATCTCACCATTGGCCTCGCCCGCGTCATTGACCTTGACGCGCTGGGTGATCTGTTGCCACGTCCCCGTTTCAAAGAAGACATAGTCGCCGTTGTCATACTGGAACTTGACGCTGTCGCCAAAAGTGCCCGCCTTATCCATGTGATACAGATAAAGCTCGGCCTGACCGTCATAGCGCCACATGTAACGGGCGGAATAGCCGTTGTCGCCGATGACATCATCACCACCCGTGGGCACCTCGTCCGCCCCCAGACCGGGCAGCTTGCCCCCGCTTTTCTCCGTTCCATTGAATGAGAAATCATCGGGGAAAAATACCCAATAGGACGAATAATACTCCTGCTCCTCAGGCAATTCCCACTTTGAAGACGCCGAAACGCGCTCTTCGCTGCTGTAGGTGACCTTCAGAGATTGATCGCCCGAATAGGACTGCTCGGTTGAAATCTCTGTGACCTCTTCAGTATTTGAGGCACCACTTTGATACACCCAATCGATATTTTGCTTGTCGCGGTCATAGCTTTCGCCGGCCGTGTGATTTTCAAAGCCACGTTCGATGGCCCCTGTTGTGGTCACGCCGGCGGTGCTGGTGTAATCTTGGGTCATGGCATTCCTTTGAGTGGATGTTTCAGCAGTCAACAATTCGGAATAAGCACAGTCACTGTTTCCGATTTAGGGTGATTCATGACCGGTTACGATTTGGTTAATGCCCGCATTCTGAAATCGGCGAGTCTTTGCTTCATTCAGGTAAATCCGATTCTTCAACGGCCTAATTTTGCGGCAATTCACGCCGGCAAATGCCTTAAATCAAACTAAAATTCAGCGTTGTGGTCTCAAGCAACGTATCGCCCTCACCGTACGCGCTGAGTTCCAATTCATATGATCCAGGACCCAGACCCAAGCCATCTAGGAAATCACCTTCGATATCACCAAACAGCGCGTAGGGCTCGACACTCTCTTTGCGTGTCTGCCCATCAAAGGTGAGCGTCACATAATCCACCTGATCATCCGCATCCGTAGTCGCATAAAAGGTGAAATGGTCGGTCAGGGCAGTCGCATCCACGACGTCGCCGTCAGATAGCTCCATCAGCGTTTCATTGCTGTCTGCATCGGCGATAAAGACGTCCAGAATGCTCTCTGGTTCAGGCTCTTGTTCGGCGATTGTAAAGGTAAACACCTCTTCGCCCAACAATGTGCCATTGCCGTTGGCACCGGAATAGACCTGAATGTTCAACGCATGCTCACCGGCTGCCAGCGTTTGGCCGTAAAAGTCAGTGCCATTGTTCCCGAAGGCTGCGTAGGGTGCGATGTTTTCGATCTGCGTCGCCCCGCCATCGAGGCTAAACAGCATACTGCCCACATCACCATCCACCGTTGCCGCAAAATTCAGTCCGGCTGAGAGGTCCTCAACCGTCAGCGTGCCACCGTTTTCAACAGTGCTCAGGATCGTGTCATTGTCCGCATCAACAGCCGTCAACACCAGATCCAAAGCGGGTTCTGGTTCCGGCTCTGGCTCTGGCACGGGGTCCACCACGCTGCCGACAACATTAACCGTCAGCGTCGCCGTATCCGTCGCACCGTCTGCATCGGCCACGGTATAGGTGATCGTCTCGGTCCGGTCATTTGTGGCCGCATTCAATGGGTTCACGCTGATCATACCGTTGACGATTGTGACCAGCGACGTATCGCCATCATAGGACACGTTTGTCAGGGTCAGGCTACTGCCATCGGGGTCACTGTCATTGGCCAGTACATCCACCAGAATCGTGGTGTTGTGTGCGGTGCTGGCTGTATCGTCTGTGGCCACAGGCGCCATATTATCAGGGCCCGGATCAACAGGCAGGGTGCTGCCCTCGGTGGGCGATTCAACCGCATCGGGGTCCTGCAGGAATGCACCGTTGTTGATAGTGATTTTGTTCAGGGCATAACCATCAGAGCGGCCCGTGATCTCAAGCCGGTATTCCTTACCAGCCTCCAGTTCAATCGTGGCGGGGAAATGCGTGGCCGCATCAAAGGTCGTTCCGAAACGCAATGTTTCATCGGTGCCGCCAAGACCGGTGAACAGCTTGGTCGGCTCTTGCACGTATTCACCCGCCGCGACGTCAAAAATGGCGACATAGGCGTCATTGCCAGTATCCGTTCGGGGGGTGCCATCCGCCTCAAACAGTTCCGAGTTGCCCATCGTGGATTTCACCCGGGCGGAATGCATGGCGATATAATACGTGCCGTCTTCATCGGTGACGAAGGTGTAAGACAGCTCCTCATCCGGATCGACAACGGTGTAATTGCTTGCGGGCGCATCCCACAGCAAAACCGTTTCGCCATCAACGGTGGTCTCACGCCAGCTGCCTTGAGGGTCGGCACTTTCGGCCTCAATAACAACCGTTCCGTTCTCACCTTGGAACGTGCCTTCGGACAGCGTTGGTTCGTCTATCGGGTCCACAACAGTATTACCTGCACTGGCCTGCGGGAATTCTGCGGCGTCGACGTTGCGGACCAACAAGACCCAGTCTTTGTCCGCGTTCGATGGGGGGCTGCCAATGTCCGCAGCACTGCCGCCCGTCACCTGCCCTGCTTCCATCAACGCGCCACCTTCGCGGGGATTGTACCAAAGCACATCGAAGGTCTGGCCGGACTGATCACTCAGATCAAGCTGGATGTTGTCGGCTTCACCATAAGGCGCGTAGACAACGTAGTATTCGCCCTCCTGCGCCATAACGAAATCATCGGTGTCGGCAGTCAGCGCATCCGCCATGCTCATGTCCCAGAACGGGATATAGGTGTTGAAAAAGCTGGTGGCGGCCGACGTCCAAGTCCACACGGATGCATGTGCGTCAAACGTGTCATAGTTTTGGTCCAGCGAGTGGCCGGAAGAGCCCTTGAAATACCAGTTCCCGCCGGAACCACCCGCCGTCAACATGCCCCAAAACGCTTCGCGCAAGGTCACCTCATTGGCACTGTCAGGATCGTTGGAATAGATATCAATGATGCCGTTAGCACTTGAATCCTCATCCCAGGCCAAAACCCATGGGTCACCCGCCTCGGCAGATTTTTCGCGGAATTCGATCACTTCGTTGCGGATATTCTGCGCCGTGGTCTGGAACGACGTGCCATCAAAGGCTTCATCATCCAGCAACGGATCATAGACCTGATTAATCTGGCCGGGAAAGCTGTGAATGACAACCAGATGGTCATAACCATCGACGGATTTCAGATACTCCGCCTGCTCGGCACGCTCAGCATCAGTGTTGGTGTTCTCTTCACCAATATTCCATTGAATGCCGTTGTTGTGGCCAAAGCGGGCGACCATCTCGCGGATATAGACCAGACGCTCGACGCTCAGTGTTGAGCCATCAACATCCGTCCCGTTGTTCAACAACTGGTCGTTCTCAGTCTCTTGCAGCAGAACATTCTTATAGATGCCCATTTCGTCCATATGGTCGAAAACAATGTCCCATTGGGCCAGTTTAGATACATCATAGGTCGAGAATTTATCCAGCTCTGCATCGGTCAGCCCAGTGTCATTCTGCGCAGTTTCTGATGCATCAAATGTCCAGGGCGAGACATCTTGACCGTCACCGCCAGAGGTGTTGGTCAGCAAATATACCGTGTTCAGGCCCTGCTCTGCCAAATAATTCGTGGCACCGATGATGGCCTCGCCTTTGCCACCGTCCCATGTGGGATCACCGGCATTGAAGTCGCCCACGTGTGTCGCATAATCATGGCGGCCGTTTTCGGTATTGTCGAAATCGGTATTGGCCAGAAAGTTCTCAGGAATACCCGGACCACCGCGAATGAAGTAATCGCCATCACCTTGGTACTGCAGATAATGGGTGCCTTCGTCTTGCAGGATCATGCCCTTGGCACGGAAATCATCACCTGTTTTGTCAGTCTCGGCCACAGCAATCGTGCCTGTTTCGCCATCAATGAAATCAACGGCCACACCCGCGTCAGGCGCGTCTTCATAGGTTTGGGCCGCGATATCCGTGCCGGTGCGGAACGACGCCTCATATGTCCAGTTGCCCTCTGAGGGGGGATTAAAGTTCACGCGCCAAATGTTGCCCGACGTGGCATTGGTATTGGCCGCATCGCCATCAGCGGCGAAATAGCCAGGCAGCGTAATCACTTCGCCGGTATCGGTATTTGTGAACGTGACATCCAAGCGGTAGTCGCGGAACGTCGAAGGGTCTTCGGTAAATTCTTGTGGGGCCTCAAAATCAACGGTGATTTTGTGCCATGTCATTTGCTCGCCTGATACTGTCGCCATTCGCTTCGCTCCCACACCATTCCAGTTTGTGCGGACCAAGTCCCCGTCGAGGACCATAAGATCCGTCAGTCGTTGGAACCTTGGTATGAGATTAGCTTTGGCTGTCTATCATGCCTTCAGGCCAGCCCAAGAAAGCGGCGGCATCACGCCTAATGCATACATTATGTCGGCAACTTTTAGAGTGATCTTAACATTCCTGCGCATCCGCAGGATGGCTTTGGCTGCATCCGAAGATGCAGCGCAACCAAAAGTTAAAATTCGACCACGGCCCGGATGGATTTGCCCGCGTGCATCAAATCGAAGCCCTCGTTGATCTGGTCCAATGTCAGCTTGTGGGTGATCATGGGATCGATCTCGATCTTGCCGTCCATATACCAATCCACGATTTTGGGCACGTCCGTGCGGCCTTTAGCCCCCCCAAACGCAGTACCACGCCAGACGCGGCCCGTGACCAGTTGGAACGGCCGGGTGCTGATCTCGGCCCCGGCAGGGGCCACGCCGATGATGATGCTTTCACCCCAGCCTTTATGGGCGCTTTCAAGGGCTGTGCGCATAACACTGACATTGCCTGTGGCATCAAAGGTATAGTCAGCGCCACCGCCCGTCAGCGCAACCAAATGGGCCACCAGATCGCCCTCAACCTCTGACGGGTTCACAAAATCAGTCATGCCGAATTTTTGGGCCATCTCAACCTTGCCGTCATTCAGATCGACACCAACGATCTGATCTGCACCGGCCATGCGCAGGCCTTGGATGACATTCAAACCAATGCCGCCCAAACCAAACACGATGCCGCGCGATCCGATCTCGACCTTGGCCGTATTGATGACAGCGCCAATGCCGGTGGTGACACCACAGCCAATATAGCAAATCTTGTCAAAGGGCGCATCCTTACGGACCTTGGCCAGTGCGATCTCAGGGACAACAGTATGATTGGCGAAGGTTGAACAGCCCATGTAATGGTGGATTGGGGTGCCATCGAGCATCTTGAAACGGGTCGACCCATCGGGCAACAGCCCCTGCCCTTGTGTGGCCCGAACTTTTTGGCAGAGGTTCGTCTTGGGGTTCAGACAATATTCGCATTCACGGCACTCAGGCGTGTAAAGCGGAATGACGTGATCACCAACTTCAAGGCTGGTGACCCCCTCACCCACTTCGATGACAACACCCGCGCCTTCATGGCCCAGAATAGCCGGAAAAATCCCCTCCGGATCGTCGCCAGACCGGGTGAACTCATCCGTGTGACACAGGCCCGTGGCCTTCACTTCGATCAGCACTTCCCCCGCACGTGGGCCGTCAAGCTCGACCTCCATAATTTCAAGCGGTTTGCCAGCTTCCAAGGCAACGGCGGCACGTGTTCGCATTCTTTCCTCCAAGACATTTTTGGCTATTCATTGACGCTTTCTCGTCCTGACGCAAGACGTCTCGCAAAAGAACGGCATAGACGGCAGAAGCACTGGGTTTTATCAATGCCGCAGCCAGCGTCAGGCACCACTCACGTCAGATCACAGCCTCCAGACTATCCGACAACTTTCCAATCAGCTCATCAATTTGGGCCTCGGTGCTGATGAAAGGTGGGGCCAGCAACACGTGGTCCCCGTTTTGACCATCTATCGTGCCATTCATCGGATAACAGATCAGACCATTCTCCATGGCCTTGGCCTTCAACCGGGCAGCCAGTTTCTTGGCCGGATCAAAGGGGGCCTTCGTCTCGCGTTCAGCCACAAATTCCAAACCACGAAACATGCCGCGTCCGCGAATATCACCAATATGCGGATGCTGACCAAACGCCGTATCCAAGGCCGAGGCGAAATAGTCGCCAATCCACGCCGCACGTTCCACCAAACCGCCATCGGTTAGTTTGGTGACAACGGCATTGGCTGCGGCACAGGCCACAGGATGGCCCAAATAGGTATGTCCATGCTGGAAAAACCCGCTGCCTTCCTCAATCGCACGGTAAATCTCGGCACTACAGAGCATCGCACCAATCGGCTGGTACCCTGCCCCCAACCCTTTGGCGATCGTGATAATATCGGGGCGGACAGCATCTTGCGTGCATGCAAACAATGTGCCCGTCCGGCCCATGCCGCACATCACCTCATCAAGGATCAGCAAAATGCCGTATTTGTCACAAATCTCACGGATCCGGCGGAAATACCCCGTGACGGCTGGCACCGCACCCGCCGTAGCACCCACAACAGGTTCCGCCAGAAACCCAATCACGGTCTCGGGACCAACGCGCAGCAATTCTTCTTCAAGCTCATCTGCGACGCGGCACCCATAGGCTTCAATGCTCTCGCCTTCAATCTGGTCGCGATAAGCATAGCATGGGGCGATATGCGTGGCCGAAACCATCACCGGATCAAAGGGTGCGCGACGCCACATATTCCCGCCGGTGCCAAGGGCACCCAAGGTATTGCCGTGATAGCTCTGACGGCGGGCAATAAACTTGGTGCGCGCAGGCTGGCCGATTTCAAGCATATACTGACGGGACAGCTTCAACGCCGACTCAACCGCCTCTGACCCGCCGGACACAAGATAAACACGGTCGATGCCTTCAGGGGCATGGGCGATCAAACGGGTGGCTAGCGCCTCAGCCGGTTCTGAGGTCAAAAAACCTGTATGGGCAAAATCCAGCGTCTCAACCTGCGCCTTGATTGCAGCAATCACATCGGGGTCACTGTGGCCCAAGCAGGATACAGCAGCGCCGCCAGACCCATCTAAATAGGCCTTTCCGTCAGAATCGTAGATGTAAATCCCGGCACCACGCACTGCGACCGGTAAGGTTGATTTTGTATGGCGCGGAAAGACATGTGACATCGTAATCAGGCCCCTTAGCTCATCGCGGGCACTGAAACAGATCGACCAATCGTTGACAACGTATGAAACAAGCCAGAAGGTTAACAAATGACTTAGGGGAGTCGGGTATTGCGTCGTACGTTTCAATTGCGCCTGCCAGCGCAATCAAGCGATCAGTCCACCACGTTGGATCAGGCTTTCCGTGGCCGCAAAGACAACCTTTGCGCGCGCAAAATTTCGCAGCTGGGCAATCAATCCTTTGGGGCCATGGACCGGGACCAGAATCACAGCGCGTGGCAAGGATGACAACCCTGCCCCCTTAGGACCTAACGTACGCTCAAGAACATTCAATCAAAGGGAGAAGAAAATGTTCGCTAAATTCAAACTCACGGCCGCTTGTGCTGTGACCGCCGCCATGATGGCCCCGGCTGCTTACGCAGAAGAGTTCATCACAATCGGTACAGGCGGCGTCACTGGTGTTTACTACCCAACAGGTGGCGCGATCTGCCGTCTGGTCAACCAAGGCCGCCGCGATCACGGCATCCGCTGCTCGGTCGAGTCCACTGGTGGCTCTGTCTACAACATTAATACTATCCGCGAAGGCGAGCTCGAATTCGGCGTGGCCCAGTCCGACTGGCAGTACCACGCCTACAACGGCACATCCCGCTTCGAAGAGGCTGGCGCTTTCGAGGGTCTGCGGGCTGTCTTTTCGGTTCACCCCGAGCCTTTCACAGTTGTGGCCCGTGCTGACGCAGGGATCACGACGATTGAGGACCTTCAGGGTAAGCGCGTGAACATCGGCAACCCCGGCTCTGGTCAGCGCGGCACCATGGAAGTTCTGATGGAAGCCCTGGGCTGGACCACAGACGATTTCGCCCTCGCAACTGAGCTGAAGGCCGCTGAACAATCTGCCGCCCTCTGCGACAACCAGATCGACGCGATGGTTTACACCGTTGGTCACCCATCCGGGTCAATCTCTGAGGCAACAACTGCCTGCGATTCCGTCTTGGTTGAAGTATCCGGCGCCGTCGTTGACCAGCTGATTGCTGACAATTCGTTCTACCGGTCCGCCACCATCCCCGGCGGCATGTACCGCGGCAATGACAGCGACGTGACCACATTTGGTGTGGGCGCGACATTCGTCAGCTCGGCCGATGTGTCGGATGAGGTTGTCTACACACTGGTCAAATCGATCTTTGACAACATCGATGATTTCAAAGGTCTGCACCCAGCATTTGCGAACCTCGAAGCGGCAGACATGGCATCCGCTGGTCTGTCTGCACCGCTGCACCCTGGTGCAGAGCAATACTATAAAGAAGCTGGCCTGATCGAATAAGCGCCTGCTTTCTTTGACATTGTCAGGGGCGGCCCGATCGCCCCTGAACACCCAAAAAACGATAGCCGAAAATGGCGACAGGGGGACCAATGGTTGATACAGAAAAACGCGCGTTAAGCGAGGAAGAACTGCAGGAACTGGTTGCCGCCAGCGACAGCGGTGCCAGAAACCCAAGCGGCGCGGTTGGCAAGATGATCGCCATCACAGCATTGCTTTGGTCGATTTTTCAGGTCGTTCTTGCATCGCCCGTTGGGCCCTATGTGCTGCCCGGCGATTTGATCAATAACTCGCGCCAAATTCATCTGGCATTCGCGATTTTCCTCTCTGCCATGGCCTATCCGCTGTTCAAGAACAGCCCGCGTGACCGGATCCCATGGTACGATTGGATCCTCGGTCTCGGCGGCGCGTTTCTGGCGCTTTATGGCTATTTCTTTTATGACAAAATCGTCGCGGCCGGTGGTCTGGCCGATACCAGCGATTCCTATTTCGCGCTGGCCGGCCTGATCTTGCTCTTTATCGCCGCCTACCGGACATTGGGCCCGGTCATGGTGATCCTTGCGGTCGTTTTCCTGTTCTACGTCTTCTTCGGCTCGTCCGAGGTAGTGCCTGACCAGATCCGCTGGGCCGGGGCATCCCTGCGCAAAGCCATGAGCCACATGTGGATCACGTCTGAGGGCGTATTTGGCATCGCGCTGGGCGTATCGACCCGGTTCGTGTTCCTCTTCGTGTTGTTCGGCGCGCTTTTGGATAAGGCGGGTGCAGGCAACTACTTCATCAAAATGGCCTTCGGTGCGCTTGGGCACCTGCGCGGCGGCCCCGCGAAAGCAGCTGTTGTCGGCTCTGCGGCAACAGGTCTGATCTCAGGCTCGTCCATCGCCAACGTTGTAACCACAGGGACATTCACCATCCCGCTAATGAAACGGGTTGGGTTCTCGGCGGAAAAGGCTGGGTCGGTTGAGGTAGCCTCATCCGTGAACGGGCAAATCATGCCACCTGTTATGGGTGCTGCTGCCTTCCTGATGGTCGAATATGTGGGTATTTCCTATGTGGAGGTGATCACCCACGCCTTTCTGCCCGCGATCATTTCTTATATCGCGCTGGTTTACATCGTTCACCTTGAAGCGGTGAAAAACAACATGCCGACCATCGGGAACAAAGTGGTGAATATGCTCAACACAGTTCTGGGGATGTTCGGGTTCTTCGCGGGGTTCGCGCTGCTGTGTTATGCGACGCAATACCCGGTGGCCGCCATCGTCTCGCTGTTCCCGGCAGGC
Organism: uncultured Paracoccaceae bacterium; assembly: GCA_947501555.1. Classification (GTDB taxonomy): domain Bacteria; phylum Pseudomonadota; class Alphaproteobacteria; order Rhodobacterales; family Rhodobacteraceae; genus Yoonia. Next base: position 880,827 of record CANMWG010000001.1, read on the forward strand.
TCTGGCTGGATTTTGTCGGCCCTGCTTGGCTTGGTTTATGTGGCACTGGTCTATTTGGCGTCAAAGGCAGACGACCTAGAGCCCGATGATCCAAACGCAGAAGTGGTAGAACTGCCTGATCTGGCAAAAATCTACACATCCGGACTGTACTATCTGCTGCCGATCATCGTGCTTGTTTACTTCCTGATGATCGAACGGAAGTCACCTGGGCTCTCTGCCTTTTGGGCGACCTTCCTGTTGTTCGGCATATTGCTGACTCAGAAAACGCTCAAAGCGTTCTTCCGTGGTGAAAGCAATGCCATCGGTCGGCTGCGTGACGGTGTCGTAGACCTTGTTGACGGAATGATTGATGGGGCACGCAACATGATCGGGATCGGTCTGGCGACGGCGACAGCAGGAATTATCGTTGGCACCGTGTCATTGACCGGGATCGGTCAGGTCATGGCGGACTTCGTTGAATTCCTGTCCGGCGGAAACCTGATCCTGATGCTGATCTTTGTGGCAATCCTATCACTTATCCTTGGGATGGGCCTGCCAACGACGGCGAACTACATCGTTGTATCATCGCTGATGGTGGCTGTTGTGGTGGAACTGGGCGCGCAGAACGGGCTAATCGTGCCCCTGATCGCGGTGCATCTGTTTGTGTTCTACTTCGGGATCATGGCGGATGTGACGCCCCCTGTTGGGCTGGCCAGTTTCGCGGCTGCAGCCGTGTCTGGTGGGGATGCGATCCGAACCGGCTTTACGGCATTCTTCTACAGCCTGCGGACCGTCGCCCTGCCCTTCGTGTTCATCTTCAACACCGACTTGTTGCTGATTGATGTGACCTGGGTGCAAGGGATCATCGTCTTCATCACGGCGACGATCGGGATCCTGATCTTCACCGCGGCCACAATGGGATGGTTCCTGACCAAGAACCGCATTTGGGAAACCGTGGCGATGCTACTGATCGCATTCGCGCTATTCCGACCCGGGTTCTTCATGAACCAAATCCAACCACCATTCGATGAGATCCAGCCCTCTGCCTTTGCCGAAGCACTTGGCGCGGCGGAACCGGGCAGCGAACTACGCGTTGTCATCTCAGGCCCCGACTTCGATACGTTTGAGGTCAAAGAGGTAACCGTGCCGCTGACGGTCCCCGAAGGCGACGGGCCGGATGCGCGTCTGGATACGTTGGGCTTCATGATCATCCCGGATGGCGATGTGCAGCAACTGGATGAACCGATGTTCGGCACAGAACTGGGCGATGCGCTGGATAGCTTCGATTTCTACGGTGACGATCCCGTGCAAATCGCCAGTGTGCAGGCCACGGCAAGCCAAATGCCCAAGGAACTGATCTTCATCCCGGCACTCCTATTGCTTGCCTTGATCGCGCTGCTGCAAACGCGGCGCGCGGCCCCTGTAGTTCGTGAAGGAGAGTTCGCATGACCAAGAATGTCCTCTGCGCCATCGACATCAACCGACATGAAGAAGAGGTAGAAGTTCTCAAAACGGCCCAACGGATGGCAGCACTTGATGACGCGCAGCTTGATGTGATCACCGTTGTGCCGGATTTCGGAGCCAGCGTTGTTGGGGCCTATTTTCAGGAACACGATGTGCAAACCGCCAAAGACGGGGCAGCCAAGCTCTTGGACGCCTGTGTCAAAGACACCTTAGGCGAGGCAACTAACGCCAAAGTGCGCCATCTTGTGGCTGTCGGCTCGGTCTATGAAGAGGTGCTGAAAGCCGCCAAACTGTCCGAGGCTGATTTGATTGTGATCGGCGCACACCGGCCTGATTTCAAAGACTATTTGCTGGGGCCAAATGCGGCACGTGTCGTCCGGCATTCGACCTGCTCAGTCTTTGTCGTCAGGTAGGCAAGGTCAGGCCCGAGGTTAGCGCGGCTGTCACCGCCAACACGGCGACAACCACGGCCCACTCGGCCCTGATCGACCAGACTAGGTATTTCGCCGCGCGATAACCCTGCGCCTCAAGACCGGGCACAAACCGCAGCTTATTTGCAGCGGCCAATCCCAACAATCCGGCGACAAGCCCCACCTTGATCAGCAACGCGATCCCATAGGACGTGCCCACAAGGGCAGCGATTGATCCAACAAGCGCATAACCCATCACACCGCCCAAGACGATTAACAGCGGCACAGTCACCGTAGCGACCCGGCCAAACCTGCGGCCAAGTGCTGCCGCTTCAAGCCAATCCTGTGGAGATGCGGCCATGCGGGACAAAGGTGTCAGCACACCGATCCAAAGAGCCACAGCGCTCAAATGCAGGGCCAGTGCCGCGTCCAGCAATAGGCTATCGATCTGGGAAATATGCCCGACCTGCACAAACGATAAAATCGCAACAACAGCCCCCATGACGGCCAACCAAAGCCCCAGCGGGCCAATCAACAGTCCAAAGAACAGGACGCCAAGCCCGCCGATACAGAAAACCAAGGCCGTTCCCACCTCTGTGCCCCACAAAAGGCCCAGCATATCAGGGTCAGTCATACCACTGATGTCACCGGTCAGTTGGGCACCCTGTAGCGCGAAGCCCAACAGAGCCGCAAAAACTCCCAAACCGGCGAACGCCAAACAGAACCCGCGCGTCTGTGTCAGGCGGAAGACCATAGTGGCAAAGACCGTTCCCGCGGCAGTTAAAACACCCAGATAGAGCGCGCATTTCGTGATGCCCGCCGCGATGACCCAGACATCTGGCATATGCTACGTCACGGTAAAACTGAGTGTACCGGTCATCACATGGCCATCCGTCCCAAGCCCGCGCCATTCAATCAGATAAGCGCCCGGCCCATTGTCCGGCATGGGAATGGCAAATTCTGAAACAAAACCGTCATAGGCGCTCAGATCCAGATCGGTCAGATCACTGCCATCGTGGTTCACAGTGACACGGGTCAGGCGAATGTCGCCATCAAAGTCGAACAGGACCTCGGCAGGGGCCGCGTCCAAAACCGCGCCGTCGGCAGGGTCTGAGGTTTCAAGCGGCGAATGGGCTGCCGCCGCCATAGCCCAAACCCCGATGAGGCTGGCCAGCAATAATGTCTTCATTAATCGTTCCTTCATCTGATTTGAGGGCCGAAAGCCGTACGCGGCACCAACGATCGGTACGACTCAGGTGCGTACGTACAGGGTATTTACGCATTCTGTACGCGGTATTGCACCAGATAAACCCCGGCCTTGGGGGCGTTAACACATGTTTTTGGACATATGCCTTGCGCGCGGCGTGCTGCGTGCCTATGTCTGATGCGTCCTTAGGGACTATAGACATAAACGCGCTCGTAATAAGCGGATCGGACCCGGGGGCGGTACCCGGCGTCTCCACCATAACGGCTCATTTGGCCAGCGAGGGGACGAAATAGGATCGACGAACGTCTAAAGGGGTTAGCTTTGTCTCGGCGATATACCACCGTTATCGGTTCAAATTGTATAGTTGCAAATGACAACAATGCACCGATGGCAGTCGCAGCGTAAGCTGTGCCTAATATCGAAATCTAACTCCTAAGGTTTTGCGACCTTGGGCGGGGTTCGCAGGTACCTGGCAACAGAAACCTGCACTTCATCCTATCGCTCAAATTTCCTGCATCACCTTGTTCGCAAGGTGTTTTCCCGCTCACCTGTTCGTCTTGTGACTTGCCTTGGTGCAAAGGCTCTGCGCACGATGGCTTGATGATGATACGACCGTTTTTCTTTGCGAGTGTAATTGCGGCACTCCCCTTTGCCGCGACAGCCTGTGATACCGCTCTGGTGCTGACCATCGATGTGTCGAATTCCATCGATACGGCCGAGTATCGACTGCAAACAGATGGCCTTGCGAACGCCCTGCAAGATCCTGAAATCGTTGAGACAATGGTCAGCGGTGAAGCCATGATCGCGGTGGTGCAATGGTCCGGTGTGGACAAACAGGCCCTCTCTATTCCCTGGACCCAAGTGCGCACTGCACTTGACGCGCAATGGCTGTCCCAACAAGCCCGCGATATGGAACGCGCCTTTGTGCTCTCTGACACCGCCCCAGCCGAGGCGATTTACTTTTCGCTGGATCTCTTCAATCAGGTGCCCGATTGCACGCGCCGCGTCATTGACGTCTCGGGTGATGGCACCCCAAATGGTGGATCTGAAGTGCGCGCAGCCCGGCATGCAGCGGAACTGGCCGGTGTTACCATCAATGGAATTGCCATCGAATCCATGGGTTTAGCGATCACAAATTTCTACCGGGGGGCCGTCATTACCCGCAATGGCTTTGTTATGACCGCGCGCACCCACCGGGAATACCCCGCAACCATACGGGCAAAAATCCTGCGCGAGCTCAGCCGCATTTTCGGCTAGGCTTGACGGCGCGCCTGTGATCTCGCATCAATACGGCATGGGGTCCGCGAACACCCCGTGAGGCCACGGCCAAAGCGTCGCATCCACTGACACCTTCAGAAAGGATGCACCATGGCTGTTTTTAATGAAATATCCCCTGCGCAACTCATGCGGTTGATCGGCACCCCGCAATGCCCTGTTATCGTTGATGTTTGTATTGACGATGATTTCAACGACGACCCACATCTGATACCCACAGCGTTCCGCCATCCACATACAGATGTTGAAGGGCTTTCGACCCGGTTGAACGGGCGCGACGCAGTCATAATATGCCACCAGGGCCTGAAACTGTCACAAGGCACTGCAGCCCATCTACGGGCCATCGGTCTCAATGCGCAAATCCTGACCGGCGGCAACGTTGCTTGGCGTGATGCGCAATTGCCCCGTGTACCTGCAGCGGCAATCCCCGGCACGACATGGGTCACCCGCCACCGGCCCAAGATTGACCGGATCGCCTGCCCTTGGCTGATCCGCCGCTTCGTCGATCCAGATGCCACGTTCCTTTTCGTACCACCCGCATCCGTCCAAGGCGTCGCCGACCGCTTTGGCGCAACGCCGTTCGACATCGAAGGCACCCGGTGGAGCCATGAAGGCGACAGCTGCACCTTCGACATCATGGTCAGGGAATTCGGGCTTAGTCACCCTGCACTTGACGCGCTTGCGACCGTCGTGCGTGCGGCGGACACGGACCGGCACGACCTTGCGCCACAAGCGGCAGGATTATTGGCCGTCTCAGTTGGACTGTCACGAATGTTTCGTGAAGATACCGCACAATTGGACGCAGGTATGTTGCTCTATGACGCGCTATATCGGTGGGCACGTGATGGACAGAACGAAGGTCATGATTGGCCAGCAGGACGGGCGTAATGACCAAAGAACTGGTCCAAGTCTTTGGACGCATTGGGGTTTTATCATTCGGGGGTCCCGCCGCGCAGATCGCCTTGATGCACAAGGAATTGGTCGAAGACCGCGATTGGCTAACCGAAGACCAATACCTACGCGCCCTATCCTTCTGCATGCTGCTACCGGGCCCCGAGGCGATGCAGCTGGCGACCTACGCGGGCTGGAAACGGGCCGGCGTCATCGGAGGCCTGATTGGTGGCGGGCTGTTTGTGCTGCCCGGCGCCATCGTCATCACCCTGCTGGCGCTGGTCTATGGGGCCTATGGCAACCTGCCCGTTGTGCAGGCGTTGTTTCTGGGCGTGAAGGCGACCGTTGTGATCATCGTCATCGAAGCCCTGATCAAAATTTCCAAACGGGCCTTAAAGACAACGGCGCATGTGGCGATCGCTGCGGCAGGCTTTGTGGCGTTGTTCCTCTTTGCACTGCCCTTCCCGCTTGTAGTGCTGACGGCAGGCCTCATCGGCGCGGTTCTGGCGCGATACGATACCGCGCCTTCCGACCCACCCAAAGCCCAACTTGGCGGAACGTTCAAAACGCTTGTGATCGGTGGTCTGATCTGGGCGGCCCCCTTTGTGTTGATCGCTCTGTCGGGAAGCGCTTTTCTATGGGATATCGGCCTGTTCTTTTCGACCCTTGCGGTGGTGACATTCGGCGGCGCCTATGCGGTGCTGGCCTATATGACGCAAGAGGTTGTCGTCGCATATGAATGGCTGACAACGCCGCAAATGATGGATGCCTTGGGGTTGGCAGAAACAACACCTGGTCCGTTGATCCTTGTCACGCAATTTGTGGGCATGATTGCAGGGCTGGCCCAAGGGGGCGTAATGCTTGCATTGATTGCGGGTGTTTTGACCCTTTGGGTGACCTTTGTGCCTTGTTTTATATGGATTTTTGCAGGTGCACCGCTAATTGACTGGCTGGACGGCAGACCACGTTTACGCGGAGCGTTGGCGGGGATAACGGCAGCCGTTGTTGGGGTTATCGCCAATCTGTCGCTTTGGTTTGCGCTGCATATTTTCTTTGGCACAGTTTCGCAGGTTAGTTTTGGTCCGATCAGGTCGATCTTCCCCGACTTGACGACACTGCAACCGATTGCGCTTGGGTTGGCCATCGTTGCAGGCATCTTGCTGTTATGGCGTCACTGGTCGCTACCACTTGTGTTGTCAATTTCCGCAGTTCTGAGCCTACTGATTATGACAGGATTCCGCCTGTCCTAAGAGGCCCCTTTTCACTGCCATCGAATCCCCTATGCTAGGAAGTGTCGTAAGGGGGATTTGGGATAGTGAGCAGCACAATCGACTACGGAAATCTGATGCATCGGGCGATGCGCAGTCTGATCCAAGAGGTTTTGATCCGTGTGCGCGACAACGGTCTGCCCGGAGCACATCATTTCTTTATTACCTTCGATACGATGCATCCCGACGTGGAAATCGCCGATTGGTTATCTGACAGATATCCCGGTGAAATGACCGTCGTGATCCAACATTGGTTCGATAATTTGGTCGTCACCGACGAAGGTTTTACGATCACTCTGAACTTCGGGGATAACCCAGAAACCCTTTATATCCCGTATGATGCGATCAAAACATTTGTTGATCCTTCCGTGGAATTTGGCTTGCGGTTCGAGACCCAGGAAGACAGCGACGACGCGCAAGACACGGACGAAGCGCCGATGGATGAGATGGTTGAGCCGGAAGATGAGGCCGCCTCTGAAACACATGACGCGGAAGTTGTCAGTCTGGATCAATTCCGGAAGTAAGACAGGACCCGCAGACACGCTCTCTGTAATTGCCAACATCAAGGGGATTGGATATCTGTGCATGGATATCTCAAAGAGGGCCTCCTGATCATGACCGCGACACGTACCGAAACCGATAGCTTTGGCCCTCTGGAGGTCCCTGCAGACCGCTATTGGGGGGCCCAAACGCAGCGCTCCATCATGAACTTCCCAATCGGTTGGGAAAAACAACCTGTTGCAATCGTCCGCGGTTTGGGTGTGATCAAACAAGCCTGTGCCATGGCCAACAAGGAACGTGGCAAGCTGGACGCTGAAAAGGCCGATGCAATGATCGCCGCCGCTGCCGAGGTTGTTGCGGGCAAACTGGATGATCACTTTCCTTTGGTAGTGTGGCAAACCGGCTCTGGCACGCAATCCAATATGAATGCCAATGAGGTAATCTCAAACCGTGCCATTGAAATGCTGGGCGGCGTGATTGGGTCAAAAGAACCCGTGCACCCCAATGATCACTGCAATATGGGTCAATCCTCAAACGATACATTCCCGACAGCCATGCATATTGCAGTCGCGACCACAGCCCATGATGTTTTACTGCCCGGCCTTGCAAAGCTGCACGCGGCTCTTGAAGCCAAGCAGCAGGAATTCAAGGATATCATCAAGATTGGCCGGACCCACACGATGGACGCCACCCCCCTGACCTTGGGGCAGGAATTCGGCGGCTATACCCATCAGGTCGCCATGGGCATCCGGCGGATCAAGGCCGCCCTGCCCGCGATCTATGAACTGGCACAAGGCGGCACGGCCGTGGGCACCGGGCTTAACACGCCAAAGGGCTGGGGCGAGACTGTCGCCAAGAACATGGCTGAGATCACCGGCCTGCCCTTTGTCACAGCCCCCAACAAATTCGAAGCGCTGGCCGCCCATGATGCTCTTGTCGAAATCTCAGGTGCGTTGAAAACCGTGGCCGCCAGCCTCTACAAGATCGCCGCCGATATCCGGATGCTGGGTTCTGGTCCGCGCTGTGGTCTGGGTGAGCTCATGTTGCCCGAGAACGAACCCGGCTCATCCATCATGCCAGGCAAGGTGAACCCTACCCAAGTCGAGGCGCTCACACAGGTCTGCGCCCATGTCATGGGCAATGATGCCGCCGTTGGTTTTGCTGGATCGCAGGGGCACTTTGAGCTGAATGTGATGAAGCCAATGATGGCCTATAACGTATTGCAATCTATGCAGCTTTTGGGTGACGCCTCTGCGACATTCACTGACAATTGCGTTGTTGGCATCCGCGCCGATGAGGTTCGGATTGAAAAACTGATGCGGGAATCATTGATGCTCGTGACCGCACTTGCGCCCACGATTGGTTATGACAATGCAACAACCGTGGCCAAGACAGCCCACAAGAACGGCACCACGTTGAAGGAAGAAGCCATCAATCTGGGATTTGTGGATGAGGCGACCTTTGATCAGGTTGTCCGCCCCGAGGATATGATTGGCCCCAAGTGAAACCTGTCAATCTGAACCAAGCACGTAAAACCCGGGCGCGGGCCGAAGCGAAAGCTAAAGCGGATCAAAATGCGGTCCGCTTTGGACGGACAAAGGCCGAACAGGTTTTGGATGCCGCCAAGAATGAATTGGCAAATGACAGGCTGTCACAGCTGAAGTTTGAAGATGAGTAACACCACACATCGGCGGCCGGTCAAACGGTCGCTGACGTTACGCGGTCACCGGACAAGCGTGTCTTTGGAAGATGTGTTTTGGGATGCATTTCGCGCCATCGCGCAGGAAGAGGACAAAACGATCAACGGATTAGCCGCTGAAATAGACGAAGGCCGAGGAGACATTGGTCTCGCATCGGCCATCAGGGTCTACGTCTTTGAGAAAATCGCGACGCGGTCTTAGTCTTTGGCGTAAAGAGCGCCACGTAGGCTGCCCAGACGATCGCGATCTTGCTTTTCACCGTCATTCAACTTGGCGGGCTTAATTGGCTTTGCAGCCGCGGCACGTGCCTTTTTGTTGAACAGCTTCGCTACTTCTTGGCCGTCTAACTTTTTTCTCGGCGCCACTTTCGCGCCTTGATCCTGGCTTTTACGCCCCAGAAGACCCGCAAGACCGCTCTTCTTTGAACCTGGTAGAGAAATTGTCATATCATCCCCGCACACATTGTTTAGTGAGTAACTAACATCGCCTCCAATTTGTGGCACAAAGGTGGCGCTGTCGCAAATGGAACCAAAGGTTAACAGGCCCTAAGTAGGCGGAATTCCCCCTGTTTATAGGGTGAATTTGAGCTAACCTGCACCAAAGGGCACAATTTGTTGCCATATTTGCATCACCTTCGGTTTCGCAAATTGCATTAAAAATATGCGGGCGCCTCGATTGGACGGATCAAAGCGACATTCGTGGTGTGATTCGAATCCATATGCCATCCTTTGCCCGCACTGTCAGGTGGGCGACGGGAACCGGCGCAGTACAATCTGCAATTGAAAACCGATAGTTACGCAGGAATGCGGCCAAGAGGACAACGCCCTCAATCATAGCAAATCCCGCGCCTGTGCATACGCGCGGCCCACTTGAAAACGGCAGATAAGCATCACGAGCAGAGTTTTGTGCCGCATCCGTGCGCCACCGTGCCGGATCAAACCCGTCCGGGTTGTCCCAAATGCGGTTGTGCCGATGCAGATGCCATGGCGACAGCACAATTTGCGCACCAGTTTTCACCAGCCTTTCGCGAAATCGCTCGGGCTGACTGGCTTCCCGGACCATCATCGGTACAGGCGGATAAAGCCGCAGTGCTTCGCGGAACACATCACGCGTTTGTCCCAGCTGCGACAAATCAGAAAAGTCACCGCTGAAGGCTTTGGCCTCGGCCGCAAGTTTGTCTTGCCATTCCGGGTAACGCGCCAACAGATAGAGGGTCCAGGCCAAGGCCGACGCGCTCGTCTCATGCCCGGCCAGAAAGAAGATCGCCACCTGATCCACCATTTCTCGTGTTTCAAACGTCTCGCCGGTTTGAGGATCCTTGGTGGTCATGATCTTGGTGGCCAAGTCATCGGGGGCTGTTCCCGCCTTGATCAATTCCAACCGTTGTTGGGTCAAATCGGTGATCAACTGGCGAATGCTGCCCGCGGTCTTGGTCGTCTCGCGCCCGAAGAACCGCGGCATCCAGCGTGGGCCGGGGATAAAGGCCGCTAGGTTCAGGATGGGCTGACTGCGTTGATAGGTCTTGAATGCGCCAAAGACTTGTTGGGCCGTGGCATCCTCAATCGGAATCGAAAACAAAGTCCGGAAGATCACATCGGCCGCGACATGGCTTGTGATCGCTTCAATCTCACGCGGCGTATCATCGGCTTGATCACGGAGCCGCTCAACAGCGGCTTCCCCGGCCGCAACAATGCCAGGAAAGGTATCGCGCAGCCGTCCACCCTCAAAGGCGGGGTCGATGATCCGGCGTTGGCGTTTCCATTGTGCACCGTTGGTCAGGAACACGCTGTCCCCGAGGAGCGGCCGCAGCCCTGCCCCAATCCGTTCTGACTTGGGAAAATCGTCTGGACGGTCTTTCAGCACCGTCCGGATCAAATCGGGATCATTGATCAGGTAACTGCGAAAGAAGGGCGTGCGAAATTCAGCCATCCATGCGCGGTATAGCTTTGCGGGCTGCGCCGACAGGATATCACGCCGAAACAACCGCATGTACCGCCACAGCGATACTTTCTCAGGGCGAGACGGTGGCTTAGGCGGCAGATCCGTCATCAGGGCAGGATTGACGTGTATTTGGACACCGCAATATCAATGCGGGATTTTGACTGCGGGCGGTCCTTATAGCGATCAGCTAGCAGAACCGGCCCCGCTGTGATCTGAAAATAATCATAGTCCTTTGGCTGATCAAAGGCGCAGAGATATTGAAAATGCAGCCGGAAGAACCGCCAACGCAATGCTTTCCAGCGCGGCGGAGAGAGGCTTTGCGTGAAGGCCGCTGACATGACCAGGGGCCAAATCTTGCCGGGCGGTGTGACGCCCGAGACTGCCACCGGATCACAAAGCGCGAAACAGCACCCATCACCGGGTGCTGTGACGTCAATCCAGGGCAAGCTGTCCTGCGTGGCCAAGAAAGCCAAGTCTCCGCGCAACCGCCGGGCCTTTGGCAGGAACGATACCATCGGGACAACCTGCCCCAGCGACAAGAACGCCAGCTTTGGGCCCTCTGTTGGCACGCGCCCATCCCGGATCAGGTCCGCGATGATCGAAATGGCTAGATGCGCACCCGAGGAGTGGCCAACCACCAGCACTTCATCGACATCACTTTGCAACGCGCCCGCGATCTTATCAGCGAATTCCTTCATGCGTGCCTCAAGTGCTGCCGGGTTCGCACCCCGGTTCTGCGCCGAGAAGGCGTAATCATGCATCAGATAGTAAGCAAACAGCTTGTTGTCTTTGGACTTGAACCACTGCAGCAGCACATAGGTCACGCCGCCGAAGATTGCATATTTTAGCAGCTGTCCGATGCCTGCCACGACGCTGAAGACCAGCCCTTCCGTCCAGCCCACAGCCCCTAAACCTGCCAAAATACCGCTTTGCAACAGGCTGCCCAGAAACCACCCCAACCAAAGCGCAAAGAACAGCTGCAGCAACAGCATGCCCACTGGATAAAGTGCGGCAATCACCGGCCCTTTGCGCATCATCATCAACCGGCGCAGGGTTCCAGTGCGCAAATAAATCCACGTGGTCTTGGCCAATTGCCAATAGGTCGCGGGGATCGACTGCGCCATGCTTTGGCGCACAATGTCCGACCAGACCATCACATCGATCTGTGTGGCGACGGCAGCCCCGTCAATGCGCGCATCAACGGCCCAGTTAAAGCTTTCATCAGTGGGTTGCGCCCGAATGGCGATGTCATAGCCGCTGATCTGCGCCTGTAGTGCGGATTCGGTGCGGTAAAGTTCACGGTAACGGCGCGGGTGGATCGGATCATAACCGGGAATGTGAAACACCCGGCGCTGTCTGACCTGTCTGTCGTTACTGCTCATCTGCATTCCCAACCTGATGTCTGCATCATGTCAGGTTATACAAATGAAATGAAGATATTAAGAGGCTAGCCTACGTAGGCCAGTGCAGGAAACCGTTCTAGCAGCCAATAGCTGAATGCGGCGAACTGCCCGGTTAGCATCATCAGTCCCACAGTCCATAAAAGCAGGCCTGACGTGCGTTCGATCTTGTCCATGTGGCGCTTCATCCATCCCATCAGCCCTTTGAGGCGGGGAAAGAAGGCCGCGACCAATAGAAATGGAATGCCTAGACCCAAAGCATAGAAGGCAAGCAGAACAGTCCCGCGGGACACACTGGCCTCGGACGCCGCAAGGCTTAGGATCGCGCCAAGGATTGGGCCCAAGCAGGGTGTCCAACCGAAAGCAAAAGCGAGCCCTAGGATATAGGCGCCAAAGGCCGAGCCGCCCTTATCACCCGCATCCATCCGCAATTCGCGGTCTAGAAATCCGATCCGGAAAACGCCAACGAAATGCGCCCCCAAGACCATGATCACAACACCCGCGATGATGATGAACCATTCTTGGACCTGCAGCATCATGCGTCCCGCCGCGGAAACCGCGATGCCCAACAACAAAAACACCGTAGACAGGCCCATCACAAAGAACAGCGCCGACATCAGCACACGACGGCGTGCCACACTCTCTTTCTCCATCTCGCTGACGGAAACACCGCCCATATAGGCCAGATATGGCGGTACGACGGGCAAGACACAGGGGCTGAGAAACGAAAACAGACCTGCGACCACCGCCACAATGATGGCAGGCAACAGGGCAGCGTCAAAGATGATCCCGGAATCGAGCATAATGTTCTCCTTGCCTCCTTCCTACGGGAGGAACCCGCACAGGTCACTGATGTTGTAGTCACAAGTTGGTGGACAATCTGAAACATGCGGCCTACCTGCTGACTTATGATGAATGACGCGCATCTTGATGCCAAAGGGTTGCTTTGCCCCCTTCCCGTTTTAAAAGCCCGCAAGCGCTTGCAATCCCTTTCGGTGGGCGATGTTCTGTGCATGGAAGCCGATGACCCCGCAGCCGTTGTCGATGTTCCGCACTTTTGCGCTGAAGCAGGGCATGAATTGCTTGAGATGCGCGATGGAGATGGCGCACAAATCTATCTGATCCGTAAAGGGCAGACCAACAAATAGGAACGGGATGGATGGCCGAGAAACAACCTGTCGGTGTCGCATTGATCGGTGCAGGCATGATCGCCCAAACGCATGTCAAAGCATTGTCGGACGCCTGCCCTGTGGTCCGGCTGGACAAGATCGTCTCGCGCCACCCTGAACGCGCCCAACATCTGGCCGCACATTATAAAGGTAAGACACCGCAATTCATCTCGGATTTGTCTGCGGTGACCAGTGATCCCGCTATTCAAATGGCCATCGTCGCCACGCCGCCCAGCGTCCGGGACGATATCATCGCGCCCCTTGCCCTGGCTGGCAAACATATCCTTCTTGAAAAACCGGTCGCGCGCACAACCGACGAAGCAATCCGCGTTGTCGATATTTGCGAAAATGCTGGCGTAAAGCTGGGTGTCCTGTTTCAGCACCGCGTGCGTCCCCCTGCCCAGGTCGCCGCACAGATCATTGCCAAGGGCGATCTGGGAAAGCTGGGACATGTGGAAGTGGTTGTGCCGCTCTGGCGCGATCAATCCTACTATGATGAATTGGGCCGTGGCACCTATGCCCGCGATGGTGGCGGGGTCTTGCTGACCAATGGCATCCACTCCATCGATCTCGCACTCAGTTTCACCGGCCCCGTGACCAGCGTACAAGCCATGACCGCAACGTCCCCGCTGCACAGAATGGAGGCTGAGGATTTCGCCGTCGCCGGTTTACAGTTTGCAAACGGTGCGGTCGGCTCGCTCGTGGCGAGCACGGCCACCTTCCCCCATGGAACCGAGGTGATCACGCTTCACTTTGAACGGGCATCGCTGCGGATGACCAAGGATGAACTGATCACTAGCTGGCGGGACGGGCGGGTCGAAACCACAGCCCAAGCCCCTGCCGATCCAAATGAAGTCCACCTGACAGGTGGCAAGACAGTATGGCACCAAAAAGTCATCGAAAACTTCGCGGATGCGATCCGCAATGATCACCCACCATTGGTCACCGGACGCGAGGCCTTGGCCGCACATCGCTTGATCACCGCAATCGAGACATCGTCGCGTACAGGTCAACGGGTTGATGTTACTACGTAACGCAGGGCCTCACCCTGGTATTGGAATCCTTGCTGTCGTGAGCGTTGTTTTCGTTGAAAAGACCAGTTGCCCATCTGCCTGCACATAGGGCGTCAGTAGTTCCGCCAATTCCTGATCAAAAGCCGCGCGCAGTGTCCCCATCTTTGAGATCGCAAAGGTATCGCGGGAATGCTGGCACAGGATGAAGTCGTCGATGGTCTGCTGCACCGGCTCTGACATGAACGTCAGCGTTTCGATGACATCGACATGTTGCTGATACCGGTTCCAGAAAGCCGGGCGTACGCTGGGGTCGAAGGGTTCTCCCGTCATCACAGGTACCCATTTTGTAAGGAAGCTCTGCCAGTCGTTCTGCCAGGGCGGATTGTGCGGCGCGTCCCCTTCAAGCACGGCCAGCACGTGATCTGGCGTTACATGGGTGGCCAAATGTGGAAAGAGGCGCGGATGATCCATCCAGTGAATGCTGAGCGCCGCGACAATCAGATCATACTGTCCAGTCAGCGGTACATCTTCGGCATAGGCGTTGACCCAATCCAAGTTCGCCCGGTCACCACCGGGCAGCACCTTACCAAGCGAAATCATAGCATCGGACGGATCGACTGCAGTCACATGCCGGAAATGCGCAGCCAGGACACGGCCGGTTTTGCCAGGACCTGCCCCAAGATCAAGCACGCGGGCCTCTGGCCGCGCAAGCGCGCGCAACCGGTCAAACAGCTGTCTGGGGTATGGCGGCCGATGGCGGTAGAGGTCAACGACCTCTGGTGCCAAAAACGAATTTCCGCGTCGCATCGCCATGATCCCTCCCCCCTTTTCAAAAAACAAAACGCCGCCCAAAAGGACAGCGCTTTGCAGGTTTATTCGCATGTGCCTTGATCACCGACCAAGTGACCACCAGCCCTTGCGTTTTGGTTTGGCCGGCTCTGGCTCAGTCGATGCGGGCTCAGCAACAGCAGGTGCCGGGGCTTCTGGTTCTGATGCTACAGGCTTGGGCTCTGTCACTGGTTCTACCGCAACAGGTTCCGGGATCGGTTCCGGTTTGGCTACAGGCTCCGGTGCGGGTTCAGGTGCTTCTGCCTCAACCTTTACAGGTGCTTCCTCAACAACCTCAGCTGCTTTTGGCTTCGCACGGCTGCGCCGTTTGGGCTTAGGCTTTTCTTCCTCAGCTGGCTTTTCGACCGCTTCCGCCTCGGCCTCAGCGACCTTCGGTTCTGCCTTCTTACGGGTCCGCGTGCGCTTTTTGGGCGCAGGCTTTTCTTCCGCTGCGTCCGTGTCCGCTGGTGCCTCAGACACGACGTCCACCTCAGCTGTGGCCTCTGCAGGGGTTTCCTCAACCTTCTTGCGACGGGTCCGGGTACGCTTAGGTTTTCCTTCGGGCGCGGGCGCGTCTTCAGTCACAACAGCTTCGGCAGGAGCAGCCTCAGCCTCGGCTTCCTTTACCTGCTCATCGGCATTTACGTTGGCATCCGCATTCTGCTGTGCCTCACCATTGCCGCCACCGCGACGCCGACGGCGCCGACGGCGCTTGCGCTTAGGCCGCTCTTCGGTATCGCCTGTCTCTGCGCGGGCCTCATCGGCCTCATCCTCATCAGGTGTTTCAACCACGACATCATCATCATCGTCCATAATCACTGTCGTTGTCACAACTGGGGACGCATCAGGTACCACGCGTGTGGCGGTCTTGAACTTCTCGATAGCGTAATCGGGCGACACCAAGGTCGGATCGCATTCGATCCGCACGGACATGCCATAACGTGCTTCGATATCGGCGATATGCTCGCGTTTCCCGTTCATCAGGAAGTTGGCAATGGAAATCGGGGCTTTGATCAGCACCTCTTTCGAGCGGCCACGCACGCCCTCTTCTTCCAGGCTCCGCAGGATCGACAATGCCACATTGTCATCCGACCGCAACAGCCCGGTGCCATGACAATGCGAACACATCTGGGTGGTCGCCTCGAGCATGCCAGGACGCAGACGCTGGCGGGACATTTCCATCAGGCCAAAGCCGGAAATCCGGCCTACCTGAATGCGCGCACGGTCGGTCTTAAGCTTGTCTTTGAACCGTTTTTCGACAGCGCTGTTATTCTTACGCTCGTCCATATCGATGAAGTCGATCACGATCAGGCCTGCCAGGTCGCGCAGACGCAGCTGGCGCGCAACCTCATCGGCGGCTTCCAGGTTGGTTTTCAACGCGGTTTGCTCAATCGACCCTTCTTTGGTCGCCCGGCCAGAGTTTACATCGATTGCGACCAGCGCCTCGGTTATGCCAATGACAATGTAACCACCTGATGGCAGCTGGACCGTCGGGTTGAACATGCCGTTCAGATAACCCTCAACCTGATAACGGGCATAAAGCGGCAATTGCTCGGTATAGTATTTCACGTTTTTGGCGTGGGACGGCATGATCATTTTCATGAAGTCCTTGGCCGTCCGGTAACCTGCCTCACCTGCAACGATCACTTCGTCAATCTCTTTGGAATAAAGATCGCGGATCGACCGTTTGATCAGATCGCCTTCTTCATAGATTTTCGCAGGCGCGATGGATTTCAGGGTCAGCTCGCGGATTTGCTCCCACATGCGCTGCAGATATTCATAATCCCGCTTGATCTCAGCCTTGGTGCGCTGCGCGCCTGCGGTCCGTATGATCAACCCAGCCCCATCAGGCACCGTCATCTCGCCCGCAATTTCTTTGAGCTTCTTGCGGTCTGCAGCATTGGTAATCTTGCGGCTAATGCCACCGCCACGGGCCGTATTGGGCATCAGGACGCAGTAACGTCCGGCAAGTGAAAGATAGGTTGTCAGGGCAGCACCCTTATTGCCGCGTTCTTCCTTGACCACTTGGATCAGCAGAATTTGGCGAACCTTGATGACTTCCTGGATCTTGTAACGCTTTGGACGGGGCTTGCGCACCGGACGGACCTCATCGGTATCGTCTTCTTCGGCGACGCTTTCGATTGTCTCATCTTTGGCACCGGCATCGACGCCCGGTTGATCATCATCACTATCGTCTTCGCCATCTTCATCGGCGGCAGGTGTATCAACGGGGGTTTCTGCAACGAGCTCCATCGGCGAACTGCCTTCGTCCGGATCATCCAGATCGATGGTTTCCATGCCCGCGATATCGCCAGAGGTTTCATCCTCAGAGGTTTCAATCTCGGCTACGACAATCGCATCTTCGCCTTCGACCTCAGCGGCCTTGGGCTTGCTACGGCGACGCCGTTTCGGTTTTGGCTTCTCGTCTTCTTCGTCCTGAGCCTTAAGGCTTTCAGCGTAGGCCTTCTCCTCGGCAATCAGTGCTTCGCGATCGGCGACAGGGATTTGGTAGTAGTCGGGGTGAACCTCTGAGAAGGCAAGGAACCCGTGACGGTTTCCGCCATAGTCAACGAACGCTGCCTGCAGCGATGGTTCAACCCGTGTTACCTTTGCGAGGTAGATGTTGCCTGCAAGCTGACGCTTGAATTGGCTTTCAAAATCAAATTCTTCGACTTTGTTCCCGTCGACCACAACAACGCGGGTTTCTTCCGCGTGTGTGGCATCGATTAACATTTTCTTTGGCATTTTTTCCATTCGCACATAACTGCGGCGGCGCCCCTGGGAGCGCTGATGTCCGTGTTATATGTCTGATTAAGGCGATCTGCGTGCGAGCGAAAACCGGGCCCCTCGGGGCCGCAGCGGTTCTGCCTGTCTCTTGCGCGCGTTGCATCGCGTTTCTTCTCCGATCTCAGCGCGTGCCGAGACCCATTCAAAGCCCGGTCACAAAAACAACACATGTGACCAGAGCGTTCCACTGACCCGTCGGGATCAAATCAGCTGCAACAAGGCCTTGCCGTCATTGCAGAGAAACTCATCGGATGACATCGCACAACCAAAGTACGAACATCCGTTCTTCTTACATAAGGGACACATGGGCCCGGGCACAAGTGTTTGCGTGTCCGTAGCCCCGTTTCTTTTATCAACATATTGAGATATCAGGTATTATAGGTAGTCTGAGCGCTGCAATCCGTATTTTGCCATTTTCTCGTTCAAAGTACGCCTTGGCAAACACAGCTCTTCCATCACCGACACGATAGATCCCTTGTGACGACGCATCGTGTTGTCGATCAACATGCGCTCAAATGCTTCGACAAATTCCTTCAGCGGCTTGCCTTCTGTCGTCATTGCAGGCTTGGTTTCCTCGGTGTCTGCCATCAGCAAGGATGCGATAGACCCCGTCCCGCGGCGGTTTTGCAGCACCGCGCGTTCAGCCACATTGATCAGTTGGCGTACATTCCCGGCCCAAGGAGCCTGGAGCAATTGTGCGGCCTCCTGTGCGCTGACTTCAGGCGCGTCACAGCCGTACTCATCGGCGAATTGCTCACTGAGACGCGTGAACAACATCAAGATATCTTCGCCCCGCTGCCGCAAGGGCGGCACGGTAATCCGCAAAGCAGCAAGCCGGTAAAATAAATCGGGCCGGAGCACACTTTCACATGTCTTATCCTGTTCCTGCAGGTTGCAGATCGCGATGATCCGGGTTTCCGCAGGTGTGCCCTGTTCATTGATCGCCGTCAAAAGTCGGGACTGCAAACTGTGGCTCAGCGCTTCGATATCTTCAAGGACCAGCGTTCCGCCGCGCGCTTCTTCCATTGCAGGAATGGGATCATCGTCCTCAGATGGGCCGAAGATGCGGGCCGACAGCGTTTCTTCGTCGAATGCAGAACAGCTCAACAAAACGAATTTCTTATTGGCCCGGGCCCCGACGGCATGCAGCGCATGGGCGACTAGGGTTTTACCGGTGCCTGTTTCGCCTTCGACGAGCACGTGACCATCGGCCTGACCCAGATCAAGGATGTCTTCTTTCAGCCGCTCCATCGGGGCGGATTGACCAATGAGCTTGCCCATCAACGCAGTCCCGTCCGACAGCTCTCTGCGTAATGCACGGTTATCTAGGGTCAGGCGACGCGATTGCGTGGCCTTTTTAGCCAGCTCAGTCATCCGGTCGGGGTTAAACGGCTTTTCCAGGAAATCAAAGGCACCAACGCGCATTGCTTCAACAGCCATTGGTACGTCACCATGGCCTGTTATCATGATCACAGGCAGTGCACTATCGACACCTTTCAGCTTTTTGAGAAACTGCATGCCATCCATGCCGGGCATCTTAATGTCGCTGACAACGATGCCAGGATAGTCATTGCCCAATCCCTTCAGCGCATCCTCGGCGGATGCAAAGGTTTCTGTATCGAACCCGGAAAGGGCCAACCATTGGCTGATTGACTGACGCATATCTTTCTCGTCATCGACAATCGCGATTTTCATAGCCTTGTTCATGCTCATTTCCTTATTCTGCCGCGGCGACGTCCTGCCTCATGGTGGGCAGTTGCACCTCGAATATGGCGCCACCATCCACTGCGTTTCTCGCAATCAGGCGACCCCCTAAATCGTTGACGATGCCGGACGAGATAGCAAGCCCAAGTCCCACACCATCACCAGGTTGTTTCGTTGTGTAAAATGGCTCGAACAACTCTTTCAAGTTTTCGATCCCTTCACCATTGTCACGGATTTGCAGACTGACGGTATCACCGGCAGCCAGCAAAATCTCAATTGTTGGGTTGTTGGCGGATTTTGTGGCGTCCAGCGCGTTGCGCAACAAATTGATGATCACCTGCTCAAGACGCAAGCGATCCCCCAAAATCATGACCGGTTCATTTGGCAATGTGCGGATGATATTGACCGCTCGTGTCTTCAGCTGCGGTTCCATCATGGCCAGCGCAGACGACGCGGCAGCCCTTGTATCAACCGGTTCAAAAGCCTCCGCCCCTTTGCGGGCATACGACTTGAGCTGGCGTGTAATGGCGCCCATCCGCTCCAGAAGATCATCGATCCGCTGGAACGATGACAAGGCTTCCTCGGGACGTTGGCGCTGCAGCAGCAATCGGGCACCGGCCAAATAGGTTTTCATGGCCGCCAAAGGTTGGTTCAGCTCATGGCTTACGGCCGCGGACATTTCGCCCAAGGCCGCCAGTTTTGAGGACTGTGCAATGGTCTGTTCGGCGACCTCAAGCGTCTTTTCAACCTTCTCGCGCTCGGCAATTTCCCGCTGCAGCCTGCGGTTCAATGCGCGAAGCTCGGCTGACTCGCGTTGGAAAAATACCAAACGTGAAGCGGTTTTACGAGACATGAACCAGAAGACAAACGCCAAGAGGATAGCGAATCCCATCACTTCCAGTGCTAGGATGCCATTCACCTGCTGCCGGACTGACGCATAGGTCGTGTAGCTGACCATCCGCCACCCTTGATGCGGCACCCGAACCTCGCGGCGCAACACAGCCTCGCCTTGCACGTAAGCATCAGCGGGCAGTGCAGCCCACCCTTGGGTCAACCGAAAAGCACGTTCAATAGCTGATGGGGCCGATTGCCTGTCCAGCGCATCAGCCTCAGACAGGCCACGCCAGCGCGGTTCGGTGGACATGATGATCGTGCCTTCGCTATCCATCACAAAGACAGCGTTTGAAACGCCGGCCCATCCACTTTCCAGACGCGGCGCATCGACGGCCACCGTGATCACACCCAGCAATTCGCCCAAGACTTCGATCTTGCGCGAATACACAAAGGAGAAGGCGCCTTCTTCATCGCGGTAGGTTGTATAGACTGTCTGATTGCTGCGCTGTGCGTCCACAAAATAAGGGGCATTGCTATGGATGACACCCAATTGTTCACGGTCAGTCGCAGCCACGGCACGCCCACCCCGATCAAGCAAGGTCAAGGACGCCGCACCAATCTCGTCAACAAAGGACAAAAGTCGCGCTGTGGACATCGAATAATTGTTATCCTGCAGCGCATTGATCAATTCGGGATCACGGGCCAGAAGTTGCGGCACTACCGAGTTACGCTGCATGTCGCTCATCAAGTTGGTGACATAAAGCGCCAAGCGGACTTCGGATCTATTGCTGATTGTTTCCGTGAAACGCTGGGTCAGGAATTGATTGGACACATAAATGACGATGACGGCAAACAAGCAGATCACAAGGATAGAAAGGCGCAGATACCACCGCCCCTTTGCTCGCTGCCATTTATCTTTTCCTAGTCCAAACATGAACGTACTCTAGGCCCCTACCCCACACGCGGCAAGAACCCAGATTAAGCTTCGGCGAATTGTCCTATCAAGCCGCGAAAAAGCGCCTGTCCATCCGTACCGCCGTGAGCCGGATCAACAGCCCGTTCGGGATGTGGCATCAACCCTAACACCCTACGGTTTTCGGACAAGACGCCGGCGATATCCGACACCGAACCGTTCGGGTTAGCCGTGTAGCGAAAAGCAACGCGGTCCTCACCGTTCAATCGGTCAAGCACGTCAGGTGCCACCGTATAGTTCCCATCATGATGAGCCACCGGATAACCAATCGTGTCGCCAGCATTATATCCTTCGGTAAAGGCACTGGCCGAGGTTTCCACCTTCAGATCAACAGTCTTGCAAACAAATTTGAGCCCGGCATTGCGCATCAGTGCCCCGGGCAGCAGGCCGGTTTCGGTCAGAACCTGAAAACCATTGCAGACACCCAGAGCATATCCGCCGCGTTCCACATGGGCCACAAGCGCCTTGCAAATAGGCGACTGCGCCGCAATCGCTCCGCAGCGCAGATAGTCGCCAAATGAGAACCCACCCGGAACAGCGACCAGATCAATCCCATCCGGCAGGGCCGCATCCTTATGCCACACCATGGTGACATCCGCACCTGCGGCTTTCAGCGCCACAGCCATGTCGCGATCGCAGTTTGATCCGGGAAAGACGATAACGGCGGCGCGCATCAGAGCACCTCGACCCGGTAGCTTTCGATGACCGTATTCGCCAGCAGCTTTTCACACATGTCGTTGATTGTGGCCTCAGGCGTGCCATCAGCCAAATCAAGCTCGATCACCTTGCCCTGACGAACGCCTTCAACGCCATCAAAGCCCAGCGAACCCAGCGCATGGCGCACGGCCTCGCCCTGCGGGTCCAAAACGCCATTCTTCAACATTACGTGCACGCGGGCTTTCATAGGCGGGGTCCTTTGTCAGTTAATCAAGGTCGGCTTGCTGGGCCGATGGGTTACGTTCGACGGCATCACGCCAAGGCGCTTTGCGACCTCTGTATAAGCATCAGCCAGATCACCCAAATCACGGCGGAAGACGTCCTTGTCCAGCTTCTGCCCGCTTTCGATATCCCACAAGCGGCAGCTATCGGGGCTAATCTCATCGGCCAGCATCAAACGGGGGAATTCATTGTCCCACACGCGGCCAATCTCAATTTTGAAATCGACGAGTTTGATCCCGACGCCGAACATCACACCTGACATCCAGTCGTTCACGCGCAGCGCAAGGCTGACGATATCGTCCATATCCTGCTGGCTCGCCCAACCGAATGCGATGATATATTCCTCGGGCACCAGTGGATCGCCAAGGCTGTCGTCCTTATAGGAAAACTCAACAATCGGACGCGGCAGCGGGGTGCCCTCTTCCATGCCCATGCGCTTGGCCATCGTGCCAGCTGCAACATTGCGCACGATCACTTCCAGCGGAATAATCTCAACCTGCCGGATCAATTGCTCGCGCATATTCAGACGTTTGATGAAATGCGTCGGGATTCCAATACTGGACAAACCCGTCATAAAAAACTCAGACAGTCGGTTATTCAACACGCCCTTGCCTTCAATCACAGCCTTCTTTTCGGCGTTAAAAGCAGTCGCATCGTCCTTGAAATACTGGACCAATGTGCCGGGCTCTGGGCCTTCATATAGAATCTTTGCCTTGCCTTCGTATATCTTTTTACGGCGTGCCATATGCTCACCCCTTACCGACTGCGCAAACCCGCCACGGGTTGCCTCATCTGCGCGTCATAGTGCAAGCCCCCCTTGCGGGCAAGCACCTGCAAGGCCATATCAAGGACAACATAACAATATCCAACCACGAGGGTCCTATGTCCACTTTTGACGATCGCGAGAATGCCTTTGAGGCGAAATTTGCCCATGACGCCGATATGCAGTTCAAAGCTGAGGCGCGCCGCAACAAGTTGCTGGGCCTTTGGGCGGCTGAATTGCTGGGGAAATCCGGCGCTGCTGCCGATGAGTACGCTCAAGAAGTGATCAAGTCTGATTTCGAAGAGCCCGGTGAAGAAGACGTCTATCGCAAAGTCGCGGGCGATTTGGGCAGTAAATCCGATGAAGCCACGATCCGCGCCAAAATGGCCGAGCTTATGGCTGAGGCCAAAGGACAGATTCTTGGTGAAAACTGATTAATCTTAAGTCTTAATCAGATTTGCGGCGTCTCAAGGCTCTTGAGGCGCCGTTTTCCGTCCAAGACCTTGATACGTTAATTTCTGCTTCACTCTGTATGCCTACCCCCAATGGGGTAACGCGTTCGGAGACAGTATGATTTCCCCAATTTCGACCCGCTATCCTTTGCAAAAGCGTCTACGGCTTATCGTGCCGCTGATGATCTTGACGGTCTGTGGCGGCCTGCTGTGGCAACGCGTGGCGGTGATGGATATTCCAGCCATTGGGGACGCCATTGCACAGGTCAGCATTGGCCAATGGATATTGGCGATCGTGGCAACGTGGTGCAGTTTTCAGGCAATTGGCCGGTACGACGCGGTATGGCACCGGGTGCTACGGACCGGCGTCTCGCCTGACCCTGCGCGACGCGCAGGTATCAAGGCCATCGCGCTTGCACAAACCCTTGGATTCGGCGCGCTCACGGGAAGTTTGGTCCGGTGGCGTTGCCTGCCTGCGCTCTCACTTTGGCAAGTCACACAACTGTCGCTGGCGGTCACGGTGACATTCACCCTCTGCTGGGCGGCCTACGCCGTCTGTGCGCTATGGTGGTTGGGTCCGGAGCCTGAATTCCTACAAATATCAACCCCTATAACATTGTGCTTGTTGATTATTTTGACATTGGGTGTTGTGGCTGGTCGTCGCCGATTTGCGCCGCATCTGGCGTCAGGTGACATTGCCGCACTGATTGGGCTTACCGCGGTGGATATGTTGTTTGCGGCCTTGGCCCTATACGTTCTCATGCCTGAAACACTGGGACTAGCCTTTAACAGCATCTTGGCAGCCTATGTTGTCGCCCTTGGTGTTGGTCTGATCTCAAACACCCCCGGCGGTGCCGGCGCGTTCGATCTTACATTGCTTGCTTTATTGCCGCTGAGTGCACCGGAACCACTGGTTGCGGCCATCATTGCCTTTCGGATTGTCTATTATCTTTGCCCCGCATTGTTAGCGCTGATTGCGATTGGCCGACCAATCACAACGCCCCAAAAGATGCACAATTCACCTGCGTCTTGGGGGCTCGCGCGCCAATCGGGCGAGATTAGTCACGGCTGGCATATTGGCAGGCTGCCTGGCGTCGCAGCAGCCCTTGGACCACAGCCAAAAAATGCGATAAATTTCAATATATTGCGATCCATTTCTCTACTCACCGGCCGCACCGTTGCGCTCTACAATTGCAACAGGCGCTCAGCCAAGGCTGCACGTGATCTTGGTTGGTACGTCCGTCGTACAGCAATGGAGGCGATGATCCGTCCCAAGAGCTGGTCAACAGCCGGAGGCAAACGCCAAACGCTCCGCCGAAAACTGCGTCACGCCGCGCAAGCGGGCGTCACCATCAGCCAGGCCAGGGTCGATTTACCAATGGCGCAAATGCAGCAAATCGCCCGCGAATGGGCAGTGTCGCATGGTGGCGAGCACGGGTTTTCAATGGGGCGGTTCTGTCCCATCTATGTGGCTGATCAACGTATCTTTTTGATTAAACACAACGGACAACTCATTGGTTTTGTAACATTTAATGACGGAAAAACGGATTGGGTCTTGGACCTGATCCGGCATAAAACCAAGATCCCAGACGGCGCTGTCCAGGCTGCAATCGTTGCGGCCATAGATGCAGCGAAATCCGAAGAGATCACCCATCTGTCGTTGTCTTGCGCCCCAGATCCGCGCTTTACGCCCGCCTTTTGGGCGTCCCGACGCGCCGGTTTGATCCAATTCAAACGCAGTTTTGGCCCCATCTGGGTGCCCCGCTATCACGCCGCCCCCAACCAAGCGGCCTTCTGGTTTACCGGGCTGATCATCGGGATCGCCATCCATCGGCCGTTGCCCAATCTCGTTTGGAAATGGCAACGAATACGCCGCGATTTGAACATATCCGTCCTGCAAGGCCGCTTTGCAATTGAACTCAACCGCAAGACGTGAAAAGCCACGTGCGAATTCAACGAAAGCGCCTGATCTTATGACAAATGCACTCTCAAAACTATTGGAAACCCGCGACTGGCTGATGGCAGATGGGGCGACTGGCACCAATTTGTTCAATATGGGGCTGATGTCGGGCGACGCGCCTGAGATGTGGAACATCGAAGAAACCGCCAAAATTACAATGCTTTACAAGGGTGCTGCTGATGCGGGAAGCGACATCTTTCTGACCAATAGTTTTGGCGCAAACGCATCGCGGCTGAAACTTCATGGCGCCGAAGGCCGCGTCCACGAGCTGAACAAAGCCGCTGCCGAATTGGGGCGCGATGTTGCGGATGCCTCGGGGCGCACGATTGTTGTAGCGGGCTCTGTCGGACCAACGGGTGAGATTATGACGCCTATGGGTAGTCTGACCCATGAAAGCGCGGTTGAGATGTTCCATGAACAAGCCGAGGGCCTGAAGGCTGGCGGCGCAGATATTTTGTGGGTCGAAACCATCAGTGCCGCTGAAGAATTCGCCGCTGCAGCCGAGGCCTTTGCATTGGCTGATATGCCCTGGTGCGGCACCATGAGCTTTGATACGGCGGGCCGCACCATGATGGGACTTACATCGGCTGACATGGTCAAAAAGGTTGGCAAGATCGACCACCAACCCATTGGTTTTGGTGCAAATTGTGGCGTTGGGGCATCTGATCTTTTGCGCACAGTTTTGGGCTTCTCGGCGGCGGGTCCATCCTTGCCCATCATTGCCAAGGGCAATGCAGGCATCCCGAAATATCATGACGGCCATATCCATTACGATGGCACGCCAGAGCTGATGGCAGATTACGCCGTTTTGGCCCGCGATTGTGGTGCGACCATTATCGGTGGTTGCTGTGGCACCACGCCTGACCACTTGGAAGCCATGCGCGAAGCTTTGGAGACACGGCCACGTGGCGATACGCCCACACTGGATGCAATCACCGCGGCCTTGGGTGGCTTTTCATCGGCCTCGGACGGCACCGATGGGGCTGGGCCCGCAGCGTCGCCGCGGCGGGGTCGCCGCCGCCGCGCCTAAGAGCCAGAGTGCGTACATATTGCGTACAGAACCTGTACGTACAGAGCGTCAACCGTCTTTGTAGTAAGAACTGTAACCGTTCAAGGCCGGCGCACCGCCGAGGTGGGCGTAGAGCACCTTGGCGCCCTTGGGAAAGAACCCCTTCTGTGCCAGATCGATCATACCTTGCATCGATTTGCCTTCATAAACTGGGTCGGTCATCATCGCTTCGGTCTTCGCGGCCAGCCTGATCGCGGCGTTGGTTTCCTCGGAAGGGACGCCGTAAGCCGGATAGGCGTAATCTGGATTGATGTGGATTTCATCCTCGCGGACCGCACGGCCAAGTCCGACAAGTTCTGCCGTGTTATCGACGATGGACCGTACCTGATCACGCGTTTGCTGCAGTGTGCCCGAAGCATCGATCCCGATCACCCGGTCCGCCCGGTCTTGTGCTGCGAACCCGACAATCATTCCCCCTTGGGTCGATCCCGTCACAACGCAGACCACGATGTAGTCGAACTGAAACCCAAGGCCGGCTTCTTGTTCGGCAACTTCTTCGGCGAAACCGATGTAGCCCAACGCGCCATATTTATGGACCGAGGCACCCGCTGGGATCGGATAGGGTTTGCCGCCTGCGTCCTCGACCGATTTGATCGCATCCTCCCAGCTTTGCCGGATGCCTATGTCAAACCCATCATCCACCAACCGGCTATCGGCCCCCATCAACCGCGTTAGCATGATGTTCCCCACACGGTCATAAACCGCATCGTGATGCGGGACCCATTTTTCCTGGATCACGACGCATTTCATCCCGATCTTGGCCGCCGTTGCCGCGACCATGCGCGTATGGTTCGATTGCACCCCGCCGATTGAGACCAACGTGTCCGCACCGCTGGCGATCGCATCTGGCACGATGTATTCCAGTTTGCGCAGCTTGTTCCCCCCAAAGGCCAACCCCGAGTTACAATCCTCGCGTTTGGCATAGAATTCCACATCTGCACCCACGGCTTCGGTCAACCGCGGTAAGTGTTCTATGGCTGTGGGGCCGAAGGTAAGCGGGTAGCGTTCAAATGGGGCGAGCAATGACATGGGCGTTTTCTCCTGCTGTGTTCAAAAAACGTAGCAGGACAGCCGCGAAAGGTGCTTTCAAAATTGCCTGGATTTCGTTCTCATAGTCAATTATTTTTCCGACATATCTCTCAATGAGAATTCTTGAGATCAAATAACTGAAAGATTCTTTCATGCTGCCACTGGACCGAATCGACACCCGTATCCTGCGCCATCTTCAATCTGATGGGCGCCTGACCAATGCTGAGCTGGCAAAGGCAGTGAACGTCAGCCCAGCAACATGCCATCGGCGTACACAAGCCTTGTTTGAAGCCGGTCATATCACCCAGGTGATGGGGCATGTGAACCCCGCCTCTGTCGATCTTGGTACGTTGGTGATGGTGGGCGTCATCCTGGATCGGTCCACACCCGAGAGCTTTGCTGCTTTTGAGAAGGCCGTCGACGGCATGACAGAGTTATTGGATTGCCATCTTGTGGCCGGGGATTTTGATTATCTGCTCAAGATACGTGTCCGAGACATGAATAGTTTTAACACGTTACACACCAAAATGCTGATCGCCTTACCCGGTGTGCGCCAGATCCGGACGTTCTTTGTGCTCAAAGAGATCAAAGAAAACGCGCCGCTTGCATTTTAGGCCCTGCGCAGGCCGGGCTGCATCGATGGACATGCTTGATGCCAAAGCGGGCAGCTTACTGTTGTACCTGCACGGAGACCGTCATCGCTTCGTTTCCGGGACCGATCCGCAAGCCTTCAATCGGCGATGCATCTCGCGCGTCGCGCCCCGCTGCTATGCGAACGTATTTGTCGTCAGGCGACACCCCGTTTGACACGTCAAACCCAACCCAGCCCAGTTCGGCGATGTGCGCCTCTGCCCAAGCATGGGTCGCATCCTGGTCGATTTGTCCGTCAATCATGAGATAACCGCTAATATAGCGTGCGGGAATTTTAGCGGCCCTGCAGGCTGCAATAAATATCTGTGCGTGATCCTGGCAGACCCCTGCCCCAGCGCTCAATGCCTCTTCTGCCGTGGTGTTCGACCCGGTGACCCCGATTTCATAAGGTGCGGCTTTCAGGATCATTGCAGACATCTCATGCAGTGCCTTCAGCTGGTCATCGCTGCTGATCAGGATCTTGGCGATGTCGGCCACTTTGGCCCCTGCCGCCGTGGCACCGGTGACCTGCTTGAAATGCCAAAGCGGCGCATACCCGTAGCGTTTCCCAAATATGCCAGACGTATCATGTGTCTGCACCGTTCCGGCCGCTGTGATTGACACCGATTGCGTGCCCGGTGTCACGCTGATCAATTCGACGTGGTTGCCGTAGTGATCCAGATAGTTTGTTTCTGCTTTGCCCCCATCCACTGTGACGCTCCAACCGCCAACATCTTGCAAATGCGTCGGCTGCGGCCGCAAACGCACCTTTTGCAGGGCGTAATCGACGGGTTCATCGAAGTTGTAAGTTGTCGTGTGGCTGATCTGAAGCTGCATTTAGCTGTTAAACCTGTAGTCCTGTTCGATCTGTTGCCCAAGCTGGGCGTTGTCTTGTATCACCCCACCGACAAATTCATGCAGCCCTTCCTCAAAAATCGAATTGATATCACGATCTTTGAGCCTTGCGCTCAACTTGTCCGCCATATCATGCGAGGGCATTCGCGTGCCGTAGTCCGTTGCCAGATAGCCCAGATTATCCACCAGTTTTGAGGCCCCAAAACACAGCGATCGCGGCATCCGCCCATCAAGGATCAGGAAATTGGCGATGGCAGAGGCTGTGTAGTCCCCATCAACCGCCCATCTGAACGACCGATGCGCCGAAACCGACCGCAGAATCGTTTCCCATTGCACGTTGTCCAGCCGGCTGCCCACAAAGGACGCCGCTGGCAGCAGTGAGTAGTATTTGACGTCAATGATCCGCGCCGTGCTGTCGATCCGTTCGATGAATGTGCCCAAGCGGCAGAAATCGAACATGTCGTTGCGCAGCATTGTGCCGTGTAACGCGCCCCGGACCAGCGCTGACTGTTGCCGGATGGTGGCCAAAACGGCGGGCACTTCGGTCTGCGCCACTGGCTCTTTCAACAGTTTGGTGAGCAACATCCAGGTCTCATTCACCGCAGCCCAAACCTCGGTGGTTAGCGCGGTGCGGACCAGCCGCGCATTGTCCCGTGCGGATTTGATCACCGAAAGGACCGAACTGGGGTTGTCGGTGTCCCGCAGCAGGAAGTTCACGACCCGCGCCCCATCATAGCCATCATTGCGCGCCTCATAGGCCGTTTGCGCAGCAGAGGTGACAATGACTGATTTCCATTCTGATTCCGCGTCAGATGACCGGGTCAAGGCGATCCGAAAACCGGCTTCAAGCAGCCGTGCTGTATTATCGGCCCGCTCAAGCGACCGGAACATCCAATAGAGACCTCCAGCGGTTTTTCCCAGCATGTTAGTCTTCCAATATCCAAGTGTCTTTTGTACCGCCGCCCTGGCTTGAATTCACCACAAGGCTGCCTTGCTTCAACGCCACACGGGTCAACCCGCCGGGCGTGATGTTGATCCCTTCAGGCGACATCAGTGCAAAGGGCCGCAGGTCCACGTGGCGCGGTGCCAGGCCCTTTTGGGTGAAGATCGGCACCGTGGACAGCGAAAGTGTCGGTTGCGCAATGTAATTGCCAGGGTTGTCTTTGAGTTTGATGGCAAAGGCCGCAATCTCTTTCTTGCTAGCCGCTGGTCCCACAAGCATGCCGTAGCCACCAGAGCCGTGCACCTCTTTCACCACCAGATCCGAGAGGTTATCCAGCACGTATTTTAGCATATCCGGTTCGGAACAGCGGTAGGTTTCCACGTTCTTCAGGATTGCCTTTTCGCCGGTGTAAAATTGCACAATATCAGGCACGTAGCTATAGATCGCTTTGTCATCTGCCACGCCCGTCCCCGGTGCATTGGCGATGGTGATATTGCCTGCGCGGTAGACATCCATGATCCCCGGCACACCCAGCATAGACTGCGGGTTAAAGGTCAACGGATCAATGAATTCATCGTCGACGCGCCGGTAAAGCACATCAATCGTTTTATACCCGCGTGTCGTGCGCATCGCGATTTTACCGTCGCGGACCCGTAGATCGTGGCCCTCAACAAGTTCCACACCCATTTGGTCGGCCAGAAAGCTGTGTTCATAATAGGCCGAGTTATGAATGCCCGGCGTCAGTACTGCCACACATGGCCGTCCTTCGCAGGATTTGGGCGCACAGGCCGCAAGCGACCTCCGCAGGCTTTTGGGATAATCGCTGACCGGTTGTACTTTGATCTGGCTGAAGAGTTCAGGGAACATCTGCAGCATGGTTTCGCGGTTCTCCAGCATGTAGCTGACACCGGATGGCGTGCGCGCATTGTCTTCGAGCACAAAGAAGTCATCTTCGCCCGTGCGCACGATATCTGTGCCCACGATATGGGTATAGACATCACCTGGCGGCGTAAATCCCATCATCTGCGGCAGGAAGGCGTCGTTATTTGCAATCAACTCAGTCGGGATCACCCCAGCCCGCAAAATTTCCTGCCGGTTGTAGATGTCATGGAGAAACGCGTTGATCGCGCGGACCCGCTGTTCGATGCCTTTGGACAGTTTGGTCCATTCCCGGTTCGACAGAATGCGCGGGACAAGATCGAAGGGGATCAGCCGTTCTTCGGCGTCAGCCTGTCCGTAGACATTGAAGGTGATCCCGCTGCGTCGAAAAAACGCTTCGGCCTCTTGGGATTTGTTGGAAAGTCGGGTGTTGTTTTGTGTCGCGAACCAGGCGTCGTATTCGGCATAAGGGCTACGCACAGAATCTTGGGCCTGCATTTCGTCGAAGTGGCGCGTGTTTTCAGTCATTTAGGCAGCCTACAGGCTTTTTAGGTCGCCGCAATAGCCGTCGGACAATTTGCAGTCCGGTTCACACAGCGCCGCAGAATTCAGCGCCCCAACACGATCTCTGCCATCAACCCACCCAGTTTTTGACTTTCGCCAAGCCGCAAAACGCCCCCATGTGTCCGGGCCACATCAGACACAATCGATAGCCCCAACCCCACGCCGCTGCCCTTGTTCTGATTGCGTGCTGGGTCCAGCCTGACAAAAGGGCTGATCGCATCATCGCGCATGTCAGCAGGAATACCGGGACCGTCGTCCTCGACCCAGAACCGAATCGCCCGATCAGTCACACTGACCCCCACTTCGGCATTGTTGCCATAGCGCAGCGCATTGTTCACCAGATTATCCAACGCCCGCCGGATGGCCAAAGGCCGTAACGGCAAGGGTGCTCGCGCCCCTTCAATGCCGCCGAGTGTGACCGCCTGCCCTATTCGTTTTGCGTCATCCAAAACCGCTGTGACAATCTCTGCAGGCACGACCTCTTCCAGATTGTCGCCTGCATCGCTGCGAGCGAAATCCAAAAACCCATCCAGCAGCCGCTGCATATCGTCCACGTCACGGACCAAAGGTGCGACCTCGTCTTCATCAAGCATCGACAGGCCAAGGCGCAACCGGGTCAAAGGTGTACGCAAATCGTGGCTGACCCCGGACAGCATTAATGTCCGGCTTTGCGTTTGCCGCTCAAGCCTATTGCGCATGTCCAAAAAAGCCATGCCCGCTGCCCGAACCTCAACTGCACCGGTTGGCGTGAATTGGGTGATCCGCCCCTTCCCGTAGTCCGCCGCTGCTCCCGCCATCCGTTTAATTGGCCGCAGCTGATTGCGCAGAAAGAAATAGGCGACCGCCGTCATCAGCGCCCCCATCACCACCATGATCACCAGCAATTGGTGCGGGTTTGACGCCGACACCCGCCGCCTGCTGAAATCCAGCTTGAGCGGCCCTTGTGCTGTGTCGATCCAGACCACCACCCGGCGCCGGTCAGCAAGTGACACCTGCATGATGTTGGCCACACCCCGGCGCATCGTTGCAATGACCGAGTTCCCGGTCAGGTCGACCCAAGGCACGATATCGTCATCCACGACATCGTCTGCTGGTAAAACTGTCAGGATCTCAAGGGGTGCATCGATCCGCGACAGCGCATCACGCGCAGCTTCAAGGTCGGCTGCGTTGTTCACCGTATCGATCAAAAAGCGCAGTTCAATGTTCACAGCACTTGTCATCAGCTCTGTGACCCCATCAAAGTGGCGTTGGATGAACACAACCGAGACCAGCAATTGCAACATGATCACCGGCAGAACCAAGATCAGCGCCGCCCGGGCATAAATCCCGCGGGGCATATAGTTTTTGAGCCAACGAAAGAACATGCCGCCACGCTAACGCGCGAGCGCAAAAACGAAAAGCCAAGAACATGAATGACACCCCTTTCACCCCCGGTGCCCCCACCTTGCTTGCAGAGGGGTTGACCTGTGTCTTGGCCCCGAACCCATCTCCGATGACATTTTGGGGCACCAATACTTATCTGCTTGGCAAAGAGGCTTTGGCCATCATTGACCCCGGCCCGAATGATCCGGCCCACTTTAATGCGCTGCTGGCCGCCATCGCCAGCCGCCCTGTCACCCATGTTCTGCTGACGCATAGCCATCTGGATCATTCGCCAATGGCCGCCCCTTTGGCTAAGGCCGTCGGCGCCCCTGTACTGGCCTTTGGCGACAGCACGGCCGGGCGCAGTGCGGTGATGGACCAGCTCGCGCGCGATGGTTTGACCGGTGGTGGTGAAGGCATTGATCGCGATTTTCGCCCGGATGTGTGCCTGACGGATGGTGAAACAGTGTCAGGTCCTTGGGGGACGCTCACAGCGATCCATACGCCTGGGCATATTGGGAATCACCTGTGCTTCCAGTGGAACGATGTTGTTTTTACCGGTGATCATGTGATGGGCTGGGCCAGCTCGCTCGTGTCGCCTCCAGACGGGGATCTGACCGACTTCATGGCATCCTGCGTCCGGCTGAAAGACATCCCGGCGAGGGCGTATTATCCCGGTCACGGCGGGCCGATCCACACCCCCGCTGAGCGGCTGGATTGGCTGATCACACACCGGTTGTCCCGCGAAGCCCAAGTCTTGGCGGCCCTAAAAACCGGACCGATGGAGGTCGTCGCATTGACCCAACAGATCTATGCAGATGTGGCCCCTGCACTTTTGCCTGCAGCCGCGCGCAATGTGTTTGCCCATCTTGTGGACCTGTCAGAACGGGGCTTTGTCACCGCTCAACCTCGGCTTTCACAATCGGCAGAATTTGCTTTGACGAACCCCGAAAACACCCCGTGAAACGGAATGTAAAAAACTGTGTCAAACCCACTGGACGGGACTTTCTCACATTGCTATACGGCCCCAGTGATCCGGCGTAGCTCAGCGGTAGAGCAGTTGACTGTTAATCAATTTGTCGTAGGTTCGATCCCTACCGCCGGAGCCAAAATCCTTATTTTCACCAAGGACTTGAGAGTATCGAGCAGAGAAACGATGATTTTGGTTGGTGGTGAGCGATAGCCCAATGCGCTGTGTGGTCGTTTCATGTTGTAGTGTTTCCTCAATTCTTCGATCAAGATTCGTGCTTCGCGCCTGCTATAGAAGATTTCGTTATTTAAGCGGAACCTTGAGCTACTCCCTTAAATTCGGACACTGACCTACGCTAAGGTTTGCAGTTTTTGATCGCAAGGAGAACGGCCAAAAGATCCATGAATGTTGACTTCTCACGGTTGGATCTGACCAAATCGATTTGGGGCAAGTCAATCGCTCTTAGACATTTTTGATCCTTCACAGCATGATGGGATAGATGAAGACATATAGAAGCACAATTTTAGCAGTCCTGTGTATCAATGGCTTTGGGCCTGTTTCTGCACAAGAGATCGACCCTATGACGGCCGCAGGCTTGATCAACACCTTCAATGAGACAGGGCAATGGGCGCGGCTAACGGTTGGAACCCATGAGTTTTTGTTTGATAATAAATTTATAAATGTCGATGTGATTTACCAGCAGGATGAGTTGCATCTGCTGGAACTTTCGAATGGTCAAGATTGGTGTGGATTTGCGTACACATGGCTTCATACCGAAGGTGGGTTGCCGCAGCTGTCCGAGGAATTTGGCACTTGTTTGGAAGCCGAACATATTGCTTCAGATGCGGGCACCGTGTCGATCAGCATGTGGTCAGGTGAATTCCCGACACATTTGGTTGATTTTGTGTATGATGGCACGGCACTAGAAATGATAAGGTCAGTCAATGATCGATCATTCTGGGTAGGCCGGCATCCTTCGGATGCTTTTCTGGATGTACACCTACGTCAGACGTTAGACGGTCTTTTGGGCAATGATCTAGACTATGTATGGGGTGTATTCGACGGTTCTTCCACGGTTCAATTTTTTGACCCAAGAGAGGAGCAGACGGCTGGAACTGAATGGTTGGTTGCAACCGCAATTGAAAGCGCTGACGTCCAACTTGAAGGAAAAGCACGGGCGTTGTTGGCACTTCATCGGATTGATGGACGCATTGTTGCCGCTTGGCAGAGAAGTCGAGGGGAAGCGATTGAGGTGCGCGGCGATCCTGACGCGTGGTTAATGGACATAATTCAATCAGACGCCCGCATACCTTGAACGCCGTTTTGAAGGTTTTCGGCCACTCAAAATCACTTTTCGACTGGCACAACTAAAGGCGCTGCCAGAAATTTTAACGATGCAAAGTGACCGTTCACGTTCAGCTATGAGGCGAGTAATGACCCATGATGTTCGCTTTTTAAGGGTGTCCGTTGTCAGGGTTTTTGGGACCATAGGCGGCTATTGATGTGGCTTTCTTTAGTGATAGTTGATCGAGGCAACGCATCGCTGAACATCACCTGCCCTAACGGCGTATAGCCAGAGCCATTTTGGTGCCCGGAAATTGCCCCAACAGCCGCCAGAAAAGTACCGCAAGGGTTGTAGCGCTAGATTTCGTGTGCTCCTATAACGTCAACGATGCACCCCGCGCGGGATGTCGCTGTGTCTAGAAGATTTCATGTCGGATCTTCGCTACGAAAGAGCTGTTATTTTTTGGAACCAAATCTTCGATACGCCCTCAGACAAGAAACACGCAAAGAACACGCGGAACTTGATCGTTTGATATCCACACTTAATATCACGACGCGTTCGGGCTTTGGGATGTTCTTGCAATTGCATCTAAATTGCTTTTGCGCAATGCAATCGCGGCTTTCCAGTGAATGCAGATGCAGCCCAACTCTGGAAGACATGATCCTTGGCTTGCAGGCAGATTTGGCTGCTGTTTCAGCTGATCCTATGACATTAGCGACGGACATACCTACAAGACTGGACCCGCTCGCAATCGATTATATCGTTTCAGGGTCGCGTTTAGGATCCAAAATTCTCTGCGGGATATGGGCCCAAACCGATGATCCCGTGATCCGCCGGGCTGGCAACTACTTTATGCAAACCAATGACGCAAATCTTTGGCGCGATACCTGTCAGGCTTTGTCACAGGTTCCCCTTGATTCCCCCCGTGCTGCAATGATTATGAATGACACACGCGCCTTGTTCGGGCTGTTTATCACCACCTTCGACGCCGTAGCCGCCAATCAGGACACGTTTGCATGACAGATGTGCAACCTTCGCTTGTTCAGGATGAACCGGTTGACCTAACTAACTGTGACCGAGAGCCAATTCACCTTTTGGGTGGCGTGCAAGCATATGGCTGTCTGATCGCAACCACTGCTGATTTTATGATCAGTCACGTCTCGGAAAATATACAACTGCTGCTTGGGATCGCCCCTGAGGCAGCAGTCGGGACCCGCTTGAACCAGTTCTTCCCGGAAAAAACGGTACATGATCTGCGAATAAAGCTTCATATGCTGAGTGCCGAGACACCATCATCACAGTTATTCGGATATGACGTGCTGGGCGATGGCGCTTTATTCGACGTATCGGTGCATGCCTCGGGCCAGGCTTTTGTCTTTGAGTTTGAACCCAATGGAGACACACAAGATCACGATGAGATGAGCCTGGTGCGGAATTTGGTGGCCCGGATTCGACGCACCAAGGATTTAGAGTCTCTGTGTGATCAGGCGGCAATGGCAGTGCAGGTCATGACAGGGTTTGACCGCGTGATGGTTTACAAATTCGCCGATGATGGCAGTGGCCAGGTGATTGCAGAAAAGCGGCGGTCGCAGATCAAACCATTCATGGGCCTGCGCTTTCCAGCGAGCGATATTCCTCAACAGGCTCGGGCCCTATACCTTCGCAGCACTTTGCGGCTGATTGCGGATGTTGATGGTGCCGTGTCACCCATCCTTCCGCCCAGCAATGCGCGGGGCGAACCGATTGACCTATCACTATCCGTCATCCGCGCTGTCTCTCCCATACATCTGGAGTATTTACGCAATATGGGTGTCAACGCCTCGATGTCTGTCTCGATCATCAAGGATGGAAAACTGTGGGGCCTCTTTGCCTGCCACCATGAAAAACCACGTTACGTCAGCTTTGCACGGCGCACTTCAATTGAAATGTTTGCGCAATTTTTCTCATATGATTTGATGCAAAAGATCGATGTTGAGGCCCGTGTGCGTAGTGACGACGCGCGCCAAATGCATGATAGACTGATGATCCAACTTTCGGATGGGACAACATTGATTGATGGGTTTGAAGCCATCGCATCCGAGTTAACAGGTCTTATTACCAACGACGGTGTCGCCGTGTTTTTTGATGGCAAATATGCATCTTTGGGTGAAGCGCCTGATGCGTTGGAATTTAAGAAACTGCTCCCATTTTTGAATACCAACCTCTCTGGCCAAGTTTTTGCGACCCACAGTCTTGCCGAGGTCTACCCGGAAGCAAAGGATTTCTCGGCGGATGTGGCGGGTGTCCTGGCCATCCCGATTTCGCGTACCCCACGTGATTACATCGTCTTCTTTCGCCGCGAAGTCGCCAAGTCGATCACATGGGCCGGCAATCCGACCAAAGCGATCGAAGCCGGACGAAGCGACGCGCGACTGACACCTCGCAAGAGCTTTGAGTCCTGGCTAGAAATGGTCCAGAACACATCGCACAAGTGGACCGACAGCGAAATGCAGAACGCAGAGTTTCTCCGAATCTCATTGATCGAAATTGTTCTAAAACTGACGGAAGAAACCAACGAAACCCGACGCAAGGCCGCTAATACGCAAGAGTTACTTATTGCAGAGCTGAACCACCGTGTCCGCAACATTCTCAACCTGATCCAAAGCCTCGTGTCGCAAAGCCGTGACGAAACCCGCGATGTGACATCATACACAAAGGTTCTGGACGGGCGCTTGCAGGCCCTGGCGCGCGCGCATGACCAGCTGACCCAGCGGGAATGGGCACCCAGCTCACTGCGGCAGCTTATTGAGGTGGAAGCACGCGCGTTTCTGACAAAGGCAAAAGATCGCCTGACCATCACCGGTGATGTGCCGATGCTGAAACCCAACGCGTTTTCAACTGTGGCCCTTGTGATCCATGAGATGGTCACGAATGCTGTCAAATACGGCGCATTGATGGACGAATGTGGAAAGGTCTTCATCGATCTTCGGATTTTGGATGATGGCGCTTTGCAGATTAAATGGCGCGAAAAAGGGGGGGCACCGGTGCAAGCCCCAACCTGGCAAGGCTTTGGCACAACCATCATAGAACAAGCGATTCCCCACGAACTCAGAGGAACGGTCGAAACACGCTACGTGATAACAGGCTTTGAAGCGGATATCATAATTCCGGCAGTATCGATTTCTGCCATGCAAGACATCGTTGAGGATGTGCCGCCAACGACGAAACAGGATGATTCACCGCAGCAGACCGGGTTGCGTGATGACGTTTTGCTGGTCGAAGACAATATGGTTATTGCGTTGGATACTTCTGACATTCTGACTGAACATGGTGCCTCTTACGTTCACATGACAGGCAACGTTGAAGGTGCGTTGAAGATCATCGCTGATCATGACATTTCCTTCGCGCTCTTGGATGTGAACCTGGGCGATCAAAACTCACTTCCTGTGGCTGAAGTCTTGGCTGACCGTGGCATTCCCTTTATTCTCGCAACCGGATACGGCGACGCGCAAAGTATCACAGCGAACTTCCCGCCTACCGAGATTGTAAACAAACCGTTTACCGCCGAAGCGCTAAAAAATGCCGTCGACGAATGTCTTTCCGGCGATACATGAACTGACCCTGCAATTGCTGTCACGGCGCGCATTGCCATGTCGGGCAAGCCCCTCACTGGTTGATCGGGATCTACAAGCATAATGATTATGAGAACGTTTCACGAACCCAATTGATGGCAGGTCGGTCGCGTTTATGCGAATGTCGCAATTGAGTTGGTAGTATTCGACATTCGCGCGCACAACTGACTTTAACGATTAATTTAAGAGGCCTCGTATGTCTGACGAAGAAGACGACATCATCCTGTCCGAGTTGAACGACGAAGATCTCGTCGCGCAAATGTTCGACGACCTTTATGACGGCATGAAGGAAGAGATCGAGGAAGGCGTGAACATCCTGCTAGAACGCGGATGGGAACCCTACCGCATTCTGACAGAGGCGCTGGTAGGCGGCATGACAATCGTGGGCCATGATTTCCGCGATGGGATCTTGTTTGTACCCGAGGTGCTGTTGGCGGCCAATGCGATGAAGGGGGGCATGTTCATCCTCAAGCCGTTGCTAGCCGAAACCGGTGCGCCCCGTGTGGGCAAGATGGTCATTGGAACTGTCAAAGGCGACATTCACGACATCGGCAAGAATCTTGTGTCCATGATGATGGAAGGTGCGGGATTTGAAGTGGTTGATCTGGGGATCAACAATGCGGTTGAAAGCTATATCGAAGCACTTGAGGCCGAAGGCGCTGACATTTTGGGCATGTCCGCCCTGCTGACCACGACAATGCCCTATATGAAGGTCGTCATCGATACGATGACCGAAAAAGGGATGCGCGACGACTATGTCGTGCTGGTGGGTGGCGCCCCGCTGAATGAAGAATTTGGCAAAGCCATTGGGGCAGATGCCTATTGTCGTGACGCTGCTGTTGCAGTGGAAACCGCAAAAACCTTTATGGCACGCAAGCACAATCAGGGGGCCGTCGCGGGCTGACCCTTTCATTGGGTGGTATCTCGGCCTATCTGTGAATTCAGAGGAGACATGGGATGCCACTCGATAAATTTGTTCTGATCATTGTTTGCGTTCTGGGTGCTGCTGGGGTGACCGTCTATGTGGGGGCCGTCTTAATCGCGAGCACCCAGCTCCCCCCTTTCTTCGCGCTTCTGATCCTGAGTGTTATTGCACTTTGCGCCTATGTCGGCTGGCGTGTGATCGCCGAGCGCCTGGGCAACAAGGAAGATGACCACTATGACAAGTTTGAGAACTGATATGCTGATTTGCACAACCGATGGCGTCGCCGGGCGGGACATCGCTCAGGTGTTCGGGCTGGTGCGCGGATCAACGGTTCGCTCAAAACACATAGGGACTGACATCGTATCAGGCCTGAAAAGTATCGTGGGTGGTGAGATGACGGGGTATTCCTCCCTCATGGCAGGTGCGCGCGAACAGGCCTTGGATCGAATGATCTCGGACGCGCAGACAATGGGCGCAAATGCGGTTGTCGGTTTCCGGATGGAAACGTCCTCGATTATGGCGGGTGCTTCGGAAATTGTGGCTTATGGCACGGCCGTCCGACTGTCATGACAAGTGATGCGGTGCTGACCACCGATGGGATTGATCCCAGCGGGCGTGGCCGCATCTTACTGATTGCATGCGGGGCACTGGCCCGTGAAATCCTTGCATTGAAAACCGCCAACGGATGGGGCCATCTGGACTTACAATGCTTGCCGGCCATACTGCACAACCATCCCGAACGCATTGTGCCTGCCGTGCAAGAGGCCGTGGCCAAGCACCGGGATGCTTATGATGATATCTTCGTGGTCTACGCCGACTGCGGCACAGGTGGGCAATTGCAGGCCGCTTGCGCGGAAATGCGCGTTGAAATGGTCCCCGGCCCGCATTGCTATTCCTTTTTCGAAGGTAATGATGTCTTTGCCGCCAAGGGTGAGATGACAGCCTTTTACCTGACTGATTTTCTGGTGCGCCAATTTGAGACCTTCGTGTGGGAGCCCTTGGGCCTGGACCGCCATCCTGACCTGCGGGATATGTACTTTGGGCATTACGAAAAACTGGTCTATCAGGCACAGACGGATAACCCCGATCTGACAGTAAAGGCAAAGACCTGTGCAGAACGGCTGGGCTTGACCTTTGAGCGGCGCTTTACAGGTTACGGAGATTTAACCCAGGCGCTGGAAGCAATTTCTTGAAAAGAAATTGGCCAAATCTTTTTCAAAAAGATTTGCGCCTTAGGCTGACGCCGCGGTTTCCTTGATCCGCTGAACCATGGCGCGCAGCCCGTTGGACCGCTGCGCTGACAGGTGATCGTTCAACCCCAGCCGCCCCAGTTCTGCCGCTGCATCGATTTTGACGACTTCGGCTACCGGCTGATTGTTGTAGAGCGCCAAAAGAACCGCGATCAGCCCGCGCACGATCATCGCGTCACTTTCGCCCCGAAAACTGAATATACCGTCTTTGATTTGCGGGATCAGCCAGACTTGGCTGGCGCAGCCGTCGACCTTGGTTGCAGGCACTTGCAAGGCCTCTTCCAAGGCGGGCATCGCCTTGCCCATGTCGATGACATGCCGGTAACGGTCTTCCCAATCATCAAGGAAT
The DNA here is from genome assembly GCA_947501555.1 of uncultured Paracoccaceae bacterium. Classification (GTDB taxonomy): domain Bacteria; phylum Pseudomonadota; class Alphaproteobacteria; order Rhodobacterales; family Rhodobacteraceae; genus Yoonia. Next base: position 922,006 of record CANMWG010000001.1, read on the forward strand.
TCAAAGGTTTCAACCAGTTCTTCAAAATCCGGGTTCGCCATGACACCGCCTGTTTCTGCTTGAGCTTGATGTAGAGCCAAGCAAGCACCGCGTCCAGATCAAAGGATGACTGTGACGACTTTCTGACCCTTCACCGCAAGCCCGACCTGCCCGTCACACAACCGCAAGGCCTCATGTCCGAACACTTCGCGCCGCCAGCCTTTCAGCGCAGGCACGTCCCGTTCGCCTGCCGCCAATGCATCAAGATCGGCAGAGGTTGCAATCAGCTTTTGCGCCACGCCTTCGTTATCGGTTTTGGCCTTCAGCAAGACCCGCAACAAATCGGCCAAAGCCGGATTGACCTGCAGTTTGGACCGTTTGTTGTCGAGCTTGGGCAGATCATCGTTCTTAACATGCAGACCCGCTTGAATACTGTCCAGAATGCCCTTTGCGATATCACCCTTACGGGCCTCACGCAAAAGCAGGCGCGATCGTCCCAAATCCTGTTCAGTTTGCGGTTTGGTTGAGGCCAGTTCCACAAGCGCATCGTCTTTGAACACCCTTGTGCGCGGGATGTTCCGGTCTTGCGCGTATGCTTCCCGAAACCGTGCCAGTTCACGTACAATGGCCAAGAACCGACCAGACGTGGTGCGGGTTTTGACCCGTTTCCACGCATCTGCGGGTTCGGTGACATAGGTGCCCGGATCTTTGAGCACGTCCATTTCCTCGGCCACCCATTTCTTGCGTCCGGATTTTTGCAGCTGATCGGACAGATATTCATAGATGTCACGCAAATGGGTCACATCCCCAATCGCATATTTTGCCTGCGCATCTGTCAAAGGTCTGCGCGACCAATCGGTAAAGCGCGAAGATTTATCCAAGTCGGATTTCGCGATCTTGCGCACCAGCGTCTCATAGCCCACCTGTTCACCAAAGCCGCAAACCATGGCTGCCACTTGCGTGTCAAACAGCGGCGCCGGGATCAGCCCTGCATCCACAAAGAAAATCTCAAGATCCTGACGGGCGGCGTGGAAGACCTTCACAACGCCCACATCACGGAACAGATCATAAAGCGGTTCAAGCGACAGCCCATCAGCCAGCGGATCGACCAAGACCGCGTCCGCACCAGTTTCATCCTGATAGGCCAGTTGCACAAGGCAGAGTTTCGAATAGTATGTCCGCTCGCGCAGGAACTCCGTGTCGACCGTCACATAGGGCCGCTTGGCAGCCTCTTTGCAGAATGCCGCCAGCGCCTCAGTCGTTGTGATCTTGTTCATTCTTGGTCCGTTACTCGTTCTGGCCCCCGCCCCGATTGCGGGTCATAGGCGATTTGGGCTGTAAAAGATAGTCGGTCACGATGTCGTTGGCAGGAAAACCGGGGTTCGGTCCCCTTTTGCATAGCGTTGCAGCACTGCCGGGTAGAGTTGATGTTCAAAAGGAAGCACGCGGGCCGCCAGACTATCGGGGGTATCATCTGGTTTCACATCGATGGTCGCCTGCCCCAGGATTGGACCGTCATCCAGCATGGCAGTCACCTCGTGCACGGTGCAGCCATGCGTCTGGTCCCCGGCCTCAAGCGCGCGTTTATGCGTGTGGAGCCCTTTGTATTTTGGCAGCAAAGATGGGTGGATATTCAGCATCCGTCCTTCCCATTGCCCCATGAATGCGGGGCTTAGGATCCGCATGAAACCCGCCAGACAGATGATATCTGGCTTTGCTTCAAGAAGCGCCTCTTGGAGAGCGGCTTCAAAGCGCGCCCGATCTTTGCCGAACGCCTTATGGTCAACCGCTTGGGTCGCGATACCCATCGCCTGTGCTTTGCCCAGCCCACCCGCCTGAGGGTCATTGGAGATGACCAGCACAGGCCGTGCCGGATGATCACCGGTCATGGATTTCGCCAGTGCCACCATATTCGAGCCCCCGCCAGAGAGCAGGATTGCAACCCGTTTGGTCACAAAAGCGTGCCTGTGTAGCGGATATTTTCACCTGTCGTCACGGTGCCGATGCGATGCACGGTTTCGCCTGCTTGGCTCAGCACATCGGTCACCCCTGCCGCCTCAGCCGCATCGACCGCCAGCATCATCCCGATGCCTGCATTAAAGGTCTTGAGCAACTCGGCCTGGGTGATCCCGCCAGTTTCGCAGAGCCATTTGAATACGGGAGGCAACGCCCAGGTATTGAGGTCAATGTCCGCGCCCATGCCTTCGGGCAGAACCCGTGGCAGGTTCTCGGTCAAACCACCGCCCGTGATATGGGCCAATGCGTGCACGCCCCCAGCCCGGATCGCAGCCAGCGCCGGCTTGACATAAAGCCGTGTGGGCGCCAGCAGCTCTGCCCCAAGGCTGTCGTCGCCAAATGGCGCTGCATCGCTCCATGCCAGCCCTGACAACTCAACGATCCGCCGCACCAACGAATACCCGTTGGAGTGTACCCCGTCAGAAGTAAGCCCCAATAAAACATCCCCTTCCTGCACATTTGCAGGCAAGGTAGCACCCCGCTCCATCGCGCCGACGGAAAAGCCTGCCAGGTCGAAGTCTCCAGCGTGATACATCCCCGGCATTTCCGCGGTCTCGCCGCCGATCAGCGCGCAGCCGGATGCGGTACAACCTGCGGCGATCCCTTCGATAATGCGGGTGGCCTGATCCAGTTCCAGCTTGCCGGTGGCGAAATAGTCGAGAAAAAACAACGGCTCAGCACCTTGGCAGACCAGATCATTCACGCACATCGCCACCAGATCGATCCCGATGGTGTCAACGTTGCCGGTATCAATCGCGATCCGCAGCTTGGTGCCAACCCCATCGGTTGCCGCAACCAGAACCGGATCCACATAACCCGCTGCCTTGAGATCAAATAATGCGCCAAAACCGCCAAGCCCTGCCATTACACCGGGACGTGTGGTCTTTTTTGCAGCAGGCTTGATCCGCTCTACCAATGTATTGCCCGCATCGATATCGACACCGGCATCTGCATAGGTCAGGCCATTTTTTATCATGTGGGCACCCCGTTCATAAGCTGGATGTCCGATAACGGATGGTCAGTGGCGGCGCAACGGCCTGTCATTAAGATAAACTAAATAATACGGGTTAATTCACCATTCGTTAACGCTTTCAGATCATAAGAGTGGCGAGACGAAAGCGTCCTCCTCACGTATTTTCGGGTCTCGGAGTTTCGTGGCGGTGGTTGATCCAGCGGGCAAAGCCCGTTGTCAGCCGCCGCCATTTTTAGTCTGCCGCTTGGGCTTAACTGATTGCGATGGCGACAGCGACCTCCCGATCTAATAAGCAATTCGAAAAGATATTCGCGCGGCGCCTTGCATGACTGCTTGACCCATCCGTTCCTTCTGGTAATTCGGGGGACACTGGGGGCCTGTAGCTCAACTGGTTAGAGCAGAGCGCTCATAACGCTTTGGTTGCGGGTTCAAGTCCTGCCGGGCCTACCAAACGCCATTTTTCCCTTCATCTAAGGGTCTTAGGTGATTTATTGACAAACCTTCCAGGATGGTTCGTCAAGTTTTGTTCCGCTTTCGTGCCTGTAAGTCGCGAAAATGCTGAATCAGCCATGTCCCGTCGCCCAAACGTCTCACGGCACTTTTGAGCCATGGATAGCGTCACGTGACCGCTGACAGCCATGATCTCGTGGGGAGTCCCGCCTGCCTTGGCGATCCTGCGGCTGATAGGCAGCGTTATCACTGCGATATTCCGAGCGTTGTTCATTGAAAAGGCGAACGCCGCGCGCGCTGAACTCAGCTGTGTAAGACGGGATGTGTTTGCGTTGTGTCATAAGTGCCATCCTTGGAGAGTTTTACTCTTCGGCAAACCCAGGGCGGTTCATTACACGTACTTTTTTGGTTCCAAAAACCTTGGCGACGGACACTTATTGCGTGAACCAGTTAAGATCTTTGCCTGGATAGAAAGGCACGTCTTCGCAAAACTAAGCCAAGGCAAAAGGTAATAACGTCGCCAACAATAGCTAGTATTCGATGCAAAAAGGCGACCAAAAGGCCAGTACCCTGCCCGATGAATAACTCCAATCCAAGCGCGATGATCCCGTCCCTGATACCAATGCCGCCCGGGGCACCTGGCATCAAAAAGCCTGCAATCCAGGCTGTAGTGAATATGGCGGTGCAATACACGATCGAAACGGTCGAACCGGGATTCACAGCGTAGATCACACACCAAAGCGAAAGCCCTAAACAAGCAAAATTGGCTCCGTGTAATGCCAAAGGCAAGAGGAGTTGACCAATAGTTGGCCGAGGTCGGCCCGCGCGTCTCCAAACGATAATTTGTCCGACGATGAGCCCAACAAGAACCACAATAATTCCAGTCGCAACTAAGACAGTCGCCGCATCATCCGGTAAATCTACGGTGAGCTTTCTCATCAGATCAGGCGCGAAAATCATAAGCGTGCCCACAACGGCAAAGCCTGCCGTCAGCAATATCGCTACCTCAATCAGCATCGCCATTGTTGCGACCATATTCTGCAAACCATCTGCACGCGCCAACGCAATACGTCCAAATAGATGCGCAACATTTCCGGGGATATATTTCCCGATTTGCGAGACCAGCAATTGGCTCTCGGCCCGCCCCGTGGGTAGCACGACGCCATACATGCGCAGAACGGATTGCCAACTGACCGCCCCTATCAGTTGTGAGATGACGTACAGCGCAAGCCCGCCAAGCAAGCCCGCCCAAAGTACGCCCGACCGAAAATCAAGATCAGGCATTTCTGCAATACCTCGGATTAGCACCAGCCCTAGAAAGCCAAGCGACACAACCGTGCCAATCCAGACGCTAAACCTGGTCATGAGCTAGGGCGCACGCGCAATAACAAGGTAGCCATTACCAAAATCAGTTTGCAGGAACGGGCGTTGAATTTGACACGCCAAACGCATGAATGTCGTGGCTGGCATTGAAGAGAAAATCCGCCAAAATTTGCTTTCAATGCTGCGATCACTACCACTTTCGTCGGTCAAATCATCCGTAGATTTCTCGGCCTTTTGGGCTTGGTTAAGAACTTTACCATAGGCTCTAGCGCGCAAAATCTCCATGAAATTGGCGAGGGGAAATCCGTAACATTCAATCTTTTCAACAATGAAACCGGCATCGGTAATGGATTTTTCCAATCCTGCGCGCGTATAGCGACGCACGTGTCCCGCCCAAACATCAGCTGCATTCCACCGATGCGGGTGCGCTGGTGTCGACAATATAAGTCGGCCACCGCGTTTGAGGTAAGGTAACCAATCACGCATCGCCGCAATGTCTTCTTCAAGATGCTCGATAACCTCAAATGACATGAGTAAATCGAAACTGCCCTTCCATGCGGGATCAAGTTCGGTTTGAAGGTGCAAAGGACTTTGTTGTGTATTCAACATTTCGGCCAACTCCAAGGCTTGCTGTGACCTATCCACGCCGTAGGTGTCAAAACCGAGCATCGCCATTTCGGATAACAAAGCCGCCGGACCACAGCCGATATCCAGCGTCTTGCAAGGCGCAATCATTTGGATATGTCGCAAAACGCGATCACGCCGCAGAAGGTAGCGCGGCGCTGGGACCCAATTTGCATCACTGAGAGCGGGACCATAGTGTGGGTGATATGTCGGCATTGGATCACTCATGTTTAACCTTGTCCTACATCCGATTCTTATTACTCAACTCGGCCAATACATCATCATAAAGCACACGCCCAATTTCTTTTGGCTGCGCACAACTCAACATATCTTCGGGGACAACGGGAAAACCGTCGCCACTTGCGTTATCAATGGCATCAAGCAATGCATCCGGATCGCTATGCGAGACAAACCGTAGCCCGGGTTGCTTTGTAGGGAATGTTTCAGCCATCGCGGGCGATTGACGGGTGATGACGGTGCGACCCGCGGCCAAACATTGATACACCTTGTTCGGTACAACCGAAGCGGCCTTTTGTGAGGAACCAAAAATGCCAAGGCAGATATCGGCCTGCGCAATCGCATCCGTCAGCTTGCTATAGGGCACCCAGTCCTCGCGCTCGATATGTGGCGCATCCGATGAGGCAAGCATTTCGTCAACCAACTTGCCTTGCTGCCCTTTGCCAATGATGTGCCACACATGTTGTTGTCCACGTTCTGAAAGAGCTGCGCACAGGATCGTTTCAACCCCGTGCAAAGGGATAAGCTGACCATAAAATAGCACCCTTGTTGGACCGTCGTGAGGCTTCGGTCCAGTCAGACGAGCGAAGGCATTAGGTTCGATACCGACCGGAACTGCGCCCGTGTGTCCGGCTGGCAAACCAAAAAGCGTGGTGATGTAATTGGCGTGAGCATGCGTATCAAGAACAACGCGTGTGGCAGCCCTGCATCCCAACCATTCTACACCCTTGAGGGCTAAAGCTGGTGGCGACCATCGCGATGTCATTTTCCGATCGTTAACAACGGTATCATAGAGGGACAAAAACATGTCCCAGACGATTGGTTTACCCTTTAGCCGCGCAAAAACCCACAGTACCAAAACGTCAAATTGCCCTAAGTAAGGGATTACGACAACATCATGGTCTGGCGCTTGACAATACCGAAAAATCAGCCCCGGATAACTGAACACAAGTCGCAACAGCGTCAGCAGCATGGTCAGCTTGCTCAATTGGCTTTTGTCAGTGTGGCGCGACCAAACATCAGCATGGATTTCAACAATATCAACGCCCATCTCACGCAAACCGTCGCGCAAGATGCGGGTGCGTGGTTTGCTTAGATCATAAGTACCCCAGAAAATTACTCGCAGTGGTGTCGACGGACGCGTCTCACTCATAGGCGAAGCGTCCAGAAATCAGCATAGATCCCCCGCTTAGGCAAGACCGTTTGCAGCGGCGCTACGCCTGTGTCCCACATCAGTTTGATGCGGGTCCCAATCGGCCCCTGAATATTCACTTGGGCCCTCACCACCACGACATCCCCATCATCATATGGCTGCCCGTCGATCATATGTGCGCATATGTTTCAAGCCGTTATTGACCAGCAATCGTAAACGTCAATTGCTTACGCTCTTGTGCAAGCGTCGCCTCACGTCCAGCCAACCAAATTGCACCATTGTAATGCACATAGCTGCCATGCAGCGCCTGTATGTCAGCATCAAGCATATGCATGCTGTCGTCACTATTCATCGCCAAGATTAACACCCATTTATTCGCCACCAACAGCGGCGGTTGACGGCGGGCAATCAGATCGCCAAAAATTGGACGCCCAGCGTTCTTGTCGTTCTGCAAACCCATACATACTCCCCATTTGTTGGACGGGATCCGGCGTAAACTAAGCAACTCTTTGCACCTATTGATCGGGTTGTGTTGTTTCATTTCTCTGCCAGTAGATCACAGCGGGTGGTTTGCCGCCAAGGGCGGAATGTGGCACCTTACTGCCCTCTGGCGCTTTCTGAATAAGAAAACTGCATTAAATTCAGTATACATTCGCATACCGCCTTTTCGTTCAGCGGAAATTCAGTTATGCCCGGCATAATCATGCCCAAATCACGCGGAGCGACAAGATGTCTAAAATCAAGGTAGAAAACCCCATTGTCGAAATGGACGGGGACGAGATGACCCGGATTATCTGGGATTTCATCAAACAAAAGCTGATCCTGCCTTATGTGGATGTCGATCTGCTCTATTATGATCTGGGCATCGAAGAGCGTGATCGCACAGAAGATCAGATCACAATTGATGCCGCTGAAAAAACCAAAGAGGTGGGTGTTGCCGTCAAATGTGCAACCATCACCCCTGATGAAGCCCGCGTTGAGGAATTCGGCCTGAAAAAGATGTGGCGCAGCCCCAATGGTACGATCCGCAACATCCTTGGCGGTGTCGTTTTCCGTGCGCCCATCATCTGCAAGAACGTGCCCCGTCTTGTGCCCGGTTGGACCCAACCGATTGTCATTGGCCGCCATGCATACGGTGACCAATATCGCGCCACAGACATGAAATTCCCTGGCCCCGGCAAGCTGTCGATGAAATTCGTTGGCGAAGATGGTCAGGTCATTGAGCACGAAGTCTTCGATGCCCCCTCATCCGGTGTCTATATGGGCATGTATAACCTTGATAAATCTATTGAGGATTTTGCCCGGGCGTCGCTCAACTATGGTCTCAGCCTTGGTTGGCCGGTCTATTTGTCCACCAAGAACACGATCCTTAAGCAATATGATGGCCAGTTCATGCTGACCTTCCAGCGCATCTTTGACGAAGAATTCAAAGATAAGTTCGATGCCAAAGGGATCGAATATCAGCACCGTCTGATTGATGACATGGTGGCCTCGGCCATGAAATGGTCAGGTGGGTTCGTTTGGGCCTGTAAGAACTATGACGGCGATGTGCAGTCTGATACCGTAGCACAAGGCTTTGGCTCGCTTGGCCTGATGACATCGCAGCTGATGACCCCCGATGGCAAGATTGTCGAATCCGAGGCCGCGCATGGCACCGTGACCCGTCACTACCGCCAGCATCAGGCGGGTCAAGCGACCTCTACCAACTCAATCGCCTCGATCTTCGCCTGGACTGGCGGGTTAAAGCACCGCGCCAAGCTGGACGACAACGCAGAGCTGATGACGTTTTCCGATACATTGGAAAAGGTAATCGTGGACACCGTCGAAAGTGGCCACATGACCAAGGATTTGGCGTTGCTTGTTGGTCCTGATCAGAAATGGCTGACCACAGAAGGGTTCCTCGAAAAGATCGATGAAAACCTGAACGCCGCAATGTAAGCTGCTGCCTTTAAATGCAAAAAGGGCCGCAACGACGCGGCCCTTTTTTGTTTTCTATGTTTGAAATTACGGCGCGATGACGAAGGTGCCCACACCATCATAGTCGTCACCGCCAACAGCTATTTCAATGGAAAGAACACCACCCAGTTCTTCGGCATCCGGGCCGTAAAACGTGGCGTCTACTTCAGAAGAACCCACCCCGCCGCTGCAGCCCGCGGTGCAGTTCAAACTGCCGGTGATACCATTGCCCGAAATACCGAGCCCTGTGCCCGTCAGATCAACGTCATCAGAACCATCTAGCGTCCCATCCAAGGTAAAGTCAGCGTCATCACTGACGAAATCAACGACGACAGTAATACCACCTTCGTACTCTGTCTGCGTATTGCTGCCAGCAAGGCTGCCCGTAGCCTGGAAATCACCGTCATAGGTCAATGTCCCAGTTGTTCGCGCGTTGATCGCACTTGTTGCGGTCTCATTGCCAATAACGAAAGCGGCTTCGCCATTCAAATCATTCAGGCTAGACACGGTCACGTCAATTGGGGCCGCATAATCACCGGCGCGGTTGGTTTCGAAAGTCAGGCGTACTTCCTCGCCGGTCGTCAATTCTCCGGCCCCATCGGTGATTGTCACGGTCTCGCCAAATATCTCAATTGTTCCATCCAGGTCCCCGCTAAAGAACCCAGCGTCAACCGTGATCGAAGCCTCCGAAGTGCTCGGCGCCGCGCCAACTTGGAAGCTTGCCGCACTGGTTGAAAGACTGGAGCCCTCGATGTCACTCAGTTCCGGACCCGTTACAGCGGTGCCACCGCCACCGGTATTGTCACTGCTGCTGCTGCCGCATGCCGAAATTGTCAAAAGTGCAATAAGCATCATCGGGGTCGAATTTCGAAAGGTCATGCTGCTGGTCCTAGTTCTTTGAAAGTCACACAAAACGTGTGACTGTTAACATGAGTATATGTCCAAAACTAGCTATCTCTAGTCCAGTCTCCTCTATGGTTAAAGCTAGGAACTTTCCCGCGCACGCGCTGACCGTTGCCCTTTCACCGGCTTTTGGACCGTTCCCCTGCGGGATGGATTAAGGGGGTAGCATTTGCTGCAATTGCACGGTATCCGCGCGGCAACTTACCCAAAAGGCAAAAAACCGTAATGGATATCCGCAATATCGCGATCATCGCGCACGTTGACCACGGCAAAACGACGCTTGTTGACGAACTTCTCAAACAATCCGGCGTTTACCGGGAAAATGAAGCCACCCAAGAACGTGCGATGGACAGCAATGACATCGAACGCGAGCGGGGCATTACGATTCTGGCCAAATGTACCAGCGTCGAGTGGAAGGGCAGCCGGATCAACATCGTTGACACACCTGGCCACGCTGACTTCGGCGGTGAAGTGGAGCGGATCCTGTCCATGGTAGATGGCGTTGTTTTGTTGGTGGATGCCGCCGAAGGCCCGATGCCACAGACGAAATTTGTTACTTCAAAGGCGCTTGCTTTGGGGCTACGCCCGATCGTGGTCGTCAACAAAGTCGACAAACCCGATGGCGAGCCTGATCGCGCGGTTGACGACTGCTTTGATCTATTTGCGGCCCTAGAGGCCAATGATGATCAGCTTGATTTTCCTACCATGTTCGCCTCTGGCCGGTCAGGCTGGTGTGATCATGAATTGGACGGGCCCCGCGAAAATCTTGATGCGCTGTTTGATCTGATTATTGATCACGTCCCGACCCCGAAGCAGATCGAACGCAAGGATGAGCCGTTTCAGATGCTTGCCACCACCCTGTCCGCCGATCCCTTCATTGGCCGCATTCTGACCGGCCGGGTTGAAGCCGGGACCTTGAAGGCAGGTGACACGATCAAAGCGATGTCGCGCACTGGCGAGAAAATCGAACAGTTCCGCGTGTCTAAAATTCTCGCATTCCGCGGCTTGCAGCAGCAGCCCATTGATGTGGCTGAAGCGGGTGATATTGTCACTGTCGCCGGGATGACCAAGGCGACCGTGGCGGATACCCTATGTGACCCTTCGATTGAGGAACCTATTCCCGCACAGCCCATCGATCCGCCAACGATCACCGTGACCTTTGGTATCAATGATAGCCCACTGGCTGGTAAAGATGGCAAAAAAGTCCAATCTCGCGTCATCCGCGACCGGTTGATGAAAGAGGCCGAAGTCAACGTCGCCATCAAGATCGAAGATACGCCTGGCGGCGACGCGTTCGAGGTGTCCGGCCGTGGCGAATTGCAGATGGGCGTTTTGATTGAAAACATGCGCCGCGAAGGGTTTGAGCTGTCAATTTCACGCCCACAGGTGATTTTCACCGAAGTTGATGGTGTCCGCCACGAACCTGTCGAGGAAGTCACTATCGATGTGGACGACGAATACACCGGCGTTGTCGTCGAAAAGCTGACCGGCCCGCGGAAGGGTGAATTGACTGAAATGAAGCCTGCCGGTGCAGGCAAAACCCGCATCATCGCCCGTGTTCCATCGCGTGGCTTGATCGGCTATCACGGCGAATTTTTGACAGATACCCGCGGCTCTGGCGTGTTGAACCGTCTGTTTCACGGCACAACGCCCTACAAAGGCAAAATCGAAGGCCGTCGTCAGGGCGTGTTGATTTCCATGGAAAACGGTACCTCGGTTGCCTTTGCCCTGTGGAACCTGGAAGACCGTGGCAAGATGTTTATGGGCGCGCAGGAAGCCGTCTACACGGGCATGATCATCGGAGAACACAGCCGCGAGAATGACCTGGAAGTGAACCCGCTGAAAGGCAAAAAACTCACCAACGTCCGGGCGTCTGGCACAGACGAAGCGGTCCGTTTGACACCGCCAACCTTGATGTCGCTGGAACAGGCAATTGCTTATATCGATGACGATGAGCTGGTTGAAGTGACGCCAAACGCTATCCGTTTGCGCAAGCGCTATCTGGACCCACATGAGCGTAAGCGGCAAGCGCGCGCGGGTTGAGCCAACAAAATTTTTAAAAAATTTTGACCCAGACTTTTCTAAAAAGTCTGGGTCCCGTGTTTCTACTGAATTTCTTCGACAATCGACAATTCGCGCTGTGACGCGCCTTTGGCAAAGCTCAGCGCCTCTTGGTAGGCGTCTGAGTAATAGCAATCATGCGCAGCTTGTAGGCTGGGAAAACGTGCGACAACATTGCGTGGCCTGTCGGGTCCCTCAAGCTGTTCATAAGCCCCTCCGCGCGCCAAAAAGACCCCATCGTGATCGGCGATCGCCACCGTGGCGCGCTTGGCATATTCGCCGTAAGAGGCTTCGTCCGTTACAGTGACATGGGCAATCCAAAGAGCTGTCATAGTTTTTCCAATACGGTTTTGGCAGCAGCCAGTGCTGCGTCTGCATTCTCGGCTGAGGCACCACCGCCCTGCGCCATATCGGGGCGTCCACCGCCGCCTTTTCCACCTAATTCGGGCGTGACAGCACGCAGGACATCCACCGCTGAAACACGGTCGGTCAGATCGGATGTCACCCCAGCCGCAACAGCAGCTTTGCCACCTGTATCTGCGATCAGCACAACCACACCCGATCCAACCTTTTCCTTGAATTGATCCACCAGAGACGGCAGGTCCTTGCCAGATACGCCCGCCATCACCTGCCCCATAAAGCAGATACCGTTGATATCCTCTTGGGTTGGGCCAGCGTCACCTGTGCCCCCCATAGCCAGTTCACGCCGCAATTGTGCGACTTCATTTGTGAGGGCCTTGCGTTCATCAAGCAGCGCCTTGACCCGATCAACCACTTCGGCCACCGGGGTTTTCAGCGTGGCTGCAGCTTGCGTCAAACGGTGATCTTGTTCGCGCAAATATTCGAGTGCCGCCTGCCCGGTCAGCGCCTCAATCCGCCGTACACCAGCACTGGATGCGCTGTCGCTGAGCGTCACGAAGGTGCCGATTTCCCCAAGTTGCTTCACATGGGTCCCGCCGCAAAGTTCCAGCGAATAGGTATCACCAGCTGCGCCTTTGCCAGATCCGGCCTGACGGCCCATAGAGACAACACGCACTTCATCCCCGTATTTTTCGCCAAACAAGGCCTGCGCCCCCAGCGCACGCGCATCATCGGGCGTCATGATCCGGGTTTCTACGCCGCTGTTTTGCCGGATTACCGCGTTAACATCACGTTCGACTTGCGCCAGCTCATCCGTTGTCAGCGCCTTGGTATGGCTGAAATCAAACCGCAGCCTGTCTGGGGCATTCAGCGATCCGCGCTGCGCGATATGGTCGCCCAATACGTCACGCAATGCCTCATTCAGCAGGTGTGTCGCCGAGTGGCTGGCCTGAATAGCCCCACGGCGCACCGGATCGACGGCTAATTCCGCCCCCTGCCCCTTGTGGATCACCCCATCAATCACGGTAGCGAAATGCACATAGAGCCCAGCCACCTTTTTGGTGTCTGTCACCGTCGCTGTTCCGGTTTCGGTTTTCAACTGACCGGCGTCGCCGATTTGACCACCGGCTTCGGCGTAAAAGGGAGTTTGGTTCAAAACGATTTGTACCGTGCCCTCGCCTTGGTCAACAGTATTGCCATCGGCCACGATTGCCGCGATTTCACCCTCGGCGGTAAGCGTGTCGTAACCCAGAAAATCGGTTGTCCCGCTGGCATCTGCAATGTCGAACCAAACCGTGCTGTCGGCGGCTTCGCCCATCCCAGACCATGCGGCACGCGCCTTGGCCTTTTGTGCAGCCATGGCTGTGTCAAACCCATCGGTATCAACCGACCGCCCCTTTTCGCGCAATGCATCCTGCGTCAGATCAAGCGGGAATCCATAGGTGTCATAAAGCTTAAACGCCGCCTCGCCCGGCAAGGCCGCGTCTTCTGGCAGGCCTGCCAATTCGTCATCAAGCAGTTTTAAGCCCCGGTCGAGCGTCTGTTTGAACCGCACTTCTTCGTTCAAAAGCGTCTCTTCGATCAACCGTTGCCCGAGCCCCAATTCCGGATATGCCCCGCCCATTTGTTTGACCAACTCAGGTACCAGCTTGTGCATCACAGGGTCTTTGCCGCCCAACTGATGCGCATGCCGCATCGCACGGCGCATGATCCGCCGCAGAACGTAGCCGCGCCCTTCGTTGGATGGCAACACGCCTTCCGCAATCAAGAAGGATGTCGAACGTAAGTGATCGGCGATCACCCGGTGATGCACGTTCTGATCACCGAAAGGATCTGTCGACGTGGCGTGCCCCGAGGCTGTCATCAAGGCCTTGAACAGGTCGGTGTCGTAATTGTCGTGGCTACCTTGCAGCAATGCGGCCACACGTTCCAGCCCCATGCCCGTATCAATCGACTGCATCTCAAGCGGTTCTAGCCGCCCATCTGCATATTGTTCATTTTGCATGAAAACGACGTTCCAGATCTCAATAAACCGGTCGCCATCTTCCTCGGGCGAGCCCGGAGGGCCACCCCAAATGTGATCGCCATGGTCATAGAAAATTTCCGTGCAGGGGCCGCAGGGGCCGGTTGGCCCCATCCGCCAGAAATTATCATCAGTATCGATGCGGATAATCCGATCCTCAGGGACCCCAACCGATTTCCAAATCTCGAACGCTTCATCATCCGTATGATAAACCGTTGTCAGCAAACGGGATTTATCAATACCGAATTCCTGAGTGACAAGTTCCCACGCAAAGGGAATTGCTTCCTTTTTGAAGTAGTCGCCGAAGCTGAAGTTCCCCATCATCTCAAAAAACGTATGATGACGGGCGGTATAGCCGACGTTATCAAGATCGTTGTGCTTACCCCCGGCCCGCACGCATTTCTGTGCCGAGGTCGCGCGCTGGTAGTCGCCACTTTCCACGCCGGTAAATCGGTTCTTGAACTGCACCATGCCGGAATTGGTGAACATCATGGTTGGATCTTTGCGCGGCACAAGCGGGCTAGAGGCCACCGCCGCGTGACCCTGCTTTTCGAAATAGGACAGAAAGGTCGATCGGATATCAGCGAGGCTGGACATGGTGCAATTCCAAAGATGCGTTACATTGAAAGCGAGAAATAGCCCCGTGCCCCTGCACTGTCCACAGTATCATGCAAAAAGGGCACCGTCGTAGCGATGCCCTTTGTTATGTCAGTCTTGCAGTAGGATTTAGGATTCGACCAAATCGTCGCCGCTGCCTTCCGGCAGATCAAAATCCAACCCATGCGCTGCGCGGATTTTATCCTCAATTTCCAAGGCGATAGAGGTGTTTTCCTTCAAGAACAGCTTGGAGTTTTCACGCCCCTGCCCGATCCGTTCATCGCCGTAAGAGAACCAAGCGCCCGATTTTTCCACCACGCCGGCCTTGACCCCAAGGTCCAGCAATTCGCCCATTTTGGAAATGCCTTCGCCATACATAATGTCGAATTCGACCTGTTTGAACGGCGGCGCCACCTTGTTTTTCACAACTTTGACACGTGTAGCGTTACCGACGACTTCATCGCGGTCTTTCAACGCGCCGATCCGGCGGATGTCCAGCCGTACAGAGGCGTAGAATTTCAATGCATTCCCGCCCGTCGTCGTTTCGGGCGAGCCGAACATGACGCCGATCTTCATCCGGATCTGGTTGATGAAAATCACCATGCAGCCCGAGCGGTTGATTGAACCGGTCAATTTCCGCATGGCTTGGCTCATCAGCCGGGCGTGCACGCCGACACTGCTGTCGCCCATGTCGCCTTCCAATTCAGATTTAGGCGTCAGGGCCGCAACCGAATCCACGATGACCATACTGACGGCGCCGGAACGCACCAAGGTATCAACGATTTCAAGCGCCTGTTCACCAGTGTCAGGCTGCGAAATCAGCAGCTCATCCAAATTCACACCCAGCTTTTTCGCGTAAGTCGGATCAAGCGCATGTTCCGCATCGACAAACGCACAAACACCGCCTTTTTTCTGCTCTTCCGCAATCGCATGCAGAGTCAATGTGGTTTTACCGGATGATTCCGGGCCATAAATTTCAATAACGCGCCCTTTGGGCAGCCCGCCAATACCAAGCGCGATATCCAGACCCAGCGAACCTGTTGATGTCGATTCAATATCAGAATTTGGGTTGTTCTGCCCCAATTTCATGATCGAGCCCTTACCGAACTGCCGTTCGATCTGTGCCAATGCGCTTTCCAGCGCTTTTTCTTTTTCCGCGGTTTTCTTATCTGTCATTTGAAGGAGATCTGCCATTGCCATATGTCCTGTCCTTATTTCACGCGCCCGGCGGGGCGGCAATCACTGCTTTGTTCTCTTTGTGTTCTTTTCGTTAATGAGTACAAAAAGGGAACATTGCAACCAAAATTTTCACCATTCACCTTTGGCCAAGACTGGTTAAAGATGTGTTTATGGCGCAGTTGTGCGCGGCAATTGGATAAAAGGCACCGAGTAAATGCTTGTTTTCTGGAAAGAAAATCTGGTTCTTCTCGCGGTCCCCAAGACGGGATCAACCGCCCTAGAGGGCGCCTTGGCGCCCCGGTCTTCGCTGGTTCTGCGTGATCCGCCACATCTAAAGCACGCGCCTTGCTACCGCTACAAACGATTCCTTCGTCCTTTCTTCGTGCAGGCCGGTGGGCAAACCCCCGAGGTCATGGCCGTCGTGCGCAACCCCATCGATTGGCTGGGCAGCTGGTATCGGTATCGGACACGGGACGACCTGATTGGCCATGAAAACAGCACTGCGGACGTCAGTTTCGAGGAATTCGTGCTGGAGTATTGCAAGGGCAGCCCTGCCCCCTTTGCCAATGTCGGGTCCCAGAACAAGTTCCTGCGGATCAATGACGGGGAAGTCGGCGCTGAACATCTGTTTCAATACGAACAATGGGACAAGGTGATCGGTTATCTGGAGCAGCGGCTGGAGATGACGATTACGCTAAAGCAAAAAAATGTCTCGCCACCGATGGAAACGCACTTATCCTCGGCCGTGGAGGCCAAGCTGCGCGACAAACGCGCGGCTGAGTTTGAGATTTGGGAACTGGCGCGACGCTAGTTGCACCATGGAGGACGAAAATGCCCTATGCAGACTTGAACGGCGCACATATTCACTTCACCGACACGGGCGGTGATGGCGAAGCCATCGTATTTTCGCATGGTCTCTTGTTCAGCGGGGCCATGTTTGACGCGCAGGTCGCCCATTTTCGGGACAAATACCGCTGCATTACCTTTGATCATCGTGGCCAAGGCCAGAGCGGCGTCACAGATGATGGCTATGACATGGACACTCTCGCTGAGGATGCTGCCAGCTTGATCAAACATCTAGGCGTCGGGCCCTGCCATTTTGTTGGGCTTAGCATGGGTGGCTTTGTCGGCATGCGCCTGGCTGCCCGACATCCCGATTTGTTTAGGTCGTTGACTTTACTTGATACCTCAGCCGAACGCGAGCCCGCTGAGAACCAGCCCAAATATAAGTTGATGAATTTCGTGGCCCGGTGGATTGGCCTTTGGGCGGTGATCGGTCGCGTGATGCCGATCCTGTTTGGGCAGACCTTTTTGACTGATCCGGCGCGGGCGGCGGAAAAAAAAGCTTGGGCCAGGACCATCGTCGGCAATCATAGGATCGGAATTACGCGGGCGGTATCCGGCGTGATCCATCGCGACGGCTGCGCTGATCTGCTGGATCAGATCAAAATGCCTGTCGGTATTGGGGTTGGCGCAGAAGATGTGGCCACAGTACCTGCAAAATCCGAAGCGATACATAAGGCCATTGAAAGTTCTGAATTGACCGTTTTTGAAGGGGCTGGGCATTCCGCGTCGATTGAGACGCCTGAACTGGTGAATGCCCTGATTACACAGACTATTACGCGGTAGTCGCCGTCATTTCGTCAAAGTGCGCTGCACCGCATCCTGCCAGCCCGCATAGCGCCGCTGCCGCGTCGCATCATCCATTTGTGGCGTAAACCGATGATCCAAAGCCCATTCTTTGGCAAAGCCCACTTGGTCCGGGTAGACCCCGGCCTTCATGCCCGCCAGCCACGCAGCCCCCAATGCAGTGGTCTCTAATACGCGGGGCCTATCGACCGGCGCACCGATGATGTCTGACAGGAATTGCATGGACCAGTCTGAGGCGCTCATGCCACCATCAACCCGTAAAACCCCATCCGTATCAGAGGCTTGCCAGTCGCTTTTCATTGCCTCCAGCAAATCACGGGTTTGAAAGCCGACGCTTTCCAATGCGGCGCGTGCGAATTCGGCGGGGCCGGAATTGCGTGTCAGCCCATAAACAGCGCCGCGCGCATCCGCGTCCCAGTACGGCGCACCAAGCCCGGTAAAGGCAGGCACCATGTACAACTCCTGCCCCAAATCAGCGGCCTCGGCCAACGGTTGGGTTTGCTTTGCATCGTCAATGATCTGTAACCCATCTCGCAGCCATTGCACCACGGCACCGGCGATAAAGATGGACCCTTCCAGCGCATAGGTCGGTTTGCCATCGAACTGATAGGCAATCGTGCCGAGCAGCCGCTTTTTGCTTTCAACCAATGTATCGCCAGTGTTCAGCAAGGCAAAACAGCCCGTGCCATAGGTTGATTTCATCATGCCCGGTGCAAAACAGGCCTGTCCAATGGTGGCCGCCTGTTGGTCGCCTGCAACACCTAAGATGGGCAGCGCTGCGCCAAACAGGTCAGGCTGCGTCGTCCCAAAATCGGCAGCACAATCCAACACTTGTGGTAGCATAGACGCGTGAATGCCAAAGCGGTCGCAAATGGTTGCGCTCCACTCGCCTTTGCGGATGTCATAGAGCATCGTGCGGGCGGCATTCGTCGCATCGGTAACGTGTTTCTGACCGCCGGTTAACTTCCAAATCAAATAGCTGTCAACGGTGCCGAACAGCAGATCACCTGCTTCGGCACGGGCTTGTGCACCGTCGACTTTGTTCAGGATATGGTGAACCTTGGTACCGGAAAAATATGGGTCGGCCAGCAGGCCCGTGCGATAGGTGATCTCGCGTTCAAACCCTTCGGCGCGCAGTTCTTCACAAAATGGGGCGGTGCGCCGGTCTTGCCAGACGATGGCGTTATGGATCGGATCACCCGTTGTTTTGTCCCAAACCAGCGTTGTTTCACGCTGATTTGTAATGCCAATCGCGGCAACATCACTGGCCGTGATCCCAGCCTTTTCAAGCGCCTCGCGACAGGTCGCGACAACTGTCGACCACAGATCGGACGGGTCATGTTCCACCCAGCCTGATTGCAGAAAATGCTGGGGGAACTCCTGTTGGGCCGTCGCTTTGATTTGCATCTGCGCATCAAAGACGATCGCTCGACTGGATGTGGTACCCTGATCGATAGCCAGAATATATGTCATATGTCCCCCCGTTTTTGATGTTGTTTCAAGCTGCCATGAAAGCGTCAAGGGCGGCAATTTGATCTTTGTCCAACCGCAGCCCAAGCTTGGACCGCCGCCACACGACATCTTCGGCAGTTCGGGCGTATTCTTTGGCCATCAACCATTTGACCTCGGCCGCGGTCAGCGTGGCGCCAAAGTCCTGCCCCAGATCTGCAGTGGCAAACGCCGTGCCCAAAATGGCGCGCGCTTCTGTCCCGTAACCTTTGATCAAGCGCAAGGCCCAGGCGGGGGTCAGGAACGGGTAGTCGGCCTGCAGATCGCTAACCAATTGATTGCGTTGGCTGACCGGAAAATCGCCGCCGGGCAATGGTGCGTTATCCGTCCACGGAGCATCGCCACCGATGGAGGGTTCCAGCTTTTTCAACGCGTTTTCGGCAAGTTTGCGGTAGGTTGTGATCTTGCCGCCAAAGATATTTAGCAAGGGCGCACCGGTTTCGTCCAACGACAAAACATAGTCACGGGTCGCAGCCGTCGCGGATTTTGCACCATCATCATAAAGCGGACGCACCCCCGAATAAGCCCACACAACATCATCGCGCGTCACAGGCTTTTCGAAATACTGCGAGGCAAAAGCACACAGATAATCCTGCTCCGCCTCCGTCGCGTGGGGACGTTCATGCAAATCATTATGTTCGGCGTCCGTTGTGCCAATCAGGGTAAAGTCCGTCTCATAGGGGATTGCAAAGATGATCCGCCCGTCTTCGCCTTGGAAAAAATAACTCTTGTCATGATCGAACAAGCGCTTGGTGACGATATGACTGCCACGCACCAACCGAACACCTTCCGAGGTGTTCAACCGGGCCACTTCCCGGACGACATTTTCAACCCATGGGCCAGCTGCGTTCACGAGGGCACGCGCGGTATAGGTTGTTTGGGCGCCATCGGTCTCGGTCACAACCTCCCAATGGGCGCCTGCACGGGTAGCACTGATCACCTTGGTCCGCGTCATGACCGTGGCACCGCGTTCGGCAGCGTCACGCGCGTTCAATACAACAAGGCGGGCATCCTCGATCCAACAATCAGAATACTCATAGGCCCGTTTAAATTTACCTTTCAAAGGCTTACCCACCGGTTTTGACATCAAATCCACGGTCGACGTGCCCGGCAGTATCTGTCGGCCGCCCAAATTGTCGTAAAGAAACAAGCCAAGCCGGATCAACCAGGCTGGCCTGCGCCCTTTCATCCACGGCATGAAGGTTGACAATAATTTCGACGTTGGTGTGTCGTTCTCAAACCGCATATCCTTGTGGTAAGGTAAGACAAAGCGCATCGGCCAGCTGATATGCGGCATGTTTTTCAACAATACCTCACGTTCGATCAAGGCTTTGCGCACGAGACCAAATTCGAAGAACTCAAGGTAGCGCAACCCGCCATGAAACAATTTTGTGGAAGCAGAAGAGGTCGCCCAAGCCAGATCATTCATCTCGGCCAATCCAACCTTCAACCCACGCCCTGCTGCATCGCGCGCAATGCCGCAGCCATTGATCCCACCACCGATAACAAAGACGTCAAAATCTGTCTGCATAAACTGCCTCATATATTACCGATAGCTGATATGGTCTTTGCCTAGACATGCAAGCCTTGCGTGCTCAAATGTTCGCATGCAAATGCGCGAACACAAACCGAAACTCATCAAGGTCATATTTTTAAAGCTAATCCCTTGCATCGTATTCGCTCTTTATAGAGAACGAACGCATGGAAACCGATGAACGGCGTCAGTATATTCGCGCATACGCCCAATCCGCAGGAAAGGTCACAGCCACCGCATTGGCCAAGGATCTTGGCGTGGCGGTCCAGACGATCCGCCGTGATCTCAGACAACTCTGTGCAGCAGGCAGCCTGGAACGGGTGCATGGCGGCGCAGTTTTGCCATCCGGTGTTCGCAACATCGGTTACGGCGACAGGCGTGCATCAAACCGCGAAGCCAAAAACCGGATTGCGCGCCGCGCGGCCGAACTGATCCCCGATCATGCGTCGCTCTTTTTAAACATTGGCACCACGACCGAAGCCGTCGCCCATGCGCTGCATAATCACCGCAACCTGATGGTGGTTACGAACAATCTGAATATTGCCAACATTTTGGCCGACAACCCAACATGCGAGGTTGTGGTAGCCGGAGGCAGTTTGCGCCGATCAGATGGCGGGTTGGTGGGGGATCTTGCGGCGTTGGCCATTGACCGGTTCAAAGTCGATTTCGCCGTGATTGGGGCATCAGCAATTGATCTCAGCGGGGATCTTTTGGATTTTGACCCCGAGGAGGTGCGGGTCAGTCAGCAAGTGATCAAAGCGGCGCGCAACACCATTTTGGTGGCCGATAGCACGAAGTTTGCACGCAAAGCACCGGTCAAAATCGCGTCGTTGGCGCAGGTGGATCAATTTGTGACAGATCGCATACCGTTTGAGGCATTAGTCAATCTCTGTACCGATTGGCAAACGCAAATCGCTTTGGTTTGAACACGACAGCCACAAATCCTCATCGAGGATTTGATCCAGACTTTCTAAGAAAGTCTGGTTACGCAGCACATCCTTTGAACCCTGTCGCAACAACAAATTTCTCGGAGCTATCGGACCGCGACGCAGGTGGTTTCACATTGGCCACTTTGGTAAATCGGGTCTTGAGGAGCTTTTGCAAGTCGCCCTCTGCACCGCCCGCCAAAACCTTAGCAACAAAGGTCCCGCCTTCTTCAAGCACATCAAAAGCGAAATAGGCCGCAGCTTCGCAAAGTGCGATGATCCGCAAGTGATCCGTCTGTTTATGGCCCGAAGCCGAGGCCGCCATATCCGACATCACAACATGCGCATTCCCGCCCAGCCAGTCGCGGACTTTCAGGTCCGCATCATCTTCCATAAAATCCAGCTGATAGAGATCGGCACCGGCAATCGGCTCCATCTCTTGCAGATCAATCCCCAGCACATAGCCCTGCGCCTTGCCCTTGCGTTCACCCAGAGCATTCGCTCGTTTGACAGCAACTTGACACCAGCCCCCCGGCGCCGCACCCAAGTCGACAATCCGCGCACCTGGGACCAGAAAACGGTACTTGTCGTCCAGCTCCAGTATTTTATAGGCCGCCCTGCCCCTGTACCCATCCGCCTTGGCACGTTTGACGTATGGGTCATTCAACTGTCGCTGCAGCCAATTGGTTGAGCTGATCTTGCGGCCCTTGGCGGTTTTCACCTTCACGGTCAAATCGCGATAACCGCGTCCAGAGCTGTTTTTTGTGGGTTTCTTGGCCATCTGCTGCCTATCCCCTAAAACGGCCGGTCTTCCAAGACCCCATCTGCAGACATTTGCGCATAAAGCAGGCCTTCGCGTAGCCCTCTGTCAGCAACAGACAGCCTGTCTGTGGGCCAAAGCCGCATCAGCGCTTGCAAGATAGCTGACCCCGACATGATCAGCGCCTGCCGGTCCTTACCAATACGCGGGTCATTGCGCCGCCCGGTCGGTCCAAGTGTCAGGTAATCCCGGATCACTGTATCAATCTGGTCAGACGTCATGCGCAGACCGTCCACCTTGGTGCGGTCATAGCGGCGGAGGCCCAGATAGCTGGCCGCCACCGTCGTAACAGTACCACTGGTGCCGATAATCTGGAACCCTTCACGGGCTTGTGCCGCCGCATAGGGTGAAAACTCTTCAAGGTTCTCTTCAAAAAACCAACTCATCAGGGCAAAGCGGGCGGCGTCATCTTCCACGTCTGAGAATTGATCGCGCAGCGTCGCCACGCCCAATGGCACGGAAATCCAATCGACGACTTTCGCCGCCGCAAAGGGCCCTGGATCCGACTTAAACCCTGCATGCAAGCGCATGATCGCCCGGGGGCGTTCGCGTTTGGGCACATTGGTCAGATCAATCCACACCAGTTCGGTCGAGCCACCGCCAATATCAACCACCAAGAGTTGTTCGGTATTGACGCTGACCAACGGCGCGCATGAAATGACGGCCAGCCGGGCCTCTTCCTCGGGTTTGATGATTTCCAGATCAAGACCTGTTTCCCGGCGCACCTGAGCGACAAAATTTTCACCGTTCAATGCGCGACGGCACGCCTCTGTCGCCACAAGACGCATCCGCTTGACGCCATGACGTTTCAGCTTTTCGCGGCAAATGCGCATCGCCGAAATTGTGCGGTTCATGGATGCACGTGACAACCGGCCCGTGCTTTCCAATCCATGACCGAGCTGCACGGATTTAGAAAAGCTATCAAGCACATGGAATTGGCTGCCCTTAGGTTGGGCAATCAACATCCGACAACTGTTTGTCCCCAGATCCAATGCCGCATAGAGCGACGCCGGATCAGGTGGGGTTGGCGCGGGGGAATCGACCGCTTTGGGGAACACGCCCGCACCCTTGGGACGCTTGGGCGCCATCTGTCACGCCCTCCATTTCGAGTTAACCCCAAGCTAGGCCGCGAATTGCGTTTGTACAAGTCTTGTAAACGCCGATGTGAAATTAACGCATGTTTGAGATGAAGAATTTGACCACCCCGGCGGCTGGTGCAGCTGCACAGCGATAGGTTAGCACATCACAGTCGCACAACGCCCTCGTGATGTCGAAAACGTGCATTGGATGGTAAACCCGGGTGATAAAACGAGTGAAAGTTGATCAAAGGGGAATCACATGCCCGACGTCACCATAGTCTATTGGCGCGATATTCCGGCGCAGGTTATTGTCGGCCGCGGGCGTCGCGGCACCAAATTGCCCCTGCCCGAACGGTTTGAACAAGCCATCGACCGGGCTGCGATGAAATCGGGTGCAGCCGAGTCTGATGATTACATGTCAGGATTTCGCAAAGCTGACCCGATCCCCGGTGAAGGCACAGACGCGCAAGCCGCCGCAGCCGCAGTCACAAAGATTGACACCGACTATGATCAAGACCGCATCAAGGCATTGATTGCCAATGATGGCTGGGCTTGAACTTACCTCGCCCATTTCACACCCGCCTTTTGGAGGTCGCCATGTCACTGCTCTCGTTCCGCAAAAACAAAGATGTCATTGATCCCCCCGTGCATCCTGAAATGGAAAGTTTCCTGAAGGGCTACTCGATTGAAGTGATGCCCCGCACCGCCGAAAAGGTTGAGGATTTCCGCGATCTTCTGCCCACAGGCACCCGTGTCTATATCGCCCACATCGAAGGCACCCCGATTGAAGATATGGTGGCAACGGCCAAGCGGTTGGCAACCGATGGTTATAACGTCATGCCCCACTTCCCGGCCCGGATTATCGCAGACAAAGCCACCCTGGCAGATTGGATCGCGCGTTACCAAGGCGAAGCGGGCGTTGATCAAGCGCTGCTACTTGCCGGTGGTGTGGCCCAGCCACATGGCGATTTCCATAGCTCAATGCAGCTACTGGAAACTGGATTGTTTGGTGATTTTAGGCGGCTACACGTAGCCGGTCACCCCGAGGGCAACCGCGACATCGACAAGGATGGATCTGACAAGAACGTCATGGAAGCCCTGGCCTGGAAACAGAAATTCTTTGACACGACCGACGCCGAAATGGCGTTGGCCACGCAGTTTGCCTTTGAGGCAGATCCGATCATCGCTTGGGCGGATGCGCTGCGCGACGCAGGCATCACGATCCCGATCCACATCGGCATCGCTGGGCCTGCAAAACTGCAAACCCTAATCAAGTTCGCCATCGCCTGTGGCGTTGGGCCGTCGCTGAAAGTACTGCAAAAACGGGCGATGGATGTGACCAAGCTCCTGTTGCCTTACGAACCAACCGAGGTGCTGACCGCCCTTGCGGCGCACAAGGCGGCAAATCCCGATTTCAATATCAGCCACGTGCACTTCTTCCCGCTCGGCGGTATCAAGACCAACGCAAATTGGGCCATCGCCAATGGTGGTACCGCGGCCGTTCCGGCCTCTCAAACTTAAGGACCACTTATGACACGCACGATCATCGAATCAAAAACCAAGACCGCCATCATCGGCTTCGATGAACCCTTCTGCGTGATCGGTGAGCGGATCAACCCAACAGGGCGCAAGATCCTCGCAGCTGAGCTGGAACAAGGCGATTTCAGCCGGGTTGAGGCAGACGCTTTGGCGCAGGTCGCAGCGGGCGCAAATGTGTTGGATATCAACTCAGGTGCGGTGTTCTCAAACAAAATGGCAGAAGACCCGCGCTATGCGGATAACAATTTTGTCGAACCACCACTGATGAAAGAAATGGTCGAACGGGTGCAGGCGATCACGGATATTCCGCTGTGCATCGACAGTTCGGTCCCCGGTGCGCTGGAAAACGGACTGGCCGCTGCCGAAGGGCGCCCCTTGCTAAACTCAGTGACCGGCGAGGAAGAGCGTTTGGAACTGGTTCTGCCGCTTGTCAAAAAATACAATGTGCCGGTCGTGGCTATTTCCAATGACGATACGGGTATCTCAGAGGACCCCGAGGTGCGTTTTGCCGTTGCGAAAAAGATCGTGGAACGGGCGGCTGATTTCGGCATTCCAGCGCATGACATTGTGGTAGATCCACTGGTGATGCCGATCGGGGCGATGGGCACGGCTGGGTTGCAGGTGTTTACATTGGTCCGCCGTTTGCGCGAAGAGCTGGGCGTGAACACGACTTGCGGTGCATCCAACATCAGCTTTGGCCTGCCCAACCGGCATGGGATCAACAACGCGTTTTTGCCTATGGCGATGACGGCGGGGATGACATCGGCGATCATGAACCCGGTCGCCCTGCCAATAGGCCCTAAAAAGATCGCCGAAAAGAAGGCCGAGATTGAAGCCGCCGGGATCATCCTGCCTGACGGGATGGATGATGAGATGTTCGTGACATTATTTGGCATGGGCTCAACCAAGCCGCGTGCGGGCAAGGAGATGGAGGCGATCCGCGCTGCCAACTTCCTGACTGACAATGACCCGTCCGGTGGCGAGTGGATCAAATTCAACCGCGCGCCAGTTAAAGAAGGCGAAGGGCGCGCAAGAACAGGGCGCCGCCGTCGCGGTTAGTCCAGATTTTTTTGAAAAAATCTGAGCCAATTCCTTTGAAAGGAATTGGCTTACCGATAGTACAGCGACTGCCCGTGATGAAAAATCTGGACTTTCGCGGGGTCCGCCGTAAATTTCAGCGCCGTCCCGCGAATATCGCTGTGGATACCCGGCAATTTGGCGATGACTGTGTCTTTGTCCGTACTCGGTTGCTCAAAATACAATTGCGTCACTTCACCAAGCGCCTCAACAATGCTGACCGTATCTGAAAACAGGTAATCTGTGCCCTCGGTAAGCATCATATCTTCCGGACGCACGCCAATGTTCACTTTCAGCCCCATATCGGAAGTTTGGGTCGGCACAGCAGACCGCGCGGTGCCCCCGTCATCCAGTTTGACAGTCGTCGCATCACCTGTCTCAACAATCTCGCCCGCCAACAGGTTCATCGCGGGTGAGCCGATGAATTGCGCCACAAATTCGTTTTCCGGGCGTTCATAAAGCTCAAGCGGCGTGCCAACCTGCGCAATCCCCTTATTCGCCAATACGACAATGCGGGTGGCCAGTGTCATCGCCTCGACCTGATCGTGCGTGACGTAGATCATCGTGCTGTCAGGCATGGATTCTTTCAACTGCGCGATCTCGATCCGTGTCGCCACCCGCAAGGCCGCGTCCAGATTAGAGAGCGGCTCATCAAACAAATAGACCTTGGGATCACGCACAATCGACCGGCCAATCGCCACACGCTGCCGCTGGCCGCCAGACAAGGCCTTGGGCAGCCGGTCCAGATAGTCATCCAGCTGCAGGATCTTGGCGGCGCGGTTCACGGCCTCTTCAATCTCGGCTGCGGATTTCTTGGCTAGTTTCAGGGCAAAGGACATATTCTCGCGCACGGTCATATGCGGATAAAGCGCGTAGGATTGGAACACCATCGCAATGCCACGCTGTGCAGGCGGCACGTCATTGACGACCTGCCCATCAATCTGCAGCTCGCCACCCGTGATCTTTTCAAGACCCGCAATCATCCGCAAAAGCGTTGATTTCCCGCAGCCTGACGGGCCCACAAAGACGATCAATTCGCCCTTTTCGATCTCAAGGTTGATGTTGTTCAGTACATTCACCTTGCCCCCGTAGGTCTTGGCGACGTCCGTCAGTTTCAGATCAGCCATGTCTTTTCCCCTTATTGCTTAAGCGCGAGGCAAACCTGCCACGGCCCAAGATGCAGTCGTCCGTCTGCTGATGTATGTGCGCTGCCCAACTCGGCGCCAATTGGCGTCCAGCTCCCTGCGGGCAGATCAAAATCGGATGGCGTTTCGCTCACATTGAACGCGCAGAAAATGGTCTGCCCGCCCTCTGTCCGTGTGAAATACACCACATCGCCCGTTGCTTTTAGCCCGTCGTGCGCGCCAATGCTAAGTGCTGGATACGCATGCCGGAACGCGATCACCTTGCGGTAATGATGCAAGAGTGCCGCCGGATCATCCTCTTGCACGGCAGCCGACATTTGCAAATGCGCGGGTGCCACGGGCAGCCAGGGTTTAGCAGCCGAAAATCCGCCGTTCTGGTTGCTCGGCTCCCACACCATTGGCGTGCGGCACCCGTCGCGCCCCTTGAACTCGGGCCAGAATTCAATGCCGTAAGGATCCTGTAGATCCTCAAAGGCTACGTCTGCCTCGGGCAGTCCCAGCTCTTCGCCTTGATAGATACAAACTGACCCCCGCAGGCACATGATCAACGTCGCGAACAAACGTTGGGCGGCCGGCGGCAGGTCCCAACGCGAGGCATGTCGGATCACATCGTGGTTGGAAAACGCCCAACACGCCCAGCCATCAGCGGCCACCTCATCCACCCGGTTCATGACTTCGGCGATCCGGGTCGCCGTCGGTTGATCTTTGGCCAAGAATTCAAAGGCATAACACATTTGCATCAGGTCATCGCCTGCAGTGTACTGGCCCATGATTTCTAGCCCTTTTTGGGCATCACCCACCTCGCCTACGGCGGCCGCACCATAAGGTTCCATGACCGCACGCAGCTTGCGCAGGAATTCGAGGTTCTCGGGCTGGTTCTTGGAATACAGATGTTCCTGATGGTTATAGGGGTTCACCGACGGCGCAATGGTTGCGTTGCGGTTTGCAGGCGGCAGCGCAGGGTTGTCACGCAGCTGGGCGTCATGGGTGTAGAAATTGATTGTATCCAGTCGGAAGCCATCGCAACCCCGGTTCAACCAAAAGCGGGCGACATCCAGCAAGGCCTCTTGCACGGCGGGCTCGTGAAAGTTCAGGTCAGGTTGAGAGACAAGGAAGTTGTGCAGATAATACTGTTCGCGTCGCGCGTCCCATTGCCAGCCAGAACCGCCAAAGATCGACAGCCAATTGTTCGGCGGCGTGCCATCCGGTTTGGGATCAGCCCAGACGTACCAATTGGCCTTGTCATTGGTCCTGTTTGCCCGGCTTTCAGCAAACCAGGCGTGTTGGTCGCTGGTATGGCTAAGCACCAGATCGATCATCACCCGGACACCCAAGCGGTGTGCTGTTTCAACCACCGCGTCGAAATCCGCCAAAGTCCCAAACATAGGGTCAACATCGCAATAGTCGCTGACGTCATAACCGAAATCCTTCATCGGTGACATGAAGAAAGGCGAAATCCAAATCGCATCGACCCCAAGCGAAGCGATATAGGGCAAGCGCTGCACAATCCCCAACAGGTCCCCCACCCCGTCGCCATTGCTGTCTTGAAAGCTGCGCGGGTAGATCTGATAGATCACCGCACCGCGCCACCAATCTTTGTCCATGGCCATATCTGTCTTTGTGGCCAACGCCGTCGTCATCATCGTTTTCCTGTCTTATTTCACGGACCCGGCGAGCAGACCGCGCACCAGATATTTCTGCATTGCAAAGAACACGACCAAAGGCACCGCAATCGATACAAAGGCCGCCGTTGCAAGGATTTCCCAATTACCACCGCGCGTGCCCAAAAGCTCAACGATTTGGTTGGTCATGACGGTTGTTTCGCCGGTCGCATCAATCAAAAAGACTTTGGCGACCAGCAAGTCATTCCAGACCCAGAGGAACTGAAAGATCGCGAAGGACGCCAATGCGGGGAAGGACAACGGCAGGATGATTTTGGTAAAGATCTGAAAATCCGTGGCTCCGTCGACTCTTGCGTTCTCAATAATATCGCGGGGCAGTCCAACCATATAGTTCCGTAAAAGGTAGATCGCGAGCGGCAGACCAAAGCCGGTATGGGCCATCCATGTCCCCAGATATCCTTTGCCGATCCCGATCTCCAGATGCAGGCGCAACAGCGGGATCAGGGCCAGTTGCAACGGCACCACCAGCAATGCGACGACAAAGGCGATCAGGATCGCACGTCCCGGAAAATCCATCCAGGCTAGCGCATAGGCGGCAAAAGCGGCCATCATAATCGGGATAATTGTCGCGGGGATCGTCACCGTCAGCGTGTTAAAAAACGCCTTGGCCATACTGTCGGTTGCGTTGTCGCTAAGCAGCACTTGGTCATAGTTGTCCAAGGTAAATTCCGGTGGCGTTGTTGCGGTGACAAAGGCGCGTTGGCCACGACCTGTCAGCTCTTCGGTGCTGGTCCAGACGTAGTCGCCATTGGCCTGCACGGTCATCGTTTCGCCGTCGCCCATATCGGCGGTCTCGCCCGGTACATAATCACTGATCGCGCGCGAAGATGTGCCCCAGACCGAAATCTCGACGTCTTCGGGATCACCAAACAGATTGCCCGAGATCGTGTAGACCCCGTCGATCAGCTGCTGCACCCCTTCATCATCCGGATCAGCCGCGCGCAATGTCAGGTTGCGTTCTGTCGGGAACAAAGATTCCCACCAGCCACTGTTGCTGATCTGATCTGCAGTCCGAAACGACGACACCAGCAGCCCCACGGTTGGGAATAGCCAAAGGGCAACCAACAGAACCACAGAGATTTGCACGATCCAGTTTAGCGACGATTTGCTTCCGGCAATGTTATCCATGATTTGTCCCTATCCAGTCGCGGCCCAGATTTGCTCCTATACAGTCGCGGGTCATCAGCGCATCTCCTTGCGGGCGTTGTAGACGTTCCAGACCAGGATCGGGCTGACCAACAACATGATGATCATCGCACTGGCCGAGCCGACGCCCCAGTCATTGGCGCGGAAGAGTTTGTCGAACATGTAATTGGCCAGAACTTGGGTTTCCCATTGGCCGTTGGTCATCGCATAAACAATGTCAAAAACTTTGAGCACGACCAACGTGATCGTCGTCCAGACCACCACAATCGTACTGGCGATTTGCGGCATCTTGATCTTGAAAAACACCTGAAACGGGTTGGCCCCATCCACAATGGCGGCTTCAATCGTTTCCTCGGGAATACCGCGCAGAGCGGCCGATAGGATCACCATGGCAAAGCCGGTTTGAATCCAGATCAACACAATCATCAGCAGGAATGAATTCCATCCTGGAATGGTCAACCATGTCTGCGGCTCGCCGTAAGGATGCTCTGCCGTAAAGGCGCCGATGCCCAGCATCAAACAAGAATAGGCGACCCAGAGCAGGACCGCGATCAGCACGCCCCGGATGGCCATGAACATGATCGGTGTCTGTTTTTCCAATGCGGTTCGGGCTTGGCCCCAACCCACATAAAGGGCGGTCGCCACCGCACAAAGCATCAAGGCCCCGGGGACCAGACGCAGGATCAGGAAGGACCCTATGCCGCCCTCAAACTGCAACCAGACCGCGTTCATTACCCCAATCTGTGTCTGCTCTACCGGCCTTGTGTCATAGATCAGGCGAAAGATAACCGCCGCCCCGACAAAGGAAATCGCCATGGGCATAAAGATCAGGGACTTCGCAAAAGAGCCCCATTTGATCCGGTCAGTCAGTTGGGCAGCCAAAAGGCCAATGGCGGTCGAGGCGGCAGGGACAATGATCAGCCACAGCATGTTGTTGCGCATGGCTTCCCAGAATTTGGGTTCATTAAACATCTGGCGATAGTTGGCCAGCCCCACAAAGGCGCCGCCCTGATCACGGTCGGTCAGCGAATACCACAGGGTCGCGACAACCGGATAGGCCAGATAAAGCCCCAGCCCGAACATCGCCGGGAAAAGAAACAGCCAAGGGCGCACTAAATTGGCGCGATTGATATTGCGACCGGCGTTCGGACCCTTGGCGGGGAACAGCACTTTGTCGAGAAACTGATTGGAAAAGTAGAAATACCCAATGCAAGCACCAACCCCAACGGTGATTGTCAAAAGGCCCAGTATTGCAGGGTGCATCATCCCCTCCCAAGGCTATACGATGAAGGACGGCCCGGCCAGAAAGGCCGGACCGTCCCGTGGTTGTCCATACAGGGTTTACTTTGCGGCGTCCCAAGAGGATTGGATCGCTGCCGCAATCTCGCCGGCATCGGCACCACCGGTGTAATCCACCATGCCTGACCAGAATGTACCCTGCCCAACAGCACCCGGCATCAAATCAGATGCGTCAAAGCGGAAGGTCGTGGCGCTGAGCAGGATGTCATTCATCTTTGCTGTCGGCGCATCTGCGAACAGACCGGTGTCGACGCCCTTATGTGGTGTCAGGAAGGCTCCTTCAGCCATCCAGATTTCATGCGCTTCAGGGGTTTGCAGGAACTCAATCAGCTCATGTGCAGCGTCATTTTCATTTGTGATCGCCCACAATGTGCCTGCACCCAACACAGGCGCGCCAAGGTCTTTTTCCGCATAGGCAGGGAAGTAGAAGAAATCGGCATCTTCACCCACAGATGTGCCTTCAGGAAAGAAAGCTGGGATAAAAGACGCCTGCCTGTGCATGTAGCACTGCGGCGGGGATGAAAACAGGCCCTTGGGGCTATCGCGGAAATCGGTTGAGGCCACCTGCCCCGCACCACCCGCGACATAATCATCATTGCGAGCAAAGGCGCCGAATTCTTCAATCGCGGCCACAATCCGTGGGTCATCAAACGGAATATCGTTGCTGACCCAACCGTCATAAACATCCGTGGTTTGGGTGCGCAGCATAAAGTCTTCAACCCAATCCGTTGCAGGCCAGCCCGTCGCACCACCCGATCCCAAACCAATGCACCAAGGTGTTTCACCATCAGCCACGATCTGATCAGACAAGGCGATCAGCTCTTCCATGGTCTCAGGAATGTCGTATCCCGCATCTTCGAAATTTTCGGGGTTGTACCAGACCAATGACTTCAAATTGACCTTGTAGAAAAAGCCATACAGCTGGTCGTTGCCATCTTCATCCGCATAAGTGCCCAGATCAACCCAAGAGCTGCCAGCGGCATAGTTCGTGTTGATCCAATCCTCAGTCCCGTCTTTGAGCGGCGTCAAAAACCCGCGCGCGGCCATATCTGCGGCCAGACCCGGCTGGGGAAATACAGCCACATTCGGTGCAGAGCCTGCTTCGGCATCGATCATGATCTGCTGTTCAAAGCTGTCAGAACCAGTGTAGCGCACGTCGTGACCAGAGGCTTCAGCGAACGCTGCCAAAACCTTTTCGGCCGCTTCCTGATCCGGACCTAACCAAGGGCCAAAAACGGTGATCTGTT
The DNA here is from genome assembly GCA_947501555.1 of uncultured Paracoccaceae bacterium. GTDB lineage: Bacteria > Pseudomonadota > Alphaproteobacteria > Rhodobacterales > Rhodobacteraceae > Yoonia. The sequence goes on from CANMWG010000001.1 coordinate 954,493, forward strand.
CAGCTTGGGCCGCCGTGCCCAAAGCAACCGCTGCCACACTGGCATACAGTTTCATTTTCATTGAATTTCCTCCCAATCGCGCCCGAAAGGCACGTGAACGCTCATGCACGAAATCGTGCGACTTAACTTTTTCTCACACATTGGAATCAAACCCAAAGCGCTTTGAATTCAATTACACTCGGCGAAGTTGACCTAAGTGTCAACACACCTTTGATATGCAAAAAACGCTTGGAATCTTTCGAAACGCAGGGTACTGAAACGATTACGGTGATGAACATCTGACGCAAAGGCGTATTATTTGTGCACCAAATGATGAAAGCGCTTTGGAAATTTGACACGGTATGAACCTAAAGGAACTCTCGCAAAGTCTCGGGCTTAGTCAGACCACGGTCAGCCGTGCGCTCAATGGCTATCCTGAGGTCAGCCCGGCGACCCGGGCGCGCGTGCAAGAGGCCGCAAAGACGTTCAATTACCATCCAAGCAACCGCGCCAAGGGCCTGGCCACAGGCAAAGCCTTGGCCATCGGGCATGTCATCCCGGTGTCGGACAAGCATGAAATGGTAAACCCGGTCTTTGGGGATTTCATCGCCGGTGCGGGCGAAACTTATGCCCGGCACGGGTATGAAATGATCCTCTCGATTGTGGACGATAGCGACGAAGAAAAAGTCTATACCAGCTTAAAGTCCCGCCGGGCGGTGGATGGCGTTGTCGTCCATGGACCCCGCATGAATGACCCGCGCATCCCGCTGCTCAATGATCTGGGCTTGCCCTTTGCGGTGCATGGCCGGGCCTCTGGCTGCACCCTGCCCTACACTTGGCTTGATGTGAACAACCGCCATGCATTCCTGCGAGCCACAGATTTTCTTTACGATCTCGGACACCGGCGGATCGCCCTGATTAACGGGGCGGAATTCATGGATTTCGCCTATCGGCGCCGCGACGGATATGAAGCTGCTTTGCAGGCGCATGATATCTGCGTTGACCCCGCATTGATGCGATCCGACGAAATGACCGAAGATTTTGGCTATCAATCAACCACGGACCTGCTCGGGCAAAACGACGCGCCGTCGGCAATCATGTGTTCTTCGTTGATCAGCGCCCTGGGTGCGCGGCGGGCGATTGAGGAAGCTGGGCTTGTGATGGGCAAGGATGTCTCTGTGATCACCCATGACGATGACCTGTCCTACTTGCAAAACGGCGGCGATATCCCGATTTTCACAGCAACGCGATCCTCGGTACGGTATGCCGGACGGCGCTTGGCCGAGATGCTGCTCGCGGCCATCGCAGACCCTTTGCAACCGCCGCAAAACGAACTTCTCGAAGCAGAATTAATGGTTGGCCGGTCAACAGGACCCGCCCCCCGGAAGGAATGAAATGGACTTCAAACGCAGCAATTTTCCAACAGGTTTTCTGTTCGGTGCCGCCACGGCTGCCTATCAGATCGAGGGGCATAAATTCGGCGGTGCGGGGCTGACCCATTGGGATACCTTTGCGGCAGGCCCCGGGAATGTGGTGCGGGCCGAAGATGGGGCTGTGGCTTGCGATCACTTCCACCGGTTCGCCGAAGATCTCAACCTGTTGAAAGACGCAGGCATGGATGCTTATCGGTTTTCCACATCCTGGGCGCGGGTCATGCCCGACGGGCGCACTGTGAACCCTGCGGGCTTGGATTTCTACGATCGGCTTGTCGATGCGATGCTGGATCGCGGGTTGAAGCCTTTTCAGACGCTCTACCACTGGGAGCTGCCAGCGGCCTTGGCCGACAAGGGCGGGTGGGTGAACCGGGACACTTGCGAATATTTCGGTGATTTCACCGATGCAATCACGGATAGGATCGGAGACCGGGTCGCGGCGATTTCGACCATCAATGAACCTTGGTGCGTGGCCTATCTATCGCATTTTCTGGGGCACCATGCGCCCGGTCTGAAAGACATTCGGGCCACCGCGCGTGCGATGCATCATATCATGCTTGCGCATGGTATCAGCCTGTCACGGCTACGCGCGAAAGATATGAAAAACTGCGGCATTGTGCTGAACTTCGACCACACAGACCCAGCCGATGACAGCTCCGGTGCGATCTTGGCCGCAAAACGCACGGACGCAATCTTTAATCGTTGGTTTATCGAAGCCATCAGCCAGGGCTGCTACCCGCAAGAAGCGCTTGAAGGGTTTGAGCCTCATATGCCAGACGGATGGCAGGATGATATGGACTTGATCAGTCAGCCAATCGACTATCTGGGCGTCAATTATTATACCCGGCACACCGTCAAAACGGATGAAACAACCGTATGGCCCCACGTGCAGGGAGAAGAAGGCCCCGGTGAAAAGACCCAAATGGGATGGGAGATCTTTCCAGACGGCCTGCACGGTTTCCTCACACGGCTGTCGCGGGACTACGTTGGCGATCTACCCCTTTATGTGACGGAAAACGGCATGGCATGGGATGACAAGATCGAAAACGGGGCAGTCTATGATCCTGTCCGGCTGAAATTCGTATCGGACCATGTGCTGGCAACCAAGCAAGCCATCGCGGATGGGGCAAATGTACAAGGGTTCTTTTATTGGTCCCTGCTGGACAATTACGAATGGGCCTTTGGTTATGAAAAGCGGTTCGGGATGGTGCATGTGGATTTTGACACCTTGAAGCGGACCCCGAAAGCGTCTTATCACGCGCTCAAATCCGCCATAGCCCGCTAAGGACTGCAATGGGACATCCCAAAAACACTTACGCGCTTGTCGCAGATATCGGCGGCACGAATACGCGTGTCGCACTGGCCAGCGGACGTCAGATTGTTGATGGTACCATCCGGCGCTACCGCAACGTGGACTATCCCGGGCTGGAATCCGTATTGCGCCAATACATCGCAGATGAAGGCGGTGTTGATCCGGTTGCGGCCTGTGTGGCGGTGGCCGGACCCGTGCATGACGGCACGGCGACATTGACCAACCTAGACTGGACCATTGATAAAGATACGCTGCGCCGCGCAACCAATGCCGAAACTGTGGCAATTCTAAACGATCTACAGGCGCAAGGGCATGCGTTGGGCTATATAGATCCAGGCAATATCCGCAGCATCTTGCCCGGGCCCGCGATACGGCCAAACGCTGCGCGTTTGGTGGTCGGAATTGGCACCGGGTTCAATGCCGCCCCTGTGTTTGACTTGGAACAGGGCCGGATCGTGCCCCCGTCTGAATGTGGTCACGCCAACCTGCCGATCCGCAACGAAATGGAATTGCGCTTGTGCCAATTCGTCTCGACCGCTCATGGGTTCCCAGCGGTTGAGGACGTATTGTCAGGGCGCGGCTTGGAACGTGTCTATGCGTTTTTGGGACAAGAGGCAGACGACCCGCAAGACGCTTCAGCCCAGGACATTATGACGGCCTGCAGCAGCGGCACGGACCCACGCGCTGTGGATGCAGCCAAGCTGTTTACCCAGATACTGGGTACCGTTTGCGGCAATCTCTCATTGATCCAACTGCCCTTTGGCGGTGTGTCATTGGTCGGTGGAGTCGCGCGCGCGATTGCGCCGCATCTCAGCGACTTTGGCTTTGCTGATGCCTTCCGTGATAAGGGCCGTTTTGCGGGCTTTATGGGTAACTTCGCCGTCGATGTGATTGAAGATGATTATGCCGCACTAACCGGATCAGCCGCACATTTGGTGGCTTTGGCCGACACATAATCCATCACGGGCGGCGGGTTAAAACCCACCTCACGCAGATTGTGCTTGCATTGGTTCTTCTTGCAATTGGGCATGCACAGTTTGGGTCAAGGCATTCAGTGAAAATGGCTTAGGTAGGAACACCGAATTGGGGATCCGCGTATCCTCGTCGCCAAAAGCATCCTCCGCATAGCCCGAAACAAACACGACCCGCGTGTTGGGTCTTTCCTTCAAGGCCTTGCGCACCCAGGTCGGTCCATCCAGCCCTGGCATAATGACATCTGTGACAAAGATATCGACCCGCAATTCCGTATCCTGCAGCAGATCAAGTGCTGCCTCGGCGCAATCGGCTTCGAGCACGGTATACCCGCGCAACCGCAACGCACGCGATGCAAAGGCGCGCACGGGCGCTTCGTCCTCAACCAGCAACACAACGCCATCGGCCGCCGTGCTACTGAGGTTTGGCTTTTCTGCTTTCACGACCACAGGTGCCGCTACCGGGAGATCATAGCTTGGGAACAGAAGCGAAAACTGCGTGCCAACGCCCACATCGCTTTCCACAAAGATGTAACCGCCGGTTTGCTTCACGATCCCGTAAGCCGTGGACAGCCCCAGCCCGGTGCCCTCGCCCGGACGCTTGGTTGTCCAGAAAGGTTCAAATATCTTGGATATCTTTTCCGGCGGAATACCGTGGCCTTCGTCGATGACTTTGACCACCACATATTTGCCCGGCGGCACCACAGCCCGATCTTTGACCATCTGGGTCTTGAGCGTCAGGTTTTCGGTCATCACCTTGATCTCGCCCGCGCCCGACATGGCATCACGGGCATTCACCACAAGGTTCATCAAAACCTGCTCAAGCTGGCGTTTATCTGCTTTGATTTGCGCCAAAGCCGGATGATGGTGCAGCAAAAGCGTGACTTTCTCGCCGACCAATCGGTTCAAAAGATGGGTCAAATCAGACAAAGTATCGCGTAGATCGATCACCTCCGGCTGCAGGTTTTGCTTCCGCGAAAATGCCAACAATTGGCCCACCAAGCTGGCTGCGCGATTGGCATTTTGATGGATCTGGATCAAATCACCATAGTTCTGATCTCCCTCATCATGGCGCAAAAGCAAAAGATCGCAATGTCCCGAAATAGCCGTCAGAAGGTTGTTGAAATCATGCGCGACGCCACCTGCCAATTGCCCGATAGCATGCATCTTTTGGCTTTGCACGAATTGCGCCTCAAGCGTCTTCAGCTCGGTAACGTCGCTCAGCACGGCGATCAAATGCCTGTCTTCGGGCTGGCCTACGATATTCAGTGTCACCTGTACAAATGTATCTTGGTTGTTGCCCCGCCCCCGCAAAAATTGTGAGGCATGACCACCCCGCCCTTCCGCTGCTTCGCTGAGCCAATCATTCATTGGGCGCCCCAGCCCATCCAGCATATCCCCCATCCGAAGACCATCCGTGTCCTCGATATGCAGCAACTGTCGGGCTTCCCGGTTTGAGGCCAACACCTCTCCGTTTGCGGCAATTTTCAACAAAGGAACCGGCAAATCTTCAATCGCATCCCATCCAGCCTCAAGCTGACGAGGTGCGGTTGTTGTAACAACCTCGGGCAAGATAAAGACGTCGCGCGCGCCATGGTTGCCCTCAACAACCGCAATCAAGGCCTGTATCCGACCCGTCGCCAGCTTGACAGAATGTGTTTGGCCAGAGCGCAAAGGCAAATCATCAATAACATCCGACAAGACCTTAGGACGGCTTCCAATCAGGCTGCGTGCGGCATCGTTAAGTTGAGAAATCGTTTCATTCGCGCCGCAATGCAGAAGTGGCAGCGCCGGACTTTCTGTCCCGCGTACGTTGGTTTTGCAGAGTTCGCCAAGGTCGTTCAGGCGCCATAACAGCCGGTCCGGACCGATTGATGAAACGCACAACCTGAAATGCCCGGCGCGCGTAACAATATCTTCTTTGCTGGCCCCGCCGTCTAACACCCGCCCCGCAAGCCTATTTAAAACCCCATCCGGGTTGGCCAACATATCTCCAAACACTGTGGAAAGCGATTTGCCTGCACAATCGCCAAACCGGTCCGAGGCGACGGAATTGGCAAAGGTTACAGTGCAGGCCGTATCCGTTAAGAAAGCATTGTCTGCATCATATGAAATCAGCTGCATCGCAGTCTTATCCAGCCGCGCAGTGTGTCGCTCCAGCATTTTCTGACGCACCCACAATGCGATGCCCAGTAAACCCAACGTCGCCCCGCATATCAGCAAACCCAATTGCATCAGATCAAACGGCATCCAATAAGCCACAATGCAGCAGGCAATGGCAGTCGCAAGGATTTTCCAAAGCAACGGCGCGCCAGCTGATTTTGAAGAAACAGGGGAAACGATCGACTGGTCTGTTGGCACGTCCTAACCTCACAAAATTCTCAATACGGGGTACAAAATAACGATTAACCAAAGCTTAACCCCAGCATAGTATGGTTACTGTGGCAATCATAGGTTGTTTTAAAGGCAAACAGCAAAACACGGCCGATGCGGCCTACTTGCGTCTAGCGCCAGCCCCTAAACCTTAACATAGACATTGGTCTGGCCAACCGACTGCGTCATTTCAACCGCTGGGACAAGGCACACCGACTGTCAGATCAGTATCGCTTTTGTGCTAGGTGTGGTTGCGTTGCAGAACGGCACAATAAAACCCATCCCCGCCATCCAGTGGCGTCAAGGACCTTTCGGCCGACAACGTAAATCCAGCCTGTCGAGACAGGAATGCATCAACCTGACGCCGGTTCTCGCAAGCAAGCAATGAACAGGTTGCATAGACCAAATGGCCTTGCGGTTTCACAACTGGAACGGTTTGGTCCAAGATATCACGCTGTAGATCCAAAGTGCGGTTCAGCATGTCGCGGGTCAGCAACCATTTCCCTTGCGGATCACGACGCCAAGACCCACTGCCTGAACAGGGGGCATCGATCAACACGGTATCAAAGGGTGCGCTTTGCACCACCTCTGGCGCGGACAGCAGACCGACATTAACCCCAGCCCGAGACGCCCGTGCCGGCAAGTCCTTCATCCGTCCGCGATCAATATCATGGGCGAAGAACGCAGCATTAACACGGCCCGCAATAGCCAGGGTCTTGCCCCCGCCTCCGGCGCAAAAATCCAACAGGGTTTCACCTTTGGAAAGCGGGACCATGTCTGCCACGGCTTGCGATGACGCATCTTGCAACTCGACTTTGCCGTCCAGATAGGCCGGTGCGCTTCGGACCTTTCGTGCGCCTTCCACAACCTCTAGAGCCGCGGGTGACAAGGCATGCGGCTGAGCGCTGACGCCTTGTCCGGAAAGCTCTGCAATTGCGTCAGCGCGGGTGAGCTTGGCCAAGTTGACACGCAAATGCACCGGCGCCCTACCCTGCATGGTCTTGCCGATCTCTTGAACCCTGTCCCCCAAGGTTTCGCATAGATCAGGCCAGAGCCATTCAGGGAAATCCACGCACTCGGCACTCGCTGGCAACGGCTGTCTGCCAGCGCTGCGTTCCGTTTCAGTCAAGGGTGATGGGGCATAGGTTCCGGCCCCAAAAATGGTGTTAGGGTCCAACCCGTTGTTGCGAACATAACCCAACAACAACGCGCGGCCCTGTGTGCCGCCGCCAAGTGCGGCCAAGCTGCGCATTTGGCGCAAAACCTCGTAGACCAGATCGGCGATTGCAGCGCGGTCCTTGGACCCCGCATAGCGGTTCTGCCGGCCCCAGTTTGCCAGAGCACGGTCGGCCAACTCGCCGGCGAACACCCGGTCCAATAATGTGATCGCGGCACTGATACGGGCTGCTGGCGTCATGAGGCATCTACCATGCGTGTCAATGTCAACTCCTTGACCGTCGTAGGATTTTGGTCGGATCGGCGCGTATGAAACACCCGATCGCAGTTGCCCCCCTATTGTCGTGCAACGCGGGACAGTCAAGCGTCGGGGTGACAGTCAGCAGGGTCGAACAGGCAACGATCCGCATGTTTTCATGCGCGGATGTTGATTTCGCAATGGGTAACGCGCAAAAATTCAGCCCTAACAAAAAGGAAACTATTATGATCCGCCTATTACTCAGCCTGCCACCGGTCGCCTATTTCGTCATTGCGGCCATTCTCGTGGGGCTTGGCTTTTATGCCGACAGCGAAAACCGAGCGGGCATTGCAGCACGCGCAGAAGCCTTGCAGGGTGACGCACCAGAGCTGGTCAGCCTTGGGGAATTCATACCGTCAGACGCGGATCTCGCGAATGAAGTAAACGTCACGGCGCAGATCAACACCGATCATATCTATTCGCTACACAAAGATTCCGACAACGACAGCAACGCGCATATCATTTACATGCTGTTTGATCCGGCCTCTTCGGTCGACGACACCGAAGTTAAGGCTGCAATTGTCATCCCAAACCGTCTTGATGATGAGTTCGTTGATTGGGTGAACGCAAACGCCCAAGCCGATGGCGCAATGAGCCCGGTTTTTGCGATCAACGGCACCCGCAGCAGCTCAACCTCTTATAGTGACGTTGCCCGAGACGCGATGAGCAACAATGGCTTCACCAGAGGGCCCAATTTCTTCTACCTCAAGCCGTTCACGCAAGGACGGGTTGCCGCACTTTCACCAAGCCCGTCCGATGCCAACTCGCTCAAGATGCCTGCATGGATTTTGGCCCTCGTTGTGGCGCTCTTTGGCGGTGCAAAGATGATGTGGCGGCGAAGAGCCTAAATCGGTTGAACGAACGAGGGGCCTCCCCTCGTTCTAACCAACCCGGTAGTTGGGGCTTTCGCGGGTGATTTGCACATCATGTACATGGCTTTCTTTCAGGCCCGCACCAGTGATTTTGACGAAGTTACAGTTCTTGCGCATCGCCTCAATGGTCCCATTGCCGGTATACCCCATTGCGGCACGCAAACCGCCAACCAATTGATGAACCACAGCACTGGCTGAACCCTTATAAGGCACCTGCCCTTCGATGCCTTCAGGGACCAGCTTATCGCTGGCGGCATCTTTCTGGAAATACCTGTCGGCGGATCCACGTGCCATGGCACCCAGGCTGCCCATCCCACGATATGACTTGAACGACCGCCCCTGATACAGGATCACCTCACCGGGGCTTTCGTCAGTGCCGGCAATCATGGATCCGACCATCGCGCAGGAGGCACCGGCCGCAATCGCCTTGGCAAAATCGCCCGAAAACTTGATGCCGCCATCAGCAATCACGGGCACATCACCCGCACCACTGGCGCAATCCATGATCGCGGTCAGCTGGGGAACGCCCACACCTGCAACCATCCGGGTGGTGCAAATCGACCCGGGCCCGATACCGACTTTCACTGCATCCGCACCGGCGCCGATCAGGGCTCTGGCAGCCTCACCGGTCGCAATATTTCCCGCCACGATCTGCACCTCGTTGGACAGCATCTTGGCGCGTTCAACCGCCTGTGCGACGCCTTCGGAATGGCCATGGGCGGTGTCGATGACGATCATATCGACACCGGCATCCACCAGTGCCTCGCTCCGGGCAAAGCCCGCATCCCCCACACCCGAGGCGGCGGCGACACGCAGCCGACCCAATTCATCCTTGCAGGCAATGGGGTTTAGGACGGCTTGTTCACTATCCTTCAGGGTCAGCAAACCCGTCAGCTTGCCCTGCCCGTCCGTGATCAGCAATTTTTCTATCCGGCGGGATTGCATCAATGACCGGGCCTCATCCAGATCCGCAGGCTCGGTCAGTATCGCCAGATTATCGGTGGTCATCATGACACTGACGGGGGTGGCGTCATCTTGGGCAAAACGCATATCGCGATTGGTAACGATGCCAACAACTTTGCCATCCTCACCCACAACAGGGAAACCGGTAATCCGGTAGCGCTCCATCAAGACCTTGGCGTCGGCAAGGGTCTGATCGGGGCGCAGGGTCACGGGGTTATAGACAGTCCCGGACACAAAACGTTTGACCCGGCGGATTTCCTTGGCCTGCGCATCAACATCAAGGTTCTTGTGAACGACGCCAATGCCTCCGGCTTGGGCCATCGCGATGGCCATCCGGCCTTCGGTCACGGTGTCCATCGCGCTTGAGAGTAGCGGGATATTCATCGAGATTGATTTGGTCACCTGCGTGCGGGTGTCTGCCGTCGACGGCAACACACTGGATGCCCCTGGCACCAGCAAAACGTCATCAAAGGTAAGTGCCTCGCGAATCTGCATAATAGGGTCCCCCATGCTGGCATCACTTGGCACGTCGCTATCGCATGGATGGGCTGGCTCCGAAAGACCAAATTGATCAAAATGTGACTTGTAGGCAGACCTTGGACCAGACAGTGTGACCCTAATGGGGAACTCACACAGCAATTCGCCGCCTCTTTGGCATAGGCTGGCTCGGCTAGTAATCAGGCTTGCGTTCATTGTGATGTTGATCTGGTTGGTCAAACTGGGTTTGGACATGTTGACAGCAAAGATCGCGCAGCTGGAAACCGACACCGCTGCGCGCGCCATGACCGGTATGATCGTCATGGTGATGCTGGGCTATATCATCTTGTTGTCGATGCCGTTTGTACCTGGAGTGGAAATCGGAGTGGCCCTCTTGGTTATCCAAGGGGCGGATGCCGCGCCATTTGTCTATGTGGCCACAGTCGTGGGGCTATTTCTGGCCTTTCTTGTGGGCCAATATGCGCCGCTGGACAAGTTGATGCAGCTTTGTGATGATCTCTATCTGCATCGGCTGTGTACCCTGCTGGAACACGTTAACAGCACGCCAACCGACCAGCGACTTTCGACAATCCAAGACAAGATGCCACGCTGGCTCGCACCCATCGTGTGCAACTACCGATATTTGACGCTTGGGTTGCTGATCAATCTTCCTGGCAACAGCGTTTTGGGCGGCGGCGGTGGCATTCTGATGGTCGCAGGCCTCAGCCGGCTATTCCGGACCAGCCATATTCTACTGACATTGACGATCGCAACATTGCCGGTGCCACTGGCCGTTTGGCTTTGGGGGACGGACATCTTGTCCTAATATATAGTCCCCGCCGATCTTTTCGCCGGCCGATCCCAAATAGGCCTTACATCAATCGTGGCAATCGATCTCGACAACACTCAATTGCATGATCAGGATTGCGCCGAACCATATGCCGCTGCACATAGTCATTATGACGGATACGGGCCTTTTACTCTGGCCCAAGCAGGCTACATTCCCTCAACACGTTTACAGGCGCTCCTTATGTCCAACGACCCACTTGTCATCTTCACCCCGTCCGGCAAACGGGGGCATTTCCCCGCCGGGACACCTGTGCTGACGGCAGCACGACAGCTTGGCGTTGACCTTGATAGCGTCTGCGGCGGGCGCGGCATTTGTTCAAAGTGCCAGATCACACCCTCCTACGGCGAATTCTCCAAACACGGGGTCACAGTCGCCGACACAGCGCTATCCGAATGGAACAGCGTGGAACAACGCTATGACGACAAACGCGGGTTGAAAAAAGGCCGGCGCTTGGGCTGCCAAGCCACGATCCAATCTGACATTGTCATCGACGTGCCCGCCGAAAGCCAGGTGCATAAACAAGTCGTGCGCAAACGGGCCGAGGCGCGCGACATCACCATGAACCCCTCAACCCGGCTTTATTATGTTGAGGTGGCCGAGCCTGATATGCACGATCCTTCCGGAGATCTGGAACGGCTGGTGACAGCCCTGCGCCGGGATTGGGACCTGCCCGATCTTGAGGCCGATTTGCGGGTGCTGACCACCCTGCAATCGGCCTTGCGCAAAGGGGAATGGAAAGTCACCGTCGCCGTTCACCTTGGGGACGCTGTGTTTTCACCCCGGATCATCGAAATCTGGCCGGGGTTCTACGAAGGCACGATCTACGGGCTGGCCGTTGATCTTGGGTCCACAACCATCGCAGCACACCTTTGCGATCTGCGCACGGGCGAGGTGGTCGCATCCTCCGGCATCATGAACCCGCAAATCCGCTTCGGCGAAGACCTGATGAGCCGGGTCAGCTATGGCATGATGAATGCTTCCGGTTCAGATGAGATGACCCGCGCCGTGCGCGAAGGGATGAATGCGCTGTTCGTACAAATCGCCGCCGAGGCCGAGATTGACCGTGACCTGATCATGGATGCGGTCTTCGTCTGTAACCCGGTCATGCACCACCTCTTCCTTGGGATCGACGCCTATGAGCTTGGCCAAGCCCCCTTTGCGTTGGCCACATCTGATGCAATTTCACTGCGCGCGCTTGAGCTAGACCTGAACCTGCACCCCGCCGCCCGGGTCTATTTGTTGCCCTGCATCGCGGGGCACGTCGGCGCCGATGCAGCTGCCGTGGCTTTGTCCGAAGCACCCGATAAATCCGAAGACCTCGTGCTGGTTGTGGATGTGGGCACGAACGCGGAAATCATCCTTGGGAATAAGGACAAGGTGCTCGCGTGCTCCTCCCCCACTGGCCCTGCGTTCGAAGGGGCGCAGATCAGCAGTGGTCAACGGGCAGCACCCGGCGCGATTGAGCATGTCGAAATCGATCCGGTCACCAAACTGCCCCGGTTTCAGGTCATCGGCAGCGACATCTGGTCCGACGAAGAAGGCTTTGACGCCGCCATCGCACAGACCGGGATCACAGGGATCTGCGGGTCCGGGATCATCGAGGTCGTCGCCGAAATGCGACTGGCCGGGATCGTCGACAGCCCGGGGTTGATCGGATCAGCCGAACAAACCGGATCGCCAAACTGCTTTGAGGATGGGCGGACGAATTCCTACCTTCTCTATGATGGCACGGCGGATGGGGGGCCAAAGATCACGGTCACGAATACAGACATCCGGCAAATTCAGATGGCCAAAGCCGCGCTCTATTCTGGGGCACGGCTCTTGATGGATAAATTCGGTGTGGACAAAGTTGACCGGGTCGTGCTGGCCGGGGCCTTCGGGGCGCATATCAGCCCGAAACACGCGATGGTGCTGGGGATGATCCCAGACGCACCATTGGATAAAGTGACAAGCGCGGGCAATGCGGCGGGCACCGGCGCACGGATCGCCCTGCTGAACACCGACGCCCGGCGCGAGATCGAAACTGTAGTGCACAACATCCACAAAATCGAAACCGCGATTGAGCCGCGCTTCCAAGAGCATTTCGTGAATGCATCCGCCATCCCCAACGCGGTTGAGCCCTTCCCGATCCTGCAATCCATTGTCACTTTGCCTACTGCGACGTTCAACACCAACGCGGCCGGGTCTGGCAGACGGCGCAGCCGGAAAACGCGTTAACCATTTCGAAAGACATTCTTGGTTATGAAATGGTTAAGGCAGGGCTTGGCTGCGCTTGCTTGGTGAAACCGCATACATCAAGGGGGGCTTGCGTATGGGCGTGCATCTTCAATCCATAAAATCCGTTCTGGAAGCTGGAAAAGGGACAATCAACGCTGATCTCACGGTGACGCTGTGGGATGGGTCATCGGTGGAATACAGCCGCAGTGATACACCAAACGTAGAGGTGGTCATCACATCCTCTGACACGATCCGGCAATTACTGATGAAACCTGGCCTTGAGACGCTGTTCGGGCTCTATGGCAACAAAGGCGTGACCATCACCGACGCCTCGCCGTTGCAACTGCTGCGGGCGGTGGATCATGTGAGCATCATCAAATTCCTCAAATCCTATCCGCGCACAAAACTCCTAAAGGCGCTGGCGCCCTACGTGGTCAAAGAAGGCACACGGTTTTCGGCGCGGTCATTTCTGGACCGGCTGCAAAAAACCAAGCGTGATGATAAGGCCATGATCGCGTTCCACTACGACGTCTCTAACGATTTCTATAAATTGTTTCTGGACAAGGGGATGGTCTACAGCTGTGCCTATTTCCGGGATTGGGACAACAGCATTGATCAGGCCCAGATCGACAAATTGGATCACATCTGCCGGAAACTGCGGCTGAAACCAGGTGAAGTGATGCTAGACGTGGGCTGCGGCTGGGGCAGCCTCGCCTGTCACGCGGCTGAACATTACGGCGTGACCGTCAAAGGCGTCACTTTGTCAGAAGAGCAGTTGGCCATCGTCCAACAACGTATCAAAGACCGCGGGTTAGACGACAAAGTCTCAGTCCATCTGACAGACTTCCGCGATCTGCAAGAAAAAAACCACTTCGACAAAATCACAATGATCGAGATGTTCGAACATATCGGGACCGCGAATTACGACAGCTACTACAAGAACATACACCGCATGTTGAAACCGGGTGGGCTGTGTTTGCATCAGGCTTCCACCCGGCGGGTGACGCCCAACTTGGCGGATTTTGACAAGCCTACCGGCTATCAAAAGACGATCACGCAATACATCTTTCCGGGCGGCGAGCTTGATCACATTGGACGCACGATCACCGACTTCGAACGCTTAGGGTTCGAAGTCCATGACACAGAGTCGCTGCGCGAACACTTCCAACTCACCCTCATGCATTGGCACGATAACCTTTGGAAAAATCGCGAAGCGGCGGAAGACTTGGTCGGGGATGAAATCACACGACTGTGGCTCGCGTATTTCGCACTGTTTGCGATCGGGTTTCAACGAAATGTGGTCAACCTGTATCAAACACTGGCGTCAAAAAGGCGTCAGGGGGTCACCGGACCACCAGCGACACGAGAAGACATTTATGCGGTCAACGCCTAACATGCGCCACTAGTGCTTTTGTCACATTCGTTTCTTAAGTGATCGGCAAAAATCGATCATCAGAGGGTCAGACAGTCGGCGACGCAATCTGGCCTTTCACATGCCGTTTTTTGGATCAGCCCGATGTGGCAGGCTGATCCATTCTAGCGATTGGGTGATGACGTTCAGTTCTTAGTTCGAATTGATGTCAAATTCCTTCTGAGCTGCGATTTGCCCGCCAACCCGGACAACAACAAGAACATCGTGGCTGACCCGGGCCCCTGTATTAACGCGCACATCAGTGTTCGCACCTTGCTGAATGCTCTCGGTCCCCAACAAAGCTCCCATTTCGCCTGTATGGAAATCGTAGACTTCGACAACACCAGCACCGTCAGCGGTGATTAGGCCCAATTCGAGCACATCGCTTGAGACAAGTGTGTTACCGTTTTCAAAGTAGGTATCCGCTGTCGCAAAAGATGCTGCGGACAATGCGATCGCCAGGGTTAGGCTGCGTAGAGTGGATTTGGACATGGGTTCAACCTTTCAGGTCAGTTTGTGATTGAGGACGGCAAGAACGCCGCCCTGAGATGCCAGAACAGGAAAACAGAGCCGATGTTTTTCCGAGCACCATTTATCTGCTGGTGCGCCTTCAACGCAGAAGACCTGACGCTACGTCGCCAAATACACGCGTTACGTGTTCAACTATTTGTGAAGCGCCCCCAGTTTGCCGCCACGTAAATACCACATCTGCACCCAAAAAAACCGCAATTGCGGTGCGTTAACTATCACGCGAGATTCGCTGTTAACAGATTCTTAACGGATGGCTAAAAGGTGTTATGAAAAGCTACTACATGAACACGCTCCTCTTCGCTGTCGCCGCATTGGCAATCCTGTTTTTTGCAGGCCGCTACATCAATGCGGGTCAGTCATTGTCCATGCCCGAATTCATCGCAGCCAGCGATGACAGCCCTGAAAGCACGGTGCCTCAAGTCAGCCCCTTAAGGGGTCACCGCACCTTTGCGGCCACGATGCGCTTTGGGCAATTAACGTTCCACGGAGCGGCGTTCACGTTTGAAGACAAAGAAGCGACCGACGGTTTCACGCCCTACAACTTTGCCTTTCGGACCGATCAGTTCACGCAAACCCCGCGCATGGGCGACACGTTAATCAGCGCGTTCTACCGACGCCATAATGCATCGTTCTCGGACAATTCGGGCGTTCTGACAAACACATGCGTCAACCCCCGTGAAGGCACCAACACAAGCGCTGACGGGATCGCCCTGACCGCGCCGATCCTCTGCATGATCACATCTGATGTATCGGGTCGACAATTAGGGATGATCGGTTTGGTGCAGCCCACGGATAATGCTGTTGGCTTGGCAAGCGGTGACGCAACCTGCCGGGGCGAGATCGCCCATTGGCGGACATTGCCCAATTTCTCCAATATCAAAATCATACTCTGCGCTGTCGTTGACCGGCCCTACAACCCCGATGCGCGACGTGCAGACAGCTGGATGGACGTCATCTATTACCAGCAAATCAGCGACACACAGCTTGTTAACCTGCAGGCAACCGCCCGCAATTCCCGGCCTCTTGAAGGGTCGTAATCGGCATTGACGCGCTCTAACGGGACGCGTATCTCGAGCGCATCAGCGGGTATGGTGAAAAGGTATCACGAAAGCTTCCCAAGCTTCAGTTACGGGTTCGATTCCCGTTACCCGCTCCAGACGTGCGATAGGTCAGACCACTGTGTTTTCGCAAGTTGGACGATGTTTCGCCATTATTGGCAGCGAAACACCCCGGTATCGTTAACTATTGGAACACATTATGCGCCTCCCCATCATCGCAGCAATTGCCGCCTTTCTTACTTTGTTTTCAACCGTTTCTGCCAGCGCCCAAGTTAACGGCACGCGCGAGGCGCTTCAGTTCGTCGAAGAAACCAAACTGACGGACCCGGCAGGTCAGCCCATCTCGGTCTGTCACCTTGTTGAACACCGGGTTTTCCTGTTCCTGCCGATCTACACAAGCTCAATCAGCTATGCACTTGGTGAGAACCGGTGCGATACGGACCGCTACGGCGATCTAAGCGCACAGGAACTGAAATACCAACAAGGGCTTGGCAACATCTCGGCCGATCTGTCTTCGGTCCCGTCATTAGGCACCGGCACTGTCATCAAGAACTACATCGTTCTGACAATCGGCGGGCTGGCGATCTTGTTTGGGCTTGTGGTCTTCATCCGTCGAAAATATCGCGAAATTATGGGCTAATTTGCCCAACAGGATATTGGCCCAAGGTCACAAACGGCGTAGGAGTTCATCGAACACCTACGCTTCTTTTATTTCAAGGACAGGACCCAAATGCCAAATATCACACGCCACCACACCAACGCCAGAATGAGCCAATTGGTCATCCACAACGAGATCGCCTATCTGGCAGGTCAAGTTGGTATTCCAGCGGCGTCAGTTACGGATCAAACCAATGATATTCTTGGGAAAATTGATGCGCTTTTGGCGGAAGCTGGCACCGACAAAACCAATCTTCTAACAGCACAAATCTGGCTGTCCGACATCGACACACAGTTTGCCGAAATGAACGCAGCCTGGGACGCATGGGTGCCTGAAGGGCATGCGCCTGCCCGGTGGACCGGTGAGGCCAAACTGGCCACACCTGACTTTTATGTTGAGATCATCGTGACAGCGGCGATCTAACGCAAGCAGCCTGTCATTTGGTCAAATGACCCGATGGCAGGCGCACCCTAAAGCACAAATAAGACGGCCAACCCTGCAGCCCCAATCGGCCAAGACATCGGCAATACCGCCTTGGCGAAAATCAACCATTCGCTGTCTTCCGAAGCGAAGGATTTGCGCAGTAGCTTAATCAGAATTGCGCTGGCAAAGATAGCCCCGACAAACACGCCCAAAGCAAGCCACCCTTTGCTCAGCGGAACAAACAGCGCCACGCCGGCCAGCAGCTTTACAGCGCCTGCCCCCATACCAGCGGTGGCATAGAGCAATATGCCAATGGCAAATGCAACAGCCCCAAGACCCAGTTGCCACAACATTGCAGACCGATCAGCCGAAATCACCAATAAGATCACAAACAGCCCTACAGGCACCAACGTCAGCCAGTTTGGAATGCGACCAGTGCGCGCCTCAAACACCATGGCGCCGATCAGGACTGCCCCCATCGCATAAGCGGCAAGCTGGGCAAACATCACACTCCGTTCCCTTGTAAGAACGCAACCAAGGCCGCCGTTGACCCATCTTTGTCTGCGGCTGATTGCGCACCTTCAACCACCGGCTGCAAAGCAGTGGCCAGCTCTTTGCCCAGTTCCACACCCCATTGGTCATAGGAATTGATGCCCAGCACTGCGCCTTCGACAAACACACGGTGCTCGTAAAGTGCGATGATCTGTCCTAACACAAAGGGGGTCAGCTGCGGATACGCGATCGTGACCGACGGCCTGTTACCCGGAAAAACGCGGTGGCGCGCTTGGCGATCCAACTCATCGCCTTCGAATTTATCTGCGACTTTGTCGCGGGCCTCATCCAGCGTGCGCCCGCGCATCAACGCCTCAGATTGCGCAAGGCAATTGGCGACAAGCAATTGGTGCTGATGATGCAGATCATCCTCATGGCCCCGGGCGGCGACCAGAAACTCGCATGGGATCACACGAGTGCCTTGGTGGATCAGCTGGTAGAATGCATGCTGGCCATTCGTGCCGGGTTCACCCCAAACCACCGGACCGCTGGGCACATCCAAATCGGCGCCATCCATGCTGACACCTTTGCCGTTACTCTCCATCTCAAGCTGTTGAAGATAGGCCGGTAACCGGCTGAGAAGATTATCATAAGGCAGGACCGCACGGGTGGCGTAGTCGCAAATTTGATTATGCCAAATCCCCACCAAGGCCAGCAAGGCGGGTAGGTTTTCGTGCCATGCCGCAGACTGAAAGTGGCGATCCATCGCCTGCCCACCGCGCAAGAAATCGCGGAAGGCCACATGCCCCACAGCCATCATCAGCGACAAGCCAATGGGCCCCCACATGGAATACCGGCCGCCGACCCAATCCTCAAAACCGAACACGCGGGACGGATCGATCCCGAAGGCCGCGGTCTTATCCGCAGCCGTTGAAAGGGCTGCAAACTGTGCGCCAGTGTCGCTGACCTTCTCGGCCATCCAGGCCTGAGCTGTGCGCGCATTGGTCATAGTTTCGATAGTGGTAAAGGTTTTTGAAGCCACAATCACCAGCGTTGTCGTCGGATCACATTGACGCAAAACGCCAGCAATATCAGCCGGATCAACGTTGCTGACAAAGTGGCATCGCGGCCCATCATGGAATGGCGCAAGCGCTTTGACAGCCATGGCTGGCCCCAGATCGGATCCACCGATCCCGATGTTGATCACATCGGTGATCTTACCGCCCTGCCCTTTGAAGGCACCCGTGCGCACCTCTGTGGAAAAGATCGACATCCGCGCAAGCGTGTCTTGGATACCAATCATGACATCCTTACCATCCACAACAACAGGATCGCCATCCAGGTTGCGCAGCGCGGTATGGAGCACCGCGCGGCCCTCGGTCTCATTGATCGGCTGGCCTGCAAACATCGCGTCGCGTTTGGCGGCAACGCCCGTGGCATCCAACAAGTCGATCAACAGCGCGCGCCCTTCGGCATCGATGTTGGTCTTGGCATAATCCAACACTATACTGTCCGCCTGCGCGGTGAATTCCGCCGCGCGCTCTGCATCCACAAGCGTCTCGAACCGACGGTCTGCTACTTTTGCATGATGGTCCTGCAAATTCTTCCACATGGTTTAGCGCTCCGCCCAATGTACTGTTGTGCCATTCAAAATTGCCGCGACTGGCGCCTCGCTGGGCGACAAACCCTGCGCCCGCTCAAGTGCTGCGCGCTTTTCAGGCCCGATGATCACCAGATGCCGCGACATTGCAGCATTAAGAACCTTCGCCGAAAGCGTAATGCGCGGCTCTGGCGCACCGGGTGCACGCATCGCGACCAGATTATCGTCGCCGTTCAGCGCCAGATCAAGCTGGTCCGCACCGGGGAAAATAGAGGCCGTGTGCATATCCGCCCCCATGCCAAGCAACATCACAGAAACAGGCAGCTGCGCATCTAAATCAGCGGCCAGCTGTGGCAGCTTTTCTTCCGGCGTCTCAGCCTCGGCATAAAGCGGAACATACTGCGCGGTGGCGGCCTTTTCGATCAGCAAGCGCTGGCGCAACAATCGGGTATTTGAACGTTCCGAAGTTTCCGGGACCCAGCGTTCGTCCGTCAGCATCACATGCACCCGCGCCCAATCCAGATCAACGGCGCAGAGGCTGTCAAAAATAGGTCCCGGCGTGGTGCCCCCCGGGACAGCAAGTGACGCACGGCCATGGACCAACAGCGCATTCTTCAATTCGCTGGCCAACGTGTCGGCCAGATCCATCATCATCATCTCCGCGTCCGGATATGCGATCAGTTTCATTGTCGGGTCTCCCTCAGGGCGATGTCATCGTCAGATTGCAGTCTGTATGTACGGTATATGTACGCCGTCTGTACGCAGAATTTATACGAAAATCAGACCTTTATGTCGCGCCATTTGCGGTTGTCGCGGTGCAGCAACATCATCGCATCCTCTGGCCCGGCAGAGCCCGCATCATAAAGCTTGGGCACATCATTACGTGCCTCCCACCCGACGATCAGCGGGTCAGTCCAACCCCAAGCGGCCTCAACCTCATCACCGCGCATGAACAATGTCTGGTTGCCCCGGATCACGTCCATGATCAGCCGTTCATAGGCATCCGTCACATCCTCAGCATCATCGCCAAGCGCCTCCGCAAAGGTCATATCCAGCGGCACATCAATCAAACGCATGCCGCCCGGCCCCGGCTCCTTGATGGTGACCTGCAGGTCCATGCCCTCATTGGGCTGCAACCGGATCGACAAGATATTGCGATGGCGTGCCTGATCGTCGTCAAAGATCGAATGACCAAGGTCTTTAAAAACAACAGCAATTTCGGACGAACGCGCCTTCATTCGCTTGCCAGTACGCAGGTAAAAGGGTACGCCAGCCCATCGCCAATTGGCGATATGGCACTTCATCGCGATAAAGCTTTCGGTAAAGCTGCGCGGGTTTTCGGCATCATTGCGGTAGCTGGGCTCATCTGTGGTGGCATCATATTGACCACGCACGATGTGATGTGGCTCAACAGGCTCTAACGCTCTGATAACTTTTAACTTTTCATCGCGCACTTCGTCCGCGCCAAACTGGCTGGGTGGCTCCATTGCAATCAGGCAAAGCAATTGCATCAGGTGGTTTTGCACCATGTCACGCATCGCGCCGGATTTATCGTAATAGGCCCCGCGCCCGCCGACACCCACGGTTTCAGCTACAGTGATCTGAATATGGTCGACGTAATGGTTGTTCCAAAGCGGTTCAAACAGCACATTGCCAAAGCGCACAGCCATCAGGTTCTGCACAGTTTCTTTACCCAGATAATGGTCAATCCGGTAGATTTGGCTTTCGTGAAAATGCGTTGCCAACGTCTGGTTCAAGGCACGGGCTGTTTCAAGATCACGCCCAAAGGGCTTTTCCACAACGATCCGGCTTTTCGCGTTTGCAATCTTATGGGTGTGCAACCGTTCAGCCAAATCGCCGAATAAGGAAGGCGCCACAGAGAAATAGAAAGCTTGGACCACATCTTGGCGGACTAGGCCTGCGAGCGTTGCCCAACCGCCCTCGCCCTTTGCGTCAATCGTGACGTAATCTAGACGATCAAGAAAATCCTGTAAGCTCTTCTTATCATTCGATTCATCGCCACCAAATTCGGCTACGGCATCTGCGATCATCTGCCTGTAACCGGCCGTATCCAATTCAGAACGCGCAGCGCCGATAATCCGGGACTGGGCTGGCATTTGACCCGCACGGAACCGGCGGAAAAGACCCGGCAGGATTTTGCGGCGGGCGAGATCGCCTGTCCCGCCAAAGATGACCAGATCAAATGTTTCGACAGGAATGACGCGAGAAACCACAGTAAACTCCGCTTTTGGGTAGAGACGTTAGCGCTAACGCGGATTGGCTACGTCATCTAACGCCGCAAGTCTATACCGATTGCCAATGATCTGGAAACCATTGAGCCCATTTCCTGACACCAAACGCCTTAAATAACGATTAACATCAATCCCTTAGGCATCTAATTCAGCATCCCAATAAAGAAAATCCAACCAGCTTTCGTGCAAATGGTTGGGAGGGAATTTTCGTCCGACGTTATGCAACTGTTCGGCCACAGGTTGGCGTGGCGGTTTGGCAAGGCGCATTCCTGACTGACGCAATGACCGGGATCCTTTGCGCAAGTTACAAGGCGAACAGGCCGCCACTACATTTTCCCAGCTTGTCACCCCACCGCTGGCACGCGGCACGACATGGTCAAAGGTCAAATCCCCTTTGGCCCCGCAATATTGGCAACAAAATTCGTCCCGCAAGAACAGGTTAAACCGGGTGAAGGCGACCCGTTTTTGCGGTCTGACAAAATCTTTCAAGACCACAACAGAAGGGATACGGATAATGGTTGATGGACTACGCACAACCTCATCGTATTCGCTGACGATATCGACCCGGTCCAACCACGCGGCCTTCACCGCCTCTTGCCAAGGCCAAAGGGACAACGGGTAGTAGGACAGTGGCCGGTAATCTGCATTCAACACAAGCGCTGGATAATGCTTCAACGCCCCTGGTTCTCTGACGAAATCGGTCCTGAAATCACTCTGCGTCATATCTCGTTTCCCACACGGCCTCGCGCGGGAACATGCGTCATACGGCGTTCCCGCTGTCGTCTTAAGAGAAGACTATATATCGCGTCAGATTTGTGACAACCCCCAGCATATGCGGCAATTTTTACCGGTTTATTGGGTGATTGTCAGGCAACCGCGGGCAATTCGTGCAAGATCAGCCCACCACGCCCGGCAAGTTTAGCCCGCGCCAACGCAACCGACGCATCCCGCATCAAGACTTTGAGCGGGGTCATCCCATCCGCGGCCACCGCCCCAACAGAGACTGTGACATGGAGCAAACCATCTGCCGTCGTGACTTGAATGCCGCCTCGCAATCGCTCAGCGATGGTCGCGGCAATGTCCATCGGCGCCCCCGGCATATAGATTGCAAACGTCGCGCCGTCTAAACGCCCGGTGATATCCGTGGCGCGTGTCGACTCGCGAAATTTCATTGCAAGCGCCATCAAACAAAGGTCGCCCGCGTCATGCCCCAGTCGCTGATTGATCATCTTAAGCTGATCAACGTCCAGCATCAAAAGGGCCCCACTTTGCGGCAACGCGCGTGTTGCGTACCGCGTAAAGGCATGCCGATTGTATGTGGCCGTCAATGGATCCCGATTTTGAACGCCATCCAGCCGATGTTGCAGCCGACGCAAAGGATCCGAGATAGCGCGCAGCATCAACGTAAACGGCACGACCACCACAAGCATCTGCGCCGCATAAATCAGTGCGCCACCATGCAACCGACCATCACCGATGAAATCGATCCCAACAACCATTGCCGCTGACACCAACAATATCAGGGCCAACTGCATCGCATGTTCCATTTTCCGCGATGGGGCGAGTAGGCTGAAAAGTAAATTCTGTGACATAAATCTTTCTCATCCACATGGCCCCGGGCATGAGCTCATTACGGACTGAAATTCATCACCAATTTCTTAATTTTTTCACGAAAATATGAGATAAATGCCCACCAATAGGGTTACGCACAAAAAACAGGCGCAACCACTAGCTCATCCCTAGCCTGTCGCGCATGAATGCCAGCGCCACCGACAGCCCGTCAGGCGCGATCCCATGCCCGGTGCCCTTCATGACATGCGCATAGACTTCCTCCCAGCCAGCGCCTTGAAGGGCCTCGGCGGCTTGCGGCAAGGATTGAGGTGGCACGACGTCGTCTTGGTCTCCGTGGATCAGCAAGACAGGCGGGCGACAAACGACCTCATCCACAAGGCTTTCCGGCTCAAGCAAACGCCCCGAGAACGCAACAATCCCCGCCACAGCATCTTCGCGCCGTGGCACCACATGCAACGCCATCATTGTCCCTTGTGAAAAGCCCAACACGATTACCTGTTCTGGTAGCAGATCTTCGTCTACCATGACCCCATCAAGGAAAGCATCTAAATCAGCCGCAGCCCGGTCCAGCCCTGCCCGGCTTTCTTCTTCACTGGACCCATCGATCCAAGGGATCGGGAACCACTGAAAACCCATCGGCGCGCCGATGCAGGTCTCAGGCGCGTCGGGTGCAATAAACAGCGTGTCAGGCAGATGTTCGCCCAACGGGTCCGCCAGCCCAATTAAGTCTGCTGCATTGGCCCCATACCCATGCAAAAACACCACGCAAGAGCGTGTTTCGCCGGACACTGGTTCTTTTCGCTGAGCTTCTAACGCGCGTGTCATCTGATGCCTTCCCGTTGCTTGTTGTGCTTGTAGTAGGCCCACATGATCCGGGCTGCAACCGACCGCCACGGCGACCATGCGACGGCCATTTCGCGAAACGCCTTTTCCACGGGCCTTGCCGGCAGCTCAAAGATCAGACGTGCGGCTTCCTGCAGGGCCAGATCACCCGGCGCAAAAACATCCGCCCGCCCCAATGAGAACATCGCGTAAATTTCGGCCGTCCAAGTACCGATGCCAGGCACCGCCACAAGTGTTTCGATAACCTGCGCCGCAGGCAGATCGCGCAATGCCGCATAATCGATCTCGGCCCGAGCCAAAGCTTGGGCATACCGCACCTTTGGGCGGCTTAGCCCTAGGCCACGCAGGGTATCGTCCTCTGCGGTGCGCACGGCGTCTGGCGTTGTCATTTGCGCCTCAGCCAAGCGTCCCCAGATCGCCTCGGCAGAGGCCACGCTGACCTGTTGGCCGACAATCGCATTGAGCAAGGAGGCAAAGCCATCGGGTTTCAGGCGCAAGGGTAAGGGAGGTAGGTCCTGCATGGCCTTGGCGAAGCGTGGTTCTTGCTTGCAAAGCCAGGCGACCCCTTCGCCCACGCAAGCGTCCGTGCGAATGATCCGCTCATTCATAAGCTACGTACCCAATCCACTGCGGCCTCCACCGTGTCTACGGTTGCCCAATCGCCCTGTTCTGGCCGGCCCAACATCAAAACGGGAATACCCAAACGGTTGGCCGCTGTCAGTTTGGTGCGGCTGGCCGCACCTCCGGCGTTTTTGACGATAAGCCATTCGATTTGGCGCGCCTGAAACAGTGTCATTTCGTCTTCGATAGAAAACGGCGGCCGTCCGATCAGGAATTCCCCCCCAACAAAAGGGAACGGGCCTGTAGGCGGGTCAATCTGCCGACAGATCACTTTGCACCCGACCAGATTGGAAAACCGTTCCAGCGTTTGCCGCCCGGTACCAAGGAACACTGTTGATCCGGGTTTGATATGTTCGGCGGCGTCTTCTTCTTGCGCGATCTCGGTCCAATTATCACCGGGTTCGGGTGTCCACCCCGGCCGCAGGAATTGCAGAAAAGGGATACCATGTGCTTGGCAGATTTTGGCAGAGCGCGCGGTGATTTCCGACGCATATGGGTGTGTCGCATCCAGCACGGCGGTAATGGTATTGTCAGTCAGGTAATCGGTAAAACCGTCCGCACCACCAAAGCCCCCGTGGCGCGTCTTTACGGGCAAGGGGTCAGGCTTTCGTGTCGCACCGGCGAGGGATGCAATCACGTCCTGCCCCTGCAATTGTTCTGAAATGCGGCGCGCGTCCCCAGTACCGGCCAGCAAGAGAAGGGTCATTGGCCTGCGCGCGCCAGCACGCTCCCTGCCCGATCGATAATGACCACGTCAAAGCTTGTGTCCTGATAAGCTGTCTTAAGGCGATCAAGCGCCAATTCGGCGATCATTTCAGCAAGAGGAGGTCCCGCGATCTCGGACGCTTCTAGCGCTGTATTGGCACTTGCTAAACGCGGATCATTCATCAGTACGGCCAATGCCGCAAAATCCACCTGCGACCGGGATGAATGCAAGTCCATTGCCCCTTGGGCCAGCTTGGTCATCTTGCCGATACCGCCCCCAACCGTCACCTGCGCGATTGGATTTTTTGCGAGATATTTCAGCATTCCTCCTGCAAAATCGCCCATGTCCAGCATTGCGTGATCAGGCAGGTCGTAGAGGTTCTGGACGACTTTTTCGGAGGTCGCTCCGGTACATCCCGCAACATGGGTCAACCCATCAGCGCGTGCCACATCGATGCCCCGATGGATCGATGCAATCCAGGCCGCACAGCTGAACGGACGGACAATGCCTGTGGTGCCCAATATGGACAGCCCGCCAGTGATCCCCAACCGCGGGTTCCATGTTTTCAGTGCCAATTCAGCCCCGCCGGGGACCGAAACCGTGATCGTCACATCGGCGCTTTGCCCATGTTCCGCAGCCATTTCAGCGACCGCGTCTTGCATCATTTGGCGCGGCACCGGATTGATCGCAGGCTCACCAACGGCAATTGGCAAGCCGGGTTTGGTCACAGTGCCCACGCCTTCACCCGCCCGAAAGACCACACCGCCATTTGACGCCGCGACCCGCACAATAATCAATGCGCCATGGGTCACATCTGGGTCATCGCCCGCATCTTTGGTGATGCCGACTTCAGCCCAATCTGCCCCGCTTGCGTGATGGGCCAGCGGGAATGTCGGTGTTTCCCCTTTGGGTAACGTGATGGTCACTGACGCCGGAAAAGCACCACCCCAAAGCCGTTGCAACGCCGCTTTCGTCGCGGCAGTGGCACAGGCCCCCGTCGTCCATCCCCGTCGCAACTCACCTGTGGGCTTTGTCCTCATGTGCCGGACTATAGGCAGGACTGAAGATGCCGCCAACGGCGAATTGCGGGTCGTTTGCAGCCTTTCCATCGGCGTCTTGAGGCGGCATAAGGACCACATGATGACTGACGTTCCTCTTCCCGACTTGGATTGGCCGCAAATGGAGCCCGGCTGGGTCTGGCTTTGCGGTGCAGGCCCAGGTGATCCGGGGCTGCTGACCTTGCATACGGCGAATGCGCTGCGGCAGGCGGATGTTGTGATCTATGACGCATTGGTGCAGGAGCAAATCCTGAGCTGGGCGCCCCAGGCCGAACACATCTATGCAGGCAAGCGTGGCGGTAAGCCCTCAGCCAAACAGCGCGATATCTCACTGCATCTGGTTGAGCTGGCGCGCGAGGGCAAAAAGGTCTTACGTCTGAAAGGCGGCGATCCGTTCGTTTTCGGGCGCGGCGGGGAAGAGGCACAGACGTTGGTGCAGCACGGTGTGCCGATCCGCATTATACCAGGCATCAGCGCAGGCATCGGCGGACTGGCCTATGCAGGTATTCCGGTGACGCACCGCGATGTGAACCAATCTGTGACGTTCGTGACTGGGCATGATCAGTCAGGTAACACGCCGGGGTCGCTGGATTGGGATAGCATATCAAAAGGCAGCCAGGTTATTGTGATCTACATGGGGATGAAGCACATCGCCCAGATTGCCCGGAAACTCATGGATGCAGGCCGCAGTGTGGCCGAGCCTGTTGCCGTGGTCACGACAGCCACGACGGACGACCAAAAGGTGCTAGAAACCACGCTCGGTCGTATCGTCGATGATGTCGCGACGGCAGGCTTAGAGCCGCCTGCGATCATTTGCGTGGGTCAATCAGTCCTGATGCGACAGGTACTTGACTGGCAGGGCATGGCCGCGGGGCAACCGCCACGCAACCTAGACCCACTTGGGCGTGGTCGCCCTGCGGAATCTGCCTGAAAGCGATGAGCTTGATTATCAGCGCCCCAGCGTCCGGCAGTGGGAAAACAACAATCACGTTGGGACTGCTCCGCGCGATCAGCAGGACCCAGCCTGTGCGTGCCGCAAAGTCCGGACCGGACTATATCGACCCACGCTTTCACGAAGCGGCCTGCGGTCAGCCCTGTTTGAACCTTGATGCATGGGCGATGACCCCTGCCCGGATCAGTGCCTTGTCTGCAGGTGATACGCCTTTGATTATTGAAGGGGCCATGGGCCTTTTCGACGGCGCGCCACCAAACGGTAAAGGATCGACAGCCGACCTCGCCCGCATTCTTGGCCTTCCGGTGGTTTTGGTTGTTGATGCGGGCAAGATGGCCGGGTCCGTCGCACCTTTGGTGAACGGCTTTGCCGCCCATGATGCGGAAGTGCCTATCGCCGGTGTAATCCTCAATAATGTCGGGTCAGAACGCCATGAGGCCATGCTGCGCCGTGCCCTGGGCGACATGCCGGTGTTTGGTGCGGTCCCCCGTTGTACGGGTCTGATGCAGCCGTCACGGCATCTCGGGTTGGTGCAAGCGCAGGAGCATCCGGATCTGGACGCGTATCTGGAGCAAGCGGCTGACATCGTCACTGAAGCACTGGATTTGGATCGCTTGATGGCGCTGCCATCACCCGTCTTGGACCCAAAGTCAGCAGTAACACTGCCTCCACCCGGGCAGCACATTGCAATAGCCCAGGACGCCGCCTTTGCCTTTACCTACCCGCATATCATTGCGGACTGGAAAGCTGCCGGGGCGCAGATCACGTTCTTCTCTCCATTGGCCAATGAAGCGGTTCCGCAGGCCGATTTCATCTTCTTGCCGGGCGGTTACCCGGAACTCCATGCGGCGCAACTGGCTGTAAACAATACGTTTTTGGATAGCTTGCGGCAAACTGATGCGACAATCTATGGGGAGTGCGGCGGATACATGACCCTGGGGAATAGTCTTACGGATGCAGACGGTGTGACCCATAAAATGGCTGGTCTTCTACAATTGGACACATCCTTTGCGCGGCGCAAATTGCATCTGGGGTACCGGCATCTGACGTGTGAAACCGGCCCCCTCAAAGGCCAATGGCGGGGGCATGAATTTCATTATGCCACAACATCAAAGTCACAGGGGCCCCCATTGTTTCAGGCAACGGATGCCGAGGGAGCAGAACTGCCGCCAATGGGTCTGACGACGGGGCGTATTTCAGGATCGTTCGCACATATCATTGACGGAGCTTAAGAGGCATTGCCACCGCAGCAAAGCCAGCGTACCGATACGCGCATGACCCAAATCAATGATACCCGCGCGAAACGTAATGTCGCTGTCCTTGTTCTGGCGCAGGCCATTCTTGGCGCGCAAATGCCGATGATTTTTGTGATCGGAGGGTTGGCGGGCAGTCAGCTGTCAACAAATCCATGTTTGGCGACCCTACCAATTTCCTTTATCGTTTTCGGGTCAATGACGACAGCGCCGTGGCTCAGCCCGCTGATGCAGCGCAGCGGGCGTCGGTTTGGGTTCTTTCTAGGGGCATTTGCAGGCGCAATGGGCGCTTTGGTGGCGGCTTACGGGCTTTACACCAGCTCATTCCCCATCCTTCTTGCCGGATCATATTTGACCGGTATCTATATGTCAGCACAGGGTTTTTACCGTTTTGCGGCAACCGATACGGCGTCTGAGGCGTTCCGCCCAAAGGCCGTCTCATATGTTATGGCAGGTGGGCTTTTGTCGGCCATTATCGGTCCGGAATTGAACAAGCATGTCTCAGACGCATTTGTCGTTCCATTCCTTGGCACGTATCTTGCAATTGTGGGACTGAACATTGTCGGCATGCTGTTGTTTTTCTTTCTCGATCTGCCCAAAGGAACCAAAACGACAAAAGATCAGCCGACCGCCGCACCTCGGTCTCGAATGGAGTTGTTGCGCGAGCCACGCATTCTGGTCGCCATCATTTGCGGGATGGTGTCCTATTCCTTGATGAACCTTGTGATGACCTCAACCCCACTGGCAGTGGTCGGCTGCGGCTTCACGACAGACCACGCAAACGACATCGTCCGCGCGCATGTGTTGGCGATGTTTGTGCCCTCCTTCTTTACCGGCCATTTGATCGCCCGATTTGGGGTGGAACGGATCGTTTCTACGGGGCTACTGATCCTGGCCATTGCCGGCGTCGTCGCCCTATCCGGGGTCGAGCTGTCGCAGTTCTATGCAGCATTGGTCTTGCTGGGGTTGGGGTGGAACTTTGGCTTTATCGGCGCAACCACAATGCTTGCTGGGGCCCACCGCCCTGAAGAGCGCGGCGTTGTGCAAGGCATGAATGATATGATCGTTTTTGGCATGGTTACGATTGCCTCGCTGGCCTCTGGAGGGTTGATGAATTGCTCTGGTGGCACTGCGATCGAGGGTTGGAATGCTGTCAATCTGGCGATGGTGCCATTCCTGGTCCTGGCCGGTGGATCGTTGATCTGGCTGGTGAGGCAACCAAAGGCTGTCGCATAAGCCGATGTTCTGGCGCCAGAAACCCAGTATCAGCGATGATCTGAAGGCTTGGGTCATAGAGAGTTTCGATTGGAGTGCCGATACCTTTGGCACAGATTGGCTGGCGTCCAGGCAAATGATCACGGCCGACAAAAGATTTTTCACAGCCGGGGCCGGACATACACCAAAGGTTGCTCAAGAAATTGCCGATGATATCGCGCGATTATTGCCCGTGACCTCTATTGAAGTGCAACCCCTGGAGATGCTCGACCCAGAGTATCGGCATAATTACCAGGAAATTGCAGGCGTTGGCGGCACCTATCTGCATGATGACGAAGCCCCGCTGATCAGTTATAACCCTGCCCTGATGGCCCGCCCTGTCGCCTTTATTAATACGATGACCCATGAGTTGATGCATGCCAGGCTTGCCCCGCATATCGATGACATGCCGGGTGGTGAACCTGTGCACGAACTGTCAACTGACTTGCATTGCATCACGCACGGCCTAGGCCTTTTCGCACTTGAGGGGCCTGCGCAGATTGGCTGGTCGGGCTATATGACCCAGGAATCGCGCGCTTATGCTTTTGCGGTATTCTTGGACCAGCACGACATTGACGCAAACGCCGCTCTGTCCCGCCTCAGCGCCAGACCGGCCAAAGCCTTGCGCCGTGCAGTTGCTGAGTATGAGGCGGATAGGCTTGCGCCTTAGGGTCAGGACCCATTAATCTTACACCGTCAGTTTGCCAGATTTTTTCTCTGACAAGAAGCGTCTGCGCAGGAATAGTGGTTCTATTTCAAGCAGATGTGCCGCAGATCAGAGGGAAAACCCGGCAAACCCGAAGGGCGAAGATTTCACATCATCTCAGCGGCGTGCGCCGCTAGGCCATAGAACAACTATGGCCGCTCGGCGCAAACCGCGGATATTTCGTGAAATCGCCGCTGACGGTGCAAGATTAGTGGGTCCTGACCCTAGCGCCACCACCCGCGCAACGCGACATGGGCAAACCTAAGACTCTCGCGCAATGGCGGCAACCCTAAGGCCCCGCGCGCCACTCTATCCGGCTTGATGCGTGCCTGATGCAAAACCGGACGCGCCAGATAGCCGCTTGTCAAAGTAACAGCAGCAGCCGGCGATACTGATGCGCGCGCACGACAAGCTGCATCCAGCTTTGTCTTGGCGCGTTGTGACAACGTGGTTACGGCTTCAATGGATCCGTCTACCAACGGTTTACGCCCGCGTTCTTCCAAGTCAGGTATGGCCAGAAACAAGTTCGCAACACCACTGGCGTAAGCAAATTCACGCACCACATGTTCATCCGCAGCCCCAAGTAACCGCGAAGCTGTCCACATCAAATGGCCGGACGTCGCATTGATGTAGTCGTCAAAATGGGATGCATCTTCAAAGGGGTCCTTGTAGATATCCCAGCGCCGCGCCGCGATCAGCCCGTCCAAAAGGCGTGCGCCTTCCGCATCCAACACCGCGGCCAGCGCATCAACCACTTCATGCTTACGGACAGTTCCGCCAGTTGCGATTTCTTCCAATGCGTCCCGCCACCATTGCAATCGCATTTCGGCGATCATTGGCTCTTCTGTTACCCAAGGCGCGCGGGCCACTTCGACGTTGAAAGCATAAAGCGGGAACAGAATACGGCGGGCTGGAACAGGAGACGCCATCGTGGACCTGAAACGGGCCGGATCAGCACGTTCGACAAGTGCAGCACAGGCGTTCAGACTCATCCTTGTTCCACCTGTAGATTGATCAGCATAGCGGCATTCACGACAAAGTGGCCCCGTCCCGGATCAGTTTCCAATTGATCGCATCAACCAGCGCCCCAAAGGACGCATCCACTATGTTGGCACTGACCCCGACAGTCGACCAGCGGCGCCCCTGCCCGTCTTCACTGTCGATAATCACGCGGGTCACGGCCTCAGTCCCGCCATTGGTGATGCGCACTTTGAAATCCACAAGACGCATGTCATCGATAATCTCTTGATATGGGCCCAAGTCCTTGGCCAAAGCCCGGCTGAGCGCGTTCACTGGGCCGCGGTCCGACCCATCTGGTCCCTGACTCTCGCTGACGTTCAGCACCTTTTTGCCGTTCACCTTGGTCACGACAACAGCTTCGGACAGCGACACCATTTCATTGCGCTTATTCATACGCCGTTCGACGGTCACACGGTAGCGTTTGACCTCGAAAAACTTTGGTAAGGTGCCCAGCTCTTCATGTGCGAGCAATTCAAAGCTGGCCTGCGCCGTGTCATAAGAGAACCCCTGCGCTTCCTTTTCTTTGATCCGCGCAATGATACGGGCCAGTGCAGGGTTTTTCAGATCGACATCGATCCCTGCATCCGCTAGCCGCGCCTTGAGGTTTGACTGTCCGGCCTGATTGGACATCGGCACAATGCGGCTGTTGCCTACGGATGCCGGATCCACATGTTCATAGGTACTGGGATCCTTGGCGATGGCTGACGCATGAAGCCCGGACTTATGCGCAAAGGCCGACGCCCCAATATATGGCGCTTGCTTGGCAGGCACACGGTTCAGGATGTCATCCAACATCCGCGAGGCCCGCCGCAGCCCTTTCAACGCCTCTGGGGTCACACCGGTTTCAAACATGCTGGCAAAGGGCTCTTTCAGCAGCAACGTCGGGATCAGCGTCGTTAGATTTGCATTCCCGCAGCGTTCGCCCAACCCGTTGATTGTGCCTTGAATTTGGCGCGCGCCTGCAAGAACGGCGGCCAAGCTACCGGCCACAGCGTTTTCAGTGTCGTTGTGTGTATGGATGGCTACGTGTGTGCCCGGAATGCCGCTGGCAATGACGGCCTTCACAATTGTCGCGATTTCATCCGGCAATGTGCCCCCATTGGTATCGCAAAGAACGATCCAGCGTGCGCCCGCGTCATAGGCCGCATGAATACACTGCAAGGCGTAATCAGGGTTTGCTTTGTAGCCGTCAAAGAAATGCTCAGCATCAAACAGCCCCTCACGTCCAATTGCCGTGATATGCGCAAAGCTCGCGGCGAGGTTTTCGAGGTTTTCTTCAAGCGTGATACCAAGCGCCTTGGTTACGTGAAAATCATGTGACTTGCCCACCAGACAAACGGCAGAGGTCCCGGCATTCATCACGGCTGCCAAGACATCATCATTCTCAGCCGAACGCCCATTGCGTTTGGTCATCCCAAAAGCGGTGAATGTCGCCTGTGTCGTTGGAGGGGATGCGAAGAACTCTGTATCGGTCGGGTTGGCCCCCGGCCATCCGCCTTCGATATAATCGATACCAAGGCTGTCCAGAACCGCCGCGATCTGTTGTTTTTCGGAGGCTGAGAACTGCACACCTTGGGTTTGTGCTCCGTCGCGCAGCGTGGTGTCGAAGAGATAGAGGCGTTCCTTTGACATCACAAATCGCCCAATTTGGCCGCGTCAAAGCTTTGACCGGGCGTCCACGTTGCTTGTCCGCCCACATCGGTCACCTGTACGCCGGCGGCGTTCAGAATGTCACGCACTTGATCTGCACGTGCCCAGTCCTTGGCAGCACGCGCAGTCGCGCGCTCTGCCAACAACGCATCAACCCGCGCTGCGACCTCGGGTGCCACATCTGACCCGGCCTCGCCGCCGTCAAACATCGGGATGGCGGCCCAATCATTCACAAGACCGAGCATCTCAAGCCCATGCGCGAACCCGGCAAGAGCCGCGGGCGTTTTGCCTTTGGCCAAGACATGCAATCGCGCCAAGGCACCAAAGGTGTTCAGGTCATTGGCCAAAACGCCCAGGAATTCAGAATCTGCTTCCCATTTCCCATCTGCCTGCAAGGCACGGATAAGGTCAGGTCCAAACCCGTGGCCATGAAGAATACCATACCACTTGCGCAAGGTACCTTCTGCCTCGACCCGACGGGCGTCGGTCCAATCCATTGTCTTGCCATAATGCGTGCCAAGCATGACCAGCCGGATCACTTCGCCCGGGATACCCTGATCCAGCAAGTCCCTGACCGTAAAGAAATTACCCAAGGATTTGGACATTTTTTTGCCCTCGACCTGAAGCATCTCGTTATGGATCCAATAGCGCGCGAATTCACCCGTTGGGTGGGCACAGGCCGATTGTGCGATCTCGTTCTCATGATGCGGAAACTGCAAGTCGTTGCCGCCACCATGAATATCGAACGTCTCACCCAGCAGATCATAGGCCATGGCCGAGCATTCGATATGCCAGCCCGGACGCCCATACCCCCACGGGCTGTCCCATCCTGGCTGCCCATCGCCAGATGGTTTCCACAACACGAAGTCCATCGGATTACGCTTGTAAGGCGCGACCTCAACCCGAGCGCCTGCAATCATGTCGTCAATAGACCGGCCCGATAGCGCACCATATGCACTGTAGCTTTCCACGGAAAACAGAGCATGCCCTTCAGCCGCATAGGCATGATCTTTGGCGATAAGATCTTGGATCATTGTGATCATCTGGGCGATGTAATCTGTCGCGCGCGGTTCGTGCGTGGGTCGCAGCGCCCCTAGCGCATCCATATCCGCGTGATACCAGCCAATGGTTTCAGCCGTGACATCACCAATCGCGCGGCCCGTTTCTGCAGCGCGCGCGTTGATCTTGTCATCGACGTCCGTGAAATTGCGCACGTAAGTGACATGGTCTGAACCATAGATGTGTCGAAGCAGACGAAACAGCACGTCAAACAGCAATACATTCCGGGAATTGCCCAAGTGAGCGCGGTCGTAGACCGTTGGTCCGCAGAGGTACATGCGCACATTTGCAGGGTCGATAGGCACGAATTCCTCGCGTTTGCGGGTCTTCGTATTTTGGAGCCGGATAGTGGTCATGTTGCCTCACGCGTACGGGTTGCGCCGCGGGCTTATCAAGTTCAGTTCTAATGTGAAACGTGAAAGAGCAACCCGCGACAGATGTCAGCAGATAATAATGCAGCAAATAATGGTGCAGGTGCTTTTCATGGCGGAAGAGTTAGCCTCAACCGTCCAGCATGTCCACCACTTTGATGATGGTATTGAGATTGCGGGCTGTGGTTTCCACCCCGATCAGCCTGTCAAGCCGCGCCGCCAGCTTAGATCGGCCAATGCCATGTGGGGCCTGTAGCCAAACGGTTTTGCCCATCACAACGACCTCTTCCGTGGCGGTTTTCAGGGCGGTAATGGCCGTTCGATCAAGCACAGGCATATCATAGCACAAATAAGCATGCACGAGTTTGCCTTCATCCAGCGGAAACGGGCAACTGGCCAGCACGCCCCGCATCTGGGCTTGATCCAAGACCAATACCGGAACCTCAAAGCCGAATGTGGTCTTGATCGCTGCCTTCAATGCGACGGCGTGGTCTTCGCAGCTCTCGTCAGCCTCAAACAACAGATTGCCCGAGGCGATGTAGCTTTGCACCTGCGTTCCCGGACAAATTGCACGCAGTTTGGCCATTGGCACTTTGCGATGACCACCAACGTTGATGCCGCGCAGGAACGCCACGAATTTTGTCATCTTGCCACCTTGCCGTTCTCGCGGCATCTTAGCTTCATGTCCCGTGATGTCATCAATCAAATCTGTGCCCAAATGCCCGGTGCCCGCGCATCAGACCCGACGGTTGAGCTGGATAGCTGGAAAGTGGGTGACAAGATGTTCGCATGTTTTGGCGACCGGATCGAGGGCGTGTGCACGAAGACAGACAGTGTTGAGACAGCCCAGATGCTGATCGATGCCGGTGCAGCCACCAAAGCCCCCTATTTCCATAAAAGCTGGGTTCTAGTCAGTTTTGAAAGTGACGCAGACGAACTGCGCCACCGTTTGCAAACCTCCTACGACATCATCTTCAAAAGCCTGCCAAAGAAGGTTCAAGCAGAGATTTCTGTGGAATAAACCTCAATCGTAACTGATAACCTCAAACTCGATCCCATCCGCGTCGTTGAAGTAAAACCTGCGCCCGGGTTCATAGTCAGCATGGCTATGGGTCTCAAACCCGCGCGCCTTGACCCGTGCTTCCATCACATCCAGATCATCGACGACCACACCCACATGATTAAGACCCGCAACGCGGCTGTAGCTATCTTCGGCAGGCACTTGGTTGGCGGCGCCACCCGGTCCAGTGTAAAGTGCCAGATAGCTGGTGTCAGTACCCACGTGAACAGTAAAACCGCCATTCGTGGCGCTGCCTTCCCAGCGGGTTTTCCAGCCAAACAGGTCAGTCAGCATTGCAGCCGTCTTCTGCGGGTCGGGGACGGTGATATTCGCATGTTCCAAATAGGCCATAAGTTAGACGCCTTTCATCAACTTGATCAAACGTTGACCGACGAACGGGCGGCGGGGCGTGACCGGGATCTCAAAACATCCGCATTCCAGATCATGCCCCCAACCAAGGCCGTCGCGCTTCATTGCAGCGATGGCTTGTGAATCTGCACAGTATTTTTTCGTAGATCTCTGTCGCATAATTTTTCCTTTTCTTTTGTTCCTGCATCGTTTCTAATTTCTTAAGTTAACTTGAGATCAAGAGGTTTTTTATGGCCATGGGATTATCGATAGGCGACCTGGCTGATCGCACAGGGTTGGCCGTGTCGGCGATCCGGTTTTATGAGACGCATGACATCGTCAAACCCCTTCGAAACAAAGGGGGGCATCGTCGGTACGGCCGCGCAGATATTCGACGGCTGTCCTTTGTGATGGCGGCCCAAACACTTGGCTTTCCGCTCTCTGAAATTGCCGAACATCTACGTGCCCTGCCCGACCACAAAGCGCCAACCAAGGCCGATTGGACCCGGATTAGCAAAACATTCCGCAAGAAAATCGACAACCGAATCGCCGCATTGGAGGAGCTGCGCGACAAGCTGGACGGCTGCATTGGGTGCGGCTGTCTGAGCCTGAAATCATGTGCGTTGTACAACCCTGACGACGTGAAGTCTGAACAAGGCACGGGGCCACGGAACCTAACCCGTTTATCTGGTTGACTTCGGCCAAGAAGTTCCGCTTCCCTCGCGCCCATGAAACTCTCTGATCGTATCACAAACATCAATGGCGGCGGCTCGGACGGATGGGGTGTCTTTTACCGTGCCCGGCGCATGATCAATGCAGGCGTACCCGTGACCGAATTGACGATCGGTGAACACGATATTCGAACCCACGGCGATATTTTGGCAGCCATGGATCGGTCGGCCACCGGCGGACATACAGGCTATGCAGAGGTGCCCGGCGTTGCGGATCTACGCAACAAAGTGGCCAAGCGCATCGCAGAACGGACCGGCGTGCCAACGACCCCGGATAACATTTTGATTACCCCCGGCGGCCAAGCAGGTCTGTTTGCCGCCCACCTTGCTGTTTGCAACGCGGGCGACAAAGCGCTGTTCATCGACCCGTTTTATGCCACCTACCCCGGCACTATCCGGTCTGTCGGTGCCAATCCCGTGTCCGTCTTGACCACCCCGGATAACGGGTTCCAGCCGGTAAAGTCCACTTTGGCCGACCACGCCGATGGAGCGACGTCATTGCTAATCAATACGCCCAACAACCCAACGGGTGCGGTCTACAACATGGGCACCCTGACAGGCATCGCCGCGGTGTGTCAGGACAATGATCTTTGGCTGATCTCGGATGAGGTGTATGACACCCAAGTCTGGGAAGGTACCCACATCAGCCCGCGCAGTTTGCCGGATATGGCCGAACGCACCCTTGTGGTCGGATCTATGTCCAAAAGCCACGCCATGACTGGCAGCAGGATTGGGTGGATCTGCGCACCCGAACCGATTGTGGAACACTTGATCAATCTGGCCACTCATACGACCTATGGGGTTCCAGGCTTTGTGCAGGATGCGGCGATCTTTGCACTTGATCAGGGGCCTGCGTTCGAAGATGCGGTCGGTGCCCCCTTTGCCCGGCGGCGTGCCCTGACGCTCGACGCACTGCAAGGTCAAAACGTCGTCCGCCCCGTTCCGGTGCAAGGCGCGATGTACGCAATGCTGGATATTCGGTCTACTGGGCTGGATGGTGAGACTTTTGCCAATGGTCTGCTGGATGCCGAAAATATCGCCGTGATGCCGGGCGAGAGCTTTGGAAAAGCTGCAGCAGGTCATGTCCGTGTCGCGATGACAGTTGATGATGACAGCTACGTCGCAGCGCTTGATCGGCTGGTTGCCTTCGCCAAAGCTCAAGTTTCGGAATAGACGCCCGATTTCAGGCGGCATGGGCCGCGGGAATCGCCTAGTGTCTGATCATGTTGTTTGATCTTCCTTCCGATACCGTCCTCTACGAGGCATTAATCAAGCGCGATCCGTGTTTTGATGGGCACGCCTTTGTCGGCGTCACCTCAACAGGGGTGTTTTGCCGTCTGACCTGCCCTGCGCGCAAACCCAAACGTGAAAACTGCCGGTTCTTTGGACAAGTGGCATCAGCGATCGAGGCCGGGTTTCGCCCTTGCAAACGTTGCCACCCTTTGGCCCCTGCCGCCGCGGCTGACCCGAGCATTCAAATTTTGCTGGCCGCTTTGGACAAAAAGCCCACCTATCGGTGGGGCGAAACGGACGTTGCGAATTTGGGGCTTGATCCGTCAACCGTTCGCCGCAGTTTCAAGAGACAATTTGGCATGACTTTCCTTGAAATGGCCCGGCAACGGCGGCTCGCTCATGGCTTTAGCGCGCTGAGCGAAGGCAAAGTCATTGATGCGCAGCTTGAGGCCGGGTTTGATAGCCCTGCCGCCTTCCGCACGGCCTTTGCCAAGCTTCTCGGGGCGGCACCCGATCAATTTCGCACCGACGCAATGCTGCGTGCCAGTCCCATTGAGACCCCCATCGGCACAATGATTGCCGTCAGTGACGACACAGCTCTGCATTTGCTTGAGTTTGCAGATCGCAAGGCGCTTCCGGCTGAGCTGAAACGGCTCAGTAAAATGACGAAAGGCAGTATCGGTGTTGGGGATACCAGTGTCACCAAGGCGCTTAGCCAAGAATTATGCGATTACTTTGAAGGCAAAGATGACACCTTCAAAACACCACTGGTCATGCATGGAACCCCCTTCACCCGGCAAGTCTGGACCGCATTGCGCGCTATCCCGGCAGGCCAAACTCGCAGTTACAGCGCCTTGGCCCAAAGCATCGACGCGCCCACCGCAACCCGCGCGGTGGCACGGGCCAATGGCGCAAACCAAATCGCCATTCTGATCCCCTGCCACCGCGTGATTGGCGCAGATGGAACCCTTACGGGTTACGGCGGCGGGTTGTGGCGCAAACAACGTCTGATCGAACTTGAACAGCACTACGCACAAAGGAGGCACCATGCCACATCCCGCTGAGACATTCCGCGCGCTGCACCAAAAAGGCGACCCACTGTTGATGGTCAACATTTGGGACTGCGGATCGACAAAAATGATGCAAGCCATGGGGGCCAAGGCGCTCGCGACCTCTTCTTCGGCGCATGCATTCACCTTGGGCCGTCCCGATGGTGGCACAATCACCCGCGACGAAGCATTGGCACATGCCCAAGACATCCTGTCGGTCGCGAAGGTGCCAGTCCAAGGTGATTTCGAGAATGGGTTTGGAGATACCCCAGAGATTTGCGCAGAAACTGTGCGATTGGCTGCAGAGGTTGGCTTGGCCGGCATCTGCATCGAAGACATCGCCCTACCGACGCACGAAGCCTATGCCTTCGATCTAGCAGTCGAACGGATCAAAGCCTCCGTGGCTGCGGCGCGCGACCTACCCAACGACTTTGTATTGACCGCCCGGGCCGATGGGATCTTGCGCGGCCAATACGGCACAGATGAAGCCATCCAGCGATTGCAAGCCTTTGAGGCCGCAGGGGCGGACTGTCTCTTTGCTCCTATGCCCCCGGATATGGATGCATTGGCCAAAATTTGTGCGACAACAAAGGCGCCCGTGAACGCGATTGTGGCTGGACAATTCACAAAGCAGGCTGTGGTTGATTTTGCACATCTCGGCGTTGGCCGGTTGTCGCTCGGCGGATCGCTGGCAAGGGCAACACACCGTGCCATGCACGATGCCGCCAGTGAAATGTTCGGCAGCGGCCAATTCGATACTTTGCAACGGGGCATTGATAGCCGGACCATCGACGACCTGTTGCAATAAAAAAGAAAGGCCCGCAGAAAACTGCGGGCCCTCAGCAAACATCTCAGGCAACGGTTTTTGGGGGAAGGGACAGAAGACCTGAGACGCCTGTTCGATAAGCTTAGAACTGGAACGATACGCGCGCCGTTGCAGTTGTTGCGTCAATATCAACACCAGTACCGTCGAAATCTTCGAACTGATGCTGCAGAATTTCACCACCAACCCGCAAGCTGTCGCTCAGGCGGTATTCCACACCGATACCGGCGAAGCCGCCCGTATCATCAGTATCGAAGGCTGCGGCACCAGAAGATGTATTCGCCTGCGCGATACCACCAGTCACATAAGGCAACCAGCTGCCGGCATCATAGCCAACACGCAACTTGGCGCGGGCGACGGAATCAAGGGCGACATCAGCGGTCTCATCCTCAATCTCGGTGCCATCAATGTCGATCTCACCACCAATAACCCAGCTACCTAAATCGTAAAGGTAACCCGCATGGGCCCCATACAGCAGACCGTCGGGATCCTCGGTCAGCGCATCTGAGTCCAACTGGCCGTAGCCAAGCTGACCACCGGCGTAAAAACCAGTCCAATCTGATCCCGAAAAGACCGGCACAGGCGTCGGCGCGACCGGAACAGGCGTGGGTGCTGGTACTGGCTCTGCCAGACCACCGGCTGAGGCCATGCCTGCAAAGACGGCCAATGGGGCAGCCAACATGCTCGTGCGGACTAATTTGAATGTCGTTTTCATTTTATTCTCCGTTCATTCGGGTTGTCGTCCGGTACAAGTGACATCGAAAATGCTAAGAACAATGCCCCTCACATGCCTGTGAATTCATTCGGCGCGTTTGAGCGGAGTTTCAGCCAAAATCTAGGCCATTTACCGCCTATATTTGCCACAATTCATAACTATGAGCGTCATTGTGTCGCATTTGGCGGCTTTTTGCGCCCAATTCTGGCTTTTTTTAGTCAGGCCTTGTGGGCCAGGCAATCCGACCACCGGTCATTGGATCCGGGATTCCCGTGGTTGTGGGGGCAGAAATTGGTAATCCTCTTGCCGCACGGACAGCAAGATACGCAAAAGCCTGCGCTTCAAGCATATCGCCGTTCAAACCGACGTCTTCGACCGCTGCGACATCGCACTCCAATGCGAGAGCCAACCCATTCATAATGGTCCGATTGCGTCGCCCGCCCCCCGTGACCAAAATCCGTGCCGGAGGGGCTGGGCATTGCGTGATGGCATGGGCTACGCTGATCACAACTGCCAACGTCAACGTGGCCACAGCATCCGCATCTTTCAACGTTGCCACTGCAGCCCCAAGATCGGCAAAAGCATCGCGGTCCAGCGATTTGGGCGGTTCCTGGTCAAAGTACGGATGCGCCATGAAGGCTTTCACGATATCCGCGTCGGCTTCCCCCTTTTTCGCCAATGCTCCTTTGGCGTCAAAAGGCTTGTTGCGCCGCAGCATCATCAGATCGTTGATCGGCGCGTTCGCGGGGCCGGTGTCAAAAGCCACCAGTGCGCCGTTGTCAGCCGGGTCCGACAGTGCCGGGTTCACCCATGTCAGGTTCCCCACCCCGCCCAGGTTCAAGAAGACAACGGGCTCTTCGGCTTTGATCCATTTGGCCAAAGCAAAATGAAAGAAGGGGGCCAAGGGCGCGCCCTGCCCACCTGCACCGACGTCGGCCGTACGAAAATCCCATGCAATAGGATAACCCAAGGCATCTGCCAGATGTTGTCCATTTCCGCATTGATGGGTGCCGCGACCACCCGGATCATGTGCCAGCGTTTGGCCATGGAACCCGGCGACGTCGACGTAACCAAGCGCGAACATTGCCTCCCAGTGGGCGTATTCCACGATCCCTGCAGCGTCCCGGACATCATCATCCTGCCAAAGCCCCAGATGCTGACGCAGGAATTGCCGCTCATCCGCGCCGTAAGGCCGATAGACGGTCCCACCAAAGCCCGCAATCTCGACCCCGTCGGTCACGACAATTGCCGCGTCGACCCCATCAAGTGAGGTGCCAGACATCGTACCAAGGGCTGTGACCAAGTCTTCCTGCAACATCCACTTTCCCTTGCGCGTTGACGTGACTATAGAGTGCACCGTGTAACCGGCAGGAACAAGATAATGACTTACCACCCTAAATCCGAATTCATCGCCATTATGATGGAACGCGGCTTCTTGGCCGATTGCACGGATTATCAAGGACTTGATGATGCGTTGAGCAATCAAGTTGTGCCTGCTTATATCGGATTCGACGCGACTGCCAAGTCGTTGCATGTGGGTTCTTTGATCCAAATTATGATGCTGCGTTGGCTACAGAAAACCGGACACAAACCCATCACACTGATGGGCGGCGGGACCACCAAAGTGGGCGACCCTTCCTTTCGCGCCGACGAACGGCCGCTGCTTGGTCCCGAACAGATCGACGCGAATATCGCAGGGATAAAAGAGGTCTTTTCGGCTTACCTTGACTATGGTGATGCGCCCACGGACGCGCTGATGATTAATAATGCCGAGTGGCTGGATGGGCTAAACTATCTTGATTTCCTGCGCGATATCGGACGGCATTTCTCGATCAATCGCATGCTGTCATTTGAAAGCGTCAAGTCGCGGCTGGACCGGGAACAATCCCTGTCGTTCCTCGAATTCAACTACATGATCCTGCAGGCTTACGATTTTCTTGAGCTGAACCGCCGCTATGGCTGCCTGTTGCAGATGGGCGGGTCGGATCAATGGGGCAATATCGTCAACGGGATCGATTTGAC
Organism: uncultured Paracoccaceae bacterium; assembly: GCA_947501555.1. Classification (GTDB taxonomy): domain Bacteria; phylum Pseudomonadota; class Alphaproteobacteria; order Rhodobacterales; family Rhodobacteraceae; genus Yoonia. The sequence continues at coordinate 996,885 of CANMWG010000001.1, forward strand.
CCGCCGCGTCTTGGATCATGAAATCTACGGGCTGACATCTCCGCTGTTGACCACCAGTGATGGCAAGAAAATGGGGAAATCCTTGGCAGGTGCCATTTGGCTTAATGCCGACATGCTGTCGCCTTACGAATTTTGGCAGTTCTGGCGGAACACCACGGATGCCGACACCGGCCGCTTCCTCAAGCTTTACACAGAGCTGCCGGTTGCGGAATGCGACAGGCTGGGCGCATTGGCGGGTTCTGAGATAAACGAAGCCAAAATCATTCTCGCCAATGAGGTAACCACATTACTGCACGGAGCCGACGCCGCAAAGGCTGCCGAGGCGACCGCCCGCGAAGTCTTTGAAAAAGGCGGCATTGGGGACGATTTGCCGACGCTCACCCTATCAAAGGCCGATGTGCAGGACGGTATTTCCATTGTACAGCTTCTTGTGCGCTCTGGGCTGGCAGGAAGTGGCAGAGAAGCCAAGCGCCTGATCGCTGACAATGGCGCACGCCTGAACGATGCACCATTGACGGACGCAAGTCTTGTCATGGATGCGGCAGCTTTGGCGGCACCAATCAAGCTCAGCGCCGGCAAAAAGCGCCATGCTTTGGTGCGGATCGGCTAAAGCAACAGTAAATCGACCACAAAAATCGTCACTCCAATAGGGAAAGTGATGATCGCGGCAATAACTGCGGCCCCAAGGGCCGTTGGGCGCGGTGCAGGTGCTGCCACACCGGACACGGTGCGGCGTTTGGATGTACGATGTAACATGGGCCCATTAACCATGGTTTAGGTTTCTGATGGCTTAACGGGCGCTATGAATTCTGCACTAGCCCTGCCCTTGCAACAACATCCCAGCTTTGCTGCGGCGCTTCGCATGCTGGGGCAACCTGTCACGCTACAAGATCTAGAGCATGCGGCGACCGTTGTGACGCTGCAACGGTGCGGTATTTCTTTCGCATCTCGTGGGCCGATTTGGCGGACACCGACAGAACTGGCCGAAAAGACCAGGCAACTGCGCCAATCCGGCCTGCGTCTGATCAACGCGGACGCAGACGACCCGATGGCTTACCGCCAAGCCGGTTTCCGGCTGATCCACTCACCCGCCAGCGTAGCCGAGATGGATATTGGCGGTATAGAGCAAGACATCCTTGCCCGCGCCCGCAGCAAATGGCGCAACATCTGGCGCCGTAGCCACAACAGCAGGCTGAACTTCCAGCACGAACGCTTTAGCAAACAGAAACACGCTTGGCTTTTGGAGGCAGACCTGCACCAACAGCAAAAAAAGCGCTTTCGCGCCCTGCCTCACACCTTGATCGAAGCCTATGCCGTCCATCAGCGCAAGGATGTGATTGCCCATATCGCCTATCGCAAGCGAGACCCAGTCGCGGCGATGTTGTTCCTGTTGCACCATCCGGTAGCGACTTATCATCTTGGCTGGGCAAGTGATGATGCAAAGCGCTGCGGCGCACATCACCGGTTGCTGATGGATGCAGCAATCAGGTTGGGCGGACGCGGTTTCACCCGGCTTGACCTTGGCCAGGTTGCGACAGACACCACGCCGGGGCTAGCCCGGTTCAAGATCGGGACCGGTGCCGTTGTACGTCCGCTGGGGGGGACCTGGCTTCGAATTCCGGGGCTTTAGCGGGTTTTCGGCGGATGGCGCCGATGGTAAGCTTGGGCGAAGTGCCTGGGGGGATCGCTACGATGCAAGCACAATGACCGGTTTTGTTGTCTATGATGTGTTCACAGATGCAGCCTTTGGCGGAAACCCATTGGCTGTGATCCCAGATGCATCGGCTCTACCCGAGGCAGACTTGCAAAAAGTCGCCCGTGAATTCAATTTTTCAGAGACGACATTCGTTTATCCCGCTGAAAATCCGGCACATACAGCGCGCGTCCGGATCTTCACCCCAACGATGGAGGTCCCTTTTGCCGGGCACCCGACAATAGGAACCGCAATCGCACTGCGCGACGCCGGGCAAACAGGTGACATGGTGCTGGAACTCGGGATCGGACCCGTCCCTTGCCACTTTGACCACGACGGCGCTGCATTCACGGTCTCTGAGCCGTTGCAACGGCTCGCCATGCCTGAACCAGATCTTGTTGCGGCCTCACTTGGGCTGCCGGTCACGGCCATTGATTTATCTCTTCATGCGCCCGTGCAGGCCAGCCTTGGGCTGCCATTTGTTATCACGGCGCTGAAGTCTACGGCGGATCTGGATGCATGCGCCCCGTCCATTTCAGATATGCGACGGGGCGTAGCGCTCTACCCCGGGGGGACAGATTTTGCCCAGTTCGCCTATGTCCGCGACGGCAATCAGATCGCGGCACGGATGTTCGCACCCTTGGACAATATCCCCGAAGACCCAGCCACCGGCAGTGCGGCGGCAACATTGGCTGCATTGCTGACGGAATGCCTGGGCGAGCCACAGCGTTTGATGATCACCCAAGGGGTTGCCATGGGGCGGCCATCTGTGATCACTGCGGCGACACAGGGGACAGCACCCGTCAATGTCACCATCAGCGGGCAGGCCGTGCGGACAATGGAAGGCACATTGGTCTACTAGCGGCACTGGCAACCAGACCATAGGGCGGTTATGAACAAAGCAGACAACCATTGGGGTCACAATGACGAACACCATTCTTGACCGCTGCGAGGCAAACGGATTGCGCATGACAGAACAGCGCAGAACGATTGCAGGTGTGCTGCAAGATGCACAGGACCATCCGGACGTCGAAGAGCTCTATAACCGAGCCTCCACGGCCGATCCGCGCATTTCGCTCGCAACCGTTTACCGGACTGTGAAGCTGTTCGAAGAGGCCGGCATCCTCGAAAAACACGAATTTGGTGATGGGCGTGCGCGCTATGAACCTGCAGACCGTGACCATCACGATCATCTGATTGACGTACACTCCGGCGAAGTCGTGGAATTCGTAGACCCCGAGATTGAAGAACTACAGGAAAAGATCGCGGCCAAACTGGGTTATCGGCTGATGGGGCACAGGCTAGAGCTTTATGGCGTCCCCCTGTCTGACAAGGGCGATTAGCGTTTGGAAAATTTACGCGGCGCGGCCTTCATGGTCTTTGCGATGTTTTCCTTTGCGGTCGAAGACACCCTGATCAAGGTACTGTCCGTGACAATGCCTGTCGGGCAAATCCTGTCTTTGATATGTCTTGGGGGTGTCTTGCTGTTTTTGGTGTGGTTTCTGATGCGTGGGATCCCGCTTTGGCAACCGGAATACCTCAATAACAAGGTCATGTTGCGCAGCCTTTGTGATGCGGTGGGGTCCTGTCTATTCATCACAGCACTGTCCTTGGTGCCGCTCACGACGGCCTCGGCAGTGATCCAGGCCACGCCATTGGTCGTCGCCATGGGGGCCGCACTCTTTCTGGGGCAAACCATTGGATGGCGGCGCTGGTTGGCAATTATCACAGGTTTCATCGGGGTCTTGATCATCATCCGGCCCGGCATGGACGGGTTTGTCCCCGCCACTCTTTTGGCTGTTGCGGGCATGTTCGGATTGGCCACACGCGACCTACTGACCCGCAGCTTGACAGTCAGCCTATCCGGACCGCAGCTGGCGATACACACATTTACGATTATCATTCCAGCGGGATTGCTTTTGATGTTGGGCCAAGGACAATCCGCTGTCATCCCAGATGCAAAGCAAATCGGATTGCTGGTGGGATGCGTGATTATCGGGGTCATCGCCTATCTGGCCATTGTGGCCGCTACGCGCACCGGCAATGCCGGCATTATCTCATCCTTTCGATATAGCCGCATGGTTTTTGCCTTGGCGCTTGGCTACGTCTTTTTCGCAGAAATACCCGACCAAGCGACGCTGATCGGCGTCTTTATCATCATCGCCTCAGGCATATTCACTCTCTGGCGCGAAGCCCGCATGCACAGCGCTTCCCTTGCGGCAGAAGCCACGGTATAGAGCCCGCGACATCGCCAACACCCCTCCCAAAGGAGCATCTTTATGAGCAGCATCATCGACATCCACGCGCGTGAAATTCTTGACAGTCGGGGCAACCCCACAGTTGAGGTCGACGTGATCCTTGAAGATGGGACCATGGGGCGCGCGGCCGTGCCTTCGGGTGCCTCAACCGGGGCCCATGAGGCCGTCGAAAAACGCGACGGCGACAAGTCCCGCTATATGGGCAAAGGCGTGCTTGAGGCTGTGACTGCCGTCAACGGCGAAATCGCCGAGGCGATTTTGGGCTTTGATGCGACCGAACAAGTGGGCATCGACATGGCCATGATTGAGCTGGACGGGACGCCAAACAAGGGCCGGCTCGGTGCAAATGCGATCCTTGGGGTGTCCATGGCCGTGGCCAAAGCGGCGGCTGATTTCACTGCGCAGCCGCTATTCCGCTATATCGGTGGCACATCAGCACGCACCCTGCCCGTCCCGATGATGAACATCATCAATGGCGGCGAACATGCTGATAACCCTATCGATATTCAGGAATTCATGGTCATGCCGGTCGCAGCGGAGAACATCCGCGAAGCGGTCCGCATGGGGTCTGAGGTGTTCCACACCCTGAAAAAAGAACTCTCCGCTGCGGGGCACAACACCGGCATCGGCGACGAAGGCGGGTTTGCACCAAATCTGGAGTCGACACGTGTGGCGCTCGACTTCATCATGACGTCTATCGAAAAGGCAGGATATAAGCCGGGTGAAGACATCTATCTCGCACTCGATTGTGCGGCGACGGAATACTATAAGGACGGCAAATATGAGATGGTGGGCGAAGGTATTTCGCTAACCTCCGAGGAAAACGCAGCCTATCTGGCCAAACTGACCGAAGATTACCCGATTATCAGCATCGAAGATGGGATGTCAGAAGATGACTGGGACGGTTGGAAGACCCTCACAGATTTGATCGGCGACAAGGTCCAATTGGTAGGTGACGATCTGTTTGTGACAAACCCTGCACGTCTGGCGGACGGGATCGCAAAAGGCTCGGCCAATTCCATGCTGGTGAAAGTGAACCAAATCGGATCGCTGACAGAAACGCTGCAAGCCGTTGATATGGCGCACCGGGCCAAGTTCACCAACGTGATGTCGCACCGGTCAGGTGAAACCGAAGACACAACGATTGCGGATCTGGCTGTGGCAACAAACTGCGGGCAAATCAAAACCGGCTCGCTCTCGCGTTCCGACCGGCTGGCGAAATACAACCAGTTGATCCGGATCGAGGAGCTTTTGGGGGAAACGGCCGTTTATGCGGGGCGGAGTGTCCTGAAAGGATGACACTGCCAGCGGGGCATCACCAAGTCCCCAATGGACATCTGGCCGCTGTCATCATCTATCTGGAGATGACAGTGCCATTCCTGACAGCACCAGTGACGTTTCCCAACGGCGTCAGCGCAAGCCGTGAGAAACTGTCGGTTGCGGAGTATCGGCAGCTGTTTCTGGCAATAGGCGCACCATGGCTGTGGCAATCTCGGTTGATTATGGCCGCCGAGATACTCGACGCAATCATAAGTCACGATCAAGTTGAAACCTGGATCATCCGAACCCCAGAGAAGGCCATTGGCCTGGTAGAATTGGATTTTCGACCTGCAGAGGATTGCGAACTTGCTTTCTTCGGCTTGGTACCGGACGCAACAGGAAAAGGGCTTGGACGACCGATGATGGCGCTCGCACAGACACAGGCCTTTGAGCGCAAAATTAAGCGTCTGCACTTGCACACCTGCACGCTGGACGCGCCGCAAGCACTTGGTTTTTATCAAAAATCCGGGTTCATAGCTTACAAGCGCAGTGTCGAAATCTTCGCAGATCCAAGATTGAACGGGGTGCTGCCAAAAGACACTGGAGCCCATGTTCCATGCCTGAAATAAGCGCCGATCAGATCATCGCGCAACTCAAGCTACACCCGCATCCCGAGGGTGGCTATTACCGGCAAACTTGGGTTGCGGAGAACGAAGGGCGTCCTACCGGGACCTGCATCTATTTTTTACTGAAGCGAGGTGAGAACAGCCAATGGCATCACGTTGATGCGGTCGAAATCTGGCATTATTACGCCGGTGCACCTTTGGTTCTGTCGATGGCCGCGACGGTAAATGGGCCAGCACAGGATTCAATACTCGGATCAGACTTAGCAGCAGGACAAGCCCCGCAATTGATCGTCCCCCAAGGACATTGGCAAGCCGCGCGCACAACAGGTGATTGGACCTTGGTCGGATGCACCGTGTCGCCCGGCTTTCACTTTGAAGGCTTCACACTGGCCCCCCCCGGGTTCGATATCCCGCGTTAGCGGTCACCAAACAAATCACCCAAACCGCCCAGAACAGAACCCTCACCTTTGTTGCCACCGGGCCCCGCTGCACGGATGATCCGGTCAGCAAGCCGTGAAAACGGCAAGCTTTGCAAATAAACGATGCCAGGCCCCCGCAAAGTCGCCAAAAACAGACCTTCCCCCCCAAAGATCATGGATTTCAGCCCGCCTGCACGCTCAATGTCGTATTCCACGCCTGCGGTAAACGCACCAATGCAACCGGTATCAACGCGAAGCACCTCGCCCGGCCCCAGTTCTTTCTTCACGACTGAGCCACCCATATGAATAAAGGCCATGCCATCGCCACGCAGGCGTTGCATGATGAAGCCTTCACCACCAAAAAAGCCAACGCCTAGCTTTTTCTGGAACGCGATGTCGGTTGAGGTCCCATGGGCCGCGCAGAGAAAGGCATCCTTCTGGCAAATCAGCTCTTCGCCCATCAAACGCATGTTCAATGGAATAATTTTGCCCGGATAAGGTGCGCCAAAGGCGACACGCTTTTTGCCCTGTCCGTTATTGGTGAAGTGGGTGATAAAAATTGACTCGCCGGTAAGGACGCGTTTGCCCACATTCAAGAGCGAGTTCATCATCCCGCTTGAGGGTGACGAACCATCGCCCATCTTGGCCTCGAACCCGATCCCGTCTTCCATATAGTTCATGGCACCGGCTTCAGCGATGACGGTTTCTTTAGGGTCTAACTCGACTTCAACGATTTGCATGTCATCGCCGAAAATCTCAAAATCGACTTCGTGGCATTTCATGAATTTCCCCTTCAAATTAATCGTTTAGCCTAAGATAGGTAGTTACATGCGCCGGTACAACGTCTGGAATACACGACCTTTCATGAAGGGGCGCGGCCCAGGCACCCTGCATTGGCAGCGCGGCTGGCACAGCCAATTGCGGGGTCCGTCCATGCACGCAGCATAAAAAAGGGGGACCCGAAGGTCCCCCGTAGTTTCGCTGATCAGGCTCACTCATTATGTACCGCCCGGTTTATTGCCTGCGGCCTGATCCGCGCCAGAGGCACGCGTACGCACCCCGGATCTCTTATTGTGGCGAAGAAATTTCTAGAAATTTCTTCTACGCATAAGATTTTTCTAGAAAAATCTTAGCTGCACCCGGAAGTCCCGCCACAGGTATTACATTTCATGCAGGTTCCGTTACGGACCAGTGTATAGTTCCCACACTCCCCGCATGGATCGCCCTCATAGCCCTGCATTTTCGCCTTGTCGCGGGCCGAAATCGTCGTTGCCGTCCCTGTCGCCACGGTGCTTTCACTTACCTCTGGTACCAAAGTCTGCAGCGCCGCCTGTGGGTCGGTGCCCGTTGCCAAGGCCGTCGCCCCTGCACCGCCCTGCAAGACAATCAAATCCTGTGGCATCCGCTTACGAAGGTATCCGGTTGAGGAAATCTGCTTGAGCACCTCCAAAGACCGTGACGCGGCGTTTTCGGTGGGGGCTTGAATATTCGACACACCCTCTTCTTCCCCGCGTCCGATGTCATCAAAGGCCGCGCCTTCCGGCTTCACATGCGCCAGGTCGGTCCGGTCCAGATAAGACACAGCCAACTCGCGGAAGATATAATCGAGAATAGACGTAGCATTCTTGATACTGTCATTACCTTGTACCATGCCCGCTGGCTCAAACTTCGTGAATGTGAAAGCGTCAACGAATTCCTCCAACGGCACACCATATTGCAGACCAACAGACACCGCGATGGCGAAGTTGTTCATCATGGCGCGGAAACCGGCACCCTCTTTATGCATATCGATAAAGATTTCGCCCAACTGGCCGTCTTCATACTCACCGGTCCGCAGGTAAACCTTGTGCCCGCCCACAATCGCCTTTTGGGTATAGCCCTTGCGACGCTGCGGCATCTTTTCGCGTTCGCGATTGCGCACTTCCTGAATGATGATCTTCTCGACGATCTTTTCGGCAAGGACGGCGGCCTTGTCGTGGGTTGAACCGCTCTCAAGCGTTTCCATCGCCTCGTCATCATCTTCGACCAAGGCCGAGGCCAATGGCTGGGACAGCTTCGATCCATCGCGGTAGAGCGCGTTCGCTTTCACACCCAGTGACCAAGACAGCTCATAGGCTTTCTGGCAATCTTCAATAGTCGCATCATTTGGCATGTTGATGGTCTTAGAGATCGCACCCGAGATGAACGACTGTGCTGCGGCCATCATATAGATATGGCTATCAACACTCAGATAACGCTTGCCTTTTTTGCCACATGGGTTGGCACAATCGAAGACGTTGTAGTGCTCTTCTTTCAGGAATGGCGCACCTTCCAGGGTCATTGTTCCGCACACATGATCATTTGCCGCTTCGATTTCCTGCTTGGAATACCCCAGATGACGCAGCAGATCGAAGGCGGGATCGTTCAGCTTTTCAGCCGGAATACCCAGTGTTTTGGTGCAGAATTCTTCTCCCAAGGTCCATTGATTGAATACAAAGCGAATATCAAAGGCCGAGGCCAAAGCGCCTTCGATCTTGTCCAACTCGGCTTGGCCGAAGCCATGCCCGATCAGCGATGTATGGTTGATCGCAGGGGCTTGCCCGATGGATCCGTGTCCCACAGCATAGGCGATAATCTCTTCTATCTGCGCCGACCCATAACCCAGCTTTTCCAAAGCGGCTGGAACAGATTGGTTGATGATCTTAAAGTATCCGCCACCAGCCAGTTTCTTGAACTTTACAAGCGCGAAGTCAGGCTCAATCCCGGTGGTGTCACAATCCATGACCAAACCAATGGTTCCGGTCGGCGCGATGACCGAGACTTGCGCATTCCGATAGCCGTGCTTCTTGCCCAACTTCAAGGCTTCATCCCACGCGCCAGAGGCCAGTTCGATCAGCCGCTGATCAGGGCAGTTTGCATGGTCCAGCGGAACCGGTTTCACATCCAGCTTGTCATAGCCATCGACAGCACCCATCGCAGCTTGCCTGTGGTTTTTGATGACACGCAGCATGTGTTTGCTGTTTTTCTTGTAACCCGGGAACGGGCCAAGCTCGCCCGCCATTTCGGCAGATGTCGCATAGGACACGCCCGACATGATCGCCGTCAGGGCAGCGCCCATGGCGCGACCTTCATCACTGTCATAGCCAAGACCCATATTCATCAGCAAACCACCGATGTTGGCATACCCCAGACCCAGCGTGCGGAAGTCATAAGACCGCTGCGCGATTTCTTTCGACGGGAACTGTGCCATCATCACACTGATTTCCAGTGTTACCGTCCAAAGACGGGTCGCATGCATGTAGTCCTCGACCTGGAATTCACCGTCCTTGTAGAAAGTCAGCAAATTCATCGAGGCCAGGTTACAGGCCGTATCATCCAGGAACATGTATTCGGAACAAGGGTTTGAGCCACGGATCGCACCGTCTTCCGGGCATGTGTGCCAAGCGTTGACTGTGTCGTGGTACTGGATGCCCGGATCAGCACAGGCCCATGCCGCATGCCCCACCTGCTCCCACAGATCGCGGGCTTTGATGATCTTGGCGACTTCACCGTTCTTGCGGTTAATCAGCTTCCAATCCGCGTCGTCCTCGACCGCCTTCAAGAAAGCATCAGTGACGCGGATCGAGTTGTTAGAGTTCTGACCAGATACGCTGGAATAGGCCTCCGAGTCCCAGTCGGTGTCATAGGTCGGGAATTCAATGCTGGTGTGGCCCTGCTTGGCGTAATCCAGCACGCGCTTGATATACGTCTCTGGAATAGCGGACTTTTTTGCATCTTTGACGGCAGCTGCCAGCGTCTCATTCGTCTTGGGATCATAGGCAGACACCTCTTCCCCGTCCCATGATTTGATCGCAGCAAAGATTGCGTTCAGGTAACGCTCGTGCATCTTGGACCCGGCGACGATCGAGGCAACTTTCTGCTCTTCGATGACCTTCCAGTTAATGAATTCCTCAATATCGGGATGATCGGCATCAACGATGACCATCTTCGCCGCACGGCGGGTCGTGCCCCCCGATTTAATGGCCCCTGCAGCGCGGTCACCGATCTTCAGGAACCCCATGAGGCCCGAGGACTTACCGCCGCCTGACAGCGGCTCTCCGTCGCCGCGGAGCGATGAGAAATTCGTCCCGGTGCCAGAGCCATATTTGAACAGGCGCGCTTCGCGAACCCAAAGGTCCATGATGCCACCATCATTCACCAGATCGTCACCCACGGATTGGATGAAGCAAGCATGCGGCTGCGGATGCTCATAGGATGACGCAGACTTTGTCAGCTCTTCTGTCTTGTAATCCACGTAGTAGTGGCCTTGAGCGGGACCATCGATGCCGTAGGCCCAATGCAGACCTGTGTTGAACCACTGTGGACTGTTCGGTGCAGCGCGCTGTGTGGCGAGCATATAGCGCATCTCGTCAAAATAAGCGCGGGCATCTTCTTCAGATGTGAAGTAGCCGCCCTTCCAGCCCCAGTATGTCCATGCCCCCGCAAGACGATCAAACACCTGCTTGGCTGAGGTTTCGCCCCCCATTGTCGCATCTTTTGCAGGAACAGAGCGCCACAAGAACTCTGGAACGCCCTTTTCTTTCACTTTTTTCAAAGCCGACGGAACGCCTGCCTTGCGGAAATACTTTTGAGCGATGACGTCAGACGCAACCTGGCTCCAACCACTTGGAATCTCACAATCATCAAGTTTGAAAACAATGGTACCATCCGGGTTACGAATCTCGGATGTGGTCGTCTTGAATGCAAGTGCTGCGTATGCGTCTTGCCCTGCGCTTGTGAAATTGCGTTCTATTTTCATTTTTTGGCCTGCCCCTTTTTTTGTGTTGCCGACGTTGCAGCAAAACTCATCCACGACCACAAATGTGGTCAAAAAAATAACTTGCTTCGATTTCGTCAGTGAAAACAAAGCCTGTCCGATCCGTCGCCAGATCGAAGGTGTGCTGTGCTGTTGGCTTTCGCCCGTCTGATAAAATCGCCCCGTGCCGGACACCACATGTTGTGTTGTGACCTTCGGCCCGCACAAACTGGCGCATCTAGCCCTAGTGGGTCAACGGATTTTTAACCCAAAATGATGATTAAATTTGTTGACGCGGATCGTCCAAACGGGGCGAACAAGCTTTGAGTGATTCATCCACCAAACTGTCCACAAGCGACATGGCGGCGCTTCATCACAAGAAAGTGTTACGTTCGTATGACTTAGCCCGAAACCTTCATAAAACGGGTGAGGAAACAACACGCCAGATCACTCCAAACATTAATAATAATTAATGAATCCTTAACTGAGCCTCAAGGTTGCAAACAGCAAAATGCCGCGTGCTTTCACGTGAATGGCGGGCCCATTCATGGCCAACCATCATCGGATTTTTCTAGATTGTGGTCGGGGCGGAGAGATTCGAACTCCCGACCCTCTGTTCCCAAAACAGATGCGCTACCAGGCTGCGCTACGCCCCGAACCGAGAGTGTCTTTAGACCCCCTAAACTGATTTGAAAAGCCCTAACTTTCGCTCTTTTCAACACAAGGCCGAATAGCGTCCGGTCCAAAGCTAGGATGCTGCATCACATCACCAACTTCAATTCCCAACCGCGAAGCAAGACCACCGTTAATTTCAAGGACCATCTGCACGCCGTTGCCTCCGGGGATCGGTGTGGTGTCGCCGGGGATCGCATTTTCATGGATCGATAAGATTTCGCCATCAGGTGCAGTAAATATCATATCGAGGGGGATCAGCGTGTTTTTCATCCAAAAATTGACCGCTTGCGGGCCTTCATAAACGAATAACATCCCCGAGAGCGTCGGCATCTCTTCAACGAACATCAACCCACGGGCGCGTTCCTGAAAATCATCGGCAACCTCGACATTAAAATTCGCCTCGCCCCAATCGCCGATCACCGTGACCTTGTCGTCCGCACATTCAGCCAGCAGCGGTTGCGCTGACAAAAGAAGCGTAAAAGCTGCAACGAAACACTTCACTTGGCGGCGATCTCCCATCCAACGACCTCAATCGCCATGCGGCCACGCTCTCCTTCAACCAGACGCAGACCCACGGCCTCACCTGATTGTAGATCAGACAGCCCCGAACGACGCAGCACTTCGACGTGGACGAAAACATCTTCTTCGTTGCCGAAGATATTGGCAAAGCCAAACCCCTTCGCTTTGTCGAACCATTTTACCCTCGCGGGGTGGATAGGCCGTTGCGCGATGTCTTCCGGCGAAAACTCGACCATATCTCGCAACGGAACGGATGACTCCGTCTTGGGCGGCGTGATTGACACGACCTCAATCGCCTGCAGGCCACGTTGGGTGTCCTGCACTATGATCTCAATAACCGACCCATCCACCACTGACCCCTGGCCAAAATTGCGCAGCACGTTGGCATGCAACAAAATATCTGGGCCACCCAGATCAGCGATGACAAAACCAAAACCCTTAGAAGGGTCGAACCATTTCACTTGTCCTTGCACCCGGCGTGTTTCGCTGGTGTCCTGCGTATCCATTCGTATTCCTCAGAGCGTCACGTCCCTGCGAGCGCGCCCTTTCCTCTATTCAACTACACGATCTCGACCAGAAAATAACAGCGACTTCAAGCATCGTAATTTCACGCTTCGTGAAATTACGGGCTAAGCCTTGTCACTTCCCACTCGTCCTTAATCGCTTCGCGTGACCACCGAAACCGGTCATGCAACCTGAATGCACCGTCAGACCAAAACTCGATCTCGACGGGTGCGATACGAAAACCACCCCAAAAGGGCGGGCGTTCCGGATCCCGTCCCTTTTGTAATGTCACCTTCGCAACCTCTGCCATCAGCGCTTCTCGCGACGACAACGGCTGCGACTGTTTCGATGCCCAAGCCCCCAAACGACTTTTGAGAGACCGGGATCGATAATATGCGTCCGCAATCGGACCGTCTTCCTTTGTGACCAGACCCCTTACCCTGACCTGTCGAGACAATGACTTCCAGTGCAACACAAAGGCCGCTTTACCAGATTGCGTCAGCTCAACGCCCTTTTGACTATTATAGTTGGTGTAAAAGACAAATGCATCCGCTTCAATGTCCTTTAGCAAGACCATCCGCACATTAGGCATTCCGGACGCATCGACAGTCGACAGAGCGATTGCATTTGGGTCATTCACTTCACTTTGTCGCGCCTCTTCGAGCCATTGGCGAGCAATGGCGAAGGGATCACGACCCGCAAATATATTGTCGCGATCAGACATGACTGACCCTTATTCTGTCCCTAGCATCAGCAGTAGGACCAATCGATCATACAGGCAACCGTTTTTGCCTAAATGCTCAATCTCTTGCTGATGGCAGCACAATCGCCTAAACCATTCATAAACATGACTTACCAATAAAGGAATAGCGCTCATGACCTCACAATTGATGCAGGGCAAGCGGGGCCTGATCATGGGGCTCGCAAATGATAAATCGATTGCTTGGGGCATCGCCAAAGCCTGTGCGGACGCAGGTGCAGAACTGGCGTTTTCATACCAGGGTGAGGCGTTGAAGAAGCGGGTCGTACCACTCGCAGCCTCGGTTGGATCTGACCTCGTTCTGCCCTGCGATGTTGGCGATGAAAGCACAATTGATTCACTTTTCGAAACACTAGAAGAGAAGTGGGGAAAACTCGATTTTATCGTTCATGCTATCGGTTTTTCTGATAAAAATGAACTTCGTGGGCGTTATGTCGACACAAGTCGCGACAACTTCTTAATGTCGATGGATATCTCGGTTTATTCATTTACCGCCGTCGTGAAACGAGCGGAAAAAATGATGAACCCCGGTGGGTCTTGCCTCACGCTAACCTACTACGGCGCCGAAAAAGTTATGCCCCACTATAATGTCATGGGTGTGGCCAAAGCAGCGCTCGAAGCATCGGTCCGCTACCTCGCTGAGGACCTCGGAAAAGACGGTATTCGGGTCAATGCAATCAGTGCCGGAACGATCAAGACCTTGGCCGCATCCGGCATTGGCGATTTTCGGCTCATCATGCGCTGGAACGAGTATAATTCGCCCCTGCGTCGCACTGTGACTCAGGAAGAAGTCGGCAAATCGGCCCTCTATCTACTGTCTGATCTTGGCAGTGCGGTCACTGGAGAGGTGCATCACGTCGATGCGGGATACCATGTTGTCGGGATGAAGGCGGTTGATGCCCCCGACGTGACAAAGGAATAGCAATGACGATCACGACCTTTGGCACAATTCTCGTTTGAAAGGTCACGTTGAGGCTACATAGGCCTCCAACAAATAATCGACAGCGCATTTGGCGCCACTTTGGCACTGTTTGGTGTCAAAGTCGCCGCCACCTAGACGTGACTTAATAGGAACATAGCTATGACAGATACCCGCCTGCCCCACGAAAAAGGATTCCATATTAGCTGGGACCAATTGCACCGGGATAGCCGCGCGTTGGCGTGGCGGCTCGATGGGCAGGGCCCCGATGATGGGGCTTGGCGCGCCATCGTTGCGATCACCCGTGGCGGTATGGCGCCTGCCATGATCGCAGCGCGTGAACTGGATATCCGGACCATCGATACGATCAGCATTAAAAGCTACGATCATCAGGACCAAACCGCCGCACAGGTTCTCAAATCGCCAGACGCAACCTTAATGGGCGACGGGACAGGTATCTTGATCATCGACGACCTTGTGGACAGCGGCAAAACGCTCGAACTGGTGCGCGAACTTTATCCGAATGCGCATTTCGCAACGGTTTATGCCAAGCCTAAGGGGCGCCCGCAGGTAGATACGTTCATCACAGAGGTCAGCCAGGACACTTGGATCTTCTTCCCTTGGGATATGGCGCTGCAATACGTCGAACCCTATCGGGGCAAAGACTAGAAATCAAAATTGGGCGGAAAACAAAGGTTTTGCAATGACGCTTTCACGAACAGCCACAACCTTTGCACCGCCCGTCATGGAGGCACGCCGATGGCTGGACGGCGTGGATCACCCCGACACACGCCCACTTTTAAATGTCTCTCAGGCCGCACCAGTTGATCCGCCCCCATTGGTCATGCGCGAAGCAATGGCCAAAATGATCGTTGAGGACGCCGAGGCGCATCTTTACGGGCCGGTCTTAGGGCTGCCTGCCTTGCGCGCAGAAGTCGCTGCACAATGGAACACCGCCTACTGCGGTAACATCGACGCCGATCAGGTCGCAATCACATCGGGCTGCAATCAAGCCTTTGCAGCAGCCATTGCAACCTTATGTAATGAGGGGGATGAGGTCATCGTCCCGGTCCCCTACTACTTCAACCATCGCATGTGGCTGGACATGTCCGGTGTAAAGACCGTGTCTCTCATGACCGATGACGCAATGATCCCAGACGCCGCAGCCGCGGAAAAACTGATCTCACCGCGCACGCGCGCCATCGCACTTGTCAGCCCAAACAACCCTTGCGGCGTTGAATACCCAGCTGAAACGCTGCGTGCTTTCATGGAACTTGCGCGCCGGCACAAGATCGCGCTGATCGTGGACGAGACCTACCGGGACTTCGACAGCCGCACCGGCGCGCCACATGATCTATTCACTGACCCAGATTGGGTGGACACACTGATCCACCTCTATTCATTCTCCAAAGCCTACAGGCTGACCGGGCACCGGGTTGGTGCCATTATCGGCTCTGAGGCGCGTTTGGCCGAGATCGAAAAATTCCTCGATACGGTCACGATCTGCCCCAACCAACTGGGACAGCGGGCGGCCCTTTGGGGGATGCAACATCTGCAAGACTGGCTGGCAGGCGAACGGCTTGAGATACTCGACCGGCGGGCTGCGATCACCGACAATTTCCCAAAGCTGGCCCAACAAGGCTGGAAGTTGTTGGGAAATGGCGCCTACTTCGCCTACGCACAACATCCATACAACATGTCGTCCGCAGAACTGGCACCCCGGTTGGTACAAGATGCAGGGGTTCTTTTGTTGCCCGGGACAATGTTCATGCCCGCGGAATTGCCTGATGGGGCAGCGCAGGTACGGATTGCCTTCGCCAATATTGACAGGACCGGGATCGGCACCTTGTTCGACAGGCTGTCAGACCTGCCTTACTGACCCTTGCACCCCTCACCGCATCGCCCTATTCATGCGCAATCTCAACGGGCGGAGCAGACGACAGTCATGGCACAAAAAGGCAATAAACGGTACGGCGCATGGGTAATTGTCGGCGTTGTCCTCGTCGGTCTGGCAGGTTTTGGAACCGGCGGGCTGTCTGGAAACATCCGGTCTATCGGGTCGGTTGGGAACAAAGATGTCACTGTTGCGGCTTACCAGCAGACGCTGAACCAACAGATCCGCGCCCTATCACAACAATTTGGCCAACCTATTTCCTTCCAGCAAGCGCAGGCCTTTGGCATCGATCAAGCAGCGCTGAACCAGTTGATCTTGCTGCGGACATTAGACAACGAAGCAAGCGAAATAGGCATTTCAGCGGGGGACACGCGGGTTTTTGAGGTGCTGCAGGCCAATCCCGCATTCCAGGGTGCTGGTGGATTTAACCGCGAAACATACCGGCTCGCGCTGCAACAAAGCGGGCAATCCGAGGTCGAGTTCGAAACCACCATCCGTGAAGAAATCGCACGCACGTTGCTACAAGGTGCAGTTGTTAGCGGTGTGCCGGAAGGCGACGTCTACGCCGATGCACTGGTCCAATACATCGGCGAACAACGCAGCATCACCTGGACAACAATTGACGCGGATGCGCTGACGTCGCCGGTGCCAGATGCAACTGAGGCTGATCAACAAGCCTATTATGATGCGAACCCCGAGGATTTTACGCTGCCCGAAACACGCGACATTACTTTCGCGTGGCTGACACCATCCATGATCCAAGATCAGATGGAAGTTACTGACGAAGCCGTCGAAGCGCTCTATCAGGCGCGGATCACCGAATTTGTGCAACCCGAGCGGCGCTTGGTTGAACGGCTGGTCTACGTCGACCTGACCCGCGCAGAAGAGGCGATGACACAACTGACCGCAGGTGAAGTCACTTTTGAGGACTTGGTCAATGAACGCGGGCTGGCGCTGTCGGACATTGACCTTGGGGATGTGAGCGAAGAAGAGTTGCGCGGTGCCGGCGAGGCTGTCTTTGCAGCAGGTCCAAGTGATGTGGTCGGCCCCTTCAACTCGCCTCTGGGCCCTGCGCTGTTTCGAATGAATGCAGTGCTGGCCGCGCAAGAAACAACGCTTGAAGAGGCCACACCACGGCTACGCGATGAAATGGCCGCCGATGCCGCGCGCGAGTTTATCAACGATAGTGCGGATAGCATTATCGATCTTCTGGCCGGTGGGGCGACAATGGAAGATCTGGCCGAGCGTACGGATATGGAACTGGGCACAATCAATTGGACCAGCGACATGTCCGAAGGTATCGCAGCCTATGATGCGTTCCGGCGGGAAGCTGCCACTGTGACAGAAGGTGCCTTTGCTGAATTGCACGATTTGGCCGATGGCGGCGTCTTTGCGCTACGGTTGGACGGAATCACACCACCCACACTTCAACCGCTTGAAGATGTGCGCGAAGCAGTCCAGACCGCCTGGCAATCGCAAGCCCGCCAAGAAGCGGTTATCGCCACGGCCGAGGAAATCGCGGGAACAATTCAACCGTTAACAGATTTCGCCACGTTGGAACTGACGCCGCTCGTCGAAAACAACCTGACACGACGGAGCTTTGTCGAAGGCACCCCTCCCGAGTTCAACAATGAATTGTTTGAAATGACCGTGGGCGAAGTCCGTGTCATCGACGCCTTTGACCGAGCGATCATCGTTCGTTTGGACGACATCGCACCACCCGACGTGGAAGACGAAGGGACGGTCGCGCAACGTGAAGCCATCGCTGCAAACGCAGCTGCTGGGATCGCACAGGACATCTTCGATGCCTACGCCGCATCTTTACAGGAAAACACCGACGTGAATATCAATCAGGCCACCGTCAACGCGGTCAACGCCCAATTCCAATAAGGTCAACGATGGCTCTTTTGCCCGACTACGATCGCTTTGCGCAGCAGTTTGATGCTGGCGAAAACCAGATCGTCTACACACGGATCGCGGCTGATCTGGACACGCCCGTTTCTTTGATGCTGAAGCTATCGGGGGCTGGCAAGAATGCCTTCATGCTCGAAAGTGTCACTGGCGGTGAGGTGCGCGGACGCTACTCCATCATTGGGATGAACCCTGATCTGATCTGGGAATGCCGCGGAACCGCGTCACGGGTGAACCGGAATGCCCGGTTTGACGAGGATGCATTTATCGATCTGGACGATGATCCTCTGACGGCCTTGCGTGGTCTTTTGGCCGAATCAAAGATAGACCTGCCCGCCGACCTGCCCGCCGCCTCTGCGGGTCTTTTTGGTTATCTGGGATATGATATGATCAGGCTGGTTGAGCACTTGCCCGATATCAATCCCGATCCGCTCAATCTACCAGACGCAATCATGCTGCGGCCATCCGTAGTGGCTGTGCTGGATGGGGTCAAAGGGGATGTGATTCTGGTCGCACCAGCCTATGTGAACTCCGGGCTGTCAGCACGGGCGGCCTACGCGCAGGCCGCCGAACGGGTGATGGATGCGCAACGGTCCTTGGAACGACCGATGCCAAGCGAAACCAGAAGTTTCGCCGAGCCCGCGCCCATTGCTCCTCCACAGTCCAATTTCGCGCATGCAGACTATTTGGCTGCCATCGAAAAGGCCAAAGACTACATCCGTGCCGGAGACATATTTCAGGTGGTGCCATCACAGCGCTGGACACAGGACTTCCCCGAGCCGCCCTTCTCCCTCTACCGGTCTTTGCGGCGGGCGAACCCCTCGCCATTCATGTTCTTTTTCAATTTTGGCGACTTTCAGGTCGTGGGCGCGAGCCCAGAAATTTTGGTGCGGGTCTTTGGGAACGAGGTGACGATCAGGCCAATTGCCGGGACGCGACCACGTGGCACGACACCGCAGGAAGATGCCGCACTTGAGGCGGATTTGTTGGCCGACAAAAAAGAACTGGCCGAGCATTTGATGCTGCTTGATCTGGGACGGAATGATACGGCGAAAGTGAGTAAGATCGGAAGCGTGCGGCCGACTGAGCAATTTATCGTCGAACGCTATAGCCATGTCATGCATATCGTCTCAAACGTTGTGGGTGAGCTGGCCGAGGATCAAGACGCGCTCAGCGCGTTCTTTGCGGGGATGCCTGCGGGGACTGTCTCTGGTGCGCCGAAAGTACGCGCGATGGAGATCATCGACGAACTAGAACCCGAAAAACGCGGCGTTTACGGCGGCGGTTGCGGCTACTTCAGTGCAAATGGTGATATGGATATGTGCATCGCTTTGCGCACTGCCGTGCTACAGGATGAAAAGCTATATATTCAGGCCGGAGGCGGTGTGGTTTACGACAGCGATCCAGAGGCTGAATATCAAGAGACCGTGCATAAATCGAATGCGATCCGCAAAGCGGCAGCTGATGCCACGATGTTCCAAGGAAATGGGAACTAGACCCGGTGCGCCATCCTGTAAGATGGGTTTAAACCCATCTTACTCTGTCTCACTGGCGTTTCGTAAAATGGCAGATACGGGGGCCAAGCCAACTTGGTCGCCGTTATTCTCGGCACCCCACGTCTGCAATGCCACGAGGGTTTCCTCTGACGCACGTGCCAACAGAACTGCATTGCCAGACTGGCGCACCCGAAACGCCGCCTGATCCAACGCACGCGCCACAGCAGCACTGTCCTCACCATCTCCGTCAAGATCACGCAACACGGCTGCGGCGGGCAAGCCAGCCTGCTCGGCAATCCGCAAGGAGTTACTCAACCCACGCTCAACCAAGACCAAGCCTCGTCCTTCTGCGCCCAGAATTTGGACGATTTGTTCGGCCACACTGCGGTTCCCCTGCAAAATGCCAGATGCATCAGAGAAAAAGCCAACTGTCTCGGGCAAAATATCAAATGCAGCTTCAAAGGCGACCTCAACATCCGTTGGCACAGCCCCTTGAGGCAGTGCAGTCTGTAACATCACCTCAACACCGGCGTTCCTGTAAGCTGTCATTCTTTCACCCGCATCAGGCTGCAACGCATTGATCACCACCGTCACAGGCACGGGCAGTGCAGCAATATCCGCAGGACCATTCTCCGTATCCCCAGGATCAATCATCACAATTGCAAGCAAGGGCAGTTCTGGGTCCCCTTCATAAGCGGAGGCATAACGTTCAATGGCGGGGGCATCATCTGGAAGCGGTTCGGCTTCAACCACATCCGCCGCCTGCCCTGCCGCCTCAGACGGTGTCGCCCCTGGTCTGTTCACACGCACGGTCGTTGTTGCTGGCAATTCCTCCACCGGAGCGGGCTCCGGCGTCGTGACAATCAAGGGTGCGGGCTCGGGTGCCTGCAATGCGGGGTCTTCCGTCACGATCAGCGGTTGAGGCGCTTCTGGGCTGGGTTCTGTCACCTCAGGTGTTTCTTCAGGTACGACAACTGCAATCTCGGCCGATGTATCGGCCTCTGGCGCCACAACATCGGGCGATTGCGAGACAACAGCCGGGGTCACCGGATCCTCAACCACCTCGGGCGCGGTGACCGTCGGTTCTTCCGGCGCAAGCGCCAACGGGCTTTCGGCATCGCCAAGCACTGGCGCTGGTTCCTCGGAAGTCACTTCTGGCAAAGACGCGGTTGCCTCTTTCACAACAACATCAGCTGGCTCAGGCGGCGCAGCGGGGGCAGTTGAAATCGCGATCTCCACTTCAGGCGCAGGGGCCTGCAGCGCAGCAGCCGCAACACGGGATGATCCGCCATCTGGCGTAACATCGCCCGGGTTCGAACCAGACACCGCTTCTGGTGACGTCAGCAAGGCATTCAAATCCGGCGCCTGCGGCGGCGCAATAGGCGTTGTATCGACAGAAGGTGGAACAGCTTCAACCACAGGCTCGGTGACCTCAGGGGCTACGACCACCACATCGACCGTCTCATCCGTTGCGGGGGCGGCAACCACATCCGCCGACGGATCAGCGACAGCTGCAACCTCCGGCGCTGTCTGTTGTGGCACAGCTGGCGCGGCATCACTGCCCGGAGGTTCGTTGACCAAGGACACCACACCAAGTCCCACGCTTCCCAGCACAAGTCCCCAAAGACCGCCTGATAGACTGCCACTCATCTTTAATCACCCTGTTATTCGCGCTGTCCCGCGCCCTTCGACCTTGACGTTCCTACCCATCCCGGCCCATGTATTGCCACGCTTATACCGCGAGCAACCCTGCGGACGGTAGCCCCTTTTTCGCCTCTGCGGGATTTTGCCATGCTACTTCTAATCGATAACTACGACAGCTTCACATATAATCTTGTTCACTACCTCGGAGAACTCGGTGCGGAGGTCGTGGTTAAACGTAATGATGCGTTAAATATCCAAGAAGCTATGGCGATGCGACCCGAGGCCATCGTCTTGTCCCCCGGTCCTTGTGATCCATCCCAAGCCGGGATTTGTCTCGCCTTGGTGCATGCGGCAGTTGAGACAAAAATGCCGCTAATGGGCGTCTGCCTTGGCCATCAGGCGATTGGCCAGGCGATGGGCGGCAAAGTCATCCGTTGTCATGAGATTGTGCATGGCAAAATGGGCGTCATGAAACACACCGGCAAGGGCCTTTTTGCGGATCTGCCCACCCCCTTTGACGCAACCCGCTATCATTCACTGGTGCTCGAGCGTGAAACGCTTCCTGAAAGTCTTCAAATCACTGCTGAGTTGGACGACGGCACTATCATGGGGATTCAACACCGGGAACTGCCCCTGCATGGCGTACAGTTCCACCCTGAAAGCATTGCATCCGAACATGGGCACAAGCTGTTGCAGAACTTTCTGGATATGACGCGGGTGCCCGCATGAGCGATGCGCTCAAACCGCTGATCAACGCCGCCGCCGACGGGCCGCTGACCCGTGCGCAGGCCGAAAAGGCATTCGAAATCCTGTTTGAAGGCAACGCAACCCCCTCCCAAATCGGCGGCTTTTTGATGGCACTGCGGACGCGGGGCGAAACCGTGGATGAATATGCGGCGGCAGCGGCTGTGATGCGCGCAAAATGCCTGCCTGTCCAAGCCCCCGAGGGCGCGATGGATATCGTTGGAACGGGCGGTGACGGAAAACACACACTGAATATCTCAACCGCAACGGCCTTTGTTGTGGCGGGTGCAGGCGTGCCTGTCGCCAAACACGGCAACCGCAATCTATCCTCGAAATCCGGCACGGCAGATGTGCAAAGTCAGCTGGGTATCAATGTGATGGTTGGCCCGGATGTGGTTGAACACGGGCTGACCGAGGCGGGTATCGGGTTCATGATGGCCCCAATGCATCATCCAGCGATCAAACATGTGATGCCAACCCGGGCCGAACTTGGAACAAGAACGATCTTCAACATACTAGGACCATTAACAAATCCGGCAAGCGTGACCTGCCAATTGACTGGCGCCTTCAGTCGCGGACTGATCAAGCCTATGGCCGAAACACTACTGGCACTCGGGACCAAACGGGCGTGGTTGGTTCATGGGTCCGACGGTACAGACGAACTGACGATCACCGGCACGTCCTGGGTGGCGGAAGTCAAAGACGGCGCAGTCCACGAGTTTGAGGTCACTCCAGACGATTTCGGCCTGCCAACGCATGATTTTGCAAAGATCATCGGTGGAACGCCCCAGGAAAACGCCGATGCCTTGCGTGCTTTGCTGAACGGGGCCGAAGGGGCTTACCGCGACGCGGTCTTACTGAACGCGGCGGCGGCACTACTGGTCGCAGGCAAGGTGGATGCGCTTCGCGATGGGGTTGCCATGGCACGTGACAGCATCGACAGCGGACGGGCGAAACACTGCGTTGAAACGCTGGCCCGGATCACCTCAGCCGCGTGATGTTTGATCTGTCACGCCTGCAGGATTGGGCTGATCTGCCATTCTTCAGCAATGATCTAACCCACATAGCGGAAAAAATCGAACCGGGCTTTTTGCCGCCACCTGCGCTGACCTTTGCAGCACTGGAACGCTGCCAGCCGAGACAAACGAAGGTCGTTATCCTAGGTCAAGATCCCTACCACACACCCGGCAAAGCCGATGGGCTGGCTTTCTCGATCCCAAACGAATTTGGTGGGCGGTTGGACAGCCTGGGCAACATCTTCAAGGAAATTGAACAAGACATTGGACACACGCGCAGCCAAACGGCGCTCGCCGACTGGGCCGACCAGGGGGTGCTGCTCTTGAATACAGCGCTGACCGTGCCGCCCGGGCAACCCAAAGCACATGCCAAACTGGGATGGTCCAACCTCGTCAAACAAGTGCTTGCCCGCCTGAACGATCAGCCACGCGCCTTCATTTTCTGGGGGGCACCAGCCGCCGCATATGCCAATGCGCTAGACGATCATCATCTCGTTGTGCAATCCGCCCACCCCTCACCACTCTCAGCCTATCGCGGCTTTTTCGGGTCACGCCCATTTTCAAAGGTGAACCAGTGGCTTATTGAGCAGGGACAAGAGCCAATCAACTGGGCGGACCCATGAGCGACATTCTCGAAAAAATCAAAACCTATAAGCTGGAAGACGTCGCCGCCCGCAAAACGGCAATACCCATCGCCGAAGTCGAAGCCCGCGCCAAAGATGCCCCGCCCACACGCGGCTTTGCGGACCGCTTGGCAGATGCCGCCCGTGAAGGCTATGGGTTGATCGCAGAGATCAAGAAAGCCAGCCCATCCAAAGGCTTGATCCGCGCTGATTTTGACCCGGTCACCTTGGCTGAAGCTTATGAAGATGGGGGTGCCACCTGCCTGTCCGTCCTCACCGACGCGCCATCCTTTCAAGGCGATGACACATATCTAACAGCCGCACGCAGCGCCTGCGCCCTGCCCGCTTTACGCAAAGACTTCATGTATGACACCTATCAGGTCGCCGAAGCCCGCGCCCTGCATGCCGATTGCATCCTCATCATTCTCGCCAGCGTCAGCGACGCCCAAGCGCAGGAACTTGAAGACGCGGCTTTCGGCTGGGGGATGGATGTGCTGCTTGAGGTCCACGATGCAGCCGAATTGGAACGGGCCTGCTTGTTGAAATCCCCGCTGATGGGGATCAACAACCGCAACCTCAAAACATTTGAAACAACGCTTGATACCACGCGCACCCTGTCAAAACTGGTGCCAACGGACCGCACGATCGTTTGCGAAAGCGGGCTAAACACGCCAGATGAGCTGGCCGACATGGCCCGCCACGGCGCACGGACCTTCCTGATCGGCGAAAGCCTGATGCGGCAGGATGACGTGGCCAGTGCCACCCGCACCCTGCTCGCCAACCCACCGCTGGGGGGGATGTGATGGCAGGCCTTTCGCATTTTGACACGGACGGCAACGCGCATATGGTCGATGTCTCCGACAAGCCCGTGACGGCCCGGACAGCCATCGCAGAAGGCTGTGTCAAAATGAGCCCGCAAACACTGCAAATGATCGCAGATGGCAGCGCAAAAAAAGGCGACGTGCTGGGTATTGCCCGCATCGCAGGCATCACAGGGGCCAAGAAGACCGCTGATCTGATCCCCCTCTGCCACCCTCTGCCCATCACCAAAGTCGCACTAGACCTGACCCTTGATGACACCCTGCCCGGCGTGCGGATCACCGCGACGGTCAAAACCGGCGGGCAAACCGGGGTCGAAATGGAAGCATTGACCGCTGTCAGCACCGCCGCACTCACCGTCTACGACATGGTCAAAGCGGTGCAAAAAGACATGGAGATCGGCGGCATCCGCCTGACCTTCAAAGAAGGCGGCAAATCCGGCCGGTTTGAGAATCCATGATCCGGGTCGAAGAGGCCCTCCCGCATCTTTTTGGGCTTGTACAGCCCATCGATCACGAAACGATCCCCCTCGCCCAAGCAAACGGACGTATTCTGGCCGAAACTGTCAGCGCCCAGCGTGATCAACCACCATTTGCAGCCTCGGCAATGGACGGCTACGCGATCAACGGGTCCAGCTACCCCGATACCACAACCTACCGCGTGATCGGCGAAGCGGCCGCCGGGCACCGGTTCCACGGCACCGTCGGCCCGGGCGAAGCCACCCGCATCTTTACAGGTGCGCCGATGCCCGATGGGACCGACCACGTGCTGTTACAGGAAAACGTCACGCGTGACGGCGATGCGATCACAATCACCGATCCGTCCAACAGCAAATCGCATGTGCGGCCTCTAGGCGGAGACTTCCGCAAGGGTGACAAAATCCACGCCCCGCGCAGGCTCAGCCCGTCCGATATCGCACTGCTTGCGGCTATGAACATCGCAAACGTGCCCGTCCGACGTAGGCCTAACGTGGCAATCATCGCCACGGGGGATGAATTGGTGCAACCCGGCGAGGCACCGGGCCCTGACCAGATCATCGCCTCAAACAGCTACGGGATCGCCGCCCTTCTGACGGATCAAGGCGCGCACACGCGGCTTTTGCCGATCGCGCGCGACACCGTGCCCGCACTGGAACTCGCATTTGATTTGGCAAAAGACGCCGATTTGATCGTCACCATCGGGGGGGCGTCCGTCGGCGACCATGATCTTGTGGGTGATGTTGCCATGAAGAACGGGATGGACCGGGCTTTCTACAAAATCGCGATGCGGCCCGGCAAACCACTAATGGCAGGACGTATGGGCGATGCGACAATGATCGGACTGCCCGGAAACCCGGTTTCAGCCATGGTTTGCGCGCACATCTTTCTGGTGCCCGTCCTGCGCAAAATGCTGGGGCTTGGCGAAGCCGCCGCACCACGCCAAACAGCCCCGCTCGCAGCCCCCATCGGTCCGAACGGCCCGCGCGAACATTACATGCGTGCGCAGCGTGGCCCGGACGGGGTTACCGTCTTTGAACGACAGGACAGCGCACTGTTGACTGTTCTGGCCAATGCAAACTGTCTTGTGGTACGACCCATCGACGATCCGGCACGCGACACGGGCGATGTCGTCGACATCATTGCGCTCTGAAACGAGAAGTATTTGACACAAAACGAGAACATGCGTAGAACATAAGCAAAACCTGTGAGGGAAAAGCCTATGTTGACGAAGAAGCAGCTCGATCTACTCGAATTTATCCACAAGCGCGTGCAGCGCGATGGCGTGCCGCCCAGCTTTGACGAGATGAAGGAAGCATTGGACCTGCGATCCAAATCCGGCATCCACCGGCTGATCACAGCGCTGGAAGAACGCGGGTTTATTCGCCGCCTCGCCCACCGGGCCCGGGCGCTTGAGATCGTGAAACTGCCTGATTCAATGCAGGACAAAAAGGGCTTCACCCCGCGTGTGATCGATGGTGACAAACCAGACAGCAAGCCCGCCAAAGCAATGCCCGTTGCGGCCGGATCAGTTCAACTGGCGGTGATGGGCCGGATCGCCGCTGGTGTGCCAATTGCGGCGATCAGTGAAGTGTCCCATAACGTGCATGTCCCCCAATCCATGGTTGGCCCCGGCGATCACTATGCCCTTGAAGTCAAAGGGGATTCGATGATCGACGCAGGCATCAATGATGGTGATGTGGTGGTGATCCGCGAAACCGAAGTGGCCGATAACGGTGATATCGTGGTCGCCTTGGTCGAAGGGCATGAGGCCACGTTGAAACGGTTTCGCCGGAACGGCAATGCCATCGCACTTGAGGCGGCAAACCCGGCCTATGAAACCCGCGTGTTTCGCGACGACCAGGTCAAGGTGCAAGGGCGTCTGGTCGGCTTGATCCGCACTTATTGATCCGCAGAACTCTGCGTCAAAAGGGTCGCGCCAGCGGCCCTTTCTTTTTGTGCGGAAGACAGAATGACCGGCGGCACTACCGGCCCCTGCCGCGCATTCCAAGGCCGAAACCCCGCCACCGCATGAGCCGTATTAATCTGCAAATCACCGTTCTCCAGCAGATCAATCCCCAGGGCCCCAGTTTGTCGCAAACGCGCCACATCATAAACAATGCACGGGCGCGGCACTTCATCGATCTGATTGGTGATCAACACATGCGCATTATCACAACCGTCCAAGGCCGCCAGCGCAGTTTTGCCCGAGGTTTGCACAATATCCCAAACGCCTAGTGACGTGCGCACGACACGCCCCTCCCGCATCAGCCCCGGACGCGCGGCAGCAACCTCCTGCAACACTGGCCCGCCGTCGTTTTCCAGCCAAATCCCGGCAACAAAGCCACTTCCCGTCGGCTTGGACAAGGCGCGTCCCTCAGGCCCCTCAATACCGATCAGCGACCCATTGTCAGCCACCAAAAGCGCGGGTCGCTCGGTCGCTTGCCACATCAAGCCAGCCACACAGACAGCGACAAGCCCTGCCACACGTGCCCGACCCTGCCAAAGGATGATCCAAAGCAAGCCTAAGGCCAAGACAGGCAACACCGCTCCCATCGGGGCGACCACATGCCCCAGCGCTCCGGGTTGTCCCGACACGGCGGTCGCGACAAATAAAATCCAGCGCAGACCCCATTCCATAATCCAAAGCCCCACTTGCCAAAGGCCAAAAGGGGCCAAACAAACCGCCAAAACAGCTGCGGGCATGACCAAGACGCCCATCAACGGGACACTGAGCAAATTGGCAATCAACCCATAATGGGCGATCTGGTTGAAATGGGCCGCGGCAAACGGAGCGGTCGCTAACCCCGCGATAAAGGAAGATACAACCACGGATAGAACCGGTCGGCTCCATTTCGGCAAGCGGCTCAGGTCATAGCGACGTAGCGCACCAAAAACGGCGACCAGGGCGGTCGTGGCAGAAAATGACATCTGGAAGCCCGGACCAGTCAAGGCCTCAGGCTGCCATACCAACACGATGATCGCGGCCATCGCCACCGCGCGCAAAGTCAAGGCGCGCCTGTCCAACAAGACCGCCACAAACATGACGGACACCATGATGAAAGCCCGTTCCGTTGCTACATTCCCCCCAGACAATGCAAGATAAAAGGCGCCTACGAACAAGGCACAGACGGCCGCAATTTTCTTTGTCGGAAAGCGCAGCGCCACGCCCGGAAGCAGAGCTAGCCCATAGCGGATCGCCGCAAAAACAAACCCGGTCAGCAACCCCATATGCAAGCCTGAGATTGCCAGCAAATGTGCAAGGTTCGACGCCCGCAATGCGCGTAAAGTCCCTTGGCCCATGGCGGACCGATCCCCCGTCATAATCGCCGCCGCAAAGCCGCCTGTCTCGCCCGGCATGGCCTCTTGCACAGCGGCCGACAGTGCCATGCGCATCGCAAAAATTCGCATTCCAAAACTGGGACGTGCGGGTGCCGCCATGCGCAAGACCGGCGTGCGCGTATAGCCCACAGCCCCCAGTTCCAAAAACCAAGCATGACGCTGAAAATCGAACCCGCCAGGCTCTGCCGGGCCCGATGGCGGCGATAAATGCCCGGTCATCACCAAAGTCTCACCCGGCCTGAACTGATCAATCACCTGATCACCATGCACCGACACGCGCACACGGGCAGGCGTCCGTTCTGGCGACATACGGCTCAAAACAACCTGATCCAGTGTGAGCCGAGGCGCATCACTGGCCGATCGGTCAATATTCACGACGCGCCCTTCGATGGGTCCATAATAACGAAAGGTCAGCACCGGCGCCTCGACGGATTGGGTACGGAACTTGGCCAAGCCCACGCCCGTCAACACCAGCAGCATGCCAATCAGGATCGGCGCATAGGCCACATGGACCAAACGGGCGAGCACGAGGCAAGCCAAAACCACAATCGGTAGCGCCGCCCAAACAGCAAACTCTGGCTCTTCGGGCAGCGAAAAATAGAGGCCGATCCCAACGCCCAGACAGACCGGCACCCAGCCAATCATCGCCCCGCGTTGCGCCAAAAGCGCGTCTTCGATCACGGCACGCACTTGTCCTTCACCCCGCAGTCTCGTATCTGATCGGCTAGACCGGAACACTACCGGAAAGCTGGTTAGCGAAAGGTTAATCTCACCATGACAGTCGTCACACGCTTCGCCCCGTCTCCGACAGGCGCCCTGCATATCGGCAGCGCGCGGACGGCCTTGTTTAACTGGCTCTATGCCCGTGGTCGCGGCGGGAAATTCCTGTTGCGGATTGAGGATACAGACAAAGCGCGATCCACCAAAGAGAACACACAGATCATCTTGGATGGGATGACTTGGCTCGGGCTCGATTGGGATGGTCACGCGGTCAGCCAAACCGGAAATGCGGCCCGGCACGTCGCTGTTGCCAATGAAATGTTGGCCAACGGGCACGCCTACAAATGCTTCAGCACGCAAGCGGAAATCGAAGCCTTCCGCGAAAAAGCGCGGGCTGACAAAACATCCATACTCTTCCGGTCACCCTGGCGGGACGCGGCAGAGGCGGATCACCCAGATGCACCCTTCGTGGTCCGGCTCAAAGCTCCACGTGAAGGCCAGACAACACTGCATGACGAGGTGCAAGGCGATGTGACGTGGTCCAATGATCAGCTGGACGACATGATCCTTCTGCGCTCAGACGGCACGCCAGTCTATATGCTGGCCGTGGTCGTGGATGACCATGATATGGGTATTACGCATGTGATCCGGGGTGATGACCACCTCGCAAACGCCTTCCGGCAAAACCTTGTATACGAAGCGATGGGTTGGAAAAAACCCGTTTTGGCGCATATTCCGCTGATTTTCGGACCGGATGGCAAGAAGCTGTCAAAACGGCACGGGGCCACCGGCGCCGCAGAATATCAAGGTATGGGCTACCCCGCAGCAGGCATGCGAAACTACTTGACCAGGCTGGGATGGAGCCATGGGGACGTCGAATTTTTCTCTGACGCACAGGCCCAAGAATGGTTTGATCTGGACGGAATCGGGAAATCTCCAGCGCGCTTTGACACCAAGAAGCTAGAAAACATCTGTGGGCAACACGTCGCCGTTGCCGACGATGCTGCATTGCTGCAAGAAATGCAAAATTTTCGGGCAGTGACGGGGCAAAAGGCACTGACTGAAACACAGATCGCCGGAATGTTGAAGGGCATGTACTGCCTCAAAGAACGCGCAAAGACCTTCCCGGAACTTACTGAAAAAGCGGAATTTATCCTGTCTGATAGGCCTATTTCTCCAGATGAGAAGGCCAGCAAAAACCTTGATGATGTATCCCGTGGTATACTGAATGATTTGACGCCGCAGTTGCAAAGTGTTAGCTGGTCTCGTGACGCGCTTGAAGGGGTCGTCGCGTCTGTTGCCGACGCCCACGGGACGAAACTAGGCAAGCTAGCAGGACCGCTGCGCGCGGCACTTGCGGGACGCGCGGTAACACCAAGTGTGTTCGACATGATGTTGGTCCTGGGGCAAGATGAAACCATCGCCCGCCTGCAGGACGCCAGCGCCTGAAACCAATTCGTTACGAATGGTAGGTAACTGGACACGGACGCATTGAAACACGTCGGCGCCGCAAGACGCATGCGCGATGAAAATAAGGGGAAGCTGAATGGCTGATAATACGGATACTGCCCAACTGACGATCAAAGGCAAAACATATGACTTGCCTATCCACTCCCCGTCCGACGGTCCGGATGTCCTGGACATCCGCAAGCTTTATGGTCAGGCGGATGTTTTCACTTATGATCCCGGATTTACCTCTACGGCGGCCTGCGACAGCACAATCACGTTCATTGATGGCGAAGAAGGTGTGTTGCTGCATCGGGGCTATCCAATCGATCAACTGGCCGGTCAGTCCCATTACCTCGAAGTCTGCTACCTGCTGCTTTATGGTGAGCTGCCATCCGCCGAGCAGCTGGAAAAGTTCGAAAGCCTTGTGACCAACCACACCATGCTGCACGAACAAATGGCCAATTTCTTCCGTGGTTTCCGGCGCGACGCGCACCCAATGGCCATCATGGTGGGTGTTGTGGGCGCAATGTCCGCATTCTACCACGACAGCACCGACATCAATGATGCCCACCAGCGCGAAGTGGCCACAATCCGGCTGATCGCCAAGATGCCAACGATCGCGGCTTGGGCATACAAATACACAATCGGGCAACCGTTCGTGTACCCGCGCAACGATCTGGATTACGCGTCCAACTTCCTGCGGATGTGCTTTGCGGTCCCGGCAGAGGATTACAACGTCGATCCGATTTTGGCCCGTGCCATGGACCGGATTTTCACGCTGCACGCTGACCACGAACAAAACGCCTCGACATCGACAGTGCGTCTGGCATCGTCTTCCGGGGCGAACCCATTTGCCTGTATCGCAGCTGGCATTGCCTGCCTTTGGGGGCCGGCGCATGGTGGCGCAAACCAAGCCTGCCTCGAAATGCTCAAGGAAATCGGCACCCCTGACCGGATTCCTGAATTCATCGCACGCGCCAAAGACAAGAACGACAGCTACCGGCTGATGGGCTTTGGCCACCGGGTCTACAAGAACTTCGACCCACGCGCGACCGTCATGAAGGAAAGCGCCGACGAGGTGCTGGAGCTGCTCGGCGTCGAAGACAATCCGCTCCTGCAAGTTGCCATAGAGCTCGAAAAACAAGCGCTCGCCGATCCCTATTTCGCCGAGAAAAAGCTGTTCCCAAATGTCGATTTCTACTCGGGGATCATCCTCGAAGCGATGGGGTTCCCGACGTCCATGTTCACACCGATCTTCGCATTGGCCCGGACAGTGGGCTGGATTTCGCAATGGAAAGAACAGCTTGCTGATCCACAGCTTCGGATCGGACGGCCACGCCAGCTGTATCTTGGCGAATTATCGCGCGACTACGTGGACATCGAAAAACGTTAAGACTTTTGGGGCTGCCGCAAGGCGGCCCTTTTTCGTTATGATCAGTGCAGGAAGCACCCACATGAAAAGCTTGCTATCAGCCTTGATCCTTGGCCTGTTGCCAGCAATGGCGCAAGCAGGGGACCCCTGCCCGATCTCTGTGAACATCCGCGATCTTGGGGCGCCGGACTGGCTAGACAGGGACGCACTTCTTGACCAATTGCAGCTGCAAAGATCATGGATCGGCATTACCTACGCTCACCGGGATGACGGTATTGAACTGACTTTCATCCACCCAGACAGTGCGGCGGCCATTGCTGGGTTGAAGGTGGGCGATCGCGTAAGCATGATCAACGAAACCCCAATGACGGATGATGACAGACGCAACGCTATGTTCGATGCTCTGGGACCGGGTGACACAATCAATTTCACGCGGGTCGATCAACCACCCGTTTCGGCAACGGTTGGCTATACCGATCCTGTTCCTATTGGATTGGCAAACACCTTTGAAGAAGAAGACTGTCGCGACGCCACCCTCCGCATGGTCCCAACAACAGAACGTGAAGCGATCCTGCCATTACTATTCAATGAAAACAGAGGGTTCCGGTGCGAAGATGCCCATGTCGCGCTTCAATCACTTGGGGAACGCTATGAAATCAACGAAGTTTACTTCGTCCGTGGAAGCAGGCGCATTCTGCTGACCATGCCCTATTGGGGTACCGCTTGTGTCGATGTTGATGCACTTGACGGCGAAAACTACACGGCCTCTCAACTGCGGGCGACCGTCTATGATGTGATCAACGACTACGTGCAGGACCGCTTCGAAAACCCATGATGCTCAAGACAAAGCGCCTGATCTTACGCGCCGCAAGACAGGACGACCTGCACGATCTTTTTGCCATCTTCAGCGACCCGCGTGCCATGAAGTATTGGTCAACCGCGCCGCATGAAAGCCCCACCCGAACACAAGAAAACCTCGACCGATTGATCGCTGCGGCCCAAGTCCAACTGATCTACTTCGTGATCGAAATGAACGAGCGCGTCATCGGCACCGCTGGCATGCACAAAGAGAATGAGATCGGCTTCCTGCTCCATCCAGACTATTGGCGGCAAGGCATCGTGACCGAAGCCATGGCCGCCATCATCCCCCATATCTTCGCCACAACTGACGTGACCCAGCTGACGGCCGACGCCGATCCGGATAATGCAGCCTCTGTAGGGCTGCTGCATTCCCTTGGGTTTCAAGAAACCGGACGGGCGAAAGACACCTATTGCATCGATGGTGTCTGGTCAGACAGCGTCTACTTTGCCTTGCAGCGGGCAGACTATTTGGGCTAAGCAGGCCGTGGTCATCAGTTCACCAAGGCGTCGCCAGCCCCCTAAGGGCCCCGCTAAAC
Source organism: uncultured Paracoccaceae bacterium (assembly GCA_947501555.1). Taxonomy (GTDB): domain Bacteria; phylum Pseudomonadota; class Alphaproteobacteria; order Rhodobacterales; family Rhodobacteraceae; genus Yoonia. Next base: position 1,030,195 of record CANMWG010000001.1, read on the forward strand.
CTGACATTGGCACGATACTCCGCTGACCTTTTCAGCCGGACGACAAGGGCGACCATCATCCCGTTTCACGGGCTCCGGCATGCACAACGAAAGGCCAAATCATGCCACGCGAAATGCAATCAATCACTATCCAAGACCTATCTGTCTTCACCAAAACCCTGCGTAAAGACCTCTTACAACAAGACAAACTGCCCGGCCACGCGGCCATGTTGTCGCTTGTGGCGAAAGCGGCGGGATACGACAATTACCAACACCTCAAAGCGACAAAGCAACCAGCAGGGCAGGACAGCAAGCAACTGATCCGGGCCCTGCGGGTCTTTGAGGCTGGGATCATGATCCGCTGGCCGAAACAAACCGCCGTACAAGGACTATGCCTTTGGGTGTTTTGGACAAAACTACCTGCACGGGTGGACCTGTCCGAGAAAGACGTGAACGACATCCTGAAGGCGGGCCACAGCTTTGGGGATCACGCCCTGCTGCGCCGTTCATTGATCGATCACAAACTGGTACAGCGCACCCCTGACGGCAAGATCTACCGCAGAATCGAACAGGCCCCGACCGCCGATGCAATGGCTCTGCTGCAGGCGATTCAGCGCCCTTCGTAAACGGCTTTACGTTTTTCCAGGAAGGCGACAACGCCTTCTTGGAAATCACGGGTTTGGCCACAACGGCCCTGCAACTTCGCCTCAAGCGCCAGCTGCTCATCTAGCGAATTCTCAAATGACCCACGGATCGCCTTCTTCAGCTGACGATAGGCTACGGTTGGCCCTTGTGCCAGTTGGGCAGCCCTGCCCTGCACATGTTCAAGGAACGTCTCAGCCGGAGCCGTTTCATAAATCATGCCCCATTCACTGGCTTGCTTGGCCGAAATCTTGTCAGCAAACAAAGCAGCGCCCATCGCCTTTGCCGCACCCATCTGACGGGGCAACCAATAGGTCCCGCCCGCATCCGGGATCAGCCCGATACGGGTAAAAGCCTGCACAAAATAAGCATCTTCTGAGGCGATCACCACATCCGACGCCAAGGCCAGGTTCGCACCTGCCCCTGCAGCGGGCCCATTGACAGCAGCAATCGTTGGGATCCGACAATCAAAAATCGCTTTCAGCATCGGGACGTATTCGTCACGCAGGGTGCGTTCCAAATCCAGCGACGCAGCAGAGCCACCATCACCCAAATCTTGACCTGAACAAAACGCACTGCCCGCCCCCGTCATGATCAAAACACGGGCCTCCTTTTCGGCAGCTTTCACCGCATGGGTGATCTCAGCACGCATTTGCGTATTCAACGCATTCATCATTGCGGGTCGGTTGAGAGTGATCACACCCACAGCGTTGCGAATGACGAGAGAGATGGCCTGATAGTCCATGCGCTTGGTCCTTATTGATGCGTTGGGCTTAACCTAGTGAACTGATCAGTTTAGAAAACCCCTACACTGCGTCACGAGCGCAATATTTCTTCCAAAGCGGCCTTTTCTTCCTCTGAAAGCGCGGTCACCGGAGCGGTTTTGCGGTGAATTACTGTCCACCCGACAAACAATGCGATCAGAAACATTGCAGGGGCCGCGATCCAAAGGATCAGGTTCGCGCCCCGCGCATCCGGGCGCAGCAGTACAAATTCACCATATCGCTGGACGATAAAATCCACGGCTTCCGCATCCGTGTCACCCGCCACCAACCGTTCACGAAGCAAAATCCGCAACTCTTTGGCTAATGAGGCATTGGATTCGTCGATACTCTCATTCTGGCAAACAGGACAGCGCAGACCCTGCGACAATGCGCGTGCGCGTTGTTCTAACACAGGATCATCCAGCATTTCATCCGGCTCAACGGCCCACAACGGGGCCGCAAACAGGCATAGGATGAATGCAACCCACCTCATTCCGCCGGCACTGCTTTTGCCAGTTTGGGGGCAGCAGCGCCTACCCGCAAACGCCTGTCTGAAAGTGAGAAACAACCACCAAGCGCCATCAAGATCGCCCCACCCCAAATCCAATTTGCAAACGGCTTTAGATACACACGTACCGCCCATCCGCCATTTTCCTGCGGATCACCAATAACCACATAGAGATCACGCAAAATACCATTTCGGATCGCGGCCTCCGTGGTAGGCATATTGGCAACAGGGTAAAACCGCTTCTCGGGGTTCAGGACAGTGACTTGCCGATCCCCACGCCAGACCGAGATATCGGCCATGGTCGTCAGATAATTCGGCCCCTGAAACTGGCGAATATCATCCAGTTGAAATTCAAACTGACCAACCCCCCAACGATCCCCCAGATCAGCGACACGAATGTCTTCCCGCTCCCACGCCAACATCGCAGCCACGCCAAAGATCGTCACACCCATCCCAATATGGGCCGTCGCCTTACCCCAATCCGCGCGGGGCAAGCGGCCGATACGGCGTATCCGGGTCATCACGTCATCACGGCCACTGCGCATCCACAAATCAGCCAGCGCACCGCCCACAACCCAAACACCCAAAGCCACGCCAATCGGGCCCAAGGCCGAGTTCCCGCTTTGCACGGCATAGGCCAAGCCCGCCATCGCCACGGCCAAAATTAACCAGCCGCCCATAACCTTGGCAGAGCGGCCCAAGGCCCCGCGCTTCCACGCCAAAATAGACCCTAACGGCAAGATTATCGCTAACCCAACCATGAAAGGCGTAAAGGCGGCATCAAAGAACGGTGGGCCCACGGACAGCGTGCGATCAAACAGAATTTCTGCGATCAGCGGCCAAATCGTACCGATGAACACAACAAAACAGCTGACTGCCAGCAAGATATTGTTCAAGATCAGCGCACTCTCGCGACTGACGGTCGAGAACACCCCCTTGGCCTCCATCGCCCCTGCCCGGGCAGCAAACAAGGTCAGTGCACCACCCAAAAAAATTGCCAGAATAATCAAGATCAGAATGCCGCGCTCAGGATCATTCGCAAAAGCATGCACTGACGTCAGCACACCCGAACGCACGATAAACGCGCCCAACAGTGAAAAGCCAAAGGCCAGGATCGCAAGCAAGATCGTCCAGCTTTTCAACGCTTCACGCTTTTCCACGACGATTGCGGAATGCAGCAAGGCCGCTGAAATCAGCCATGGCATAAATGAAGCATTTTCCACCGGGTCCCAAAACCAGAACCCGCCCCAGCCCAGCTCATAATAGGCCCACCAAGACCCCAAGGCGATGCCCACCGTCAGGAACATCCAGGCCGATAGTGTCCATGGGCGGACCCACCGGCCCCAAGCAGCATCAACCCGGCCTTCGATCAAAGCCGCCACAGCAAAGGAAAACGACATACTCAGGCCGACATAGCCCAGATACAAGAACGGCGGATGGAACGCCAAACCGGGGTCTTGCAACAACGGGTTCAGGTCGCGGCCATTCAAAGGTGGGACGGGCATGCGCAAAAACGGATTCGAGGTGAAGATCACAAAGGCGAAAAAGGCCACGGCAATCGAGGCTTGCACAGCCAAAACGCGGGCACGCAATTTGGGGGGTAACCCATCTCCGAACCATGCGGCAAAGGCGCCAAACAAAGTCAGGATGACCATCCACAAAAGCATTGAGCCTTCGTGATTGCCCCAAACCCCCGAGACTTTATAGATCATCGGCTTGTCGGTATGGGAATTCAGATAGACCAACTGTAGCGAAAAATCAGAGGTGACAAAGGCCCAAGTCAACACTGCAAATGCAAAGGCCGTCAGCAAGAACTGCACCGTTGCAGCGGGCTCAGCCAAGGCCATCCACCTGATATCACCGCGATGTGCACCGATCATGGGCACGATCGTCTGCACAATCGCGACGCCAAACGCCAGAATCAGTGCAAAATGTCCAAGCTCAATCAACATCGTCATAGACATAGCGCAAACAAAAACCGGACAACATAGGGCCCGGTTCACATCGGCGAAACAAATCGACGCAGGCCCTACCCGTAAAAACGGGTTGCGGTCAGCCAGAACGGGTGACAGCGGTGATAGGCAATGGCGTATGAACGCTCGAACAATTGTGATGCGGGCAATTGAACCAACCATGGACCGAAATCAAAATGTCCGCCACCATCCATTTTGGTCCCTTCTTCAAAAATCAAATCGGCCCGCGCGTCCTCACCGACACGAACCAGATACCAAGACAAATGATCAAATGAACATTGTCGGAACCGGATCGCTTCCCCCCAGACGCGGGTCCAGGTCTCGCCTACGGGTTCATGCGCTTCGATTTGTCCAATCGCGGACACGGGAAAAAAATAGCCTTCAATCCGCCCGCCCACAGTAACGACAAACCACACACATATCAAAAGAAGCGCCCCGATCAGCTGCTTTGCCATCATGCGAAACCTCCTTGCACGGCATAGGTCACCGCAGCCATCAACAGACCGCCAATGATCAGACGAACCAGCCATTTCAACGTATCTTCAATTGCACCCAGACGATCGGCCACATTCGTGCGATGCACCTCATCAACGGCGTTGCGTGTTTCCAGTGCGATGATCCGCTCTTCGATGCGGTCCGCCCAATCATTATCCATCACTTGCCTGCCACGCGGCCAATGCTGCATTCACGTCTGATGGAGGGGCTGCTGGTTTGGGGGTGTCTGCCGCTTTGGCCGTTTGGGCAGCTGCGAGGCTCCAAGCAACCGAGCGTTGAAAATCTTGGGATTTCGCCTGATGCCGCGCCCCAAAATAGAAACTGACAATCGCGCCCATAAGCCACCACAAGGGTTCGGGAACCAAGGCGATACCCTCCATCCCGGCAATGAACGTGTCGGGGCTATGCATCGCTGTGACAAACATCCAGATGGTCCCAAGCGCCAACATCGGGCGGGGCAACCGGTTAATCGCATCAACAAATCGGTCAAATAAACCCCGTCGCGGATGTACAAACTCAGCCGCAAATTGTTGCAAACTCTCGCTTTTTGCGTCCGCCGCGCGGGCCGCACCTTTTTCCGCGTTTTCGCGAAACACCTCGGCCGTTTCGGCCACAACATTCCGACCGTCACCAAACAAAAAAGACATCACCCCACCAATCAACCCCATTTCGCGGTCCTTTCCTGGTGCTGCTTTTCCGTGAAGTGATAGCGCGGATCGATGAACTCTTCGGCGCGGACAATCCAACCGCCTTTGCGGCCATCGCGCCTGCGGGCGTACTTGCGGCTGTTGGCGCGCCGGTCTGCCAAATCGTAATAATAATTGCGTCGCGCAATGCCGTAGGCATCCACGAAATGACGCGGCGCCGCCTCAAGTCCTTTCTTGGTCGCTGCAATGGTCTGCGGGCCGATAACGCCATCGACCGTGACCGAAATCCGCATGTCCCCCAGCAAACGCTGCAGGATTTTCACCGCATTGGCGCCCGCATTGACATACATATCAAACACAGTGGCATGCAGCACCTCTGGCAACTGATCAATCTTGGGCTTGCGAAAGTAATGTTCCACAAAAATTGACACCGCGCGGGCCTTGGTCAGCACGCGCACATCATCCTCATCCACGCGACCATCGGCGTTCAAATCAAGACCCAAGCGACGCATCGTGTGAATTGTGACGCCGTATTTTGTGGCGCCTCCGGGATCGTCAGGATCATTCACATAGCCACCCTCACGGGCGACAATGTCCGTCGCAATTTCAGTCACAGTTTGCATCCGCAGCCCTCATGGTTGATTGACCACAGGCTGCGGGAAATTGGTTAATTCGTGGCTGTGGGACCGTCCGGTGCTTGATACACACCCTGTTCTTTCAAGGCATCCACAACTTCAGTAGGCATGTAAGTCTCATCATGTTTCGCAAGAATTTCAATGGCTTCAAAGCGACCATTAATGTAGTTCCCTTGCGCAACCATGCCCTGACCTTCCTCAAACAGATCAGGCAGGATGCCGGTATAGACCACCTGCACCGACGCCCCGCCATCCGTCACAGCAAAGCTGATCTGCTCACCCTGCCCACGCTGCAGCGATCCATTCTCAACTAGCCCCCCAATGCGAAACCGCTCATTAGGCGGCGGCGGGGCTTGCGTCACTTCCGAAGGTGACCGGAAGAACTGAAAGCTGTCATCAGGCAAAAACCAAAGCATGATCAAAACCAAGACCATGCTGACCGAGGTCAGCCAAATCACCTGAATACGGCGGCGCTTTTTAAGGGACTTCAGCCCCCCGTTCATGGGAACACCGGCGCCATCATCAGGCCTTCGGTCTCAGGCAGCCCCAGCATCAGATTGGCATTCTGAATGGCCTGACCGGAGGACCCTTTGGTCAAGTTATCCAAAGCCGCCACCACAATAGCGCGTCCCGGCACACGGTCAGCGACGACGCCTACATGGCAAAAGTTGCTGGCCCGGATATGTTTGATCGACGGATGCTGTCCCATCGGTAAAACCTCAATGAATGGCTCGGCTGCATAAACGGCAGCCAACGTGTCATATATGGCCTGCGGATCACCCTGCACATAGGTGGTAGCCAAAATGCCGCGGTTGGCGGGGATCAGATGTGGGGTGAACTGCACATGTACCGGGCGGCCTGCGACCAACGCAAACTCCTGATCAAACTCACCCAGATGCCGATGGGTCCCGCCCACTGCATAACCATGCGCCCCTTCCGACAGCTCGGCGTGCAACAGGTTTTCCTTCAACGCACGACCCGCACCCGACACAGTGGCTTTCAGATCAATGATGATCTGGTCCAGATCAATCACACCCGCTGCAATCAGCGGACGCAACGCATATTGGCCCGTTGCCGCGTTGCAACCCGTGCCTGCGACCAACCGTGCATCCTTGATCTGATCCCGGTAGAACTCGGTCAGGCCATAAACAGCCGTCTTCTGCAACTCGGGCGCCGCATGCGGCTTGCCATACCATTTTTCATAATCCGCCGGATCGCGCAGCCGGAAATCAGCAGACATATCCACGATGCGGACGTGATCTGGTAGCGTTGCAATAATCTTTTGCGACGTGGCATGCGGCAGCCCGCAAAACACGATCTCAACGTCGTCAAACGACATCTCATCAATGGTAGTCAGGCGCGGTAGGTCCAGATGGCGCAAATGCGGATAAACATCGGCCATGGCCATCCCGGCCTTTGAGTTTCCAGACAGGCCATCAATTTGCAGGCTGGGGTGCGTGGCAATCAACCGGACAAGCTCTGCGCCAGTGTAGCCAGAAGCGCCAAGAATGGCGACATTATGGGTCATATCAGTATCCCTTTGGGATGAAGTCTTTGGAAGTGGGTTCAAGCGGCTTCAAAGGTAATTTGTCGTCGCAAAAACTGCGTGGCGCGGCTGGACACCTGATCAGGATCACCAGTGGTCAGAAAGCCTGAAACGGTCCCGGGCCCGATCATCTGCGGGCGACGGTCCAGATAATCCGCAAGGCTTTCGGCGACCAGATTAGCCTGTGAAAACACTTTCACCTTGTCACCCAAGGCAGCCTGAAACTGGGCCTCCATCAACGGATAATGGGTACAGCCCAAAATCGCAGCATCAGGTTCAGGCATCTTGCGCTGCAAGGCATCAACATGGGACCGGACCAATGCCTCGGCGAGGATCATATCGCCATCCTCAATGGCATCAACAACACCGCCACAGGCCTGCGCCTCAACATCGACGCCAATGGCGCGAAAGGCCAATTCACGCTGAAACGCACGGCTGGACACGGTCGCAGGCGTGGCAAACAGCGCGACATGTTTCGCGTTCACTTCCCGGGGGGGTGAGTTATCACCCCACTGCCGCTCGGTCAGGGCCTCAATCAAAGGGACAAAGACACCCAACACACGTTTGCCCTCAGGCACCCAACCTTCCTGCATCCGGCGCAAAGCAGCCGCCGAGGCGGTATTGCAGGCCAAGATCACCAGATCGCAACCTGCATCAAACAGGCGCTGCGTCGCCTTGGTGGTCAGATCGTAAATGTCATCGGGGGTGCGCACACCGTAAGGGGCACTGGCGCTATCGCCTAAGTACACCAGTGGAACATCAGGCAAGCGCTTGGCGACAGCGTCCAGCACTGTCAATCCACCTAACCCGCTATCGAAGATCCCGACGGCCATCGCGCACCTTGTATGTATCAACAAATTCACGGCCCAAACGACTTGCATCGATAGGCTTCGGGCTCAACTCATACGTGGCTTTGCGCAGGAAATCCATGCACCCTTTGGGGTCTTTTTTATAGGTATCCAAAACCGAGGACGGAATAGGCTCACCGACGACAACACGGACAGGTTTGTTTATCTTGGTCTTAAACTCGCGGATATACATCGCCATGCGCAAAGTCACATGCAAATGACTGGCCAGTTGAAACAAACGGCTATTGCCGCCCTCAAAGAAGATCGGGACAACGGTCGCACCTGACTTGGCGATCATCTTGGCCGTAAAGGTGCGCCAGCTGGGGTCCATAGGCTGTGAAAACGGCTTGGCCGCCGTTGACACCGTACCGCCTGGGAAAATGCCAATCGCACCGCCCTCTTTCAGGTAGTCGACGGCTGCGGCCCGGGTGGCAAGATTCAACTTGGCGGCTTCTTTCGTTTCATCGAAGGATATTGGCAGGATAATGCGTTCCAGATCAGCGGCCTGGCGGAAAATCTGGTGGGCCAAGACACGAAACTCACCATCGCGACGCTCCGACAGGATACGGCCCATCATCAGCCCGTCCAAAATACCATAAGGGTGGTTTGAAACAACAATCAAAGGACCAGTGCTGGGAATGTTCTCGAGCGAACCGGAAATGACGTCAAGCTTAAGACCATAGCGGTCTGACATTACCCGCCAAAAATCCTGCCCAGCAGCGACCTCCGCACCATAACCTTTGGCCTTGCGGATCATACGCAGGCGTCCGGTGGCATTCTCCATGACGCGTATCACGGCACGGCCGCCGCGGCCTTTCGCCGATGAAGCATAAGTAATGTCGCGGACAGCTTCGCGGGTTTTAGAGGGCATCGACTTGGACCTCAGTCGTTAGTGTTGCGGTTCCATATCACAAATAAGTGGCAAGCAAATGACAAACCTGTGTCACTCTGCAGCTTGTTGCAACGGGGCCGCGCGCAGCACGGCCAGCAATTCTTCACGGCGTTTGGCAGCTTTGCGGGCATTCGCCTCTTTGACCGGGCCAAAGCCACGAATCTCCATGGGCAACGCCGCCAAGGCAACGGCCGCGTCCTGAGTGTCAGGTCGGACGATCTTCAGCGCTTCGGCCATATCCTTTTCATATTGACGGATGAGGGCACGCTCCATCTTGCGCTCAGCGGTACGGCCAAAGGGATCAAACGGGGTGCCACGTAACCATTTCATTTTGGCGAGCTTCGGAAAGGCTCGCGCCATCCGCCCGCCAAATTCCTTTTTGGCGGGACGCCCATCGGGGCCGGTCTTGGTCAACATTGGAGGAGCCAGATGATACGTCAGTTGCAGGTCACCATCAAATTCAGCCTCCGCCTTGGCCTTGGTTTCCGTCAACAAACGGGCGACCTCATATTCATCCTTATAAGTCAGCAGCTTATGATACCCTAATGCCACCGCCTCTTTCAGCGGCTCATCCTGCACATGATCCAGCAAATTTTGATAACGCTTGACCAATCGTTTGCCCTGATAGGCCTCTAAATGGGTCTCACGATACGCAATCTTGTCTGCAAGCGTCTTGGGCAATTGCACCACATTCGGGGTCAGCAAGGCTTTGGCATCCTCGGGGTAAAGATAGGCCCACCGCCCATATTCAAATGCGCGGATATTGCGGTTCACGGCGGCGCCATTCAGCTCAATCGCGCCAACGATTGACTCATAAGTTACTGGAATAGCGCCCATTTGCCAGACTGCACCAAAGATCATCATGTTCGAATAGATACTGTCCCCCAGCAACGCTTTCGCCAGATCAGACGCATCAAACATCTCCAGCCGATCCCGCAATCGCGTCTCAAGCGACATGCGCAACCGATCCGTTGGCAACTGAAACGCCGTGTCGCGGGTAAAGTCACCGGTGATAATCTCGTGACTGTTGACCACACCCTGCGTACGCCCGGTCTTCATCAAACCAATCGTCTTTGCGCCAGCCGAAACAACCAGATCCCCCCCGATCAATGTATCACACTCACCCGTGGCAACCCGGATCGCACTGATATCGCTGGGGTCTTCCGCAATACGGCAATGAATATGCACAGCACCGCCCTTTTGCGCGAGCCCCGCCATCTCCATCATGCCAGCCCCTTTGCCATCCATATGGGCGGCCATCGCCAGAACAGCGCCGATCGTGACAACACCCGTGCCACCGACACCGGTAATCACGACGTTGTGGGTCCCTTCAATGGCGGGTAGCTCCGGGTCGGGCATCTCGGGCAGTTCTACATCCGCCGTTGCCTCTTTACGGATCTTTGCGCCAGCGACGGTGACGAAAGATGGGCAGAATCCCTTCACACAGGAAAAATCCTTGTTGCAGGAAGATTGATCAATCGCGCGCTTGCGTCCGAACTCCGTCTCAACGGGCACGATGGACACACAATTGGATTGCACCCCGCAATCGCCACAGCCTTCGCAAATATCCGTATTGATGAAGACCCGCTTATCCGGATCAGGAAACTGGTCACGCTTGCGACGGCGGCGTTTCTCAGCGGCACATGTTTGGACATAAACAATAGCCGACACACCTTTGTATTTGCTGAATTTCTCCTGCACCGCGGGCATCGTATCCCGCTCATGCACATCCAATCCCTTGGGGAACTGAGCCAGATCAACATCTTCTTTTTCATCATAAACAAGGGCCACATTCCGAAGCCCCATCGCCAGCAATTCGCGGCAAATCTGGTCTGCGGTCAGACCACCATCATTGCCCTGACCACCGGTCATGGCGACGGCATCATTATACAAAATCTTATAGGTGATATTCGTCCCCGCCATCATGGCAAAGCGAATGGCCTGCACGCCGGAATGGTTATAGGTGCCATCACCAAGGTTCTGAAACACGTGATCACGGGTCGAAAACGGGGCCTCGCCGACCCAATTTGCCCCCTCGCCGCCCATCTGGGTAAAGCCGACCGTGTCACGGTCCATCCACTGCACCATGTAATGGCAGCCGATCCCGGCATAGGCACGTGAGCCTTCGGGTACCTTGGTGGATGAATTATGTGGACAGCCCGAACAGAAATACGGCAAGCGGGCCGCAATTTCGGGGGCATTGTCGGCGCGGCGGGTCTCTGACAACTGCGCCAATCCAGCCTGCACACCGGACGCGTTGCAGCCTTCCTCAACGAGGATGGCGCCCAATTTCTCAGCAATAACAATTGGATTCAGATCGGACTTGGTCTGAAAAACCTCCTCGCGGAGCCCTTCGGAATGCTCATCCCCCTTGTGCCAACCGTAGACACGACGACCGCGGCGATCATCGAAGATGGCTTCCTTGACCTGCACCTCAATCAGCTTGCGCTTTTCTTCGACGACAACAATCAGGTCCAATCCCTCGGCCCATTCATGAAAACTTGCCATATCCAGCGGCCAAACCTGACCCACTTTGTAGGTCGTGATGCCCAAGCGCTCAGCCTCGGCCTCATCGATATTCAACAAAGACAACGCATGCTGCAAATCCAGCCAGTTCTTACCCGCGGCGACAAAGCCAATCTTTGCACCAGGCTTGCCCCACTTGCGCTGATCCATCTTATTGGCACGACTAAACGCCTCGGCGGCAAAGCGTTTATGGTCAATCATCCGGGCTTCTTGCAGCTGCGGTGTATCCACCAGACGGATGTTCAAGCCACCTTCGGGCAAGTCCAAATCAGGGCGAACAAAAGACAAACGGTGCGGGTCACCATCTACGACGGATGTGACCTCAATCGTGTCTTTCATGGTCTTCAAGCCCACCCACACGCCTGCATAACGGGACAATTCCCAAGCATAGAGGCCATAATCCATGATCTCTTGCACACCAGCCGGCGACACAATCGGCATATAGGCATCGATCATGGCCCAGTCAGATTGGTGCAATGTCGTCGAACTTTCCCCCGTATGATCATCGCCCATGGCCATGATCACACCACCATGCGGCGAGCTGCCCGCCATATTGGCATGGCGCATCACATCACCGGACCGGTCAACACCGGGGCCTTTGCCATACCAAAGACCAAAGACACCGTCATATTTGCCCTCGCCGCGCAGCTCTGCTTGCTGTGATCCCCATAAAGCAGTGGCCGCCAGATCCTCGTTCAAACCAAGCTGAAAAGTGACTTGTGCAGGCTCCAGCACTTTTTTGGCGCGGGTCATTTGCATATCGACGGCGCCCAAAGGAGAGCCGCGATAACCTGTCACATATCCTGCCGTGTTCAAACCCGCCGCCTCATCACGGGCACGCTGCATCAGCATCAACCGGACAAGGGCCTGCGTGCCATTCAGCAAAACCGGCGTTTTCTCAAGATCATAACGGTCGTTAAGCGATATTTCCTGGTGGGTCATCTGGCGCCTCCCGAGCAACAAACTCTACATCCCAAGTATAGGTCAAAAATGCTGACCTACAAAGCGGAAAATATCCGTCTGCAAAGGTTTGCATCCAATTGTCGCAATCGCGTAATGATCTGCTAATGTGAGCGGTAACAACAGAGGCGGCAGGTCATTATGGACTGGGACAAGCTACGAATATTTCACGCGGTCGCTGATGCGGGCTCGCTTACTCATGCCGGTGACACGCTGCATTTGTCGCAATCTGCCGTGTCGCGGCAGGTCCGCGCACTTGAGGAATCGCTGAATACGACACTCTTTCATCGGCACGCGCGGGGGCTGATTCTCACCGAACAGGGTGAGTTACTATTCGATGCCACCAAATCCATGAACAAGCGGCTTGAAGCCGCGTCAGCACGCATCAGAGACAGCGAAGAGGAAGTCTTTGGCGAATTACGCGTGACCACCACAACCGGCTTTGGCACGCTCTGGCTGGCCCCACGGCTGCCAAAGCTCTATGAACTGTACCCTGATTTGAAAATAGACCTGATGCTGGAAGAACGGGTTCTCGACCTGCCCATGCGCGAGGCCGACGTGGCGATCCGGATGAAGGAACCGTCGCAGGCCGACCTCATACGCAAGCGGCTGATGTCGGTTCGGATGCGGCTCTACGCGTCACGGGACTATCTCGCTAAGAATGGGCAAATCTTCGACATTGAAGAAATCAGCAACCACCGGCTGATCTGTCAAAGCCTGAATTCCATTCAGGTCGCCGCCGGGGCGACGCTGCTCCAACATCTTCTGACCTACGACATTCCAAATCTCTTCACGGTCAACAACTACTTTGGTGTGCTACAAGGGGTGCTCAGTGATATCGGTGTGGGGATGTTGCCTGACTATGTGACCGAAGATTTCCCCGATCTGGTCCGCGTTCTGCCCGATCTGGAAAGTGGCGAAGTACCCGTTTTCTTGGCCTACCCCGAAGAACTCCGGCAATCCAAAAGGATCAGCGCGTTCCGGGATTTCGTACAGGATGAGATCTTTAGCCACAGGCGGAAGATGCGCGAATCAAGCGAAAGCTAAATTGCCTACAATACCATCCTAATATCTGCAGAATTAACCAATTTACCTTCTGTTTACATATACTTAAGTTCAGTTTTTAACCAACTGGTAAGCATTTTCTAGCCAGCCGGTCTGGCCATTTTTATAGTGATCCATGAGTTAAATTGGATTGCTCCAATCACCGTAGACTAGAAATTCAGCCCCCTTGAAGGCGCCGTTGTGGATGGCGCGTCAAGGCCAGGCTGCTTTGTGCTTGAAGGATGTTAACGATGTATTTGTTCAGGATCGCAGCCCTGATTTTATCCCTATTCGCCAGCCTTCCGGCATTGGCATTTGATCTCGGCCCCGACAACCTGCGCATCACGCTGGCCAGCGAGCATGTGAACAGCGATGCGGACCTGAATGAATTTAATCCTGGCCTGGTACTGACCTGGAACGGGGATTGGGCCGACATCTCTGCCGGCTTCATACGCAACAGCTTTGACAACACAGCACCCATCGTCACCCTTTCACGCGATATTTGGCGCAATGATACATGCGGCGTAGGCGGATTTGTGGGCACAGCGCGCTACACTGAATTGACCGAGAAAACCGATTTTCATCTGGATGGTTGGATCCCTATTGGCGGGTTAAACATAGAATGCGGCCCTGTATTCCTCCAAGCCATGCCGGGCCGCGGGATCATCGGACAGGCGTCAGGGCCCAAAGCTGCAGATGCCATTTTGGTGTTTGGGCTAACATTGAACCTGCGCAATTAGAGCGACTAACGCACAAATTACGCCCGCCTTACGTGTGCTGGGTAGTGAGTTATGCGCACAACACATAGCTGCAATGCATATGAAACGCACGATTCTCTCTTGAACGATTAAAAAACGCACCCTATCTGAACTCTCGAAGGCGATGATGCTCTATCGCTCATCACCTTCACCTCCCTGTTGGACTTCGCCGGGCTTTGTGCCCGGCATTTTTTTGTCTGGCATGTAGTCGCTTCCAAAGCATTGCTGCGATGATACGGTGCGACAAGCAGCAAGAACACGAAGCAAAACAGCCCCCGTTGGACTCGAATTTCTGCTGGCAAGGCATACAACGAACGGTAACCCGTTGCCCCTCTCCGCCCCTTCGCATAAACGAACGGCAAGCCGCCGAAGGGGACATCATGCAAGAGCCAGCCATCACCGAAGACCTGATCGCCGCACATGGGCTCAGCCCTGACGAATACCAGCGGATCCTCGACATCATCGGACGTGAACCTAGCTTCACAGAACTCGGTATCTTTTCGGCGATGTGGAACGAGCATTGTTCGTACAAATCCTCCAAGAAATGGTTGCGCACCCTGCCCACCGAAGGCCCCCAAGTCATCTGCGGCCCCGGCGAAAACGCAGGTGTGGTCGATATCGGCGACGGGCAAGCGGTTGTCTTCAAAATGGAAAGTCACAACCACCCCAGCTACATCGAACCCTATCAGGGGGCGGCCACCGGCGTGGGTGGTATCCTGCGTGATGTCTTTACAATGGGGGCACGGCCAATTGCGGCGATGAACGCGCTTAGCTTTGGCGCACCTGACCACCCGAAGACCAAACAATTGGTCAACGGCGTCGTCGCCGGCGTTGGAGGCTACGGCAACTGCTTCGGGGTGCCCACCGTTGGCGGCGAAGTCCGGTTCGACCCGGCTTACAACGGCAATTGCCTGGTCAATGCCTTTGCCGCAGGGCTCGCAGACGCAGACAAAATCTTCTACTCAGCGGCCAGCGGCATCGGCATGCCTGTGGTATACTTGGGCGCCAAAACCGGACGCGACGGCGTCGGCGGGGCCACCATGGCCTCTGCTGAATTTGATGACACAATTGAAGAAAAGCGGCCCACCGTGCAAGTGGGTGATCCCTTCACCGAAAAACGTCTGATGGAAGCCACGCTCGAACTCATGGGTACCGGCGCGGTCATTTCCATACAAGACATGGGGGCCGCAGGTCTCACCTGCTCTGCGGTGGAAATGGGCGACAAAGGCGGGCTTGGGGTCAAACTGAACCTCAACGCAGTCCCCCAACGCGAAGATAACATGACCGCCTATGAAATGATGCTGTCGGAATCCCAAGAACGAATGCTCATGGTGCTCAAGCCTGAACTCGAAGCGGAAGCGCGCGCTGTGTTCGACAAATGGGACCTCGACTTCGCCATCGTCGGCGAAACTATTGAAGACGATCGGTTCATCGTCGAACACAACGGCACAATCATGGCAGACCTGCCGCTCGCCACCCTCTCCGGCTCCGCCCCGGAATACGACCGCCCGTGGGAGCCGACACCTGCCCCCGATGCATTGGGCGACATCCCCGGCGTGCACCCCATCGACGGGCTCAAGGCGCTGATCAGCAGCCCAAACTACGCGGGCAAACAATGGGTTTACGAACAATACGACCAACAAGTGATGGGCGACACGGCACGCACACCGGGCGCTGGCTCTGGCATCGTTCGGGTTCACGGCACAGACAAATCGCTGGCCTTCACCAGCGACGTGACCCCGCGCTATGTGATGGCCAACCCCGTTGAAGGCGGCAAACAAGCGGTGGCCGAGGCCTACCGCAACCTCACCGCCGTCGGCGCCACACCATTAGCCACAACCGACAACATGAATTTCGGCAACCCGGAAAAGCCACGGATCATGGGGCAATTTGTGGGGGCGATCCAAGGGATCGGCGAAGCGGTCAAAGCGTTGGATATGCCCATCGTCTCCGGAAACGTATCGCTTTATAATGAAACCGACGGAACAGGTATCCTGCCTACGCCCACCATTGGCGCAGTGGGCATCATTAACCACCCAGACCAAATGATCAGCGGCGACATCCGCGAAGGGCATGTTTTGCTCCTGCTTGGCGAAACGCAAGGGCACCTTGGACAATCCGCACTCCTGGCCGAAGTCTACAACCGGGCCGAAGGCGACGCACCACCAGTTGATCTACAGATGGAAAAGGCACATGGCGACTTCATCCGGGCCAACCATGGGCTGATCAAAGCCTGCACCGACCTCAGCGATGGAGGGCTGGCACTGGCCGCATTTGAACTGGCAGAGGCGGCCCAAACGGGGGTGACAATTGACGCCGAGGATACAGGCACATTGTTCGGTGAAGACCAGGGACGGTATCTGATCGCCTGTAACTTTGATCAAGCCGAAGCGTTGATGATCGCCGCAGGCCAAACAGGCGTGAGCCTGACAACGGTTGGCAAGGTCACAGGGCAAGACATCAGCTTCGGACACCATAGTGCGTCCTTGGCCGACCTAACTCAGATTTACCGCCGCAGCTTTGAAGAAGCGGTCGCGTAATCTCTCTGTATCAATCACACACCCGTCAGAGGCATGCCACTTGTCTGCAGCGCTGCCGCGCCCTAGATTGAACGAAACCGAGGAACATATATGCCCATCACCGCCTTTGATATCGAAACTCTGCTGCGCGAAAGCTTTCCCAATGCGACCATCCAGATCCAAGGGGATGACGGGGTACATTTTCAGGGGTTGGTGATCGATGAAAGCTTCCGGGGCATGAACCGAATCCAACAACAACGCGCGGTGATGGCCGTGATTAAACCCAAGGTCGACAGCGGGGAAATCCACGCGCTCGGCCTGACCACCAAGGCACCCGACTAGCAGCCAAATTTTTTTGAAAAAATTTGGACCAAAGTCTTTAAAAGACTTTGGCACCCCCTAAAAGAGGACATCACCCATGACTGCCCAAGACCAAATCAAAGAAACCGTCAGCACCAACGACGTCGTCCTTTTCATGAAAGGCACCAAATCCATGCCGCAATGCGGATTCTCCTCGCGCGTGGCCGGTGTGCTCAATTTCATGGGCGTTGACTTCAACGACGTAAATGTGCTGGCCGACGAAGAGCTGCGGCAGGGCATCAAGGATTTCTCCGATTGGCCAACCATCCCGCAGCTTTATGTCAAAGGTGAATTCGTGGGTGGCTGCGACATCATCACGGAAATGACGCTGTCGGGCGAGCTGGACACGCTTTTCGCGGACAGCGGCGTCAATTTCGACAAAGACGCGGCTGATAAAATCCGCGAAGCGAACGCAGAGTAACGCGACTTAAAACCTGAAGGGGCCCGGCGACTTCGCCGGACACTCTGTCTTTTGGTTGTACTCAATCAACGCTCAAAAAATCCGGCTTAACGGAACAAGCGTGCGCCCGTCGTGGCAGCAATGTCATCAGGGTCGACATCGTCGAGATGATCGTGATCAACTCCCTCTTCGGTGATCTCGTCGCGTTGAGTGGCCGGTCTTGACCGCAGCGTGATGGGCCCATCATCTGATCTATCCGTCGCTGCGTCCCGTTCAAGGGCTTCAGTCCCATCTCGGCTGCCCACCTCTGCAGAAGCCGAACCTGCATCATTTTCAACAGAAGACAAGTCGAGCTCGATGATTGACTGCAACGTCGTCGTGGTTTCAACGGTATCAGTCCGTGGGCGGGTCCTGTCGATCTCACCGCTGCCAGATCTATCGCGGGTCGTCGCACCGCGATCCACAGAGCCTGTGTCCTCGTCCGTCTGTGGCGTTGCATCCCGAGGCCGACGGCTGGCCAGATGCGTCGCAAACCCCCGTTGCCTGTGGTCGCGCGTCGCGGTCCGCTCTGGTCTTTCCGCTGCGGTCTCACGTTGCGCCTCATCGAAAATCTGGCGCAACCGAGATGGTTGGCCGAGCGCCTGCTCAGCGGTTCGTGGTTGAGGCGGACGTCGCGCGTTTGGATGTCCGGCAACGCCTTGTCCGCCTAATCGTCTTGCCTGTGCCGCCGGCGCTGATTGACCGGCATTTATCGGAACTTCCACAAAATGGGTGCTTGCTGGTTTTGCACGTCGATCTGAAGCAGTTGGTGGACGAGCCATCGAAATTCTCCTTTCACATTTACTGCCCTCATCCTAGGCGGGCTTTGTGAAAGGCGCTGTGTCATTTGGGACAGGCGCACAGCAATGATGAAATTCCAGACGGGGCTATCCCTCGACCTGATCGGCCAAGGCCTCAGCCCGGGCGGCAAGTTCTGCCAAAGTGTCCGTAATTTCGCGGGGGACCACAGGCACCTCAACGCGCTCTGGCGCAGGCGCGGGCTGGGTCTGCAACGTCTCAATCTGTGCCCGCATCTTAGCCGCCTCGGCCTCGGCCTCGCGCAGCTTATCTTCCATCCCGGCGGTCTTATCAGCCAGCATCAAACCCGTCATCAGCAGCATGCGTGATTCAGGCATGCGTCCAATCTGTTCTGACAAATGCGATGCTTCCTTATCCAGCATTGAAGCCGCCGAATGCAGGAAATGCTCTTCGCCGTCCTGGCAGGCCACCTCGAACGTACGGCCTCCAATAGAAATCTCAACTTGGGGCATGTGAGCTCTCCTCAATCAATGGCTTCAGCTCGGTCAAGATGGTCTCGACCTCCGTGGCCTCAGCGGCACGTTGGGCCACAAGGGCTTCAATCTCGGCGGTGACAGCCGCATCGATCAGCTCTGGGGTCAACCCTTGCGTCACAGCGTTGCGCAAATCGGTGCTGATGCTGCGCATCTGCGCATTCGAGGCACGCAACCGCTGCAATTCGGCATCCAAGGCCTTCATCTGTGTCGCCTGACTTTCGACGCGGCCGGTCAACTCGGAAACCAATGTATCTTGGCGGTCCTTCAGGGTCTGTATCTTCACGACCAATTCGGCATTCGCAGCCCGTTCGCTCTCAAGGGCTGCACGCAATGACGTCTCTGTGTCACCCCCTTGGCCTTGCGTTTCCAGACCCTGCCTGATCCGGTCCAACGCCACCGCAATCCGGCTTTCTAACGCACTTATCTCACTCATCCGCCCGTCCTTTCAAAGCCAGCAACTGTGGCCTGATCCTGGCAAAGACCCCCTAGGGCCAAAGCCAGCCATGTGATTCTGCAGGCGGCGGGATATCTATCTTGTCGCACCCTTGACCTGCGAATCGTACCTCTTTGGCAATAGCCTAAGCGATCCCGGCAGCCCCCGCAAATCGACTGAGGTGAACAATATGAACGGTTTAGCCGTCACGCTTGATCTTGGGGGGGACCCTGATATGACGCGGGGCAACCGATATCGTTAAACTCTTGTAAACAGGACCAAGCCCTTTGGATATTGCAGCACTCCGCTCCGCCCATCCCGAACATTGGAAGAAGGCCACGGCCATCCGCACACTGACACTCGATGCAGTGGCAGCTGCCAATTCCGGTCATTCAGGCATGCCCATGGGCATGGCCGACGTGGCAACCGTCTTGTTTGAAAAGCACCTCAAGTTCGATCCCAAAGCCCCCCACTGGCCAGATCGGGACCGGTTCATCCTCTCCGCTGGGCACGGGTCTATGCTGCTCTATTCCTTGATGTATCTGACCGGTTACGAAGACATGCCCCTGTCCGAGATCAAGAATTTCCGCCAATGGGGTGCCAAAACCGCAGGACACCCTGAATTCGGGCATGCGCGCGGGATTGAAACCACCACGGGGCCGCTTGGACAAGGTATCGCCAATTCGGTCGGTTTCGCGATTGCCGAAGAAGTCCAGCGCGCCACATGGGGCAAAAAAATCATCGATCACCACACCTATGTGATGGCAGGCGACGGCTGCCTGATGGAAGGCGTCAGCCAAGAGGCGGTCGGGCTCGCTGGCATGCAAAAACTGGGGCACCTGATCGTGTTCTGGGACAATAACAACATCACCATCGACGGCACCGTTGATATGGCGGATGTCACAAACCAACCGATGCGCTTTGACGCCTCTGGTTGGCACGTTCAAGAAATCGACGGGCATGACCCCGAAGCGATTGATGCCGCGATTGAACTTGCCAAGAACGACCCACGCCCCTCCATGATTGCGTGCAAGACGCACATCGCGCTTGGCCACGCCGCCCAAGATACCTCCAAGGGACACGGCGCGCTGACCGACCCCGCACAGCTGCAAGCTACAAAAGAGGCTTACGGCGCACCCATGGGCGATTTCGAGGTCACAGCCGACGTCAAAGCCGCATGGGAAGCCATGGGTGCTCGCGGCGCCGCAACACGTCAAGACTGGCAAGCCCGGTTCGAAACACTCTCGGCGGCAAAGCAGGCCGAATTTGATCGCACCTACGCTGGCGAAGCCCCCAAGAAACTCAGCGCCACAATCCGTGCGCTGAAAAAGCAGATCAGCGAAGACCAGCCGAAAGTCGCCACCCGGAAGTCGTCAGAACTGACGCTGCAGGCGATCAACCCGATCTGTCAGGAAACCATCGGCGGGTCTGCGGACCTGACGGGGTCCAACAACACGCTGACCGCTGATATGGGCATCTTCAACCCCGACAACCGCAAAGGGCGCTACATCTACTACGGCGTGCGTGAACACGGTATGGCGGCAGCGATGAACGGCATGGCACTGCACGGCGGCGCACGTCCCTACGGGGGCACATTCATGTGTTTCACCGACTACGCCCGCGGGGCGATGCGGCTGTCCGCGCTCATGGGCATCCCCACCACCTATGTGATGACACACGACAGCATCGGGCTTGGCGAAGACGGGCCGACACACCAACCGGTCGAGCATCTGGCCATGCTGCGGGCCACACCAAACACCCATGTGTTCCGCCCCGCAGACACGGTCGAAACAGCCGAGGCTTGGGAACTGGCCCTGACATCGCAGAAAACGCCCAGCGTGCTCTGCCTGACACGGCAAGGGCTGCCAACTGTGCGAACGGAACACAAAACAAAGAACCTCACCGCTCAGGGCGCATACGTTCTGGCTGATGCTGACGGAAAAAGACAAGCCATCCTAATGGCCACCGGCTCCGAGATCTCTATCGCCATGGCAGCGCGCGATCTGCTGCAGGCCGAAGGGATCGGCACGCGGGTTGTCTCCATGCCCTGCTGGGAGCTGTTCGAAGAACAAGACGAAAGCTACCGGCGCAAGGTCCTGCCAGCAGGCCCCGTGCGGGTCGCCATCGAGGCCGGGGTACGCTTTGGCTGGGATCAATGGCTGTTTGGCGAACGGGGCAAGCGGGACAAAGGCGATTTTGTCGGCATGCCAGGGTTCGGAGCGTCAGCACCGGCCGATCAATTGTTCAAAGAATTTGGCATCACGGCAGAAGACACCGCCGCCAAGGTCAAATCTCTTATCAAGTAAGATGGGTTTAAACCCATCCTACGGGGCTTTGCTGGTATCATGAAAGCACCCACCCCACGTAGGGTGGGTGCAACCCACGCGCCTACCGCGCAAACACCACCGGAAACCAATCCTCACGCAACCGCTGGCCCGGCACCATACCATGGCCGGGAAACGGCGGCGACGTGGGCCCCGGCCGCGCTACATAGCGCGCATCATCCCCTAGCAAGCGCAATGAAAACGCTCGGCGACGATCTGCAGCGTCATTTCCGCGCGCGCCATGCAAAATCCGATAGTGAAACGCCACAGCGTCACCCGGTTCCATCTCAAATTCGACAATCTCCATGCCGTCCGCATCCGGATCGGGCACAGGCATGAATTCCACTTCATCAGGATAAAACGAGGTCTCAGCCAGCCACCGGGTCGGCAAAACAGCGCGTGGCCATTTATGCGAACCCACAACGCAGCGTAGCGACGCTTCGCGCACCGGATCAAGCGGGGACCAGAAACTCACAGTCTGCGCGCCCTCAACAAAGTAATACGGGCTATCCTGATGCCACGGCGTCGGCTTGGACGTGCCCGGTTCCTTGACCAACACATGATCATGAAACAACTGACAGCATTGGGATTGCATCAAATCCGCCGCAACCTCGGCCGCAGGCGACTGACGGGCAGCGGCCTCAAACGGAGCAATCCGCTGCCAATTGCAATAGTCATCAAAGAACCTGCCCGCCTCGCCCTCATGTAGGTTTTCGGCGGCATAAGGACCGGGGTCGGCCATATTCTGAGCGACACCATCACGAAGGCGCTCCACCCAATCAGCAAACAAACCTTTGATTAAAACGACACCATCGCGCTGATAAGTCTCGATATGGGTCTGGGTGATCAACGGATGCATATTCGGTCCCTCTTCACTGCGAAAAACCCTAAGCAAGCCCGGCGCGAATTGACAGATCAAAACTGTTTGCGGTAACACCAAAATTCGTTAACGCTAACACGCAATGTTACCGTTAACATGTTATTTTTAAAAGGTTTTTACTCTTAACAGACGACCCACACCTCGCTATACGAACCCCGACATCACAGGGGATCAGATATGCCAGTCACCATCGGGATCAACGGGTTCGGGCGCATCGGGCGCTGCACCTTGGCCCATATTACCGAAGCCGCGCGCAACGACGTCCAAGTGGTCAAAATAAACGCCACCGGTCCGCTTGAAACCAACGCCCACCTGCTGAAATACGACAGTATCCACGGGCGCCTCAACAGCCCCGTGACGACCAAAGACAACACACTCGATCTTGGGCGCGGGCCCATCGACATGATGTCGAGCTACGACCCCGAAGAGCTTGATTGGAGCGGCGTTGACGTCGTCCTCGAATGCACCGGTAAATTCAACGATGGGGAAAAATCAGCCGTCCACCTGTCGCGCGGTGCCAAAAAGGTCCTGATCTCTGCCCCGGCAAAAAACGTCGACCGGACAGTGGTTTATGGGGTGAACCACCGCGACCTGCTGCCGTCAGAGAAAATGATCTCCAACGGATCCTGCACAACAAACTGCCTGGCCCCGCTCGCCAAGGTCCTCAACGACGCCATCGGGATCGAACGTGGGATCATGACGACAATCCACAGCTATACTGGCGACCAACCTACGTTGGACAGGCGGCACAATGACCTCTACCGGGCGCGGTCCGCAGCCATGGCAATGATTCCCACCTCCACAGGGGCGGCGAAAGCTTTGGGCGAGGTGCTCCCTGAACTCAGCGGCAAGCTCGACGGCACAGCGATCCGCGTGCCGACCCCAAATGTCAGTGCCGTGGATCTGACATTTGAGGCGGGAAAATCTGTCACCGCCAAAGACGTGAACGCGATCATGGCCGAAGCTGCGGCCGGCTACATGGGCATGGTCATGTCCTACGATGCCGAGGCCAAGGTCAGCATCGATTTCAACCACACGACACAAAGCTGCATCTTCGCACCCGATCAGACAAAAGTGGTCGGTGGAAAAACAGTGCGTGTGCTCGCTTGGTACGACAACGAATGGGGCTTCTCTGCACGCATGGCTGACGTAGCTGCAACAATCGGACGGCTAAACTAAAATCCGTCTCTCAGCAGGTCACCAAAGGCCTACGGATGGATGTCAGCTAAACCCGGTGCAATCGACCCGGCCAGACAAAACGCGACGGAAGTGACCGCGCAATCCGTGGAATGTAGGTGAATGGCGCCACACAATGTGGGCCAATACTGAAGCGGGAAACCAAGAACATGGTACACATAAAGCACCTTAGCGTGATGGCGGTCCTGGCCAACTTGCCGTTGCAAGTGTCGGCACACCACGGCGTTAGCGGCCAATTTGATATCGACCAAACCTATGACATTGCCGGGGTCATTACCCGTATCAGCATCGTGAACCCACATAGCTATGTCTACTTCGACGTGGCCGATGATGCAGGCACGATCACCAACATGCGCTGCGAAATGCCCTCGGGATCGTTGATGAAACGACGGGGCTGGGCCGAAGATATGTTTGAAATTGGAACGAAAATCAGCATTACAGGTTCACCAGACCGAGCGGACCCCACGACCTGCTACATGACCGAAATCACATTCGAAGATGGAACAACGGCGACGCGGCAAAGCACCTTTGAAGATGGGGTTGAGGCCACCACCCATGCAGCTCCAGCCTCGCTCGCAGACGGGACGCCCAATATCGCTGGCAATTGGGTCAGTGAGCGTGTGGAACGCGGCGCGCGGGGCAACGGCGGACGCCAGACCGTGGCACTGACCCCAGCTGGTACAGCGGCGGTCGCGGGGGCAAATCCAGCCGATAACCCGCGTTTCAACTGCGCTGTGACCAACATCGTGATGGATTGGTGGTTCAATCAAATGGTGAATGAGATTGAACAAACAGACAGTGAAATCACCCTGACCTACGGTTTCATGGACCTCGTGAGGACCATCCACCTGAATGGCACGGACATGCCTGAAAATTTCCAACCGAGCCGCGCAGGCTTTTCTACTGGTGTGTGGGAGGGGGACACCCTTGTCGTCACCACAACAGGATTTGACGAAGGTTGGATCATGGCCCCGGTTGGCGGTGATCGCAGTGCATCGCCCAGTGCCAGACATGGCGGTCAAAGCCAGCGGGCAGATCGGCCCGGTGGCGGTCCGCAACCCGTGAAGAATAGCACTGAACTCACGGTGACCGAGAACTTTATGCTGAACGACGATGGCACGATCTTGACGCGCACATATACATTTACCGATCCGCTGTATCTGGAAACACCCATGACAGGATCAGACCAGGTCATGCGAATCGCCGCATCCCATGAGCCCTATGCATGCAACGACCTAACAAACGAACGGCTGCAGTAATCGCGCACGGGGGGCTACGCTTGGCACCCCCCCTGACCTGCCAATCAGAGCATCCAAAGATCGTTTCAATGACCCGCAACCAGGCCAAAACGGGGTAAGCTAAAAAGATCGATACTCCGAAGCAGCCCATGAAACGGTAAGTACAGCAAATTTACGCAATACATACGCGAAACATATAATGCGCAGGTTAACTTATTTATGGTAGCCAACGCCAACCTTTGCCAATCTGATCGGGCCGCGCTAGACCCCTGCCATGACCAATAAGATCGCCATATTCCTTGGGCTATTGATCGCCGGCTTTCTGGCGGCCGACTATCACTATCATGACTGGGGGATGATGACGTTCTTGCTGCGCAAATTGCTCGGTCTGATTGAGTATCTGGCGTTCTGGAGATAGCGCCATTTGCATGATCAACGGTTGACCTTTCCGCCTAAATCGCAATGTTAGCGCCAACATCATCTTTCAGGAGAATTCGCAATGGCCGTCAAAGTAGCAATCAACGGATTTGGCCGCATTGGCCGCAACGTGCTCCGTGCAATCATCGAAAGTGGGCGCACCGATATTGAGGTCGTGGCAATCAACGATCTGGGCCCGGTTGAAACCAACGCGCACCTGCTGCGGTTCGACAGTGTGCACGGACGCTTCCCTGGCACCGTCACCACAACTGAAACCACTATCGACGCCGGTCGCGGCCCGATTGAGGTGACTGCCATCCGCAACCCCGCCGACCTGCCGTGGAGCAGCGTTGACGTGGTCCTCGAATGCACCGGGATCTTCACCAGCAAAGAAGCGTGCCAAGCGCATTTGGACAATGGCTCATCCCGCGTTCTGATCTCTGCCCCCGGCAAAGATGCGGATAAAACAATTGTTTACGGTGTAAATGACGCGGTCCTGACTGCAGACGACATTGTTGTGTCCAACGCGTCCTGCACAACAAACTGCCTGTCGCCCGTGGCCAAAGTGCTGAACGATGCCATCGGGATCACCAAAGGGTTCATGACCACCATCCACAGCTACACTGGCGACCAACCCACGCTGGACACGATGCACAAAGACCTCTACCGGGCCCGCGCGGCGGCCCTGTCGATGATCCCAACATCGACAGGTGCGGCCAAAGCCGTAGGTTTGGTACTGCCCGAACTGAACGGCAAACTGGACGGCGTCGCGATCCGGGTCCCTACCCCGAACGTCTCGGTGGTTGACCTGACGTTTGAGGCGTCACGGGCCACAACAGTCGAAGAAGTGAACGCTGCGATCATCGCAGCCGCTGACGGCCCGCTGAAAGGCGTGTTGGGCTACACGGACCTGCCGATGGTCAGCTCTGACTTCAACCACGATCCGCATTCCTCAATCTTCCACCTGGATCAAACCAAGGTGCTTGACGGAAACATGGTGCGGATCCTGACGTGGTATGACAATGAATGGGGTTTCTCAAACCGGATGGCAGATACGGCCGTGGCAATGGGTAAGCTGATCTAAAGCCTCTTAAATGAAAAAGTTAACAAGGCCGTCCCTTCAGGGTCGGCCTTTTTTATTAGCAAATGATTAAATTTGTCATGCAGTTTCTGCATAGCGGCTAGAGCTAACTGTCAATTGTGCTGCAGCGCAGCATCGCTAAACATAGGGGCAAGACTTAAACGCGACAGCTTACAAAGGAGCCCGCACATGACCGTACTGAACACAGTTCGCACCGCCGTCCAAAAACGCGCGGCCTACAACCGCCTCAAGCATGAACTCAGCTCAATGAGCAATGAGACGGCGATTGATCTCGGCCTATTCCGGGAAGACGCGGCACAGATCGCCAGCAAGGCAATCTACGGCTAAAAGACAAAACGCCTGCCCGTTCTTGTCGACGTCCGAGCCAAGTGCCGGACATGTGGCATAGAACCGGGCGGGTTTTTTGAATTATGGACGTGACATTGATGGACCGCGCGCTTTGGCGGTCATTGTCATCTCGCCCTATTACCGGTGTCTGATATGCACGCCCGGTGATTTCATCAGCGTCGATATTTCTTTGTCAGTGGGTTCTTGACCATTGGCTTGATCCAACGCGAAATCCAACAGAACCATTTGTCGTTTGACGACTGCGTTTTGCGCGATTGGCTGAACCTCCCGCTGCGCGCTGCGCAACGTCGCCAATTCAGATCCAACCGATGATTCAACAGCAGTGCCTGCCCAAGGCCGGCCTCGCTGCCGTTCAACAAATGATACGCGGGAAGGCAAGGCTTAGCGAGGTTTTCAGCAAAGAAGACAGACCGCGAGCCGGCCATCAGGCATTTACGTCAGTCCGCCAAAACACCTGTCAGAAACCCGTCAATCTTGTCCCGGTACCCCACCTGCCCCGCCAGGTTGTTGTGGGTCGCGCCACCGACCTCATGAAACGTGACATCAAGGCCGGCATCTTGCATCAGCGCGACCAAACGCGCACCGTCAGACATCGGGATCAACTGATCATCCGTGCCATGCTGCACCAGAACGGGAACGGAAAGCCGGTGCACCAAGGCCGCCGAATCCCACCGCTGTACCCCCGGCATATAGCACGCAGGCAACCACGATTGCCGGGTCATCAGCTCACACATCTTTACAAATGGTGCATCCAGAATAACTGCCGCAACATCCCGTTCAGCCGCAACATATTGCGCGAGCCCTGTGCCCATGGAAAATCCATGCACAACAATATCCCCTGCAAAATCAGCAGCAAGCCAATCGTAGGCAGCCAGTGCATCAGCCTTCAATCCGGCCTCAGACGGTTTCCCCGGGATACCGCCGCCGCCCGGATATTCCATCGCAACCACAGTGCGGCCAGCAACGGCATGGGCGGCCAAACTCGGCTTGAAATAGGCAAGCGCGCCACCATTGCCCATGAAAAACATAACGGCCACATCATCCGAGGCCTCATGAATCGCCAAGGCGACATTGCGATCAGTCACGACCTCCTGCCGAAATGCACTGCTTTCGAAAGGATCATCTCCAAAGGGATAGATGAACTGCGGGTGCGCAATCACCAACACCGTCGCATAGATAAGATAGATCCCGACCAAGCTTCCCAGCCGCTTCAACCGTGAAACCGCAGACGCAGTGCGTCATTCACCGCAGGGGTCACGAATTTGGAGACGTCACCATCCAGGCGGGCAATTTCCTTAACCAGTTTTGACGCAATCGCCTGATGCTGGGCCTCGGCCATCAGGAACACGGTTTCGATACTGTTATCCAATACACGGTTCATGCCAACCATCTGATATTCATACTCAAAATCCGCGACAGCCCGCAGGCCACGAATGATCATTGTGGCATTCACGTCGCGGGCACAATTGATCAAAAGGTTCTCAAACGGGTGCACGACAATCTCGCAGCCAGCATCAACGGCCAAGGGTGCGCATTCGGCCTCGATCATCGCCACACGCTCTTCCAACGTAAAAAGTGGGCCTTTGTCACGGTTGATAGCAACGCCAATGACAAGACGATCCACCAAAGATCCGGCGCGCCTGATAATATCCAGATGCCCCAGCGTGACCGGGTCAAATGTCCCGGGATAAAGTCCTACACGCATGACACACCTCGTATTGGCAATTCCTGCGGCACACGCAACATTATTGCGGCCCGGAATGCAAGGGTACAGGTGCAGTTGACATCGCGCAAGCGGGCTTCAAAAGTCTTATTCACTTCTGCGAAACTGTAAGGACAACTACCTATGCGCCGCCTTGGGATCACAACCTACCTTATCGCTGCATTGGCCATGCTTGGCGTCGCCCCATCGGTGCATGCTGAAACAACAATATTATCAGAACCTTGCAACAAGACAGACAGCACTGTCGTCTGGTTCGAGGCCTTGTACCAAACAGTCATACTGACAACGACAACTCAGGATAGTGAAGACGGAAATGTCGCGACACGACACCTGACACTGCAAGACGGACGCCAAGTCGATTTACCGGCCGGCCGGCATTTCCTCTATGACGCAACCGGCATTAGCTGCGAATCCTATATCGCCGTCGCCAAATCGACCGTTTTGGAAAGCCTTGCGTCAGGACAACTTTATGACCTGGACATTCATGCCGATTACAAAGCGATGTTGCGTGGCGAAAGCCCATGCGCAACAGCCGATCAAAGCCAAGCATGCTTTTCGCAAGACGTCGGCACCCTGCACATTCAGCCACTCTCAACCGCGCAGCTTCAGACCTTAAATGATGTTCAACACGCCGTCTTAACAATCCGCGCACATGCGTTCGGCGTCACAACTTACGCACTCAACCTGACAGATTTTAGCCTTACGGCACTCTATTACGACGGCACCTAGAGCGTTTGACGAAGCACCTAAGACATCGCGTATCTCGTAACACGTTGAAATCTTTCATGTCAGGCAGCGTTACGTGAGCAAGTTTTTTTGCGTAGCGCTTTAGTGCCCCATAATCATGCCCTCAAGGGCGTCTTTCTCCATAGACAGCTCGGCCAGGCGACTTTTGACCGCGTCTCCGATGGAAATCAGACCGACCATCTTGCCACCATCCATTACCGGCAAATGGCGAAAGCGGCCGTTTGTCATCATCTCAAGCACATCGAGGGCGGTGTCCGACGGGCTGCAGGTGATCAGCTTGGCCGTCATCATCGTACTGACCGGTTCATCCAGAACCGCCGTGCCCCGTTTGCCCATTTCACGCACGATATCGCGTTCTGACAAGATACCATCCAACGCTTTACCGTCTGCTGACACAACGACGGTACCAATCCGCTTTTGGGACAATAGCTTAACAGCCTCACTGACCATATCAGTTGGCTTGACGGATATGACACCGACATTTTCCTTGGACTTCAGTATCTGGGACACGATCATTGCAAGCTCCTCCACCATGCTGTGCCCCCTGAGCGTCTCAAATCAATGGGCTTTGTGTCAAGCGTGTAGTGCCTCCAACCGCACAACTTCTGCCTGCATCCCTTTCGTGAGTGCGGCGGCAAAGCGGGTCAAACGGTCCGATTGCCGGTCAGACGTGTGGCGCACCAAATAGAAGGACCGATGCAAAGCGATCTCATCCGTCAGCACGGGGCGCAGCTCAGGCGCGAAAGGCAAAATGAAGTCATGCACAAATCCCACACCCGCGCAGCGCAGCATCTGCAATTGCACCGCAACCGAGTTCGAAGCAAGCTGCACACCCTGTGCCCCAAATTCCCCTAAGTAGTCCAATTCCTTATCAAAAATCATATCGGGAATATACCCAACCACCGGCCTATCCTTCAGATCAGCACGCGATCTGATCACAGGCGCATCCGCCCGCGTCGCCAAATGCAAATGATAATCCGTGATTTTCTGCACCGTCAGCTGACCCGCGGCAGGTGGGCTGACAGTCACAGCCATATCGGCCTCACGACGCGACAAGTTTACGACGCGCGGCAAGGCCAAAATCTGCAGTTCCAGATCGGGGTTCTCCGCCTGAATAGCTGCACAAACTTGTGGCAAAAGAAAACTTGCAGCCCCATCCGGTGCGCCAATCCTGATCTGCCCCGTCAATCCCGAAGACGCACCCCGCCCTTCGTCAAAGGCAAACGATAACGCAGCCTCGGCCTGCGCCGCACGGTCCCGGGTACGTTCACCTAGATCCGTTAACGCATAGCCCTGCGGCGATTTAACGAACAATGCAGCCCCCATCGCCCGTTCCAACCGCGCAATACGGCGGCCCAATGTGGCCGGGTCCATTTTTAGGATCGGGGCCGCGCCGGACAGGCTCTCTGTGCGGGCCACAGCCAGAAACACCCGCATGTCGTCCCAATTATCCATCAGCGACCCTTGCATTTTTGCAAAATGATTTTGGCATATTGCTTCTTTTACATCCAAAAACGCAAGACTATCCTTTGGAAAACCTTCAGGAGGATTCCATGCAAGAACTCACCCACTATATCGGCGGCGCGCATGTCAAAGGCACATCCGGGCGCTTTGCGGATGTCTACAATCCGGCCACGGGCGAAGTGCAGGCCAAGGTGCCACTGGCCAACCCTGCCGAAATGGCACAAGCGGTTGAAATCGCCGCAAAAGCCCAACCCGCATGGGCCGCCGTCAATCCGCAACGGCGCGCCCGTGTCATGATGGCTTTCGTCGGTCTCTTGAACCGCGACATGGACAAACTGGCCGAGGCCCTGTCCCGCGAACACGGCAAAACCCTGCCCGACGCCAAAGGCGACGTCATTCGCGGTTTAGAAGTTGTCGAATACTGCATCGGCGCACCGCAACTGCTGAAAGGTGAATTCACCGACAGTGCGGGCCCCGGCATCGACATGTATTCAATGAAGCAACCTCTTGGCGTGACCGCGGGCATCACCCCGTTCAACTTCCCCGCCATGATCCCCATGTGGATGTTCGCGCCCGCCATCGTCTGCGGCAATGCATTTATCCTCAAACCCTCCGAACGAGATCCCTCCGTGCCACTCATGCTGGCCGAACTCATGGAAGAAGCAGGTCTGCCCAAAGGCATCCTGCAGGTCGTCAACGGCGATAAAGAAGCCGTGGATGCAATCCTCTACGACGACACGATCCAATCCGTGGGCTTCGTGGGTTCTACCCCCATCGCCGAATATATCTACGGCACCGGCTGCGCCCAGGGCAAACGGGTGCAATGTTTCGGCGGCGCGAAAAACCACATGATCATCATGCCCGACGCGGACATGGATCAGGCGGCGGATGCGCTGGTGGGCGCAGGCTACGGGGCTGCGGGCGAACGCTGTATGGCGATCTCTGTGGCGGTGGCCGTGGGCGATGACACCGCCGACCGCTTGTTGGACAAATTGGTGCCCCGGGTCGAGGCGCTGAAGGTCGGCCCCTACACGTCGGGCAATGATGTGGATTACGGGCCCGTGGTAACTGCGGCCGCCAAAGCCAACATCGAACGGCTGGTACAAACCGGCATCGACCAAGGGGCAAAACTGGCCGTGGACGGGCGGAACTTCAATCTGCAAGGTTACGAAGACGGGTTCTTTGTTGGCGCACATCTCTTCGACAACGTCACCAAAGACATGGACATCTATAAAACCGAAATCTTCGGGCCGGTCCTGTCCACCATGCGGGCGCAAACCTACGAAGAAGCGCTTGGTCTCGCCATGGACCACGAATACGGCAACGGCACGGCGATTTTCACCCGCGACGGGGACACCGCGCGCGACTTCGCAGCACGGATCAACATCGGGATGGTGGGAATCAACGTGCCTATCCCCGTGCCACTAGCCTATCACACCTTCGGGGGCTGGAAAAAATCCATGTTCGGCGATCTGAACCAGCACGGCCCAGACGCATTCAAGTTCTACACACGAACCAAAACGATCACCTCGCGCTGGCCGTCAGGCATCAAAGAAGGCGGCGAGTTCTCGATCCCGCTGATGGAGTAACGCCTAAAGGGCGGCAAGGCTTGCCAAGCCGCCCGACAGCACCAACACATAAACAAACGTCCAATTCATGCGGGAGGGCATCATGGACTTTGCATTGACCGAGGAACAAGCCGCGATCTACGATATGGCCTTGGCCTTTGGCCAGGAAAACATCGCGCCCTATGCACGCAAATGGGAAAGCGATGGCACAATCCCGAAAACGATCTGGCCGGAACTGGCGGCACTTGGATTTGGCGGGCTTTACGTGGATGAA
Source organism: uncultured Paracoccaceae bacterium (assembly GCA_947501555.1). Lineage (GTDB taxonomy): Bacteria > Pseudomonadota > Alphaproteobacteria > Rhodobacterales > Rhodobacteraceae > Yoonia. The sequence goes on from CANMWG010000001.1 coordinate 1,062,740, forward strand.
GAACATGGCGGCTCTGGCCTGTCTCGGCTCGACGCCACACTGGTGTTTGAGGCCCTTTCGCACTCCTGCGCCTCTGTCGCAGCGTTCCTGTCCATCCACAACATGTGCGCCCGTATGATCGACGCCTACGGGTCCGACAGCCTAAAAGACCGGGTGCTGCCCAAGGCACTGACCATGGAAACGATCCTGTCTTACTGCCTGACCGAGCCGGGGTCAGGCTCTGACGCGGCAGCGTTGAAATCCAAAGCCACTCGCACCAATGACGGATACGCACTGACCGGCACCAAGGCCTTCATCTCGGGCGGTGGCTATTCGGACGCTTATGTCGTCATGGCACGCACGGGCGATGACGGCCCAAAGGGAATCAGTGCGTTCCTGATCGAAGACGGGGCCGAAGGCCTGTCCTTCGGCGGGCTTGAGGATAAAATGGGCTGGCGGTCCCAACCCACCCGCGCGGTGCAGATGGACGATTGTAAGGCCCCTGCCGACAACCTTCTGGGCCAAGAAGGGCACGGGTTCAAATATGCGATGGCAGGGCTGGACGGCGGACGTTTGAACATCGCGGCCTGCTCACTTGGGGCGGCGCAATCGGCACTGGATCAAACGCTGGCCTATATGAAAGACCGCAAAGCCTTCGGCAAATCCATTGATCAATTTCAAGGGCTGCAATTCCGGCTGGCAGACATGGAGATCGAAATGCAATCCGCCCGGACCTTCTTGCGGCAAGCGGCCTGGAAACTGGACAATGGCGCGCCCGATGCCAGTAAATTCTGCGCCATGGCAAAGAAACAGGTCACCGAGGTCGGCAGCCGCGTCGCCGATCAATGCCTGCAACTACACGGCGGCTACGGCTATCTGGGCGACTATGGGATCGAGAAAATCGTACGCGACCTGCGGGTGCACCAAATCCTCGAAGGGACCAATGAAATCATGCGGCTGATCACGGCCCGCCACCTCATTCAATAGCGCAACGCAGTCCCGGGCCTGATCCGGGACCTCAACGTCAGGCCCCTTAATGACCGACATCATCATTCGCAAGGCAGGTAAAGCAGGGCATATCACCCTGAACCGACCCAAGGCACTCAACGCCCTAACCTGGGAGATGTGCCTGGCCATCGAAAAGGCGCTGGACGACTGGCACGACGATGCCGATGTGGCGCTTGTCATCATCGATGGCACGGGCGACCGGGCCTTCTGCTCAGGCGGCGACATCGCGGAAATGTACGCCACCGGCAAACGCGGCGATTACGACTACGGGCAACGGTTCTGGCGCGATGAATATCGGCTGAACGCAAAAATCCACGGCTACCCCAAACCCATTGTGACCTTCCTGCAGGGGTTCACCATGGGCGGCGGGGTCGGCGTCGGATGTCACGGATCGCACCGGATCGTCTGCGAAAGTAGCCAAATCGCGATGCCAGAGTGCTCCATCGGCCTCGTGCCCGACGTGGGCGGATCGCTGATCCTCGCAAAAGCCCCCGGACATTGCGGTGAACTCCTGGGGCTCACTGGACAGCGAATGGACGCGGGCGACGCGATCTATGCAGGCTTTGCCGACCATTTCGTACCCGAAGGCGACTGGGATGCTCTAAAGGCGCAACTAATCGCAACAGGCCACGCCAACATCCCGCAACACACGAAGCCCGACAGCCAATTGCAGGCTTGGCAACACGATATCGACGCCTTCTTCACCCAAGGCACCGACAGCCCCGCCGCCCAACAGGCGCAGAAACTGATGGGGCGGAACGCGCCGCTCGCCATGGCAGTCTGCCGTCAGATCCTGGGCGCCGTACGCGCAAACCCCGACATCAAAACCGCCCTCGACCATGAATTCCGCTACACCTACCGTTGCGGCGCGCAGGGGGACTTTATCGAAGGGATCAGGGCCGCCATCATCGACCGGGACAAAGCCCCGAAATGGCAGCCCGCAACACCAGAACAAATCGCAGCCATGACCGCCCCCTTGGGCAAAGAGGCGCTGCAATGGGAGGAAACATCATGAAAATCGGCTTCATCGGACTGGGCAACATGGGCGCGCCCATGGCCGCAAATCTGGCAAAGGACCACGACGTCATAGGCTTTGACACCATGGCAAAACCCGACGGAATCAACATGGCGTCAAGTGCGGCCGAGGCCGCCAAAGACGCCGACGTCGTCATCACCATGCTGCCAAACGGAGACATCCTGCGCGCCGTCGCCGCCGAAATCCATGCGGCTATGACACCCGGTGCGATCCACCTTGATTGCTCCACCGTCGACGTCGAAAGCGCGCGCGCCGTGGCCACACAGGCCGAAATGCAAGGGCTTCAGGCCATCGATGCCCCCGTCTCGGGTGGGATCGGCGGAGCAACAAACGGCACGCTGACCTTCATGGCAGGTGGGCCCGAGGCAGCCTTTGCAACCACCAAACCGCTCTTTGACATCATGGGGCAAAAGGCCGTGCATTGCGGCCCCGCAGGCAACGGGCAAGCGGCCAAAATCTGCAACAATATGATCCTGGGGGTGACGATGATCGGCACCTGCGAAGCCTTCGTCTTGGCCGACAAACTGGGGCTCGACCGGCAAGCCATGTTCGACGTGGTCAGCACCTCATCGGGGTACAGCTGGACGATGAACGTCTACTGCCCCGCCCCCGGTGTGGGTCCGCAAAGCCCGGCAGATAATGACTATCAACCCGGGTTCGCGGCAGAGCTGATGCTGAAAGACCTCCGGCTAAGCCAATTGGCCGCCGAAGGCGCAGACGCGGACACGCCGATGGGCGAAGCGGCAACCGCGCTTTTTGCGCAATTCGTAGAACAGGAAGACGGCGCAGGCAAAGACTTCTCAGCCATGCTGCCACGGTTTGAAAGGCGTCGGCGAAATTAAGCGCGAAATCAAAGACCTGTCATATTCTTCGCGACAGAACGGGGCCAGCACCCATATGACTGCAGACAGATTACGGGCGAAAGGAACAGGCGATGTGGCCAATCACATCAAAGGAATTTGCTGATTGCTTGCAAGGGTTTAACATCGTCGATTGTTCGGTGCGGGACCGGAATATCTTCTACTTCATCGCACGCGAAGATTACACGCTATGGCCGACGAGCAAATGGGATTGCGACGCTGGCGATCCAGAGCCTTATGAAGAACAGCTTTGCAAAAATGTTGTAATCTATGTTCGTCCAAATTCTGTCGGTAAGCGTTGGACGCGGGACCAATACAGTGGTTATGACAGCTTTCTGTCTGGCATCGCGCACAAACCAAAGGCGCAACATATCGCGATAACGTCCGATTCAAATTCTCAAAATATCAAAGCATTTGGCATTGGCAGTGGCGAAAGATTTAAGGAGCAACTGTACCGCGACCGACATCACGGCCCCATACGCGGCGGCGTGAGCAAGATGAAGACGATCGCAGGTTGGCTCTATCTCTGCGGTGGCAACAACACCGTGATCCGCCGCGAAGGGCCTGACAGCTGGCGGAATTTCTCTAAAGACATCCCAGATCCAGAGCGCGACGACTATCTGCATAACATGTTCCATGACATCGACGGTTTCGCCGAAGATGACATCTACTGCGTCGGCACAGATGGGCAGGTCTATCATTTCGACGGGCAAAACTGGTCCAAGCAGAGCTTTCCTGACACCTGTCACCTCTACACCGTTTGTTGCGGTGACGATGGCAAGGTCTATATCGGCGGCGCTGGCGGGGTGATGTACCAGGGGCGGCTGGGCAAATGGGCCAAGATCGCCACAATACCAACCACCCTGCCCCCAAAGGACATGGTCTGGTACGACGGCAAGGCCTGGGGGTGCAACGACTACGACGTCTGGACCATCGCGGATGGCAAGCCGGATTTGATCAACCTGCCGGGCGGGGTTGGCATGTGCAAAGGGTCCCTGTCCACAGCAGACGGTGTCTTGCTCATGGCCGGGCTTGGCGGCGCGGCATTTCTGGAAAACGGAGAGTGGAGTACTCTATGCCCCGGCGGCGATGCCGAAGTGCTCTAGCAGCAGCCGAACGGCACCAGAGCTTTTGCTCTGCCCAACAAAAGACCTACTCCGCCGCGACCTTCCGCGCACCCAACATCTCTTTCAGATACCGCCCAGTATGGCTTTCGGCGACCTCGGCCACCTTCTCCGGCGTGCCTGTCGCTACGATCTGACCACCGCCATCGCCCCCCTCAGGGCCGATATCGATGATATGATCGGCGGTTTTCACCACGTCCAGATTATGCTCAATCACAATGACCGAGTTTCCCTGATCCACCAATTCATGCAACACTTCCAACAGCTTACGCACGTCCTCAAAGTGCAGACCCGTCGTCGGCTCATCCAGAATATACAGCGTACGCCCGGTGGACTGGCGCGCCAATTCCTTCGATAGCTTCACCCGCTGCGCCTCGCCCCCTGACAGGGTCGTGGCCTGTTGGCCCACCTTGATATAGCCCAGCCCCACGCGCATCAGCGCATCCATCTTGGACCGGATTGACGGCACCGCAGTAAAGAACGCCTGCGCATCTTCCACAGTCATATCAAGGACATCCGCGATGGACTTGCCCTTGAACTTAATCTCCAAAGTCTCGCGATTATAGCGCGCGCCCTTGCAGGTTTCGCAGGTCACATAGACATCGGGCAGAAAGTGCATTTCGATCTTAATGACACCGTCACCCTGACAGGCCTCGCAGCGGCCACCCTTGACGTTGAACGAAAAACGACCCGGCTTGTACCCGCGGGCCTTGGCCTCAGGCATGCCCGCAAACCATTCGCGGATGGGGGTAAAGGCACCGGTATAGGTCGCCGGGTTTGACCGTGGCGTACGGCCAATCGGGCGCTGATCAATGTCGATGACCTTATCAAGGTGTTCAAACCCTTTGATCGTCTCACAAGGCCCCGGCGTCTGGCGGGCGCCGTTCAACTTCATTGAGGCATTTTTGAACAGCGTCTCAATCGTCAACGTCGACTTCCCGCCGCCAGATACGCCGGTGACACAGACAAACTTCTGCAACGGAAAATCAGCCGTGACATTCTGCAGATTATTGCCCGTGGCCTTGACCACCGTCAGCTTTTTCCCTTTGCCCTTGCGGCGCTTCGCGGGCACTTCAATCTCGCGACTGCCAACCAAATATTGACCGGTCACAGAATCCGGATGATCCATGATCTCCTGCGGTGTGCCTTGGGCGACCACTTGTCCGCCATGCACCCCCGCCCCCGGGCCAATATCAAACACATAATCCGCTTCGCGGATCGCTTCTTCGTCGTGTTCCACAACGAGCACAGTATTGCCCTGATCGCGCAGGTTTTTCAGGGTCGTCAGCAGCCGGTCATTATCGCGCTGATGCAGACCGATCGAGGGCTCATCCAGCACATATAGCACCCCTTGCAGGCCCGATCCAATCTGCGACGCCAGCCTGATCCGCTGGCTTTCCCCACCCGACAACGTGCCCGAATTGCGCGACAAGGTCAGATATTCCAGCCCCACGTTGTTCAAAAAACCCAGCCGTTCGCGAATTTCCTTCAGGATCGCAACAGCAATCTCATTCTTTTGCTTGCTCAAGGCCTCAGGCACCGCATTGCACCAATCATAGGCCTCTTTGATCGACATCTGGACCACCTGGCCCACATGCAAGCCGCCAATCTTCACAGCCAAGGCTTCCTCGCGCAACCGATACCCGCCACAAGTCCCGCAATTACGATTATTCTGATAATTTTCAAACTCTTCACGGATCCAATTGCTGTCCGTCTCGCGGTAACGGCGCTCCATATTGGGGATCACGCCTTCAAAGGCGCGCTCAACCTGATACACACGGCCGCCCTCATCATAGCGGAACTTGATCTCTTCTTTGCCGGACCCGCGCAAAAACACCTGCTGCACCTTGGGATCAAGATCTTTCCACCGGGCATTCTTGTTAAAGCCGTAGTGCTTGGCGATCGCCTCGATAGTCTGCAAAAAATAGGGGCTTTTTCCCTTGCGCCACGGTGCTAAAGCACCATCGGCAATCTTCAACGTCACATCAGGGACAACCAAGGCCTCGTCAAAGAACAACTCAACACCCAAGCCGTCACAAGACGGGCAAGCCCCAAAGGGGGCGTTAAAGGAAAACAAACGCGGCTCAATCTCAGGGATGGTAAATCCAGACACCGGACAGGCAAAGTTTTCAGAAAACGTGATCCGGATCAGTTCTTCCCCCGAAGAGGACTCGTCAGAGCCCGATGAGGGCTTCGGCGCAGTCTCCAACACCGCAATACCATCGGCCAAATCCAAAGCTGTGCGGAAACTATCCGCCAACCGGGTTTCTAGCCCTTCACGGACAACAATCCGGTCCACCACCACATCAATGTCATGGCGGAATTTCTTGTCCAGCGTCGGCGGCTCATCCAACTCATAGAATTCGCCATCCACCTTCACCCGCTGAAACCCTTGCTTGCGCAGCTCAAGGAATTCCTTGCGATATTCACCCTTACGGTCACGAATAATCGGGGCCAACAGATAGCCGCGGGTCCCCTCCTCCAACGCCATGACACGGTCAACCATATCCTGCACCTGCTGGGCCTCAATCGGCAGGCCAGTGGCCGGCGAAAAGGGCGTCCCTGCACGGGCAAAGAGCAGACGCAAATAGTCGTAAATCTCGGTAATCGTCCCGACTGTCGACCGGGGGTTCTTTGACGTGGTCTTCTGCTCAATCGAAATCGCTGGAGACAGACCGCTGATGTGATCAACGTCAGGCTTTTCCATCATATCCAAAAATTGACGCGCATAAGCCGACAGCGATTCCACATAACGACGCTGGCCTTCAGCATAGATCGTGTCAAAGGCCAAAGACGACTTACCCGACCCCGACAGCCCGGTAATCACAACCAACTGATCGCGGGGAATATCGACATCGATGCTCTTTAGGTTGTGTTCGCGCGCGCCGCGCACTTCGATGTTTTTCAACTCGGCCATGTGACACCCCAATATCCTGACTTTGGACATATTGCGTCCTGAGGTGTTTTCCAATGAAAAAATGTGAACAAAGCATAAACATTTAAAATCTGCGTTGCAACATTGGCCGGGACTCGCCGATCAGGGGGTGCGTCGCAATTTGGACGCGGACGCGTCACAATTTTGCCTATACTGCAGTTGCAGAAACCTCCTGACCTGACGTCAAGATAGAAGCTATGAAGTTCCAAAAGCCACTTACTTTATTGACTGCCGTATCTGGCAGCAAGCTGTCAGCGCACGAAGCATGGGTGTTATCTCCCAGCGAGTACGCTGCACTTGCAGCGGAACCCGTGCCCGAGATTTTTCTGTCCTCCACCACACTCTTGTGTGCCTCTGTGGTAGCAATGTTCATGGTCGCCTTTGCACTCTGGCTGCAAAGCTATCTGGCCTCATACGAAGAAAGGCTCTCGCAGTTTCTGCCATTGCTTGGGCTTCGGATCGGCGGGCCCTTGTTACGGTTGGGATTGGCCGTGCCCATCGGGCTTGGGGCGCTTGGCGGATTGCCACGACATGGCACCGAAAGATGGGCGGAACCGACATTTCTGGTGCCCGATATGCAGATCAGCAGCATGCCCGGCTATGAAACGCTGTGCTTCTTTAGCTTGCTCACTGCCGGGTTGCTTGTGGTGGGGCTGTGGACACGCGTTGCTGCGCTGCTTGTGATCCTGCTGACGTTGGCAGGCGGGCAGCTTTTTGGCGCTGTATTTATCTACTGCTATGCGGCGCATTTCATTGCACCGGCTTTGGTGCTTATGTGGATCGGACCCGGTCCGCTCAGCGTTGATTGGCATTTCAGCAAAACACGACCGCAAATGTGGGGACGGCTCGATTTCGTTTGGCCCGTCATCATGCTGATGACCGGAGCAACCTTTGTTTATCTGTCCTTGTCGATCAAATTGGCGCATCCCACGCTGCTGATTGCCATTCTTGAGCACGGGAACCTGGATCAATTGGGCATCCCGCTGGCATGGGTCGCGCTGGTGATGATGGGGGTCGAATTGATCGCAGGGCTGCTCTTGATGATGGGGCATCTGGTGCGCCCTATTGGATTGTTTTTGATCAGTGCATTCACGTTCTTCTCGGTGATCTTGGGTGAAACGCCGCTGTTTCATGCCAACCTTTACGCGTTAACATTCATGCTGGTGCTCTTCGGGGCTCAGCCTGCAGCGGACAACCTAAGGAAACTGCAATGGCGCGTTTTTCACCCATCGTTGCTGCATCCCTCACTGGATTGACGATGGCCACTGTCAGCCTCGGCTTGCCCGAGCAGCTGCGCGATCCGTCATTACCGCCTTCACTATTCTTGGAACTCGACGAAAGCGCACCCAAGCCCACAATCTCGGTCTCGGCGACGCGCGTTGGGCAAGGCTGGCGGTTAGAGTTTGAGACGGAAAACTGGATCTTTTCAGACCTCTGCGGCCGAACCAAACCGGTTGTGACCGAAGGGCACGCCCATGTCTTTGCGGGTGACAACAAGATTGGGATGGCCACCCTGCCCGTCTTCTTTATTGATGACCTCCCCGACAACGAGACACATGAAATCACCGTCTCACTCAGGGGGCCGGACCACCGGGTGCTTGTTACAGACGGAGAGGTGATTTCAGCACAGGTTACGCTCCCCGCACAGGCAGGTTAAGGTCAGGCAGGCTAAGGTCAGGACCTGTCGCTATTGATCCTCCATGACCCGGGCATCTTTTATCTGCACCTCGGCCCAGCCGTCACCATGGTGATAGGCGCCAAAGCGGAAATGACGGAAATTCGTCTCGGCGTCAGAATATTTATAATCAGGGTCGACGAAACGGCCGATCACTTCACCATCCTGATGGATCTCAACGGTGGCACCTTCACGGGCGTTTGTGCGGGTCACGATGTCAAATTCAGACCCTATTTCGACGCTGGCAAGCACAGTCGTGACACCATCACGGCGTTGGTCAATGACCACCTCGCCATTGCGTGCGGTCGCATTCACCAGCATCTCAGGATAGGCGCTGTCGGGTCGGTTGCCGGTGCTGAGGATCTGGAAAATGGTCGTGTTATCAGCGTCATCGATCCGGTACGTGGCGGCAAAGGTCTGGTTGGGGTCGGTGGCCGCCCGCGAAAACACAGCCTCCGCACGGGCATCCAGGCTGGCATTCCCCGGTTGCTGACCTTCGAGCACCCGGAATTCCATCCACTCACCGTTCTGGGTGAAACCACGGCTTGCGGGCTCGCGGTCGTCGATTGTGGGCGTGGCATCAATCACACGCAGATCGCGGTCCAGCAGGCTGCCATCGGGGATACCGTCATTGGATTGATCAGCCTCCACATCAAAGTTGAACGTATCGGTATCCAGCTTGGTCCCGCTGACGTTCTGGCCGGTAAAGGCCTCAATGATCAGCTGATAACCCCCGTCGTCCAGTTCCATACCGCCCAGGAAATCGCCGCCATTGTCACCAAACAGGGCGTAAGGGGCGATACCTTCGACCTTGCTGACACCATCAAAGGTCAGTCTCACGCTGCCGATTTGGTTGGCAAAGGCTGGGTCATCGGCCGAAACACTCAGTGTCACATCACGACCAGCGATCAAGTCTTCGGGAATGTCATCGCCATTGTCGATTGTCGCAATGACCTGATCTGTTGCGGTATCAATCAGCTCAACCGTGAAATCCGTATTCTGGACCACCGCCGGTGCGGGGGTCACAGGTTCAGACGGCTCTTCCACGGGCTCTGGCTCACTGGCGGGCGGCGTGACATCAACATCAGGCGTATTTCCGACGGCCGCGTTGGCGCTGTTCAGTTGGGCCGCTGATACCAACCCGGTATCGGCATCAGGTGCGATATCAACCCGGCCATCCCCACGGATTTTGAATTCAAACTCTGTGTCGCCATCATCAATGATGCGCATCTGGCCATTGTCACCCAAAACAGCCCAATTGGCATGCAGGGCAAGGTCATCGCGACCATCCACCAACAGGGTGCCGTTAATCACAAGACCATTGATACGGACAAAATTATCAGCATCACCGTCAAAAATCACGACCTGATCCTCTGCAATCGTCACGTCATGCCGGCTGAAACGGTCCGCATATAGATCCGACCACAGGCCAACGTCAGCTTCAAGGTCTTGCAGATCGCTCAACGTCAAGGCGGTTACATCGTCAAAGATATCCATTCGGCTTTCCTTGTGGTGGTAGTGCCCTCTCAGGCGAAAAGCGACGAAACAGGCCGCACGCGACAAAGACAGACCGGTGCGATGAACGATTAACCCTTGCGTGACACAGCAGCCAAACCTCTAGGGTCGCATGCGGACGTCGACGCATCACTCCAAAATCAAGTCCCACCTTACGCCGTAACGTATGCATAAGTGATGTGGGCGAAATTGGTTTCGTCGGAGCCCAAAAAACAAGCCGCTTTCTGCCGAACTGGAAAGCCGTTCGGCAAATTCCTTCTGATCATCATTCTGTAAAAGAAAAGGCCCGGCTGCATTGGTGCAACCGGGCCCTTATTCGGCGTCGTTACGGGCGAATTACTGGCTGGTATAGTAAGCCGAGAACCCTGTGCGCACAGTCTGGAACCAAACACCGCTGTTACGGATTTCGTTCAAACCCGCGTTCAGCGAGGCCAGAATGGCGTCGCCGTCTGGGTTATCCTTGTGGACATAAACAGTCAGCACACTGATAGACGAAATTTGGTCGTTCACAGCAACCTGATCTTCCATGCCCAAACGGCCCACGATGTCGGCCGCCTGCGTCAATTCCATCTCAACTGCGTCCACAGAACCCGCGACCAAATCTTCAAAACAGGCCTCTGGTGTACTTGGACGGGCATAGGTGACATCAGGTTCAGTGACATCTTGGGCTGCTAGAACAACAGCACCATAGCCATCTGGAACACAGACGGTTTTGCCTTTGAACGCGTCAAAATCGGTTGTGGTGGCCAATGAATCACCAGCGCGAGTGATCATACCCGTGAAGATTTCATAAACCGGATCAGCAAAACGGAAGTTGTCGCAACGCGCTTGCATCGCATCGGTCAAGGATGCGGCTTCGCAGTTTGGTAACACCCATGGGAAAGTACCATCAAACGCACCAGATGGCAGCAAGACATCCAAATGCGAACCCCAATCGTTCACAAAAACAATATCCGCCGTCACATCGGCCTCGACTGCGTCCAATGCTGCGCGCACCAATTGAGTGAACACACCGCCACCGTCCATGTCTTCGTCTGTAAATGGTTGATAGTCACTGCCGGTGACCAGCCGAATGGTCACAGGACCGTCCTCTGACGGTACAGCAGGCGCCGCAGGACGTACAACAGATGCATTGGTGCCCGGCAGGGTACCGTCAGCACATGGCAAACGCAGCTGCATGCCAACGCGGATCGTGTTGGGGTTGCCGCCAATCTCCGTACGGTTCGCATCCCAGACGCTTTGGAAGCTGATGCTGCCATAGGCTACACGGGCAATTGCACTCAGCGAATCGCCAGCGCGCACTGTATAAACCGAGCACGCTTCTTGTGCGCTGGCCGCACCAGCGCCAGCCAGAATCACTGCGGATGCAAGTGAAATCTTCTTAATCATATCTCTGATTTCCTGTTTGTTGATTGCGGAAGGCCTTCCCTGCCTTCATTTTTTTCCTTCGAACACGAGAACACACAAAAACCAACCAAAACCTGCCCATGCTCGTCAATCGGTTGCTAGATTTGAAAAATGTTTGAAATTGGACAAAAACCAGCCCCACTTAAGGTAACAAGACTGTGCCTTAGTCGCAGCCAAGGGATTTGTAGCCGCCATAGCGGGGTTTCATAACTGTTAAGCAGGTCATGCTATATATCCTCTTGGAAACATTGTTTCATGGCAACAAATTTTAATGACTATTAAGGGACCGAACATGCGTTTTCTCACATCCTGCATTCTGGCGAGCACCCTTTGCACTGCAGCCACAGCCCAAGACCAGCCGAATACGATCCTCGTGATGGACGGGTCCGGTTCGATGTGGGGCCAAATCGATGAGGTGGCCAAGATCACCATCGCGCGTGACGTGGTCGCCGGATTGCTGGCCGACTTTCCCGCCGAACAAGGGTTAGGGCTGACGGTCTACGGACACCGGGAACGGGGAAACTGCTCAGATATTGAAACTATCGTGGCCCCCGCCCCGGGCACCGCAGGCAGCATCGTGGACGCGGTGAACGGGATCAAACCGTTAGGCAGAACCCCAATGACCGACGCGGTGATCGCCGCCGCCGAAGCCTTGCGGTACACAGAAAATGCAGCAACGGTCATCCTGGTGTCAGACGGGGTAGAAACCTGTAATCCGGACCCATGTGCGGCGGCGCGCGCCTTAGAGGAAGCCGGGATCAATTTCACTGCCCACGTTGTCGGCTTCGATGTCAGCGACCCCGAAGCGCTGGCGCAAATGCAATGCATCGCTGAGGAAACCGGGGGGCAATTCCTGACGGCGTCCAATGCGACTGAGCTTGATCTGGCCATGGCCGCTGTTGTGATAGAGCCCGAGCCAATCATCGTCACGGGGATGTTTGAGGCAAAGATCGGCGACAACGCGGGGCCGCGCGTGGAAGACCCAATCACCTGGGACATTAGCAACGAAACCGACGTGATTGCGGACGACGCAGAAGGCAACCCCTTCAGTACCGAACTGGCCGAGGGCTCTTATACCGCAACGGCCTATCGTTTCGTTGACGAGGCCGAGGTAGAAACCACGTTTGAGGTGTCCGGCGCGAATGACGTGGCCGTCACCGTAATCTTCCCAGAAATCGAACAGACCGCGACACTCGTGGCGCCAGAAACGGCCGTGGCAGGGTCAACCATCAATGTTGAATGGACGGGCCCTGAAAACGACGGGGATCAAATTATCACAACGGATGCCGGGCAAACACGCACACTGACATTCGCACAAGTCGACGCGGGTAACCCCGCAGCCCTGCAAATGCCCGCGACCGAAGGCATCTACGACATCCACTACCTGCGGCGCGAAGGCACCAACACATTCCTCGCAACCACACAAATCAATGTAACCCCCGTCACGGCCACAATCACCGCACCTGACAGCGGGACCGTCGGCGAGACGATCGATGTGGAATGGGCCGGTCCCGACTACGACGGGGATATGATCGTGATGGCACAGGACGGGGGATCAAGTACGATCAGTCCGAAAATGACAGCCGCAGGCAACCCCATTGCGTTCACGCTGCCAGCCACACCGGGAACCTACACCATCAACTACCGCATGCGGCAAGGCGGCACGATCATCGGCAGCAAAACGATTGAAGTAACCGAGGTACAGGTCGGCCTCACAGCCCCAGACACTGCAATTATCGGTGAAACCATTACAGTCGAATGGATTGGGCCCGGATATGACCGGGATTTCATTGCCATCGGCTTTGAGGGTGAAAACCACAACAACTATACATACACAGCCCAAGGCACCCCACTCGCGCTCTTGATGCCCACTGAACCGGGTGACTATGAAATCCGCTATGTGCTGAACGAAGACCGCGAAATTCTAGCAACACGTCCAATAACCCTATCGGCCGCACCAGCAGAGCTCTCCGCGCCCGAAACCGCAACAGCGGGCAGCGAAATTGAGGTCGAATGGACCGGGCCAAGCTATGACCGGGACCTTATCAGCATCGGCAAAATCGGCGAAAATTACGAAAACTACACCTATGTGGCCGAAGGCAGCCCACTTTTGCTAATGATGCCCACAGAACCCGGCGACTACGAACTGCGGTATCAGCTGGGCCAAGATCGCAAAACCATTGCGACACGGATGATAACGGTCACAGATGTCGGCGCCAGCATATCAGCACCAGAAACTGCCACCGCAGGCAGCACGATCACAGTGGATTGGACGGGGCCGGACTATTCACGCGACTTCGTCTCGATTGGCCTGCCGGGCGAAAACTACGCCAACTACACCTATACCCGTGAGGGAAGCCCGCTTGAGCTGCAGTTGCCCTCCGACCCGGGGGATTACGAACTGCGGTATCAACTGGGCCAAGACCGCGAGGTCATCGCGACACGCATGATCACCCTCACCGAAGTGGCGGCAGGCATATCAGCGCCCGATACCGCCGTCGCGGGCGACACGATCATGGTGGATTGGACGGGGCCGAACTATTCACGCGACTTCATCTCAATCGGCTTGCCGGGTGAAAACTACGCCAACTACACCTATACCAGAGAAGGAAGTCCGCTTGGGTTGCAGTTGCCGACAGAACCGGGCGCATACGAATTACGGTATCAACTGGGCCAAGACCGTGAGGTCATTGCGACACGCATGATCACCCTTACCGAAGTGGCGGCAAGCATATCAGCGCCCGACACCGCCGTCGCGGGCGACACGATCACGGTCAATTGGACAGGGCCGGACTATACGCGTGATTTCATTTCAATTGGCCTGTCGGGCGAAAACTACAACAGCTATACCTATACGAATGAAGGCAGCCCGCTCGAGCTGCAGTTGCCCACCGCACCCGGTGAATACGAGTTGCGGTATCAGCTTGCCCAAGATCGTGAGGTGATTGCGACGCGGATGATCACGGTGACAGAGGTCAACGCGCAATTGGTGGCACCAGACAGCATCCGCATCGGAGAAGAGCTGATCGTCGGCTGGGACGGACCAGACTACACGCGTGACTTCATTGGGATCGCGGTGGTGGGCGCAGACAGTTACGATGATTACACCTACACCAACCAGGGTAACCCGCTTACAGTTGAGACACCCGAAGTCGCCGGCGACTATGAGCTGCGATATTTCCTGGGTCAGGACCGGACCGTCATCGGCACGCGGCGGATCACCGTCACCGAGTAGACGCCTTCACTTCAGATCACGGGGTAAGGAACCTGTACATATGTATTCTGTACAGGTTCCGTACGCAGCGCATACGTGCGATTAGAAATGGATCGCCTTACCATAGGCGTCCAAAACGCTTTCATGCATCATCTCAGACAGGGTCGGATGCGGGAAGACCGTATTCATCAGATCTTCTTCCGTGGTCTCCAACTGGCGCCCAACAACATAGCCCTGGATCAACTCGGTGACTTCGGCACCGACCATATGGGCCCCCAAAAGTTCACCGGTTTTGGCATCAAACACCGTCTTGATCATACCCTCAGGCTCACCCAATGCGATGGCTTTCCCATTGCCAATAAAGGGAAAACGACCGACCTTGATGTCAAAGCCAAGCTCTTTCGCCTTTGCCTCGGTATAACCAACAGATGCGACCTGTGGGTGGCAATATGTGCAGCCCGCAATGCTCTCGGGCTTGACCGGATGGGCATGTTTGCCCGCGATCAGTTCGGCGACCATAACACCTTCATGGCTGGCCTTATGGGCCAACCAGGGGGCGCCGGCGATATCACCAATGGCATAGAGACCATCAATCCCGGTGCGGCAGAACTCATCCGTAACAACATGAGTCCGGTCAACCTTCACGCCCAAGGCCTCCAGCCCAAGACCTTCAACGTTGCCAACGATACCGACAGCACTGATAACAGTATCGAATTCCATCTTCTCGACCTTGCCACCGGTCTCAATATGAGCGATGACTTTGCCTTTTGCGCGGTCCAATTGCTTGACCATGGATTTCTCCATGATCTTCATGCCCTGCTTCACAAACTGTTTTTTGGCAAAGGCGGAAATCTCTGCATCTTCCACCGGCAGCACACGGTCCATCACCTCAACCACCGTCGTGTCTGCGCCCAAAGTGTTGTAAAAGCTTGCAAATTCGATGCCAATCGCACCCGATCCGATGACCAGCAGCTTCTTGGGCATCCGTTTTGGTTCAAGCGCATGTTTGTACATCCAGACCAAATCGCCATCGGCCTCAAGCCCGGGTAGCTCACGGGCGCGGGCGCCGGTGGCCAGCACGATGTTCTTCGCGGTCAGCTCGTCGGTGCCCTTCTCGCCTTTGACCGCAACCTTGCCCTTTGCGGCAAGCGTCGCTTGACCCATGAAGACCTTGACCTTGTTCTTTTTCATCAAATGGCCGATGCCACCAGATAATTGCCCCGCCACCGCACGGCTTCTTTTCACAACAGCATCAAGGTCATAGCCGACATTGTCCGCCTTCAGGCCAAATTCCTTGGCTCGGTGCATCAAGTGAAAGACTTCAGAGGACCGCAACATCGCCTTGGTGGGAATACAGCCCCAGTTCAGGCAGATCCCACCTAAATGCTCGCGTTCGACAATTGCCACGTTCAGACCTAGTTGCGCGCCGCGGATCGCGGCCACATAGCCCCCCGGCCCTGCACCAATCACGATTAAGTCAAAGTTATTCGCAGCCATCGAGACGCCCTCCAAATGCAATTTGGTTGAACGTTAAACTATTTTCGAAAGGACTGCCAGTAACCCAACTGCATAACAGCTATACCTTTTCGAATTCGACTTGATTCACACCTTCACCGCCTCTTTCTTCGGGCGAACGGGAAAAGTGAACAATGGTGTCCCAGACTGAATTCGGAAGTCGTTATGACGTCGTACGAAAATCTGGAATCACCTAACGCGTCCTGCAATCAAAGACTGGCGCGCGTCAGATGATACGGGATGTCTGAGGTATTTCCGCAAACGCTTTAGTCGAATGTGATCATGCTCGCGCCATCAGCCACTTGCGAGTTGTTTCGGCCTGCGTCCTTAGCCGCGTAAAGCGCGATATCTGCCTGTTTGATCAATTCCTGCGGATCGGTCCCATGGGTCGGATAGACCGAAATACCAATCGACACTGTCACTTTGGGCAAAGGCCCACCGATGTATTTGACGCGCATTTCCTCAATCGAATGACGAAGCTCTTCAGCGCTTTCCGTCGCCCGTGACCGATCTGCAAAGGGCAATAGTATGCTAAACTCTTCACCACCAACCCGGCAGGCCACTGCACCATCAACATCTAATGAGCACATCTTCTCAGCAATCGCCTCAAGCACCACATCGCCTGCGTCGTGCCCATGTTCGTCATTGTAGTTCTTGAATTTATCAGCGTCGATCGACAGCAAAGCAAAGTTGCCCTGCCGTGCCACGGTTTGGGTCATGATCCGGCGCATCGCATCAAGGAAATAACGTCGGTTATAAAGGCCAGTCAGCGGATCACGGGTGGATTGATCCCGCAATTCATCCCGCAATTTCACATTCGCGATGGCCATCGAAATATGCTCGCCGCACCGCTTCGTGAATGCAACGGGATCGACCACATCGATACTTTCGGAGCCCGGCAGAAACTCGATATGCATCAGGCCGACGGTGTCACCATGGGCAACGATTGGCACACAGGTGAATTTTTCCGGGGCCGCCTCGCCACGATGGGTTTCTTTGACATGATCGCAAACAAACCCCAAGGCATCGTTGGAAAACGTATAGGTGCGGCCACGGCGCAATGCCCAACAGCTATCCGGCGTGAAATTCTCCTGCTTCACATCAAATTGCCAAGCACAGGCCTGTTCCAATACATCGCGTGAGTTTGAATAGATAAAGAGCTGCCCACGTGAACCGGGCAATATCCTGTGCATGAAGGCTGTGACGATCTCATACAACTCATCAAGGGATTTACACGACTGCAACCATTCATCCATCTTCGCGAGCAGCGATACCTCGCGTTTGCGGCCGCGTTCATGCTCCAGCACTTCATTTGCGGTCTGTTCCGCGCGCGCCGCTTCGGCCTTCGCATCTTCCAACGCAAAAACAGCATTGCGGGTATCGGTCACATCCGTGAAGGCCGTAATATGTCCGGCATCGCGGGTCGGCCGCACCTGCGCAGACAAGACGCGGCCACAGCCAAGCCTGATTTCAAGTTGGAAGGGTTTGCGGTCCGCAAGGGCAGAATGCAAATCCGGCCGGGACATATCAAAGTGGTCGCCGCGGTCTTCGCATTCGGACAACAACGCATCCAACGTCGCACCAAGGCACAGTTGGGCTGGTTTCAGCTTCAGAAGATCAAGAACACGGGCGTTATGCGTGATACATGCGCCCTCAGAAGACCACACGATAACGCCTTGTTCCAGCGTGTCGAGGACCTGTGATAGAAGCCCATCTTCTACCTTATGGGCGGGCTGCCCCTGTTCGTCACCTGACCGCTTGTCTTGTGTGATTGATCGCTCTTGTAGCATATCGCGTCCTTATCCCATTGGCGGGAATTTGACGCGACATTGCCAACAACGCGTTAACTCGCCTTTGAAACATGGCTCAAATTGTCCAGATTTTGGATCTCACTAATCACGGTGCCGTAGCCTCCTGCATCAAGAAAGTCCTTTTCCAGATCTGTTGTACGCCGTGCAAGCGCTTCATTGCGGTAGGGGAACCGTCCAAAATCCCGGATAATTTGCCGATGCGCCTTCGCATGTGGGGCGTTCATGGCACCCGATTTGGGCATCCTTGTATGGATCAAACGCACCGCACGATCCTGATCACACAGGTTTTCCGCATGCATCAGCGGCAGGTAGAAAAACTGGCGGGCGGGCTCGTCAATACGCATGTCCCATTGCCGGTCAATCGCCATCTTTGCCGCAGCACGCGCCAGATCATCCGTGTCATAAGCCTGCCCGGTACCGCGGAACATATTGCGGGGGAACTGGTCGGTCAGGATGATATAGGCCAAGGTGCCAGAGGGGTAAGTCAGCCAAAGCCCCAGTGACCCTTCTGTCGCCACTTGCCATGTCGGCAGAAATTTCTCTTTGATGCGCGCATCAAATGCAGGATCAGATTTGTACCAATCCTTGGGCGCGCATTCGTCTAGCCAAAACGCCAAAACCTCTTCAGGGCTTACCACCGAACTACTCCTCAACCGGCCATGTCATTAACACGAGCGAAACAGACAAATCTGACTCTGGCAAGAGGCTGTGTTCAACCTGTGCTCAATTGATATTTCGCTGTGACATAGAGGGTGATCACGATGGTGCCTCTTCTTCGGCTTCAATCTCGGCCTCGATGTAGACCTCTTGGGCCACCTCAGCGACGATCTGGGTCGAGGCTGCAGAGACCGGCGTATAGGGAACGGCTTCGGTGTCAAGCCCGCTCCGACTACGCTGTGTTGTCCGATAAAGCCCATAAAATGCGACGGCAAACATCAATATGGCCGTGAACAGCCAATAACCGTTGTCCCCGATCAGATCCATCATGAAGCCCACAATCAACGGCCCCGCGATCGCGCCCAAACCGTTGATGAAAAGCAAACCACCCGACGCCGCTGCCATGTCATCCTTTTCGAGATAATCATTGGTATAAGCAATAATCAGCGCATAGAGCGGATTAGACATGCCCCCTACAAGGGCCCCGCTGATCAGGATCGCAAAGAAACTACCCTGCAACAGGAAAGCAATCATAGATCCGGCCCCACCGACCAACGAGACCCAAATGATCAATGTCCGCCGGTCCATACGGTCGGACAGCCAGCCAATGGGGTATTGCAGCACCAATGCGGACACATAAATGCTCGACACAAAGAACGAAATTTCCCCAACGGTCAGCCCAACCCGATTGCCGTAAACCGCCGACATCCCGAATTGCGCGGCAAAAACACCGCCCAACATGAACATGGAAAAACATGACAGCGGGGAGGCTGCGATCAACTCGCGGATTTTCATGGGCTTGGTGGTCTCAAAGGCGGGCATAGGGCGGGCCGACAAAAGAACCGGCGCAAAGGCCAAGGACACCAGAACTGACGGGATGATGAACAGCACATAGCCCGACACATCGCCCCGGCTGACGATCCATTGCGCAAAGACGATCCCGGCCATTTGCACCATCAGGTAGATCGACAGCGCTTTGCCGCGGGTTTCATTGGTTGAGGCGTCGTTCAGCCAGCTTTCTGCAGTGATATAGACCCCACAAAAGCAAAACCCGATGATCACGCGGCCGATGGTCCAGGCCCAAGGTTCTACCAAAACCGGGTACAGGATCAAGACAGCTGACACCATCGATCCGAGGGCAGCAAAGACCCGGACGTGCCCAACCCGCTGAATCAACTTTGGCGTGTATCGCGAGCTAAAAAGGAAGCCCAAGAAATAGGCCGACATCACAATGGACAGGGCAAAGGTACTGAACCCCTCCTGATCGCCACGCAGGCCCAGCAGAGTGCCTTGCAGGCCATTGCCGACCATCAATAAAAACATGCCCAGAAAAAGGGCCCATGACCCGGTCAACACCTGAAACATCGCGCGCCCTTTCGGCAAAACAGAACCGGCCTATCACATGATTCTATCGCAATTTCATCACATGAAAACGACCCAGTCGCGCCTGTTCGCGCCCTACCCGCCTGCGGTTGCGGCCCAGGGGCCGAGCCAGCGGCCATTTTCCTGACCGGTGGCATCAGTTCAGAAAGCTATGACATGGGGGCCTTTGCCTCTGCTGGATACCTTATCCTCACGTCACAGATAGACAGAAAAGGGTACAAAGCGGTCGTCGATACAGGCTGCGGCGAATGGCGGGTGTGAGCCCCTTGTTGACCTCATTCTGCAATGCAGCCAATGTAGGCTTCAAGGTTAGATCGAGCATCCGTCGGTGCCTTTCAGGGATAGTTTGTCGGTTGATGCTCATGATGTGTGAATAACCCTAGCGAAATCACTAATCAGCGAGCGTCTTCATGTTTGCATGGCCCACAAGCTTTTCAGATTTTGTCATAAAGTGCATTAGGACTCTTCCTTATGTCGCTGTCATCAACGGGACCATATTCTTCATTGCTGGGATGTTTATGATTTCTTCGGCAACGTCGTTTACAGCGCGCGGAATAGAGGCGAATCTGCAGGTGATTACGGTGGAAAGTAAGCGCAACGACAATGGCTTAGTTTATCGCCCGACTTTCGAGACAACCACTGCCGACGGAGAAACACAAAGATACTCTGGCAACACATGGGTCAGTCCAAAACCACACAATGAAGGCGATGTAGTTGCTGGTCTTGTCGATTGGTCGAGTGGCGAAATGAAGAGCCTTTCCATGATCGAATGGAGTAAATCATTCGGTAAGACGTTCGCATCAACTGGCGGACTGTGTTTCGTGCTAGGCGGCGCTTACATTTGGCAAAGTCGCAGAAGGACAAAAAGTTCGAATACTCGTCATGGGAAACCGTAATGCGGACGATGTTGCATTGCGCAGCGAAAGCTCGCTTTGTCCCGCTTAGCCGACCTTGGTACATCACGTGGCGAATGTCGGGCTCGGGGCTCATACCTACCAAATTGAGCATGACAACTGATGTCAGCTACCAAGTCGCCTGCCAAGATCAGATGTTCTATGATCGATGTGTGATCGAAATCAGAGGGCGATCCCAATGGCCGAAGTTACCCTTTATGCATCTAAGGCGTCACGTTCACTGGCTGGGTATTGGGTGCTGGAAGAGCTGGGCATTCCCTACTCCGTCGTCGATGTTGATCTCGGAGAGCGCAAGCACCTGGAACCCGAATTCCTTAAGATCAATCCTTCAGGTCGGGTGCCGGTGATCTCCGTTGATGGAATGATCGTAAGCGAACGCCCGGCGATCTGCGCTCTTCTCGCGGATCGATTTGGGTATGGCTCTCTTGCACCCAAAATCGACTCCCAAGATCGTGGCCCCTATCTCAAATGGTTGGTTTACGCGACTGCTGTTGTTGATCCAGCAATTGCGGTTCGCGCCTCGGGCCTTGATGCACCACTCCAACATACGACCTGGGACACTGCACAAGGCGCGGTCGAAATTCTTGACGATGCGCTTGACGGTCAAACTTGGTTGCTGGGAGACTGGTTCACGGCAGCGGATGTCGTTATTGGATCGGTCATTGCAATGGCTCGATTCAATAACCTACTTCCTGAAAGCTATATCCTGGGTGACTACGTTGAAAGACTGAAGGAACGCCCGGCCTTTCAACGGTCCGAAAAACTTACCTGGCCTCCAGAACTGTTTTCAACCTAAGCCGACGTCTGACTTACAGGGACCAATGGCCGGTTTGTCCCGCAAGACGCCCATTGGTACATACCGTTATGAACGTTTGTTTTGGGGCAAAACGCATCAACAAGGGTACCCACCATACGCTGAAACGGCGTCACATGGCCCAACCGTCCTCATTGCGACAACCGCAATGCCGTCTGGCCTGAACTACACCTTTTTCGGCAACAGCAGTGAACTATCCCCATAACTGAAAAACCGATATTCCTCGGTAATCGCATGGGCATAGATGGTCCGGATCGGGTCCACGCCCATCAGTGCGGACACCAGCATCATCAAGGTCGACTTGGGCAGATGGAAATTGGTCATCAACCCATCCGCAATCTGGAAATCAAATCCTGGCGTGATGAATATATCTGTGGGACCACGCCAAGGCTGCAAAGCACCCCCACGTGCCGCACTCTCAATCAGGCGCAAGGCCGTTGTACCCACAGGAATAACCCGGTGCCCTGCGGCTTTGGTCGCGGTGATCTCGGCTACAGCCTCGGGCGTGACCTCGCCCCATTCGGCATGCATCTTGTGGTCGGCGATATCGTCGACCTTCACAGGCAAAAACGTACCCGCACCTACATGCAGGGTGACATGGGTGAAGGTGACACCACGCACTTTCAACGCCTCCAACAAGGGCCCATCAAAATGCAATGATGCGGTGGGGGCAGCGACGGCGCCTGCATTGCGGGCCCAATAGGTCTGATAATCGTCCTTATCGGCCTCATCTGCGGGCCGTTTGGCCGCGATATAAGGGGGCAAAGGCATGGCACCCACTTGCGCCAAAGCCGCATCAAAATCATCCCCCGACAGGTTAAAGCGCAACTTGGCCTGACCATCCGCACGGCCCATGATCTCTGCGGATAAGTCATCAGAAAACACGATAACCTCGCCATCACGGATCTTGCGCAACGGCTTGACCAAAGCGGTCCATTGACCATCAGCTTGGGGCTCCAGCAGGGTGACCTCTATCCGAGACGCGGTCTCACCCGCCCCGCCTGACCGGTGGCGCAGGCCGGACAGGCGCGCCGGGATCACCTTGGTATCATTCAGGACAAGCCTGTCGCCAGGCTGCAATATCTGCGGCAGGTCCGAGACAATGCGATCCGCAATCGTCCCTCCTTGCGCCAGCAACAACCGGGCCGAGGACCGGGGGCGCGCGGGGCGTGTGGCGATCAGATTTTCCGGTAACGCAAAGTCAAAGTCGCTCAGCTTCACTGGGTGAGCTCCGGCGCGGGCCTGCGGAATATTTCGCGAAACATGCCCGGTGTCAGGGCAGACAGCGGGTTCACTGAAACCTGCGGCGCATCTGATGTGCCTGCTATGTTGAAATTAAAACCGATCAAACCTTCACCTTTCCGGGTCAAGAAACTGCCAATGCTGTTGACCAAAAAGAAGGGCGAAACGACACCTTGCAGATCAACGCGTTTATTGCCGAGCGTGTATGTCCCATCCACCGAAATGCCAAGGCCCGGCCCCACCGCACTGGCCTGTGACACAACGACTTGGCTGGGGGTCAGGCGGAACTGGGCGTCGACCTCATCAAAGGCCAGCCCCTGCCCGTCAAGCTGCTGCAAAAGCCCCACGACACTGATCGCGTCCAACAGGGCTGCAATAGTGGGCGCGTCACGCAGGCGGACCCCCCGGACGGCCAATGTGCCATCAAACGTCCCCTCGTCCCCGGTCGGCAGTAGCGTCAGATCAAGCGTTCCCCCATTTGCATTGCGCAAAAAACCTGCCGCGCGCAGCGCCCCACCAGCGTCATCGCTACGCAGCCGAACCGCTGATCTGCCGTTGCGCGGCGCGACCGTGCCGCGCACAGCGGTTTCACCGTTCAGCAGCGCGGTAAACTGCCCGGTAAAACCACCCGCACCATTAAATTCGCCACGAAAGCGGTGCAAAACGATGCCTTCTGTGACTTGCAGCCGGTTCAATGCGATCTGCATCGGCCCTGCCTCACCTTGTCCGGAGCCAAAGCTCGCACGGCGTAAATCCAGTCTGCCGCCACCAATTTCCACTGCAATTGGCTGTCCAACGCCACGCCCGCGCAATGTGATCGGCGCATTCAGCCAGTCATCCAAACGCACCCGACTGAAAACAGCGCTTTCCAACCCGCCACCCGCAGCCAGATTGATCTGTCCCTGCGCGCTCAGCCCGCCCCCGCTAATCTGCAGGTTTGAGATATTGGGCGTCGGCCCCAAAGTACCCTCAACCAGCAAATCGCCCGCTGCATTGGGGGGTTTTGACCAACCGATGGCCGGAATGGCAACACGGACGCCGCGCAGATCAGAGGTCAGCGTAAAGCTGGGCGGCGCATTCGGTCGTAGATCAACGGTCAACTCACCCGTTCCGGCCCCCGATATGGTGCCCGGTGGTAGGTTGATATTCAACGCATCCAACGAGGCCGCCGACAAATCTACCTGTGCTGTAACCTGACTGCCCGCCGCCCCCGCAGGCCCAAAGGCCCGGCTCCATGAGGCTTGGGCAGGGGCACCGTCCAAACTGACAGGTCCAGACAGTGTCAGCCCCGTCCGGTTCACCGCCACATCCAACAACGGCGCAACCAATCTGCGACCCGGGATCAGATCCGTTTGAACCCGGCGCAGTTCAGCCGCCATCTCAAAATTCACATCATCGGGCGAGCCACCTTGACGCATAGGCCAGCTAATATCGCCACTCACACTGGCGCGCCCATCGGCCAAGGTCACGGGTAGATTGGCCTTATCAAGAAATTCAAACGGGGGCTGGTTCAGGATCGACAGTACAGCAGTCACCGACCCCGCGACCTGCAAGTCCACCGTGCCAGTCGCAGGTTTGGGGCGCACGTCCGGTATTGCAAAAACAGAGCCCGCCAATTGCATCTGCCCCCCTATCGGGGCGGCGACAACACCCTCATCAACAGCGATCACCAAGGCGTTGTCGATAAAGCTCCCCGTCCCAGAACCGCCCGTAATAGGGGGCATCTGGCGCATGAACCGCACAGATGCATCCTCAAACGCAAAACCCGCTGCAAAGCGGTTGGGCTGATCTGGGGTCAGGCGCAAACCGGCTGTGGCATCAAACAGGCGACCATCAAGCAGGTTTCTAGCGAACCAGTCCCGGGTTTTGGGCTTCAATGGAATGGGCCAGATTTCCAGCAGCCGGTCGGGTGCCAATTCGGACACATGCGCATCCAAGGCAACCTGCCAGCCCATATTCGTGGCGGCCAAATCACCCGTTGCGATCAACCGGCTTGGGCCGTCATTGATGACCAGCTGGCCGACTTCAACGCGAAACGGATCAAAGCGCAGACGCAAGTCAACCGAGGCAGCAGGGATTGAGGGAGGTGTTTCATAAAAGCCCGGCGGGTTCAGGGCCACGTCTTCAAACTGGAATTGCGCCAACAATGCGCGGGGCAACCCATCCTTGATTTCTCGCAAAAACGCTGTGCCACCAGCGTTGAAAGACCCCCACTCGGTTTGGACATTGATTTCGGTGAAGGCGATACTGTCGCGGACGGGGTCATAGGTGACATAGGCTTTGGCCTGCTCAAACGGGATGGGGACCGTGGCGGGATTGGGCTGCAAGGCACCCTGCCCAATCTCAAGCGTGGCACTTACAGGGCCCAACGCGCCGTCTTCATCCACGGTTGTCCGAATAGCAACATCAATGGGCGCCTCTACCCCGCGCAACCAGCTAAGCACGGGCGACTGAGAGGCGACATCACTGGCCACACCATTCTCGATGGTCAGACCCACTTGGGCATTCCGGCTATTGCGGGCGCTTGCGTAGGACAGGTTCACAACCGTCACATCCGCGCGGCCCGACAGCAACGCAAAGTTGCCGCGCAGCGCGGTTTGGCCACCGGTCAAATCCAGATCAACCAACCCACCGTCGACAATCCAGCTACGACCAGCACGCGCATCATCAAAATTGACGATCAAACCTTCGGCACGCACTGTCTCTAGGGCCTCAAGTGCAGGACGTTCAAAGACTTGATCTAGCTGGTCCAACAACGCAGGCAATGAACGGGCACTGCTGACTTCATTGCCCCCCGCAATCAAGGCCAGCGCAACCGAACCATCAGCAGCACGGCGCAGATTAATCTGCGCCCCGATCAAGCGGACCTCTTGCAGCAACACATCCTGCTGGAAAATCAAACCGCGGGGCGAGACAAGGCCTTCGACAATAGGAACGCGGGAGATGACCAAACCACCGGCATCGGTCAGGGTTGTGTCACGCAATCGCACGGTCGGGTGCAAATCCGGCCCAATGCGCAAAGAAATCCCGCCAAAACGCAATTGACCACCATTCAGAACCTCGGCCGCGCGGGCCTCAATGCGTTCGGTGATCCAGCTTGGGGCACTGATGTCGCGATCAATAACCATGACGGCGGCGGCGCCGACAAAGATAACGGGCATCAGACTGACAAGAAAAACGGTGCGCAACCAGAATAGCCAGCGGGGATAGCGCCGCTTCTTGGCGACGACCTGAACCTGCTCCGCCTCAACGACAGGCGGTTCTGGCGCCTTGGGCGGTTCTGTCTGAGGGGGCTGCGTCACGTACTCTCCGATTTGACCCCGAACACCCCTTTAACTTTCCGGGCGCCGGACTAAAACTACAATGCACAAACCCAACCAAGGAGCCAAGATGACACATCCTGCCGTCGGCGATATTGCACCAGCCATCAGCTTACCGCGAGATGGGGGCGACATTGTGAACCTCTCTGATTTCGCGGGTAAGAAAGTCGTGCTCTATTTTTATCCCAAAGACGACACACCCGGCTGCACCAAAGAGGCAATAGGGTTCACTGAAAGCCTCGATGCGTTTGCGGGACTTGATACCATCATCCTTGGGGTTTCCAAAGACAGCATCAAAAAGCACGATAAATTCGTGGCTAAACATGATCTTAAGATTGCCCTCTTGTCCGATGAAGACGGCGATGTTTGCGAACGTTATGGGACGTGGGTAGAGAAAAACATGTACGGCAAGACCTATATGGGGATCGAGCGTGCGACCTATCTGATCGGTGCTGACGGCAAGATCGCGCAGGTCTGGCGCAAGGTCCGGGTGCCCGGGCATGTGGACGCCGTGCTGGATGCGGTGAAGGCGCTTTGACACTGTCTGAAATGGCCGTGGCCGTGCTGACAACTGCAGACGGGCGTGCCAAAACAGCCCTGTCGCGACAATATGCTGCGCAATGGCAAGCCGCCCGTGCGGCAGGGGAAACCATTGCAATTGGCACTGCCACGCCACCCGACTTCCCCGCACGGCCGGACAAACCCGAACTGTTGAACCCGCGTGACGTGCCAACCCGAAAGCCCGGCACACCTGCCGGGCAAATCGCCCTGCTGCATGCGGTGGCGCATATTGAGCTGAACGCAGTTGACCTGCATTGGGACATCATCGCGCGATTCTCAGACACCAAACTACCGGTGGGATATTACGACGACTGGGTAAAAGCGGCTGACGAAGAATCAAAGCATTTCAACCTGATGTGCGACTGCCTTGAAGCCATGGGCAGCCACTATGGGGCACTGCCGGCACATGCAGGCATGTGGCGGGCGGCCGAGGATACGGCGGACGATCTGATGGGGCGGCTCGCTGTGGTGCCCATGGTGCTGGAAGCACGCGGGCTGGACGTCACGCCGGGGATGATCAAGATTTTCAAACAGGCGAAGCTTACCCAAGCGGTCGCAGCGCTCGAGGTGATCTATGCAGAAGAGGTGCACCATGTGGCCTACGGATCAAAATGGTTCCATTTCCTCTGCGGGCGGCACGACCTGGACCCAACAGGGGTGTTCCACGATTTGGTGCGCAAGTATTTCCACGGTGGGTTAAAGCCACCTTTCAACGAAGAAAAGCGGGCCGAAGCAGGTATTCCACCGGACTTTTATTGGCCGCTTGCGAATGACAGCAAAAAACATGCCTAAACGGTCGGCGTATGCGTGCGCATTGCTCAATAAAGGCGGCGTTATCCGCGCATCGATGTGCAAATTTCTTGCAGCCCCGGACGGGACCCAGTAACACAGACCCCAATGCTGGTGTGGGGACTGGCTGCATAGACTATGGACGGGACGGAACCTCATCGTGCGATCACGGCTGACACACGGCATTCATGCGTTTCTTGAGCGCAGATTCCCTGAAAAACGTCTCTTTCTGCGTTCAGATACAGAAACCAGATTTATCCGGTTGAAACCTGAAACCCAGCTTGTGGCTTGGACGGGCAGCATCATCGTTGTGGCCTGGACCATCATCGCCACTGCGATCTTACTGATGGACAGTATCGGGGCGGGGAACTTCCGCGCCCAAGCGCAACGTGACCAGCTCACCTACGAACAACGGCTCAATGCCTTGTCATCAGAACGGGACGCCCGCGCGACCGAGGCGCTGGCCGCGCAAGAGCGGTTTAACTCAGCCCTGCAACAAATCTCGATCATGCAAACCGAGCTGCTGGCCACCGAAGAAAAGCGGCGCGAGCTTGAAACCGGGCTTGAGGTCGTCCAAGCCACACTGCGCAACGCGATGCGCGCGCGCGAAGAAGCCCGCGCCGAGGTCGCCGCATTGTCCGCTGACAGCGACGATGAAACCAGCGCCGCCATCACTGATGAGGCCGCAGACACCGTGAACCTGCTGGCCTCAGCGCTGGCCGACACGGCCGCCGAAAGGGACCAGATTGCGACCGATGCTGAATTTGCCATCGACCACGCACAAGACATGGAACTGGAATTGCGGCTTCTGCAAGAACGCAACGACCAGATTTTCCGGCAGCTGGAAGAGGCCATGCTGGTGTCCGTTGAACCTCTGGATGAAATGTTCCGGGCTGCGGGCATGAACCCCGAGAACCTGATCAATCAGGTGCGGCGTGGTTATTCCGGCACGGGCGGGCCACTGACACCTCTGCAATTTTCAACACGCGGCGGCGAACCGGACCCGGACGCGCTGCGGGCCAACAGCATCCTGACCTCAATGGACCGGATCAACCTTTACCGGATTGCTGCTGAAAAGGCCCCCTTTTCAATCCCGGTCACATCTAACTTTCGCTACACATCAGGGTTTGGGCCACGCTGGGGCCGGATGCATAACGGGACAGACTTCGCTGGGCCCATCGGTACACCGATCTATTCCACCGCCGATGGCGTGGTGACACATGCGGGCTGGTCATCGGGCTACGGACGGCTGATAAAAATCCAGCATGAGTTCGGAATTGAGACAAGATACGCACACTTGAACGCAATGGACGTCACTGTTGGACAAAGAGTCTCGCGTGGAGAGCGAATTGGTGCTATGGGAAATTCCGGGCGTTCTACTGGCCCTCATCTTCACTACGAGGTCCGCGTCGGCGGTACCCCCGTCAACCCTATGATCTACATAAGAGCTGGACAGAATGTTTTCTAAATCCAAAATCAACGAACCAGGGCCCAAAGCGGCCGACAAAGACAACGCCAAGGGCGCAGACGCGGCCAAAGCAGGTACAGACTATAAGAACGCCGCCCCCAAGGCCAAACCAGTGGCGTCACTCCTCTCCTCGGACTTGCTGATCACCGGCAATCTGAAGACATCCGGTGACATCAACGTCGAAGGTCAAGTTGACGGCGACATCCGCGCGCATCTTTTGACTGTTGGCGAAGGCGCCACAGTGAAAGGCGAAGTGATTGCTGATGACGTGGTTATCAATGGCCGCATCGTCGGCCGTGTGCGTGGCTTGAAAGTCCGCCTGACATCAACCGCACGTGTTGAAGGCGATATCATCCACAAGACAATCGCTATAGAGTCTGGTGCCCACTTCGAGGGCTCCGTGCAACGCCAAGACGATCCGCTGGCGACAGGCACAAAGACGATGCCAACCACGGCAGAAGCCGCACCCAAGGCAAAAGCGTAAGCTTCTAGATAACCAAGGGGCGCCAAATTGGGCGCCCTTTTTGCATCAGATAATCGCGCGACGATACAGATGCCATGTCGCATGCCCCAGAACGGGCAGCACAACTATCAGACCCAAAAACCACGGCGCGAGGGCGACCAGCGACAGCACCGCAATCAGTAGGGCCCAAACCAACATGACGGGTAGATTCTGTCTGACCAGTTGAAGGCTCAGCAACATCGCAGTCACAAAATCCACTTCGCGGTCTATCACAAGCGGTAGGCTGATCACCATTGGGGCCAGAAAAACCTCATGGTTTTGGCTGACATTGGTCATGATCGGCAGCCCCATAAACAAGGCAACGATCATATAGACCAGAAAGGTCCAGAACAGAAAATAGATGACGTCAATCGCACCGAGCCACGGCAATTGACTGGTGCGCTCCTACAAAACAATGCCCAAAACGCCAGTCATCTCATTCGCTTTGGCCAATACCGGCGACCAGCAAATCGAGTTCATCGCCCAACATGACGACACTCCAACAACGATTGCGAATCGCTTCAGGCCAATAAAGCGGGGTTCCAACATGCCTCATCCTAGTGCAAATTTCCAAACAACATGTACATCCATTCCCAAATAACTGCGCATGCAGTCTCAACAAGACTGCTCAAGCATATGTCGCATGGGTTGGCCGAAATTGCAGCTCAGACCGGACCTTTGCAGCTCGGTGTGTCGATGTCAGCTCTGCGGGACAAAGTACTCCTTGGGCGATTTCCAGACATTCGCAGAAAATACATTCAATACGTAGGAACGTTGTAAAGTAGGGTTTCCAGTCATCATTTGACGGACTGGCACCTTCATTTCGTTAGGAACCTCAGTAGCGGACAGCGTATGTGGTTCTAGGTCCCTGGCCTACGTTGTTTTGCCATTAAAGTTCCTTTCCCTCCCAAATTGCGTCCGTCCCGATGGAGTGAGACGACGGGAATTCCCAGTTCGGTCATGAGGTGTCCATGATTTAACAACTGGGATTCCCAATATGTATCGACACTCACGAACCGTCATTTCAATGGCGGTATGTCTTCAACTTTTGGCCTGCGGAACCGGAGTTTCGAGAGAAGCTGTCGCCCTCTATGCGCGTTTGAACGGGGTCTTTGTCAGCGATGGCTATGGTTACGTTGTCGATTTGCGCGGCGACACGCGGGACATTTATCACTTATCTATCGATACTTGCGTCTTTGATGAAGACACCAGCGCAGTCATTCAGCAGCTCCTTGGGCCGGACGATGTTATTGAAGCGGCTGATGGCCAAAGTTTCGCTTATGGCAGTGCGTATGAGCCTCACAAGATAACATTTCATCGGATTGCAGCGCTTCCTGCTGCTTGTGTGACGCCACTGCCGGACACGCCGCAGGGCAACTTTGATGCCTTTGCTGCGACTTTTACCGCGCATTACGCGTTCCTTGATCTTCATGGTGTGAACTGGCCGCAACAGGTTGCCTCGGCTCGCTCAAAACTGACTTCGTCCACGACAGATGAAGACCTCTTTGCCTTGTTCGACGAGATGATGGCGCCGCTTGAGGATAGCCATCTATCGTTGGATGCTGAAATCAATGGTCGTGAATTCAGTGTCGCCCCCGTTACAACCGCCTTAAGTCGTGGTGCGATCCGGCTAGCCGCTGAAAATGGTACATCGAAACAAAAGGTCGTGCTGTCCGCACTTGATGATTATTGGAACCAAGGTGTCGCTGAGACCATCCTGCAAGGTCAAGGACACGAGACCGCCGGTGGTAAACTACAATATGGTTTGATCGACGGCACGATCGGCTACATCAATGTGTTGATGCTGATGGGCTATACCAGCGATGGTTTTTCATCCGACGCATCCGAGTTGGATGACGCTGCCGAATATCAACTGATCAATGCGATCCTAGACGAAATAATGATCAGTTTTGACGAGGCCAACGTCAGTGCCGTCATCGTTGATGCCAGCCTTAACTTTGGCGGTAGTGACTATATGGGACGTGAAATTGCGGCCCGTTTTGCCGACAAACAGCGGCTTGCTTATACCAAGTCGCCATTTGACGCAGCAGGTGCGCCGGAAACCTCCGTATATGTTGTGCCAACAGATCGGCCTTCGTTTGATGGACCTGTCTATTTGATGACAACGGATTCCACCGTCAGCGCGGGCGAAATCATGGCAATGGCGCTGCGTGCATTGCCTAATGTCACGCATGTTGGGCAACCGACCAACGGGTCGCATTCCGATGTGTTGAACAAGGCGCTGCCGAATGGCTGGCCCCTTACGTTATCCAACGAAATCTACCGCGACCATACCGGTATCGCGTGGGAAGGACGTGGCATCCCGCCCGAAATCCCGCTGGATATTTTTAATGAGACAACCCTTGTCGATGACCATCCGGCTGCCGTCGCAGCCCTCGTCACACACATCCAATCCGACTTAAATAAATAACGAAAGACCTCACTGATGAAACTATTTCAAACAACGCTGCTCTTCGGGACTATGCTGTCAACGCCTGCCTTGGCCGAAGGGGCATTCACACTGGGCGCGTTCACCAGCAACGACACCAGCGTTTACATCGATCACGATGACTGGAGCCTTATGCCCTATGTCGCGTATGACACAGATCGTTTTCACATCGGATTTGATGGGATAACGTATCACCTATTGGATACCGATCAAACGGCGGTATCGGTTGGTGCAACGACAAACTACGGTGATATTTTTGATCAAGAAATCGCGTTGTTCGATGGGTTAGACCGCGAGGCAGATTTGCAAATCGAACTTACGGGTAGCCACGATTTTGGCGGGTTCTTTGTCGAAGGTGAAGTCGCAGTGGACGTCTCCGACGCCAAAAGCGGACACCTCGCGACCGTCGCCGCAGGCTATGCGGCTGATCTATCGTTCGCTTCACTGTCCTTGAAGGGCGGGATGACTTACACGTCCGACGAACATAACCAATATTACTACGGCGTTAGCACGGATGAAGCCACCGCCGACCGCGCTGAATATCTGGCTGATGACGCTTTTTTGCCGTTTATCGCACTTGAAGCCCTTATGCCGGTTTCCGACAATGTAGTCATTGTGGCACAGATTGAGTTTAGAGATCTGGATGATGTGAAAGACAGCCCTTTGCTTGATGATGACACCAGCACATCGGCGCTGTTAGGTATCGCTTATCAGTTTTAATGACATGTGGGTGCAGGGAACTTTTGCTCTGCGCCCGCGACAGGCGACAGGCGACACGGTCGTGTCGTCGCTATAGACCGGAATACCAATGCCATTCGCCGCCCTTATCATCATCATTCACAGCACGCTCGTCGGGCTATGTCTGT
This sequence comes from uncultured Paracoccaceae bacterium, assembly GCA_947501555.1. Lineage (GTDB taxonomy): Bacteria > Pseudomonadota > Alphaproteobacteria > Rhodobacterales > Rhodobacteraceae > Yoonia. The sequence continues at coordinate 1,095,784 of CANMWG010000001.1, forward strand.
TTTGCGCAAACCTGTTGTTGCTTCGTCGCAGGGATGAGGGTGTTTATGTGCCTTTGGCCTTATTATTCTTGTTCCAAGGGCTTAGCTTTTTACCTGATTTGATCGCCGAAGCTATCTATGGACCCGACGCACAAACATCATGGCAGATCTACCTCAACGTGCTGATCAGCCCTCTTGATTTAGCCAGCCCTTTATTGTTCTGGCTTTATGTCCGCGCTTTGACCACTGAAGGGCCGGTCATGGTTGTACCCGGGAAATTTTGGCATGCGGCGCCAATCATCGCGGCATCATTATGCATCACGCCTGTGGTCGCCTTGCCCGCAGATATTTTGAACGGAATTATTCCGCCACCACCCGAACTGATGCCGAATATCCAGTTGATCATGCAGCTCTTGCTGGTCGCTGATATTATATTTATGGCAATCGTCACCGTTTATATCACGCTGACTATGCGCATGCTGCGGGTCTACAGCAAAAGGCTGCGGGACATTTTTGCCAGTACTGAAAACCGTGAACTGACATGGATTTGGCTGATTACCATAAGTGCAGGTATTTATTTGTTGGTAGGCTTTTTTGATACGTTATCGGAAAGCCTTGACTGGAATGCGGCTGTGACGGAAGCTCCTGTTTTTAAAGTACTGACAGAATTCATTATTCTGGTGTTGATGTGGATTATTGGGGTCTGGGGACTGCGCCAGCGTCCGGGCCTACGGTCGCCAACCGTTGAGCCTATAACGGAGCAGATTGGTCCGGAACTATCCAAATACAAACACTCAGCGCTTGATAACGAGAGGGCAAAGCGTATCGCTGCAAAGATTGAAACCGCGATGCAGGCGGATCAGCTTTACCGCGACCCCAATCTGTCGCTTTGGGACTTATCAAAGCACATATCGGTTACCTCGCATTATGTGTCGCAGACTTTGAACACCAAGTTGGGCCGCAGTTTTTTTGACTACGTTAATTCGTGGCGGATCAAAGATGCTGTCACGCGATTGACGACAACTGACGAAACGACCTTGATGATCGCACTGGATGTGGGCTTCAACTCGCGGTCATCGTTCTACAAGGCCTTCAAACGCGAGACTGGGAAAACGCCGCGAGACATACGGGAACAGTGATATCCCTCATCAGGCCACCGCATATTGATCCCATAACATTTGCAACGCACACGATTAGATTGCATCTGTTCGGCACGCCGCTTTCAATGTCAGATTTTGGAAACCTATACCGCAGGGCCAAACGATCGGGTCAATGTCGGGTTTGGGGCGTGATTTCAGGGGCAAAATTTGAACTATCCCGACAGCGGACATTAGCTGCACCGCAGAAATTCGGTAAGGAGGGCTCGAACCCGACATTCGTTGCGGAACACATGAACGTCAGCTCCTAGTATCGCCGAGTCTTAGTAAGATTGCGCGGCAATGTTATCGGGATAGGGGCAGCAATCAACTGGGAATATGCACCCGGCTCAACCCGGACACATTCGACAACGCCAGATCGCAGCTACTGCAAGATGGAGTTGCGATTCCGCAGGAATGTACCATCGCGAGCAGCGGCGTGCGGCTGATTTATTGGGCAACCGACGATAATCCAAATGGGTTCTTCTTTGAAATTGCTGATCTGGACAACCCCGCTAAACAAGATCGGATCGATGGCATAAGGCGTGCAGCCGCGCAATGGGACGGGACAGAGGCCGTCGTCGAAGTCAGCCGGTAACCCAGCGTTACTGGCTCTGGCCCGCCAGCCAGTCCTGAAAGGCCGCATCATCCGAAACATGCAAAGGCGGTGGAATGACGGTTGTTGGCAGATCGCAGAATGAGCCGCAGTCGCCCAGATACTCCCCTTGGATCAAAGGGCCTATCTCAAGTACGGTGATCCGTCCTGGCACAATGTCTTCATTGATGCCGAGTTCCGGGTAGGAAAACGGCTGCAAGGTATCGTTTGATTTTGCGGTCAATGAAATTTCTATGTCTGCAGGCACGACGATGGCATCCGTGATCTCAAACGGTCCTACAGTTGTTGGCGTTGCCCCACGCTGATCAATAAGGGCCAGCATCCAAACATCACCTTCCACGGCAATGTCCAAAACGAAATCTGCCTCCTGTGGGGCATCAGGCAGGTTCTGCAACGCATCGAGCATTGGTGCTATCAACAACCGATTTAAGGCCACAGCAAACACAAGGTATGCCAGCGCGAAAATCAGGGCCCCAGTTAAGAATTTGCGCAACATGCCAGTGCCTGTTCCCTACTCTGCGTTGGCCGCGTCGCGCCCTTTGCCAGACATGCCTTGCGCCAAGGTCGCCGCCATCAAGCCGTCCAAGTCGCCATCCAAGACACCCTTGGTATCAGATGTCGTGTAGCTGGTCCGCAGGTCTTTCACCTGTTGGTAAGGCTGTAGTACATAAGACCGGATCTGGTTGCCCCAACCCGCATCCCCCGCACTTTCATGCGCTTCATTCACCAAAGCCGAGCGTTTATCCAATTCAATCTGATACAATTGCGATTTCAACGCCTTCATCGCGATATCGCGGTTCTGGTGTTGGGACTTCACAGAACTTGTAACCACGATCCCGGTGGGATGGTGGGTGATGCGCACGGCCGAATCTGTGGTGTTCACGTGCTGACCACCCGCACCCGAAGACCGATAGGTATCAATCCGAATATCAGCCGGGTTGACCTCAATCTCGATGTTGTCGTCAACCACCGGATAGACCTTCACGGATGTAAAAGACGTATGGCGCTTGGCGGCACTGTCAAACGGCGAAATCCGGACCAAACGGTGGGTGCCGCTTTCGGACTTCAGCCAACCATAAGCGTTGTGGCCACTGATCTTGTAGCTGGCCGATTTGATGCCGGCCTCATCACCCGCCTGCTCCGATTGCAATTCAACCTTGTAGCCTTTCTTCTCGGCCCAACGCACATACATCCGGGCGAGCATATTGGCCCAGTCACAGCTTTCAGTCCCACCAGCGCCTGCGTTGATATCCAGGAACGTGTCATTGGCGTCGGCCTCGCCGTCCAACAGGGCCTCCAGCTCTTTCTGGGCGGCCTTGTCTTTCAGGGTGGCAAGGGCGGTCTCGGCTTCGCTTACGACCTCGGCATCATCTTCCATCTCGCCCAGTTCAATCAGCTCAACATTATCGGCCAAGTCCTGACTGATCGTGTCGTAATTTGTAATAGCATCGACCAGCAACTGACGATCACGCATCAGCTTTTGGGCGGCATCAGGGTCATCCCAAAGGGTTGGGTCCTCAACACGGGCGTTGAATTCCTCAAGCCGGTGCGGGGCGGTTTCCCGGTCCATTCGCTGGGCAAGCAGGTTCAGCGATTTTTCAATCGCTTCCACGATATTCTGGGTCTCTGCGCGCATGGGGCACCTGTTATGGTCGGATGAATTGTCAGAGGGTCTTACAGCGGGTCAGGCGTCGCGACAAGCCGGTCAGTAAAGACCGCCCGTCGACAACGTCCCAAAGCTGGCTTTGGGCCCCACAGTTGCCGTTCCGCCGGTTGAGGTCGTGACCTCACGGCCGGCACGCGGCACTTCATCAAACAGCGGCAGATCCGCGGCCATCGCAAAACCACCGTCAAACATGATGCCGAACAATGGCTCTTCGCCGGGACGGAAACACTCTGCAATCACATTATCGCCCGAAGCTTCAGGAGGCAGACGCGCACCACTGAAACGGTCGATCTTGATGAACTGACAGGATTCGGGCACCTCAAAGGGGCCCGCACCATAGCGCTCAATCGCTTCTGACATAAACCGGTTGAATACAGGGCCACATGTCCCCCCACCCGAGGCACCACGGCCCAAGGTGCGTGGCGTGTCATAGCCAATATAGCAGCCCGCCACGATATTGGACGAAAAGCCCACAAACCACACATCTTTGGCGTCGTTGGTAGTACCGGTCTTACCAGCAATCGGCACAGGCAGGTTCACACTGCCAGAGGCCGTGCCGCGATCCACAACGCCCCGCATCATAGATGTCAGCTGATAGGCAGTGATCTCATTCATCACCCGTGCGCGATTTGAAACAACACGGGGTGCTTCGCCCTCGGCCAAGACATAGCCTTCGCAATTTACACAATTACGCTGATCATGGCGATAAACCGTATTACCGTAACGGTCCTGCACGCGGTCCACCAAGGTCGGCTCCACCCGCTCGCCACCATTGGCAAACATCGCATAGGCGGCCACCATCTTGAACAATGTGGTCTCATCCGACCCGAGCGAGGCGGCCAACACGCGGTTCATATCCTGATACACACCAAAGCGTTCCGCATAGAGCCCGACGGTATCAATCCCGATTTCTTGGGCCAGCCGGATTGTCATCAAGTTCCGAGATCGCTCAATCCCAGTGCGCAGCGGGGTTGGACCGTAGAACTGGTTTGAGGCATTGCGCGGCCGCCAGACACCGTCACCTGTATCAATAGCAATCGGGGCATCCACAACGATCGTGGCCGGGGAATAGCCACTGTCCAAAGCAGCGGCATAAACGAAGGGCTTGAACGAAGATCCGGGTTGACGCTGGGCTTGGGTGGCGCGGTTAAAGACCGAATGCTGATAACTAAAGCCACCCTGCATGGCGATCACACGGCCGGTGTTGACGTCCATGGCCATAAAACCGCCCTGCACTTCTGGGACCTGCCGCAAGGACCAGCGCTCAAAATTGCCATCACTGTCGTTCAAACGACGGACATAAACCACATCGCCGGGGGTGTAATTGTCAAAGAAATCACCTGCCAGCCAACGGATATCGACGCGGGGCACCACAAAGGGCTCAGCCTCTGTTTCAACAACGTCCTCGATACCGATGGTCAGCGTATTTTCAGCAACGTCCCGAATAACAGCCGGATACCACTGACCACCTAGGTCAATATCACGGGCCACATCAACGTTGCGCAAGGCGGCGCGCCATGCTTCTTCGGTGCCTAAAGTTTCCTCTGGGATGGTCTCACCTGTGCCGCGCCATTCCCCGATATTACGGTCATATTCCTCAAGGGCTGTTTGCAGCGAATGGCGGGCCGTAACCTGCAATTCGGGATCAACGGTGGCACGAATGGACAACCCGCCCGAGAAAAACTCCTCTTCGCCAAAGTTCTGGCTCAGCTGGCGGCGAATTTCATCGGTAAAGTAGTCACGATCCGGCAGGCTGTTGCGGAAACTGTCATAATCACCACCCTGTACAGACAGCAACGGGGCTTCGCGCTCGGCATCGTAAGTGACCTGATCGATATAGCCATTCTCAAACATCTCACGCAGCGTGTTGTTGCGCCAGAAAATCGCAGCATCGCGGTCACGCACAGGGTGGCGGTTGCTGGGGGATTTGGGCAATGAGGCCAGATAGGCGGCTTCACCGGGGCTCAGCTCGGTCAGGGGTTTGTTGAAATAGGTCAAAGCTGCGGCGGTCACACCAAAGCTGTTCTGGCCCAGAAAAATTTCGTTCAGGTAAAGCTCAAGAATACGTTCCTTGGGCATGGCCCCTTCAATACGGGTGGCCAGAATGATTTCCTTGATCTTCCGCTCAGCCGAGCGCGAACCATCAAGCAGGAAGTTCTTCATAACCTGCTGCGTAATGGTCGAGGCACCGCGTAGGTTTTCACCACGAGATTGCACCGCATCCACAAAAGCAGACACCATGCCCATGGCATCAAACCCGCCATGTTCGTAAAAGTTCTTGTCCTCAGCCGAAATAAAGGCCTGCTTCACAATATCAGGGATCTCCTCGGCCGGGGTGAACAGGCGACGTTCCAGCGCAAATTCATCAATAATACGCCCTTCGCTCGAATAGATCCGGCTGATGGTCTTGGGGGTGTATTGCGACAGGGTCTCATAGCTGGGCAAATCGCGGCCATACAGAAACAAGACGCCGCCAATACCAAGCGCGCCCATGATCATGCCAAGGGTCATCAGCGTGAAAAGACCGCCGAAAAATGAAAGAACAAAGCGCAACAATGTGTATGTCCATATCTTGATGGTGACACCCGAGGGTATACGCCTGTTGGGCCCAATGGTCAAAAGGCCAAATGTGCATTTCGGCAAATCGACGCCACGCAGTGCATCACGATTGAAAGAGACGTTGCAGCGGCAACACTTTCCCGGCATGCCCTGCCCCATGACCGCAGATGATGTAATCCCGACGTACGAACGTGTTGGTGCCGCATGGGCCAAGCAACGCAACAGCAGCCTGTTTGAAAAACCATGGCTGGACCGGATGCTGACGGCAGCGCCACGCAGTACAGGCAAGGTCCGGGTGCTTGATCTGGGCTGCGGGGCGGGCAAACCCATCGGCAGCTATCTGGCCGAACGCGGAGCGCAGCTAACGGGGGTGGATGCGACCACAACAATGACGTCGCTCTACGCAGAGCGGATCCCGGGCGCGCAGGTTGTCAAAGCCGACATGCGGGGGCTGCAACTTGACCAAAAGTTTGACGCGATCTTGGCCTGGAACAGCTTCTTTCACCTGTCGGCCGCGGATCAAAAACCGATGTTCGCCACTTTTGCCGCCCTTGCGGCCCATCATGCGACGCTCATGTTCACCTCAGGGCACATCGCAGGCGAGGCCATCGGCCAAGTCGCCGACGCGCCCATCTATCACGCATCACTGGCCCCCGAAGACTACCGTGCACTCTTGGCCGAGGCCGGGTTCAAAGTGCTCCGCTACACACCCGAGGACCCCACTTGCTTCCAACACACAATCTGGCTCGCGCAATATGTGGAAGGTGAAATCTGCTAGACACTTTCGCAGACTTTGCTGACGCGCCATGCGGCCCAGACGCAAACTATAAACTACAGTAGGTCCAACGTTCAGCGAGCTCAGACGCGATGTCTCTAGCGAGAACAAAGTCGTGTTCTCTGCCCATGCAGCAAGCTCTGTTTTTTATTGGCATGACGTCAAGATCGTAACTCAAGCAGCGGCAATAGACTATTCTTACCAAATGGTACGCACGTACCTGCTGGCGCCCAAAATAAGCCATCTTTCTCCTGTTTTAAAACGCTGCACAGCTAAAATTCTAACGTCAAACATGGGGCCAAGTAATCCGTTTACTCGGTTGAAATATAGAATGACTATTCTTCAATATTCCCGGCGCATTAGCTTTATGACAGCTTTCTTGTTGTTTTATCCCCTGCTTGCCTATCTGGGTCCAAGAGATGGCCGCGCAGAGTTCTATCCGTTCTTTAACTGGAGCCTATTTACGAATGCCTCCGATGTTCGGTTTGATATTGTCTTGATTGTCCAAGAAGTTAACGGGGAAACTCTGTCAGAACCGACATTATTCTTTGATATGAAGGATCAATTTGCGTCAGCGAAACGCGGAGATTCGCAATTAGCCAAATTGATCGATGACTATGCAAATGCCAGATATCGCAATCAAACCAATGCTGCGGAAGAAATGGAGAGTGTGATTTTCGACCGCTACATGCCCGAAATTCAAAGCGTGGCATACGACGTTGCAGTCATCAGATATCACCCGGCACTACGGTATCGGACCGGCGAGATTATCAACACTAGGATTATTCACTCGGTGAGGGAGACGAGATGACGCGAGCTATCATCAGAAGAGCGCGGCAGAACCTTCGTGAGCAGACGCAGGCAGAGAGGCCGTTTGAAACCCTAAGTGCATCCATTAGCAGTTTTGACTGCATCGTATTGGCATATTATGCGGCTAGTGTGTACTTGTCAGCCAAACTCTTACCGCTGGTTGGCAGCCTTGCTGAGCAAACGACCACCTGGAACTATCTATGGCCACTCGCATGGGTGCCGATTTGGGCTGCGGACCCTATACTTGAGATCATCGCTGTCCTGTGTTTGGCAAGTTCCCTTCTTGCGTTGCAGTTCCGCCACAATCTCTGGGCACGTTTCGGGTTTTTTTTGCTATTTTTTCTAACGGCATCCATTCCGAATTCTGTCGGCGGGATCAATCACCCATATCATGCTTGGATTTTTGTGAGTCTAATCTTTCTATTTTTGCCCAACAAAAAGACTTCTGAACTAAATCGAACAGGCAAAATGGCACTGGCAACAACCATCTTCACGGCGCAAGCTGCGATGCTGCTTTTCTACTCAATGGCTGGCTTCGCGAAGTTGGTCCAGGGTTTGAGCGCGGCCGCGGCAGGTGATGCAGGCAGCTTATCATTTGGAGCTCTGTCTTGGACACTGGCGGACAGAGCACTTCAAACAGGGACGACCCCCCTGCTCATTGAGCAGATTCTGGCAAGCCCCTTGTTGGCGACGGCAATGATGTGGGGCGTCATCTATATTCAGACGGTGTCCATAGTTGTCGCCTTCCGGCAATCTTTGAAATTGATTTGGGCATACGCGCTGATTGGCTTCCACGTGGGGACATGGCTGTTGATGGAGATTGTGTTTACTGAACATTTGTTGTTGCTTAGCATCCTGTTTGTCATTGCCCACAATCCAAAAACAAGCTTTCAACGAAAGGTCGCGGCATTACCAATTTTTGGTGTATTGTTCCAGAAACTCTTCGAAGGTGCCGAAATTTCAACACCCCCTGCGGAAACCAACGTATGACTAAGCCAGTCCTTGAAATTCTCTATGATGGAGACTGCCCATTTTGCAGCCACTACGTGAAGATGCTGTGGCTTCAGAAAAATTTTGACTGTAGGCTCCAAAACGCGCGAGAACATCTAGATCTCGTAGAAAAGTTCCGGGCGCAGGGGATGGAAGTGTCAGATGGGTTCATTGTAACTTTGCATGGCCGGGCTCTGCATGGAGCAGACGCACTTTCACTTCTCAGCCGCCTGTCTGAGTCTGATAGAGTATTGAACCGTACATTGACCGTCGCGTTCCGAAATCGACATTTTGCCCGATTGAGTTATCCGATTATGAAGGCAGGTCGTTTGGTAGTGCTGAAGCTGCTGGGCCGAAAGGCACGGATAGAATGACGCCTACTTTGGTGCTATTGAGGTACAATTGGAGACCCGGCATATTAAGTACTTCTTAATGTCTTGTCTCAACTTCCCCGAGTTGCGCGCCGATATGCATGAATAACAAAATTACAGTGTTTTCCGTCAGCATCCGTGACGCCATCCCTCTTCAATTTAGCAGATCGCGGGCCCGATGTTCACCTAAGAGGCTAGCTTGCACAGATTTTCTTCGGCATTACCCCGCCAAAGCCGCCACAGCCACAACAATAGCCCGCGCAAATCGGGCGCGGCCTTCTGCGCTTGCAAGGGCGGCACGGTCTGTGCTGCTGGATAGAAAACCGGCCTCCAACAGCACACTTGGAAAATCAGCTGCTGATAGCACCGCAAAACGGCCCTCACGCCGGGGGCGGGAATTCAGGCGGACGCCCTCGGCCGCCATGGCCGCCACCAAAGCATCCGCAAAGCGCTGCCCCTCCGGGCCCGTGTCAGCCCGGGCCAAATCCATCAACACGGTCGCCACCCGGTCCCCCTGTTCGGCCAAATCAACACCCGCCAGCAGATCACCACGCTCGTGCCGCTCAACCATTTGTGCGGCGGCTCGATCCCCGGCATCGCTGGACAATGTATAGACCGAGGCACCTGTGGCCTCATCTTCCTCCAACGCATCTGCATGCAGCGAGATCAACAAATCCGCCCCCACCGCACGGGCAATGGACATGCGGGTGAACAAAGGGACAAAGACATCCGCCTCGCGGGTCAAAACGACCTGCACACCGTCCAAAGCCTGCAGCTGCGCGGCAACCTCCTGTGCGAACATCAGCATCAGATCCGCCTCATTGATGCCGTCCCGCTGCGCGCCGGGATCAATACCGCCATGGCCGGGGTCAATCACCACCACAAAGTCACCGCTATTCGGCGCAGGCCCGCCATCAACCGGATCAACAGCTGCCATCGCGTCCCAGCCGGGATCAGGCGGGGCACCGGCCGCATCCGCAAAACCCTGCGCATCGGTGCGTTCCAGAACGACAGTCAATTCTGCGCCCGCAGGATCGGCACGCATCCCCGCCTCGGCCACAGCCAAAGGTTCGGCCAGATCAATGACCATGCGGGACCAACCAGGGCGAAACGGGCCAACGCGTACGGCCAAGGCGCGATCCCCATCCAGCAATGCCGCTGGGGTCACACCGGCCCAGTCGAGCCCTTCAAAATCCAAAACCAAGCGGCGCGGATCATCCAAGGTAAACACGCGGTAAGGCACAATCTTGGACAGGCCAAGTTCCACGCGCAATGTCCACCAGCCATCCTTGATGGCGCTCCGGGCTGGATCAACACTGGCCTGCGCCCATGCGCCGGTGGCCAAGACTAGCAATGCGCAAACCCATCGGATCACGTGATGCGCCCCTTCATGAAGGCCGCCAGACGGCTCAGACCTTCTGCAATATCAGCGGTACCACGGGCATAGGAAAACCGCAGCCAATGCTTGCCACGGGCCGCATCAAAATCAAGGCCGGGGGTGACGGCAACACCGGCCTTGTCCAAAATTTCAGCCGAGAATGCCAAAGCATCATCGGTATAATCGGACACATCAACATAGACGTAAAAGGCGCCATCAGGCGGCGCGAACCGGTCCAGACCGGCGGCCTTCAACCCACCAATCATCAAGGCGCGGTTTTTGGCATAAACGGCCTTATTCGCCTCCAGTTCAGCGGTGCAATCCATAGCGTGCAAAGCCAAACGCTGGGCAGCATGAGGGGCGCAAATGAACATATTCTGGGCCAAACGCTCAACCCGGCGGATATGATCCTCAGGGACCACCATCCAACCCACACGCCATCCGGTCATTGAAAAATACTTGGAAAAGGAATTCACAACATAGGCGTCATCAGTGACCTGCAATGCGGTCACAGGGGTCACGTCATAGTCAATGCCGTGATAAATCTCATCTGAGATCAAGGCGGCATCCCTTGCAGTACAAGCCTCGGCCAAGGTCTGGAGGGCAGGTTGATCCAGCATCGTGCCCGTTGGATTGGCAGGTGAGGCGACAATTAGCCCGGCCAGATCATGGGCGGCGACATCACTGGGCAAAGGCTGAAAGCGCTGCACTAAGGTTGTGGGAATATCCACCGGGGTCAGCCCCACTGCCTTCAAAATCTGGCGATAGGAGGGATAACACGGGGTGCCCAACCCAACACGTTCGCCATTGTCAAACAAAGCCGAAAACGCGAGCAGAAAAGCACCTGACGCACCGCTTGTGACAACGACGCGGGCCGGATCAAGATCAACGCCGTACCAATCGGCATAATGGCGGGCGATGCGGGCACGCAGTTCGGGCAATCCCAACCCCACAGTATATCCCAAAGGATCATCCATCTCGGCCATCAGATTGGCCTTGGCTGCTTCCGGGGCGCCGGTGCCAGGCTGGCCCACTTCCATATGGATGATATGACGGCCCGCGGCCTCAGCCTTGCGGGCGGCCTCCATCACATCCATGACGATAAACGGGTCAACGTCACCCCGGGTTGAATGTCGCATCTGGTTCGCCTCACTACTTTGGCGCTTATGTGCCCTTCACCCGCATGTGAGGTCAATGGACCTTGGCAATGGCATGCAAATATGATCTGTTGTCGGCCAAATATAATAGTGAGAACCCAAATGATGCTACGCCTTGCACTGCCCCTCTGCCTTGCCCTCGGGCTGCCGGCACAAGCGCTTGAACTGGACGCAATGAGCGATGCAGAACGGGCCGCGTTTCAGGCAGAAGTCCGGGCTTATATCTTGGAAAACCCCGAAGTGATCCGCGATGCCATTGTTGTTTTGCAGGAACGCGAAGGGCAAGCCGAAGCCCTGCGTGATGTGGCCCTGGCGCAAGCCAATGCAGACACATTGTTTCGCGACGGGCATTCCTTTGTGGGCGGCAACCCTGAGGGCGATATAACAGTCGTCGAGTTCATGGATTACCAATGCGGGTTCTGCAAACGGGCTTTGCCCGAAGTCCAGGCGCTGCTGAACACAGACAGCAACATCAGGTACATCATCAAAGAATTCCCAATCCTGGGTGAGACTTCGGTGCTGGCATCGCGCTATGCCATTGCCGTCAAACAGGTCGGTGGCGATGATGTGTACAAAGACATCCACAACACGCTGATGGAGTTCCAAGGGGACATCACGCCAACCGCCCTGTCGCGGCTGAGCGAAGCGTATGCGCTAGACCACGACGCGATCACGGTGGCAATGGACAGCGATGAGGTGACCGAAATCATTACGCAAAACCGGGCCCTTGCCAACCAATTGCAAATCACCGGCACCCCGACATTTGTCATCGAAGATCAAATGCTACGTGGCTATGTGCCGTCTGATCAGATGCTCCAGATTGTGGCCGAACTGCGCGATCAGGGCTAACTGAGCACGCTTGATTACTTGATGACACCTAAACCATCGCCCCGTGGCCGACAGGGTTTATCAGCATAAATAAACCTGGCCGCGCGAGCCACCTAGCAAAGCAGGCATCATTGCTTCGCGCAGCGAATTACTGCTTCGGGCCCAATCTGAACAATGCTGCGCAACATTCGAATGTCTGCTTCAATCATTTACGATTGCTCACTGAATGATAATTTCGGAGAGCAATGCTTTTTCTTCCCGCCTGAAATGGGGGGCGAGTTCTTCGTCAATAGCTGCCCAATCCACGGTGTCAGATTCAATAGCAGGGGTCGAACTACCAGCGGCCGCAACCACCTCCATGCGATAGCGCGTTGGTGGGTGGCTGCTGTCGACGGCGTGCATCGACTTAGTAGCCTCAGCATATAGCTCAGCGGCTCGGTCCGCGTCCGGTATGCGGACTGCAGATGCCATGTTTTCGAACAAACTGATGTCTTTTGAACCATCAAAATAGGTAAGTTTCAGAGCGTCTTCGACCATAGGTGACAGGATGAGTTTTTTGAGTGATGCGTATTCTGCGGTAACCCCTGCAACTGAAGCTGCTGCAACATCAGCCAAATACTCAGCCCTTTGACTGTCAGCAAAAATCAACTTCTCAAAACCCAGAGCGATAGTCGCAATCATGCCACCAAACAGAAGACCAAATAGCTGACCAAGCAGCCCCCGCTCTTCATAGTAAAAACTGCTGTTGGTCTCATGGTCAACAATAGCGGGGGGATGAGTTAGGTCATGCCAACGCGCCAAAGTTCCAAGGGCACCGTAAGCAAGCCGCCCCCGCGCAGGGTCTTGGTTGATCAAATGGGCAACCTCATGAGCAAGCAAGGCCAATCGTTCAGGTGTTTCTAGAGCTAACCATAATGGAGCTCCGATACCCAAAACGCGCTCTTTCTTTCCGAATTCGGCCATGTAAGCATTAAATTCACTGCTTACATGGACGCCGTCTACTTCAGGCGCGCCGAGTAACTTTGCAATATCATCAAGAAGTGAAAACAGCGTTGGTACATCGGCACGTCTCAAGGTCTTTTGAGAGTTTTGGTGTTTTGGTGTTCGCAAAAAATAGCCTGTGGTCAGTATAATTGTCCCAATCACAATTGCCGGAATACTATCAAGATTGAAAAAAACTATCGCTACCCCTAATCCGGCAACGCAATAGGGTGTAACCATGATAGAGATGGCGAAAAACGTTGCCACGCGCCTGATTTTGCTTGGGCCCATGGTGCGATTTCGGGCGATATCTTTCACTACATTGTCGCGAATTGCTTCACCAAAACGTTTGTTTAATTCGGTAACGTACTTCAATCGAATGAGCCATATAGATGAGAGAAGGGACCAACAATGCGTTGGGATTGTAGGTTCAAAACTTACTGGTCAAATTGATACAAGGTCAACGGTGGATCAATAGGCTTTGGGATATGTTCATCAGTTTTCAATGACTTACAGGGAACCAGTCCAATTTTGCAGGTGATTGATATGATGACAAACCAGATCGGACTGAGACATCGGCAACCGTGTGAAATGTCGTCCTATGCGCTACAAAGCCGCCTTTGGCGCAATCGCAGCGAAAGCCTGGAGAATCCCACTGAGCAGACAGCCGCCCCACGTGTTGCGAAGCTCTGCTTTGCATATGCGTGTCGGTCACTTTCTCGCCGCCATGAACCACATCACGTCTTGTCGCGGGCGGCTTTCTCTTCTTTTGTCAGCTTATTGTTCCAAACATTGTTGCTGAGCCCAAGTTCAGCCGCGAGCGGTTTGGTCTTGCCCACACTGACCTTGCCACCTTTGTTCAGGAACTCCTGAATAAGGGCGTCATCGGTGGTATCTTTGGGAACATGTTTCATCGATCGGCTCCTACCGTTCAGGCGCGTGTGAAACCACGGCCCAATGCATTACTCCGCCGCGACATCAGCCTTTTCAGCTTCCAATGCCGCAGCCTTCTTTTCGACCTGTTCGACGATATGCTCGATCATATCATCGTTGTTCTGCTTATGGCTTTGCTTGCCCGCCAGATAGACCATGCCTGACCCGGCCCCGCCCCCGGTAAAGCCCACATCGGTCATCAGCGCCTCACCGGGGCCATTCACCACACAACCGATGATCGACAAGGACATGGGCGTCTTGATATGCTCTAGACGTTTTTCCAACGTCTCAACGGTCTTGATCACGTCAAACCCCTGCCGGGCGCAGGACGGGCAAGAGATGATGTTCACACCACGATGGCGCAAGCCGAGAGATTTCAAAATCTCAAAGCCCATCTTCACCTCTTCCACCGGATCAGCAGAGAGGGACACGCGGATCGTGTCGCCAATGCCCATCCACAACAAGTTGCCCATGCCGATGGCGGATTTCACGGTGCCGCTAATCAGGCCCCCAGCCTCTGTGATGCCCAGATGAATGGGGGCATCCGTGGCCTCGGCCAATTGCTGATAGGCGGCAGCGGCCATGAAGACGTCAGAGGCTTTGCAGGAAATTTTGAATTCGTGGAAATCATTGTCCTGCAGGATCTTGATATGATCCAGACCACTTTCCACCATCGCATCCGGGCAAGGCTCGCCGTATTTGTCCAACAGATGCTTTTCCAACGACCCGGCATTCACGCCGATGCGGATGGAACAGTTATGATCCCGGGCGGCCTTGATCACCTCTTTGACGCGCTTTTCATCGCCAATATTGCCCGGGTTGATACGCAAACAGGCGGCACCTGCCTCAGCGGCCTCAATCCCGCGTTTATAGTGGAAATGAATATCGGCCACGATGGGCACAGACACCTCAGGGACAATCTGCTTGAGGGCCGCACTCGACGCCTCATCAGGGACCGAGATACGGACGATATCCGCGCCCGCCTCAGCGGCGGCATTCACTTGGTCAATGGTGGCCTTCACATCCGTGGTCAGCGTGTTGGTCATGGTCTGCACAGAAATCGGAGCGTCGCCACCGACGGGCACGTTGCCAACCATAATCTGACGCGACTTGCGGCGGTAAATATTGCGCCATGGACGGATGTGGTTCAACGACATGGGGTGCACTTTCGCGATCTGGGTATTTGCGCCTAACCTAAGCAGCAATAGCCCCTACAGCAAGCGAACAGACCTGCGATTATTCGTCAGGGGCGACTTCCGCGAAGTTGACGATCTCAGCCAAATCATCATCGGCAGTCAAATCAGCAACGGCATAGGTCTGGGTCAGGCTCTCACTGCTCAGCGCCACATCAGATGTCACCACACCGCGCGGACCGACAGGACCATAATGGGTGCCGTTCACGGCAAAATACATCGCGCCACTTTCACCAACCCGCAATTTGGCGGGCTCTTCGGTTTGTGGGACGACAAAATTCTGGCCAGGCTCCATGACACCTTCAAAAATGACAGTACCATCGCCGGATTGAATACGCACCCAAGCTGGGCGCACGGCGACCAGCTGGACTTCGGGAACGGGCGGCTCAACCACTTGAATAGAAGGAGGCGAAGGCAAATCTACCGCGGCTTCCGCTGTTGCAACCGGGGGCTCAAAACGATCATCAGGAACCAAGGCCCCTATTGATCCGGGGCGCAGCGTCGATATCGGGGCATCACGCGCCACCAGAACAGGCACATCCAGGGCCTGCGGGCGATACAGACGATCCAATGCTTCGCTGCTCGGCTGCCCCGCTAAGGCAAGCGGATCACTGGTGCGCATGATGTTGCCACCACCAGCCAATGGATCAATGTCGGTGACGACAACCGGGGTTTGCTCAACAGGGGCAAACTGGACCTTCTGAACTTCTTGCAAGACAGTCCAACCGCCATATCCCAAACCACCAATCAATGCGATCAACACGGCCAGCGACCCAATGGCGCGGGGCTCAATGCCAGACAAAACGGCATCAGTGGCAGGTATGAACGGGGTGGCGGAGGCCGAGAATATATCTTTTCCCAACGGGGTCGCTGCGGGGTCAAAATCTTTGGGGCGGATCGATGAGGCCTCGGCCGACATGCCGTGGGCCGTTGCAAAGCCGCTTTCCTCGCAGAACACGTCAAACGCGTCGTCGGGGTTCATATTCAGATAGCGGGCGTAAGAGCGGACGTAGCCCGCGATAAAGCCTGGGGTGTCAAAGGCGGAAGGGTCGGCATTTTCAATAGCGGCAATATAGGCAGCCTTGATCTTCAACTCACGCTGAACGTCCAACAGGCTCTTGCCCATTGTCGCACGTTCGCCGCGCATCAAATCGCCGAGACGCAGCTCGAAGTCGTCAAACCCTTTGGTTTGAACGTCCTTCGACGTGCCATCACGCTTGAAGGTCTTCCCGATCATCGACTGTCCCGTCGCTTACTGCCCCTAAGCGATCGCATCATTCCGAATCGGAAAGTTACTTACGCCTTTGGCATCAATAGCATATTTTTCCACAGTTTGCACATGTCGAAAAATTGTTAACCGGCGAGCTCTGCGCGATTCAGCGCACAATGTGCCCACAATCCATCCAAAGCGCCTATCAAAGCATCCATTTCTGGCGCGCCATGGACAGGCGACGGCGTAAAGCGCAGGCGCTCTGTGCCGCGTGGAACAGTTGGGAAATTGATCGGCTGCACATAGATGCCAAACTCTGACAGCAACATGTCAGACAGTTTCTGTGTATGGACCGGATCACCCACGATCAGCGGGACAATATGGCTGCCGTGATCGATGATCGGCATCCCCATACCCTTCAGGCGAAGCTTAAGAACTTTGGCTTGGGTCTGATGCTTATCACGCAGGGCCTGATCGGTCTTCAGATGGGCAACACTTGCAGCGGCACCCGCAGCCACCGCGGGCGGCAAGCTCGTGGTAAAGATAAAGCCCGGCGCGTAAGACCTTATAGCGTCACACATTTTATCAGATGCGGCGATATACCCACCCATCACACCATAGGCCTTGGCCAAGGTGCCGTTGATGATATCAATACGGCCCATCAGTCCGTCACGTTCGGCGACACCACCACCCCGGGGGCCATACATGCCCACCGCATGGACCTCGTCCAGATAGGTCAGCGCACCAAATTCATCGGCCAAATCACAAATCGCGGCCATGGGGGCGAAATCGCCATCCATCGAATAGATGGACTCAAAGGCAATCAGCTTTGGGGCAGCAGGATCATCGGCGGCCATCAGCGCGCGTAAATGTGCCAGGTCGTTGTGACGGAAGATGCGTTTGGCACCACCATTGCGGCGGATGCCCTCGATCATAGACGCATGGTTCAAAGCGTCTGAATAAACAATCAATCCAGGGAACAACTTGGGCAACGTGCTTAACGTGGCGTCATTGGCAATGTAGGCGCTGGTGAACAGCAGTGCGGCTTCCTTGCGATGCAAGTCGGCCAATTCGGCTTCCAGACGTTTGTGATAAACCGTGGTGCCCGATATATTGCGGGTCCCGCCCGAACCTGCACCGGTAGCATCAATCGCTTCATGCATGGCCGCAAGCACAACAGGGTGCTGACCCATACCAAGATAATCATTGCCGCACCATACGGTGACCGGCACATCAGAACCGTCTGGCTTACGCCATGTGGCGTGGGGGAATTGGCCACGCTTGCGCTCGATATCGATAAAGGTGCGATAGCGCCCTTCGTCATGCAAGCGGTCGATTGCGGTGTCCAGTTGGGCGTCGTAGTCCAATAGTCCGTCCTTCTTTATCGTAGCAAAGCCATCGTTCTTGGGCGGCTTTGAATCGTTCTAAGTGTCATATAGGGCGGTATCGCCACGGGCAATACGTTACATTATGTCGCGACCTGCCCGGCCGGTTATGGCCATGAATGAATCGGATAACGTTGATCTGGATCAAATGGTTAACAACAGGCAGCAACGGGTTGAAAACACAACCTTCACCAACATTCGCGCCACACCATGTTTGGTGATAAACTGCGCCACTTTCAGCTCGCCTGCCTCGAATGCATATTCGAATGCATCCAGCATATCGCCGTCAAGTGCCATCGCGTTCAAGTCAGACCAACCAATACGTCCGCGTTCCTCTTCGACGGAAATAAGGAGGAAAGACTGCACCAAAGGTGCGGGGTTCATTTGCGAAAAGATGGCAAGCGAACCGTCATTAGCTGTGAGTGGTTGACCACATCCTTATGGGACGTTCTTGCTAGATCGTCTTACACCTCCGCAAATAAAGCGTGCACGCTGTCACGGCCAGACGGCAGCTTCCCGGCCGAGAAAAATTGCGGAAATTTGCAGGCCGCAGGCATTCTACCGCCCATTGCCCTAAGGAACTGTAACATTTGGGTGATGCGGTCGTGTTGGGCAACTCAGCCTCTACAAACGCGCACCAAACGGCCGTTATTGCCCGTTATCAAATCAGGACGATCATTCATCTCAAATCCGCTGAAACGCAGCTACCATCCGCAAGGCACATCGCGATCCTTTCAAGCGCGAGATCTGGCAAGGACAAAATAGTGCTTGCTCCACAAAGACCTGAATTCACAGACAGTTGCCCGGTCGACGGAGCGCGGTCAAACACCACCAAATGGGCGGCGTCGACGACAATCGGATGCGCACGACCATGACACCAGATTTCATGGGTGCATACCGTGCTGATAACAGAAGCGGCAGGTCCGACCGGAACGATAGCGCCGCCTTGAAACATCACGCCATCGAACCCAAAAATAGCCATGCCCGCAACCAATTCGTGTGACTCAGATGCTTGCAAATCCGCCCCTGGCGAGAATGAGCCATAGCCAACCACCACATCATCAGGCCTTAGCCTTGCGTCGTTCAATATCTGAATTGGATCTGGCCGGCGGGCACAGCTCAAAGCGGTTGCCTGCACGGGGATAAGCAAGGCAGTCAAAATCAGCGCTGAAGCGGCAAAGGGTCTGGACATAGCATATGGCCTTTCGTTGGGTTTACCCTCCTAGGACGTTTTGAATGCAACATTCCTTGGGAACCGAGGCCACAATTTTTCAAACCGCTTCAATCGGAACCATCAGACCAGGAATAGGAGCGATCGACATATGCATCAGCGCATTGGACAAAATATGTGGCCCCACCGATCCGGTCGATCTCCGCGATCAAAGGGGCATAACTGGGAAGACGGTTGTTCAAAAGCGCATCCGCGCGCGATGCCCCCAGCGCCATAATATCTACCAGCAACTGTTGACGATGCAGATAGGCAGCCACTGCACGCTCAATGACGTCGATCAGATCAGTGGCTCCTATCTCCTCCAACGCGCGACGCAACTCAAAACCTTTGAAGGGCAACCCTTCCGCAAAACTGTCAAAATGGGTCAAACCATCCGACACCAAGACCTTCTCCAAAAAGGCCATCTCAGCCAAGATAAACCGCTCTTGCGGAATAAGGGCTTGACCCTGCGCCGTCTTTGATTGGGCAAAGGTCAAGACAGTCTGAAAATAGCTGCCATCCAGAGGGCGCGAGGCCGTCGGAATGTTGACCGGTGGGATATCAACCATGCGGGCGTCGAAACCTCCCTCGACGCCACCATAACCGCGAACAGGCCCCAAAATAAATCGACGCACCATAATCCGGTACCCGCCCAACAAAAGCATCAGCATGAACAACCCAAGAGATGCCGACACAAGATACATGCCGTACGTCCCCAAAGTCGCTGTTATGTATGTCTCCAGCATTTCACCGACTGTCGCACCATCCATGATGTTCGCCTTCTCAAATGGGTCATCACAATAAGTGGGAAAAACCACCAAAACACAAGAGTTTGACGCGGCCTGCGCGCCACACCACCTTGACCTCGCCGTCAATCCTGCCACCCTGCCCGCAAATCCCAAAACATAGGCTCCACCCATGTCACTAGACCCCGTCCTCACCCGTATCGATGCAGACCTGCCGCACGCCACTGACCGGCTGCTGGAACTGCTGCGCATCCCCTCAATTTCAACCGATCCGGCCTACAAAGATGACTGCCAAACGGCGGCTGATTGGCTTGTGGCCGACCTGCAGTCCATCGGGTTTGAAGCCTCCAAGCGTGCGACACCGGGGCATCCCATGGTCGTGGCACATACAGGGGGCGACGGGCCGCATATCCTATTCTACGGTCACTACGACGTGCAACCGGTTGATCCACTGAACCTCTGGGACCGCGACCCGTTTGATCCACAAATCGAAGATACCGCAAACGGCAAAGTCATCCGGGGCCGCGGCTCATCCGACGACAAAGGCCAGTTGATGACCTTTGTTGAGGCCTGCCGGGCCTGGAAAACCGAACATGGGTCCCTGCCCGCCAACATCACGATCTTTTTCGAAGGGGAAGAGGAATCAGGCTCGCCCTCCCTCACCCCCTTCATGGAAGAAAACCGGGACGAACTCACCGCCGACATCGCACTGATCTGCGACACCGGGCTCTACGGCGACAGCACGCCCGCGATCATCACGCAACTGCGCGGATTGCTGGGCGAAGAACTCACCATCACCGGCCCGAACAAAGACCTGCATTCCGGCATGTACGGCGGGTTGGCCATGAACCCCGCACGCGTACTGGCACGCGTCATCGCCGCCCTGCACGACGACGACGGGCGGATCACCGTACCTGGGTTCTATGACGGGGTGCCCGAGCTTTCCAACGAACTGGCCGCCGCCTGGGACGACCTGAAATTCGACGAAAAACATTTCTTGGGCGAAGTCGGACTTTCTGAACCTGCAGGCGAGCGGGGACGGCGCCCTCTGGAAATGATCTGGTCACGGCCCACCTGCGAAGTGAACGGGATGTGGTCCGGCTACACCGGCGACGGGTTCAAAACCGTGCTGCCATCCGAGGCCTCCGCCAAAATCAGCTTCCGGCTGGTCGGCACACAAGACCCGCTGAAAATCCGAGAGGCTTTCCGCAAAATGGTACAAGACATGCTGCCCGCCGACTGCACCGTCAGCTTCAGCGATCACGGGGCCAGCGCGGCCGGACAAATGACCACCACGCACCCGGCCTTCGACCAAGCACGCAAAGCACTGTCAGACGAATGGCCCAACGCAGCGGCCTACGTAGGCTGCGGCGGATCCATCCCCATCGCCGGGCACTTCAAAGACATTCTGGACATGGACGCCATGCTGATCGGCTTCGGGAAAGACGATGACCAGATTCACTCGCCAAACGAAAAATACGACCTGTCATCGTTCCACAAAGGAATCAGAAGCTGGGCACGTATTCTGGATGCGATGACCTAAGCGCGTCAGCTAAGGCGTTCGGGCGCATCTGAAACGCGCCCGAACGTTAAGCTACGCTGGGGCGCTCAAATCTCTTGAAAACAAGATCATATCATCGGTTGATCTAAACAATGAGGCAACCGTCAGATCCATATGCTTGAGGATGCGGTCAATACCCCGATTGTCCAGCAACGTAGCCTCTGTCACACCCGTGTATAAGTCATCCGGCTCATACGAGCTCTTCTCGCAATCCGAGATGCCTTCCCACCATGCCTGCTGCGGATCCCCATTTGGATGGGTGCAATGACACAGAACACGCCGTTCGTTCATACCATCGCGGTAAACGTGAAAATCATAGCGCAACTCTTTGGCCTGTGTCCCTGAACGTCGAAAATACAAGACATCCGTCTGCGGCAACGACATGCTCAGATCAAAACCCATCATGCTCATCCCGGTGCCGTGTTCATAATGTTCCACCAACACCCAGTTGGTGTTGAGCACCTGACGTAACCTTATGTCATCCTTCATGTCGAAGCCCGACGATTGTGCTTGCGGACCAAAACTGGGGGTGTAGGCCGACGTCATCAACATGGGCGCCGACGCCGCCTGACCACGACTGACGTTGTAGCTTGGCAACGGGTCGTCGGACAAAGGCATGTCAACCTCCATATCCGCGGCACGAGCCATCGCTTTACCGAGTGGCGTCATCTTCAATAGGTATCCGACCAGCCCCTTTGGCTTCCAAGGCTCTGCTACAGAACTGGCGTCCAGATTTGCATCTCCTGAAGTGCTTTTTTCAACAGCGTCAACAACCGCATCGAGAGGGGCTTGAACCAAAGTGAAATCTTGATAGCCAAAATCTTGATTTAAATCTGTCTTCGTCAAACGTGTTCTCCTAACCCGACTGGTATATAGCGCCCATTTTCCATGTCAAAGCCCATGGGTTGTACAGGCTTCTTGCGACACAACGCAAAGCGATAAAATAACAGCAGTACACCGGCAACATGAACGCATGCGGCAATTTTTAGACGATTTGAAGAAGTGGCGCGGTTGACGGGGCTCGAACCCGCGACCCCCGGCGTGACAGGCCGGTACTCTAACCAGCTGAGCTACAACCGCGCGTGAGGGGCGGGATAATCCGGGATGCAGGGGGCGTCAACGGAAAACCTGCATTCGGGGCGAACTTTCCGCCAGGATGCGGCCGCTTATCGCGCTATGCAACGCACGCAGCATGCACCGGGTCAATCTTGACGGCCTGTACTTACGGGTTCTGTACGCAATCTGTACGGCGACCGTATGGGCCAAACCCCGCAAAATAAGCCTGTTTACCACCATTTTGGCAAAAACGACGACTCGGTTGTAAAACGATTTGGATTTTAGGGAAGAAGTGGCGCGGTTGACGGGGCTCGAACCCGCGACCCCCGGCGTGACAGGCCGGTACTCTAACCAGCTGAGCTACAACCGCGCATCTTCAGTCAGGCAAGCCTGAACTAACGCGCTTCTAAGTCGCGACTTAGGACAGGTCAAGCGATATGCGGCGGAAATTGGGGGGTGTGGGTGAATAATCTCAATGCCTGTGTCGCCACCCTGCCCCTGCATCGGTCCATTGCGACATCATGGCGTGCTAGATCAATCACTTAGATGGCCAATATGAACCTGCTTGGCGCGCATTCTGTGGGAATGGTGGGTGATGAGAGGCTCGAACTCCCGACATCTTCCGTGTAAAGGAAGCGCTCTACCAACTGAGCTAATCACCCGATGAGCGGTCGTTTAGACCAGCTGCGCGCACAGTGCAAGCCTCATTCTAACAAGGTTTGCACACCATTTTTCAAATGATAAATACAACCCTGCCCGCCATGCACAGTTGTGACCGCATGGGCCCCCTCGCCGATCACAATGGATCGGATCATCCGACTGGTGATTCCATGGGTGACAAGCACCGCCGGACCGTCCAAATCATCCAGAAACGCGCGACATCGAACCTCAAGCCTTTCGAAACCCTCGCCATTTGGCGCAGCCTCGTAATGGGACATAAAAGGGTCTTTGCCTTCGATCTTCGGCAACTCATGACGCAGCCGGCCCGACCAATCGCCCACGCCGATTTCACGCAACCGATCATCGGTCCGGATATGGTCGGCTATGCGCGCCAGTGCGATCCCACCGGTCTGAAACGCACGGCCCTGAGGGCTGCAAATGAAGGAAAAACCTGTCAGATCACAGTGTCTGAGGATTTCACCCTGATGGGCTGCGTCCATCTCACCTTTGTTGGTGAGCGGCGAGTTGAGCCCGCCTTGCATGCGGTTTTCTGCATTCCATTCGGTTTCGCCGTGGCGCAGGATATAGAGTTCTGGATAAGGCAAATTCGACCTCTTTGAGGGCACATGATTGATGCCCCGGGTACTGGTAGCAATAAAAGGGTTGTGCGGTTTTTACGCTTCAGAATCAGGCGGCGCGGAAGGCGCTAGTGCGGCCGTTTTCATCGTGCGCAGCTTCAGCGTCAGGACATGTGCTCCTGCATCCAAAGGTTTGGATTTGATAACGCGCAGTTTACCCATTGGGGGCAAATTCACTTCATCGCCGCGCACCAAAGCCTCGGCGATGACGGCCAATGCGGCCTCAGCCGCTGGTTTGACATCGCGTTTTTTCAGGTTGGTGCGCGCCACCACGGCATCAAGAAACTCTGGCTTCTTCATCATTGCGACGATGGTCTCTTCGACGGGATCAGGTGGAGTTTGTTTTGTTGTTTTACGTGCCATGTGCTGCCCTTATTTTTCTCGGCTGACTGTAACAGCTTTCCCCTTGAATGCCACCTATGAAGGGCGGCGGGTTAAAACCCACCTCACGCAATAACACGAAAGGCGCGCCTGTTGCCGGGCGCGCCTTTCCAAATTTACAGGGCTCCAAAAGGATCAGTGCGGGCGCACGCCTTCTGCCGCGTTTTGCGCCTTGAGCGTCGCTGCGGCGGCGGCCTCTTCGGCGGCCTCATCCCATTCAATGGCCTCGGGCTTGCTGACCAGCGCATGTTCCAACACTTCCGAGACATGTTTGACCGGAATGATCGTCAGACCTTCCTTCACGTTGTCTGGGATCTCTGGCAGGTCTTTGGCATTATCCTGCGGGATCAGAACCGTTGTGATACCACCGCGCAAAGCGGCCAGCAGCTTCTCTTTCAATCCACCAATGGGCATCGCATTGCCGCGCAATGACACCTCGCCCGTCATGGCGATATCCTTGCGTACGGGAATACCCGTCAGCACCGAAACGATGGATGTGACCATCGCCAAACCAGCGCTTGGTCCGTCCTTGGGTGTGGCCCCATCGGGGACGTGCACGTGGATATCGATCACGTCAAACTTGGGTGGTTTCACCCCAATTTCGGGTGCTATCGACCGCACATAGCTAGAGGCCGCATCGATGGATTCCTTCATCACGTCGCCCAGCTTACCAGTGGTCTTCATCCGGCCCTTGCCCGGCAGGCGAAGCGCTTCGATATTCAACAGCTCACCGCCCACGGATGTCCAGGCCAGACCTGTGACAACACCCACCTGATCCTCTTCCTCGGCCAAGCCAAAGCGGTGCTTTTCGACACCTAGGAAATCATCAAGGTTGCCTGCATTCACTGCAATCACGTCAGCCTCTTTCTTGACAATCATCGTGACGGCCTTGCGCGCGACCTTGGCCAATTCGCGTTCCATATTCCGCACACCCGCTTCACGCGTGTAGACCCGTACCATCGCCAGCAATGCGTCATCGGCGACCGAGAATTCTTTCTCTTTCAGCCCATGGTTTTTCATGACCTTCGGCAACAAGTGTTGTTTGGCGATCTCAACCTTTTCGTCTTCGGTATAGCCTGACAGCGAAATGATCTCCATCCGGTCCAGCAGCGGGCCAGGCATATTATACGAGTTCGCAGTGGTCAGGAACATCACGTTCGACAGGTCGTATTCGACCTCAAGGTAGTGATCGACGAAGGTTGCATTCTGTTCCGGATCAAGCACTTCCAACATCGCCGACGCCGGATCACCCCGGAAGTCCTGACCCATCTTGTCAATCTCATCGAGCAGGATCAGCGGGTTGGTTGTCTTGGCCTTCTTCAGCGCCTGAATGATCTTACCGGGCATGGAGCCGATATAGGTCCGACGGTGCCCGCGAATTTCGCTCTCATCGCGCACGCCACCCAGCGAGATGCGAATAAACTCGCGCCCCGTCGCCTTGGCGACAGATTTTCCAAGCGATGTTTTACCAACGCCGGGAGGGCCGACCAAACACATGATCGGGCCTTTCAGCTTGGCAGAGCGCTGTTGCACGGCCAAATATTCAACGATGCGTTCTTTGACTTTCTCAAGCCCGTAGTGGTCATTATCCAACACTGCCTGCGCCTTATGCAGGTCCTTTTTGGTGCGCGATTTCACGCCCCATGGCACGCCCAACACCCAATCAAGATAGTTGCGCACAACCGTCGCCTCAGCGGACATTGGTGACATGTTCTTAAGCTTTTTCAGCTCCGCATCGACCTTCTCGCGGGCCTCTTTGGACAGTTTGGTTTCGGCGATCTTCGCCTCAAGCTCGTCAACTTCGTTCTGGCCCTCGTCGCCGTCGCCCAATTCCTTTTGAATGGCCTTCATCTGCTCATTCAAATAATATTCGCGTTGGGTGCGCTCCATCTGGGTTTTGACGCGGGTTTTGATCTTTTTCTCAACCTGCAGCACGGACATCTCACCCTGCATCAAGCCAAAGACTTTTTCCAACCGTTCGGACACCGAGAGCGTCTCAAGCAGCAACTGCTTTTGATCAACTTCAATGCCCAGATGACCGGCCACAAGGTCCGCCAGTTTCGCAGGCTCAGTGGCATCGCCAACGGCAGCCATCGCCTCTTCGGGGATATTCTTTTTGATCTTGGCATAACGCTCAAACTCGGCCGAGACGTTGCGCACAAGCGCTTCAACCTCAGCAGGCTCACCGGGCATTTCGGTCAGATATTCGGCGGAAGCCTCAAAAAAGTTCTCATTCTCAACAAAACCCGTGATGCGCACACGGCCGCGACCTTCGACCAGCACCTTGACGGTGCCATCGGGCAATTTCAGCAGTTGCAGCACGTTGGCCAGCACGCCAGCCTTATAGATACCCTCTTCATCGGGGTCGTCCTCGCCGGGGTCAATTTGGCTGGACAGCAAAATCTGCTTGTCGTCCTGCATCACCTCTTCGAGGGCGCGGACCGATTTTTCCCGGCCCACAAACAGCGGCACGATCATATGCGGAAATACCACAATATCGCGCAGCGGCAGGACGGGGTAAGATGAACTCAATGGTTCTTGCATGCTCGTTTCCTTTTTTGGCAAGACGCACCCGTCCCGCTATAGCGGCAACATGGGGCGTCTCCTCTCGGCATCAATATGTGGGGTCAGCTCTTAACTGTTTCAAGCAGACATTTTGTGGTTTCGCAGAAGAGTGCCTGTATGCGTGGACAGCTGCAAGCAGACAACCATGAATTACTTAATGTTTTGACCCAAAATAGATGCCAACTGGGTAAAATTATATCTCTCTGAGCGAGACTACCACAACAAAGCGGCGTCTTTGCAGCAAATCAGCGACTCATCTATGACACTTGCAGGAGCATCCAATCACAAATCGCGGCCCCAACGCGCTCATCCATCGGCTGCGTTAATTGCCTTGGATAATCGAGAAACCCATCCACCGTTGTCGCCCGCAAAAGATGTGACAGATCGGCCAAAGACACCAAACTGGCATTGGGATTATAGCCCGCAATCACGGCCCCATCGCCCGGCGGGCACTGACAATCGCGTTCGGCGGCAACAACCAATGTGGAGCGCTTATTGTCTTGATGAAGCGAGTCGACATCCGAAGTGATAAAATCACGCATCCAACCGGCTGACACTTTACGGCCAGCAATCCGCATATCAGGGCGATCACTGACCAAAACCCGCGCAATCATACGCTCTTGCACCTTTTCTGGCCCACCCATGACCCGGGTGAGACCGCGTGCGACCATGCCCTTCAGCCCCGTCATTTGATCCACAATGGCTTGGCCTTGGGCCGCCTGCCATCGCAAGATATCCGCGCCCGGCATGACATAGGGGCAAAGCAGGATCAGGCCGTGAACCGGGGCCTGCGCTGCTGCGGCTGCGGCGATCGCCGTTCCTTCGGAATGGCCGCAAAGATAGATCGGCCCAAGCCCGCGCGCCGCAATATCCGCAATCACGGCCACCAGATCTGCAATCAAATCAGACTGCCGGACCTTCAGAAAATCCCCCGAGGACGCGCCAACACCCCGTTTATCATAGCGAAACGACGCGATCCCGATTTGCGCAAGTCCACCGGCCAAAACATTGAAGACATTCAGTTTTGCCTTTTCAGAGTTTTCATCCCGATCCTGTGGACCAGACCCATGCACAAAGATCACAACAGCCTTGTGGGCGTCAGGCACACATAACGTCCCGGCAAGCGTGACCCCATTTGCGGCGATTGTGATCTGGGTCTCGGTCACAGCGGTTCCACATCCCCCTGTGCGCGACCTGCATGAAACGCCGCCTCCCAGGCCTCAAACGTACCGGTTGCAATCGCGTCGCGCATGCCCTGCATCAGATCCTGGAAATAATGGAGGTTGTGCCAGGTCAGCAGCATGCCGCTGATCATCTCTTGCGCTCGGAACACGTGATGCAGATAGGCGCGTGAATATTTGGTGCAGGCGGGACATTTGCAATCCGCATCCAAGGGACGCCGATCATCCGCATGACGGGCGTTTTTGATGTTCAGCACACCGCGCCGGGTAAACACCTGGCCTGTGCGGCCTGACCGACTGGGCAGCACGCAATCCATCATATCAATGCCTCGCTTCACCGCGCCCACGATATCATCCGGCTTGCCCACGCCCATCAGATAGCGGGGTTTGTCCGCTGGCAACTGATCCGGGGCGAAATCCAGCACGCCAAACATGGCCTCCTGCCCTTCGCCCACAGCGAGACCGCCCACGGCGTAGCCATCAAATTCAATAGCGCGCAAGGCTTCGGCACTCTGGGCACGCAAATCTTGCTCAAGCCCGCCCTGCTGAATACCAAAAAGCGCATGGCCAGGCCTGTCACCAAAGGCATCACGGGATCGCTGGGCCCACCGCATGGACAGCTCCATACTTTGCGTGATCCGCTTGCGGTCCGCAGGCAGCGCGGGGCATTCGTCAAAACACATGACGATATCCGAGCCAAGCAGCTTTTGGATTTCCATCGATCGCTCAGGGGTCAGGTGATGCTTTGAGCCATCGATATGGGATTTAAAGGTCACCCCTTCCTCGGTCAGCTTGCGCAGATCCGACAGGCTCATCACCTGAAATCCACCACTATCGGTCAGGATCGGTTTATCCCAATTCATGAACTTATGCAGGCCACCTAATGCATCAATGCGCTCGGCCGTCGGGCGGAGCATCAGATGGTAGGTATTGCCCAACAAGATATCGGCGCCAGTGGCCGCCACACTCTCAGGCATCATCGCCTTGACGGTGGCCGCTGTGCCCACGGGCATGAACGCAGGCGTGCGAATGTCACCGCGCGGCGTGCTGATCACACCCGTGCGGGCTTTGCCATCTGTTGCGTTCAGGGCGAATGAAAAACGGTTGGTCATGGGATCATCCTAAAGGTTCTGCGCGATATGGCTCAAGCATTGGCAATTGAAAAGCCTTTCGGTCGGCGGATGCCACACATAAGGTCGGGGCATGCATGACCCAGATCAAGATTCACCCGCCGTTCGCGCCGCCATTTTTGCGGGGTGCATCATCGCCTTCATCAGCTTCGGCTTTGCTGCGACATTTGGGGTTTTCCTGCGACCGATGACCGAGGCCTTGGGCTGGCCACGCGAAGTCTTTGCCCTCTCAATGGCCGTCCAGGCAATCTGTTGGGGGATGACACAACCCATCGCAGGGATGGTCGCCGACCGGTATGGAAGCGGTAGGGTTCTCGTGTTTGGGGCGCTGGTCGCCGCAGCCGGCTTTGCAATCCGGGCCACGTCAATCGATCCACAGGTCTTTATCTGGTCGGGCGTCATCGTCGGTATTGGAACAGGTGCTGCGGCCTTTCAGATCGTAATCATCGCTTTGGGCAAAGTTGTCTCGGCAGGACGGCGCAGTTTCGTGCTGGGGCTGGGCACAGCTTCTGCATCAGCGGGAATGTTCATCGCAGCCCCGATGTCCGTGTTCTTGATGGACCGGATCGGGCTGCAAAACGCGATCATGGCGATCGCCATCAGTTTCCTTCTGATCGTCCCCATGGCGATCTTCGTCAATCGGGTGTCGGTCCCTACCGTAGAGGCGGGCAATAGCCGATTTGGCTACGCAATCAAATCCGCATTCCAAGACCGGGCATATGTGCTGCTCTTTACCGGGTTCTTTGTCTGCGGTTTCCATGTGGCCTTTATCCAAACCCACCTGCCCGCCTATATCGCCGACGAAGGCTTGCGGGAATCGCTTGGCGCATGGTCTCTGGCGCTGATTGGGCTGTTCAACATAGCAGGCTCGTTTTTGTCTGGCTGGTCTGGGCAGCGGATGTCCAAAAAACGGGTGCTCAGTGGCATCTATTTCACCCGCGCCATCGTGATCACGCTGTTCATTCTTGCACCACTCACACCAGGCAGCATCTATGTGTTCTCAGCCGCGATGGGGCTGCTGTGGCTATCAACGGTCCCCCTGACCACTGCGCTTGTGGCGCAAACCCAAGGACTGACGTATCTGTCGACGCTTGGTGGGATGATCTTTCTAAGCCATCAGTCAGGGGCGTTTCTTGGTTCATGGCTCGGGGGGCGGATCTACGACATCTACGGGCACTACGGACCCATGTGGTGGGCGGCTGTTGCACTGGGGCTGCTGGCCACATTGCTGCACCTGCCAATCAGAGAAACGCCGGGACAATTGGCACAGGCTGAAGCCAAGGGCGGCCGTTAGTTTGATTATGGGTTACAACCGGCATTTCTTAACAGCCACCGGCATTATTGCCGCTGTTCTTCTGGCGCAAGACATGCTGTCCTTCGCCCTGCCCCTTTTGGCGCTAGAAATCAGCGGGACAGGCACCGGGCTTGCCTTGATCAAAGGGGCGGGCTTTGTGCCAAATATCGTCTTTGCGATCTTCGTGGGTGTGATCAACGACCGGATGCGCAAATCCTTCGGGTTCCGGCTTTATACCGGGCTGCTGACACTCTCTTGCGCGCTGCTGTGGGGGCTGATGCTGGCAGATTTGGTCAATCTGGCGAATTTGGCGCTGTTTGTCATCTTCCTGAATGCGGTCGGATATGCGCTGTCAAACCTGCAATTCACACTGCTGAGGCTGACGGTGCCTGAAGATCGGCTCAGCGATGCAACAGCACTGGGAAGTGCGATCAACGCGACGATCATGACGGTGGGGCCTGCCTTGGGCGGGTTAGTGCTGCTCAGTTTTGGCGGAACCGGATTGGTAGGCTGCGTGACGGTGCTCTTGCTGATCACAACCTTTGCAGCCTTTACCGTCAATCCGGATGAAACGTTGAAGGCACCCACCCCGTTCTGGCCGTCCTTACGCGAAGGCCTTGCGGTTTTTACAAGGAACCGGGAACTGGTGATGATGACCACTGCGGTCGTGCTGACAAACGCGGCGGCAGGTGCATTTACCGTCGGGCTGATCCTCAAGCTCAAGGTGCAACTGCAGGCCAATGACTTCCAAGTGGGGCTCGTGGTCGCAGCGGCAGGCATCGGGTCCGTTTTAACAGCAACGATCGCGTCCAAGATCAGACGACATATGGGGTATCGCGCCGCGTTCTTCTGGCCCATTTGGATGCTTGGGGGGCTCAGCCTGCTGACTGCGGCGGCCCCTACATTGCCGACCTTGTTCGTGATCAGCCTGCTCGAAGGGGCTGTCGCCATTTTCTACAACATCGGGATCTGGTCCTACCGGCAGGAAAGCACCAGCGCAGACCATATGGGACGGGTCGCAGGGATCACGGGGGCAATCTTCAAACTACTGATGCCACCGGTCATTCTGCTTGCCGGTAGGCTCTCGGATGCCGAGGCGATCACAAGCGTCTTTGTCATGGCCACGGGACTATTCGCTGCGGCAGCCCTTTTCCTGACATATGTAGCGGGCTGGGGGTGGCCAAACAGGGCGGCATCTGTCGCCACGTCTTAGGCACGGCCCCCTTTACGCTTACCGCGTCAAACCCTATACGAATGCTCAGGATTATAGGAACGGATGTCATGACAGATAGCAATGCACAGCTTGAAGGAACGCC
Organism: uncultured Paracoccaceae bacterium; assembly: GCA_947501555.1. Lineage (GTDB taxonomy): Bacteria > Pseudomonadota > Alphaproteobacteria > Rhodobacterales > Rhodobacteraceae > Yoonia. The sequence continues at coordinate 1,127,489 of CANMWG010000001.1, forward strand.
GCTGATCGCGCCTTCGACCACGGATCATCCGATGTATGAAGAGATCGTGATGGCCTGCAAATCTGTCTATGACCCGGAAATTCCGGTGAATATCTATGATCTCGGACTGATTTACACGATTGATATCAAAGAAGATAACGCCGTGAACGTGATCATGACGCTGACCGCACCGGGTTGCCCGGTGGCTGGTGAGATGCCCGGCTGGGTGGCCGATGCCATCGAACCCCTGCCCGGCGTTAAACATGTAGACGTTGAAATGACGTTTGAACCGCAATGGGGCATGGAGATGATGTCCGACGAAGCGCGGCTTGAACTGGGCTTTATGTAGCCCGTCGATAAACCGTCATCTAATCGTTAACCAACCGTTACAAAGGCCACTCATCTGGGCTCCATGACTAAAATGGAGTCTCTTATGACACGTCTTTCACTGACCCTTATCGCGACCCTGGCAGGCACAACCGCCATTGCCGATACCAATCTGACCTACGGTCCCCGTCCCGCCTATCTGATCAGCCAGATGGACGACAGCCCTTTGAAAACACAGTTGGAATCCTGTGCAGCACAAACGCCAACGCGTTCTGACTTTTCCATCGGACACCGTGGCGCGCCCTTGATGTTCCCCGAACACACTGTGGAATCAAACGTCGCTGCGGCCCAGATGGGTGCAGGCATTTTGGAATGTGATGTAACCTTTACATCCGATCTTGAGCTGGTCTGCCGGCACGCGCAAAACGACCTGCACACAACGACAGACATCGTCACCAGTGATCTGGCGAGCCAGTGCACAACACCGTTCAGCCCCGCCGCAGGTGAGACGCCAGCCGCTGCTGAATGCCGGACCAGCGATATCACATTGGCTGAATTCCAGACGCTGTCGCCGAAGATGGACGCAGCCAACGGTGCAGCCACAACCGCAGAGGAATATCTCGGCGGCACAGCCAACTGGCGGACTGATCTTTACGTGGATAACGCCACGCTGATGACACACGCCGAATCCATTGAGGTTTTCCGGGATCTGGGCGCCAAATTCACACCCGAGCTGAAATCACCTTCTGTTGAGATGCCCTTCAACGGGTTCAGCCAAGAAGACTATGCCCAGAAGCTGGTTGACGAATATAAAGCAGCCGGCGTGCCTGCATCTGATGTTTGGCTGCAGTCATTTAACCTGAATGATGTGCTCTACTGGGTTGAAAACGAACCCGATTTCGGCGCACAGGCCGTGTATCTGATGGATGAATACGACATCGAAGGCTATTCACCACAAGACCCAAGCACATGGCCCAACACCATGGCTGAATTGAAGGGCATGGGGATCAACTTCATCGCACCTCCGTTGTGGATGCTGTTGACGCTTGAAGATGGTAACATGGCCCCCTCCGCATTGGCCATCGCGGCGAAAGAAGCTGATCTTGAGATCATCACTTGGACACTGGAACGCTCCGGTCCTTTGGCCGCCGGCGGCGGCTGGTACTACCAGACGGTGACAGAAGCAGTCAACGCTGACGGGGCCTACTTCGAAGTGCTTGATGTACTGGCACAAGAAGTGGGCATCGCAGGCATGTTCTCGGACTGGCCTGCGACAACGACCTATTATGCCAACTGCATGGGTCTGTAAGATGGGCCTGTAAGCCCAACCTGTTGTAAGCAAGTTAAAAAGCTTGCTTACAGCACAAGCAAACAAATATATTTGCTTTACGCATAAGCAAATACTATAACTTGCTTATGCAACTCTATACCGTCATCACGGGCGATCTGATCAAATCGCGCAGCGTCACTACAGCGGCGCTGAACACAACCTTCGAAACGCTCAGTGCGGCCGCGGCCGACTTTGGGGCTGACTGGGGGCTTGATCTGCGGTTCACCCGGTATCGGGGGGACGGCTGGCAAATTGCACTGGGGCGGCCAGAACTCACGCTGCATGTAGTCCTATTTATCCTTGCACGGCTGCGCGCTGGGCAATCGGGGGTCAAAACGCGGCTGGCCATCGGGATTGGGCCCGCTGACACGCTCGGGACAGATGATCTGTCCGATGCAAACGGGACAGCCTTCATCATCTCGGGGCACCACCTGGATAAGATGAGCCGTAAGCGCACGCTGGCCATCGCAGGCTATGGGATCGGGGCAACACAAGCCGCAATCATTGGGTTTACTGAATTCATCACCGCCACATGGACCGCCGCACAGGCCGAGGCCGTGGCCCACGCCATGCGCGACTTTCCACGCACCCAAGATGAAATCGCAGCAGAGCTTGGCATTACCCGCCAAGCAGTGCAAAGTCGGCTGGCTAGCGCAGGGCTGGCGTATTTTGAAACCGCCATTCGCGCATTTCGCGACCACGATTTTACGACACCACCGCTGGACTAATTCGCATGCAAACCTTTGCCGCCCTACTCTTTGCCCATGTCTTGGCCGACTTTCTGCTGCAAAATAACTGGCTTGTCGCGAATAAGCGCAAACCACAGGTGCTCTTGCTGCATGGGCTGATCGTGTTGGTCACGCTGCAACTGGCAATCGGAAGCGTGACAGCCTGGCAGGTTTTGGTGCTCGCCGCGATACATGTGGGGATCGACGCCATCAAGACCTTTGGCTTTCGCGGAACAACGCTCTGGCCGTTTCTAGGCGATCAGGGCGCGCATGTTGTGACACTGGGGATCACTGCCACGCTGTTTCCGGCGCTCTGGCAAGACGGGATTTGGGCCAACATGACCTGGCTCCCAAGCGTCATGGTGATCTTTGCTGGTCTGATCCTCGCGACGCGGGCCGGCGCCTTTGCGATCGGCTTACTGATGGCGCCATGGGCCAACGCGGACCTGCCCCCAGGGCTTGAAAATGGCGGCACCCTGATCGGTGTGCTGGAACGGGGCTTGATCTTTGTGCTGCTTCTGGTGGGGCAGCCCACTGGCGTTGGCTTCTTGATCGCGGCCAAATCGGTGCTGCGCTATGACACGACATCAGGGGACCAAAGGGCCGCTGAATATGTGATCATCGGCACGCTGGCGTCTTTCGGCTGGGCCCTGGTCTGTGGCTATGGGACGTTGGTTCTGCTGGCAGAGCTGCCACCGCTTGGAATTTCCTTCGCGACACCCTAAGTTAAGGGCACGCACCAAGGAGCACCCCCCATGTTCGGCATTCCCGGCAAACAAGCAGTCAGCATCACCGACAAAGCAGCGGCGCAAATCGCCAAGCTGATGGACAAAGACGGCCATCAGGGGCTGCGCATCGGCGTCAAGAAAGGCGGCTGCGCGGGAATGGAATACACCATGGACTATGTGACCGAGGTGGATCCACTGGACGAAGTGGTCGAACAGGATGGGGCCCGGGTGATGATCGCACCTATGGCGCAGATGTTTCTTTTTGGGACCGAGATTGACTATGAAGTCAGCCTGCTGGAGTCCGGCTTCAAATTCCGGAACCCCAATGTGGTAGATGCCTGCGGCTGCGGCGAGTCGATCAAATTCGACGAAAGCCTCGCAACTAAGTAATGGCCGTCAGCGACGCCGATATCGCTTTCGCGACCGATCTGTTTTCTGGCCTCGGCCAAATCACCACACGCAAAATGTTCGGCGGTATCTGCATCTATCACGCAGGCACCGTCTTTGCGCTGGTCAGCAGTGATGGGCGGATCTACTGCAAAACGACGCCCGATATGGCTGTAACACTGGCAGGTGACGGGGCCGAACAGTTCCACAACATGCCCTATTGGTCACTGCCCGAAAGCGCGCTGGATGACCCGGAAAGCGCCTGCGATCTGGCCAAGCAATTCTTGCGGGGCAGCGAAAACCTCGCCCCCTAGGCGCAGCCCAAGACTTATAAAGGCTCAGTTGCACCGTGGCGACGCACCCGCCTGCCCTGTCCCGCTGACCATATCAAAGCTGATCCGAAACAACTGCTCGGTATCGCTCCAGGCCTCTAGGGTCCAAATCCCTTCAACCTGCTCGTATGGGAAATCAAATGTATAAGAAAAGACGTTCCAATCGTCGTAAAAATCCTGGGTCAGGTTTTGCTCGGTTGTGCCGTCGTTTGGAAATGGCGGATGTGTATAGCGTAACTCGACGGATCCCCAATGGTCGTCATTTTTCATTCTGACCTGAACACCAAATGTGTTGCCCAAACGGGTATCAATCGTCTGGGTCGACTTCACGTGAACCGGAACGGCGGATATCACGTTTCGAAATCCCGACGCCGATCCCGGGCTTTCTTCCTCAAGGTCCACATTGGGCTGACAGAACAAACCGACCGACAGGTTCTGGACCGACGGCCCCATAAAGTCAGAGGGCTGCGCGAAAGCAGCGCCCGCCCCGAGCATGACGGCAGCTGCAAGAAAATGACCGAAACGGCGCGCGGCACCTGTGCAGGGTGCCCAAGAAAAAGAGATCGTCATCGTGGTCTCATTGGCGATTTGAAGAAAGAGTAAGCCCCTCAAACACCGGAATAAATGTCCAATTGGCAACGACTATCATGCAGGCTTAGCATGAATGGCGTTCGTTAGGGCTAGGATCTAACCTTGCTTTGCAGATGGACGTAGGTTTCATCAAACCGGCGCTGCAGATGCTCTGCAGCAAAGATCGCCGGGGCACCTTTCGGAGCAACATTGGCGTCATGATTGGGATTAAAGAACAACGGGACCGAAATGCGCTCGTGCTTGGTCCCAACAACCCGGTGCGGGGTCGCCTTGATTAATCCGCTTGTCCACATCTCCAGCATCTCACCAAAATTGATGACAAACTCGCCCGGCGGGGCCGACACCGGGATCCAACCGCCACCGCGCTTGCGCACCTCCAGACCAGGAGACCCATCCGTGGCCAGCAAAGTCAGACAACCATAATCGGTATGGGTGGCAATCCCAAAATCCTTGTCCCCAGCCCAAGCCGGACGGGTTGGATAAAAATTGCCGCGCAACAACGCCATGGGCAGATCAAACTGGTCGCGAAAATACGCGCCGTTCTGGCCCACAGCATCTGCAATGGCACAAAGCAGATCAAGCGCGAACGCACTTGCATCGCGGTAATATGCGCGCAGGACAGTGGCAAAATCCGCAGGTGCAACGGGCCATATATTTGGGGCATAGCACGGCAATGCGGCCAATGGATCACCAGGTAACAGCTCAAGCCCGCAATCAAAGACTTGCTTATAATCGGGGTTCGCATCCGGATCCACACGTTCTGACCCCGGCGCGCCCCACCCTCTGTTCGATCCAGTTTGCGCCATGTCATAGGCCGCCTTTTCAGAGGCAGGCAACGCAAAGAACGCGTGATAAGCCGCAAGAACAACCTGCGCCCGGGCGGTTGATATCGGGGTATTGTAGACAGTCAGAAAGCCGACCCCGGTCGCAGCTTCCGCAACCAACTCTTGCGAGGCGGTATCGCCAGCCAGCAAGGCCGCCGCATCGATCCGGGGAATGGTTACATCCATTGTCGCTCTTTCCGATTGTTCACGAAGTTGATAGCAAGTCTTGAGATAAGACAAAAGGACGACAACATGCCCCGTAAACTTGCTGCCGGAAACTGGAAGATGAACGGGCTGCGCGCCAACTTGACCGAACTTATCAAGCTTGAGGAAAAACACGCCGATGCGGATGTTGATATCCTGATCTGCCCGCCCGCCACCTTGATCGACCGCTGCCAGGACACGCCCTTTGATATCGGCGGACAAGATTGTCACGCGGCCATAGGCGGGGCGCACACGGGCGACCTCAGCGCTGATATGTTGGCCGACGCTGGGGCAAGCTATGTTCTGACCGGACATTCCGAACGGCGCACGGATCACGGCGAGACTGACGAGATGATCGCCGCGAAAACACAGGCCGCCTATGATGCAGGTCTGATTGCGGTGATCTGCATCGGGGAAACACTCGCCGAGCGTGAAGGTGGCACGACATTGGATGTGATCGATACCCAGCTCGCGGGTTCCATCCCGGATGAAGCGGACAATGAAAACACAGTAATCGCCTACGAACCGGTCTGGGCCATTGGCACCGGCAAAGTGCCAACGCTGGACCAAATCGCAGAGGTGCACGGCCACATCCGGGCGCGGCTGCAACAGCGGTTCAGCGACGCGAACGAGATGCGCATCATCTATGGCGGCTCGGTGAAACCCAGTAATGCAGCCGAAATCTTCAGCGTCGCAAACGTCGACGGCGCGCTTGTGGGTGGGGCCAGCCTAAAAGCGGCTGACTTCTCACCCATCATCACAGCGTTGGAAAACGCCTGATCTTTCTTCGTCCAATTAGGCGACAACTCCGCTGGAGGCCGCAACAAATTTCTAGAAATTTGTTGCCCCTCGCTAATTTACGATAATCTCCGGCCCCATAAAGTAGGTCGGCAAGAAGGTCGAAATCGCCGGAATATAGGTGATCATGATCAGGAAGATGAACAGCACGCCTAAGAATGGCAGGGCTGCCCGGACAACAGCCATCATGGGCATCTGCGCCACGCCGGAGGTGACAAAGAGGTTCAGCCCAACCGGCGGGGTGATCATCCCAATCTCCATATTCACAACCATGATGATGCCAAGGTGAATGGGATCAATGCCCAACTGAATGGCGATCGGAAACACCAGCGGGGCAACGATGACGATCAGCCCCGACGGCTCCATAAACTGCCCACCGATCAGCAAGATCACATTGACGATAATCAGGAAAGTCACCGGACCGAGGCCTGCATCCAGCATAGCCCCTGCGATATGCTGCGGGATCTGTTCATCCGTCAGTACGTGCTTCAGCAGCAGAGCATTGGCGATAATAAACATCAGCGTGATGGTCAGCTTGCCGCCTTCGAACAAAGTCTCGCGGGTGTCCTTATGGAAAAACGCGGTAACCAAAGCCCAGGGCTTTTGCAGCAGGTTTGACTTCTGCGGTACGGCAGCCGCAGACAGGCTGACCGCCTCGCCTTGGAAGATATTCCCTTCACTATCCCGCGCGGCCAAGGGGCCCATATCACGGTAGATGAAGGTGGCCACGACAAAGGCATAGACTGCAGCAACCGCAGCCGCCTCGGTTGGGGTAAAGGCTCCGCCCTTCCAATAGATCGCAAAACCGTTTTCAAAGCTAACCCAAGGATGGCCGTAGATACCGCCCATGATGATCACAATCAGCATCAGCCCCCAGAGCGCATCACGGAAACTGTCGAAAACCTCGCTCCAGCCGCGCCATTCGCCTTTCGGCATATTCTTGAAACGGGCGATGACATAGATCGTCACCATCAACATGAAACCAGCCATCATCCCGGGGATCACACCAGCCAGAAACATCCGGCCCACTGACACATCCGTGGCAGAGGCATAGACCACCATCACAATGGATGGGGGGATTAGGATGCCCAATGTGCCTGCGTTACAGATCACACCGGCAGCGAATTCCTTGGTATAACCCACCTGGGTCATCGCGGCGATCACGATGGACCCGATGGCCACAACCGTCGCCGGGGACGACCCGGACAAGGCCGCAAACATCATACAGGCAAAGACACCCGCAATGGCGAGCCCCCCCTGCAAATGGCCGACACAGGCGATCGCAAAGCGAATGATGCGTTTGGCCACACCGCCGGTGGACATGAAGGATGAGGCCAGCACAAAGAACGGAATAGCCAATAGCGTGTAATGCCCGGCCATCGCCAGATAAAGCGATTGGGCCACAGCAGCCAGTGAGGTGTCCGAGAACGCCAGCTGGAAAATGATCGAGGCGACACCCAGTGACACCGCAATCGGCACGCCAAGCAACAGCAGGCCGATAATCATCAAGAAAAGAAAAGCAACTTCCATGGGCTTAGGCCTCTTTGCTTAGTTTTTGGGCGGCTTCTTCGACCGCTTCTTCTGCTTCATGACTGACAATCAGGCTTTCGCTCTCGCCAGTCCAAATGCGCCAAACGGCCTGAATGACGCGGAAAAAGATCAGCACGGCGGCAATGGGCAGGATCGTATAGGGGATCATGCGGGGCATCTTGGAATAGCGCTCACCATAGTTGATCCAGTCTTCCAAAAACCGCAGGAAACCCGGCATTGGGATCTGATCGGTCTCAAAGAAACTGCGACCACGGGCATCAAAATCAAAACCGGTGGGAAACCACTTGCCCGTTGTGGGGGGCAGATCGGCGAAGGGGGCCCATTGGTCCCATGCGCCTTTCAACAGCATCGTCGCATAGAAAATCGTAGCGGCGCCTGCGATCAAGGCAACGACCTTGCGCGGTTTTGGGGGCAGCAGGTTGGTAATCGCATCCACACCCAGGTGGGCGGTAACTTTGAACCCGTAAGCAACCCCAAAAAGGACCAGCCAGGCAAATAGCACTAGCACCACCTCAAGGCTCCAGATGATAGAACTGTTAAAGCCGTATCGCAAAACGACATTGGCGAAGGTCAACATGGTCATCAGGCCTAACAAAAACGCGATCGCGTTTTCCTCAAACCCATGCACGGCACGGCCAACCGGGCCTTTCGGCGCGTATTTGCTGCTCATAAATTTTCCCCTTGGGACGGCGCAAAAAGACGGCCCAGGTCCCCGGGCCGTCATTGCTAAGCTGCGCGATTAAAGCGAGTCGTTGATCGCCTGTGCCGCGTCGATGTTTTCTTGGCCGACATCGTCAGAAAACTGCTCCCAAACGGGCTTCATCGCGTCGACCCAGACCGCACGTTGTTCAGCTGTCAATTCGCGCACAACACCGCCCGCTTCCACAATCGCTTCGCGGTTTTCAGCGTTCACGCGTGTGGATTCACCATTCCGGGTGTCCGTCACTTCAGACAGAATGGTTAGGAACTGATCACGGACATCTGGCTCAAGACTGTCAAGCCAGTCAACCGAAGCGACAACCAGATAGTCGATGATGCCGTGGTTGGTCTCTGTGATGCCATCCTGCACTTCAAAGAATTTCTGCCCGTAGATGTTGGACCATGTGTTCTCCTGGCCGTCCACAACGCCGGTTTGCAAGGCGCCATAAACTTCCGAGAATGACATGGGTTGCGGCGAGGCACCCAGCGCTTCCATCTGGGCCACCAGCACGTCAGACGGTTGCACGCGGAACTTCAACCCATCCGCATCTGCAGGTGACTCCAACGGCACGTTCGCGCTGATCTGCTTCATACCGTTGTGCCAGAACTCCAGCCCCTGCAGACCACGGCGCTGCATGGCGTCTTTCATCGCCTGGCCGGCGTCGGATGCCTGGAATGCGTCCACTGCTTCGATGTTTTCAAACATGAAGGGCAGATCGAACAGGCGGAACGCTTTGGTGATCGATTCAAACAGGGACAGTGAAGGGGCCGCCAACTGGACATCACCGCGCAACATCGCCTCAATCACCTGCTCGTCTGTGTACAGGGTCGAGTTCGGGAACACTTCCATGCACATCGTGCCATCCATTTCAGCGTTCACACGCTCGGCCAGCAGGGTCGCTGCAATGCCTTTGGGGTGACGATCGGTGTTGGTGACGTGGCTGAATTTGACGACGATTTCATCACCGTCGCAGCCAGCGGTATCCGCCTGCGCTGCAGTTGCCATGACAGAGATAGCAGCCATTGCGGCCGCTGCTTTTAAAAAGGTCATTGAATTCCTCCCAAGAAACCTCCTCGCCCATAATGAAGCGATTGCGGCAACCAAACGATGGACCTCTGCAGACCGCAAGAAAATTTGACAAAACTTTAAGATCAATACTTAATGAATTGATATTTAATGATATCTTGCAAAATTAAATTCAGAACACCAAAAAATATGTGCGGAATTCCACACAGTATTTGCGCAAATACAGCAATTTCTCGTACATTTCATGAAGGGCAGCATGTCAAAGTCAGTCGGCCCCGCGACGAAAGTCGTCTGCACGAAGGTTATGTTTATTCAACTTATCATAAAGGGTTTTGCGTGGCATCTGTAGTTCACGCGCCACGCCGGTCGCGTTTCCCTGTTGACGCTGCAGTGACGCCACCAGCAACGAACGTTCTACCTGAAGCATTTGCGCGGCCAGCCCGAGCCCCTCTTGGGCCTCCGCATCATGCAATCCTAATGAGAATCGCATTGCGACGTTCATCAACGCACGGGCGTTCCCGGGCCACTCCTGCGCCATCAGACGCGCCGTCAATTCTGGGGTGATCGGCGGCGGTGTGACATTCGCCTGCTCACTGGCCTGCGCCACATAATGCTGAAAAAGGGCGGGGATATCTTCAGGACGCTGGTGCAATGCCGGGATCCGGACACGGATCATATCCAACCGATAAAACAAATCCGCATGAAAGGTCCCTGCCCGCACAGCGGCCTTCAAATCGTGGGTAGTTCCCGCCAAGACGCAAGGGCCTGGACCTGCGTCCAACAGATCCAGCAACTGGACCTGACGTGCCGGATCAAGCCCTGTGATCTCATCAAGATAAAACGTACCACCCGCCGCCGCATCCCATGCGACCGCTAAAGCAGGGGCATCCAGCGAAGGGGCCGCGCGTTTCACAAACGGGCGGGACGCGCGGCGCGACAGCAAATGGATCACCTCGGCCACCTTTGGCGTGCCCGACCCTGGATCTCCGGCAATCAGCACCTCGGTTCCGGCCTTGGCTGCAGCGCGGGCCTGATCCCGTAGCCCCTCAGCCAAAGCAGACCGACCAAACAGCATCCGAGACGCAGCATCCCCCTTGGTCAAAGCGGCCTTCAGGCGGCGATTTTCCAACACAAGGGCGCGGGCCTTCAACGCGCGATGAACCACCGCGACAAAGTCCTGCGGGGCACATGGTTTTTCCAGAAAATCATAGGCCCCGGCAGACATTGCACGAACAGCCATCGGGATGTCAGCCTCGCCGGTCAATAAGATCACCGGCAACTCGGGATCAACTTCGCGGACGAAATCCAACAGATAGAACCCATCGCGGCCGGGCATCCGAATATCGGACACGACAACGCCGTCAAACGCCGGGGTCAGTTGGTCCTTTGCGGCGACAAACGAGCCCGCCAAATTGGGTGTCAAATCCGCCAGCTCAAGGGTCTGCCCCAAGGCCTCGCGGATATCACGGTCGTCATCAACCAATAGGACTTGCGCGGTCATGCTGCGGCCTCTTGCGCGACGGCATCCAGCTCCACGGTAAAGATGGCCCCGCCGTCAGGGTGATTGCGGCCCCGGATGGCCCCACCAAAGCTTTGGACCAACCCATACGACAGCGACAGCCCCAGCCCCATGCCCTCCGCCGCGCCAACGGCCTTGGTTGTGTAGAAAGGATCAAAGATTTTTTCAGGCTCGGCAATACCCGGCCCGGTATCGCGGACAGAGACCGTCGTGCGCGGACCGTGCTGCGACACTTCAATGGTCACGACCTTCGGATCGCTGTGTTCCATCGCGTCCATGCCATTGGTGACAAGGTTCAAGATGACCTGCTGCAAACGCACCTCGCCACCACGGACAATGACCGGCGCGGTGGGGCAATCCCAGATCAATGCGACATCCTCCTGTTGGGCACGCGGAGCGACAATCTCCAACACGGCATCGATGACGGCAACCAGCTCAACATTCTTAGGGGGCTCGTCTTCTTGGCGGGCAAAGGCGCGCAAGTTGCGGATGATGCGGCCCATGCGGCGGGCCAATTCGGAAATACGGCCAAGGTTCTGGGCGGCCACGTCGGGCTTGTCGCGCTCTAGGAACCCTTGTGCATTCTCGGCGAAAGATCGGATCGCCGTCAAAGGTTGGTTCAACTCATGCGATATTCCCGCCGACATTTGACCAAGGGCAGACAGCTTGCCGGCCTGAACCAGATCATCTTGCGCCTTTTGTAGTCGGGCCTCAGCGGCAGTGCGGTCCGCCACCTCGCGGCGCAAATCAGCGTTTAGCTCCTGCAAGGCAGCGGTGCGATCCGCGACACGGCGTTCCAGTTTGGTATTCAGCGCCGCCAATGTCCGGCGGCGCTGTGTGGCGACGAACAGCAACATACCAAAGACCAGACAAACAGCAGCCACCACCGCCGCCTGCAATAACGCCACCTGACGGGCGGGGGACACATCAACCAAGACCTCAGCGGTCATATTGATGACAGGCAGCGGGGCAGTCAGATGCAAAGCGCGCTGCGGCAAATACCGCCCGCCGTCGATATTCCAGATTTCATAGGGGCCTATCGCCGTCTCGGTATAGAACGCAAAGGGGGCGAGCGGCACCAGCGGATCATCCGCACGCGGCACAGGCTGGCCGGACCGGGACCGAAACGCCAGCTCTGAGCGGTTGGACAGAAACACAACGCCCAAAGCATCCGTGAAGAACACCGTCGGGCTGGCCCCGCGCCATGAGGCCTCAACCTGTTCGACATCTGTGTAGACCAACAATGCGCCAATCGCGGGCCCCGCATCCGAAAACACCGGGGCAGCAAAGACGAAGGCCCGCGACCCAGGTGCGGCATGATAAAGATGGGACACACCCAAAGCACCATCCATCGCGCGCTCAAAATACGCGCGGCCCGCATGGTTCATTGGGCGAGCATCTTGCGTGGCGGTAACCACCTGCCCGGCTTCATCGACCAGCAAAATATCCAAAGCGCCGGTCTTATCCGCGATCTCTTGCAAAACCGGGCGCAACGCGGCTGCGGGTGTATGACCCGCCATGACGGGGCGGACCTGTGGGTGATCGGCAGTCAGTACCGCCAATTCCCGAAACCGGCGCAGCTCGCCCGTCAGGCTATTCGCGGCAATGGCCAGATCGGAACGGGCGCGCTGCTCTAACGGGCCCAAAGCCGCGATATAGCCGTACCAGCCAACCAGCCCGGCAAAGCCCATCACCGCCGCCAGAAACGCCGCAATCACAAACAACCGTGGTCGTAAAAATCGTCCCATGGCATCAACATATCCAGCACCACTTGCATTGGCCAGCGCGCTGCGCCAAAGCTGCGGCCATGCAGCATTTTGACCAATCCCCGACTGATCCAAGCTTCGTGCAAAACCCCTACCCGTTCTATGACCGGGCTCGCGACGCTGGGGATTTCTTTTGGTGGACCGATTACAACATGGCCTGTGCTGTCAGCCACAAAGCGGTGCATGCGGTGCTACGGGACAAACGGATGGGGCGGGAATGCCCGGCAGAACTGGCCCCTGCCATCCCACCTGCCCTACAACCGTTCTATAACGTCGAGGCGCATTCGATGCTGGAACTTGAACCGCCCACACATACCCGCCTGCGCGGCTTGGTCCTGCGCGCCTTCACCAGCCGAACAATCGCCGGAATGGCACCTGACCTGACCCAGCTCTGTCACGATCTGATCGACGCTTTCCCGTCCGAACCTTTCGACCTGCTAACAGCCTACGCCCAACCCGTCCCCGTCGTGATCATCTCGCGACTGCTGGGGGTGCCCGAGGATCGGGCCGATGACCTTTTGCGCTGGTCCAACGCAATGGTCGCCATGTATCAGGCCCGAAGGACAGCGCAGATTGAGGCAGATGCCATCGCGGCCACCAATGATTTCACGGCGTTCATGCGGGGCTACATCAGCAAACGACGCAAGACACCGACAGACGATCTGATCTCAACCCTGATCGCGGCGGAACAAGACGGCGCAAAGCTCAGCGAGGACGAGCTGATCACCACCTGCATCCTGCTGTTGAATGCGGGGCATGAAGCGACAGTGCACACGTTGGGGAACGGGACCAAAACGCTGCTGGAACAAGGGTGCGATGAAATCAGCGATGCAAGCGTTGAGGAAATTATCCGCTACGACCCGCCCCTGCATATGTTCACACGCTGGGTCTATGAGGACGTCACAATAGACGGGCATCATTTCAAACGCGGGGATCAAATCGGCTGCCTTCTGGGGGCGGCCAACCGCGACCCTAACGTCTACCCCGACCCCAACAGGTTCGATCCGACGCGCAAGGGCGCGCAAAACACCAGCTTCGGCGGGGGCATCCACTTCTGCGTGGGCGCCCCTCTGGCGCGATTGGAAATCAAGATCGCGCTGGACATTCTGCTGAAACGCTGCCCCGACCTACGGATAACGCACCCCCCACAATACGGCGATGTCTACCACTTCCATGGGCTGGAAAAACTGATGGTCAAAACCGGCCCCTGACACGCACATTCCTGCGACACTCAAACAGAAAATGCACCCGGGCGCTCACAACATGTTGCGAAACTGGCGACGAAGTGCTTTTGGTCCGTGACCACACAAAAGAGAGTACCCGTAATGCGCCGCAATTTCCTTTTCACACTGGCCCTACTCAGCCTGGGCGCCTGCGATACAGCCACCAGAACAAATGACCAAGGGTACTTGAAAACCGTGCCAGAAGGTGTGCTCTCAATCGCGGATCCGCGCCAAGACCTGACGCAGGTCGTGCTACTCGAAGAAGACAACTGCTATTGGTACAGCCACGCAGGCCCGGTTGAGACGACGCTCCTGCCCCTGCGAACCTCGCAAGGGCGGCCAATTTGCGCGCCCAAACCCGCCACAGAAGAAACCACCGCAGGCTAGGGTCAAGACCCTAACTGCGGGACGTGACCCCGTCTTCTGTTGCATAAAGGAAGGCGGTCGACCCGGTCGCCACCTGATCGTACAAACCAATGATATGGGCCATCACCATACGGACACAGCCCGAGCTCGCGCGGCCACCAATTGAACGCGGCGATGGTGTGCCATGGATACGCAGATAGGTATCGCGCCGACCAACATAAAGATAAAGCGCACGCGAACCCAGCGGGTTGCTCGGGCCGCCATCCATCCCATCTTTAAAACGCTCAAAAGACCCAGGGTCACGCGCGATCATGGCATCGGTCGGGCGCCACGTGGGCCATCTGGCTTTGCGGCGAATGTTATATGTGCCCGGCTCATAAAGACTACCGCGGGCAATCGCGACGCCGTAGCGAATGGCGGTACCATCGGTCCGAATGTGGTAAAGATAGCGGGCAATCGCATCCACGTGAATATCACCGGGGGTCAGGTTGTCATTGGCCTGAACCACCGTGGGTAAGAACCGCTGATGCAAACCCCAAGGGTTGGAAGTGAACGGATCATAATTGCGCGGGGTCACACGGGCATCCCAACCGGGCCAGCTTGACGGTGGTGACACAGGGCGGCGCGGCACTTCGGGCAAGGCCTCGGTCGCGGCCTCCAACTCTGTCAAAGCCTCCTGCTCGCTGTCCTGGGCAAATGTAGGGGTCGCCAATGGGGCGGAAAACATCGCCGTTGAAGTCATGACAAAATGGCGTCGTGTTAACATAGGGGAACCTATCCGTTATTAGCAGCAGCATTATATGTCCAATGGCTTAACAGGAACTTGGCGACACACAACGCTTTCAGCGTCACATTCCAGTTATTAAATGAAAAGCCTGGATGGAAAAGCAACACTACTCAGCTTGCAAAAGGCACGCATGCGGCATGGCAAACCAGACCTGTACACACACGATATGTACGCCGTCTTTACAGCGGCAAGGCGACGGTCGATTTGATCTCTTCCATCGACAACAGTGCCGTCACATTGTGTACCTTCACTTCGGAAATCAGCGCCTGATAAAACGTGTCATAGGCGCGGGCGTTCTCGACCCTGACTTTCAGGATGTAATCGATATCCCCCGCCAGCCTGTGGGCCTCTTGAACTTCTGCACGTGATTTCAACGCGTTAAGGAACTTCCCCTGCCACTCGGCATCATGCTCTGACGTCCGGATCAACACGAAAAAACAGGCCTCAAACCCCAGCGCCTCAGCGTCCAACAAAACCGTCTGTTGGCCAATGATCCCAGCCTCACGCATCTTCTTGATGCGATTCCACACAGGCGTTTTCGAAGAGCCTACATTTTTGGCAATTTCATCCAATGACTGCCCCGCATCCGCTTGTAAAGCTGCAAGGATTTTCCGGTCTGTGGCATCGATCCGAACCGACATTCTCAATTCCTTCAATTTACAGGACGGGTGGTCCAAATTGAGGTTCACCCAGAACATATGTCCTTACTTACCGCCAAGGGGGCGCAACGGAAAGAATAATATTCTATATTGAAGGCAAGAAAGCAGAGGTCCGCAATGAAGCACTTTCCTATCTTCCTCGCCGTAGCAGGCCGTCGCATCGTCCTGTCGGGCGGTGGTGATGCCGCTATGGCCAAGCTGCGCCTGCTGATGAAGACCGAGGCCCATCTGACGGTCATCGCGTCCGAAATCGCCCCAGATATTCGCAAATGGGCCGCCCAAGGCAAGTTGCAGATCATCGAACGGGCGATGGAACCCGGTGACGCGCTTTGTGCCGCACTGTTCTATGCCGCCAATGAAGACGGCGCCGAAGATGCGCGCGTCTCGGCAATCGCCAATGCCGAAGGCGCCTTGGTAAACATCGTCGATAATCTCGCTGACAGCCAATTCATCACCCCCGCCATCGTCGACCGCGATCCTGTGACGGTGGCCATCGGCACCGAAGGAGCCGCACCTGTTCTGGCCCGAGCAATCAAAGCGGATCTGGAAGAACGGTTGCCATCCTCTCTGGGCGTTTTGGCGCGCATCGGCAAAACCTTCCGCCATGCTGTTGATGTCCTTCCCATGGGGCGCAAGCGTCGCGATTTTTGGTCGGCATTCTACTTTAATTTTGGCCCGAAAGCCATTGACGAGTATGGTAAATCCGGTGTCATTACAGCACTGGAAACCTTATTGGATGATCACATTACCGCCACCCCCAAAGACGGCCACGTCGATCTGGTTGGCGCAGGCCCCGGCGATCCGGAACTGCTGACACTGAAAGCGCGCAAGGCTTTGGACAAGGCAGACGTGGTGATCCACGATCGCTTGGTCACTGGCGAAATCCTCGAATTGGCCCGCCGCGAAGCGATCATCATCGACGCTGGCAAAACCGGCTTTGGCCCTGCCATGAAACAGTCAGACATAGACGCACTGATCGTGCAGCATGCACTGGACGGGCACCATGTCGTGCGATTGAAGGCGGGTGATCCGACCATCTTTGGACGGCTGGACGAAGAAATCGAAGCGCTTGAGGCTGCTGATATCACCTACCGCGTCATCCCCGGCATCACCGCCGCCTCTGCTGCCGTGGCGGGCATCGGGCAAAGCCTGACCAAACGCGGCCGGAACTCTGCGGTGCGTCTGATCACAGGGCATGACACCAAAGGTTACGCCGATCATGATTGGGTCGCACTGGCCCAGCCCGGCGAAGTTGCTGCGATCTATATGGGCAAGAAATCCGCCCGCTTTATCCAGGGGCGCCTGCTGATGCATGGCGCGGACCCCGCAACACCCGTGACGATCATCGAAAATGTCAGCCGAGCCGACCAGCAAATCATCGCGACCACGCTGGCTGATCTGGAACCCTCACTGACACAGGCCGACCTGAAGGGCCCTGCGATCACATTCTACGGGCTCGCCCCGCGCGACGCCCAGACACACGCACTGAAACTCAAGGAGTTTGCATAATGGCCCGTGCTTTTACGCCCAAAGTCGTGACCGCCAACGCATTGTTAGAAGGCGACGCCGTTTGGCTGACCGAAGACAACCGCTGGACCCGCCACATCCATGAAGCAGAGCTGATCACGGATGAAGCCCACGGCGACCTGCGCCTGCTCGAGGCGCAAGCACGTGTGGATGAAATCGCTGGGGCCTATCTGGCCGATGCCAAATCAGGCGAAAACGGCCCAGAGCCCACGCATTTTCGCGAAACGTTCCGCACACGCGGCCCCTCAAACTATCACCACGGCAAGCAGGCTGGATAACAAAGTTTCATCGAAACTTTGTCCACAAATTCTCGGTGAGAATTTGGCCGCCAGAAGGAAACGACATGTATAAATACAACGACTTTGATGAGGCTTTCATCCGCTCCCGCACCGCCCAATTCCGTGGGCAGGTTGCACGGCGCATCGATGGTTCCTTGACCGAGGATGAATTCAAACCCCTGCGTTTGATGAACGGCCTCTACCTGCAACTGCACGCCTACATGCTGCGCGTGGCGATCCCTTACGGCACGCTCAACAGCGGCCAAATGCGCCAGCTCGCCTTAATCGCGGACAAGTGGGACAAGGGCTATGGCCATTTCACCACGCGCCAGAACATCCAATACAATTGGCCGAAACTGCCCGATGTGCCGGATATTCTCGACGCGCTGGCTGACGTGGAAATGCACGCCATCCAGACATCGGGCAACACGATCCGCAACGTGACGGCAGACCATTTCGCAGGCGCCGCAGCGGATGAGATCGAAGACCCCCGCCCCTACGCCGAACTGCTACGCCAATGGTCAACCGACCACCCAGAGTTCCAGTTCCTGCCACGCAAGTTCAAATTTGCTGTCAGCGGTGCGTCGGAAGACCGCGCCGTTGTGCGCGCCCATGACATCGGGCTGCAACTGGTGCGCAACGATGCAGGCGAGGTTGGCTTTCAGGTGATCGTCGGTGGCGGTCTGGGCCGCACGCCTATGGTCGGCAAGGTCATCAAAGACTTCCTGCCCAAAGAAGACCTGCTGCCCTATTGCGAGGCCATCGTCAGCGTCTACAACCTGCTGGGTCGCCGGGACAACAAATACAAAGCCCGGATCAAGATCACCGTGCATGAAAACGGGCTAGAGAAAATCCAAGAATTAGTCGAAGATCGCTTCACCTCTATCCGCGCCACATTCTCTGGCCACGACCAGGAACTGCTGAAAGAGATCAAAGCCGCCTTCGCGCCGCCCGCCTACGTCGAAAAATCCACCGATGGGTATGAGGCCGCGCGCCGTGCCAACCCCGCCTTCCGGTCATGGAGCGACACAAACCTGACCGACCATCAGGCAGACGGCTACACCATCGTGTCGATCAGCATCAAAAAGCATGGCGCGACCCCGGGCGATGCCACATCTGACCAAATGCGCGTGATGGCTGATTTGGCCGAACAATACGGGCATGATGAACTGCGGATCAGCCATGAGCAAAACGTGATCCTACCGCATGTGCATAAATCCGATCTGCCTGCGATCTATGCGGCCCTGCGCGCCGCCGATCTGGCGACTGCAAACATCGGGCTGGTGTCCGACATCATCGCCTGCCCCGGCATGGATTACTGCGCGCTGGCCACCGCCCGCTCAATCCCGATTGCCCAAGACATCGCCACCCGGTTTGATGAGCTGAAGATCGAACATGACATCGGCCAACTGAAAATCAAAATCTCGGGCTGCATCAACGCCTGTGGGCACCACCACGTAGGGCACATCGGCATCCTGGGCCTCGACCGGGCGGGCGTGGAAAACTACCAGATCACCCTTGGCGGTGACGGCACGCAGACAACGACGATTGGCACACGGGCTGGCCCCGGTTTCAGCGCCGAAGAGATCGTGCCTGCAATAGAACGGCTCGTGACAGGCTATCTGGACCTGCGTGAAACCGCGGATGAAACCTTCCTGCAGGCCTATCGCCGCCTCGGGATGGAACCATTCAAAGCCATTCTCTACCCAAGTGAGGACAAAGCCAATGCCGCTTAAAGAACTCGCCGAACGCCGCAACATCCTGCACCGGAAATCCGACGCGCAAACCGTGTTGAAACATGTGCTGGCGGATGTGGAACTGGGCAAGGTCGCCTTGGTGTCGTCCTTCGGTGCCGAGGCCGTCGTGCTGCTGCATATGGTCTCTGAGATCGACAAAGCCACACCAGTGATTTTTTTGGAAACGGAGATGCTGTTTCCTGAAACACTGGCCTATCAGCGTGACGTTTCCGCCCAACTGGGGCTGACGGACGTGCGGGTGATCAGTCCGGACCGCGGCGAAGTGCTGGAACAAGACGTTGACGGCATCCTGCATCAGGCGGACACGGACGCCTGTTGTGATCTACGCAAGACACGCCCCCTCGCCAAAGCGCTTGCAGATTTCGATGGCTGGA
Organism: uncultured Paracoccaceae bacterium; assembly: GCA_947501555.1. Taxonomy (GTDB): domain Bacteria; phylum Pseudomonadota; class Alphaproteobacteria; order Rhodobacterales; family Rhodobacteraceae; genus Yoonia. The sequence continues at coordinate 1,147,250 of CANMWG010000001.1, forward strand.
TCACCGGGCGCAAACGCTATCAAGGCGGGCAGCGCGCGCAACTGCCGCTGTTCGAAAAAGAAGATCGCAAGATCAAGATTAACCCGCTCGCGGATTGGTCCATCCAAGACGTGGCGGACTACATCAAGCAGCACAATCTTCCCCGGCATCCGCTGGTTGCCCAGGGCTACCCATCCGTGGGCTGCATGCCCTGCACCACCCGGGCCAATGTGCTTGAGGATCCCCGCGCAGGCCGTTGGCGTAACAGCGAAAAAACGGAATGCGGCATACATTTCAAAGACGGTAAAGTCGTCAGATCAGGACAAGCAGCATGAGCGTGATCGTCACCGACAATGGTTTTCAAACCGATGATTTCAACTGCGGCTTTGTCGCGCGGGAAGAGGTCGCCGCCAATGATTGCGACTACGGCATTGATCTGGCGTCAGACACAGCGCCTGAGGCGTTAACTGGGCTCAACAACGCCCCGATGATCCGGATCGATTTTCCGTCTTCTGCAGACGGGCGCGGCTTCACGCTGGCCGCCATGCTGCGCAAAGCAGGCTACACAGGACGTCTGCGCGCCAAGGGTCATGTGCTGGCGGACCAATACGCCATGGCACGCAGGTCAGGGTTTGACGAAGTCGAAATCGATGATGCACTTGCCGCCCGCCAGCCCGAAGACCAATGGCTCTTTCGCGCCGATTGGCGTGCGCACAACTATCAAGCGCGCATGCGTGGCTAGACTTTCCCCCTAATCCATATCAAAGACGAAAACGGAGGGCGTACCCGATGGGTGCGCCATAACACATATGACCGAGCAAAAACCCGTGACCACAGACACCGCCAAAGCCGTCCCTGCCCTGCCCGACGCACAGACCGTCACCGAAGTGAAACACTACACCGATCGCCTCTTTTCCTTCCGCGTCACGCGGCCTGCATCATTGCGGTTCCGGTCGGGCGAATTTGTGATGATTGGGCTGATGGGCGATCCACATCCCGAAACCGGCAAGCAGAAACCATTGCTGCGCGCATATTCCATCGCCTCGCCCTCTTGGGATGAAGAAATGGAGTTCTACTCGATCAAGGTCCAAGACGGCCCGCTGACGTCAAAGCTGCAGCACATTCAACCGGGCGAACAGATTATCATGAAGCCAAAGCCTGTCGGCACATTGGTCCATGACGCATTGATCCCCGGCAAACGGATCTGGTTCTTTGCCACCGGCACGGGGTTTGCGCCTTTTGCATCGCTGCTACGCGAGCCGCAAACCTATGAAGACTACGACGAGGTGATCATCACCCACACCTGCCGCGAAGTGGGTGAACTCACCTATGGCCGCGATCTGATCGAAAGCCTGAAGCATGATGAATTGCTCAACGAAGTGATCGGCGAAGGCTTCTGGAAGAAGATCAAATATTACCCCACAACAACCCGGGAAGAGAGCCCCAAGATGGGCCGGATCACCGACCTGATGAAATCGGGCGAGGCCTTCACCGACCTCGGTGTGCCTCAGTTAAACCCCGACACCGACCGGGCCATGATCTGCGGCAACCTGGCGTTCAATCTGGAACTGAAAGAGATGTTCGAGGATTACGGGCTGGAAGAAGGGGCAAATTCCAAACCCGCGCATTACGTGGTGGAAAAAGCGTTCCTAGACTAGCGGTCGGCAGAGAACGCTCCACGACCTCAGGCAGGAAACCGCGCGATTTGGGATAGCCTGTAAAATCGCGGCGCAAAGCACTGCGGAACAGATCAGGACAAACAAAAAGGCCGCGCCGTATGACGGGCGCGGCCTTTCTCTTTGCGTAGTAAGAACAGCTTAAAGCCCCAAAACGCCCTTCAGCTGGTCAAGAACTGGCTGCAAAAGGTCTGGGTTGTCTTGCGCTGCTGACAAGGCATTCCCAAGTGCGGATTTTTCCAGTTCAGATGCGTCAGAGGTATCAAGCAGCTCCATCACCTGATCGGCGTCAAAGCCTTCAACAGTGAAAAGCTCTTCAACTGATGCCGCCAGATCACCGGCGGTTTCTTCAACCGCGTCAGTGGCTGCTTCCGTGGCACCCGTCACCGCGTCATCGATAATTTCAGCGGCAGCCTCTTCACCGGCCTCCACCGTGTCGGTTACCACGTCCTCAACGGCGGCAGCAGCTTCCTCGGCAGCATTGGCAGCGTCTTCGGCCGCAGCAGCGGCAGCGGCTTCGGCTTCTGCAGCGGCCGCTTCAACTGCGGCTTGAGCTTCAGCAGCAGCCTCAGCGGCGGCAGCTTCGGCGGCGGCGGCCTCTTCGGCGGCAGCAGCTTGCGCTGCAGCGGCCTCTTCGGCAGCCTCAGCAGCAGCCTCAGCAGCAGCGGCGGCCGCGGCTTGCGCTTCGGCCTCGGCGGCAGCGGTCGCACCGGTCAAGACACCAACGGCCTCACCCGGGCCACGTCCTTCGACGCCGTATTGGTATCCAAAGAACCCCAAAACCGCGATAACGACTAGAATTGCAATAGCGCGCATTGCTTTCATCCTTCCATAGATGGCAAACGGACCCCCACTGGGCCTGACCCGGGGCTATGTCAGAAGCTTAGAAGAAGGTGAAGCGCCATCAACGGGGAAAAATCGGCGGAAAACCCCATTATTGCGGGTTGAAGCCAGACAGGTGCGCGTTTACTTTGCGTGGCACCTCAATGGAACAACCGAAGGATAAAGACCATAGGACGCAGACCCCATAACGCGCCACCCCAGCGCGATACAGGCCCCCGGATCAACGACCGCATTCGCGGCAGCGACATCCGTTTGATCGGGGCAGAAGGCGAAAACGTTGGTGTCGTCTCACCAGAACGGGCAATGATGATGGCTGATGAAGCTGGGCTGGACCTGGTTGAAATCTCACCCAATGCCAACCCGCCGGTCTGCAAAATCATGGACTATGGCAAGTTCAAATACGAGACTCAGAAAAAAGAAGCTGAGGCCCGCAAGAAGCAAAAGATCATCGAGATCAAAGAGGTCAAGTTCCGTCCCAACACGGACAACCACGATTACGATGTGAAAATGCGCAATGTGTTCAAGTTCCTCGAAAACGGCGACAAGGTGAAGATCACCCTACGTTTCCGTGGCCGTGAAATGGCACACCAGCAACTGGGCCGCGAACTGCTTGAGCGGGTGGCTGAAGACACCAAAGAGGCCGGGCGCGTTGAGAACTTCCCCAAGATGGAAGGCCGTCAAATGGTCATGCTGATTGGGCCAATGCCGAAGTAAGGCACGTGTAACAAAACGAATTTTGGGGCGTTGCATCAGCAGCGCCCTTTTTGTTTGTCACATGTGCGATACATGTCGACGTCAGGCATTGAGTGTGCAGCGCGGGCCAAAAAAACGTCGATATTTAGATTTGTGTCGTAGGTCTGCTATGCGGGACGAAGTTACCTTCTGCTGCGGGCTGCGCCAAAGACCACGTTTCAAAAAATGCGGCTGGTCGCATCCCGGTTGAACCCCTAGTGTGTGGCTAAACAAATCAAAAACGAGCAGGTAACGGAAATGCTAAGAAGAACAGCTATTCGTGGGCTCTGTGGATTTCACATGTTGCTAGGGATTGGCTTTCTTCTTACCGCCTGCAACGAAAACGATAGCGGGCCAGTATCCAGTGTCCCAGCCGTTCCAGTCTCAACAAGCCCATCTCGCATTGCCATTACCGTTGATGATCTTCCTTACGTTACGTTTGGAGGGGCAAGTCCCGAAGACGGCCTGCGATATGCTGAGAGCATTGTATCAAACCTTCGAGAACACGGGATCGTGGCAACCGGTTTCGTCATAGGGCGGAATATCAATGCAGAAACCCGTCCTGCTTTACAAGCCTTTGCCGACGCGGGCCACACAATCGGGAACCATAGCTGGTCCCACCCAGACTATGGAACCCTGACGCCTGATGAATTCCTTGATGAAACCCGTCGGACGGATGATGTGTTGGCCGAGTGGATTGATGGGCCAAAATACTACCGGTTTCCCTTCCTGCGCCAAGGCGAAACTACCGCCAAGAGAGAGGCCGCAACAGAAATCCTGACCAACCTTGGCTATCAGAACGTGCCAGTCACCATCGACAACGATGAATGGCAGTTTAATGCTGAATATACGGAGGCTATCGCCGATGGCGACACCGATGCCGCCGCGATCATCGCGCAAAACTATCTTGCCCACATGCAGGAACGCACGTTCTACTTCCAAACACTTGCCGTTGATGAACTTGGCGGAGATGTCGATCATATCCTGCTTGTTCATCTCAATCAGATCAACGCGGATCACCTAGGAACGCTCCTGGACTGGTATGACGCTCAGGGCTGGACGTTCATTACGGTCGACGAAGCCTTGGCTCACCCAGTGTTTTCTCGCGTTGAACTCTATGAAGGCCCCCGTGGCCTGTCACAGATTGAAAGAATTCTCGGTGGTCAACGAGAGCAATAGACAACGTGTCACTTCCCAACAGCCGTCATTTACGTAGACCACAGCATCCGCGAATCTAGGCTCAAAGTTGACATTCACCCACAAAAAAAGGCCCCACAACTGCAGGGCCTTCGTTCTTGGACCACATATAGACTAGCTGGCAGCAGCGACTGCCCGCCCGGTCATCACACCCACCAAATGCGCGCGGTATGCAGCTGATCCATGCAAATCAGCAATCATGCCATCCGCAGGCACAGACAGCCCATCCAATGCGCTAGCCGAGAAATCCGCTGACAACGCAGCCTCAGCCTCGGACCAGCGAAACACCCCTTCTTCCGATGCGCCGGTTACCGCCACCCGAACACCATCCGCATATTTCGCGACAAAGACGCCTACCAGGGCAAACCGTGACGCGGGCTGCACGAATTTCTGATAGTTCGCCGCCTGCGGGATTGGCAAACGGACCTCGGTAATCAGCTCCCCTTCGTCCAAAACGGTCGTAAACATCCCGTCAAAGAAATCATCCGCCGCAATCTCACGCGCGTTCGTGATGATCGTGGCCCCTGAGCCCAGCGCACCGGCCGGATAACAAGCCGAGGGATCGTTGTTCGCCAGCGAGCCCCCGATTGTGCCGCGATTGCGTACCGCAGGATCCCCGATATGTGACGCCATGGCTGCCAAGGCGGGATAGTGGGCCGCAGCCTCACTTGCCACGGTGGCGTGGGTCGTTCCACCGCCAATACACAACGCCCCATCGTCAGACATGCACAGGCCCTGCATCTCGCCGATACCTGACAGGCTGATCAGGGCGCTTGGCATCGCAAGCCGCGCCTTCAGCGTCGGGATCAACGTCTGCCCCCCGCTCAGCGCTTGTGCGTCTTCCGCCTGCAGCGCTGCGACCGCATCCGCAATCGTCGAAGGCCGTTCAATTTCAAAAGCATACATCTGCGGTCTCCTTCACGCGTTGTTCATAGCATCCCAGACGCGGGTGGGCGTCAGGGGCATATCGATATGGGTCACATCTTTGCCGCCCGATTGCAGCGCATCAATGACGGCATTCACGACCGATGGGGGGGATCCAATGGCCCCGGCCTCACCACAGCCCTTCACACCCAATGGGTTATGCGTGCAGGGCGTCTGGCAGGAATGATCCACATCATAGAATGGCAGATCATCGGCGCGGGGCATAGTATAATCCATGTAAGACCCGCTGATCAGTTGGCCGTTTTCATCATAGGAACAATTCTCCATCAATGCCTGTCCGATCCCCTGGGCGATCCCGCCATGGACCTGCCCAGATACAATCATCGGGTTGATCACATTGCCAAAATCATCGGCGGCGGCAAAGCGTTCAATTGTGACCTTGCCGGTCTCCGGATCAACTTCAACTTCACAGGCGTAAGCACCTGCAGGATAGGTGAAATTCGCCGGGTCATAGAATGCGGTTTCTTCCAAACCCGGTTCAATATCCTCCAGCGGATAATTATGCGGCACGTAAGCCGCCAAGGTCACATCACCCCAAGCCACAGACTTATCAGTCCCGGCCACACTAAACTGGCCATCCTTCAATTCGATATCCGCGTCCGAGGCCTCTAGCAAATGCGCCGCGATCTTTTTGGCCTTATCGATCACCTTCTCGGCAGCCCGGACCATAGCTGAGCCGCAGACAGCCAAAGACCGTGACCCATAGGTGCCCATCCCAAATGGGATTTTGCTGGTGTCGCCGTGGACGATATCGATCTGATCCTCAGGAATGCCGATCATCTCAGATATCACTTGCGGAAATGACGTCTCATGCCCCTGCCCGTGGCTATGGGCGCCAACCATCACTGAAATCGATCCGGTGGCATTTACTCGCACAGTCGCCGCATCATAAAGCCCAGCGCGCGCGCCAAGCTGGCCTACAAGGTTGGATGGCGCAATGCCACAAGCCTCAATATAGCAGTTCACACCAAGACCGCGCATCTTGCCACGCGCCTCGCTCTCGGCGCGCCGGGCGGCAAAACCACCGATATCTGCGATCTCTTCCAGCTTGGCCATCGTCGCCTCATAGTCACCAATGTCATATTCCACGGCGACAGGCGTGGCATAGGGAAATTCGGTCACAAAGTTCTGACGGCGCAACGCAATCGGATCAACGCCCAACTCGCGCGCAGCCATATCGATGACCCGCTCAATCTGGAACGTGGCCTCGGGGCGCCCAGCGCCGCGGTATGCATCAACCGGGACCGTATTGGTGAAGACGGCCTTCACGTTCACGTAGATATTGGGGGTCTTATAGTTCCCCGCCATCAAGGTACCATGCAGCCATGTGGGGACGGAGGAGGCAAAAGTACTCAGATATGCACCCATATTGGCATAAGTCTCGGTCCTTAGGGCGGTAAAGTTATTGTCCGCATCTAGGGCCAATTCGATCTTGGTCACATGATCGCGGCCATGGGCATCGGACATAAAGGCCTCAGACCGGGTCGAGGTCCATTTGACGGGCCTGTTCACAGCCTTGGCGGCGAAGGTGCAAAACGCCTCTTCGGCATAGTGGAAAATCTTGGTGCCAAAGCCACCGCCGACATCCGGGGCGACAACACGCAGCTTGTGCTCAGGAATGCTCAGCACGAAAGCGCCCATCAATAGACGGATCACATGGGGGTTCTGAGAGGTCGTGTGCAGCGTATGCATATCATCGGCGCGGGAATATTCGCCCACGGCGACACGCGGCTCCATCGGATTGGCGACCAGACGGTTGTTGACCAGCTCAAGCGTGGTGACATGGGCAGCATTCTTGATCGCCTCATCGACAGCACCCTTGTTTTCTTCGACAAAGCCCCAGTCGTAGCAAACATTTGACGTCAGATCGTCATGGACCTTGGTACCACCGGCGGCAGCATCTTTCATGTCCACAACGGCGGACAGCTCCGTCAGGTTGAGCTCAATCTCCTCAGCAGCATCGCGGGCTTCGGCAAGGCTTTCAGCCACAACGGCGGCAACGATTTCACCGACATGGCGGATCTTGCCATGGGCAATGACAGGATGCTTGGGTTCCTGCATCGGCTCACCGTGACGGTCTGTGACCTGCCAACCGCAAGGAATGCCACCAACGGGCTCAAAATCGGCGCCCGTGAAAACCTGTAGAACGCCGGGCATGGCAGCGGCGGCACTGGTGTCAATTGCATTGATGGTTGCATGCGCGACATCGGCGCGCAGGAAATGCACGTAGGTTTGGCCGTAAATGTTGATGTCGTCGGTATAGTTGCCTGCTCCGGTTAAAAAGCGCACGTCCTCCCGGCGCTTTGAGCTGGCACCAATTCCACTATCCTTTGGCATTGTTATTCCTCCCAGAATGATGGGTTAAAACCCATCTTACGTTTCAACGGGTAAGATGGGTTTTAACCCATCCCCCCGGTCAATCTTAAACGGTCAATTTCACTCCGCAGCGATGGATGAAACATCCTGACCGGACGCGGCCATAATCGCCTTCACAATGTTGTGGTACCCAGTGCAGCGACAAAGATTACCCTCCAAATAATCTCTGACCTCAGCCTCCGTAGGCTTGGGATTGTCTTTCAACAATGCAACCGTCGACATCACCATGCCGGGGGTGCAAAAGCCGCATTGCAGCCCATGGTGGTCCTGGAAGGCCTGCTGGATCACATTCAGTGAACCATCCGCGTTGGCCTGGCCCTCAATGGTTCCGACCTCGGCGCCATCCGCCTCTATCGCAAACATCGCGCAGGCCTTCACAGCCCGCCCGTCCACATGCACCACACAGGCCCCGCATTGGGATGTATCACAGCCCACATGTGTGCCCGTCAGGCGCATGTCATTGCGCAGAAAATCCACCAGCAAGGTGCGCCCTTCCACCTCTTTGGATACAGATCTCCCATTCACGGTCATCGATACCGATGTCATTCTCGTCCTCCCAAATCATCTTTGCGTTGCGCAGAGTTAAGCACGGCTTCTCCCACTTGAGAACACCTAACTTACGCTGCGTCAGCAGCATCATTCATCTTTTTGGTTGACTGATGGCTGTACTTCCGCTTAATTCACCCACATGGTTGAACGAAAAGAAACAGACACACTTGGCGACATCCTCAAAGCCGCCAGCGACCCCACCCGCCGGTCGATCCTGACACTGCTCGCGCAGGAAGGACCGCTCCGGGTGACAGATATCCACGCGCAGTTCGATGTCAGCCTCAATGCGGTCTCCAAGCATATCAAGGTGCTTGAGAATGCCGGGTTGGTAAAACGGCGCACCGAATGGCGCGAGCACCTGATCGAAGTGCAAATCGCCCCGCTTGCGGCCGTGGACGACTGGTTCGCTTCGCTGCGTTCAATCTGGGCGCTTCGACTGGAAGCGCTTGATCACATCATCACACAAGGAGCTGCCCAAGATGACTGACCTCACACTGACCGTTGAACACACCATAAAAGCCCCAGCCAACGCCGTCTTTGACGCGTGGCTCGACCCCGACATGCTGGCCAAGTTCATGCTGCCCGATCAGCGGGTGACAAACACCCATGTGACGGCAGACCCAAAACTTGGCGGCCGTTTCGTGATCGTCATGAAGATGGGCAACAAGGAACTGCCGCATACCGGGGTCTATAAGGAAATCGATAGATATAGCCGCCTTGTGTTCACTTGGTTCGGTCCCTCGCCCGCCGAAGACAGTACCGTAACACTGCAATTCGCGCCAACGGCGGATGGTACGCATGTTACCTTGACCCATGATCGGTTCATCCATGAAGACAGCCGCGATGATCACAGACTGGGATGGTCCAGCATTCTTGCGGCTCAATCCGCTATTATGGATGACGCAAGGTCCGGGGGCAGCTGATCCGCGGAGGACAACAAGCCCGGCTAATCATCGCGCCCCGGCTCATCAGTGCTGCAAGAGAACAAGGCGATCTTGTTGCCCTGCGGGTCGCGCAGATACCCCACGTAAAAATGCGGACCATAGGAGGCACGAAATCCGGGCCGGCCCTCATCCGCACCACCTGCGGCAAGGGCAGCGGAATGCAATTCACGAACCTGCGCCTGATGTGACGCTTCAAACGCTGTCATCGCACCATTCCCGGCCGAAGCCGGACGCCCATCAAAGGTCGGCTTCACATAAAAGTCCGGCAGGACAGGTTTCTGGCCTGTCGGGACCGGTAACGCATAGCTAAGCCCCTCCGGGCCTTCTTTCAGCTCATAGCCAAGTGCGGGCAAGAAGCTGTTGTAGAACCGCTTGGCGGCAGCAATATCGTCGGCCCCGACGGTGACATAAGAAATCATTCTGCTGCATCCCCTTTCGGTAATTCCGAGACAGGTGACCCCTCCCATACCTGATCAATATCCCCACGCGGTTTGGGCCTTGTTGGGATTTCCTTGAGCAGACCACCCACGCCCATCTGAGCAAAGTCCGCTGGGGTCAAATCAACACCGCAAAGCACACGCTCCATCACCCAATCGGCCCCATTCAGCGCGGGCGAACGCGCGCATCCAGGCAAGCCAATCACGGATTTACCCGCGATCTGGCCTAGAAACAGCAGATTGCCCGGATCAACGGGCATGCCAAATTGGGTGATCACGCCGCCAGCCTGCCGGACCGCTTCGGGGCCCACATCCGCAGGGTCAGAGGTGGCCGATGCCGTCAGGATAAACACCACATCACCGTCGGCTGCTGCCACGGCACGGGCCAAGGGTGCAATCTGATGGGGCACGACAACGCGGTCCAGCAGCTCCATATCCAACCGGTCCAGACGCCCACGCATCGCATCACGGCCTTTGACAGCTGGTTCAGCGTCGATCTGGGTCTCAATCAATGTGGCGGTCTTATATTGAGGGGGCAAAAGACCCAAAGCCGCCTGTCCCGCCGAGACGGCCTGGATCACATCAGCCTCTGGCACACCGTAGGCGATAATCTTGATCGTTGCCATCATCGTACCGGCGTCAAGCCGGTGGTGCTGCGGCACGGTCGCAACCGTGATCATCGGATTGACGGCGTTGAACGCCGCAATCGCCGCCACATCAATGCAAGCAATGCCAGGCGCCTGTGCAAAGAGGTTCACCCGTCCGGTAGACGCATTGCCGATCCGCAAGCCAGGCTGCGCCAGTGCCGCTGCCAGCCGGGCAGCAGCGCTGTCCTCATCAACATCACCCGGCTCTAGCCGCGCCACTGTCACAAGCCCATGACCACCGGCAATCAGTGCCGTGATGTCGGCGGGGTTCAGACACAGCCCCTTGCGCAAACGGCCCGACGGCAAAGCAATCGAGTGCGCCAGAATGCAGTTCAGCGCCTCGGCGGTTGTTACTTCCCCAAACTTCACGTGGCTTTCCTGAGTGTGGCAATCACCTCGGCCATCACACTGACCGCGATCTCTGCAGGTTGACGTCCGCCGATATCCATCCCAACCGGGGCATGAATGCGGGCGATATCAGCGGGGGCAAAACCGGCCTCTTCCAGACGGGCGACCCGTTTGGCATGGGTGCGGGTTGAGCCCAGGCAGCCAAGATAAAACACATCCGTCCGCAAGGCCGCCATAATGGCGGGGTCATCTAGCTTGGGATCATGGGTCAGGGTCACGACGGCGGTGCGGGCATCAGGTTTCAGGGCGGCCAATGCCTCATCTGGCCAATCATCCAAGATGGTCTCACCGGGAAAGCGAGCCTCAGACCCAAAGGCGCCCCTTGGATCAATCAACGTGGGGGCGTATCCACAAGCTCGAGCCATCGACACCAACGGTTGGGCGATATGCACGGCGCCCACAATGATCATCCGCAATGGCGGATTGTGAATGGCAACAAAGGTGCGGCCATCAGGCTCAACACCTGACCGATCAAGGCGAAAGCGGTCCGGATAGATGTCGACCCCAGCCAGCGCGGGGGGACCGTCCTGCAAATCCGTGACATAGGCGATGGGGGTGGCCTGGGCCCGGGCGGCGACGAGATTTTCCAAAATAGGGACCGGTACGGCGGTGCCCACGGGTTCAACCAGCACCTTAATCTCGCCACCACAGGCAAGCCCCACGGCAAAGGCCTCATCATCGCTGACGCCAAAGTCCAAGACACGGGGCTTGCCATCGTCCAATGCCTCCATCGCCTCAACGATCACAGCACCTTCAACGCAGCCACCCGAGACCGAGCCCTCCATGGCCCCATCCCCGTCAATCACCAACTGACTGCCCACAGAGCGCGGGGCCGAGCCCCATGTTTGCACAACCGTGGCAATCGCCACACTGCGCCCCGCACGGTGCCAGCTCAATGCCAATGCAGGCAGATCAGTGATATCGGTCATGGTGTCTGCATAATCCTTGTCAGAAAACAATTGTTACGGGCTGAGCGTACATCAACATAGGCCACCGCGTCCTGTTCGAAAAGACGCGCGGCATAACGGGCGATCTGATCCTTCGGGGTGATCTGTCCGGTGCCGTAAATGATGCGTTCATCGTCGTCATAAGCCTTTAGCAGAAATGTCGGTGAATTTTCCAGAATCTGCGGCAGGGTGGCGGGATCATGTGGCGTGCAGTGATCGGCGCATAAAAAGATCGGGCCGGTTTCGGCATAAGGGTGCAAATCGGTAAAAGGACGGGCCGCGCAAATTAACATCTCGGCACCTTCAGGAACATTGCGCAGGCACGACCGGCACGGTGTTCCCACACCACTAGAAATCGTGCGTTCGGCAGGGTTACCATAAACATCAGCTTCGCCAGCCCGCAAAGAGGCGACAGTTTCGGCGGCATAAGGTAAATACGTTAGGGTCATTTCCATCTCCTTGATTGATGCAATGACTTTAGGTGGGCAGAGGTCGGCCAAACGACCCGGAACTTGCGGAAAGCCTGTAAGATGGGTTTAAACCCATCTTACGCGATCATCGCAATCAATCGCCGCTTCTCTCCCGTATCATCCGGCTGCGCCAGCGCCTGCGCGAGCCCTTCCAGCGACGCGATATTATGCCCGGCCCGGAAACTGGAACAATGCGGCAGCATCTGCCTGATCCCCTGCGCCTTGGGCGCAAAGCCATCCCAACGCAGCAACGGGTTCAGCCAGATCAGCTGCCGGGCAGACAAGCGCAGCCGCTGCATTTCGCGCCCCAAATCTGCATCCTTGTCCCGGTCCAACCCATCCGTGATCAGCAAGACAACCGCCCCCTGCCCCATGACCCGGCGCGACCAGTCGCGATTGAAGTCATGCAGGCAGGCTGCAATCCGGGTCCCACCCTCCCAATCTTGCGCTTCGGCCCCGGCCGCAGCAAGTGCCGCATCCACATCACGCGTCCGCAGATGCCGCGTGATATTGGTCAGCCTTGTGCCGAAGGTGAAGGCATGCACCTGCGCCCATCCCTGCCCCTCGCGATTGGCCACAGCATGCAAGAAATGCAATACGGCGCGGGAGTATTGCGCCATCGACCCTGAAATATCGCACAGCACCACAAGGTTCGGATAGCGCTGTCGTGGCCGTTTGGTCACAAAACCCGCCACCTCGCCCCCTGTGCGCATTGCCGCCCGCATCGTCCCTGGCCAATCAGGTAAGCGTCCTGGCAATCCTTGCGTCCTACGGCTCTTGATCGGTGGGACCGGCAGATGCAGTTTGGCCAGCATCCGTTTCGCGGCGTCCATCTCTGCCACGCTCATCTGCTCAAAATCCAGCGACCGCAGCCGTTCCTCGGTCGACATGGTTTGCGAGGCATCAATCGCAAGCTCAACCTCTTCGCCCGCATCCTCGGGGGCCGGCAGGTCACGATCATGGCCATCGAGCAAGGCCTCTGCCGCACGTTTCTCTGCCGCCTGCGCCGCGCGCTCCTGTTGCACGCCGCGCACCATAGGCGTCATGAAGGACATCATCTGCTCCAGATACCGCGGATCGCGCCAATACAGACGGAAGAGCTGCCCAAAGGTGGCCCTCTCTTCAGGCTTAGAGACAAAACAAGCGTGCAAGGTCCAGTAAAAATCCAGCTTCTCGGTAAAGCCCGCGGCCTGCACCGCGCGAATAGCATCAATGACCCGCCCCGGCCCAATGGGCAGGCCCGCCTTGCGGAGCGCCCGTGCGAAATGCGTGATATTCTGGGCCAGCTTGGGGTCGTCTGGCAGCTCAAGATCAGCCAGCTCAGCCAAGTTCTTCTCTTACAGCTGATCTCTGAGCGAGACGCTTCTCGATCAAGCCTTGGGCATGTCTGTGAATTGCACCACCTTGACGCGAGATACGTTCCAAATAACATTCCAGGTCAAGCAAACTATGAATTTCCGCACCCCACGCTCTCTCGGCTGCCGCCTGTATGTTCGTCAGAACTGGTTCGAGTTCAGCCGTTGTTGCGACGCGCCACCACTGATCATCGCATGTTTCACCGCTTAGACGCGCTCTGACCAAAGACTGCATCTCAGTCGGAAACTGGCCTCCAAAATCAAATGTGTCGTCTTCGAACACGACTTTAGGTTGGATCCCGTAGTTTACGCAAAATCGATACCCGCGTTCTGGGCGCAGCATTCTATGTTGCACGGAAAAACACAAAAAGGAGTCTTGCAGCGCAAGATAGCAACGAGCCGACCCTTGGTTGTACACCGGCGCATCGGTTGGAAGCCCGCTGACTGCTGCAGCGCGCACCGACTTGGTAACAAAATCCTTGGTGAAACCATCGGTCATCCTGACACCATCTCCGCCTTCGCCGCGTCCAAAATTCGCTTTGCCTCGGACCCTTCCAGTTTCTGAATATCATCCTGATATTTCAAGATCGCCCCCAGCGTATCCGCAATCACCGCAGGCGACAGGTTGATCACATCAAGCGCCAGCAGGCATTTCGCCCAATCAATCGTCTCAGCCACACCGGGTTTCTTGAACAGATCCTCAGACCGGAGTTTCTGCACAAAGGCCACGACCTCGCGGGACAAGGCGGTGGATGCCTCTGGGGCGCGGGCCTGCAAAATCGCGATCTCGCGGTCAAAATCGGGGTAGTCCACCCAGTGATACAAGCAGCGCCGCTTCAACGCATCATGCACCTCGCGGGTGCGGTTTGATGTCAGGATTACGATGGGTGGCTCGGGTGCGGCCACAGTGCCCAACTCTGGAATAGTCACCTGAAAATCCGACAAGGCCTCAAGCAAAAACGCCTCAAACGGCGCATCCGTGCGGTCCAATTCATCTATCAACAACACCGGCGCGCCACCGGGCTGCGGGCGCATGGCCTCTAACAACGGACGTTCAATCAGATAATCTTCTGTGAATAGCGCGGTTTTCAATGCCGAAGCTTCAGCACTGCCCGCCGCTTCTGCCGTGCGAATGGCAATCATCTGCGCGGCAAAGTTCCATTCATAGACAGCCGAGGACGCATCAAGCCCCTCATAGCACTGCAACCGGATCAACCGACGACCCAATCCAGCAGCAATCGCCTTTGCGATCTCGGTCTTGCCGGTGCCCGCCTCGCCTTCCAAAAACAACGGACGGCCCAGCTTTAGCCCTAAAAACACCACCGTCGCCAGCGCCCGCCCGCACACATAATCCTGTGCCGCCAGCCCCGCCTGCACCTCATCAATACTGCCAAATGCCATAGACATCCTCCCTGCCGCCCATAGCTGCATTCCCGCGCGCTCACGTCAAGCAATCCATTGCCCCCGCCTCGGCAAAGGCCTAGCCTGCGATGCAAACACACGGAGGTCAGCATGAACGATTCCACACCGATCAAAGCCGGGTTTGGGCCCGATCTAGGACCTTTCGATTGGACCGATCCCCTGCGGCTAGAGGATCAGCTGTCTGAGGATGAACGCATGTTGCGGGACGCAGCGCATAGCTTTGCGCAAAACACGCTGCAACCCAAAGTGACCGACGCCTACCGGGAAGAAACGGTTGACCCGAGCATCTTCAAAGCCATGGGCGACGCCGGTTTGTTGGGGATCACCATCCCCGAAGAATACGGCGGGCTTGGCGCAGGCTATGTCACCTACGGGTTGGTCGCGCGCGAGGTTGAGCGGGTGGACAGCGGCTATCGGTCCATGATGTCGGTGCAATCATCCTTGGTGATGTACCCCATCCACGCATATGGGTCCGAAGAACAGCGTCAGAAATACCTGCCGGGCCTTGCCGCAGGCACGCTCATCGGCTGCTTTGGACTGACCGAACCAGACGCGGGCAGCGACCCTGCAGGGATGAAGACAACCGCCAAGAAAACCGACACAGGCTATATCCTGAACGGATCCAAAATGTGGATCAGCAATGCACCCATCGCCGATGTTTTCGTCGTCTGGGCCAAATCAGAGGCGCATGGCGGCAAGATCAGAGGCTTCGTGCTGGACAAAGGGGCCAAAGGGCTCAGCGCGCCCAAAATTGGGGGCAAGCTCAGCCTGCGGGCCTCGGTCACCGGCGAAATCGTGATGGACAATGTGGAAGTCGGCGACGAGGCTTTGCTGCCGGGCGTCCAAGGGCTCAAGGGACCATTTGGCTGCCTGAACCGGGCGCGCTACGGGATCGCTTGGGGGGTCATGGGCGCGGCCGAGGCCTGTTGGCACGCCGCACGGCAATACGGGCTAGACCGCAAGCAATTCGGCAAACCGCTGGCGCAAACCCAATTGTTCCAGAAAAAACTGGCAGACATGCAAACCGAAATCGCACTTGGGACACAAAGCGCGCTGCAACTGGGCCGGCTGATGGACCAGGGTACCGCCGCCCCCGAAATGATCAGCCTGATGAAGCGGAACAACTGCGGCAAGGCGCTCGATATCGCGCGGGTGTCGCGGGATATGCACGGGGGGAACGGGATCAGCGAAGATTTCCAGATCATGCGGCATATGGTCAACCTGGAGACGGTCAACACCTACGAAGGCACGCATGATGTGCACGCACTTATACTTGGGCGTGCACAAACCGGGTTACAGGCCTTCTTTTAGGTTGTATTTAGACACAATATTAGGGGTAAGTGCCCTCAGTTCTGCCGCAAAAGAAAGATAAGCGTGGGCCAAGCAGTGGACCTCACCCGCTGCTAGGTATGCGCGATGAATGATAAACAACTCAGTTTTGAGACCGATCTCAAGACCCTCGATGCCAATGCGTGGCTCGGGGAGATTGACGATATCTGCGATGAGCTTGGGTTCTTTGAACAGCTCGGGCAGCGCCATTTCGCCGGGTTTCTTGAGGCCGGAAACAAACTGCTGGTCACGTTTGAGGACACCGAATGCATTCGGGACCACAACATCGACGCTGAACCCCGCGGGTTCCAATATGCGCGGCAGGACGGCTGGTCAAACATGGCCTTACTCTCCAACGGCGAAAGCTGGTTTCGGGATGAGGCCGTCTACGATTTCTTCGATCGGCTGGTAGACGAAGGGTTTTTTGAGAACTTTGAGCAGATTGTCTTCTACGGGGCCAACGGTGGTGGCTACGCAGCGGCGGCATTTTCAGTAGCAGCGCCGGGGGCCACCGTCATAGCGCTTCGCCCGCAGGCCACATTGGAAGCAAAGGCCGCTGGCTGGGACCCACGGTACAAATCGCAACGCAAACTCGATTTTGTCAGCAGATACGGCTATGCGCCGGAAATGCTCGAGGCATCGCAGCATGCCTTCATCGTCTACGATCCAATCCAACGGCTTGATGCAGGCCATGCCGCACTTTTTCGGAAACCGGATGTAACACTGGTGCCCTGTCCGCTTTTGGGGGGGCAGTTGGATAATGCATTTGACCGGATGGGCATACACGATCCGATGCTAAAGCTTGCAATGGACGGAGAGCTGACCGGGCAGCGCTTCTTTCACCTACTGCGGGCGCGGCGGTATGACCTAGGCTACACCCGAGCTTTCGTCAGGTGGCTGGTGATGAACAACCACCCGCATATGGCCGCAATCGTCTGCCAATATATGTTGCAACGCGGGCAAAATGACTTCTTCGCAAATACGCTGAAAACGCTAAAAACTACTTAGATGTAGTAGATATCGCGGTAAACGTGGCGGATGATGTCAGCGCGGGCCAGACCTAGATCGCCAAGCTCACGATCAGAAAGCGCTTGCAGCTTTTCCACGGTGTCAGTGCGGTTCTGCGCCATTGCGAGCCGGCCAACGAAATCAGCCATTCTGACCTTAAACGCAGAGATAAGTGTCGGACGGCCTGCAGCCGCCGTATCGGTAAAAAACGCCATGTCAGGCCCCATCAGATGTTGTGCTTCAACACCTAAGATAAGGCCTTATTGAATTATCAAAACTACCAATGCTGCATTGCAGCATTGCAAATGGCGCATAGCCTACTCAGCATCATCGCGGTCATCGATTTGCTTTTTGGCCGCTTCGAACAAACGCGTGCCGAAATAGCCCAAAACGCCGCCAAAAATGATCCAAAACGCCGATCCGCTATTCAACAAAGCGGCTGCGATCCCGGCAATGATCATAGCAACCATAAAGGCGATCAATCGGGGCTCATTCGCTTCGATCTTGATATGGCCTTCCAGCGCTTTGACGAGCGGGTTGGCGATGGGACCTTCCAAATGTGGCGTCAAAAATCCTGCACAAACGGCGACGATAAAACCAAGCATAGTGGTCTCTCCGGTGTTACTTTTCACATGTTAACCTTTTTATCAGTGGCGCAGTCGCAATCTGCAAGGACATTCACAACACCACTGGCAACCGCTTAAGGAACGGTGTAACCCGGCAACATGCCAGATCTTGCCCTGACGACACTGACAATCCGCCGCCCCGATGACTGGCATCTGCACCTGCGTGACGGTGCAATGCTGCAAGCGGTGCTACCCGAAACCACCCGCCATTTCGGTCGTGCGATCATCATGCCCAATCTGGTCCCGCCCGTGGTGACCGGCGCACAAGCCGCCGACTACAGGGCCCGGATCATGGCGGCTATGCCTGCCGGTGCGGATTTCAAACCGCTGATGACGCTCTATTTGACCGAAACCACCGACCCCGACGATGTACGCGAAGCGCACCGCTCAGGCGTGGCCACCGCCGTCAAACTCTACCCCGCCGGGGCGACAACAAATTCCGCCTCTGGTGTGCGCGACTTTGAAAAAGTACGCGCGGTGTTGGAAACCATGGCCGAGATCGGAATGCCGCTGTGTGTGCACGGTGAAGTCACAGACCGCGATATCGATATCTTTGACCGCGAGGCCGTCTTCATCGACCGTGTGCTGAAACCCCTGCGCAAAAAGGTCCCCGACCTGAAGGTTGTGATGGAACATGTCACAACCAAAGACGCGGTCGACTATGTACGTGACAGCCACAAAAACTTAGCCGCCACGATCACCACACACCACCTGATCATCAACCGAAATCATATCCTGGCAGGCGGGATCAAACCGCATTTCTACTGCCTGCCCGTGGCCAAACGCGAAACCCATAGGGTTGCGCTGGTGCAAGCGGCGATATCGGGGGATAAGCGGTTCTTTCTGGGCACCGACAGCGCGCCACACACGGACCCCGCCAAACTGCAGCCCTGCGGCTGCGCGGGGATATTTACCGCGCCCAATACAATGTCCTGCTTGGCAGAAGTCTTTGATGTGGCGGGCAAATTGAAAAAGCTTGAGGCCTTCACCTCGCTGAACGGCCCGGGGTTCTACGGGTTAGAGCCCAACGCAGACACGATCACGCTAACAAAGGGTGATCCGGTCAGCTATCCCGCACAAATTACCACCGCCGACGGTCCAGTGACCGTCTTTGACCCCGGTTTTGATCTGCACTGGCACGTCGATGCCTGAGGTGGATCAAATTTCTAGAAATTTGATCCACCCCGCAGCCACCCACCAACCTGATAGAGCCGCATGATGATCCCCACATCTTTCCCCACCAAAGAAGAAATGGCCCGCCTGACCGCAGGCATGCTGATCGAAATCGGCGCGATTGATTTCAACGCGGCCGAGCCCTTCACCCATGCCTCTGGCAAACAAGCCCCGACTTACGTGGATTGCCGCAAGCTGATCAGCTACCCACGCATCCGGTCCACCTTGATGGATTTCTTGACCGTCAGCATCATGCGTGAAGCTGGGTTTGAGGCTTTCGACAACATCGCTGGGGGTGAAACCGCAGGGATCCCGTTCAGCGCGATGGTCGCCGAACGGATGGCCCTGCCCATGACCTATGTGCGCAAAAAACCCAAAGGCTACGGGCGCAACGCGCGCATCGAAGGGGTGATGACAGAAGGCCAGCGGGTCCTTCTAGTCGAAGATCTGACAACCGATGGCGGCTCAAAACTGTCCTTCGTCGATGCCATCCGGGATACCGGGGCGACATGCTCAGCCACGGCGGTGATCTTTTACTACGGCATCTTCGATGGGGTGGAAAAAACGCTGTCTGATCATGGCGTGCAGCTTATTCACCTATGCACATGGTGGGATGTGCTGGCAGAAGCCAAAGCACGCAACGCTTTTGACGCAACAACGCTCAGCACGGTTGAGGCTTACCTGAACGACCCCGCAGGCTGGGCGCCCTCTTAACCAAATCCACGAAAAAACTTCTCCACAGCTAAATGCACAAGGCATCCGTGGAATCGCTTGATCCATCCAGATATAGATATTCGCAGGACAGCGGCCGCCACCTATGGTAGGCTCAGTCTTATCCACAGAATTGTCCCGCCAGATATCCCCGATCTTATTGAACTGGCGCGGAACGCAAATAGGCTGCTAGAAGCGCCGTGGGATCGGTGAGGTGAATAATGAACGAAATAACTGCATTTAACGCCACTGGCATCGAAGACGCAGCGGCAGATCTGATGCCGCATTCCATCGAAGCCGAACAGCAGCTTCTTGGCGCGATCCTGACCAACAATGACATCTTCGACCGGGTTGCGGCCATTATCGGGCCCAAGCATTTCTACGACCCAGTGCATGCGCGCATCTTTGAAACTGCGGCCACCCGCATCGGGAAAAACATGCTGGCCAGTCCCGTGACGCTCAAGGCGTTCATGGAAGATGACGAAGGCCTGCAAGAACTCGGCGGCCCGCCCTATCTGGCCCGGCTCGCTGGGGCCGCAATTTCCGCCTTTGCCGCGCGCGACTACGCGCAGATGATCTATGATCTGGCGACCCGCCGCGAATTGATCCAACTGGGGCGCAATATCTCGGACAAAGCCGCCAAGGTTGATGTCGAACACGAACCCAAAGAACAAATCGTCGAGGCCGAACAGGCGCTCTATTCGCTTGCGGAACAAGGCACTTCCGAACAAGGGTTCCAATCCTTCCTGCGCGCCGTGACCGAGGCCGTGAATGTCGCCAACTCCGCCTACCAGCGCGAAGGCGGGCTGGCGGGTGTGTCAACCGGGCTGATCGACATGGACAAGAAACTGGGCGGCTTACATAAATCCGACCTTCTGATCCTCGCGGGACGGCCGTCCATGGGGAAAACCTCGCTCGCGACCAACATCGCCTATAACGTGGCCAAGGCCTACCGTAAGGGGCAACTTCAGGATGGCAGCGAAGGGGCCGTTGATGGCGGTGTTGTCGGGTTCTTCTCGCTTGAGATGAGCGCCGAACAGCTTGCCGGTCGGATCCTCGCCGAAGCCTCGGAAATCTCATCGCATAAGATCCGGCAAGGTGACATGACCGAAGGCGAATTTCGGCGCTTTGTGGATGCGGCGAAACAACTGGAATCCTGCCCGCTTTATATCGATGACACCGCCGCCATCCCGATCAGCCAATTGGCCGCGCGCGCCCGGCGGCTAAAGCGGACACATGGGCTGGACGTGCTGATCGTTGACTATCTGCAGCTTGTACGCGGGACCTCCGACAACCGGGTGCAGGAAATCGGCGAAATTTCCATGGGGCTCAAGGCCATCGCCAAGGAACTCAACATCCCCGTCATCGCCCTGTCCCAGCTGTCGCGGCAGGTGGAAAGCCGGGAAGATAAGCGGCCGCAGCTATCGGATCTGCGGGAATCCGGATCGATTGAGCAAGACGCCGATGTGGTTATGTTCGTCTACCGGGGCGAATACTATGTCGAACGTGAAAAGCCCGACGATGGCAACATGGAAGGCATGGCCGCCTGGCAGGAAAAAATGTCGAACCTACATGGCAAGGCAGAAGTGATCATCGGCAAGCAACGGCACGGCCCAATCGGCACGGTTGAGCTGTCATTTACCGCAGAATTCACACGCTTTGGCGATCTTGTGAAGCCTTGGCAACAAGGTGCCGAACAAGAATTCTAACGTCTTCGAAGAACTCAGAGGAACGCGATAATGAACGCGCACGTCATTCCCCGCACACATGACAAAGACATGCCCTTCGAACAGCTGATGCCACTGGTCGATGTCGGCGATTGGGACGCGCGGGCCATATACGCGCAACGTCTTTTTTTTGGATATGGCATTCAGCCTGATCCGCAAAAAGCCGTCGCGATCATGCATCAGGCCTCCGATGCCGGGTCAGCCCGTTCAGCTGCGGAATTGGGGTTTCGGTACCTTGACGGGGACGGCGTATTGCCGCGCGATCTCGACCGGGCAAGGGCCTATGCAAACCTTGCCATTGAACGGGGAAACTACTTTGGCTGGTGGGCGCATGCACTCCGCGAAGAGAGCGAAAGTAACCTCCAAGCAGCCTATGAAGCAGGCATGAAATTCGCAGCATTGGCCCCCGAAGGTGAGCGCGCGCCGGAAAACATCTATATCATCGCTTGGCTGGCGCATCATACCGGGCATGTCGCCGACGCAGTACCCCTTTACGAAGAAGCCGCCATCGCCGGTCACGAATCCGCAGCGATCAACCTTGGCCTGATGATCATGCGTGGGGAATGCGATCTACCCAATGACCGGGTTGTGAAACTGTTTCACCAAGCGTCACGGCTGAGGTCGCCCGCAGGGCTTGCGCTATTCGTGCAATGTCTGTGCTTTTTGGATGACAGCACACCACAAGCGCACCCCGAAATGCTGGCCGAGGCCGTAGGCTATCTCAGACAGGAAATAGCAGCTGGCAGCGACTACCATTACCACGCTTACCTTATGGCCAAATTGCACGATGAAGGTCTGGGTGTGCCACAAGACAGCGTCGAGGCAACGCGGCTTTTCGCCCTCGCATCACAACAAGAAACAGTCGACGACGGTCCGCCTTATGTGGTGCCATTGGGTCGTGCCAGTCTAGCCTATGCACGGCGGCTACGGTTGGGACTTGGAACTGCTCTCGATTTGAAGGGCGCAATGGCGGCGTGCGAAAGAGCGCGCGACAATGCCATGCAGATTGTTGATAATCCAGGCTATTCCGGTACAACCGATGTGATCGACGATGCCACGTTCTTGGCCATCGAGATCGCCCAAGAAAGCGACCGGTTCAGCCTTAAACAGCGCTGCATCTCCATGCTCGAAGCCTCTGCAAAAACAGGTAACGTCGATCTCATCTTGCCCTTGGCCAAGCTGCAGTACCAAATTAACAGCAACTTCGACAAAGCGCGCTTTTGGTTCGTCCTGGCGATCGCTGTTGATCAACCAGATGCTGGGGTCGAAGCCGCCCTCATGCTGCTTGAAAATGGCAAATTGGCGCAAGCCTATGCATTCGCGCAAAGCGCCGCAGCGTCAGGTGTCAGTTTACCCGCGACACTGGCAAGCCTATCTGAACATGATCGCGACAAGGGCGGGCTGTTCAAAAAAGGTGCCACGGGCACCGAGGCCTGGGCAAAGCTGAAACAAGAAATAGAAGAGGCGCGGCAGACCTATAACTGATAATCGGCGATCTCGAAAAACATCCTATAATTGTACTTTACCACTTAACACAATTTTTACCCTATTGATTGATCTTGCAAACGTTCGAGTTGTTGACGGCATTTTGATATTGCCGCAGCGTGTATGTTAACGTAGGGTTAACGAGTATTAGTCAGGTTGTTTTGCCGTGTTGAGTTATTCTTTTGATATCTATCAGGCGTCGCGTGCGTCAGCCACTCGCAAAAGTTCAGCTTTGGATGCGCCCTCAGACGATGATCATGACGGCGATATGGTTGTGGTGTTTCGCGATCAGAAAACCGCAGACGCAGTCACAGCCTCCCCTGCAATCATTCGCTTGTTTTTGGAAGAAACCGGGTTCGGGTTCTCTACGCAGACAGGCACAGCGCCCGATGGCTACGTCCGCGCAAACAACGATGATACCAAGCGCAATCTGAAGAAACGGATCGCACAGGCATTGTCCAATCAAGCCTTGGAAAGGGCGCTAGACCGGGTCGCCACCAAAAGCGCCTTTGATGTGCGGGAATTTATTCTGACAATCATCCGGGGAAAACAGGCCGCTGAACCGCAAAGCAAGGCAACATCAGCCATCCAAAAATCGGAAGATGTGATGCAAATGCCAGCCACCCCAGCAAAGCGGATTGTGCCGCGACGGCCCAGCGATCTGCTTGGTCGTGGCATCAAAAGCCGGTTGCGCCCTCAGTAATCCAAACTTCGCGCTTGACCTAGAGCGACTCCAATAGGCTACCTCGGTGGCCATTGGAGGTTACCTCATGCGAATCAAAGAAGCTGCAGCCCGCTCTGGGCTGACCCAGGACACCATCCGTTTCTACGAAAAATCCGGCATGCTCGAAGCGATCAGGCGCGACGCGCGCGGTTGGCGTGTGTTCACCAATGACGACGTCAACTGGCTGACAACATTGGAACGGCTGCGCACCACCGGCATGCCACTCGATGACGTCAAACGCTTTGCCGTCTCGGCCCATGCCGCCGACAGGAACGCCCCCGATCAACGGGCCCTGCGCCTCTCCTTGCTCGAAAATCACGCAGTCACGTTAGCCCACAGGCAGGCCGAACTGGAGGCCTGCAAACATTTCCTCGATCACAAAATCTCGCTCTACCGCACATCATTGGAGGTCGCAAATGGCTGATTTCAATCATATTTTCCCAACACCCACATTGGGCTTGGGCTGCTGGGCCATCGGGGGGCCATTCTTCATGGACGGACGTGCCGTCGGCTGGGGCGAGGTTGACGATACCGTCTCCAAAGCCGCCGTTGCCGCAGCGCTTGAGCATAGGATCAAACATTTTGACACGGCCCAGGCCTATGGCTGCGGACATTCCGAAGTCGTGCTGGGCGACGCGCTCAAACAGCACCCGGACGTGGCCATCGCCACCAAGATCGGACTGGGAATTGACACGGAAACCAAGCAACTGACCGGCCCAATCCTCGACCCCGAACAGGTACGGCACTCCATCGACGCCTCGCGCAAACGGTTGGGGCGCGACAAGATCGACATGGTGCTCCACCACAACAACGAACTGCCCATCACGGACGCCAAGCCGACCTTCGATATGCTGGCAACGCTGTATGATGACGGAATCATTGGCGGTTATGGATGGTCAACGGACGTTGCTGAAAGCGCGGCGGCTTTCGCAGATCACCCTGGCTTCACGGCCGTGGAACACGCAATGAACGTGCTCAAACCCGCAGATCAAATTGTTCCAACAGTCGAAAACGCCAACCTTCTGTCTCTAATCCGATCACCGCTCGCGATGGGAGTTTTGGGCGGCAAGTACGATGCGAATACGCAATTCAGCAAGGATGAAATTCGCGGCAGCAATCCTGGCTGGCAGGATTATTTTAAAGACGGAAAGATCACAGATGCCTATATGGCGCAGCTGAACGGCGTACGCGAAACGCTCACATCAAATGGGCGCAGTCTGGCCCAAGGGGCCATCGCTTGGCTTTGGGCACGGACGCCAAACGCGGTGCCAATCCCCGGTTTCCGTACGCCGGAACAAGTCCATGACCTGTGCGGCGCCTTGGCTACAGGGCCGCTGACCCAAGCCCAAATGGAGGAGATCGAAACAATCCTCGGCCGGTAAGACGACGGCGGATTTCCACCGATCTTTCGCAACTGGCACCCGAAAGGTAATGCGTACATACGGGTTCTTTACGCTGTATGTACGCGTTTTTGCTCTTAAAAAATTGGCATAAAGGTTAATTTCGTACCCTCGGAAGCACAGGCAAATTATGTCAACGCATCAGTTTCAGGGCTTGCGTTAACCTCTTGCCGCATCGCCCCCGCCCTGCCAAAAGGTGCACATGAGTACCGGACGCCTAACTATTGACCTTGATGCCGTCGTCGCCAATTGGCGCGCATTGGATGGCATGACAAACTGCAAAACCGCCGCTGTCGTAAAGGCCAATGGCTATGGGCTTGGGGCCGCGAATGTCGCCAAGGCCCTGTTCAAAGCCGGTGTGCGCCAGTTCTTTGTGGCCGTCGCAGAAGAGGCCACAGCAATCCGCGAGGAACTTGGGCCAAAGCCCGACATCTCCGTATTCTCGGGGCACATGAAGGGCGACACCGACATCATCCGCGAATTGCGTCTGACGCCCATCCTGAACTCGGTTGAGCAGCTAACCCAACATCTTGAGGCCCTGCCCGGCCACCCTTTTGGCATCCAGCTTGATACCGGTATGAACCGGCTTGGACTTGAGATGCAGGAATGGGCCGCCGTGGCTGAACTGGCCTTGTCGCAAAATCCGACGCTGGTGATGTCACATCTGGCCTGCGCCGATGAACCCGATCATCCGATGAGCGCCTACCAACTTGATAACTTTCGGAAAATGACGGACGGGATCAACGTGCCCCGCTCACTGGCTGCGACCGGGGGCATCTTGTTGGGACCCGAATATCACTTTGATCTGACACGGCCCGGCATCGGGCTCTATGGCGGGCTACCATTCGCGCAGTCCAGCCCAACGATTGAGCTTGATCTGCCCGTCATTCAAATCCGCGACGTGGCCGAAGGCGAAGTCGTTGGCTACGGAAATTCCTGGCAAGCCGAACGTCCGACCCGCATCGCAACCGTCTCTGGCGGCTACGCCGACGGAATTTTTCGGATGCTATCAGACCGGGCCACGCTCTATCACGGACAACAGCCCTGCAAAGTGGTCGGCCGGGTCTCAATGGACCTGCTGACGGTCGATGTGACAGACGTCGCAGACATCCCCTCAAAGCTGACCTTGATCGGGCCACAACAGACCATCGATGATCTGGCCCTGCAGGCTGGCACCATCGGGTACGAGGTGCTGACCCAGCTTGGCGGACGCTACACCCGCAAGACATTTGGCAAGTAGCGCGCTTGCAATCTGGCTTAAGGATTGCAACGTAACTGTCAGACTTCTTTAAGGTTCCTTATGTTAAACGTCCTGCGCATCGCAAATCTTTCCCTGTTAATCCTTTTCCCCATCGCCTGGTTCGCGCCCCTGATGCGCGCGGGGATTTTGCCAGTTTTCGGGCTCAGCGAAATCAGCGTCATTTCAGGCATGCAGTCGCTGTGGAAAAGTGATGTCGCATTGGCACTGCTTGTGACAGCTTTCGCTTTGTTTGCGCCCTATCTGAAAACTATCGGAATCGCGCTTGTGCATTTTAACCTATTGAAAGATAGTACAATTCCGGCGTTATCATGGATCGGAAAACTGGCCATGGCCGATGTCTTCCTAATTGCGCTCTATGTGGTCGTTTTCAAAGGCGTCGGTATCGGCAAAATCGAAACTGGCTGGGGGTTATATATGTTCACAGCCTGCATCTTAGCCTCTATTGTCATCTCGGCACTGACGCCGAAAGCCAAGAAAACAGCGCCCGAGTAACCCATTGCAGCCGGCACAGTTTTGGGCCAAAAGGTGAACATGGCCAAAGACCTTACCTTTTCATGCAACGAATGTGGCGCATCTTTCGGGAAATGGTCCGGGCGATGCGATGGTTGCGGTGCTTGGAATTCCATCACCCAAGACAAAGCCTTGGCCAGCGGCCCAAAGGGTAAGACGCTGGGCGGCACACGCGGCAAGCCGATCACCCTCACCGATCTTGAAACGCAAGAGGCCGAACCGCCGCGCACAAATGCAGGCGTGGGCGAGCTTGACCGGGTGTTGGGCGGCGGTCTCGTGAAAGCTTCCGCCCTTTTGGTGGGCGGGGATCCGGGTATCGGCAAGTCGACCTTGCTGCTGCAAGCAGCGGCAAGGTTTGCCCGCAACGGCCTGAAAGTCATCTATATTTCGGGCGAAGAATCAAATGCCCAAGTCCAGATGCGGGCCCGCAGGTTGGGGCTTGAAAAAAGCCCCGTGCAATTGGCATCTGAGACAAACCTGCGCGACATCCTGACCACGCTTGAGGCTGAAAAGCCGGATCTGGCCATCATCGATTCGATCCAGACCATGTGGGCCGACAACGTCGACAGCGCCCCCGGCAGCGTCAGCCAAGTGCGCTCATCCGCCCATGAATTGACAACCTTTGCCAAGCGCAATGGCATGGCCGTGATCATGGTGGGCCACGTCACCAAAGAGGGTGCGATCGCAGGCCCCCGTGTCGTTGAACATATGGTCGATACCGTGCTTTATTTTGAAGGCGAACGCGGTCATCA
Organism: uncultured Paracoccaceae bacterium; assembly: GCA_947501555.1. Classification (GTDB taxonomy): domain Bacteria; phylum Pseudomonadota; class Alphaproteobacteria; order Rhodobacterales; family Rhodobacteraceae; genus Yoonia. Next base: position 1,174,883 of record CANMWG010000001.1, read on the forward strand.
GTTCCGCATTCTGCGTAGTGTTAAGAACCGTTTTGGACCCGCGGATGAGATCGGCGTCTTTGAAATGACCGGCAAAGGACTGGCCGAAGTAAAGAATCCATCGGCCCTTTTTCTGTCCGAACGCGGCACCCCTGCCCCCGGATCCGTTGTGTTCGCGGGCTTTGAAGGCACAAGACCTATGTTGTGTGAGATTCAGGCACTTGTGGCACCTTCGCCACACAGCCAACCCCGCCGATCCGTGGTCGGATGGGACGGCAGCAGGCTTGCGATGATCCTTGCCGTGCTCGAATCTCGGTGCGGCGTGCCCTTCACCGGATTGGACGTATACCTCAACGTAGCAGGGGGTTTGCGCATCACTGAACCGGGTGCTGACCTTGCAGTAGCGGCGGCACTCGTGTCCGCGCGTGAAGACGCGGCCCTTCCTGCTGAGGCGGTCGTTTTTGGGGAAATCAGCCTATCGGGCGCGCTGCGTCCTGTGGTGCAGACCGAAAATAGATTGAAAGAGGCGCAGAAACTTGGTTTTACGACGGCGATCATACCGCAACAGGCCAAACAGCCAGCGGTGTCCGGTCTGGGCCTGCGTGTTTCCAGTGACCTGGCCGGATTTGTAGAAGAAGTATTTGGCGCACGCTAGCGCCGGGGCAGGAGACGGACCATGGAAGGTTTCACACTCGTTGACGCGGGCGTCGCGATTATCATTCTTTTGTCAGGGGTGCTGGCCTATAGCCGCGGCTTTGTCCGCGAAGCCATGGCGATCCTTGGTTGGATTGGGGCGACGATCGTTGCCTTCATCTTTGCTGATCAGGTTGAGCCTTTGGTGCGGCAAATCCCTGTCCTTGGTGATTTTATCGGGGACAGTTGTGAACTGGCGATCATCGCAGCCTTTGCGGCTGTTTTCGCAGTTGCGCTGGTTGTCGTCTCTATCTTCACGCCTCTCTTTTCGTCGGTCGTGCAACGCTCGGCCCTTGGCGGTGTAGACCAAGCGATTGGATTCTTCTTTGGTGTCCTGCGGGGCATTCTGCTGATTGCCGTGGCCTTCTTTGTCTACGACACGATCTTTGCCACCCAGCAATTTGCGGCCGTTGAAGACAGCCGTTCGGCGCAGGTCTTTGCACAGTTGACCGGGCGGATCGAAGAGCAGAACCCGGAACAAGCATTGGGCTGGATCACAGAGCAATACCAGCAGTTGGTTGGCACCTGTGGCGCCCCAGCGCAATAAGCGCAAATCGCAGACATTGCGAAAGGCTACCGCATGCGCGGTGGCCTTTTTTTGCACCCCAAGATGGAGCGTGGCGCAACCTTCTCTTGATGCAGCAAGTTTCCTGAAGGCGACCGAGGACAGTCATTCTGCCTTATTCTAGGGCAAAGAGGGCCTTCGTTGTGGCCCATGCCAACGTCCGTGGGCGCGCTTGTTCATGACGGTTCGGCACGTTGTGCGCAGTGAATGCAGCGAAAGGCTCGATCTTATGCCAAACCAAATTTGAGCCATGTTCTTTCGAAACTTCATCGTTTCCCAACCATATAGAAACATCATGGACGAAACCTGACGGAAGTTTGAAGGCGCGTTACGTTGTCATAGGTCTTGCTTTGCCGGATATACGTTGGGTCACAAGTCACCAAAAACTCTCCGGGGGAGGATCGTCCTTGAAACCTACATTAACGAGGCGGACATGTTTGATGGGTCTCGGAGCAATGGCCGGGCTCAGCTTTACGCCATCAGGTCCTGCCGGGGCTGACGGCATGATGCCTATGCGCGCTATCCGGGGATTCGATCTTGGCGATATGAAGATTACCGTCATCGATGATGGTAGCTTTTCAATGGGCGTGAATATGTTCGGTTCCAACGCTGGCGAAGGGGCCGTGGGCCGGTTGTTATCCAACTACGGCCTTTCCGAAACAATGGCGGAAATGCCGCTTCAAATCATGCTCATCGAAACGGCCGGTGTGCGCGTTTTGATCGACACTGGAATGGGCGATGTCACGTTTCATGGAAACGAAATCGATAATGGACGGCTTGTACGCTCATTAGAGGTCTTGGGCCTCGCGCCTCAAGACATTGATATCTTGCTGCTGACCCACGGCCACCCCGACCATGTCGGCGGTTTGACGGTGCAAGGTGAAAGGGTCTTCTCCAATGCTGAACACTATCTGCCAGATATCGAATTTGAATTTTGGACCCAAAGCCCTGAACGGGCACCTGCGGGCCTACGCGAGATGATCATTGAATGCAGGCGACATCTTTTGCCTGTGGCCCACGGGATGCGCAGTTATACGGATGGCCAAGAAATCGCGCCCGGCGTGTTTGCTGTTGCAGCACCGGGCCATACACATGGTCACTATGCCATCCAATTAAGAAGCCGCGGCGAAAGCCTGCTACATCTGGTGGACACGGCAGTCCATTACATCACTGGACTAGAACGCCCCGATTGGACTGTCGGAGCGGACATCGATAAACCTCTCGCGGTTGAAACCCGCAAAAGGTTACTGTCGCAAGCGGCCGATGAGAGGATGCTCATCGCTGGCTATCACTTTCCATTTCCTGGTGTTGGACGGATTATCCGGATGGGTGATGCCTTTCGTTATGTCGCGGTGCCATTGGTTTAGAGGGCCATGGCAAAGCAGACATTCATGCACCGTGCAGCATCCATTGGATAAGGCTCAGACCGCTATTCGCGGCGTTTAACATCAACGTCAGGTTCGCAGACGATCCCTGCCCCGCTCCCTTACCAGCCAGCTATGGCGTTTGGCGATACAGGTTTAATGCGAAACGCTTTAAAGCAGTGCGACTTCTTGGGCGAGGCCGCGCAACGCCTTGGCGCGGCCGGGTGGCACGGCATCCACCTCAAGACAGGTGAACACATGTAGGGTATCCATGACCCGGTCAACGACCAGATGGTCCCCCACCCAACCACCCATGGCCAGATAGGTGCGCAGCAGCGGCGGCATCGGATGGGCGCCACCCTTGTCCAGATCGGCCAGTGGCAGCACCTCTTGGGCGCGCATGGCGGGGCGCAGATGCGTGGGACCTTGATGGCGGGCGGCCAGTCGGGCAAACACTTTGCCATAGGGGGCGGGGTCGGTCCCGACAAAGCTCGTGCATCCAAACAGCATTGTGGTTTCTTCCGCGTCAACGATCTGGGTCACCGCACCCCAAGTGACGCGCAACACATCCGCGTCCAGCACGTCAGGGGCCACAGAAAACCGACCAACCTCCATCATAGGAGACCGGATCGATACCAAACGCGACAGGTCGTAGTAACGGGCCGCATAGCCACGCTCAACCTCTGCCCCGGACGGCATATGGAACAATCGCAGCGTGGCGACCAAACGACCGGTCTGGTCTTCAACCATCAAATGGCGGCAAACATCGTCAAACGAATCAACGTCCAACCCCGGTCGGCCAAAAAAACACAAATTGCGCAAGCGACGGCAGGCCATCAGATCGGCAGCATCAGCAGCCAGCCTGGCGTGGTATCGACCTTTAAATATCGGAATTGTCATCTTTTCTCACCTTGGCGATACCTGCCCTACACCCTAGATATAGGGCGATCACGGGGAAAAGGAGTGCAGAATGGCCAAAATTGAGAAAACCGATGCGGAATGGCGGGCGCAACTTTCTGATCTGGCCTTTAAGGTCACACGCAAACACGGAACCGAACGGGCGGGCAGCCACGAAGATTTCCCCAAAGAGGCCGGAACCTATAAATGCGTCTGCTGCGCGGCCCCGCTGTTTGATCAAGCCACAAAATTTGAAAGCGGAACAGGCTGGCCCAGTTTCTATGCACCCATCGACACCGAAATGGTGGGCGAAAAAACCGACCGGAGCTTTTTCATGAAACGGACGGAAGTGCACTGCAATCAATGCGAAGCCCATCTAGGGCATGTCTTCCCTGACGGGCCACAGCCCACAGGGCTAAGGTATTGCATCAATGGGGTCGCCTTGGCATTTGAGCCCGAAGACTGAACTCAATTGTCGCACTGCGCATCGTCCCTACGAAATATCAGCCACTGCTGCGAAGATAGCATGCGAGATCTCCCCCCCTGACACCCTAACCAATATGGTGAGGATCAATCGGGCGGCACTTGTGCCTCAGGGGATGGGCTACTGATCGATGAAGTCGCATCGATCGCTTGCGAGCGCACGCCTGCTTGTATGACTTGAATACAAGCGCGGACAGTTCTGCCCCTGGCAACTGCGGGTCGGCCTATCCACCAGAAAAAAGCGGATCTCGGTATCAAGAATAAGCGGATCTGCGGAATTTCTTTCCTGAACAAACGGAATGCAATCAATTGAAAGTGTTATCGCGCCGGTCCCATCAAGCTGCGAAACGAGCGGGTGCGCAACCTGCCGCCGCCAAACATGAAAGTACGGAGCCATGCGATAGTCTATTTCTACAGTCGGGCCAGGGACCTCGGCCGACGGATCGCCGGAGCTGGCCGCCGATCCGCCCAAGACACTTTCAAACGTTATCTCGTTGTCTTGGTCTCGTGCTGTCAAAGCCCAAGCCCCCCCAAGAACCACTCATTTACAGTCTTGTATCAATAGCGTGGCAGACAGGTATGCAGAGACAAGATTGCGTCTTTCATCGGCAAGCGTCCCAATCCTCATCAAAAAGCCCGATCTGATCAGCCAACGCACAACCGCCCTCTGGACACCATGTTTGTCCCTCAGCCACTGGGTAGAAATAAGCCACAGTTTCGGCGATGGCGGGAACCGGATCAGAACCATCAATCATGAATGGGATGCGGTCAGCCCACATGCGATAGTAGGTGGCGGGCATCATACGCGGGAACGTTGCACTGAAACGATGCGCTTCCGGCCAAGATACAGACGATGTTCCGGTAAGCGAGATACTCATGCCGGCGCGCGGTACAACAGTGTCTGGCGCATCACCGCAACGACCGGGATGTTCGCGTAAAATATCCTGAGTGGTCACATATTCCTGATCGTCGATCTGCAGGGTCGCCGTCCATTCTCCGTCAACAACGCGAAAACTGGCAAGCGTTTGGCACATGGTCGCCTGTGCAGTGATATCCAGCCGTGCCGAAACACCGCGCATGGCTTCGTTCAGATCAATTGGTGGACGATCATCATCGCAAGCGACGGGTAACTGCATGATCTCAGTGCCTTTCCTTTCGGTAATGAAACACTGCCGAGGCGCAAGTAAGATAGGCCTCTGGTCCGGACTGGTCCCCGCGTCGTCACCGCGCGATACATTCGTCTCATAGTCGCCATATCTCGCGCGGTACGTAACCGAGCACCTGTCGTCGTCTGCAACGGAGGTCTTGTTCTGATCACCGCCCAAATCAACTGTCCCGGACCAATTGTCCCCGCCAATCCGAAACCGCAAGTCCTCGGCAATCATAGTGAGGTTAAAGGCGCGGGCATGGGCCCCTTGGCACTGCGGATGATCCGCGAGAACCGTCATCGGAGCCAGATACGCATTTGTCCCACTTTCGGGGTCTGTCTGGGCAAAACCTGGCGCAGAAAATGTGAAACAAAAAATGGTAGCTAATAGGTTTGCAGGGCTCAGAAATAGGGGCAAATCAAACTCCATAATGGTTCAATTTAGACCTTTCATATGGGTAAGCAATGCTGACATTTCAATAGTTATGTAAGATGGGTTTAAACCCATCTTACGCCTCCTCACGCATGATCCACCCACTGGCAACCACGATCACCCCTGCCCCCAGCCACATCAATCCAGGCGGAGCGAAACCAAAAAACAGCAATCCCAAACCCACATTCAACGGAAGTTTCAAATGGTCAAAAGGCTGCAAATAGGCCGCATCGGCAACCACATAAGCGCGCACTAACAGAAATTGCGCAGCAGCGATCAACAGGCCGGACAAGGCCACGAGCCACAAGGCCTCAGGTGCGACACGCACGCCGGCGCCCAGCAAACCAATCGCATTGATAGGCAGCAGCAAGACCAGCAGATACAGGGTAAGGGTCCCCGCGCTCTCGGTCTTGGTCAGGCGTTTGGCCACCAATGACGACCCGCCCCAAAACGTCGCAGCCCCCAGCGGTAAGACCGCAGCCCAGCTGAACGCATCCTGCCAAGGCGCCAAGACCAAAACGCCCCCGGCCCCACCGGCCAAAACGGCCAAAACGCGGGTACGGGTAAGCGGCTCGCCCAGAAACACACCTGCACCAAGGGTGACAAACAAGGGCGAGGTCAGGATCAAGGCAATGGCCTGCCAGATCGGAACAACCGCCAGACCGGCAACCCACAACTGCACCCCAATGGCGGCCAAGCCCACACGGATCACATGCAACACCGGGCGATCCGTCCGCCATGACGCACGCCAGACCAGCGGCAAGATAGCCAGCAAAGCAATGGAATATTGCCAGAAAGCAATCGTAGGCGACGGCACGCCGTGCAGCATCCCTGCCCCCTGCACCGCCGTATTGGCACCAGCAAACAACGCGCCTGCAGTCACAAAATACACCGGGCCCATGATGGCCCCACTTTTCATATCCAACTGGATCACCGCAATTGTCCTTTCCTCCTCGCGATTGACCCAAGGCAAAACAGGGCAGACCGGGCGCATAAGCGCACCCAGATCAAACCCGCTCTCTTTCATCCGGACTATGACCGTCGGCTCAGGCGTCGCACCTGATCTGCTAGACCCCGGCCATTGACCGGGCGCTCGCGGGCTCGTTTTTGCAAACATACCGCCGGTGGGGAATTTCACCCCGCCCTGAGAACGTGCCGCCCGACACCGGACGACAAGGGCAAGACTAGTGTCTGCCTGCAGATATATCAATAGTGTATCAATATGAAAATAGCCGATCACGCCTGTCGGATATGCCCCACTTAACTGTGCCGGGACGACGCCAATACGCGCCGCACTCACAACGATCAGGCTTGTTGCTGCTTAAAGAACATATCGCCTGCTCAGCCCGAGGATATCAAAAGCTATTGTCTTGCAAATCGGTCACAAAAACGCGTTGTTCTGTGCGTCAAATGTCCGTACGAAAAACAGGTTCGCCTGCCTTTATCGCCCGAACCATTTCACTTGAGTCAACATAGGCTCTATCTTCATCCTCCTCGATCTCGATAAAGGCATCAAGCAGCACAGTGGCCGGGTCCCCCTTGCTGCGATCATAGCTGTAATCCACAACAATCGTAGCCCCATCGAGATTTGTGTCATGGGTATAATACCCGTCTGAATCCGTGTAAACGAAAGGCGCTTCAATGGCGGCAATCTCAACCGGACCGCCGCTTCCGCCATGAACGTGCACAGAACGTTTGGCATGGATCGTTCCGCTGACAAAGAACGTCGTTGTGCCCAAAAACAAACTATCAACATGCATATCGCCCAGCACAAACAGACAGGCGTCTGTATCCAAATCGCAGTTCCCCTGCACTGTCAGATTACCCAGAACGATGAAACTGCCGTATTCAAACACCTGCGCGTCTTCGGGCTGAATCGTCAGATCGCCCTCAAGCAGGTGCCAGCCTGCTGCGCTTAGTCTTTTTGCCAAAGCGAAACGATGTCCGTCCATCACAGCATGGTATTTTTCGGCTGGAATTTCCTTGAAACCCATCTTGTCAATTTGCGGCTGGATGCGTGGGGTCGGATCGATATTGGTGTAGCATCGCATTTCGCCTATTTCATGAAACGCGAGCTTTCCATCGATGAAATAGAGGTTTTTCAGCTCGATTGAGAACGTATGAGAATCCCCGTTCTGCGCAATTTCTGGCTCCGCCCGCACAACGATTGATCCGACAGTAATCAACTCGGCATCTGATTCAGCCAGACGCTCGGATGCCTGCACCCCGTACAGGTTCGAGTTTTCCGGGCGCATCGTTGCCAGTTGCGCGGCATGTTTGGTCAATTGCTCTTCATGCAACTCAAAGATCAACCGCGGTCCGTGGATCTTGTTTTCTTCAAATTCTTCTGCCGTGACAAAGCTATAATTGGGATTGGCTGGGTCGCGCTGATCGTCGCCAGGGATAATTGGGACACCCAGTACCGTCAGGTATTCTTCAAAGGTCGGAAACAGGCTGGCCATGCCTTCGCGTGATCGTTCTTGCAAGGCGGCGATGAATGTCTTCGCAAAGCGATGCTTTTCTTTCACCCGGTGTTCTTTGTCTGTCATACGCGCAATCTGCGATACCGCAGCCCCCTGTTTCTTTCGCCGATTTGCTTTTGCCGTCGCCCTTGGCGACCCAAACCGACACGCGCAGGTCTAACCGCCACGCGGCACTCCAAAAACATCTGATTTCACATGATAGCCCTGTTGAATCTGCACGGATGAAGATCAGAACGGCGACATCTCATGTCATCAGTCACCCTTGCAACGCACGGTTCGTTCATCCGGGCCATTATACGAGGTTATACATACCCATTCTGTACGCAAACTGTACGGCATGCATAACAGACAAGCACCTGTATTTTATGGCGTTAACTGATGATTCGGTCTGATCACCGAAAATACGGCCACGCGTTGCGTTAAGGCGTGGTGCCGTCTTCGCCCAACAAAGCGCCCGCATCGACCCGGCCGAAGGATCCCAAGAGCTGCCCCAAGAAGGTCACATCGTTGATACCGTCCTCTGTCACCCGGCGGTCGAGCGCCACAACACGGCCGTCCTCCAGCGTGTAGCGGCTGACGTTTTGAACCCGGTCCCTGGCATCAAACTGAATAGCGACAATCTGGCGATCCACCTCTTCCGGGGCCAATGCACCAAAGTAACGAAACTGGCTCGAGACATAGTAAATCGCGTTGTTTTCAAGGCTTCCGTCCGAAAACGGCGGGCCAAAATTCGCGATGACAGCGTCTTTTGTTGATTGCCCAACCTGCACCGACGAAAGATCAGTGTCAGAGGGCGCAAACCCATGGAAACGGTCAATCCGGGTGCAGCCAGATGCGGCAGCCAAAACCAACACAAAACCCAAGCAGCGGGCGCTTTTGTGGAAATTCAGTCTCGAACCGATCATGATAGGCCTCTTGCTTTGGCGTCGCGCGCCTTTTATCCCCACTACAGTACACCCCGCCCCTGTTCAAGAATGGAAGCACACTTGGCCGAACTGCCACAATCACACTTGCGTTTGGCCGATCTGACGAACCGGAAGGCCACCGATTTTGACCTGACCCCAACTCCATCGGAACGGCAGGCCATCGCTGCGGCGCTTGATCTGTCAGGCGTGAAAAAATTGCGCTTTTCCGGGCACTTAGAACCCTTGGGCCGGACGGACTGGGGCTTGACCGCAACGCTTGGCGCAACCGTGGTGCAGCCTTGCGTGGCCACATTGACCCCTGTGACGACGCGCATTGATGAACCCGTCAAACGCAGTTACGTGGCGGAATTTCCTGAAATCGAAGCCGCCGAAACCGAAATGCCAGAGGACGACACAGTCGAACCCCTGCCCGCCAGCCTTGATCTGGCAGCCGTGATGATCGAGGCGTTGACGCTGGCCTTGCCGCTTTATCCACGCAGTCCCGATGCCGATCCGGCGGATGTGGTTTTTGCAGGCCCCGGCGTCACCCCAATGACGGATGAGGATGCAAAGCCCTTCGCAGGCTTGGGCGCGCTGCGCGAACAGCTTGAAAATAAAGACAAATAGTGGATTTCCACGATCTCAGGGAAAAGGCTTGCACAAATACGGAATCGCAGTATGTTCGCGGCCTCTTTTACATCGTGTCTCGACAGGGCTGCCAGATTGGCGTAGGACCCCCCGAGACGCAAGAAATCAGGGCCAAGCGCCCTTTATATCATAGGGTTGAGACATGGCCGTCCAGCAGAATAAAGTATCCAAATCCCGCCGCAACAACCGGCGCGCACATGACGCACTTGTTGCAGCAAACCCAAACGAGTGTGACAACTGTGGTGAGCTCAAGCGCCCTCACCACGTCTGCCCCTCATGCGGACACTATGCGACACGTGAAGTGATCGCTGACACGACCGAAATCGATCTGGACGACGACGCAGCGTAAGTCGTAGCACGAAAGTGACTGCAGCATGACATCAGCCCAGACGGACAGCGATCCGACGCAGGCGCATGCTTCTGCACACGTGCTTTCTGTCGATGCTATGGGTGGCGATAAAGGGCCTGCAACTGTTGTTGCGGGCCTTTCGAAGTTTCTGCGCAAATCGCCCGATGCCAAGGTTATCATCCACGGACCCGAAGCCGAGCTTAAGCTGTTGCTTTCAAAGCATAATATCAGCGATCGTGTCACCGTCCATGATGCGTCTGATGTGGTCGAAATGACCGACAAGCCCAAGGTGGCCTTTCGCAAAGGCGACATCACGTCCATGTGGTCGGCCATCGAAGCGGTACGCTCGGGGCATGCGTCGGTCTGTGTGAGCTGCGGCAACACGGGCGCCTTGATGCTGATGTCCACGATCCGGCTGCGCAAGACCGACGGGGTCAACCGCCCCGCGATCGCCTGTCTTTGGCCATCGCGCAATCCATCGGGCTTCAACGTCATGCTGGACGCTGGCGCCGATATCAGCGCCGATCAGGATGATCTGTTGACCTATGCGTTGATGGGGGCCTCCTACGCACGCAACGGGCTTGATATCATGCGCCCACGCGTGGGCCTGCTGAACGTCGGGACCGAGGATCACAAGGGCCGGGCGGAACTGAAGGTTGCAAATGAATTGATCGCAAATGCCGCTGATTCTGGTGATTTTGATTATGTCGGCTTTATCGAAGGCGGCGATCTACCCTCGGATAAGATTGACGTGATTGTCACGGATGGGTTCACCGGCAATGTTGCGCTCAAAACCGGTGAAGGCACCGCCTCGCTGATCAACGAATTCTTGCGCAGCGCATTATTTCGCAATCCTCTGTCGATCTTGGGGGCGTTGCTGGCACGTGGATCGCTTAAGCGGTTAAGCAAACGCATTGACCCGCGCCGGGTAAACGGCGGCGTATTTTTGGGGCTGAACCAAACCGTCGTCAAAAGTCATGGGTCTGCAGATGCAACCGGGGTCGCGGCGGCTTTGCATCTGGCCTACCGACTGGCGGAAAGCGGATTCTCGGATAAACTGGCTGCACGGGTTGCATCCGCAGCGTCACTTGCCCAAGATGGCGCGCAACATAATGGGACGGGCAGTCCCAACACAGAAACGGGCAAATAAACATGGCACGTCGCGCAGTCGTCAAGGGGGTTGGACACTACCTGCCCGAACGTATTGTCCCGAACACGGAATTTGAAAAAACGCTGGATACTTCTGACGAATGGATCAAGTCACGCTCGGGCATTGAGCGGCGCCATTTCGCAGCCCCCAATCAGACAACATCGCAGCTTGCCACCTATGCGGCCAATGAAGCGCTAAAGATGGCCGGCATGGACGGATCGCAGATCGACGCGATCGTATTGGCGACCTCAACAGCCGATAACACTTTCCCTTCGGCTGCGACCATGGTGCAACATGCCATCGGTAATACGTCAGGCTATGCCTTTGATGTACAAGCGGTTTGTGCTGGTTTTGTCTATGCTTTAGCCAATGCAAATGCGCTTATCGCCTCTGGTCAGGCCGACCGGGTTCTTGTCATCGGGTCCGAGACCTTTAGCCGGATCATGGATTGGACGGATCGAAGCACATGCGTGCTGTTTGGGGACGGTGCTGGCGCCTTGGTCCTGGAGGCTGAAGAGGGCCAAGGCGACACGACAGATCGCGGTATTCTATCCACCGATCTGAACTCAGACGGACGCTACAAGGACCTGCTTTACGTGGACGGTGGGGTGTCCACCCAAAACACCGGCATGTTACGCATGGAAGGCAAAGAGGTCTTTCGGCACGCGGTCGAAAAGCTCGCCAAGACAGCTGACACAGCATTAGAGAAGGTTGGCCTTGGTCCTGAAGATGTTGACTGGGTGGTCCCGCATCAGGCCAATATTCGGATCATTCAGTCCACCGCCAAGAAACTGGGTGTGGGCATGGACCGGGTCGTTGTGACGGTTCAAGACCACGGAAATACCTCTGCTGCATCGATTCCCTTGGCCTTGTCCGTCGGTGTGGCCAGTGGCCAAATCAAGCAAGGCGACCTGATCGTGACCGAAGCCATCGGCGGCGGATTGGCCTGGGGCGCTGTCGTTCTGCGCTGGTAGGCAGAAATAACCTGCCAACACCGAATGCCAAGTCATTGTTATTGACTCTGAATTTGGCCCGCGACTATGCTTCGAGGAAATTTATTAGGGAGTATGGTGATGACAGCGAAAACACTGACACGAATGGATCTTGCAGATGCAGTACACAGTCAGGTTGGGCTGTCGCGCAACGATAGCGCGGACCTTGTAGAAAGTGTCCTATCGCATGTCTCAGATTCGCTCGTGAAGGGTGAAACAGTAAAAATCTCATCCTTTGGCACTTTTTCCGTCCGCGAAAAGGCCGCGCGCGTCGGCCGCAACCCCAAAACCGGCGAAGAGGTTCCTATCCACCCACGCCGCGTTCTGACGTTCCGTCCGTCGCATCTGATGAAAGATCGCGTAGCCGCCGGAAACAAGCGCTGATCCATGGCCAAAGCCAAGGACGCCTTTCGCACCATTAGCGAAGTCGCTGAATGGCTGGATACGCCGACCCATGTGTTGCGTTTCTGGGAAAGCAAGTTTGCGCAGATCAAACCCGTCAAAGGGGCCGGAGGCCGCAGGTACTACCGCCCCTCCGACATGGATTTATTGGGTGGAATCAAACAGCTGTTGCATGAAGATGGGCTGACCATCAAAGGCACCCAAAAGCTTCTGCGCGAAAAAGGCGTAAAATACGTGGTCACCTTGGGGGCCTCGACGAATGTCGCAGCGGCCGCCAAGCCACCAGCAAAAGAACCCGAGGCCGCGAAGCCGCTCCCCAAGTCAGAGCCTGTAGCGGCCAAAACCCCGCCAAACCCCGCGCCCGCGTCTGAACCGATACAGGATATGTTTCCGTTTGAGGACACGCCGCCAGCTGCAGAGCCAAAGCCGGTGCCCGCACCAACACCCGCAGCGGCGGCCACCCCAAAAGAAATCTCACTGCCTGACTTCCCAGACGAGGTGAAGTTCATGCCTGGCAGGTTGATAGGCGTTACACCTGCTGACCTCTCTGCATTGCACGGGCGCGCAGCCGAGATTGCCCCCCTTCTCGCGCGGCTCAAAATATTGCGCGAACAGTTGCGAAGTCAGTAATGGGTACGTTGCTTTTCGGGCTTGCCAGCCCAAGCAAATCCGTTATGAAAGCGCAGGTTCGGGCTATGGCGCAGCCTGGTAGCGCGTCCGTCTGGGGGACGGAAGGTCGCAGGTTCGAGTCCTGCTAGCCCGACCAATCATAACCGCCCGCTTGTGCAACCGCACGGCGGGCGTTTTGATATCCGAGGGGATGGGGATATGACCACTTCAGGCGTATTGGCAGATCATCAAATCAGCGCATTGATCGCTGATGGTAGTATCGCGGCCAGCACAGCCATCGCTGCCGAACAAATTCAGCCTGCTTCGCTTGATCTGCGTCTGGGAACAACTGCTTACAGGGTTCGCGCATCATTCCTAGCCGGTCGCCAACGGACTGTGAAAGAACGCCTGAATGACTTTCAAATGCATGCGGTGGACCTGACCGGTGGTGCGGTGCTGGAAAAGGGCTGCGTCTATGTCGTGCCCTTGATGGAAAGCCTGTCGCTGCCCGCCGGCATGACTGCCGCCGCAAGTGCGAAGTCCTCAATCGGGCGGCTGGACTTGCTCACGCGCATCATTACGGACCACGGCGTCGAATTCGACCGGGTGCCTGCCGGATACACCGGCCCGCTTTACGTTGAGATTTGCCCACGCTCATTTTCAGTCGTCGCCCAACCCGGTCAGATGCTGAACCAGATTATCTTTCGCCAAGGTAAAACCTGGATGTCAGACGATGATCTACGCGCGCTGCACGCAAAAACGCCGATTGTCTCGGGCGATCCTGTGATCTCGGACGGGCTGGGGTTTTCGGTCGATCTGAAACCTGCAAAGGGTAATCTGGTCGGCTACCGCGCCAAACCCCATACCGGCGTTGTCGACCTGTCTAAACTGAACCACTACGACCCAGCTGATTTCTGGGAACCTGTGCATACAGACGATGGTTGGATCATCCTTGACCCCGGCGCCTTCTATATTTTGGTCAGCCGCGAGGCGATTGTGATCCCGCCTATGCAGGCCGCCGAAATGGCCCCTTATCTGGCCATGGTTGGCGAATTCCGGGTGCATTACGCAGGCTTTTTCGATCCGGGCTTTGGCTACGCCGAAGCAGGCGGATCCGGGTCACGCGGCGTGCTGGAAGTGCGCTGTCACGAAGCACCTTTTGTCTTGGAGCACGGACAGGTCGTCGGACGTTTGGTATATGAAAACATGGCGGCCATGCCAGATGCGCTTTATGGGCGCGAGATCAAATCAAACTACCAAGGACAAGGGTTGAAGCTATCAAAACACTTCAAGACCGGCCCGAGTTAGGTTTGCACTTCTAGCACTGGTTTTTTGTTCAAGGCATGACGCCGGAAAAGTTGGCGCTGTTTGCTGTTTGACGGGATCAATGCGGCTGTTGCGACAGGTAGTTCGGGGAATAGCGATAATACCTCCTCGCGGGCCTCGGGCCCCAAATTTTGCAGCGCTTCTGGACCTGGGTAGAGGCTTTCAACCGGCGCCCCCTCTGCATAGATCACCTCATGTTGATCAAACATCAGGTGGATGTACGTCACCTCTTGTTGTCCGTTGTCGATCCTGATCCCCGGCAAGCCTACCAGCCGGATTGCGGCGATCAAAACCTGATCGGTCGCAAACATCCGGGATACAATGCGTGAAGACACCAATATGCGGTGCTGCCTGGACACAAGTAAATCACGTTCCGGAAATCCTGAACCCAGTGCACCGGCGTTGATCCGCACTGGCCGTAGTTTGGGAAATACGCGGAGCTCCACCCCGGACAGTCTTCTGCGTCCGATCCATCGTATTGGCTGCGCGCAATTGGCCGCTGTCTGCACCATGTCGCCGACAGACAATTCCTCAATAGCCCGATCGTCGCCACCTGGCGTTTGGATTAAGGTCCCCGCCGCAAAACAAATTGGTGCCTGATCGAGGATGTCGACATAGTCACCCACATAAAAATCAGAGTTTCCAACCTCTACCGTCCCGCTATCAATCGCCCCATCTTCGTCAATGTCAAAGTCACTGTAGCGATCCAACGTGACAGAGCCTGTTGCATTCGCGATATTCGTGCCTGGAGCAATAGTCAGCGTATTGTTCAGGGTGGGACCGCCGTCCTGCGGTTGCAGAATGTTTGCGTTAAATCGCACGTAACCGTCACCAAGTCCCGAAATGTCAGTCTGTACGGTCGCTGTTTGACCGGCGTTTTGCGGCGCATAGTCAAATTTAATCAATGTGGCGTCCGGTGTTCCCGCATCTACGCTGGTCAAATAGGCCTGATAGTCCGCATAACTATCAAAAATGGTAAGGTCGGAAATGCTGCTACCAGTACCGATTTCCCCGGCAGCCGAAGGATCTTGCACTTCAAAAACAACGATATCGTCGTCATCGAAAATGGCCGAGCCTCCGTTGAAGCTCACTTCGCCCAATCCATTCGAACCACCATTTGAATTGGTGTTAATGTTACCGCCCTGAATGACGTCTGATCCAAGAACTGCGAAAGACGCCATACATCTACTCCAACTATCTCAGAACAATCTCCGCAGGCTACGTTTTTCTCATATGAGAAAAATAAAATTTATCGCAATAAATCATTCCCTTGGCTGCAAAGTCCCATAAGTGCTTGCTCAGCACAAGATCAAACACTAAACACTGCGGTCATCGTCTTGCGAGGGCGAAATCTGGTCCTGGTTGTCTGCAGGCGGATTATTTTGGGTGCTCCCCCGGCCACGAAACATATTCATGCCCTGATTTATCCCGGCATTGATACCTTTACGCATGATGATGCGCATCGCCATGTTGATGACTTGGTTCATGTTCATTGCAAAATCCTTTTCGCCTACTCTCAGCAAGATAGTGTTTCTGGGTCAGTCTTCAAACAACTCCGTCTGATTTTCATCTTCGTCGGCCTCATCTGTGTCGGCCAAGACAGCCGCCCCTGGGGGCGGCCGGTTTTCCAGCAGTCCAGCGGCGCGTAGGTCTTTGAGGCCAGGAAGATCTCGCGCATTCTCTAGTCCGAAATGATCAAGAAACCCTTGTGTGACAACAAATGTCACCGGTCGCCCCGGTGTCATCTTACGCCGACCAAACCGAATCCATTCCATTTCAATCAACTGATCCACAGTGCCCCGACTGACGCTAACACCGCGGATTTCCTCTATCTCGGCCCGTGTCACAGGTTGGTGATAGGCCACAATCGCCAGTGTTTCGATGGCAGCGCGCGACAGCTTGCGGGTCTCAACGGTTTCCTTTTGCATCAAAAAACCAAGGTCAGGTGCCGTCCGGATCGCCCAAGCATCCCCAACCTTGACGACATTCACGCCCCGCCCTTCATAGCGTTTGCGCAGATGGGCCAAGGCCTCGGCAGGATCACAGCCGTGGGGCATACGTCCGATCAATTCATTGACGCTGACCGGGTCGGCTGTGGCAAACATGATCGCTTCGACCATACGTTCCTGTTCGCCCATAGGCGGGGCTTCAAACAGGCTGTCATTTTCAGGTTTACTCATCACGCGGGGCCTTTTTACGTATTTGGATCGGGGCAAAAATCTCGCCCTGCCTGATCTCAATCTTGCCTTCCTTTGCAAGCTCCAGACTGGCGGCAAAGGTGGCCGCTGTCGTCGACCTGCGCCGTTGTGGATCAGCGTCCCATCCGTCGGGCAGGTAGCTATGGATATCCGTCCAATCTCCTGCGAAGCCGATTAAGCTGCGCATCCGTTCCAGCGCCTGCTCCATCGTCATCACATGCTGACGATCCATTACAAAGGGGCGGAAATCATCACGGGTGCGGATACGGGCGTAGCCTTGCATCAGGTCCAGCAAAGTGGCGCTATAGGTCACCTTGCGGACGCGTTGGACATCTTCCGTGATCCCACGGGCAAAGAAGTCACGGCCCAATTGGTCACGCGCCATCAGCTTGGCGGCGGCATTGCGCATCGCCTCGAGCCGTTCCAGCTGGAAAGCCAGATGCGCGGCCAGTTCTTCGCCAGATGGCCCCTCTTCGGTGGGATCAGGGGGCAGCAACAAGCGCGATTTCAGAAAGGCGAGCCAGGCCGCCATCACAAGATAATCCGCCGCCAATTCCAACCGCAGCTGTTTGGCCTTTTCGACAAAGAGCAGATACTGCTCGGCTAAGGCCAGGATAGAGATTTGGCGCAGATCCACCTTCTGCGTGCGTGACAGGGTCAGCAACAGATCAAGCGGCCCCTCAAAGGCCCCAACGTCCACGATCAGAGCCTCAGCGGCCACACGCTCGCTGACACTGATCGTATCTTCCTGAAACTCTTCGCCCTGCATGCGCCCCTCAGTCTAATAGCGTCGTAAGTTCCGCTTCTAGCCCAAGGATGTCAATATTTGTGGGGGTTTTTCGCTGGCTCAACGCGTGATTTGCGCGTGTGATGGCCGCGGGGGTCATTTCCCCGGCTGCGTCAGCCACCGCTTGCATCTCATTCTGCTTGCCATTGCAATGCAGAATGATGTCGCAGCCCGCCTGAATTGCCACTGTCGCCCTGTCTGAAATCGTGCCCGAGAGCGCTTCCATCGACAGATCATCCGTCATGATGAGCCCGTCAAAACCAATTTTCGTCCGGATATAGTGCATCATCGCAGGCGACGTCGTCGCCGGAGCTTCAGGATCAATTGCGGGCACAACCATATGCGCTGTCATCCCCATGGCAATGTCATTCAGCGCCTTGAAGGGCGCAAAATCCCGCGCCTCTAAGTCTGCCAGCGGGAAGTCCATCACAGGCAAGTCCTTGTGGCTATCTACATGTGCTCGCCCGTAGCCTGGAATATGTTTCAACACCGGCAGAACGCCCCCGTCCAGATGTGCCTCGGCGCATATACGGGCAGCCTGGACCACGTTGTCGATATCGCTGCCATACAAACGATTGCGCAAAACCGGATGCGTCTGGTCCTCAACCAAATCGGCCAGCGGCGCACAGTTGACGTCAATGCCAACGTCATAAAGTTCCGCAGCAATCAGGCGGTTTCTGATCCATTGGGCACGCATTGGATCACGCGCTTGCTGCATCTGATCCAATGCGGGTAAATATTCGCGCCAATGAGGGCTGCGCATACGCTGAACACGCCCGCCCTCTTGATCAATCAGGATCGGTGCATCGCGCCCGACCACCTCACGTAGGTCAGAGGTCAGCCTGTGGACTTGTTCCGGTCTCTCGATATTGCGGGCGAAGACGATAAACCCCAAAGGATCAGCGTCACGAAAGAAGTCCCGCTCCCATGCGGTTACCTCTGGTCCTTCTGGGCCAAAAATAGCCGCCGTATTGGGCACTTAGTCAACCACCACTGAGATACAATCCGCGCCTTCAGCGACCAAGGCCGCACAGAAGCGCTTGGCATCGGCCCGGTCTTCAAACCCGCTGGCGCGTAGACGGTACCACGTATTTGTCGCTTGATTGCTGACTTGGATCACGCGAAACCGGTTGGCCATCAGACCACCAAACTGGTCCTGCAACCGCTCCCATTCGGTTGCGGCAAGGGCGGGTGAGGTGAAGGCGCCCAGTTGCACCAAATTGGTGCCCGCGGGGAAGGAGGCAGTGGTGACGGCAACCTCGCCATCGTTGACCGCAGGTGCCGCCGGGGCTGCAACAGGTGCCACACGCAAGCTGGCTGGGCGGATTTGCGGACGCAACGACAAGGAAACACCGGGCACAGAGGCCGGGATGATCTCAATCTGCGGTGGGGCTTCGGCGAAAGGTTCGGCATCCGCCGTGACCTGATCTGCCAATGCAAGGATATCATCGGTGGTCAGCGGGGTTTGGGTGTCTTCGATGGCCTCCAAAAGCGGTGCGTCGGTCGTGACGCTCGCCGGAATGATTTCAGCCTCTTGTGCAATTGGCTGTGCCTCAAGGTCTTCTTGGGCCAAACCAGAGGTGACCGGGGCCAGAACCAAGCGATCCTCGGGCCCGCCTGCCTCACCCAAGGCGGCAACTTCGTTCACGGCAAGGCCTGTGTGCAGGGCCACGTCGCCGCCCGGATTATCGGGCAGAACGCGCATATCGCCTTCCATCGCGCGCACGACGGGAATGCCGCTCACGTCGCGCATGATGAGCTTATAACCCCAGAAACTGACGCCGATGATCAAGGCGAGCGATAGGGCTGCCCCTGCATAATTTACAAGAATCCCGGCGCGCGACGCACCATTTGCGGGCGCAAAGCCCTCATCATAAACTGCCATCTTTGCCTCACTGCCCGTGCCATTTTGGCTTTATGGGTCTGTTACTACTGCTCGTTTCGGCGTGGGTGCGTTAGCGCATCTCTTCTGCCGGTGTAACGCCAAGAATACCAAGACCGTGCAAAATAACAATCGCTACGGCACGGATCAGGGCAATTTTCGCCTGTGTGGTATCTGAGTCACCCTCTTGAACGAAGCGCAACGCCTCATTCGCATTGCCCTGATGATAGAGCGCGTGGAAATCTGAGGCCAAATCATAGAGATAAAAGGCGATCCGGTGCGGCTCGTGTCCTTTCGCGGCGATTTCCACCAAACGCGGCCATTCGGCCAGCTTTTTGATGACGGTGAGCTCTGCGTCATGGGTCAGACCAGAGATGTCCAAATCCACGAGCGTCGCATCCGCTACATCCGTAAATTCCGCAGCCTTGGCCACGGCTGAATTGATCCGCGCATAGGCGTAGTTGACGTAGAAAACCGGATTGTCCTTGGACTGTTCCAGCACTTTGTCGAAGTCAAAATCCAGCGGCGCGTCGTTCTTACGTGTCAGCATATGGAACCGGGTGACATTCGGCCCCACCTGATCCACCACATCGCGCAGGGTGATAAAGTTCCCGGCGCGTTTGCCCATTTTGAACGGTTGACCATCTTTATAGAGCCGCACCATCTGAGTTAGCTTCACATCCAGTGGCACCTTACCGTCAGACAGCGCGCTGACGGCAGCCTTCATCCGTTTCACATAGCCACCATGATCGGCGCCGAAGACATCGATCAGCTGATCATAACCACGCTGTACCTTGTCATAATGATAGGCGATGTCGGGCGCGAAATAGGTCCAGGAGCCATCGGATTTTTGCACAGGCCGATCCACATCGTCGCCATGTTCCGTGGATTTGAACAAAGTCTGTTCACGCGCCTCCCAATCTTCCGGCACCTTGCCTTTCGGAGGCTCCAGCGTGCCCCGATAGATCAAACCCTTCTCATCCAACTCCGCGATCGCTTTCTCGATCAAGCCGGTGCCATAGAGCGATTTTTCGGAATAGAAATTGTCCATCACCACGCCAAGCTGCGCCAGATCCTGCCGGATCAGGTCCATCATGGCCTCGGTCGCAAATTCGCGGATTTCTTCCAGCCAGAACTGCTCGCCCTTGTCGATAAAAGCATCTCCGACCTTGGCTTTGAGTGCCTCGCCCACTGGTTTGAGATAATCGCCCGGGTATGTACCATCGGGAAAAGCCACCTCTTGCCCATGTGCTTCCAGATACCGCAGGTAGACGGACCGGGCGAGCACATCGACCTGCGCGCCACCGTCATTGATGTAGTATTCTTTGGTGACGTCATAGCCCGCGTAATCCAGCAAACGCGCCAAAGCGTCCCCGAACACAGCCCCCCGCGTATGCCCCACATGCAGCGGGCCTGTCGGGTTGGCCGACACATATTCGACCATCATCTTCTGGCCTTGCCCCAATACGGATTTGCCAAAACTTGGGTCGGTTAACGCGGCTTTGACCACACCGTGCCACACATCTGGCACAAGACGCATATTCAGGAACCCAGGCCCTGCGACCTCGGCTATGGCAATATGCGGGTGTTCCAAAAGCTTTGCGGCCAGCGCCTCTGCGATCATGCGCGGGTTCATCTTGGCAGGCTTCGCCAAAACCATCGCTGCATTTGTCGCCATATCACCATGCGCCGCGTCTCGGGGTGGCTCAACCGTGATAGCGGCGGTGGCCAGCCCATCAGGCAGCGTGCCTTCGGCGACCAGTTGGTCAAGACAAGACAGCACAAGCGTACGGATATCGGTGAAAAGGTTCATTTGCAGGTCCAAAATAACGATTAAGAGCGGTTTACCACCCCAATGCGGCAGAGCAAGCAGACTTTTGGCAAAAGTCTGCGTCCAAATCCTTTCAAAGGATTTGGCACTACTTGGCTGGCGGCTGCGCATCCTCATCAGAACCGGGTGGTCGCAAGGCGATAATCCGCACGTCTGGAGCAGCCCCCACGTCTTCGTCTTTGCGGATCAATTTAAGTGCACCTTTTGGCGCGATGCGCGCGATCAAATGCGCATCCGGCTGTTCCGCACGCCAGTCTTCCAGCGTGAACGCATCGGTCAGCCGGGTGATCCGAAAGGTCCAGCCCGCCGAGACCAGCCGGTCCATCCCCTCGTGGGTTTCGTCAGGGCCAAACTTGCGCCCGCCCAAGGTGCGCGGCAACTGGTGCCTTGTGTTATCGCTTTTCTCGCGGGTGATTTGAAAGACATTGTCCCTGCCAAATTCAGGGGCAAGATCAGTCGCCACAAGCGTATTATACGCATCATTGTCCGTCGCCGCGACAAGCGTGGCGTAGCTCACAAGTTCCAGCCGTTGTTCCGCCGCCTCTGACAGAATGTCGCCAGAGAACGTGGCAATCCCGGCCGCACGTGCCCCGCGCAGATGCCCATAGTTGGGGTCCGTCATCAGCACCGGCACCTCAGCCTTTTCCAATGCTTCAGCAAAGGCTGTTGTCCATGGCGACCCACCGATGACGATCACACCGGGCGTGTCGGACCCGGTCAACCCCAACCAACGTCCGAAAGGCGCAAGAGTGAACCCGTGCAGCACAACGGTTGTCGCCACCAGCAGAAAGGCCAGCGGGCCAATCAGTCCGGCATCCTCAAACCCAAGGGTCAGCAGCCGATCCCCGAACAACCCCGCAACCGCGATCAACACAACGCCGCGCGGGCCGGTGAAGGCGACCAAGGTCTGCTCGGCATATGGCACACCGGATCCCATCAGCGACACAAACACCGTCAAAGGCCTTGCCACGAAAATAACCAACAAAACAAAGACCGCCGCACGCCAGTCCAAAGCCCCGAGCGCCGCCACGTCCAGCCCCGCCGCAAGCAGGATGAAAACCCCCGAGACTAAAAGCACGGTCGCATGTTCCTTGAACCTGCGCAGTTCTTCATAACTCGGCAAATTGGCGTTTGCGATGACGATTCCCATGACCGTGACAGCCAAGAGCCCACTTTCATGCAAAACCATGTCAGAGACGGCAAAGATGGCGAGAAGCAATGCAAAGAGCACGGGCACTTTCATGAATTCCGGCACCCAACCGCGCTTGAATGACTGCGCCAGCCCAAAGCCCGCCACGCCGCCCAAGACCCCGGCCACCGTGATGCCCACGATCAGTTCGATTACGGCGGCCTGGATCGTTGTCGCTGTATGCAGGACCAGCACGACCGAAAACGCCAACACGGCCGCCAAAGCGCCAATCGGGTCGTTCACAATGGCCTCCCATTGCAGCAAGGCGGCGGGTCGTTTGGACAGGCGTGCCGTCCGCAGCAGGGGGGCGATCACCGTCGGGCCCGTCACAATCATGATTCCACCAAACACCGCCGCACTTTCCCAGCTGAGCCCGGCTGCGTAGCGCAACGCTAAGGTCGATGTCAGCCACCCCAGCGGTGCACCAACAAACACAAGCCGTTTCACCCCTTTCGCGGCATCATTCAACGTATGAAAGTTGAGCGTCAGCCCCCCTTCAAACAGAATTATGGCGACGGCGATTGAAATGATCGGCCCCATCAGACTGCCGATGTCCCGCGCCGGATCAAAGACCCCCGTCACCGGACCAATCAGAATGCCTGCCACCAGCATCAAAACAATGGCCGGCATCCGTAAACGCCAGGCCAGCCATTGCGACCCCACGCCCAATGCACCCACAAGGGCAAAGGCCACGACAGGTGCCATCGCTCCGGCTTCGGTTTCAATGGCCATCAATCACACTTTCCGGGATCTCTTGACCACCAATCAGCCGCTTATGTTCCTGAATTGCGAACCTGTCCGTCATCCCTGCGATGTAGTCCGCAACGATCCGGGCCAAGGTCGTTTGATCCGGCGCATCGGCGACATCCTTGCGCCATTGCTTGGGTAATTCATGTGTGTTTTCGAGGAAAAATGGGAATAGCTCGTTGACCATTGTGGTGACGACCTCCCGCATCTCAACCACGGCGGGCGCACGGTACATGCGGGTAAACAGGAACTTGCGGATGACCTTCAAATCAGCCCAAAGCGCGGGCGAAAACTGTACCATCATCCGGCCTGCATGGCGGATGTCATGCACAGATGTCGGCGCAAGTTCCGCTAAATTGCGTCGGCTGACGTCAATCACATCCTCGACCAGCACGCCAAAGAAGCGGCGCAATGCTTCATGCCTGCGACGGTAGTAGTTCAAGCCCGGATATTTGGCATCCACGCGCGCAAAGCAATCGGACAAAACGGGCAACTCGGCCAATTCATCCGTGCTAAACAGTTCCGCCCGCAAACCATCGTGTAGGTCGTGATTGTTGTAAGCAATGTCATCGGCCAATGCTGCGGCTTGGGCTTCGGCACTGGCGTGGGTGTGCAGTTCTAAATCATGCCGGGCATCATAGGCGGCCAAAGCATAGGGAATATCGCCTGTTACAGGGCCGTTGTGCTTGGCGATCCCTTCAAGGCTTTCCCACGTCAGGTTCAGCCCGTCCCATTCCGCATAATGCCGTTCCAGATTAGTCACGATATGCAAAGCCTGGGCATTGTGGTCAAACCCGCCGTATGGGGCCATCAACGCATCCAAGGCCTCTTCGCCCGTGTGACCAAAAGGGGTGTGACCCAGATCATGGGCCAGCGCCACGGCCTCAGTCAATTCGACATTTAGGTCCAAAGCTGCTGCAACCGTGCGTGCGACCTGCGCCACCTCAATCGAATGGGTCAGCCGGGTGCGAAAGTAATCCCCTTCATGCTCAATAAATACTTGTGTCTTATGCTTCAATCGCCGAAAGGCGGATGCATGGATGATCCGATCCCGGTCCCGTTGAAAGGGCGAGCGAAACGCGCTTTCTTCTTCTGGATAAAGCCGCCCACGTGGATTGGTAGGGTCGGTCGCATAGGACGCTGCCATTTTTATTGCCTGTCTTGTTCGTCTTGCCTGCACGCCTTATATTGCAACTATCCCAGAACCGATAGGTTACAATCATGCTGACGATCCCCCCTAAGGTCACACCCCGCGCCTTCGAACGACTGGCCGAGATTGGCGCATCGGCGCAAGGCAAAGCCCTACGTGTCGCCGTTGAGGGGGGCGGCTGCTCGGGGTTCCAGTATGAAATCGACCTGGATGATCCCAAGGATGATGATTTGGTCCTATCGGAACAGGGTGAAACCGTGGTGATCGACAGCGTCTCCCTGCCCTTTTTGGCGGACGCCGTGATCGATTTCAGCGAAGAGCTGATCGGCGCGCGCTTTGTCATCAACAACCCCAATGCAACGTCATCTTGCGGCTGCGGCACCTCCTTTTCGATGTAGGCTTGCGCCCCGCCTTTCGCTGCGGCAAAACCAAGGGCAACCAAAGGGGTGGCCCATGAAAATCGCGACGTTCAACATAAACGGTGTCAAAGCCCGGATCGGCGCGCTGACCGATTGGCTGACCGAAAGCCAGCCGGATGTCGCCTTGTTGCAGGAAATCAAATCCGTTGACGAAGGTTTCCCGCGCGCGGCCTTCGAAGACATGGGCTACACCGTCGAAACCCATGGGCAGAAAGGGTTTAACGGTGTGGCAATCCTGTCCAAGCTACCCTTGGAGGACGTCACGCGCGGCCTACCGGGTGCGGAAGGCGCCGGACGCGAAGGCATTGACGACATCGAGGCCCGCTATATCGAAGCGACAGTCATGGGGGATGTGCCGGTGCGCGTCTGTGGGCTGTATCTACCCAATGGCAACCCCGCACCAGGCCCAAAGTATGACTACAAACTGCGCTGGATGGAGCGGCTTTATGCCCGCGCCCAAGAACTGATGGCACTTGAGGAACCTGCCCTAATGGCCGGTGACTACAACATTATTCCGCAACCTGAAGACGCCGCGCGGCCCGATGCGTGGCGTGATGACGCGCTGTTCCGGTTGGAAAGCCGCGATGCCTTCCGGCGCATCCAGAACCTTGGGATGACCGAAGCCTTTCGCATGTGCGAAGCTGGCGCAGGCCATTATTCCTTCTGGGATTATCAGGCGGGCGCGTGGGACAAGAACGATGGCATCCGGATCGATCACTTTCTTTTGACCCCGCAATGTGCCGACCTATTGAACAACTGCTGGATCGAATCCGAGGTGCGCGGCCGCGAAAAGCCATCCGACCATGTCCCCGTCTGGGTTGACCTAGCGGCCTGAACCACGGATATTACGTGCAATAAAAAAATCGGGCGGCAACTTATAACGGTAAGGAACGGTACCTGATGCGCGTTCGAGTTTTTGTGACGATGGTTTTGATGGCCACAATTCCGGCGTCGGTCCACGCCCAATGCCGCATGGCGGTGGCGGGCACCGCCTGTGTTACAGTGCCCCAGTCAAGTACGCCCGCCCCCGGCCCAGTCAATGTTGGCGAGATCCTAGAGCGCGGTCAGTATTCAATGTTGATGAATGCGCCCTACTACGGACTGCCTCGGGTCAGCGATGGCTGGGTCTATATGCGGATTGAAGATGATATCTACAGGGTTGACTGGCGCAGCCACAAAGTGCTGGAACGGGTCACCCATCTGGCCAGCCGTAACTGGTAGCAATCAAGCGGTCACATCGTGGTCGTAGAGCCACCCCATCCGGTTGATGAAAGCATTCGGCGCAATTTTTCCCATGGTCCGCAACGCGGTGTGGGCTGCGATGCGTTGCGGTCCCTGTAAGTGGTAGTTTCGGGCATTTTTGTTGGCCGCATTGATGGCATGAATAACGCGGGGACGCCGGAGGTTTTGATATTGCCGCAGTGCATCCGCAATCGATGCATTCTCATTACAGCAGCGCGCGAGCACATAGGCATCCTCAATTGCCAGATTTGCCCCCTGCGCGAGGAAGGGCAATGTCGGATGGGCCGCATCGCCTAAAATTGCACTTGATCCCACGAACCAATTCGCGGCAACAGGATGACGGAACAGCCCCCACAGATTGACGTAATCGACCTTTGCAAGGATCTCTTTGAGCTCCCAGCATGTGTCGGCAAAGGCTGCCTGCAAATTTGCTGGATCATCAGCGTGATGCCACCCTTCGTCGGCCCACTGACCACGCTTTTGCACCGCGACGATATTCAGCCGGTTGTTGGGCAACGGATAGGTGACAACGTGACGGCGTGGCGCCATCCAGATGCGAGCGACAGCTGGCATATCGGGGGCGTTGATCATAGCGCGCCAAGCGACATGACCCGTAAAGAATGGCTCGCGCGGTTTATTCAATCCAGCTCTGACCACAGACCGCAAACCGTCCGCGCCAATAGTCAGTGTTGGCCGCACGACACCAGCGCCTGCTGTGAACGACCCGTCAGGTGCAATCTGCAATACCCGTGCATCTAAGACGACCTTTACACCCTTCGCCTCGCAAGCGCGGGCCAAAAGATCAATCAATGCGGCACGGTGAAGAAACCGATAGGAAGGGTCCTGCCCAGTCAGATCAAACTGCGCAATGGTGCTACCTTTGACGGCATCCATGGGGATAACGGCCTGCGCTTTCAGGCCGGACACCTGCAACGCGTCGCGGAGCCCCAATCGGTTCAACGCACGCGCACCATTTGGGGTAATCTGCACACCAGCACCGACTTCCGTCAGGGCTGGGGCTTGTTCATAGACTGTAACGTCAGCGCCCTTGCGGGCAAAACCCAAAGCGGCTGTCAGACCGCCGATACCACCTCCAATAATGGCAATATCGCGACCAGCGTTATGATCGATCTCAGTCGTCGCGATGGACCTTTTCACGGCGCTCATGACGTTCTTGGGCTTCAAGGCTCATGGTCGCGATCGGACGGGCATCAAGACGCTTGAGCGAAATCGGTTCGCCCGTCTTTTCGCAATAGCCGTATTCACCTTCGTCAATCCGGCGCAGGGCGGCGTCAATCTTGTTGACCAGCTTGCGTTGCCGGTCACGGGTGCGCAGCTCCAGCGACCGATCCGTTTCTTCAGAAGCACGATCAGCAACGTCAGGGATGTTGCGTGTTTGGTCCTTCATGCCGGCCACGGTATCGCGGCTATCCTCCAGCAATTCACTTTTCCAGTTCAGCAGTTTGCGACGGAAATACTCTGTTTGGCGTTCATTCATGAACGGCTCATTGTCGGCGGGGCGATAATCGTCCGGAAGAAACACTTCTGCTTTCATCATGATACCCTTCAATTCCGGCATTTACAGGCCAGCACCCCACGCCGATATGCTTGATTTTGAGGCGGGTTTACTCCGTTGATCGTCCGCTGTCACCCCCTCTTTTTGGCCACATCGCGGGGTGTTGATGATCCGGAACGACCTGCTAGGTTGCCGTTAAAATCAAAGGGTTTGACATCATGCAATTCACCGGCACTGAAACCTATGTCGCAACTGACGATCTAACGATGGCTGTGAACGCTGCGGTGACGTTGGAACGACCATTATTGGTCAAGGGCGAACCAGGAACAGGCAAGACAGAACTGGCCCGTCAGGTCAGCGCAGCATTGGGCCTGCCGATGATTGAATGGCACGTCAAGTCCACAACCAAAGCGCAACAAGGCCTCTATGAATATGACGCCGTCAGCCGGTTGCGCGACAGCCAATTAGGCGACGCGCGTGTGCAGGACGTGGCCAACTACATTAAAAAGGGCAAGCTTTGGCAGGCTTTCGGCGCGGACGGCAAAGTTGTTTTGCTGATTGACGAGGTCGATAAGGCCGACATCGAATTTCCCAACGATCTGTTGCAAGAACTCGACCGGATGGAATTCCACGTCTACGAGACCGGCGAGACCGTCAAAGCCATTCACCGCCCCATTGTCATCATTACATCCAACAACGAAAAAGAGCTGCCTGACGCGTTTCTGCGCCGGTGCTTTTTCCACTACATCCGCTTTCCTGACATCGACACGATGCGCAAAATCGTTGAGGTCCACCATCCAGGTATAAAGGATGCCCTACTGACGGCCGCCCTGACCCAATTTTATGAAATCCGCGAGACCACAGGCCTCAAGAAAAAGCCCTCTACATCCGAGGTGCTGGATTGGCTCAAACTTCTGCTTGCTGAAGATCTCACCGCAGACGATTTGAAACGGGATGGGGCCAATGCGCTACCCAAGCTGCATGGTGCGTTGCTGAAGAACGAACAAGACGTTCATCTGTTCGAGCGTCTTGCGTTTATTGCCCGGTCGGGGCGCTAAGCCATAAATGACCGACCGCACATCCATTTGATTGGTCACCCGCCCAGTCGGAGCTATTATCTGGTCGATCCAAGAAAGAAGAAGAAACATGACAGGCAGCACGATCAGGCCGCTACGGCAATCAGACAGACCCCATTGGGAACGGCTATGGACAGGATATCTGGAATTCTACAAGACATCCGTGCCTGCCGCAGTCTATGACACGACTTTCGCACGTCTTTTGGGGGATGATCCTCAGGATTTTCACGGCCTCATTGCAGAGGTTGAAGAAAAACCAGTCGGGCTCGTGCACTTTGTCTTTCATCGGCACTGCTGGCGCATTGAAAATGTATGCTACTTGCAAGACCTATTCGCTGACCCAAACATGCGCGGCCAAGGCATCGGGCGTAAACTGATCGAAGGTGTTTATGCGGCTGCAGATACCGCTGGTGTCCAAAACGTCTATTGGATGACAAGCGAAGACAATCACGTCGGTCGCAGACTGTATGACCGTGTTGGGCAAGTGAGCAACTTTATCAAATATCAGAGGCCCGCATGAAGCGTTTTGCTGCACTCGCCCTATCGCTTTTCGCGGCCTGCGCCGAAGTGCCCGTAGGACCCGAACCTATTCGCCTAGAGTTTACCGAAATGCGCAGCTTTGCTGCACAAAGCCCCGGGCCATCGCAGCGCCCAAATTCGGAGATTGCGCTCGATTTCATCGACCTGGCTTTTCGGATGGAAAGCGGGCGGGAACTGCCCGTCTTTACCCGCTTTGAAGAGCCCATCACTGTCCGCGTTGCCGGTGAAGTCCGCCAATCCATGCAAACCGACCTTTCGGCCCTGCTGAAACGGCTGCGCGATGAGGCGCGCATCGACATTCGGATGACCGAAGACCCTGAGGCCAACATCGTGATCGAAGCGGTGCCCTCACGCGCCTTGCAGCGGGTCGCACCCAATGCTGCCTGTTTTGTGGTACCCCGTGTGAGCAGCTGGGCAGAGCTGAGGGCTGCACGAAATTCAGGCGTTCTGGATTGGGCTACCTTGCGGCAACGTGAAAAGGCCGCAATCTTTTTGCCCGCAGACGCCGCGCCACAGGAAATTCGGGACTGTCTGCACGAAGAACTGGCCCAAGCGCTTGGGCCACTTAACGATCTCTACCGGCTGCCAGACTCGGTGTTCAACGATGACAATATCCATGCCGTTTTGACGGGTTTTGATATGCTGATCCTGCGGGCTTACTACGCGCCCGAGCTGCAAAGCGGGATGACAGAAGCCCAAGTCGCCGAACGGTTACCGCGAATCCTGGCGCGGCTGAACCCGCGCGGCCAACGTGCCGGCGGAGAGATCCCCTCAAGCACATCACGCGCATGGATCACGGCGATTGAAACTGCGCTCAGCAACGCATCGTCCGGGGCAAAACGCAGGCAAGCGGCCGCGCGGGCCATCGCGATCGGTCAAAGTTTAGGGTGGACTGGCGCGCGTGAAGGATTTGCCAATTATGCCTTTGGGCGGCTCCAAATCGGCAATGATGCAACACTGGCCCTCGGTGCGTTTAACGCTGCAGGGCGGGCCTACGGGCAAAGTGCGGTTACAAACATCCACTCCGCCCATATCGCCGTGCAATTGGCCGCTTTCACACTCATATCTGGGGATACAGAGGCCACAATCGTCATCACCGACGACGCCATTGCAATCGCGCGTCAGCACGAGAACGCAGCCCTTCTAGCACTGTTGATGATGTTCAAGGCCGAAGCGCTGGACCTGCAAGGCAAGACCGAAGAAGGTACAGCACTGCGACTGGACAGCCTTGGCTGGGGGCTCTATGGCTTTGGGTCGCGACAGGAAGTGATTGACAGGCTCAATGAAATCGCCTCGCTGCCACCGCAGATACCGCCAAGTTAACAAGGTCTTCACCATGATTTATCCACTCGCAGGTCTTATCTTCGGCGCGCTGTTCGGGGCTTTTCGGGCCAAATTGCGCGGTGGCAAGGTCAAGGACCTGCTGCAATGGGGGGCCGCTTTTGCAATCATGTTCGGGCTGATCGGGTTATTTGCACTGATCTTCATTGAACGCAGTTACGTCTCGGGCTAATGTTTCTTCCCTTCTTTGACAATCTACGCGGCCAAGGCATCCCGGTGTCGCTGCGCGAATTCTTGTCATTTCTGGAAGGGATGAAGGCCGGATTGGCGACTTACGACATTGAAGCCTTCTACTTCCTTGCCCGCACGATCATGGTCAAAGACGAACGGCACCTGGACAAATTTGATCGGGCCTTTGCGGCCACATTCGAAGGGCTAGAAGCGATCCCCGATGAGGCTGTGCTGAACGCGGTCGACATTCCCGCAGAATGGCTTGAAAAGCTGGCGGAAAAACACCTGACCGAAGCAGAGAAAGCCGAAATCGAGGCCATGGGCGGTTTCGACAAGCTGATGGACACGCTGAAAAAACGGCTTGAGGAACAAAAGGGGCGGCACCAAGGCGGGTCCAAATGGGTGGGCACGGCAGGAACCTCACCCTTCGGGGCTTATGGATACAACCCCGAAGGGGTGCGGATCGGCCAGAACGAAAGCCGCCACCAGCGCGCAGTCAAGGTTTGGGACAAGCGTGAATTCAAGAACCTCGATGACACAGTTGAGCTGGGCACGCGCAATATCAAAGTCGCCTTGAAACGCCTGCGCTCATGGGCGCGCGACGGGGCGGCAGAAGAGCTTGACCTGAACGGCACCATCCGGGCGACAGCGGAACATGGCTACCTTGACGTGCAAACCCGACCCGAGCGGCGCAACGCGGTCAAGGTGCTGCTTTTTCTTGATATCGGCGGCTCAATGGACCCGCATATCAAAGTCGTTGAAGAACTGTTCAGCGCGGCCAAATCAGAATTCAAGCATTTCGAATATTTTTACTTCCACAACTGCCTTTATGAAGGTGTGTGGAAAGACAACCGGCGGCGCTGGGACGCGCAAACGCCAACATGGGACGTGTTGCGGACCTATGGATCTGATTACAAATGCATATTTGTCGGGGATGCGAGCATGTCGCCCTACGAGGTCGCTTTTCCCGGCGGTGCCAATGAGCATTGGAACGAAGAAGCCGGGCAAACCTGGCTGACCCGCGCGCGCGATAAATGGCCAAACCATCTGTGGATCAATCCGCTCGATGAACGCTATTGGCGCTACACCCAATCCATCCAGATGATACAAGAAATTTTCGGTGCAGACCGGATGGTGCCCATGACACTTTCGGGTATCGACGCCGGAATGCGGCTCTTGGGGCGTTAGGAGATGATGATGTGGCTTCGCATAAAAGACCTCTGGCGGCACAACCGTCTGGCGCTGTTGGCCTTTGTGGGGGTCGTATGCGTAGCGGGGTTCTTTGGTTTCAAATCTGCCAGCCAATTCATCTATTGGAACGATCCCCGGCACCAGGATCAACCGCTCGCCGGCTGGATGACGCCGCGCTATGTTGGACAATCCTACAACATTCCGCCTGAAATCGTGCTGCAGGCCCTTGATATTGTAAATGACGGGCCGCCACGCCGGATCACCCTTGATCGCCTCGCAGATGAACAAGGGATAACATTAGATGAGATGCAGACACGCGTAGAATCCGCAGTGCAAGATTGGCGTGACGCATCCCAAAGGGCTGACCAATGACCGAGGCAATTCTGGCGCTTGCAGTTGACTACGGCATACCGCTCTTGTTCTGCGTTACATTCCTCAGTTGTCTGGCCCTACCCGTCCCGTCATCTTTGCTCATGCTGGTCATGGGTGGGTTCGCCGCCACCGAGGATTTTTCGCTTGAGGTCGTTGCCGCTGCGGCATTTTGCGGTGCGGTGATTGGCGACAACACCGGTTACTGGATTGCTCGCGGCCTTGGCGAGCGGTTGAATGATTGGCTGACTGCCCGACCCAAACGTGCTGCGTTGCGTAACAAAGCCGAAGCCTTCATGCAAAAATGGGGCGGATCAAGCGTGTTCTTTTCTTGCTGGCTCGTGGCTCCACTTGGCCCAACGGTCAACTATGTCAGTGGTCTGTCGCGGTTCAGTTGGCCACGTTTTGCCCTTTGGGGCATGATTGGTGAAGTGTTCTGGGTCACGATCTACGTCGGGCTTGGCTATGCATTTGCCGATCAAATCACAGAAGTCTCAAGCCTTTTGGGCAATGTGTCAGGCTTCATCGTTGCAGTTGTTGTGGCCATCGGGTTGGGGATATGGTTGCTGCGTGCGAGTAAAGCGCGTGACAAGACGAGGGCTGGCAAAACAAATCCGGGATCCCATATTTAGGTCATGGCGATCCTGCTACCCATTCTTTTGGCCGTTCTCTATGGCCTGGCAAGCTACCGCTTTTCGGTCTGGCGGTCGTCTGCGAGATTGGACAGTCAATCCACCGAATTGATCGACGCCGACCTTAACGAACTGGCAGATCAAATGGCAGTTGCGATCGATCTGCCCAGGATCACGGTCTATATCTATGAAATTGAGCCGGTGAACGGGTTCGCCTCTGCCGATGGGCGGATCTTCATCACGCGGGGGTTTTTTGACAGACATAAGCGTGGTGAATTCACATCGGAAGAAATGGCAAGTGTAATCGCCCACGAGCTGGGACATGTTGCACTGGGGCATTCCCGGAGGCGGATGGTCGATTTTACCGGGCAAAATGCGGTGCGCGTAGCCCTTGGGATGTTCATCAGCCGCTTCATCCCGGGTGCGGGCCCATGGATTGCCGGTCAATTGATGCGTCTGATGTCGGCACGTCTATCGCGCAGTGACGAATTTGAGGCAGATGCCTACGCCTCGGCGCTCTTGATCAAGGCGGGCATCGGGACGGGGCCGCAAAAGAATTTATTCGCAAAATTTGAGAAAATGAAAGGGCCGCATGCAGCGTCACCACCTGCATGGCTGCGTAGCCACCCCAAATCCCATCAACGCATTGCTGCAATAGAGGCCAATGACGCCAGGTGGCAGGCCTAGAGTCAAACTTTCTTGGAAAGTTTGAACGCAAAATCTCACAGAGATTTTGCCACCAGTGCCTTTCCAAAGCGCGGCAATCTGGCCTTTTTCATCAAGGCGCGCATGGTCCAAGGCATCTCTGACAGCCGGTTCGCCTCGCGCAACACTGAATTGGCCACAGCCGTCATGGGCTCGGGCCAATCTTGTAGCAGGTCCCGTGCAAACCCATCTGGGTCCAGACGCAAAAGCCCCTCATCACCCAAGATATTCTTTGGAAAATCCTTGGCATTCATTGTCAGAATCGCATCGCAGGACCCGGCAACCGCCGCCGTCAGAACATGTATGTCTGCCGGATCAGGCAACCAATAGTGTCTTTCGATTGCCAGATCATAGCGCACCTCACCTTGTGGAAACTGCGCCTTAAGCGCCGCGATCTCGCCCCGCGCCCAAACCTCTTGATCCGCACCCAGCTTTCCTGCCGCACGCGCCCATTCTTCCAAAATACGTTCCGACCAGCGGGGTTCAAACACGCCAGCTGATGCGCATCCCAAAAAAACTTCGCGCATCACAGTCGGGTAAAGCACGCAAGCGTCGATCATCACCCTCATAGGCGATACACAAGTGCCTTCAGATATCCGCTTTCCGCCAAATGTGGCATCAACGGATGGTCAGGCCCTGCGAACCCTGTATGAATGATCTGGCCACGGCGCCCGGCCCGACCGATCCCCCGCGAGCAGGCATTCCGGAACTTGCTCAGGTCGGCGGCATGCGAACATGAACACAAAACCAGATAGCCTCCCTCGGCAACCAACGGGGCAGCAAGCCTTGCAACACGCTCATAGGCGCGCAGGCCTGCGTCCATTGCTTTCTTAGAGGGCGCAAATGCGGGCGGATCGCAGACCACAACATCGAAGGACTGCCCCTCATCCGCCAAGGCGGCCAATGTATCAAACGCATCGCCTTTGCGGGTCTCGAAACGGTCATCTGCCCCCATCGCAACTGCCCCTTGCGTGGCCAATGCTAATGCGGGCTCGGACCCGTCAACGGCTAATGCGGATGCAGCCCCACTGGCCAAAGCCGCCAACCCAAAGCCGCCGACATGTGCGAAGACATCCAAAACGCGCGCATCCCTTGCCAATCCTGCCACAAAAGCATGGTTAGGACGTTGATCGTAAAATAGCCCTGTCTTTTGCCCCCCCATGACATCAGCCATATAGATGGCCCCGTTCATTGGAACCGGGACAGGACCATCGGGCGCTGTCCCTGCAAGTATCTCAGTCTTTTCCTCAAGGCCTTCCAAACTACGCGTCCGCCCGGTGCCGTTCATGATCACGGTCGTGACGTCTGTCACCTCTTGCAAAGCCGCCACCAAGGGCGTGATCATCGCATCGGCCCAGGCCGCATTGGGTTGAACCACGGCCAGATCACCAAACCGGTCAATGATGACGCCGGGCAAACCATCCACTTCGGCATGGATCAAGCGGTAGAAAGGCGCATCGTAAAGGCGTTCGCGAAGCGCAAGAGCACGGCGAAAACGGGCTGCAAACCAGTGCTGGTCAATCACCGCATCCGGGTTTTGATCAAGCATCCGGCAAATAATCCGCGAAGCCGGGTTCACGGTCACGACACCCATAGGCACACGCCCGGCGTCTTCGAGACGGGCGATTGTACCAGGGGTTAGGTTGCGGGTGCGCCTATCGGTGACCAACTCATTGGCATAAACCCAAGGAAAACCGTGGCGAATTGCACGGGCTTCGGCCTTTGGTATCAGGCGGACTGTTGGCAGATCGGGATTGGGGGATGCATCATTCATGACGCACTCCTACCCCCAATCAAACCAACTTAAAAGAGATGGCACGCCCTTCTCTAAAGCCGTTTTATGAAAGCTCTGCGCGCAGCAGTGAGGTCAAATAGCTGGTCACCCGCACTTTCTGCGTCAGACCATCGCGCTCCAGTGCAACAGCGCGCGATCCACCCGGCGCATCGAGGTTTCCAACAACACGTCGCGTTGGCTCAAGCAAAGTCCCTGTCCGCGCGTCCGTGACAGTCAAATCAAAGACGATGTTGTAGTTCCCGCCAACCGAATAGCGTGTACGGTCAGTCACGCCGTGAAACCGCAGCAGCCTGACTTGAACGGCCACCGGCGTATCACCCTGCAGAACACCTTTGTTACGATCAATAGCCGTTTCAAACATTGTGCTAATCTGGGGAATGCGCGCACCCTGCGGGTCGCCCCGCCAGACAATATCGGCAATAGGATAATACCCTTCCGCTTCCGACACCTTCAGATCCTCGGATGCAGTGAAGCTGAATGAGTCGATGCTATATGACCGCTCGACCCGCGTAGACGCCTCCGACGCGGCAAAGGGCGTTTGCGCGCTGCATGCGGTCAACGCAGCGGCGCCAATCATCAGTGCGAGTATTTTTCCAATCACAATATTCGTCCCAAACTTGTTAAATTTCAGCCTAACAACCTATGCTCTTAAGGTTAACTGATACTTACTAACGGGCAATCCGGCAGCAATATGGCGCTCATTGGCCCTTCCGACTTGTTAGCGCTAACATTGTGTGGTATGTGACGACAAAATCGCTCGATGAGGACCATCATGCCGTTGCATCCCAAAATCGCCCAAGTCACAGACCGCATTCGCGCCCGGTCTGAACAGACCCGTGGCAAGTATCTTGATACAATGACACGCGCCGCTGCCGAAGGGCCGCGCCGGTCGCATTTGACATGTGGCAACCAGGCTCACGCCTATGCTGCGATGGGGGATGACAAGGACGCATTGACCGAAGCACGCGCGCCCAACGTCGGAATCATCACGGCCTACAACGATATGTTGTCTGCCCATCAGCCGTTTGAGCGTTATCCAGATCTGATCCGCACTGCAGCCCGCGCAGCAGGGGGCACCGCCCAAGTCGCAGGTGGCGTTCCCGCGATGTGTGACGGTGTCACACAAGGCCAGACCGGTATGGAACTGTCGCTTTTTTCGCGTGACGTCATCGCCTTATCCGCAGCCGTTGGCCTTTCTCACAATGTCTTTGACAGTGCGATCTATCTGGGTGTCTGCGACAAGATCGTGCCAGGTCTGGTGATGGCCGCTGCCACCTTCGGCTATATTCCCAGCCTCTTCATGCCTGCGGGGCCGATGGTTTCGGGCCTACCCAACGATGAAAAAGCCAAAGTGCGCCAGCAATTTGCCACCGGCGAAGTAGGCCGCGATGAACTGATGGCCGCTGAGATGGCCTCTTACCATGGCCCTGGCACATGCACATTCTACGGGACAGCCAACTCAAACCAGATGCTGATGGAATTCATGGGGCTGCACTTGCCCGGTGCGTCTTTCGTCAATCCGGGCACGCCGTTGCGGGATGCTTTGACCACCGCAGGCACAGAACGGGCGCTTGAAATCACCGCATTGGGTAATGATTTCCGCCCCGTTTACGAAATTCTGGATGAGCGGGCCTTTGTCAACGGAATCGTCGGGCTGATGGCCACCGGTGGGTCGACCAACCTTGTGCTGCATTTGCCTGCGATGGCCAAAGCCGCTGGAGTGATCCTTGATCTGGAAGACTTTAGCGATTTGTCTGAAGTGACCCCTTTGATGGCCAAGGTCTATCCAAACGGTCTGGCCGATGTGAACCATTTCCACGCCGCTGGTGGGCTGGGTTATATGATCGGAGAGTTGCTCAAAGACGGGCTACTGCATGATGACACCAAGACTGTGGCAGGCGACGGGCTTGAGCTTTATACCCAAGAACCCAAGCTGAAAGACGGGCGGGTCAGCTATGCGCCGGGTAGCGGCAAGACATTGAATGACAAAATCCTGCGACCCAGCAGCGATCCGTTCCACAAAACTGGCGGGTTGACCCAATTGGTCGGGAACCTTGGCCGCGGTGTCATCAAGACCTCCGCCGTCGCTGAAGAGCGGCACATCGTCGAGGCCCCTGCCCGCGTCTTCCACACCCAAGACGCCGTCAAAGAGGCGTTTAAAGCAGGTGAGTTTACGACGGACACGATCATCGTCGTGCGGTTCCAAGGGCCCAAATCCAATGGGATGCCCGAACTGCACGGGCTCACACCAACGCTGGCGGTCTTGCAAGACCGGGGGCTCAAAGTGGCACTGGTCACTGATGGACGGATGTCGGGCGCTTCGGGCAAAGTCCCTTCGGCGATCCATGTCTGCCCAGAGGCGGCCGACGACGGACCAATTGCCAAACTGCGCGATGGTGATGTTGTGCGCCTTGACGCGACGACCGGATCAATAGATGTGCTTGGCGTAGATCTTGATACACGTACGCTCGCAACGGCAGATCTGACTGGCAATGGAAACGGTGTTGGCCGCGAATTGTTTGAAGTCTTCCGTCAGTCTGTCGGACTTGCAGCGGATGGTGCCGGGGTCGTCGTCTGAACGAACCGATAGAATGCAACATACTCTGCTAAGGAAATCTTCCCATGACCCCACAAGACGCGTCATCTGCTGCCGCCAAAATCTGCCTAATGGCGCCAGTTGTCCCCGTACTTGTTGTCGATGATGCAAGCTTGGCTGGCGATCTTGCAACGGCACTGATCGCAGGCGGATTGCCCGCACTGGAAGTCACACTGCGCACACCCGCAGCCTTGGATGTCATCCGCGAAATGGCCAAAATACCGGGCGGCGTTGTTGGGGCGGGAACGCTTTTGACGCCAAAAGATGTGGAAGATGCCAAAGCCGCAGGTGCCACTTTCGGCGTAGCCCCCGGTGCCACGGATATCCTGTTGGACGCCTGCGAGGCGAACGACATGCCACTGCTGCCCGGGGTTGCGACAGCGACGGAATCGATGCGGCTGCTGGAACGGGGCTACACCGTGCAGAAATTCTTCCCGGCTGAGGCCAACGGCGGCGCATCCGCCCTGAAAGCCATCGGCGCGCCCATCCCGCAGGTCAAATTCTGCCCGACCGGCGGTGTGAGCCTTGCCAATGCAATGGACTACCTGTCGCTGAGCAACACGCTTTGCGTCGGCGGGTCGTGGGTTGCGCCAAAAGACAAAGTGAATGCGAAAGACTGGGCCGGGATCGAAGCGCTGGCCAAAGAAGCTGCAGCGCTCGGCTAAGACTGCAAGCGGCCTTGGCGACCACCCCTGCGCTTTGCAGGGACCGTATCCGCCAAGGCCTCTTTCAAAGTCGCGATCATCGGGTGATCTTGTGGTTCAGCCGCATAGGTTTCCAACAACGCCGCAACGGCTTGCTGCGTATCTGCAGAGGGTGGCACACCCAATGCCCAATCCAGAAATATGGTCCGGCATTCCGGTGCGCCGATCCCATCCATGCGAAAGGCTTCACGTATCAGCCCTCTGGGGTCATTTAGGTCCATCACTTCGCAGCCCTTTCCAGCCGTCTTGCGATCACATTCGCTGCAGCCAATTGCGTATCGTTAAGTTGCGCCAATAAGGCCTCCAGATCATCGCAGCCCGTCTCACGCAAGACGAAACGCTTGGCCCCTTCCCCTAAAATTTCAGGATCCAAGATACCACCCGTCAGTAGCCCGGCTGCTGCCTGTACCTTCCACAAAAGCGCAGACCCGGCCGTCAGCGCCTGCGCATCAGCGGCATCAAGCCAACCCACTGCGACACCGGCCGCAATTTGATCGACAACGGGCCGCGCAGCAGAGCATGCGCGTAACGCCGCAGTCTGTGCCAACAATTCGATATCTTGCAAACGACCGGGGCCGATTTTGGCATCCCACGCCCCCTGCGGTGGCTTCGCTTCTGCAAGACGGGCGCGCATGTCGGCAACATCGGCCAAAACAGTTTCACCATCCGCCTTACTGGCCAGCAAGGTCTGGCGAAACGTCTCAACCTCGGCCATCAATCCTGGATCACCGACAATGCAGCGCCCGCGTGTCAACGCCAGATGCTCCCACGTCCAGGCCTGGGTCTGCTGGTAGTCCTTGAAGGCATCAAACGAGGTGGCGACAGGGCCTTGCCGGCCCGAGGGGCGCAGGCGCATATCAACCTCATAAAGCCTGCCCTCGGCCATCGGCGCACTAAGCGCAGTGACCAAAGCCTGTGTCAGCCGGGCAAAATACGGGCGCGTCGCCAAGGGGCGCGGGCCATCCGAGGCCTCAGAATCCGCTGGATCATAGACCATGATCAAATCCAAATCGGAGCCCGCATTCAATCGTCCAGCCCCCAACGAGCCCATGCCAACCACAACGCCCCCACGGCCCGGCATGGGGCCGTGTTTGATTGAAAACTCAGCAGTGATAACGGGCCACAGACCCTGCAATACGGCCTCAGCCAATTCTGCATATTGACACCCGGCGATATCCGCATCGATCAATCCCCGCAGATGATGCACTCCAATCCGAAAGTGCCATTCCTTGGCCCAACGACGGGTCGCAATTAGCTTGGATTCGTAGTCATGAAGCGCGCCCAAAGCCTTGGACAATTCTGCAGCCAAAGCTGGCACCCCCGGCCAATCGCTAAAGAACGCTCCCCCAATCACGGCATCCAAAACGCCCGCGTTGCGAGACAAATGTTGGGACAAAGCAGGTGCTGTCGCAGCAATGTCGATGATCAACTTCGTCAGTTGTGGGTTCGCCTCAAACAGTGAAAACAACTGCACCCCGGCGGGAAGACCTGCAAGAAATTGGTCGAACTGTGCCAACGCCTCATCCGGGCGGGCAGCCTCTTGCAGGCGGGTCATGATCTCAGGGGTAAGGCGATCAAATATCTCAGTCGCGCGTGCCGAACGCAAAGCAGGGTAACTGTGCCAACGGTCAATCACCTCGGCACCCCATTGCGTCGGAACAGCTGCTGCAGGTTCGGGGGCAAAAAACCCTTCGGTCAATTCATGCACTTCCTCCAAGCGCGATATCAAATTAGCACGTAAAGGGTCCACTTCCTGACCCATAAAAGCAGCAAGGCGTTCAAAACCGGCATCATCATGTGGCAGATCATGGGTCTGCGCATCATTGATCATCTGCACCCGATGCTCGATCTCGCGATGGGCTTTGTAGTGATCATAGAGCGTCACCGCGGTCTCTTCAGACAACCAACCAGCGGCAGCGACGCGGGCCAAGCCGTCCTGTGTGGTGCGCACGCGCAAGCTTGGATCGCGGCCGCCCGCAATCAGCTGCCGGGTTTGAGTGAAAAATTCAATCTCGCGAATACCGCCACGGCCCAGCTTCATATTGTGACCTTCCAAGGTCAAAGGACCGCCCAACCCCTTATGGTCGCGGATCTTCAGACGCATATCATGGGCGTCCTGAATGGCGGCAAAATCCAGATGCTTGCGCCAAACAAATGGGGTGAGCGTTTGTAAGAACCGATCCCCGGCAACCTTATCGCCTGCACAAACACGGGCCTTAATATAGGCAGCCCGCTCCCACGTCCGGCCCACGCTTTCATAGTAGCGCTCGGCGGCTTCCATCGACAAACAAACCGGCGTGACAGAGGCATCGGGACGCAAGCGCAAATCTGTCCGAAAGACATAGCCACCTTTGGTCACATCCGACAGCATTGCAGCCATCTTGCGAGTGACACGAATGAACGCCGCGCGGACATCGTGATAATCGTCTGGATCAAAGCGGGTCTCATCAAACAGACAAATCAGATCGATATCGGACGAGAAATTCAGCTCACCTGCGCCCATCTTGCCCATCGCCAAGACAGCCATCCCAGCACAGTCTTGCGGGTCGGTTTCTGAAGGCAGTTTGCCCCGGGCAACCTCTGCTGCCACCAATGCAGCGACACTGGATTGCACCGCCGTATCCGCCAAATCTGTCAACGTCTGTGTCACCTGCTCTAACGGCCAGACGCCCCCCAGATCAGCGAGCGCCGTGATCAGTGCAACGCGCCGCTTGACCCGCCGCAATGCCAGATTGAGACCATCCAAAGGAACGTCCGACAAAGAACAAAGCTCCGCTGCAACCGCCTCTCTGGGATCCTCAAACGCGGGAACCAGCCACGCCGCCTCAACCCTGATCAAGTCTGCCAGATACGGGCTGCACCCTGCAGCCCCCTTAATCAACTGGGCAAGTTCACCCTGCACCTCCGGCACCGATTGCAGGGCATCCGCCCCACGATCAAGGTCAAACGGACGGGGGCAACGGGTCATGGAACGGTGAAACGACATCCCGCTACAGTGATCCGCTCAGCCGGTCTGGTCAATCATCTGTAGCGCGGTAAAGTAGCGCAAAACGAAAGGTTCCCTTGATGAGCAAAAGTCTCAAACGTGTGGTGCGCGCCCTTGCGGATGCGGGATTGACAGTACGCCCACTTGAGATGGGCGCAGAAACAAGGACTGCCCAGCAGGCTGCGGATGCCGCTGGATGCGCATTAGACCAGATCGCAAAATCGATCATCTTTGCGGGGCAGACTAGCGGACAGGCGATCTTGTTCATCACCGCAGGTGGCAATCAAGTGGACAGTGAAAAGGCGACAACCGTTGCTGGTGAACCACTGGGCAAGGCTGACGCGGCGCAGATCCGGGCCCAGACCGGTTTCGCCATTGGTGGCGTCTCCCCTGTCGGGCACTTGAACCCGATCCGGGCATTCATCGACCCACGCCTGTTGGAATTCGACAAGGTCTTTGCCGCCGCCGGAACCCCACGGCATATCTTTCCCATCGATCCAACGACCTTGGTGGAAATATCTGCGGCCCAGGCGGCTGACTTCACCATAAACTGATGCGGCGCCTTGCTCTTCTCATAATCCCATTCTTCAGCATCGGGACCGTGAGCATCGCTCAACAAGTTGTTTACAGTCCGACCGACCCCAAGCCGTTCCCATCGATCCTGACCCAGGCAGTGATTGCAGCCGAAGATCCTAGCTTCCAAAGCCGAGGACTATGGCGCAGCCCAATTACGGCTCAGGTTGTGCGCCTGCTGGAACCCTCAAAGCAAACCAACCATCTGGATCAGCTCATCGATGCGATAGGGCTCGATTGGAAGTACAGCCACACTCAAATCCTCGCGCTCTATCTCAACAACGCCTATTTCGGTCGGGGCTGTTACGGCGCGCCTGCGGCAGCTATGGCGCTATTTGACAAGAGCATCATGGAAATCGACCTGTCAGAGGCGGTAACGGTCGCTTCGCTACTCAGAAGACCAGCAGGCGGCTATGGTGATGATGTCTACATGCAGGCAGCCGCCAACCAAGTGGCATCTCAAATGCTGGAAATGGGAATGATCAACGCAGAACAACAGCAACAAGTGATCAAGGAAGTTTCAAACAGAAACATGACTTTAAGCGGTTGCTGATCTCGTTAATGTAAAAAAGATTTACATTAACTCTTGAACTTGGTGTGGCGACCTCCGATATCTCTTAATGTGAAAGGCATTCACATACACACAGATAGAAACAAGGAGCCCATAATGAACACCGCCACTACCCATTCCCCGATGGCCTACGAAAACCGCCCCGGCTTTTTCGCCCGTGCCGAGGCATGGCTTGATGAACGCGGCAAAGGCGCTTGGATCGCCGCCATGGTTCTGGGCTTTATCTTCATCTGGCCCGTTGGCCTCGCCCTTCTCGCCTACATGATCTGGAGCAAACGCATGTTTAACAAATCCTGCAAATCAATGACCCGCACGCGGCACATGTCCAAATCATCCGGCAACAGCGCTTTTGACGCCTACAAGCAAGAAACGCTACGCCGGTTGGAAGACGAACAGGACAACTTTGAAGCCTTCCTCAAACGGCTACGGGATGCCAAAGACAAAGCCAAGTTCGACCAATTCATGAACGACCGCGCCAAAGCGGCAAATGGGGACGACACTGACCCCAGCAGCGCAGCAGCCTAATTGCCACGCACAATTGGATGACCCTAACCCTGGGGGTCATCCGGCATTCTGACAATAACAGAACCAGAAACACAATCTTTGATTGTGCACAGCATTTCTTCTCCCGTTAACTTTGGGTTAAAGCTGGGGCTTGGCGAATGCAGGTCGCGTTGCTAAGCTCTGGTAAACCATACGGAAAGATCTATGCGCCACACGCTTCCAATTGCACCGCAGTTCTATGTCACTGCCCCGCAGCCTTGCCCTTATTTAGAAGGCCGGATGGAACGTAAGCTCTTTACTGCACTGCAAGGTGACACAGCCACAAAACTAAACGATTCACTGTCGAAACAAGGGTTCCGGCGGTCGCAAAATGTGCTTTATCGGCCATCTTGCGCGGAATGCTCGGCCTGTATGTCAGCCCGCATTGACGTTTCAAAATTCGCACCCACCCGTAGTCAGCGCCGGGTGATTAAGCGGGCAAAGCACCTAGCGCGTCGGGCCACATCCCCTTGGGCAACGGAAGAGCAATACGCATTGTTCCGGGAATATCTTGACGGGCGCCATGCAACTGGCGGTATGGCGGACATGGATATGTTCGAATTTGCCGCGATGGTTGAAGAAACGCCGATCCGGTCCCGATTGATTGAATATACAGAAGACTCAGAACTCCAAGCAGTCTGCCTGACAGATATACTCGATGATGGGCTGTCGATGGTCTACTCCTTCTTTGATCCCGCACTTGAGCGGCTGTCGCTGGGTACTTTCATCATCCTCGATCACATCGCCATCGCACAGGAACTGGGATTGCCCTATGTCTACCTAGGCTACTGGGTGCCGGGCAGTCCGAAGATGGGTTACAAGGCCAAGTTCAAAGGGATTGAGGTCTACCGGGGCGGCCAATGGACCCCTCTTGGCGATCCCGAAAGCTATGATGCCAATGTGCATCCGCTTTCAACAGATCCAATTGCAGAACAAGTGGCTCAGATCAACCTGCCGGACGGGCGCAGCTGATAAAGGCCTGTATTCGGCACCAAGTCCCAGTCCGTGGCCGAATGAAAAGTTGTTGGCGTGTGTAACCTCTATTCAATGACAAAGACCCAAGACGCCATGCGCGAATTGGCTAAGGCATGGGACGACCAAGCCGGCAACCTTCCTGCGATGACAGGGATTTTTCCTGATTATGCGGCCCCTGTTGTGCGTAATGCAGACAGCGGACGGATGCTGACAAGGATGCGCTGGGGGATGCCCTCTCCGGCTTTTGCATTAAAGGGCAAAAAAACCGACAAGGGCATCACCAA
Source organism: uncultured Paracoccaceae bacterium (assembly GCA_947501555.1). Classification (GTDB taxonomy): domain Bacteria; phylum Pseudomonadota; class Alphaproteobacteria; order Rhodobacterales; family Rhodobacteraceae; genus Yoonia. The sequence goes on from CANMWG010000001.1 coordinate 1,219,321, forward strand.
TATCCGCAACACCGCCTCACCCCATTGGCGCAGATGGCTGGGCGTTACCAACAGATGCGTGGTCCCTTTCACCAGCTTCTCAGAATATCAGCACAGGCCGGGTCAGGCCCCCGAACCAGTCTGGTTCGCATTGGATGACGACCGGCCGCTTGCGTTTTTTGCGGGCATTTGGACCCCATGGACATCTGTGCGAAAGCTGAAGGAAGGCGAGACAACAAATGACCTCTACGGCTTCCTGACAACCGACGCCAATGCCGTGGTAGGTGCGGTCCACCCCAAGGCCATGCCAGTTGTGTTGCGCACAGCCGAGGAGATCGACGTCTGGATGACCGCACCGGTGGAAGAGGCACTGACGTTGCACAGGCCACTGCCCGATGATGCGCTCAAAATCGTCGCACGAGGCCGTTTAGAAGACAGCTAGAAAAAATGGGCGTAGGCGGCACGCGAAACCCAACAGGGCTCCGCGTGCCAAAAATGATTAGTTCAGCAGGTTCGGCACGATCGTCACAACAGCCGGGAAGAAGGCCAATAGCAACAAGCCAAATACCTGAATGCCAATGAACGGCAGCACACCTTTGTATATCTGTCCCGTCGTGATGGTCTTCGGCGCCACGCCGCGCAGATAAAACAGCGCGAAACCAAATGGCGGGGTCAGGAACGACGTTTGCAGGTTCACCGCAATCATGATCGTCACCCATTTGGGATCAAACGTTCCGCCGTAAATCACCGGCCCAACAATCGGGATCACAATGTAAATGATCTCAAGGAAATCAAGCACAAAGCCCAACACGAACAGCACAAGCATGACCAGCAAGAACACCTGCCATTCGTTGTCAAACGAGCGCAGGAACTGCTGGATATAATGCTCGCCCCCGAATGAAATCAGGACCAGATTCAGCAGTTGCGATCCGATCAGGATGGTAAAGACCATCGAGGTCACCTTGGCCGTCTCACGCACAACTGGTGCCAAAACACCGCCCGAGATCAGCACCCAACAGGACCACACAAGACCAAACATCGCAAACAGGAAGCTTGCAAAGGCCACCAGATAGGCGAGCTTGTTTTCAAACAACACCACCTCTTGACCCAGACGCATGTCAAAGTTGGTCCCAACGATCAGCATCAGCACAATGGCCCCGGCGGTCCACAGAACCATTTTGCCTGACAAACCTTGATCCTTACGCTTGCGGTAGGTGGCCAGCAAGATGGCACCCCCTGCCCCCAAGGCTGCAGCCGGGGTTGGGTTGGTAATCCCACCCAGGATTGAGCCGAGGACTGCAACAATCAAAACCAACGGTGGGAAGACGACCCGCAAGATTTCATTTGATGCAAGGAATGCTGTCGCGCGCTTCAATCCAATGAAGGCCACGGCCAGCGGGATCAGAATGATCACGGTGGTGAAGCCTGGTGTGGTTAGCGGTGAGATAAACAGAATATCCGCCAAAAGTAGCAATCCAATGCCAACCACGCCGACAATCAAAAGGCGATGGTCCGCACTTGGGGCAACACCGCGGGCAATGGCCAGCATCAAACCCATCAGCATGGCCGTGATCCCAATACCTGTCCCGATTGGGGCAGCAGCTTCCACGCGCTCCAACACCAGCGCAGACCGCTCTTCGTCAGACAGTGCCCGCGCCTCAGTCACGCCGCCAGCTTCGTCGATGGCGGCTTGCTCGGCCACGGCAGTATTCCAGACGTCTTCACCGTGCAGTTCAATCATCGCGGCCTGACAGCTTTCGCTGACCCTTGTCCGCAAAGATGCGGTCTGACCGGCGTCCGTGAAACTGTCCACGATAACAGATTGGTTGCCAATCAAGTTGGCCTGCCCCATTCCGATTGCCAATCCGATGATACCTACGGGAACGGCAAGGAACCAAGTAAAGCTCTCATTGCGGGTGATAATTTCCTTGGATGCACCCGTCTCAAACTGCACAGGTGGGGCCTTTGAGGGGTTAATCATTGCAAAGATAAACGCATAGCCCGCATAAAGCACGGCCAGCATGATCCCTGGCAACAATGCGGCTTGGAAAAGCGTTCCCACAGACACGACCGCAGGCTCGCCCAAATACGTCAGTGCATCAGAACAGCCCACAAGCTGGGCACGGTCTTCTTGGGCGGCAGAGTAAAGATCACCCGCCAAAGTACCCAAAAGAACGATCACGATGGACGGTGGAATAATCTGCCCCAAGGTACCCGAGGCAGCAATCACACCGGTCGATAACTCTGGCGAATAGCCGTTCTTCAGCATGGTCGGCAGCGCCAGCAGCCCCATGGTCACAACGGTTGCACCGACGATCCCGGTCGACGCCGCAAGGAATGCGCCGACGATCACGATGGACACAGCCAAACCGCCCGGCAGCGGGCCGAAAACCTTGGCCATTGTGGTCAGCAATTCGTCGGCGATGCGGCTGCGTTCCAGCACGATGCCCATCATGACGAACATGACAACGGCCAGCAGGGTCTCAATCGATTGGCCTGCCAAGACCCGTTCGTTCATCCGGTTGACCATAAAGCCGATGTTGCGATCCAGCGCCTGTTCCCAGCCATTGGGGAACAGCACATTCTCATACCGGGGTAAGTCGGGGTATCGGAAAACAGATATCGCATCCGGCCTGACGCCTTCGGCGATCAAGGTCGCATAGTCCGCTGAACTGGTGTCAACGGCTGCATGGATCAACAAACCAGAGCTGTCCAATGCCGCGATCACCGCAAATGAAATCACAGCCGAGCCACTGATCGCAAACGCGACAGGGAAACCTGAAAGAATACCAGCAAACAACGTCAGAAAGACGATAATGATGCCGACTTCGATGCCATCTAGTCCGAAAAGCATGTGTCTACCGTCCTATATCTAGTGAATTTCTGCGACAAGTTCGGCGGTCTGATCGCCCAACATGTCTTTATCAAGATGCTTGCCCTCACTCTCAGGGCCCTCCTTCCACTCAAGGTACGAGCGGTAGAAGAACGCGACGGCCTGCAACAGCACCATGGCCGTGAAGGTCACCAGCAAGATCTTGAACAGGAAATAAGCGTTAAAGCCGTTTGGTGAGAAACCAATCGTTTCAATGTTCCAACGCAACGCACGGGCTTTGCTCAACAAACGGTCCAACGTGTCAGATGCCGAAGGGTTGGGGACCACAAGGTGGCGCCACAGGAAGAACCAGCCATAAAGCCATGTGATAATCGCGGCTGGCACCATCAGCACTAGCGACCCGACCATATCAATAACGCGCTTTGCCCGATAGCTGATCGCGGAATAGACAAGATCAACCCGCACATGGCCGCCTTGGACAAATGTGTATGAGGCACAAAGGCAAACGATGATCGCGTTGTAGAATTTCAGCTCTTCTGACCACCAGCTCACGTCCTTGGCAAAGGTGACGCCAAAGCCCACGCCGATCTCAGAAACGGCAAAAACGCGCTGCATGAAGATGATCACAATTTGCTGCAAAACCATAAGCAAACCAGCCCAGGCAGCGGTGCGACCAACGATATTAGCAAACCGTTCAAGGCCACGCACGCAGCCCCACATGAAACGATTGTTGACGAAACCGATGACGGTAACGACAAGAAAGACAGTCAGTATGACAAAGAAGAACTCAACCGAGGCACCAAAGTAGATAAAGCGCATCAATGCTTCTTTGGCAGCATCTTCCATGGGGCCGTTGACTGTGGGCAACCAGGCCAGCCAAGCACTTGGGGTCAGCAGAGCATCAGCAATGTTGTAAGGGGCTTCTAGCAAGTTGCCGGTTATGAACTGCCACCAACCATTGTCCTGAAATCCATCCAGACAGCTGATTGTATCTTCCACGTTAGGACGGAAAAACCCACTGCATACTACGTCTTCTTCCATAGAAGTCCCCCCAAGCGTCATCTTCAGAATTTGGTGCCCACCCGACACCGATAGGTGCAAGGGCCCTCATGCGTGACGCATTGGGCCCTTGCATTGATCTAGATCATCGCGGAATGATCCGGCTGCAGGCCTTAGCCCATCACGCGGTCACGCTGTGCACGGTACGCACCTTCGGACTGTGTGATCCAGCCAGAAGACGCCGCCATAGAGGCGTTGTAGCTGGCGCGCAGGCGATCATAGATGTCGTCGCCGGAATATTGATCCATCGTTTCGCGTGCAGCCACACCCATCGCATCCCAAACAGTGTCAGGGAATTCCAGAACCTTAACACCACCAGCCTGCAAACGCTGCAGAGCGGCACCATTGTTGTCCATGAACTGGGCAAGGTTCCACTGGTGGGCTTCACCAGAAGCGACTTCAATGATCTTCTGATGCTCAGGTGACAAGCTGTCCCAAACGTCAAGGTTTGTGGCCAGCGAGAGAGCTGCACCTGGCTCGTGCATACCGGCTGTGTAGTAGAACTTGGTGATTTCCTGGAAACCGGCTTTTTCGTCAGCCCATGGGCCAATCCACTCGGTCCCATCGATGGCACCAGAGGCCAGCGCCTGGTACACTTCTGCACCTGGAAGGTTCTGAACAGAGGCACCCATACGGCCCAGCGCTTCGCCGCCAAGACCAGGCATGCGGAACTTGAGACCTTGGAAGTCTTCTGGACCTGCGATTTCCTTGGCAAACCAGCCACCAGCTTGTGGGCCTGTGTTGCCGGCAAGGAAGGATTTCAGACCAAAGATCGAGCCAAGCTCGTCGTGGAAGCCACGGCCTTCGCCCTGATAGTACCAGTTGCAAATCTCTTGCGGCGTCATGCCAAATGGCACAGACGTAAAGAACGCATAGCCTGGGTGCTGACCAACAAAGTAATAGTCTGCACCGTGGTACATATCGGCCTGACCAGAGGTCACAGCGTCAAACACTTCAAACGCACCAACCAATTCGCCAGCGGCTTTCAGATCAATAGTCAAAGACCCGCCGGACATAGCTGTAATCGTATCAGCAGCACGCTGTGCAGCATCATGCACACCAGCAAGGCCGCGCCCCCAAGTTGTAACAAGTGTCAGCGTGCGGTTGCCCTGTGCGTAAGCAGGTGCAGCCAGTGTGGTTGCCGCAGCTGCGGTACCACCAAGCGCTGATTTCTTCAAAAACGAACGACGATCCATGTAAGTATCCTCCCAGTTGTAACTCTTCATTGCCGCGCCCAAAGGGCCGCAATGTCGGATTTCGTGCGGGCACACTAGCGCGGTGAAACAAAAGGTAAAATACGTAGTACTGCGTAGTACGCGCGAATTTGCCTAAAATATGACCGGAAAAAATACGGATATAGGCGTCAACAGCCTGAAATCCCGATCACGCGCCAAACCAAGTTATTTGATTCGGAAGCGATTCCCGCGTAACGATCAGACCATGAACGGACCGCTGTCACGCCTACGAGATTGGATAAGCATCAGCTACGGACAGAAAGTCTTTCTTCTGGCCACCTTGCCTCTTATCGTCGCGGTTTTCCTGATTTTTTTGGTCGTCACGACGCAATCGCGACAATTGGCCGAGCGCGAAATCCAAGCGCTTGAGGCGCAGTTGATCGCAACCAAACGTGCGGAACTGAAGAATTACCTGTCGATTGCGCGGACGGCGGTCATAAACACCTACGGGCGGGCAGCGCCAGACGATGACGATGCCAAGCTGGCTGTGAGCCGCGAACTGGCCGCAATGCTTTATGGGCAGGACGGATACTTCTTTGTCTTCGACTATGACGGGACGAACCTCGTGGCACCAAGGCAGACCTATCTGATCGGCAAGAATTGGACCGGGATGGAAGACCTCAACGGCACCCCCATCACCGATGAGCTGATCCGGATCGCGCGGACAGGCGGCGGATACCACAGCTTTGATTGGCCCAAACCCTCAACGGGTGCGACAGAACGGATGATCGTCTACGTGAACGGGCTGCAAGACTGGCGATGGGCAATTGGCACGGGCGTGTTCATCGACGACATTCTTGAAAACGTGGCCGTCGCGCGGGCAGACGTGGAAACACGTATCAGAACAACGTCCTACTATATGGTTGCAATTGCGGTGGCCGCACTTCTTGGGGTGTTCATGACAGGGATGGTCATTACGATCCGGGAACGGCGACTGGCCGATGCCAAGCTGAAACAGCTGGCCCAACGGATCATCGACACACAAGAAGAAGAACGCGGGCGGGTGGCACGCGAACTGCACGATGGGATCAGCCAAATGCTGGTTGGGGTGCGCTATGCGCTGGAACTCACGCGGCGCAAACTCAGCCATGACCCGGCATCGACAACTAGCCTGAACAAAGGGATCGATGGGCTTGGGTCCACCATCCAAGAGGTACGACGGATCAGCCGCGACCTGCGGCCGGGCGTTCTGGATGACCTTGGGCTTGGACCCGCTCTTCAGGCGCTCACAGATGATTTCAGCGCACGCACAGGGATCGAAACAAGCTTTGAAACCGTGGTCTTCCGGAACCGGCTGGATCAGGAAGCACGGATCGCACTCTACCGGGTCGCACAAGAGGCGCTGACCAATATCGAAAGGCACGCACAGGCCAAATCGGTGTTTATGGCGCTAAAAGGACACCGGACCGGAGCCATGTTGCGCATTACGGACAACGGGGTGGGCATGGTCTGGCCACGCCCTTCACGGCGACACACGAGCGGGTTAGGACTGCGGAACATGCAAGAACGGATCGAGCAACTTGATGGGACACTGCGTATCCTCTCCGCCCGCACAGGCAAAACAGGTACAGTGATTGAAGCCCATGTACCACTAACGCATATGCTCAGCCCACAGAAAAACGCAAAGGAAAGCGCATGAAGACCCGCGTTCTGATCGTCGATGACCACCCAATGGTAACCGAAGGAATCCAGGCGATCCTTGAAAGCTACGACGACATCGTGGTTGTCGGCACGCTGTGCAGCGGGCAAGAGGCGGTGGACCGGGTGAATGAACTGGCCCCCGATGTGATCTTGCTTGATCTGAACATGCCGGGGCTGTCAGGACTAAACGCAACCGAAATGATCCTCGAAGTTCGGCCCGATACCCGCATCCTGATCCTGTCGATGCATGACAGTCCGGAATATATCTCAACCGCGCTGAACCATGGGGCGCGGGGGTACATTCTGAAAGATGTGCCAACTGATGAGATCAAGACAGCCATCGAAACCGTCATGGCTGGCGAAGAATACATGTGTACGGGGGCCAAAGGGGCGCTGATGCCAAAAATCAGCGACGGGCGCGAGGCACTGACCACCCGCGAACAGACAATCCTTCTGGAACTGGCACAAGGACAGTCAAACAAAGATGTGGCGAACACGCTCAACATCTCGGTGCGCACAGTTGAGACGCACCGCAAGAATATAAAACGCAAACTCGGGATCAGCTCAACCGCAGGTCTGACCCGCTACGCGATGGAGCACGGGGTACTGCAAGGGACCGGGATTTAAGGGCATCTAGGGGAAGCGGATATGCGCATCAAGTTCTTGATGCATTGAAGCACTGCGATCACACCAAAGGTCAAACCCTGCAGGCATGTCTACCCCGATCCGAACATCTGTCTCTTTGTGGCCAATTTCTGCTGTGTGGGGCTTTCCGAACCATCGCCGATCAATCGTAAATGGCTGGTTTGATGTAATGCGATAGATGAGATGCGGCGGGGTGCGATGCTTTAATAAGAAGATAGACCCGTGAGCTAAGCCAACTGAAATAGCTTCTCGTTTTTAACATGTCGGTCTACCAGTGCAGACTGTCTTTTGCCGCGAGGAATATAGGCTGCCGGCTGAGGCAAAAACTTAGGGTCCAAAATTTCCGGAAAAAGCGCTCTAATTTCCTGCACAGCTTCAGGGCCAACCGCCTTAATTGCCTCTGGACCAGCAAACAGGCTCTCAGACAACGCCAAATCAGCGTAAATAATTTCGTGTTGATCGAAAAGAATGTGGAAATAGGTCACCGTATCCAGCCTGTCTTGTACGCAGATACCTGGAACCTTTGTCAATCGATGTGCAGCGACCAAGACAACGTCTTCATCAAACATGCGTTTCGCAATTTGCGATGATACGAGCATTCTATGTTGACGAGACACTCTTAGGTCGTTTGCAGGTATACCGTTACCCAATGCGTCTTTCGGAATAAGGACCGGGCGCAGCTTGGGATTCAACATCAAATCCTGTCTGCTCAATTTACGTTTTCCAATCCAGCGAACCTTTTGCGGTCCATGCTGCAAAGTCATCACCTCGTCGCCAATAGATAAATCCTCTATCAAACAGCTACCGCCAGCCGTAGTAATTCTTGTCCCTGCGCAAAAACAAGGCACAATTGCGTCTCCAGGCGTTCTTGGGCCGGAAACGTTTGCTCCGGTATAGTCAAATTGAACGGAGTTTCCGCTAGTAACTGTACCGTAAGCGGTGCCCGAAACTGCACCATCAGCGGCGCCGCCAGATAGCGTTTCAACACCGTTAGACCCGATGCCAACGATTTCCACGGCTCCAGTTGATGTGTTGGTTAAGGTGACGTAGTTGGCTTCGTCTGCCGGGTTGCTGTCGGTTGCGTTAATCAACTTGCCGTTGGCGGCCGTGGAGGTAATCGTATAAATTGTGTACCCGGGATTGTCCGGGTCAGGAACCGCAGTAATAGCGGCGTTGTTTAGTGTAACTTCGGCCCCAGACACGCCGGAGGCCTGAATGTTGTCCCCAGTATCGTCCATCAAAGCGCCGTCAGTACCATAGAAGGACACAACGAAATCAGCAGGGTCTTCTCCGGGCGCCAGAGTGATTTCGACAAATTCGTAGGTAGAAGGATCAGATGTATTAATATCGCCGGTTCGATAGTGAACTTCTGAGAAAAACGCCATCTTACAAGATTCCTTCTTTGATAGTGCGACACAACTTAAATATCTGGACTGGTCTGACATGTCCACTTGACCCCACAATATCCTTCATCGCTGAGATGGGTCTATTTGGGCCGCCGCCGCGCACGCCTTTCGTACGTGGTGCAACATCTGCTTCATCGGACTCGGTCCAGTCATTCACGACATTGCCCCGTAAGATCGGTCCGGCCAAATCTAGGGATCAGACCCATCTGACATTTACCAACTTGCCATAAACGCACGATCACAAAATATTTGATCCAGCCTCGGGTGGTTGCGGCAGCGACGTGACACCCCTAACTGTCGGCCATACACACTCATAGCCGGAGCCTCCTAATGACCGACACGCCTGAATACACACCCCCCAAAGTCTGGACTTGGGACGCTGAGAGCGGCGGCAAGTTCGCCAGCATCAACCGGCCGATCGCTGGTCCCACACATGACAAAGAGTTGCCCGTGGGCAAGCACCCCCTGCAGTTACACTCATTGGCGACACCCAATGGCGTCAAAGTCACCGTCATGCTCGAAGAACTGCTCGCGGCCGGGCATGACGCAGAATATGACGCATGGCTGATCGACATCCAGGAAGGCGATCAGTTCGGCAGCGGCTTTGTGGACATCAACCCCAATTCCAAGATCCCTGCCCTGTTTGACAAGGACACCGGATCACGTGTCTTTGAAAGCGGTGCTATCTTGCTCTATCTGGCCGAAAAGTTCGGAGCCTTCCTGCCAACGGACCCCAGAGGGCGGACCGAAACGCTCAATTGGTTGTTCTGGCTGCAAGGGTCCGCGCCATACTTGGGCGGTGGGTTTGGACATTTCTACGCCTATGCGCCCGAAAAATTTGAATACCCGATCAACAGGTTCGCGATGGAGACCAAGCGACAACTCGATGTGCTTGAACGGCGACTGGCCGAAGTGCCCTACTTGGGCGGCGACACCTACTCAATCGCCGATATTGCAACCGCACCTTGGTACGGCGCGGTCGTCAAAGGGTTGATCTACGATGCCGCTGAATTCCTTGACGTAGGGTCATATACGCATGTGAACCAATGGGCGGATACGGTGATGCTGCGGCCTGCGTACCTCCGGGGCAAGATGGTCAACCGGGCATGGGGTGACGATTCGGGGCAGCTGCGCGAACGGCACGACGCGGGTGACTTCGATACGCAGACTTGGGACAAGATCAAACCCGAAAACGCGGACTAAGGGCGCCCGTTTAAACATCTAAAATCACAGCATAATCCCGGCTTTGCTCCGGGATTGTGCACGTCCATTCTTCGCCGCGGCGCTTTTTCGCCGATCATTGTCTCTGCGACAAATTGTACTTTTTCAGAACCATCAATTGCGCGAAACTTATACGTGTGAGGGCCAGTGATACAGTTCCCCCTGTGTTGCAATTAATGAAACTAGGTCTGCGGGGAGGCGGATCCAAACGAAACGAGACGGGTCCATATGCAATTGACCGAAGTAATCACCGCATTAACCAGCGAACCAGATCAAATGATGCGCGCGGTTCTCCGAGTTTTCCACTTTGTCGGCCTGACGCTTGGGCTGGGTGCAGCCACCCTGCTTGACCTGATGATCATCCGATTCTTCCTCGGGCGACCGATGACAGAGCAAAGTGTTGAAGTCTTTGAATTCCTCTCAAGCCTTGTGTCAGTCGGATTGAAGCTGCTTTGGGTTACCGGCTTTGGGTTCCTCTTCTACTATTGGCTGCATGAGCCTGTGAAACTCGGGAATGAAAAAGTATGGGCCAAGATGGTCATCGTTGGCATCCTGACAATCAACGGTATTTTCATCCACAAGACGGTCCTTCCTTTCATGAGCGGGCAAATCGGCCTGACGATGCTGCAGGGTGTCAGCCTTCGCAAGAAATTCTGGTTCGTCACGACAGGCATGATTTCCTTCGTGTCTTGGTATGGACCCTTGGTCATCGCCAATGTGCCGCAACTTAATTTCCAGGTGCCGATGGTACAAATTCTGATTGTTTACGCCCTTGTGCTGGCCTGCGTTATGGTAGTGGCGCATCTGGTGCTCTTCGGCAGCGAAATCGCAAACGCAAGCCGGAACTGGCTTTACCGGCAACGCAGTATCTAAAGGACCCGTTTCGCGCCAGTTTACTGGCGCGAAAACCTCCCGCGGAAAGAAAGTTGCAAAAAGTCGTCCCAAAACGACACTTTCTCCACATAAGCGGTTGACCCTCCAAAACCGGACCATTAGTGTCGTCGCACGCAAAGGAACTCCGATGAACAACGTCGTACTAATTGTGGATGAAACGCGCATGGGCCGGTAACGGTAAGTTCCATAACGATCCCATGCGCCCCCGACATCCTCGGGGGTTTTTTTGTGACTGAACGAAACATATACGCGAAGGACGCGAAGCAAATGACAAAAGCCATGACGGGCGCAAAAATGGTCGTACAAGCACTGATTGATCAGGGCGTGGACGTCGTCTTTGGATATCCCGGCGGCGCCGTCCTACCGATTTACGACGAGATCTTTCAGCAAAACAGCATCAAACACGTGCTGGTCCGCCACGAACAGGGTGCTGTGCATGCCGCCGAAGGCTATGCGCGCTCCACGGGCAAACCCGGCGTGGCGCTGGTCACCTCCGGCCCCGGGGCAACAAACGCGGTCACCGGGCTGACAGATGCGCTGATGGACAGCATCCCGATCATCGTTTTGACGGGCCAGGTTCCCACCTTCATGATCGGGTCAGATGCGTTCCAAGAGGCCGATACCGTTGGCATCACCCGCCCCTGCACCAAACATAACTGGCTGGTCAAGGAAACCGACAAGCTGGCCCCCACCCTGCATGAGGCATTCCACATCGCCACCTCAGGTCGCCCCGGCCCGGTTGTGATCGACATCCCCAAGGACGTGCAGTTCGCCACTGGCACCTATACCGAGGCCCGGCAGGTTGAGACCCATTACAACCCGCAGGTCAAAGGCGACATGGAAATGATCACCGAACTGGCCAAGGCAATGGAGACCGCGAAAAAGCCGGTTTTCTACACCGGCGGCGGTGTCATCAACTCTGGCCCGGCAGCCAGCCAATTGCTGCGCGAACTGGTTGCCGCGACGGGCTTTCCAATCACCTCAACCCTGATGGGGTTGGGATCTTACCCGGCGTCCGGCGACAACTGGATCGGCATGCTGGGCATGCATGGTCTGTATGAGGCGAACATGGCGATGCATGACTGCGACCTGATGATCAACATCGGCGCGCGGTTCGACGACCGGATCACCGGACGACTCGATGCCTTTAGCCCGGGATCCAAGAAGGCGCATATCGATATCGACGCGTCTTCGATCAACAAAGTGATCAAGGTCGACATGCCGATCCTGGGTGATTGTGCCCACGTCTTGGAAGACCTGCTGAACGTCTGGAAATCGCGCGGACGCAAAACCGATAAAGAGGCTGTGGGCCAATGGTGGCACCAGATCAACGACTGGCGCAAAGTCGACTGCCTGTCCTTCAAACAGGAAGGCAAGATCATCAAACCGCAATACGCGCTGCAACGGCTTGAAGAACTGACCAAAAAGCACGACCGTTACATCTGCACCGAAGTCGGTCAGCACCAAATGTGGGCAGCGCAATATCTGGGGTTCGAAGACCCCAACCGCTGGATGACCTCTGGGGGCCTCGGCACCATGGGCTACGGCTTCCCTGCCTCTATCGGCGTGCAAATGGGCCACCCTGACGCGCTGGTGATCAACGTCGCGGGCGAAGCGTCTTGGCTGATGAACATGCAGGAACTGGGCACGGCCATGCAGTACAACCTGCCCGTCAAACAGTTCATCCTGAACAACGAACGTCTGGGCATGGTGCGGCAATGGCAGGAACTGTTGCACGGCGAACGCTACTCCAGCAGCTGGTCCGAAAGCCTGCCCGATTTCGTCAAACTGGCTGAGGCCTTTGGTACCAAGGGCATCCAATGCCACGACCCCGACACCCTTGATGATGCAATCATGGAGATGATCACCTACGACGGGCCGGTTCTGTTCGATTGTCTGGTGGAAAAGCACGAAAACTGCTTCCCGATGATCCCGTCAGGCAAGGCGCACAACGAAATGCTGCTGGGTGACGCGGATACGTCTAATGCTATTCAGGCTGGCGGGGCGGTGCTCGTCTAACGATGGATCAAATTATCACATTCCAGTCGGCGAGGTTTCGACCAACACCCGGGGAGCTGAACCCGCAAAGCGACGAACATATTAATGACGGGATCTTTGGAAAAGAACTAAGTGATTTTCTCGTGGCCGAGCTGGATAAGATCGGCGTTAACGTAACTTTTCGCTGTGCCGAAGACTGGGGATGGTATCATGAAATCAAACATGACGAGCCCTACCGGCTCGGTTTTGGGTGCCAAAATTACGAAGGCGAAGATCATTTGATCCAGTTCATTCCCAAGTCACCTTCCGTTCGGAGATGGTTCAAAAAATATCATGCTTTGCCCAAGATCGTTTTGCTGAAGGATCAGATCATGAACATTCTCAATACAGCTGACGACATCGACAACATAAAGATCGAAGAAGCATAGTCAAAAAGTCTAATGTACATACGCCATCAGTACAGCTTCTGTACGCAAAACATACGCTAGAATAAGGGACATCCCATGTCACCGCTCAAAATCAAAAAAGGTTCCACCAGCCACTCGGCCTACGAACTTCGACCCAATTTTTCGGACACCGAAGAAAAACATACACTGGCAATTCTTGTTGAAAACGAACCCGGTGTTCTGGCCCGCGTCATTGGGCTGTTTTCCGGGCGGGGCTATAATATCGACAGCCTGACAGTGGCGGAAGTCGACCATCTTGGGCACCGGTCCCGGATCACGATTGTGACCACCGGAACCCCGCAAATTATCAATCAAATAAAGGCGCAGCTGGGCCGGATCGTTGATGTGCACAAGGTCAACGACCTGACCGTTGAAGGGGCCTCAGTCGAACGTGAACTTGCTCTATTTAAGGTTGTAGGATCGGGCGATCAACGGATCGAAGCAATCCGGCTTGCCGACATATTTCGCGCCAATGTTGTCGATAGTACGCTGGAATCATTCGTTTTTGAGATCACCGGCACGTCCGAAAAGATTGACGCCTTCGCGGAATTGATGCAACCATTGGGGTTGCAGGAGATTGCACGAACCGGTGTGGCGGCGCTGTCACGCGGTGCAATGACCTGAAACGAAAACGCTCGGTCACTGGGAGGAAACCTGACCGAGCGTCGACGCAGCCCTCGCATCTAGTTGGGGCATGACGCGAGAGATGCTGCGCAGCGGAAGGTCAGGGGGCTGACCTTCCGCTGCATCACGCTTTAGCCCGGCAGTAGACCGGCTTGTGTCGCAACAGTAATTTCATCTGCATCCAACAGGCCATCGCCAGACGCATCCAGCGCCGTGAACTGATCTTCCGTCATTTCAGGCATAACGGCCTGTACTTCAGGAAAGCTGTACATCCCGTCGCCGTTGATATCGATTGCGGCGTCCTGAGCTACAGCTGGAACAGCCAGAACAGTTAGAACAGCGAATGGAGCCATCAGCTTAGTTGTACGTGTCATGTTAGTTCTCCTCGTTAGGATATGAAGAAGGCTTGTTTGCCTTCAACGCTTAGATGGGCTTGTCGCACATTCCTTTCCATGGGACCCAACAAAATAAAAGAAAAACGGCGCGGTTGCGCCAGATTTTGGCGAAGTGATGCGCTAAAGCACGCTCAAGAATCGCGGCCTTTGGGCAACAGGCAAGAGTTGTCCTATGCAGGTCTGCGCCACTCGGCAATTATTAGCGCAAATGCCACATCGCGCCATGTCGCTGTGGGAAAAGCGATCGTCGCGCGCAGAACGGATCGGCCTGCGTACCCTGTGTTACCATTTCTTTAGAAACACGAGGTGTAGAATGGCAAAAGACGCGGTTTCAGACATGCTTGGTGCAGTGCAGCAACCCATTGAACACGCGCGCGGTCTTGCAAACGCCCACTACACTGACCCCGCCCACTTCGCGGAAGAAAAAAATGCCGTTCTGTTTTCAAGTTGGGCCGGGTTGGCAGTCGCCTCCGACGTCCCGCATGTGGGCGATGCAAAGCCGCTCACCTTCTTAGGTATCCCACTGCTTTTGATCCGCGATCGCACAGGTCAAGTCCGGGTCTTTCAAAACATCTGCCGTCATCGTGGCATGATCTTGGTTTCGGAACCAAAAAACATCCAAGGAGCGATCCGCTGCCCCTATCATTCCTGGTGCTACGGTACGGACGGCGCGCTGGTCTCAACCCCGCATGTAGGCGGACCGGGCCACAACACCCATGAGGCTATCGACAAATCCACCCTAGGCCTGTCCGAGGTGCGCAGTCATGTTTGGTTTGACACGGTATTCATCAACATCGACGGCACAGCTCGGCCCTTTGAAGATGTCCATGCCAACCTGATCGCCCGCTGGTCCATTTTTGACCAGCCCTTGCACCACGGGGGTGCCGACAGCCGCTTTGTGCTGGATGTCCAAACCAACTGGAAACTTGCGGTTGAGAATTATTGTGAAAGCTACCACCTGCCTTGGGTGCATCCCGGGCTGAACAGTTATTCCCGGCTTGAGGATCACTATAATATCACCGAACAAGGCTGCTATTCCGGTCAAGGCACGTTGGTCTATCGGCAGCTTACAGGTGAAGAAGGGCAAGTTTTTCCGGATTTCGAAGGCCTTAGTGACCATTGGATTTCGGGCGGAGAATACGTGGCCATCTATCCAAATGTTTTGCTAGGTGTGCAACGCGACCATGCTTTTGTGATCGTGTTGGAACCGGTTTCCTTGGATCAAACCTGCGAACATGTGCACCTCTACTACGCAGCCCCAGCGGTGGACGACAGTTTGCGTGCCCGGAATGCCGCCCAATGGCGCGACGTTTTTGAAGAAGACATCTTTGTCGTCGAAGGGATGTACAAAGGCCGCTCTGCCCCCGCATTTGACGGTGGACGTTTTAGCCCGGTGATGGATGGCCCCACCCATTGCTTCCATGACTGGGTGGCAGGCCGTATTGCTGCACATCGGGCCAGATGACACTGGAACAGGCTCTTCTGGATGCGCATGCAAGGCATGACGCCCCTGCCCTTGTCGGGCTTTACACACAGGCCGCGGATGTGACTGCCGACAATCAGGCCGCCTGCTTTTATCTGACCCAAGCCTATGTCTATGCTCTCGAGCAAGGTGACCCCACGGCAACCGCACTTTATGATCGATTAAGCTCCCAAGGACGCGTCTGAGCGCTTGCCCCTGTCGTAAATGCCACGCAAGTTAGCGGTAACAATACAAGGAAGAAAAATGGCACCCCGCAAGATCATCATCGATACCGACCCTGGCCAGGACGACGCAGTCGCTATTCTACTTGCGCTCGCATCGCCCGACGAAATTGATCTGTTAGGGATCACGGCGGTTGCGGGTAACGTGCCACTTCCCCTTACACAGAAAAACGCCCGGATCGTTTGTGAGCTCGCTGGAAAACCAGAAACCAAGGTCTTTGCAGGCTGTGATGCCCCTTTGAGCCGGACACTTATGACGGCAGAGCATGTACACGGCAAAACCGGTCTCGACGGCCCTCCGATGGTTGAACCTACAATGCCACTGCAAGACCAACACGGCGTCGACTTCATCATTGAAACCCTTCGGTCAGAGCCGAGCGGCACCGTCACGATCTGCCCAATTGGTCCGATGACAAACATCGCCACGGCCTTAGAACGCGCGCCGGATATCGTTCCGCGTATCCAGGAAATCGTGTTGATGGGCGGTGCGTATTTTGAAGTAGGTAATGTTACACCTGCTGCTGAATTCAATATCTACGTGGACCCTGAGGCAGCCAAGATCGTCTTTGATTCCGGTGCGCCGCTTACCGTTATGCCGCTTGATGTGACCCATAAGGCACTGACGACAAAGACACGCATCGATGCGTTCCGTGCGTTGAATACCAAGGTGGGCGACGCCGTCGCCGCTTGGACAGACTTCTTCGAGCGGTTTGATATGGAAAAATATGGATCAGAAGGTGCGCCGCTGCACGACCCCTGCACCGTCGCTTATTTGATCAAGCCTGAATTGTTCCAAGGGCGCCATATCAACGTGGAAATCGAAACCTCCTCGGAATTGACCCGTGGCATGACGGTCGCCGATTGGTGGCGCGTCACAGACCGCCCAGCGAATGCGATGTTCATGAAGGATATCGATGCGACAGGGTTTTATGATCTTTTGGCCGAGCGACTGGCACGGTTTTAGCATAGCGGCTTAGGCCCAAAACCACCTGAAATTTTGTTGTCAAAGCGTCTACTCGCAGGAGCCAGTGGACTTTTGCGCGTTTTTGTGGTAACAATACAGCATTATTGAAAAGACTTTTTAACGATTGGATACAATATGTGTGTATTGAAAACGTGCCTTTGTGGCACGGTGTTTTGCTGTTTGGCCTCTTTGTCATTTGCACAGAATGCGCCGCCTGAACAACAAGCCCCCCAGAGCTTTCCACCCCATGCACCCGGCACAATCTGCATTACGCCTGAAGGCTGGTGCAAGGTTGACCAAGGAACTGTAGGGACCCCATGTGGCTGTGGCACCCCCAACGGATATATTGAGGGCACCCATGGATAAGCGCATAGACCCTGTGCCCCCCTCAGACACCGACCAGATCGACGAGGACTACATCAACGAATTGGTGAACGACGCCTTGCTATACGCCACCTATGGCCGTTACGCGGGTTCGTTCAAAGATGAACAGCTTTTTCAAACAATTGCCGATAGCTTACGTGAACGTCCGATCAGCAATGACTTGGTCGTCGAATTACACCGTATTCTGAATGAAACAGCGCGCGATATCCCGTTTTCGACAGTCGCAGCATTGAAGGCAGGGTGGACGCCGGGACGGGCACCGATTTTGATCAAATGCATTACCTTTGGATTGGTGATCGCATCAATCGTATTAATGGTGGTCGTGGCGCGTTTGACGCTGGTACACAATCAGGGCACGGGCCTTATCACACAGGCCGAAGAGTTGATGGAAGATCGCCCGCAACAATCAATTGACCGGTTGGTCCGAGAACATGTGTTGGCCCGGTTGCAATTGGAAGAACGCGCCAGTGAGAACCCAACAAGGCTGCCGTTGAATGATACGGTCTCGCTCTCACTTCTTGAGGCAAACGAAGCCGAGCTGAGCGAAATTACCCGCCGCATGACAAACCTGCGCGGCGAAATCGGCAATTACATTGCGATCAAAGCAGTCTTCCCGCTGATCGGCATGAAAGAGATTTACTGTTTCTCAGGCAGGCTCTTGTCCAGTGACGGAGCAACGTTCAAAGGCCATTGCCCTGACGCCACCACCATTGCAACGGCGCAAAGCAAGCAATTTGTTGAGCTTTCATCTGAGCCGTCTTGCCGGGACCCGTTGCTCCCAGATCCAACTGCGACGAATGGCACCGCCTTCACACGCTGGCGTGACATGCTAGAGGCTGAGCGAACATCGCTGGAATGCAATGGTGTGATCGCCTCGACTGATTTTCGGGGTGTGCAATTTGCCAAAAACGTTGAACAGCTTCGCTGGCATGTTGGATATTATGCCCTGTGGATTTTGCCCGCCATGTATGGGGCGATGGGGGCCGTGATGTACCACATGCGCTATGTCTTGGATCCACTCTTACCCCATCCATCCTTGATCCGCTTGTTGCACCGCGTCGTTCTGGCCTCACTGGCAGGGATCGTATTGGGATGGTTCTATGCCCCCGGTTCGGCCATTGAACAGGCTGCCACAGGCGTGGGCTTTTCGCTCTTTGTGGTGTCGTTCTTATTTGGGTTCAGTCTAGATGTGTTCTTTGCCATGCTCGACAGGTTTGTGGCTTTCTCGGAACGCTCTGTGCGTGCGGCAACCAAACGCGGTACCGGCGACACCGCAACCTTTGCGCGACGGAAGCTAAGCAGAGATGAGATCGTGTTTGGAGCGAAAAAATCAATTGAACCAGACTTATCGCCCCCGGCCCCTTCCGGGGTTTGATCTTGGCTGGCGCAGCCTGTAGGCAAAGGCATGCGCCAGTCCATTCCCTTTGATAACAGCTATGCCCGACTTCCCAACCGGATGTTCGCGGCCATCAAACCGACGCCCGTCAAAACACCAGCACTGTTCACCGTGAATAGCGATCTTGCGGCGTTGCTTGGCATTGATCCGCACATGCCAAATGCCGCTGAGGTCTTTGCTGGCAACACCATCCCCGAGGGCGCAGAGCCGCTGTCACAGGTCTACGCGGGCCACCAGTTTGGCAACTGGAACCCGCAATTGGGCGATGGCCGTGCGGTTCTTTTGGGTGAGGTGATCGGCACCGATGGCCTCCGGCGCGACATTCAATTGAAAGGATCCGGTCCCACTCCCTATTCCCGCAGTGGCGACGGGCGCGCCTGGCTAGGTCCAGTGATGCGCGAATACCTTGTCAGTGAGGCGATGCATGCCCTGGGCGTGCCCACCACCCGCGCCCTTGCCGCCGTCACAACCGGCGAGCCTGTTTACCGCGAAAATGTCTTGCCCGGCGCGGTTATCACCCGTGTCGCCCAAAGCCATATCCGCGTGGGTACGTTTCAATTCTTCGCAGCGCGCGGAGATATTGAAGCCCTGCAAGCACTAACAGACCATGTGGTAGCCCGGCACTATCCGGAGGCAAAGGGCCCCGCTGATCTGCTGGATCAGGTGGTTGCCCGCTATGCCCAGCTGATTGCAAAATGGATGGCTCTGGGTTTCATCCACGGGGTGATGAATACCGACAACGTCGCGATTGCGGGTGAGACGATTGATTATGGCCCATGCGCCTTCATGGATACGTTCCACCCCAACGCCGTGTTTAGCGCCATTGATCAGCAAGGGCGTTACGCCTATTCTAATCAGCCTGCCATTGGCACTTGGAACATGGCGCAATTCGCCACTGCCCTAATCCTGCTGATGCCTGATCGGGACCAAGCGATTGAGGACTTCACCGTCGCGATTAACAAGATGCCCGCGCTTTATGAGGCTGCTTGGTTAGACGCGTTTGGCCGCAAAATAGGTCTAGCCGATGCGACCGAGGAGGATCGGCCGCTGATCGCAGATTTGCTTGACCTGATGACCCGCGAAGGCGCGGATTTCACCAACACATTTGCTACCCTCGGCACGTCTGCGGCCCGCGACCAGTTTGTTGACCGTTCGGGGTTTGACGATTGGCAGGTCCGCTGGGACGACCGTAAATCGCCTGATGCTTTGCACATCATGACCGCGGCCAACCCGCAAATTATCCCCCGCAACCACCGCGTTGAACAGGCCATTGCGGCCGGGGTTGATGGGGATTTCGGCCCGTTTCATGCAATGCTGGATGCGGTCACCAAACCCTTCGCCCCTTTGACAGACGACACCGCCTATTTTGCCCGCCAACCCAGTAATGACGAACGTGTCACACGGACGTTTTGCGGGACTTAGACCTGTTAATCAGCAGGATTCCTGCGGCGACCAGAACCAAGGCCCCAATCAGGCTTGGGCCGATCTGTTCGCCCAGCAGTAACCAACCCAAACCAACGCTGAGCACCGGTGACAAAAAGCTGAACGACGCCACGCCCGAGGCCGGATAAATCGACAACAGCCAAAGCCAGAAAATAAACCCGGCGCTGACAACCACGACGATTTGAAAGAGCAATCCTGCGATGTGGATGGGCTGCAAATCCCGGATAAGCGGCCCAAAGAACAGTGCTGCAATCAACAGGATCGGGGCGGAGACTGCGACTTGCCAAAACAGTTGTATCTCTGGGCGGACACGCGCAAGGGGCGATGCCTTGGCCAGCATCGCAGCCCCTGCCCAGCCGATCGCGGCCCCCAAGGCGGCAAGGTCCCCCCACAGGCTACCCGCCCCGTCTGACCGGGTCAGAATAGCCAAGGCAACCCCGGATACCGCCAAACCCAATCCGACCGCTTTTGCCAATGTGATCTTATCATCCGGCATGATGAAATGGGCCATCAATGATAACCAAACGGGCATGGAATAGAAGATGACACTCGCGCGGCTGACCGCTGTTAGGTCCAACGCAATAAAGAGGCACAGAAACTCGAACGCAAAGACGAACCCGATGGTAAATCCTGCAATCCGTGTGCCGGGGACGAACTGTAACGGGATGCCGCGCCACCGCAGCCACAGCCAAATACAAAGGACCGCACCTGCGGATCGGACACCTGCGAAGAACACAGGTTGCAACCCGCCATTGGTAACTTTGATCACAACTTGATTGAACGCCAAAAGCAGCGCAAATCCGATCAGTGCTCCGGCACCAAAAAGATCGATCTGCGGCTTTTTTTCCATCGCTGCACATGACGTCTCGGTGAGGCGAGTGTCAAGGCAACGCCCCAAAGTGGCGCTTGGGATGTGAATCCCAGCCCCCGCATGCAAGGGGGGCTGGGCTTCCGATTATTCCGTCACGCGAACGGCGGCCATCATATCGGGTTCACCGATCACAGCACCGTTGGCGCCCAAACCGCGTTTGAGCTCGTCGACGACTTCCATGCCTGATGTGACTTCGCCGACCACGGTATATTGACCGTTCAGAAAGTAGCCTGGCTCAAACATGATAAAGAACTGGCTATTGGCCGAATTTGGGTTCTGCGACCGGGCCATGCCGACCACCCCACGTTCAAACGGCAATTCTGAGAATTCCGCCGGAATATCGCCAAATTCAGATCCACCCGTGCCGGCACGCGACAGGTCGCCCCCCATCACGCCGTTCTGTACGTCGCCGGTTTGCGCCATGAAACCATCGATCACCCGGTGAAACACAACGCCGTCATAATCGCCCGCCGCCGCAATTGCGGTGATTTGGGCTGCGTGCAGTGGTGCAGTTTCTTCAAACAGATCGATGACGATGGTCCCATTGGCCTCGCCCGTGACATCGATCTCTAAACCATCGGCCAGCACAGGGGCGGCCAAAAGTGTCAGAGCCGCGGCAAGCTTATACATCTGCGGCCACCTTTACGCTGATCATCCGATCCGGGTTCATCGGCGGCACGCCCCGGTTGACCGCGTCCACATGCTCCATCCCGGATGTGACCTGACCGTAGACAGTATATTGCCCGTTCAGAAAATCATTGTCCGAGAAGTTGATAAAGAACTGGCTATTGGCGGAGTTCGGGTTCTGCGACCGTGCCGCCCCCAAAGACCCGCGCGCATGGGGGACCTTGGAGAACTCAGCAGGCAGATCAGGCAGGTCAGAACCGCCTGTGCCAGCACTACCGATGTTAAAGTCCTTTTCCATATTTCCGTTAGCCACGTCGCCGGTTTGCGCCATGAACCCGTCAATCACCCGGTGGAAACAGACGTTGTCATAGGCACCTGCACGGGCCAGCTCTTTCATCCGGGCCGTATGCGCCGGGGCCACGTCGGGCAGCAGCTCGATGACAACATCGCCGCCTTTCAACGTCATGATGATTGTGTTCTCTGGATCTTTGATCTCGGCCATTGGGCGCTCCTTTATTGGCGTTTGCGCACTGACATATGGTGCTCAGCCGCAATTGCCAAGCCGGTCCGGTTGACGCGGGCCCCGCATTGCCGCAACAAAGCGCCGAAGCGGACATCACATAGGAGCGCAAAATGGCTTGGAAAACACTCGATGATATGGATTTTGCAGGCAAGCGTGCGCTGGTCCGGGTTGATATTAACGTGCCGGTGGAAAACGGTGTCGTCACGGACACGACGCGCATTGACCGTATTGCCCCCACCGTTGACGACATTCAGGCCAAAGGCGGCAAGGTGATCTTGATGGCCCATTTCGGTCGTCCCAAAGGTCAGGTTGTCCCCGAGATGTCATTGGAAATCATCGCCCCTGCCGTGGCCAATGCTCTGGGGCTGCCTGTCACTTGGGTCAATTCCGACTACGGTGATGCCGTTGCGGAAATGGAAGAAGATGAGGTTTTGCTTCTGGAAAACCTGCGGTTCAATCCTGGTGAGGAAAAGAACGACCCTGATTTTGCCAAACGTCTGGCGAGCCTGGGCGATATTTATGTGAACGATGCGTTCTCAGCCGCCCACCGCGCCCACGCCAGCACCGAGGCGCTTGCCCATCTGTTGCCATCCTGTGCAGGTCGTCTGATGGCGGAAGAGCTGAGCGCGCTGGAAAAGGCCCTTGGCACCCCTGAACGCCCCGTTGTTGCGGTTGTCGGTGGCGCGAAGGTTTCGACCAAACTGGACCTTCTAGGCAATCTTGTTGGCAAGGTGGATCACCTTGTGATCGGTGGCGGGATGGCGAATACGTTTCTGGCCGCGCAGGGCATCGATGTGGGCAAATCGCTGTGCGAGCATGACCTTGCAGACACTGCACGCGACATCTTGGGCAAGGCTGAAGCCGCAGGGTGTGAGATCATCCTACCGACTGACGTCGTCACTGCCCGCGAGTTCAAGGCCGGTGCCGCAAATGATACAGTTGCAGCAAACGCCTGCCCAGCGGATGCGATGATCTTGGATGCGGGTCCAGCAACTGTTGCTTACATCACCAAGACCTTGGCCAAGGCCAAAACGCTGGTCTGGAACGGACCGCTTGGTGCGTTTGAAATTGAACCTTTCGATGCCGCAACAAATGCGGCAGCCCGAGAGGCGGCTGCACTGTCGGCCGCGGGCAAGCTGATCTCGGTTGCCGGTGGCGGTGATACGGTTGCGGCTTTGAACCAAGCCGGGGCGGCCGATGATTTCACCTATATCTCGACCGCAGGTGGTGCGTTTCTGGAGTGGATGGAAGGCAAAGAACTACCCGGTATTGCGGCACTTACCTAGCAATCCACCCCATTGATGTCGCACAGACGACGTTGGGTCAGAAATAACCGCTCCTTGATTTGTGAACACTGTTCATATAAATATTTCACACCTCAAGGAGTGACCCATGAAACACATGACCCAACTGACCATGACCGCGGCCGTTGTGCTGTTTGCAGCCTACCCTGCTCAAGCACAGGATCGTGATCCGCAAACCACCCTGACGGAATTTTTCAGCCCCGACCGAATTGCATCGGCTGTCGCGAATAGCATGATTTCGGCCCTGCGGACTCGCATGGAGTTGCAATATGATCATCTTTCCGCAGATCCGATGCGCGGCATTGCATCAATCTCTGGCATCGTGGCGCGACCATTGCTGCCCTACGACCAGGCTCGCCAATGCGAGATCACAATTGAACGCGCAACACTCTCCAGCGATTTTGCCGCCCCCTTCCAAACAGCTGCAGAACTGAACCTGAATCTAATTGGTGCCCGCGCAAATCTCGCCTGTCTTGAGCGAGAGGTGGCCCTTGCGCTGCGAACGGCAGGCTACAGAGAATTGCCGCTGGATCAGTTCAAAGTCCGCGCAAGTTACGCCTACACTACAGGTGAGACGGCATTCGACAGCACCATTGCGATCAATGGGTTTGGGGTGTTGGATTTCTCGGGCAGTGGGACGATTTTGCCGCGATTGGGCCCATCGGGCTTTCCGGACGATCCGGCTGTCCGGGTCAGCCGTGCGGTCGTCACCCTCAAGGACGATGGCGGTTGGGGGGCTTTGTCGCAGGTTCTACCTGAAAACCTGCGCGACCCTATTACGATCCGCGAACTGGGCACCGAGGCCATTTCGCAATTCATCAGTGAAGGTGGGCAGCGCCCATTGGGTGCGGTTGAGCGGAACTTCATTACTGACCTGATGGATGAGGTCGAGGCTTTTGTGACTGATCCGGGTGAGCTGACCCTGCAAGCCAACCTGCCCCCTACTGGAATCGTGATTGAACCCGAAATGCTGGACACCCCGTCCATGCTGATTTCGGCCATGGGTCTGCAAGCCCGCAATACGCCCTTGGCGCGCACACAAATCCTAAGCGCCGGGGACCTTGCCGCACTTCAATCACCCGATGATTTGTCCGATGCAGAACGGTTGCGCTTTGCCACTGCTTTGTTGGAAGGAAACGGCGTGCCACGTAGTGCTGCGTTGGTTCCAGACCTTCTGACACCATTGCTGCAAAACCCGCAGACTGCGGGCCCCGCCGCAATCCTGCTGGCAAGAGCCACCCAAGACGATGATGTTGCCGCAGCCTACAGCCATGCCTTGATCGCAGCCGCAAATGGAATGCCAAATGCGGTGGCTCAGTTGGATCGGCTTGAAGCGCGCATGACGACCCAAGCCGTGCTTGCGGCCCAGGCAGATTATCTGTTGGCATCGAACGCCCCCGCACCGGTTCAGCGCATTTCAGGGGATGATCCGCGTGATCTGCGCGCATTGTCACTCACTTACTTTGCTGGTGCCGGTGAAGTCCGATCCTATGCCCGCGCATACTATTACTCGCTCTTGGCAGAGGCCGCTGGCGATATCGCGGCAACGTCATTGCGCAAGGAGATCGAAGCCCGCTTTGGGGCGCGTGGACCTGACGTGGCACAGGCTTGGGCCGCGATAGCAGCCGAGATGCAGCAACGGGCAATCACAGATTGGATCAACGCCGATTTGCCTGCGATTTACACCAAACAGAACTAACGCCTTGGTGTTTGCGATAACATTGGGCCCGGTTGCGCTAACACATTTGCAACCGGGTTCGCCTGCCCCTATCGCTTGCCTAAACCATCTAAAACACCGCAGGGGCCATTCATGAAAACCACCAAAATCGTTCAAAAAATGCTCGCCAACTACGAAGGCGAAACGCCGGGCGTCAAAGCAAACTTGGCCCGGATCATGATGAACGGAAAGCTGGGTGGCACCGGCAAGATGATCATTTTGCCAGTGGACCAAGGGTTTGAACATGGGCCAGCCCGGTCGTTTGCTCCGAACGCGGAGGCCTATGACCCGCACTATCACTATCAACTGGCCATCGATGCAGGCTTGAACGCCTATGCAGCCCCCTTGGGCATGATCGAGGCAGGCGCTGACACATTTGCAGGGCAAATCCCTACGATCCTAAAGGTCAATTCGGCAAACTCTTTGATCCCTGATGCCGCGCCCAAAACCCAAGCGATCACTGCCTCAGTTGATGATGCGCTGCGCCTGGGTTGCTCGGCGATTGGCTTCACCATTTATCCCGGATCGTCAGCCGCTTTGAATATGTTCAGTGATATAGCCGAGATGCGCAAAGAAGCCGCGGCCAAAGGGATCGCCACTGTGATCTGGTCCTATCCGCGCGGTGAAGCCTTGGACAAAGACGGCGAGACAGCCATTGATATTGCGGCCTATGCCGCACAGATAGCCGCATTGTTGGGCGCGCATATCATCAAAATCAAACTCAGCACTAATCACCTGAGCCTGCCTGCCGCCAAAACCGTCTATGAAGACCAAAAAATCGATATCGCGACGCAAGCTGCCCGGGTCCGGCACTGTGTCGAAAGTTCCCTGGGCGGTCGTCGCCTAATCGTGTTTTCCGGCGGTGCGGCCAAGGGGGCTGATGCGGTTTACGACGATGCGCGGGCTATCCGCGATGGCGGCGGAAATGGATCGATCATCGGGCGCAACTCGTTCCAGCGTGACCGTGCTGACGCGCTGTCGATGTTGGCGCAACTGGTTGAGATTTATCGCGGGAAGGCGTGATTTTCGCGGGGGTAATGCGCTTGTCCCCAAAATAGGGGATTCACATTGCGATTCGTTTGTGCGAATCTCTGCTGAGCGGTCCGATCAAGAGACCGCACCCGAGGCAAGCACATGTTAAGACGTAATCGCCCCCCGTTGGGTTCGCTTTTCTACTTCCTCAGCATGGTGATGCTGGGGCTCTATTTCACCTTTGCTGCCGTGCAAGGGGATTACGGCCTGTTCAAACGCGTGGAAATGAAAGCCGAAGCCGATATTTTGCAAGCTGAGCTTGAAACCTTGCGGGCCGAAGTACTGGACATGGAGAACCTGACCATGCGCCTGTCGGATAATTTTCTTGATCTTGATCTACTGGATCAGCAAGCCCGTGACGTCTTGGGACTTATCCGCGCTGACGAAATCGTCATCCGCTAGGCGCAACTCAGCTATTCCCCCATCGGATGACCGGGCGTCACTTTGACTCTCGCCTTTTTTCTGCGCATGATCTACAAGATAGTTTAATGCTAAACTATATATCAAATCGCTGGAGGAGTGCACATGCCGCCCAAAAAGGCCGCCGCGAAACCGAACGTCTCAGCTGAGGAGTTGCTGGGACATTACCGTGAAATGCTGCTTATCCGGCGGTTTGAGGAAAAGGCAGGCCAGCTTTATGGCATGGGCCTGATTGGCGGTTTCTGTCACCTCTATATTGGACAAGAAGCCGTTGTTGTGGGCCTTGAGGCCGCAGCCGATGAAGGCGACAAGCGCGTCACATCCTACCGCGATCACGGCCATATGCTGGCCTGTGGCATGGACCCCAAAGGCATCATGGCCGAGCTGACAGGCCGCGAAGGTGGCTTTTCAAAGGGCAAGGGTGGCTCCATGCATATGTTCTCGAAAGAGAAGCATTTTTACGGGGGCCACGGCATTGTGGGTGCGCAGGTGCCCTTGGGTGCGGGGTTGGCATTTGCTGATAAATACAAAGGCAATGACCGCGTAACCTTTACCTATTTTGGTGATGGTGCGGCGAACCAAGGTCAAGTTTACGAGACCTATAACATGGCCCAGCTATGGGACTTGCCGGTTGTTTTTGTCATTGAAAACAATGGCTACGCCATGGGCACATCCGTTGTCCGCTCGACAAAGTCCCCCTCCCTTTGGGAACGGGGCGCGGCCTACGGCATTGCCGGCGAGGAAGTTGACGGTATGTCCGTTCTGGCCGTCAAAGAGGCCGGCGAACGCGCCGTGGCCCACTGCCGCGCAGGCAAGGGACCTTACATCCTGGAAGTGAAGACATATCGCTATCGTGGGCATTCGATGTCCGATCCGGCGAAATACCGGACCCGGGACGAGGTGCAGAAGATGCGCGATGAGCGTGACCCGATTGAACAGGTCCGCGATATGCTGCTGACCGGCAAACATGCCACTGACGATGATCTGAAGGCGATCGACAAAGAAATCAAAGCGATCGTGAATGAGGCGGCAGAGTTTTCGAAGGAAAGCCCGGAACCCGCGCTTGAAGAGCTTTGGACAGACATTTACGCAGAAGTGGAGGCATAAGCCATGGCAACTGAAATCCTTATGCCCGCCCTTTCGCCCACGATGGAAGAAGGCACGTTGGCCAAATGGCTGGTCAAAGAAGGCGATACCGTTTCATCCGGCGATATCATGGCTGAGATTGAGACAGACAAAGCCACGATGGAATTCGAAGCTGTCGATGAAGGAATCGTTGGCAAAATTCTGGTCGCCGAAGGCACCGAAGGCGTCAAAGTGAACGACGTAATCGCCATTCTGGTCGAAGAAGGTGAAGACGTCCCAGCCGCTGGTGCAGCACCTGCCGCGCCCGCAGCAGCTGAGGCCCCCGCCCCGGCAGCAGCTCCCGCAGCCGCGGCACCTGCCGCCCCGGTTGTCGATGCGACCCCTGACTGGGATGCTGATGTTGAGGTGAAGCAGACGACCGTCCGCGAAGCCCTGCGTGATGCGATGGCCGAGGAAATGCGCCGCGACGAGGATGTGTTCCTCATGGGTGAAGAAGTCGCCGAGTACCAAGGTGCCTACAAGATTTCCCAAGGTCTTCTGGATGAGTTCGGTGCCAAGCGCGTCATCGATACGCCCATCACCGAACATGGCTTTGCCGGTATCGCCACCGGAGCGGCCTTTGGTGGATTGAAGCCGATTGTCGAGTTCATGACATTCAACTTCGCCATGCAAGCCATTGACCATATTATAAACTCCGCGGCCAAGACGCTCTATATGTCTGGCGGTCAGATGGGTGCGCCCATGGTCTTCCGTGGTCCAAACGGGGCTGCCGCCCGCGTGGGTGCCCAGCATTCTCAGGACTATGCAGCCTGGTATATGCAGATCCCCGGCCTGAAAGTTGTGATGCCTTACTCTGCGGCTGACGCGAAAGGTCTGATGAAGACCGCCATCCGCGACCCCAACCCGGTCATCTTCCTTGAGAATGAAATCATGTACGGCAAATCCTTTGATGTTCCCGTCATGGACGATTTCACTATTCCGTTCGGCAAGGCCAAGATTGAGCGCGGCGGCGACGATGTGACTATCGTCAGCTTTGGTATCGGCATGACCTATGCACTTGAAGCCGCCGAGAAACTGGCCGCTGATGGCATCAACGCCGAAGTCATAAACCTGCGCAGCTTGCGCCCGATGGATACCGAGACCATCCTGGCATCGGTGCGCAAGACCAACCGCTGTGTGACTGTCGAAGAAGGCTGGCCGCAAGGCAGCGTAGGCGGCTACATCAGCGGCGTGATCATGCAAGAGGCGTTTGATTACCTGGACGCCCCAGTGATCACATGCACCGGTAAGGATGTTCCCATGCCCTACGCCGCGAACCTTGAAAAACACGCTTTGCTGACCGCCGACGAAGTCGTCGATGCCTGCAAAAAAGTAACCTACCGTTAAGGAGACAGCGCAATGCCTACAGAAATTCTGATGCCCGCCCTGTCCCCCACGATGGAGGAAGGCACGCTGGCCAAGTGGCACGTCAAAGAGGGCGATACCGTGTCCTCGGGCGATATCATGGCCGAGATCGAAACCGACAAGGCCACGATGGAGTTCGAGGCTGTTGACGAAGGGGTCATGGGTAAAATCCTGGTCGCTGAAGGCACCGAAGGTGTGAAAGTCAATGACGTGATTGCTGTGTTGCTGGAAGATGGTGAAAGCGCTGATGACATCGGCGCGGCTCCTGCCTCAAAGGCCGCGGCACCCGTAGCAGAAGCAGCCAAAGCGCCCCCACCTGCGGCCCCTGCCCCCGCTGCACCTCCGAAAGCTGACGGTACCCGCATCTTTGCAACACCCCTTGCCCGCCGGATCGCCGCTGACAAAGGGTTGGACTTGGCAGCCATCTCGGGTTCTGGCCCGCACGGCCGAATTGTGAAAGCTGATGTTGAAGGCGCTACGGCCGCTCCGAAAGCCGCAGCGCCTGCCGCAAAAGCAGATGCGCCCACAGCACTTGCTGCCGGTCCATCAACCGAAGCTGTACTGAAAACATACGCGGACCGGCCATTTGAAGAAGTCAGCCTGGACGGCATGCGCAAGACAATCGCCGCCCGCCTGACGGAAGCCAAGCAATCGGTGCCCCACTTCTATCTACGCCGGGACATTCAGCTGGACGCGCTGTTGAAGTTTCGCAGTCAGCTGAACAAGCAGCTTGAACCCCGGGGTGTAAAGCTGTCGGTCAACGACTTTATCATCAAGGCCTGTGCGCTGGCCTTGCAGCAAGAACCGGAAGCCAACGCCGTCTGGGCCGGTGATCGCACGCTGAAGTTTGAGAAATCAGACGTAGCCGTGGCAGTGGCCATTGAAGGTGGGCTATTCACCCCGGTTCTGAAAGACGCCGAGATGAAGTCGCTTTCTGCCTTGTCTGCTGAGATGAAAGACCTGGCCAGCCGCGCACGCGACCGCAAGCTGGCCCCGCATGAGTATCAAGGCGGAAGCTTCGCGATCTCTAACTTGGGCATGTTTGGCATTGATAACTTTGACGCCATCATCAACCCACCACACGCAGCGATCCTCGCCGTCGGGGCTGGGACGAAGAAACCAATCGTGGGTGCAGATGGTGAACTGACTGTAGGCACCGTCATGTCGACCACGCTGTCGGTCGATCATCGGGTCATCGATGGCGCACTGGGTGCGAACCTTTTGAACGCCATCAAGGACAACCTTGAGAACCCAATGACAATGCTGGCCTAAAGAGCCGCCCTTTGAAAAACCAGAAACGCCGCCTGCTGATCAAGGCGGCGTTTCTTATTTGGCTGTATTCAAAATTTGATCCATGGTCATAGAGGGCTGCGAACACCCGGCCTCTCCGACAATCTTTGCAGGCACGCCTGCGACTGTCTTCATCGGCGGCACTTCTTCCAAGACGACAGACCCTGCTGCAATTCGGCTGCAATTGCCGACCTTGATGTTACCGAGAACTTTGGCACCAGCTCCAATCAGCACGCCATCGCCAATTTTTGGATGCCGTTCATCGTCTTCCTTGCCAGTGCCGCCCAACGTGACCGAGTGCAGCATTGAAACATTGTCACCAACAACCGCAGTTTCGCCAACAACGATCGAATGGGCATGATCTATCATGATCCCTTGCCCAATCTTGGCAGCAGGGTGGATATCAACGCCAAAAAGCTCACTCACCCGCATTTGGACGAAATAGGCTAGATCATGACGCCCCTGCATCCAGAGCCAGTGGCCCAAGCGGTAGGCCTGCACGGCCTGGAAACCCTTAAAGAACAACAAGGGTTGCAGGAACCGATGGCAAGCAGGGTCACGATCAAAGATTGCCACCAAGTCAGCTCTTGCCGCGCCGGTTATCGCGGGATCAGCGATATAGGCAGCATCAGCGATTTCACGCAGAATCTGCTCTGACATCTCAGGCGACGCCAGCTTCGTCGAAATGCGATATGCCAAAGCACCAACAAAAGAATCGTGATGCAGAACGCCGGAATAGATAAGACCACCCATCAAAGGCTCCACCTCGATGGCTTGCTCTGCTTCTAGGCAAATACGGCTCCAAACCGGATCAACTTCGGCGAGCGTTTTTTGTAGATGGGCCATAGCACGGTTCCTTCTGCGTGGACCCTGATGATATGCTATTTTTGCAGATTTTTCCAAGAACAATTCGGTGAAGCTGCAGTTCACAATTCTTGATCGTCGCGTTGCGCGTGCAAGGTCATGCAAATCAAGGCCACGGCTGCTAGATACCCTCGGTTCATTTGCGCGGGCCGCGGGACCTGTTGAAAACGGGCCGCAGCAGACATCAACGTACCGGTCCCGAAGTCAGGATGCGAACGCCCCAGTCGTTTTCGGTAGCGGTCCGCCAGCCCAGCCCGCCTGCACAGCTCGCTCGCCATCGCCTGTCGTTCGCAAGGACTGACATAGCAAATAGCACGCGCCCCGGCCTCAATGTCAGCCATCTGCACAGGGCGCACTTGCCCTACCCTTCAACCATCAGAGACGTCGCTAAGCCGGCCCCAAACCGCGCCGACAACTGCACAACCTCGACCTGGAATTGTTGTCCGCCCACCTCTGCTGTCAAATCGGCCTCATCATAGGTCCAAAACGGCTCTGTCACAGTAACCAGCCGCAGCTGAACGCCACCCTGGATCACGCGTACTTCGTAGCTTTCGGTGTCTTCGCCAAGCGGAATATCTTGATCCGCCCAGACATCGCCATCGATCCGGCTGCTGCGGATCCACGACAGCGCCAGCCCACTTGTCAGCCGTTCAGCACGCAAGTGCACGACCGGATAAGGCCGCAAACCGTTTCCCTGAAAGGCATGTGTGGCATAGCGAAAGCTGGCATCCGAGATTGGCCGTTTCGCAGGGCCATATCGGAAGTGGCGCGCTGTGCTGCGGGTGCTGGACGGCAACGACAGTTGTTTTTGCGCACCGTTCAGGGTCGCTACAATCGACCCCGTTGGCCAAACATCGGGCATCAATCCGTGGCTTCCCAATTGACCCCGAAGAAGCGTCTGGATTTCGTATTCACGTGTTCCGGTAGGCACAGCGTTCAGAAACTGCACCAATTCCCAATTGTCAGGTGTGCCGTCTCCGATCACTAATGTATTTGCACCAGACAAAAGCCCGGTCAGGGTAGCAGAGCTGAGTTCGCCCGTTGTCAATTTTAGCTGCACGCCGGCCTGCCGGTCCCATATGCCAACGGGGCCGGAATAAAGCGGGCTCAGGGTCACCCCGATGACCGCAGGCTCATTTATAGTTTTTTCCAAGACATAACCACTATCCTGCGGCGCCATATAAAGTGCCACATCTCCGGGCCAGGGCGAGGCCGAAGCAACAACATAAGGTGCATGTGGTTGCTCATCCCCCGTCAGCAGCGGCAGATCCAAAAAAAGCAGCTCAACCGGGACCGGGCCTGCGAAAGGCGCAAAGGAAGGCGGATCATCGACGGTTGTCTGAGGCAGATATCCTTCCGAATCGATGCGTGTTGCTTCGATCAAGCGCTGCCCGGCCTCGTCGACCCGGTCAACACGGTAGCTGCCAGAATGCTCGGACGTGGCAATCTGTACTACGTCACCCGCGTTGACCGTACATTGCGATGGCGGTACCGAAAAACTGACCGTGTCGCGACTAACACGAGCCTCTTGCAGCCAGCGGTTTGCGATATTGCGGCCCTCCGCACGTGTCATCGCCAATGGCACCTCACTTTGGGCAGAGATGGCACGCATATGGCCAGGATGGATGGCCTCGGATGCGATGACCTCATAATCGGTGTCGACATCGAGGTAGGTGATTTGGACCCGATTGGTGATTTCACCTGAGGGGGCACGTACCAGCGACAGGGAACGGCCCTCTTCAGGGTCCATGGCTAAAACATCATCGTCAATGACATGGTCAACCCGTCCAATTCGGTTTTGAAAAACAAGCTTGCCATTCCGCTCAACCGCATCGAAACCATAAGCCAGCATCAACGGCTGTAAGGCTGCGCGACCAGACACACCGGTATCTTGCGCATATCCGCGCACCATACCGTAAAGCCGGGACACATCGTACTGCGTCACCCCTGCCCGCGCGCAGATCTCGGCGACCACCGAAGCAAGCGACCGATTTGTCGCCCGGCCGTTCAGCCAATGACCACGTGCATAGTTGTCCCCATCAGACCAAAGTGTCGTATTGCCTGGGAAGAAAGGATATGGCCGCGCGTCCCATGCCCAGACATGCATCCGGGACACATCAACCATCGACGCCCCATAGACGGCCGATACCGGGTTGTTTGCACCATCGGCAAAGTAGCCATGCACGGCGCGGATGTACTGCGCTTGAATCAGGTCGTCCCGGTTCCCATTGGAATAATATGGCAGTTCGGATTCTGAGGACTTTGGATCCAGAAATTTGTTTGGCTGGTTTGTGCCTTTGTCAATCGCGGCACAGCCAAATTCGGTGAACCAGATCGGTTTTGCCTCAGGCGTCCACGCCGTCGGAGTAGGCTGGCGCACCCCATTGATCCGGTTGTGATGCGCGTTCCCCCACCATCCGGCAAAGTCCTTGTAGCGCCAGACCCATGGCTCACCTTCGCCGTCTGTGATGTCTGTGCGGCGTTGTGCGGCCCTTGCTTCTGGGGTGGAATAAAACCAGTCATACCCTTCGCCTGCCGCGACATTGGCCGTCAGATAGTCCAAGTTGTAGATCGATTCCGCCGCGATATCGCTGTGGTCCTCACCGTCGCGCCAATCAGAGAGCGGCATGTAATTGTCGACCCCGATGAAATCGATATTCGGATCCGCCCAAAGTGGATCAAGATGGAAAAACTTGTCCGCGGTGCCGGCGGGCTGATACCCGTGATATTCGGACCAATCAGCAGCATAGCTGATCTTACAATCCGGCCCGAGAATGACCCGTACATCTGCGGCCAACTGGCGCAAGGCTTCCACCGCAGGAAAGCTGTCAGCAGCGTCGCGGATTTGCGTCAGGCCGCGCATCTCGGACCCTATACAAAATGCATCCACTCCGCCCGCCGCTGCGCAAACATGGGCGTAGTGCAAAATGAACCGGCGGTAACCCCAATCTGAATTTCCGGCATACGTCACTTCATTGCCAGACACAGTGAAGTCCGAAACCGCAGCATTTCCCATAAACGCAGCAACTTCCACTTCCGCGGCCGGCGTCCTGTCAGGGGTCCCATCGACGCCAGGTGCAAGGGACGTCGTAATGCGCCCACGCCATGGCAAAGCGGGTTGCCCAGAGTTCCCTGTATAAGGGTCCGTCTGCGTATTATCAGAGAGCTGCTCCATCAGGATAAACGGGTAAAAAACCGGGGCCATGCCACGTTGTCGCATAGCCTGAATGGACTCAATCACGGCGGCATCTGCGGGCGTTCCCCCATAGACAGGCGCATTATCGGCAAAGGGAACCAATGCCGCGCCGTTGCGGGTTTCGCCAGACACCTGCCAAGGCATAGCTTCAGCGTCGACGTCGTTTTGTTCAACCTTCGGCCGGACGGAACAGTGGTTACAACGCAGATCATCGCCGAACCAAGACAC
This sequence comes from uncultured Paracoccaceae bacterium, assembly GCA_947501555.1. Taxonomy (GTDB): domain Bacteria; phylum Pseudomonadota; class Alphaproteobacteria; order Rhodobacterales; family Rhodobacteraceae; genus Yoonia. Next base: position 1,254,150 of record CANMWG010000001.1, read on the forward strand.
AACCAAGACAACGGATTTACATTTGGGCAGCTCACCCTCAAGCGCATCCAAAGACGTCAAAAAGTCGCTTTGGCCCGAGGGGGAATTTGTGTTGATGGCAACTTGCTCGCCGTAGGATGGCGAAAGATAGACTTGTGAGGTGGCCAGACTGTATTCACCAGTCCCCGGGATCAAGGCGACACCTGACACAACATCGGCAAGATCATCGCCCGTTGGCGCCGCGCGCATCACCTCAAATGTCAGTTGCGGGATACGATTGCCAAACTGCCCAAGTGGCAAGTCTTCCAGAACGACATAGGCGGTTCCGCGGTATGCTGGGGTCTGATCCAACCCTTCAATTGCCGCAATCTTGGGATCGGGCTGCTGATCCATCCCACCTGTATAGACCCGCAAATTCAGATCAGCCGCCGAAATCTCTACTCCGTCAGCCCAGATGCGCCCGACCCGGCTAATCTCGCCTTCGCAAAGCGCCACGGCCAAGTTGACCGAATAGGAATATTCGGTGATCTCGGGTGAGGCAGGTGCCCCTTTGCCTCCGCCTGAGGTCTGTTTGGATTCGCTAAAATTGGAAGCCCAGATGACCTGCCCGGGCACACGTAGGCGGCCATATACCATCTGAACGCCCACGCCTTCTGCAGCACTGGTGATGCGAAATCGATCAACACGCCCCGACTCAATCGGCTCACTTCCCGACCCCAAAAGCTGTTGGTCGATGCGCCGTCCGATTACGGCGCCCGCCGCGCGCCCAATCGTTGCCATGGACAGACCCAAAACGGTCCCACCCATACTTCCACCAAGAGCCATACCGGCCGCAGAGAGCGCAATAGTCGCCATGTCAGTTCATCCTTGTGATATGTGGTAACGGGCCGCGATGCGCCTGCGCCAAGGCTGGGAAAGCGGGCTCTCGATGACACCATGGCCCGTGTAGGAATGGATAAAATGGGCATCTGGGTCTGCCGAAGAAACGATGCCGATATGTTTGGCAATTGCACCACTGCGCATCCGAAACAGCAGAACTTGGCCCGGAAGTATCTCGGCGGGTGCGGGCTGCATGTGCCTGGCAGCCGCTGCCCACAGGACCTCATCCGCCTGCGGCTCGGCCCAATCCGCCGTATAGGCAGGCATGGCCTCAGGTTCAGACCCCAAAACCTCACGCCAGACCCCTCGCAGCAGCCCCAGACAATCGCACCCAACTCCTTTGACCGAGGCTTGGTGCAAATAAGGCGTACCAATCCAATCGCGTGCGGCGCTGACAATCAAACGATTCAACGGCCTAGCCTTCCGCCAGCATTTGCTTTGTCCGAACGCGGCACGCTTACCAGCCAATCGTCCCCTGGGATATGCGGGAAGCCCTGAAAGTTCAGAAGGTTCGCAAATTTCGCTTTGCACGTCTCGGCGCGCTTGTCGCAACCCGTAATCAGACGCACCTGATCACCCGCCTCAATCAATGCACGAATAGGCTGCCAGAGACGCAGCACGCGCTGACCCTCATCCTCTGTATCTTCTCGAATAACACCAGAAAGGCCAGCGGCAGTACCAGATTGAACTTCAATCAGCCCCCCCTCGAACCACTTTGTGTCAAAGGCAGAAAGATCATTGAAACCAAAAATCTGCCCGCCTTGCACCGCTTGAACTGCCGTCTCAATTGAAAACGCAGAATCGGACAGATTTGCACCGCAAGCGGCATCACCAAGAACAGCACTGCAGGTTGTCAGATACGAACGGCCCAAGGGCTGGTTCATCGGTTCTGATAAACCACGCAGCTCTGCCTGAAAGGATCCGGCGACCCGCGTGATCTCACCAATGGTGCCGGAAAACCGCAACTGACGCGCCTCAGGATTGTCCCATTGCACAAGCCAGGTCGAAACCCGTGCATCGTCATAGCGGCCCGCATCGATATCTGCTTCGGTAATGGCATCTGCCGACAGAACACCCAAGGCCTCGCTATTGTCGACAGACAGACCCGTCGTGCTGGACAAGGCCCGCGCGCTGAGCCCGTACTGCGGTTGAAACGTGATGCCGTCAAAGGTCAAAGGCTCATCATGGTCGGTAAACCCAAGCGTCAGGCCGTCCTGCCGTTCCAACACCCAGCAATGGCACACATGGGTTGCGCCTGTAGACAGATGCGCGTGTAAAGCCGCGACAGTCATACCCGGACCTCAACAATCGGGATATTGGGGGCTTCACCGGCCTGGAAGCTTGAAACTGAAGTCATAATCGCATCGGTGTCAAAACGAACGGGCACATCGAATTCGAACCCGGCACGCACCTCGGCCCCTTGGTTTGGTGGATGGGCAAAACTGACCTGACCGATCGCCGCGTCGACCGTGTAATCAATACCCTCTTGAAGCGGGTCGCCACCAACTGAAACCCGAACCGAACCGTCCACAGGTTTGGTGATCGGACGGGCGTAGCTGAATTCACCCGAGCGGTAGGTTTTTGTCAGCTGCAAACTGTCCGTGACCTCATCGCCCACAGCAATCAACTGATCCGTACATGAAATATCTTGCGATGGAGCACAGGATTTATAATCGCTCCAATCCTTCCACCGAAACCCGATAAGCTGACCCTGCCGGGCTTCAAAAAACGCAATCAACGTTTCAAGATCATCCAAAGACCGCAGCCCCATACCTCCGTCATAACGGCGGCGGGCATGGGCCCAAGGGCTATTCCGTTCCTCGAACCCATTTGCCAAAGTTACAATCTCGGTGCGGCGCTCGGGCCCGCCTACAGACCCAAAGCTCAGCGACGCGGGAAACCGCACGTCATGAAATGCCATTGTTCAATTCTCCCTAGCGATTGCGTTGACTGCGCCCAAGGGCGCGGGCCATTTGGGTGGCGATTTGCCCTTGGCTTCGCTGAAAGCCCTGCGCATCGGGGGTGGTGATGTTCATGGTCACCGACACAGGGGACGACCCTTGGGTGCGCACCCCCAACCGGCCATCAGCACCGCGCGCAAGCGGCATAATCGCCTCTGGTCCAGCTTCGCCCATCAAGCCTGTTCCACCACGCATCGGAAAGCTGGTGGGGCTGCTGACAATACCGCCTTGGGCAAAAGGCATCACACGCCCTTGCGAAAAAGAGGCTCCATCAGCAAAGGGCATGACACTGGAAACGGCTGAATTCAGGCCATCCGCCAAAAGTGACCCAAGCTGATTGGTGACGGGTTGGACGGCCGCCGAATAGGCCGTGTTGATCATTGATTGGGCCACTGTACCCAAGACATCAGACAGTTTCGCGCCATCCAGCACCAGCCCATCAAAGGCTTTGCGCAACCCAGTTGAGAACCCGCGTTCCAGATTACCAAGATCGCGCGTTGTATCCCCAAGCGATCCTTGCACGTCACGCAATTGGCGATCAAAAGCGGCGGTCATTGCGGCCGCATCGCCCAAGGTGCTCTCCAGCGCACTCACATCGCTTTCAAGCGCGTCAATCTTATCAATATCATCCATCACCCAAATCCTCTGTCTCGTCCGGAAAAGCCTCTGACAAGGCATCTAGTCTGCTGCGCCCCATCGGGGCGTTGTTTGCGGTTAACCCAAGCATCAGTTGCAGCTCCGCAGGTGTCAGCGCCCAGAACTCATCTGGTTTCAGGCGCAGCACATGCAGGCCTGCATGCATCAAGCCGGGCCAATCAAGCCGGATCATGCAGGGGCAGCGAACGCGCGGGTCAATAGCAAGGCGGCCACCTTCGCCGCACCGACAGGTCCACCCTCGATTTCAGCAGTCAGCAACTGGTCGGATGTCCCCGTCCAGCCACCACCACGCAAGCCCGCCACAATCACAGCCATGACGTCACGGCCAGAGAAGTCGCCGCTCTCAAAACGGCGGGCAAGCGAAACTAAAGACCCCTCGCCCAAGGCCGTTTCCAACTCAGCAAGTGTGCCCAATGTCAGCTTGCAGTCATGGCTCACACCATCAATACGAACAGCAACTTCTCCGGCCCAGGGGTTTGCCATCAGATCAGTGCCGTAAAGGTCAGCGGCCCCGCCGAGGCCAGCGAGATTTCATAGGTCGCCTCACCATTGTACGACCCAGCGTATTCGATTGAGGTAATCTGAAATGCGCCCTCGACCGTGCCGAAATCAGGAATGATCACCTGAAAATTCGGGGTCTCACCATCAAAGAAAATCTGACGGGCCCGTTCATCTGTAGCTTCGTCCTTGAACACGCCAGATCCAGACAACGCAGCTGTCTTCACACCGGCGCCAGCAAGCAATTCGCGCCAGCCGCCCGAGCTTTCAAGACTCGTGACTTCGACACTTTCGGCATTAAAGCTGATACGCGTCGCACGCAGCCCTGCTGCCGTTTCAAATAATCCGCCGCCGGTCATGTCGATCTTGATCAGCAGGTCTTTACCGTTCTGGGCCACCATCTGGTGCACTCCTTTTGTTAAGGTCAGGGCGTCGTGTCGTCAGATACACGCGCACGAAAGATGAGGTTGATTTGACGCATGTCACCGGTGCCAACGCGAGCAGCCTTCGCCTTATAAAAATTCAAAGCGACCAGGGTACCGCGGGTCAGCGGCAGGCTTGCACCGGCCAATACATCACTAATTGCGGCTGCTGCGACCTTTGCTGAGGCGAAGCCAGCACTCTCGGTCACAACGGTGACCGTGAACTCATGCAATGCACCGCCACCGGTCTGGTCTGAGGCATCTTTGACGTCTTCGGATCCAAGAATGGCATAAAGTGACGGTAAGGTACCCGGAGGCAACGCGTCATAGACCGCACCATCAAGCAAAGCATCCAATGGAGCGTCATTTGTAAGTGCTTGAAAAACAGCGGACTGCAGTGCAGCGGCAACACCATAACTCATGACGCCACCTCTTCTTCCACATGACAGGTCAAAAACCGGCCCTCAGTGCCTTTCTCAGCTACAGCGTGAATATTGAAGATGCGGGCGCCTTCGCGAAATCGCTGACCAGCAACGGGGCGCGAAGGGGCATCAACCGGTGCTGCACGAACGACGACACGGTAAGGCACACGGGATACCGTGACCGCAAATGCGGCAGTCTCACGGCCAGACCCTGCTTTAACCTCTGCCCAAAGGACGCCCAAAGGCTGCCAATCGCGGACATAGCCCCCAGCGCCATCGGAAACATGAACCGGCGCCTCCAAAACGAGCGACCGTGAAAGATGAGGCATCTTCATATCCGGCCACCCATAAACATACGGACCGTACGATAACGCTCGATCAGCGCAGAAACACCGAAGGGTAATGAGACGCGGCCATGGGCGGCATCATGACGATATTCATAGTAGTGGGCTGCCAGCATCATGACGGCTTGAGAAAGATCTGCGGGCAGATCCCCCCACTCCGGTCCAAATCCAGCCATCATGCCAATCCGAATTGACCCATTTGTGGGGCAGGTCGGCAAAGAACTACCAACGGCGCGCAGGCTGGGTCTTTGGTTATCCGGGACAAGATACCATGCATCACCGTCCGCAAAAGTCTCTTCACCATTCGTTGTGATCAACATCACACTGGTGATTGCGTTCACCGGAGCAATAGGAAGTGGCTGACACTGCCCGTCGCGCCACGCCGTCAATGTCCAGCTAAACTCGCGTTCGATCAGTATTTTTCCGGTGCGGGCCTCGATGGCGGCAACGGCGGCGCGCAGAAAGCTCTCAAGCACCTGATCTTGTAATCCATCGTCCGAAAAACCCGAACCAAGGCGCATATGATTTTTCATTTGTGCGACCGGAAGTGCGGAACTTGGAACGGTGGTCTCTTCGATTAACATCATGGAATTACTCCGAAATTCACTGATCGTCCGGGCATTTTACCCCGGACGCATGCACACCCCCCGCATTGCTCGGACGGAAGGGAGCAGCTAGACAATGCGGGAATTGTCTCGCATGCGTCCGGGACAGATACGCCCTTGCAACAAGGGCGCATCACTCGCGTATCAGCCTTAGCTGACGGCGAATTTCAGAAGCTTGATGGCAGCAAAATCGCTGACTGCACCGCCGACACGCTTGGTGGCGTAGAACAACACATGCGGTTTGGCCGAGAACGGGTCGCGAAGCACGCGCAGGTCAGGACGTTCTGCAACCGTATAACCCGCACCGAAGTCACCAAAAGCAATGGCAGTTGTGTCATCATCAACATCCGGCATGTCTTCGGCAATCAACACGCGGTATCCCATCAGACGTGCAGGCTCACCCACCGCCAGGCCATCAACCCAGACAAAGCGGCCATCATTGTCCTTGAGCTTGCGCACCAGACCAGCGGTCTTTGAGTTCATGACAAACGTGCCGTTCGCCCGGTACTCAGCGCCCAGCGCATAGACAAGGTCCACGATAGGATCAGCGCGCGTGATACCGCCCGCGGTGCCGGACGCCACATAGCCAATGCTGCCCCAGGCCCATGTGTCGTTTTCGACGGTTGGATAGGTCAGAATACCCGTCGGCTTATCAACACCGTCACCGCTGACAAAGGCATTAGCCTCGGAACGGGCAAACTTGTCGGCAATCCGATTAGCCAGCCAGCCTTCAATATCAAAGGCGCTGTCATCCAGCAGACGTTGTGACGCCTTCGGCAAAGCCGAAAGCTCGTGCAACGGAATAGAAATACGCTCAATCTGCGGTGTGTCCGTCTCGGTCACGGTTGAAGCTTCCGTCGCCCAACCGGCACCCAGTTCCGAATGATCCACCAGCACATCATAAGATGTGGCATCGACATTCACGACATTCGCGATTGAACGGATCGAAGCGGTCGAGGACAGCGTGCCCTGAATGGCATCAGCGGTCTGCGGATCGACCAAATAGCCACCGTCGGCAGCGACAGACGTGCCCAGTGCTTTGCCTTCCATCTCAAGGCCACGCAGCGCGTCATCATCACCCGAGCGCAGATAAGCGGCAAAGGCCTTCTGGTGTGGGGCCTCATCAGCAGCGGCAGCCGCTAAATTCGGGCGGGCGTTCATCATCGTCTTACGATCCAGCTTGTTCATCCGGTCATCCTGTTTTTGAAGTTTGGCATTCACGCCGTGGGAAAAGTCTTTGAAATCGCTCATGAAGCCAGCAATCGCCGTATTCAAAGCATGGGCAGGAGACACATCTTCCCCGACCCGAGAATTGCTCTCAGTCTTCGTCATCAATCAGTCCTTTGATCGTGGCGGGGGTTAGTCCCGTGCCATCAAACGGCGTGCATTTTGAAATGCAGCAGCCAAGTCACGCATGGCCGCATCCGCCGGGTCATCCCCTTTGGCAGCAACACGCGCATCAGGAAGCATCGGAAAGGTCACCAGCGACACCTCCCAAAGTTCCAACTCAGACAAAAGGCGACCGCCCTTGTCATCCTTACGGGCTTTGACAGTGCGATAGCCGATCGACAGGCCATCAATCGCACCCGCACCAATCAGTGAGGCCGCTTCACGGCCCTTGGCCACATCCGTCAGCAAGCGGCCCTTAACCCAAAGTCCCTTGCCGTCCTCTCGCACCTCATCCCAAACACCAATGGGTTGCGCAGGATCATGTTGCCAAAGCATCTTGATCGACCGCCCCTTGGAAAGTGAGGCCGCATAAGCACCGCTTTCAACTGTGTCCCCGCCCTGATCGGATTTCCCAAATAGGGAGGCATACCCGCTGATGATCGTACCATCCGTGACGGTAACATCCGTACCCAAGGCAAAAAACTTATGTTCCAAATTCATAGGGCTCTCCCGCTCAGCGCTTTGACAATCTCGAAAACCAGCAACCCGGCGCAACTGCACACAATCAGCCAGATCTGCCACTCCAAACGGGACACCATGATCTCAATGCGGCCCAATCGGACGTCTACTTGCGCAAACCAAAAATCCGAAACAGGGGGCTGTGTTGGCTGGCGCGGCTTACCCGTCATGTCGACAATTTTATTATCCATCACCCACCTCCAGTGCTGGCAAACCCAGCAGCGAACGTTTTTCAGCGTCGGTTAGAAAATCTGCCTTGCTGACGCGGCTCCATTGCGCATCGCGTTCGGCCGATAGGGCGGAAATCTGATCCAAATCAGGGCGCAATTGAATGCGCTCGCCTGTGAAATCCGACAACCAATCGGCAACAGCGCTGATCACGCGGGTGGCAAGGGGCAAGACAGTCAGGCGATAAAAGGCGCGGTTGGCCTCTTGGTAATTGGCATATGTGGCATCACCCGGAATGCCCAGCAACATCGGGGGGACACCAAAAGCAATCGCAATTTCACGGGCTGCGGCCTCTTTGGTCTTTTGGAACTCCATATCCGATGGCGAGAACCCCATAGGCTTCCAATCCAACCCACCTTCCAACAACATCGGACGGCCTGCGTTCTTAGCCCCTTGGTGCTGCGTTTCCATTTCACCCAGTAAACGATCATATTGATCGGCGCTCAGTGACGACTGACCATCCGCACCGCGGTAGACAATCGCACCAGATGGGCGGGCCGCATTGTCCAGCAACGCCTTTGACCAGCGGGAAGCAGCGTTATGCACATCGATAGCAGAGGCTGCGGCCTGTAAGGGGGAAAATCCGTAATGATCGTCCTGCGGATGAAAGCTCTTGATATGGCAAATCGGGCTCAGGCCTTCAGCAACGGCAAAGCGGTGCTTGCGACCATTCACATTGTACTCATAGGCGGCAGGCCAGCCATCACTGCCCGGAACCACAGACATACGGTCAGACCGCAAGACATGCATCTCAACGGGCAGATCCTCGTCGGCAATAGCCTCAAGATAGCCGTTTCCCGTCAGCAAAACCTGTCCGAACAAGGCCTCAAGCAGTTCAGCCCGGCCCTGCCCTGCATTGGGGCGGGCAAGCAGCGCTTGGACAGGATGGGTGTCATAGCGACGTGTGGCATCCTGAACAACGATGGGCAGGGCCGCAGCCGCTTCGGCGATCAATTTGACCGCGCGGAACCCAATTGGGTTGGCGGTAAAGCCAGACTTGGTCAATGACACGACATCACGCGGGGACCAGGCCACACGACCGGCACCGGACATGGCCAAGATACGGCCCGTCGCCGAGGCTTTCACCTCCGCCACTTCGGTATCTGGCTGCGCACGGTTTAAAAATTCAAACATCCAAAACTCCTTGGTGCCGGTCGATGGTGACCGTCTGCGATCCACGAAAAACAATTTGCAATAAACAGATTAGGAAGCTGTCACGGGGGCGTACGGACCCCCGCGCAACGGCTAGCCAAGGCCACGGATTTGGGGTTTGCGCCATTTTGCAGCGGGCTCGATCATCAAGTCATACAAGGCCCAAACCAGCGCATCGACACGGTCAGGGGACCCGCTACCGGCAAAGCCAGATGTTGTCATCTGACACATCTGATGCTCAAGCGCACCCAGATCGTTCAGGTGAAAAACGCGACCCTGTTCATAAAGGGCAGACACTGGCTCGGCACGGGCGACCTTGCCTTTTGACGCATGCACGGACCGATAAGGCAGCAATGGATCGACCTGTCGCAAAACGGCTTCCACCATTTCACCGCCCTGGTTAACCTCAGCGACCAAGCGATCTGCACCGTGGCGCTGCATGGCTGAGACAGCGGCACGGGCCCAATCTAAAGGACGTGCGGCCGAAACCGAGGCATCCTCGATAACATAGGCGCGCCATTCGTTGACCGATCCGTCCATTATGGCACCCGCAACGATAATGCCGCATTCGTCAGAACTGCTGCGCGATGTGCCGGGGGGATCAATGGCTACCACAATACGGCTCAGCTCGGGCAAATTCGTGATACGCAGGGCATCGAGCTGTTCCGTTTGCCACAACGCGCCATCAACATCGGCCAACATCACACCGTCCAGTTCCTGACGGCCCAATGACGTGCCGCCATATCTGGCCTCAACCTCAGCCAAAAACCCTTTGGCAAGGTTCGCACGGTTCGCTTGGGTTGGCGCGTGCGTGACAACGGTTGAGGAACGGTTCAACAAATCACTTAACACATCAACACGGCGTGGGGTGGTGGTGACACATGCGCGCGGCTTCTCACCCAAACGCAATCCAAATTGGATCATATCCCATGCCTCGCGGGCGCGGGGCCACTTTGCCAGTTCATCTGCCCAAACCGCATCAAACTGCGGACCACGCAGACTTTCTGGATCATGGGCCGAAAAAAGCTGGGCCGTGGCGGCATTTGGCCACACCAACAATCTGCGACCCGGGATCCACTCAGGCCGACAGTTTTGTGGGGATACGGCCATGATGCCGCTTTCACCAAAAACCATCACCTCTCGGGCTTGGTCGATGGTCTCGGCCACAATGGCCAAACGGCGCAATTCTCCGGGCACGCCGGGGCGCGGACCTTCCAGCACACTCCGGACCCATTCGGCACCCGCACGGGTTTTACCCGCGCCACGCCCGCCCAAGGCCACCCATGTGCGCCAATCGCCCAATGGCGGCAATTGATGTGGCATGGCCCAAAATTCAAACAGATAGGGCAGCGCTGCAAGTTGCGCAGACGTCAACGTCGCAAGGAATTCTCTCTGTTGTGATAACGTTCCGGATGCGATCAAGTTTGCCCCCGATCTCAGCGCGGACTGCGGATTGGTCAGGTTCTGCATCGTGGGCGATAACGGTGTGTTGGGCATTGAAAGCCTCCTCTGCCGCAACAAGCCTGCGGTACGCGGTTTGCAGGTCGCTCAGCTTGGCAATAAGCGCTGCTGGTGTGTTCGCATCGATCGAGGGTGTCCTTGCGAGCATGTCGTCCAATACGGCATGAATGCGCCAAAAAACGCGCCGCAGTTCTACGAGCTCGGGGGTCGGTTCTTCGAAAGCCTCATGGCTTTCTTCGTCATCTTCAAATTCGTTCATGATAATGGCCTGCAAGGGTGCTTCCGTTACAGACGAGCGCCATCGCAGATGAACTGAAACGACGTCTAGCAAGGCCAAAACTCAGCAAAATACCCTTGAAAGTCAAACAATCCAAGGTTGCATTCCGCACGGTACATTAACGAATTGGATGGGCCACGAAAAGCTAGCCGTCGTTGGCGCGTTCCGCTTCGATTTCACGCCACCTTGCGACATTCCGGTTGTGATCATCCAGATTTGTCGCAAATGCATGACCACCGGTGCCATCGGCAACAAAGAACACGAATTCGGTGGTATCCGGATTCAAGGCCGCTTCGATGCTTGCCAATCCAGGGTTCGCAATAGGCGTTGGTGGTAAACCATCAATGACGTAGGTGTTCCATGGTGTTTCGCCACGCAACTCGCTCTGGCGCAAACCACGACCCAAGACGCCCTCACCCTGGGTAATCCCATAGATAACAGTTGGATCTGTCTGCAGGCGCATTCCACGGTTAAGACGGTTCACAAAAACACTGGCCACCTGACGGCGTTCATCGGCAACAGCCGTTTCCTTTTCGATGATACTTGCAAGGATCAATGCCTCTTCAGGCGTTTCCAAAGGCAAACCATCAACACGGGCCTCCCATGCGGCAGCAAGATTGCGTTCCTGTGCCACGCGCATACGCTCCAGCACAGCCGAGACAGTATCACCTTCGGTAATTTCATAGGCATCAGGGGCTAGAGAGCCCTCAGGGGGTGTTTCCGTGACATCAGGGCGCAAGACATCCAATTGGCTCAACGCGTTAGCAACTTGCCAGCTCGTGACACCTTCAGCCAGGATAATACGGTAAGTGGCACCGGCATCGCCACGGACCTCAGCGTACTCAGCAGGCACTTCGAGACCACCGGCCTCAAAGCTAACGATATCTTCAAAACTGTTCGTTGCCGGATCAAGCTCTCTGACATCAACAACGGTCCGGTTGATGCCAACACGGTAAATAACCTCTGCACCACAGGTATTGCGGCCGCCACGAGTCACGATATCCACAATTTCCGCCATCGAAGCCGCTTCGGGGACGCGGAAAAATCCGCGCTTCACGTCGCCAGATTTGCCCGTGTACCGGGCACCCGTTTCAAAAACAAACTCGGAAGCAATCGCGCCGCGATCAGTCAAGATGCTTGTCAAGACATCAGTATTGGCCGCACCACTGGGGACCTCAAGACAAAACGCCTCTTCAAGCGGACCAGCAGCGGTGAAGGTACGGCTACCCCACGTGACGCCACCCGCCAGCAAAAACAACGCGACCGTAAGAAACGTAAATGCATTTGCAGCGATATGTCGCCACATCAGTCGACCTTCCCAAACACGACGCTGGCATTGGTGCCGCCAAAGCCAAACGAATTGGACAGCGCGATATCAATCTTGCGGGGGCGCTTGGCATTCGCACAAAGATCAACCTGCGTTTCAAAGGCTATGTTATCAAGGTTGATAGTCGGCGGCGCGACCTGATCACGAATCGCCAGGATCGAGAAAATAGCCTCAATCGCGCCGGCAGCCCCCAGCAAATGGCCCGTTGCCGATTTGGTCGATGACATGGTCAGTTTCGATGCGGCGTCGCCCACTAAGCGCTCAACAGCATCCAATTCAATAGTATCCGCCATGGTCGATGTGCCATGCGCGTTTACATAGTCAATCTGTGACGGGTCAATCTTGGCGTTGCGACAAGCAGCGCGCATTGCCCTCTCAGCACCCTCATGGTCTGGTGGAGGGGCTGTGATATGGTGGGCATCGCCACTCAGACCATAGCCCAAAATTTCTGCATAAATCTTGGCACCACGGGCCTTGGCGTGCTCGTATTCCTCCAAGACGACCATCCCGGCGCCCTCGCCCATGACAAATCCATCACGGTCCGCGTCCCAAGGGCGACTGGCCTTCCGGGGGTCATCATTATGCTTTGTACTCAACGCCTTACAGGCATTAAAGCCAGCTATTCCAACTTCGCAGATGGCGGCTTCTGCGCCACCAGCAACCATAACATCGGCATCTCCAAATTGGATCAGACGGGACGCGTCACCGATCGCATGGGCACCGGTTGAACAGGCAGTCACGACAGCATGGTTGGGGCCACGGAAGCCATATTTGATCGAGACCTGACCAGAAATCAGATTGATCAACGCGCCGGGCACGAAGAAAGGCGACACACGGCGCGGGCCCTTCTCAGCCATCATAACGGCCGTGTTCGCAATCGAATTCAAACCACCAATGCCAGATCCCATCATGACACCAGTGCGTTCAAGGCTTTCGCGATCCTCCGGCTGCCAACCGGCATCCTCAATGGCCTGCTGGGCAGCGGCCATACCAAACAAGATAAAGGTATCGACTTTGCGTTGGTCCTTGGGGTCCATGTACGCATTGGCATTAAATGTGCCATCAGACCCATCTCCCAATGGAACCTCACAGGCATATTGGGTGGTCAATCGACTTGGATCAAAGCCTGTGATCCGACCAGCACCTGACTGCCCATCTAGAATACGATTCCAACTATTCTCAACACCATCTGCAAGAGGTGTGACCAACCCCAACCCAGTGACTACAACGCGACGCATATTCTGCCCTCACCTCAATGGCGTATTTCCAACGCCTGTTACATCAGGTGTTACATCAGGCGTGTGGGATGGGGCAAGGGTGGCACTTCAAAAAGGGGACATCTCGCCGGCGAGCTTCACCCAACATTAAGGGCTGCTGCCTATGAGCAGGTATCCCATTCGGTGCGGCGGCGATGCAAATGATTGTTAGATTGATAACCCTGCTGATCATGGCAGCCTTATTCGCGACAAGTGCTGCGGCGAACTGCCGGGTCATTGATACACTCGATAAGCTGCAAGTCGTGCAGGCGCGCCTTGCGCAAAACCCCGACACATCGCTGCGGATATCCGATATGCAATTTCTCCGCCGACACGTTAGTACTTTAAGCGAAAGCATGGTCCTTGATGCGGTTGATGGAAGCGCCCTATCTGCACAAGGCGCTTCCTTTCTGCGCTTCATCCGACATCTCGATGAACTGCTAAACCAAGTAAGCGTTGACGATGCACAGGAAATACAAAGACACTTTGCCAACCCAAATGTGCGCTTCAATCTGGATAGTATTCGTCAGCGGGTGACCGATCTGCGTTGTACCGCTGCGGAAATTGCAGCTGCGGATTTCCCGGAGGAACAGGAAGATCAGCTACAGGATCTTCTGCAAGATGCGATCGTTCATCTCGTTAGCAACAAGTATTTAGTGCTATTGCTGGGGATAGGCATCGTCGTGCCGATTTGCGCCTACATCTTCTTCTTGAATCGCGCCAAAAAGGGCGTTCGGTTGGTGCGTCACTTCACCTACTATGAGGCCTCATATAGAATCGATGAACAGTTAGAAAATGGAACAATTCTTAACGTGAACGCGAAGGGTGCCAAATTGAAACACGGATCCCTTGGAAGGCTCGAAGCTGGAGGTACCTTGGACATCTTGGTGATGGAAAACTGGATTCCATGCCGCGTTTCATGGAGCAATCATTACTACAGCGGCATCACTTTCAACCAGCCGCTGGATAAGCAACAGGTCCAGTATATCCGTGAGCCAAGCAGCGAGGCTGCATAGCAAAACGGCGCCCCACGAAATAGGGCGCCGCTCATAATTCAATGGGGCTTAGTTACTGCGCGCCGTTAATGAACTTCACAGCATCGCCAAACGTTTGAATGGTTTCGGCTGCATCATCGGGAATTTCGATCCCAAACTCTTCTTCAAAAGCCATAACGAGTTCAACCGTATCAAGGCTGTCAGCGCCAAGGTCGTCAATGAAGGACGCAGCTTCCGTCACTTTGTCTTCTTCAACACCAAGATGCTCTACAACGATCTTGCGTACGCGGTCTGCAACGTCGCTCATGTCAATTCCTCACGTCTTTCTGGGCCACGGCCCGTTTTTAACTGTAGGCTTTCGCCTATGCTCGCGCCCTGTCATTTGGGCATTGCCAATCTGCGCCCCGAACAAATGACGTGGCGTCAGATGCGGATTTCGGCAAATCTGCGTGGCCTATAGCAGAGAATTCCGCTCAGGCAAACGGTTTCGCACCGCTACATCAGAACATGGCCATGCCACCATTCACATGCAAGGTGGCTCCGGTCACATAAGCTGCCTCTGGGCTGGAAAGATAAAGAACAGCCGCTGCAATTTCTTCAGCATCGCCCATGCGCCCAGCTGGGACCTGTGTCAGAATTCCAGACTTTTGGTCATCTGTCAGCTTATCAGTCATGGCCGTGGTGATAAAACCAGGAGCCACACAATTGACGGTTATGCCGCGGCTTGCGACCTCATAAGCAATGGACTTGGACATGCCCACCATGCCCGCCTTCGAGGCCGCATAATTCGCCTGCCCCGGATTACCAGTCGCACCTACAACAGAAGAAATATTCACAATCCGCCCCCAACGCGCCTTCATCATGCCGCGGATAGCACCCTTGCAAAGGCGCATGGTTGAGGTCAGGTTCACATCCAGTACCGACGCCCATTCATCATCCGACATACGCATGAAAAGATTGTCGCGGGTGATCCCGGCGTTATTCACCAGCACATCAACGGACCCCATTGCCTCAGCAGCTTGCTTGGGCAATGCGATCACAGCTTCTGCATCACTTAGATTGCACGGCAGCACATAAGCGCGATCACCCAATTCTGCGGCCAATGCCTCAAGCGGTTCAATCCGCGTTCCTGACAAACCTACCGAAGCACCCGCATCATACAATGCCTTCGCAATCGCACCACCGATACCGCCAGATGCGCCCGTTACCAGGGCGTTTTTTCCACTTAGATCAAACATTTGTCTGCCTTTCTCAAAAATTAACGCAGGCTCTCAAGCGCCGCCAATACGTCGTCAGGTGCCCCCACAGCATGTGTTGTCAGCGACCGATCAATGCGCCGGATCATACCAGACAATGCTTTGCCCGCCCCGACTTCAAAGACGTCCGTCACACCTTCTGCGGCCATGAAGCCAACAGACTCGCGCCAACGGACAGACCCTGTAATCTGATCGACCAGTAGGGCACGGATCTGTTCAGGCTCAGATACGGCTTGGGCCAAAACATTGGAAACCACAGGGACAGTTGGGGAAGCGATTTCGACTTCTTGCAACGCCTCGGCCATGATTTTTGCCGCAGGGGCCATCAAGCTGCAATGGAATGGGGCGCTGACCGGTAGCAGTATCGCCCGCTTGGCGCCACGTTCTTTGGCAATTTCAACGGCACGCTCCACGGCGGCCGTATGGCCCGACACGACCACCTGCGCAGGATCGTTGTCATTTGCGGCCTGGCAAACATCACCCTGTGCCGCGTCTGCGGCAACAGCCGATGCAGCCGTAAAATCCAACCCCAAAATCGCGGCCATAGCACCTACGCCAACAGGCACGGCGTCTTGCATGGCGGCACCACGCAAGCGCAGCAACTTTGCAGCGTCCGACAGGGTCAAAGCACCAGCAGCAGCAAGAGCAGAGTATTCACCCAAAGAATGCCCCGCCATAAATGAGGCCGCAGACACATCCACACCCTCAGCAGCCAGGGCCCGCATTGCGGCCATCGATGTGGCCATCAGCGCTGGTTGGGCATTTGTGGTCAGGGTCAATTCAGCGATATCACCTTGCCAAATCAACCCGGACAGGTTCTCGCCCAATGCATCATCAACTTCTTCGAAAACGTTCTTGGCTGCGGGGTATGCATCGGCCAGTGGCTTTCCCATGCCAATAGCTTGTGCGCCCTGCCCCGGGAATACGAATGCGCGCATAACGCCTCCTCCTCTTCTTCTTTATCGTTTCTTGGCGCAGGCTTACCTTGGACCGGAGGATCACACAAGCAAACCACCGCGCAAATAACGTGTCACACGCTATTGCACAGGGCATTACGCAAAATTGTGGACTTGTGCCACACAAGGCAATCATTAGCCTAAGGACGGGTCTGGAGGAAAATATGGCTGCATCAAACACAACATCGAACTATGGCACCATCACTAAAACATTCCATTGGTTGACGGCCTTGCTCATACTGACAGCAATCGGTCTGGGTGCCGTTGCTAACCGCCTCCCCTTCGAAACAAATGAACAATTGGCATTCAAAGCCCAGCTGTTCTCATATCACAAAACACTTGGGGTGATCGCGTTCTGCGTCGCTTTAGGCCGTATTCTTTGGGCGATAACCCAAACAAAACCAGGGCCCTTGCACGCCAACCGCAAGATCGAAACCAGACTGGCTGAATTAGTGCACTGGCTGCTCTATATCTCCTTGGTGGCCGTCCCGCTGACGGGATGGATACATCACGCTGCCACAGCTGGGTTCGCCCCTATTTTGTTGCCCATCGGGCAAGACCTACCGCTTGTGCCGAAAAGCGAAACCGTCTCTGAAATCTTTGCCGGACTGCATTGGCTGTGGAGTAAAATCCTGGTTGGCTCCGTTCTGTTGCATATTGCCGGCGCAATCAAACATCAGCTTTTGGACAAGGATGCCACACTGCGGCGCATGTGGTTCGGTCGCAATGCGGGGCCTGAAGTGCCGGAGCATTCGCGCGATTGGATCGCCCCTCTGGCCGCGATCGTGATCTACATCGGCAGCGCAGGTATCGGCGCGGCAACAGGCCTTTTCAGCCATGATACGGTCACTGACGCGGCAACGCTGGAAGAGGTCTCATCCGATTGGGAAGTGACAGCGGGCGAAATTGGCATCACGGTCACGCAGTTTGGCAGCCCAGTGACTGGCACTTTCGCAGATTGGACCGCCGCCATCAGCTTTGATCCCGAGGCAGAGGAAATCCTTGGTGACGTCACGACAACAATCGCTATCGGATCACTAGAGCTCGGTTCTGTCACTGATCAGGCCATGGGGGCAGACTTCTTCAACGTCGAAAACTTCCCCACGGCCGTTTTCGAAGCCAATATAACAAGCGCAGACGTCGGTTATCAGGCCTCCGGCATGCTAACGATCAAAGGCATTGAAGTGCCCGTGACGTTGCCATTCAGTCTGAACATCGATGGCGACACCGCTCAGATGACGGGCCAAGTATCGTTGGACCGGCGGAGCTTCGAAATTGGCCAGTCGATGACAGACGAAACCAACTTGGGCTTTGGTGTTGATGTTCAAATCACACTCAATGCAACACGCGCGGCAGAATAAACAAAGGGCGGCTGATGATCAGCCGCCCCGAACTTACGGATTGTGTGGTGCTATTCGGCTTTCATCGCCTCAACAGAAATCATCACCTCAACTTCGTCGCTGACAAAAGGGGCAAATGAGCCGACTTCAAAGTCTGACCGCAACACGGTCGTCGTGGCGTCAAACCCTGCCCAGGGCTTACCGGCCATTGGATGATCGCCGACTTGGTTCATCTTTGCATCAAGAACGACAGGTTTGGTGACGCCATTCAACGTCAAATCACCTGTGATCAATGCCGTAGTGTCGCCAGTCACCTCGATGCCAGTTGACGTAAACGTGACCATTTCATCTTCTGCGGCAGCGAAAAAGTCTTCCCCCATGAAGTGTTCAAAACGACCTTCCCACCCTGTCAACATGGTGCGAACGGGAAAGGATACTGAGACGGACGATGCAGCCGGATCCTCTTGATCAAAGGCAATCTCACCTTCAAATCCAGAGAACATGCTCCAAGTGGTTGAGTACCCCAAGTGGTTGTAAGAAAAAACAATTTGGCTATGACTTGCGTCAAGAACATAGGCTTCGGGTGCGGCAATTGCGGGGGCTGCAAACGCGGTCGCGACGACAGCTGCGGCAGTAAGCAAGTTTTTCATGGTTGTCTCCAAGCGTGTGTGAACGAGGTGTGCGCTATAAAGATAGCGCAAGGCCGCAAGGAACAACTCCATAATTTTGAACAAATGCTGTTCAAGGGCACAGACCTGCCGAACAGGGATCTGTCAGACCGCTTACTAACTGGTTTTAGTTGAAACCATCAAATCATGGGCTAAACGATCACGCAGGCCTATCAATTGTGCCTCGGTTCCCTCGGCCACACAGACCGTCTGAGACGTGTTGCGATACCTCAATGACAGCGTCGCCGTACCTATGTCTTTGGCCGGCTCCAAATGGACGCCACCAATCGTATCAAAACCATAAGCCCCAACTGTCGTGGGTTTACCTGCACGGTTGCAGATCACTTCGCGAATTTCACCCACACTGGTATCAACGTGCACTTCTGACTGAGTACCGCGGCTTGCGAACCACAAAAGATACATTGCAAACGCGCCGAATAAGACGGCCGATCCGACACGCATCGAACTTAAATCGCCATCAAAAAACAGGGTTGGGAGGATCAAAATCCCGACAGCTGCTGTCAACAGGCAGACACCAAAGAAAAAACAGACCGCCTGTGCCAGCGCCACACCCAGCGATGGGCCACGACCAGATCGGATCATGTACCCCCAATAGATGTCTTCAACAACGAAACTGCTCGGCTTCGCCAGGTTTTCGTGAACACCAGTCACGGATGCGGCTACATCGCTCATTGGCACGTCCTTTGATACGCTTTCTTGCAGTATTGCTGGTTAAACAGGGCAATATATTGGCAACGTCAAGGCATCGTAAAGATTTCTACATTTGCCAGGTTTCAGCCACAGAACTAAGGCAAATCCGGGCTTGCATCAGCCTCGCGCGGCTGTATAAGGCCGCATCCTTCTGCGACAACGTTGAACTGCGCAGTCTCTCGTGGGTGGGGTGCAGAAGGTTTCACTGCCTCACACTTTGAAATGCGCTGATATATGAACTGGAGTACGCATGCCGCTATACGAGCATGTCATGATTGCGCGTCAGGACTTGTCCAACACGCAAGCTGAAGGCCTCATCGAACATTTCGGAACCGTTCTTGCCGACAACGGCGGCAAGCTCTTGGAAAACGAATATTGGGGCGTCAAGACGATGGCCTACAAGATCAACAAGAACCGCAAAGGGCACTATGCCTTTTTGCGCACAGACGCGCCTGCCCCTGCTGTGCAGGAAATGGAACGCCTGATGCGCCTGCATGAAGACGTGATGCGTGTGCTGACCATCAAGGTCGACGCCCACGAGGAAGGCCCTTCCGTGCAGATGCAAAAACGCGAAGAGCGGGGCGATCGTGGCCCACGCGAACGTCGTTGATCAGATAAGGATAGACAATCATGGCAACCAAACCATTTTTCCGCCGTCGCAAGTCCGATCCGTTTGAGGGCGATAACGCCCCAAAGATCGACTATAAAGACACCCGCCTTTTGCAGCGCTACATCTCTGAGCGCGGCAAAATCGTTCCCGCCCGTATCACCGCTGTCGGTGCTAAGAACCAGCGCGCACTCGCCCGTGCGATCAAACGTGCCCGGTTCCTTGCGCTGCTGCCATACGCTGTAAAATAAGGACATCATCCCATGGATATCATCCTACTAGAGCGTGTCGCAAAGCTTGGTCAAATGGGCGAAGTCGTGTCAGTCAAAGAAGGCTACGCACGCAACTTCCTGCTGCCACAAGGCAAAGCGCTGCGCGTTAATGCTGCCAACCTGGCACGATTTGAGGCTGAAAAGGCTCAGATGGAAGCACGCAACCTTGAGACCAAAAAAGAAGCCGATGCTTTGGCTGAAAAGCTTGACGGTCAAAAGTTCATCGTGATCCGGTCTGCGTCTGACGCAGGTTCGCTTTACGGTTCTGTCACCACACGTGACGCCGCAGAAGCCGCGACCGAGGCTGGCTTCACAGTCGACAAAAAGCAGGTTGTTCTGCTTGGTGCGATCAAAGAACTGGGCCTGCACGATGTTGCCGTCAATCTGCACCCGGAGGTGTCTGCGACCATCACACTGAACGTTGCCCGTTCGGTCGAAGAAGCAGAACTGCAGGAAGCTGGTAAATCAATCGCTGAACTGGCTGCGGAAGAAGAAGCCGCCGCAGAATTCGAAATTCAGGAACTGTTCGACGATATCGGTGCTGCCGCATCTGATGACGACGAGCTTGCTGAATCTGCTGGCGTTGAAACCGCTGATGACAGCGAAGACGAAAGCAACGAAGAGGCCTAAGCCCCTTCGTTCCGAATTAATTGGGCCGCTCCAGAAATGGGGCGGCCTTTTTTGTTTGTGATGAGAGGGTTAGTACCCCATCCACTTTGCCCTTCGATGCGACGAAGTATCCGGCAACGCTAGTCTGCATAATTCGCTAGGCTCCAGCATTCGGTCACCGACCGCGGACCTTGCACTGTAGATCGAGCTCCGCTCGGAATTGCGCAGCTTTAGCATCTGATGACACAGCCAGACGGCGACAATCCAGAGGGCTGGCAAGATGCTCCATTCCGCAGCAAGCAAACCCGTCACCATGGCGCCCAGACCTATTTGGAACGCGGCAGCTGTAAGGATCGTCGAAAAACCGACCGTCAGAAACAATACGACAAAGCAACCGATCCAGGCCCGCGCAGCGCCAAGCGCACCGCGATGGCCCAACCACGGCATCGCAAAATACACCCCAACCAATGTACTTATCGCCACAATAATAGGGACAAACGCAAGACGGGGGTCGGACAAGACAGCCTCATACCGCGACTGGTTCAGGACGATGACACCGAAGGCAAGAAATTCAGATGCAATTGCAAGACCACCAATGCCAATCACTTGATGGCGTTCACCCTTGGTCAGGTCTCGTCGGCCTTTAAAGATTATATTTTTCATGGGTTAGCTTCCTCGCACATGTCTATCTGCGCTCAAGACTACAATCAGGCGCGCCATCAAGAAACTTGTGGCAACTACGTAGTTTCGCCCGTAAAACCTACGTCTGCATCCACATGAACCGATGCCTTATAGGTGCTGCCGCGTGAATATCGCCCGCACGAATGAACATTCATTGCTTGAAAAGAGAGCAGTTTATGTTTGAACTTCGGTCCTGACAGGCGGCATCACCACTTTCATCGGCCCGGAGAGATAAATGAGCTACAAGCCGACAGATATCCTGACCACCGAACAACAGATCAGGGATATCGTTGATGACATCCATGATGCGCAAAAGCTAAAAATTCTCGACCATATCGATCATCACTGTCAGGCTTGGATCGAACGGTCCCCGTTTCTGGTCATGTCGACATTGAACAGCGCGGGTCAGCTGGATGCGTCGCCCAAGGGTGATCCAGCCGGGTTTGTCAAAGTGATCGACCGTCAGACTCTGGCCATCCCGGACCGCCCTGGAAACCACCATTTTGACAGCTTCCGCTACATTCTCGAAACTGGGCGAATTGGCCTTGTTTTTATGGTTCCCAATCGAAATGAAATGGTCCGCGTGAATGGTCGCGCTCAGATCATCCGGGACGTCGACTTGCGTGAAAAATGGCCATCAAGGGACGGATACCGGACTCTGCGATTGTCGTGCATGTGGAAGAAGCATTCTATCATTGCGGAAAGGTCATTATCCGATCCCGGCTTTGGTCCCCGGATCAGGCCGCGTCAACCGACGGGCTGCCAACCTATGCAGCGGCGCTTTGTGATCAGACGGACCGACAATTGGACAAGGACGCGCTGGAAAACCGGCTGCAACACAATGACAAGAACCGTCTTTATGATGAGTAAACCGATAAGTTCGTGCAAACATATCAGTCAGTTACCGCCGCCCCTCTCCCAGACTAATAACATACCCTTGTTACATGGCTGATCCAGATGTCTACTGACATCATTCAACACAACTTGGGGGTTCAAATGTCACTACGTCTAAACCGTCGTCATTTCATCGCCGGATCTGCGGGCCTGATGGCCATGCACCCATTTTCCGTGAAAGCCGCAACAGGTCAGGCTCATCTGCGGCTGATGGAAACCACCGACCTGCATGTCCATGTTTTTCCTTATGATTATTACGCGGACCGGCCTGTCGATACGGTCGGGCTAAGCCGTACAGCCAGCATCATCGAGGGCGTGCGTGCGGAATCGACCAACTCGCTTTTGCTGGACAATGGGGATTTCCTGCAAGGCAATCCGATGGGCGACTACATCGCCTACGAACGCGGGATGAAAGAGGGCGATATGCATCCCGTTATTACCGCGATGAACACACTTGGATTTGATGCCTCAACCTTGGGTAATCACGAGTTCAACTACGGTATCTCGTTCCTGATGAAATCCGTCGCCGGGGCCGCCTTCCCCATCGTTTCTGCCAATGTTGTCAAAGAGATGGGTGCCTCACCCACCGAAGACACCACGCTTGTTCCGCCCTATGTAATCATGGAGCGGACGCTCACCGATGGTGCGGGCGAAGCCCACCCTATCAAGATCGGTCTGATCGGTTTTGTCCCGCCGCAAATCATGAATTGGGACCGGCGCCATCTGGAAGGCAACGTGCAGGCCCGCGACATCATTGAGAGTGCCCGCGCCTATGTCCCGCAGATGAAGGAACAAGGCGCTGATATCATCATCGCGCTCAGCCACTCTGGCATCGCGGAACCGGAAGCTGTTGACGGTATGCCCAACGCCGCGATTCCATTGGCGGGTATTGAAGGGATCGATGCGATTCTGACTGGGCACAGCCATTTGGTCTTCCCTTCCTCAAACTACGATGATTGGCCGGGGGTTGATACGGCTGCAGGCACGATCAACGGCAAGCCCGGCGTCATGGCTGGGTTCTGGGGGTCGCATATGGGTCTGGTTGACCTGCTGCTGGAACGCGACGGGTCCGGCTGGCGGGTGCTGTCACACACATCCGAGGCGCGCCCGATTTCGCAGCGTGAAGAAGACCGCAGCATCACACCATTGGTCGAAGATTTCGAACCCGTTTTGGCCTCAGTCCAGGATATCCACGAAAAAACATTGACTTACGTCCGCACTGCCGTGGGCAAAACAGATGCGCCGCTGCATTCCTATTTTGCTTTGGTCGCGGACGACCCTTCGGTCCAAATCGTGTCCAACGCGCAGATGTGGTACATTGAAGAACAGTTAACGGGCACGGAATACGAAGGTCTGCCGATCCTGTCTGCGGCGGCACCATTCAAAGCCGGTGGCCGTGGTGGGCCCGAGTATTTCACCGATGTCCCCGTCGGCGATGTCGCGATCAAGAATGTCGCGGATCTGTATCTATACCCCAATACTGTACGCGCCGTTAAAGTCACGGGCGCGCAGGTCAAAGACTGGCTAGAACGCAGTGCCGGCATGTTCAATCAGGTCGATGCCGGCGCCACAGACGCGGTACTACTGAACCCTGACTTCCCCAGCTACAACTTCGACATCATTGACGGCGTGACCTATCAGATTGACCTGACCCAACCGTCGAAATTCGACCGTGAGGGTGAAGTGATCAACCCGGATACCAACCGGATTGTCGATTTACAGTTTGAAGGGCAACCGATTGATCCAGAACAGGAATTCATCATCGCCACAAACAACTATCGGGCCTCAGGCGGCGGCAGTTTCCCTGGTACGGGCGATACGATCATCTTTGAAGGGCCTGACACAAACCGCGACGTGATCGTGCGTTACATCGTGGATCAAGGCACGATTAATCCGCTCGCGGATTCCAACTGGTCGTTCAAACCGATGCCCGGCACATCACTGATGTTTGAAACAGGACCCGCAGGGGCGGCCTATGCGGATAGTGTGGCGGGCATGAAAATTGCACCGGCAGGCACGTCCGACAGTGGCTTCGCGCTGTTCCGGATTGAGATGTGATGCGATTGCGGTGCTCTGGGTTTGTCAGAGCACCGCAGCGCCCTTTGGGGGCAATATTCATGGCGTACAGAACCTGTACATAACGCCTATGTACAGGCTGCAGTGACGGGCTTAGCGGTCGAAGGTTTCCAACTGCAGCTGCGCGTTACATAGCTCGCCGTCATAGGTCCCCACCCAAACATCGACGCGCCCGTTGATCGGGCGTGTCAGTATAATTTTAGGATCCAGGTTTCCATTGTCATCATCGTCGTAATACCAATTGGCCGAGGCCGTGTTGATCAACAAAGCCGCGTCGCATTCGCTAATGACAGAGACCGATAGGGTGTAGGGATTCATTCCCGACAACTGAAAGGAAAAATCAGGGGCCGAGGGAAAGTAACCCGCACCGGTGTCTGTTCCGGGCCGCACATTGGGACAGTTCCAGATGTAGTTGTCACCACCTGCCACAACATCAAAACCACGGATCGCATAGAGTTGCTGACCGGTGGCCTGATAAGCCGCAGCAGGGCTTAAGTCATAGTTGGGACACGCCAATGCTGCACCAGAGAATACAAAAGTTGCTGCGATAGCGCCAAAGAGTTTTTTCATAATCAAGTCCTTTACCAAGATACCCACAACACACCACCGCGCGAAATGGACAAAATTCGGCACATAAATGCAACTTTTTTGTGTGCGGCTGCGTCGCAACTCATCCCGATCATCGTAGATGGTTTTGCAGGTCATCCGGTCGCAGGGCAGCATGCAATCATCAGCCAACGGATGGCTTCCGCTATCAAGCTACAGCCTGAAGGCGTTGCCCCTCAGCTGGTCTCAAACCGCGCGCAATACCAGGCCGTCATCAAGCGCATTCATCTGATTTTTCAAGTAGCTTACTATCGTATCAGAAGAAATGATCGCGTTTTGGTCCCGCAGCACCTGTTGGAAAAAATGCACCCTGTCGAGTGACGCGAAGACGGCACAATTTGCGTGCATCGCGGTGGATAAAACCGCGCAACAGACAACAAATGCGAGAACACTTTGATGAAATCTGACCATGGGACCTGTAGCTTCAAGACGGCACAATGCTAAGTCAGAGGCCCTAATCTCAACTTAATGACAAAGTGGGATTGTTCATCTGCCTATGCGGCAAGCGTCACAGTGATCATTTCCAATAAAAAAAGAGCCCCCATTCGGAAGCTCTTTTCAAGTCCAAACTGACTGGACGGCTTACTCTTCTTCAAGCTTTTCAACAGCTTTCTGCAGATCGTCTTTGCTGACCTCTTTGTCGGTCATCTTGGCCTGCTCAAAGATGTGATCAACGACTTTATCTTCAAACATAGGTGCCTGCAGTTGCTGGCGGAATTGTGCGTTTTGCTGTACGAACTCAAAGAACTGACGCTCTTGACCCGGATACTGACGGGCCTGGTTCATGATGGCTTGCGTCATTTCCTGATCGGTGACTTTCACTTCGGCCTTTTGGCCGATGTCAGCCAACAACAGGCCCAGTTTCACACGGCGTTCGGCCAGTTTGACGTGCTCATCGGTTGTCTCGATCTCGGGGTGATCATGCCCTTCGACCTCAGGGTTTTCTTCATGCCACAGCTGGTGGGCAATTTGCTTGGCTTCTGCGTCAACCAATGATGCAGGCAGATCAAAACTGACTTTCTTGTCGAGCGCATCAAGCAAAGCACGCTTGGCAACCGCGCGGGATGCGCCGGTGTATTCTGCTTCTAGACGATCAGTGATTTGTGTCTTCAGACCTTCAAGGTCGTCCGCACCAAATTTCTTGGCCAATTCATCATCAATTTCAGGCTTCTTGGGGGCCTTCACTTCCTTGATGGTGCAGGTAAAGACGGCCTTTTTCCCGGCAAGGTTTTCGGCCTGATAATCTTCGGGGAAGGTCACTTCGACGTCTTTTTCGTCGCCAGCTTTAACCTTTAGCAAACCTTCTTCGAAACCCGGGATGAAAGAGTTCGACCCCAGCACCAGCGGATAATCTTCGGCGGCCCCGCCTTCGAATGGTTCGCCGTCAACCTTACCAACAAAGTCCAGCACAACCTGGTCATCGTTTTTGGCTTGGGTCTTTTTCGGCTCGTAGGTGACAGCCTGTGGGCTTTCCGCCAGGTTATCGAGCGCTTCTTTGATCGAATCCTCATCAGCCTTCACGACCATCCGCTCAAGCTTGATCTTGGCGAAATCGACATCTTCGATATCTGGAAGCTTTTCATAGGACACTTCGACGTTAACGTCGTCGCCCTCTTTCCAGTCGTCGTTGGTCATTTTCATTTCAGGCTGGGCCGCAGGGCGGTCGCCGGATGTTTCAAGATGCTTGGACACAGCGCCATCGATGCTTTCCTGCATCGATTCGCCCATCAGGCGTTGACCGAATTGCTTGCGCAGCAGGGCCATTGGCACCTTACCTTTGCGAAAACCCTTCATTTCCACGGTTGGTTGCGCTTCTTTCAGCTTTTCGACGACTTTCGCGTCCAGCTCAGCGGCGGTGACCGTGATCGCGTAACCGCGCTTGAGGCCTTCGTTCAGGGTCTCGGTGACCTGCATATATGTCCGTCCTTCTATATTCATGGTGCGGGTGAAGGGACTTGAACCCCCACGCCTTGCGGCGCCAGAACCTAAATCTGGTGCGTCTACCAATTCCGCCACACCCGCATGATCTGAAAGGGGCAAGCGTTCGCCTGCCCCAATGTTGCGCGCCTTCTAGCAAAGCCCGCAGGGGGATGCGAGCAGAAAATTGCAGTTTAGAGCCCGAGTTTTTGAAAGACCTTGGGGAGTTCTTCTGGAATGTCCTCGGCGATCAGCCCCGGCCCAAAGCTAAGCGCGCATTCGGTGTGTAAATATGCACCGGTTTCTGCGGCCTGCATAGGGCTAAAACCGCGTGCCAGAAGGCCCGTGATGAACCCCGCCAGTACGTCGCCCGATCCTGCTGTGGCAAGCCAGGGTGCGCTGCGCTCGTAGACAGACGCGTTGATGCTGCACCGCCCGGACGGGTCGGCAATGACGGTGTCAGGCCCTTTGAACAGCACAACGCAGCCCGCCCGCTTAGCCGCATCCCGCGTCGCGTCAACTTTGGAATAAGCCGGGCCTTTGGTGGCGGGTGCGTCCAGTTTTTCGGCGATATCGGGGAACAACCGCGCGAATTCGCCCGCATGCGGTGTCAGGATGCATTTCGCGTGGAGTCTGCCAAAGAGGGTTTCATCCTGCGCAAGGTGTGTAAGCGCATCAGCGTCGAGAACAGTGGAGCGCAGTCCCGGACTTGATCCGGGACCTCTGCGTGCGGCCTGTGTTTGAGGTCCCGGATCAAGTCCGGGACTGCGTTGGTCTAAAACGGCGGCGATAAGCTCTTTTTCCCGCGCGCCCAAACCAAGGCCCGGCCCAAGGCACAGGGCATTCATCCGCTTGTCTTGCAGGGTGTCTGCGAGCGTGTCCGCGTCTTTGATCGCCGTCAGCATGATCGCGTTGAGTTGGGCCGCGTTTTCGATGAGTGCTGCGGGTGGTGTACCGAGTGTGACAGCCCCTGCTCCGATGCGGAGCGCCCCACGTGCGGCGAGACGGGCCGCGCCGCCTTTGCCAACCCCGCCGGACAGGATGAGGGCGTGGCCGTGGGCGTATTTGTGGAACTGATACCCCTTATCTAATGGACCAATAGCACAAATTGTTAGTGTGGTTACGGTTTCGCTCATAAGCCGATATCCACAACTATAGTCTTGCCGCTAAAGACAGGACCGCGCGAAAGTACATGGCCTAATTTCATCCGATGGAACGTAACCGTCAAATCCGCAGCAAGAACGGCAAACGCGTTTGGGTTGGCACCACCTTCATATAACTCCAGCCCACTATCCGTATCTAAGCCGCTAGGAATATCTATTGCGATAACACGGCTTGCGTTCAGATCACGGAAATTGGTCAGATAATCCCACTGAGCACAGAGGTCATTCAGGCCCGAAATCGGACGTGACAATCCCGTGCCAAACAGCGCATCAATAAGAAAAAATGGCTTTGGGCCAAGATCATTTGGGGTGTTTTGTAGTTCAGGAAGGCTTGAGGCCGATAGCATGAAAAGCTCAACGGAAGCGGCATCTGCAATCGGAAACCCGAGAGTGATGGTCTGCCCCAACGGAAGCCACCGCTCATAATTCACCTTCGCATCCGGCGGTAGTTTCTCGACATCTCCATACAGAAACACCTCGACCGCCCACCCGGCCTCTTTCAACAGCCGCGCCACGACAAAGCCGTCGCCACCGTTGTTTCCGGGACCGCACAAGACGACAGCGCGGTGGGTTTCACCCACCCTACGCAGCTCTGGCCATTCGGTGAGAATCGCGTCCAAGACGCCTTGGCCAGCGCGTTCCATCAGCTCCAGTCCGGTGACCTCTCCGCTGTCGATGGCTGCCTGTTCGATGGCGCGCATTTGGGCAGCGGTTAATAGTTCGGTCATGGTTTCAGCACCTATCGTTTTATTTTCGGTATAAAATTGACCTAACCGCATAATTTTTAATCAATGCGTCAGGTTTCCCCTCGAGAGCATCAGGGTAGGTTCCCCCACGAATTGTGCCTGTGCAAGAGAAATGGTCTCACCACTGCTGAAACACTAGACGGGGGAGTCGCGGCAGTGAAGAAGATCGAAGCGATCATCAAACCATTCAAACTCGATGAAGTGAAGGAAGCGATCCAAGAAGTTGGCGTGCAGGGCCTTTCAGTTATCGAGGTCAAGGGCTTTGGCCGTCAAAAGGGGCATACCGAGCTTTATCGCGGTGCCGAATATGTGGTTGATTTCCTGCCCAAAGTGAAGATCGAAGTCGTTCTGGCTGACGATCAGGTCGATAGCGCCATCGAGGCCATCATTGGTGCTGCCAAGACCGACAAAATCGGTGACGGTAAGATTTTTGTCTCGCCCATCGAACAGGCCATTCGCATTCGCACCGGTGAAACCGGCGACGACGCGCTTTAAACCACACATCTGCTCAAGAGAGGGACTAAATAGATGGACAACAAAGCTGTTCTGCAACTGATCAAGGACGAAGAGGTCGAATACGTCGACATTCGTTTCACCGACCCACGCGGCAAACTGCAACACGTCACTGTTGTGGCCGATCTGGTCGACGAAGACTTCCTTGAGGAAGGCTTTATGTTTGATGGGTCAAGCATCGCTGGCTGGAAATCAATCGATCAATCAGACATGAAACTGATGCCCCAGGCGGATAGCGCCTATGTAGACCCGTTCTATGCTGAAAAGACCGTCTGCGTTCACTGTAACATCGTTGAGCCCGACACAATGGAAGCCTATGACCGCGACCCACGTGGTACGGCCGTGAAGGCAGAAGAGTATCTGAAGTCTTCCGGCATCGGTGATGTCGCATACTTCGGCCCTGAGGCCGAATTCTTTGTCTTTGATGACGTGCGTTTCAGCGTGTCCATGAACAAAGTATCCTACGAAGTTGATGCCATCGACGGCGCATGGAACACAGACACCGAATACGAGATGGGCAACACAGGTCACCGTCCCGGCGTCAAGGGTGGTTACTTCCCCGTTAACCCAATCGACGATGCGCAGGAAATGCGTTCTGAGATGCTGTCCACAATGAAGCGCATGGGCATGAAGGTTGATAAGCACCACCACGAAGTGGCCTCTTGTCAGCACGAGCTGGGCTTGATCTTTGGGTCGCTGACCACACAGGCCGACGAGCTGCAAAAATATAAGTACGTGATCCACAACGTGGCACAGGCTTACGGCAAGTCCGCTACATTCATGCCAAAGCCAATCGCTGGTGATAACGGCACAGGCATGCACGTGAACATGTCTATCTGGAAAGATGGCAAGCCCCTGTTCGCTGGCGACAAATACGCTGATCTGTCACAGGAAGCCCTGTACTTCATCGGTGGTATCCTCAAGCACGCCAAAGCTCTGAACGCGATCACCAACCCATCGACAAACAGCTACAAGCGCCTGATCCCAGGTTTTGAAGCCCCCGTGCTGCGCGCCTATTCTGCCCGTAACCGGTCGGGTTGTGTGCGTATTCCATGGGCCGAAAGCCCCAAGGCCAAGCGCGTCGAGGCCCGCTTCCCTGATCCTGCGGCCAACCCATACCTGTGCTTCTCGGCATTGCTGATGGCTGGTCTGGACGGCATCAAAAACAAGATCGACCCGGGTGCGTCATCTGACAAAGATCTGTACGATCTGCCCCCAGAAGAGCTGGCAGAGATCCCAACTGTGTGTGGCTCTTTGCGTGAAGCATTGGAAGCGCTGGAAGCAGATCACGACTTCCTGCTGGCCGGTGACGTGTTCACCAAAGACCAGCTGGAAGGCTACATGGAGCTGAAGTGGGAAGAGGTTTACGCCTACGAGCACACACCGCACCCAATGGAATACAAGTTGTATTACAGCTGCTAAGTCCAACACCGTTCAGAAGGGCCTCATCAGAAAATTCTGGTGGGGCTTTTTTTATGCGCAAACAGACCATCGCATTTCTTGAGCCGCCACCATGAACGTCGGGCTGCGCGCAATGATATGGCCCCATATATGCAACGATGTTTACCCGAGCGTGGAGATCGTAAGATGGGTTTAAACCCATCTTACCGGATCAAATCGACCTCGGCCAAAACGCCAAGGTGGTCTGACCCAAGTCCGGGTCGGTATGTCACCTGCCCGCCCCCCGGTGCATGTACGTGATCAAGAAACAATGGAACGCCCTGCAAGCTAAATGTCGGCCGCAACGGTCGCAAGGGCTGCACTCTGGCCGCCCTTTGCAATTGCCCGACACTATTGGCCCAGGGGAAGATATTAAAATCACCGGCAAGAACAACGGGCCCTTCCAAGCTCAAAACGACGTCCTCGACAGCCTTTGCAGCAGTGTCATTCGCATATGGAAATGGCCACGGCAGATGGATTGACCCGATCCAGATATCTTGCCCGTCTTTGTTGATTTGCGCCGCAGCGAGCCCCCTGCGCTGCGTGCACGTCTCGGCGCTGATCGGATATTTGGACACAACCGCAACCCCACCCCAGCCTGAAAACCGGCAAAGATGCTGATGCGGATAGGTTGGCGCCAACATACCCAGCAGCCTATCATTGCGTCGCGAAACCTCTTGCAGCGTCACCACATCCGCCCCGCTTTGCGTGATATCAGCCGCAAGCGCAGGCAATTCTTGGTTCCCGAACCAGATATTTTTTGAATAAAGCGTCAGACCTTCCCCGGGGCTGCCGTTCAAAAACAGCGGCATGGTCGTCCACATCGCGACAACGCATGTGCCCCCTAGGGCCAATCGCCACACCATGCCACGCATCACCAGCATCAACATGGCACAAAACCCGCCTGCCAGCAGGCGCAGCAGCGATAAGCTATCCCCAAAAGGATGCACCCCTCCGGCAAACCCGCCCCAGACCGTCGCAATCACGCTGCCCGCAAGGCAGGCCATCCCAATTCGGATCATCGTCATCTTGGTAACATCTCTCACCTTGCCGCGATTTGTGCCCATTAGCGTTGTTTCAAATGCAGTCTCGCGTCATCAATCGTGCAGATTTTGTGCAGCGTAACAGCGAAAAGGTTCCCCGCTCATGCCTACTGAAAAGCTCACCTTTGCCGGTCATGCAGGCGACACCCTGGCCGCCCGTTTGGATATGCCCAATGGGCCACATCTGGCCACGGCCATTTTTGCCCATTGCTTTACCTGCTCCAAAGACATCACCGCCGCCCGCCGCATTGCCGCCCGGCTGTCATCGATGGGGATCGCCGTGCTCCGTTTTGATTTCACGGGGCTGGGTCATTCAGAAGGTGAATTCGAGAACACCAGTTTTTCATCGAATGTGGATGATCTATTGGCCGCATGTCGGGCGCTGGACGCCCGCGGCATGTCTCCAACCTTGATCATCGGGCATTCATTGGGCGGGGCCGCCGTGCTGAAAGCCGCCCCGATGATGGACAGCATCAAGGCAGTTGTGACCATCGGCGCTCCCTTTGACCCCAGCCATGTGACCCACAACTTTGCCGCGGCAATCCCCGAAATCATTGACAAAGGCGTGGCCGAGGTCAGCCTCGGCGGCCGTCCTTTCCGTATTGGCAAAGGCTTTGTCGACGATGTGTCTCATGCGGCGTTGACCGGTGCAATCGCCCAACTTAATGCCGCCCTGTTGGTTTTGCATGCCCCCCTCGACAGCACGGTCGGCGTCGAAAATGCCTCGCAGATCTTTTTGGCCGCAAAGCACCCCAAGAGCTTTGTCACCTTGGATGACGCAGATCATCTGGTATCGCGGCCCGCTGATGCAGAATATGCGGCGGATGTCATTTCGGCGTGGTCCAAGCGCTATCTAGATCTGACAGAGCCGCCCAAGCCCGCCGCCGCCCCTGAGGGCGTGATGCGCGTGACCGAAGCCGATGCCAATGGTTTCTTGCAAGACGTCCAATCCGGACCCCATCATATGCTGGCTGATGAGCCAACAAGGTTTGGCGGCACCAATAAAGGGTTGACCCCTTATGGTTTGGTCTCGGCGGGATTGGGCGCCTGTACCTCTATGACGATCCGCATGTACGCCCGTCGTAAAGGCTGGCCGCTGCAGGGGGTGAGTGTCGATATCACGCATGCGAAAGAACATGCTGCAGATGCCGCAGATGCCGGCGCTAAGGTCGATCATTTTGAACGGCTCATTCATCTGACCGGTGACTTGTCGGATGAACAACGTCTCCGGCTGCTAGAAATCGCGGATAAATGCCCGGTGCATAAAACATTAGAGCAGAGGTCGCATATCAGCACCCGATTGGCCTAGGGCTAGGGTCTTAGCGCATATTCCGCTGCTATGGCAGGCGTCAGCTACCCATTGGGAGACCCGCCATGGCGCAGTTTCGTTACATCGTCGACGATGTCGATGCATCGGTGACGTTCTACAAAGAGCATCTTGGCTTTGAACTCATCACGCAATACGGCCCAGCAATGGCTATTCTTCGCAAGAACGATCTTGATCTTTGGGTGGCAGGGCCACCTGCCTCTGCTTCCAAACCGATGCCGGATGGCAGCCAACCGGTTGCAGGCGGGTGGAGCCGGATTGTCGTGACGGTGGATGATCTGGTCGCGACCGTTGATGCGCTGCGCACGGCGGGCGTTGCTTTTCGCAATGACATTGTGGAAGGGCCCGGCGGTCAACAAATTCTTTGTGCGGATCCGTCGGGGAATGTTGTCGAATTGTTCCAGCCCCAATGAAAAAGGCGCCGCAATGTGCGACGCCTCTTCAATAATCATGCTTTGTATAGGTTACTGACGGGCTTTGCCGATCAGCTTCCACAATGCCGGCACCAAAAGCGCTGCCAGACCCAGTTTCAGCGCATCACCAATCAGGAAGGGCGTTATACCCCATGCGAATGTCTGTTCCCAACCAGATGCAAACTGGTGCAGCCACAGCAGGCCCGGGACGTAGATCAGCGCGTTCCCGATGAGCATCGCAAGGCCCATGAGGATCACATTACGGTCCCACCCTTTGCGGGCTACAAAGCCAAGCGCCAAAGCGGCCATGACGTAACCCACAAGGTAGCCACCCGTGCCGCCCATCATATAGACCAGCCCCGCTTTTTCAGCGGAAGATCCAGCGAAGACGTCAAAGCCCATTGCGCCGATGGCCAGATAGCCCAAAATCGTGATCGCCCCGAGCCTGGCGCCATAAGCGGCCCCGATTGTCAGGACCCCGAATGTGGTCATTGTGATCGGGACTGGGTTGCCCGGAATGAAAACCTGGATCTTTGCGGTGAGTGCCAGTGCAGCAACCCCGAGGACAACCATAAGCACCTGCTTGATCCGCAGTGCTGTGCCGTCAGATGGTCCAAACGCCTCGGTCAGGACTTTATCATTCAGTGCGAGGGCCATGTGCCGCTCTCCCCTATTTCTTATTGCGTTAGCTTTTATTGCCCTAACCCGTGAGCCGGTGCAAGCGTTGGCGCATAGGCGGCGTCTCGTAAGATGGGTTTAAACCCATCTTACCGGGTGAAAATACTGGTAGACGTATAATCCTTACGTGGCCCTGTGACCGTCCAGACCGCTTGCCACACCGGCCAGCCTACGAAATCATAATGCACCCGATAGTGATCATCACCGCAGGGATGATCACTGCCTTGAACCCGCCCTGCCGGGACAAATTGATGAAACGCCGCCCCACCACCGAAACGGACATCCACGCGATCCGCCTCAAAATGCCACTGATAGCGCCGGTTTGCCGTCATTTGGGGCCCGCCCCCGATACGGATCTTACCCGCTTCAACATAGTCCAACCGATCCCTCTCCATAGCGTAGAATGTGCAAATGCCCTGAAACACGCTGTCCTGACCACTTATCCGGTCAGCAATCTGGCGATGCACCTGCCATTGCCCCACAAAATCCGTAGGTCTCAGATTAGCCTGCGTCATGTTCATCTGATCTCTCCCTTGAGGCTTCGCGCCCGCCCCCTTATGACGCGAGGGTAAATCGCTGCCCACCCCAGATAAAGGTGCCATCCTATGATCCCTCGCTATTCTCGCCCCGATATGACCGCAATCTGGGAGCCCGCTACGAAATTCCAGATCTGGTATGAGATCGAAGCCCATGCCTGCGACGCCCAAGCCGCCATCGGCGTGATCCCCAAGGAAAACGCTGCCGCCGTTTGGAAGGCCAAAGACGTGACCTTTGATGTGGCCCGCATTGATGAGATTGAGGCCGTGACCAAACATGACGTCATCGCCTTTCTCACCCATTTGGCCGAACATATCGGTTCAGAGGATGCGCGGTTTGTCCACCAAGGCATGACCTCGTCCGACGTGTTGGACACAACATTCAACGTCCAGCTAGTGCGCGCAACCGATCTGCTCCTGACCGGCATGGACCGCGTCCTCGCCGCACTCAAAACCCGAGCTTTCGAGCACAAAGACACCGTTCGCATTGGCCGCAGTCACGGCATCCACGCCGAGCCCACCACAATGGGGCTGACCTTCGCCCGCTTTTATGCAGAGATGGACCGGGGCCGCGCCCGCCTGGTTGCCGCCCGCGCGGAAATTGCAACCGGCGCCATTTCGGGTGCCGTTGGTACATTTGCCAATATCGACCCATCTGTTGAGGAACATGTCTGCACCAAGCTTGGTCTGTCCCCGGAACCAATCAGTACACAGGTGATTCCCCGCGACCGGCATGCGATGTTCTTTGCCACCTTAGGCGTGATCGCCAGCAGTATTGAAAACATCGCGACCGAAATCCGCCATATGCAGCGCACAGAGGTCTTGGAAGCCGAAGAGTTCTTTTCCAAAGGCCAAAAAGGCAGCTCGGCCATGCCCCATAAACGCAACCCTGTGCTGACAGAGAACCTGACGGGCCTTGCCCGGTTGGTCCGGATGTCCGTGGTGCCTGCCTTAGAAAATGTCACGCTGTGGCATGAACGCGATATCAGCCATTCCTCGGTTGAGCGCGCCATTGGCCCCGACACAACCGTCACCTTGGACTTTGCATTGCATCGTTTGGCGGGCGTGATCGAAAAACTGGTCGTCTACCCCGATAACATGCTGGCCAATATGAATAAGTTCCGCGGTTTGGTCATGTCGCAACGCGTGTTGCTTGCCCTGACCCAGGCCGGTGTCAGCCGCGAAGACGCTTATCGCCTTGTGCAGCGCAACGCTATGCGCGTCTGGGAGCAAGGCGCCGATTTCAAAACTGAATTGCTCGCCGATGACGAAGTCCTCGCAGCACTTACCGCTGCTGAAATCGAAGAAAAATTCGACCTTGGCTACCACACAAAGCACGTTGAAACGATCTTTGCGCGGGTCTTCGGCGCCTCTTAATTTGCTTGGTTGTCCGGTCACCATCCTGAATGGCGACCGGACAATTTCAGTTCAAGCGATTGACGCAGGAGCTTGGACCGCAACCTGGCTGACGGCCTGATTGACGAAATTCGCCGGCTTTGCGGGGGTTTTGGCACCCGTCTTGCGACGTTCCGCAGGCATGCTCATTGCCACGTACCGCCGACCGTCATCACTGTTCACATATGGCTCACCGATCAGATTGGCACCATAGCCAAGCTTGCGCAGCGCGCGGGCGAAAGACGGCGGACAAAGTGCCATCATCTCAGTTGCACCTTGCGCGCTAGCTTCATCAACCAAACCGTCCACGATCAGCCCCAAGCACTCAGACCGCCCAGCATGCGTGTCTACTTCGTCAGAAACGACAACCCGGGTACATTCCCACATGTTGGGTGTCACGGCTGCCGCCGGGATGATATTCTCAGGGATACCAATCAATTTTCCAGCAACTGCATCGCGCAACATGTAGGTATGCGCCCCCCACTCTGCCGTTGTGGCCATGGCCCGCGCACCACCGATCACCTTACCGTCCTGCAATACCAGTGAATAATATGCCCGGGGGTTGTCGTATTGATCCATCTCTACGTCGTCGTCATGTGGGATGTCCCACCCCAGCTGATCAACGAAAAAGCGCTTCCGAAGCGCCAAAAAGTCATAAAACGCAGTGCCGTGCTGATGAAGCTGCGCCAAGTTGAATGTAATATTTTTCATGTCCACTTTTCTCTCTACCCTGAGACGAACGGCAGTCCGCCTACTTTTTTGATTTGCGGTCTTTACCAAGACACGGACAAATTAGCTCGAATTGTTCGAAAGAGAGAGAAAAAACTAAAAAAATTTAAATTAACCCATATTGGTTAGCTAAAGTTGCCGCTTGGGTGCCTGTTTTTGCTCCAAGTTTCAACTTTGCGTTCTTTAAACGTTGTTTGACAGCACCTTCACTGACGCTCAACTCGAAGGCGATTTCCTTGAGGCGCTTCCCGTCTTTCACCATTCCAAGTGCCTCGAGTTCCGCCTTGGTCAGATTGGTTGGTGGCGCCGTTTCACCATGTCTTCTTGTGAGATACACCTTGAGAAGTTTGATCTCTAGGTCGGTGTATTCGCGATCACCACGGGTAAACGATGCAAAAGAACGTTGCGCGTCTTTCCCGCCATCGAAGACCGAGATGGTCACACCATAACGCATTCCAAAGGTCTGGGCCTGCGCGACAATTCTTTTGGGGTCCTCCAACGGTATTTCGCTCCACCGACAGCTCCCCACATTGCTATAGGCCCATCTAACAACCGGATCAAAAAGCATAAAACGTTGGTTGGTATAGTGATTGACCCACTCTTCCGGGTAAGCATTTATCTCTTCCATCGGAAACGCAAAACCAATGCGCAGGGCAATGTAATAACCAGACGGAGCGAGCTGCCCGACCTCGTCCGGACCGAGAAGTGTAGACATTCAA
Source organism: uncultured Paracoccaceae bacterium (assembly GCA_947501555.1). Lineage (GTDB taxonomy): Bacteria > Pseudomonadota > Alphaproteobacteria > Rhodobacterales > Rhodobacteraceae > Yoonia. Next base: position 1,291,816 of record CANMWG010000001.1, read on the forward strand.
AACCCTCAAAAAGCTAGGTATCGCTACAAAGCTCTTGTTGCTGCGCGGAGCTTGACACTACAATGGTCTCACAAACGCTATTCATGACAGTATTGATATACAACAATGTTTGGCAACCGGAAAGCGAGTTAGCAATTATGTCATCAACACAAGTTGAGATTAGTGAAGTTCTTGGTGAGCTGAATGGTATGGCACCAGCCGGTTATGCTGTTGGTGTCCACATACAATATACAACGACGAAGTTCTTATTTCAGACCTACAAGAAGGAATGGCTGGACCATTACTCACGCAACGGTCTGGTCATGTCTGACCCGATTGTGGCGTGGTGTTTCGAAAACACGGGACACTGCCGCTGGTCCGATCTTAACGACCCCGGCGGTGTGTTAAAGAGTGCCGCGGAACACGGAATGAAGTTCGGCGTGGTTATGGCAATCGAGTTGGGCGGTAGCCGCAGTATGGCGGGCTTTGCCAGAAACGATCATGAGTTTACTGACGCCGAGATCGACACGATCACCCAACATTTCGAAAACTTGCACATGAGCACCGCCGATGAAGCGCAGCTATCCGCGGAAACCATCCAACAATTGAAAAATATGTCGATTTTGGTCACGCATCCGGGTTCTTAAAAGAACACGGATAACCAATCCTTTACGGCCTATACGTTAGAACGGCATCATGAATATTCAGATGCCCATGCCCTCAGCCACCGAACTGACCCGTCGCCGCAAAGCGGCGATGGTTGTTCAATTGTTGATTAGTGACGGCGGTCAACTATCGCTGTCGCAACTTCCAGAATCATTGCAAGAGGTGCTGACCCGCGAACTAGGCGCCATCCGCCTGGTCGATCGCGGCACCGTCAGCGCTGTCGCCGAAGAGTTCCTTAGCGCCGTTGACGCCATTGGATTGTCGGCCCCCGGCAACGAAGATGCCGCCATCTTGGCCTTGGCGGATCACCTCAGCCCGCACTTGGCAGACCGGCTACGCAAGCAAACCGCAAGCGTCAGAAACGGCGATCATTGGCCCTTGATTACCTCTCTACCAAATGAGCGGATTGTCGCCATCATGACGTCGGAAAGCATCGAAGTCTGCGCAATCACGCTCTCCAAACTCTCCGTCGCCAAAGCCGCAGAGGTTTTGAGTCTAACACCGGGGGACCGTGCCCGCCGAATCAGTCTTGCGATGTCGCACACCGAAAAAACATCCCCCGAGGCTGTGCGCGTGATCGGCCGGGGTCTGGCAGAGGACTATAGCCAGACCCCACCAATGGCATTTGAACGCGCGCCAGTGCAGCGGCTGGGTGCGATCTTGAACTCCACCAAATCGGACCGCAGGGAAGAAGTACTCGAAAGCCTGCAAAATGATGACCCCGACTTTGCCAGTGATGTCCGAAAGGCCATCTTCACATTCAAGGACATCATCGACCGGGTCAAACCGCTGGATGTCCCAAACTGCATCCGCGCTGTCCCGGGCGAAGTCTTTTCAGTTGCCATTGCCGCCGCACTGCAGAGCGAAGAAAGGCTGCAAGCCTCGGCAGAATTCCTGCTCGAAAACCTGTCGCAACGCATGTCTCAACAGATCCGCGAAGACGCGACAGAGGTGGGCAAAGTCAAGAAATCGGACGGGGAAGAGGCCATGGCCTCGGTCACCAACGCGATCAGAGAATTGGTTGATGTTGGGACCATCACGTTACGCGAACCCGATGAGGAAGAAGAAGAGGAAGACGCATAACCGAGGACCTGTTGACGGCCTTCCTGCCTTAGCGGTCTCAGTCGAAAATGACCAAGTGCCTATTCGCGCTTGAAAATGTCGCAGACATTTTCTGTTCCAGCGTCAACTCCCTCTGTGCTGCGGTATATCCGCTTGAAATAGAACCATTCATCCTATGGGAACTCTCCCCCCACGCGCGCAATGCCCCGCCGGGAGGCGGTCAGAGAAAACGATCTGACGAACCGACCGTGCATGATGAATGGGGCTTGTGCCAAAGACGATGGCTGTACCTGCATAGCGACTCTTTTTCTGGGACGCATCGACATCGACAAATGCGCGTGGACACCATCCCACGATCTGAATTACTCTGTCGGTATGAGTAAGACTTCAGAACCATTTGACGGACGCCGCTGGCACGACATGGGCGGCACCACGGCAGGCCCGATCCCGACAGACCAACACGATTTTGCCCTTTGGGAAAAGCGTGTCGATGCATTGATGGTGATCTGTTCGACCAAGGGATATTTCACCGTTGATGGCCTGCGCCGTGTGCTTGAGGATATGGCTCCGGAAACCTTCGAAACCATGACCTATTACGAACGCTGGATTGCGTCGGTGAACCAAAACCTAATTGAGGCTGGGGTTTATTCAACGGCGGAACTTGCCGCGCGGATGTCCGAAGTCGCAGCGCGCGGCCCCACCTACGGCGAGGCGGCAGATGGCTGAACGGCAATTCATGCGGGTGCGTGCGGATATGCCCCCCGGGCACGTACGCACGCCGGCCTATTTGCGAGGCAAGACCGGTTGGGTAGAACGCAAGCTTGGCCCCTTTCCCAACCCAGAGGAATTGGCCTATGGCCACCCCGGAACAGCCCTGGATTTGATGCGCGTCCGCTTCACAATGGCCGAGGTTTGGGGCCCGAAAACCGCTTTTCCCAAGGACACAATAGACGCTGAAATCTACACCCATTGGCTTGAACCCGTGGAGCCGCCCCATGCCACATGATCATCACGACCATCTCTCGCCATCTGGCCATCCATACCGCCCGGACGATGATCATCCGCTTACCTATTGGCAGCAGATGGAAATCGCGATTCGCGAGCTCTTGATTGAAAAGACGGTCACGACAGCGACAGAAATCAATGCGCAGATTGACGCCATGGACAGCCGTAGCCCTGCAAATGGTGCCGCTGTTGTGGCCCGTGCCTGGACTGATCCCGTGTTTCGCGATGCTCTTCTCGCGGACGCAAGTGCTGCCAGCCGCGACATGGGCTTCGACATCGGACCGATGAAGCTGATTGCTGTCGAAAACGCGCCCGATGTTCACAATGTGATCGTTTGCACCTTGTGTTCCTGCTATCCACGCAATCTGCTGGGATTGCCGCCTGATTGGTATAAGTCTCGGGCCTATCGTGCCCGCACCGTGAACGAGCCGCGCAAAGTGCTTTCCGAATTTGGCCTCACCTTACCAGACACGACAACCGTCCGTGTCCATGATAGCACTGCTGACATGCGCTATATTGTGATCCCTGCCCGCCCTGAAGGTACGGGCGGTTGGGGGCAGGACGATCTGGCCCAATTGGTGACCCGGGACAGCATGATCGGCACCGGGGTCGCCAAATCCCCCACAAGCAAGTGACCCAAGCCCCAGCACAGGAAGGCACAACCGCCGATTGGCTGGCGGATCGTGCCTTGCGCGGATTGATCGCGACGGCCCTGAAGCTGCCTTATGAGCAGCGCGTCTCCCTGATGGGCAAGACGTTGCGCCGTGCCATTGGCCCGCTGGTAGGCTATCGCAAACGCGCCGAAGACAACCTTGCAATGATCTATCCCGAGATGTCGCAAGCTGACCGTCGCAGCACCGCCGAGGCCTGTTGTGACAATTTTGGCCGCACACTGATTGAGAACTATTCTTGGCAGGAGTTTGCAAGCCGGCTTGCGCACACGACGCCAACGGGTGAGGGTCTTGCCCCACTGGCCCAAGCGGCCACCGACGGTCAGCCTGTGATTTTTGTGACAGCCCATTTCGGCAACCACGAAGCCCCGCGTCAGGTATTGACGGCCATGGGCTATGAAATCGGTGGGTTGTATCGCCCGATGCAAAACCCCTATTTCAACGACCATTATGCGAAGACAATGACATCATGGGGCGGTCCAGTCTTTGAACAAGGGGCACGCGGCACGATGGGATTTGCCCGCCACCTCAAGAAAGGCGGCATGGCCACGTTGCTTTTTGATGTCAACGCATCTGGCGCCGTAATCCCGTTTTTGGGCCACCCCGCCCATACGGCCACTTCCGCCGCCGACATTGCCTTGCGTCTGGATGCTTTGGTAATTCCCTATTTTGGCATTCGCCAGCCTGATGGTTTGTCGTTCGAGATTGAGGTGGAAGCCCCGATCGCAAAGGCTGGCCCACGCATGATGATGGAAGAAATGACACACCGATTGGAAGCACAAATCGCGCGCAATACATCACAGTGGTTCTGGGTACATCGGCGCTGGAAACCGCGCGGTAAGGCCGGTTAGCGCAGCTGTGCGGCTCCAACGACAGGACCGTTGCTTGCCTGCTGGATGATCACAACAACCGGGTCGTCGCCCGGTGCCTGCGCCACCATACTGAACGCGCTGGTCCCGTCCCATTGGCTAATCACTTCCAGTGATTGCACAATGTTCACATAAGTCAGCTCCCGCCCTGCGTTTTCGCCACGCCGGATCGTCACCGTTTCCTGCGGCGTGTAGCGCACCAATTGCACAACGTAATCGCCAGTCCCACCGGGTTGCGCGTCAATTTGAACAGTGTCGCCACTTTTGCTCAACGACACCGCAACCGGATATCCCTTTGCCCTATGGGCTTGCACGGCGTCCATGACCTGCACCGGACGTGACCCCACCACATGATCAACGCCCCCAATCACCATTTGCGGTGTATAGACGGACGCTGAATGCGCAGCCCGCGCATAATCATGCTGCCGCTGCGTGAATGCACTTTGCGCAAACACATCGACCCAACCAATGTAATCCCAATAGTCCACATGCAAGGACAACGCGATAACCTCATCTCGTTTCGCGAGATCATGCAGCATCGCATCTGCCGGTGGGCAAGACGAGCATCCTTGCGAAGTGTAAAGCTCGACTACCACGGGTCCGTCCTCCGCTGCCGCAGGCATTGGCTGCAAGAAACCGAGAACCGTGAAAATAGCAAAAAGTTGGCGCATGGGACGTCCTGAATTGATCTGATTTGACCGTTTTAAGCGGCTTTGCCTGTAATGGCCAATCAACCAATTGCGAGCCGGACGTCATGAATGTGTCAATTAAAGCAATAACTGCCCCTTGAATTGTATGCGATCGTATACATTTTCAATTTTACCTGCCCTTGATTGCCTATGCCGCATAGGGCAGAAACCATGCAACAGCCTACATTTTTTTAGCCATGAAAGGGATAGCTATGACAATCACCGTCGGCAAAGACACAGCCAATACCCGTAAGACTTTGACGGTTGGGGACCAGTCGGTCGCCTACTATTCCATTCCGGCTGCACAGGCTGCAGGCTTGGGTGACTTCTCAAAACTGCCAGCCGCCCTGAAGGTCGTGCTTGAGAACCTACTGCGCTTTGAAGACGGCGGTTTTTCGGTATCCGTTGACGACATCAAGGCGTTCTCTGCCTGGGCCGACAACGGCGGCAAGAACCCAATTGAGATCGCCTACCGCCCGGCCCGCGTGTTGATGCAGGATTTCACGGGTGTCCCCGCGGTAGTCGACCTTGCTGCGATGCGCGACGGCATCGTGGCCCTTGGTGGTGACGCCCAGCAGATCAACCCGCTGAACCCGGTTGATCTGGTCATCGACCATTCAGTCATGATTGATGAATTCGGTAATCCGCGTGCTTTCCAGATGAATGTGGACCGCGAATATGAACGCAACATGGAACGGTATCAGTTCCTGAAATGGGGTCAGGGCGCGTTCAACAACTTCCGCGTGGTCCCCCCTGGCACCGGAATCTGCCACCAGGTGAACCTTGAATATCTGGCCCAAACCGTCTGGACCGACAAAGACCAGAACGGCGAAGACGTCGCCTACCCTGATACGCTGGTCGGTACTGATTCCCACACCACGATGGTCAACGGCCTCGCCGTTCTGGGTTGGGGCGTTGGCGGGATCGAGGCCGAGGCAGCGATGCTGGGCCAGCCCGTGTCCATGCTGATCCCCGAAGTTGTGGGTTTTGAGCTGACCGGCGAAATGATGGAAGGCACCACGGGCACCGACCTTGTGTTGAAAGTTGTGGAAATGCTGCGCGAACTTGGCGTTGTTGGAAAATTCGTTGAATTCTACGGAGCAGGCCTGGACGTACTGCCACTGGCCGACCGGGCAACCATCGCCAATATGGCACCCGAATATGGGGCGACCTGTGGTTTCTTCCCCATCGACGGCGAAACCCTGCGCTACCTGCGCAACACGGGCCGTGACGAAGATCGCATCGCCCTCGTCGAGGCCTACGCCAAAGAAAACGGGTTCTGGCGCGATGCGGATTACGCCCCGATCTATACAGACACCCTGCATCTGGACATGGGCACCATCGTTCCGGCGATCTCTGGCCCCAAGCGCCCGCAGGATTATGTGGCATTGACCGACGCCAAGACCGCGTTCACCCGCGAAATGGAAGAGACCTTCAAACGTCCGACGGACAAAGAAGTCGCCGTTGCCGGCGAGGATTACACGCTGTCTTCGGGCGATGTTGTGATCGCTTCAATCACGTCCTGCACCAACACATCCAACCCCTACGTCATGATCGGCGCGGGGCTTGTGGCACGTAAAGCTGCCGCATTGGGTCTGGACCGGAAACCATGGGTGAAAACGTCGCTTGCCCCCGGATCACAGGTGGTCAGCGAGTATCTTGAGGCTGCGGGCCTGCAAGAAGATCTCGACAAGATCGGGTTCAACCTGGTCGGTTACGGCTGCACGACCTGCATCGGCAACTCTGGTCCGATCCAGAAAGAGCTGTCTGACGCGATTGCCGAGGGCGACCTAGTTGCGACATCCGTCTTGTCAGGCAACCGCAACTTCGAAGGGCGGATTTCGCCTGACGTGCGTGCAAACTATCTGGCCTCGCCCCCGCTGGTCGTGGCCTATGCGCTGGCGGGCACGATGGATATCGACCTGTCCAAAGACCCGATTGCACAGGACAAAGACGGCAATGATGTCTATCTGAAAGATATCTGGCCCACCTCGGCCGAGATCAACGCATTGGTCGAAAAAACCGTCACCCGAGATGCCTTTATCAGCAAATATGCGGATGTCTTCAAAGGCGACGAAAAGTGGCAAGCGGTCGAGACCTCCACCGGAGAAACCTACGACTGGCCTGCCGCATCGACCTACGTGCAAAACCCGCCCTACTTCCAAGGCATGTCCAAGGACCCCGGCGACATCAACGATGTGGTGAACGCAAAGGTCCTCGCCGTTCTGGGCGACATGGTCACCACCGACCACATCAGCCCCGCAGGGTCGTTCAAGGACACCACGCCAGCGGGCAAATACCTGATCGAACGGCAAGTGCCGGTGCGGGAGTTCAACAGCTACGGGAGCCGCCGCGGCAACCACGAGGTCATGATGCGCGGCACATTCGCCAACATCCGCATCAAGAACGAGATGCTGGAAGGCGTCGAAGGCGGCTACACCAAAGGTCCTGACGGCGCGCAAACATCGATCTTTGAGGCCGCGATGGCGCATCAGGCCGAAGGCACACCGCTGGTCGTCTTCGGTGGGGAGCAATACGGCGCTGGATCCTCACGTGACTGGGCGGCCAAGGGCACATCCCTGCTGGGCGTGAAGGCCGTCATCGCCGAGAATTTCGAACGCATCCACCGGTCCAACCTTGTTGGGATGGGCGTGGTGCCGTTCGAATTCACTGGTGGCGACAACCGCAAATCACTTGGCCTGACCGGCGAAGAAACAGTGTCGATCATTGGCCTTGATGCGGTGAAACCGTTGCAAGAGGTGACAGCAAACATAACATTTGCGGATGGCACGACCAAGGACATCACCTTAAAATGCCGGATCGATACAGCGGTTGAGATCGACTACATCAAATCCGGTGGCGTGCTGCACTATGTGCTGCAGAATTTGGCAAAAGCGGCTTGATCTGAAATGGCCGCGATGGATACGTCGGGGCCATTTACACGTTGGTTAGGTTAGGAAGGCCCAAATCCTTCATAGGATTTGGGAAAAAGTCTCTAGAGACTTTTCGTCAGACTTTTTAAAAAGTCTGACTACTCTACCGCTTGCGCCAAAGCCGGCAAAAACCGCTGTTCATAGTCCGATCCAACCAACGGCCCGACATACCGAAACAACACCGTTCCATCTCCATCCACGATAAAAGTCTCGGGCGGTGCGGTGACCCCCCAGTCAATGGCGGTTCGTCCGCGCAGATCAAATCCAGTCGCAAAGAACGGGTCTTCGTAGTCGACCAGATAGGGTCCAGCTTGATCCTGCTGATCCCGGAAATTGATCCCGGCAACGCGGTAGCCCTGCGCCTCCAGATCAAGAAGGTTCGGATGCTCCGCCCGGCACGGCGGGCACCAGCTGGCCCAGAAGTTCACGATGGTGATGTCGCCACTGCGCAAGTCTGCGTCGGTCAGTTGCACGGTGCCCTGCACCGCCTCAACCGGGACTGCGGGGGCTTGTTTCCCGACAAATGTGGACCGCAGCTCATCGGGGTTTTCGCGCATCATGCCTGCCACAGCCAACCCCGCGAATGCCGCAAAGATCGCCGGTGGCAGGATCATTAAAGGAGAGATTTTAGCCATTGTCCTCAATATCCTCTAATGCGACTTTGACCCGTTGGTATCGTCGCCAGCTCAGTCCGATCAAGCCGCCCAACAGCAAGAGGCTGACCGCATAGGCCCCCAAAACTTCGGTCGCATATTGTCCCAGATCAAGCACGGCGCGCCCTCGCCTCTAAGGCCCTGATCCGGCGCAACCGGACTTCGGTACGGGTCCGCATCAGAACGAGGGCAATGAATAACAAGATAAACCCGGCAAAGCAGAACAGCAGCGGGTAGAAATATGTGTCGTCAACGGTGCGCCCGCCTGTGGCCACGGGGACGGATGTGTCCTGATGCAGCCCCTGCCCCCAGAACCGCACCGCATAACGGGACAGGACCGCAAAAACAGATCCGACAATGGACAAGATAGCGGTCAGGTCGGCGGCTGTATCGGGGTCCTCTATCGCTTCCCAAAGGGCGATGTACCCAAGATAGAACAGGAACAGGATCAGAAAGGACGTCAGCCGTGGGTCGAACTCCCAATAGCTGCCCCACATGGGTTTTCCCCATAGCGCGCCTGTGACCAGTGCAATCAGCGTCATCGTGATCCCAATGGGTGCTGCGGCCCGCGCCGCGAGGGCCGAGACATGGTGCCGGCGCACAAACCAAATGAGCGAGGCCACAAGCATCATAATCCAGGCGTTGATCGCCATCATCGCAGCGGGCACATGCAGGTAGATGATTTTGACCGTCGATCCTTGCCGGAAGTCGTCCCCGGTAAAGAAAAACCCCCAGATAAGCCCCACAGACAGACAGGCCCCGGCCAGCCCAAAGCTCCAGGGCAGGACCGGTTTGGTCCAGTCCATAAACCGCTTCGGATTGGCATATTCCCACATCGACATGGCGTTTATCTATCCTGCCTCATGACCTGTCTCAATCCCCGATCACCGCAGGTTAATGCGTAAGACCGCCGCAGTCGCGATGGGCAGCAGCACGAATGTCCCTGCGGTGATCCCCCCCAGCAGCAAGAGTGCGGCAAAAGGGTCCAGCCCATCTGCGCCGCGCCTTACCGCCTCTGCCCCGAAGATCAGTGTGGGGATGTAGAGCGGCAGCACCAAAAGTGACAAAAGCAACCCGCCTCGTCGCAACCCAACCGTCAGCGCTGCACCAAAAGTCCCGATGACCGAAAGCGCGGGCGTGCCAATCAGCAGAGAGACAAACACATACAGATAGGCCTCGGGCGCAAGGCTCAGCAGAAAACCCAATGGCGGCGCTGCCACGGTCAGTGGCAACCCGGTGGTGATCCAATGGGCCAGCGCCTTCATCCACGCCACCCCTTCCAACGGCAGTGGGGATGTGGCCAAAAGCGTCAGTGAGCCATCCTCAAAATCTAAGGCAAAGATCCGATCCAGCGACAGAAGGGCCGCAAGCAGTGCTGCCACCCATAAAATCCCCGGGGCCACCCGTGACAACAGCGCTTGGTCCGGCCCCACCCCAAAGGGCACCAGCACAACAACAATCAGAAAGAACGCAAGCCCCAACCCAAAGCCGCCCCCTGCCCGCACGGCCAGCCGCAAATCGCGCAGGAGCAGGGCAATCACAAGAAAGCCTCGTCCGGCCCACCGCCTGCATCAGGGGCGGCCTTGAAGGGCTCCAGTTCCAGCACCCGGGCCGTGATCCCCAAATCCACATGCGTGGCGATCACCGCAACGCCGCCCGCCGCCAAATGCGTGTTCTGCAGCCAATCCGCAAATAAGCGCACCGAAAAGCCGTCAAGCGATACGGTCGGTTCATCCAGAAACAGCACCTTGCGCCCGATCACCCCCAGCCGTGCCAACCCAAGCCGTCGCTTTTGCCCTGCCGACAGTGTGCCGGCCATCCGGTCGCGCAGATCGGCCAGATCGAAGGTATCAAAGATTGTATCGGGCAGTTTGGTGCCATGGACCTCTGCCCAGAAGGTAAGGTTCTCGGTCACCGTCAGCGCGGTCTTGATGCCATCCGCGTGGCTCGCATAGGCCCCTTGGTCTTCTGGATACGTGACCTCGCCCGAAATCGCGGGCTGCAACCCCGCCAAAGTGCGCAGCAAAGTGGTTTTGCCGATCCCGTTCGGCCCGCGCAAGATCAGTGCGTGGCCTGCCGGGACCGCAAAACTGACACCGCTCAGCACCGGCATGCCGCCGCGTGCGCAGGTCACATCGCGGACGTTTAGCATCTAGACCGGCAGCAGGGCTACGGCGACCCGTCGCCCTTCTGACAACAGCACATTGTAGGTACGGCAAGCAGCTGGTGATGCCATGGGTTCCACCCCGATCCCCGCGTCCTCAAGGGTGGTGCGGAATTCCTTTGGCAAATGGGCAATCTCTGCCCCTGTGCCGACGAAGACAACGTCAAGCGTATCCGCCTGATCCAGAATGGTCTGCGTGTCTTCAAACCCGCCCCAGGGTTTGACGCCCGTTGCAAAGACGGCCACGGCACCATCCAGCTTCTCGCCACCGATCCGGAAAAAGCCCGGCCCATAGCCATCAATCGGCACCGCGTCGTTATAGCTTATTTCGTTCAGGCGCATGTTGCCCCGCTTTACGTATCAATATGCCCATAGCGCGTGCCAGCAGCTGGATCCTTTTTGGACCAATCCCGTTTGACGCCCAGCACCAACAAAATGGCGGATGCCACAAAGATAGACGAATAAGTCCCAATAATAACACCCCAGATCATCGCAAAGACGAAACCCCGGATCACATCGCCACCAAGGACGAAAAGCGAGATCAAAGCCAGAAGTGTTGTGACCGATGTCATCAAGGTCCGGCTGAGCGTTTCGTTGATTGAGATGTTCAGAACCTCTTTGAGGTCCTTTTTCTTGTACTTACGCAGGTTTTCACGCACCCGGTCAAACACAATGACGGTGTCGTTGATCGAATAGCCGACGATGGTCAGCAAGGCCGCGATGATGGCCAGATCAAATTTGATCTGAAGTTCCGAGAAAATACCAATGGTCAAGATCACATCATGCGACAGGGCCAGCACCGCACCAACCGCAAACTGCCATTCAAAACGCATCCAGATGTACAGCAGGATGGCCAAAACAGCCAGCGCCACGGCGATAATGGCGGTGTTGATCAGCTCGCCAGAAACTTTTGGGCCGACGGATTCGACCGATGGGAAGGTCATGTCGGGATCGACGGTCTGCAAAGCGTCTTGGATGGCTTGAATTGTGTCGGATGCAATCCGTTCATCCCCTTCTTGCGCCTGCACGCGGACAAGCGCCACATGCTGGTCTTCGGCAAACAGCGGATCGTCTACTTCAGCGATAGAGATATCACCTAGATCCAGGGCCTCCAGTGCGGTGCGATAGGCCGAGACATCCACTTCAACGGTCGATTCCGTCCGGATGCTTGTCCCGCCTTGAAAATCGATCCCAAAGTTGAGCCCTTGGATCAGGAAAGAGGCAAACGCCACAACCATCAGGATACCCGATATCCCCAGCCAGATGCGGGCGCGGCTGAAGAAATCGATGGATGTGTTGTCCCGGATCAGTTTCAGGCGCATATCAAACCTCGATTGTCTTGGGGCGGGCGCGCGCAAACCAGATCACGATCAGTGACCGGGTGACGAAAATCGCGGTGAAAACGGATGTGACAATCCCAAAGCCCAGCGTCACGGCAAAGCCGCTGACCGGACCAGAGCCCATGGTGAACAGGATCACAGCCGTCATGAATGTCGTGATATTGGCGTCAACGATGGACGACAGCGCCTTTTCATAGCCAAGCTCAATCGCGCGCGCAGGTCCTTTGGCAGTCTTAAGCTCTTCGCGGATCCGCTCAAACACGATCACATTGGCGTCCACCGCCATCCCGATGGTCAGCACGATCCCCGCGATCCCCGGCAGGGTCAGCGTGGCGCCCACGATGCTCAGCAGACCAAAGATCAGCCCCACATTGATGATCAACGCAACATTGGCAAAAAGGCCGAACAACCCGTAGCTCAGTATCATATAAATCAGGATCGCGATGCCCGCGACAATACAGGCAATCTTACCCGCTTCGATACTATCCTGACCCAGTTCTGGACCGATGGTGCGTTCTTCTAGGAATGTCAGCTCGGCAGGCAAGGCCCCTGCGCGCAGCAGCACAGCCAGGTTGGTGGCCTCTTCAACCGAGAAATTCCCGGTGATAATACCGGACCCACCCGGAATATGACTTTGGATCGTGGGGGCGGAAATCACCTCATCATCCAGAACGATGGCAAACTGGCGGCCGATGTTTTCCAGCGTATAGTCGCCAAATTCACGCGCCGCAGAGGTGTTAAAACGGAAAGCGACAGCCGGGCGGCCATTCTGGTCAAAATCCAACTGGGCATTTTCCAGATCTTCACCGGTGACCACAGCGCCACGCTCCAGAATATAGAACACACCGGGTTCATCCAAGGATGGCAGTATCATATTGCCCGTGCCAGGGGATTGGTCGGGATCGGCCGTGCGGCCTTCAACCTGATTAAAGGTCAGCTGGGCCGTGGTGCCAAGCAGATCGATGATCTCTTGGGCGGACCCAACGCCGGGGACCTGCACCAGAATACGCTCCGAGCCTTGGCGTTGAATAGTAGGCTCGCGGGTGCCGACCTCATCAATCCGGCGACGGACGATTTCCAAAGTCTGCAGGATGGTGCGTTCGTTCATCGCGACGATCTCAGCATCGCTCAGGGTGATCGTCAAAACAGGACCATTGATGGACACATCAATATTGCTGGCAGCCGCGCCAGTAAATGAGGTCACAGGGGTGCCCAAACCACGGACCAGTTCAAAGGCACGGGTGGCACCGGCCTGCTCAGAAATCCGGACGCGCAATTCAGTGGGCGGGCTGTCTTCGCGGGTAACAAAACCCACGGTATCACGCTCAGCGGCCAAAACATCACGAACCGAGGGCCAGAAGCCTTCCATGAAAGAGGCATGCACATCCTCAACCTGCACCTCAACCAGCAAATGGGCACCGCCGCGCAGATCAAGGCCAAGGTTCACAAGGCCCGAGGGCAGAAAGCCGGGCCAAAGTGCGGCGTCAGCTTCCAATTCGGCGTTGGTCTGCCCCGTGTCAATGATCGCCATCGCGTCATTATGGGCTTCCACCCGGCCATAAAACCCATTCGGCATTGCAAAGGTAAGACCAACGATGACCGTCAGCCAGATCATCACAAGCTTGGGGAACGAGATGTTGAGCATTCAGCGCGCCTTTTTGGGCAAGTTCAGGATTTTGCCGGTTCGGTTTTGTTCATGACCGTGGCGATCGTGGATTTGACCACACGGACATTGATGCCTTTGGCGATCTCGACCTCAACTTCGTTGTCATCCTTGACCTTCACGACCTTGCCGATCACGCCGCCTTGGGTCACGATCTGATCACCCCGGCGCAATGCGGCCAGCATAGCGGCATGTTCTTTCAGCTTTTTCTGCTGGGGGCGGATCAAGAAAAAATACATGATCCCGAAGATCAGCGTCAGCATTAACAGATCGGCAGGTCTCATTTCCCATCCCTTGTTTTATGTGGGCGAAACGCCCGGAAAGTCGCGGCACATTATGTCCCGCCCGCGCGATTGGCAACCGCGATTGCGTGGGCATTTGTCAAAGCCTTTGACGCCATATGGGCAGTGCAGAATGGGAAAGCAACCCAGGTAGGATGAAGTTCGCGCGAGGCGCAGAGGGTAACCAAGCAGGATGCCGTCCAAGCCGCCGCGGCGGGCGGGCAAATATGCAGGACAAAGGCCATTCACAGCGGACGCGTTTTCTGGTTTGAAAGGCAGAGATTTCAACCCTAACGCGCATTGCAAACCGTATGTATGATTTCATTTTAGACCTAACGAGTCGTTCAATCGGCTGGACGCTCATCGGCAGTGCCTGCAGCCTCTTTCTCATCGGGCAGTTCGCATACATGCTCTTGCCGACAGTGATGACGGGGCCGAAACCTGCACGCAGCAAAACGCTCTTCCGATGGCGCACGCTCACCTTAGTCTACCCCCGCAATTTCGCCCGAAGCACTGTCATCGGGCTGATCGCCGTGATTTGGGCAATATTTGCCGGGGCCTTGGTATTGGCCTTTGCCTACGTTCTGTATTTGATCGTTCAACGCATTCCACCATCGACAGACCCCGAGGCAACAGGCCTGCGCATGCTGCTCATCACAATGACGGCGCTGACAGCTTCTCTGGGTGCGACGATCGCCCTGCCCTTTACTGTTTTGCGCACGCAATACAACAAACGGCAAACCGATGCGGCAGAAGCGGGTCTGGTCAACAATAAACTGGACGCCGCCTTCGCCGGGTTATCGGCGCGGCGAAAGGTGACCAGCCGGACCCGCGAAGTTGTCTACAAACGTTTTGGCAGTTCTAATGCGCAGATCACGGTCAACGAAACGCCGGACACACCCTTTGAACTTCCTAAAGGCGCGGTGGAAATCAAACGTGGACCATGGCAAGTCATTAGCGAAGAAGAAGACGACATCGTCACCCGCTCCACCGCCATCGACCGGCTGGAAGGCTTAGCCGTGGAACAGCCTGAACAAGTTGCACGGATCGTCAGTATTCTGTCCCTCTACGTCCGCGAACTCTCGCGGGAGTACCCGGCAAAGGAAATCCCAGAGGGCATCATCGACCCAAAAGAAATCCGAAAATGGGCAGGGGCATTAAAACCAATCCGCCCCGACATGGAAAAGGCTGCCCAAACGCTTGGCCGGTTACCCAAACTTGTCGACGGGTATGACCCAGAGAAAATCAAACCAGACCTTAGATCATGCAATTTGCAAGGTTTTGACCTGAAAGGGTTTTGCTTTAAAAGTTCCGAAATGGAACAGGCATGGCTACAAGGGGCTGACCTCACGGACGCAAAGATTCAGAGGGCAAACCTCTGGTATGCAAAGATGCAAGGGGCAGACCTCACGGACGCAGAGATGCAGGAGGCAAACCTCCCGTCTGCAGAGATGCAGGGGGCAGTCCTCATGTACGCAAAGATGCAGAGGGCAGTCCTCACGTTCGCAAAGATGCAGGGGGCAAACATCAGGTACGCAGAGATGCAGGGGGCAGACCTCACGGACGCAGAGATGCAGAGGGCAGACCTCACGTTAGCAAAGATGCAGGGAGTAGACCTCACAAACGCAGAGATGCAGGAGGCAGACCTCACAGTCGCTAATCTTCGAGGTGCAGCTGTGAGGAGTGCAGATTTTACAGACGTAGCCGTATCGGACGAACAATGGAAGGACATGTTAGGCGACGATACCACGACACTGCCCGACTACACCCCCTACCCCAACCATTGGCCAAAATTTGAAATGGACTGGGAAGAATTTGAACTGGAATGGGAACGCTTCAAAGAAGACCTCGACGCCTACACCCCCGCCTAATCCGCCCAAGGACGCCCCTGAAACCTGATCCCCGGCGTTTGTACGCCATCTGTACGGGCTCTGTACGCAATCCATACCGCACTTTCTGGTTCCCTTGCCCCCGCCAATGTTGCATATCGTGGCGCATCAAAAACCCCGATAAGGACCGGACCCATGCATGATATCCGCACCATTCGCGACAACCCAGCTGCCTTTGATGCAGCATTGTCTCGCCGTGGGATCGCACCCCAGTCCTCGGACATTCTAGCCATTGATGAGGCGCGCCGCGCCAAGATTCTCGCCGCCGAAACGGCCCAGGCCGAGGCGAACAAAGCCGCCAAGGAAGTGGGGGCCGCCAAAGGCCGTGGCGATGAGGCTGAGTTTGAACGCCTGCGTGCCTTAGTCTCTGAAAAGAAAGCCGAAATCGCCGCACTGAATGATCAGGCCAAGGCCGAAGATGCCCGTCTGACCGACCTTCTGATGGCCATCCCGAACCTGCCCGATGACACGATCCCCGACGGTGATGACGAAGATGACAACGTCGAAATCCACAAATTCGGCAGCATCCCCAATTTCGCCTTCGACCCGGTTGAACACTACGACATCCCCGCCATTCGTCCCGGCATGGATTTTGAAACGGCCGCGAAACTTTCTGGTAGCCGTTTTGTGCTACTCTCGGGTGCGGTCGCCCGCCTGCACCGGGCGCTGGCGCAATTCATGCTCGACGTCCACGTGGAAGAGCATGGGTTAACAGAAACTATCACCCCCGTACTGGTGCGTGAAGAAATGATGTATGGCACCGGTCAGCTGCCCAAGTTTGGCGAGGACAGCTATCAAACCACCAACGGCTGGTGGCTGATCCCCACGGCAGAAGTGACATTAACAAACATCGTTAATGGACTGACACTAGAGGAAAATTACCTGCCCCGTCGCTATGTCGCCCACACCCAATGTTTCCGGTCCGAGGCCGGCAGCGCGGGCCGCGATACATCGGGTATGTTGCGTCAGCATCAATTCGAAAAGGTTGAAATGGTCAGCGTGACCCGGCCCGAGGATAGCGCGGCCGAGCACGACCGGATGACCGGCTGCGCCCAAGCGATCCTTGAAAAACTGGGGCTGGCCTACCGCACGGTCGTGCTCTGCACCGGCGATCTGGGCGCAGGCATGCGCAAGACCCACGACATCGAAGTTTGGCTGCCCGGGCAGAATACATATCGCGAGATCAGCTCGGTTTCTGTTGCGGGCGACTATCAAGCGCGCCGGATGAATGCCCGCTACAAGCCCGAAGGCGGTGGCAAACCGCAGTTTGTCCATACGCTGAACGGCTCAGGTCTGGCTGTCGGGCGGGCCCTGATCGCCGTTGTGGAAAACGGGCAGCAAGCGGACGGATCAGTTGATCTGCCCGCCGCCTTGCACCCTTATCTGCGCGGCAAAACCCGGATCACGCCTGACGGACAGCTTGTCTAGGCTCTTCCATCGGCATTGGCTGTTCTGCCTGTAGCAGCGCAGTCAACACCGGCATGATCGTTCCCGGCCGATAAAGACCTGCCAAGCGCTGCGCCCGGATCGCCACGGACGGATGTATTTCGCCCGAGCTCTTCGGCGGATCACGCCATTCGAGCAGACCGGGTGCGATGTTGTAGATCAACCCTGGATCGGTCAGCTCTTTGGTCTCAAAAGAGGGATCGCCCTTTTCTTTTGGTATCCGGGCCGTCTCTTTTAGACGCAGGCCCTTGGCCCCTTCCAAAATCCATTCAAGCGGGTAAGCAACCAGTTTTTCGCTTGGACTGCTGCCGCCAACGATTCCATGACTGCCAACAAACCATAGCTGCTGCCAGGGGCTATCGGGCGTCATATCCCCTTTGTTGTTGCCCTTGGGGTCATCCATATTGTCCCACAAGGCGGGCTGATAAAACACCCGACGTTCGTCCAATGCGACGGCATGCCGTGCTGTGCGAACAAGCGAAGACAGCTCGGCGTCATGGAACCGGTAGCGCCAGTTCCACAGCTTGGCGATGGGTCCCAACAGTTGTTCTGGAATGCCAAGCGCACCGACAGTGTCCCAGACCCCAAGATAGGCGATGTTGACGATATGGCCCTTGCCATCACGCAGTTTGAGGTCGTCGGTTGACGTGGCGACATCAGGTGACAACTTTAGCCGACGCGACCAAATCCGGGTCTTGTCGGGGTGATTGGCAGGGCCGGATTTTTTATAAAGGTTCCATGCACTTGCAAGCCTAATTGGGCCCAATTTATCCTTTGGAATAATGCCGCATTTACGGATCATCCCCGCCAAGGATCGGGCCGTATAGGCCCCCCGCGAAAACCCGAAGATGTAGATTTCATCCTCTGGCTCATAGACTTCACAAAGCTGCGCGTAAGTCTGTTTGACATTTCTGGCCAGCCCCCAGCCAAAGGCACCGCCGAAGATCTTATTAAGCGTTGTCGTGACCTTGCCGGACAATTCCCCGGTGCCAACGCCTGCGCGATAGATCACTGCTTGGCTGTCGTCTTGGACGCAGGCGTCATACAGGTGATGGACATTCGTGGTTTCAGGTATCGTGGGTGAATTCCACGTGCCGTCGCAAAAAATCGCTATTCGTTTCATGACAATATCCCTCTTTAAATAGGGATAAAGTGACGCAAGGTCAGTGTTTGGGCAAGTCTGCTTTTCCTGACCACCCAATTTTTTATGGCTCTTAGCGGTCAGACGGCCCCTTTTTGAGGTGTTTGGACAAGCGCGACGGCTGCGACGATTTCTTGTCTTTGTAAGGGTTCTTCTCACCCTGATCGCGCAAGAACAGCCGGATTGGCGTGCCGGGCATATCAAAGTCCGCCCGCAACCCGTTGACCAAATAACGCTTGTAACTTTCTGGCATCATATCTGGGTGCGATGTCATCACCACAAATGCGGGTGGACGCGTTTTGACCTGGGTCATGTAGCGCATCCGAATGCGCTTGCCCCCCGGTGCGGGCGGTGGGTGCTGTTCCAGCATGCCTGTCAGCCAGCGGTTCAGATGGGCGGTTGTGACGCGGCGGTTCCACACCTCATGCGCGCGCATGATTGCCTGTTGCAGCCGGTCCAACCCTTTGCCGGTCTTGGCCGAGACGGTCACCAAAGGTGCCCCCCGCAGTTGCGGCAGCAGCCGTTCAAAATCTTCCCGCAGCTTTTTCAGTTTGACCTGCTTGTCACCTTCGATGTCCCATTTATTCACCGCGACAACAACGGCCCGCCCTTCACGCTCGGCCAAATCGGCTATTCGCAAGTCCTGCTGTTCAAACGGGATTTCAACATCAAGCAATACGACGACGACTTCTGCAAACTTCACCGCGCGCAGCCCATCAGAGACCGAGAGCTTTTCCAGCTTCTCTTGCACTTTGGCTTTCTTGCGCATGCCCGCGGTGTCAAAAATCCGCATCGGTACGCCGTCCCAGTCCTGCTGGACTGAAATCGCATCACGGGTGATCCCGGCCTCAGGGCCAGTCAAAAGCCGCTCTTCCCCAATAATCTGATTGATCAATGTGGACTTGCCCGCATTAGGCCGCCCGACCACGGCGATCTGAAGCGGCTTGGCACGTGTTGGCACGCGCGCGGTGTCTTCGTCATCGTCGCTGACATCCACATCTACATCAGGCGCATCGGCGGCGGCCTGCTCGGCATGTGCATCCGCGATGGGACGCAGCACATCCATCAATTCGCCCATGCCTTCGCCATGTTCCGCGGACATGCGGATCGGCTCACCTAAGCCCAGCGAATAGGCTTCCAGAATGGTTGCATCCGCTGCTTTGCCTTCGCCTTTGTTGGCGGCAAGGATCACATTGGCGTTTTTCTTGCGCAGAATATCGGCAAAGACCTCATCCGCGGGTAGAACCCCTGCCCGCGCATCGATCATGAACAGGCAGACATCAGCCATCTCAACCGCGCGTTCAGTCAAACGGCGCATCCGGCCTTGCAGGCTGTCGTCTGTAGCCTCTTCCAGCCCCGCACTGTCAATGACAGTGAACCGCAGATCAGCGATCCGGCCTTCACCTTCACGCAGGTCGCGCGTCACCCCGGGCTGGTCATCAACCAGCGCTAGTTTCTTGCCAACCAATCGGTTGAAAAGCGTGGATTTGCCCACATTGGGACGCCCCACAATGGCAAGGGTAAAACTCATCGATGTGCTCCTGACGGGTCCAAGCCGCGCCGATACACCAATTTGTGCTCAACGGAAAGCGTGCAATTTCCCGTCTGTGCTAAGAACATAAAGCGTCTCACCAGCAACCACCGGTGCAGAGGCCGCACCACCGGGTAGATCCACCGTGCCAATCAACGCGCCAGAGCGGGGGGCAAACTGCCGGATCACCCCGTCCGAAGAGGTAACGATCAGTCGCCCGCCCGCCAGAATGGGCCCGTAATGCGCAAAAACACTGCGTTGACGGTTTGTCCGGCCTTCTTCGAAATTAGGCAGAGCGATCCGCCAAACCGGCGTGCCATTGCCTGCATCAAGCCGCACCAATTCGTTCACATCATTGATCAGGAATACGGCATTGCTGGTTGGCCAAACTGGCCCGATAGCCCCTTCACCAGCCGTCCAAACCCGGCTTCCGTCCGATAGATCAAGTGCCAATGTCCGTCCGCCGAAATTGGCAATATAGACCCGGTTGCCGGCAATCACCGGATCGCCCGCAATATCATTGATCAGCGATGCCGCGCGCCCAAGCCGGTCCCCCGATACCACCGTTGACCAGCGCGGCAGGCCGCCGCTTGGATAGGTTGCTGCAACCTCGCCGGAAGGAAACGGGAAAATCGCAATGTCGCCGCTGACTGCAGGCGACGCCCCGCCACCAAAATTCGCAGAAGATGGTGATCCAGATTGTTGCCAACGAATCCGTCCGTTGCTTGTCTCAAGCGCCCAAGCCGTGCTGTCGCGTGAGACGACATAGACCAGATCGCCGTTCAAGGTTGGCCCGGTGGTCACAGGCGCATCTAAGTCCTGCACCCACAAAACCTGGCCAGTTGCGGCATCCATTGCCGTGATCTCACCAAAGCCGGTTGTCACATATACTTGGCCATTGCCAACCGACACACCGCCACCAGATGCATCATTGGCATTGTCCCGGCCCGGGGTCAGATTTCTCGACCACAGCGTCTGACCATTGGTTGACGTTGCCGACACGGTCGCCCGTGCATCGACTGTATAAATCACACCACCAGCCACGACAGGCTCGGCCGTGATCCGGGCCCGCTTGCTGTTGCCTTCGCCGATGTCGACCGCAAACAAGGGCGTCAGTGTTTCCCCTAAAGCGGGATGTGTGATCTGATGATCCGGCCCGCCGTTCCGGTGGGTCCAATCCGCATTGGCACGCGCCGCCGGAATGGAAACATCGCGCACTTGATTGGCGGTTACAGCAGTTTGCCGCAAATCGAAGCGTTCGCCCGGCAGGATAATATCTTCTTCGCCGCAAGCCGCCAAAAGGCCCAATGCGAGTGTCATGCCGATAAGTGTCTTGGCTGTCACGTTGCGATCCAATCTGCGTTTTATTGGGTTTGGACGTCTGCCGGGGGCTCGGCAGGTGTTTCTCCCAGCGCCACCATCAGGGTTTGCACCCGCTCTAGCAAGCCCCGGGTCACACCGGCATCTTCCTCAATGCTGCGAAGAAGGGCAATCGCGCCTTCCGCATCACCCCCGTCCAACGTTGCATAGGCCATCTGTTCCAGCGCCAACAACCGAAACGGCTGACCTGGCTGGGACAGCGCCTCAAGTGCGGCAAGACGGGCAGTGGCGTCATCAGAAGGCAGCATCGCAGCTTTGAACGCCGCCAAATCGCGGTACATCACGGGAATGTCTTCATTCGCGGCCAAAGCGGTCAATGTTGCAAAGGCTGCTGGAGCATCATCCGCTTCTTCCTGGGTCGCGGCGGTCAGAAGTGCAGTTACTGCAGTGGCACTGCCCTCAGCTTCAACCCCAGCAATTTCGCTAGCGCGTGCGGCCACGTCGTTTTCCTCAAGGGCTGCCAGCAATGCATCACCGGTGGCTTGCGCCGCATTACGTTCTTGCGCCGTCCGGTATTCGTTCCAAGCGGCCCCGCCAACAATCGCGACAACAGCAGCCACGCCGATCCAGCCATATTTGCGCAACTGCCCAAACAGCTTTTCGCGGCGCACCTCTTCGGTGACTTCGTCAATGAAACTGTCCGAATTACTCACCAGAACCCCCATTTATCGCGGATTGCGAAACAACATTTGCGGGTACATATCGCGAAGGCTATGGGATGAACAAGTGCCCAACGTGCTCAAGCCCGCATGTATCACGCAGCTACGCAGAAAAGTGATCTTGCGGGGCGTACAATTGCAAGCTAAACTGAACCGAATAGTTTAGTGAAAATTCCTGATCTAACGAGTTAAGTCAGCCGTAACACCAAAGTATCGCAAATCGTCCATCTCAAGCTAAACTGGTGGCATCAAGAGGTTAAATAATGAGAATCATTCCTGTGTTCACCGCATTACTGGTGTCCGCGTTCCTTTATTTGATTGTGTTTGAGCGCGATAGCCTAGTTGCATTCGCCCAAGGCGCGCCAACAGCGGACACCGATTTGACCTTAGAAGATACCGCCGCCGAGACAGAGGTGGCTGATGTATCAGATGGAGCTGTAGGCGTTGTTGCACTGCATTCTGTGGCCCAAACCGTCGATAGCGCCGTGATCCTGCGCGGACGCACCGAGGCTGCGCGTCAGGTCTCGGTCGCCGCAGAAACATCTGGTCTTGTTGTGTCAGAACCGCTGCGCAAAGGTGCATTCGTGAACGCGGGTGACGCTTTGTGCCGTCTCGATCCGGGGGTCCGCGAGGCATCGCTCGCTGAAGCCCGCGCGAGATTGGCAGAAGCACAGGGGCGTGTGCCCGAGGCGCTTGCCGGTCTGACCGAAGCAAATGCACGCGTCAGCGAGGCCGAGATCAATCTAAACGCCGCCCGCCAATTGTCTTTGGATGGTTTTGCGACCGAAACACGTGTTGCAAGCGAACAGGCAGCAATGGACGCGGCCACAGCAGGCGTACAGCGCGCTAATTCAGCTGTAATCGCAGCAGAAGCCGGGATCGAAGCCTCTGAGGCGGCTGTGGCCTCTGCCGAACGCGAGATTGAACGGCTCGAGATCAACGCACCATTTGCGGGCTTGCTGGAAACGGATACTGCTGAGCTTGGCTCACTGATGCAACCCGGCGCGCTTTGCGCCACGATTATCCAACTGGATCCGATCAAACTGGTGGGCTTTGTGCCGGAACTGGACGTCGATAAAATCAGCGTTGGCGCAATCGCCGGTGCGCGGCTGACCGCGGGCCGTGAAGTGCAAGGGCGCGTGACATTCCTGGCCCGCAGCGCAGATGAGCTGACAAGGACCTTCCGGGTCGAAGTCACCGTTGAAAATGCTGATCTGTCCATCAGCGATGGCCAAACCGCCGAGATTATCGTGGCCGCTGAGGGGCGCACCGCGCATCTCATTGCGCAGTCCTCGCTGACCTTGGACGACGACGGTATTTTGGGTGTCCGCACAGTGGATGAAAACAACATCGCTGTCTTCATGCCCGTCACCTTGCTGCGGGACACGCCCGAGGGGGTTTGGGTCACCGACCTACCCGAAACTGTTGATATCATCACCGTTGGCCAGGAGTTCGTGATCGACGGCGTTCGCGTCGCGCCCACATTTCAAGAGGCAAAAGGATGAGCGGAATAGTTGATTGGGCCGCCTCACGGGCCCGTATGGTTCTGGCCTTCATTGCGCTCTCGCTTTTGGCGGGGGGCATGGCCTATGTCGGCCTGCCCAAAGAGGGTGAGCCGGACATCGAAATCCCGGCGATCTTCGTCTCTGTCCCCTTCCCCGGTATTTCGGCGGAAGATAGTGAGACACTGCTGGTCAAACCTATGGAAACCGAGCTGTCCGATCTGGACGGCCTGAAAACCATGTCCTCGACTGCAGCCGAAAGCTATGCGGGTGTCGCGCTGGAATTCGAGTTTGGTTGGGATAAAACGAAGATCCTCGCCGATATCCGGTCTGCCATGAACACCGCCGAGGCACAGTTTCCTGCCGGTGCAGACAAATACTCGATCAATGAGATCAACTTCTCGGAATTCCCGATTGTGATCGTGAACCTGACCGGCCAAGTGCCTGAACGCACGCTCTTGCGCGTGGCAAAAGATCTACAGGACCGGATCGAGGGGCTTGATGCCGTGCTTGAAGCAGGGCTTGCCGGGCAACGCGATGAGATGCTTGAGGTCGAGATCGATCCCCTGCGGCTTGAGGCCTATAACGTCACTGCGGGCGAATTGATTAATGTTGTGACAAACAACAACTTATTGATTGCGGCAGGTGAGGTTGAGACCGACCAAGGGACATTTGCCGTCAAAATTCCGTCTTCTTTTGATGAACCCGGCGATATCTACAACCTGCCGGTCAAAACCAACGGCGACCGCGTGATCACATTGGGCGATCTGGCTACGATTCGACTGACGTTTGAAGACAGGGTCGGCACAGCCCGCTTTAACGGCGTGAACACCGTGGCGCTGCAGGTCGTCAAACGCAAAGGCTTTAACCTGATCGACACCACCGCCCTTGTCCGCGAGATCGTGGAAGAGGAACGGGCCACTTGGCCGCCCGAGCTGCAGGCGGCGATTGATGTGGGCACCTCTAATGACCAATCGCGGAACGTAGCGTCGATGGTCAGCCAGCTGGAAGGGTCGGTTCTGACCGCCATTGCCTTGGTGATGATTGTCGTTCTGGCAGCCCTTGGGACACGGCCCGCCCTGCTGGTGGGCTTTGCGATTCCGACCTCATTCCTTTTGTGCTTTGCCCTATTGGCGGTAATGGAGATCACCATTTCGAACATCGTCATGTTCGGTCTGATCCTTGCAGTGGGGATGCTGGTCGATGGGGCGATTGTGGTGGTGGAATACGCCGACAAACGCATCCGCGAAGGCAGCGGGCCGATGCATGCTTATGTTGAAGCGGCGAAGCGCATGTTCTGGCCAATCATCTCATCCACAGCGACCACGCTTTGCGCCTTCCTGCCCATGCTGTTCTGGCCCGGCGTGCCGGGGCAATTCATGGGGATGCTGCCCGTCACGCTGATCTTCGTTCTGTCCGCGTCATTGGTCGTGGCATTGGTCTACCTGCCGGTCATGGGCGGCGTGACTGGCCGGATGAGCCGGCTGTTTGGCAACACATCAGACGCCTTGCGCGCCCGCCTGCCTTGGGTAGTGCGCGCGGCTCTCGTGGTGCCTGCAGGCATGGTCGTCTTTACCGGCGCCATGTTGACACTGAACCCGGGCTATCTGTCCGGCGAAGCGGTGCAAACGGACGGGCTTGGCGCGTCGCTGCCGGGCATGGTGATGTTCATGATCGGGGCGATGCTGTTGTCGATCACCATTGGCGCGGCCAAGATCGAACGGCAAGCGACCAAGATTAAGGCAGGCTATAAACGCTCAGCCTTTGGCTATTTCATGCATTTCATCGCGGGCAACCCGATCATGCCACTGGTGACTGTCGGTGGCGTCATCTTCTTGGTGATCTCGATCTTTGGCTACTACGGCAGCAACAACAACGGTGTTGAATTCTTTGTGGAATCCGAGCCCGAGCAGGCCATCGTTTACGTCAAAGCACGCGGCAACCTGTCGCTGAATGAAAAGGATGAATTGGTCCGGCAAGCCGAAGAGGTCGTGCTTGCACATCCCGGCGTGATCACCGCCTTCTCCTTTGCCGGTGACGGTGGGCTGAACACCGATGCCAGCGGGGCCAGCATCCCCGGTGACACCATCGGTCAAGTCCAGCTAGAAACCATTCCATGGGAAGATCGCGCAGGCATCGCCGAGCTGGATGGCGATGTCGTGCTGGCCGAAATTCAGGCCGAGCTGGATAAGATCCCTGGCGTCCAAGCCGAGATTCTGGCCCAAGCCCGTGGTCCTGCATCAGGCAAGCCCGTGCACCTGCGCCTGAAAAGCGACAATTGGGAAGAGCTTCTTGCGGCGACCGATTTGGCACGCGCGCAGTTCGAACAGACGCCGGGTCTGATCACCATCGAAGACTCGCTGCCCCTGCCCGGCATCGATTGGCAAATTGATGTTGATGTCGAAAAGGCCGGGCGCTTTGGCGCTGATGTGGCCTCAGTCGGGGCGATGGTGCAGCTTGTCACACGCGGGATCCTGCTGGATACGATGCGGGTCGATAGCTCGGACGAGGAAATCGAGATCCGCGTGCGTTTGCCCGAGGAAGACCGGGTGCTTTCGACCCTCGACAGCCTGCGAGTGCGCACCAATGAAGGGCTGATTCCGCTGTCAAACTTCATCACCCGCTCGCCGGTTGAAAAGCTGGCACAAATCGACCGGATCGACCAAAAGCGGTACTTTGATGTGAAGGCGGACGTAGCGAGCAATCTCGTCAGTATCGTTGCGGGCGGGGAACCCCAAGCCGTTGCCGTTCTAATTGACGAAACAACAACCGGGATGGGTCGCTACAATGTGATCAGCCTTTCTGAGGGCGTCACGGCCGACATGCTGGCTGAACAAGTGGCGGACGGTGACACGACCGAAAGCCCGGTGAACGCAAACGAGCGGATTGGGGTGCTGACCGAATGGCTTGAAACCTCGCCCCTGCCCGCGTCCATCGATTGGGAATGGACCGGCGACCAGGAAGAACAGGCCGAGTCCGGCGCGTTCCTGCAAACGGCCTTTGCGGGCGCTTTGGGTTTGATGTTCATCATCCTGCTGGCACAGTTCAACAGTATCTATAACTCAATTCTGGTGCTGATGGCTGTTGTCATGTCCACCGCCGGATCGCTGGTGGGGATGTTGGTCATGGATCAGCCGTTCTCGATCATTATGACGGGTACGGGGATCGTGGCACTGGCCGGGATCGTTGTGAATAACAACATCATCCTGATCGACACCTATCAGGAATACAGCAGATACATGCCCCGGTCCGAGGCAATTACACGCACCGCAGAAGACCGTATTCGCCCCGTCTTGCTGACCACGATCACCACGATGGCAGGCCTCGCACCGATGATGTTCGGGCTCAGCCTTGATTTCATGAATGGCGGCTATTCGATCGACAGCCCGACGGCGCTGTGGTGGAAACAGCTGGCGACAGCCGTTGTCTTTGGCCTGGGCATTGCGACGATGCTGACACTGGTGTTCACGCCATCCATGCTGGCGGTCCGCGTCTGGTTTGTGACCTATGTGATGTGGTTTGCGCGGCTCTTGGCAAAACTGTCCATGGGACGCAGCAGCCGGGCGGCACGCGACTGGGCACTGGCCCGTCAGGCCCGCCGGATCAAAACGCCCGAGTTCATCTGGAACGAAGACGACATCCCTGCCCCACTCACTCTGACGCAGCCTTTGCAGGCGGCGGAATAGGACAAACGAATGTCAGAGCCAAATGTGTTAAGCGGTCACTGCCTTTGCGGCGGTTGCCGCTTTACACTGACTGGCCCACATAATTGGGTCGGCCACTGCCATTGCGAAAGCTGCAGACGCGCGACAGCCTCGCCCATGACAACATGGATCGGGCAGGAAAACGGGATGTGGCAGCTTGATGGGCTGGCGCCGAAGACCTTCCAAAGCAGTGAGGGGGTGACACGCGGGTTTTGTCCCGACTGCGGCACACCCCTATTCTACCGCAGCACAAAATTTCCGAACGAGACGCATTTCTATGCGTCTCTGCTCGATGATCCTGACAAAGTAGAACCGCGAGAACATTACTACGCGGCAGAGGCGCTCGCCTGGCTCAAACTGAACGATGGGCTGCCCCACAAGTAAGCCTTGGTGTGAAACATCCGGTCACATTGACTTTCACGTCAGAACATTGACCGGGTTCAACATAGCAGACGTTGGCACAGGTCACGGCCAAAGTCTGGTCTGAGCCCAGTCTTCCAATTTTCTGCATCGCAGCCAATGTCCGTTTTAGCGGATTTCATTCCGTGTTGTTGTCTGCATTACTAACTTTAGATACCTTAGTTACATCATACGCAGCAGCGGCTTGATGGAGGGCCTGTAAATGAACGTCAAACCTGGCACCCTAATGTGGATGAACATAATGGCCCTCTTGGCCATCATCTATGCTCTCGGCGCATGGTTGGAAGGTCTCTATGGGCTCGACCCTCCTGAGATATACTTTTTCATTGGTTTTCTGTTGAGGTCGCTTGCATTCTTGGGTGGTATAATATGCGTAGTTATCTTGCTGTACAGGACGATATCGTCCTTTGCTCGGTCAAAATAGCATTATGCGGTAAAGCCCACGGTACGCGCAGCATTGATAAGGTTGAGGGCTGGAATCCCTATTTTAAGGGTTTGGCGCACGAAATCGACGCGCAAATTGATGATGTCAATATTGCTGGTATCCGGGGCGAATGGGTTGTTTCACCAAAGAGCAATCCGAAGAGGAGGGTGCTTTATGTTCATGGCGGCGCATATGCCTTTGAAGAAGTCAGAGGTTTTGTTGTCAAGCATTTGGAACGAATCCCAGTTCGTTAAAGCGGTTTATCCCGCAGCACTGTTGAGACGGGCTAAATGCTATGTCGATTTACTGGGCTAAGGCGTCGGTTCTGTCTGCTATTTGAAGGCGACTTGGGAAGCCGAGGACCCATCTTTTCTTCAATCTCCGGGACAATGTACAACGCTCTCAGTATTTTAGCCGCCAGATTATGACTCTGCCCTTTCTGGTGAATTACATGACCTGCGCAGCCACTACCATGCTTCCCTTAATTTTGGAATCACCTGATCCCCGTAAGTGATGAAGGCAAATAGCAAAGCTAGACCAAGTAACAACAAAACCCAGGTAACGATGGTCTCACGGATGATGTTGGTTGTTACCCTTTTGGGGTTGTTCTGATCGTAGATGACAGTGATCGTTTTGCCCTTCGCTGCGGCCACTTCACCATGCGAAAGACCACCAATAATCGGTGCCGGTAAAAAGTGTTGGCATTGGCGCATGCCGAAAGGTGTTTGAAACTGGATCGTAAGGTAAGCTCCAGTTTCGTTGTCGTAACGATGCATTGGTTCGTAGCGCGTGGCCACAATTCTGCCAACCGTTCGTACCCCGTTCACCGCGAGATGTCGGATTCGCATCAACTTGACGAATCCAAGAGATATAGATGCGGTTGCGAGCATAAGAATGATGAAATGCGGATTATCTTCCATCGGTTTAACTCTGTTCTCCATTTCCATTCGGAGTTACATGACATTTTGTAAATGTATTATGACGATACGAAGGTTTAGAAAATATGCCCCGCGTTGAGGCCCGGGCACCAGATCTGCACCATACAGATCGACCGGTTGCGAGGATCGGGTGGGTAGCTAACTTGATCAAATCGGAGAAACACCACAAAACTCATGTTGTCTCAGCGCAGAAGCTGGTTCGATGCGCCTGCTTGCTAAAGCTGCCGCTTGACTGGGGGCAGTAGAAGCCGGCTAAGTCCCGCGCAGCAGACCTTGGTGTATCTTGCGGCACTAGCGGTCGGGGAAGATATTTCAACCCTTCTAGAAAGACACTCAGATGCAGGTGTTTGGTATGGTTTACGTCTCTACCGCCTTCTAACCTGCAACCCCTTCACAAATTCCGCCGAATTCTGCAAGTTTTAGAGCCCCTTGAGGCCTTTCGATCCAACCAGCAACATGTTGGTCCGCTGAACCCAATACTTCAGCAAAGATCCATTCAGGAAAGGCGGGCTCGATAGGATCTGCATCAATTGCATTGCCGCGAGCATCTTCCATCCAAGTACCTCTGTTGAAATTCAGAAGCGCTCCGGGCTGTACGGTACCGATTGTCGGCGCTGTTGAAATTGGTGCAGAGTGGATTGGCGCGAGATCTCCGACATAACCGACACAAGAATGCTCAAACTGCCAAAGCGTTTCTTCGACCGGTTGGATATCTAAAACTCTGCGCCTGGCCATATCCTGCGGATCAAGATCAAGCGCTGTTCGTGAGGTATCGACATTGCATTGAAAGAACTCCTCGCGTGCTTTGATCAGGTCTATAGCGGTCTGGGTCAACGCATCAATGCCCACTGCATTCGATTGGCAGTCAGAATTGTCGAAGACCGCCTGACCCAGAGGTGAGGCAAAGCAATACCCGGCTTTGTCGAGCATGGCGTTCCGGGAAAACCACAAATCATCGCATGGCGCTCCGTCTTGGAACGGGTCTTCTGCCCATGCTGATGTACTAAGCATGATAAAAAGTCCAACGGCGCGGCATATTGCTGTCATTCTTTGTTTGGACTCCAAAGTCACGTTGCCGACAACTAACGCTTTAAATCGAACTTTGTCGAGATTTTTGCTTCACACACTTTTGGGAAAGCGGTCATTGGTTCTGGCGCGGCGAAAGTCAGCAAAGTCCTACATCTGAGGCATACGGGCTGGCGCGTGGAATGTCCGGTTTGGGTCCGCATAGCATAACCCGGCTCACTGTTCAGACTCAAAATTATCTGTGCGCCGCGCCAAAGCTACGCAACGTGCAACAGTTAGGCCGCATCATCCTCAGACTGCCGGTTCCACAGATGGGCGTAACGCCCATCCCGCGCCAGCAGATCATCATGTTTGCCTTCCTCGACGATCACGCCATTTTCCAGCACGACGATCCGGTCGGCATCGGCAATTGTGGACAGGCGGTGGGCGATAGTAATGACCGTGCGGCCTTGGCCCATGGCCTTCAGCTCGGCCTGGATTTCCATTTCGGTTTCGGTATCAAGGGCGGATGTCGCCTCATCCAGCAATAGGATCGGCGGGTTCTTTAGCAAGGTGCGGGCGATGCCGACGCGTTGCTTTTCTCCCCCTGACAGTTTCAGCCCACGTTCGCCCACTGTCGTCTGATACCCATCGGGCAGACTGCTGACGAAATCATGGATCTTTGCGGCCTTGGCAGCTGCGATAATCTCATCCTCGGTGGCGGTGGGGCGACCGTAGGCGATGTTGTAATGTACCGTGTCATTAAACAGCACAGTATCTTGCGGGACCACGCCGATCTGGGCATGCAAGCTTTCTTGGGTCACATCGCGGATGTCTTGACCGTCGATCAACAACGCGCCACTGCCCACGTCATAAAAGCGGAACAACAGCCGTCCAATGGTGGATTTTCCAGACCCGGACGAGCCTACAATCGCAACGGTCTGACCAGGCTCCACATCAAGGCTGACACCTTTCAGGATAGGCCGCGCATCATCGTAACCGAAACCCACATCTTGCAGAGAAACCCGGCCACCTTCGATGGCCAAAGCCTTGGCATCGGGCTTGTCCTGCACTTCAGCGGGTTGTTCGAGCAGGTCAAACATGTCGCCCATATCGATAAGCGCCTGACGGATTTCGCGGTATACCGTGCCCAGAAAGTTCAGCGGCATGGTGATCTGGATCATATAGGCGTTGACCATCACGAAATCGCCCACTGTCAGATCCCCGCGCTGCACACCAACTGCAGCCATCACCATCACAGCCACCAGACCGCCGGTGATCAGCACGGATTGGCCGAAATTCAGAAAGGCGAGTGAATAATTGGTCCGAATGGCCGCGTTTTCATAGTTGGCCATGGCGTTGTCATAACGATCAGCTTCCCAGCGTTCCGCACCAAAATATTTGACCGTCTCAAAATTCAACAGGCTGTCGATCGCCTTTTGGTTGGCGTCCATGTCCTGCTCGTTCATTTCCTTGCGGATCTTCACGCGCCATTCCGTCACCTTGAAGGTGAACCAAACATAAAGCGCGATGGTCAGAACAACGACCGCTAGGTACCAGACATCAAACAGGAAAAACAGGATGACCGAGATCATCAGCAGTTCCAGCATCAACGGCCCCATTGAGAACAGCAAGAACCGCAAAAGGAAGTCGACGCCTTTCACCCCGCGCTCAATCACACGGGACAGCCCGCCCGTTTTCCGGGTGATATGATAGCGCATGGACAGGCGGTGAATATGGGTGAAAGTCTCTAACGCCAGCTGCCGTAACGCGCGCTGGCCGACACGGGTAAAGACCACATCGCGCAGCTGCTGGAAGCCCACGGTCATCAACCGGGCAAACCCATAAGCCAGCGTCAACCCAACGGCACCAAAGCCAAGCAAAGTCGCGGCCGAAGCACCTTCCGGGGCCAGCGCATCCACCGCCTGCTTATAAAGAATGGGCGTGCCCACGGCGATGAATTTGGAAATCAAGAGCACCACAACCGCAATAACAACGCGGCGCTTGACCCAAGTCTGTCCCTCTGGCCACAAGTAAGGCACGACCCGACGGATCACAGCCCATCCTTGGACCTGCGCGTCGTTCAGGTTCGCATCGGTTTTGGCCAGACCACGCATCGTTCACTCCGGATTGCAGCCCCTCAACGTAAGATGCCGCACTGCGGAATACCAGAGGTCCAGCGTTACTGCGTGATCTTGGGCAGTCGGAAAATCTGACCGGGGTAAATCAAGTCTGGATCGCGGATGAGATCAGTGTTGGCTTCAAAGACCTCAACATAGAAAATACCGTTCCCGAGGGTCTCTTCTGCGATCGCCCAAAGCGTGGCGCCGGGCTGCACGGTTTTGACTGCAACCTCAAACCCATCTGCCGATGTTTCCTCAGCCAGTACAGCAGCAATATCCTCGGCCTCTTCGCGCTTGAAGGGGGTTTCAACGCGCGAAACAACCTCACCTTCTGCATCAACCTCATCGACCCGCAACGTGTAAACGCCCGTGTCGATATCGGGCAAATCAACGCGCCAATCGCCACCGGGCGCAATCGGGGTCGTGGTCAGTGGCTCATTATCAAGATAGATTTGCACAGCGCCATCGCCGGTTGCGCGTCCGGCCAATTGGACCTCGCCCTTCGGATCATAGGTGATCGCATCAACGGCCACGTTGGGCACGGGCAACGCGGGGCTGCTTGGCACGACACGCACACCACTGGAATCTGCCTGCAGGACAGTTAGCGCATCAGGCGCAGAAGGTGGTGTGACGGCATCTTCGACAGCAGGCAAGGCCGGGGCCTCTCCTGTTTCAGGTAAGGTATCGATGCTGGCGATGTTATCCGATGCAGGTGGTTCATCAGGGACCGCGACGGTATCGGCCACGATCACAGGCTCTGGCGCGGCAATTGGGGCCACAATATAGGTCGTTTCCGATGTCAGGCGCAAACCATCGGGGTCAGCGACAAGGGCCAACCGGCGCGGCGTCTGGGAGGGGCCTGCGACAGGAAAGGCCGCGAAACTGCCGCTGGCATCCGCAGTGACCCGCTCAAGAACCTCACCCGCGAGCGTTATATCAACAACCTGTCCAGGGTCTGCGCGGCCCGCTATGACCATGCTGCCGTCGATCTCAACGCGGAAGGTATCAAACTGCGGACCTTGTGGTGCCGCAGGCTCTGGTGTGCTGGGGGCCTCAGCCGTCGTTACGCTGGGCTCTGGGGCGACAATCGGTGTGGCCGCTGCCGTCAATGGATCAGCCGGTTCAGGCTCTGGCAGAAACATAACGACAGCAATACCGATGGCCACCGCCACACCTGCCCCAAGAGCCACAAGCAACACGCTCGATTTCGAACCGTCAGACACGTTTTAATCCCCTCATCAGACCAACCCAAAGCAATTGGTTGAGACACCTTAACAACGCGGCTATGACCGGTCAAAGTGAAGCTGCGACAGTGAGGGTCCGATGTCTACAATTCCAAAGTCCGTGTGTGTGTATTGTGGGTCGCGTGACGGGAATGCTGCAGCTTTTGCCGATGCGGCGGTCGAAACTGGCGAAATGTTGGTGCGCAACGACTGGCGTTTGGTCTACGGCGCGGGTGATGTCGGGCTGATGGGCAAGGTGGCCAACGCGGTGCAAAGCGCAGGTGGCAAGACCTTCGGCGTAATTCCGACCCATTTGCTGGATTGGGAAGTCGGCAAGCGCGATCTTGATAGCTTTGTCATCACGGAAACCATGCATGAGCGTAAGAAGGTCATGTTCATGAACGCCGACGCGGTTGTGGTGCTGCCGGGCGGGGCTGGATCACTGGACGAATTCTTTGAGGCCCTGACATGGCGCCAGCTTGGTTTGCATGAAAAACCGATCATTCTGATGAATGTCGATGGGTTCTGGGATCCGCTATGCGACCTGATGCAGCATGTTGTGGATAGCGGCTTTGCGGGCGAAAATATCTTATCATTTGTAAGCATTGCCGAAGATGTCTCAGAACTGGAAACGATGCTGAAAGAGGCCCTATAACGCCACCATCAGTTCCGCATATCGGTCGAGCGAAATATTCGACCCACAGGCGATTAAGCCGACGTGCTGCCCCGCCAGATCATCCTTGAGCGGCCCCAGAATTGCCGCCAATGACGCAGCACATGCGGGTTCCGCCGTTATCCGCAAGTTTTGCTGATAGATATCCATCGCCTTAAGCATGGCGCGGTCATCAATCCGGACGACCCGATCGACATACTGGCGAATGACATCGAACGAGTACGGCAATGCCATGGGTGCGCCAAGACTGTCAGCGATCGTATCAACCTGATCCAGCTGCACCGGGACGCCCGCGCCCAGGCTTTGATAAACGCTGTCCGCGCCAAAGGGTTCGACCCCAATGACACGCGCCTTTGGGTTCATTTGCTTAATTGCACAAGCCATTCCGCCGATCAGGCCGCCCCCGCCGACAGGGATGACGAAAGTTTCCAGTTCAGGCGCCTGTTTCACAAATTCATACCCGCAAGTGGCCGCACCAAGCGTCATATGTGCGGCCTCAAAGGGGTGCATCAAGATGCGACCGGCATCTGCAAATGCATTCATCGCAGCGAAAGCGGCCGCCATATCATCGTACAACTGAACCGTTGCACCCAAAGCCTTGCACCCCGCAATCCGCGCGGGATCAACGGCACGAGGCATGGTGATCAACGCATCCACACCTGCCGCCTTTGCGGCCCATGATACCGCCAATGCATGATTGCCCCCACTTGCAGCCACCACACCCGCCGCACTTTGCACAGGCGACAAGTTACGCATGCCAAGCAACGCGCCACGGGCTTTGAACGACCCTGCCTGCTGAAAGAGCTCTAGCTTTAATGTGACACTTGCGCAGTCCGGCAAAACACCGTCCCAACGCGCCGATGACAACGGCAAGACAGGTGTCTCAATCAAATCGTCCTGCACCGAAGCCTTGGCCGCAACGATGGCGTCAACTGTTGGTCCGATCATCGGGATCTCCATAGAAAAAGGCCCGCAGGGATATCCCACGGGCCCGTATGTTGTATAGGGTGCGGGCGCTTACAGGCGGCTGGCGACGTTTTCCCAGTTAACCAAGTTATCGAGGAAGTTGGTCAGATAGGCGGGGCGTTTGTTGCGGAAATCGATGTAGTAGGAATGCTCCCACACGTCGCACCCCAGCAATGCGGTTTGACCAAAGCACAGTGGGTTCACGCCGTTTTCAGTCTTGGTGACGGCCAATGAGCCATCAGCGTTCTTCACAAGCCAGCACCAACCCGACCCAAACTGGCCCGCGCCTGCGGCACTGAACTGTGATTTGAATTCATCAACAGAGCCAAAGCTCTCAGTGATCGCTTTTTCCAACTCACCCGGCATGGCGCTATCGCCTGGGCCCATCATCTCCCAAAACTGGTTGTGGTTCCAAAGCTGGCTAATGTTGTTGAAGATGCCGTTCTGCGCGACAGTGGATTTATCGTATGTGCCGACAATGATCTCTTCAAGAGACTTGTCCGCCCATTCTGTGCCTTCAATGGCCTTGTTGCCATTGGTCACATAGGCGTTGTGGTGCAAATCGTGGTGGTATTCCAGCGTTTCGGCTGACATGCCTTTACCAGCCAGCGCATCATGGGCGTAAGGAAGATCGGGAAGTGAAAAAGCCATATCTGTCGTCTTTCTGCGTTAAGGATTGGTCTGGGTGATACATGTCACATGACAGCATAAGGTCAAGACCGTGTTGGTGACATCACAGCCCCTAGCGGCACTGAAAGGGGTGAAATGCCAAGAGCCAACACAATTGAACAAAAGGTGTGATTGGTAAGCAACCGATGCCGTGCTAAAATGATGGATGACAGCAACTGGCCGATCTCGGCCGACAACTAGGACAGCCCCATGCCCTTGACCAACCTCATCATAAACGGTGACTTCACAGACAGCACTAACGGAAGCGCGGCCAACTGGACCGGAACTGACATCGAAACACGGCCGTCCAGTGTCTATATTGGTGGATCAGGCCCGAGCCGGGTGGCCGAAATCAATGGCGGCACCGGCGCGGACACGGTCATGCAACAGACCTTCAGCGTGGATCGGGCCCGAGACGCGGACTTGAACCTGGACTATGCGCTGCGCGACAGTGGAACGCTTGGCGTTGATGGGTTTACGGTCGACGTGCTGGATAGCGACGGTAACGTGATCTTCACGCAGGACGTCGTTCCTGCTGTGCAATCGGTTTATGTGCAACTCTCTGCAACGGTCTCATTTCCTGAAGCGGGAGATTACACGCTGCGCTTTACCGAAATCGGCGACAACGCTGATGGATCAGGCGCAATTTTGGACAATGTGGAGCTGCTTGTCTGCTTCGCCGGGAACACGCGGATCAGGACACCAAGCGGACAAGTACGGGCGCAAGACGTGACCGTTGGCCAATTGGTGGACACCCAAAACGGTCCTAAGCCTATCAGATGGATTGGGCGACGCAGCGTTGACGCCACAATGATGGAAACAGACGACCGCTTCTTACCCGTCCGCATCTGTCAGGGTGCGCTTGGGAACGGGCTGCCAAGCCAAGATCTCCTTGTGTCCCGGCAGCACCGCCTTATGGCTTGTTCGCCAGTCGCAAAGCGGATGTTTGGCCAGTCCGAGATTCTCGTGGCCGCCATCCGACTGGTTGGCTTGCCGGGTATATATGTTGACCAATCGGTACGCGAGATTGCGTATTTTCATTTTCTTTTGGACGAACACGAAGTCCTGTTTGCCGAAGATGCCCCCGCCGAAAGCCTGCTTTTGGGCGACCATGCGAAACAGGCCGTTGGTGAGGCCGCCGTCGAAGAGATTGAATTGATCTTTCCAGAGCTACGCCTCACCAATAAAAGCAACCACCCTGCCCGACACGTTCCGGAAAGGGAAAAGCAAATCCGCTTTGTCACGCGGCTGGCCAAGAATGAACGCAACATCTACGAAAGTGCTTCCTAAAACGGCCAATTAATCTGCGTGATCAATAGCACTGCGATTTCCGTTGATATCACCTTTTTGCGTTCACCCCGAATGGGGGGCGCTACTGAGGGATGAAATGACGACGCGGATGGGCGTGCATGACGATGCATCTATCCGGGCACTTCCGATATTCGGGAATAAATATCAGAAACGATCTGACCTCAAAATCAAGAGCCACCAAACTTTCATCGAAAGTTTGGTCTCAAATCCTCGGTGAGGATTTGGCGGCGCACGCAGCACGCGACAGTTTTTTAACAAATTATCGAAAATGTCCCACACGCCCCGCGCCGGCTGACGCCGTGAGCAGATCAAACGCATACGCCGCGACAGACCGAAAGCAGATTACCTCAAATGTATCCTCATCCTGCATTCTAAAGGCGGCCGCCACTTGCCCCAAGCGCGTGCGTCGGAAATCGCCCGGAGCTAGGCTGTCGGGATGCAAGTCGACCGGCGAAAGCTTTGCAATAACTTCGCGGGCATAAGCCCCTTCAACCATCATCACAGCGCGCGCGTCCGAGACGTTTTCTGCAAGATAGTGTTTTCCTGTCAAAGCCTTGTCGATCTGCGCAAGCGCTTCCCCCACTTCCGCATAGGGCGCCAGCACCAGCAATTCGTCCGGCGACATCCAGCAAAGGCCCTTCTGGCCATCACAGTTCGCCTTGCCCAGCCCCGGAAAATCCACACCGGTCACGGCCGAACACACTGTGCGCAATTGCTTGTCCGCCAAATCACCGCGGAGCGTTATCATCCCGCGCAATCCCGCTTCACGGATTGTGACTTCGCCTGCCGTGACACGGCCCTGCAACGCGCTGATCGCCTCAGACATTCTGTTTCTCCCCGTCCTTGTCATAGAACACCGGATCGACAATTTTCGCAGCGATGCTGCCCCCTTCGACAGTATTGAACGCAATCACTTCGCCCATCCGGTCGGGGCCCTTCAGGACCAAACCCATAGCAATACCCTTCTCAAGCGTCGGGGAATAATAGGTCGACGTCACGCGTCCTTGGGTATTGCGCTGCCCGTTGGCATTCACCCCATCCGCAATCGCGTAGGCTCCGTCAGGCAAAACGGATCCGTCCTCTGTCTCCAACCCGACTAGCTTCCACCGATTTGGATCCGCCATATGGCTGCGGCTGTGGGCACGCTTGCCCAGATAGTCGTCTTTCTTCTTGGACAGCGCCCAGTGCAAGTTCAAGTCCTGGGGGATGACCGTGCCATCCGTTTCATCGCCAATCATGATAAAGCCCTTCTCGGCCCGCATGATATGCAGGGCTTCGGTGCCATAGGGCATCACGCCAAACTCTTCCCCGGCGGCAATCAACGCCTCCCAGAAAGCAGCCCCCTGACCGGCGGGAACAGCAATTTCGTAAGACAGCTCCCCCGAGAAACTGATGCGGAACACCCGCGCATCAAAGTCGCCGATTTTACCCTCGGCCCACTGCATGAACGGCAATGCCTCGGCTGAGACATCCATACCACCCAGTTTGCGCAAGACTTTGCGTGCATTGGGTCCCACCACGGCCACTTGCGCGTATTGTTCGGTGACATTGGCGACATAGACCTGCCAGTCCCACCATTCGCATTGCAGCCAGTCCTCCATATGGGCGTGGATATGTTCTGCTCCGCCGGTGGTGGTGTGACAAAGCCAGGAATCCTCGGCCATGCGCACGACAACACCGTCGTCCATTAAAAATCCGTTTTCCGAGCACATCAGACCATAGCGGCATTTGCCCACGGGCAATGTCGACATCATGTTGGTGTACATCATATCGAGGAACTTGCCTGCGTCTGGCCCTTTGACAATCAACTTGCCGAGAGTCGAAGCATCCAGCAGCCCGAGGTTCTCACGCGTGTTTTTGACCTCGCGATTGACCGCTTCATGGACGGTTTCGCCAGGACGCTGATAGGCATAGGGCCTGCGCCACCCACCGACGGGCTCGTTGTCGGCCCCATTGGCGTTTGACCAGTCCGAGATGGGCGTTTTGCGGATCGGCTGGAATAGCTCATCCTTGGCAACGCCTGCAATTGAGGCCATAGAAATAGGCGTATAGGGTGGGCGAAATGTGGTGGTGCCCACATTCGGGATATCCGCATTCAAAGACTGCGATAGGATCGCCAGACCGTTGATATTGCTCAACTTCCCTTGATCAGTCGCCATCCCGAGTGTCGTATAGCGCTTGGCATGTTCAACGCTCTCATAGCCTTCCTGTGCCGCCAGTTGCACATCACTGACCTTCACATCGTTTTGGAAATCGAGCCAAGCCTTGCTCCGCAGCGCATATCCGGCCCCTTGGGGCATCAGCCAAACAGGTGAGATAGGACCTTCGGCGGCATCTTCGCCCTGAGGGGCATGTGCGCCGGCTTTGGTGTGCCCTGCCGCTTTTGCCGCCGCGCGTCCTGCGGCCCATCCGTCTCCGACGACTTCTGCGGTAAACAGGTTACCGTTTGCCGTGCCCGCCGTGATCACGAAGGGCTGACCATTTTGACCAGTGGGCGCGCGTTCGGGGTCGGGACGGAACATTACCTGATCCGGGTCCCAGGTCAGTTTGCCACCGCAATGCGACCAAAGATGAACGACCGGCGACCACCCCCCTGACATCGCAACACAATCACAGTCGATCTCTTCCAGCACAGCACCTTCACCGGCTTGCGCGCAAAGCGCGACGCCGGTGACGCGCTTGCCGCCTTTGACCTTGGCGATGCCTTTGCCAAGCTCAATCCGGATGTCCAGCGCGCGGGCTTGGTCGATCAGATCGCCCGCAACTTCGGGCCTTGCATCAATGATTGCCGGGATATCAAGCCCCGCTTTTTTGAGAATAATCGCT
Source organism: uncultured Paracoccaceae bacterium (assembly GCA_947501555.1). Lineage (GTDB taxonomy): Bacteria > Pseudomonadota > Alphaproteobacteria > Rhodobacterales > Rhodobacteraceae > Yoonia. The sequence continues at coordinate 1,331,621 of CANMWG010000001.1, forward strand.
GTTCGATATGCATCATCGTTGTTAGTCACAACAACGGTGCGGTCGCCCAAAGACACGCCGAAATTCACCGCATAATCGCGCACGGCCGAGGCAAGCAGGACGCCAGGCAGATCATTCGCGGCAAAGGACAACGGGCGTTCAATCGCCCCAGTTGCGGTGATGATTTGCTTGGCCCGGATGCGCCATAGACGATGGCGCGGCCCGTCAGTTTCGGGCGCGTGATCGGTCAAACGTTCATAGGCCAGCGCATAGCCGTGGTCGTAGACACCTGCCCCCGCACAACGCAGGCGCAAGTCAACATTGTGCATTTTATCAAGCGTTTCCAGCGTGTTTTTAATCCATTCCTCCGCAGGCTTTCCATCGATCTGCGGCGTGTCTACGCCAGCCCGCCCGCCCCAATCGGCGGTCTGCTCAAGCAGCAAGACGCGCGCGCCGGTCTCGCCCGCGGCAAGTGCTGCGGACAGCCCCGCGATGCCCCCGCCGACAATCATGACATCGACATGTGCGTAGAAGTGTTCATAGCTGTCCTGATCGCGATCCTTTGGCGCCTTTCCCAGGCCCGCGGATTTGCGGATGAACGGCTCATAGACATGTTTCCAGAACGACCGGGGATACATGAACATTTTGTAGTAAAAACCGGCAGGTAGCAGGCTCGAAAGCCGCGCATTGATGGCGCCTACATCAAACTCAAGGCTGGGCCAGTGGTTCTGGGAAGTCGCGGTCAGGCCGTCGAAAACCTCGGTCATTGTGGCGCGCTGATTGGGTTCAAACGTGGCACCTTTGCCAAGATTGACCAAGCCGTTTGGTTCCTCCGCGCCAGCGGCCACAACACCGCGTGGGCGGTGGTACTTAAACGAGCGCCCAACAAGCAGTTGATCATTGGCCAGCAATGCTGAGGCGAGCGTGTCGCCCGCGAAACCGCGCAGGTTCTTGCCGTTAAACGTGAAATCTACAGCTTTGTTTTTATTTATTAAACGGCCATGTCCGGCCAGACGTGTGCTCATTTGAATGCCCCCCATGACCACCCGGGGCGTGCCGCCGAAATCGCTTCACAAATCTCTTTTGGGGGCTCCAGCGTTTGGGCGGGATAGGTCCCAAAAACCTGCAAGGTATTCGTGCAGCGGGCCGCGTGGAACCACTTGCCGCAGCCATAAACATGCCGCCAGCGTTCAAAATGCACGCCCTTAGGATTTTCGCGCATGAACAGATAGTCCTCAAATTCGGCATCCGTTGATCCAGGACCTTCGCGGGTCAGGTGGGCCTGGCCGCCGCCGTGGAGATCAGTTTCGTCGACGTCCATGCCGCAATAGGGACAATGCAGGATCAGCATGGGAGAACCTCAATTTGGGATGTATGTTTTGCGTACAGACCGCGTACAGAATGCCTATGTACATCGCCCCCAAACACACCAAAGGCGGACGCAACGCTGCATCCGCCTTTGTTCGTTCCAAGGTGAGTGGCCTTATTCGGTTGCTGGTGCAGCCGGTGTTGTTTCTTCGACTGCAGGCGCGGTTTCTTCTGTTGCGCCAACTGCAGCGGGGTCGACATTCGGGTCAACCGAGCCGCCAGCAAACAGCGCATAGAGTAGAACCAAAACAACAATGACCGCGGCGACAAGAAAGCCGATTCCGCTGCCTGTTGTGCTCTTGGACTGTGTGAAGTCATCCATGGTGAGTCCTCCTTTTCAGACGCCCCCACCAAAACAGACGTGGGTGAAAGAGGAACATAAGCGGGAATCCCCGCATGATTTGGGCTATCCGTCGCCAAATTCGCCGATCCAGGTAGGCTATCCGTCGCCGGGATCGCCTTTTTTGATTGATTTGTTAGCTTCAACGCATGGAATTGTTGCTGATCATTCTCGGCGGCGGGTTGTGCGCCGCGATCATTGTCTTGATTGTTGGCGCCATACGCGGTGCCAATGCCGAGGAGGATGACCCCTCGGACCCCAACAATCTTTGATAGCCGTGGGAACCGCATCATCAATGCGCCACCCCTGCGGCCACGCTTTCATCAATGAACTTGCCTTCCCGAAACCGGAACATGCTGAATTCATCTGTCAGCGGCGATTGCCCTTTGGCCATCAGTTCCGCCATGGCCCAGCCTGACCCCGGGATCGCCTTGAACCCGCCGGTGCCCCAACCGCAGTTTACAAAGACCCCATCGACCGGCGTCTTGGACAAGATCGGCGACCGGTCCCCGGTCACATCCACGATCCCGCCCCATTGCCGCAGCATTTTCAGCCGAGAGATTATCGGGAAGGTCTCAATCAGCGCGCGCACGGTTTCTTCGATATGGTGGAACGACCCGCGCTGCGTGTAGTTGTTGTACCCGTCAGTGCCGCCACCGATGACCATCTCGCCTTTGTCGGACTGCGACATGTAGCCGTGCACCGTGTTGGCCATCACAACCACATCCATGCAGGGTTTGATCGGCTCGGACACCAGCGCCTGTAAGGCCACGCTCTCAATCGGCAACCGGAAGCCCGCCATTTGTGCCAACACACCAGAGTGCCCGGCGACAACCATCCCTAGCTTATCGCAGTCGATGGACCCTTGGGTGGTATCAACGCCAGTGACCTTGCCATTCTCTTGCCGAACCCCTGTCACCTCGCACTGCTGGATCACATCCATGCCCATATCAGAGCAAGCCCGCGCATAGCCCCAGGCCACCGCATCATGGCGCGCAGTCCCGCCACGCGCTTGCCACAGCCCACCAAGGACAGGGTAGCGCGGCCCGCTGATATTCATGATCGGGCACAGCTCTTTGACCCGATCAGGCCCGATCCATTCGGTCTTTACCCCTTGTAGCGCATTGGCATGCGCCGTCCGCTGATACCCGCGCACCTCGTGATGGGTCTGCGCCAGCATGATCACGCCGCGTGGGCTGAACATGACGTTATAGTTCAGGTCCTGAGACATCGTCTCATACAGGCTGCGCGCCTTTTCATAGATCGCAGCGGACGGGTCTTGCAGGTAGTTGGACCGAATAATCGTCGTATTCCGCCCGGTGTTCCCGCCCCCGAGCCAACCTTTTTCCAGGATCGCAACATTGGTGATCCCAAAATTCTTGCCTAGGTAATAGGCCGTCGCCAGCCCATGCCCACCTGCCCCAACGATGATCGCATCGTATTTCTTCTTGGGGGTACGCTTGGCCCAAGCCTTGTCCCAACCGGTGTGCTGGCGCAAGGCTTCGCGGGCAATGGCAAAGGCCGAATATCGTTTCATGGGGTGGTCGTTTCCTATCTGGCGCCTTGCGATATATTTGAACCCTATGCCGGACAGACAGGATACTGCCAGCGGCGTCTGAATTGCGTTTTACGACATGGTGCATCATGCTGCGCTTGCCCAGATCGTCGCAGCCCCTTTTCACCTTCACGGCACATCGTTATGTGCAGGGAAATAATTGTCGTAGGATCTTATGCTGTTCTGGCTGACCTGTATCGTTTTAACCCTCGCTGTGACGGCGATTATTGTCGCGCCATTGCTGCGGCCCGCGCAAGAGCGCGGTCCCAATCCCGATATCGCCATCTATCAAGCGCAACTTGCTGAAATTGACCGCGATGTGGCGCGCGGCCTGCTTGAACCGCAAGAAGCCGAAAGTGCACGCACCGAGGTGGCCCGCCGCCTGTTGGCCGCAAGCCGCACCCAAACTGATGCGACGGTTTCACATAGTCGGACACGAAAGGTCGTACGGAGTGTTGTTGGGTTCTGCTTTGTAATCCCATTTGTCGTCTATATGGGCCCTGCGGGCATCGCCCGGGATTTAGGCGTATCAGAAGAGAGAATTGAAGAATTGAAGAACCAACTGGTGCTTCCGGTCCACATGATTTTACCGGCCCGGTTCACCCGAAATGCTGATGTTGAGATGAATTTGCCGCTTTTCTTTGAAGGAAGCGGCACGCCGGGCTACGGTGACTTGCCTCTCAAGGCCCGTTTGGCCGCAAGTGATGAGATGCGTGCAAATCGCCCGTCGCAGGCCGCGCTAGAGGCGACGGCCCCACTGCCCCCGGCTGTAGACGTTCCCGCAGATTACCGCGACGCGATTGAGCAATTGCGCATCATCGCCCCTACCCGTCCTGATGATCTGGAGGCCTGGTCGCGCCTTGCCTTTCACGAGACCGAGCTGCGCAATTATGCCGGAGCCGCCGCCGCCCAGGCCCACACCATTGGCATCCAAGGCGATGCCGCCACCCCGTTGGACTGGCAACGTCTGCTGGATTTGCAGGTTGTGGCTGCCGGCGGTTTTGTATCCCCCGAATCTGAGACCGTGATTGAGCGGATACTAGAACTTGAACCCAACAACATCGCCGCGCACTATTATCTGGGTGTGCTGTTCAATCAAACGGATCGTCCTGATCTGGCATTCCGCATCTGGCGTGATCTGGTTGAAGCGGGCGATCCCAATAACTTCCACATCGCCAGTGCCCGCGCACAAATCAGCGATGCGGCGCTCCGCGCAGGTATAGAATATGCCTTGCCCGAAACCCGCGGCCCGTCAGTTGCGGAGATGGATGCCGCATCCGAGCTATCTGCCGAAGATCAACAAGCGATGATTGGCAATATGGTGGCCGGGCTGGCCGACAGATTGGCGAATGAAGGTGGCCCTGCCAGAGATTGGGCCCGGCTGATCCGGGCCTATGGGGTCTTGGGCGATCTGGACGCGGCGGGCATCGTCTGGGCCGAGGCGCAACAGGTCTTTGTCAGCTCAATGCGCGATATGGAAATCCTGACCAACGCGGCCCGGGATGCAGGGGTGTTGGAATGATCTGCGATACCCCCGAAGACTTCCGCGCGGCCCTGCCTGATCTGGGCGCAATTGCGGGGCTTGATCTAGGAACCGTGACAATCGGGGTGGCTGTCTCAGACGGGATGCGCTCGGTTGCAACGCCTCTTGAAACAATCAAGCGCAAGAAATTTGGGGTGGACGCGGCCAAACTGCTTGAGATTACCAGCCATAGAATGGTGACCGGACTGGTGCTGGGGCTGCCGATGAATATGGATGGATCAGAGGGGCCCCGCTGTCAGGCAACCCGCGCCTTTGCCCGCAATCTTGAAAAACTGACCCCGCTGCCGATCACCTTTTGGGATGAGCGTTTATCGACGGTCGCCGCTGAACGTGCGCTGCTTGAGGCGGATACGACACGAAAACGTCGCGCAGAGGTGATTGATCATGTGGCGGCCGGGTATATCTTACAAGGTATGCTAGACAGACTGGCACACATAAGGAATCACGCGTGAGCAAATCTGAAAACACAGATCACATCTGGGCACGGGCCGAGATTGAAAGCCCCTGCGTGAAAACCTGCGTGATCCACCCCGAAAGCAGACTTTGCGTGGGTTGCCTGCGGTCAATCGATGAGATTGGCGCTTGGTCAGGCATGAGCCCCGATGCGCGCAGTGCGGTGATGGCCGAGCTACCCGCACGCAAGGATCAAATCACCAAACGACGCGGCGGACGGGCCGGGCGGGTAAAATAGCGCTTCTGGGTGCAGAATGGACCGCTTTAGGTTTAGTAGGGCAAAGCAGACGTCTGCGAGTTAATTCGCGTAGGGCTGCTATGCGGGACTTAGTTGCCATTCAGGCGCTTGAGCTGAATGGCTGCTTTTCTGCTTGCGCGACAAGGTCATACTTAGACCGCTTTTAAGTCATGCATTTTTCCAATTCTGGTTGATGATTGCCGAAAGCAATAAAGGGCGACGCGTACCCATGACCACAGGAAAAGAAGACAACCGCTCTTCAGAAGATGAATTCGACCGAGCCATGCAAGAACTTCAGGCAGAGTTTTCGACAAGGCTGCAGGAACTAGAAGCATCCTCCGAGCAAGACGAAGATCTAACAGCCGATGAGGTCACTGGCTCCTTGATTGCGGGCATGTTGTCCGGACTTGAAAAGATGGCGGATGAGGACGAAGATTTCAGTTTCGACTTCAAAATGACGGATGTCGTTCTTGAGGCCAAATTCGGGGCTGCGTTTTGGGCCGGAGATGACACGCGGACGGAAGCGGTTGCGGCAGAACAAGTAGATACTACCGAAAGCAGTGCTTCTGTCGATACCCGTTCGCCAGAAGAAATTACCTGGGAAGAGACGGCCCAGAAGCTTGACTTTATCGGCATAGACCCTGCCGTCATGGGTAAATTTGAGGACGTAATACCAGACCGGTATGGTGATATCCGGATCGGAAAACCCGGTGCTGTGGATACATTCCTTAAAACCGACCAAGACCCGAACACCGAAACCGGATTTGATCAAAATACCGCCCTTATGGCAGCGCTTGATGCCCCTGGGCGCAATGCAAATGATATTGAAAAACTGATCACCGCCGGTGCGGACGCGACTCATGTTCATCACGGCTATGACAGCGTGTTTGGTCATATGGTTAACTACGATCATCCAGACACCGTCAACGCAGACAGTGAATTAGCAATCCTTAGGCTACTCGCGGCGCATGGAGCCGATATCCACCATACGTCGCCTTTGTTTGGAACTGCGTTACAAAGTGCTATCCCGCGCGGACAACTGGAATTCATTAAGGCGCTACTGGAAGTAGGGGCCGATGCCAATCAACTAGCTTCAGAGGATATTCAATACGATTTTCTTGCTGGTGTTAGCATGCTGGTGCTCGCTGCCCCAAGACCGGATGTGGTGCAACTGCTGCTGGACTGTGGCGCTGACTCGAACCGCCGGGATGATTACGATGTGCTTGCAGCCGACTTTATTGGGGATAGAATTGAAGAATATAAGGACGAACGTTTATGGGACGAATGGACAAAAGAGCTGGCCGCCAAGCTTCGGGAAAGCCAGATTGTGATTGAGAAGGCTGCAACAAAATAGTCGGTACTGTCTTATTCGTCCCAAATGTGGATAGCAGACATTTGTCAGTCTTGCAGCATAGAACAAAATGGGCTCTTTGCGGTCATTGGCTGCAGTCTGCACTAATGGCGGCTTTCCGTAAGAGTTGCCGCTAGCATGAACCCGCACGACCGGCAGCAACGCCGGACAAACCAGACGCCGGAGAATTCGATTTGAAAGTCTGCTTTTGGTTGTTCTATGAGCAACGACGAGTTGTCAGCTTTGCTCTGACTCCAAAATTGTCCCAAAGCATGAAGTCGGAAGGCAACCCCAATACTCATTCCGCCAGTCGGGCATCCACGTAGAACACACCGCGCTTTGTTTGCTCTAGATCGGTTTCGACACGGTAAGTCTCGCCAATTTCTGGCAGCGCCAGGATGTGGTTGGGCGCGCCATCTGCAAGGACTGTTCCTTGGCGCAGTAACACCAACCGGTCACAGAACTTCGCGGCTAGGTTCAGATCATGCAAGGCGGCCATCACGACGGGTTTCTTGCGATCCATTTCATTGCGGATCGACGTCAGTATCGACAGTTGGTGATGCAGATCAAGCGCGCTGGTGGGCTCGTCCAGCAAAATCACCTCTGGTGCCCGCACGATGGTTTGGGCTACGGCCACCATCTGCGCTTGTCCCCCACTCAAATCCGCAATCCCGCGATCCGCCAAATGTGACAGGCCAAGCGCGCTTAGTGTGTCTGACACGCGGTCAAGATTATCCGCCTCCACCCGCCAACCGGTGGTTTGCTTCAACGCAAGCAATACGCTTTCAAAAACGTTCAGCAACGCGTTACAACCAAAGGCCTGCGGCATATAGGCGACGCGACGCGCGCGATCTTTGCGCCGCAACAGGGTCACATCGTCATCGCCAATTGTGATGGTCCCGGCGGTAGGTGTGACCAGGCCGGCCAGGGTTTTGAACAACGTGGATTTCCCTGATGCGTTCGGCCCGATCAACCCTACAAAAGCTCCACCTGCAATATCGGGCACGGACACATCATGCAGCACTTGGGTCTTCCCATACCCGGCATTGAGGTTTGCGATGCTCAGCGTCATGACAATTTCTCCTTCCGGGTGCTGAGGATGATCGAGATGAAGACTGGCACCCCAATCAAGGACGTGATGATCCCAATCGGATAGATGATGCCCGGCGTGATCGATTTTGAAATCAACGAGGTCAGCGAAAGAACCAGCGCGCCCACAAGGGCCGAAAGCGGCACAAAGAACCGCTGATCTTCGCCGACCAACAGCCGCGCTATATGCGGGCCAACAAGGCCGACGAACCCTACTGTGCCCACAAATGACACGGCTGTGGCAGCCAGCAGAGAGATGCAAATCAACATCTCAACCCGCAACCGGCCCACATCCACGCCCATGCTTTCCGCCGTCGCCTCGCCCATCCGCAGGGCCGTCATCGGCCACGTGCGGAGCAGGCTGAAAGGGATGGCAACGGCGAGCAACAACGCCCCAAGTGAAATTTTTTCCCAGCTTGCACGGCTGAGCGAGCCCATCATCCAAAAGACGATCCGAGCGATCTGATCTTCCGATGCCATGTATTGCATCAACGCGAGCAGTGCGGAGAAAGTGAAAAAGATAGCGATCCCGAACAGGATCATTGTTTCAGAACCAACGCCCTTCAGGCGGGTCGCCAGCAGGATGAAACCACAGGTCAGTAGCGCGAAGACAAAAGCATTCATCGTGACCAACAACGGGCCCACAGCAGGGATAACACTGACCCCGAGCACAATCGCCAAAGACGCGCCAAAGCTGGCGGCAGCCGATACGCCCAGTGTAAAAGGTTCCGCCAGAGGGTTGTTCAAAATCGTCTGCATCTGCGCGCCCGCGACGGCCAACAAAGCGCCAACAAGCACAGCCGTGATGGCGACAGGCAGACGGTAATCCCAGACAATGACCTTTAGCCGGACACCATGCGACAACGGGTCGGTCAGCACATCAAACACAACGGATAGGCTGTATTTGCCGGGGCCTGTGGCCACGTCCAGAAAAAAGCTCAGCGCCAGCAGCCCGGACACAACTGCGATCATGCCGTAGCGGCGGGTCACTTGGGCGGCATAGGTCCGGCGCATGTCTGCGGGGTTTACGTCAATTGTCACGAAAGTGCCCTCCAAAGGCGATAGCGGCCCCGCAATCATGCAGGACCGCTTTGTCAGATCAGCTTAGCTGTCCGACGCAAGGCTTCCCCAGAACACGCCCGAATAATCGATGGGCAGAAATTCATCGTGAAGCGCTTTCATTGTGGCTTCTGGATCGACGTCAGCGAACAGCTCAGGGTGCAGCCATTTCGCAAAGGCCTGCATCGCCACAAAGTGGTAAGGGCTGTTGTAGAACTGGTGATAGACCGAATGGAAACGGCCATTTTTCACAGCCGATAGCTCTGGCCAACCGTCGCGCGCGGCAAGAGCCGCCAGACGGTCCTGCACCGCAGCAGCATCAGCTTCATAGCCAAACAGAACCGCTGTTGTGGCAGGGTTTGCTTCTGACCAGTTTGCACCAGTGCCGATGATCACATCAGGGTCATCTGAGAAAATCGCCTCAAGACTGACAGAGGTCGAATAACCCGGCGTCTTCAAGGTCCCCCAGTTTTGGCCGCCCGCAAGATCGACAAGACGACCAAGATTGGCACCCCCAAATGTGCTACAGCAGTTGGCCGGGTTATAACCCGCAGCACGTTCGATAAAGACAACCGGGCGATCCTCATCAGGAATTTCCTGCACGCGCGAATAGATGACTTTCATCTGTTCTTGATAGAAATCACCAAAGGCGTCTGCTTCATCGCGGCGGTCAAAGATGCGACCCAACAGTTGCAGGCTGGGAACAGTATTTTGCGTCGGATCCTGACGGAAATCGACAAAGATGGTCGCAACACCCGCCTCATCCAGCTTTTCGATAATCCCGCTTTCTTGGGCTTTCAGAAGATTTCCGAGGTTCATCACAACAACTTCGGTGCCTAGTGAAATCACCGCTTCAAGGTTCCATTCATCGGCATATGGGCTGCCAAAACTGGGCAGATCAGCGATCTCAGGGAAAACTTCTAGATAGGCGCGATAGGCGTCAGGATCATAGTTGATCATGTCGTCTTTCCAGCCAACGACCCGCTCAAACGGGTTGTCTTGGTCCAAAAGCGCGAGCGAATAAATCATCCGGCCTTCGCCAATCACCACTTTGGATGGGTTGCGTTCAACATCGACAACGCGGCCTGCGATATCGGTAACGGTAATGGTCTCTGCGGTGGCGAGCGTGGCGGACGCAAAAGTAAGCGTCATAGCTGCGGTAGCGAGGCAAAGACCCCGTGTCAGTGTTCTGACAGTCATGGGTCTCTCCTTATTTGATGTCATGGCAATGCCATGTCGTAAGGCCACAGATAATAACCTACTAATTTTGTCAACAAATTTCTGGAGGGGGGAGAGAATTGAAAAAGGTGCTTGCAATCAATGTTCGCCATGCCGCAACCGTTTTGACTAGAGCAGCCATCCATCCTTGACGCAGCATTGGTCCAAAATGGGCTCGCACCCGCTGTTAGATCGTCCGCAGCAATTGGGCTTGCTGAATGGCTGCATCGCGGGACTTTGCTGCCATTCGAATTAGCGCCCTAAGATACGCGACAGCAGGCTCTTCTTCTGAGGTATGACGATGGTAAGAAAGCCTTCAACTTCGCTTTGTTCCAAGTAATTTTCGTGCCTGAAGCCAATATCTAATGCAGCTAGGTCAAGCGGAACTTCAAAAATATGATCGACGCCGTCGCCATCTCTGTGTTGGGCGGACGCGTGTTCTTGTTTAAGCTTCAAAAAGCCGTCCGGAAGTGTTCCAGTTTCCGACAAATCAAGAATATCGCTACCAACACCGGAATGTGCTACTTTCCATACCTGCTGGCCCTCTCCCCAGAACTCGGCTGAACTCCACATAACCGTTTCATTAACTTCGCAAACGTAAGTTTCATACTGCTTCGAAAGCTGTGCCACTTGCTCTATCGAGTGTTGGCCGAAGTCTTCATTTTCCGACCACAGTATCGTCCAATCGCTTTTTTTGAATTTGGCGATCCACCATTCGCCATCTGGCATATCAGCTGCGGGCTCACCAAGGGTTAAATTCAATGCTTCTGCAAATTTTTGTGGCGGTGCTTTGCTGGCAAGATAACAAATCCGAAATCCCAAAAATCCACTCCTCCAAGAATGTATCCATAGACGATATTGTCACTGATATCCTTTGGCAACAGTTGCCAAAGTTTGGGTTTCGTGTTGGTAGGTTTGGGCTCGGAGTCGCCGTTAGCTGCACTTTGCGACAAGGTCTCCTTTGCTTGGATCATTTCAATATTCAAGGCGCGAATAAGCAACGGCATGGTGCGTGTTCTTTAACGTCATTTGGTGCGCCCAGGGCCTGCAAATAGCCACTTATGCACGCGGGAACACAAAGCAGCGGTCGCGTCGGATCATCAGCCAAAGCGCTGTGCCCGGTTGCGGCAGGAAGACCGATGGCACTACGGCCTTGAGCACCGATCCGTCGTAGTCCATCCGGAACTCAACCAAACTGGACGCCCCAATGAAGCGCGCCCGTTCCACGACGCCGCGCGCGGCCGTCCCCTCGACAGGTGTTGGGTTGGGTCCGCGTCCGCCCCGATCAAAGTCAATTTTCAGGTGCTGCGGGCGGATGACGATGTCTACCTCTGTGCCGTCTGGAACCCCCGGGGCGAGGAATTGCCCGAAGGGGGTTTCGGTCAGCGCGCCTTGTACTTTGCCTTGGATCACGTTGATATCGCTAAAGAAAGCTGACGCCTCGAGGTCAACAGGCGCGTTATAGATGTTATAGGGTGCACCGTGCTGTACAATCTTGCCTGCCCGCATCAAGGCGATTTCATCAGCCATGCGCATCGCCTCGCCCGGCTCATGCGTGACCAGTAATACGGCAGTGCCTTCATCCTTGAGCACCGCGAGCGTTTCATCCCGGATGTCATCGCGCAGGCGGTCATCAAGGCCCGAAAAGGGTTCATCCATCAGCATGATTTGCGGTTTAGGCGCAAGCGCCCGCGCCAAGGCGACCCGCTGCTGTTCCCCGCCGGATAGTTGATGTGGGTAGTCGCTGATGTGACTGGCCATCCCGACCTTTTCCAGCAGTTCTTGGACCCGCGGCGCGCTATCGCGCTTGTCCAGCCCAAAGGCCACGTTCTGCCCCACTGTCAGATGCGGGAACAGGGCAAAGTCCTGAAACATCAACCCGATGGACCGTTGCTCGGGCGGTAGCCGGAACTTGGTGTCACAGACCAGTTTTCCGTCAACATGGATCGTTCCGCTGTCCTGCTTTTCCACCCCTGCGATGATCCGCAGGGTCGTGGATTTGCCGCAGCCCGATGGGCCCAACAGGCAGGTCACCTGCCCCGGCATGACCGTCAGGCTGACGTCATCCACGACGCGGCGCCCGCCATAGTCCTTGACGATGTTTGTGATCTCAAGCCGAGGGGATTGCATCATCGGGGACGGGTGCCTGACAGAAACATTAAGGTTTTGCCCACCTAGCAACAGGGCCGGGTTAGGTCAATTCAAAGGGTACGCTCGCGATACTGCGCCCGTTGACTTGAACATGCAGCTGATGTGCCCCCGGATAGAGCGTGAATGTCGTCGCGTTATCTTTGAAGGTGTGCTTCTTTTTGATGACAACCGGCTTGCCAGCCTTAGCGTCCAACACTTTAAGCTTAAAGACTTTTGGCGCGGTTGTTCCATTCGCTTTCATGAAATCGATAACGTAATCGACGATCAGTGGCACGTTTTTGTCAGCCTGCAATGTCATTGCGATTTCCACACTTTCCCCGCGTGCGATGTTGTTGGGGCTGATGCTGAATTGCGACAGGGTCACAGGCGCGTCGGGGCTATAGCCAAGGTGCGTCATGGCGCCGGGGTGTCCGGCTTTGATCAGCCCGCGCAGCGCATGTTTGCGCATCCAATCCAGTTCTTTGCCGTTTTGCGTGCCATCGGCCTGCCAGTTTTCAAGGCGGGTGATCACGGCATCCGGATCTTTTTTGGTGATGTCGTTAAGATGGTTCGCCACCGAACGGGTCACAAACCGGGTCGGATCGGACTGTAGTTGGTCCAGCAATGGCAAGGTTTGGTCGGACGTCAGCCCGATCGCCTGCCCCCATGGCAGTTTTGGCCGTGTCCCTTCGCTGACGAGACGCCGGACGTGGTAGTGATCATGGCTGATCCAGTCCTGCAAACGCGCCAATGTTGCGTCGGGGTGCTTGTTGAGAAAAGCACGGATGGAATATTCCATCGAAAACCGCTGGGTGATCTGTTCCAGCGTATCGAGACTTTGATCCAAATGCCCTTCAAGCCCATGGTTTTCAACGTAAACGCCAAGCGGCGCGTAGATGAAATGCCCGAAATCATCATCCGTCAGTGTGGGGTCAAGCGGCGGTGGTAACGCCCCGCTGATCGCCTGTGCCGCCTTAGAAAATTCACGCGGCAGATAGCGCCCGAGCACCTCAGCGATCAAGTTGATCCGCGCTTTCAATTCCAGCGGCAGCATCTCGGCCATCACATCCGCCACGAAGGGGGCTGCCTTGAACACCCCAGCGTCTTCAAAATGCCCGCCGAGACGTCCGACGGTCTCGGCGTTAAACAAATGATCCTTGAGGCTGAATTTCTCGGCCATTAGATTGTCGCGTTGATCGCGCCCCCGTCGAGCACGATGTTTTGCCCCACAATAAAGCCTGCATGTTGCGAACAGAGGAACGCGCACATCGCCCCGAACTCTGCCGCAGTCCCATAGCGCCGCGCGGGAATCGTCGCCTCGCGTTGGGCCTTGGCTGTAGCCATATCGATGCCTTGTGCTTTGCTGACGCCCGTGTCGAGGCTGACGGCCCGGTCCGTGGCGTGGATGCCGGGCAGCATGTTGTTGATGTTCACCCCGTATTGCGCCACTTGCCGCGCGGTCCCTGCCGCATAGCCGGTCAGCCCGGCGCGTGCGGAGTTGGACAGGCCCAACTGCGGGATCGGGGCTTTGACGGACCCGGATGTGATGTTGACCACCCGTCCCCACCCCTGATCGATCATGCCAGGCATCAGCGCTTTCATCAGCGCGATGGGTGCGAGCATATTGGCATCAATGGCCGCAATAAAATCATCCCGGTCCCAATCGGCCCACAGCCCTGGAGGTGGACCGCCAGCGTTATTGACAAGAATATCAACACCTTGCGCGGCTCCCAGCAATTCTGCACGACCGGCCTCTTGCGACACATCTGCAGCCACGGTCACGACTTCAACCCCGTAGGTGTCGCGGATATGGGTCGCCGTCGCTTCAAGCGCTTCAGCCCCGCGTGCGTTCAGGATCAGGTTGACCCCGGCTTCGGCCAAGGCTTCTGCACAGCCCCGTCCCAGCCCTTTGGATGACGCACAGACCAGTGCCCGCTTTCCTTTGATCCCCAGATCCATGGCCGCAGCCTCCTTCGTTGTTATGTGTTGCGTTTGACCTAACACCGGCGATCCGGGTGGGCAATCGTATCCATTCCGGCTTGGCGGAGGCCCTGCGCCGGTGTACGTCTACTGCATGGGTGCAGGTGCATTGACAGTTGAAGTGTTTTCCGCTGCGGATTTCGTTGCAACGGCAGGGGTTGCCTTGGGCGAGCAGCTGTCCTTCGCTGATGAATTGGTCATGGATGACATCTATCAATTGACCGAAAACGCCACTGTGACGTCTTTGTCCTTGCAGACAATTGATGACAATCTCCGCCGCGCAGCCCCGCCCAATAACACGGTGCATCTGGATTGCTGTCTGACGTTGATGGCCCCTGACGGCGGCACCTATGAGGCGCTCATCCTGGTTGAGGTTGCGGAAGGCCATGTCGCTGCGATCTATATGCTTCCCTTGGCTGAATTGATCCCGGGCACGGATTACACCCTTGTGGGCCTAGCCCGCCATACCGCCACCCGCCGTTTTGCCGAGGCTGCAAGCGGATCATTTGCCCGCGGCACCCATATCACAATGGCTGATGGCACGCTGCGCCCGATTGAGACACTGCAGGTCGGTGATAAGGTCCTGACGCGAGATTCCGGTATGCGTCCGATCCAGTGGATCGGCCAGGCCACAATGCGCGCCACCGGCAGCTTTGCCCCGGTGGTTATCTGCAAGGGTGCATTGCACAATGAAAACGATCTTGTTCTGCGCCCCGATCACCGCCTGTTTGTCTATCAACGGATAGATCACGCGGGCGTTGGCCGTTCTGAAGTTCTGATCAAGGCCCGTCAGCTGATTGACGGCGACACCGTCATCCGCCGCCATGGTGGGTTCATCGATTATTTCCAACTGGTTTTTGACGAGCACTACATCATTTACGCCGAGGGGATTGCCGCTGAATCCCATCTTGTTGACCCACGCACCCGAATTGCCTTGCCTCAGGAAGCTGCGGCCCGAAATCACGCGCATCTCCCACATCTGGACTATGAGGTAAAAGACAATCTGATCCCAACGGATCGCGCCGCCACATTGTTGCGTAAGGCTTCAGCCAGTTAGGGTCAGGGCCCGTCAGTTTCCCCAATGACGATGACTGTTGCGTCCTGTGGCGTTCCATTTCGGATCACCTCGGCTTCCAGATCAGCCGCCGATAGGGCCTCAACCGGATCGCCCAGAAATTCGCCCTGCATGGTTCCCTCAAACACGAGGCTCGAACTACCAGCCGACAAAACCCCTGCGTAATCAAGCGTCACATCCGTTCCGACGGTTCCATCATCCACGGTGATTGCGCCTGCATAGTCCACCACATTTCCGGCCTCATTGGTCCCAAAAAAATTGTCCAATGTGCCTGAAACCGTAGAGGCCCCAAAATCGACAGTCACGGAGGAATCCCCAAAAAGCACCAATGCGGCAGCCGGGTCTTCTACCCGCACTGTAGCCGACCCCGCAAAAACAGCAGTTCCGGTATCCGGCAGCGATGTTTCTGGCGTTGGTGCCATACCAATGACGCCGAGCATGGGATCACCAAGCACCCGTTGTTTTTGGGCCTCATAGACGTCGATCCGGGCGAGCCTGGGGTCAATGACAGCACCGCCACCACCATCGGTCCCGCCACCGCCGCCACCGCAACCGGTCAGCACGAATCCCATTATGACCACCCAAACCCGCATAGCCCTACCCAGATTACTTTCCCCAATCGCAGGCTAGCGCGCAAAACCGAAAGATCAGTTAAGCTTGGCCAGGGCGCTTGGCCAGACCGTAGACGACAACTTTTGTCAGGGTAAATTGCTGCATGCAGTGGGCCCGCTCGCGCAGTGATGCGCGTCTTGTCAGATGCCATGGGTCGCGGGATTGGGCCGCATTGCGGTCATGTAGAACGACGCCCCGCGTCGTCGAATACCACGCCTGTTTTCCCGCCGTAATCAGCCTGCGTGGGTATTCAGCATCCTCACTGATCGTTAATGCGGTGGGCACTTCACCCACACGCCGGGATCGTTCCCTTTGCAAATCGCGGTGGCTTGGCCAACAGGCCTGCAGCACCTTTTCTTTCCCTCGTCCGGCCCCAACAGCTTAGAAGAGTTACACATTGGCTGACGTATTTATTCTTGCTCTTGATGAGCGCCCTCAGCAGCCTTGCATTGCCCTTTGCGCGGCAACCGCATAAAGCGTGCCCCATGACAAATCGCCCAACCTTGCCCGATGAAATCGCCCGCCGCCGTACCTTTGCGATCATTTCGCATCCGGATGCCGGTAAGACGACGTTGACTGAAAAATTCCTGCTGTATGGTGGCGCTATTCAGATGGCTGGTCAGGTCCGTGCCAAAGGGGAAGCCCGGCGCACACGCTCGGACTTTATGCAGATGGAAAAGGATCGGGGCATTTCTGTGTCTGCCTCTGCCATGTCGTTCGATTTTGAAAAGTACCGGTTCAATCTGGTGGATACGCCCGGGCACTCGGATTTTTCCGAAGACACCTATCGCACCCTAACGGCAGTGGATGCGGCCGTGATGGTCATTGATGGGGCCAAGGGGGTTGAGAGCCAAACCCAGAAACTGTTCGAAGTCTGCCGTTTGCGCGACCTTCCTATCTTGACCTTTTGCAACAAAATGGACCGTGAAAGCCGCGATACATTCGACATTATTGACGAAATCCAAGAAAACTTGGCAATTGATGTCACCCCTGCGTCCTGGCCCATCGGCGTGGGCCGTGAGTTCATGGGCTGCTATGACATCCTGCGTGACAAGCTGGAACTGATGGATCGCGCCGACCGCAACAAGGTCGCCCAAAGCATCCAGATCAGCGGCTTGGATGATCCGCAATTGGCCGAGCATGTGCCCGCACATTTGCTGGAAAAATTCCTAGAAGAGATCGAGATGGCCAAGGAGCTGTTGCCGCAGCTTGACCCTGAATCCCTTTTGAATGGGTCCATGACACCGATCTGGTTTGGCTCTGCCATGAACTCTTTCGGGGTCAAGGAACTGATGGACGGGCTGGCCACCTATGGCCCTGAGCCGCAGGTGCAAACCGCCCAGCCCCGCAATATTGCGCCCGAGGAAAAGAAGGTCGCAGGTTTCGTGTTCAAAGTGCAGGCCAATATGGACCCCAAGCACCGCGACCGCGTGGCCTTTGTCCGTCTTGCTTCGGGCCATTTTGAACGTGGCATGAAATTGACCCATGTCCGTAGCAAAAAGCAGATGGCTGTCACCAACCCGGTCTTGTTTCTAGCTGCTGACCGGGAATTGGCCGAGGAAGCCTGGGCCGGGGATATCATCGGCATTCCCAACCATGGGCAGCTGCGCATTGGCGATACGCTGACCGAAGGCGAAGCAATCCGGGTGTCAGGCATCCCGTCCTTTGCGCCGGAACTGCTGCAAACCTGCCGTGCGGGTGACCCGATGAAGGCCAAGCATCTGGAAAAAGCGCTGATGCAATTCGCCGAAGAAGGGGCAGCTAAAGTGTTCAAACCGACCTTTGGCTCTGGGTTTATCGTGGGTGTTGTGGGGGCGCTGCAATTCGAAGTGCTCGCCAGCCGGATTGAGATGGAATACGGGCTGCCTGTGCGCTTTGAAGCGTCGCAGTTCACCTCGGCCCGCTGGGTGCATGGGGACAAGGACGCGGTGGACAAGTTCTCGGACGCCAATAAGCAGCATATCGCGACGGATAATGACGGGGACGCGGTGTTCCTGACCCGCCTGCAATGGGACATCGACCGGGTCGGACGCGATTATCCGGATGTGACATTAAGTGCGACCAAGGAAATGATGGTTTAAGGCCTGCTGAGGTTCACGAAACGATCACATCGGCTGACGTGCCGGTTAGGCTGGGGTGCTGTGTCTTGTCTTGAAGCAAGGCATCACCAATTAGGTCATTAATGCCCATTCTGCGATGCGGCATAACCTAAACGCACCCCAAAACCGGAGCTTTTCCATGCCCCCGCTGACAACTGTTAGACATCTGGCTATTGCTGGTATCCTCGCCCAAATTTCCTTTGAACTTTATGCTTGGTTCATTTCGCCCCTGCTGTTTGGCCCGGTCTTGGAACCTTCAAACCTTGTGATGGGGTTAACTGCGAGGTTCACGGGTCTTCAGATTTCATATGGCACCGCGTTTGTACTGCATTCCCTGATCGGGGCGTTTGGCTTTGCTGCATTGGTTTATCTGGTGAAAAAGATCACTGGCAAAGGCTATGCGCTGTCCGGGTTTATTGCTGGCTTCGCGCTTTGGTTCATCGCACAGGGCATTTTGGCGCCGCTGTTGGGGCGCAGCTTTATGATGGGGTTTGGCGCATATACACAGTCTTCCTTTGTCTCGCATGTTGGGATGACCGTTATTATTGCGTTTGTTTGGCAGTGGTTGGCGAAACGTAGTGGCCGATCTGTCGCGCAGCCTGTGTAACGTCGTCTGTTGCAAGGTCGCGATTTCGGCCCGGCCCTGCAGCCTACAGTTTTCCCCGGCCACATTGCGCAACGCGGTGACTGTTGAAGGATAATTTGATAGGTTTCTTGGATGCCACTGCAAAACCGCGTACTGCCCACTGGTGAGATCGTCGCAATTGCCGCCCGTGGGCAGTTGACCGGAAACCGCGGGATCATTCATGGCCCTGACCGTGTCCTTGGACCACGACGTTGGTCACATCACGCATGGATTTGCTGCACCTTAGATTGGCAAGGCCGCACCCGCGAATTGATGACAGGTCGCAACTGGACCGAGTTGTTCTTTCTGGATGAAGCCGTCGCCTTTGCGGCCGGGCACCGCCCGTGTGGCTATTGCAGGCGGGCGGCTTATCAATCTTTTGTCGCGGCTTGGGAACGTCAGGCGGGCGCCCGCCCTTCAGCAAAACAAATGGACAAAAACCTGCATGCCGCCCGCATCATTCCGCGCCAACGCACCCAACAAACCTATCAAGCAGATCTGTCGGACCTGCCCGCCGGAGCAATGATCATGCAGGACGGACATCCACATTTATTGGGCACGGATCATATGCAGGCCTATCGCCCAACAGGCTACATGCCCGCGATTGACCGCCCGCGCGCTGGCACAACAGAAGTGCTAACGCCTCGTCCAACGGTTGCTGTGCTGCAAGCAGGCTATGATCTGGCCGTGCATCCCACTGCCACCTTGTAAGCGCCCGCCCGTGTCGCGATAGTGCTGCCATGACGGATAAACACGAAACCTTTCCCGGCGGCATTGGCGCGCTATTGCCGCAATATCAAAAGCGGCGCGCACTGCTGACCCATGCGCCGGGGCAAGAATTGCCACCTTTGGACGTTGATTTCAAAACGCTTGCCGCACAGCCCCTGCCCGCGCAAGAACTGCCCCGCCCCGAGGGATTGAGCCGCGTCGCCAAGAAACGCCATATGCTGTTGGGGGAACTGGCCGGACATTCCGAATTGGCGCTGCTGCATGGATTGCTGGTGTCGCATCTGCGCAAGCATACCTATCCGGACGAGGCCCCGGCCCTGTTCCTACGGCTTTGGGCCGAGGAAGAAGAGTGGCTGCTGAAAAACCTGCCTACCCGCTGGCTGATTTCGGCGGTCATCACCTTTGCCGAGCATGGGCAAACCGAGACGGATCGCAACCTAGCCGCCCGGATGAACATGTTGTTTTCAGTGATGAAAATATTTGAAGCCGAGCGTTGCTTTTCAGGCCTGCCGCCGCAGGAACCCTTTCGGATCCAGGACCGCAACAAATCCCCATTACCCATGGGAATGAAGGATTTTTCAGTCTTGAAAGGTGATCTAGAGGCGCATTTGCTGGCCCCGCTTTGGCGTGATGCGAAACACGCGCCTGCCATTGGCAATCTGGTGCGTCGGTTGTTGACCGCAATGAACGAAGACGATGGAACTGTGTTTCGCAGGTTCGCGTTAATGCGCGACACCGCCGCCCTGACCCGTCCGTGACATTTCTGACGCGCTGAGACATTGGCGCAAAAGGTGCCGTTCTTGACGCAGTGCGGCATATCCGTTATCGGCAAACACGGCCATTTTTGGCCGACGATGTCGGACGCTCGGAACAATGCGTCCTTTCACCTTTGCGGACCGATACCGCAGACATAGGACGTATATGACCAAGTTTACCGACCTGAACCTTGATGCCAAGGTTCTCAAAGCTGTAGCCGAAACCGGCTACGACACCCCCACCCCAATTCAGGCAGGCGCCATCGCCCCGGCCCTTGAAGGTCGCGATGTGCTGGGGATTGCCCAGACAGGCACAGGCAAGACTGCCGCTTTCACATTGCCAATGATCACACTTTTGGGCCGTGGCCGCGCCCGGGCCCGTATGCCCCGGTCTTTGGTGCTGGCCCCAACCCGCGAATTGGCGGCACAGGTGGCCGAGAACTTCGATGCCTATGCAAAATATACCAAGCTTTCCAAAGCCTTGCTGATTGGTGGCACCAGCTTCAAGGATCAGGACAAGATCATCGACAAAGGTGTGGACGTGCTGATCGCGACCCCTGGTCGCCTTCTGGATCATCTTGAGCGCGGCAAACTGATCCTGACCGATGTGAAAATCATGGTGGTTGATGAGGCGGACCGGATGCTCGACATGGGGTTCATCCCCGATATCGAAGAGATCTTCAAACGCACGCCCTTCACCCGTCAGACCTTGTTTTTTAGTGCCACCATGGCACCTGAGATTGAGCGGATCACCAATACATTCCTGTCCAATCCCGCCAAAATCGAAGTGGCCCGTGCCGCCACAACGAACACCAATATCAAGCAAGGTGTTGTGATGTTCAAAGGGTCCGCCAAGCCCAAAGAGCCGTCCGAAAAGCGCGCCTTGCTGCGCAGCCTGATTGATGCCGAAGGCACCGAGTGTTCCAACGCGATCATCTTTTGCAACCGCAAGTCAGATGTCGATATCGTTGCCAAGTCCTTGAATAAATACGGTTATGATGCCGCCCCGATCCATGGTGATCTGGACCAATCACACCGCACGCGCACGCTGGAAGCCTTCCGCGACGACAAGCTGCGCTTTCTTGTGGCCTCGGATGTGGCCGCGCGTGGCCTTGATATCCCGGCTGTGACCCATGTGTTCAATTTTGACGTGCCCAGCCACGCCGAAGACTATGTGCACCGGATCGGCCGTACCGGTCGTGCGGGCCGTTCAGGCACGGCGATCATGATCTGCGTGCCGCGCGATGAGAAAAATCTCGACGATGTCGAACGTCTGGTCAAAGAAACTATTCCCCGTCTTGAGGTGCCAAACGCGGCCCCTGCCGCCACCGACACTGAGGAAAAGCCAAAACGCACCCGCAGTCGCCGCAAACCCGCCGCCAAGTCAGAGGCGAAGCCGGATGAAACGGCGGCCCCTACCGGCAAAGCCGAAGAAAAGCCTGCAGAGCCCCCCAAACCCCGCGAAGAACGCCCCCGTGGCGGACGCGGGCGCGACAATGGGCCGAAGATCATCGGTATGGGTGAAGATACCCCAGCCTTTATCGCCTTGAGTTTTGATGAGCGGGCGAAGATCTAAGCCCGCCTTCTGGTGGGCCTGCAACTTAGCAGTGGCCCTGACCTTTTTTGGTCCCCATGCGAGTTGGGCCGATACCTGCAATATCCGTATCAACGCGATGGACATTACCGTTGATCCCGAACAGTTCTCTGACGGCAGTGCCACAGCCACCAGGCGTGAACGGGCGCTGTCTTGGCCCACCCGCAGCCTGTCGCGCTTGCGCGGCAACACTCCCGGCTGTCCCAGCAACGTGACACTGACATTCCTGGCCCAGCTGGAAGGGTTACCTGACACAACCGGCTATTGTTTGGCAGAAGGTGACGCGCAATCAGGCTGGCTGCTGGTCCCTGGGGATCGGAATTTTCGGGGGCGATGCCAGGCAAGCACCTGCGAACGCGTCAACGGCACCGCGACCGACCTAGAAAACCTGACGCGTACACTGACCGCTTTTGCCTATGGCGAACGCCCCAGCAGCCCAGAGACGACAAGCGTCGCGCATGCATCCGGCGCCGTGTTGATGTCTGCCACCCGGTCGGCATTACAACGCACGTTTGAGACAGGCGCCTCGGCAGCGCTTTCGGCAGCGATGTCGTCTCCTACGGCCATCGCAGCCTCGGCGATAACGGTGACTGCCGTTGGGGGTGGCGTTTGGCTATGTAGCAATTAGTCCTTTTGAGTTCCCTGCTGGTATTCAGCGTTCATTTACGTTTTGGTCACCCATCTGCGATATCGATTAAACATATTTTTGCAGAATGGATTCCCGATGGTCATGCCAGTGCCAACATCAAATGAACGTAGGTCCGCCCAACGCTATAGTTGCAGCGCGATGGCGCGGGTACGCACCAGTTCGTTCGACTTTTCATGCCGCGTTGTCGATATCTCTGCAACCGGTGCAAAAATCGCAATTGCACCCACGTTGATCGCAAGTTTTAGGGCCGATCATTGGGACTTGGTTGTAGACGACATCGGTCACATCCCCGCCAAAAAGGTCTGGCAGCGCGGGTCTGAATTTGGCCTCGTGTTTGTGAGCACACTCAGCAAGCAGACCACCTTAGAAAAAACACTTGATGAGCTGGCCAAGAAGGGCAAGATCAGGCCGCTGGATGGTTGATCCGGACCCGTCGCGCGACTTAACCCACATCCAAGAAGGCACTGACGTCGTTATTGCGTTCAATCAAAACGTTGCTTGAAATAAAGTGTGGCGCACAATTATTGATACGTCATGCATCAGGTCTTTCGTCAAACCATATAGACCACAAAAGCGACTAGATTACTGAGTTGCCGTCACCCCAGCCTACTCACGATCACCGTCACTTCCGGCTTTTTCCCGATCTCGCCTTGGGCTGACTTCCGCGCAATCATCCTAAGCTCTTTTTCCAGCTTCACGTCGTCCTGCAGCGTCTTCGCGTTGGCTCGACCGATGAATTGGCTCAGGTCCTCCTCAACAACCTCAACCAGCCCCGCGTTGTTCCGGCCCGTCTCGGCCAGACCTGAGACCTCGACCCATGGCTCGCCCAGCGGGTCGCCCTCTTCATCGATAATCAGTGTCACGATCATATGCCCGTTCAGCGCCATGCGGATCCGGTCGCGCACGATGCCGTCCATCGCCCCGATGTGCACCGACCCATCCAGATAGGTCCGCCCGGTGTCGATGTATTCGGCCACGGTGGGTTGGTTGCCGGACAGGTCGATCATCATCCCGTTCACCGCTACAATCCCGGTCAGCCCGCCTGCGGCCCCCAGTTTCACATGCTCGCGCAGATGCCTGTGTTCGCCGTGCATGGGCACCAGAATTTGCGGCTTCACAATCTCATGCAGGGTTTGCAGATCGGGTCGGTTCGCGTGGCCGGATACGTGGTATTTCCCACCTGCATCATCGATCACGTCCACGCCCATTTCGGACAGCTGGTTCATGATCCGGATCACGCCGCGCTCATTGCCCGGGATCGTTTTTGACGAGAACAGGAACGTATCCCCTTCCTTCAACTTGATCCCAAGATATGAACCCTGTGCCAGTTGGGCAGAGGCCGCCCGCCGTTCGCCTTGGCTTCCGGTCACCAGCAACATCACGTTTTCACGCGGCATTTGCAGCGCGTCTTCGGGTGAGACCACGGGCGGGAACCCTTCGAGGATGCCGACTTCGGTCGCAGCTTCCACCATCCGCCGCATAGCGCGGCCTAATAGCACGA
Source organism: uncultured Paracoccaceae bacterium (assembly GCA_947501555.1). Taxonomy (GTDB): domain Bacteria; phylum Pseudomonadota; class Alphaproteobacteria; order Rhodobacterales; family Rhodobacteraceae; genus Yoonia. Next base: position 1,355,563 of record CANMWG010000001.1, read on the forward strand.
CAGAGCGGTCCGCGTTTCGCGCAGCAATCGCGAGCGTTTTCAGCCGTGCGATATTTGAGGCGAATGTTGTCGCCACGACCATGCCTGCTGCGTCCTTCATCATTTCGGTGATCGCGTCGCCTATGGTCGCCTCTGACCGGCCCGGGTCGCGCGAAAAGACGTTTGTACTGTCGCAGACCAACGCCTTGACCCCGTCCTTTGACACCTCTTCCCAAAGCTCCCGATCCCATGGATCGCCCACCACGGGCGTTTCATCAATTTTGAAGTCGCCCGAATGGAGCACGCGGCCATCGGGGCTATCGATCACAAGACCCGCGCTTTCGGGGATCGAGTGGCTGATCGGTACATAGGATACTTTGAACGGCCCGCAATTGATGACCTCTGGGTAGGGCCCCACAACCTTCAGGATCGATTCCGGCGCCTGATGTTCATCCAGCTTGCGCCGCGCGATATTGGCCGTGAAGGGCCGCGCGTAGATCGGCGCGCCCAGTTGCTCCCAATAGTGCCCCACAGCGCCGACGTGGTCTTCGTGGGCGTGGGTGATGAAGATGCCTTCGATCTGCGCCCGCCGTGCGATCAGCCATGAAATGTCGGGCAGGATCAGATCCACACCCGGGGTGCTGTCCATATCCGGGAAGGTCACGCCAAGATCCACGACAATCAGCCGCTCTTTGCCCGGTGCGCCATAGCCGTAGACATAAGCGTTCATGCCGATCTCGCCGGCGCCCCCTAAGGGCAGATAGATCAGGCGGTCGGTCATGTATTGTCCTTGTTATATTGGTGGATGACGGTCAGCCCGTGCATCGTCAAATCATCTTCAAAAGCGTCAAACAGGGTTTCGGCCTGTTGGAACAGCGGTGCCAAGCCCCCGGTTGAGATCACCTGCATCGGCACCCCGCGTTCCGCTTTGATCCGCGCACATATCTCGCGAACCAGCCCGATGTAACCCCAAAAGACGCCAGACTGCATGCAGGCCACGGTATTGGTTCCGACAACGGCCTGCGGTTTTGAGATATCAACATGGGGCAAGGCAGCGGCAGCGCTATGCAGCGCCTCAAGCGACAGGTTCACGCCAGGGGCGATCACACCGCCCACATATGCCCCGTCGCTGGCCACCACATCAAAGGTCGTCGCCGTGCCGAAATCCACAACGATTAGATCGCCCCCATGCCGGTCGTAAGCCCCTGCGGTGTTGACCAACCGATCGGGGCCCACTTGGGTGCCTGCATCAACGCGCGGGTCCACAGGCAGCAGGCAGTCAGATTTGCCCACGACCATCGGACGGCAGTTATAGTATCTGTCCGCAAAGACCCGCAGGTTAAACACAACGCGGGGGACGGTTGAGCTGACGATCACTTCGTCGATATGCACGTCCATATTCTGGAACCGCATCAGCGTGGACAGCCAGACATAATATTGATCCGCCGTGCGTTGCCATTCGGTGCTGGTCCGCCAGGTGGCGATGAAGTCTTCCCCGTCCCAGATCGAAAACACGGTATTTGTGTTGCCACAATCAATGGCCAGAAGCATGGTTGGCCTCCCTTAGAAAAAAACTTCCGCGGCGGAGATGGCGCGCGGCCCAGTGCCGGTAATCAGCACCAGATTGCCGTCATTGTCGATGCTGTCAAAGATGCCCGTCACCTCTTCCCGCCCGGTGCGCGCAGTGATCATGTCACCCAACCGGGCGGCTTTGGCCATCCAGTCGTCCCTGATCCGCCCAAACCCAAAGCGCTGCAGCTTCGCTTCTTGCGTCGCATAGGCATCGGCGAGCGTATAGAGAAAATCGGCGGGTTCCACATCCCAGCCGCCTGCGGCCTTCAGACTTGTTGGGGCAAAGCTCGCATCGGTCACGCCCTCGGGCACATGGCAAAGGTTCACCCCAATCCCGATGGACAGCCAATCCACAAAACGCCCTTGCCCGCTGCTTTCCAGCAGAATGCCCGCGACCTTTCCGCCTGAGAGCAAAACATCATTTGGCCATTTCAGCGCAAGCTTTTCGGCTGGTACATAGATCGCCAAGGCCTGAAACAGCGCATTCGCCGCCAGAAATGACCGTTTCGCTGCCTCCAGTGGCGTAGCCTCGGGCCGGAAAATCAACGTAGCATTCAGGTTCCCCTGGGGCACGACCCAGGGCCGCCCGCGCCGCCCGCGTGCTGCGGTTTGCGTCTTGGCCATGATCCAAGTGGGTTGGTCGATATCGGGCGCCCGACGCACGGCTTCGGCCATCGTGCTATCGACGCTATCCAAAACGACGCGCCCGTAGCCTTCGGGCCACGGCGCATGTCCGTTTTCGTCACGGCTGCTCATGTGAAATGGCCGCCCAATCTGGGCGCACCGCTTTGGAGCCGTTTAGTTGACAAGCGTCGCAGCCGCCGCAGCAGCAATCGGGTCAAGACCAAAGAGGTTGATCCCCGGCAACCAAGCCAGGCCGATAATTGCACCGGTCACAACGGCCGTCACCCACAAAACAGGCGAGGCCTTGCCATCCAGCGCGTCAGTGTCTTCGCCAAAGTACATGTAGTAGACGATCCGCAGGTAGTAGAACGCACCGATAACCGATGCCACCACGCCCAGCACGGCAAGCCACGCCAGCCCCGCGTCATAGGCGGCCAACAACACCGCGTATTTCCCAAAGAAGCCCAGCATCGGCGGCACGCCGGCAAGGCTGAACATCATCACCAGCATGATCATCGCCAAAAGCGGCTCACGTTTGTGATAGCTCTTGAGGGCTGTGATATTCGTCACTGGCCGGCCGTCTTTTTCCAATGTCAGGATCAGCGCAAATGTCCCAATATTCATGGTCACATAGATAACCATGTAGATCAGCATCGCCTGCACGCCGAGCGCGGTTCCAGATGCCAGCCCCATGAGGGCAAAGCCCATATGCGCAATGGATGAATAGGCCATCAGCCGTTTGATGTCCGTTTGTCCAATCGCTGCAATAGCGCCAAGGAACATCGACACCACCGACAGGAAGGCCACGATCTGCTGCCAGTCGCCCACGATCCCGCCAAAGGCGTCATGCACAACCCGTGCAAACAGCGCCATGGCGGCGACCTTGGGGGCCGTCGCGAAAAAGGCTGTGACCGGCGTGGGCGAGCCTTCGTAGACGTCCGGTGTCCACATGTGAAACGGAGCCGCAGAGACTTTGAACGCAAAGCCCGCAATCAAGAAGACCAGACCGAACAGCAAGCCCAGTGATGGGTGATGTGCTGTTGCGTCGATAATCCCGCTGAACAGCGTTGTGCCAGCAAAGCCGTAGGTCAGTGAGGCACCGTAAAGCAACAGCCCCGAGGACAGCGCGCCGAGCACGAAGTATTTCAGACCAGCCTCTGTTGATTTCACGCTATCCCGGCGCAGCGAGGCCACGACATAAAGCGCCAGCGATTGCAGCTCCAACCCCATGTAAAGCGCCATCAGATCGCCCGCCGAGACCATGACCATCATGCCCACAACAGCCAAGGCTACCAACAAAGGATATTCAAAGCGCAGCAATCCGCGCCGCTGCATATAACCTTCGGACATCAAAAGGACCGCCGCCGCCGAGACCAGTATGGTGATCTTGGCAAACCGGGCGAACCCGTCATCAACGAACATGCCGCCAAAGGCGATATTGGTGCCCTGCCCGTTGATCCCGATCCAGACCGCAAGCAGCACTAACAGCCCTGACGTAGCCCAGGTCAGCACAGGGGCCATCGCATCTTTGGTGGTGTAAACCGCCGCTAGCAAGGCACCCATCGCGTAAAGCGAAAGCACCACTTCGGGCATCAGGATTTGGATATCAGCGCCAATCATAACGGGCTTTCCTTAATTCGCAGCAAACTGCGTGGCGGCTTCATGGGCCAACAGCGCGGTTTCGTAGTTGCCGACCAGCGCACTCACGCTTGGGCCAATAATATCGAGAACAAGTGCCGGGTAGACCCCCAACAACAGTGTCATAAAGACCAACGGCGCAAAAATCATCCGCTCACGCTTGGTCATGTCTTTGATGGTCTTCAGGCTTTCCTTGATCAAATCGCCCATCACGACCCGGCGATAAAGCCACAGCGCATAGGCTGCCGACAAGATCACGCCCGATGTCGCCACAACGGCCACCCAAGTGTTCACTTGGAAGATCCCCATCAACGTCAGAAATTCCCCCACGAAGCCCGATGTGCCCGGCAGGCCGACGTTCGCCATGGTGAAGAACAAGAAGATCAACGCATAGGCCGGCATCCGGTTCACAAGGCCGCCATAAGCGTCGATTTCACGGGTATGCATCCGATCATAGATCACGCCAACACACAGGAACAATGCACCTGAGATAAAGCCGTGGCTGATCATCTGAAAGATCGCCCCATCAATCCCTTGCTGGTTCACCGCAAAAATCCCCATGGTCACATACCCCATGTGGGCCACGGATGAGTAAGCGATCAGCTTCTTCATGTCCTCTTGGACCAAGGCCACAAGTGACGTGTAGACAATCGCAATCACCGACAGCCACAAAACCAGCGGCCCCATCACCTCGGAGCCCACAGGGAACATCGGCAGGCTGAACCGCAGGAAGCCGTAGCCCCCCATTTTCAGCAGGATCGCCGCCAGCACCACCGAACCCGCCGTGGGCGCCTGCACGTGCGCGTCGGGCAGCCAAGTATGGACCGGCCACATCGGCATCTTGACCGCAAAGCTTGCAAAGAAAGCCAGCCACATCAGTGTCTGCATGCCACCCACGATTTGGATGCCCAGAACGCTGAAATTCTCGGTCCCGAAAGTGGTTGTCATCAGCGTTGGAATATCGGTCGTGCCCGCTTCAACAAACATGCCCACCATGGCGACCAGCATCAGCACGGAGCCAAGGAACGTATAAAGGAAGAACTTGAAGGACGCGTAGATCCGGTTCTTGCCGCCCCAGATCCCGATGATCAGGAACATTGGGATCAGACCCGCCTCAAAGAACAGGTAGAACAGTACCAGATCAAGGGCCAGGAACACGCCAAGCATCAGGGTTTCCAAGATCAGGAAAGCGATCATGTATTCCTTGACGCGGGTTTTCACGTCCCAGCAGGACGCAATGACCAGTGGCATCAGGAACGTGGTCAGCATCACGAACAGGATCGAAATCCCGTCGACGCCCATCTTATACTGCAGACCCAAGACCCATTCACGGGTCTCAACCATTTGGAACCCGGTGTCATCTGGGTTGAAATTCGTCAGGATGAACATCGAACAGATGAAGGTCACAACGGTTGTGACAAGCGCCACCCATTTGGCATTGCGCTGCGCATCCGCGTCATCACCGCGCAGGAACAGGGCCAGAATGATCGCCCCCAAAATCGGCAGGAACGTTGTGAGTGAAAGGATGTTTCCCATCAGTTTGCCCCTCCGGCCAATGACACCCAGGTCAGCAGCACAGTGATCCCCAAGACCATCGCAAAGGCATAGCCAAAGATGTACCCTGATTGGGCCCGACCTGCGAGCCTTGTGAAGAATGGAATGATCCCCATAGCTAGCCCGTTAATGCCCCCGTCGATGGTTTTCGTGTCGCCCTGTTTCCACAAAAGACGGCCCAAAGCCACCAGCGGTTTGACGATAAGGAAATTGTAGATCTCATCGAAGTACCATTTGTTCAGCAGGAATTGATAAAGCGGGGCCTGTTGCGTCGCCAAACGTTGTGGAAGATTTCCGCGATGAAGGCGGAATTTGAAATGACCAAGCGGTTTGATCCAGCCACCTAAGAGGCGAACATAGCCATCGCTGATGTACATTTGATAGGCCAGAGTAAAACCTGCAAGCATCGCAAAGAACGGCGCGAGCTTAACCCAAACAGGAACCTCATGCGCATCATTCAGCACGTGATTGTCAGGGCTGTTGTGGATTGCGCCAACGCCCGGCTCACCCACAAGGTTGTAATGCGCTTTGCCGTGGCCGCCTTCATCTGCCGCATGATCGTCGCCATGGTCATCTGCGGCGTGATCATCGCCGTGACTGTCATCCGCATGGGCCGCGTCGCTATGCTCGCCTGCTTCCGCGTAAGGCACCCCGAAGAACTTACCGACCTTGTCGTTGGATCCGAAGAATGACCCGTACCAGACCATGCCGCTGAACACAGCACCAATGGCCAGTACATAAAGCGGCACCAACATCACCATGGGGCTTTCATGCGCATGCTCATGGGTATGCGCGTCACCGCGCGGCGTGCCGTAGAATGTCATGAACATCAGACGCCAGCTGTAGAAACTGGTCATCAAGGCCGCCACAACCAGCATCCAGAATGCATAGCCACCATGGGTGCCCGCATAGGCGCTCTCAATAATTGCATCCTTTGAAACGAAGCCCGCAAAGCCGATGGGGAAACCGATGTAAAGCAGCGGAATACCAACACCCGTAATCGCCAAAGTACCGATCATCATCATCCAAAAGGTCTTGGGGATCTTATGGCGCAGCCCGCCATAGTTCCGCATGTCCTGTTCGTGATGCATCGCGTGGATCACTGAGCCGGCCCCAAGGAACAACATCGCCTTAAAGAAGGCGTGGGTCAGCAGGTGGAACATCGCAACCGAATAAACACCCAGACCAGCCGCCACAAACATATAGCCCAGCTGCGAACAGGTCGAATAGGCGATGACCCGTTTGATATCGTTCTGCACCAGACCAACAGTGGCCGCAAAGAATGCGGTTGAAGCCCCAAGGAATACAATAAAGCTGGTCGTCGCAGGCGCATATTCCATCAACGGGGACATGCGGCACACAAGGAAGACACCGGCGGTGACCATGGTCGCAGCGTGGATCAGCGCGGACACAGGGGTCGGGCCTTCCATCGCGTCGGGTAACCATGTGTGCAAGATCAGCTGCGCCGATTTCCCCATCGCACCGATGAACAGCAGGAAGGCGATCAGGTTCAGCGTATCCCAATCACGCCACATAAACGTAACCGTGTGGTCTTGCAGACTTGGGATGGCGGCAAAGATATCCTCAAACCGGATGCTGTCAGTCACCATGTACAAAGCAAAGATGCCCAGTGCGAAACCAAAGTCACCAACGCGGTTGACCACAAAGGCTTTGATAGCGGCTGCATTGGCCGAAGGCTTCTTGAAATAGAAACCAATCAGCAGATACGACGCAACGCCCACGCCTTCCCAGCCAAAGAACATCTGCACAAGGTTATCGGCAGTGACCAGCATCAACATCGCAAAGGTAAAGAAAGACAGATAAGCAAAGAAGCGGGGGCGGTAGCTTTCGCCATCTTTGAAGTTGTCATCATGGGCCATGTAGCCAAATGAATACAGATGGACGAGCGCCGAGACGGTGTTGATCACAATCAACATGATCGCGGTCAGACGATCCATGCGGATGGCCCAATCGGTGCTCAGCGTGCCGCTTTCGATCCAGCGCAGAATGTTGACGGTATAGGTGCCGTTGGGGTGTGCGCTTGGATCAAATGTCAGGAAGACGATCCAAGACAAGAAAGCCGCGAGGAACAACAAACCAGTGGACAGCCACTGTGCCGCTGTCTCACCCATGAACTTCCAACCAAACCCGCAAAGGATGGCGCCGACCAGCGGGGCAAAAAGGATGATGGTTTCCATAGTCTTAACCCTTCATCACGTTGACGTCTTCAACGTCGATGGTCCCGCGGTTGCGGAAGAAACAAACGAGGATGGCCAGGCCAATCGCGGCCTCAGCCGCAGCGACTGTCAGGACAAACAGCGTGAAGACCTGCCCCACCAGATCGCCCAGATAGCTGGAGAAAGCGACCAGATTGATATTCACCGCGAGCAGCATCAACTCGATGCTCATCAGCAGGATGATCACGTTCTTACGGTTCAGAAACAGCCCGAAGATGCCGATAACAAACAGGGCCGCGGCCACCGTGAGATAATGTTCAAGTCCGATCATTCATTCGTTCCTTCCGAAGCACCATGCCCCGATGTTCTTGTCTGTCGCAGTCCCGGACCTGATCCGGGACCTCTTAATCTTGTCCATGCGGGCCTTCAACCGGCCAACACAAATTCCGTCTTTTCGCCGCGCAACTCCGGATAGGCCGCAGCGCAGGCGCATGTCTCATCTGTCAGCGTGACCTGCTGAACATCCCGGGCGATGTTCGTCAAATCCGCAGCGATCCTGTCAAACGTCGCGAACGCCCGCGCACCCGATTGGTGGCGCTCTAGAATGGCCAGCACATCATCCGTCCGAAAGAATGCGGTACGGGTGCCCATGTTTTCCTCTTGGCTCCGCATCGTCAGCGCGGCTCCTGTGGCACACTCGACTAAGGTAAAGCCCGTCGCCGTGCCTTCCTGCGACCACCAATCGCGCCACATAACCCGGCCTTCGCCAAGGTCCATGTGATCGGCCTGACCACCATGGCTGATATGGGTCGTGCGGGTGCAGTCGGTAAGGGTTACTGCGCTGGCCTGTGTTGCGGCAACAACAAGCACAGCGGCAGCAAAGAATTTTCTGGAAAATTCTTTTGCGCCCGAGATTTTTCCAGAAAAATCTCTCATCAAAGCCCCTGCCCCGGTTTCACGTCGCGCAATTCCATGGCCTTGGCTGGATCGCGGTGCATTTGCTCAATCACGTTCTGGCGCTTGATATCCACACGGTGGCGCAGGGTCAGAACAATCGCCCCGATCATCGCAACCAGCAGGATCAGACCGGCCAGTTGGAACAGTAGGATGTATTTGTCATAGATCAGCAGGCCCAAAGCGCGGGTGTTGTCCAGATCACCCGCAGGGGCGGCAATGCGATCTTCCACCCCATCGGCAAAGCCCCAGACGCCCAAGGCCAAGGCCAGTTGCATCAGAATGACCACACCGATCAGCAAAGCCAGTGGCAGGTATTTGGTCATCTCCGCCTTCAACTCGGCAAAGTCCACGTCCAGCATCATGACCACGAACAGGAACAACACCGCGACCGCGCCCACATAGACAATGATCAGCAGCATCGCTACGAATTCGGCCCCTAAGGTAACGAACAAGCCCGCCGAGGACAGAAATGCCAAAATCAGCCAGAGCACCGAATGCACCGGGTTACGGCTGACAACTGTCATCAACCCACCCGCAACAGTCGTCACGGCAAAGAGGTAAAATGTGAACGCGAAGACGGTCATGTTTCGTCCTTTTCCAATACGTCATTTGCCAGTTCCATGGCTTTCGTCATGGCCGGCACGCCGGCGAACATGCCCATTTGGGCGATAGCTTCGGCGATTTCTTGTTTTGTGGCTTCGGCTTCCACCAGATGGCGGACGGTCAGGCGGATCTGCGCCTCGGCCTGTGCCCCCAAGACCGTCAGCGCGGTCAATGTGAGCAGCAACCGGGTCTTGGCGTCGAGCCCGCCGGGGTTGATGCCTGTGCCAAAGAACATCTCCATGGTTTCCTTGGGCATCGTGGGCCAAAGGGCCTCAAACCCTTTGAGCGTGAAGGCCTCTGCATTCATGACTTTGGCCCAATCCTGGCCCATCTTCATCATCGCTTCAAAGGGGTTCTGGTCGGTCATGTCTCTTCCGCCTCGAAGACTTCAATCGCGGCGTTCATGCCGTTGATCATGGCCGGAAAACCACCGTAGAGCGTCATCTGATAGATGATTTCGCAAATCTCTTCACGGCTGGCACCGACGGCGCGTGCGCTGGCGATGTTCACCTTAAGCTGCGGCTTTGTCTGGCCACCTTGGGCAGTCAATGCAGCAACAGTGGCCAAAAGCCGGGTCTTTTCGTCAACCACACCGCGCGCGTAGAAGGTGCCATAAGGCACCTCAACCACCATCCGGGACAGGCCAGGAACCAGCGCGTCATAGCGGGCGGCCAAAGCCTCCTCCATGCCGGGGTTCACCTGCTCGGACAGCGCTTTGCCGCGTTCATATGTGGGCTCGTCGAGGCTCATCTGTAAGGCGCCGTCCCGTTCCAAACCTTCGTAGTCGGCCCCATACCAACAATCATCATAACCTTAAAGGACTGTAGGTTGCTCATGCTGCGCAATCTCCTTCTCGGGAGGCACGGGGAGAAATAATCAATACCCCGTCTGAGCGCTCCCGAGCCAGTATCGAAACTTCGGTCGCGACCCCGTCAAAATCAAACAATATGCGCGTCGGATCTTTCTCACCTGACAAAAACTCGTCAACAAACTCCCTTTGCAAAGTCACGTGGAAGTTATTTATGAACTCGTCCAAGAAACTCGCTGATAAGCCGAAATTAGTGGAACAGGTACATGACGTTCCCGTACCAGAGATTTCCAAGTAACCATTCCGAATACTAAAAGGCTCATATACTTCCTTCTGGCCGAAACGACTTCCATCTTCTACCTCAGTCCGCGCAGGTAAAAAAGAGTGCGGCGCGGGCTGAACAAAGGAAGGTGCCGTGTCCAAGCACAGCCTTGCGAAGGTCTTGGCATCGTCAACGCCAACCACATTCGATGTGACATGCTGGGCCGAAGCTGGTCCAGTCATCAGGCACGCGGCCGAGACAGCGAAAATATGACGAACAAATCGCATCATCTGTAAGGCGCGTCCAGTTCAAGGTTGCGCGCGATCTCGGCTTCCCAGCGATCGCCGTTTTCCAGCAGTTTTTCTTTGTCGTAATACAGCTCTTCGCGGGTTTCGGTGCTGAATTCGAAGTTCGGCCCCTCGACAATGGCATCGACCGGGCAGGCCTCTTGGCAGAAACCGCAGTAGATGCATTTGGTCATGTCGATGTCATAACGGGTTGTGCGACGGCTGCCATCATCGCGCGGTTCGGCATCGATGGTAATGGCCTGCGCGGGGCAGACGGCTTCGCAGAGCTTGCAGGCAATGCAGCGCTCTTCCCCGTTGGGATAACGGCGCAAGGCATGTTCGCCCCGAAAACGGGGGGACAACGGGCCCTTTTCATGCGGATAGTTCAGCGTGGCCTTGGGTGCGAAAAAATACTTCATGCCAAGCCGGAACGCCGACCAGAAATCCTGTAACAGGAAATATTTGGCCGCCCGGGTGTAGTCCATTTCGCTCATGATTTGACTTCCACAAGGTTGGGCGTGTCGGCGTCAGTGTCGATGTTATCCGTCGCCGTTTCAAACAGGAACGCGGCCAACTCACCGTCGGCGATATCCGTAGGGTTTTCCGCATCGGACGTGATCCGTTGCATGGCAAAATGCGCCTCAAGCGTCAGGGCGAAGTCAAAAAGATCACGCGCAGACGCATCGGCAATGGATTCCCAAATTTTGCTTTTTGACATGGTTAGCTCCTAAGGGGCTGGCTGATCAGATGACCAGGTTGGGTTTGGGTCGAGGGCACGGCGAAGTGCCAAATATCGTTCGGCGAGGTGCAGCTGAATGCACGCGGGTCTTTGCATAAGGCCATCAGGCATCTTCCTCGCATTCTTCACCAATACCTGACTCAATGAGGTACGCGTCATGGTCCGAAAACACCCGATCACCTGCCTCAAACCGTTCTGCAACCGTCATCGTTTCAAACGGAATGTCCAAGTAGCGCCGCACAAAAACATCCCATTGAATACAGTGCTCACCAGCGGCGAGTTTTTCGAGCACGGTTCTGCGCAGTTCTCGTGTGCTCGCGACATAAGAAACCGGGTCATCCGCCCTTAAACATTTCGAAAGTGCTGATGATGATGCCACCTTCGACCGGAGTAAAAGGAGGTCCGAAATAGGCATGACATCATTGCCTTCGTCGCTCATCTTAAATGCGCGCATAAATTCAAGCGACCGTAAAACATGTTCGGCCATAGAAATGCTAAACGACATTGTGTTCAGAGCGGATGGGTCGAGGACCTCAGCTAAGGGCTTGCTAAACAATGGAGCGCTTCGCCAACCTGTTGGATCAACCTCAATTTGCGCTTCAAATGGCTCAATGATAGTATTCCAGTAAACCTTGGGCACATGCTGGCCACCAAACGCCATATCAAACTCGTCGACTTCTTGCCCACATGTCGCATCGAGATAACTGTCAACCATTTCGATGAACTGCGGCTCTAGGTCCGACGAAGCCTGCTCATAATGCGAAACTTCCTGAGCAGACGCACAGGGCGCGGAAGCAGCAAGCATGATTGAAAAGGAAGTGCGCAAAAGCATCAGCCACCCACCGCCCAGCGTGCCCAGAATCCGCCGAGCACTTCGTATTTGGCAAGGAACGACACCAGTACGACCCAGGCCAGTGACATGGGCAGGAAAACTTTCCAGCCGATCCGCATCAGCTGGTCATAGCGGTAGCGCGGGGTCAGTGCCTTGACCATTGCGAACATAAAGAAACAGGTGGCCATTTTCAGGACCATCCACAAGATGCCATCCGGCAGGAACGGCAGTGGTGACAGCCAGCCGCCAAAGAACAGCAGCGAAATCAGGGCGCACATCAGCACCACGGCCATCAGCTCACCGATCATGAACAGCAGGAAGGGGGTGGAGGAATATTCCACCTGATAGCCTGCGACCAGTTCGGATTCCGCCTCGGGCAGGTCAAACGGGGGCCGGTTTGTTTCAGCCAGCGCGCTGATGAAGAACAAGAACAACATCGGGAAATGCGCGACCCAATACCAGTTGAACAGACCACCTGCCCCGTCTTGGGCGGCAACGATATCGCCAAAGTTCATGGACCCGGTTGAGATGATCACACCGATGATGATCAACCCGATGGACACCTCATAGGAAATCATCTGCGCGGCAGAGCGCAGAGAGCCAAGGAATGGGTATTTCGAGTTCGAGGCCCAGCCCCCCATGATCACGCCGTAAACTTCCAGCGAGCCGATAGCGAAGATATAAAGGATGGCTACGTTAATATCGGACAGCACCCAACCGTCGTTGAACGGGATCACCGCCCATGAAATCACGGCCAGCACAAAGGCGATCATTGGCGCGAGGAAAAAGACGAATTTATCCGCCCCCGCAGGCACGATGATTTCTTTGACGATATATTTCAGGAAATCCGCAAAGGATTGTAGCAGGCCGAACGCCCCAACCACGTTTGGCCCTTTGCGCATCTGCACCGCCGCCCAGACCTTGCGGTCGGCGTACATCAGGAAGGCCAAAGCGACCAGAAGCGGGATCAGAACCAAAAGGCACTGCCCAAGGATCACCAGGACAATGCCAAGGTTGGTGTTGGTGAAGAATTCAACCATTGTGATCGTCCTTATTCCGCAGCCATCGGTGCGGTCTTGCGTGCCTTCGCATTCGCACTCAGCTCAGCCATCAGGCTTGAGGCGCGCGCGATGGGGTTCGTCAGATAAAAGTCAGTGACCGCATTGCGGAAATCCGCTTTGCCCGGTTTTTTGACCGGCAGCGGCTGCCATTCGTTTTCCGCAACTTCGTCGATTTTGCCCAAATGCGGGTGTGCCGCAACCAAGGCCTGACGCAGCTGCGCCATGCTATCATAGGGCAAAGTGGCGTCCAGTTCTGCGGACAACGCCCGCAGGATCGCCCAGTTTTCCTTGGCCTCACCCGGTGGGAAGCTCGCGCGCAGGGCCAGCTGAGGCCGGCCTTCAGTATTCACAAACAACCCGTTTTCTTCGGTATAGGCTGCACCCGGCAGGATGATATCGGCGCGATGCGCACCACGGTCGCCGTGGCTGCCTTGGTAGATCACAAATGCACCGGGATCGATATCGATCTCATCAGCACCGAGGTTATAAATGACCTCCGCCCCGTCCAGTGCGGCGGTCAGCCCACCTTCGGTGACAGCCCCCACATCCATCGCGCCCACGCGGGATGCGGCTGTGTGCAAGATGAGCAGTTTTGAATTGGCGGCCTCTGCGGCTTTCATCGCTTGGCTCAGCACCGCTTCGCCGTCGGCTTCGTTCAGTGCGCCCATACCGATGATCATCACACCGGTCACGTCCTGCTTGTCGGAATGATCCATCCCGGCCAGCCTCACCAGATCGTCCCGGCCCGCGCCAACCTGTATCACATCAAATGTCAGATCGTCCGATGTGCCGATCCGGGCCACTTTTGCGCCTCCCGACCAGACCTTGCGGATGCGGGAATTCAGAACAGGCGCTTCAAGGCGCGGGTTTGTCCCGATCATCATGATCATCTGCGCATCATCAATATCTTCGATGGCCGCGGTGCCCACATAAGCCGAGCGATTCCCAATGGGCAGTTTCGCCCCATCGGTCCGGCATTCGACGTTTCCGCCCTGCCCTTCGATCAATTGCTTCAACGCAAAGGCAGCCTCTACCGGGGCCAGATCGCCAACGAGTCCGGCGATTTTCTTGCCTTTCATCGCGGCGGAGGCAGCGGTCAGCGCCTCGGGCCATGTCGCTTTGCGCAACTTGCCGTTTTCGCGGATGTAGGGGGTGTCGAGACGTTGGCGCTTCAGCCCGTCCCAGACAAAGCGGGTTTTGTCGGAAATCCATTCCTCATTCACGCCGTCATGGTTACGGGGCAAAAACCGCATCACTTCGCGGCCTTTGGTATCGACGCGGATGTTCGCCCCAAGGGCGTCCATCACATCGATAGATTCGGTCTTTGTCAGCTCCCACGGGCGGGCGGTGAATGCATAAGGTTTTGAGACCAACGCGCCAACCGGGCACAGATCAATGATGTTGCCCTGCATATTCGAATCAAGTGTTTCGCCCAGATAGCTGGTAATCTCGGCATCTTCGCCGCGGCCCGTCTGGCCCATCTGGTGAATGCCCGCGACCTCGGTCGTGAAACGGACGCAGCGGGTGCAAGAAATGCAGCGGGTCATATGGGTTTCAACCAACGGGCCGAGATCCAGATCCTCGGTCGCACGCTTGGGCTCACGGAAGCGGCTGAAATCCACACCATATGCCATGGCCTGATCCTGCAGATCGCATTCGCCACCTTGATCGCAGATCGGGCAATCCAGCGGATGATTGATAAGCAGGAATTCCATGACGCCCTCACGGGCCTTTTTAACCATGGGACTATTGGTCTTAACAACCGGAGGCTGGCCTTCGGGGCCCGGGCGCAAATCTTTGACTTGCATGGCGCAAGAGGCCGCAGGTTTCGGCGGACCGCCCACAACCTCAACAAGACACATCCGGCAGTTGCCTGCGATCGAAAGCCGTTCGTGATAGCAAAAACGGGGGATTTCGACCCCCACCTGTTCGCAGGCCTGTATCAGGGTCATGGCCCCGTCTACTTCGACCTCTTTTCCATCAATGACGACTTTGCGCAGATCAGCCATGGCGTGCCTTATGTGTTCCCTCATGCGCAGCCAGCCGCGGGGCGGCAGCTACGCGTTGTCGCGTTCTAGCGCGACCGGAACCATGATGCCAGTCAGATCGACAAAAAAGAACCTACTTTTCGGCTCAAAGACAACCGATTAGCGCAACAACCAGCCAACGCGGGTATTGGCGGCAATTTGTGCACGGCCCAAGGCACAATATGAAGCCTCATCGCCGGGGATTGCCCCCATACTGGCCAATTGCGCACGCGCAATACCCTCGAGGCGATCTTTTTCGGCGTCGTCGTTCACATAGGCATCAATCTGGTCATCGGAAAACCCCAATTCACTCGCGTGATTTTTCAATGAATTCAGGAAGGTCAAGCCGCGCAGTGTCCGTGGGCGCAGGCTGTCGCATTTACGTGATATCTCATACGCCATGCCCACGTGAATGATGCCGTCACGCACCCGCTGGACGTCCTTCAAGGCAGTTTGCGCCGATATGCTGCCCGCGAAACCTGCCGTTGCTGCCAAAATAGACAGTATCAGAATAGTTGCTTTTTTCATTATTCTTCTCCTGAACGCACACTGTTCGTGGAATGCGCTTGTCTGACCAACAGATTGCAACGCAGGTGCCGATATTCAATATCAGGGCCAGGATATCGGATAAATCATGCCTATTTTAAGGGGGGCGATGGGTTGAAACCCATCTTACGTTAACGCCGCCGTTGTCGCGTTGGGGCAACCCCAGCAACACCTTTTCGCAGGAAGGCGAGGGTCAGGATGCCGCCGATGACAGCCAGAATCCCAGCTGCACCGTATGCCCAGGCCGGTGCGACCTCGGCGCGTACTGCCACAACAGTAAACCACGCCGGTAATCCACAGACCGCAGACGTGACAAGGGCCGCGCCAAAGCTCGCGGCCCCATCAAGGTAATTCTGAAACGCCATGCGCTGCCTTAGACCGGCAACAACATCGCGCTGAGGGCAGATCCTTCTAGCACCTCTGCATCGGCGGCTGGGCAAAGATCGGCCCCGGTCAATTCAACGCCGTGTTTGGCGGTAAAGCTGCGTTCACTGACATCAGTTTCGGTTTCGATGGCAGTGCGCAGCCCCGCCGCTGACAACGTCCCGCGCCCGACCTCATTGCGCTTTTCGTTCAGCTCGGCGTCGAGCACGGCATCATAGCGATAGCGAGCACAGTTCTGCGCAACCTGATTGGCTATTCTGATCGTCGCGAAATACTGCGCTGTAGGCAAGTTAAACAGCCTTTGGACCGCAGGATCATCAAGCGAACGCCCCCCAGATCCAGTTGCACAAGCAGCCAACGTCAACGCGGCCCCCACCATCAATCCACGTATCATCATTCCGCAGCCATCCCCGCTAGTCGTTTATCTTTGATCCGGTCTTCGATCTCGTCCCGGAAGTTCTTGATCAGGCCTTGGATCGGCCAAGCAGCGGCATCGCCCAAGGCACAGATCGTGTGGCCCTCAACCTGTTTGGTCACATCCAGAAGCATATCGATTTCCTCAACCGATGCATCCCCTTTCACCAAACGGGCCATAACGCGCATCATCCAGCCGGTGCCTTCGCGACATGGCGTACATTGCCCGCAGCTTTCGTGCTTGTAGAACTTGGACAACCGCCAGATCGCTTTGATCATGTCGGTCGAATTGTCCATCACAATCACAGCCGCCGTCCCCAAGGACGATCCCTTTTCCTTCAGCGCATCAAAATCCATGATCGCGTCGCGCATGTTCTCGCCGCGCACACAGGGAACTGACGACCCGCCGGGAATGACAGCCTTCAGGTTATCCCAGCCCCCCCGAATACCACCGCAGTGCTTTTCGATCAGCTCTTCAAAGGAAATCGACATTTCCTCTTCGACGACGCAGGGGTTGTTCACATGTCCCGAAATCGCAAAGAGCTTGGTGCCCGCATTGTTCGGACGCCCCATGCCCGCAAACCAATCCCCGCCCCGGCGCAGAATGGTCGGGACCACGGCAATTGATTCGACATTGTTCACTGTGGTCGGGCAGCCATAAAGCCCCGCACCCGCCGGGAAGGGCGGCTTCATCCGCGGCATGCCTTTTTTGCCTTCAAGACTTTCCAGCAGCGCGGTCTCTTCACCACAGATATAAGCACCGGCCCCATGGGTCAGGTAAATATCAAAATCCCATCCGGACTTGGCGGCGTTCTTGCCCACCAGTCCTGCGGCATAAGCTTCATCAATCGCGGCCTGCAGCGCCTCTTTCTCGCGGATATACTCACCGCGAATGTAGATATAGCAGGCATTGGCGTTCATCGCGAAGCTGGCAATCAGACAGCCTTCGACCAGCGTATGCGGATCATGGCGCATGATCTCGCGGTCTTTGCATGTGCCCGGCTCTGATTCGTCAGCGTTCACAACCAAATAGGCCGGACGACCGTCGCTTTCCTTGGGCATGAAGGACCATTTCAGACCTGTCGGGAAACCCGCACCACCACGGCCACGCAGGCCGGATGTCTTCATCTCATTGATAATCCAGTCGCGGCCCTTTTTGATGATGGCCCCTGTGCCATCCCAATGGCCGCGCTTTTGCGCACCAGCAAGGGTCCGGTCATGCATGCCGTAAAGGTTGGTAAAAATCCGGTTCTCGTCTTTGAGCATTACTTCCCGCCCTTTTCATCCTGACGCGCACGCCAGAGCCTAAATATCTGCCATAGCGCAAACCCGAAACCGCCAAGCGCCGCAAGATCAAAAAGCGCCCGAATGCGGTTGGGCCAGCCATATTCTGCCCCAAACAGGTTTGCCAGCACCCAAAAAACACCCGTCCCTGCAATGATCAACGCGGCGCGTTGTCCTGCTTTGCCTTGGTCTGAGTGTCCGTGTTGTACCATGCTGATGCCGTGTCTAATGCCTTTGGAGGCTCACGGAAAGTATTGAGCACCAATTTCAGCGCTCAATACGAATAATTTTAGAGAACGGCTGTATCTTTAATAGACGCCACCCTTTTTCACCTTACTGGAAAATTCCGTGGTGCCACCGGCAGCCAGCGTCTTGGCCTGCGCAACCCAGTTGTCACGGGACGCGCGGCCTTTGAAGCCCGCAAGGTTTTCGTCCATCCAGGCCTGCTCAGACGGACCCCAGGTGGAAATTTGATCAAAGTGGAAAATTCCCATGTCGTGCAGGGTCTTTTCAAGCTTGGGACCAACGCCTTTGATCTGCTTGAGATCATCTGGCCCACCCTCACGCGCCGCACTGAGAAACTCAGGTTTCCCATCCGCAGGTGCGGCCGGTGCCTTCTCAGGCGCCGGTTTCTTGGCAGGCTTCTTGGCAGCGGGTTTTTTCTTAGCTGCAGGTTTTTTCTTAGCCGCAGGTTTCTTTTTTTCCACAGGTTTTTCTTCAACCGGCGCTTCTTCAACAACGGGTTCTTCGGCAACAGGTTCGTCCACATCCGGTTCGTCAGCAACCGCCTCTTCTACCACGACTTCTTCCGCAACGGCTTCGGCAACAGCGGCTTCGGCGACCGCAGGGGCAGGCGTTGGGGTCGGCTCAGGTGCAGCTGCAGGTGGTTCCGTCGGGGCGGGCATTGCGGATGCGGGCGGGGCCACGTCTTGCTGCGGCGTTGCCGGATCACGCCAACCCAACATTAAGACGATCGCCGTGATCAGAGCGACAAGGATGCCAATTATGATTGAACCGACAAATCCAAATTTGAAGAGGACCAGGGCCACACCCGCGGCAATGACGCCAAAGACGGCGGCCACGGCAATAATGCCACGGCTGATTGGTGCAGTATCTTTCATTGACTTTCTTCTCCCTCAGGTGACCGGCTGGGCGGTCTGCAGACAGTGATGCACGCACTGGGTCAACAAGACCCAGCGCCGCACGCTCGGCACATCAGTACCCGAAACCGGCTGAAAGAAGAAATAATTTGTGATCGTACGTGTGCTATGATGTTGAAAAGGCGCAAAAAGGGGCAACTTTCTGCGCAGAATCGGTCGCAGACTAGGACTTGTCAGCTAAATCTTTCGCTTGCTGCATCCAATTGTCCCGGATGATCCGGCCTTTGAATTTCAGGCGGCTATCAACCCAAGCCACTTCGGCCTCAGTCCATTTGGCAATCTGGTCGAAATGCCAAAAGCCAAGTTCGTTCAAAACGCCTTCCAATTTCGGACCAACACCCGATATCAGTTTCAGATCATCCGCGCCTGACTTGCGTGGTGCGGTCAAAGTCTTGGGCTTTTTCTCTGCAGCATCAGCAGCGGCGACCTTGGGCGCAGGGGTCGCTTTTGGCTTTGGTGCTGCCTTTGCTTCCGCCTTGGCCTTTGCAGGCGCCTTGGCTGCCGCCGCTTTTTTCGCTGGGGCTTTCTTGGCTGCAGCCTTCTTCGGGGTCGGTGCAGTACCATCCTTCACCCATGGCGTCAGCAAGGGCACTTCGGTGCCATCGATACGTTTCACCGTATCACCGATATCCACAGCGGCCTGGACGCTGGCGTTATACTGGGTCTTGCCACTGTCGTAACCGCGCAAAGATGTCAGGCCCTTCAAAGGCTCTGCCGCAAAGCGTCCATTCTGGGGACCGGGCACAGGAACTTTGCCAGCGGCCAGTTCGTCAATGATCTCAACCAGTCTCTCGGCCGTCAGATCCTCGTAGTAATCCTTGCCGATCTGGGCCATTGGGGCATTGGCGCAAGAGCCGAGGCATTCGACCTCTTCCCAGGAAAACTTGCCATCTGCGGACAGCTCATGGGGGTTTTGCGCGATCTTGTCCTGACAAACACCAATCAGGTCCTCAGCGCCGCAAATCATGCAGGACAATGTGCCACAAACCTGAATATGGGCAACAGCGCCAACTGGTTGCAGCTGGAACATAAAGTAGAACGAGGCCACCTCAAACGCGCGGATAAAGGCCAGATCCAGCATGGTCGCGACATATTCAATGGCGGGGCGGGACAACCAGCCCTCTTGTTCTTGCGCGCGCCACAGCAGCGGAATGATGGCCGAGGCCTGACGGCCTTCGGGAAATTTCTTCATCTGTGCTTCGGCCCATTTTTGATTGTCAGGCGTGAAAGCAAAACTTTCGGGTTGCTCAGGATGAAGGCGACGCAGCATGAAAAAACCTCGGCTAAGGGTCCGGTGTGGCAGGGTGATCCCGTGTTATTCTGGACCTACACCGAAGCCCTCGCGTTGACAACGGTCAGAAGTGGTAATTCAGCCCGCACCCAGAAGGAAGGCCACACCATTGGCCCCGACAAGAACCGCAAACCCTGCCGGGTTGAAGGCAATCCCAGAGAGAAGGATTACCTCAGGGATAATACCAAGGATCATCAGGCGGCGCAGGTGTCCGAGATAACTCGGATCGCATCCCCATCCGGCACAGCGCGTCCTTCGGACTGCAATGAGACGATGATCGTCTCCAGATCGCCCTGCCCCACAACGGCCTGATCCATGATTGTCACGACATTCTGCGAGGTCATCAAACAGCCATTTGCCTCAACGGCGGCAACAAAGCGTTCTTTGGCGGACTGCGGGTTCACCTCAGGCACAGGGTCGGGGATGGGCGACACCTCAGGGACTGTGGTCGCCAAAGGGATTGGCACGGCGCAAGCAGAGACTGCAGCGAAAGCGATAAACGCAAGATAATGTTTCATGGGTTTTCCTTTTCAGATCCCTGCCCTTTTGCGCGGGATGATCACAAAAGCGCGCGGGCAAGGTCAATCAGAAAGATCGCCACTGCGCCAGCAACCGCCGCTTTGATCAAGCGGTTACGGCCACGGGCCGCCAATGCACCGGCAATGCCCGCGCCTGCGCCCATAAGAAGAAGCCAAAGATTGAATGTGATTGTCATGGCGTTCCTTCGCGGTCAACGCACAGATGATTTAAGATCCTTGGTGCTTACAGTCGCGCTGTCTAATGAGCCAACCATCGTCTTTTGCACCAATAATTTCGAATTGTGCGTCAAACAATGCCCGTCCATCCTCGGGAGGACCCAGACGTTCCATTGTATCCATAAGAAATTCCAGCAATTCTGCGCGCAGCAACTGCGGTGTGTCAGCGCGATCAAACAATGCCTGGACCATCTCTGGTGGCAGATTGTCGCCGTGAAGCGCCTCAGCGGTAGAATCAACGTAGCAGTTTATAGCAGTGCTGTGCAAAAAATTTAACATTTCCGTAGCGAAGACACCGCTATCTAAAGCGTCAATGCGAGACTTCGCTTCAGACAATTCATCTGCAGCAGATGCGCCCGAAACCAACACGAAAAGCGCCAAAGTCCCAGCAAGTCGCAAGACGCTTCGCATCACCTGTCAATCTCACCAAACACGACGTCCATCGTGCCGATGATCGCGGCCACATCTGCCAGTTGGTGACCGCCTGCGATATGATCCATCGCCTGCAGATGCAGATAACCCGGCGCACGCAGCTTGGCGCGGTAGGGTTGGTTTGTGCCATCCGCCACCAGAAACACGCCAAATTCACCCTTGGGGGCCTCAACACAGGCGTAAACCTCACCCTCAGGGACGTGGAAGCCCTCGGTGTAAAGCTTGAAGTGGTGGATCAAAGCCTCCATCGAGGTCTTCATTTCACCGCGTGTGGGCGGGGTCATCTTGCCGCGCGCCATCACATCACCCTTTTCATGGCGCAGCTTTTCGCAGGCCTGCCGGATGATGGATGTGGACTGGCGCATCTCTTCCATGCGGCACAGGTAACGATCATAACAATCGCCGTTCGTGCCCACAGGGACTTCGAATTCAAATTCGTTATAGCATTCATAAGGCTGGGCACGGCGCAGATCCCAGGCAAAGCCTGATCCACGCACCATCACACCGGAAAAACCCCAGTTCTGGATGTCTTCCTCGGTCACAACACCGATATTCACGTTGCGCTGCTTGAAGATGCGGTTTTCAGTCAGCAAGGTGCTGAGGTCATCCAGAAAGCCCGGGAAACCGGCGGCCCAGCTGTCGATATCCTCGATCAGCTGATCCGGCAGATCCTGATGGACCCCACCGGGACGGAAATAGGCGGCGTGCAAACGGGCACCGCAGGCGCGTTCATAAAACACCATCAGCTTTTCACGCTCTTCAAAGCCCCAAACCGGCGGGGTCAGCGCGCCCACATCCATGGCTTGGGTGGTGACATTCATCAGGTGATTCAGCACACGGCCGATCTCAGAATAAAGCACCCGGATCAGACTGGCGCGGCGCGGTACTTCAGTGCCGGTCAGCTTTTCAATGGCCAGACACCAAGCGTGTTCCTGGTTCATCGGGGCCACGTAATCAAGGCGGTCAAAATAGGGAAGGTTTTGCAGATAGGTACGCGATTCCATCAGCTTTTCGGTGCCGCGATGCAGCAGGCCAATATGAGGATCGCAGCGCTCAACAATTTCGCCGTCCAGCTCCAGCACCAAGCGCAAAACACCATGTGCCGCAGGGTGCTGCGGGCCGAAGTTGATGTTGAAATTCCGGATCTGCTGCTCGCCTGTTGCGGCATCAGTTGAACCATCGTCATATGTGTTCGTCCGGATATCGCCGTCCATCATGCCCTAGCCCTTTGCTCGGTTATCTTGCCACCGTTGTGGCAGGGGGCCGACGTTGCGAGCCACCCATTCATAGTGTTCGTTCAACAAACCCGCGGCCCGGGGCCGAAGCTTGTCCAGCATGACGACCTCTGGGCCTTCATGTACTGCTGTTTTAACCTCTGCGGCGACAGGCGCAATCCCTAGAAAATCGCAAATTGTCGTCACCCCTGCTGTTGTAAACAGGTCTTCTGCAAATTGCACGCGCAACTGATCTTCCGGGACGACGCGCCGCAGCTTGCGGATGATGCTGGGATAATCGCCACGCTTCAGAATATGGCGTTCCTGATTGCGGTTCAGCATCCGGTAGAGGATGTTATTGGCTTTCTTTTCATAGACCTCATGTTCCTGCCGCTGACGGCGGGCCTGCATCCGTATATGCGACCAAAGCCGGTCCAGCGGGTCACGGATCAGAAAGACAACCTTGGTCTGGGGGGTAAGCCCGATCATCCGGGTCAACATCTCATCCGGCAAGGTGGCATAATTGGGCGTCATATCCGCCACTAGCTTGGGCGCATCGGGCCGGTCCATCAGCCAGTTTGCATAGCCAACATCACCTGTACGGTCACCTTCAAGTGCGTCCAACAGCCCCTTCATCTCATTGATCCGCCGGTCCAGGTTCTTGACCTTCCACCCCTGCCCGGCCTCGCGGGCGACGATCTTCATATCGCGCAATTCACGCAAACGGAAGCGGTAGCGGGTGGTTTGCTGGTCGCGGACCTCCGGGTCAAAGGTATCCCAATAATGGGCTTCTTTCACGGCGGGCATGGTGCAGTCAGGATGATCATGCAGATAGCGATATAGCCAAGAGGTGCCAGCTTTGGTGGCACCGACGCAAAAAAGAACCGTAGGGGCTGCTTCCGTCATCCTGCGCAAAGTGATCCGGTTTGGAAAGGCGACGGCCCTGGCAACGACTTATCCATCGGCCCCGTCCGGCGCATATTTGGCCATAACTGCGGCCTCGGTCATCTCTTCGGTCTTATTGGCCAAAGCATAGCATTTGGGTTTACGGTCAATGAATATCTGCGACGTCAGCGTAAACTGGGCCGGATCATCAAAAGCCTGAATGGACACGCTCTGATGGGCCCCATCCTGGGTCTGCCAAACGAGGGACGACCCGCAAGTTTTACAGAAAATGCGCTCGCCCCATTCGGAACCTTTGTAGGACCCAACCGGGGCCCCTTCATCAAACACAACCGAATTGCCGCAGTAGACATTGATGAACATGCCGCCGGTCCATGTGTTGCATTGGCCGCAATGGCAAACACCGGCGTCATTGGATGTGGGGGTCGCGGTCAGGGTACAGGCGCCGCACAGGCATTTGCCGCGCAGCGCTGCCATTAGCTGGCCTTCTCGTCTTTCTTTTCATCCCCCGGCAGGATGTACTCGGCACCCTCCCATGGCGACATAAAGTCGAACTGACGATATTCCTGCACCAGCTTCACCGGCTCATAAACGACGCGCTTTTGCACGTCATCATAGCGGACCTCGGTATAACCCGTGGTCGGGAAGTCCTTGCGCAGCGGGTGACCCCGGAAGCCATAGTCGGTCAGGATGCGGCGCAGATCGGGGTGGCCCGAAAACAGAATGCCGAACATATCAAACACTTCACGCTCAAACCAATTGGCCGAGGGGTGCACAGGCATGATTGAGGGCAGCATCTCTTCTTCGCGGATCTGCACCCGCAGGCGGATCCGGTGGTTCTGATACATGCTCAGGAAATGATAGATAACGTCAAAACGCTTGGCCCGGCTGGGGTAATCCACGGCCGTAACATCCACGAGCGTCGAAAACTTGCAGGTCGCATCGGTTTTCAGAAACTCGACAAAGCTCACCAATGAGGACGGGGCCACAGTGACCGTCAGTTCATCATTGGCAACTTCCCAAGACAGCACACAATCCGTGCGCTTGAGTTCAAGATGCGCGCCAAGTTCGTTTAATGCTTCGGTCATCTGACAATCGTCCCCGTCCGGCGAATCTTGCGTTGCAGCTGCAGGATTCCATAAAGCAGCGCCTCAGCGGTCGGCGGACAGCCCGGCACATAGACATCGACCGGCACGATCCGGTCACAGCCACGGACCACCGAATAGCTGTAGTGATAGTACCCGCCACCATTCGCGCAAGAGCCCATTGAGATCACATAACGCGGCTCTGGCATCTGGTCATAAACCTTACGCAGCGCGGGGGCCATCTTGTTGGTCAACGTCCCGGCCACAATCATCAGGTCGGACTGACGGGGGGAAGCCCGGGGCGCAGTGCCAAACCGTTCCAAATCATAACGGGGCATGGATGTGTGCATCATCTCAACCGCGCAGCAGGCCAACCCAAAGGTCATCCAGTGCAAAGACCCGGTCCGGGCCCAGTTCACGATGTCAGCGGTTGAGGTCACAAGGAAACCCTTGTCCTGCAACTCGGCATTGATCAGCTGCGCGCCATGTTCCTTGTCGGCCCCGACGGATGTTCCAGTCATCACTCCCATTCGAGCGCCCCTTTCTTCCATTCGTAGGCAAAGCCTGCGGTCAGCACGCCCAAGAAGATCATCATGGACCAAAATCCTAGCATACTGATATCCGCGAAGGCGACAGCCCATGGGAACAGAAACGCAACTTCCAGATCAAAGATGATGAACAGGATCGCAACCAGATAGAAGCGAACGTCGAACTTCATCCGCGCGTCATCGAATGCGTTAAATCCGCATTCATAAGCAGATACTTTTTCGGGGTCAGGGTTGCGCACAGCGACGATGGCAGCGGCAATGATCAAGATCAGGCCCAGCGCGATAGCTAACCCTAGAAAAATCATGATCGGAAGATACTCGGCTAGCATTTCCTGCAAGGGGTGGTCCTTTCCCTAAGGCACACCAAAAGGCGCGCCGCATGTTGGCTAAGGACTGCATACCCCCGGCCCCGGGAAGGGTCAACCAAGCGTAATGCCGCGATGGGTCAAATTGTCAGGATTATTTGGCGCGTTTGACTGCAGGTCCGCGAGGGGACAAAACTGCAGCGGCGACCGACAGAAACGAAACACCATGTGACAGACCATTGGCGCGCGCAGGTTCAGACAGAATCGTATCGGCAATTTCGGTCATATTGTCGGCCTGCTGATCCGCCAGCCAGAACATCAGGTGCATGCCCGCCGTAAAATCGCCCGGCATCTCTGAAACGGTCACGCGGCAACCGATCTCTGTTGGCTCAAAGGTAAGCGACGTGGCTGCAACGCTACCGTCATCTAAAACCATCATGACTTGATGGCTCTGTTCATCAGATTGCAGGACCTTGGCCACAACACGGGCAACAAAAGGCTGATCAGGGTTCTGCGGGTCCGCCAATTGCGGTGCCACAATGGCCACATCAAACAAGCCGTCTTGATCTTCAGGACCACAGAGGATTCGGCCCCGCCGGGTTTGCGGCTGCAAGGCAAACTGACGCCGCGCGACGGATGGCGAACAGGCAATTTCCATATCCGCCCGCACATTCAAGCTCAGGGCCGGCCCGGCATAGATAATAAAGTTCAACAGGCCCTTGATCATCCACATCAGGACGCCCGTACAAAGCACAGCGAGCGTGATCAGCATCACATAGGCTGCATTGGCATTTTCAACAGGCACGGACCCCGCCAAGAGCTTAATCCACGGCATTGATATCACAAGCAAAGACACCGAAAGGGACAGGCTGAGCGTTTCCGCCGTCACATTGGGAAAAAGGCTGACATGCCCCACAATCAAAACGGCAACGGCTAACGCACCCAATGTGGCCCGGTTGGGTGTCAGAAAGGTCGGATCGATCAATGCTGTCAGAAGCATGATCATGACAGGGATCGCAACGGCCAAAACCACAAGGCGGCGCAAACGCATCACACGGTACATCATCTGTTCTGGTGTCGGCCAATCAAAGTGCATGTCGATCTCCTGTTGAGACCAACTGAACCTGTGAATCAGACCGAATTGAGACGGAAATCTGACAATGTGACTATGACGTCCCGTCCCAAGCAGGCTTTCGCCTATCAAAAAAGGCCGAAATGCCTTGTTCCGCCTCCGGGCTGTCCCATTGCGTGATCAGCGCGTCGATAGATCGCGCGATGACCGCCTCATCGATAACAGGACCCAAAGACCGTGCGAACGCCTTGGCCGCAGCCACGGCCCCCGGGGCACAGGCCAGATAGGGGGCAACCTCGACCTCGACAGCGGCGTCCAGATCCGCTTCTGGAACGGTCCGTGCAATGACACCAAGACGCACAGCCTCGGTTGCATCAAACAGACGTCCCGACATGAACACCTGCCGCGCCCGCGCCTCGCCCATGCGGGCCAACACATAAGGCCCGATTGTCGCGGGGATCAGCCCCAGCTTGGTTTCCGTCAATCCAAACTTCACATGATCTGCCGCAACCGCCACATCACAAACACAGGCCAAGCCGACACCCCCGCCAAAGGCATTGCCGTGGATGCGCCCGATCACCGGCTGCGGCAGCGTGTTCCACGCGCCCAGCATCGCGGCAAGTGACCCGGCCGCCGCCCGTTTCATCGCCGCATCGCCCGCCATCTGATCACGCATCCAGCCGAGATCGCCACCGGCACAAAACGATGCCCCCTTGGCGCGCAGCACCACAACGCGGATATCACGGTCCACCGCAATCGTCTCAGCAGCCCCCTGCAACGCATCAATCAAAGCCTGCGACAAAGCATTATGCTTTTCGGCCCGGGCCAATACCAATTGCGCCACACCCCGGTCGTCAACTTGCAGATCAATCATCGCATCCCCTTTGCCATCTCAGCCGCTTGGGCAACTACGTCCGGATCAACGCCCGTCTCAAAGCCCAGCGCATGCAGGCGGTTCAACACCGCCTCTGTTGCCACATTCCCCGGCGCGCCCGGCGCATAGGGGCAACCGCCCAAACCACCCACGGCCGTATCAAAGGCGCGCACGCCCAGATCCAACGCCGCATCCATATTCGCAAGCGCCTGCCCGCCAGTATCATGAAAGTGCCCCGCCAGTTCAGCCACTGGCACCACATCAGTGACAGCAGCGATCATCGCCGTCACCCGGTCAGGCGTGCCTTTGCCAATGGTGTCGCCCAAGGACACTTGCATCGGGGCCAATGCACGCAACAGCGCCGTAGCACGCGCCACGGCCTCAGGCGCCACCGGCCCGTCAAACGGGCAGTCTGTCACGCAAGAGACATAACCACGCACCCCCACACCCACGACCTCAGCGGCACGAACCACCGGGGTCAGGCGCGCAACACTTTCCGCAATCGAACAATTCAAATTGCTCTGCGAAAACCCCTCTGACGCCGAAATGAACACCGCCACCTCATAAGTCACACCCGGCACACGGGCCGCTTGGAACCCTTCCCAGCCACGCATGTTGGGCACCAAAAGCGCATAGCGCACCCCGTCAACCGGGGTCAGCCCCGCCAGGACCTGATCTGTATCCGCCATCTGCGGCACCCATTTAGGGCTGACAAAGCTGCCCACCTCAATGTCAGACAAACCAGACCGGGCCAACAGATCAATCAGCGCTACTTTCTGGGCGACAGGGATCACACTTGGCTCATTCTGCAGCCCATCACGTGGCCCTACTTCGTGAATACGCACAAATTCTTTCATATCATTTTGCCATCAATACTCCGGGGGAGGCCGCAGGCCGGGGGCAGCGCCCCCTCACTCCGTAACCTCCCAAGGCGGATAGAAGTCCTTGGCATAAAGCCCTGGCCCCTCCGGCAAAGCCCGACGAAACGCCTCACGGGCGCATAAACGCGCGGACCAGGCCGAAACCTTCGGCAAGTCATCCAGCGTCACAAAATGCGTGGCCATATACACAGCCTGCCCCACCCCAACATCCGCCGCCGAAAACCGGGACAACAAATAGTCACCCTCCAAAGTTGCCTCAACAGTGCGCAGGGTCTTGGCCAACCGCTTGGCCTCCAACTGCATGACAATAGGCGAGCGCATATGATCCTCGTAAAGGGCAACATGCTGCTGGGTCAAAGCCGCGGTATGCTGCGAAACCGTCTCTGCAAAATGCAACCAATTGAGCCAAGCTATCCGCTCTGCGTCACCTGGGTCTCGACCCAGGCCCGCCGCAGGAAAGCGCTCACAAAGATATTGGGCAATGGCACCACTTTCGGTCAGAACAGCACCGTCAATCTCCAACGTCGGCACCCGGCCCGTCGGGTTCAACGACCGATACGGCTCCTGCCGCAAGGTCTTATCAAACGGATACGCCTGCAGCTCAAATTCAACGCCCAACTCATAAAGCAACCAAAGGCTCCGCATTGAGCGGGTCTGGGGACAATGGTGCAACCGGATCATGGGACAGGCTCCAAGGCGACCATCAAAGCACCCGCCGTGACCTGATCACCAGCGGCCACAGAAACCGCCGCCACCACGCCATCGCGCGGCGCGCGCAACACATGCTCCATCTTCATGGCCTCCAAGACAACCAAACGATCCCCTTCGGCCACGGTTCCACCCGACACAACAGCCACGTCGCGGACAAGCCCGGGCATCGGGGCCAAAACCGTGTCACCGCCGACAACAGCACTGTCGCGGGCCAATGGATCAATCACATCAAAGCAAAACGTCTCCGGACCAAAGACGGTGACGCGGGCTCCATGACGGATTGCTGGTAGACCCCAATGCGCGTCGCGCCGGGTCAAATGCACGACCTCATCATCAAGGATGACATCAACACGGTCGGCCTCCTGCACAACCAAACGCGGGGCATAGAACGTCTCACCAAATGATAGCAAAACCGCGCGTGACAAGGGGTCCCACAAAGTAAACCCGGTAAGAGGCCCCGGCGCAATCTCAGCGGCAACCACGGCGGCAATAGCAACATCCTGCGCCGTCGGGACAGGAGCGGCACAAAGCATCTGTGCATTGCGCGCAATCAACCCGGTATCCACATTGCCTGCGACAAAATCAGGCTGCTGGGCCAAACGGCGCAAGAAGCCGAGGTTGGTGACGGTCCCCGCAACGCTTGTCGCGCGAAGGGCAGCGGTCAGCGCCCGACAAGCACTCGCACGATCCCGGCCATGTACGGTAACCTTGGCAATCATCGGATCATACCAGGGCGAAATCTCAGACCCGGCAACAACGCCACTATCAATGCGGGCCGTCGCCGGAAACGCCAGATGATCGATCACACCGGTCGCAGGCAGGAAGCCAGCAGGCACGTCTTCGGCATAAAGCCGGGCCTCCATGGCATGGCCGGTGATCGACATATCCTCCTGACGGGCCGGCAACGGTTCACCCGCCGCCACCCGCAGCTGCCATGCGACCAGATCAACACCCGTGATCGCCTCGGTCACAGGATGTTCAACCTGCAGGCGCGTATTCATCTCCATGAACCAGAACCCATCTGCGCGCAGACCGTCCGATGCATCAACAATAAATTCAATTGTACCCGCACCTGCATAGCCGATAGCCTTGGCCGCAGTGACCGCCGCCTGCCCCATCGCCGCACGAACCTCATCGGTCATGCCAGGTGCGGGGGCTTCTTCGATCACCTTCTGATGGCGACGCTGGAGCGAACAATCGCGCTCAAACAAATGCACGGCCTCGGTGCCATCGCCAAAGACCTGCACTTCAATATGGCGCGGCGCGGTGATGTATTTCTCGATCAAGACATCCGGATTGCCAAAAGCGGTCTGCGCTTCTGCCCGGGCGGAGGCCAAATTTTCTAGAAAATTTGGCGCCCCTTCAACCAAACGCATGCCCTTGCCGCCGCCACCAGCAACGGCTTTGATCAACACCGGATAACCGATCTCGCCCGCTTTTTTAGCTAAAAAAGCGGGCTCTTGCGTGGCACCATGATAACCTGGCACCACAGGTACTCCGGCTTTAGTCATCAACGCCTTTGCGGCATCCTTTAGCCCCATTGCACGGATCGCCTTTGCAGAAGGTCCGATGAAGACCAGACCAGCCGCCTCAACAGCCTCAACAAATTCCGGGTTCTCTGACAAAAAACCATAGCCCGGATGGATCGCCTGCGCCCCTGTCTCCAACGCGGCCCGAATAATCAGATCCCCACGCAAATAACTTTCGGCTACAGGTGCGGGACCCAGTCGCACGGCCTCGTCCGCCTGCCGCACATGCAACGCCTCCGCATCCGCATCCGAGTAGACGGCCACCGTCCAAACACCCATCTCGCGGGCTGTCTTGATGATCCGGCAAGCAATTTCGCCACGGTTGGCTATCAGGATTTTAGTGAACATCGCGCGCCCTCACAGGAAATTCCTTCAGGATCTCATCCAGATCGCACCTTAACTTTGATAAATCGTCGGCACCCAAATCGAAGGAAATCGTCTCTTGTTCTTTCGCCCCACTCGACCAAATGCGCGCTGAAACTGCGATCTTGTCCGTGTCTGCGTTCTTGGTCAGCACAAGTTGAAAATAGGGTTCCATCGGCACAAGCTTCGCCATCGGTGCGCCCGCGATCATCGCGCTGACGTCCTTATGAAACTGATGCAATTCATCCGTCCGTAAACATGGGTCCCGGTTGATGCGCAAGGTTTTCCCAGTACGGATGTCAACAACCAACCAATTCCCGTCCCAGTAGTCAGCGGCATCAGGGAATTGGTAACCCAATACAGCAACGGTCACCGGACCAATCTGCAAACCTAGATGTGTCCGCCCTACCACCATGAAGTCGACGTCCGGTCAGTCAGGTGCTCTGCTGCAAACGCAGGAAGCGGCCAATCGTCCTTCGTCATTCCGGCCGTCGACACCTTCGCCCCGCTGCGGGTTGCATGCTTGTACAGATCATCGTGCAACGTGATCTCCAAGCCAGCCAGTGCCGCATCGACCTTGCTTTGGGTCTCTATGATCTGGCTTTCCATTTTCTCCGCATCGCTTTTGCCTCGCAAAAACCGTGGGATCGGCAAGGCAGACCACACCACTTTGCCGGCTGAGCTGGCGACCAACAAAACAACGTATGCCGCAAACACGCCGATGGCCTCAGGAATGGAGCCTGCCGATAGCCCCCAATCCAACCATCCAGACCCGCCTTCACGACCCTTCGCGTTCGCCTGTCTTGCCTGCTCAAACTCTTGCGAAAAGCTCTCCCGAAACTGCCGGGCGAAGGCACCGCGGGCAAAGTCGCTGCGCCCCGCCCAGACCTTTAACCGTGGCCGAACGAACATCCCGCTTTGCGACCGTTCCACGAATTGCTCAAAATCGAAGATGAAGAAATAATCTTCCGGGTCGGGGCTGTTGTGGATCACATAGACCGGGATATCGACGGTCTTGCCCAGGGTGGGCATCTTCACGGATGGGAGAGTGTCCCAAATACGATCCTTCAATCCACGCATCAAAGCTCCCCGGATTTCGCTGGGGTACATACGCCGTATGTACGCATTCTGTACGCCATCTGCATCACATCCGGAACACGCCAAAGCGTGTCTCCTCGATAGGGGCGTTACAAGCCGCTGACAAAGACAGCGCCAGCACCTCGCGGCTTTTGCGGGGGTCAATGATGCCGTCATCCCACAGCCGCGCGCTGGCATAAAGCGGGTGCGACTGTTCTTCGAACATATCAATGGTGGGCTGCTTAAACGCCGCTTCGTCCTCGGCCGACCATTCCCCGCCGCCGCGCTCAATCGCGTCGCGTTTGACGGTCGCCAACACGCCCGCCGCCTGTTCGCCGCCCATCACAGAGATCCGAGACGTGGGCCAAGACCACAAGAAGTGTGGCGAGTAAGCCCTTCCAGACATACCATAATTCCCCGCACCAAATGATCCACCCACGACCATCGTGATCTTGGGCACCTTCGTCGTGGCCACCGCCGTGACCATCTTGGCCCCATGCCGCGCGATACCCTCGTTTTCGTATTTTTGGCCGACCATGAAGCCGGTGATATTCTGCAGGAAAACAAGGGGGATTTTGCGCTGACTACACAGTTCCACAAAATGCGCACCCTTCTGCGCGCTTTCGGAAAAGAGCACCCCATTGTTGGCGATAATCCCGCAGGGCCAGCCGTCAATATGGGCAAACCCACAGACAAGCGTCTCACCAAACCGGGCCTTGAATTCATCAAAGCGCGACCCGTCGACAACCCGCTTGATGACCTCGCGAATGTCGTATGGCGTGCGCAGATCGGCGGGGACAACATCGAACAAACTGTTTGGATCAATTGCAGGAGGTTCGGACGGCATCCGCTTAATTTCATGCGATTTTTCTAGCGAACATGACGCAATAGCCTGCCGCGCCAATGCCAAAGCATGGGCGTCATCTTCTGCCAGATAATCCGCCACACCGGACAGGCGCGTATGCACATCTCCGCCACCCAAATCCTCGGCCGAAACGATCTCACCCGTGGCCGCTTTGACCAACGGTGGCCCAGCCAGAAAAATGGTGCCTTGCTCTTTCACAATGATCGACACATCCGCCATCGCCGGCACATAGGCGCCACCCGCTGTGCATGAGCCCATGACGACAGCTATCTGCGGAATTCCTTTGGCGGACATCTGCGCCTGATTGTAAAAGATGCGGCCAAAGTGGTCGCGATCAGGAAAAACCTCGTCCTGATTGGGCAAGTTCGCCCCGCCGGAATCCACCAGATAAACGCAGGGCAGATGGCAAGTCTCGGCGATCTCTTGCGCGCGCAAATGCTTCTTCACGGTCATCGGATAATAGGTGCCACCCTTTACGGTGGCGTCGTTGCAGACGACCATAACTTCGGCCCCGTTCACCCGGCCCACACCGGCGATCACACCCGCGCAAGGGGCTGCACCATCGTACATGCCATGGGCCGCCGTGGCCCCGATTTCAAGGAACGGGCTGCCAGGGTCCAGAAGCCCGGCAACACGGTCACGGGGCAGCATTTTACCCCGGCTGAGATGGCGCGCGCGGGATTTTTCACCGCCGCCCTGCGCGGCGCTTGCCGCCGCCGCCGCAATTTCGGCAAAGGCGGCCTCATGCACACGGCGGGTATTGCTCAAGTCATTCATAATCCACCTATGTCACGCAACTCGATGGCGCGTTGTGCTGTCTTGCTCAGATGGCAGCTTGCCCCGACAATGCTTCGAATTGAGCCACCCTGAAAGAGCTTATAGCGCAGGTTGCAATCCGCATCGCGAAACGCAATCCAGGTCCGCTGCGCATCACGTAGACCGTCGGAGAGTTCTTGAACCGTCGCAGCAGAGCCGATGGGATCGTGCGCCTGAAACTCTGCCTGGCGCGCTTGATATTCTTCGTTCAGAATGGCGTCCCACGCCGCCGCCTCCGCACTCAAACAGGATGCAATGCCCAAGGTCGTACTGCCGCCCGGGGCCGCCTGGCAAAGATTGGCGGCCTCACCGATGCAGTCAGGGTTGACCTGCCAAGCGGGCGCAGCTTCGAAACAGGCGTGTACGATATTGGCGTCAACCGTGAACTCTTGCCCGGCGGCGCCAGACGCGCTGATACAAAGCCAAAGGGCCAGTTGAGATGCGCGTGCCCTCATAAGCGACCCTCCAGAAACAGCGTTTGCTCCGCCGTCACCTGCATCAGACAGGCCATCAGAGCGGGAGAGCGCCCCGTGCCATCCCCCCATGCATCGAAAACTGCCTGACAGCGCGCATCGCGGTAGGTGATCCAGGCGCGCTGCATATCACGCAAAGCGTCAGCCAATGCGGGGTCGTCCGCCGTCGCATCTGCCATGATCCTTGCATAGCTACTGTTCAGACGATCATCCCAATAGGCACGCTCCCGGTCGTAGCAGAAACTTTCAACATAGCTGCCGCCCCTGTTTGCAGGGTCCGACAGGCAGGCGTCACTCGCCGCACCGATGCAGGCAAAACGCTCTGCCCGCTCTACAGTTTCTTGCAGGCAGGCCTCCAGCGGCTCTGCGCGAAATGTGGGTTCCTGCGCCGCCAGCCCGGTCGCGACCCAAAGGAGCGGCCAGCAAAGGACGCGTTGCCACCTCATGCCGAGGGGGCCTCTGGCGCGGGCAAAGCCTGGCCCGGCGGGCTTACATGATAAGCGGTGATCTCACCGCTGGAATGCACGCAGCTGATCACCATCCGCATCGCCGGATCAGAATGCGGTGTGGTCGCATCATCGTACATGCCATGCGCCGCGGCGGCCCCGGTTTCAAGGAACGAACTGCCAGGATCCAGTAGCCCTGCAACACGATCACACGCCAGCATCTTGCCCCGGCTGAGATGGCGCATGCGGGACCTCTCACCATCGCCAGCTGCGACGGCGTGAGCAACGGCCTCAACTGCGGCCAGCGCCGCCGCATGTGCGTCACGGTCACTCAATAGGGTGCCTCCAAATGGCTGTGCAACTCCAGCACCCGGTCTGAGGTCATGTCCAGCATACAGCCGGTTGAGATCAGAGAGCGCATCGTTCCTTCCTGAAAAATCGCCCAGTTGAACGCGCAGTCGGCGTCGCGAAAGGCAATCCAGGCTCGTTGGGCATCGCGCAGCGCCTCGACGCGGGATTGGCCGCTGTTTATGGCATCAGCATCAAGCGCACCCATATCGGCGCGCAAATCCCCATAAACGGTATTCAGAAGCTCATCCCAAATTTCGGTCTCGGCAGACACACAAGAGGCCATGCCGACGGTCGCATAACCGCCGTCCGATTGCTCCATGCACATCTCAGCCGCAGCACCAATACAGCCGGGCGGGTTCGGATTGCCAGCGGTTGCCTCAAAGCAGGCAAGAACCGCGTCCCGGTCAACCAGATACTCTTGCGCAGCGACAGGTGCGCCAAATAACATCAGGATCAGGAAAATACGGATCATACTTGGGGCCCTCCCGGTTCGGGCAATGCGGCACCGCGCGGCCCAACAAAATAGGTGGTTGTCACACCGTTGGGATCGGCGCAGGTGATGACCATGCGGATGGCCTCATCTGCGTGAGGGCGGGCAGAACAGTCAGTAATCCGCGCGTCCGCACTGGCCGAGATCAGGTACTGCGCTGCATAGACGTTGATGATGTCCGTGTCGGTTGGCACCTGGCTGGCCCGGAACCCTAAATATCCGGCATAGACTACAAAGATCATGACAGGCAGGAAATAGAAAAACCGCTTCATTGCACGCGCTCTTTGAGAGTATTCATCCTGATTGCATTTCGCGCAGTTTCACGCATCTGACAAAGCACCGCCGCTAATTCAGGGCGACCAGCCGCGTTCTCTGGCAGGCTTTCAAACTCGCATTGGCGCGCCATGTCGGCAGCAGCCCCCGCAATCATCTGATCAAGCTGTTCCAAACAGGCACTCGTCGATGGCTCACAGGGGTCTTCGCTTGTCTCTGAAGCGCGTATCGCAAGAGCAACAAAAGCCTCTTCTTCGCGCAATATGTCACCCCACACCTCGGTTTCAGCCGTGGTGCAGATTAAAACGCTTTCATCAGGAGAGGCGTCCGTTTGATCAAAACATGCACGCGCACTGAAACCCATACATGCGTATTTTTCCTCAGCCGTTGCCCCCGCATCGTAACAGGATCGCAGCGCTGTGCGTAATGCTCCCTCGTAATCCTGGGCGAAGCCTTGCGCAGGAAATATCACAGCAAGACCCGCTAATACTGCGGCCAGATGTGGGTTCATCCCATGACCCCCATCAATTCGCGTCCGATCAGCATGCGCCGGATTTCTGACGTCCCTGCCCCAATCTCCATCAGTTTGGCGTCGCGGAATAACCGCGCCACGGGCGCGTCGTTCAGGAACCCTGCCCCGCCCATCGCCTGCACCGCCTGATGCGCCTGCTTCATCGCCTCTTCGCTGGCATAAAGACAACATGCCGCTGCATCCTGCCGCGTGACGGTGCCCCGATCACAGGCGCGCGCGACCTCATAAACATAGGCCCGTGCCGAATTCATCGCCGTGTACATATCGGCGATCTTGCCCTGCATCAGTTGGAAATTCCCGATGGGTTCGCCGAACTGCTTGCGGCTGGACACATATGGCATCACCTCGTCCAGACAGGCGGCCATAATCCCAAGGCCGATGCCCGCCAGCACCACCCGTTCATAATCGAGACCCGACATCAAAACGCGGACGCCTTTGCCCTCTTCGCCCAGCACATTGTCGAATGGGACCTGCACATCATCAAAGACCAGCTCGGCCGTGTTGGACCCACGCATGCCCAGCTTGTCGAAATGGGGGGACGTGCTGAACCCGGTCATCTGCCTTTCGATCAGAAAAGCGGTGATCCCCTTGGACCCCGCGTCCGGGTCAGTCTTGGCATAGACCACCAGCGTGTCGGCATCAGGGCCATTCGTGATCCAGTATTTATTGCCGTTCAGACGGTAGTGATCGTTACGCTTTTCGGCCCGCAGCGACATGGATACGACGTCGGATCCGGCCCCCGCCTCGGACATCGCAAGCGCGCCTACATGTTCGCCCGAGATCAGGCCGGGCAGATATTTTGCCTTTTGCGCGTCAGTGCCGTTCAACTTGATCTGATTAACGCAAAGGTTTGAATGGGCCCCATAGGACAATGAGACAGAAGCACTGGCGCGCGCGATTTCTTCGATGGCAACAGTATGCGCAAGGTAGGACATACCCGCCCCGCCGTATTGTTCGTCCACCGTGACGCCCAACAAACCCAGTTCGCCCATCTCAGACCAAAGCGCCGCCGGAAAGGTGTTATCACGGTCAATGTTTGCCGCCATCGGCTTGACCCGGGCCTGCGCCCAGTCATGCACCATATCGCGTAACGCATTCACATCCTCACCCAGATCAAAGGTCATTGAGGCATGAAACATGGCGCCCTCCCATTAATTGAACGCTTGTTCATTTATAATCACGCCCGCGGCGTTCTGTCTAGTGTGTCCGCACTATCACGGCGTGATTTCTAGAATTGTGTTTGCGGAGCATCGATTAGACCGTCGACGCTTTCACGCAAAAAAGGACAAATCAAATCATGCTACGTTCCCAAGCGTAGGAACGAGCCCATAGCAGATCAAGCTCCGCGAACCTCAGCAATTGATGTCTCGCCCAGCTTCTTCACGAGGCTCTGTTCGATTTCCTCAAGAACACCAGATACACGTTTGTGCAACGCGTGCTCGATTGAGCAGGCGGGCGCCGCGCTAATCTCGTCAGAAGCAACCAAGCGTTCGTCGAGCGCGAGGTAGACATCGGCCATGGAGATATCTTGCGGTTTGCGCGCCAGACGCCAACCGCCCGCATGGCCTTTTTCAGAGGTCAGAAGCCCCGCCTCGCGTAGTTTTCCCAATACACGGCGCACCACAACTGGATTGGTGCCCGCATGATCGGCGATATCGGTCGACGTCCGCATCCGATCCGGCTCCCCCGCCATATGGCTGAGCGTATGTAGGGCAAGTGATAGACGTGAGTTGCGCTTCATTTGCGGTTTTTCTCCAAATAGACCCCATACGTAACTTTTATAGTTGCATTAGTCTAGTAACTGCGTAAGTTGCGAAAGTTGTTTCGTCAGCTTTGGAGCGGATTATGTCAGATGCACGTCTTCCAGTCACTGTGCTCTCCGGATTTCTGGGGGCAGGAAAAACAACTCTTCTCAATCGTGTTCTCAATAACCGAGAAGGACGGCGGGTCGCGGTGATTGTCAACGATATGTCAGAGGTGAATATCGATGCGGATCTGGTTCGGGCCGACACCGAGCTTAGTCGAACCGACGAGACCTTGGTGGAGATGTCAAACGGCTGCATTTGCTGCACCCTGCGCGATGACTTGCTTGACGAAGTGCGCCGTCTGGCGGCTGCGGGTCGCTTTGACTATCTGCTGATCGAATCCACTGGGATATCCGAGCCCCTGCCCGTCGCGGCCACCTTCGATTTCCGCGACGAAACTGGCGACAGCCTGTCAGACGTGGCCCGGCTTGATACAATGGTCACAGTGGTTGATGCGGTGAACCTGCTGAACGACTACGCCAGCCACGATTTCCTGCACGACCGCGGCGAGACGATGGGCGAGGAAGACGAACGTACCCTTGTGCATCTGTTAACGGACCAGATCGAATTTGCCGATGTCGTGATTTTGAACAAGGTCGATGATGCAGGCCCCGGTAAGGTCGACGCGGCGCGCAAGATCATCAGAAGTCTCAATGCGGATGCAGAGATTATCGAGACAAACCAATCGCGCGTCACGGCAGAAAAGATCCTCGACACCGGGCTCTTCGATTTCGAACAGGCCCATGAACATCCTATGTGGGCTAAAGAGCTGTATGGTTTTGCCGACCATGTGCCTGAGACCGAAGAATACGGTGTGACCTCGTATGTGTACCGCGCAAAGGCCCCATTTGTGCCCGAGAAAATCCTGGCCGTCTTAGACGGGGACATGCCCGGTGTCATCCGGGCAAAGGGGCATTTCTGGATCGCCACCAGACCCGAATGGGTCGCAGAGTTTTCGCTCGCCGGGTCGTTGTCGAGCGTGAAACCCATCGGGACATGGTGGGCCAATGTGCCTCAGGATCAGTGGCCCGAACATGTCGCGGCATCCGACTACATCAAGCAGCATTGGTCGGACCCTTGGGGTGACAGACGACAAGAGTTGGTCTTTATCGGCGCGGACATTGACTGGCCCGCCCTTAAGAAAAATTTGGATGCTTGCCTTGTTCCTGCAGTCGTCGCGGGCGGACCAGACGCCTTGCCACTTGATCTTCCTGATCCGTTTCCCGGGTGGCGTCGTGTTGAGGATGCGGCGTGAACTTAGCGAGCAAAACCATCAATGATGCGTCCACAGGTGTCGGGATCGTAGATGACCCAGCCGCCTTGACCACGTTTCTCCAACCCGACTGTACCGCCGCAATTTGGCGCCGGCAAATGCCGCAAGACGTCCATTCCTGGCTGAATAGGGTTGACGCAAATGCGCTACCTCGGGCCCGCGTCATCCTGCGGACGCACGCCATCAGTGCCGCAGTTCAGGACCTGTTTGGCTTAGCCGAGTTGCCCATCGGGCCAGAACGCGACTGGCTTCAACAAGACATCATCGGTCTGGCTGAGATGTTTTCTGCCTTGATGACAGCCAAATACTTGCGGCTGCGGTTGAGTGTCGTGTCCACCAACGCCTGTCGCAAGTTTCATATCGATGCGATCACTGCGCGGCTCGTATGCACCTATCGCGGCACTGGTACGCAATATGGGATATCGACAGATGGTGCGGACCCGCAACGCGTGTTCACGGTTCAAACGGGATCACCGATCCTTCTACGCGGAACGCTTTGGCCGGCTGATGCGCCTTCCGCTCTGTTGCATCGTTCGCCCCCTATCGAGGGGACCGGTGAAACGCGTTTGGTTCTTGTGCTCGACCCCGTAACCGACCCGGAAGACGAAGTATGAACCGCAATCTTGGACAATGCAGCCTGCGCCGCAAACGCCGCTCTAGCGATCCAATGACGGCGTTTGATGACCTTCCGCCGCCCCTGCGGCAGTGGCTCACCCAGGCGGTCTTGCCATGGTCACCCGCCTCAGCACGACGTTTATGGTCGAAGTCACGCGCCAAAGGCCTTTCGCCAGAGGAAGCACTTGCATCGCTGAGCGCGGCAGAGGCCAAAACGCTGGCCCGCGATCGACATACCACACGCATTAATTTCGATCCGCAGGGCTAAATCACTTATAAGGAGCTGGCATAGGCGTAGCCGGAGCGAAGGTCGGGGGCGCTAGGGTGACATCAGTCAGCCGCGACCATCATTCCTTGGTAGACGATGGACACTTCGTCGCGAATGATCCGTGCGATCTGGGCGCAGTCGTCCAAGCTGAATGTTAAGGGCAATCGCATGTCAATTACCCCGGCCAGTACACGGTCGGACGCTGGCATAGGCGTAGAGGGTGCATAGCGCCAACTATCGTAGCGCGACGTGAACCCTGTGGGCTCGGCCCCGCCGAACCATTTCAGCTCAACCCCGCGTGCCTTGCACCGACCCAGAACGTCTGCAACCGCCTGAGCGCGCCAATCCAGCAGCAGAAACTGGAAGGATGAGGCGACGAAATATTCCTGTTCGGGACGGTTAATCAGGCGTAGACCGGGGGTGTCTTGCAACCCGTTGTCCATGACCTTGTACCGTGCATTCCATTTCCGCCCTTGGTCATCCAGGTTACGCAGCTGTGGCCGCAAGATCGCAGCGCGCAGGTTATCCATCCGACCCGAGATATTTGGCGTTTCATATTTGATCTGGGCGAAGGTTTCGGGCGGCGGGGCCGCGCGGTGTTTTTCAAACAGCATATAGCTGCCGGATAGCATGATCGCGCGGGCCATGTCCTCGGCCCCGTCGCAGATCAGCAGCCCGCCCTCGCCGGAATTGATATGTTTGTAGGTCTGGGTCGAATAGCACCCAAACCGCCCCCAGCGCCCGCTGGGCACGCCATTCCAAGTGGCCCCCATGGTGTGGGCACAATCCTCAATCACCGTGACACCTGCGTCGTTGCACATCGCCATCAGCCGGTCCATATCGCAGATATGTCCGCGCATGTGGCTGAGCAGCAGCACCTTAGATTGATCCAGCTTGCCTGCCAGATCGTCCAAATCGATCACCAAGTCGTCGGTCACGCCCACATAAATCGGCACACCGCCCACAGCCGCAATCGCACCGGGCACAGGGGCTAGCGTGAATGCGTTTGTCAGCACCTTGTCGCCATGCTGCACCCCGCTTGCCCGTAAAGCTGTCGTCATCGCATAACCGCCAGAGGCCACGGCAAGACAGTATTTCGCGCCGGTGTAGTCCGCGAATTCCTCTTCCAAGAGCGCGGTTTCCGGGATTTCGCCCTCCACGGTATTGTAGCGATGCAAACGCCCGTGCTGCATCACTGCGTTAGCAGCGGCAACCGCTTCTGCTGGGATGGGTTCTTGCTGAGTGAAACTGCCGGTAAAATTCTCTGTCATGGACGGAGTTTTATGTTTCCCGGGCCGCAGGTCAACAGGAACTGCGTCACCATATGCCTGTGTTGCGACACCGGTCTATGGCAACGGATCCCGGGGCTCCACCAGCGCAGTCGATCAATGTTCATCAAACGCTGATGCAATCGTGATTAGCGAGTGATCTCGGTGAGGCATTATGCCTTCATGCAAGGCGTTTTTTTGAAACCGGTCATCCCGTGATCTGCGCTGCAACTTCGCATCCTGAGCCACCTGTGCCGTGGATGCATGATGCTGACGGAAAGGTACATCTATGGTAAACGACACAGCTAACCGCTTTCGCGTCTTCCTGGCGTCACTATTCGCGGCATTGCTACTTCTGCCAAGCGCAATGCTTCATGCCCAGGATGCAGACACATTGCCAAGCTATGTGACCGA
This sequence comes from uncultured Paracoccaceae bacterium, assembly GCA_947501555.1. Lineage (GTDB taxonomy): Bacteria > Pseudomonadota > Alphaproteobacteria > Rhodobacterales > Rhodobacteraceae > Yoonia. The sequence goes on from CANMWG010000001.1 coordinate 1,397,400, forward strand.
TCAATTTGGCACCCCTCCAGCTGTCCCAAACGGGCCACTATCAGCGTCGCTACAATCTGCCATGCAGGTGGCGTTTGTTGACAGCATGTCCCAATCAACTTGGGGCCGCGACCAAAACATCGCATTGGAGGAAATCACCGCATCAAATGATCCACGGGTCGTCTGGCTGATCAGCGATCTGATGCGCTTTGTTGCAGATCGCGGTTTAAATGCGCAATTGTCGGAAGCCGCAGCAGTTCTGCTTGGCAAAAGCTTTCGATCCGGCAGCAATTGGGGTGATGTCACCGATCATCTGATCGCATGGGACATTCCAGCACCGCCAAATTACCTGCAATACAAACGCGCCATTTTCACGAGCATTTCTGATGAATGGGAAAGGTTGTTTGTGGAAGGGGATGTCGATTGGCGACTTGTGTCTTGGGGGGGCGTGTTGATCGATGACCGTGCCTACGACACCACTGATGCGCCCTGCAACTGCATTCCTGCCGCCGACAACCCCGAAGTGACAAGCGCCCAAGACGCAACTTGGCTAGACGATGACGACATCGTTTTTGGGATCGAGGTAAATGGTGAGTACCGCGCCTATCCACGTCGTATTATGGAAGTGCGCGAAATGGTCAATGACACGTTGGGTGGCCGAGATCTTGGGATACCTTACTGCACCTTATGCGGTGCGGCGCAGGCGTTCTTCACCGATCAATTGCCCAGCGGTATAGAACGGCCGGTCTTGCGGACCTCTGGCTTGCTGAGCCGATCCAACAAGGTGATGTATGATCTCAATACGTTTTCGGTCTTTGATACATTTCTGGGCACCGCCCTGACGGGACCGTTGGCCCAACGCAATCTGAAACTAGAACAAGCGAGCGTGGTGACGACCGATTGGGGAACTTGGAAAGAAGCACACCCCGATACAACCGTTTTGATTGAAGCGCTGGCGCTGGGGCGCGACCCCGACTTTCGCAATGGACGTGATGCCGATGGGCCGATATTTCCCATCGGCGATGTCGATCCGCGCCTGCCGGTGCATGAGGACATCATCGGCGTGATCACAGCCTCAGGCCATCCGGTGGCCTTTCAGCGCAGTGCTGCGTTTCTTGCCCTGCGTGATGGTGCGACAATCACCGTGGAAAATATCCGCCTTGTCCTTGATGCAGGCGGGATAAAGGCCGTCGATCTGGACGGGTCAGATGTCGGAAGCCATGAAGCGTTTTGGTTCGCGTGGTCGCAATTTCATCCAGAAACGGTGCTCTGGGCCGGATAAGGCGGCCTGTCGGTTATGTTGCGCCTTTAGCCGATGAGCCGCGCCACCACTTCAGACAATTCCGCAAAGCTATCTATGGTAGCTTCGGGGTCCAGTGCCAGCACGTCATCCCGCCCCGGTCCGAATGTCACAAGCACAGACGGCACACCGGCATTGCGTGATGTATTGCGGTCAGTGGCCGTGTCCCCGACCAAAAGCGAGCGTTTGGGATCGCCGCCGGCCCGCCGCACCGCCTCAAAATGGTGTTCGGGGTCGGGTTTGCGGACTGGCAGAGTGTCCGCGCCGATCAACGATGCAAACTCGTCGCGCACGCCAAGGCTGGTCATCAAGGTTTCGGCCAGTCCTGCGGGTTTGTTGGTCGCGATGCCAACCGCATAGCCGCTGGCTTTCAACTGTGCGACAGCGTCCATGGCCCCCGGATACAGGACAGTATGTGTATCAATATCAGTAGCATAGGCGTCGAGCAAAACAGAGTATTGTTCATCAACATCAGCCTCACCGAACCCCTCAACCCGAGAAAATCCAAGGTTCAACATCGCCCTTCCCCCGCGCAGTGCCGTTGCCGCATCTGCCACCGGATCCAGCAAATCACCCAATCCAAGCCCCCGAAAACAGGTGTTTGCCGCAGCGATCAGATCACCGCTGGTGTCGGCCAATGTGCCATCAAGGTCGAAGATCACTGTGCGCATGTGGGGGCCGTCCTTTTGTGCCGGTTCGCTGCCCTCTCTGTAACGCCATGTAAACTGATGTGAACCCCCTGCCCTTGTGATAATCAAAAAGGGCAGTAGAAGTCGTTGCAACAAAAACAGGTTTGAGGCGGCAATGGCGATTGCATTAATTATTTTGGGTGCGGGTATGGGCACCCGCATGAATTCAGATTTACCCAAAGTGTTGCATCACATTGCAGGTGCTCCGATGTTGGTGCATGCGATGCGCTCTGGTGCGGCACTCGATCCGGCGCGCACGGTCGTTGTTGCAGGCCATGGGGCCGATGCCGTCGGGAAAGCCGCCGCGGCCTATGATCCGGATACACTGACAGCCCTGCAGGCAGAGCAACTGGGCACGGCTCATGCCGTCGCCCAAGCCCGCGCCGCATTGGAAGGTTTTGACGGCGATGCATTGGTTCTTTACGGCGACACGCCCTTTATCAGCGATGAAACATTGGCCGCTATGGCAGCGGCCCGCCTGACCCATGATGTCGTGGTCCTGGGGTTTGAGGCCGCAGACCCGGGCCGCTATGGCCGTCTCATCATCGAAAACGACCAACTGGACCGGATCGTCGAATACAAGGACGCCACCGAGGCGGAACGTGCCGTCACCCTTTGCAACAGTGGCGTTGTGGCTGCAGACGCGGCCACGTTGTTTGATTTGATCGACGCGGTCGAGAACGACAATGCGGCGGGTGAATATTATCTGACCGATATCGTTGGCATCGCCCGTACCCGTGGGCTGAGCGCAACTGTGGTTGCATGTGATGAAGCCGAAACGCTTGGCATCAACTCCCGGGCTGAACTGGCGCAGGCCGAAAAGTTGTTTCAGGCGAAGGCACGGCTGGAGGCACAAGAAGACGGCGTGACAATGGTCGCGCCCGAAACAGTTTTCTTCGCCTATGACACAGTGGTGGGGCGCGATACGCTGATTGAACCGAATGTTGTCTTTGGACCCGGCGTGACGGTCGAAACGGGTGCGACGATCCGAGCGTTTTCTCATCTGGAAGGCTGCCATGTATCACGCGGCGCGGTTGTCGGCCCCTACGCGCGGCTGCGTCCCGGGGCGGAACTGGCTGAAAACGTCAAAGTTGGCAATTTCGTCGAGGTCAAGAACGCGCAGATCGCCGAAGGCGCCAAGGTCAATCACCTGTCCTATATCGGTGACGCCAGCATCGGGAAAAGCAGCAATATCGGTGCCGGAACAATCACCTGCAATTACGATGGGGTTTTCAAGCATAAAACAACCATCGGGGCGGATGCCTTTATCGGGTCCAACACCATGCTCGTGGCCCCTGTCACCATAGGCGATGCCGCAATGACTGGCAGCGGGTCGGTCATCACCCGTGACGTGCCGAAGGGTGACTTGGCTGTCGGACGAGCAAAGCAAGAAAACAAGCCCGGCTTTGCGGTACGCCTGTTCGAGAAACTCAAAGCCCGTAAAGCAAAGGGGTCCTGATTATGTGTGGTATCGTTGGCATCTTAGGCAATCACGAAGCGGCCCCTATTTTGGTGGATGCGCTGCGCCGGTTGGAATATCGCGGCTACGACAGTGCCGGGATCGCGACCATAAATGACGGCGGGCTGGATCGGCGACGGGCTGTTGGCAAACTGGTGAACCTCGCCGATTTGCTCGTGCATGAACCGTTGTCGGGCAAAGCCGGGATCGGACACACACGTTGGGCCACGCATGGTGCGCCAACGCAAAGCAATGCGCATCCGCACCGCGCAGGCAGCGTGGCTGTGGTCCATAATGGGATCATTGAGAACTTTCGCGAATTGCGCGCGTTTCTGGCCGAGCAAGGTGTCGGATTTGAAACCGATACGGACACGGAAACCGTAGCGTTGTTGGCACAGCACTATTGTGACCAGGGGCTCAGCCCACGTGACGCCGCCGCCCAAACTATCGCCCGGCTTGAAGGGGCCTATGGGCTTTGCTTTCTGTTCGAAGATGACGATGACCTGCTGATCGCCGCACGCAAGGGGTCACCCCTGGCCATCGGATATGGCGAGGGTGAGATGTTCGTGGGTTCTGACGCCATCGCACTGGCCCCCATGACCGATAAGATCAGCTATCTTGAAGAAGGCGACTGGGCTGTTGTCACCCGCAACTCCGTCGAAATCCGCGATCACGCTGGCAATATCGCCAATCGGGCGGTGAAGGTGATCCAGATCGACACCGCACAGGTCGACAAGGGCGGGTACAAGCACTTCATGGCCAAAGAAATCGCCGAGCAGCCGACCGTGCTGCAAGGGGCTTTGTCGCACTATATCAACGCCGACGGGACAGAGGTTATGCTACCCGATCCGGGGTTGGATTTTACCCAGATCGAACGGTTTACCATGGTCGCCTGCGGCACGGCCTATCTGGCCTGTATGGTCGCGAAATACTGGTTTGAACAAATCGCCCAGCTGCCGGTTGAGGTCGATGTGGCCTCGGAATTTCGCTACCGCGAACCACCGGTCACGCCGGGCACCGTGGCACTGTTTGTCAGTCAATCAGGCGAAACGGCCGATACGCTGGCGGCGCTGCGCTATATGGAAGGTAAAGCAGCCAAGATCGTGTCGGTCGTGAATGTGGCTGAAAGCTCGATCGCGCGGGAAAGCGACCTGCCGCTGCCTATTCTGGCAGGCACCGAGATCGGTGTAGCCTCGACCAAAGCCTTCACCTGTCAGCTGACCACACTGGCCCTGATGGCGCTGAAAGCAGCGCATGTGCGCGGGCATCTGGATGATGCGGGGCTGGCCAATAAGTTAACCGCGGTACGCAGCCTTCCGGGCCTGTTGAACCAGGCTTTGAGCATCGAAGAGCGGACAAAGTCGATCTCAGCCAAGCTGGCAGAGGCGCGTGATATTCTGTTTCTCGGACGCGGTGCGATGTATCCGCTGGCCCATGAAGGGGCACTGAAACTCAAGGAAATCAGTTATATTCATGCTGAGGCCTATGCGTCAGGCGAACTGAAACACGGCCCCATTGCCCTGGTCGACAAACACGTGCCGGTGATTGTGATGGCCCCGCGTGATGCGTTGTTCGAAAAGACAATCTCCAACATGCAAGAGGTGATGGCACGGGGCGGAAAAGTCTTGTTGATCACCGATCAAAAGGGGGCCGACGAGGCTGGCGAAGGCGTATGGGACACGATCATCATGCCCGAGGTCGACCCGTTCTTGGCCCCGATCCTTTACGCCGTACCCGCACAATTGCTGGCCTATCACACAGCCATCGCCAAAGGCACGGACGTCGACCAGCCCCGCAATCTGGCGAAATCGGTGACAGTTGAATGACCCCCAACAACGCACTTGCCGCCTTGCGCGCTATTGGCGATCCGGCCAAAGCCTCCGAGATGCACCGCTACCACAAGGTTGATCGGCCCTACCTGGGCGTGGCCAACCCGGTGATTGACGGTCTGGTCAAGGATTGGCGGGCAGCGGTTGATCTAAACCAGCGGCTGACGTTAGCGCGGGGTTTGTGGAAGGGTAACAGCCATGAAGGACGGGTTGCTGCGGCAAAGCTGCTGACCCAAGCGCGGATCAGGCCTGATGACAGTGAAGCCTGGGACCTGATTTGTGAATGGGTGCCGCAATTTGATGCTTGGGCTATCGCCGATCACGTCAGCATTGCGGGGCAAAAGCGGCTGGTCGCTGATCCGACCCGGCTGGATACGGTCGAAGGTTGGATTACGTCAGATCACATGTGGACCAAACGGGCCGCTTTGGTGATGACATTGCCATGGACCAAGCAAAACAATCCGAAACCGGCCGATTTAGCGACGCGTGACCGGATTTTGGGATGGGCTGCCACGTATGTGACCGATCACGAATGGTTCATTCAAAAAGCCATCGCTTGGTGGCTGCGCGAATTGTCGAAACATGACGCAGCACGCGTGCAGGATTTTTTGGGCAAACATGCGGACGACATGAAGCCCTTTGCGGTCAAGGAAGCTGCCCGTAAACTCACCCCGTAGGATGGGTTTAAACCCATCTTACCGTGTAAAAACAGTGATCTCCGGCAAGCCAGTCAATGGGGCCTCAAGCAAGCGCATCGCGGCAAGACTGATCTGGCTTCCAGACCCAAGCGCACCGCCCGAAGGGCGCAGTTCCACGTTGATCGTCTTATCCTGATAGGTAATCTGACCCGGCGTAAGTTCTGTGACCAAGGGGGTCTCTAGCCAAATACCTGGCACTGTAGGTGAGCCAAGTGACGCAATCGTCACGCCCAATTCCTGAGCCGCGTCATCTGCCTCAACTTCTGTTGCCGCGGCACGGTCTTCTTCCGTTGTGGTATCAAACTGGTCAACCGTCGTCGCACTTGTCGGCGGTGGCGGTGGCGGCGTTGGGTTGAGTGTTGGCGCAGGAATTGCAGCAGGTGCGTCAGGCGTTGTGCCAAAAAACCCTTGCATTGAGGGCGATGCGCAACCTGCGAGAGCTACGAGCGGGAGTACAAAATTCAATCTCATACCGGGAACTTATGTCGCGCAGGCGTGACTGACAACGGTCGGGTTGCGTCTTGCGCAGTGTTGCGCCGGTGCATAGGGTATTTTTATGACAGAGCCCCTGATCGACCCATTTGCACGTTCCATCGACTATCTCCGCGTCTCGGTGACAGACCGCTGCGATTTTCGCTGTGTCTATTGCATGTCTGAAAACATGACCTTCCTACCCAAAAAGGAACTGCTGACACTCGAAGAGCTGGACCGGATGTGTTCGGCCTTTGTACGGCTCGGGGTTAAGAAGTTACGGATCACAGGCGGCGAACCATTGGTTCGGCGCGATATCATGACATTCTTTCGCGGCATGTCGCGGCATCTGGACAGCGGTGCCTTGTCTGAGCTCACGTTGACCACAAATGGCAGCCAGCTGGAACGCTTTGCGAGTGATCTTTTTGGTGCGGGTGTGCGGCGGATTAATGTGTCACTTGATACGCTAAACGAAGAGAAATTCGCACAAATCACCCGTTGGGGCCGGCTGCCGCAGGTTCTGCGTGGGATTGACGCGGCCCAAAAGGCAGGGCTGCGCGTAAAGATAAATACCGTGGCCCTGCAAGGGTTTAACGAAGATGAGCTGTTTACACTGACCGATTGGTGCGCGTCGCGAGACATAGACCTGACCTTTATTGAGGTCATGCCGATGGGCGATCTGGGCAATGAAGATAGGCTGGGGCAATATTGGTCGCTGAAAGACCTGCGGGCGCGGTTGGCTGCGGGTTCGGAACTAACCGATTTGCCCGAACGCACGGGGGGACCTGCGCGGTACGTGCGGGTTGAAAAGACCGGGCAGAAGATAGGCTTTATCACGCCGCTGAGCCATAATTTCTGCGAGAGCTGTAACCGGGTGCGGATCACGTGCACCGGTGAGATTTATACCTGCTTGGGGCAAGAAGGCCATTCGGATCTGCGCGGACCATTGCGTGCCTCGGAGGCAGATATTGATCTCGAAAACGCGATCCGAGCTGCGATTGCTTTAAAACCCAAAGGGCATGACTTTGACTATTCGCGCCAGCAAATTGACGGGCAGGTCAGTCGGCATATGTCACATACGGGCGGGTAACCCGTAAGATGGGTTTAAACCCATCTTACATGATAAACATTCCGTACAGACTGCGTACATCTCACGTATGTACACTTACGCCGCAGGCATCCGTTGTTCGACAATTTCCGCCCACCAGCTACACCCGGCGGGAATGACATCGTCGTTGAAGTTATATTCGGGATGGTGGACCGATGCAGTGTCACCATTCCCAACCAGAATGTAAGCGCCTGGGCGTTCCTCCAGCATATAGGCGAAATCCTCACCGCCCATCACAAGCGGGGCCGTCGCACAATCGCCTGATACGGATTTCGCGACATCCGCAGCGAAATCTGTCTGGCTGTCGCTGTTCACCATCACAGGATAGCCGCGCGTGTAATCCACAGTTGCAACAGCCCCATACGCAGCAGCGACACCTTGCGTGACCTCTGTCAGACGCTTTTCGGCCAAATCACGCATTTCGGCCGACAAGGTCCGCACTGTCCCGCGCATATGCACACGCTGCGGAATGACGTTATGGGCTTTGGATGAGGTTTCAAAACTGGTGACCGAGACCACCACCTGCTCAACCGGGTCCGCATTACGTGCAGCAATCGTCTGTAGCGCAATCACCACGTGGCTCGCGACAACAGTGCTATCCACGGTTTCATGAGGCTTGGCCGCGTGCCCGCCTTTGCCTTCGATCACAATCTCAAACTGATCGGCCGCGGCAAAGAATGCCCCGGGTCGGATCGCAAAACTGCCCGCAGGTTTACCGGGCCAGTTGTGCATCCCGTAGACTTCCTGAATGCCCCAGCGTTCCATCATGCCGTCGTCGCACATCTCTTTGCCGCCGCCGCCGCCTTCTTCGGCGGGCTGGAAGATCACAATCACCTTGCCGTCAAAGTTCCGCGTCTCAGAAAGGTATTTCGCCGCACCCAGCAACATCGCCGTATGCCCATCGTGCCCGCAGGCATGCATCGCGCCATCGACCTTAGACTTATAGTCAAGTCCGGTTTGCTCGTGGATCGGTAGTGCGTCCATATCCGCCCGCAGACCAATGACTTTGGCGGATCTGTCGGTCTTGCCTTTGATCACGCCAACGACGCCGGTACGTCCAATGCCTGTAACGATTTCGTCACATCCGAATTCTGTGAGCTTTTCCGCCACGATTGCCGAAGTTCGGTGCGTGTCGAAGAGAATTTCGGGGTTTTCGTGAAGGTCGCGCCGCCATGCTGTAATCTCGGGCAACAATTCGGAAAAGCGGTTCTTAACGGGCATGTGAGCCTCCGTAAAAATTTATTTGCAATGCGCTTGTGAGTGAGTGACTGCGCAAATGCATAAGCGTTAAAGGTTTGGTCCCAGCTCCAACTTCGAACCATCTGTAAACCGAGACAAGCGAAAACGTGCGATATCATACCCCGGCGCGTCCCCCAGCGCCAGAGCGGCGGAAATCCGCCCAAAAGCGGGTCCGATCCCAAACCCATGCCCGGACATGCCAGTCGCAACCGTCAGTCCCGGAACATCGGCCACATTGTCCACCACAGGAACCACATCTGGCATCGTATCAATCATCCCCGCCCATGCCTTTTTCATCTGCACCGTCCCCAGTTGCGGGAACATGGTGCCAAAATCCTTGGCCATCTTTGCGACGATCCCTTTGCGTGGTGCCGGGTCCAAAACCCGCATCTTTTCAAAGGGGCTGACCTGATCCCCGGCCCAGCGCCGCGCTATTGTCCAGCTATCGGGGTAATCGGCGGGCCCCATGGGAAGCACCCGCACTCCCATCGGGTCAGCCCACAACTGTGGTAGGTATTTTCCTAACGCCCGAAACGCGTCAGGCCCGACAAAAATATCCTCAGAGCCTGGGCACGCAAGGTTGTACCCCCCGTCTTGCCGCCGTCGAAACGCCAACCCACTGCCCGTAGCCGCGCCTTCGAAGATTTGCGGCAGAGGTTGCGTTGCCCCGACCGTCGCCCGCACAGAGAGTTGCGGGATATGCACACCGTGTCGCCGTAAGAACAGTGATGACCACGCCCCACCGGCCACAATCACCGCATTGGTCGCAATCCGCCCCGCTTCGGTGATAACTCCTGTGATCCGTCCTGCCTCAATATCAAGAAGCCGCGCTGCGCACATCTCACGGATGATCACCCCATCCCGCACCGCTGCCCGCGCCAATGCAGGGACAGCTACCCAAGGCTCGGCCCGCATATCGCTGGCCGTCCATAGCCCGCCCAGCCATCGCGTCGTCGCGTCTGGCAAAAGTTGTGCGATCTCGGCGGAGCTGAGCAATTTGCTATCGACCCCTGCTGCCCGTGCGTGGGGCACCCAGGCTGCGTAACGCTCCATCTTGGCTGGGGTATCGGCCAGATAGGCGATCCCCGTTTGCCGCAGCCCAATGTCTTCTTCAATCTCGCGATCCATCTGCCGCCAGATGGATCCGGCTTCGACCATGATCGGCAATTCCGCAAGGTCCCGCCCCTGTGCCCGGATCCACCCCCAATTCCGCGATGATTGTTCGGCCGCCACCCGCCCCTTTTCCAAGAGCACGACTTTCTGCCGTTTCTTGGCGAGCTCCCAGGCGGTCATGACCCCGATGATGCCTCCACCGATCACAACGACATCGGCGGCATCGGGCAAAGCTACGTTATATTCTGCGGGATCCGTCGTGGAAATTGGAAAGGACTTCATTGCACGAGCGCATTCACCAGTTTTTCGATAAAGGCTTCGCCCTGCTGGAATTGATCCACACTGATGAATTCATTGGGCTGGTGTGCCTGTGCGATATCGCCCGGGCCGCAGACCACAGCAGAATACCCCCGTTCTTGGAACTGCCCCGCCTCAGTCCCGTAGCTGACCACGTTGCTGCCGTTTTCGCCCGTCAAATCCCGGACAAGCCGTTCGGCCGCGCCGTCGTCTTCCGGCTTTAATCCGGGCACATAGAAATACTGTTCGGCGCTGATACGGGCCTCCGGTCGGATCGCCTTCATTTCGGCCTCAATCTCGGCCACTTTGGCAAGGAACCTGTCTTGCCATGCGCTGATGTCTTCGCCCGGCACGATCCGGAACCCAAAACCGAATGTGCAGTCTTTTGCGGTGATGTTATGTGCCGTTCCGCCCGTGATCGTACCGACATGCAAGGTCGTGTAGGGGGGCACGAATTCGGCGGCCAGGGGTCCGGGTGTCTGCGCGGCGTTTTCGGCATTCACCTCATTCGCCCAATTGATCAGCTTTGCCGCCTCCATAATCGCGCTGACGCCGGTATGAGCAAGGGATGAGTGCACTTCGAACCCATGAAAGTGCATTTTGTAGCCGATTCCACCTTTATGTCCTGTGACAACCTTCATCATTGAGGGTTCGCCCACCAGCACCGTGTCGGCCCGCGGCATGCCCATGGCCACCATATGATCGATCATCGGGGGGGCGCCGACGCATCCTACCTCTTCATCATAGCTCAGCGCGATTTGCAGCGGCCGTTTGATCCCCCTTTCCAACGCAAGGGGCACCGCAGAAAGCGCCAGCGCGTCAAAGCCTTTCATGTCGCAAGTGCCGCGCCCGTAAAGCTTGCCATCGCGTTCGGTCACAGTGAAAGGGTCCGTATCCCACGCCTGCCCATCCACCGGCACAACATCCGTATGGCCCGACAAAACAACACCGCCATCCACCTGCGGGCCGACATGCGCATATAGTGCAGCTTTCGTGCCATCCTCATTTGGAACGCGCGTGGACGGCACGCCGAGGTCGCTCAGGTAATTCTCAACGAAATCAATTAGTTCCAGGTTGCTGTCCCGGCTGACAGTGGGGAAGCTGATCAGCTTGTCCATCAGTTCACGCGCATGCGTTGCCATGTCTTTTCCTTTACTTTTTGCCTCTCAACACGCCACTTGATCGTGCAACTGCGCAAAGAGGCGGCAAATCATTTGTCGCGCGTCTCTCGCCCGCTCGCAAACAGGAATCGGTTGCGGGTCCGGATTTTAATGCTACCGTTCGTGCAAATGCCGCTTTTCTGCTCAGATCGGTGGTGAGAAAAACAATATCTGAACCACTTGGGAGGTTCGCCTATGCCCGATGGGGCGCTGCCCGTCCTGGATGTCCAGGATCTTAAAACTGTGTTCAGAACTCGGGCCGGCGAGGTCCATGCTGTTAACGACGTAAGTTTCTCGCTCAAACCGGGCGAGTTGCTGGGTGTCGTTGGCGAAAGCGGGTCTGGAAAATCTGTCACCATGATGTCGCTGCTGGGGTTGTTGCCCTCGCCGCCTGCGGATGTCCGCCGTGGCACCGTCACCTTTGATGGCAAGGACCTGCTGAAGGTTAATCAAGAGACCCTGCGCTCGGTGCGCGGCGGCAAGATTGGCTTTGTGTTTCAGGATCCGATGACATCCTTGAACCCTGTATTTACCGTCGGTGTGCAGATCATGGAGCCTTTGCGCAAGCATATGGGCATGAACAAGAAGCAGGCCAAGGCCCGTGCCCAAGAGCTGTTGGAACTGGTGGGCATTCCGGACGCCCGTCGCCGCTTGGATGACTACCCCCACCAATTTTCAGGCGGGATGCGCCAACGTGTGATGATTGCCATTGCACTGGCCTGTGATCCGCAAGTGCTGATCGCAGATGAGCCGACGACCGCCCTCGATGTGACTATTCAAGCCCAGATTTTGGAGCTGATGAAAGACCTGCGCGAAAAGCTGGGCATGGCCGTGATCTGGATCACCCATGATTTGGGTGTGATCGCCGGGATCGCGGACCGCGTGATGGTAATGTATGGGGGCCAGGTTGTCGAACATGCCCCGGTGCATGAGTTGTTCAGCAACCCGCAACACCCTTATACCCGCGCATTGCTCAAAACGATCCCAAACATCGCAGGTGAGCGTGCCGCTCGTCTAACCATTATCGAAGGCCAACCCCCTTTGATGGTTGGCCCGCCCGAGTCCTGCCCGTTCCGGAACCGCTGTGATGTGGCATTTGACCGTTGTGCCGCGGAAAACCCGCCCCGTTACGATGTGGGCGACGGCCATGATGCAGCCTGTTTCTTTGACGCCAAAACGGGGGCACCGCGCGATGCTTGATCAAGGACCGAAGCCGCTGGTCAGCGTCAATGACCTAAAAATGCATTTCCCGATTTTCGCGGGTCTGTTTCGCCGCCGTGTCGGCGAAGTCAAAGCCGTTGATGGCGTCAGTTTTGACGTTATGGAAGGCGAGACCCTAGGCCTTGTGGGCGAATCTGGCTGTGGCAAGTCCACCTGTGGCCGCGCCGTGCTTCGCTTATATGACATCACGTCTGGTACGATTGAAATTGATGGGCGTGAAATCGGCGACACACCGCAGACTGACCTGCGCGAGATGCGCCCAACCATGCAAATGGTGTTTCAGGATCCGCAAGCCAGCCTGAACCCGCGCATGACGGTAGAAGATATCATCAAAGAACCGCTGGATGAGCATACCAAGCTGACCGACGCTGAAAAGCGCGCCAAAGTGGGTGAGTTGATGGATGCGGTCGGCCTGAACCGCCGCTTTGCCAAACGCTATCCGCACGCCTTTTCCGGTGGTCAGCGCCAGCGGATCGGTATTGCCCGGGCCTTGGCCCTGAACCCGAAATTCATTGTCTGCGATGAACCGATTGCCGCCTTGGATGTGTCCATTCAAGCGCAGGTCGTGAACCTGCTGGAAGACTTGCAGGAACAGTTCGGCCTGACCTATCTGTTTATCAGCCATGACCTGTCCATGGTCCGCCATATCGCCACCCGGGTTGCTGTGATGTATCTGGGCAAGGTGGTCGAACTGGCCCCGCGCGAGGCGCTTTATGCCGAACCGCTGCACCCCTACACCAAGGCCTTGTTGTCTGCGGTTCCCGAACCCGACCCAAGCCTGGCGCGCAAGACCGAGCGCATCATTCTGAAGGGCGACGTTCCGTCGCCCTCCAATCCACCGCAGGGCTGCAATTTCTGCACCCGCTGCCCTTCAGTCATGGATATCTGCAAGCAAGACGAGCCGGCGTACCGCGAGGTTAGCCCGGGCCGTTTCACTGCCTGCCATCTGTATAACGACTTCGACAACACTGCCGATCAAACAGCAGGAGCCGAGGCAAACAAGAGCGTCAACAAGGAGAAGACACAATGAAACTCAAAACAGCCCTTATGGGCGCTGTTGCCAGCATGGCGTTTGCGCCAATGGCATATGCGGACGGGCATGAAGGCGAGCGTGGTCGCGACGGCCAGCTCAATATCATCTATTGGCAAGCCCCATCCATCATGAACCCTTATTTGTCTGGTGGTACGAAAGAGCTTGAAGCCGCTAGCTTGGTCATCGAGCCGCTCGCCCGCTACGACACGGACGGCAATCTGACAGCATGGTTGGCCGAAGAGGTTCCAACCGTGGCCAATGGCGGCGTGTCTGAGGACCTGACGTCGATCACTTGGGTTCTGAAAGAAGGCCTGCTGTGGTCTGACGGCACCCCTGTCACATCGGCTGACGTCAAGTTTTCTTGGGAATACTGCACCGCAGAAGGCGGCGGCTGTGCCCAGAGTGAAAAATATCTGGATGTTGAAAGCGTCGACACCCCCGATGACCGTACGGTTGTCGTGAACTTCAGCGTCGCAAAACCATTCCCTTACGGCCCATTTGTCGGTGCACAGGCCCCGATCATTCAAGCCGCTCAGTTTGCGGAATGCCTTGGCCCACGTGCGCCCGAGTGCACCGATGAGAACTTTAACCCCATCGGCACCGGCCCGTTTGTTGTGGAAGAATTCCGCACCAATGACGTGATTACTTTGGCTGCGAACGAAAACTACCGCGAAGCGGGCAAGCCTGCCTTTGCGACAGTGACATTCAAAGGTGGTGGCGATGCTGCGGCTGCGGGTCGCGCTGTGCATGAAACGGGCGAATTTGATTACGCCTGGAACCTGCAGTTGGCCCCCGATGTCCTCAGCGGCATGGCCGAAGCCGGTTTGGGAACCAACGTTGTGTCCTTCGGGACCTCCGTGGAACGGATTCTGTTGAACATGACCGATGTTGATCCGTCCTTGGGCGAAGCACGTGGTGTTATTGGCAATCCGCATCCGTTCCTGACAGAAAAGCCTGTGCGCCAAGCCATGTCTATGGCTATCGACCGCGCCTTGCTGACTGAAATCGGTTACGGTGACTTTGGCCGTCTGACATGTAACGTGCTGCCTGCCCCTGCGATCTTTGCGTCTGATGCGAACGACAGCTGCCTGACACAGGATCTCGAAGGTGCGATGGCCGTTCTGGATGAAGCAGGCTGGGTTCCTGGTTCAGACGGTATCCGTGAAAAAGACGGTGTCCGCCTGTCTGTGCTTTACCAGACATCCACAAACGCTGTGCGTCAGGACTACCAAGCGCTGATCAAGCAGTGGTGGGAAGAAATCGGGATTGAAACCGAGCTGCGCAACATCGATGCGTCGGTCTTCTTTGGTTCCGACCCAGGTTCGCCTGACACCTTCCAGAAGTTCTTTGCTGACGTTGAAATGTTCACCAACAACTTCGACGGCACAGACCCTGAAGCCTATATGGCTGGATGGACATGTGATCAGGCCCCACAGCCTGAAAACCAGTGGCAGGGCAACAACATGCCGCGTTTCTGCTCTGAAGAGTATGACGCACTGCGTGCTGAAATGGCCACCACAGGCGACATCGACGAACGTGCACGTCTGGCCAAAGCGATGAATGATATCCTGATGCAGGAATACATCATTCTGCCGCTGACCCACCGTGGTCGCAACTCTGCCCATGCTGTGACTTTGGGCGGCGTTCAACTGAACGTTTGGGACAGTGAGCTGTGGAACATCGCTGACTGGTACCGCATCGGCGAATAATATCGAACGCAGCCCCGGACCACGCTCCGGGGCCTCTTGCCGCAGTTGCGCTTGAGGTCCCGGATCAAGTCCGGGACTGCGCCCCCCTTTACCCAAAAAGCACTGAACCGAGGCGTTATCGATGCTCACCTACACCCTGCGCAGATTGTTCCTTTCAATCCCGACGCTTTTGTTCATCGCTTTTGTGATTTTCATGCTGCTTGAGCTTGCCCCTGGCGATCCGATGGCCAGCATGCCCCTGACCATCCCCCCCGAGGTTCGCCAACAAATGCGCGAAGCATTGGGTCTGGGCGAGCCTTGGTGGGTCCGTTTTCCGCTTTGGCTGAACCAGTTTTTTATTGTTGAACCACAATATTGGATCGACAACGCCTTTGGCACCAATTTTGCCGATGGCGCACAGCGTATCATCAGCTTTCAGTCACGCAGCCCTGTCTTTGACACGATCGCCGAGCGTATGCCGCAGACCCTGTGGGTGGTTGGCATGTCCTATGTGGTGGGTGTTCTCATCGCCCTGCCCATCGGGATTATCAGTGCCTACAAACAATATTCCGTCTTTGATCAGGCCGGCACTTTTGTCAGCATGATCGGCTTTTCGGTGCCGCCGTTCTTTTCAGGCGTGCTGGTCATTGTCGTTTTCTCGGTACAGCTGGGCTGGCTTCCCTCGATCTATGACACGACCCATCAGGTCGTGGATTGGGAAAGCTTCAAGTTTCAACTGCGCCAAATGATCATGCCTGTCATGGTGCTGGCCCTGCAAACCACTGCACAGGTCAGTCGGTATATGCGGGCCTCAATGCTGGACAACCTCGGTCAGGACTATGTGCGCACCGCCCGCGCCAAGGGCATGTCTGAAAGCGTTGTTGTGATGAAACACGTCGTCCGCAACTCTATGATCCCTGTGGTCACGGTGATTGCCTTGGGCATCCCGTCGATCTTTGGCGGGGCCATCATCACCGAGCAGGTGTTTAAGGTGAACGGCCTCGGTCAGTTGCTGATCATTGCCCTGCAAGGGTCGGATATTCCAATGGTGATGACCATTACATTCCTTCTGGCGGTCCTGATCGTCCTGATGAACCTGATAGCCGACGTCCTATACGGCGTCCTTGACCCGAGAATTCGCTATGACTGATGCCAGCCTGACCAAAGACGCCCCCGTAGCGGCCGAGAAAGTCCCCAGCCAATGGTGGGACGTGTGGGACCAGTTCCGGGGCCACAAGGGCGCGATGGCCGGTCTGTTTTTTCTGACCTTCATCACCCTGTTTTGCACGATTGGTCCGCTCTTGTGGCAAGTGGACCCGTCGACGCTGGACATTCGCAACAAGGACGTCCGGCCTATCTACACGGCCATTTGGGATGGTGACGCCAAGGTCAGTTGGGCCCGCCCCATGGGCACCGACCATCTGGGCCGCGATATCATGTCCAATATCATGCAGGGCGGTCGGATCAGTCTGGCTGTGGGCTGGACAGCGATGATCCTCGCGATCCTGATCGGGACGTTGATTGGCGTCTTGTCAGGCTATTTCAAGCGGCTTGACTGGGCCTTGATGCGCTTTACCGATCTCGTGCTGGCGCTGCCCCTGCTGCCTTTGCTGCTGGTCATGATGCTGCTGTTTCGCGACCCGTTGCGCGCCGCCTTTGGCCCGGAAAACGGGATCTTCATTCTGATCGTCACAGGCATCGGCATCACATCATGGATGCAGACCGCCCGGATTGTGCGCGGTGATGTGATGGCGCTGAAAGAGCGTGAATTTGTCCTAGCCGCGAGGTCCATCGGCACCCCCCCGCGCCGTATGATCACCCGGCACGTGCTACCAAATGTAATGTCGCCCATCATGGTGTCGGCTACGTTGGGTTTGGCGACAGCGATTATCACCGAAAGTGCCTTGTCTTTCCTTGGCCTTGGCTTCCCATCGGATTTCCCTACGTGGGGCAAGATTCTGTTTGATAGCGTTGATCGGATGACATCTTTCCCAGAACGGGTTCTATGGCCCGGCATGGCGATTTCGCTGACAGTTCTCGCGGTCAACTATATTGGTGACGGCTTGCGCGATGCACTCGACCCACGGATCCGAGGCCTGTAAGCTCAACCTCAGTAGTTTGTGATTTGCGCCTTTTGCAGGCTTGAGTTTTACAACATCTTGAGGCTGACAGAAGGTCAGTCACATTGACAGGAGATCACACATGAACCGCATGACCGCCAAAGACTTTGATCAAGAACTGCTTGATCTATATGACTTTTACGCGCACGGCAAAATCACCAAGCGCGAGTTTCTCGACAAGGCTGGCAAGTTCGCAGTCGGCGGTGTGACCGCAATGGCCCTGCTGAATATGCTCAGCCCAAACTACGCGATGGCCGAGCAGGTTTCGTTCAATGACCCTGACATTGTACCCGAATATATCATGTACCCTTCACCCAACGGCCACGGTGAAGTGCGCGGCTATTTGGTCAAACCAGCCAATGCAACAGGCCCCCTGCCTGCCGTGCTGGTCGTCCATGAAAACCGCGGTCTGAACCCTTACATCGAAGATGTGGCGCGCCGCGTCGCCAAGGCCGGCTTTATGGCGTTGGCCCCTGATGGCTTGACCTCTGTGGGTGGTTACCCCGGCAATGACGCCGAGGGCCGTGATCTGCAGCGCACCGTTGATGGTGAGAAGTTGATGAATGACTTCTTTGCCGGGTTTGAACACCTGATGGAACGTGACGACAGCACCGGCAAAGTGGGCGCAGTGGGCTTCTGCTACGGTGGCGGTGTGTGTAACGCGCTGGCTGTGGCCTATCCGGAAATGGGTGCGTCAGTGCCATTTTATGGCCGTCAGGCTGCCGTGGCCGATGTTCCTAAAATACAAGCGCCACTGATGCTGCAGTATGGTGCACTGGACGAACGGATCAACGAAGGTGCACCGGCCTATCGCGCGGCGCTTGAGGCGAACGACAAGGTCTTTGAAGAGCACATCTATGCCGATGCCAACCACGGTTTCCACAATGACAGCACGCCCCGCTATGACGAAGCGATGGCCGATCTGGCGTGGGAACGCACGATTGGCTGGTTTAATACTCACCTGACTTAATCAGGTAGTGGAATAGGTTCCGCCTGGTGCGCGATGATCCGGTCGATTTCGGCCCGAGCATAAAGCGCCAGGCGGGCCTGATCATCGCGCGCTTGGCCTTCGGGCAGATCAAGGTCGCCGAAAACGATGATATTTTCGTCATTCAACAGGTTCGCAGGCCCTGTGTAGTTGAAGCTACCGATGATCGTCAGTGCATCGTCAATGACCATGAGCTTGTGATGCACCTTACGCACCCCTGTCCCGGTCCTGTTTCGGTGCAGGGTCACATCGCCCGCCTGCAACGTATGTTTGGCCGCCCATGATTGGTTGGCTTGTCTGCGGTCAAGAACACCTGTCACTTGCAGCCCCTTTTCACGCGCGTTCACCAGTGCATCATCGATCCCGGATGACTGCGAGAACGTAAACGCCGCAAAATCGATCCGTGTCTTTGCCTTGATCATCTGTTTGATGAATTCCATCTCAGGTGCGTGATCAGGCGCGAAAAGCGGTTTGACCCGGATGCCACTGACAAAGTGATCCTCAAGTGGTTTCCGTGGTGTTTCAAGACTGCGTTTACCAAAGATCCCTTTGCGCATTTGCCGGAATTCGCGGGCGTATTCGCGCGCTACTTCTACGTCATCGATGATGGCCAGATGGTTCAGGTTCTTGGTCACCCCCGTTGTGGTGAAATTGGTTGAGCCCGTCAGCGTCGCCGTCCGGTCCCGCACGATGAATTTCTGGTGAAAGATGTTGGGGTTATAGTCCGCCTTAGCGTCCACCCCGACCCGCAGGATACGCGTCAGCAGCTCGCGGTTTATTTCCTGGGTCCCCAGCCCGTCGTCGGCGGGTGTCTTGGCCTCTCGCAGGTAGTCTTGTTCCAAGATCACCTGAATACGGACGCCGCGCCTACGCGCCGCGATCAAGGCCTCGGCAATGGGCCGGTGATCGAGTTCTTGAACCGAGACCAGAAGTTCGGTTTGTGCAGCCCCGATGAAATCAATGATCGGTGCCTCTAGGCTGTCGGGCGCCCCGATCGTATCAGGTCCCATGAAAAGCGTAATCGCTCCGGCTTGAGCAGGCATGTGTCACCTCAAAATATAATCAATCAATGGTTGAGAGGGTCGCATTGCTGCACGATTCGGGCAAGCATCCTGCGTGACGGTCCGAATTTGCATGAAGACACACTTACTGCTTCGCCGCAGTTGCCACGTCTGCGGGAAGCGTGCTAGCGTCACAACCGCTTAGGGTGAGCACTCATTGAGAGTTTTATGTTGTGATGGACGAACATTCAAGATTATTCACCCTGATTGCGGATAAATTTCGAAACAATCCAGGTGATCTATTAGGGATTGGCGACCCGGCAGACCGCGAAGTCATCGCCCGACGCGCCTATGCCGTATCGCGCCTGACCCCTTCGATGATGACGGCGAATTTGGTGAACGCCTGTTGTGTCCCACTTGTCTTGTATCTTGATGGGCAGACCCGCATGGACGCCTTTGTTTGGGCCGCGATCGTGATCGCCAATGCCAGCCATTTTCTTTGGCAGACGTACGCGCGACGCAAAAAGCCCTTTCCAAACACGCTTTCTCCGCGCGTCTATAAGCGCGCCATCATACAGGCGGGATTTTTGGGCGCGCTTTGGGCTTATCCGGGTCTTGTCATGCTGCCACAACTGGACGGAATTGCGCAGGCCTTTTTGGTGGCACTGGCCGCTGGCATGGTCGCAGGTGGGGCGATCACGCTATATCCAATGCCGCTGGCCGCTTATGCTTTTTGCGGTGTGGTCGTTTTGGGTTCGATGACCGGCTTCAGCCGCGCAGATGCACCAAGCTATTGGGGCTTTGCCATTGTCTCGGTCACATTTGCATTTATCGTTTTCAGAAGCATCGCCCGTCATGAAAGGATTTTCGTATCCGAGTTCCGGTTGCGCAAATTGTTGGACCGGCAAAATGACCTGATGGGCGGCATGCTCGAGCAAGCCCGCGAAGAGGTGCGCACCGAACGCCAGCTTGCCCAAGAGCGCCTGCTGCAAACCCAAAAGATGGAGGCCATTGGCCAACTGACGGCCGGGATCGCCCATGATTTCAACAACCTTCTGACCGCTGTGCGCGGCAATGCAGAACTGTTGATGATAGAAGAAGATGCGCAAACATATCTGATTGAGCCGATTATCCAATCTGCCGACAGCGGTGCTGCATTGGTTCGGCAACTACTCGCCTTTGCACGCAAGCAGACCCTTGCCCCCGCCCCTGTCAACACCCGGCAAGCGATCACGGAGGCCGCCGAGCTCCTACGCCGCAGCTTGCGCGAGGATATCATCGTTGAAACGAAATTCGACGGCGCCCCTTGGCCGATCCGGATTGACCCGCATTTATTCAGCAATGCTCTGCTTAATTTGGGCACAAACGCAAGGGATGCGATGCCCCAGGCAGGCGCGATCACCATTTCAACCCGCAACTTGGCTGCCGACGCTGATTTTGTCCGCGTCAGCTTTTGTGATACGGGGACGGGGATGCCCGAACATGTGCGCGAACGCGCCATTGAGCCGTTTTTTACCACCAAGGAA
Organism: uncultured Paracoccaceae bacterium; assembly: GCA_947501555.1. Classification (GTDB taxonomy): domain Bacteria; phylum Pseudomonadota; class Alphaproteobacteria; order Rhodobacterales; family Rhodobacteraceae; genus Yoonia. Next base: position 1,418,319 of record CANMWG010000001.1, read on the forward strand.
TTTGGTGCGGGCAGCGGGCTGGGTCTGTCGATGGTCTATGGCTTTGTCAAACAATCAGGCGGTGATATGTCCATTGAACATGCCGCAGGCGGTGGCGTTTGCGTGCGTTTGGATCTGCCCCGTTCTGCTGAACCGCCTGAAATCCCTGACGACACGCCCGCCCCCACCGGCCCTGCCCCCGAGACGCAGAGCCTTCTGTTGATCGAAGACAATCCCGTGGTGTTGCGCACGCTCATTGGCATTATTGAATCGCTAGGATATGCCGTTACAGCCGTCGAAAGCGTTGAGAGAGCCCGCAAGGTTTTAGCGGATTTCACGCCTGATATTCTTGTCACCGACATCGTACTTCCGGGCGGTCAATGGGGCAGTGCCTTTGCCCGTGAAATGGCTAAGACCTGTCCGGACATGCGTATCCTGATGATCTCGGGCTTTCATTCGGAACTGGCATCGCTGGGGTTGGAGCCGCATCAGGGCACCTTATTGGCCAAGCCGTTCAGCCGCGAGCAGCTGGAGCAGGCATTGAAGACGCTGCGCCCTGCATCGATGGAATAGGTTGGTGCCGCGCGCGTGTCGCGGCACCAGCTTTAATTTAGTCTATTTTGGGCAGAAGTGCGTCAAGCGACGCTTTGGCGTCCCCATAAAACATCCGCGTGTTGTCTTTGAAGAACAACGGGTTTTCGATGCCCGAATATCCTGTCCCCTGCCCGCGCTTGGATACAAACACCTGCTTGGCTTTCCAGCACTCCAGAACCGGCATCCCGGCAATGGGGCTGTTTGGATCATCCTGTGCCGCAGGGTTCACGATGTCATTGGACCCGATCACGATGGCGACGTCCGTATCAGGGAAGTCTTCGTTGATCTCATCCATTTCCATCACGATGTCATAAGGCACCTTGGCCTCGGCCAGCAGCACGTTCATATGCCCGGGCAGACGCCCCGCCACAGGGTGGATTGCGAACCGCACGTTTTTGCCTTTGGCCCGCAGCTTGCGCACCAGTTCCGCCACCGCCGTCTGGGCTTGTGCGACCGCCATCCCGTAACCCGGGATGATGATGACACTGTCGGCTTCGTTCAACGCTGTGGCCACACCGTCTGCGTCGATGGCAACCTGTTCGCCTTCCACAGCCATCTGCTCACCCGCAGGGCCACCAAAGCCACCCAGGATCACGCTGACGAAGCTGCGGTTCATCGCTTTACACATGATGTAAGACAGAATCGCCCCCGAGGACCCGACCAAAGCACCGACCACAATCAATAGATCATTGCCGAGGCTGAACCCGATAGCAGCCGCCGCCCAGCCGGAATAGCTGTTCAGCATCGAGACGACGACCGGCATATCCGCCCCGCCGATCCCCTTGATCAGGTGATAGCCGATGAAAAGTGCAGCCAAGGTCATCAGGAACAGCGGGAAGAACTCACCTGTGTTGAAGTACCAGATCAGGCAGAGCAGCGAGAGCGACCCGGCGCCCGCGTTCAACATATGCCCGCCGGGCAGTTTGATCGCCGCACTGTCCACCTTTCCTGCCAGTTTTCCGTAGGCGATGACAGAACCGGTGAAGGTGATTGCACCGATAAAGATGCCCAAGAACAGCTCGACCCGCAGGATCGCGACTTCAACCCCGTCTTTCTTGGCCAATAGCGCTGCAAAACCATCGAGCGCGCCTTTCTCAACCGCATCCATACCCATGACCCGGCCCAGTTCAATATGCGCAATAAAGCCCACAAAGACCGCTGCCAGACCGACAAGGCTGTGCATCGCTGCGACCAGTTCGGGCATTTGGGTCATCTGCACTTTGGTCGCCAGTTGGTAGCCAATGACCCCGCCGCCTGCGATCAGGATGATCGAGAACAGCCAAAGGCCAGAGCCCGGACCGACAAGCGTTGCAAAGACGGCCAGCGCCATACCCGCGATGCCGTACCAGACCGCGCGCTTGGCGCTTTCTTGATTGGATAGCCCACCCAGTGAAAGGATGAAAAGAACTGCTGCAACGACGTAAGCCGCTGTTGTAAAACCGTATTCCATGATCCTACCTCTTTAAGATTTCTGGAACATGGCGAGCATACGCCGTGTCACAAGGAAGCCGCCGAAAATATTGATGCCCGTCATGAACACCGCCAGTGCGGCCAAAAGGATCACAAGGAACGACCCTGACCCAATCTGTGTCAGCGCCCCCAGAATGATGATCGACGAAATCGCATTGGTCACCGCCATCAGTGGCGTGTGCAGGCTGTGTGCGACGCCCCAGATGACCTGGAAGCCGACGAAAACAGACAGCACAAACACGATGAAATGCTGCATGAAGCTGGCCGGTGCGACGAGCCCGACGCCCAGCAGCAAAACAGCGCCCACAACCAAAAGCGTGACTTGGTTTTTGGTTTGTTGTTTGAAGGCCGCGATTTCTTCGGCCCGCTTTTCTTCGGGCGTCAGTTCCTTTGGCGCTTCTTTTTTCGGTGCCGCAGCAATCGCCGCGACCTTGGGTGGTGGCGGCGGGAAGGTGATTTCACCTTTATGCGTGGCCGTGGCCCCTCGGATCACGTCGTCTTCCATGTTGTGGTTCGCAACACCGTCTTTTTCCGGTGTCAGGTCCGACATCATGTGCCGGATGTTGGTCGCATACAGCGTCGATGACTGCGCCGCCATCCGGCTGGGGAAGTCGGTGTAGCCGACGATTGTGACTCCGTTGTCTGTGACGATCTTCTCATCCTTGACGGTCAGCTTGCAGTTGCCACCGCGCTCTGCCGCAAGGTCAATGATAACCGAACCGGGCTTCATGCTGTCGACCATGTCTTTGGTCCAAAGCTCAGGCGCGTCGCGGCCGGGGATCAACGCAGTGGTGATCACAATATCGATGTCAGGCGCGATTTCGCGGAATTTGGCAAGCTGTGCGGCGGCGAACTCTGGCGAGGACACAGCAGCATAGCCGCCTGTCGCGGCACCATCTTGCTGTTCCTCTTCGAAATCGAGGAAGACGAATTCAGCACCCATGGATTCGACCTGTTCGGCCACTTCAGGCCGCACGTCGAAGGCATAGGTGATTGCGCCCAGCGATGTGGCCGTGCCGATGGCGGCAAGCCCTGCGACCCCAGCACCAACAACCAGCACTTTCGCGGGGGGCACTTTGCCAGCAGCCGTCACCTGGCCGGTGAAGAAGCGGCCAAAGTTGTTGCCAGCCTCGATCACGGCTCGGTAGCCTGCGATATTGGCCATGGATGACAGCGCATCCATTTTCTGTGCCCGGCTGATGCGGGGCACCATATCCATGGCGATGACGGTGGCGCCCTTGGCGTTGGCGGCATCCATCAGTTCGGCGTTTTGGGCGGGGTAGAAGAACGAAATCAATGTTTGGCCGTCACGCAGGCGTTTGACTTCGCGGTCTTCAGGGGGGCGGACTTTGGCCACGATATCGGCAGCTTTGAACAAGGCTGCACCGGTTTTCACAACTGAAACGCCCGCCTCTTTGTAAGCCTTATCGGAAAATCCGGCAGCTGCGCCTGCGCCAGTTTCGATCACGCATTCGTAGCCTAGTTTTTGCAGATCCTTGGCCGAGGCCGGTGTCATCGCGACCCGGTCCTCACCTGCAAATATTTCCTTTGGTGTGCCGATTTTCACGGACCATCCCCCCATCATTAAGTAACCAATGCCCCTGCACTATCGCGCAGCATGGAAATTCACAAGGCGACGGCAGCCGTCGAACCGATTGTCATACGCTAACAGTCACACCCAACGCCGGGTTTTTTGGCAGTAGCGCGCGAAATCGTCCCGAAATTTGCACCGCAGCCGGTCCTCTTCGGCCAAAATGAACCGCTGTGTGATGGTGAAGATGAAAAGCGGCACCAGAATCAGGGCAATGGGTGCATCCCACCGTACGGCCAAACCCGCGAGCACCAGCGCGTCGCCCAGATAAATCGGGTTACGCGTGCGCGCGAAAATGCCCGTGGTGACCAGATGGCTTGCCTCCATATGGGGGATGACGGTCGTGTGCTGTTTGCGCATCTCAACGAAGGCCAACACCATTAAGACCAACCCGCCGCCGACCAGGACCCCACCCAAAAGATCCAATATGGGCAGATCCACCCGCAGCGCATTGGGTTGCAAGACCCCGGCCAACCATGTGAACACAAGGGCAAGTCCAAGCCAAACCGGAGGGATGTCGATCCACTTCATGCCCGGCTTTGTGCCCTGCTGCTTTGCGCTTGTCCACGCTGCTGTGACCGTTAGCATGCCCCTAAAAGGAGCAAAATCATGGAACATGCAGGTAAACACGCGCTGGTCACCGGCGGTGGAACAGGGATTGGCGAAGGGATTGCGATTGCGCTTGCCCAAGGGGGTGCAGAGGTCACAATCACAGGCCGCCGTGCCGATAAGCTGGACGCCGTGGCCGCCACCCATGACCGCCTGCATGCGTTGGTCATGGATGTGGATAACGAAGCTTCTGTCCGCGATGGGATTGCCGCAGCCGCGGCGGCCCGGGGTCCGGTACAGATTTGCGTGGCCAATGCAGGCATTGCCGAAGGTGGCCCGTTTGAGAAAACCAGCCTCGCCGCCTGGCGCAAAACCATGACCACCAATCTGGATGGTGTGTTCCTGACATTTCAGGCGGCCATGGCCACCCTCGCCCCGGATGATCCCGCGCGGATGATTGTAGTCAGCTCAATTGCAGGCGTGCGTGGACTGAAGAATGCGATTCCCTATACGGTCACCAAACACGGTGTCATCGGCCTGATCCGCGGGTTGTCCGAGGAATTCATGCGCCGCCCGATCACATTCAACGCGCTCTGTCCCGGTTACGTGGACACTTCCATTGTCCAAAACCAAATCCCTGGATTGATGAAACGCTTTGGCGTTGATGAAGCGGGCGCTGTCGCCGCCATTGCCAAAGGCAATCGCCATCACCGTTTGCTGGAGGTGGACGAAACCACGGCTGCTGCGATGTGGCTCTGCTCGGACGGGGCGCGGAGTGTGAATGGACAGACGATCCAGATCTCTGGCGGTCAAGTTTAATGACAGACTTCGCGGCCACCAAAGCCCTGTTTCATCTACCCGAAGGCATGATCTATCTGGATGGTAACTCCTTGGGTCCTCTGCCCAAGACCGCTGCCGCCCGCGTTGCCCAATGCGTTACGGATGAGTGGGGCGAAAAGCTGATTACCGGCTGGAACAAAGCCGGATGGATGGCCCAGCCCACTGATTTGGGCGACCGTGTTGGCCGTCTGATCGGGGCGGAGCCGGGCCATGTGGTCTTGGGTGATACGTTGTCGATCAAGGTCTATCAGGCGCTTGCCGCCGCAGTTGATCTGGTGCCCGATCGCCGCGTGATCCTGACCGATAGCGGCAATTTTCCGTCTGATATCTATATGGCGGAAGGGCTGATCAAATCGCTTGATCGCGGGTTTGAACTGCGCGTGGTGGCCCCGGAAGATGTCGCAGCACATATCACCGAAGAGGTCGCCGTACTGATGTTGACCCAAGTGGATTATCGCACCGGGCGTTTGCACGATATGGCCGCGCTGACCGCTGCGGCACATGGCGTTGGCGCGGTCACTGTTTGGGATCTGGCCCATACCGCCGGGGCCCTGCCTGTGGATGTGGCCGGGTGTCAGGCCGATTTTGCGGTGGGCTGCACCTATAAATACCTCAACGCCGGTCCCGGCGCGCCTGCGTTTATTTATGTGGCTCCCCGTCATGTGGCGGGTTGCCAGCCCGCTTTGTCGGGGTGGTTAGGGCATGAGGCCCCCTTTGCTTTTGATCTGGACTATCGGCCCGGCACGGGAATTGAGCGGATGCGTGTGGGCACGCCGCCTGTCTTGCAGATGGCAGCTTTGGATGCCGCGATGGAAATTTGGGATCAGGTGGACATGCAGGCACTGCGCGCGGCATCCATCGCGCTGTCTGAACAGTTTATCGCGGGGGTTGAGGCGGCGTGCCCCATGCTGACCCTTGCCAGCCCGCGTGATCCGGGCTCGCGGGGCAGTCAGGTGTCGTTTCGTTTTGAACAGGGTTATGCCGCAATGCAGGCCTGTATCGCCCGCAATGTGATCGGCGATTTTCGGGCACCTGATATCATGCGCTTTGGGTTTACCCCGTTGTTCATTGACGCAGGTGATGTTGACCATGCGATCACGGTGGTGGCCGATGTCATGCAAAACCGTCTTTGGGATGATCCGGTCTATCAACAGCGGTCGCGCGTGACCTAATTTTCATTTAGAAACGAGGTATCGCCGTCCAATGGCGGCTTGCCATAACCGTGTACTTCCACGTTCAACGCCGCCCCAAGCAAGATCAGATAGGCGCTGACATAAAGCCAAAGCAAAAGCCCGATGACTGCACCAATGGAGCCGTAGACTTCATTGTAGCTCGCGAAATTGGTCAGGTAGAAAGACAGCCCCGCCGAGGCCGCAACCCACAAGATCACAACCACGAACGCGCCGACGGTGATCCACCGCCCGCGTCCTCCGATCCGGGCCGGGCCAAACCGATAAAGCAGGCTAAGCCCTATCATCAGCACGCCCAGCGCGATGAGCCAGCGCGCACCCAAAAGCAACCAAGCCGTTGAATTCGCGACAGGAAAGAACGCAAGGCCAATGGGCAGCACCACAACAACGGTCACAGCGACAATAGCCAAGGCGACCAGTGCGATGGTCAGCATAAAGGCCACGATCATCTGCCAGATGCCGTTACGTTTGCGCTGGCCTGCGATGGCGTTTAGCCCACCAATCAAGGCCCCCACCCCCGCGCGGCAAGACCAAAGCGCCAAGGTGATCGACACAAGCGTGGCCCACCCCAAGGCTTGACTGGGTGCATTCACTAGCCCGTTGATCTGCGCCGAAAGCAAGCGGTACGCACCCGGCGGTATAATCCCTTCCATCAATGTAAGCTGCTCGCCAATGACAATTGGATCAGCAATCAATCCAAAGATAGCAATGACCGCCGCAATGCCCGGAAAAATCCCGAATATCCCAAAGAACGCCACACCTGCTGCGATCAGGCCAAGGTGTTTTTCCCCCGCCGTATTGAATACGGCGACTAGCACCCGCCAAACGCGCAGGATCATGACCATGGTGTCGCACCTTTATTGGCTTCACATTAAAGTATGAACTTAAGGCAAAAACAGCTACTTGGCCACTTTCGTCAGCAAATTCATTTGAGCCAATAAGCAGGAAATTGGTCACGCCATAAAAAGAAGTCGCACGCCTGCCAATCACACGTTACAGTTTAACAAAACAGGGCAAAGCCCGAACGACTGGCAGGTCATATTTTGAATAGTTTAACGTTACACATAAACACGCTGGCAGAGCATTTGCTTGAGGTGGACGGGTCACGCCAATTGGTCGCGATCACAGGCGCCCCCGGCTGTGGAAAGTCCACTTTGGCCAGTGAATTGGCACGACGTCTGAATGCCCAACGCCTGAAATCGATTGTTGTACCCATGGATGGCTTTCATCTTGATAACGCGATCTTGGAAACCCGGGGCCTGACCCAGCGCAAGGGCGCGCCTGAGACTTTTGACGCCCCCGGTTTCATTCGCCTGATCAAGGCCCTAAAGACCGGAGATGAGGTCTTTGCACCCAAGTTTGATCGCACCCGTGACATTGCAATCGCAGGTGCTGTGGCTGTGCCCGTCGACGCTAAGATTGTTATCGTGGAGGGCAACTACCTGATGTTTGACGAACCTCCATGGTCAGCGCTGAGCGCTCTTTGGGATGTCACCGCCCGGTTGGATGTCCCGATGCCAGAGCTGCGCGCGCGTTTGATCCACCGTTGGCTCAGCCTGAACCATTCGCGCGCCGTCGCCACCAGACGCGCTGAAGGCAATGACATTCCCAATGCCCAGCGCGTCATTGATCGCGCTCTCCCGTGTGACTTTACTTTTGATGGCCAACCCCACCCAACCCCCAATATCACCGATTAAGGACCTGCAATGACTGCCACTCAAATCCCGACCAGCCCAATTGCCGGGCAAAAGGCTGGCACCTCTGGTTTGCGCCGCAAAACCCGCGACTTTATGGCCCCGCATTTTCTTGAAAACTATGTCCAGTCCATCCTGACGGCCATTGGCGGCGCACAGGGCAAACGTCTGGTTCTTGGTGGTGACGGTCGGTTTTTCAATGACCGCGCGATCCAGATCATCCTGCGCATGGCCGCAGCAAATGGGGCGACTGAGGTGATTGTTGGCCAGAATGGGATTTTGTCGACACCTGCGGCCTCTCACATGATCCGTATGCAAAAAGCGGACGGCGGCTTTATCCTCTCGGCCAGCCATAACCCCGGTGGTGAAGATGAAGATTTTGGCCTGAAGTTCAACATGGCCAATGGCGGTCCCGCGACAGAGGCCTTAACCGATAAGATACTGGCCCAGACCCAAAGCATCACATCCTATGGGATGATTGATGCGCCGGATGTTGATTTATCGGTCTGCGGTCCCGCGACCGTGGGCGATATGACCGTCACTGTTGTGGAATCTGTCACGGATTACGCTGCCCTGATGGAGACCTTGTTTGATTTTGACGCCATTGCCGGGTTGTTCGCGGGCGGCTTTACCATGCGCTTTGACGCGATGCATGCGGTCACCGGTCCTTATGCCCACGCGCTGCTTGAGGACCGACTTGGCGCCCCAAAGGGGACGGTGATCAACGGCACGCCCCTGCCCGATTTTGGCGGTGGGCACCCTGACCCCAACCCGATCTGGGCCCATGAGTTGATGGGTATCATGACCGGTGACAACCCGCCCGATTTTGGGGCCGCCAGCGATGGCGATGGCGACCGCAATATGATCGTGGGCCGGGGTGCCTATGTAACCCCCTCCGACAGTCTGGCGCTGATCGCCGCCCATGCGCATCGCGCGCCCGGGTACGGCCAGGGATTGGCTGGTGTTGCACGGTCGATGCCGACCTCGGCTGCGGTGGATCGTGTTGCCGCCGCCAAGGGCATTGATTGCTATGAAACACCCACCGGCTGGAAGTTCTTTGGCAGTTTGCTGGATGCAGGCAAGGTCAGCCTGTGTGGCGAGGAAAGTGCGGGCACAGGCTCGGGCCATGTGCGCGAAAAGGATGGGCTTTGGGCTGTGTTGATGTGGTTGAATATCATTGCAGCCACCGGAAAATCCGTTTCGGAGTTAATGGCCGATCATTGGGCGACCTATGGCCGCAATTACTATTCCCGGCATGATTACGAGGCTGTGGAGACCGACAAGGCCAATGGGCTGATGGACGCGCTGCGCGGCAAGCTCGCTGGTTTGCCGGGGCAAACCATTGCCGGGTTGACCGTCACGATGGCCGATGAATTTGCCTATGATGACCCGGTGGATGGCAGCCACACCAGCGGCCAGGGCATCCGGATCGGGTTTGAAGGCGATGCCCGCGTCGTGTTCCGCTTGTCGGGCACGGGCACCCAAGGAGCCACATTGCGGGTGTATCTGGAGCTGTTGGAACTGGACCCCGCCAAGATGGATTTACCTGCCGAGGAAGCGCTGGCAGCGGTGATTTCGGCGGCGGATCAGATTGCTGGGATCAAAGAACGTACAGGCCGTGAGACACCGGACGTCAAAACCTAGATAAAAACCAGTGTGATCACTGGGAACAGCAACAGGATGATGACCCGCAAGATATCCGAGCCGACAAAAAACAGCACAGCCTTATAGGTCGCCGTCATGGGCGTGTCTTTGTCCATGTTGTTGATAATGAACAGGTTCATGCCCACAGGGGGCGTGATCAGCCCGACCTCAACCACGATCAAGACAAGGATGCCGAACCAGATCGCGACCTCTTCTGTGGTCATCCCGAAATCAAGGGTTGAGACCACGGGCCAAAAGATCGGGATTGTCAGCAGGATCATCGACAGGCTGTCCATCAGGCACCCAAGGACCAGGTAGAAGATCAGGATCAGCACCATGACCACCCATGGGCTGAACCCCTGTTCGGTGACCCATGCGGACAGTTCTTGCGGCACTTGGGTCAGTGCGAGAAACCCGTTGTAGAATGCAGCCCCCAGCACGATGAAGAAGATCATGCCCGTGCCTGTGGCTGTTTGCCGGATGCTGTCCCGGAACACCGTCCAGTTCAGCGACCCCGAGAATAGCGCGATCAAACCGGTGCCCATGGCCCCCACCGCCGCCCCCTCAGTAGGCGTGAACCATCCGTTGTAGATACCGCCCACGACCAATGCGAAGACCGTCAGGACCGGCCAGACGGCAAAAAGCGCTTTGAACCGTTCGTTGTAGGGCATCCGGTCATGGATGCCTGCCTGATCGGGGTAAATGCGCACGTAGACAGCGATTGTCAGCATGTATCCAAGGGCTGCCAGCAGACCGGGGATAAAGGCTGCAAGGAAAAGTTTGGCGATGTTTTGTTCGGTTAGGATCGCGTAGATCACAAGGATAACTGAGGGTGGGATCAGGATGCCCAATGTGCCCCCCGCCGCCAATGTGGCCGTCGAGAATCCGCCTGAGTAGCCATATTTGCGCAGCTCCGGCAGGGCCACCCGGCTCATCGTGGCGGCGGTGGCCAGCGATGATCCGCAGATCGCGCCAAACCCCGCGCAGGCCCCCACGGCGGCCATGGCCATACCGCCTTTGCGGTGCCCGAGCCATGATTGAGCGGCGTTGAACAGTGCTTGTGACATCCCCGACAGCGTTGCGAATTGGCCCATCAGCAGGAACATGGGGATGATCGACAGGTTATAGCTGGAAAAGGTTGAATAGACCTCGGATTTCAACCGCGCCATGAAGACAGTGGTGCCATCCGTGGCCAACCACAGCCCGCCAATCCCGCAAAGCAGCATCGCCAGCCCGATGGGCGCGCGCAGAAAGATCAAGAGCAGCAGGACTGGGAATGACAGATAGCCAAGGGCGAGATCGCTCATATTTTGCGGGTACCTGTCAGGCTAAGGGCCGCACAATAAAGGCTGACGATACTGGCGCAGACAGCGGCCACAAGGCTGGCCGCATAGGCCCACCAAATTGGGAATTGGATCAGGTAAGTTGTTTCGCCGTACCGGATTTTATCCTGCATGCCCACGGCCAGCCGCCAGGTGATCAGCAGGATGACAACGGCCATCACGAGGCTCCAGAACCCGGCAAGCACCGTATTCGTTTTGGCCCCCAGCCCACTGGTGAAGATATCAACAGTCGCATGTGATCCGGTCAGTTGCGTGAGCGGCAGAAAGGCGAAGATAGCGAAGGCCACCCCGGCCTCGACCAGTTCAAAATCGCCCGTGACCGGCCCCAATCCACGGGCCAAAAGCCAGTCACCAATGGCGCCAAAGTAGCCTGCATGCGCCAAGCCATTCCCTTCCCGCCCTAGAATACTGATGCAGACAATCCCCACAAGCGCGCACAACACCAGCCCGCCCAGAAGCGCCATGGCATTTGCCAGCCTATGGATGATCTTATGCAGCACTGCGCGCCCCCCGCCAGGAATGCGGCAAGGTTTAGTTGCTGGCGCTATGCTTGGCAATCAGTGCAGTTGCGGCCTCATACAAACCCGCGCCGTCGATCCCGGCGGCGTCCGCTTCGGCGATCCAATTGTCGATGGTCGGCTGACTGGCCGCCCGCCATGCATCTACCTGTTCAGGCGTCAGGCTGATGATGGTGTTGCCCGCCTCTTCGGCCAAGGCCCGCCCAGGCGCGTCGTAGTCTTGCATGGTCCGGCCGGCGAAGGCCGAGAATTCAAGGCCGGAATTCGCGTCGATCACCGCTTTCAGGTCATCGGGTAACCCATTGTAAGCATCGTGGTTCATCGCAAAGATGAAAGCCGTTGTGTAAAGATGGGCATCCCCGAATTCAGTGTGGTTAGTGACCAGTTCATGGACCTTCAAAGCGGGCACGACCTCCCACGGGATCACGGCCCCGTCGATGACACCCTTTGATAACGCCTCGGGCACGGCTGGCACGGGCATGCCCACGGATGTGGCCCCAAGCCCGGTGAACATCGTCGTCGTCGTCCGTGTTGGGGCACGTAGCTTGAGCCCGTTCAGATCGGCCACATCCGTGATCGGACGGCTGGAGTGGATCAAACCCGGCCCGTGCACCCAAAGCCCAAGGGGCTTGAAGGCCGCAAAATCGGTGTCCATCATGCGCGCTTCGGCCAACTCCCAATAGGCGCGCGATGTGGCTTCGGCATCGGCGGAAATGAAGGGAAGCTCAAAGACTTCCAACTGCGGGAACCGGCCCGGCGTGTAGCCAGCGACCGTCCAGATGATGTCTGCCACCCCGTCAATGGCTTGGTCGATCAACTGCGGCGGTGTGCCGCCAAGTTGCATCGCGGGAAAGCGATCAATCTTGATGCGCCCGTTGCTGTCCGCCTCAACCTTGTCAGCCCAGACATCCAGAATATGAGCAGGCACATTGGCTTGTGCTGGCAGAAATTGATGCAGTCGCAAGGTGACTTCCTGCGCAGCACTATTTGTTGACATGCAGACAGCGGCGATAAAGCCAAGCAGAGTGCGGCGGGTCGCGGTCATAGGTTCCTCCCTCAGACATCAATACATCTGTATTTGTGGTAATGCCTGCGGTCCGTTGCAAGCCCCTTCTGTTTAGATGACTTTCACGGTTTCAGCAAAAGAGTGACCTGTTGCCGCTGTTAAAATGGGCTGTAGTTCGCAGGGAATGCCCTCGCAATCTTTGTTTGTTGCGTTGTACGGGCACGGATCGTAGCTTATCTAAGCGTGACACGATATCATGGTTCAAACCGACAGGAGCGCACGTGTCTAACGCTTTGCCACCATTGGATGACTTAGTTGCCTGCCCGCAGTGCGACACTTTGCATCGTGCGCAAACATTACCACCAGGCACGCGGGCCTGTTGCCAATGTTGCGGGGTCGTTTTGATGACATCGCAGCCTGCTGCTGTTGCACGTGTTCTTAGCCTTGCCTTGACCGCATTCGTGATGATGATTGCCGCTATCAGCTTTCCGTTTCTTACGCTGGATGCCGGTGGGTTGCACAATGCCACATCTGTCGTAGACGCAATATTGGCCTTTAAGGAGGGCTATGCCTTCCCCTTGGCGGTGGCCGTGGCCTTTTTCATTGTTGTGATCCCATTGATCAGGCTGACAGCCCTGATCTACGCGCTTGGCCCGTTGGTCCGGGAAAAAACGCCCCGCTCCGGCGCACGCAAGGCCTTTGGGCTAGCCGAGCGCTTGCGCCCGTGGAGCATGGCGGAAATATTCATTGTGGGTGTGACTGTCGCTCTGATCAAAGTGGCCGGTTTAGCAGCCGTCACGATTGGCCCGGCGTTTTGGGCGTTTGCAGGTGTAGTGTTGATCACTGTGCTGAAAGATCAACTGATTTGTAGGTATTCGATTTGGGAAGCTCTGGAACAATCACAGGCCTAAGGACCGCCCGCGAGGCGGGATTGGTGGCCTGCCAACAGTGTGGGCAAGTGCACCGGCAAGAGGTCCAATATTGCAAGCGTTGCGATGGCCCGTTGCAGAGTCGCGATGTGGACAGTCTGCAAAAGGTCTGGGCGTGGCTGATCGCCGGTATGATCGCTTATATACCTGCCAATCTTTACCCTATGCTGCTGACATCAACCATCGGCAAACATAGTGAAAGTACGATCATCGGTGGTGTGGTCGAGCTGGTTGAACATGGGTCTATCGGCATTGCGATCATCGTTTTTGTGGCGTCTGTCATGATACCTGTCGGCAAGTTCATCGCCATCATCTATCTGGCCGTTAGCGTGCAACGAAAGTCCAAGGACAATCGGCATGAGCGTCATAAGGTCTATGAAGTCGTTGAATTCATTGGACGATGGTCGATGATTGACGTGTTTGTCGTTGCAATCTTGTCTGCCCTCGTGCAACTCGACACGATTGCGACTATTAACCCAGGGATTGCAGCCATCAGCTTTGCAATGTCGGTTATTTTTACCATGCTTTCGGCGCAGGCCTTTGACGCACGGCTTATCTGGGACGCAGACAGGACGCAAACATGAGTGACACAGAGCCAACAGGTGCAGCACCTCTTGAAATCAGACCGATCAAACAGCGCGTTTGGCGCCGTTTGTCACTGGTTTGGCTTGTTCCGTTGATTGCTTTGGCAGTGTCTTTATGGGCTGCATGGCAAAACTACCAAGACCGCGGCACGCTGATTACAATCAGCTTTGAAAACGCCTTGGGCATTACCGCCGGTGAAACTACGATCAAGTATCGCGATGTGACTGTCGGTGAAGTCGAATCCGTGGAATTCGACGTGGGCCTTTCGGTTGTCCTGGTTCAGGCCCGTGTCGACAAGACCGTCGCCCCCTATCTGGATGATGACGCTCAGTTTTGGGTCGTGCGTCCGGATGTTTCTGTACGCGGGATCTCGGGACTAGAGACCGTGTTGTCAGGCGTCTATATCGAAGGGAACTGGGACACTGATCCTGACGTGGCGCAATATGAATTCACGGGGCTTGAACAACCCGTTCTGACACGCGCCGGTCAGCGGGGCGTCCGCATCGTCTTGCGCGCGACTGACGCGGGATCGGTCTCGGCAGGTGCCCCGGTTTTGCACAAAGGCATCGAAGTCGGCTATCTTGAAGAACCCGAACTTTCATTCGACGGCACGCAAGTTGTTGTGACAGCCTTTATCGAAGCCCCGTTTGACCGGCGTATCACAACCAGTACCCGCTTTTGGGATACCTCTGGCTTTAGCGTTTCATTCGGCACGGGCGGTGTCTCGCTGAACGTCAACTCACTCGCATCACTGATCGAAGGCGGTATCGAATTTGACACGATTGTATCAGGCGGCGCCCCTATTCGGGATGGAGAAGTTTTTGACATCTTCGTCGACGAAGATACCGCCCGAGACAGCCTGTTTACTGATCCGAACGCCGAAGTATTGGAAGTGGCTGTCTTATTTGAGCAATCGGTCAGCGGCCTGACCCCGGGATCCGAAGTCAGATTTCAGGGGATCCGTATCGGTGAAGTCAGCGATCTCAATGCGATTGTCGTTGGCGAAGGCAGCAATGCCGAAGTTCGACTGCAAGCGGTCTTGGCAATAGAACCCTCTCGGCTTGGCATGGGGGTCGAAGCGACCACGGATGACGCGTTGATGCTGTTGTCTGATTTTGTAGAACGCGGCCTGCGCGCCCGCATGGTAACGGGGAACATCCTTTCCGGCTCGTTACTTGTTGAGCTGGTGCAGATCGAAAACGCACTGCCCGCCATTCTGACCAACAGTGCCGGTCTTTATCCAATTGTTCCTACCACGGACTCGCAGATTTCTGATGTTGCCGCCACGGCCGAGGGTGTCTTAGCCCGGATCAATGCCCTGCCCGTCGAAGACTTGATGGATGGTGCCATCAACTTGATGGATAGCATCGAAACCTTGGCCAATGACCAAGCCACCCGCGCAGCACCTGCATCATTGATGGCGTTGCTGGATGAAACCCGAGCCTTGATTGCCTCTGAAGACACCCAAGCCGTCCCGGGTGATTTGCGCAAAGTGATCAATGATCTCGACGCAATCGTCGCGCGCGCCACAGAAGTCGACTTGGTGGGTGATCTGGATACAGCCCTTGAAAGCGCCGCCGTCGCTGCCGCAAATATTGAGTTGGCAACGCAAAACCTGCCGGAAATTACCGAACAACTCGAAGCCTTGACCCGTAAGGCCAACAGCCTTGAATTTGAGGCACTGGTTACCTCAGCAACCGAAACACTGGCCGCAATCGACGCGTTTATTCGCAATGACGAAACAGCCGCATTACCGGCAAGTTTAGGCGATGCATTGGACGAAATGCGCGGGTTTCTGACCGAAGTCCGCCAAGGCGGCGCCATCGAAAACGTAAACGCGGCCCTTGCCTCGGCCAATGAGGCGGCACAAGCCGTTGAAGACGCGGTCAGCACGCTACCCGCACTTTCGGCCCGGGCCAGCCGATTGGTTGCGCTGACCGAAGAGGTGATTGCCAGCTATGGTGAGCGGTCCCGCTTCAGCGCCGAAACACTTGCCACTTTGCGCGATATTCAAGAGGCGGCGGATGCGGTTTATTCCCTCTCCCGCACGATTGAACGCAACCCCAATTCTCTTTTGATCGGACGGTAGACATGCTGCAACGACTTTTCATTCTGGCGTTTGCGGCCTTCGCCGCCTGCACCCCGCTTGCGGATCGCTTGGCAGTGAACCCTTTGCCATCCGCGCTTGAGCTGCGCCCGCTTGTCGGCAGCGTTATGGTCCGGACAGTATCTTTGCCGATCTACGCCGCCGTTGAAGAAATCGCGATCGAATCTGATAGCGGGCTAATCAAGATCAACGAAGACGTGCTTTGGGCAGATTCCCCAGAACGCGCGGTGACATTGGTGCTGACCCGCACCCTATCGGACATCTTGAATATCGACGTGGGCCCCGAACCTTGGCCGTTTATCGGGTTGCCGGATGTATCTGTCGATGTCCGCGTCGAGAAAATCATCGCGGGCGCCGATGGCGTCTTTCGACTGAGCGGCCAGTACTTTATCGGCGGTGATGCCATCGATTTTCGCAGAACAAGCCAGACCTTCGACATTGAGATACAAATGACGGACACTAGCCTGCAAAGCGTCGCCGCAGCGCAAGCCGCAGCACTACTGGCCCTTTCTGAGCAGGTTGCGCGCAACTTGGGGCGTTAGGTCACTGCGTCCCCGACACGAAAGCTGAGCAAATCTTCCTCAAGATACGCGGGCCCGATCGTGTGCCGGCTTCCATTGTCAAAGGTCACCTGCAGTGCGTTTGAGTACATAAATGCGTCCTCCTCTGTCAGCTGAAGTTCGGCTAGCAAAGCATCCGCCCGCGCATCGTAAACATCCTCTGGTTCGTCCTCAAACGGGGTCATCGCACGTTCATAGGCCGTCACCTTCAACATCCGCGCGGCGTGGGTCGGATCAAGCGAACCCAGCCGTACGTGAAACCACGGTGTTTCATACCCACCATCTGCAAACTGCCCGATGGTTTCATCATGAAAGTGCAGTGTTATTGGACGGGGCACAACAGAGCCTAACCTAGCTTGACCCAGGCCCCATCCCGTTTGGAGGACCGCACACAGGCGTCAACAAATTGCATGCCTTTCAACCCGTCCTTGATGGTCGGGTAGAGCACATCCTCAGATACTGCTGTGCCATTGCGATGGGCGGTGATGGCATCGGCCGCTTCGCGGTAGATCGTCGCAAAGCCTTCCAGATAGCCCTCGGGATGCCCGGCGGGGATACGCGTCACGCGTTCAGCCACATCCATGGCCCCTTTGCCGCCCCGCGTCAAAAGCTGTTTGGGCTCGCCGTAAGGCGTGAACCAAAGCTGATTGGGGTTTTCCTGCGCCCATTCGATACCGCCCTTGTCGCCATAGACCCGCAGCCGCAACCCGTTCTCATTGCCCGGGGCGACCTGACTACACCACAACATACCACGCGCCCCGCCCTGAAAGCGCATCATGACATGGGCGTTGTCGTCCAACTGCCTGCCGCTGACAAAGGCCTGCAAATCAGCTGACAGGCTGTCCAATTCCAAACCCGTCACAAAGCTTGCCAAATTAAACGCATGTGTGCCGATATCCCCGGTTGAACCACCTGCGCCCGAGCGCGCCGGATCCGTCCGCCATTCGGCCTGTTTGAACTCTTCGTGCTGCGTCAGCCAATCCTGGGCGTATTCAACCTGTACAACGCGGATATTGCCAAGCGTCCCATCCGCGACCATCTGCCGGGCCTGCCGCATCATCGGGTAGCCCGTGTAATTATGCGTCAGCACAAACAGCGCATCGCTGTCTTGGGCGGCCTTCACCAGCTTTTTGGCATCCGCCATGGTCGACGTCAGTGGCTTGTCGCAGATGACGTGGATGCCACGTTTAAGGAATTCGCGGGCTGCAGCGTAATGCAGATGGTTTGGCGTCACGATCGCAACCGCCTCGATCCCGTCTTTCAGGCGCGCTTCGCGGATGGCCATAGCTTTGAAGTCATCATAGGTGCGCGTTGGATCCAACCCAAGTGCCGCCCCCGATGCTTGTGCCTTCTCTGGTGTAGACGAAAGTGCACCGGCCACAAGATTGAAGCGCCCGTCGATCCGGGACGCGATCCGATGCACTCCGCCGATGAAGGCGTCATTGCCGCCGCCGACCATCCCAAGGCGAATGGGTCTGTCATAGCTCATTGTTCAAATCCCCAGCATCTTGCGGTTGGTGGCGTCATCCACATCCCCACCCGCGAAGTCATCGAAGGCCCGTTCAGTCACGCGAATGATGTGATCTTTGACAAATTGCGCCCCTTCCCGCGCGCCGTCCTCTGGGTGCTTCAAGCAGCATTCCCACTCGACAACGGCCCAACCCTCAAAGTCATTCGCAGCCATTTTGGAAAAAATCGCGGCGAAATCAACTTGCCCATCCCCCAAACTGCGGAACCGCCCGGCCCGGTTGACCCACGACTGGTATCCGCCATAGACGCCTTGCCGCCCGGTTGGGTTGAACTCTGCGTCTTTGACATGGAACATCTTGATCCGGTCTTTGTAGATATCGATGTTGTCCAGATAATCGAGACATTGCAGCACGTAGTGTGACGGATCATAGAGCATATTGCAGCGCGCATGCCCGTCCAGGCGGTCCAGAAACATCTCAAAGGTGACGCCGTCATGCAGGTCTTCCCCAGGGTGGATTTCATAGCAGACATCCACGCCGTTTTCGTCGGCATGGTCCAAAATGGGGCGCCAACGCGCTGCAAGCTCATCAAAGGCCGCTTCAACCAAACCTGCGGGCCGCTGCGGCCATGGGTAGATATAGGGCCAAGCCAAAGCGCCAGAAAATGTCGCCATTTCGCCGATGCCCATATGCTTAGACGCGCTGATCGCCATCTTGACCTGTTCGACCGCCCAAGCCTGTCGTGCCGCAGGGTTTCCTTGCACCTGAGGCGCGGCGAACCCGTCAAAGGCTGTGTCATAGGCCGGATTTACCGCCACTAACTGGCCTTGCAAGTGAGTCGACAGCTCAGTGACTTCAATGCCGTTTGCGGCCGCCTGCCCTTTGAACTCATCACAATAGGTTTTGGATGCGGCCGCCGTGGCCAGATCAAACAAACGCCCGTCCCAGCTGGGGACTTGAACGCCCTTGTAGCCGCAGTCGGCCGCCCATTTGGTGATGCCATCCCATGTGTCGAACGGTGCTTCGTCACCGGCAAACTGCGCCAAAAACAGCGCGGGTCCCTTGATTGTTTTCATCGCAACCTCCCTGATGTTACGGGAACTATAACGATATAGGAACGACCCGCCAGCCCCCGTTTGACCCGGCCGCTGTCATCAGTCACAACTGTCCCATGCGCATTGATAACCTGCAGTATGCCAATTGGTCCGAGACCATTTTTCGCCAAATGCGCGCCGGGCGCGTTGACGCTGTTCATGTCACGATCGCCTACCACGAGACGTTTCGTGAGACGGTTTTGAACATTGAAAAATGGAACCGTTGGTTTGAACAGTTTCCCGACCTGATCATGCACGCCTATGACGCAAGCGACGTGGAACAGGCGAAAACCAGTGGGCGCACAGCAATTATCTTTGGTGCGCAAAACCCCAGTCCCATTGAAGATGACATTGACCTTGTAGAGATCCTTCACCGGCTGGGGCTGCGGTTTATGCAGTTGAGCTACAATAACCAGTCATTGCTCGCCACCGGCTGCTATGAGACCGAGGACCCCGGGATCACCCGGATGGGCCGGCAAGTCATCCGTGAAATGAACCGCGTCGGCATGGTCATCGACATGAGCCATAGCGCTGACCGGTCGACCATTGAGGCCGCAGATATCTCAGATCGTCCCATCGCCATCACACACGCTAACCCGCATAGCTGGCACCCCGCCCTGCGCAACAAACGGGATGAAGTAATCAAAGCGGTTACGCAAAATGGCGGCATGTTCGGTTTCTCGCTTTATCCGCATCATCTGGCAGGCGGTTCAGACTGCAAAGTCACGGCTTTTTGCGAAATGATTGCGCGGACAGCGGACAAGTTTGGAACAGAAAACCTCGGGCTGGGATCGGATCTTTGTCAGGATCAACCCGATAGCGTTGTTGAATGGATGCGTGTGGGGCGCTGGTCAAAAGACATCGACTATGGCGAAGGATCCACAAGCGCGCCGGGGTTTCCACCGATGCCCACATGGTTCCATGACAACCGTGATTTTGATGCCATTGAGAACGGGCTAAAGGCCGTCGGTATGAATGAAACTGAGGTTTTCGGGATCATGGGTGAAAATTGGTTTCGTTTTTATCAAACCAATTTTGGACCAGTTGCAAGGAGCGGCTAAAACCTAATTGCAACGGTCGCACCGCCTTTTGAGAGCAGTGGAATGATGAGGTCTCAGACGGCCGACCGAGACCTCCCCATTTTGCGTTATTGATCTGTGTAAATCCCGACACCGGGCAACAGTTCTTCATTCAGCGCCAGCACATAAGTCACCATATCTGCGTCTTGCCCTGTCAGAGGGTCGGCAAAGCGATAAGGGACCCAACCGGTGCCTTCTCCCATCGCCACTTCGATCAGGGCGCAGCTGTGATGGAAGCCGTTTACATCTGTGGTATCGTAGCGGTTTGCACCCATAGCAGGGCTGTTGCGCCCATGGACCAGCATAACGCCGTTCACGTCCCATACGATTGGGAACAGGTCCCGATCGCCAAAACGATCGCTGTTTTCATTTGAAATGGCGGCAAACAGCGCGTCAGGACCGCTCTCTTCAAAGAGCGACAGCGCGTCGACAACCATAGCAACAGCCTCTTCCAAGGTGCCGCGATTCTCTTGAGCAATACTTGCCTGTCCCAGACAGATCGCTGCCAATAGTGTGACAAGACGTAACAAAGCAGTTCCTTTCCGTGGGTGTTCTACCAATCGGATAGGAAACGGGGTTTAACAGGCACGTAATTTGCGAAAAAGGGCAGCCATTGTTTTGAAAAGCGGTTAGCCAAGCATTGCAACAGCCCGCAGGACTATGGCAGATCGCGTTGTTTCAAAGGGCAATTTGCACTTTTTTGAAGAGAGATACTCTTGGTAGGCTTTGAAAAGGTCGCTCGTCATCTCTCCGATCTACACAACTTCGCCCCGCCAGGTCAACTGTTGCGAAATCCACTTTCAGCATATGGATAAAACCATGCAAAGGCACTTTTTGAAGGTGCGGAATTGTGAACGCATCTCGCCATAGTTGCGTCTTGCAGTCTTATCGGGAACACTCGGTACCGGCGGGTCACCGTCATTCGCACTCTGGGAGGAGATACTATGAAACCATTGAACATGACCCGTCGGGTCGTACTTGCTGCTGCGGCAGTAAGCCTTTCGCTTGGGGCGCCTGCCTTTGCAGACGGCCACAAAATTGTCGACAGCATCCACTTTTTGATCCCCGGCGGCGCCGGAGGCGGATGGGACGGTACCGCGCGTGGCACCGGTGAGGCGCTGACGAATGCGGGCCTGATTGGGCAAGCAAGCTATGAAAACATGTCAGGCGGCGGCGGGGGAAAGGCGATCGGTTACCTGATCGAAAACGCGGACAGCCAACACGGCACGTTAATGGTCAACTCGACCCCCATTGTGATCCGCTCTTTGACGGGGGTGTTTCCTCAAAATTTCCGTGATCTGACCTTGGTCGCGGGCACCATCGGTGATTATGCAGCCATTGTCGTTGGCAAAGACAGCCCCGTAAACTCAATGGAAGAGTTCTTGGCCGCCTACCGCGCGGACCCGCGTGCGACCGCCATTGGTGGTGGTTCAGTGCCCGGTGGGCTTGATCATTTGGTCGCGGCGATGGTTATGCAGGCTGCGGGCGAAGACCCAACGGCCGTGAAATACATCCCCTATGATGCTGGCGGCGAAGCAATGGCCGCTTTGCTGTCAGGCGAGATTACCGCGCTGAGCACCGGCTTTTCAGAGGCGGTTGACCTTGCGAATGCGGGCGAAGTGAAGATCATCGGCATCACAGCGCCCGAGCGTGTTGATACCTATGCCCAAGCCCCCACAATGATCGAGCAAGGCATCGACACTGAGTTCGTCAACTGGCGTGGCTTCTTTGGTGCCCCTGGGCTGCCCGCAGATAAACTGGCGATGTACCAGGATGCCTTGGCGAAAATGTATGACACCGATGAATGGGAAGACGTTCGGTCCCGCAACGGCTGGGTCAACATTCACAATAATGGCGATGATTTCCTGACCTTTCTTGAGACACAAGAACAGGTCATGGGCGATCTGATGCGTGAATTGGGTTTCCTCTAAGGGACCACTTCTGTTCGGCGGCTTCATTCGCCGAACAGTCATTGATGCTGGGGGAAACATCATGGCACTGGATCGTTGGATTGCGCTGATCATATTGGTGATGAGCGCTGGATACGCCTATACCGCATTCTTCGCGATGGACGGGTCCCTTGCGCCATTTATGCGCAATAACCCGATTTGGCCGTCGACATTCCCCAAGATTCTTTCGGTCATGGCCATTTTCGGTGCTGTCGTCATCTTGCTTGGCTTTGAGAAAGGAAGTGATGCGCCCAAGACAGGTGAAATCGATTACCGCCGGTTGACAGATTACAAACTGGGACAGGCCATTGTTCTGCTGACGCTTATGGTGGCCTACGCCCTATTGCTCCGCCCTGTTGGGTTTCTGGCTGCCACGGTTGGATTTCTGGTTGCGGGCTCACTGATCTTGGGCGAACGCCGCCTGCATATCTTGATCCCTGTTGCGCTGATCGCATCGGGTGGCATCTGGTATCTAGTCCAGGAGGTACTTGGCATCTTTCTGCGACCCTGGCCATTTTTTATGGGGGTTTGAGCGATGCTGGAAGGATTGTTGATCGGCCTCGCGACGGCGTTTTCTTTAACCAATATCTTGATGGTTATTGGGGGGTGCCTGATAGGCACCTTCATCGGCATGTTGCCCGGCTTGGGCCCGATGTCGATTATTGCCATCATGATCCCCGTCGCGATTTCCATAGGTGACCCTTCAGCCGCGCTGATCCTACTCGCAGGGGTCTATTATGGTGCGATCTTCGGCGGATCGACATCTTCGATCTTGATCAACGCGCCGGGTGTTGCCTCAACCGTGGCGTCAAGCTTTGATGGTTATCCGCTGGCGCGCCAAGGAAAGGCAGGTAAGGCGCTGACCGTCGCTGCGATCTCATCCTTTGCGGGCGGCACGATTGGCGCGATCCTCTTGATGATCTTTGCTCCGGCATTGTCCTCGGTTGCTTTGCTGTTTGGATCACCAGAATACTTCGCTTTGATGGTAGTAGGCCTATCGGCGATCGCTGCATTTGCAGGCACAGGTCAGGTCACCAAAGCTCTGTTGATGACCCTTGTCGGTCTGATGCTGGCCACAATCGGCGAAGGTGTCCTATTCAACATGCCCCGTTTCACATTCGGGATCATGGACCTGCAATCCGGTCTGGGCTTTATCACGCTTGCCATGGCGATGTTTGCGCTGCCTGAGGCGATCTATCTTGTGCTTGACCCAAGCCGGTCGAAAACCGAAGACGGGGGCGGTGAGATCAAAGACCTGCGGATCAACCGCGCCGAGGCCAAGCAAATCGCACCAGTCATTGGAAGACAATCCATCCAAGGATTTCTGATCGGTGTCCTGCCTGGCGCGGGGGCCACGATCGCATCGTTTTTGGGCTATGCTGTGGAACGCAATATCGCCTCGAAGGATGAGCAGGCGCAATTCGGCAAAGGCAGCCTAAAGGGCCTTGCCGCCCCCGAAAGTGCCAACAATGC
The DNA here is from genome assembly GCA_947501555.1 of uncultured Paracoccaceae bacterium. Taxonomy (GTDB): domain Bacteria; phylum Pseudomonadota; class Alphaproteobacteria; order Rhodobacterales; family Rhodobacteraceae; genus Yoonia. The sequence goes on from CANMWG010000001.1 coordinate 1,441,982, forward strand.
GGCCTGTACGGGGTCGTTTGTTCCCTTGCTCACACTTGGCATTCCTGGATCTGGAACAACAGCCATCCTGTTGGGTGCGTTGATTGCGTTAAACGTCTCGCCCGGACCACGCCTAATGATCGATGAACCGCAGATTTTCTGGGCCGTCATCATCTCGATGTATCTGGGCAATGTCGTGCTGCTGATCCTTAATCTGCCGCTGATCCCTTATATCGCGAAGGTCCTGCTGGTCCCCCGCACCTTCCTGATCCCGTTCATTTTGTTCTTTACGATGATGGGCGCCTACATCGGGCAGAATAATGCGACCGAGTTATTGATCCTTGTCGGGCTTGGGGTCTGCGCAACGATCTTGCGGTTTGCAGACTATCCGTTGGCCCCGCTGCTGATCGGGTTCATTCTGGGGCCGATGCTAGAGAATAATTTTTCGCGTTCAATGAACCTTTACGACGGGGTTGGGTTTGTGGTGGAACGCCCAATGACGCTCGGGCTGTTGGTGATCGCAGCTTTGCTGGTGATATTGCCAAGCTACCGCGCGCGACGGGCACGTTTGCGTGCGGAAGGCGTGGCCGACGGGGATTAATCCGCTGCGGCTGCATTAAACGTGAACAATTGTTCGTCGTTGATGCGATAGCCATCAATCAGCTGCTTGGCCCGTTCCGATGTCAGCCAAACCTCAAGCCTCTCGGCCAAATCCGCCCTGACATGATCGTGCAAGTCTGGGTTCACCGGAATATAGGCGTATTGGTTGAACAGCGCCGGATCGCCTGAATACAACATCCCCAGCCCGGCCTTATTCCCGAAATTCAGCCAACTGGCCCGGTCCGCCAAGATGTAGGCGTTCATCCCCGCGGCCGTGTTCAGCGCAGCCCCCATGCCTGCACCGACCGAGCGATACCAATTGCCATCGGGTGCGCGCTTTGCAGCCTCCCAAAGCGCGATTTCCTTTTGGTGTGTGCCACTGTTATCGCCACGGCTGACAAACAGGGCCTGCGCGGCAGCGATCCGTGTAAAGGCCTGTTGCGCGGTGTCAGCCCCTGCAATCCCGGCAGGGTCTGACACGGGCCCAACGACCACAAAATCATTATACATGATTTCGCGCCGGTGAGTGCCAAAACCACCCGCGACAAAGGCCTCTTCCGCCGCGCGCGCATGCACAAGGATCGCATCGACATCCCCCGCCTGGCCCAGCCGCATGGCCTGTCCGGTGCCCACCACCAAAAGCTGTACATTGATCCCCGTATCAGCCTGAATTGCGGGCAACAGAATGTCTGAGAGGCCAGAGTTATGGAATGACGTTGTGACCGCCAGTTTCAGGTCATCTGCTGCGACGGTGCTGGCAAGCAGCCCGAAGATAAAGGCGAACGCTCTGATCATTCCACAATGTCCCCTTTCAGCAGCTGGGCGGCTTGCGGCGATGCCGGACCCGCGAAAAAGGTCGCGGCGGCTGCGCTTTCAATGATTTTCCCATGCATCAAAAACACAACCTCATCCGCAAGCCGTTTGGCCTGCCCGATATCATGTGTGGCCATCAGGATGCGCGTGCCACTGGCCTGCGCGTCCTTCAAGATGGTCTCAATCTCGCGGGTGGCGCGCCCGTCAAGGTTCGCGCAGGGTTCGTCCAGAAACAGTATCTGCGGTGTCCGGATCAATGCGCGGGCCAAGGCCAATTTTTGTTTCTCGCCTCCTGATAGCTGCGGTGCAGGCTGGTCCAAAAACTGGGACAGGCCGATACGTTCGGCCCAATCCTCAGCCGCCGCAGTGGCCTGCGCTTTGGAGGTTCCGTTCAGCCGCAAAGGATAGGCGAGATTATCACGCACGGAGCGCCGCATCATAATAGGCGTTTGGAACACAAATGCTTGCTCAAGTTGGGCCTGCGCCAGCGGCACCTGCCAGGCAATCTGGCCCGTGGCCAAACGCTCTAACCCGTGCAGGGCGCGTAGCAAAGTTGTCTTGCCAGACCCGTTGGGGCCCAGAAAAATTGTGAACCCACGCATTGAGACCGTCAAATCAACCGGACCCAGCACGGTCTTACCACGGCGTTTGACCACGCCACCCTGTAGGGTCATCGGAAGGATCGGGGTTACCATTTGCCCTCTCTTTCCGTCTGTCCAATTGTGTGGATCACAAGGTTCACTGTCACGGCCAGCCCGATCAGGATGAACCCCAAACCAAGGGCCAACGCAAAATCACCTTTCCCCGTTTCCAAGGCGATAGCCGTGGTCAGCACGCGCGTTGCGTTGTCGATATTGCCACCCACGATCATGATCGCGCCCACCTCTCCGATGGCCCGGCCAAAGCCGGCCAATGAGGCGGTCATCAGCGCCCGCCGCCCGTCCCAAAGCAGGGTCTTGATCCGCTGCCATTTCGAGGTTGAAAGCGACAGCAGAAGATCGTGATACTCTGCCCAGACATCCCGGATCGCCTGATGGGCGATAGAGGCAATCAGCGGTGTGATGATGATCACCTGCGCGATGATCATGGCGGTGGGGGTGAAAAGCAATCCAAACACGCCGAACGGTCCAGATCGTGACAGCAGCAGATAAACAATCAGCCCCACGACAACGGGAGGCAAACCCATCAACGCGTTCAGCAACGCGATGGTCGCCCGCCTGTGCCGGAACCTTTGGATCGCAAGCCACGCCCCAAAGGGCAGCCCGATGGCCGAGGCGATCATAACGGCGGTCAGGGTCACATGGAGCGAGCGAAGCGTGATCGCGACCAAATCCGCGTCGAGCGTGATCACCAGCCAAAACCCTGCGACCAACCCTTCCCAGATTTCACCCATCGACCTTGTCCATCTCCGCCCGTTGGGCGCAACGTTTCATGGCCGGTTCAGCTGTTCAATGACAAATCGGACTTGGCTGCATCCTGCTTGCGCACCCGCCAGTTCGCCCGGATGAAAGCCGCGATAAAGAACCCGGTCATGACCAATATGACGGTTGGGGCGGGGGCGCTATCGATAAAGAAGCTCAGGTAGACGCCTACGAACCCCGATATCAGGGTGATCGCGACAGCAAGGGGCAGCATCAATGCAAACCGTTTGGTCAGCAAAAAGGCGATGGCGCCCGGCGCGATCAACAACCCGATCGAAAGGATGATCCCGACAGCAGACAAGGTCGCGACAATGGTCAGCGAAATCAAAGACAGCAGCCCATAGTGCAACCAGCCGACCCGCAGACCCACCGCGCGGGCTTGGATTGGGTCAAAAGCCTGTAGAAGGAATTCGCGCTGTTTGGTCAGGATGATGACAGCAACAATGGCCGCGATGATGCCCGCAGTCCATAGGTCAGCAGTACTGACGCCCAACATGTTGCCGAATAGAATGTGGTCCAGATGCACATCCGTACTGATCTTCGTGTAAAGCACCAGCCCGAACCCAAACATCCCCGAAAACACGATCCCCATGATGGTGTCTTGCTTGACCCGGCTATGTTCGGACAAAAACCCGGTGGCCAAAGCACAGACCATGCCTGCGCAAAACGCCCCGATGATCAGGGGGATATTCAGCAGATAGGCCAGAACGACCCCAGGTAGGACGGCGTGGCTAATGGCATCGCCCATCAGCGACCAGCCCTTCAGGACCAAGTAGCACGATAAAAGGCTTGTCGGCACGGCGATGATGGCCATCATCAAGAAGGCCTTATTCATGAATGCGAATTGGAAGGGGAAAAGCAGCGTGTCCATCATGCCCCCTTCAACGCAGCATTGGCCCGCCGGCGTGCCGCGAAATACCCGTGCTTCGGGGCCAGAAAGAAGGCCGTCAGAAAGATCAGCGTTTGCAGCGTGACGATCACGCCGCCGGTGGCCCCGTCCAGAAAATAGCTCAGGTAGGCCCCGACAAAGCTGGTCAGCGCGCCGATGGTGACGCTGAGAACCAATAGGCGCGGGAACCTGTCGGTCAACAGATAGGCCGTAGCCCCGGGGGTGACGACCATAGCGATGACCAGGAACGCGCCAACCGTCTGCAGGGCCGCGACGCAAGAAGCCGAGAGCAACGTGAAAAAGACAACCCGCAAGAAGTCCGGCCGCAAACCGATTGATCTGGCATGGTTTTCATCAAAGAAGGCGACCATCAGATCCTTCCATTTGGCCAGCAGCACCGCCAAGGTGACAAAGCCGATAATCGCCAATTGGAGCGTGTCAGATGGGGTGATGGCCAGGATATTGCCAAGGGTAATTGTCTGGATGTTGACCGCCGTTGGCGACAGCGAGACCATGAACAGTCCCAATCCAAAGAACGACGTGAAGATTAACCCGATGATCGTATCTTCCTTTAGCCCAGAGCGTTGGTTCAAAAACAGCATCGTTCCCGCCGCCAGCCCGCCAGCGGCAAAGGCCCCCAAGGCAAAAGGCAGACCCAGCATATAGGCACCCGCCACACCCGGCACGATGGAATGGCTCAGCGCGTCACCGATCAGTGACCAGCCTTTCAGCATCAGATAGGCCGACAGAAATGCGCAGACACCGCCCACAAGGGCGCTGACCCACATGGCGTTGAACATGTAGGTGTAGCTGAACGGCTCAAGCAGCGTGGCGATCATGTGCCGGTCTCTTCCTCGTCATGACCATAGACGATGAAGGGCCGCTCATCATCAGTGATCACCCGGATCTGGCGGCTGTCATCATCATCATGCAGGTCCGATCCGCCAAGCACGAAGTGGCGCAGCACCCCGCCAAAGGCCAGTTCCAGGTTCTCGCGGGTAAAGGTGTCTTTTGTCAGGCCATAGGCCAGTACGGTCTGCTTGACCAAGACGGTCCGGTCACAAAATTCCGGCACAGAGCCAAGGTTATGGGTTGAAACAAGGATCACCCGCCCCTCATCCCGCAACGCGCCCAGTAGGGCAATGATCGCGTCCTCGGTTTGCACGTCGACTCCAGTGAAAGGCTCATCCAGCAAGATAACTTGCCCCTCTTGCGCCAGGGCCCGGGCGAGAAATACCCGTTTGCGTTGCCCGCCAGACAGCTCACCAATTTGGCGGTGGCGGAAATCGGTCATATTGACCCGCGCCAACGCCTGCGTCACCGCTTCCCGGTCTACTTGCTTGGGTCTGCGAAAAAATCCCATATGCCCATAGCGGCCCATCATCACCACGTCTTCGACCAACACGGGGAAGGTCCAATCCACCTCTTCGGATTGCGGAACATAGGCCACGATATTGCGCTGCAAGGCCGCGCTGACGGGCATGCCAAGGATCGAGATTTCGCCGCGCGCGGCGGGAACGAACCCCATGATCGCCTTGAACAAGGTCGATTTGCCCGCGCCGTTCACGCCCACCAAAGCGGTGATGGTACCGGTCGGAATGTCAAAGCTTGCATCCAGCAGCCCGGTGTGCCCGTTCCGGTAGGTCACGGTCACATTTTTGGCAACGATGCCAGGGGCCTGCGTCATTCGGTCAAGCCTGTGGCGATGGTTTCGGTCGTGACCCGCAGCAGATCGAGGTAGGTTGGCACTGCACCATCCGCCTCGGTCAGACTATCCACATAAAGGACACCGCCGTAGCTGGCCCCTGTTTCGCGCGCCACCTGCTCAGCCGGGGCCTGCGACACGGTGCTTTCACAGAAAATAGCCGGGATATCATTATCGCGGACTGTATCAATCACGCGGCGGACTTGCTGTGGGGTGCCCTGCGCGTCGGCATTCATGGGCCAAAGGTAGAGCTCCTGCATCTCAAAATCGCGGGCGAGATAGCTGAACGCCCCCTCACAAGACACCAACCAGCGGCGATCCTGTGGCAGTGCGATGATTTGTTCACGCAAGGGGGCAATAGCGGCTGTGATCTCGGCCTTATAGGTCTCAGCATTGGCTGTGTAGATGGCCGCGTTCTCTGGGTCATGGGCAACAAAAGCATCCCTGATATTGTCGACGTAGATCAACGCGCTTTCCAGGCTCATCCAGGCGTGTGGGTTTGGCTTGCCTTCGTACTCACCCGAGGCAATGCTCATCGGGCTGATCCCATCGGTCAATGTGGCACTGGGCACATCAGACAGGTTCGCAAAGAACTGTTCAAACCACAGCTCCAGGTTAAGACCGTTCCATAGGATCAGGTCAGCGTCTTGGGCACGGATGATGTCGCGCGGTGTGGGCTGGTAGCCGTGAATTTCAGCACCGGCCTTGGTGATGCTTTCCACAATCGCAGCATCCCCTGCCACGTTGCGGGCCATATCGGCGATGACGGTGAAAGTTGTGACCGCTTTGAAACGATCATCCTGCGCTAGCGCAGTCGTCGACAAAAGCGCTGTACAAGCTAACGAAAGAAGTAACTTAGCAGGTTGCATCAAATGTACCTTTCCAGCTTTGAGAAGAGTCGTTGGAATATTGTTATGAGAATAATTCGCAACTGTAAATAGGAATGCGAACCATTCTCAAAAACGTGAGGAAGTTGGCATAGTGCCCCTTGAAACTCGGTCAAATCGCTCTGAAAGTGCCCATTCAATAACGAAGGAACACCAAATGCCCAAAGGTTACATTATCGGCCATGTCACAGTGAACGACCCGGAGGCCTATCAAGAATACATCATCCGCGACACACCGATGATTGAGGCGCACGGTGGCCGCCCGTTAGTACGCGGCGGGACGTCAGAGAATGCTGAAGGCCCCGCATTCGACCGCCATGTGATCTTTGAGTTCCCAGATTTCGAAAGTGCCAAGGCGCTTTATTATTCACCCGAATATCAAGAGGTTGCCCGCATCCGCCGTGAGAATGCAACCAGTATGATCGTACTGGTAGAAGGTGTGTAAGGGATCGTTTTTGAACGTCAGAAGACCCTGATCTTCACGTCATGCGCTGACCCAAAATATGAATTTCGGAAGCGCAGCTGTTCGTGCACATCGCAGCGAGAGCTTCGAATAAGCCCAATCTGTCGGTTGTCGAAACGCGGGTGCAGATATAACGTAGGACCATGGCTTACACATTGAAATTGCCGACTGCATCGCAGGCTAAACAGGTTTGTGATATCTGGAATTCTGGTTGGCACGAGGCTCATGCCGAAATTGTTCCAAGCAACCTTCGAGAACTGCGTACCGCGAAAAGTTTCTTTGACCGAACGCTAGAGAACTTATCCAGAACCCGAATAGCGAGTGACGGCTCTAGAGTGCTCGGGTTTTGCATGGTCAAAGATGACGAACTTTATCAGATGTTTGTGTCCCGCCCAGCGCGTGGTTCCGGTGTAGCCCGAGCGCTTATAGAGGACGCCGAAAACCGTATCAATGCGGCAGGGCACAATACGGCTTGGCTAGCTTGTGCAATAGGTAATGAACGGGCTGGCCGCTTCTATGAAAAGTCAGGATGGGTCAACGCGGGTCGGCAAGTTGTGGAACTCGACACCTCGGAAGGCGTGTTCCCCTTGGAGGTATGGCGATTTGAAAAACAGCTAAACACGACCGACGGCGGCAAAGTCCAGCACTGACGGCATTGTCCCAAACAGGAACGAAGGTTCGGTCAGGGCAGAAATGCTTGACGTTTGGACGGGAACTGCGTGGCACCGTTTGGCGATTTTCCTAGAAAACCCACCGCATCGGTTCAAACGAACGCCACGCTACACAGTCATTAAGGCAAAATCGCCAGCCAGCACCAAACCGACAAAATCGAGAGCCCCGTTCCCAAAAGTACGGCAGAGGCCGCGACCCGCCGCGCTTTGCCGTACATATTCGCAAACAAGTAGGCGTTGATCCCCGGTGCCGATGCCGCCGTCAAAGTGGCCGAGCGGATGGCTGCATCCGACAGGTCATTGGCCTGCACAAGCATCCAGGTGATCAACGGATGCAGGCCCAACGACATCGCCACGACGAACATAATCGTGCGTAGATCACCCTCGGGGCGGTACCGGTAAAGCACCCCGCCCAAGGCAAACAGCGCCGTGGGCAATGCGGCACGGATCACCAGATCAAGCGCATCAGTCAGCACGCCGGGCATGGGAATGCCCCCAAGGTTCACGATGAAACCTAGCGCGATCCCAACGATCAAGGCGTTTTGAAATATGGCGCGCAGCACCTTACCCGGCAGCAGAGCCAAACGCTCGCCTCGGTTTCGCGCGATCTCCATCGCCGTGATACCAATCGTGAAGCAAAAGGGCGAATGGACGGCGATAATCGCATAATTCGCCTCAAGCGCCGATGCACCGTAGGCCCGCTCTGTGATCGGCAGCCCCAGCAGCAAGGAATTTGAGAACAGACAGCAAAACCCGATAGCGACGCTGTCTTCCCAATCCCGCCCAAACAAGATGCGTGCCCCGAACAAGCCCGCAATGAACCCCGCAAGCGCGCCAGCGTAAAAGCTGCTAAGCAAGGCCAGATCGAAGTTCTGGTTCAGATCAAGCGTTGAGATTGCCCGGAACAGCAGACAGGGTATAGCAAACCCTTGCGCGAACCCCATAAGCCCATCAACGTTCGTGTCGCTGAAGTACCCCTTCCAGACAGCCAGATACCCAAAGCCGATCACAAGAAAGACCGGCAGAATGACGTCGATCAATGCGGTCATTTCGCAGGGAAATCCAATGTCATTCCATCGTAGGCGGGGTGCACATGTGCAGGCGTCTCGGCCGCAACGGTCGCATAGTCCAGATCATTGTGCATATTGGTCAGCACCGCCTTTTTCGGTGCCACCCGTTCAATCCAGCCCAATGTCTTGGCCAGATGCGCATGGGACGGGTGTGGCTCACGCCGCAATGCATCCACAATCCAGCAATCCAGATTTTCCAGAACCGGCCAGCTTTCATCGGGGATGTCCGACACATCGGGCAAGTAAGCTACATCATTGATCCGGAAACCCAAGGCATCGATCGCGCCATGTGCGACCTCAAAAGGGGTCAGAACAATCGGACCGCCCTGCCCCTCGACCCGGATATCCCCGTTGATCGCGTTCAGATCACAAATCGGCGGGTAAGCTGATCCTTTTGGCTGCGCGAAAGCATAGCCAAAGCGGTTCAACAGATCGTTTGTCGTGGGCCCATCCGCCCAAACCTGCAGCCGCGCCCGCATGTTGAACACGATCATCCGTAGGTCATCTATGCCGTGCACATGATCCGCATGCCCATGAGTGTAGACAACAGCGTCCAGCATGCCGACCTCTGCATCCAGTAGCTGACTGCGCATATCCGGCCCTGTGTCGATCAGCACACGGGTGACCCCATCCGCGCTGGTCCGGGTCACCAAAAGCGAACAGCGCCGCCGTGTGTTCTTGGGGTTCGCGGGGTCGCAAGCGCCCCACAGCCCACCCAGCCGAGGCACACCCCCCGAGGACCCGCAGCCCAAAATGGTAAAGCTGATCGTATCGCTCATAAAGCGGCCTTCCAGAACAGCCGGTCGAAATTGGCCGTGGTTTGGGCGGCGAAATCTGCGTAGCTCAGGCCAAAAATCTCGGCCCCAACTTTGGCCGTATGTGCGGTAAAGGCGGGCTCATTCCGCTTGCCCCGGTGCGGCGGGGGCGCAAGATAGGGGCTGTCGGTTTCGACCAAAATCCGGTCAATCGGTGCGGCAGCAAAAATATCGCGCAGCTCTTGTGATTTTGGGAAAGCGGCGATGCCGGACATCGACAGATAGAACCCTAGATCAAGTGCTGCCTGTGCCAAACCCGCACTGCTGGAAAAGCAATGCATGACGCAGGTGAACGCCCCGTTTTCATACTCTTCACGCAGGATACGGGCCATATCATCATCTGCGGCCCGCGCATGGATGATCAGCGGCAACTTGGTGTCGCGGGCGGCGGCGATATGAATGCGCAGCGATTGCTTTTGGATTTCGGCGCTTTCGGCGGTGTAGTGATAATCAAGGCCCGTCTCGCCGATGCCAACAAATTTGGGATGCGCGGATAGGGCCACCAATTCGTCAAATGTGGCCAGCGGTTCGTCAGCGGCACTCATGGGATGGGTGCCTGCAGCAAAGAACACCGGCGCGTGGGTCTCGGCAATGGCTCGCACCTGCGGTTCCAGACGCAGCTTGGTGCAAATCGTGACCATACGTTCCACACCTGCATCCAGCGCACGTTGCACAACGGCGGGGCGTTCGGCGTCAAAATCGGGAAAATCTAGGTGGCAGTGGCTGTCAACGATGGTCGCTTGGGTCATGGGGCCGCTTTCAGGCTGCGGCGACACCTTGCGCCGTCTCTTCGATCTTAAAGATCATATCAAGGATCAATGCCGCAGGGTCAAGGTTCACCGCGCGCCCATGCCGGGACCGGTTGGACAAATCTTGCTGCAGCTGCGCCCATCGGCGCGCGGCCCGGTCATCGGGCGCGATCCGGGTCAGCAAACGGGCCTCGCCCGGGCAGGCTTGGGTCGTGGGTTCGCCCATCAGCCCCGCACGGGCCGCCCGGGACAAAAACAGGTCAATCAGGTCGAGCATCAGCAAAAACCGCGTCGCAGCAGCCTTGCCCACGCAGCTATCCGCCAGCCGAAGTGCGGCTGGCCGGTTCACACGTGGCAGGCCTTCGATTGTTTTGACGATATCGGCATAAAGCGCCAAACCATCCTGGTTCAGCAACCTGATCGCATCGCCCGCCGATCCGCCTGCCAATGTAGCAAGGCTTTCGCTGCCATCAGCAGAAAACCCCGCCTGTTCCAAGGCTTGTCCCAGGGCTGCGGGCTGTAGCGTCTGACAGCGCAATTCGCGGCATCGGGATCGGATCGTCGGCAACAGCCGCGAGGGTTGATGTGCAATCAACATGATTGTTGTCTGCGCGGGCGGTTCTTCCAATTCTTTCAAAATCGCGTTGGCGGCGTTTCTGTTTAGCTCATCCGCGGCATCCACGATAACAACACGGCGCCCACCATCGGCGGCGGACATCTGAAAAAATGTCTTCAGCCGACGCACCGCATCAACCGTGATCTCGGATTTCAGCTGCTTGGTCTTTTCATCCACGGGGCGCCGGATCACCGCCAGCCGGGGATGCGCACCCGATTGGATCAGACGCGCATCGGGGTGTTCAGGATCAACGTCCAAGCTCGGGTCACCAAACAGGCCAGCGTCCGGATCAGCCAGCAAGAAGGTCGCGATTTTCCAAGCCAGGGTGGCCTTCCCTACGCCGCGCGGGCCCGTGATCAGCCAGCCCGAATGCATCCGGCCCGAGGAATAGGCCTCAAGAAAATCCGCAACCGCCCGGTCCTGCCCAAACAATTGCACGGTTTCGCGCGGATGCGGCGCGCCATCGATGCGGTCGGGTTCTGGCAGGCTGTCATCGCTCATGCGTAGGCCGCAATTTCGGATGCAATTTGGTCAGGCGTGCGGTTGCCATCAATCAAAACGCACCGGTCCGGCTGCGCATGGGCCAAAGCCAAAAAGCCGTGGCGCAGGGTTTCCTGAAAGGGCAATCCGAAGTCTTCGAACCGGTCTTCGCCAGATTTGCGGGCAAGACCCCGCTGCAGCGCCGTTGCAGGGTCCATATCGATGATAAAAGTCAAATCCGGCTCGCGCCCGATCATCAGTTCATGCAAACGGTCAACCATCCCGCGCAAATCACCACGGGTGGCACCTTGATAAACGCGGGTGCTATCGGCGAAACGGTCGGAAACGACGGTCTTTCCGGCCTCCAACGCGGGGCTGATCGTCTTTTCCAGATGATCGCGCCGCGACGCTGTAAACAACAGAATTTCCGTCTCCGCCGACCAGCGATCCGGGTCACCGGTCAGCACAAGCTGGCGTATTTCTTCGGCGCCAGGACTGCCTCCAGGTTCGCGGGTCAAGACAACATCGGTGCCCTGCGCACGCAAGGCATCCGCAAAAAGGCGCGATTGCGTTGATTTTCCGGACCCGTCGATACCTTCAAACGTGATAAAACGTGGCTTGGTCATGCCCCCTCGGCGGTTGCATCGGCACCGGGGCCAAATCTGTCCCACAAGACCAACGCAGCGGTACGCAGGCGGGTTGTAAAGCCACCGCGCGCCACATCGCTTTCGGCGACAAGAGGCAGCCGCTTTTCGGGCAGGCCTTCCAATTGGACGACCAGTTCACCCAGTTGATCACCCGCAGCGATCGGGGCCTCAATCGGGCCGGTATAAACCACCTGCGCATCAATGCTGTCTTCGTTCAAGATCGGGACCAGTAAGGAAATATCCTCGGAAACGGTCATGCCAACCAAGGGGCTTTGCCCCATCCAGACGTCGGCCTGGGCAATGCGGGTGCCCGCCCGGACGACTTCACGTTCGGCAAATTGACGAAATGCCCAATTCACCAGACGCTCGGATTCTTCGGCGCGTTCCGCCGCGCTATTCAGGCCGGTGATGACAAAGATCACACGGCGGTCACCCTGTTTGGCAGAGCCCACCAAACCATATCCGGCCTCTTGGGTATGGCCGGTCTTGAGACCATCCGCTCCGATGCCAAGTGACAGCAACGGGTTCCGATTGCGCGAATTCGAAGGGACCCGCCCGTCAAAGGCAAATTCGGTTTCGGAAAAAAGCGTGTAGAATGTTGGGTAGTCCGCAATCAAACGATCTGCCAGAATGCCAAGATCTTCCATGGACATCCGGTGCCCGGCAGCAGGCCAGCCGTTCGAATTGACGAAAGTCGAGTTATGCATGCCCATTTGCTGGGCGCGTTGGGTCATCAGACGGGCAAACCCCGCCTCAGTGCCATCTGGTGACAGGGCCTCAGCCAACACAGCGCTCGCGTCATTTCCAGACAATACGATCACGCCGCGCAGCAAATCCTCCACGCTGACCCGATCAGTTGTATCCAGAAACATCGAAGACCCGCCATAAGCCGCAGCAGCCGTTGACACAGGCAGCAGCTCATCAACAGCCAAGCGGCCATCGCTCACGGCTTCAAAGGCCATATAGAGCGTCATGAGTTTCGACATCGACGCCGGCGGAAGCGGGTTTTGGGCGTTTTTTGCCAGCAGCACAGTGCCTGTAGTCTGATCAAACACATAAGCTGCCGTGGCACGCGTTTCGAATGCACTCAGTGTACCGGCCCAAGCGATGACAGCGAGCGTCAACGCTACCAAACGAACTATTGCAGCTTTCATGGCCACTTACCCCTCTTCGTCTGCGTCAGCCCCAATCAGAAACGCGTCGGAGAAACCAAGTCCCCTGATCCGGGCCAGTGTGGTGTCAGGGTCGCCGTCCACGCCCGCAGGCCCGGCAACCAAACGCCAAACATCGCGCCCGCCAGCTTGCTGTACAACAACGGATGCAGGCACGCCCGCGTCGCGCAGACGCTGTGCACCCGCGACGGCATTGGCTTCAACACTGAAGACACCAACTTGAAGTTGCGGACCGTCCAGATCCGCCTCGCCTGCAGCTGCAAGCACAGGAGCGTCAGCCAGCAGCGCAGACACATCAACGGCGGCATCACTATCATCCGCATCATCCGTCGCAGCGACTGCGGCCGCTGCAGCCACGCCAGCCGTCGCCGCAGGCAGCACAACATCAACCGCTGCATCTGCGCCCTCTTCAGCGGTATCAATTGCCGCGGCAGCAGCGCCTGCAACGGGATCAAGCGGTGCAGCCTCGACGGTGACCGGTGCCGCCAGTGATGCAACAACAGGGTTAACTTCGGCAGCCGCATCTTCGACTTCGGTCTCTTCGCGGCGCAGGGCAATCACGCTGAGCTCGGTTGGTGCGCCTGCCAAAATGCCCAATTCTTCCGCAGCATCAGACGATACCTGCAGCAGCGGGCCCGGGTTCTCACGCTCACGGCGGAACAAGGCACCAACAACCGAACGGCCATTTTCAGGATTACGAATCATCACGCGCTCAGGATCGGTCGCATCGGGATGCGCAACCCAGACCCCGCCCAGCGAAGGGCGCCCATCCCACAGGCCACGGTCTGTGACGTCAAACAGATCGGGCCGCTCAACATCCGCCGTCGTGGATGTGAGTGAAGCACGCGCGGCTTCTTCCGTGTCAATCGGTGCACTCTCTTCCGCCGAAAGAGCAAATTCGCCATTTTCATCGCAACCGGCAAACATCACCGTCCCGACAACTGCAAGCGCCAGCGGTCCTGTGCGCTTTTTGAATTTCTTGATGCCCGTCATCATTGTGCCTGTCATCATTCGCCCCTTCTTTTCGTCCCATTTTATTGAGACTTTTCGCTGTTTTCCAGCGCTGCTTGTTACCGCCCACCAGACAAAGTTGATCTGAGATTTCCCAGGCCACAAGCCAAACATTGCCGATTTTGCAAACGATAGCGCCGCCGGATGCATTTTGAAAGACTCTAGACAATTTTGTCGGCGGATTTCCCCAAAGCAGGAAGTTGCTTTTCGAATCAGAAAACAGTCGGTAACAGGGCCAAGTCGGAGGAGTGGCAGAGTGGTTGAATGCACCGGTCTTGAAAACCGACGTAGGTGAAAGTCTACCGTGGGTTCGAATCCCACCTCCTCCGCCATCACCATTATGGCATTAAAAATCAACGACTTAAGGCAGATCATTGCCCCCGGTTATTGACCGCATTTTCCTTACTTTAAGAAACACTGATACGAACAAACTCGCTTAAAATAATGAACGACGTTCTCAAAAAAAATGACTGCCCCTTACGCAGCATGCCTATCATTCGTCTGTTTCACCTGCGACGCCTGCCATTCACAGCCCCGCGCAGTCTTCACACCAGCTTTATTCAACTCCGCAGCAAGTCCTCTAACGCTCTTTCCGGCTTCCCTAAGCAGTTCAATCAAACCCTGCACCTTTTCAGCCCGCTCTTTGGCGCTCGCCTGCGCCGCTGCATTGCCCATCAAAGTCAGCCTTACGACGGGGTGACCGTGAGTTGGGCGGGGCACGCCCGCGTTTTCCGAGAACGATCACCCTAACGCGAACAGTCCACATCGTCTTCAAGTTTGCAATTATCTTTCAATCGAAGACCGAAGTGAGGTGACGACATCCGCGACCACCTGTTCGATCCACGTCCCGCGCGCAAAAGACGAAGTGAGGCTCTCACCAGTTGCATCCCATCTGACGTTAACAAATAGACTGTCATCCAATGCCAAAGGTAACACACAAAGGATTGGGCTGCAGTGGACGACTGCGGGGGTGCCCTCTTGCGAAAGCGACAATATCTCGCAGGTGATATTTCCCGCAAATGGTACGCCGGCGCTCGCACATGTAAAGTTCTCACCCAACGTGACATCGAAACGGCCACTACCAATTGCACCGAAATGTACGGCCGCCGTTTCCAGCGTCATCATTTCGATGGTTGAAAGGTCGTGAATACCGGACACATCAAGCATCTCGATGTTGTCTGATACGGTCGTTCCATTCAATCGCAGGCTGTGGATGAGCGGTATGGGCTTACCATCACGGTCCAGTCGCGGTTGTGCAGCCCCTAAATAGGGCACGCAATCCTGAATACCGTCCACAAGGCGAATGCCTCCTGGCCTGGCGACCGAGATCACAGTTCCCCCGTGCTGAAGTTGCCGCAAATCGTTCATCACACCCAGGTCGACATAGTCGAAGTCATCCGGGCAAGTCGCTGCAGCGGCTGGTGTAAGAAACACCGTCAAGATAGGTAGGATCAAAATCAGTTTTAAATACTTCATGACAAACCTCATAGCAGAACCGCGTTGACAGGTCAGGTCAAGTTTATCTCGATATTGGTTTCGATACTCGGGATGCGCCAGCGAAAAGACGCTACTGAAGCGCTACCACCACGACAGCCACGATCAGCTTCGCAGACGTTATAGATGCCTACAACTCGGCAAGGCGCTTGAAGTCGCTGAATGATCTCACGCCTTACGAATACAACAGCAAAATCTGCACATCAGCGCCAGATCGATTCATCTTAAATCCGGTCCATCAGATGCCGGGACTGAACAACTAGGGTGCTGCCCTCCGGAAGAACGCGAAATAGAACACAGGCGCCGCGATCAAGGTCAGGATCGATGCAAAAGCAAGCCCACCCATGATTGTTACCGCCATCGATTGGAAGAAAGCGTCCCAAATCAATGGTATCATCCCCAAGATCGTGGTCGCTGCCGCCAGGATAACCGGTCGCAACCGTGAAGTTGAGGCGGTCACGATAACTTCCTTTAAGCTCTCATTCGGGTTTTCACGGCGCACAATGTCGATTTCCTCGACCAAAACGATCCCGTTCTTGATCAGCATGCCGGAAAGCGAAAGCAGGCCAAGCAAAGCGGTGAACGTGAACGGTAAACCTGTTCCTACAAGTGCAAGACTGACACCATTCACCGACATTGGCACAAGCAACCAGATAATCAACGGTTGACGCAAGGCATTGAACAAGAGGATCGAGATCAGCACCATGATGATCAAACTAAGCGGGAGTTGCCCGGCAAGGCTGGCCTGCGCATCCCGCGAACTTTCATATTCGCCGCCCCATTCCATTTGATAGCCCACGGGCAAAGGCATCGTGTCGATGGCTTGCTGCACCTCCGCCTGCACCTCAGCTGCGGTGCGATCCAACGAAATATCTGCACCCACAGTGATGGTCAGTTTCCTGTCGCGCCGCATCACAAGGGTGTTCTGGGCGTCAAAGACAAAGCCATCGATGACTTGTTCAAACGGAACAAATGTCTGACCGGTGTCGGAATAGATCACTTGGTCTGTTAAAGCCAAGTTTGCGTCTTGGTCAGCACGCATGACAATCGGGATCTGGCGATCTCCTTCACGATAAACACCAGATGTGACACCTTCAGTCGCAAAAAGCATCGCCTGCGCAATGGCATCTCGGGAAATTCCGGCCTGTTGCGCGCGGTCAGTCGCATAAATGGGGCGCAAGACCTGTTCCATTTCGCGCCAATCGGTGCGGGGCGCGATGATGTCGGCAGATGCCTCGGTTAATCGGCCGATTGCCGCTTCAGAAAGGCCACGCAACACTATCGGGTCAGGGCCAGAGAAACGCACTTGAATAGGATCCCCACCGCCAGGGCCGAAGGACAAACGTTTTGCTCTGAATTCACCTTGCGGCAGGTTTTCAAAGGAAAACTGCGTCATCTCCGCAATCAGCGGCGCGATTTCATTGATCGTCTCTGTTCGAACAATGATGTGCCCATAACTCGGGTTAGGATCCTCGGCCTGATAGGTCAGCATAAACCGCGACGCACCTTGCCCGGCATAAGACGTAAAGGCGACGACATCTTCCTGTTCGGACAGCCAGTCTTCCATGATGCCTAGGTCGCGCGACACTTCGTGGATCGAGGCGCCTTGCGCGAGCTTGTAATGCACAAAGAAGAGCGGCGTATTACTATCAGGGAAGAATTGTTGTTTCACCTGTCCAAACAAGGCAAAGCAAGCGACTGTCACCGCCAGCAGTGCCGGGATAATCAGCCACCACAGTTTTAGGCACAACCGCAGCAATCCCTTGTAGGCGCGGAAGAGCAACCCACCATAGGCGTCAGTGTCGCTCGCCTGACCTTGCTTGAAAAAGTAATGGCCCAAAAGAGGCGTCACAGTCAGCGCAAGAACCCATGACAAGCTAAGCGAGATCGCGATAACCGCAAAAAGAGAGAACAGAAATTCACCTGTCGCGTCAGGGCTAAGCCCGATCCCTGCGAACGCCATGATCCCAATAATCGTTGCACCCAGCAGGGGAATTTGCGTCTTGCTGGCGGCGTCCTCGGCGGCTTCGCGTGATGTTTTCCCGCGTGCCATCGAAATCTGCATGCCTTCAGCCACAACGATGGCATTATCGACAAGCATCCCCATCGCGATGATCAGCGCACCAAGCGAGATACGTTCCATCTCGATCGAGAATATCCCCATGAACAACAAGGTGCCAACAACTGTCAGCAACAGCGTTGTGCCAACAACGACTGCCGCACGTGGCCCCATAAAGAGCGCCAGAACCGCCACCACGATCCCAACAGACATCGCCAAGTTCACCAAGAAAGAACCGGAAGCTTCTTCCACGATAACATGCTGTTGGTAGATCGGCGTCAGCTCGATCCCCAAAGGGATTTGCGGCGCAAGTTCCGCAAGTTTCGCATCGGTGCGTTGTCCAACAGTAACAATGTTTTCGCTGGCAAGCCCTGCCACGCCAATGGTGAAGGCCTCAATTCCATTGTGGCGTAAGATCAAGTTTGGGTTCTGTTCGCGTGCACGGATGACAGTTGAAAAATCGAATAGGTTCAAGATCTCGCCGCCAACCCCAACAGTCAGGCCCGCAATATCTTGCACGGTATCTTCACCTTCTGGGCCTTGAAGCAGAACACGCCCATCTGCCGATTGGAATGATCCGGCGTCGGCGACAGGATTGGCGCTTGCGATGGCGGCTTGGATGGCAGTGGGTGGGACGTTCTGATTAACGCTTAAGACCAGATCAGGTTCGACATAGACCACTTCGTTTGGAACGCCAGACAGGCTGACGTCGGCCACACCTTCAACGGAAAGAAGCTCACGGCGCAGAAACGTTGAGAGTTCATAGATCTCAGCATCAGAATATCCCGGGGCCGTAACCGCATAATAAATGCCGTACACATCCCCAAATCCATCATTTACAAACGGGACGGACGTGCCGTCAGGCAGGCTGGCATTGCTCACTCGATTGCGGAGCTTGGTCCAGATTTCAGGCAATTCTGTGCCGTCATACTGATCCTTCATGTCAACCGTGATCCATGAAAGCCCCGGTTGGTTCATCGAGCGCACTTCTTTCACTTCGCCCATTTTTTGAATTTCAGATTCAAGCGGCTCTGACACTTCCCGCGCGACCTGCTCTGCATCCGCGCCGGGGTATTGTGTGACGATCACGGCTGTCTTGATTGTGAAAGCGGGGTCTTCCAATCGCCCCAAAGATGAGAACGCCCAGATCCCACCTAGCAAGCAGCCCAGCATGATCAACCACGTAATAATAGGGCGTTCGATAGAACCGCGTGCGATATTCATGATGCGTTCCTTAGTTCGCGAAGCCAGTAAAGCGGCGCACTGGGTCGCCGTCGGACAAAAGGTTCGCACCGCTCGCGACAATCTCTTGTCCGTCCTCTAGGCCTGACATCACAATCACCTCGCCATGGCTGCTGGGCGTGATTTCCACGGGCACCGCACTAACCGTGCCAGTATCTTCCCCGGTGGACGTGAAAATCATGACTTCGGTTGCGCCATTTGCCGCGTTAATGACAGCTGAATGCGGGATGATTTTTTGTTGTTCCTGATCCTCTTGGGTCGCAAAGACCGTTACAGAAGATCCCGGCAGCACGACCAAACCTTCAGGAGGCGTCATACCAAGTGTAATTTGAAACGTTTGACCCACTTCGGATGTTTCCGCATTGAACTCTCTGACTTGGAGCGGGAACATTTCGTCGCTTGCAGGAAATTGGGCGGAAAGTGTGATATTGGGGTTTTCGCCTGCTTGCTGAAACAGCACCTCTGGCACGTCAATTTCGATCCGTAAATCCGACATGTCATGAAGGCGCACGATGGGTGTCCCTGCACTGATCGTGGTGAAATTCGCAACATTGCGAGACGCAATCAAAGCATCAAATGGTGCCGTAAGCTGGGCATTGCGCAACGCGCGTTCAGCATCGCGGACGGCAAGCTCTGACAGATCCAATTGAGTTTCAGCGTCGTCCACGCTGACCTGACTGACCGCACCGCCTTGGAGCTGCTGAAGCCGTTCGAACGTACGTGTGGACTGCGTTCTTTGGACCTGTGCCTGATCCAAGGCCAGCTCAAACGGCTCAAGATCAAGAACTGCGATTGTATCGCCAGCGGCGAGAGTTTCCCCCTCGGTTATCGGCAGCGAAACGATCTGGCCACCAACCTGAAAGGCAAGATCCACCGTCTCTTTGGCCACGACATGGCCGAAAAACTGTCGTACAGCGTCAGCGCTGCTAGAGGAAATTGTTATTGTTTTAACAAGTCTCGGCGCGGTGTCTTGCGCATCGGATGCTGTTGCTGCCGCCAAAAAGGATAGAGCAATTGTGAGCTGGCCAAAGATCCGCAGGGTCATTTCGATTTCCTGTCTTGCTAATTAGATTTATGCCGGTAGGCGATTGGGTAGATTTAACATCTTCATTCTTTGGGACCAGAATGAACAAACTCGCTCTTTAATAACATAACGTACCTTCATGACATAACGCCTGCGTCTACCATGAACTGACTCATCGTATCCGCATCGGGCGTACACCCGGCGTCGATCCATTCTAAAAGTACCGCGACGATAGCGCCGGATTGGAAAGGGGCAACAAAGCGCTGAAGCTCTGGCTTAGTAGCCTGAAAACGGTTGTGAGGCGCAATTTCATGTAATGCGATGATTTGGTCGCGAAAGTTTGTCAGCGCATTTGGACCAGCTTCACCGCAAAGGATCGTGCGCGCGATGTGGGGCGAGGCTGCAATGCGTTCGAACGCAAAGCGGTGTATCGCCGTTTCCCAATCTTCGCGATCTTCCAAACTTTGACGCGCTATAGCAAGCTGCTCTTCCTTACCTTTTTGGAAGCGCAGATCTAACATAGCACCGATGCTATCGAAGTGCCGGTAAAAGGTTTGGCGACCAATTCCAGCCTGCCGCGACAGGTCGCTTACAGTGATCTCAGAGAATGGTTTTTCACTCAACAGATCATCCAAAGCCGCAAAGAGGGCTAACTGCGTTTTCTCAATACGTAGATCGGTCACATTCATCCCCGAAGGCGATTCCATCGCCCACACGATATGGATCAGGTGTTCCATATCGTCAAGCCAGCGAATGCTAAACGTGACCATAAATTGGCGGTCGCTCTGTCTCGGAACCTTCAAAAGTTGAATTCGTTCGGTGGGGCGTATGGACCATTTTGTGGTCCCCAAAAATACCAGGCAACCGGTCGCGATCGAGGTCCTAGCGTCGCTTGAAATGTACAAATTTCAGGGATCGGGCACCCAAACAGATTGTTGATCGACGACAAAGCAATGAACGAAAGGAATGTTCACCTGCACAGATGGCACCATACGACAACACAATCATAGCGAATGCCCGCTGGTCTAATTGGGTGTCTGGGTCAAGCGCATTCTTCTTGCGCAACATAGGGGGATCTCACCCGATCAGGTAAGTGTACATACGGCAATTTTACAGGTTCTGTACGCGGTCTGTACGGCGTTTTACCCCCGCAGCACTGTGTTGGCCACGGCATTCATCCGTCCATGAGAACGCTTCAATCAACGGGGGCACCTGACTAGATTGCGGGGCGCCACGATCTTTTTCGTCTGTTCACTGTTTAGCAGGTGATCATGCGGTGATCCGGTGCGCACCCAAAAAAGACGCGCGCCTGATCGTTTTTTTCAAAGGTTTACTGGACCCGCGTCCATGTACCACCATCCCGGCAGATACCCAGCACACACCCTGAAACGGACAGTGAATTGCCGCTTAGCTGCAAGCGCGAATTGTAGGTTTTGTCGCGATCAGGTGCATAGACTTTACCCCGGTACTGCCCGTCGCCACGCGCGACGGTTTCCGAGATGATATTGCGGCCGGTGAAGTCCGACCCAATCTCGTTTCCGCCACCGTCAAAAGACTTGATCAGCGTTCCGCAAAGCGCTGATCCACAAGGTGCAACTTGGATATGTCCATAATTACCGTTGTCGTCCTGTGCCGTTTGCCACAGCCCTTCAAGCGGATCCGCAAACGCCGCGCCCGCAAATGCGATTGCAGCCACCGCCGTCATAATGACCTTTTTCATGTCTTATCTCCTCCCTGAGATTTCTGCCTTAACATGCGCCCTTCCCTGGATTTGGATCAAGACTGACGTTGGGTCGAACGCATAATCCTGTGCGCTGCCAATGCGCACAATCCGTCACATTGCATTCCCCTGCCCTGCGTGCATAAACGCCGCAACACAGCGAAAGGCCCACCAATGATCCTCTACCCTGCAATTGATCTCAAAGATGGGAATGCCGTGCGGCTCGTCCATGGTGATATGGATCAGACCACTGTTTTCAATGATGATCCCGCAGCACAGGCCAAGGAATTTGTCGCCGCTGGTTGTGAGTGGTTGCATCTGGTCGATCTGAACGGTGCTTTCGCAGGTGAGCCAGTGAACGCCGCCCCTGTTGAGGCGATCCTAAAGGCTTGTCCGGTCCCCGCCCAACTAGGAGGCGGTATCCGCGACATGGCGACGATTGAACGCTGGCTCGACAAGGGCCTCGCCCGCGTCATTCTTGGCACTGTGGCGGTGGAAAACCCTGAACTGGTGCGCACGGCCGCCAGAGCCTTTCCAGGCAAAGTCGCCGTCGGCCTTGATGCCCGCAACGGCAAAGTCGCCACCCGTGGTTGGGCCGAAGAGACCGACGTTATGGTGACTGATCTGGCCAAATCCTTTGAGGACGCAGGCATCGCCGCAATCATCTATACCGATATCATGCGCGATGGGGCGATGAAGGGTCCCAACATTGATGCGACAGCCGATCTGGCCCGCGCAGTGGATATCCCGGTCATTGCATCTGGTGGCGTCTCTTCCATGGCTGATCTTACTGCGCTGAAGGATACGGGCGTCATCTCGGGCGCGATTTCTGGTCGCGCGCTTTACGACGGCGCCATTGATTTGGGTAAAGCATTACACGCGCTGAAAGGATAGACATGCAGGTCACCGCCATTCCCCTACCGGCAGAAAGCGCACTTCATGCGTGGCGAAAAAACGGCGATTTCTTGGACTGCTACGCAGTTGCATCCGACATACCTGTGCGGCAAGCGGCCAATATCATCGCAGACTTCCCGTCATGGGCCCAATTCCTACTGGTGATCCGGCGGATTGTTACGGCCCCTTTTGGGCTAAACAATGATGGGCCAGAGGCCGATGATAAAATGGGAATTTTCCCGATTGAAAGCGAAACGCCTGCTGAAGTCATTGCAGGCTTTGATGACAAACACCTGAATTTCCGGGTCTCAGTTCTGAAACACGATGGTCAAATCAGTTTGGCCACCTGGGTCGCCCCCCATAACATCGGGGGGCGCATTTATCTTGCGGCGATCATGCCTTTCCACATCGCGATTGCAAAAAACGCCCTGCGCCGGGTAGCGAGCGCCTAGTTTGCGCCAACAGCGACGTCAGTCAGTTTGCTGATTGCACCATTGACCATGTTACGGACCTCGGCGTCGGCCGGAATATCAAGACCAGCAAAAAGCTCATCCGCAGACGACCATGTCAACTGCGTGTTTCCATCTGCATCCTGATACGCCAGAACACGGATCGGCAGGACAAGCCCTGCGCGCAGATCAGCCTCCATCGCCAAAGTGCCCAGCGCAGGATTCCCGAAAATCAACAGCTGCGCGTCGGGAATGGATTTGCCGACATTTTCTGCCCCTTTGGCGTGGTCGACCCGGGCAAACACCGTGGCACCTGCCCCTGTGACAGCGGCTTCGAGTGCATCAATAGTCTCGGTTACCGAGAGGGGGGATGGTTTGATCATATCTTGGGCCCATGTGGCTGTAGCAGAAAGCCCAATCAGGGCCGTTGCAAGTAGGTTTTTCATGTCGTGCTCCCATTTCCAGTAGATGCGGCCTAACATCTCCCTCTTCCAATTTCTGCACAATCCCCCTAGACCTCACGCCATGTTGAAGACCCGGATCATACCCTGCCTGGACGTGGCTGAAGGGCGCGTCGTGAAAGGCGTGAATTTCGTCGATTTGATTGACGCAGGCGATCCGGTTGATGCCGCGATTGCCTATAACGCCGCTGGCGCGGATGAGCTTTGCTTTCTCGATATCATGGCCACGCAGGAAAATCGGGGCACGATGTTTGATCTGGCCACCCGCACGGCTGAGCAATGTTTTATGCCACTGACGATTGGTGGCGGTGTACGCACACACCATGATGTAAGGGATTTGCTGCTAGCTGGGGCTGACAAAGTCAGCTTTAACTCTGCGGCGGTGGCTGATCCGAATGTCGTGACCGAGGCTGCTATGCGCTTTGGGTCACAATGCATTGTCGTGGCCATCGACGCCAAGACGGTCAGCCCCGGAAAATGGGAAATCTTCACCCATGGTGGCAGGCGGGAAACGGGCATCGACGCCGTGGAATTCGCCCGGACTGTAGCGGAAAAAGGGGCCGGCGAAATCCTGCTGACATCGATGGACCGGGACGGAACGAAGGCGGGTTTCAACCTGCCGCTGACCCGTGCCATCTCGGACGCGGTGAATGTGCCGGTCATTGCCTCGGGCGGGGTTGGGACACTGGATCACTTGGTGGAGGGCGTCACGCAAGGCGGCGCATCTGCCGTTCTGGCGGCGTCGATCTTCCACTTTGGGACCTACACAATCGGTCAGGCCAAGGCGCATATGGCCAAGGCAGGCATCCCGGTGAGGTTGACATGACACTTGATGATTTGGCCAGCCTGATCGCGGCGCGCAAAGATGCAGACCCCGACACAAGCTGGACGGCGAAACTGCTGGCCAAAGGCCCCGAAAAATGCGCCGAAAAGTTCGGGGAAGAGGCCGTTGAGGCAATCATCGAAGCGGTGAAGGGCGACAAGGCAGGGCTAACATCGGAAGCTGCCGACGTGCTCTACCACCTGCTAGTGATGCTGACTGCGCGCGGTGTTACACTGGACGAGGTCATGGCAGAATTGGCCCGCCGGCAAGGCACATCTGGGATCGCTGAAAAAGCTGCCAGATAGGCTTTCTGCGTCCAATCAAACTTTCAGGAAGGCCGCTGTCGCAAGGGCAGCGCCCTGCCCTCAAATCTTCGACGACACACGCCCCGTCACAAACCCACCCTTCCGAAGCTCATCGAACAACCGCTGGTACTCAATCTTTGGGCATCGGTTCTGA
Organism: uncultured Paracoccaceae bacterium; assembly: GCA_947501555.1. Classification (GTDB taxonomy): domain Bacteria; phylum Pseudomonadota; class Alphaproteobacteria; order Rhodobacterales; family Rhodobacteraceae; genus Yoonia. The sequence goes on from CANMWG010000001.1 coordinate 1,466,595, forward strand.
ATAACATCCACTCCACGGGCTTTTGCTTTGGCCGCAGCTTCGGGGTGCGTGACACCGATTTGCATCCAGATCGTTTGCAAGTCAGGCCAGCGCTGTAAAGCGGTATCAACAATCGGAGGCACGGCCTCTGAGCGGCGAAAGACATCAACCATATCCACATCATCGGGTATCTCGGCCAAATCAGCATAGACAGTTTCGCCGAGTAACTCTTGACCGGCCAAACCGGGATTAACCGGAATAACACGGTAACCTTTCAGCCCCAGATAGCGCCCCACATAATAACTTGGGCGGACAGGATTGGCCGACATGCCGACGACCGCGATGGTTTTGGTTCGGGTCAGTACCTGGCGAAGAAAATCATCAGAGTAAGTCATGAGCCCACCCTATCAAGCATCCTGCAGACAAAAAAGCGCCCGGTATTGAACCGGGCGCAAGGTATGGAACGAGGGACAGTGAATTGAGGCGCGGGTGTTCCAAGACGCGTCTCCACCGTTCTATTTATGTACAAACCAATTACGCAAAAGACGTCTTCAGCGAAACGTGAAGATGTTGTCAAAATTCCCCTTAGAATAGGGTTGGCCAGTAAGTATCTGCCTGCGCAATACGCAGATCGGGATCACGTAACCAGCGATCACGGGCGGCCATCGATTGGGTAAGGTAGAGCTTTCCATCATGAATGGCCCAAGCCTCGGGATTGCTTGGCATCAATTGACCCGTCGTCAGCGCCATCGCGCTATATCCGCCATATTGAGGGGCAAAGGCGTAAGGATTACGCTCAAAAGTCGCCAAATTCTCGGCGGATTCGAATTGCCAAATTGCATTGAGCCAGCGCAATCGGTAGGCGGGCAAACCCTCAACAGCTTGGCTCTTTCGAAAATAGGCTACAGGATCGTAGCCCCAAACGGCAAGTTCCACGTCCACAAAAACGCGGTCAGGCCGCGCTAGCGCAGGTCCTGCGATCGTTGCGGCAGCAAAAGATCCTAAGAAAAGGCGACGGGTCATCATAGAAAGGGCAGCTCCAAGGGTTGCTTGTCTCTGCCCTATATGATCCGCTTGCAGCGCCGCTGCCTAGTGACCTCGCCAACCCGTGACCGTTGGTGACTTTGCTCTAGTCAAATATTTCATCCACGATGTCGTCAAACACATCCCAGACCTCCGAGAAAACCTTGCGGCCGAAACCTTTGTTCTTACGCCTTTTTTGGGGCCTTTCGACATGGCGTTCCGCACGTTTGTCACGGCGTTTTTTTGGTTTCGGGCGGGTGGGCGTCGCCGCAGGCGCGGTCATGCGATCCGACGCCTTTGGTAACATTTTCATCGCATGCAAGGGCGCGCCACAGTTCTCACAGCGCAATTCATGGCGCTCTTCGCCGCGCAAAACCAGTGCAGCGCGGCTACCGCAATAACAACAGGTTGTGATCTTTGTCGTCGCCATACCGCCCTCTTCTACCCGCTTTTGATGGCATATAGAGCCACAGCAGCTGCATTCGAGACATTCAACGACCCAAACCCGGCGGCCGCATCAATACGCACCAATTGATCACAGGTCTCCTTGGTCTTGTCCCGCAGCCCCGGCCCTTCGGCGCCAAGTACCAAGGCCACCGCCCGGTCACGCTTGCCTGTAACAGCTGTTTCCATCGTCACTTCCGCTTCACCATCCAGACCAAGCACCAAATATCCCATCCCCTTCAACGCCTCCATCGCGTCTGCCAGATTGCGCACACGCAAATATGGTTGCCGCTCCAAGGCACCGCTGGCGGTCTTGGCCAACGCGCCCGTCTCCGGAGCAGCATGACGCTGGACAGCCACAACGGCGCGTGCCCCAAAGACCTCGGCCGAGCGCAGGATCGCGCCCACATTATGTGGGTCCGTCACACGGTCAAGCAACACGATACGTGGCGGGTTCGGACCGTCCCCAAGGGCCACATCCTCCAAGCTGCCCCAATCAAGCGGCTTGACCTCCAATGCCGCCCCCTGATGCACAGACTGCGGATCGAGCGGGGCTGCAAACTTACGTGGATCCGAAATCTCGGGCTCAATACCAGCCTTTGCAACAGCGTCACCCAAACGCTCAAGCGCGTTGCGCGTCACAACAAGGCGCAGCTTGACCCGGGCGGGATTTGCAAGGGCGTCCCGCACAGCATGCAAACCAAAGAGCCAGACAGTCTCATTTGCCGCCGCGCGCTTATCTTTTTCTTTAGCGATCACCCACTTTGGCTTCTTCATACTGTGCCCCATATCCTGCGATGTGGTCTGGGCGATACCTGACAAATGCAAGACTGTGAAGTACCGGCGACTTTTGCGGTTGACGGGCCTAGGGGTCGCGGGTAATCAGCCCGTCAGTGGGCGACAGGCCGCAAGGTGTGGCAGGGGACTGTAACTCCCTCGCGGAGACGCACGCCTGGTTCGATTCCAGGGTCGCCCACCATAACGCCATTGCGTTGATTTTCCTTATATTGTTAGACTTACCCCTACTAAGGGGTCTGTATCTGGACACATTTTAAGGATTTTTGGACACATGCGGACACAAAAGGTCGAACACCTAAAAATAAACGGTGGACGATACTACTATCGCAGGCGCGTACCGACCAAGCATCAAAAGACCTTGGGAATAAAGAACTGGAACCGCCCATGTGGGAAGGTGACCTATCAACAAGCCGTTGTGTTGGTGACTGAATGGGCTTCTGAACACGATGCACTGCTATCCCAACTAGATGATCCCAAGGTGGCGGAGAAAACCCGCTACACCACCGAGGCTAACTTGCTGGAAGCACCGATGATGCAGATCGCTGACACTATGACCGATATCGGCTTGGAGCCAGGCAATTGGCGTGGAGAAGTTATGCTGTCCGCTGCTAAGGTTGCGCTGAAGACTGCGGACGAGCACCCAGAGAAGAGTGTCGCCGCACGACTGGTCGCGTATCGGAGCATTCATGCACTGTGCTTTCACGACAGTGTCATCCCCCCAACCGATCTAGATGATCGTGATGACTTCGACCTCGTGAAGCGTAAATTGGAGCGTCGGATCAATGAACTGGGCGGCAATCCCATCACGATTACTGCGATGTCGGAAGCTTACTTCAAGAAAAACCAATTGAAGCCAGAGGTGCGCAATAAGTATCGCCGTGTGATCAAACGACTTATCGCACAAGTCGGAGATATCCCGTTGGAGCATCTAAATGCAAATAGGCTCCGTGAGTTTCGCGATGCGCAGCCAGATGACACTAAAGCAAGTTCAGTTCAGTCCTTATTCACACCAATTCGTGGGATGTTTAAATATGCCCTTGGCGAAGGCAAGATATCACATAACCCCATGCCATCTGTGATTCTGAAGCGCGAAAAGCGATCAACTCAGATGACAAAATGGAAGCCCTTTTCCCCAGAAGAGACCCGCCGCATTTTTGAAGCGATGGATGAGTTTTGGGGATCGCCGATACGTGGGCTATCGGATGAGCGACGCCTAGCAATCCATATGGTTTGCCGTGTTCAAGCCTTTACCGCGATGCGGCCTAAAGAGGTCGTTCACCTACTACCTGAAAACGTGACGGACAAAAGTCTCATCGTGATCGGCTCGAAGACTGAAGGTTCAGATCGATCCATTCCCTTGCATCCCGAGATTTCAGACTTTCCAGCATTTTATCACGCTGGCGGATTCGATACTTTTCTATCCCAAAAGAAAGATCGCACTCAGACCATTAGGCACAACTTCATAAATCTAATCAGGGAGAAGGTGGACCCACCCATTATCCATGAGAAAAAGGTTCTCTATTCTTGGCGTTCTACATTCAGCAATGCCATGAGAAGGGCTGGAGCGGACTACGATATGCGCCGAGCGATATTAGGCCACAAGATTTCTGGATCACTCGCTCACTACGATGACGGCCCAGAGTTCTTTAAGAAACGAAAGTGGATTAGAGCATCTGACCCACGTATCGATTATCCCGACCCAGGTGAGGATGATGATCTGGACTGAATGAGCGTGTCATGAAGCATCACATGTGCAAACAACTGATGGCCAGAGGCTTTGGGTGCGGTGGGCGTTGTGATGTTCACATCAGGGTTGCTGTCTGAGGATCGTAAGCCATTCCCTTGATAGAACCATCCCTGATCCGCTCTACGGCTTCATCAATTGCGAAGAGCGGCACGAGGAACCATTCCCGTGGGGTGACGGGATGGCCAAAGCGATCCTTGATTTCCACATCCAGCCGAGCCGCTTCAAAGATGCGGTGCAACAGGTTCTCCAGCTTCACTCGGTTGATGTTGAACAATTCGTAAGTGGTCACCACTTCCACGTCGGCCATCAAGAACGTGGGATCGAGTTTGGCATTGGCGATCCGCTTCTCCACCGTGCCACCCGTCACACCAATTTTGTGCAGCAGGTCACGGTTCTGCGTCACAACGGGTAGATCAGACTTTGAACGCAGGACGTAGATCAGCCCGCTGGCTTCGTCACCATCGACGGTGGCATCCGCAAATAGAGGGCCAGCACTAGGGTCTGTGATACGGCGACTAGCCTTGTCCTCATTCAAAGCACGTTGAAGGGAACGCATCAAAAGGTTGCTCTGGGTCCCGTTGTCAAAAATCACACGGAGCCTTGCTTCGGTCATGCCGTTGTCGTTGACATAAACCTCGCCCTTCTCGGCAACGAATGCCTTTTGACCTTTCAAGACGAACAGCCGCCCCACTTCAATCTCAGCCTTGCGTTCAAAGGGCCTTGTTGTACGTACACCCGTCGTAAGCTCAGACTGCACCTGCTCAAACATCGGCTTGAACGTATCGAAATCCTTGCAAGGTTCGCGACTGGCGACATCCTCAGCAGCCTTACGCTCAGCTACAGGCCGCACATGACGGATTTCAGTGATGTCGGGGGCTAGGCCATCAAGGTCTTCAAGATCGGAAGCCAAAGCATCCATGTCCAAATCATCTGCTTCGTCAGCAACCGAAGCAGAGGTTAGCAGACCCTGATGGTCCAAAGGTGATAGTAGGTCGTGGTACTCGTTGTTAGCCTTCAGTCGCTCAAGACGGACAGCATACAGGCGTTCGAAGACATCATGATCTGAGCCAGCACGAGGTGCATAACCCGCAGCTTCAGTGAAGCGTTGGATGTCCTCGAAGCCCGCAATGACCCGCTCTTCAAGGGGAGAGCGTTTGACGGGTTTGTCTTCAACTTCGAACTCAGCAAGGTCATCTGCCAAAGCATCCAGATCATCACTCATAGCGACCCTCCTTGCGGAAGCGCATAAAGGCGGTGGCACCTTCTGCCATCAGCCGCTCATATGGATCAGATGCCGTGATCGACGGTGGTCTGTTGTGGTCCTTCTTGAAGCGGGATGCACGTTTGGCCCAAGTGACCGCTTCATCAGGCGTTATGGGAGTGCGTTTGGCCGAGATCACCGCCGCAACCTGCTTGAGGCTTTCCTCATCCATGGATTTTGCCAAGATTGCATAGGCTTCACCGAATGGATTGATCGCATCAATCAGGTCGATGTTGAGGTCACGGACATCCATTGCAAACTTACGTACCCCATCAATCAGGGCTGTGTTCGCCGTAGGCTCATTCGCAGCGTCACCCAGCACCGCTGCCTTAGCTTGCTGCGTCAGGTTAAGGGCAGCGACTGCACGTTGCCGTACGGCTTCCACATCGCCTTCCTCAAGCTCCGGGTAGCGATCCTTGATGATCTTACCCATCCGAACAACTGTAATCTCTTCAGGCACGAGTTCTTCGTCAAAGAGGCCACGTTCAATAGACGGCTTATCTTGCACAAACGCGGTGATGACTTCGTTGATATCTTCTTCACAAATGCGCTTAGCGTTCTCAGACTTTGGTTCCACCAGTCCTTTGATTTCAATCTGGAACTGGCCGCGCTCCTCACTAAAGCCGACATTGCATTTGTCGTCTTGGTACCCGCCTTCACCATAGTCGAACCCGTCAACTGGTGCCGTGGTCGGCGTCTTGGGGGCGAAGTTGAATTTTGGAACCAGAACCTGTTCCATCAACAAGCTTGCCGCGATAGCTTTGAGGGTGTCGTTGACGGCTTCGGTGACCGCCCCTTCAGAGGCATCTGGCTCGGCAATAAGGTTGGTGAAGCGGGCGTGGGTCTTACCCTTGGCATCACGTGTGGCACGTCCGATTATCTGCACAATCTCGGTCAAGCTGGCACGGTACCCGACCGTTAAGGCATGTTCGCACCAAATCCAGTCAAAGCCTTCTTTTGCCATACCCAACGCAATGATGAGGTCCACATGGTCACGGTTGTTTTTCTGTTTCGGGTCTTTAAGCGCCGCTGATACTTTGTCCCGCTTGGCAGGATCATCCTCGACCAGATCAGCCACCTTAATGACTTTGCCACCCTTGGTCTTGATCAAGTGAAAACCTGTTTCGGGGTCCGTCCCCTGCCATGCACCCAAAGCATGTTGGATTTCATCAACCTCTTTGTGCTTGTCCCCTGTACTTTCACGGGCATTCACATTGGGGATGTGGAGGATGGTTTTTTCTTCGGGGTTCAACACGGCCAGCAGGTCCTCGGCATAGCTGCCTGTGTAGAAGAAATACCCGATGTCCAACGTCTTGAGGTGCTCGTAGCCGTTAAGCTGCTCGTAGTAAGTGTAGGTCACAGTATCGAATTTGGCTTCGTCCTCTGGGGCCAGCACGGCCTCGGCGTCACCACGGAAATAGCTGCCTGTCATGGCAACCACATGCACCTTGTCACGGGTGATCAACTGCCCCAGATGCGCTCCTAACTTGTTGTCAGGGTTCGCACTGACGTGATGAAATTCGTCCACTGCGATCAGACGATCATCAAAGGCTTCAATCCCGAACTTATCGACCGCGAAACGGAAGGTGGCGTGTGTGCAGACCAGCACCTGATCTTCGCTTTCAAGGAAATTGCCAACGGCCCCAACCTTGCCACTATCGCCGCCAGGTGCATTGCAAAGGTTCCACTTTGGCGCAACGGCCCAATCCGCCCAGAATCCGTATTTCATGAGCGGTTCGTCATTGAAGCTCGATCCGATGGACTTCTCTGGCACCACAACGATGGCCTGCTTCAGGCCCTGATTGTGCAGCTTGTCCAACGCAATGAACATCAAGGCCCGTGACTTGCCCGATGCAGGGGGTGACTTGATCAGAAGGTACTGCTCTCCCCGCCGTTCATAGGCACGTTCCTGCATAGCCCGCATCCCAAACTCATTGGAAGTCGTGGACGAGCCGTTCTGGGCATATGTGACTGAGACAGAGGGTATGGACTTGTGGTTCATGATCAATAATTTTCCAAATGCAGCTTAAATGATGGCATCATCGCTCTCCTGCAACATCGGCCAGTGCAGCCTTCAATACTTGAAAACACAGCTTGGCTGTATGTTGGTCAGGCAAGAAGCCTGAGGCCATTTGCTGATACGGGTGGATATAATTCCTGAAGTCGCGGAGACCGTGGCTAAATTTCTTCACATCAGGTTTCAGCAACCCAAGTTCACACGACACATCTATGTATTGCGCCAAACTCCATTCATGGAATTTCTTGACTTGTCCATCTTGTGTGCGCGGGCTGGCGTTTGCCTGATTGAACTTGCTGGGTGACTTTTGTGCAGCCCCCAACAATACGGCCTCAAGTACACTGCCACTTAGGAAGATAACTGATAGAGATGCGCTTGCTTTCATTGCACGTCTGGCCTCATCCAGCCGCGCTTCAATGACGGGGATCGCAGGTGCGTCAATTGGCAATTTGCCAACGTTTGGAATTGTAAATTCTGAATCAAGGAAGTTTTCTTCCGTCGCAGGCTGATGCACCTTTTCTTTTCGACCGAGCAATCGACTAACGATCAAAGTACACTTGTCGAAGATTTTGCGATCCACCTCTTCGCCGTTCAATTCACAGTCTGCTTCATATGACTGCAAGATTTCAGACAGAACCCTTCCTACAGTGGCGTCGGTTTCCTGCTCCCAAAATGATCGCATCTTCTTAGCTTTTGAAGTGCCATAAGTTTGGAATTTAGGACCGTGAATGTTGATCTTATGACGGGCGAAGAACTCCCCATACGTGTTGTCGGAAAAGTCCAGAACGTAGCCACTGCCCATACCCAACAGCTTTTCAAGGTAACGTTTATCAATATCAGTCAGGCTGCTCATGTACGGTCTTCCCGCACATCGAATTGTTCCTTCAGGAAGTCCACGGTCTCTGGATGTCTGATTTTGCAGACGACGTTCTGGTTGGAGAATATCCCTGAGAACGTACGGGCATCGGTTGTTGCAACGGTCTTTTGCCACTCAACACCCACGACATAGGCACAGTTGTCAGGATCGTCCGCGTTCTCCGTCAAGTAAGCCTTTGGCACCACATCTACCAAACTCTGACCATCCCCCAGCACATGCTCTGAGGCGGCTACCTTCTCGGATGTGACGACGCCATATCCAAGATAGCCGTTCTTCTTTTGATAATAGAAAACCTTGTCACCGACCGACAGTTGGTCGAGCCGCTTTGTGAAGAACTGCTTGCCACTGGCCGTGAAGAAACCATACCGCCGCATATCTTCCCATGGCCGATCCTCTTCAGCACCGCCTGTAACGTAGTAGTATCCAGACCACGGGGCCTGAGCCTTCTTCACAGCTCGATCTTTGACCTCTTCCTGATCAAGCAGCGCATCTGTGGTCAGCCATTCCCGCCCATCCGCTTCAAACACGTTGAAGAAAGCTGCGTTAATGCCAACATCATGCTCTTCTGACAGGTATTCAATGATCCGCTTTGTGCCTTCGTCCACCTCACTGGCGACGACGAGCATCTGGTGGGAGGCATTCAACGTCTGCGGCAGGCTGGTGCCAAACTTGTCACGGTATGCTTTGGCCAGCGACAGATCGAGGGACAGGGCCAAGGCATGGACATCCCCCGTACTTAAACGCCGAACCCATGACGCATAGTCCAGCACTTGAGCAACGATGTCCCGTGGGCTGCGGTCCCGTTTGAGTTCGATGATGATCAGATTGCCGTCTTCGTCCATGGCCAGAACGTCGATGAACTTGCCATGGTCGGTGGCGATCTGACGACCGATCACGAACCCATCCACTCCGATTAAGGTGAGGTCATTGGCCACCCAAGCCTCAATCTTGGTCTCAAGGTCCAGAGGTTTGCGTTTGGCAGGTGTGAGGCTGGTGCCATTGATTTGGAACAGGCGGGTCATAGCAGCTTCCCACGATTGGCAGCTTCGTATGCAGCCCGCTTCAGTCTGTCGTACGAAATTATCTGTATGTTTGGCATAGTGGACCGCCAAAATGCCTTCAGCTTTTCAAGGCGAACATTCTCCTCGGTCTCTTGCGAACGGCCAATGACGAATATGCCTCTTGGATTAACGAAATCAGAGATTTCCAGAGCATCACGAATTGCGCCCTGCTTCTCCTGTGCATACTGAAGATATTCAGCAAGTTGGTTGAGGCCCTTATTGGCTTCTGAGCTAAAATAGCCGCCTTTGTGAAACAGTCGTGCACTTGGCGCTTTGAGTTCGACAATGAACCATTCGATCCCCCCAGACCCCTTTCCCGCAATCAAGCAGTCTGGGATTTTCCCTCTTTTGCCGTTGGTGAGAGGAGGCCGTATCTGCGGCTTGTTCTTGAACCACATGGCGTGATGCCCAACGCGCTCTAGGACAGGCTCAAAGACGATGGGATGGTCCGCCAGGAACTGATGAGCTGTCGTTTCGTCACCAGCATCCACAGCCTCAGAGAACGCAGCCAGTTCATCTTTGGATAGGTCGCGTTCAACAATTTCCATGCCAGCAAGCTCAGGGTGCTTCCAGTCCTTGGTACTTGTGATTTTAAGAGGACTCATGCTGGCACCTGCGTGGTCATTTTGGTATACATGTCGAACAGCTTTTCCAGACGTTCAGTGTCGTTCTTGAAGCGCCTGCCGATGTAGATGCGTTCCAACACTTCGTCGTTGGCCTCATGGGCGTCGCGGAGGTTTTGGGGCATCGCGTCGGGTTTGTAGAGGTCAGCGATGGTGGCAGGGAAATGCGCCTCACGGGCCAAGAGGATGTCTTCGGCACAGCGGGTCAGATCGGCTTTGTTCTTCTCGGTCAGCTTGGGAACGGGGAAGGTGTTCCAGCCCATTGTGTTTGAGTAACGAATGCGCGTTTCAAGTTTGCCACAAACAGTTGCTACCCAAACCAAGTGGACCCGTGATGCCACTAATGAAAGGTTCCAAAGCGGAGCATCGTAAAGGGCAAACGCGAGGTTTGTTATCGCCGTATCGTTACCTACGAAGCCAACTGGCAGGTACTCTCGTTTTTCGGATGACACGGCTGGAACAACTAGTGTGAAACTTTCGCCAATCATCATCGTCTTCATCTGATGGCTGCGCTTAGCGAGTGCGTTCGCTCCTTTGTCAGAACTTCCCAGACGAAATGTTCGGGTTTGTTCGATACGATCTGCTATAAATGGGATGGATTTAGCGTCCTCGAAGTCGGCGTCAGATAACCAAATGCAACGACGATGTGTGCCGTTGATAAACTCTGATGATCCGATGATCTTTTTGAAAAACTTCTCTTTCACAACTGCGCCCAAAGGTAGGGATGCATACTCACTTTCCAAGAACAGGAAATTCCCATTCTCATAGGGCATGTTCCCACGTGTCATTACCCCGATGTCAGATAATGGCTTGCGGGTTTTAACGACAATCGCGTCTCCTCCACTTACGAGGTAAGGTGAAATATGGTTAGTTTCGCGAACAGTAGTGAATCCCTTGTCGTCAATCGCAAATAGGCTTTTCGGGCGTTGACTTTTCTGCGCAATTGAAATGATAGCGACTGTTACACCCGCGTTGTGACTGGCTAAGTTCGCCCACTTAAAGGATGTATGAGCAAACCTAATTTCAAGTCCTTTTTCAAAAATAAGTGGCCACAAATAAGCAACCATTTGCCCCTGACATATTGAGTTCGTCGAAACGAAAGCGGCTTCCCCCGAATGAAATTCTAACCAGTTTGCTGCTTTGATAAACCAGCCAGAAATATAGTCCAAAAATCCTGGAGAGTTCATCGAGCCATCCACGACCCTTTTGATTTCTTCCTTTTGCTGCTTCGATTGGTACGTAGTGCCAAGATAGGGGGGATTCCCGCAGATATACGTTTCGCCACCTTCATTCTCGAAGTCGATTTCGGCTTGGTCTAGGGGTGTCGCAAACAGATCGTTGGATGCCATCTTTACGCTTGTGCCAGTAGGTGGGCAGATGCTCAGCCAATCCAACGTCAAAGCGTTTCCACTGGTTATCCAATTCTGCTTATCCAACGGCAGGAACTCGGCCAGTGCATCCTTCTGACCGCGATAGGTCACGTCGCATTGGTACTCTGCGATGATCAGGGCCAGTCGAGCAATCTCGGCGGAGAAATCCCGCAGTTCAATACCACGGAAGTTCTGAATCCTGATCTCTGACCGATGGGCGGATTCGCCACGGCGTTTGTTGATCTCAAACTCAATCTCACGCATCTGCTTGTAAGCGATCACAAGGAAGTTGCCCGACCCACAGGCAGGGTCAAAGACGCGGATGTTGGACATGCGTTTGCGCAGGTTCAGCAGCTTTTGCGGGCTATCCCCTGCACGGTCCAGATGATCCCGCAGGTCATCGAGAAACAGCGGGTTCAGCACCTTCAGGATGTTCGGCACCGAGGTGTAGTGCATCCCCAAGGTGGAGCGTTCTTCCTCGTCCGCCACGGCTTGGATCATCGACCCGAAGATGTCGGGGTTGATCTTGGTCCAGTCCAGATGACCAATATGGGTCAGGTAGCGTTGTGCGATGCGGCTGAACTTTGGCACATCAGTGCTGCCAGAGAACAACCCACCGTTCACATAGGGGAACGGTGTCGCCCAACGCGGCAGGTCCGCAGCATCGCGATCAGGGTAGCCCGTGTTCATGGCACGGAAGAGTTCGCTGATCACCTCATGGGTGTTGGACCCATCCGCATTGGCCATGCGTTCGATGGTGTCGGTGAACAGGTCCTCACCATTCAGGATATCGGTGTCTTCGGCAAAGAAGAGGAAGATCAGCCGTGCCATGAAGTGGTTCATGTCATGGCTGCGCTTTTCCCAGTCGGGGTTGTCGGCCCTGAGAGTGGTGTAGAGTTTGTTCAGACGCAGGGTGGCCCGTACGTCGAACTCAGACTCGCTGAGTTGTGTGGTTTTGCTGAGGCCAGCAAGGGGCCAGAAAAACACAAAGTGGTTCGGGAAGTCGTCATAGGTGCAGGAAACGGTATCCCCTGTCAGCAGGTCTTCTGCTTCAAAGGTCTGGCCGTCGGTGGCCAGTAGGAACCGCACCTTGTTGCGTTTGGTTTGGGTGGCCTTGCTGTCTTTCAGGTCGGTCAGAGTTTGCGGCACGTGACCCGCTTCGCAGGTCTTCAGGTGGATATGGCCTGATTGCAGGACCCCATCAATGTCGGACTTGTTGGAGGCCCCACTGCGGAGCTTCTTAATCGTGGTGGCCTTGTTGCCAAAGGCTTCTAGGAAGGCGAAGGGGAACTCGCCCCCATCAAAGGGGAGTTCTGCAAGTTCTGTGATGGCCTGTTCGATCTCAACTGCGTTCATGACGGCTTGCCCAGAATACCTTCCACAAGGCCGTTGTACCGCGATGGATCGAACTCGCTGCCCTTGGTTTCCAGCACACGGGCGGTTTCAAGGCGTAAAACCTCGACCACCGCTGTGCGGACCGCCTCTGGTTGAGGGCGTGTCTTTTGCTCTTGGATGATTCGCTCGATGTGTTCGACTACGATGCCAAGACGATCAAAGTCAGTCTGGGTCGGGGCCATCATGATTTTGCCCTCAATGATCGCCGATACAGACAACCCATAGGCAGCAGCAATATCCACCAATTGCTGAGCATAAACCTTTGTCTCGTTGCTCTCCCAACGCCACAGGGAGGTCTTAGGGACCCCAAGCAGTTTGGCGGCCTGCCCAAGGGTAAGGTCTTTGCTTTCACGGGCCTCCCGCAGGATTTGCCCGAATGTATGTGAACCATCCGTTTTCATGCCTCATGTATTCCACAACGCGGAACGCTTGAAAAGTTATTGCTGCATTTCAGCATAATTCGATTGCGAATCGTTCCGTAAAACGGAATATAGAACACATGAAATTGTCCGAATACCTTAATCGCAACAATCTATCATTAGGCCAGTTGGCCAAACGATGCGGCACCAGTGCCAGCACGATTCTTCGCATAAAGGACGGAGATGTTGCGCCATCAAAGCGCGTAGCACGTGCATTGTGGAATGCGACCAACGGTCAGGTCACGCCGAATGACCTGTACGGGCTGCATTACGCAGGCTCCAAAGATGCGGATGGTGCTGGGCCGAATGCAGATGAAAAACAGCAAGAAGGATCGCATATTGCCTGCCAACACGAACGAGCTGACCCCTAAGAACCTTTTTATTACCTTGGCTTTCATCGCCATCGGGGGATACGTCGGGTACGCCACTGCGTTTCCTACTGATCGAAAACAGGTGCGTTCGTGCATCTCATCGATGCTGGAATCATCGAGAGGGCAAGTTGGCTATGGTGAATTGCGCGACAAACTTTCCGGCCTCGATGCCGCTGAAGTCGTCGAGGTTGTCAGTGAGCGTCGCCGTGACTTTGGTGGCAGTGAACTCGTGACTATCGAATATCTGATCGATGGACGGACCAGCCGTGTTATGTGTGGGCAATAGGAATTTCATGAAGCTCGTCAGTACACTCCTCATCTTGCTTGCTGTTTCTGCCTGTGTATCAGATTCAACCTCGGTTCAACGTAGCGCCAACGCACCGCTAGGCTACTACCGTGCACTCACGCCACATGAACATGGGTTTCGATATTCCGTTGAAGGAGAACCCGTTCGAGCCGGACAAGTGAGTGAACGATATGAACTGCGTGATGGGGATTGCGGCGGGAGCGACTGTAGCAATCCAAGATACCGAAGTGAGGTGGGTATCCATCGCGAACATACTCAGGCGAGAATTGGAGAAGACATTTGGTACGGCTGGTCGTTCTACAACCAGAACATCCAGTCTTACGCGCAAAACGTCAGCCTCATGAATGTCTTTGGCCAATGGAAAATGGGTGGTAGCAACCCACCCAACATCAAACTGGTCCAAATTGGACGTGGTGAAGCCTACCGAAACGGCAACCGCAGCCATGATGTCGTGATCCAGCTTGACGATGCGAACGAAGGTCTTGGCTGGGGGGAATCCCGCAACTGGGGAATCGTATGTCGTCTGTTCAGCATCGACGAGGCCCGTGGGCGTTGGACCGACATCGTGATCAACACCAACTTTAGCACGGGTGACGATGGATATCTTCGTGTCTGGATCAATGGACAGCAACGATGTGATTATTCTGGACCAATCACTGTTATCACCGACACGTCCTTGTATCCGGGTCCAAACTTCCGACGGGGCATATATGTCAGTTCCACACGCCGATGGGACCGTGTCCAACCCAACCAACCTAAACCAACGATGATTACATTCTATGATGAGTTTCGCACCGGACGGTCACGCCAAGACGTAGATATTCGACTGATCGAACAACAAGAGGGCGTCGCAGTTGACTGATCTAGTGAGAGGTAGTGCCGTGATTAAAGCTCAAGCCATATTGGCGTTCATCGCAATGGTTGTAAGTGGGGGTGCGTATGCCCAGAACATCGATGGTCTGTATCAACCGTCGGCTGCGAATTGGTCTTGCTCTCCAGATCAAGTTGGCTTGGATGGCGGTGCTTTGGCAATCCAGAACGGTATCTTTGAGGGGGTCGAAAATCGTTGCGATCTAACCAATCCACAGTCCTCTGGTCGTGGCACTGAGTTCACGGCGGTTTGTTCTGCTGAAGGCACAACCTATGAACAGCAGATGACGATCACGCCGACAGCCAATGGCGTCAGTATCCAGCGTGACGGTTTCACATCCTATTGGAAACGTTGTGAGAGCGCACCAGCGTCCGCCAATACGGCGTCCCCGCCTCAGGGTAGTTGGGGCTACGACAATGGTACAGCATTCATCGTGGCGGCTAACAATTCATTTGAATTGTCCTGTGAACCCTATTCGGCATCTTCGACCTACCCTACGGCACGATTGTCAGCGCCATGCCCAACTTGCTTTCCGATGGAGACCAGTACTTACACGCTGCGAGTTGATGGCCGATTCAGCAAAGACTATGAGTTTGAACGGGTCAGCAATGCCGAAGGATCGATCTCAGGCTTGGACTACTATCCTCTGTGGAACGAAGGGCTGGTCACAGCATTGATGGCAGGGTCGGTGCTTGAGGTGATTGAGCAAGGCAATGTGATCGCCACCTTCCCATTGGCAGGCTCCAGCCGTGCCATCGACCAGCTTCGTCAGCGGTGCAACTAATTAGTATTGGTATTGATTTCCTCAGATCAGAAGCAAGCAATCTACGAACGATTGCTGGTCAGAAATTCGATCAGGCGTGAGATCGGTGTCAGGCCCATAAATATCCCTGACGTGTATAGGAGGCGGATCAACATGATGACCGAGAAGAAATACGACGAACTTATGCAGCCCTATGTGGATGCCGCGTTCTCAAAGATCGAATGGCCAAGCAGCATTACAGGCAGGCTATTGCTGGCAACCAAGACATATCGCCAATGCGCCGAACAGTTCGAAGCCGATACAGGCCAAGCCAATCCACGTCGCATCGGTCCTGATATGCTCGACTTGATCCACCAGTACGTCGAACCGCTGGGGGACCGATAACGGCTCTCTTCCTCAAATGACGCCGAAAATAACGACTCTTGGTTGCTTATTTTCGGCCCTATTTCTCAACAAGTCTTAGGGAATCTGGTCCAGAGCAAGCAAAGAAACTCGGTATCCACTTGATTTTGTTTCGCTTTACTCAGGTGATTAAGTGGACCATGGCCGCTCTCAGTTTGGTCCACCCATTGGCTTGAGTGGACCAAATCTTAGAATGTGAGCTTGATCAGGCAGTCCTACGATTTTTTTCCACACGGTCTCGCATCTGGATGGCACCTTTGTCTTTACGGAACGATTTAATCACTTCGCAACTCGCTGGATCGGGATATGCTTCTTCGGATGCAGGATCGTAGCGTATGTAGCCATACGGTCTGCTGTCATCATTGAGCCGCTTACGGGCCTTGATCGACAAATACCCTTCAGACACCAGTTCATCGATCTTCGTTTGGGCATAGATGTTGGTTGTGCATCCTCTCGGTGCCTTCTCCTTAGCCCACGTTAGGTATTTGCCTTTGATCCACGAAACAGGTGCAAACTCACCAACTAACCATAGACCTAGCGCTTCGTCTGAATGAAACCAGTCATAGAACGGGTCGGCACCCGCATCGATCATCCGTCGTTTGATGTCTGTATCAATGGCACGAGATAGCAGATCGTCATCAATGTCGATGGTATTTAGAATTTCTGCGAGACCTTCAATCGCCCGTACTTTCGCATCCTGTGACAGGGAGTAGAATCGCTTTGCACGGCTCTTGGCTTCAACGGACCCATTCGTCTCGAAGAACGTGTTGCGCCTGTCACCACGGTCCAAAGCGATGGGACGGACATTATTTGTGGTGAAAATGAAATTGGCGACCGCAGGGACCATATACTCACCGAGGTTCCGTTTGCGCACTGCAATACGATCATTCCCAACCAGCCGTTTGAGTTTGTTGTTCGCGTCCTGCCGCGATGCAAAGTCCACCTCATCCAAAATCATTAAAGAAGTGTTGGTCAGAAAATCCGTCCACTCACCTTTGAACTCTTCGGCACTGACGACTTTTGCATTCTTCTGTCCGACCAGCTTCTGGAGGGCACTGGTGAGCAAGCCCTTACCCACTCCCTGTGCGTGACCGACCAGCCACATCGCGACTGGTAGTGCTTTGCCAGGGCGCTGGTACATGCTGGCAAGGTAGTGAAAGCACCAGCGGATACAGCTAGGCTTGTTGTCATGGATCGCGTCTAACCAAGTCGCCAAATTACCATGGCAATGACCAAGAAGATTTTTGACGATCATTTCGATCAGCAAGGTCGTCTCGTCGCTGATCGGGGCTTGAGGCCGAAATTCGAGTGGCGGTTGGTAATACGTGTTTAGGCACGTCTGACCATTGAACTCGACGAAACAGCCAGCGCCAGGAACATAGGCAATGTTGTCCAGTACCAAGTACGATCCCTCGGCAAAGAACGTGTCGAGGGTATCTTTCCTGATGTTTAACTCAGTTTGGTCGCCGCCCCAGTCGTTCCACAGAACATTTCTGACCTCGACCATTTTCTTCTTGTGGACCCAAAGACCGGAGGACTTCTTGCGAACGTAATATTCCCCGTTGACCATTGCGACGACCGAAGCAAGGAAACGGTGCTTGCGATCACTGGTCCCCATTTCACCAATGTCCTCACGCCACAGCGGACTTAGCTCCGATATCGGAACGGGTCTGGCAACATCCTGCGGTACCCAGCACTTTTGTGAGGGGCGTTGGTACCCTTCTGGCAATACCAGTGAATTGGCGAAGGGATCATAGTCTTGGGGAACCTGTGAAACCTTTTTCCGCCGCATTTTTTTCGCCGTCTTACCCTTGAACAGTTGGACGACGGGCGTAGGCCCCTCAAGCTCAGTCAGATCAGGTTCGATGATATCTAGTGTTTGCATTTCTTGCCTCATGTAAGTGTCAACGCCTTCTGGGCCTCAGCCAAGAGCGCGGTTTGGTAATCAGGTGTTTGGTAGAAGCCGCCGTCTTCTTGATCGACTTGATTGAAGAGATGGACGAGTTCGCTGTGCGAGACATCGACGCCTAAACGACGAGCGCGGCCTGCCATCGACATCAGCAGCTTAAAGCGGGCGTGATGGTACGCTCCACTGGGACTTCGGTATTCATCCAGCGACTGGTCCGTCACCAATCGAGATCGAGCCAGATCAAGATCGGCATCACTGGACCCAACAAGTGATCTTTGTGCTGGGCGGTATTGCTTTTGATGCGCCTCTATGCGGGGTTTGATACCAGCCAGTTCTTGAACGTCAGATCGTGAGCCGCACAGGTTGATCCACCCGTCCGCGCTCAAGGTGATGCCATCGAAGCGATGAAAGACACTCGGGGCATTGGGATAGATGCCTGGCACGAAGAACATGGACTCCGCCCCGATCTTCGATGGATCAGCCTTACCGTCAGCGATTGCGAAATTGGCGACATGCCATGCCAACCGATGATCATCGTAATCTGCCAAACCGGACAGCGGAACGAAGACGCGGAATTTGTGCTTATCTGGCCTGTGTGACGCCGTACTACATAGCAATGCTGTCAGTTCATCGGTTTTCAGAACCGATGCCACATCATCGACATCCAGATGATCATCGATGTCCAGCACCAGCATCGCAGACTTACCCGCATTGGCTTTCTTGCGACGTCCATCTTTGAACTGGGTCAAACATATAAGCGGTGCCTCCGATTTGGATGCAAAGCTATCCTGTGAATATGCCTTCATAATTTGCACGAACTCGTCGAAGTCGAGGTTTGCACAGTCAGAGGCGATGTTGCTCTTTACAGTGTCAAAGAGCGAGACGGGACCAACTGTCATTGGAAGCCCTCCTGTATTGATTGTTTTGGGTATTTAGCGGACAGGCCCGACAAGCCTGCCAGTTAGGGTCAGCACCGCATATGTCAGCCAGGATTTCCCCCGCTTCCCTAAATACTGGGGAAGGAGAAAAGCCATGTCATCAGACCGCAAAACCATCAGGAATATCGATCCTGACATCCTGTTGGAGGCGAAAATCTTCGCGCTTCAACATGCCATCTCACTCGGAGACCTAATCTCCCGCAGCCTCGATTTCTTTATGGAAGAAGCTGAAATTGAGGAATAATGGCTGTGAAGCCTGACGTGTTGGCGACGGTTCGTGCATCCCTGATATCTGCTAGAAGTGCACGAACCGATCACTTATGCGGCGAGAAGCTTTGGCGTCGGATATCCGTCATGAACGACGCCATCCAATGCGCGGCCCTTTGCATTTATTATCTTCCGCGTTGGGCCTTCCCACTGCTTGAATAGGAACGGGACGCCAGCTTCTGCACACTGATCGCGCAGATACCTGAACCAGTCTGGATCAACGGGGCGAAAGTTCTTTCCATTCTCACCACCAGTGATGACCCAGTCGATCTTATCAATGAACGATCCCAGATCGACCTTTCCCAGCAAAGGTTCCATGCTCAGAAACCGCACCGACGCTGGGACTTCGGTCAAGGCGTTCAACCGATCCGCAGCCTTTTGGTTCTCAACCGTCGCACCCAACCAGACATTCCGATAGCCATCTCCCCAGTCGTCTGGAAGGAACCGCGCAATATTCTGCGGGCGCTTTGTCAGCATGAGCCAATCCAGATCGGGGCATTTGCGGATCAACGACCACAGATCACCACGCCATTCAGACTTGATAGACCTATGGTTGTCGAACACATCGGCCAACGAAGCAGAGAATACCCGCTTCCGTTCACCAGCGGTCTTAGCATCCTTTTGCCACCGAAGCGGGTTGGACCAAGTGGCCTTCGATGTCCGCGTTCGGGGAGCATGTACTCCCCAACGCGGGTCCAAGCCATGGAGGCCGCGTTTATCCCAAGCCTCTGCATAGCAGAAGTCACATGCTGCGCTGACCTTGGTGCACCCGATCCACGGGTTAAATGTGTGGTGTGTCCATTCGATGTGTGAATTTTCAGCCATTGAAAGTACCGCCAGATTTCTCAATGTCGCAAGGTTCAGGTTTTAGTTGAATACTTCGTATTGAAGAAAAGCCATCTTCTACAATTTTAACGACATGTTCGTCGATAAAACTGTCAATGATGCTCGAAAGACGATCATCAATTACGTTACCGTCGATAACCCACGACGCTGATGCACTTACAATTTCCGGTAGACTGTTTTTAATTTCAGCCATCAAGTTGGAAAACGCGCCGTTGTTTCTCGAGTCACCGATCCAGGTATCAGCATCTGAGATCGGTTCGAAATCGGTCACATTCTGTAATTTAAATATGAGTTCCTGATGCGCGGCCTCGAAAGTCGTTAAAATTTTGTAAGAAAGTGCGTGTTCAATTTCCTTGCTCACCTTGCGACATGCAGCCCATGATCCCGAGCTTAGGGCATCTTCCATACCGATCTCGACAATCTCGGTTGTGTCCGAGATCGCTTTCCCGATACGGCCATCAGCGACGTCATTATGAAGCATTTCTCCGAATTTCTTCGAGATTGTCATACCCGCCTCAGTCGGAGGCTTTAATAAGTAAGTTTTTCCGCTTTTTTGGCTCAGCAACTGCAACAGCATAGCATCGCGCTCTTCGTTAGTTAGATCGTTAGGTAGTTTTACATTTTGCATGGATTTTCCTTCCATAATTGCAATTCGTCGCCGTCAAAGTCGGCGCGACACGCTTGATTGCGATGTGGAAGGGATAGCAGGGTTGATTCGTTTGGAATATGTGGGAGGATAGTGGGTTAGAACTTCAAGGTATCCAAAATTTCAATTATTTCAGACACTTCCCTGCCATTCAAAGATTGATTTAGGCGATCCGAGAGGCGTGGTGTAGCCTTGGTAAGGCGAAGATCGGCTATCGTCTTGAAGTGGTCTAACGAATTACCCACATGCTGAGGTACAGGGTCGATAATATTAGTGACACTCACGAACTTGATGAGAAATCTGGCAAAAGCTGAATCATAATAAGCTTTGCGGTCCTCATTCTTGTTGCCGTATTGATCCTTGTCTGCACTTTCTGATCTATCAGAAATTCGGGGCCTTCGCTTTTTCTGGTCAAAGTCCTCAAAGCATTCAGCCAATAAAACCGTCAACGCCGTGCGTAAGTACACGCGTGGGCTTCCACTGCCTTTCTTATCTTGGTATTGATTGAGATAGTTGACGAAAGCCGAGTGGACGCGTCCCTGTTCTCGATGCAAGCGATCTGCATCCAAGATGACAGTCCATATATTCACGTCCCACAAGATTTCATCAATGTCGTCCTGATCGTCACCGATATTGTCTTCGTCGATTTCAATGTGAAATTCCTCAATAACCCACATCACATCGCGGCAATGCTTGGCGAGGCTATCGCTAATCAGATTGTTGCTTCGGTAGGGTAACGTGAGGGCCGTTGGGTTCTTCTCAAACTTAAGTCTTAGCCGCTTGCGGAGTTCTGAAACCTGTAGTGAAAAATCCACGGTTAGTTTGTAAGCTTGAAGGAAAGCCTCGATTTGCTGTAAGCGCTCAATCTCTTCGAAATAGTGAAAATGCGGATTTCGGCCAAGTTCTTTAATCCCTAGAAGTTCGAGCAGAGGGACAAACCTCAGCATATGCTGCTCATCTAGCGGCACATGCTCATTCAAACGGCCTTCACGAAAAGCTTCAGCATAAAGTGATTTCTCATCCAGGTCCCGTTCAAGATCGGCTTTTATTAACAAGAGACCAAAATCGTGTACCAATCTTGCGGTGGCTGATCGGTCTGTGCGCGGTTCTGGCGCTTTCTTTCTTGGCATTGGCTTATCTACGATCACTTTTTCAAAGTATGCGTCATGAATAGGTTAGGCGGGCGTGTCCGTACAAGTATGCTGTAGCGGACATCCCACAACCCGCAGAAAATATGTCCGTTAGACCTCCCATCTACTTACGGACATTGATATAAACGGACAATAATCATACGGACACCCGAGGAGGGAATTTGCAGACAATCCTATACGCGCGTGTTTCGACGCGGGATCAGACACTCGAACATCAAATCACCCAAGCAAAGTCGGCAGGTTTCAGGGTCGATGAAGTGATCGCCGATCATGGAGTTTCTGGGGTGCAGCAACGACTGCAAGAAAGACCAGAAGGGCGCAGACTCTACGACAAGCTCCGTGCAGGTGATGTTCTTGTGCTGCGTTGGCTGGATAGGCTTGGACGTAACTACGAAGATGTCACAGACGCGGTTCGTCACTTCATTAGACAGGGTATCATCATCCGAACCGTTATCAATGACATGACCTTCGACGGCTCCACTACCGATCCAGTTCAACAAGCAGTGCGGGACGCTATGATTGCATTTCTGGCCGCAACGGCGCAGGCACAAGTCGAGGCTACTAAAGTTGCGCAAATGGCAGGTATCGAATTGGCTAAAGAAAAAGGTGATCGCTTTCGTGGACGTAAGCCGTCCTACGACAGGAAAACCTTTGAACTCGCTGTACATCTTTTGGGTCTTGGAAATGGTCCAAGCTCAGTGTCGAAAGAGACTGGATTGTCGCGCCAAACACTCATTCGCATCAGAGACAACCCAGAAGCAGCTTCCGCAGCGATGCAGAGATGGGGATTGTAAAGGCGGCAACATCTATCAGTTTACGTTACTTTTTTAGGAGATTCAGACCATCGAACAGTTTGTTACATGGCTGCAGCAAACATTCAACAATCGTGAGATTGCAATCGGCCTATGGTTAGCCGCAGGTCTCGTGCTTAGCCTTTCAATGGCAAACCTGCGATACAGTCTCTGGAGCATCGCCAAGGCGCTGTTTACCCCAAAGCTCTTGGTGTTCTTCGGCATGGTTGCCATCAACGTAGTCGTGCTGTGCTGGTTGTTGGGGGAGGTCGGTTTGTGGTCAACTTCCCAAATACCTTCCACGGTTTTGTGGTTTGCAATGGGCGGCTGTGTCTTTGCTGGCCGAGCACTACAATCGAAAGAAGATGATCGGTATTTCCGCAATCTCTTTCGTGGCAGTTTGAAGCTGGGTGGCATCTTCGAATTTATAGTCGTCGCCTACACATTTGGCTTGATCGCAGAGTTGATCTTGGTCCCTTGTCTATTTCTCTTGGGAGCGACTTTGGCTGTCGCAGGCACAAAACCAGAATACAGCAAAGCAAAGACGCTATTGGAGGCGATACTAGCTGTCTTCGCCCTCGTCTTGGTTTGGAACTCGGTGTCGTCAATATGGGCGGAACCCGCAGCCTTCTTCACAACCGATACTGGTCGAAATTTCATTCTTCCTATCTTGCTGACAGTTGGGAGCATCCCAGTATTCTATTTGCTTTTTTGCTACTCGCATATTGAACAAGCCCGCATTCAGATCGAACAAAAGACATTCCAGTCAGACGACTTGAAGCGGTATGCAAGGAAGCGGTTTTTCTTGACGTTTGTGCTTCGCCCTTGGTTATTGCGGCGGGCGACGCGGCAGTTTCATGTTTTGCCAGCGTGGACCAAGTCCGATGTTGAACAGATAATCACCGATATTCTGAATTACGAACGTAACGAAGAGTTACGACCTGAAATTGAACCTGCAATCGGATGGAGTCCGTATACAGCACGTGATTTTTTGAAAAACGACGGCCTGCGTACCAACGACTACCATAAGGGATTTGAAGAGTATTGGGCCACCGCCCCTTACATCGAACTTGACGATCACATCTTGCCCAACAAAGCCACTTTTTACCTTGAAGGGGAAGCGGATGTTGTAAAGACTCTCAAGCTGACGGGTAAATTTCGCGATGATTTTGACGGGGAACTAGGTAGGGCCAAGTTTCAAGAAATCGCACAGACGCTCTGCCAGCAAGCCATAGGTCATATCGAAATTGATCTGAACGTGTTCTTGCTAAGCACAGATGACTTCCGAGTAGACAAAATGGTCGGTGGAGTGGCTATTTCTTCTTGGACTGAGCGATATCCATCTGGCACAGGTTATGAGGTGTTTTTCACAATCTCCAGATAACCCAATCAGCAGTTCCACTGCATACAGATGGGACTTTAGCTTGACCCAAATTAGACCCAAACCTTTGGTTGGGTTTTTCCTAGACCCGCTGGGAGTTCATGCCCGAAGCATAGATTATCACGTCGGAAATTTCCCGATCTTCAATCGCCTTTCCTTCTCAAAACTCATCAGTGTTCTACTATGATCATGTTTTGGTTTCGACAGTGGATACTGAGAAACTCACGGCATGTGTTTTCGAGGCCAGGATAGGTCTGACGATCAAGTTCAAACGACATGCTCGAAATCGACCGTTTGTGAGAAACGAAGCGGTTAGTGTGGCGACCGCCCAGTCGCGATCATGAGATGGTGCTGTTGGTGATGCGCACCGATTGTCATCAATCCAAAGAACCCCAATCCCAGCACATGGTTTAGCTCTTCATCTGACCCGACCTGAACCAGCATCGATGCGCCATTATCTATTCCCCCAGCGGTGACGGTCCAATCCGATGATCCCTGCAACATCGGGCTATGTGCCAACACCATGCGTCTGATGGACGATGCTACCACATCATCTCCCGTGACTGTGAACGTCACACTCAACTCATCGACCTTTCGCTCAACCGATGCCCTCGTCGTCACGTTGTCCATATCCACGAGGTGATCACGCAGTGCTTTGATATCTACCTGCGTCCAGTCCGTGTCTGTGTCGTCACGCAGCAATGTTACGATCTCAGAAATCGCTGCGAACTGGGACTGACCCGCTTCGTTTGGTGACCCCGATGTATGCGCATGTTGTGCCATGGCGTTGGATGCGACGAACATCATGGCTGCTGATAAAAATCCTAGCTTCATTGAATCCTCCTGTTTCTTGATAACTCTATCCAACTTCACTTTGGTTGCTTATGATCTCGATCATATGGTTACTGATCCTTTCTCCCATCTACCCAAGACTGCGTGTCGCGCAATTGACATGCAAAAAGGTGACGTGCTGTTTCGCCAGGATCAGACAACATCGGGACTTTACCGTGTCGTTTCTGGCTGCGTGACGCTGCAACGCACTGGGCTGGGTGGCGACACCTTGACCCTTCACAGAGCGGTGTCGGGCGGGCTGTTTGCGGAGGCATCAGTCTTCTCAGAGACGTACCATTGCGATGCGATTTGCACTGCGGCTGGCAGCGTCACAAAGATCGCAAAGGCGGATGTCGTTGCAACGATGCAATCCAATCCTGCGTTCTCCGAAGGCTTCACAAGGTTACTGGCTGTTCAGGTCCAACAGTACCGCGCACATATCGAGTTGCTGGCAATCCCGTCGGCCAAGGACCGCATCTTGGCTGCGGTTCAGGCAGGGTACTTCGATGCTACGGTGACCGAGTTGGCCACCCGCATCAATCTCAGTCAAGAAGCCTGCTATCGCGCACTGCGGGCATTGTGTGATGACGGTCGTGTGGTTCAAACAGGCCGTGGACAGTACAGCCTAACGTAATCATTCAGATCAATTGGCTGATAGTCAGCTAAAGTGGCACCGTTGGAGCCTCGCTCATCAAGCTGTCCAGCATCGGGCATGAAGATGTCCCCTCATCACAACTCGCAGACAGGCTCTGTAAGGCCGCACGAAGTCGTTCAAGACTATCAATCTTGGCATTGATCGCGACTAGTTGGTCTTCGGCCATGCTCTTCACTTCCTTACAAGAACGGCCTTGCTCGTCGTTCAGTGAAAGCAACGTTTGGATGATCGACATCGGAAACCCAAGATCACGGCAACGCTTTACGAAACGCAATTTTGCGATTTCATCAGCGGTATACAGGCGTCGCCCCGCCGCCGAGCGATCAGGTTTCGGAACAAGCCCTTCACGTTCGTAATAACGGATCGTCTCAATGTGGACGCCGCTCTTCTGCGAAGCTTTCCCGATGGTAAACATTTCTCTTGCTCCTGTAGTCGCTACAGGAGCTATGACTGGATGGCGGTTGCCAATGCAAATCAAACTTTGGCGATAACCGCACAGTCGGGACGACGAGGGATAGCAATATGAAAAATAAACTATTGGCATTTGGCATTGGGGGAACGCTGCTTGCTGCGCTGTGTTGCTTTACGCCGTTGCTACCAATCGTTTTGACCGCACTCGGTCTTACTGGGTTATTGGGTGTGCTGTATAACGACGCAGTTTTGCTGCCAATTCTGGCTGGGTTTCTTATTCTTACGGGGTACGCGGTATGGCAACGACGGAAACAGTAGTTGTTCTTGAGTCCAAACTGACCTGTCCCGACTGTGGGCATGTTGAAACTGAAATGATGCCAACAGATGCGTGTCAGTGGTTTTACGAATGCAAGTCATGCCAAACTGTACTCAAGCCACTGAGCGGTGACTGCTGCGTTTACTGTTCGTATGCAACGGTTCCTTGCCCGCCGATACAAGAGGGCAAGTCCTGTTGTGGATGAAACGACTCCACTGAATTGTTAGTGTGGAGGGTTCCTGCTGGCTTGGACTTCGCGTTCTCGCTCAGACCAAGTTGATCTAATGTAGGCGAGGATATCCCATATCTCGTCATCGGTGAGTGTTCCGCCGAAGCCTGGCATCCCGCTGTTGAACCCAGTGACACCCCTAACCTCCAATGCAGCAGCCCCACCGAGCTTGGTATACTCGAACAGCAGTTCATCATCATGATGCCATGTATGGCCCGTCCCGTCATGAGGCGGGGCTGGAAGTACACCATCGGCGTTAGGGGATTGCCAGTTCGGCTGCCCCTCAAGATTGGCACCGTGACACGATGCGCAGTTGTCTGAATACAGGCTTTGCCCCGCAACGATGTCACGGTGATCCCAATTGTGATCAGCGGCGGCTGGGGATGCCAGCGACAGCAAGATCGGGATCAAACACCTCATGCAACGTTCACCCATGTGCGCATTCCGCCAACGGCGTGGCTGAGCATGTGGCAGTGCAGCAGCCAACGACCAGGGTTGTCGAAGACACAGATGACATCACGGCTTTCACCTGCGTTTACCAGAGTTGTGTCACGCAGGTCGCCTAAGGCCCCACTCTCATCAACCTCGTAGAAGTGGTGACCATGTAGGTGGATGCCGTGCGGGAACGAGGTGTCATTTACAAATGTGATCCGCACAGTCTCGCCATTTTGGAATGATCCGAAAGGGTCGCCTTGTAGGTCCGAGACGTTGTTGAAGGCCCAGATGTTATCACCATCGTGGCGACCGCCCATTGCACCACCCATCATCGTCAACGTCAGATGTTGCGTGGGATCAGCAGTTGTTAGCAGGTTGGGCGGTGACAGAGCCATGATCTGCCCAACCACCCTATCCGTATTTGTGCCACTCACAGCCAGATCAGCCAACCTATATGGCCCCTGACGGGTCAACATATCAAACCCAACGGGACCAGTGATGTCTACGATCAAGTCGGTCCGTTGTGCGGGTGCGAGGGTAAGCTCGGCCATAGGACGTGGCTCCAATAGAGCCATGCCATCCAAGGCCACGACAGACCCGCTGACGCCACTGATCGCGACGGGAAAGATTCGGTTAGTGGCGGCGTTGATCAGTCGAAACCTGACCCGATCCCCAGTTTTCACCTGATCTTGGGATAGGAATGCACGGGCGAAATTTCCCATGTAACCGCCATGGGCGACGCTGTGCATGTCAGTGAACTCATCTGATAGGCTGCCATCTTCCTGCATTTGCCAATCTGCCATCAACACAGTGATGTCGTGATCGATATCTGGGGGCGTTTCATCCTCAACAATCAGTGGTCCCATCATGCCACGTGCGACTTGTTCATGAGAAATGTAATGAGAATGATACCAATAGGTGCCTTCGTCAGGTGGGACAAAGCTGTAGGTTTTGGTGTCGGAAGGTTCAATCAACTCTTGCGTCACCATCGGCACACCATCCATCTGGTTTTCCAGCCTGATGCCGTGCCAATGCACTGCGGTGCCTTCTTCAAGATCGTTCTCAACATCGATGTTCACACGCTCACCACGACGCACCCGCAGTTCGGGACCTGGCATTGATCCGTTGAAGCCCAGCATGGATGTCACACCATTTCCATCTGGTAGGATTTGTTGCTTCACCGCTTCTGCCTTCAATCGTAACGTATCTTCGGCCGCGAAAGTGGGCATAGGTAAGATCGCGGTGGCTGAAACGGAGGCCAAGAAGTGTCGTCTATTCATGTGGTGCCTCATGCTGGCAGAGTCAGGTGTGTTGTCAAAACAGCGGTCGTGCCAAGCACAGCAAAGATGACCAGCCATTCAACCGATATAGATTTGGAGAGGTGACTTGCAGCGGCTGGATCACCTGCTCGGAGCGCAGGAATGAACCGAAGTTTATTGGCCGCAGCCAACCCAAGCAGGCCACCTATGAGAAAAACCTTGATGATCAATGCTTGCCCGTATCCAGTCCCGATAAGTGCGGTGAACGAACCAACAAGCTGGTAGCCCATGTAACCACCAACGATGATCAGCACGGGGACTGTGACAGTCGCAACAACGCCAAATCGATGCCCCACGTTCGCAGCAATGTTAAAGGTGTCGGGTATCGATGCTAGGCGCTTCAATGGCGTGAGAACGCCGATCCACAGTGCGACGGTCAGCAAATGCAACGTCAAAGCGATGTCGAGCAGCGTCGTGTCTCGGCTAGAGATGTGTCCGACGTGATCGAATGACCAGATCGCTACGACTCCACCCAGAGCCGAGACCCAAGCTCCAACACGCCCCATGAACAAGCCAGCGATCAACAGACCTAGACCCACCAAACGCAATAGCAATGCCGTACCTACAGGCGTCGTCCATAGCAGGCCCAGCATCTCTGGATCAGTCATACCGCTGAGATCACCCGTCAGGTTGGCTCCGCGTAATGAGAAGGCAAGGATGGTCGCCGCCAACCCTAGAACGGCGAATGCTGCGGTCAAACCACGTGTGCGATCTAATCGAAACATCAGCGTCGCCATGACAGTGCCAGCCGCAGTCATCACGCCAAGGTAGAGGGCAAATTTTGTGATGATGGCCGCCAGACCGAACGCATCAGGCATCGTTATTCGACTGTGAAGCTAAAGGTGCCGTTCAGGGCATGGCCATCTACACCAAGCCCACGCCATTCAACCACATAGATTCCTGCTCCCATGTCGTGCATTGGTAAGGCAAACTCCTGAGTGAAAGCCGTTTGTTCGCCAAGGTCCATGTCCATACTGTGTGTGTCGGCATGTGTGATCGCAACCCGCGTCAGACGGATGTCACCTTTGAAGTTCATCAAGACTTCGGTCGGCATCTCTGTGACGATGGCCTCGTTAGCTGGTGTCGTTGTATCGAGGGGCGAGTGCGCCATCGCACCCGTGGCCCAAATCCCGATCATGCCTGCAAGTAGAATAGCTTTCATTGTTGTTTCCAGTCTTGTTGTTTGAGATCAATTGATCCCGTTGGCACGTTGCAGTTCCCGAATGTAGGCGATGATCATCGTGACATCCCCCCTTGTTACCCCCTCAACAGGGGGCATGTCGCCAAACGGCCAATGGTGTCCCCGAACGCCCATAGCAGCAGCCCGTTGGAACGCCTCATCGCCGTGATGGCTTGGTTCATAAATAACGTGGACCAGCGGCGGTGCGACGCCATCTTGGCCCGCAGCGTTCCCCCCGTGGCAAGCCGCGCATTTGGCCTCGTAGGCGAGTTGCCCGATCTGGGCATTCTGGGATAGCGTGTCGGGCAGCAGGACATTTGCAAGAACTCCGTCTTCCATGGCGATGGCAACGTCTGTCGTTGTGGTGTGGGGTACTGTGGGCCACATCGCGTAGCCCACACCACCTGCAACCAAAATAGCAGCAATAACGATAGTCGATTTCATTGAAGGCATTGATCCTCACGTCTTTTTACCATCGCTAATCCTTCCAGTTGGTGGAGGGTCAAACGTTTTCTTATCACAGCTTCGAGAGCATCCAGACCGCCATGCCGATCATCATCAGGTTCTCGGTAAGCGACACAAACCCAAGCGGAACTTTGCTGTCACCGCCGACACAGGCGCACTTGAGTTCGCGTTTGTCGATGTAGACCGCCTTGAACACACTGATCGCGCCGATGCTTGCCGCAAACAACGCGGCTGGTGCAGACAACCAGGTGAGAACGCCCGCCATCATGAGCAGCCCCGCTCCCGTCTCAACGAAAGGATAGACGTAGCCATAGGGAACCCAACGCTGAGCAAGCAGGTCGTAGTTCAGGAAAATGGTGGCGAACCGTTCAACATCTTGCAGCTTTTGCAGACCCAACAAAACCATTGAAATCGAGATGAACAATTCAACCGTTCGCCCCGTGAACATGGTGCCAAGTGTCAGCCAGGTGACTGCAACAGCCATCAACGCAGCAACTGTGAACAAGGCAACCACGGGCTTATAGGTCGTGGCATCATCAGCCTTGGTGGCTTTCCCAAAGTATGCATTTAGGTCGTCGAAGCCACCAATGCGGGTTTCGCCAATGAATGTCTGTGGCGTCGTCCTAACATCATGCTTGGCCTTGAACGCATCAACCTCGTCACGGCTGGCGAGGTGGCGATCATCAACTTGATAGCCCTGTCGTTCCAGCAAGTCTTTCGACTTCAATCCGTACGGACACATGTGATCGGTCATCACCATCCGATAGAGGGTCGCAGTTTTGTTGGCGGTATCCTTGGGCATGGTCATTCTTTCTTTACGCAGGTGCGGGCATCTATCCGACTGGCACCCTTGAAACTCATTCAGCACCAACCTAATCTCTCCAGTAACTGGAAGGTCAAGGGGTAAGTTCTGTGAACATTTCTGCTGCATCAAAGGCTGCGGGCCTCCCTATCAAGACTGTGCGTTACTACGCTGACATTGGCCTTGTTCAGGCTCCGTCGCGTTCTGATGCGGGGTACCGCACCTATGACGATGCTTCCGTCAGAAAGCTCGTCTTCATCCGGAGATCACGAGAGTTTGGCTTCACCATCGAAGAGTGCCGTGAACTCCTCGGACTATACCAGGATCAGGACCGCCCCAGTTCCGAAGTGAAACGCATCGCATCCAAGCGACTGGAAGAAATCGAAGAAAAACAGCGAGAGTTACAGTCTCTGCATGATGAGTTGGCCCATCTGGTGACGTCGTGCCGTGGTGATCATCGCCCCGACTGTCCGATCATCGATTATCTCGGTTAACCGTTGATCTCAGCCAAAGCCTTAGGGGCTTGGCTGAGCGCACAATGGTTAACTAGTTCCTTACTCGTCATAGGAACCTCCTGACATTGGCAGCGTAATCGGCATATTGCTCACCGTAGGTCCGTTTCAACCAAGGCTCTTCCGCAAATGGGGCTACAATGAGAACCAATACTGACACCAACCCGATCACGAATGCCGAAGGCGATGCTGACATCATGCCCCACCCCAAAACGATCATGATGTCGGATACATATTGCGGGTTACGGGAATACCGATACAGCCCTCCTGTCCGTAGCACCCCAGAAGCACCCCCCGTCTGATCAACACCAAACTTTATCACTTCCGACCACACACCCAGATTGCCAAGGGCGATCAACGCCCCTCCTAAACCGTATCTGATCGCAGCGGGAATGGTCCAAGAACCCCACTCCATAACACCAACGCCAATCATGGTGCCGAACAGGGTGAACGTTGGCACCCAAACCAAAATCGGTGTCAATGTTGTATATTGCTTCGGAGGCCACAGTCGGTGTTCGGGATAAGCGATGGACCAGACAATCGCTGCCAAGGTCCCGAACGCAATAACGATCCCAATGGTGGTAAACAGAACGACCATCATGTTGCCCCATGGATGTGCTGCATCGCATCGCGACGTTCCTGCAACGCCTGACGCACGATCTGGAATGCCGACGACAGGAACAATGTCGCCATGACCCCCGCAACGATCAGGTCAGGCCAACCTGTCGCTGTCCCCCAGACGCCGAAGGCGGCCAAGACAACTGCTAAATTGCCGATGGCGTCGTTGCGTGAACACAGCCACACCGATCTGACGTTGGCATCTCCGTCCTTGTATCGAACCAGCAGAAGGACACTGGCGAGGTTTGTTGCCAGTGCCATTACACCTACGACCCCCATGATGCCCGCTTCAGGCACTCCAACATAAAATACGCGGTAAAGGGTCGAGCCAAAGACCCAGAGGCCCATCAAGAGCAGGCTTAACCCCTTTGCCAAAGCCGCATTGGTGCGCACCCGAATTGAGGCACCAATGACTGCCAAAGAGATGCCGTAGGTCAGCGCATCGCCTAGGAAGTCAAACGCATCGGCCTGAAGGGCCTGAGACTGGGCATAGTGACCCGCCGACATCTCGACCATAAACATCGTGGCGTTCAGGGCGATGACGATCCATAGGCGGCGTTTGTAATCAGCAGAGACGCCTTCGAACTTTGCATCATGTCCACAGCAACCCGACATTACACAGCCTCCTTCACACTTGACTTGAGAGGCGGCAATGAAGTTGCAGGCCCGTTAGGGATGGTCGGCACTAGGCCACGACGGAGACGTTCCACACGTGCGTTCATCCAATGGCGGATCACGAGTCTATACAGCAACCCTTTGATGCCACGCAGTTGCCGATGTTCCGCGTAAAAAGCATCTGGAGATGCGAACGTCCCCAAGTCGGCGTTGATCCCCGTTCTCTGGATATATGTGTCACGCCCAGACCAGCCGACATCAGGGGCATGGAGGTTGTCCGTGCCAGCACCATAGCCGCAGATTCTATCCTGATCGGGGAAAGCCCTTTGCAGCGCATTCAGCACCGCATCATCAAGGATGAAACCCTCAAGGGTGACCCAACTCCCGTCCAATAAGACTTCCACCCATGAGTGCAGGATGTTGGTAGGTGCAAGGGGATAGACGATTTCGGGAACGATACCACGTTGCAGCGACTTGTGGATCGTGAAGCCATGGAAGCGGCATGGCAAATCCATGGCCCGCAGCAATGCCATCAGTAGGGTGGTCTTTGTATTGCACTGACCGAAGCCATCCCGCAGCACGTCGGAGGCTGACAAGGTGTCGTCGCTGTTGTAGCCAAATGCGATTTCATTCCTGACAAATTCATAGGCAGCTTCGGCCCTTTCAGCGGGTTCAAGTTTGGACCACCCACGATCCGCAATCAGTGACTGGATTGAGCCTGTTGAATAATCAAGGAGTGGGGTCTCTTGGGTCATTGAATCGGGGGACATACGAATCGCCTTTTCTTTGTGTCCCGCCTTACCTACAACCTCTAGTGACTAGAGCTTCAAGAGGTAAATCGTATGTTTTCTATCGGGCAATTGTCAAAACAGACGGGTGTGAAAGTTCCGACCATTCGTTACTATGAACAGGCTGGATTGCTGGTTTCCGCAGGTCGCACCGATGGAAATCAACGTCGATATGACAAAGAGGGTCTGGAACGGCTGGGATTCATCAGACATGCCCGTGACCTTGGATTCTCTATCGAAGCCATCACCGCCTTGATCGATTTACAGCAGCATCCTGACCGCTCCTGCCAAGAGGCCACCGAGATCGCCCAGCATCAACTGACCGACGTGCGTGAGAAGCTGCAAAGGCTCAAAGCACTGGAAACCGAACTGGTTCGTATTACGGATGGATGCGATGGCGAGGGAAGTTCAGAAGAGTGCTATGTCTTGGCATCGTTGGCCGACCACCAGCACTGTCGTGGTGAACACTGATCCGTCTGGGCTAAGTTCTAAACTCTGTTGACGCCGCCAGCGACTTTAGCCGATCAAACGACCACACCAATAACTATTATTTCTGGACACATATCTTTCATTTTTGGACACAACCGCGACCTAAACATCAATCACGACATCCGTATGATGTTGATAAACATAATGTAGTTTCTAAGTCTCGCCTGCCGAAAACCAGATTCCAGGGTCGCCCACCATAACGCTATTGCGTTGATTTTTCTTATATTGTTAGAGTTACCCCACCTGGCGGGTCTAATTTTCGACACAAAATCAGGGCTTTTCGATGCGATGCCGTCAGAGACGGTGAGATATCTGAAGGAAGATCGGGGGCATTACTTTTATCGACGGAGGGTTCCTAGGCGCTATCACAAGACCTTGGGTATCACCGTATGGACCGAACCATGTGGCGGCGTATCTTAACCCAGCCTCCCAACGCCTCATCACTCATGGACGGAGTCTCCTTTTTTGTTGGTATTTTCCGCAAAGGGCGTTGCACAATACGGGCCGTAGAGATCATTGGGCGTGACTTGCGCATAGCCTGAACCAGATCATTGAGTGGTGCGGTCAGCCGCAGGCAACTCGTGTCGATAATGGCCCAGAATATATTAGTGGCACGCTCATGACATGGGCTGAGAAACGCAACATCCACCTGGAATATATCCAGCCGGACAAGCCACAACAAAACACCTACATCGAACGTTACAACCGCACCGTTCGTGGCGAGTGGCTCGGACAATATATCTTTGAAACGATTGAGGAGGCGCAAGACCAGGCAACTGAATGGCTATGGACTTACAACAACGAGAGATCCAACACGGGCATCGGCGGGATCACACCTGCCATGAAACTTAAAACAGCCGCCTGAATTCTACGGCTGGGCCCCTTTAAAAATGGGGGGATTACACTCTTAGTTACCGCCCAACAGCGCCAGAAACCATCATCCAGATGAACCAAAGGCCAGTCATGCACTAACAATCAAATTGGAACACTCAAGTGGGGCTGATCATCCCAATTTGGACCCATAAACGCTGACGTCAGACACTCAAGTGTCACCAAGCCCTTCGCGCACTTTCACAAGTGCCGCATCAAGAAAGCTCACGACATTTTCGATTTGTTCTAATCTAGTCTTGAGCTCCGCCCTTTTGGCAACGATTACATTTTCAGCTTCGGACGGATCACAACTGGCGAAAAAGGCCTTCATGAGTTCGCGTAGATCAGCGATTGAAATGCCCACCTCGCGCCCACTGCTGACAAAGCGCAACTGCAACAAAACATCGTCACTGTATTGGCGATAGTTGTTCGTCTCACTTTGACTGGCGGAAGACGAGATCAACCCGTTCTTCTCATAAAAACGGATGGTATCACGGCTCAGGCCGGACCTTTCGGAAAGCTCACCTATTTTCATAATTCCCCAAACCGTGGACCATGGTCTATTGTTTTGCGCATCTCTAATCCTTATCTATTGTCTCGATTCGAAATGTAAACATACAGACCAGACAGGGCAGGCTATGGCACAAAAAATTGCGATTATTGGCGGCGGCTATATTGGTGTGGAGCTGGCCAAATCTTTGGATCCGTTGGCTGAGGTCACTTTGATCGAGCAAAATAGCCACTTTGTCCATGCGCCCGCGATGGTACGGGCCATTGTGGATCCTGCAACCCTTGAACGTGCCTTGATCCCATATGACGGGTTGTTGAAACGCGGACGTGTGGTGAGAGGCGTTGCGCAAACTATCTCAGAAACCGAAGTGACACTTGCCTCAGGTGAAACGATTGCCGCAGACCAAATTGTTGTCGCGACGGGTTCGAGCAACGCAGTGCCATTCAAACCCAACGGTGAGGATATTGACGGGCTTCGCGCAGCCAATGCGCAGGTTCACGCAAAGCTCGTCGCGGCGCAGACCATCGCAATTGTAGGGGCTGGGGCTGTCGGAACGGAGCTCGCGGGTGAAATCGCTCACGCCTTCCCCAATAAAATAGTTCACCTGATTTCCAGCGAGGCCACACTCTTCCCGCATCACCCACCAAAGCTGGGCCGTGAGTTGTCTGCAAAGCTGAAAACATCGGGCGTCTCGCTGACATTTGGTGCGCGCGTCGAAAACTTAGAGAGCCTCACAGAACCCTATGCTGGCACCATATCCCTTTCCAATGGTGCGCAAGTCGCGGCGGATCTGATTTTCCCTGTCATCGGCAGCAAGGCGACTTCGACATTGCTGCAAACCTTGCCGGGGGCTGAGGTTGGCGGCGCAGACCGCGTTAAGACAGATGCATGGCTGCGTCCTTCAAAGTTGGGCAATGTCTTCGCAGCCGGCGATGCTGCAGAAACCGGTGATGCAATGACTGTTGTTGGCGCTGGCCGTCAGGTGGCTTGGCTCAAGACAGTTCTGAAGGCTTTGGTTGAGGGCAAAAGGGTCGAAGATCTGAAACCCTACAAGCCATGGGGCCCAAAAGCGCCGTTCCTTGTGCCTTTAGGGCCAAAAATCGGGAACTCTTTCCTCGGGCTCTTTACTGCTGGCAACTTCATTACCCGCAGATTGAAAGGCGAGGACTTGTTCCTCTCCAAATACAACAAAATCCTAGGCCGAAAGGCCTAATCCAACGCACCTGAGCAGCGCTACAATTTTTGGAGACAGATATGACCAACTTTTTGAAACACGACGCAATGCACCTGAAGTTTCCGATGGAAAATCGGGAGACAGATTTCGAATGGTGGTATTTCGATGCCGAGCTAGACACCGGCGATCATGTCGTTGTGATGTGGTCCACCAATGATACGCGTGTGTCGCCGCGGCAGCCTACCGTCCGCCTGAACATCTTCTCGCCTGGCGGTCGAGAAATCAACGAGCTGGCCCGCTATTCTGTGGATCAAGTCAGCCTGTCCTATGAAAAATGCGACGTCCACATTGGCGATGACTTTTGCATCGACCAAGGCGAGCACTTCGAGATGAAGGCTTTGTGCAATGGTCACGGGGTGCACCTGAAACTTCACAAAGATTTCCCATCTTGGGTCGTAGGCAAAACGCCCGAAGAAATGGCAATGGCCGCCATGGGGTGGACCATTGCTGTGCCGCAGGGGCGGGTTGAAGGGACACTCATCAAAGATGGTGTCGAAACGGCTGTCACAGGAAGCGGTTACCGCGATCATAACTGGGGTGAAGTCCCGGTCTCAGCAGGAAAACGCAATTGGTATTGGGGCAAGTTGCATACACCAGAGTACTCCGTTGATTACTCGGTGATGATCCCGCGTGATGGCAGTGATCCACAACCAATGTGC
Organism: uncultured Paracoccaceae bacterium; assembly: GCA_947501555.1. Taxonomy (GTDB): domain Bacteria; phylum Pseudomonadota; class Alphaproteobacteria; order Rhodobacterales; family Rhodobacteraceae; genus Yoonia. The sequence goes on from CANMWG010000001.1 coordinate 1,503,191, forward strand.
TTGGTTTTCTCAAAAGATGGCGCTGTTATTGATCCGATTTTCAACCGAGAAGGTTTGAGCATGACAGGCTCGGTGGAAAATATGGTTCCCGCAAGCGAGAGCCAACTTGGGCTGCCCTATGGCAAGACCCTCAAAATGAAGGCCGCTCAGGACGATTTTGAGATTGAATTCCAGATCGACCAAGATCACCTCGTGATGGTTGAACGCCCCTTGAAAGAATGCGCTCCTCACGGAGAGCCAGCTTACCGCTACATTGGCAATGAAACCATTCGCATTACCAAAGCGGGCGAAACGCAGGAATTCAAGACGCAGGCGCTGCATGAAATTGTCTTCACCATCAACGAAGATGATCAATATGACGGGTACGACCACGCATAAAGAGCGATGATTCAACCCTATACCGAGCGGCTAAAGCGGGCTTCTGTAAGCCCGCTTCATCGTGTCACTTATCAGCGTACCTGTTAAGCAATGAACTAACGCACCAGCAAGGAATATGTCGATGAACATGGTCTATATCGCTGAGGAAGTTGTGATTGAGCGTCCATCAAAGGACGTTTTTTCGTATGTCTCCAACCTGACACTCGACCCGACCTGGCGATCCGAAGTCGTTCGGATGGATGTCGACGGCCCTATGGCTGTCGGGATGAACATGATGGAAAAATCGCTGTTTTTCAAAACGAAAAGGCTGGACACTCCAGGCGTGATCACAGTGCATGAACCAGGTGTGTGCTTTGAATTCACTTCAACCGAAGGGGCTGACCTTCCTTTGACGGGGCGGCGCGAGGTCGTGAAAATTGCAAAACACCAAACCCTTCTGAAGTACCGGCTAGACACGGAATACGATGGGTCGCGCTTATCAACATATTTTACGCAGAAGCTCTATTCGCACTGGGTCAAAGGGTATTTGAAGCGCCTTAAGACAATCTTGGAAATCTAAAGGCAGAAGGACATCGACACTCATGCTCTCATTTGGCCTGACTTTCGCGCGCATGCTCAAAGGCATCGTACTTTCATGGAAGAACCCTGATTTTATGGCGACGCTTTTGCTCGCAATTATCATACTTTTGTCCGGAGCGTCATTCTATCATTCTGTCGAAGGCTGGAGCTGGGTGGATTCATTCTATTTCAGCGTCATGACCGCGGCAACGATTGGCTTCGGTGACTTAAGCCCGACTACGCCAATCTCTCGGGTCTTTACGATCTTCTATGCGATCATCAGCATTGGCGTATTTGTGGCCCTGATGACGCAAATTGCGACGTCGCTCATTAAATCTCCGAAGCCTCAGAGCAAAAAGGGAACACCAGAGAATTAGCGTTAGCACCGCCCAAACGTGAACCTGATCAGCTCGAAACCGCAGATTTCGTTAGTAAGGAATGCGGTGACAGTTGCGAGTACATGGCTTTCATTTTTGTTTTAGTGCTCAGTACCGAGGGTTGGCACCTTCACCAACGCTGTGAGGCCACGATCCGGTTTATTGATGACGCTAAGTTCGCCGCCGTGGGCCACTATGATGTCGCGCGCGATTGAAAGGCCCAGCCCAGCTCCTCCGGTTTCTCTGCTGCGGCTCGCTTCTCCGCGCACAAAAGGATCGAAAATTGTTGTTAGCAGCGCGGGCTCAATGCCGGGACCGTCGTCTTCAACTTCGATGATAGCTTTGCCCGCTTGAACAGAGAGCACGACCTCGGCCTGACCGGCATAGGCAAGCGCATTCTCAACCAAGTTGCGGACTGCGCGACTAAAGCTAACTGGTCCAGCATTGATGACGGGGTCAGCCGTAGTGAGGAACGGAACATCCAATTCCTCGCAAAGCTTCGCGAGTAGATCTTTCAATGAAATGCTTTGTGTCAGGTTTTCTGAATGCCCCGTGCGCGCATATGAAACCAACCCGTCCGCCATGGCCGCAACTTCATCGAGTGTTTCAATCATCGGCTCGCGCAATTCGCCGTCGATCATTTCGGCGCGAATACGGAGGCTAGTGAGGGGCGTGCGTAAATCATGGCCAACCGCAGCAATCGTGCGGGTTCGTTCCGCGTCGAATTGAGAGATGCGTTCTTGCATCGTGTTAAACGCTTTAGCCGCTTGTTGAAATTCTAAGGGACCTGCGACCGCCACCCGTGCGGATCGATCGCCTTTCGCAGATTTTTGGGCGGCAACCGCAAGCTCTTCGATGGGGGAAATCGTCTTGCGCAGGAAAATCCAGACGACGCCCAGTACGAACAATAAAGAGCAGGCAAAAAAGGCCAGCAAGTACCGCAGTTGCGTTTTCGTGTACCAACTGCGTGGCTCCCGTGCGGAAAAGTTCAGCCAGCGATCGCTGCCTAACTGAAATGACACCAAAATAATCTCACGGTTGAGCCCGAAATTGCGCGGATCTTCGGGCTGATTTGACTCTGCTCTAGACAGGATCGATACGCGCACTTCACTTTGCCCGAGGGCTTCTTGTACGCGTTCGGCCAACATCTGAGATCTATCATCTGCAGAGGTCTTTAGAAGGGTTGGCTCGGCGTCTATTGCGATTGTCGTTACATTGTTTGATGCAGCGCGCACAAAATCGGGCTGACTTTTCCGAGCAAGGGCGTCCAGTGTTAAGTCCAATTCTTCGATGCGGTGTGCAACCTCCGTATCCCGCGCGTTTTGATCGTTGGACCGTTGGGCAAGTACAGTGATTGCCAATGCCCCAATGAAGGCAATGCTCAACGCGAAGCTCAACAGAACCAAAAGCTGGGTCGCAAGCGGGAGACGTTTCAAACTGGCACCACCGTTTCGACCACCAGCACGTATCCCCCTCCATGCTCAGTGATCAACAATTTGGGTGCCTTTGGATCGTCTTCGATTTTCTTTCGCAGTCGACCAATCTGATTGTCGATGGTGCGATCAAAGGCTTTCTCTGCCCGCCCTGCTGTGAGATCCAGTAAACTCGCACGGTTGAGGACCGTATTGGGGTTTTGTAAGAACACCGTCAGCAACCGGTTTTCACTCGTTGTTAAGAAAACCTCGCGTCCATCTTCATGATTGAGAAATTTGCGGGCGCCGTCATGAGTCCAGCCAGCGAACCTATTGTTTTCGGATAGACATTGGCGATCGGGTATCCTGCGTAAAACGGCCTTGATCCGCGCCAGAAGTTCGCGCGGATTGAAGGGTTTGACAACATAATCATCCGCCCCCAGCTCTAGCCCAACAATCCGATCAGTCTCATCGGCCAGGGCTGTCAGCATGATCACAGGAATGCCTGTGTTGGCGACCATCCAGCGACACAGACTGAGCCCATCTTCGCCAGGCATCATGATATCCAAAATCGCCAAATCAATTCCGGATTGCTCGACCGTCTGTCGGGCTTCAGCCGCATTTGCCGACAGAGATGTGCGAAACCCTTGTTTGCGCAGGTATTGTCCGAGCGGCTCACGGATGTCGCGGGCATCATCAACTATCAGGATGTGGTAGGATTTCTCGGACATGGCGTTGATCAATTCGGTAGGTCATTCTAGGAATTTATGGCGATGTAGGGTCACCATCCTCTTTGATACCGCTTCTCCTCACAAGGCGGCTACACTCTCGTTCTAGCGTGTGAAACCCGATTTTGGTTGGATTAATTGTCGCAAAATGTATCAACACCGCCCATCGGTTACATTTTGCGACACGCTTCCTTTTGGATTTGGCGGCGTAAAGAGCCAGTGTGGCGGCAAGTGACTGAGGGGGTAATTTACCTTGCGTGGGGACGTCAAAGTGCCGCAGAGCGAAAGTTTTGCGATCGCAACTTCGGGCCGGATAGAAGGTTCGTCAGCAGATGGATAACCACGCGCTTCCATTTTTCTTCTTGGTTATGACGGCTTTCTTGGCCTGTTTAACGATCGCTACCTCAGAAACTCTGTGGCCGAAGTGCCAGTTGGCAGATCCCAACCGATCCCACAGTTCAATATGCAAAGAGAGGTTCAATTGAAACAGTTTTTCATACCGACATTGGCCCTGCCGCTGTTGCTTGCTGCTCAGATTGCCCATTCTGAGGCACCGACATTGCAGACGCCTGCCCCTGTGATCCACCTTGCGGACAATCTGGACGAAGCGGACGGCCTAGGCTGGTGCATCGACACATTAGGGCGCGGCTTTGCTGAGGTTTTACAGGCCCACTCCTGTAAGCCTCAGGGCGGCGATGTACAGTTTGCCCTTTTGGAAGACAGTGGTTTGATCCGCTCCGTCGCGTATCCTGAATATTGTGCAGAAGTCCTCATTGATGGCGAAGCCCAGTTCGGTCTTACGATGTGCGATCCGGCAAACGCGTCCCAGCAGTTCCGCTATGATCCCCAAACTTTGGCGTTGTCGCCTGCGGATGACGAGACGTTGTGCATTTCAGTTGGAGCAAACAGCCGGTCTGCCGGGCCCTTCATGTCTCGGGATTTGTTGCTGCTTAGCTGCGCTGACGTAGATCGGACTCTGCGCGCATGGATCGTTGTGAACGAATGAAATGGCATCGTGACCGCCTGACACGTCGCCAGTACAGGGATGTTTTTCAATGACAAGACACACTGCAACTTAGCGTTCGTTCACCCCGAACCAAAGTATCTACGCATAAAGAATTCCGAAACCGAAGTCAGATCAACGCATCTAAGACCAAAGGGACATGTTACGCTTATGAAACCTTCTGCAGGATTACCACCTATCAAGATGAACCGCCGCCAAGCTCTTCTTGGAAGTGCCTCCCTTTTGTCAGCAGCATCATTCGGGTCAATACTGATCGGATCAGGCCCGGCACGCGCTCAGGCGTTCGCCCCGAAATACCGACTAGACGTTCAGGAAACAGGCAGCTTGCTGAACCGAGGGATGGCTTATAACGGCGTTTTTCCCGGCCCAGTGATGCGCGTTTCTCCGGGCGAGGCTTTGGATATCGAATTGGTCAATTCCTTGCCCGCCAAGGATGATGATTGTACCGACGACATGAACGAAGAACATGGCGTCAACACGACGAACCTGCACCCTCATGGCCTGCATGTTTCGCCTTCATTCGATTCCAGCGGTCAGTATTTTTCAGACAACGTCTTTGTTTCCTTGGTTCCGCAGGATCAGGTCGTCGAATGCGCTGAGGATGGCCACGCGCACCATGGTGCAGCGGACACCCATTATGTCTGGGGCAGTGCAAACTATCGGTTTGAACTCCCCGAAGACCACATGACCGGCACGTTCTGGTACCACGCGCACAAGCACGGAGCGACGGCCGATCAGGTTGGCAAAGGCTTGGCTGGACCGCTGATCGTTGAAGACGTACCCGGCGCGATGCCGGACTATATCGCAGAGGCCAAGGAGCGTATCCTTTTCCTGTCAAATGACGGTTTGATCGAAGCCTTTGAAGAGGGCGGCGGGGTTACGGATCCGACGTTGGAACTTGCACCCGGATCGGTCGAGCGTTGGCGCATCATCAATGGCATGGGCAATGGACAAAACTTCCATCTACCGCGCCTTAGCCTTGCCGGACTTGAGGTTTATTTGATCGCCTACGATGGCTTCACACTAGAAAAGCGCATTCCGATTGATCTAAAGAACGCGGATAGGCCTTGGCTCAACCCTGCGATGCTGTCTTCCGGCAACCGGCTCGACCTGATCGTGCATGTTCCCGCCGACTATGAAGAAATCGAAAATGAGGAAGAAGCAGAGGATGCGGCGCGTCAGCTGAGTATTTTCGACATCGACATGAACGTTTCGGGCGACCCTGTCGAAATGACATGGTCCGAGGATGATGCTTTGCCTGGATCGGGGCTAGAACCTTTCGACAGCACTGAATTGCCGTCCCGTACAATTGCGTTCACGCGCGGCGATACGATTGATGGAGAGAGTTTTGACGGTGACGTCGAACAATCCATGACGTTGGGAACTGCTGAAGAATGGACCGTTACCAACGAAACTGGGATGGTTCACGTGTATCATATCCACGTTAATCCGTTTTTTGTGACCCATTTTAATGGGGAAGAGCTGCCATCAGACAGCCCCCTTCGCCGCTGGCAGGATACGCTTGGCGTGCCGACTGCCGCAAACGGCACGGATGGGTCGACAACTTTCAAAACGCGTTTCGAAAGCTTTACAGGCATGTTTGTAATCCACTGCCATGTCTTGGCCCATGAAGACCGCGGCATGATGCAAATCGTCGAGGTTGTGGACGCCTGACCCCCGTGCCGACCTCAAACGTGTGGCGCAGGTCGCGCCGCACGTCGCCATTTGCCACCGCGAACCATCGGTACTTGGCCTCACGTAAATGGCGTCCTGACCGGCGCAGATATCTGTCACTTGGTTAACGATGTATAATCGTACTTCTAAAGCCGACGAAAACTCTGCCACCGCACGTATCAACCTTGAAATACCCCTTTGCAAAGGATCAAAAAAATGAAGTTTATCGCCGCCTTAACCGTTTCTTTCGCGACACTCGCCAGCACTGCAGCAGCAGACTCTGTCGAGGTGATGTTGACCGACCGCCTTGATGGAAACCTTGACTTTTATTGTCTGGACATCTCGGGCAGCAAGACAAATGCCAACGTGGAAAACGGGCTTCAGACCCATACTTGCTACGGCTATCAGGGCGAGGCAGGCGTGGATCAGGTCTTTGACCTCGCAAGCATCGAGGAAGCCAGACTTTACATGCCGGAATGGGATGTGTGCGCCACTGTTTCTGATCTTGCCGTTGGAGCAAGCATCGAGCTGGCCGCCTGTGATGGCGGAGACATGCAAAACATCGCGCTTACCGACGACGGGCATCTCTCGCCGATTTCGGCCATGGACTTGTGTTTCACAGCTGGCGAAGAAACGACCCGTGGCCGGGGCGGCACATCGGACCATCAGATCAAATCTCTGACGCTTCAAACCTGCAGCGACGATCGCGCCGGGTACCAAACATGGGAATTGCGCGCCGAATAGTTGCAGGTGCGTACTCATATTGGAAATGACAGACGATAGGAATTTTGACATGAAATCAACAGCCTACAACAACCTCACCCTCTGCACACTGTTTACCTTGGGTGTTTCCCTGCCCACTTTCGCAATCAGCGAAGGTCTCGACATTGACACCGCACGCAACTTTGCCTCTGGCGCCTCCCACTTATGCGTATTGAATGAGGATCAGCAGGCAGTCTGCTGGGGGTCTAGCGGTAGTGTTGGCACGCCAGATGATCCGTTTGTCAAAATAGCCGGTGGCGGCAGGCAAAGCATTGGCTTGAACGAAGCTGGCAACCCGAGTTGTTGGGGCAGCTACAGTGAACTTTGTCCGAGCGAGGAAACCTTTATCGATGTAGACGCCGGCTATTACCACGCCTGTGGAATCGAAACATCGGGCCGTCTTTATTGCTGGGGGGATACCGAAAACGAAAACGCGGTCGCAGAATTATTCAATCCTCCACAAGGTGAGTACATTTATGTGACAAATGGCTGGTTCCATGCATGCGCCTTAATGTCCGAAGGCAAGGTGGATTGCTGGGGCGAAGACACGATTGGTAAGCTCGACGTGCCCGAAAATGTGGTCTTTACGCAAATCTCCGCTGGTCGTGACTATACCTGTGGCTTGGACACTGATCAGGCGATGCATTGCTGGGGTGAGCCACGCTTCGATCGTGGTCAAGCGCAAGCTTTAGAGGGGCGTTTTCAACAGGTCTCCGCAGGCTTTTATCATTACTGTGCGTTGATGCTTGATGGTCAGGTTGTGTGCCAAGGCCGCGTATTTGAAGAACCATCCGGCCCGGTCCAATCGCCAGCCGACCCCACCGATGCCCCCGAAGGGTCCTTTGCTGCCTTGCCAGCAAAGCTCGGCTATGCTCACAGTTGTGCCATTGAATCCGGGACTAACGAAATTGTCTGTTGGGGCGCCGATTACGGTGGTCAACAAAGTGATTTGCCAGAGGCCAATGCGCGGTATCCTTAGGGTTTAGACAGGCGTCCATGAATAGCTCCTAGTTTCTGAGGTTCCCCTAGTTTCCTAGACACCTGCCTTTTTCAGTTTGAGCTGTCTTTCTTCAAAGTCAACGGGCGACAGCATGCCGTTGTTCGTGTGCTTGCGCTTCGTGTTGTCGAAAAGTTCAATGTATTCGAACACGTCATGCCTTGCTGCTTCTCTTGTCGGATATGTTTGTCGCCTGATCCGTTCTCGCTTCAACAGTTGGAAGAAGCTCCCGGCGACGGCATTGTCGTGGTAATCCCCCCATTTTTGATGGGGTCCAGCCGTAGAATTCACGCGGCTGTTTTTAGTTTCATAGCGGGGGTCAGGCCGCCGATGCCCATGTTGGGTCGCTCGTTGTTGTAAGTCCAGAGCCATTCTGTTGCTTGTTCCTGGGCCTTCTCGATGGTTTCAAAGATGTATTGGCTTAGCCATTCACCGCGAACCGTGCGGTTGTTCCGCTCAATATAGGCGTTCTGCTGGGGCTACCAAGAGCCTGGGCAGCTTCGACTTCAAGGCGATCCCGTCACCGAACAAAATGATGCTGCTCGAACTGGCGCGGTGTGACTGGATTGAGCGTCGCGAGAATGTCATTGTACTTGGCCCGTCTGTTACCGGCAAAACCCATGTCGCACTTGGGTTGGGACTGGCAGTGGCAGGTTTTTACGCCGCCGTTGACAGAAGATGCTTTCGTGGAGCTTATGAAATCGCTCCAGCCAACCCATGAGTATTTTGAGTTAGTGATGGCTATGCTGCGCGATGCTTGAGAGATGCGCTTTGCCAGAGCGATGGAGGAGCGCCAGAAGTGGAAACTTGATCTCAAGCCCTTATAATATATACGAAAAAGGTAGTTACGCGCTGAAAAAGGGTGTACTGAGACTGGCGTTTTCAGCGCCCATCAGCTACTGCCGAAATGAAGGGTATGGAACTATGCAAGTTTCCTTCCCTTTCAAATACTTAGGTACCCTTACGGGGGTGTAAAACGATCAGTTTGGTAAAATGGTGCTGTGAGGGAGGATTGAACTCCCGACCTCACCCTTACCAAGGGTGTGCTCTACCACTGAGCTACCACAGCATCCGTGGACCGGGGAATTAGCGCCAAACGAACCATGGCGCAAGCCCTGACTGGACCCTTTTTCCCCGACTTGTTAACACAAGCCCTATGAGCACCAAAGATAACAACACACCAAAGCCGCAGTCCACGCGGGAAGACCGCCTTAAGGCGGCCCTGAAGGCCAATATGGCCAAACGCAAAGCACAGGCCCGCGCGCGCACGGCAGAGCAAAATAATAAAGAGAAAGAGTAGGCAGGCATGGATTCCATTGTGGTCAAAGGCGGTACCCCGCTGAATGGGCAGATACAGATTGCGGGCGCCAAGAACACATCGCTTAAGCTGATCACCGCGGCGATCCTAACGGACGAGCCCTTGACCCTCACCAATGTGCCGCGTCTTGCCGATATCCGTACCATTTCCGATGTGATGACATCGCTTGGTGTTGAGATCGCCCAGCTTGAGGGGGGGCGCGTCATGGTGATGAGCGCCGCCAATCTGACCAGCCACAAGGCGGAATATGATCTGGTCCGCAAGCTGCGTGCTTCATTCCAGGTTCTGGGCCCCTTGCTGGCCCGCACAGGTGAGGCGGTTGTGTCATTGCCCGGTGGTTGTGCCATTGGTGCACGGCCCGTCGACATCCATCTGGAAGCTTTGGAAAAGCTTGGTGCCACGGTAGAGCTGCGCGATGGATACGTGCATGCCGCCGCCCCAAATGGGCTAAAGGGCTGCGAGATTGAATTCCGGTTCGCCTCGGTTGGGGCTACGGAGAATGCGATGGCCGCCGCGACGCTCGCCAAGGGTACGACCGTGATCAAGAACGCCGCGCGTGAGCCTGATACGGTGGCCTTGGCCGATTGCCTGAACGCGATGGGTGCCCAGATTGAAGGCGCGGGCACGGATACGCTGACTATTACCGGCGTCGACCGTTTGCATGGTGCCACCCAAGAAGTGCTGACCGATCGGATCGAGATGGGCACCTTTATGGTCGCCCCGATGATCGCCGGTGGCTCGGTTGAGCTGCTGGGCGGCCGGTTGGATCTGATCCCTTGCTTTGCTGACAAAATGGTCGCTGCGGGGGCGATCATTGAGGAAACACCATTGGGTCTGAAAGTCACCAAGGGTGACGGTCCGATCTTGCCCGTCGATGCCAAAACAGAGCCATTCCCCGGCTTTCCCACCGATCTACAGGCCCAATTCATGGCGATGATGTGCCTGAGCAACGGCACGAGTGTTTTGGAGGAAACGATTTTTGAGAACCGCTTTATGCATGCCCCGGAATTGCTGCGCATGGGCGCCAATGTGGAAGTTCAAGGCGGCATGGCCAAGGTCCACGGGGTTGGCCAGATGAAGGGCGCGCAGGTGATGGCGACCGATTTGCGGGCCTCGGTTTCCTTGATCCTCGCGGGTTTAGCTGCGGAAGGTGAGACGATTGTCAGCCGCGTCTATCACCTCGATCGGGGCTATGAGCGTGTTGAGGAAAAACTACGCGCCGTGGGCGCGCAGATTGAGCGGGTGTCAGCATGACCGAAGATGCACGTTTTGAGGATGGTAAAGAAGGGCCGCTGCGCCTGAAGGCATTGGATACCGACGATTTGCAGGTGATCGCGGCCTTGGTACAGGACGCGGTGTTTCCGGCAGCCGAGATGCGCTATGACCGCAAGGCCCGGCGCTTTGCCCTGCTGCTGAACCGGTTCCGCTGGGAAGACGCCCCGAACGCCGCCGCTCGCCGCCGCAACTTTGAGCGAGTGCAGGCGGTGTTAGCGTTTGAGGATGTGATGGGCGTGCAAAGCCAAGGCGTGGATAAATCCGACCCTGATATGGTGTTTTCGCTGCTTTCGGTTGCCTTTGCGCCGGGTGACGATGGGACCGGCCGTATCGAGCTGACCTTGGCAGGTGACGGCGTGATCGCTTTGGATGTTGAGGCGCTTGAAGTGGTCCTACGCGATGTGACCCGGCCTTATGTGGCGCCATCGGGTAAGGCCCCGAGCCATCCGGAGTGATGGATTTGGGATGTCGCAGTGTGCGGCCCGTTGCTGCTTTTCGTAGTGGATAACGGACTTTCGGTGCGAGGGCCTTAACGTCCGATGCGCGGGACGTAGCGGACATGGGGTGGCGCCGTTCATTCAGCTGTCATCTCCACTTCGCCTGTTGGAGCAGTCGATCCAGTCAGACGCGAAATCGACTAAAGATCGAAAGTCGCATATCCTGCATTCTGCACTTCCGAACACTCCAAAAGAAACATTGCCGGTCTTTTCAAACGCCTCACCGACGGTCGGAAAAAGCCGGTTCATATCATCTGCAACATCGGGTGTTTCTACCCATGTTCCGTTTGCGCCACTGTTCTTGAAGCGCCGTGATTTGGTCCGCTTATTCTGTGCAAGGGTCTCTGCCGTATGCAGAGCTGAGCAACGGTTCCAACCGACGCCAATTAGAAAGATTTTCATCGCCTGACGGTCACGTAGCTTTCCAAGAGGAGTTCGTTCCCCCGTTGCCCAAGCCAAGCTATGCTCTTCGAGAAAGTCACTTGCTTTCGGTCCATTAAGGCAGATTGATACCGTTGGATGTGCGCTGCGCTGAGTCCCAGGCCAATTTCTGAAAGTCTCCGCAATAATCCCCATGCCAGACGTTGGAGATTTTGCGACATCGAAACCAGGAACCACATTTTCAATTTCGGCAATCTGCTCTTCAGTTAATCGGGACTTATCGATTTCGGCAGGAAAGTAGGCATCGGAGGAGAACCCGGGCATTCCGATAAGGCCTGCCGCCCCCACCGTTTCCAAAAGGCATTCTACGATTGTGCGGGCACCGCCCACGGTAGCTCCTATAGCACTCATCGAGGCATGCACAAAAAGCCCGTCCCCGACCTGAATGCCAAGCGAGGATAGATCATTGAAAAGGTTTGTTCGGGTGTGAGGTACAGCTTCCATACGCCTGACTATCACTTTTTATTCAAATGCAACATCAGTCAACATGGGCTTAGACCTGCCATTGAGGTAAAGCATGTAAATGCCTGCTATGGCGGTTTGTATCTTAGCTACAATGAACCAAATCCGAACATTGGCCCCTCCGTGTTGATCCCCTACGCCCTCCCCGCTATGTCGTGCCGGGCAAGGAGTTCCGCAATGCCACAGTTCTTATCCACATCTGACAGTGATTTCGAAACCCGCTTTACCGCCCTTTTGGGTGCAAAGCGCGAAGACAGCCCGGATGTGGATCATATCGTGGCCGAGATTATTGCCGATGTCCGTGCGCGCGGTGATGCGGCTGTGCTGGAGCTGACGGCGAAGTTTGATCGTTTGGAACTGACCCCCGAAACCATGCGGTTTTCGCCTGATGAGATCGCCTCGGAATGCGCCAAGGTCAGTGATGACGACAAAGCCGCGCTGCAAATGGCCGCTGACCGCATTCGCGCCTATCACGCCCGCCAGATGCCCGAAGATGCGATGTGGACGGATGATGTGGGCGCGCAGTTGGGTTGGCGTTGGACGCCGGTCTCTGCTGCCGGGCTTTATGTGCCGGGGGGGATTGCGACCTATCCGTCCTCGGTTCTGATGAATGCAATTCCTGCGAAAGTGGCGGGCGTTGGTCGTTTGGCGATTACTGTGCCCACACCGGATGGGGCGATTAATCCGCTTGTCTTGATGGCCGCCAAGATCGCGGGTGTGGATGAGATTTACCGCATCGGCGGTGCGCAGGCTGTGGCCGCATTGGCTTATGGCACCCAAACGATTGCTCCGGTGGATAAGATCACCGGCCCCGGCAATGCTTTTGTTGCCGCTGCCAAGCGCCGGGTTTTTGGCAAGGTGGGCATTGATATGATCGCTGGTCCCTCCGAGATTTTGGTGATTGCCGATCGGGATAATGATCCTGATTGGATCGCGCTCGATTTGCTGAGCCAAGCGGAGCATGACGAAAGCGCGCAATCATTGCTGATTACCGATGATGCCGCTTTCGGGCAGGCCGTGGCTGCGGCTGTCGACAAACGTCTTGAGACGCTCGATCGCCGTGCGATTGCGGGTGCCAGTTGGCGTGATTTTGGTGCAGTTATTACGGTGCGCGATATGGATGAAGCGGTTGCCTTGTCCGACCGGATCGCGCCGGAACACCTCGAGCTTTGTACCGGCGATGCGGACGACTTGGCGCAAAGGGTCACCCATGCCGGTGCGATCTTTATCGGGGGTTGGACACCGGAAGCAATTGGTGACTACATTGGAGGTCCGAACCACGTGCTGCCAACCGCACGGTCTGCACGGTTTTCAAGTGGGTTATCCATCATGGACTTTATCAAACGCACCACCTTGTCGCGCATGACACCCCAAGCCCTGGCAGCCATTGGCCCGGCGGCTGAACGTCTGGCCACGTCAGAAAGCCTGCAGGCGCATGGATTGTCGGTCAGGGCGCGGCTCGACCGGTTGAATAGCGGTGACACATGACCCGAATCGTCCATATTGAGATTGATGACCGCAATCTGCCCCCACCGACCCCTGAGATCGATCAGGAGCGGAAAGTGGCGATGTTTGATCTGTTGGAAAACAACAGCTTTACCATGCCGGCCCGTGATGGGCGGGAGGTGCCTGCTGGGCCCTACAAGCTGGCACTGTCGATCCGCGAGCGTCGCCTTGTTTTTGATATCAAACAAGAAAACGATGAGCCTGCGACCGAATTCCATCTGTCTCTGGGGCCCTTCCGGCAGGTTGTGAAGGATTACTTTCAGATCTGCGAAAGTTACTTCGATGCGGTCAAGACCCTCCCCCCCAGCCAGATCGAAACCATCGATATGGCCCGCCGCGGTATCCACAACGAAGGCGCCCGTGTCTTAAAGGAACGCCTGGAGGGCAAGGCAGAGGTCGATAATGACACCTCGCGCCGTCTGTTTACGCTGATCTGCGTCTTGCACTTTGGGGGCTGATATGGCGGACGGGAGCAAATATCAGACGCTTCCGCAATCGGTTCTGTTTTGCTGCGATCACAATGCGGTCCGGTCCCCTATGGCTGAAGGGATCATGAAAAAACTTTATGGTACAGAGTGTTATATCCAATCAGTTGGTGTGAAAAACGATCTGGAGATCGATGGGTTCGCCATTTCCGTCTGTGCTGAGATCGGCGTGGAACTCGCCCGGCATCGGTCCAGGTCTTTTGATGAGATGGAGGATTGGGGGGATGATCTATCATCCTTTGATCTGGTGCTGGCCCTCTCCCCGGCCAGCCAACGCCGGGCACTTGATCTGACCCAATTCTATCATATCGATGTGGAATACTGGCCGATCCTTGACCCCACAGGGCTGGGTGAGGCCCGTGACGCCCGTCTGGTTGCCTATCGTCAGACCCGTGATCAGATCATGCAGCGGCTGACGGACCGCTTCGGTCCGGCCCGTCTTTAGGTGCACCCCACACCCAAAGGGGCCACGCTGGCGGTTGTTTCACGGTCAGAAACTGCCGCAACCGGGGTGAAAGGATCGCAATCAGCAAACCAACAGACAGCAAGCACCAGATGGCCGGTTGTTCGTCCACATTATTGGTCAGGAGCTTTGCCAAAACCGGCCCTGTGATGAAGAAATACATCGCCAACCGCCATGCCCCGTAAAGCACAGGGACGTAGAACACCATCAGTTGGTAAGCGACGAACCCGTCTCGTGCCAGCCAGAGCGCTGGTTTGTCCCTGAAGCTGTTCCCGTATCCATTGAACGGGAATTGCCAGGCCAAGTGCAGGTTCCCCATGTAGGTGCAGACATTTTCACCGCACATCATTCGGTTCGGATCACAGGCCCCTGCCCCCGCAAAGGGATACATCATCGACAGCGTCGCCATGGCCGCACAGAGCGACAGCCCTACAACCGGCCATTTGATCCGTTGGGCGAAATCTGCAGGAAGGAACGCCAGATAAATCAAGCTAAATGCCAATGGGTGGAGCGTAATATGGATGAAGGACGCCCAAGTTAACGCGTAGTTCGTCGGGTGCCCGCATTGCCCGATCACCGGGTATGAGAACGCCTGCAACACCTCCATTGCGGTGAAAAACCCCATTGGTGCCCAAAGCGTTGCGGGCTTGCCCTTGGCCACTAAATACCCTGTCGCGGCACCTCCTGCCACGGACATGGCAATGGATGCACCCATGCTCCAACACATAAACCCGTCTCCCTGCACAAAACATTGTGCGATATGTGCCGCCATTTGAAGGGTAAATTTGTCTTTGCACTTGATATTCTGCCACCGCGCGCGCATTTAAGCGGCGCGCAGACAATTGCGCGGACAAACGTAGGAGACCACATGGCCAAGGAAGAACTGCTCGAATTCCCAGGTGTCGTGAAAGAACTTCTGCCAAACGCGACGTTTCGGGTCGAGCTGGAAAACGGCCATGAGATCATCGCGCATACGGCAGGTAAGATGCGCAAGAACCGCATCCGTGTTCTGGCAGGCGACAAAGTACAGGTTGAGATGACCCCATATGATCTGACCAAAGGTCGGATTAATTACCGGTTTAAGTAGGTCGAAACGCATGTTTCGACCAGCGCAGGTAAGCGATTGCCACAGGCAATGGTGGCTGCGCCCTGTGGCAAATTGGGTGCGGACATGACCACGCTCGCCCCTGACCCATCCCTAAAACTGATCCTCGGCTCGGGCTCGCCCCGCCGCCTTGAACTGTTGGCCCAAATTGGCGTCACCCCATTCGCCGTCCGCCCCCCGGACATCGATGAAGACGCCCGCAAGGCTGAACTGCCCCGCGATTATGTCAATCGCATTGCCGCGGAAAAGGTCGCTGCAGTTGTGGCTGCCGATGATGAGGTGGTTTTATGTGCCGATACAACCGTTGCTTTGGGTCGTCGGATCATGGGTAAACCCGCTGATGCGGCCGAAGCTGCAGCGTTTCTTTATGCGTTGTCGGGACGGCGTCACAAGGTAATCACCTCGGTCGCAGTGAAGCGTGGCCCAGATGTCTGGCAAAAAGACGTGCAAAGCACGGTTGCAATGAAGCCTTTATCCGACGCCGAAGTGAACGCCTATCTGGCCTCTGACGATTGGCGCGGTAAGGCCGGCGGCTATGCCATCCAGGGACCGGCGGGTGCCTTTATCCCTTGGATCAACGGGTCATATACCGGCATCGTGGGCTTGCCGTTGACTGAGACGGCCGGACTGCTAACCGCCGCAGGCTATCCCTTGTACGGAGAACGCATATGAAAGGTCGCATGATCGTTCTGGATCACATCGCTGACCGCGAAGCGGCTGCCTATCTGGTGGATGGCGCGTTGGATGATGTACTGATCGACGATCCCGAGCTACCCCGCCCGGGTGCGATTTTTCGGGGCATCTGCGACCGCCCGATCAAGGGTCAAGGCGGTATGATGCTGCGCCTGCCTGAAGGTGGCACAGCATTCTTGCGTCATGGCAAAGGACTGCGCCCGGGCCAACCGCTGCTGGTTCAGGTGACCGGCCACGCAGAGGATGGCAAGGCCGTCCCTGTAACGGACCGGGTTTTATTCAAAAGCCGCTATGCGATCGTGACCCCCGGCAAGCCCGGTGTGAATGTATCCCGCCAGATCGATGATGAAGCGCGCGATGATCTACTTGCAATCGCGCATGAGGTCTATGACAGCCCGCATGGGTTGATCCTGCGCTCATCCTGCGCCGGGGCTGATCCGGACGAAATTGCGGATGACATTCTAGCGATGCTGTCACTGGCCGATACTGTCTTGGCTGATGCAGAAGGTACCGCGCCAGAGGCGCTTACCGAAGGCGACGGCCCACACACGGTGGCTTGGCGCGAATGGCATGGTGCGGCAACAGTTGTGACCGAACCGGGTGGTTTTGAAGCCCATGGGGTGCTGGATCAGCTGGCCCGTTTGGGGCATGCGTTGGTGCCATTGGGGGAAGGCATGATGTATGTCGAGCCCACCCGCGCGCTTGTGGCCGTGGATGTGAACACAGGCAACGACATGTCGCCGGCCGCCGCACTGAAAACCAATCTTGCCGCTGCCCGCGCGCTGCCCCGTGCATTGCGGCTACGCGGCCTTGCGGGCCAAATCAGTATTGATTTTGTGTCCATGTCCAAAGCTCATCGCAGGCAAGTCGAACAATCCTTGCGCGCGGCCTTCAAGGCGGATCCGATTGAGACATCATTGGTCGGCTGGACCCCGATGGGCCTATTTGAGCTACAGCGCAAACGCGAACGCCCACCTTTTCCGGCCCGCTTGTTAAAGGACATCTAATGCCCTGCCCGATCTGCGAAAAGCCAACCGAGCAATCGTTTCGGCCCTTCTGTTCCAAGCGCTGCGCCGACGTCGATCTTGGGCGCTGGTTCAGCGGCTCATATGCCATTCCATCTGAAGACCCCGATGATCATGAAGCGCTTGAAAAAGAACTGCGGCAAGCCCCGGACGAGAAACCGCACTAAGCCCCGGATTTAACGCAACTTCGCTCTGGACACCCTCACCCGGCACGTCTAAAACCCCGCTACCCGATAGCAGGCTTGGCCCGCTATCCCGGTGCCCGGGTAGCTCAGGGGTAGAGCAGTGGATTGAAAATCCTCGTGTCGGTGGTTCGATTCCGCCCCCGGGCACCATTTAACTATCTGATAAATATGGAAATTTTAGCCATTCGGTATGTCCTTATCGTTTGGGTTTGACAGTTTTCTCTGTGGGTTTGACACTTTTGCTTCCTGCGCACGGCGGTCATACTCTCCTTCCCAGACTCGCATCGTCTTTCTGTTCTTGCGGGCTAGTGCTGCGTTCCTGGAATAATGAAGGCCCACAACCTTCGAATCCTGCGCGAGCAGATCGGAGATCTCGCGCTCGTCCTGACCAGCTTCCCTGAGCCATGTCGCCATCGTGTGACGCAGGCCTTTGGGCGTCAGACCTGAGCGATCTCTCCAGCCTTCTCTAGCTTTCTGCGAAGCCGTTGCCACACGCTTGCGAATCCGCAGCAATTAGAAACGTAATTCCCTGGCCAACTGTAGAATGCCACCTTTTGTTCGAAAACTAAGCCTAGGCATGTTTTGAGGTCTAAACAGATCAAAACATGCCCATGCAAAATATAAATCAATGAAAAGTATATAAATACTGGAGCACCCGTTGCACTGAATTGCTAGTAGCGAAAGACTGAACCAATGCGCGCGCTCAGTCGATGCGCTGTCTCATAATTGCCTTTAGCCTCGACCTTGCGAAGAGCCTTTAGGATCATGGGTGCAGTAATTTCGGTGATCGGCTTGCGGCCAAAATCGCGGTTTGCCAGCTTTAGATGATACTCCGTCTTTGAAAGAGTAGCAGCCGACTTCCCTTCTTTGCGCTGCTTTGCCAGAAACGCAGCCCCGATTTTCTCGAAGGTCTGACTCTTCATCTCCAACCGTAAACGCTTCTCTTCCTGTTTGGCTTCGCTTGGGTCAATCCCATTTGCCAGTTGCGCTTTGGCGATGTCGCGGGCTTGGCGAGCTTTCGCCAAGGTCACCGCAGGATAGTCACCGATCACAAGCAAGCGTACCTTACCATCAATGCGATATTTGAACCTCCAAGACTTCGCGCCACTGATCTTTACCAAAACAAACAACCCTCCGAAGTCGCTGACTTTGTAGGCCTTATCTGTCGATTTTAGATTTCGAATCTTGATGTCACTTAAGGGCATGGTGGGGGTACGCAGTTTTTCCAACTTTCATCGTACCCCCAAAAACACCCCCTATCTGGGGGTACGCTGCTGGACGTTACAAAACAGCGCTGGACAAACGATATCGACAAACGCCTTATAAACAAGGTTCAACCGGATGTCATTGGATGAATTTGGATGTTGAAATGGTGCCCCCACACGGACTCGAACCGCGGACCTACTGATTACAAATCAGTTGCTCTACCAGCTGAGCTATAGGGGCACTGAATAGCGATGGCGTTGTCTTTCCACCGACTGCGCGGCGTATAGCAGGGGAAAAGTCGCTAACGCAATGCCGTTTACGCACCAAAACGCAAAAAAATCGAGGACGTTGGCAATGAGATGCTGGCTAACCACCCATCTAGGCCAGCACAGGCATGGAAAGCATTTTAACTCGCCCCAAATCCATCTATGATGGCCACCGGAAACGAACCGAAGGCCCCACTACATGCAGATTGCATTTCATATTGGCGCAAACTGCACGGACGAGGATCGGTTGCTCAAATCGATCCTAAAAAATGCCAATACGCTGTTGCAGAGCGGGACGGCTGTACCAGGTCCAAGCCGATATCGCAGCCTCATCAGAGAAACGATTCAAGGGCTTGCAGGCTCCGCTCCGGCCCCCGATACCCGCGAAATTCTGCTCGACACGATTATTGAAAACGACAACATCCAGCGCGTTGTTATGAGCAATGACAATTTCATTTGCATACCCAAACGGATATTTGATCATGGGTTGTTCTATCCGCAGGCCGAACAAAAAGTCCGTGGCCTAAGGCAGTTGTTTCCGGCGGATGACATCACGCTTTATCTGAGCATTCGCAACCCGGTGACCTTTCTGCAGGAAACCTATAAACGCGCGAACCCCGGGGATCTTCAAACCTATCTCGGTTTGATGCAACCCGATGAGGTGCGATGGTCAGACGTCATCAAACGGATCAAATCAGCTGCGCCTGACACGCCCGTTGTCGTTTGGTGCAATGAGGATAGCCCGATTTTGTGGGAACAGCTGATCCGCAGTGTGTCCGGTGCAGAGCCCGCGCAAGACATCGTGGGTGGGCTTGATTTGCTGTCTAATATTATCTCTGAGCAGGGGCTAAACCTGCTGAAAGCCCGTTTGGCGGAGTATCCATTACAAAGCAACGCGGCCCGCCATGAATTGATCGCGGATATCTGGGAAACCCATGCGATCCGGGATCAAATTGAGGAAGAGATCGGCCTGATCGATCTGTCCCCCGAGGCGATAACACGTATGTCCCAAATGTATGAAGACGACCTGAGCGTCATTGCCGATATAGATGGCGTGACGCTCATGCTGCCTTTCACTTAGGGCTACATACCTAGCGCGGACTTATACATGTCCAGCACGGCTTCTTCCTCGGCCAGATCATTTGCATCGCGCTTGCGCAATGCGACAACCTTGCGCAAAACCTTGGTGTCGTAACCACGGCCCTTGGCCTCTGCCATCACCTCTTTCTGAGCATCCGCGATATCTTTCTTTTCAGCGTCAAGCCGCTCGAAACGCTCAATAAATTGCCGCAACTCTTGCGCTGCAACGGTTGTCGTGGAATCCGTAATATCGTCGTTCATGCGTGCTCTCCTCGGTGATCATCCTTCCCTAGCCCCAGAGCAAAACCGCTGCAACCCTTGCAGCGGCTACATGTGCAGGTTAGGCCCCTGAAAAACCCGGAGACCAGAATGGAAATTGTCGTTTGGAGTGGTGCAGCCCTGTCTGCCTTAGGCCTAGTGGGCATCCTTTACAGCATTGTTGCCGTCACCCGCGCCAAGCGGGCCAACCTGCCCGACGAAGAACTGCGTGCCCGTATCTCGCGCATATTACCCGTCAATCTTGGGGCGCTGTTTGTGTCAGTGATTGGCCTTATGATGGTGATCGTCGGTATTATGTTGGGTTAAGCCCCTTCATGAATAATGATCGTAGCCATTGCCGCCAGAGCCGGCACAGCGGCCCCGTATTTGCGTGCCATCACTGGGTTTGAGGCATTCCCCGCCGACGCGCGCGCCGCTACCCCAGCCAAAATCGCGGCCAGACGGAAGACCGCAAAGACCAGATAGAACGTCCAGTTTTCGATCTCATCCAACCCGCGTCGCCGGGTGTAGTCTGCAACAAAATCGCGCTCATGCGGAAGACCCAAAGCTGCCCGGTCGACCCCTTCCAGCCCCCGCATGTCGCCTTTATTGGGCAAGCGCCATTGCATGCATTGATAGGCCAAATCAGCCATCGGATGGCCCAGTGTCGAGAGTTCCCAATCCAGAACCCCCGCAATCTGGGGGGCCACAGGATCGAAGATCATATTGTCAAGCCGCCAGTCGCCATGCACCAATGACACCGCACCATCATCAGCGGGCATTTGGGCCTCTAACCAATCCATCACCTCTTGCATGGCATCACTTGGTGCCGTGACAGAGGCCAGATATTGTCGGCTCCACCGGTCCAACTGCCGGGCAAAATAATTCCCCGGCCTGCCGAAATCGTCCAGCTCAACGGCCGATACATCGACATCATGCAAGGCCGCCAACGCCGCATTCATCGCGTCATAGATCGCCGTGCGATCTGGCTGCGTCACATCCGGCAAGGCCGGGTCCCAGAAAATACGCCCCGGCAGATATCGCATCACAAAAAACGCACGCCGACTGGGTGAGGTCTGCGCTGAGGTCAGGTGCAATATCTCAGGCACAGGGACATCGGTCTCGGCAAGTGCTTCCATCACACGAAATTCGCGGTCAACGGCATGCGCAGAGGGCAACAGTTTGCCCGGCGGTTTGCTGCGCAGGACATAGGTCCCGCTCGCGGCCTCCAGCTTGTATGTCGGGTTTGACTGGCCGGTGCCAAATTTGGTCACGGTGCCCAGCTTCTCAAACTCCGGAATCGCTTCGGTCAGATACGCGTCCAATTTCGCGTGACTGACACCAATTCCTGTTGCGGCTTCATTCATGGGACTATTTGAGGCGATCAATCTCACCAACGCAAGCCGTAGATTGACATCGCTGCAGCCCAATGCGCCAATGCGCGCCAGCACAATGTTGGGAGGCATGCCATGGATCTTGGACAAACCGAGCGGTTAAAACCGGTCCTGGCCGCTGTCAAAACGATGATTGCCGAAGACATCGCCCCGATGGATGCCCCTTTCCTTGCCGAAGTGGATATCGGCGACAGGTGGGAATTCACTGCGCGGCAAACGGAGATCCTTGACGGTCTGAAGGCCAAGGCACGCGACCGGGGCTTGTGGAACTTCTGGGATACCTTCCGCGACGGGCCGCAGCTGAACACCGTTGAATACGCCTATCTGGCCGAAGAGATGGGCAAAAGCCATCTGGCCGCAGAGGTGTTTAACTGCAATGCGCCTGATACCGGCAATATGGAGGTTTTCGCCCGCTACGGCACCGAAAACATGAAAACCCTTTGGCTGCACCCCTTGATGGCTGGCACCATTCGGTCAGCCTATCTGATGACAGAACCCGATGTCGCGAGTTCTGATGCCACGAACATTTCCATGCGCTGCGAACGTGATGGGGATGACTACCTACTGAACGGTCAGAAATGGTGGGCCACCGGCGCGGGCGATCCGCGGTGTGCGGTGCATATCGTGATGGTGCGCAGTAGCCATGATGGGCCCAAGCACGGGCAACACAGTATGATTGTTGTCCCGGCAGAGACCATCGGGATCACCAAAATTCGGGCGATGGAAGTTTACGGGCACGACGATGCGCCTCACGGGCATATCCATTTCCGCTATGACAATGTCCGGGTGCCTGCGGAAAACATGCTGCTCGGCGAAGGACGCGGGTTTGAAATTGCGCAAGGCAGGCTAGGGCCTGGCCGTATTCACCACTGTATGCGCGCCATTGGGCAAGCCGAAAAAGCGCTGGAGCTGATGTGCGAGCGATCCATCTCGCGACAGGCGTTTGGGAAACCCCTCGCGCAATTAGGCGAGAATTTCGATCTGATCGCCGAGGCCCGAATGGACATCGAACAAGCCCGACTGTTGTGCCTGAAAGCAGCTTGGATGATGGACAAGGGGGATAAACGTGCGGCGGCCCCGTGGATCAGTCAGATTAAGGTGGTCGCACCGCGAATTGCACTCAAGATCACCGATATGGCCATCCAAATGCATGGGGCTGCGGGCGTGTCACAAGACACCCCCCTCGCCCGACAATGGACACATCTGCGGACCTTGCGGCTTGCAGATGGACCCGACGCGGTGCACCGCAGGCAAGTTGCTCGGGCCGAGTTGGCGCCTTACGTGGCCGGGCAGAATAACTCGTAAACGCGTTCCAATAGCGGCCGGACACGCGGATCATCCAGGCGATATCGCATACTGCGACCATCACGTTCACATGTGACCAAACCTTCGTTGCGCAAGCGCAAGAGTTGACCAGATACATAGGATTGACTGGCCCCCAAGGCCTGTTCCAACTCACCCACCGTTAAATCACCCGGAACCAACGCACAAAGGATGCGCAAGCGGCCTGGATTGGACAAAGCCTTTAGCACTTCAGCCGCCTCGCCAGCGGCTGCATCCATAGGGTCGGATAATATTTTGGGCGGTTCAGTCATCTTTATTGTTTACTCGCATCGAAAGAAACATTCCAATATTGAAATGCTTTGAAAAGACAGATAGGTTATCTATACGGGAGATTCGCCATGACGCCATATGTGAAAGCATTCTTTGACACAGCAACCAACACCGTGTCCTACGTGGTGCGCGAACCTGAAGGGCGTGCCTGTGCAATCATCGATAGTGTTCTTGACTATGATCAGGCAGCAGGGCGCACCGACACCAGTTCCGCTGACGCCATTATCACTTGGGTCAAGGACGAGGGTCTGCAGGTCGCTTGGATTTTGGAAAGCCATGTGCACGCCGATCACCTTTCAGCAGCCCCCTATCTGCAAATCCATTTGGGGGGCAAAATCGGGATCGGGCACAATATAACCGTGGTCCAGGAAACATTCGGTAAAGTCTTCAACGAAGGAACCGCGTTTCAAAGGGATGGATCGCAATTCGACGCGCTTTTCAATGATGGCGACAGTTTCCACATCGGGCAAATGCGGGCGGATGTCTTGCACACACCCGGGCACACACCTGCTTGCCTGACCTATGTGATCGGCGATGCGGCCTTTGTTGGTGATACGCTGTTCATGCCGGATTTTGGCACTGCACGATGTGATTTTCCCGGCGGGTCTGCAGAGGATCTATTTGCCTCCATCCAGAAAATACTGGCGTTGCCAGAAGAGACGCGGATCTTTGTTGGGCACGATTACAAAGCGCCGGGCCGCGACGAATTCGCTTGGGAAACCACCGTTGGCGAACAAAGGGCCCTGAACGTCCATATTGGCGCAGGGCGACCTATGGAAGATTTTGTTGCCATGCGACAAGAACGCGACGCCCGGCTCGGCATGCCACGGCTGATCCTCCCCTCATTGCAAACGAACATGCGCGCGGGGCACTTCCCCGAGCCGGAAGACGACGGAAAACGTTACTTTAAGGTGCCGATCAATCAGATCTAAGCCTTTCAGGAAATTAGGAAAAACATGAATATCGAATGGATTATGGGGCTCGTCGGCGGCGGGCTCATTGGGATGGCTGGTGCTATCTTCTTGCTGGTCAACGGGCGGATCATGGGGGCATCCGGCTTGCTTGGCGGACTGGTTGACGGCAGTGGGCGCAACGATTGGCGCGAACGCTTGGCGCTGATTGCGGGGCTGATAATCGTTCCCGGTGTTGTGGCCGTTGCAATGGGGGGTGTGCAAACGCATCTGACCGGAAACTGGGCGGTCATCGTGATTGCGGGTCTTTTGGTTGGCGTTGGCACGCGGTTGGCAAATGGGTGCACATCCGGCCATGGGGTCTGCGGCATCTCACGTTTGTCGGTGCGCGGTATCGTGGCAACGTTATTTTACATTGGCGCTGGCGGCTTGACCGTCGTGATCTTCAAACATGCCCTAGGGGTCATCTAATGCGCGACTTCACATCATTTCTTGTTGGTGGCCTTTTCGGACTGGGCCTTGTCATCTCCGGCATGACGGACACAACCAAAGTACAAGGGTGGCTTGACATCTTTGGTAATTGGGACCCCACGCTGGCATTCGTTATGGGCGGCGCCATCATCCCGATGGCAGCGGCTTGGCGGTACACAATCGGACGGACACCCGTGCTGGGCACCACCTTCCCGCCGCACTCCAACCCAAAGCCTGAACGCAACTTGATCATCGGATCAATTCTTTTCGGGGCCGGCTGGGGGCTTGCCGGCTTGTGCCCCGGACCCGCAATGGCATCACTTGGTTTTGGCGGAACGGGCGGCCTGTTGTTTTTGATCGCCATGATGGCAGGTATGATTGCAGCCCCAACGGTGCGAAGCCGACTGGACCCCCGCGTAGCAGCCGTTTAGAGATAGCGCATGGATATTCGAAAACTCAGCCCGACCTATGCCGTTTCACCGCAAATCGCCGTGGATGACATCCCAGCCATCGTTGACGCAGGCTTTGCGGCCATCATCTGCAACCGACCGGATGCAGAGGTCCCACCAAGCCATCATGCGGCCGCAATCAAGGAAGCAGCCACAGTGGCTGGGCTGCAATTTTTCGAAATACCGGTGACCCACCAAAGTTTGAACCAAGACATTGTAGAAGCGCAGAAGGTGGCAATGAACGGGACAAGTGGCCCCTGTCTGGCCTATTGCGCCTCTGGCACGAGATCCTCGATTGTCTGGTCGCTGACACAAGCGGGCGATATGGCAACTGACGACATCATCGCGGCAACAGCATCAGCAGGTTATGATCTTGGCGGCATGCGCGGTCAGTTAGACGGGCTTGCCAGCGAATAGGGCCAGACCCTATCTGCCTACTCAGGCAATTCAAACGCGACCGGCTCAATCTCTGCCATTGGCAAATCCAGCGCAATTTCACCGAGATCAGCGCCCATCGGACTGTCAAGATCAGCAACCATCGGACTGTCAATCTGTGGCTCTTCCGGCTCCATGGCGGGCATTGCCGATATTTCAGGCATATCAGGCATCGCGGGCATTGGTTGGTCCGCAGGAAGCGCCGCCAGATCATCCATCCCAATGGACGGAGCCTGTTCGATGCGCACAGCCCGTTTTCCCCCAATTTGCCCCAGCTTTGCGGATAACTCGACCTTACCATCCAAAGAAACAAGCCGGGCAGATGATACGGTGCACCCTGGCAATGACAAAACGTCGCCAACCTGAATATTCTTGGCCTGGGCCAGAGAAATCTGGAACCGATGCAGTTCAACTTCAAACTCGGTAGGCGCGTCTGAAACTGTTTTTTGAAACGCCGGGTCCCAATCAACCTTGGTCGGCATCGGAATATCGGGGGGTACAACAACTGGCGACAAGGGCAGAGCAATCACAACGCTGCCAGCGCGCCCTTCGACACCAAGATCCACACTAAGACGCAAGACGCGGTAGTCCTTGTCATCAAGCATCAAGGCAGCCGCGCGAATGTCCGATATCATGTCGTGCTGCGACAACCCGTCAAGCCAACCTTCAAACTCTGTACCTGCAACGGATTCGGACAATCCCTGCAAGAACGTTTGCAACAGTGGATCGCTCATCTGCTTGTCGGTGCTTGTTGCATTACGGATATCTGCCGCGTGTTTGGAAACTTGGCCAATTGTCTGCAGCTCAACAACTGCCGCACGCATTTGCATATCGAGGCCAATCAGCCCAACCGGTTGCCCCTGCCGGTGTAGCGCGACCATCATCAGATCTTCGACCAAACCCTTCAACATATCGTCTAAAGGCTGCACGACTTCTTCGATCGCCGTAACGGATACAACAAGCCCCAAGGTCCCATGGGCCGCCTTGGTCATAGCCATACGGACCGCACGCGAAGTCGTCAGCGGGCTTTGCGGCGCCTCATCAACCTCAGGATTGGTCATGCGCCGCAGTATGCTTGTATGCGAGTTGTCGGCCATAAGTCCGCCACTTAGTTTCCATCGATACATTAACTAAGAATGGGTTACGTTTCTGCTAACGCCGCACTCATTTTTGCCTTTGGCACGGTCACGCGAAATGCCGTGCCATCCTTGCGACGCAGGTACGCCACATCGCCACCCAGCCGGTGCATGATTTCTCGGCAGATCGCCAAGCCCAGTCCGGCCCCACCGGCCTTTGACTGGTCTGAAACCCGCGAGAATTTTTCAAAAATCAGCTGTTCATTTTCCTTCGCAATGCCACTGCCATTGTCAATGAAGTCAACATGGTAGGCTTCTTCGGTGTGATTGACGTCAATTGTGAGACGCGGCTCAGAGGCATCACAATATTTGCGCGCATTTGAAATCACGTTAATGAACACCTGCACTAGACGGTCCAGGTCGGCTGACAACGTCACCTGTTCTGCGGTCTGATCCCGGACAACAACCAGCAAACTGTCGTGCAGACCGGCGGCACCAACCGCCCGGTCGATCAGCGACGACAAATCACCTGTCTGCTCGTTCAAAACGACCTGTCCGTTTTCGAGCACCGACAGATCCAACAGATCGTCCAACAACCGAGTCAGACGAATAGCCTCATCGTGAATGATACCGGCGTAGCGCTCTCGCGCCTCGGCAGACATAGTATCGTCGCGCAGAATGTCCGAAAACGACCGGATCGACGTCATCGGTGTCCGCAATTCGTGACTAATCTGACTAAGGAACGCATCCTTTTGGATCGAAAGCGCGGTTAATTTTGTATTGGCATCCCGCAAGGCGCGCGCGGTTTGTTCCTGCTCGGCTGATTTCGCTTCAAGCCGGTTGGAATACTCTAAAATCTGTGCAGCTTCATCGGCCACGGCGATCAAATCCTCAACCGACACACCGCTGCCGCCGGTCAACTGACCAATCATGGCATGGGCCGTCGCAGCGCCGACAGAGCCTGCCAGCTCGCGCTCAAGGTGTTGGATGAATTCAGGCGTGACCTCCGGCAGATATCCTGTCAGCCCCTGCCGCGCGGCCTCCGTTTCAAAGATGGCCTGCGCTTCTCTGCTTCCCAATATGCGCTGCGACATGACCAGCAGATCCTCCGCCCCGGTGGCCGCACTGGTCCAGGCCGGGGCTGCATTTGAACGTTCAAAAACATTGACAAATTGCGCGCCTTGCAGCCGCTCAAGCGGGCCGGGAAAGCTGACCAAGGAACCTACAACGAAAATGCCAGCGTTCCACAGCATCGACCACATGATCCCATGTACAAGCGGATCAAGGCCGGCAATGCCAAATAAGGCCTGCGGACGCAGCCAAGCGATACCAAAGGGGCCCAGCTCCATTACAGATTGGCTGATAACGGCCTCCACGCCAAAGCTGGGCAAGAATAAGGTCCATGTCCAAATCAGTAAGCCGGTCAGCAACCCCAAAGCGGCCCCGATCCGGGTTGCGCCCCGCCAAAAGATGCCGCCGATCAAGGCTGGCAGAATTTGGACCGTACCGGTAAATGAGATCAAACCGATAGCAGCCAAGGCGGTCCCGCCGCCAGAAGCGCGATAATATATAAACCCCAACATCAAGATGCCCGCAATCGACAGCCTACGCGCCAGCAAGATCACCTTGCGAACATCCCCCGACATCATCGCATGTTGATCGGCCTGCAAATGCAGCCAGACGGGGACGACGATGTGGTTTGATACCATTGTGGCCAAGGCGATCGTGGCGACAATGACCATTGAGGTCGCGGACGAAAATCCGCCAAGAAAGGACAAAACCGCTAGCCCGTTCCGACCCTCAAAAAGCGGGACCGTCAGCACGAAAAGGTCCGGGTTACTTCCCGCAGGCAGAAGATCCAAACCCACTACGGCAATCGGCACGACAAAAAGGCTCATCAAGAACAGATAAGCTGGAAACGCCCAGCTGGCGACGCGCAGATGCCGCTCATCCGCGTTTTCGACGACCAAGACCTGAAACATGCGTGGCAAGCAAATAAAGGCGGCCCCCGATAGAAAGATCAGGCTGATCCAACGGCCACTATCTTGATCCCACAACGTGATGTCGGATGTCTCAATCCGTTGCAACATGCCTGATGGTCCACCGGCAATGCCCCAAACCACAAAGACACCAACAGCAACCAAAGCCATGAGTTTCACGACGGCCTCAACTGCGATAGCCATGACGATGCCGTGGTGGCGCTCGTTAACATCCAGATTTCGGGTACCAAACAGAATTGTAAAGATCGCAAGCCCTACCGCCACCCAAAGGGCCGTGGCATTGAAATCGGCAGCATCCCAAACTTGGGCGCCTGATTGCGCAAAAACCGCAAAAGATAGCGTCACGGACTGCAGCTGCAAAGCGATATAGGGGGTAGCCGCGATGACCGAAATCACGGTGACGACCATGCCCAAGAGGGTTGATTTGCCAAATCTAGATGAGATCAGATCGGCGATTGAGGTCAATCGTTGCGAGCGACCAATGCGCACCAGCTTGCGCAATATCCACCACCACCCGACCATGACCAACGTAGGCCCCAGATAGATCGTGACAAATTCCAATCCGGACCGGGCGGCGTACCCAACGGCACCATAAAATGTCCAAGCTGTGCAATAAATGCTGAGCGACAGGGTGTAGATCAGCGGCGAGTGAAGCCAATTCGAGTGTCCCGCCGCTGCCCGTTGTTCGGCCAAAAAGGCGACTGCAAACAAAATTGCTACGTAACTTAACGCCGCGAAAATCAGGACGTTAAACGAAATCATCAATCGGAGCTTTCCGATTGTGACGGTTCGGTATCCACCTGCAATTTGCGGATAATAAGGGCACTCAGGATGATCAGCAAAACCCAAACGCCAAAGACATAGAGCAACGAAGTCGCATTCGACGTACCCTCGGCGGTGTCAGAGCGCCACAACAAAGGGATCGCCCATAAAACCATGCCCAACAGCGGCAACAGGCGCGCCGCATCCGTCAGACGCCGTTGCTTGTAGCTGGCGCGTTCCAGAAAAACCGGTGAATTCCTTTGACGGCTCATGCGCCAATCATGTTGCGTACGTGGTCGCGCACTTCCCCGTTGGAAAATGGCTTCGTCATGAAATGCGTTGCCCCCAACCTCAGCGCAAGCTCACGATCTTTATCTTGACCACGGGCCGTCAACATCATGATCGGAATGTCCTTGGATATCTCTTGGCTGCGCAAATCACGCAGGATATCAAAACCGCTCCGGCCAGGTAGCATCACATCGAGAATGATCATATCTGGCGGCATGCTTGCCACTTTTTCCATCGCCGTCACCCCATCTTCATGAGTGTGCACAGTCCAACCGTCGCGTGACAAAATAAAGCTGATCGCCTCGATGATATTCGGCTCATCTTCGATCAGAAGGACACGTTTGCCCATCTCATCGCCTCCCCTCTCCTAACGGTAGCAAATTCAAAGACTTGCTCCTAATGAGAGTATCAGTGCAATAACAGCCGCTGTCAAAGCACAGATTGGTTTGTGACACCTTCTATCGCTGGCTCGCGACGGCTCTGACACGCCGAACGCGGGCAAATGCGACAGGAAACACCAACCTCAATCGGATCTGCGGCGGCCTGTGGAGGATCGGGCATAATGAGCGCCGTGCTATGCAAAACTGGCGTCGCATCAAAGCGCGACGTGCCGACGGGCAACGCAATGGCATGGCATAGAAACCGCGACGCAGCGGCATCGGGAACAAGAACTTCTTGACGAATAGGCTGTGCAGGGCGGCTGAATGCACCAAAGATCGGCCACAAGGGGCATGCTCCGCCGCTGCGCGGTAGGGTAAAACCCGGGACAGGTTTGGCGAACAAAGCCGTTCCAGAATTGTCGCAAATCATCAACCCCATCGGCGGATGCTGACCATCAGATGGCAAAGATGCCAACCGACGCAGGACCGTATCCAAAGACACGTCAAAGTGATCGGCTATGGTGAACGGATCATACTGCGACGCGATGCAAAGTGGCTCAAAATCTGCCAATGGGATGGCGGCGACATCGGCCTGATACTGCTTTGCAACTCTCTCGTACAACTGCAATGCAGCACCCTTCAGCCCGGATGCGGTCACAAAGCGGGCCAAATCGGCCGACGGATCCTCCAAAGGTGCAAGGTGATAGGCAGTTTTGCCTAGCTGACGTTCCACCTGCTCACTTGGCGAAGTTCCAACATCCTGCTCCATGCTCGGCACCTCAAGATAGGTGATCAAAGCCTCGCTACTGGCCGCAAGTCGGACACTGTCCGCATGGATGTTCTGATGAAAGCGGCTTTGCCAGTCCGCATCAAGTTCTTCCTGACCAACCAAAATGGACGCGGATGATCGGATAGAAGTCACAGCCGAAATGACATCGTGCAGCGCATCTGCAAGCTGGGGATCGTGGGTCATGCGGTCTTGCAAGGCCCGTACACGTTCTTCCAGCACAGACAGTCTGCGGGCTTGCATGGCGATCAACTGGCTCCAACCGGGATAACGGGCGGCGAGTTCCTCGGTGCGGGCAATTTCGACCATATCACCGGTAAATGTAGCTGCACTGCGCATTTGATCCAGCAGGTCGCTGTCGGCACCCTCAGTCAGCAATGACGGATCTACGCCGAGAATGCGGGCCAAATCGGATAGAAGTTTGCCCGCGATTCTGCGGCGGTTATGCTCAATCAGGTTAAGATAAGATGCAGAAATACCCGCGGCCTCAGCCACGGCCGCTTGGCGCATACCCAGATCAAGGCGCTTTTCTCTGATCCGTGATCCAGTAAGGCGACGGGTCGGCAATCAAGAATACCCCAACATTTTCAATCGCTTTCTGCGTGTGCGAGAAAACAGATTAACAGAATTTACACCATGTTTGTACATTATTTTACAAATAAGTCTAGTGCTCTCAAAGGCTTGTTGCCCGAGTCGCCCTATCCCCCTGACACTGCAGTTGTACTCAAAGTGCAACCGTGAAGGCGAGGAGGCCGGATCGGCCTAAACCTTCAGGGAGGATGATAATGTCTCATTCGAAAGTCTCGCGTCGTGGCGTAATCAAAACTGGTATGGTTGCCAGTGCTGGTCTCGCTCTTCCGCAGTATTTGCGCGCTGACTCACACACCGGCTTCACTAATGCACCCGGCGACAGTGAAGTTGTTCTTGGCTTCAACGTTCCGCAGACAGGTCCCTACGCGGACGAAGGTGCAGACGAACTACGCGCATATGAGCTAGCAGTTGAGCACCTGAATGGCGGTGGCGACGGCGGCATGTTGAGCACTTTCTCATCCAAGGCGCTGGACGGAACAGGTATCTTGGGCCGCGAAGTCAAATACGTGACGGGTGATACACAGACCAAGTCTGACGCCGCCCGCGCATCCGCACGTTCGATGATCGAAAAAGACGGCGCGATCATGATCACAGGTGGGTCCTCCTCTGGTGTGGCCGTAGCCGTACAGGCGCTGTGCCAAGAGGCGGGCATCATCTTTATGGCAGGTCTGACACACTCAAACGACACGACGGGTAAAGATCGCCGGGCCAACGGGTTCCGTCACTTCTTTAACTCTTACATGTCGGGCGCTGCGTTGGCCCCTGTGCTTGCAGCGAACTATGGCACCGAGCGCAAAGCCTATCACCTGACTGCAGATTATAACTGGGGTTACACCACAGAAGAAGCCGTCCGGTCTTCAACAGAAGCCATGGGTTGGGAAACTGTGAACGCTGTGAAAACACCGCTGACACAAACTGACTTCTCATCCTATATCGCACCGGTCCTGAACTCTGGTGCTGACGTTCTGGTTCTGAACCACTACGGCGGGAACATGGTGAACTCACTAACCAATGCGGTTCAGTTTGGCCTGCGCGAAGCAGAGGCAAACGGTCAAAACTTCGAAATTGTTGTTCCTCTGTACTCGCGCCTGATGGCGAAAGGTGCGGGCGCCAACGTTTCAGGTATCTTCGGATCAACGAACTGGCACTGGTCACTGCAAGACGCAGGCTCACAAGCCTTCGTTCAGTCCTTCGGCACCAAATACGGCTTCCCGCCAAGCCAGGCTGCGCACACAACATATGTGCAGACGCTGCTTTATGCAGATGCGGTCACACGGGCTGGCTCATTCAACCCATGTGCAGTTGCAGAAGCGCTGGAAGACTTTGAGTTCGATGGCTTGGGCAACGGTCCAACACTGTACCGCGGCGCTGATCACCAGTGCTTTAAGGACGTGCTTGTTGTGAAGGGTAAAGAGAACCCTGAAAACGAGTTTGACCTTCTCGAAATCGTCGAAGTGACACCTGTTGATCAAGTGACATATGCACCTGATCACCCGCAGTTTGCTGGTGGCGAGCTGGGTGCATGTAACCCCGGCGCATAAAACAAATTGGGCCACCGCTATTGCGGTGGTCCACCTTCAATTCTCCTTACAGCGTGCCATGGTTGCACGTCCGCGTTGCCGGGCGACTGGCTGCGCAATGTCTCATGATGAGAGGTCACAAACATGGACCAGATAATTCTTCAAATCCTGAACGGATTGGACAAAGGCTCCGCTTATGCGTTGATCGCCCTTGGTCTGACCCTAATTTTCGGCACGTTGGGGGTTGTGAACTTCGCCCATGGTGCGCTGTTCATGATGGGTGCGTTTGTGGCTGTAACGGTGAGCAAACTGCTGACGCTCAGCCACAAGGTCGTTGATGAGACCCGCACGGACTTCTTAGGTAATCCGCTCGAAGTCGATGTACCCTACGTGTACGATTGGTTTGGACAGGCGGCGGGCGACGTGCTCATAGACTGGGCCGTCCCGATTGCTTTGATCGTTGTGGTGCCGATCATGATCTTGATTGGTTTTGCCATGGAACGCGGCCTGATCAAACACTTCTACAAGCGGCCCCACGCAGACCAAATCCTTGTGACCTTTGGTTTAGCCATCGTGCTGCAAGAAATCATCAAGTATTTCTACGGTGCAAACCCAATCCCAACACCCGCACCAAGCGCCTTTGTCGGCAGTTTCGACTTTGGGGTGGCGTTTGGGTTTGATCCCAACGCAATCATCTACCCTTACTGGCGGCTTGTGTATTTCTTCTTCTCAATCGCGATCATCGGTGCAGTCTTCGCATTCTTGCAATTCACCACCTTCGGGATGGTCGTCCGAGCCGGTATGGCCGACCGGGAAACAGTTGGGTTGCTGGGGATCGATATCGATAAACGATTTACCATCATGTTCGGAATTGCGGCCGCGGTGGCCGGGATGGCGGGCGTCATGTACGCCCCAATCAACTCGCCCAACTACGACATGGGGATGCACTTTCTTGTGCTCAGCTTCGTTGTGGTTGTTGTGGGTGGCATGGGGTCCCTGCCCGGCGCTGTTGCCGCAGGGTTCATGCTGGGGATATTGGAAAGCTTCGCATCCATGTCCGCTGTCATCGACTTCCTGCCCGGGATCAACCAGATCGTCATCTATCTTGTCGCAATCATCATTCTATTGACACGTCCACGCGGCCTGATGGGGCGCAAAGGCGTGATGGAGGAATAAGCAATGCTCGGACTGAATAAAAAAGACGCGCGCCTGCTACTGATCGTTGTGGCTATTACCATGCTCGCACCCTTCATTCTGAACCCCTTCCCTGCAGGATCAGACCTTGCGCAGTTCAACGCAGGCTACCCTGACTTGATGCAACGGTTTGTGATCTTCGGCATTCTAGCGATTGGGTTCAATATCCTCTTTGGGCTGACAGGGTATCTTTCATTCGGACACGCCGCCTTCTTGGGTGTGGGGTCTTATGCGGCAGTCTGGATGTTTAAGCTGCTCAGCATGAACATCATCCCCGCGATTATGCTCAGCGTAATCATCGCGGGCGTATTTTCACTGGTGATCGGGTATGTCTCACTGCGGCGGTCCGGGATCTATTTCTCGATCCTGACGCTCGCCTTCGCGCAGATGTCCTATTCCTTGGCCTACTCGGTTCTGACGCCACTGACGGGGGGCGAAACGGGCCTCCAGCCCAAGGCAACTGATGCACGCATCCTTGACGGCGCGTTAGAGCCAGGGGAAGCCGCGACACCATCCCTGTTCAACATTGCGATGCGGGATAGTTTCGAACTCTCGCTCGGAAACTGGGAGTTCGTGTTCAACTTTGGCTACTATGTCGCAGCGGTTGTGATGATCTTCGCCTTCTACATGTCGATCCGGATTTTCCGGTCACCGTTCGGGATGATGCTGCGGGCGATCAAGTCCAACCAAACCCGGATGAGCTATACGGGGTTGAACGCACGGCCCTACACCCTAGCGGCCTTCGTAATCTCGGGCATGTATGCAGGGCTTGCCGGCGGGCTTTTGGTGGCAATGGACCCACAAGCCGGGGCCGAACGGATGTTCTGGACGGCGTCAGGTGAAATCGTGATCATGACGATCCTGGGTGGTGCGGGCACGTTGATCGGGCCAGTGCTGGGCGCAGGGTTCATCAAATACTTTGAGAACATCGTGTCCAAGATCAACGAAACGGTCTTGCACCAATGGTTCTATTGGTTACCCGACGGGCTTGAGGATTTTGTCATCGCCATGATCTACCCCTTCGTCGGCAAAGGCTGGCACTTGCCGCTGGGTCTGTTGTTCATGCTTGTCGTGATCTTCCTTCCTGGCGGGTTGGTCCAAGGCGGGCAGAAAATCGCAGGGCTCTTCAGCCGGAAAACAGCTGATGAGCCGCAACCCAAAGCCACCGAACCGGCCGAATAAGGAGACGGACAGATGGGAATGCTCGAAGTCAAAGGCATCAACAAGCGGTTTGGTGGGCTACAGGCGCTGGGGGATGTGAACCTCAGCGTGGCTGAAAACACCACACACGCGATCATCGGGCCCAATGGGGCCGGTAAATCGACATTGCTGAATGTGTTGGTCGGGAAACTGATCCCGGACAGCGGTTCCGTCATGTTCAATGGGCAATCCGTACTGGGACGCAAACCGCATGAGATCAATCAAATGGGGATAAGCCGGGTGTTCCAAACCCCGGAAATCTTCAGCGACCTCAGCGTGTTTGAGAACGTCATGATCCCTTGCTTTGCAAAGCGGGACGGGTCCTTCCGGATGCATGCCATCGAAAGCATAATTTCGGAGAAAGGCATCCAGCAACAAGCCGAAGAGATTTTGGCAGATGTGAATATGCTCGAGAAACGACACATGATTGCTTCCAGCCTTTCGCGCGGCGACAAGCGTCGGCTTGAGATGGCGATGTGCCTGGTACAGGATCCAAAGCTGTTGTTGCTTGATGAGCCAACGGCTGGCATGGCCCGGGCAGATACGGAAAACACGATCAACCTGCTCAAGGAAATCCGTGCGCAACGTGGGATCACGATGGCCATCATTGAACACGATATGAACGTGGTCTTTTCATTGGCCGAACGGATCACCGTGCTAGCGCAAGGCACCCCGCTCGTTGAAGACACACCTGATAACATCAAGGGCCACCCCAAGGTCCGCGAAGCCTATCTGGGCGAAGCACAGGTTTAACCCGCACCAATTTTCTAGAAAATTGGCCAGATCATCATTTTTCTAGAAAAATGATTTTGCAGGAGACACGACTATGAACGCACCCTTCAACAAAAACGCCAACAACGCGGCAACCCATCCAGCCTATCTGAGCGTCTGGGAAATCGAGGCGTATTATGGCGAAAGCTATATCGTGCAAAATGTCAGTTTCAACATCCACGAAGGCGAGATCCTGGCGCTGTTGGGGCGTAACGGGGCAGGAAAAACATCAACCCTACGCACGATAGCACGGCTTGACGACCCCGAGCTGAAACACGGTGAAATATGGTTGGATCACAAACCCTTACACGAAATGAAGGCACACGAAGCCGCCCAGAACGGTATCTCTCTCGTGCCCGAAGATCGCCGGATTATTCCCGGCCTGACCGTCGAGGAGAATCTGCAACTGGCCCAGATCGCCCCACCCAAAGGCTGGTCGCTTGACAGGCTGTATGACCTTTTTCCGCGGCTTGGCGAACGGCGCAAGCAAGACGGGGTAACGCTCTCGGGGGGCGAACAGCAGATGCTTTCAATTGCACGGGCTTTGGCGCGCGACATTAAGGTCCTTTTATTGGATGAACCCTATGAGGGTCTTGCGCCGGTCATTGTGCAGGAAATAGCAAAGACGTTGGGGGTAATTCGGGATCAAGGCATCACAACTGTGATCGTAGAACAAAATGCGGTTGCTGCGCTGAAATTGGCTGATCGGGCCGTCATTCTAGACACGGGCACAGTCGTTTTCGATGGCTCTGCCAAGGAGGTCTTGGAAAACGACGAACTGCGTGCGCAATACCTCGCGATTTGATTGGATCAGGCGCATTTTATTTAAACCCAAACAACTTCATCTTTAGGCCTTAACCAATCGTTAGGTTCCTCTTGCGATTCTGTAGATATCGTTCACAGCTTTTGGGAACCCTACATAATGGATACGTCAGTCACCTTTGCGCCCAAGGCCATCGCGGCCGCGCCCTATACGCCCATCCGGGAAGCATTCCGGGAAACAAAAGTTCCTGTTGTGCAAAAGCTCGATGGGGCCGCCACATTGCCCGCCGACAAGCCCTTTGTCGCGCAAGTTGTCAGTGCGCGGCTTTCAGGGACCGAATTCCCCGAACAACCTGGCGAAATCACACCGGAAGAAAGAAAACTGCGGCCATACGGTACACCAATGTTACCCTCTAACGGCGAGGCGCCAAAAGAAGCGGGTACTGCCCCTGAAAATGAAGTGCCTGCCGAACCAGCCTAACAGCTAATTTTTCAATCGTCCCACGCTTCCCACCCTCGACGGGTTGCCCTATAAGCGTCTTGGCACTTGTGACGTAACGTCGCCAAGCGCACATAATTGGGCAACGGGCCGAGGATATAATGAGCAAGAACACCCCTCACGAAAGTGACGTCAGTTTTATTCAGTCACTGGCAGAACTGCTTCGCGAAAACGATCTGACCGAACTTCAGGTCAAGCGCGACTATGGCGAACACGACAGCCTGAATGTGCGGGTCAGCAGACAAACACACGCCGTCGTCCAAGCCAGCGTACCAGCAGCAACGGCGGCAGTGGCGGCGCCTGCGGCACCGGCTGCACAAGTACCAACCGCCCCGACAGACGCAGGCGATCCGAGCAGCCACCCTGGCGCGGTCACTTCACCCATGGTCGGCACCGTCTATATGGCGCCGGAACCAGGGGCCGCCCCATTTATCAGCACAGGTGCAACCGTGAACGAAGGCGACACGCTGCTGATTATCGAAGCCATGAAAACAATGAACCACATCCCGGCACCCCGCGCTGGTACGATCAAACGGATCTTGGTCGAAGACGGCGGCGCCGTTGAATTCGGCGCCCCTCTTGTGATCATCGAATAAGGCGCACCCATGTTCGATAAAATCCTTATCGCAAACCGCGGCGAAATTGCCCTTCGCGTTGTGCGGGCCTGCCGCGAAATGGGCGTGAAATCCGTCGCAGTACATTCAACCGCGGACGCGGACGCGATGCATGTGCGCATGGCGGATGAAGCGATCTGCATCGGCCCCCCCTCTTCTGCGCAAAGCTACCTGTCGTTCCCAGCGATTATTTCGGCCTGCGAAATCACAGGCGCGCAAGCAATCCATCCTGGCTATGGATTTCTTTCTGAAAACGCCGCCTTCGTGCAGGTTGTTGAGGACCACGACCTGACATTTATCGGCCCCACTGCCGAACATATCCGCGTCATGGGCGACAAGATCACAGCCAAAGACACAATGAAAGCACTGGGCGTGCCATGCGTTCCTGGGTCAGACGGCGGCGTACCAACGCTGGCGGATGCGCAGCGGATCGGCGAAGAGATCGGCTACCCCGTGATTATCAAAGCGACCGCTGGCGGGGGCGGACGTGGAATGAAAGTCGCGCAAACCGCCGCTGACATGGAGCAGGCATTCATGTCTGCCCGCGCGGAAGGCAAGGCTGCATTCGGCAATGATGAAGTCTATATTGAGAAATACCTGACCACCCCGCGCCACATCGAAATTCAAGTCTTCGGTGACGGAAAAGGGAATGCGGTCCATCTCGGTGAGCGGGATTGTTCCTTGCAACGCCGACATCAAAAGGTTTTTGAAGAGGCCCCCGGGCCCAGCATTACACCCGAACTCCGCGACCGGATTGGCAAGGTCTGCGCGGATGCCGTCGCCAAGATCAACTATATCGGGGCCGGCACCATCGAATTCCTGTTCGAAAACGATGAGTTCTA
Organism: uncultured Paracoccaceae bacterium; assembly: GCA_947501555.1. Classification (GTDB taxonomy): domain Bacteria; phylum Pseudomonadota; class Alphaproteobacteria; order Rhodobacterales; family Rhodobacteraceae; genus Yoonia. The sequence continues at coordinate 1,541,926 of CANMWG010000001.1, forward strand.
CTTCATCGAAATGAACACGCGGCTGCAGGTGGAACACCCGGTGACCGAAGGTATCTTTGGGGTCGATCTGGTGCGTGAACAGCTGCGCGTGGCCTCTGGCCTGCCCATGTCGTTCACACAAGACGATTTGAAAATCAACGGACACGCCATTGAGGTTCGGATTAACGCCGAAAAACTGCCCAACTTCGCCCCTTGTCCCGGTACGATCACGCAGTACCACGCGCCCGGCGGGCTTGGGGTGCGGATGGATAGCGCGCTCTACGATGGCTACCGAATCCCCCCCTATTACGACAGTTTGATCGGCAAGCTGATCGTACACGGACGCGACCGGCCAGAAGCTTTGGCGCGCCTGGCGCGGGCCTTGGGTGAGCTGATCGTGGACGGTGTCGACACAACGATTCCCTTGTTCCATGCCCTGCTCGACGAACAATCCGTTCAAACCGGTGAATACAACATTCACTGGCTGGAACACTGGCTTGAACAAAACCTGACCTAAGCCGGGTGAAGGACGCCGACCCACCTCTGACCCCTGAACTGCTGTTGCAGGCCTACCGGATTGGGGTGTTTCCGATGTCCGAAGGGCGCAACGACCCCGAGGTTTTCTGGGTCGACCCGAAGCAGCGCGGGGTGTTCCCACTTGATGGGTTCCACATCTCGCGCAGCCTCGCGCGTACTATGCGGCGGGGAGGCTTCCAGGTCAGCTTTGACATGGCCTTTAAGGACGTGATCCACAATTGCGCGGACCGCGAAGAAACCTGGATCAACGGGACCATCGTTGAGCTTTATGACGCACTTTTTCAGATCGGACATGCCCACTCCGTCGAAGTCTGGGAAGGTGAAACACTTATAGGCGGGGTTTATGGCGTCTCTATCGGAGGAGCGTATTTTGGGGAAAGTATGTTCAGCAAGGCGACTGATGCGTCAAAACTAGCCCTCGCCTATCTGATCGACCGGCTGCGTAGTACCGGGTTTACGCTCTTTGACACGCAGTTTTTGACAGCACACTTAGCAAGCCTTGGCGCCATCGAAATCCCGCGCAAGGAATTCCACAAGAGGCTGGCGCTGGCACTCAACACCCAAGCGTCATTCACTGCGGGTGGACTGAAAGTGCCTGAGGCTCAGGACATTATACAGCGCAATGCCCAAACGTCGTAACGCGGATGGTCGATCGCGTGTAATGCAGGCGAGGATGCCAGCATCCACCCCGTAAACAGCGGCTCCAAAGCATCGCGATAGGTCACGACCACTTCAACATATGCATCCCCCGAAGGGTTGGCCGCGGGGTAACGGCACTCATTCAAAGTGACCTTCAGAAAACCCAGCGCCCCTGTCTCGCCGTTTTGCAGCGACAGATCAGTCACGTCACCGGTCAACTTATCAAGGACGCGCAATTCCCCACCCGTGGCGGTCACAACCTCTTGGGCTTGTACCGGGAGGGCAAAAGCGAGAGCAACCAATACTGTCAGCGCACGTAACATCAAGGTTCCCCTACTCAGGCGACCAAGCCTCATAGTCCGCGCGTTCCGCTGGCGCAGCTTTCCGGATTGATCCGGCGGGGGCGTAGGCCGCCATTGTGCCAGTGAGATTCTCTTGGTGTGGCTTTTCCCAGTCTTTATGGCGGAACTCGGTCTCACTGGGGGCTTCATCCCACGTGTGATGCAACCAACCATGCCAGTCCGGGCTCACCCGAGAAGCCTCGTTTTCGCCGTCATAAATCACCCAACGGCGACTGTCGTCAGCGTTGCGGTAATAGACGTTGCCTTCCGCATCCTCGCCAACCTTCTCGCCATTGCGGCTGGTCCAAAGCTGCGTGCCAAAGGACTGACCGTCCCACCAGGTAAAGATGCGTTTGATGTTATGACCAAGGCCCATGGCGCGTCTCCGAATTGCGTTGCTTATCCATGCACCAACACGGTGCAAAGGTCCAGTCCGCTCAGGTGGGAACCCGCGCAGTCACCTCAATTTCGATCTTCATCTCAGGGTTCTGCAGCTGGGCGGAAATCATGGTCGCAGCCGGGCGGGCCTTCGCAAAAGCCGCCGATGTGATCGGCCAACACGCTGGCCATTCAGAGACATCCGGCACGATGTAATTGACGCGCACAACATGGTCCAAAGCACTGCCCGCCTCTTGCAGGGCCTTATCGATCGTCCCGAGCGTATTGCGACATTGGTCTTCGATACTGTCTGGCATTGTCATGCTGGCGTAATCGTAACCAGTCGTGCCTGCGACAAACACCCAGCCATCTGCAACCACAGCACGGCTATAGCCAATCTGCGCCTCAAACGGCGATCCGGTTGTGATGTGTTTGACCGACATCAGGCTCAGCTTGCTGTCGCGGGCTCTTTCTTCTTGCCGTCGTCGTGGATCATCAGCGGCGCCACATCGGACGTCACAGCCTCTTCGTTAACCACGACTTCGGTCACTGTCTCCATGCCGGGCAGGTCGAACATCGTATCCAGCAGGATATCCTCCATGATGGATCGCAAGCCGCGTGCACCGGTCTTGCGTTCAATGGCACGCTTGGCAATCGAGCTTAACGCGTCTTCGGTGAATGTCAGCTTGGTATCTTCCAACTCAAACAAGCGTTGGTATTGCTTGACCAATGCGTTCTTCGGGGCTGTCAGAATTGTGATCAGCGCATCTTCATCCAGGTCGGTCAAGGTCGCAATCACCGGCAAACGGCCGACAAATTCCGGGATCAACCCGAATTTCAACAGATCTTCCGGCTCCAGATCGGTGAAGATTTCACCAATCCCACGGTCATCATCTTCACGGACATCCGCACCAAAGCCCATGGCTGAGCCCTTGCCGCGCTGTGCAATGATCTTATCCAACCCAGCGAATGCGCCGCCACAAATAAACAGGATGTTGGTCGTGTCGACCTGCAGGAATTCCTGCTGCGGATGCTTCCGGCCACCTTGGGGCGGAACGGACGCCACGGTGCCTTCCATAATCTTCAAAAGCGCTTGCTGCACACCTTCGCCCGATACGTCACGGGTGATCGAAGGGTTATCAGACTTGCGTGTGATCTTATCAACCTCATCAATATAGACGATCCCACGTTGCGCGCGTTCAACGTTATATTCCGAGGCCTGCAACAGCTTGAGGATGATGTTCTCAACATCCTCACCCACATAACCGGCTTCGGTCAGTGTGGTTGCATCGGCCATTGTAAAGGGCACATCCAAAATGCGGGCCAAGGTCTGTGCAAGAAGCGTCTTGCCGCAGCCGGTCGGCCCGATCAGCATGATATTCGACTTCGCCAGCTCAATATCTGATTTATCGGCGTGGTTCAGGCGCTTGTAGTGGTTATGCACAGCGACCGACAAGACGCGTTTTGCATGCATTTGGCCGATGACATAATCATCCAAAACCTGGCAAATCTCTGTCGGTGTTGGCACACCATCGCCGGCTTTCAGACCGGCAGTTTTGGTCTCTTCGCGAATAATATCCATGCAAAGTTCGACACATTCATCACAGATGAAAACCGTCGGGCCGGCAATGAGCTTACGCACCTCATGCTGACTTTTACCGCAGAAACTGCAGTACAAGGTATTCTTGCTATCGTTGCCAGATGTATTCGCCATCTCAAACCTCTTGGCCCCACGGCCGGTCAAACATTCTACGGGCTGCCCTTGGTACCAACACTAGGACAGCCCGCCAAGGTCCACAATGTCAAAATGATCATCTGACCGTTGCGTTAATAAACAGTTTACTCGTCAGATTTTGGACGATTTTCAACGATTTCGTCGATCAAACCCCAATCTTTGGCCTCTTCAGGTGACATAAAGTTGTCCCGTTCCAATGCGGCTTCGACTTTCTTTAAGGTATTCCCGGTGTGTTTCACGTAAATTTCATTCAGCCGAGTCTTCAATTTCTGCGTCTCAGCTGCATGAATCATGATGTCGGTAGCCTGACCCTGATAACCACCAGATGGCTGATGCACCATCACACGTGAATTGGGCAGCGAAAAGCGCATCCCCTCATGGCCAGCCGTCAGCAAAAGCGACCCCATTGATGCGGCCTGCCCAATAACCAGCGTGCTGACTTTGGGCTTGATGTACTGCATCGTGTCGTAAATCGACAAACCAGATGTCACAACGCCGCCGGGGCTGTTGATATACATGCTGATTTCTTTCTTCGGGTTTTCTGATTCGAGATGCAGCAGCTGCGCCACAATCAACTGGCTCATACCATCATGCACCGGACCATTCACAAAAATGATCCGCTCTTTCAGCAGACGGGAAAAGATATCGTAGGCGCGCTCGCCCCGGGCGGTCTGTTCAACCACCATTGGAACAAGGTTCATATAAGTCTCGACGGGGTCTTGCATATTGTCTGCCTCATGTTTGGACGTGACCGTCCTACTGCGAAAATCCTGACAGAGTCTTAGTGTCCGGTGTCAGGGGCTTCAAGGGGAGCACGAAACGTTTGACGAATCGTAAGCAATGACTTACGGTAAGTCATGAGCTACGAAGATACAATAAGCGCCCTCGCCGACCCGACACGTCGGGTCATCATCGACAGGCTGCGCAGCGGACCACTGGCCGTTGGGGCAATCGCTGACGGCATGCCCATCAGCCGACCCGCCGTCAGCCAGCATCTGCGCGTGCTATCTGATGCAGGGCTTCTCACGGTCACCCCATCGGGCAATCGCAGGCTCTATGCGATCGCACCGGACGGGGTGGATGAACTGCGCCGATACCTAGACACGCTTTGGGACGATGCACTTGCTGCCTTCGCCCGGGCCGCCGAAGAAAAAGCAAAAGGAAATCCGACATGAATGACCCCATTGAAAAAACTCTGGATGTACCGCTGAACCCTGCGGATGCGTTTGAGTTATTTACAAAAAATATGGACAGCTGGTGGCCCAAAGACCCGTTTTCGGTGACCGGGGGCTCATCTACAGTGGTCTTTCCTGATCACAATGGCGGGGACATCATTGAAACAGGGGCCGATGGCAGTACGAACGTCTGGGGGACGCTGACCGCCTATGACCCGGGCAAATTCCTAGCCTTCTCTTGGCATCCAGGGCGCGGACCGGAAGAAGCCACCATGGTCACGGTAGAATTCACTGAAACGGCAGATGGAACACGCTGCGACTTGACGCATGGTGGGTTCGAAATTCTTGGCGACACGGCAGATGCGGTCAGCGCCAGCTACCTTTCGGGTTGGGACTTGGTGCTTGGCTGCTACTTCAAGGCCATGCCGGTTTCTGCCGACGCATAAAGCGATCACGCTTGCCAAATATTCGTTAAAGTTGCAGCCTCCGATGACCTTAGGCGACAGTTGGAGGCGACACAATGAAATGGGCACGTATTCAAACGGCTGACGAACAAATACTCGTTGGTGTTGTCGCTGACGGGCAGCTTCATCCAAGGGCCGCACTCGGATCAGATGAGGCGACGGGTGCGCCCATTTTGCTTGACGGCGCAACTTTGCTGCCCCCAACAGCCCCAGGCAAATTTATAGGCCTATGGAACAATTTCCATGCGGCGGCTGAACGCAATGGCTTGGATATGCCCACGCATCCTTTGTATTTCCTCAAACCGATCTCATCGCTCGCGGGGCCCGGGGACACAGTCACCTTACCAAACGATATTGGACGGGTGCTATTTGAAGGCGAACTCGGGATCGTAATCGGTGAAACATGCGCCAACGTCAGTGAAGAGGAAGCAGACGACGCGATCTTCGGCTACACCTGCATCAACGATATTACGGCGCTGGACATCCTGACCGCTGATGCCTCGTTCCCCCAATGGACGCGAGCAAAAGGATACGATGGGTTCGGGGTGATCGGCCCGGTGATTGAAACGGACGTCAACTGGGAAGACATCACCATCAAGGTCATGGTCGGCGAACGGGAAAGACAGTCCTACCCGGCTGCTGATATGATCATGAATCCGGCCAAAATCGTCAGCAAACTCTCCAGCGACATGACCTTGTCAGCCGGCGATGTCATTGCTTGCGGCACATCCATCGGTGCCCGACCGATCAAAGCCGGACAAGAGGTGACAGTGGTAATCGACGAGATCGGAGCACTGCCCGTGACAATCGCCTAGCCGACGTGAAACAAGGATTGGAACAGACGCGGATCAAGGCTTTCTGCTGCGAATGTTTCACCCTCAGTCAGCACAGATACGGCATCGTGGCTGTGCAGGCTCTCTTGATGGCTCGCGATCACGCGAAAATCAGAAACCCGGGTATCCAACTGTAATTGCTCAGTAAACAGCCGCGCAGCATCCTCAACAAAGATTGGGTTGGCTGCATTCAATTCTGCAAAAGCCTGCTCATCCTCCCGCTTGACCATGACCTGGGTCTCGGTCGGCACGGCGGCGCGGGCGCGATCAATCAGGTCCTCAAACCACAACAATTCGCCGCCTTCCTCCAGCAAGACCGAAATCCGCGCGACCGAGCGTTGCGAATGCGGGGTGGCCAGCTGACCACGGAACTGACGAGCATGTTCGGACAGCTCTAACGAACACGGGCATGTGGAGGAATAAACATAGTCCAAATGGACGATTTTCTTGCGGACACCAGCGCTTTCGACCAGCTCCAACGCGATATCGTAGTACTGATAGCCGGACAGACCGGACCGCAAACTTTCCACCTTCATCGGAAAGCTGAAACGCATCTGGATGCGGGCATCAAAGCTCTCAAGGTCAGTCTTATAGGCATCCAAAGCACGCTCAATCACCTCAAAACTAAACGTCTCTTCCGCGTGTTTGTAGAAGGTTCGCATGATCCGGGACATGTTGATGCCCTTCTTCTCGGCCTCAAGCGAAACTGTGCCTGTGACAGAAGTCTCAAGGGTCAGGTCACCATTATCACGGGTATGAAACCGGATCGGCAGGCGGAAGTTGCTGATCCCCACATGCTGGATCTGTTGTTGCGCGCCCTTGATCAGGCTGGACGGGCCATTCTGCAGATCAGGCATCGACGCCTTGTAGGCGTCATCCACTTCGAACGCGTCCGGATAGGCACGAGCCAAAGCAGGATAGTTCGAAACCTCTTGGCCAGGGATTAGGCGGGACACCAAAGGATCAAGCGTCGCAACCTCTTCTGCGGTCACATCACCAGCCCAACGGCGTAACAAGGCCAGTGCAGCCTCGGCCTCTTGGCGCGTTGGTTCACGGTTCATATCGGGTGAGTGAATATTCATGTCTGCGCCCCCCTGAGCTGCATTAGAACCCCTAAGATGGGGTGTATCATCGGCGTTTCCAATAATATCTTCATAAATACGCAAGAATCCGGGGCGCGGATCATTCATAGCAGGGCCTCAGCAAAGGATATCACACATTAGGCGCATAAAGCATGCAGGATCAATTGCAGTCCCCCGACTGGTCAGCAAACAGGGGGCTTTCCGGTTTACATCGACCGGAAAGCGTCACGCAGATCTGCAATCAGGTCATCTGCATCTTCCAAACCCACGCTCAACCGGATCAACCCCGGCGTAATGCCCAAAGTCGCCTTAACTTCATCAGACAGTCGCTGATGGGTCGTTGTCGCCGGATGCGTGGCAATAGACTTTGCGTCCCCAAGGTTGTTCGAGATCGTGATAATTTCCAGCGCGTTCAACAGCTTGAATGCGGCTGCCTGATTGCCTGCATCAAACGCCAGCACTGTCCCACCAAGGCCCATCTGGGCTTTGGTCAACGCATGCTGCGGGTGACTGGTAAGACCTGGATAGATCACGTTCTGCAAAGCACCTTCGGCCTCTAGCGCCGTCGCAATTTGCAGCGCACTCGCGGCCTGGGCGTGAACACGCAAATCCATGGTCTCAAGCCCCTTCAGCATGATCCACGCAGTAAACGGCGACATCGCACCGCCAGTATGCTTCAAATACGGCTCTACGGTACCACGGATAAACTCTTTGGATCCCAGAACGACACCGCCCAGCGCGCGGCCCTGCCCATCGATATGCTTGGTTGTCGAATACACGACCACATCGGCCCCTTGCGCCACAGCATCCGAAAACACAGGCGTGGCAAAGACATTGTCCACGATGACAATGGCACCCACAGCATGGGCCAGGGTCGAGACAGCCTTGATATCAATCACTTCCAAGGTTGGGTTTGAGATGCTCTCAAAGAACACCGCCTTGGTATCAGGCCGGATCGCCGCCTCCCACGCGGCCAGATCAGTGCCATCCACAAACGTGACCTCAACCCCGAAACGGGTCAAAACCTCTTCCAGAATATACAAACACGAACCAAACAAAGCCCGGGCCGAAACCACATGGTCGCCCGCACGCAACATGGACATCAGCGCTGCATTGACAGCGGCCATGCCAGAGGCCGTCGCAAAGCCATCCTCGGTACCTTCCAATGCTGCAATGCGGTCTTCAAACATGGCCACCGTCGGATTGCCGTACCGGGCATAGATAAACTCATCTTCGCCCGACTTGATGAACCGGGCCTCGGCCTGTTCGGCTGTCTCATAGACAAAGCCTTGGGTCAGAAAAATCGCCTCGCTCAGTTCATTGTATTGGCTGCGGCGGGTGCCTGCATGCACCGCTTTGGTGCGCTTATTCCACGTCTTCATTGTCATTCCTCGCGCTCGCGGCGCATAAAAAAACCCCGACACCGGGAAAAGGTATCGGGGTATCAAAACCCGCAACCCTCTTTAGCAGCATATTTAACGTGGCCCGCAATCCGGTAACAAATCGCCACGAGGTGGAAATACGCCGACACATTGACAAGGTCAAGCAGGCGTCACGGATATCGGGGACTTTGCCCCCGATATCCACTTTTTTAGCGCGATGGATCAGGCGCAGAAGGCATTATAGCAAAGGTGCCAGGCGTTGAGCGGCTTCTGCATACATACCAACAACAGTATTCATGTTCACCATCGTCGTATTCAGACCCTGAAACTTCAACCGATCGGCTTCTGCATCCAGATCACCACCGCCCAGCACCTCAGACAAGTACGGCTTCACAGCTTCCCAGTCCTCAACCACCTGATCAAGGCCGGTTGCGATCTGCTCATTTGGGGGTGGCTGGATGCCAACATCAGCCATACCGTCACGCAAAGCGAGAAGCGAATTTTCAAAAACCTGCATCGTGCCTTGCAGGTCGGTCAATAACTGTGGTGTCTCTAGGCCACTTTCGATCAAGCAGGACTCTTTTGACATCTTTTGCGTTAGCATACGTTGCCGGCCAGAAATATCGATCAGCATCAAAGACGAAAACGTCATGGCATTAGGGTTTGAATACTGCCGGACCAGCTGTTCGACCAACAACTGGGCTGCAGCCAAAACGCGCAGGTTTTCATTAAATAGATATGCCTGATCTGCAGCGGTCGCGGTTTCATTCACCACAGCGTCAGCAGCCTGCCTGAGCGGCTCCCAGCGGTCACGCAGCGTTGCAATCGCAGCGAGGGTACGGGCGTTGGTTTCAGGTGTCTGAATGTTGATATCCGGATCGCCCAGTTCCAAAGCGGTCAAAATTTTCTCAAACTCTTGCGTGGATGCGGCCAGCAAAGCGGTGGCACCCGCGGGATCTACACCTTGTGTCAAATGACAAGCCGCCGAAGGAATACGTTGCGACAGCATACGCAATCTTCCGGAATAATTGATGCGTTGCTCGGCATTGTCCGGCACAATGCTCGCAGACAATTGCTCTGCATGGGCCGGTCCGGTTGCAAGCGGTACAGCGGCACCCAAGACCAGCGCCAAAATTAGATTCTTACAGTTCATTTTCTTCCCTCAACTGATATGCAGACAGTAAGCGTCCGCGCAACCTGTCGGCTGCCTCAAAGCTTCATTCGGTGATACTTTGTGCGACTTCGCCCTCAGGCAGTTTGGATGTAGGCCGCAACAAAAATACCGCTTTTGCCGCCGCAAGCAGCGGCGCTAGCCCCGCATGTGTAGAGGCGATCAATGCGCCAAACGCTTGAACGCAATCACATCACAATTACGAAACTAAAAACAAAACCTGGAATGATGAAGACTGGCAGCATCGCTCAACCTCTGGCATCAATGACTTCATCGGTACTAAGGAACTGATAACCCAAAACAGCCTGCGCGACCTACCGCTTCATTGCGACCACAACGTTTTCACCGACGATAACGCCCTGAACGAACAAACTGCTAGCTTTCATAAACACACATGAAAGCCGTTGGGAGAGGTTTTTTCCATAAAGAAAAGGCCAGTTCAAGTCCTTACCTCAAGTCAGCCAAAAAGTTCTTTGTCGGACAAGCGTCCTGCTCAAATTATGTGCAAACCAATTCGCAGCGTCACAGAACATTCAAGTCACTGTCACATGTCGTTTGGGATTGACTGAGATTGATCAGCGCAAAGAAACAAGGGCACGCGCATGGCACTTCTTCCGATTACGCAAAACGAGTGCCCGTCAGATAAACAAATTGATGCGGCCCTTGGCATGATCGGCAAAGACGCACCGATTGTGATTATGTTGCATGGATTCAAATATGATCCAGAGGATGACGCGCGTGATCCGCAACGCCATATCTTTGCTCTCGATCCTAGGCTTGGTTTCAAACGCGCCGTATCTTGGCCACGCCGTTTAGGGTTGCTTGGCGACAAGGGATTAGCCATCGGGTTTGGATGGCACGCACGGGGCACCATCTGGCAGGCCCACCAGCAAGCCGGTCAGGCCGGCCAGAATTTAGCGCAACTGATATCCCGACTTTATGCCAAAGGCGCAGGGCGAAAGATTCATATCGTGGCACATTCTCTTGGCGCCCGGGTGGCGTTGCGGGCCGTGCAACAAGCAAAACCCAACACCGTAGGGCGTGTCATACTGATTGCTGCAGCCTTGTTTGAACATGAATTGTACGGCGGCCTACACAGTGCTGCCGGGCAAACTGCTGAATTCATCAATATCAGGAGCAAGGCCAACACCGTCTTTGATCTGATGTTACGGCTCGCACTGCCACATTGGGGGCGGACCGTAGGCAGTGGCCGGGTACAGTCTGATCAATTGCTCGATGTGGCAATCGAACACCGTGCGGTTCAGGACGCGCTGCAAGAATTGGGGTTTGGCGCGGGCAAGACCGGGTCACCGATTTGCCATTGGTCTGGCTATCTGCGCGATGATACCTGCAAGCTTTATCGATCTCTTCTGCATCGCCCTCATCAAACGCCGCTGCATTATTTGCAATCACGTCTGCGACAACAAGATCGGAAACCCCAAACCACAACGCGTTACGCCTTGTCCTTTTTGCCGCGCATGCCATTCTAGGGCGGCATAGCGGTAAAGGAAAACTGATGAGCACGCCAATTGATCTCTACTACTGGCCCACACCCAATGGATGGAAAATTTCGGTTGCGCTGGAAGAGATGGCCCTGCCCTACACCCTGCACCTTGTCGATATCGGTGCAGGCGATCAGTTCAAACCTGACTTTCTGAAAATCGCGCCAAACAACCGGATGCCCGCGATCGTCGATCATGACGGGCCAGAGGGCGCGCCGATCTCCATCTTCGAATCCGGTGCGATACTGCAGTATCTGGCGCGAAAGACTGGGCAGTTCTATGGGACGACGACACGCGACCAGATCAGCGTCGACCAATGGCTGATGTGGCAAATGGGCGGGCTTGGGCCAATGGCTGGGCAGGCGCATCACTTCCTGAAATACGCGCCCGCAATGGACCCACCCAACGACCTGCCCTATGCGAAAGACAGATACCGGAACGAAACGGCGCGGCTCTATGGCGTTTTGGATCGGCAGTTGGCCGAAAACGAATACGTCGCGGGTGATTTCTATTCGATCGCAGATATGTCGATCTGGGGTTGGGCGTCGCTTTGGGAAGGGCAGCAACAAACGCTGGACGACAAACCAAATATGGCGCGTTGGTTGACGACGATGGTGGAACGGCCCGGCGTGCAACGCGGGCGGGCTTTAGCGGCCGAAAAGCGGGGGGACTTCCGCAAAGACAGCGGCGCGCAGAACGTTCTGTTTGGAAAACCGTCGTAACCTTTTGTTAGGCGACATAACGTAAACCTTTCCTTGTATGACAAGAGAAAGGGTTGTCGCTTTGCAGTATCGTCCACATCGCTATCCAACCGAGTTTCCAATTGCGATCAACACCCCGACGGGTCAACAAAAAGGGCAAGTTGTTGATGTGAACAATGTTGGCGCACGGATCAAAGGCCTGCGCGACATGCGGCGGGGCGACAAGGTGCGGGTCAAGATCTTGAACATGAACGTCGACGCCGTGGTGCAGTGGGTGTCACATGCCTGCGCCGGTATTACATTCCGACCTCAGATCACCAATGATCAGGTAGACATGCTGCGTTATCGGCGTGACGGTCGGGCGGGCCGACGTCCCTCCACCGTTGGATTTGGCTTCGCCGAAATGCGTTAATCTTCGGCCTTTTCGGGCTCTTCAATCAAATATCTTTGCAGCCCGATGATTTGCACCCAAAGAAAGACGAATAAGACTGCGGGAAACGCAAATGTCTCAAGCTTGACCCACAGATCGGTACTTTGGGTCCGCCAGATGATTTCATTTGCCACAGCAAGCCCAATGAACATAAAAGTCAGGCGGCGGGTAAATATCATCCAACCCTCTGGCTGCATCGGCATCATCTCTTCCATGACGTATTGCAGATAGCTCTGCCCGCGAAGCAATCCGATCCCCAGCAACCCGGCCATAACGCCATAAACAATGCTGGTCTTCATCTTGAAGAAACGGTCATCGTTAAAATAGGCGGTCAGCCCGCCAAAAAAGATCACCATAAACGCTGTGAAAACCTGCATTCGGCTCAGTTTTCCGGTCAACGCCCAGAGAATGCCCATGGCGATCAGCAAAATCGGAATAAAAACCAAAGCAGCCACGATAAAGCCCGAATATTCGGTCCCCGCAAACGTAAATGTGTCGTCCTTGATCCGCAAATAGATCAGGAAAAACGCCACTGTGGGTCCAAGCTCAAGGACCTGTTTCAGCACGGGGTTGATCGTCTTTTCTTTCATCATGGTCTCCCTAGCCCCCCATTTCCACGATGACAGCACCAAGTGCAACCAGCGTCATCAAAAACAAGCGGCGGGGGCCCACCTTTTCGCCTAAAATAAACCAACCAATCAAGGCAGCAAACACCGTCGAAGTTTCACGCAAAACCGCAGCCTCGCCCACTTTGTCCAAGCGCGTGGCCATCATAACGCCGCCAAAGCTGACCCAGGCAATCAAGGCCCCCGCAAAGCCGCGCCACATCAAAGGCCCCAGCTGCGGCGGAGCGGCCATCCGGCGATAACGCACAGCTGCAAGGATTGGAAAATCAAAGGCCGTGACAAAGAAGAACCAAGCCAAAAAGGTAAAAGGATCAGGCGATTGCCGGATGCCGTAGGCATCATATGTGGTGTAGACAGCCACCATCAAGCCGCCCAACACCGCCCAAGCAAGCCCGATTTTCAATGCAGGCAGGTCGATGGTCTCTTCCGATAAATTGCGCAAAGCCAACAACAAGATGCCGCCCGACAGGCAAGCCACACCAACCCATTGCAACGCGGTAAAATGCTCACCAAAGATCGCACTGGCGGCAATGACGGTCACTAACGGCCCGGTGCCTCGCACAATAGGGTAGACAACCGTATAGGCGGCGCGCTCATAAGCCAGCGCCATGGTCAGTTTGTAGGCAAAATGGATGATAACCGCACCTGCCAGGATCAAGACCGTCGTCTGATCGGGCCAAGGCACCACAAACAACGCAATTGGGGCCGACAAGACGGCCAACCACCCATCAATCGCACCTCGTGTCAGCCACGGATCATGGCGACCCTTCTGCAGCGCGCCAAACGCCGCATGTGCAACAGCCGACATCAGCGCCAGGATTGTCGCCAACCGCGCGCCTTCCGGCGTGCCCGCAATCGACACCAACCATTCGCTCACGCAGCTTGCCAATCAAAATCCGCCAAGACAAAAACGGCCCCGCCATCACCACCCGGCAGAACCGACGGCTTCGCAGCGTTCCGCATTATTCAATCCCGACCAAGGCGGCGGCAAATTCTTCGGGATCAAACGGGGCAAGATCATCTATCTGCTCGCCCACACCAATCGCATGGATCGGCAGACCAAACTTGTCGGCCAAAGCCACAAGAACGCCGCCCTTCGCCGTCCCATCCAGCTTGGTCATCACCAGGCCCGACACATCCGACAGTTCCTGAAACACCTTCACCTGTTGGACCGCATTCTGCCCTGTCGTGGCATCCAAAACCAATAGCGTGTTATGCGGCGCATCCGGGTCCTTTTTCCGGATCACGCGCACGATCTTGGACAGCTCCTCCATCAAATCAGCGCGGTTTTGCAAGCGACCCGCAGTATCAATTATCAACAGATCGGCGCCATCGGCCTGAGCCTGTGTCATCGCATCAAAGGCAAGGCTTGCCGGATCAGACCCTTCAGGCGCGGTCAAAACCGGCACCCCGGCACGTTCCCCCCAAACCTGCAACTGTTCAACGGCCGCCGCGCGAAACGTATCACCTGCAGCAATCACGACCTTCTTGCCTGCCGCCCGAAACTGGCTGGCCAGCTTCCCGATTGTCGTCGTCTTGCCAGACCCATTGACCCCCACAACCAAAACAACCTGCGGCGTCTTGGCATATAGCGGCATTGGTCGCGCAACCGGCTCCATAATCTGGGCCACTTCCGTCGCCATGAGCTGTTTGATTTCAGGCACCGACAGTTTCTTGCCCAAACGCCCCTCGGCCATATTCGCAGTCACGCGCAAGGCCGTGTCCACACCCATATCAGCCGTGATCAACAGTTCTTCCAACTGCTCAAGCATGTCGTCATCCAACGTGCGGCGCACAACGGTCTGCGCCTCAGCGTCACCAAACAACCGGCCCAAAAGGCTTTTTTTCTCGGGCGCTGCAGCAGGTTCCTCAGACAATGGTGCAGCAATATCGACATCAAATTGAACAGGCGCGAGCGCTTCATTCTCTTCCTCACGCACGACAACCGGCTCAGGCTCAGGCTCAGGCTCAGGCTCAGGCTCAGGCTCAGGCTCAGGCTCAGGCTCAGGCTCAGGCTCAGGCTCAGGCGTTATCTGGGCTACAGCAACCGATGCAAGCTCTTCTTCGGCAACAGTCTCCTGCTCACCGCCATCACTGACAATCGCATCTAGTCCCTCGTCAATTTTTGACGATGACTTGAACATCCGATCTTTGAGTTTTTTGAAAAACGACATAACCGCCCCACCTGTGATGCACCCGATTTAGTCGGCAATGGCACCAGATGAAAGGGCCGCGCCCGTAAAACGTCAAAGCCAGCCAGCCGCACGCTGTCGTTTATGGGCCTCAACCGCATTGCGCATCAAGATGGCAACCGTCACCGGACCAACGCCGCCAGGGACCGGAGTGATCCATCCGGCAACCTCGGATACGGCCTGCGTATCAACATCACCAACGATTTTGACACCTCCCTCGGTCTCCACCTGGTTGATCCCGATATCGATGACAACAGCACCGGGTTTGATCATCTCGGGACCAATAAGATGCGGCTTACCCACCGCCACAACAACCACATCAGCGCGACGCGAATGCATCGCAACAGATCGGGTCATATGATGGCAAACAGTCACGGTACAACCCTCGGCCATCAACATGATGGCTGCTGGCTTTCCGACAATCTCAGAATGGCCAATCATGACAACCTCAAGACCGGGCAATGGCAAACCGGTTTCTTTGATCAGCGCGACACTGGCCGCGGCTGTACAGGGGGCTAAAGCCACATCGGAATAAACAATATTGCCGATTGATGCAGGGTTCATCCCTTCCACATCTTTCAGCGGATGAATGGCCGACTGCAAAGACCGGACATTGATATGGTCCGGCACGGGCCTTTGCAAAATGATCCCAAGCACCTGCGGGTCGTCATTCATGGCTAAAATGCGGGCCTTGCAGGCCTCTTGTGTGATATCTGCTGGCCAGACTTGCTGATCAAACGGCAACCCTGCCTGTTCAGCTGTTTTCACCTGATTACGCACATAAACAGCTGCCGCAGGCGTGTCGCCGATCAGCACAGAGACCAGATGCGGCATGTTTGTTTGTGCATCCGTATAGTCACGCACCTCGGCGATAATTTGTTTCTTGACGGATACCCCATCAATGAAACGGTGATCACGCATCGTTTCTGGCATTGGCTCAAATCTCGGTCTTGAAGTGCTGCATCACCAGCTTGATGGGATTAGGGGCCGCCTGCCCCAGCCCGCAGATAGACGCATCAGCCATCGCCGTACACAGATCATCCAGCAGCGGTTGATCCCAGGTCTCGGCCTGCATCAGTTTTACCGCTTTCTCACAACCCACCCGGCAAGGGGTACATTGCCCGCAGCTTTCATCCTCAAAGAAGCGCAGCATATTCAACGCCGCATCCCGCGCATTATCCTGATCGGAAAGAACAACCACAGCTGCGGACCCGATAAAGGTGCCCAAGGGCTGCAACGTATCAAAATCCAAAGGCACATCATCAATCGATGCGGGCAACAGGCCGGATGACGGACCGCCTGGCTGGTAGGCTTTGAAAACATGACCTGCCGCCATCCCGCCGGCAGCATCAATCACATCCCTGATCGTCGATCCGGCAGGCAAAAGATAAACCCCCGGCTGCGCCACGCGGCCTGACACGGAATATGAGCGTAAACCAACCCGCCCATTCTTCTGCGTCGTATTGAGCACCTCGGGTCCCTCACGGCACACCCGCGCGACCCAAAGCAACGTCTCTACGTTATGAACCAACGTAGGCTGATCAAAAATCCCCACCTGCGCGACAAAGGGCGGACGATGCCGCGGAATCCCGCGTTTGCCTTCGATGCTTTCTATCATCGCGGATTCTTCACCGCAGATATAAGCACCCGCCCCACGGCGCAGATCGATAAACCCTTCAGCAACAACCCCCGCATCTTCCAACGCCTTGATCTCACGGCGTAATATCTCCAGCACCGCCGGATACTCATCGCGCATGTAGATAAAGCAGGTCTCCGCCTCGACAGCCCAAGCGGCAATCAGCATGCCTTCCAAAAACAAATGCGGCGTGCGCTCCAGATAATAACGATCCTTAAACGTGCCCGGCTCGCCCTCATCCCCATTTACGGCCAGATAACGGGGGCCCGCATTACCGCGCACAAAGCCCCATTTCTTGCCCGATGGAAAACCCGCACCGCCCAAACCGCGCAGTCCCGAAGCCAACACCTTCTCCTGTACCGCCTCCCAATCGCCATCCGCGCGCAGAGTGGCAAGGGTGGCATAGCCACCCGCCGCCCGATAAGCGTCGAAATCTTCATAATCTGGCACATGGGCGTGGGTCGCACCTGCCGCAATCGCCACCTCAACCTTGGCAACAGTGGCATGATCAATATGATGATGACCCAGTTCCAAAACAGGCGCAGTGTCACACCGTCCCATACAAGGCGCGCGTAACACACGGACCTCAGCCGGATCCAACCCGTCCTCTAATGCGGTCTTCAGCTGCTGCGCCCCAGCCAATTCACACGACAAGGAATCGCACACACGGATGGTCAAAGCAGGCGGCGGCGCATCGCCCTCTTTGACCACATCAAAATGGGCATAAAAGGTGGCAACCTCATACACCTCGGCCTGGCTCAGGCGCATCTCTTCGGCCAAAGCACGCAAATGCGCGGCGGACAAACAACCATAGGCATCTTGGATCAAATGCAGGAATTCAATCAGCATATCCCGGCGACGGGGGCGATCCACAAGAAGCGCCTGCACCTCGGCCCAAGCCGTATCATCCAACTGCCGGCCCTTAGGCGTATGACGGCCCTTGCCCTTACCGGATTTCCAAACACCGTCCCGATTGTCCAAAGCCACAGCATACTTCCTTTGCCAAACTGCGGCCAAGATATCGCGGGGCCACGCACCAAACCACGCAAAAGCGACATCTGACGCCGCCAATGCGTTTCTCTTTGCAATAAACCCTTACCAAGCGGGAAACCGATGCTAACTATACGAAACATGAGCCCCGCGATCCGCCTTTTTGCCATTTCCACTTTGACACCTGCCCTGTTGATCGGGGTTGGGGCTTTTGCGGGCGGTTTCTGGATCGGGCTGGCTGTCATCTACCTGACCGCCTTCATTAGCGTGCTGGACCGCCTGATCACGCGCATCAGCCCACATGATGAGTTCCCCTCCGGCACCGACTTGAACTTGGTGCTCGCTCTGGCGCATCTGGCGCTTATGCCGATCGTTGTGATGGCGCTTGCCGGGGACACGCTTGGCCTTCCGGAGAAAGCTGGGCTCTTCTTCGCAACGGG
Organism: uncultured Paracoccaceae bacterium; assembly: GCA_947501555.1. Taxonomy (GTDB): domain Bacteria; phylum Pseudomonadota; class Alphaproteobacteria; order Rhodobacterales; family Rhodobacteraceae; genus Yoonia. The sequence continues at coordinate 1,560,159 of CANMWG010000001.1, forward strand.
CCTCTTCATGGGGCAAGTCAGCAACGCAAATGCGCACGAACTGATCCACCAAAGCACGCGCGGCCTGCACCGGCTGGGCATGTGGGTCTATATCTCAATGCTGTTCGGGCATCACACCTCAGCACATGTGTTGGTGCATCACACACATGTCGCCACAAAGCAGGATCCAAACACATCGCGACGGGGTGAAAGTTTTTACCGCTACGCGCCCCGGGCATGGTGGGGATCATTCATGAAAGGCTACCGGGCCGAGGCCGCTCGTCTCGCCAAAATCAAACGCCCCTCATGGCGTAACCCCTATGTCATCTACATCAGTGGCGCGGCCCTTTTCATCGGGATCGCGGCGGCAATCGGCGGGGCCAAAGCAGCCCTTCTCTACATCGCCCTCGCGGGATATGCGCAGACACAATTACTCATGTCAGACTACGTGCAACACTACGGGTTGACCCGCATGACAAACGCAAACGGCAAGCCCCAACCCGTCGGGCCCGAGCATAGCTGGAACAGCCCGCACTGGCTGTCATCCGCCCTGATGCTGAACGCCACACGGCACTCTGACCACCATGCGCACCCCACACGGGCCTACCCTGCGCTGACCATCCCGCAAGACGTGCCTATGCTGCCCAAGCCCCTGCCCTTGATGGCCAGCATCGCGCTAATCCCGCCACTTTGGCGGCGGATGATGGACCCACTGGCGGACAGGTGGCGCAATGCGTAGTGCCCTATTGCTTATCGTCTTGGCAGTGCCTGCCCAGGCACAACAATCCATGACAGCCGCAGAATTCGAAGCCTATGCCGAAGGCAAGACCCTCAGCTACAGCCACACAGGTCTTCCGCCCTACGGAACTGAGCGTTACATGGCCAACCGACGGGTCATCTGGACCACAATCGACGGGCGCTGCACGACGGGCATTTGGTTCGACAGCAAAGATAAAATCTGCTTTCGCTACGAAGATGACCCGACCTACAAATGCTGGAATTTTTATGCAGACGGCGACCAACTGATCGGTTATTTCGAAGGTGAAACCGCAGTGCCCTACCTGATTGACATCATCGACGACAACGATCTTTTCCAATGCAACCAGCTCTCATCATGAAAAAATCCATCGCCCTTGGCCTCACTCTGCTCTGCACGCCCGCTTTCGCCCAGGACATAATGACCGGCGAAGAATTTGGGGCGCACGTCGCGGACCGGACAATCACTTTCCGAACCGAACAAAACCCCACCTTCGGGGTTGAACGCTACTTACCGGGACAACGCGTGATGTGGTCCGCCTTTGACGGCACCTGCCAATACGGCGTCTGGTTCGAAAGCAAAGGCGACATCTGTTTTCGGTACGAAGGCGATCCGGAACACAAATGCTGGACCATGTATAACGAACCGGGCGGCATGCGCGGGGTCTTCACCACGCGGCTCCCGGCAACGGTCATTTTCGAAGTGCCCGACCGAGAAGATCCATTGATCTGCAACGACCTGTCCTCATGATGCCAACCGCTGCGGTGCTTGCAGAACACCAGCTCTCTGACGCCACACATATAGCCGAAACCGCCATTGCCGACGTCTGGAAAGTCACCCGTGCGAACGGTGATCAGGCCGCACTGAAAATCTATAAGAACGGCGACACAAAGGGCGAAAATATCGGTTTTCGACTGACGAGGGCGCTCGCGGGCCAAGGCACTGCAAAAACCTATCACTTCGCGCAGGACGTTGCGGTGTTGGAATGGCTCGACGGGCCCTCCCTTGGCGATCTGACCCGCAATGGGCAAGACGTTCAAGCCGCAGCGGAACTGATCCATGTCGCCGATCAAATCCATACAGCATCGACAAAACTGCAACTGTCCAGTCTCAAGGAGCATTTCAGGCCATTGTTGACCCTCAACATCACGCCAACATGGCCCAGCCGAACCCAACAAGGGATCGGAACTGGACAACGCATCGCCCGGCATCTGCTGGAGAACCAACAAGAAATCCGCGCGCTGCATGGCGATTTGCACCATGACAACATCAAAGACAGTACACGTGGATACCTTGCCTATGACGCCAAAGGGATCATCGGGGACCGGGCCTACGAACTGGCAAACGCATTCCAAAACCCGTTGGGATCGCACGATCTGCTGCGCGATCCTGAAAGGGCGCGCCACATGGCCGCGACCTGGGCGCAGCATTGGAACACTACACCGAAACGGCTGCTATCCAGGGCCGCAGCACATAGCGCATTGTCGATGTCATGGGCAGGACGTTTTGATCGAGAACTACACATCAGCACGCTCGAAATGCTCTGCAATCTGTCTGCGGCTTAGGGTCAGGACCCATTAATCCTGCACCGTCAGTTTGTCAGATTTTGTCTCTGACCACCGCCCCGCAGGGCATTGCATCGCAATACCCGAGAGGAGAGAAGCATCTGCGCAAAAATAGTGGTTCTATTTCAAGCAGATGTGCCGCTGCTCAGAAGGAGTTTGCGCCGAAATAGAAAATGTCCGGGGGACATTTTCAGGCGCGGACGGGCGGAGCCCTGGGCAAACCCAAAAGGGCGAAGATTTCACTTCATCTCAGTGGCGTGCGCCGCTCGGCCGTAGAACGGCTATGCTCGGCGCAGCGCAAACCACTGATATCTCGTGAAATCGCCGCTGACGGTGCAGGATTAATGGGTCCTGACCCTAGGGACGTACAACCACCCGGCCATCGGCAAACTCGATCTCAATCGTATCGGCATCGACTGCTGCAGCCTGCCCTGTCACCACCTCACCATCACCGCGCACAACCGCATAACCGCGTTTGAGGGTCTCAACATAGCCCAATGTCTCACGCAACCGATCCAGCGCATCCAACCGGGCCATGCGTTCGGACTGCTGACGCGACGCGCGCTCTGACAGGCGGCGCAGCATGACATCCAACCGTTCACCTTGCCGGTCGACACGGGCTTGTAAGACATCACCGCGCAAACCACGGCCAGCACGCTCCAATGCCGTTGCAGCATCCCGTGACCTGCGTTTCAACGCAGGCCCGAGACGCCCCGCCAAAGCATCCAACCGGCGCCGATCTTCGGCCACCCGGCGGGACAACACCGCAGGGCGCAAAGCCGCCTCAGATAGCTGCAACCGCTTCTTGGCGGCAGCAGCACGCAAAGCCGTCGGCAGACGCTCGCCGAGGTAGTCAAGGCGCTGGCGCGGCACATCCACAAGGCTTTCGGCCTGCGGCAAAGCACGGGCCAAATCCCGCAATCGCTGTTGACGCTGCTGCACGCCGGTGGTCAGTGATCGGGTCAGACGGGCCCCCTGCTGATCCACCCAAGCCATCAATTCCAAGCGGACAGGCACCGCAAGCTCAGCAGCCGCCGTGGGTGTGGGGGCGCGCTGATCGGACACAAAATCAATCAACGTGGTGTCAGTTTCGTGGCCCACGGCGGAAATCAGCGGGATATCCGATGCAGCAGCAGCGCGGGCGACGATCTCTTCATTGAACCCCCAAAGGTCCTCCAATGATCCGCCACCTCGGGCAACAATCAGCAGTTCTGGGCGGGGCAATGCGCCACCTGGGGTCAAACGATTGAACCCGGCAATCGCGGCAGCCACCTCAGGCGCACATTTCTGACCTTGAACAGCGACGGGCCAAACCAACACCTTGCGCGGAAAGCGGTCGCGCAAGCGGTGCAAAATATCGCGGATCACAGCGCCTGAGGGCGAAGTCACAACGCCGATAATCCCCGGCAGGTAAGGCAGTTCCTTCTTTCGCTCAGGTGCAAACAAACCCTCAGCGGCCAAGGCCGCCTTGCGCTTTTCCAGCATGGCCATCAAGGCACCGGCGCCTGCCGGGGCAATCTCCTCGATGACCATCTGATACTTCGACTGGCCGGGGAATGTGGTCAGTTTGCCTGTGGCAATTACCTCCATGCCCTCTTCAGGCTGATGGGCCAGCCCAACAGCACGGCCTTTCCAAATGACGCCCGCCAGGACAGCACGATCATCTTTGAGGTCCATGTAGATATGACCCGAGCCTGGTCGGGACACACGACCCACCTCGCCTCGGACACGAACATGGGAAAAACCGCCCTCGATGGCCTTCTTTACAGCCCCCGAGATCTCGGAGACCGAGAACTCGGGCGTATTGTCGGCAGGGCTGTCGTCAAACAGGTCGCCCAATCAATCAACCTCAGTGGTTAAATTATGCAGCGGTAGGGACGAAAACTTCCAACGCAAGAACAAGCCGCCTGCAATCACAAACGCCCCAAAGACCGCAAACAAAATCGACCCGAGCAAGAAGGAAAGGGCGCAGGCAGCAAGCCCCACGATCCACATCAATGCCGACGAAAAAGTCACGGCCGAAACATCAGGATCGGGCCAATACTGGACCTGTGGGCGGCCAAATTCTTGGGTGTAATACTCCAAAGTGCGCTCATAAGCGGGGTCCTCATCCACCGGCGCCTCAGAGGGGGTATAGTGAATAGTGCGGCCAATAATGCGGGGACAAAAATCTTCAAAATAGGCTTTTTTATCCTTTACATGCTGACGCCAAACGATCTCAACAATCGGCGACGGGGCCAGCGTATCGCCGGTGCTGCCAACCAAATACATAAAGCGACGATACTCCTCGACCAACGTGTAGCACACGTCCGTTGAGTGGCCGGTCACCTCTTCCAAAGTCTCCACCAAGGACCGGGTTAACGGTCGCTCGTGAAAACTATATCCTTCAAGCCGATGCCAAAGGCGCCGATCCGTTTTCGTACGTTTCATGCGTGATCTCTGTCCAACCCACGCCCCCACGGGCTTTCTAATTCGATTTGATCCAAACGCCAAGCCTTACAGATCATTCATCAGCCTCCACATCCACCGCACCCACCACACCCGCTCGTGCCACATCCCGCCGCGACGGTTGCAGCGCTCGGTTTGCGGTTCTGTTGGGGCAACTTTATCACCGCATATCCCCAACCAGCGAAAATCATCAATGTGGCAATGACAACCAATGACTTCACCTCGAGCAACGCGAAGACCGATGCAAACAAGAGCAACCCAGCACCGGTCGCGCCGACGAGAAAACCAATAATGACAGCACGCCAACCTGTCTTTTTGCCCCAAATTTGAGGATTAGTCGGACATCCAAACTCACGATCATATAAGGCCATCGTCGCTGCAAACTGCGCACGATAACGCGGCATGTCTTCCTGACCGGCGCAGGGCTCGTGATGCAGTGGCTGACCAAGAACTTTTGCGCAAAAGACCTCCCAATAGTCACGGGTGAAGGTCAGATGCATGTGCCATGCGCGGTCAATATCCTCTGAAGGCGTCACCTGATCCGGGCTGATTTGCGTGAGATAGACGAAACGTTTGTATTCATCGATGACCTGCTTGGTATAGGCTTTATCCCACCCCTCGGCCTGCGCCAATTTGACCGAGTAAGGCGCCGTGCCGGTTGGTGCATCCATGTGATGGGCGGCAATCCGTTGCCATAAAGCAGGGTCTTGCATGGTTGTTCCTTAGGGCTGCATCGTCTATCCGCAGATCATAAATAGAAAATGGGCAATTTCATGAACATTCTGATCTTGGGCAGCGGCGGACGCGAACATAGCTTGGCTTGGGCAATCAAACAGAACCCTAAATGCGACAGGCTGATCGTCGCCCCCGGAAACGCGGGCATCGCTTCGATTGCAGAATGTGCTGACATCAACATCCTTGACGGCGGGGCCGTAGCCACATTCGCCGAAGAAAACGCCATCGACTTTGTGGTCGTCGGACCCGAGGCCCCCCTGGCCGCAGGTGTGGCCGACCGGCTGCGCAGCGCAGGCCTGTTGGTCTTCGGACCCAGCCAAGCCGCAGCCCAACTCGAAGCCTCAAAATCTTTCACCAAAGCGATCTGTGACGCGGCAGCGGCCCCCACCGCCGCCTATGCGCATTTCACTGATGCGGATGCGGCGCGGGCCTATATACGCGACCAAGGCGCACCAATTGTCGTCAAAGCCGACGGGCTTGCCGCAGGCAAAGGCGTGATCGTAGCCATGACCGAAGCCGAAGCACTCGGTGCCATCGATGACATGTTCGACGGCAGCTTTGGAGATGCCGGGGCCGAAGTGGTCATCGAAGAATTCATGGATGGGGAAGAGGCCTCGTTCTTTGTGTTGTGTGACGGAAAAACTATTTTGCCGGTCGGTACCGCCCAAGACCACAAACGGGCCTTTGACGGCGACACCGGGCCTAACACCGGCGGCATGGGGGCCTATTCCCCCGCCCCCGTGATGACCGATGAAATCACGCAAAAGGCGCTTGATGAAATCATTCAACCGACAATGGACGAAATGGCAAAACGGGGCACACCCTTCCAGGGGGTACTGTTCTGCGGGCTGATGATCCAAAACACACAACCCCGGTTGGTGGAATACAATGTACGGTTCGGCGACCCCGAATGCCAATGCCTGATGATGCGGTTGGGGGGGCAGATCCTCGACCTATTGCAGGCTTGCGCAGAACAGCGGCTGGATGAAATCCAGGTCAACTGGGCAGACGATCATGCGCTCACGGTGGTCATGGCGGCCAATGGGTATCCTGGGGACTACGCCAAAGGCACCGTTATCAACAGATTGGAAAGCCAACCCGAAGACAGCTTCCACATGGTATTTCACGCAGGCACGGCGGCCAAAGATGGACAGATCACAGCCAACGGCGGGCGGGTGCTTAACATCACCGCGCGCGGTGCGACATTGGCCGAAGCCCATGAAAAGGCCTACGCGATGGCGCAAGGGGTCGATTGGCCAGAAGGGTTCTACCGCTCCGACATCGGCTGGCGGGCACTCTGAGCAAAAGCACGCTGCAACAGCGGCTTGCTGTTCTTGAGGTGGCGCGCAACCAGCTGCCGTTGACGCGCACCAGGTGGGATCCAGCGGGCGCTTCTGGGCACGCCTTCAGGATCAACGAGTTCAGGAAACAAAATCTCTAACTCGTGACGCGCCGCCACTGGCAACGCACGATGCGCTTCTGCCCCCGGGTATAAGCTTTCGGTCGGGGCGCCCTCAGCATAGATTACCTGATGCTTGTCAAACAAAAGATGCACATATTCGACTTTTGCCAAGGTCTGATCAACATAGATGCCTGGCAAAGGTGTCAGTTTATGCGCGGCAACCAGAACTTCGGCGTCACCAAACATGCGCGCAGCAATTGGCGACTGAACCAACATGCGGTGCTGGCGCGACACAAGCAAATCGCGCCGAGGCAGATTGGCACCCAGCGCCCCGGCCACGATCCGAACAGGGCATAGTGCGGGATTCGCCGCCATTTCGGCAGCAGTCACCACGCGGCGAAAGATACGGCGTAACCGGGGGTGCGTGCCATCAACCGATAACAGGGGATCCCCTTCCACCAAATCGTCAATTAGGCGGGGACCAGCCTCCGTCTCAACCATGGTACCGGTCGTGAGACACAGGATCAAACCATCTTCAAACCCGACTATGGCGACGGTTTCGTCACCATGGGCCGATTCCCCATCGCCGGTTTCTTCATCAAATTTAAGATTGATATCGCCGGTCGAACCCGTGGCAGAGGCGTTATTATTGATTACGACATTGCCCGCGTCAGTTTCATTAATGGTCTGGGTTTCGGCCAGGATCACACCGTCAGTCAGCGATCCACCCAGATCAAAAATAGTATTACCCGAATCCAGGCCATCTTCGACGGTCGCATAACCAGAAGTGCCATCACCGCCGGTACTGATTGCAATGTAACCGACGGTCTCGCCGGTATTAATGCCATCAGACAGTGACCCTTCCTGCAGTTGGACATCAAAACCAGTGGCGGTCACATTCAACGGATCGCTATCAACAACATCCGGGATCGGATCACCGGCGACGACAGGGACGATCACATTGGTCAGCACAGCAGGCGCTTCGGTGAAAGCGCCGTTCAGGGTGACCGAAGACGCAGTGGTGCTTGCGGTTGTGGTCCCGGCCTCAATGATGCGGCCATCGGGCAAGGTATGGACACCTTCCTCGATCGCCAGCCAATTAATTGTCTCTGTGGCAGGGTGAGGACCATCCTCATCCTCCCACTCCTCCACAATAAAACTGAAGCCGGTATCGTCGATTTCAACGATGCGCAATGTAAATTCATTGCCGCCGGCATTGGTACTAGATAGATGGACGACGGCGTTTTCAATGGACTCTTCAAAGTCGATCCGTACGACCTCGGTGTCGCCAAAACCGCCCCGGGTTAAAGATCCAGCCTCACCGATCGCCATATCGCATCCTCACATCGACCAAAAAGGTTTCCACCTTACCGGGAAGGTTCTACCTTAGTACCGATAAAGTTGAGCAAGAAAATATGTCATGATTAAGAAATTTAGCAAAGGCGGGCCGGACAAGAATACCGCGGCCCGTCTTTCAGGATAGTGTTTAAGCGGCGCGGCCAACCAACACAGAATCAATCTCAGCAGCGGCGGCTGTCTCATCATTGCCAGCAACGGCTGCAAATTCGCGGGTCAGGCGCTCCAAAGCAGCTTCATAAAGCTGACGCTCAGAATAGCTCTGTTCGCGCTGATCATCCTGACGGTGCAGATCGCGGACAACTTCGGCAATGGCAATCAAATCGCCCGAGTTGATCTTTTGCTCATATTCCTGCGCACGGCGGGACCACATGGCCTTTTTCACCTTAGCCTTACCGCGCAGCGTCTTCATGGCATGGGACACGACGTCAGGCGTGGCCAAGGCGCGCATACCGACATCAGTGGCCTTATGCGTGGGAACACGCAGCGTCATCTTGTCCTTCTCGAACGCAATCACAAACAACTCCAGCTCAAAGCCAGCGACTTCCTGCGTCTCAACCGATACAATCTTGCCCACTCCATGTGCTGGATAGACAACAAACTGCTCGGGGCTAAATTCGCTTTTCTTCTTACTCATGATCGTCCTTTCATGGGGATCGCCTGTCACAAGCGACAAAAAACCGCCGGCAACTTTACGTTACCGTCGGGCATGCCGGGTGAATACTTGGATCAAAACTCTCGCGTCATTGAGACTAGTATATCATAAAAAAGTTACATTCGAAAGCCTCACTCTGCAACGCAGCAAGTGCCTGTTTTTTATGTAAAATTATGATAACGCGATGCGAATCAACCGCCCTCGCCCGCGACTTCGGAAAACAGCTCCATCTTGCCTTCTTTGCCGTCCATCTCAGCGGCGTCAGGCAATGGATCTTTCTTGGTAATGATCACCGGCCACATCTCAGAATACTTGCGGTTGAATTCAACCCATTTTTCCATATCCGGCTCGGTGTCCGGGCGGATCGCGTCAGCGGGGCACTCTGGTTCACAGACACCACAATCGATGCATTCGTCAGGATGGATCACCAACATGTTCTCGCCCTCATAGAAACAATCTACAGGGCACACTTCGACGCAGTCGGTGTATTTGCAGGCAATGCAACTGTCGTTGACGATATAGGTCATGGGGTCATCCGAATAACTAACGGATGCTTGCTATGCCAGTCCGCAATGGCATTCAAGATCGAAAGGCATAACGCGGCGGCACAGCGCCCTGAATGCCCCAAGTTTGGGCAATAGTTGACAATCAGCATTATTTCTACAAAACTAGTTATATCGAATTAAATGGAATCACCATGGATCACACCATCGCCACACAAGGGTTTGCTGCAATGGGGTCAGAGCCCCGTTTGCAGGTCCTGCAAACTCTCATCAAAGCGGGGGACAGCGGGCTTTTGGTCGGGGAAATCCAACAGCGCACGGGGATCCCCGCTTCCACATTGGCGCACCATCTTAAATTCCTCGCCAGCGCAGGTCTTGTGATCGCGGATAAAAACGGACGGACCATCACAAACCGGGCGAACTATGAACACCTCCAGCAACTCGCCGCGTTCATTTTAGAAGAATGCTGCGCCGATATGGATCAAACCGCATGACCGACGTCAGCCAACCGGCCCCACCCTTCAGCGATCGCGCCAAGCAGCTCCTTGGCACACCTTGGACAATCACATTGCTGGTCCCTGTGCTGGTCGCCGCTTTCGATATGCCAAACCTCGGCCCCGTGATGCAATTCGCTGTGGGGGCTCTCATCGGGACCCTGCCCTACATCGCATTTGCCGTGTTGCTAATTGCCGGGCTCAAAGCCGCCGGGGCCGAGGCGGTCATCGCCAAAGCCTTCCAAGGCCGCGAAAACCGGATGATCGTGCTGGCAGCGCTCTTTGGCGGGCTCGCACCCTTTTGTTCCTGCGAGGTAATCCCTTTCATCGCAGGGTTGCTGGCACTTGGCGCACCGCTCGCCGCCGTCATGGCCTTCTGGCTGTCCTCGCCGCTGATCGACCCGCCAACTCTTTTGATCACCGCCGCCGCACTTGGCTGGCCGTTTGCTATCGGCAAAGCAATCTCAGCAGTCATGCTTGGCCTCGCGGGCGGTTTCGCGATCAAGGCGCTCACACGCGCCGGGCTCTTCTCTGACCCGCTCAAGACGCTGCAAGCCAAGGGCTGTGGTTGCGGCCCCAACCCATTTGACGGCAAACCGGTCTGGACGTTCTGGAACGAAGCCCCCCGCCGCGCGGTCTTCGGGCGGGAATTCATGTCCAACGCCGTCTTCCTGATCAAATGGTTGGCGCTCGCCTATGCGCTCGAAGCGGTGCTGATCACCTATGTGCCCGCCCAAGTGATCGCAGGTCTGGTGGGCGGTGAAGGGGTCCTACCCATCGGGATCGCCGCACTGGTCGGGATGCCCGCATACCTCAACTCGTATGTGGCACCTGCCCTATTGGCAGGGCTGATCGAACAAGGGATGAGCAACGGGGCCGCTATGGCCTTCATGGTCTCGGGTGCGGTCAGTTCGATCCCGGCGATGGCTGCAGTCTGGTCACTGGTCAAGGGCCGAGTCTTTGCCGCCTACTTGGGGCTAGGGGTCAGCGGGGCGATCCTGTCGGGCATCGCCTTCGGGGCGGTGGTCTAAACACCGGGGGATCGTCAACTGATCATCATGATGAAGATGAACGATATTGCTCCGAGGCCGGTCACTGTCTTCGTCTAGATTGTCAAAACGGGGGGCAAACACAGCCCTTCGGTGATCACAACCACGTCGCTCACAGCTCATCAAGCCTCATGTCGCGGCGGTCCTTCTTTGTCGGGCGACCGCCTTTTTCAAACTTGGGGTTGGCACCACGGGCAGCCACAGGCCGGACCACGGGTGCAGGCGTCAGATCCTCGTAAAGCGCTTGGGCCTCCGGGGCCGGGCCGCGGCGTGCGCCACAGGCCAAAATACGGACAACGCGGGTTTCTTTCGCTTGGACAAAAGTCAGCACATCACCGGGGCCCACAGCGCGGGCGGGTTTACTCACCGGCTGGCTATCCACCCGGACCTTTCCGGCGGTCACCACCCCGGCAGCAAGGCTGCGCGACTTAAAGAACCGCGCCTGCCACAGCCATTTGTCCAAACGGATTGTCGGACGCGGTTCGGTCAATCCTTCTTGAACCCCGCCAAAGCAGCGGCAAAGGGGTTGTCCGGATCGATCTGCTTTTCCTTCTTGGGCTTAGCCTGGAAGCTCTGAGGCTTGTTGCCACCGCCCTGCGGCTTGCCTTTGCCCTTTGGCTTGCCCTTCGCACGCGGACGATCATTCTGCGGGCGGGCTGGACGGGCAGCGCGACCACCCCAAGTGAAGGTATAAAACACCTCCATCTCGGGACCGGTATCGGGGGCCTCCAAAGTGACCTCAGCGGGCGCCTCATCCGTCGGCGGAACGACTTCCGCAGGCGGATCAACCGGGACTTCCTCAGGTGCGGTGTCTGTCGGCGCACTCGCATCTGTCGGCGCTACGGCCTCAACGGCAACTGCTTTGACCTTCTCGCGTTCGCCTTTTTCGGCCTTATAGCCCAGGCCCGCCAGCAGATCAGCAAACTGATCCAACGTCATACCCGTAATAGACAGCATATCCGGATTGGCCTCAAAGCCACCGCGACTGTCCTTATCACGCAGCATATCGGCCAGACGTTCCAACATATCGATACGGATCGCACGCTCGCCTGCGGCACGATATCCGGCCATCGCGTAATAGCCCGCAGGGGCATCTTTAGCCGCCGGGACAGTGACCAAACCAGGGGGTGGGCTTTCGGGGAATTCTTGCAGGTTCTTGGACAAGGACCACAACACCAAACGCAACCGGGTCGGCGCTGGTTTAAGCAACAAGGGCTGAAAGATCGTGAACTGACCGAAACGGACACCGTGTTTGCGCAACGCACCACGGGCATCCTGATCCAACGCCTTGACCTCATCCGCGACTTCACCGCGGGGAATAACGCCAAAGCCTTCGGCCATGCGGTAGGCAAAGCCCTTGGCCGTACCAGTCAACGTGTCATCGTTTTTCAAGGCCAAAAGGCCCTCAAAACCAGCGGCAATCTTGCGGTCAATAAAGTGCTGCAATCGGCGCTGGACCTTGGCGGCCACATCAGGGCCCGCCTCATCATCGACAAAGGCCTCAACGCCCGGCTTAAAGGGATCAGAACCGGCCACCAGTTTGCCCACGGCCTGATCACCCCACATCAACCCACCTTGTTCGGTGAAATCAATCTCGGGATCAGGCGAGTTGTAAAAACGGTCCGCCAACAAATGAAAATGCGGGACCAGCGCTTGCACGCTCGCCTGCCGAAGCGTCTTGGCCTCATCAGGGCTGCCCGCCTTGTCCATACGGAAACGAAATCCCTCTAACCGCCCGACGAATTCGCCCTCAACGGTCACCTCACCCTTATCGTTCACGTCAGCCACAAGGCTCTCCTTCTGTTTGAGCCGGCGAAGCAGAATGCTGGTCCGCCGGTCCACAAATCTTTGCGTCAATGCGCCATGCAGCGCGTCTGATAGTCGATCTTCTACCGCGCGAGTCTCCTCACGCCAATGAGATTCGTCACGCAACCATTGATTGCGTTGCGCGACGTAAGTCCACGTCCGGATAAAAGCCAACCGTTTTGATAGCGTATCAATGTCGCCATCGTGGCGGTCAATGCGTTTCACCTGCAAGGCAAACCAATTGGCGTCAACATGCCCAAGCTGATGCAGATCATTATAGATATGCGTCAAAAGACCAGCGTGCTCGCTCGGCGATATGCCGCGAAAATCTGGAATACGGCAGACATCCCACAGCAATCTAACCGAGGGCCCATCGGTGGCGCGGGCCGCCACCTCAGGATCCGCAGCCAAAGCCTTCAAAGCACGCAGATCATCGCTTTCGCGGACACGGGTTAGCCACGGGTCATCCGTGCGCTCTTCCAGATTGGCCAGCAATCGCTTGACGGACCCAAACTGCAAGTCGCTGTTGCGCCACTGCAGTTTTTTAACCGGCGGGAACTTGTGATCGCAAATCGCCTCCGCCACCGCATCATCCAGCGGCGGGGCCTCTCCGGTGACACCAAAAGTGCCATTGTCCACATGACGGCCCGCGCGGCCTGCAATCTGGGCCAGTTCATCCGGCATCAGATGACGCATGCGGCGGCCATCAAACTTGGTCAGGGATGAAAAAGCGACATGGCTAATGTCCAAATTCAAGCCCATCCCAATGGCATCTGTGGCAACCAGATAATCCACATCGCCATTTTGATACATCTCAACCTGGGCATTGCGGGTGCGCGGGGAAAGCGCGCCCATAACAACGGCAGCACCACCTTTAGTGCGGCGCAGCAGCTCGGCAATCGCATAGACATTTTCAACCGAAAAGCCGACAATCGCCGCGCGTGCAGGCATGCGGGCTATCTTTTTCGAACCCGAATAGGTCAGTTCAGACATGCGGTCGCGACGCATGAATTGGACCTCTGGCACCATGGCCGCAATGGCATTGCGCATGGTATCCGCGCCTAAAAACAAGGTTTCATGCAGACCACGGGCGTGCATCAGACGGTCGGTAAACACATGGCCACGCTCAGGATCCGCACAAAGCTGGACTTCATCGACCGCCAGAAAATCACAACCCATGCCCTCAGGCATCGCCTCAACAGTACAGACCCAATAGGCGGCACGGGGAGGCACAATGCGTTCCTCGCCCGTGACCAAAGCAACCACACCCGGACCACGCACCGCTACAATCCGGTCATAGACCTCACGAGCAAGCAATCGCAGCGGCAAGCCGATCACACCCGTGCGATACGACAACATGCGCTCAATGGCGTAATGGGTTTTGCCCGTATTGGTCGGGCCCAAGACAGCCGTAATCCGCGAGGGTATCATGTCTGTCCCCGATCAGAGGGCGAGACCCAGATTAAAGGGCCAGCCCCTCAAGCTGAATACTCAAATACTCGACGGCCACCTGCGCCTCTTCCGATTGGGGGTTAATCGTCAAGATCAGCTCATAAAGCTCCAATGCATCTTCACTGCGCTCTAGCTCTTGCATGATATTGGCCAGACCACGCATCGCTTCGAAATGGCGGGGGTTCAGGGCCAGGGCGCGGCGAATATCCTCTAAGGCGGGGCCAATCAGCCCAAGCAGATAATAAGATGACGCGCGACCATAATAGCCTTCGGCGAATTCCGGCGCATGATCGACAAGCGCGCTGAAATGTTCGACTGCCAGTTCGGGGGCGCCATCATCCAAGGCCTCTTTGCCACGGCGCAATAGCAAATCCATCGCAGGTGATCCGCTCCGTTCCCATTCAGTCATGATCTGACCTTCAATGCGGGAATAGGTTTCCGGATCAGCCTCTAACAGCTGTTGATAAAGTTCGTCCAAGCGGCTTTCTTGCGCGTAGGCGGGTAAGGAAATCCCGACTGCCAAAAAAAGTGCCGCAACGGTACATTTGAACGGATGTGTATGCGTAACCATAATCAGTAGTGTAGCGCACTATGCCGCCAACACCAGAGGCCGCGTGGTCACATCAATGACAAAGGACGAAAAATATGAGCGACGTAGTCACCGAAGCCGTAGCCCAACTGAACGCAAAGATGGATGGAGAAGGTTTTGACGGCACCGCCAAATTCGAAATCGAAGGCGAAGGCGGAATCATTATCGACGCCGATGGCGCACGCGCTGGCGACGATGACGCCGACGTGACGCTCAGCGCCACAACCGAAGTTTTCAAAGCGATTCTCGATGGCGAATTGAACCCGACTACCGCATTTATGACCGGCAAACTCAGCGTTGACGGCGACATGGGGCTTGCCATGAAGCTCTCCGGCGTATTGTCTTAAGCCATGGAAGCCGCACCCTTTTACAACGATGTCGCAGCTGGCCCTGCGGGGGGTGAGGCACATTGGCTCAAAACATCCGATGGGCTGCGCATTCGCGTGGGCCATTGGACCGTGCCAGACGCCAAAGGCACCGTTCTGATTTTCCCCGGCCGCACTGAATTTGTTGAAAAATACGGACAAACCGCGGCGCAACTGGCCAAACGGGGCTATGCAAGCCTCGCCATCGATTGGCGTGGGCAAGGGATTGCCGACCGGATGACACCCAACCGGGCCATTGGGCACGTGGGTCATTTCGAAGACTATCAAAAAGACGTCCAAGCGACGCTGGACTATGCCACCGAACTTGGACTTCCCAAACCCTATTTCCTGATCGCGCACTCCATGGGCGGTTGCATCGGGCTACGGTCCTTATTGAATGGGCTAGAGGTGAAAGCCGCGATGTTTTCGGCGCCGATGTGGGGGATTCAGATGTCACCTGCTCTTAGACCTGTAGCGTGGGGGCTGTCTGCAGTCAGCAAACCGTTGGGCTTTGAAAAAACCCTCGCGCCAGGCCAGTCCGAACAATCCTACGTGCTGCGTAGCACCCCTGAGGAAAACAGCCTCACAGGCGATGCTGAGATGTTCTGCTTCCTGCGCAAACAATTACAAGAACATCCCGATCTGGCCCTTGGGGGGCCATCCCTGCAGTGGCTCAACACCTCTTTGAACGAAATGCATCAACTCAGCAGCACACCTGCGCCCGATGTCCCCTGCATCACTTTCTTAGGAAGTGATGAGGTCATCGTCGACCCAGGTCGCATCCGGGCCCGGATGGGCAAATGGGGCGACGGCACCTTGCGCGTCATCAAAAATGGCCGCCATGAAATGCTGATGGACAACCCAGCCATGCGGACGATGATTTTTGACGAAACGACGGCGCTATTTGACCAGCATATCGCGGCGTAAATTATCTGATGGAAAACGGCGAAACACTCTTGCTTGTTCTCGATTTGGCTGGCTTAGGATTCTTGGCATTCTACGCATGGCACGTTTTGGTCAAAAAGAACGATCCGGGCGTCGTTGGTCTTTCACTCTCAGCTATCGTCTCAGTTCACCTGATT
The DNA here is from genome assembly GCA_947501555.1 of uncultured Paracoccaceae bacterium. Taxonomy (GTDB): domain Bacteria; phylum Pseudomonadota; class Alphaproteobacteria; order Rhodobacterales; family Rhodobacteraceae; genus Yoonia. The sequence continues at coordinate 1,576,396 of CANMWG010000001.1, forward strand.
GGCAGCATACTCGAATTCGTCGCAGGTTAGGCGTGCGTCTCTAGGCGCGCCAGAAACCGCGATACCTTTTCCAGCCCTGCCCGCAAATCCGCCATCGGGTTGGCAAAACCAATCCGCACATATCCTTCCATGTCAAAGGCTGCGCCGGGGGTGAATAAGACACCTTCTTCTTCCATCAACTGCACACAAAACTCTCGCGATCCCAAGGGCGCATCATATTTCAACAACGTGACCGTGCCGGACGCAGGTTTCACCCAATCGATACCTGGCTCGGCCTCCACCCAATCCGCCAGCAGCGCAAGGTTCTCGCGGGTAATCCGCTGCGACCGTGCCAACACGCGGTCCTGATTTTCCAACGCGATGGCCGCAAAATGATCATCTAACTTGCCTACCGAAATGGTGTCGTAATCACGGTGGATCGACACAGCCTCAATGACCTCGGCCGGGCCGGCAACCCAACCTAGGCGCAAACCAGCCAGCGAAAACGCCTTTGACATGCCCGCCGTCGCCACGCCCTTTTCATAGACATCGGCAATGGAAACGGTCATCCCATCCCCCTGCTGATCGGTCCCGCGATAAACCTCATCACACAGCACCCATGCGTCCACATCACGGGCAATCGCGGCGATCTCTTCCAGCATCGCGCGATCCATCAGGGCGCCGGTGGGGTTGTTGGGATTGTTGATGGCAATCATGCGGGTGTCAGGCGTAACCAACGCCCGCAAAGCGTCCAAGTCAGGCACAAACCCATCCTCCGCCCGGAGCTTCAACGGGACGACATCCGCACCAATGCTAGCGGGAATGGAATAATGCTGCTGATACGTCGGCACCACCGCAACAACACGGTCACCACGCGCCACCAGCGCCTTATGGACCAGCATATTCGCACCAATCGTGCCATGGGTGACAATAATATTCTCAGGCACCTGCCCCGCATAAAGCGCTGATATCGCGGCCAAAAGGCGCGCGGAGCCGCGAATTTCTCCATAGGTCATCTTCATCGGCAAAAGCGCTGACAAATCCGACTCATTCTGTCCAGTCAGCTGCAGCAGCTCGGCAATGGTCAGGCTCTCGACACAGGTCTCTGCCAGATTGTGGGTGCATTTCGTCTCCCACTCATTCATCCAAATCTCAACGGCAAAAGGATCAATCTGCATCATTCACTCCAACGCGCTGGCGGTGCGCACCTGAAACCCAGCCGCGCGCAGCTCGGCCACGGTTTCGTTCACATGATCCATATCTCGGGCCTCAATCACTATTTCAAGCTCGGCCTGCTTCAACGACACCGATTGCATCATGCGCTGATGGATCACCTCAACGACATTCGCCCCTGCTTCGCCAATAATGCGCGAAATTTCAGACAGTTGACCGGGACGGTCATCAATCTCAAACGTCAAACGGGTAATGCGGCCATCGCGGACCAAACCGCGCAGGATCAGCGTCGATAAAAGGCGGCTATCGATATTGCCGCCGCAAATGACCAACCCAACCTTCTTGCCACGCAAGTCGGCCGCATGTTTCGCAATCACTGCCAACCCGGCACCGGGGGCCCCTTCTGCAACGATCTTCTCATAAGAGAGCAGATCAAAAACCGCCGCCTCAATCTCGGCCTCCGTGGCCACCTCAACCCGGTCCACATGGGACGCAATCACAGCCATATTCGCAGCCGAAGGCGCACGCACCGCTATTCCTTCCGCCAAAGTCGCCCCCGCAAAATGGGTCTCGGCCCCATCGAACTGGGCCTTCACGGCATCAAACAAGGCGGCCTGCGCGCCCATCATCTGCACATCCGGCTTCACCGATTTCGCCGCCACAGCCATACCTGCCATCAAGCCACCGCCACCAATTGGCACGACAATAACATCCAAATCCGGCTGGTCCTCTAACATCTCCAGCGCCACGGTGCCCTGCCCTGCAGCCACCACCGGATCGTCAAACGGATGGACAAAGGTCATGCCCTTCTGTGCGGCCAGATCAGTCGTGAACTGCACGCTTTCATCAAAACCACTGCCATGCAAAACGACCTCAGCCCCAAAATCCTTGGTACGTTTGACTTTGTTAAAAGGCGTGCCTTCGGGCATCACGATCGTTGCAGGAATGCCCAAGCGATTGGCATGATAGGCCAGCCCCTGCGCATGGTTTCCGGCACTGCACGCAATGACACCCGCCGCGCGTTCGGCCTCACTCAACGTCAGCAACTTCGCCAAAGCACCGCGCGCTTTAAAGGCATTGGTATGCTGCAAATTCTCCAACTTCAGGTACAAATCGATGTCCAAATGCAACGAGAGGCGCGCAGCATGCACGGTCGGCGTACGCATTGTAGCAGGCTTAATCGCCGCATAAGTATTTGTAATTAAATCCGAATCAAGTTCCATGCCACGACCTCCAGCACCATGCGCCCACCAAAAACACTTGCAATGCAAAACACAAGCGCTTACCTGCCGGGCTTCACACCAAAGGACACCGCTATGAAATCGGTCTTGGAAAATCTGACATTGCGCGCTGCATCAGCCCCGGCTTTTGCAGGCGAAGACGCATGGAAAATTGACCTAGCCTTGTGAGTGACATTCTCGGAGGCTGATGGCCTCCGACACGGTTTCGAAATGATACCCCGGATGGCCCAACGCCTGCCGGGGTTTTTTATTTCGGGCTGACCCCCGATCACAAAATTTGACGCGCCAAATACCAATGGCCGTCCTGCGTTCGTTAGGCCAACGAAAACAGGGCGGCGCTCGTAGCAAAAAGGAGAACCAGAAATGGCTACGAAACTGAACATAAACGTCGGCACCATCGGTCACGTTGACCACGGCAAAACGACCCTGACCTCGGCCCTGACGCAAGTGCAGGCCGCCCGCCTTGGCGGTGAGGCGATGTCGTTTGACCAAATCGACAAAGCGCCCGAGGAAAAGGCGCGCGGCATCACGATCAACACGTCCCATGTGGAGTACGAATCCGAAACACGGACCTACGCCCACATCGATTGTCCAGGACACGCCGATTATGTGAAAAACATGATCACCGGCGCGTCCCAGATGGACGGGGCGATCCTGTTGGTGGATGGCACCGAAGGGGCGGCCAAACAAACGATTGAGCATATCCTGCTCGCCCGTCAGGTAAACGTCGGCCACATGGTGGTCTTCGTGAACAAGATGGACATGCTGGGCGATGCCGAACGTGCGGATATGGCCGAACTGATTGAGCTCGAAACAGGCGCATTGCTCGAAGCACAAGGGTACGCAAACACACCCTTCATCTTCGGCTCTGCCCTGCAAGCGCTTGATGCGGCGCTGGCTGGTAACATGGACGCACCCGAAGTGGACCCTGTGAAAGCCCTGGTCGACGCCATGGACCGTCATTTCCCCGACCCTGTGCGGGATTATGACAGCCCGTTCATGATGCCGATTGAGGCCGTGCACACCATCCCCGGTCGGGGCACCGTGGTGTCTGGTCGGGTGGAGCGCGGTGTTGCCCGCGTCGGTCAGCCGGTGGAAATCATCGGTCTGTCCAACGACGGGGCCGAGGTGATCGTGACCGGCACGCAAGCCTTCCGCAAAGACGTGCCAGAGGCACGGGCGGGCATGAACGTCGGTCTGCTCTTGCGCGGTCTGAAACGGGATGAGGTCCAGCGCGGCCAAATCCTGTCTGCGCCAGGGGTGATCAAACCCTTTGCCGCCGGTCGGGCCGAGATCTTTGTGCTGAACGCCGATGAAGGGGGACGTCACACGCCCTTTTCCACCGGCTACAGCCCACAGTTCTACTTCGGCGTGACCGATGTCAGCGGTGTGGTCAGCGTCACGGACAACCTGCCCGTGATGCCCGGCGACCGGGCCGAGGTCGGGTTTGTACTGCACAAACCCATCGGCATCGAACCCGGCGTGCGCTTCGCCCTGCGTGAAGGCGGACGGACCGTCGGGGCCGGTATCGTGACCGAGGTCACCGCCTGAAAACCATAGCCATGGCCCTATGAGAGTGGGGCCATGGCGACACGCGATGACAGCTCCGGTGCATGTTGTGACCGTTTTGAGTTCCGACGAGCGGGCTAGCTTTATTAGCTGTAATCTTGCCACATGGATCACTATGCTAACCTTATGTGGCCATTTTCGAAAAAGTCACCCAAGCCAAAAAACGCCTTCCGGGTCAGCGAAGCGCCTATGAAACTTAGGGGCCGTCTCCGTGCGGATATTGAAAGCTTGCCACCTTTCGACTCCTTCAATCTACTAATGGACTTTTACAACGACAGCAGAGCAATCGATGCGATGGCTGTGAAAGATGACGGGGATATGCTCTTATTTCAGTGGGGCTTAGTCGATCGGGGAAACGACAAGAATTTTGAGATCAGCCTAACACGTCAGCTCATTGTCACGGATGGCGAAGACGATGATATTTGGCAGCTTCAGCTTTCCTATTTTTACATACCCCATGAAGAATATCATCCGACAAGCAGTGGAGACAAATGGTGCCCGGATCCAATTGGCCTACCATCTTTTCGCGACTTCGTGTTTAACACTCCATCATTCGCGTTTTTTTCGCGGCAAAGTGCAAAACTCGTTGAGCTTCATTGGGAACAGGTGTGAGTTCCTAAAAAAATTAGAGGTTAGAAAGTCCGGCTTTGTTGCCATCCGATCCAACTGAACAGACCCCAGCCCCCCATTCACACCCCGTTAACCCGCACGCGGCGTTAACCAGAACGGCGACAGCATCCTTTACGTACAGCGTATGTACGCGGTCTGTACGCCAAACATATACGAATTCCGGGACAATCCGGCCCATTAACCATTTGCCGATGCGTCAAATGATCTATGTTTGTTCTAATGACAGACGTGCTCACCTTCACCGACCGCGGAATCTACTGCCCGGCAGGCGATTTCTACATCGATCCCTGGAAACCCGTCGACCGGGCGCTGATTACCCACGCACACAGCGACCACGCCCGCCCCGGCATGGGGAATTATCTGGCGACAGAGGGCACCGCCCCGGTGATGAAACACCGCCTTGGGCAGATTAGCATCGAAACGATAACCTACGGAAACGAAATACAAATTGGGGACGCTAAGGTCTCATTCCACCCCGCAGGCCACGTTCCCGGATCAGCGCAAATCAAGGTCGCGGTCAAAGGCGAGGTATGGGTGGTGTCTGGCGATTACAAAACGGTCGCCGACGGGCTGTCTGAACCGTTCGAGCCGGTCCAATGCCACGCCTTCATCACCGAATGCACCTTCGGGCTGCCGATTTTCAAATGGACCCCGCAAGACATCCTTGCGACCCAGATCAACGACTGGTGGGCGGCCAACGCTGCTGCCGGAAAAACCTCCATCCTCGGGGCCTATGCCCTTGGAAAGGCACAAAGATTACTTGCGACGGTCGATCCCGACATCGGGCCAATCCTGACCCATGGGGCGATTGAGAACACAAACGAAGTCCTGCGCAATCAAGGCATTCCGCTCCCCAAAACCACCTACGCCACCGCCGATATCACCGCCAAAACCCACCCCGGCGCGCTGGTGCTGGCGACCCCTAGCGCGCTTGGCACTACATGGACCAAACGGTTCGGCCCGGCCTCAACCGCCTTTGCCAGCGGCTGGATGGCGTTGCGCGGTGTGCGGCGACGCAGGGCGGCGGACCGGGGGTTTATCGTGTCGGATCATGCAGATTGGAACGGGCTGAACGACGCGATCAAAGCCACTGGTGCGACCAAGATTTTCGCCACCCACGGCTATACAACAACGTTCCAACGCTGGCTGGCTGACCAAGGCTATGACGCGCATATCGTCAGCACCGACTACCAAGGTGAAGGCCTTGAAACAGCTGAGGAAAGCGCGACATGAAAGACTTCGCCACCCTCTTCACCCGCATTGACGAAAGCACCAAAACCACGGTCAAAACAGCCGCCCTCGCCGACTACTTCCGCACAGCAGACCCAAGCGACAGGCTCTGGACCATCGCGCTGTTCACAGGACGTCGCCCAAAACGCACCATCACGGCAACCAAATTACGCACATGGGCCGCCGAGCTGGCGGGCCTGCCCGATTGGCTGTTTGAGGACTCCTACAGCGTCGTGGGCGACCTGGCTGAGACCATTTCCCTGGTCCTGCCCCCTGCCGCGCACAGCACTGATCATTCCTTAACCTATTGGATCGATAAACTAAAAACGCTCTCGGCTTTGGACGAAGACGCGCGCAAACAAGGCATCGTTGATGCGTGGAACAGCCTGCCCAACACGCAACGGTTCCTGTTTACAAAGCTTCTCACCGGCGGGTTTCGCATTGGTGTTAGTGCAAAGTTAATCACCCGTGCGCTGGCCCAGGCCACAGGTCAGCCGGAACCTGAATTGACCCACAAACTGATGGGCAAGTGGACCCCAGACACGGCCACTTGGGACAGCCTGATCATGGCGGATGATCCCACGGCGGACCTATCACGCCCCTACCCGTTTTACCTATCATATCAACTAGATAGCCTTGATGATTTGGGCGGTCCCACCGATTGGAATGCCGAACGCAAATGGGACGGCATCCGGGGGCAATTGATCATCCGGGGCGGCGAACATCACATCTGGTCGCGCGGCGAAGACCTGATGACAGACCGCTTCCCCGAATTGGCGCAACTGAAAGACTACCTGCCCGACGGCACAGTAATCGATGGCGAGGTCCTCGCCTTTGCCGATGAAAAACCTCTGTCTTTCAATGCCTTACAGAAACGTATCGGGCGCAAGACCGTCCCCAAAAAACTACTGGCCGAAGCCCCCGTGATCCTGATGGCCTACGACCTGCTGGAACACGAAGGACAGGACATCCGTGACACACCGCTGAAAGATCGGCGTAATCACCTGAAAACGCTTATCAATAAAGCACCACCCGAAGCCCCTATCCGCCTCTCTGACGCACTACCATTCAAGACATGGCACGATCTGGCCAAAGCCCGCGATCAATCGCGCGATATTGGTGCCGAGGGGCTGATGCTCAAACGCCTCGATAGCCCCTATTTATCGGGGCGCAAACGCGGTGACTGGTGGAAATGGAAGATTGATCCGCTAACCATCGACGCGGTGATGATCTATGCGCAAGCAGGTCATGGCAGGCGCGCGAACCTTTTTACCGACTACACTTTCGCGGTGCGCGATGGCGAGAATTTAGTCCCCTTTACAAAGGCTTACTCTGGCCTGACCGACGCCGAATTCCGCGAGATCACCGGCTGGGTGCGCAAAAACACCCTGCAAAAATTCGGCCCCGTCCGGCAGGTGCCCGCCGCCCATGTGTTCGAGATCGCCTTTGAAGGCATCCAAGCCAGCCCCCGCCACAAATCCGGTGTCGCGCTGCGGTTCCCGCGCATGTTGCGCTGGCGCAAAGACAAACCCGTGGACGAAGCCAACACCCTGGCGGACCTCAAGGAAATGTTGGCAACCTACGGCTAGTAACTCGGCCAAACGGCCCATATGTTGCGGCCAAACAACCCTGATACGAGGTGATCAAATGCAATTCCCCCAGCCTGTTTTCGACGCAAATACAAGTGGCGGCAAAGACCTCGGCAATCTGCCCGAATGGGATCTGACCGACCTCTATCCCGCCACAGACAGCTCCGAATTGACCCGCGACATGGCGTGGTTGGAAAAGGAATGCGCAGATTTTGCTGCGACCTATCAGGGCAAACTCACCACGCTCGACGCTGCCGCGCTGCTGGAAGCCGTGCAGCGCTATGAACAAATCGACGTCATCGCCGGTCGGATCATGTCCTTTGCGGGCCTGCGCTACTACCAGATCACAACAGATAGCGATCGTGCTAAGTTTATGGCCGACTGTCAGGACAAGATCACCAATTTCACTACACCACTTGTATTTTACAGCCTTGAATTCAATCGGTTAGAGGATGACCATCTATCTGGCTTGCTTGCTGAAAATGCCGGCCTTGCCCGCTATAAACCGATTTTTGACCGCATGCGCGCGATGAAGCCGCATCAGTTGTCGGATGAATTGGAACAATTCCTGCATGACCAATCCACCGTCGGCTCTGCCGCATGGAACCGGCTGTTTGATGAAACCATGGCCGGGCTGGAATTTGAGGTGAACGGCGAGACGCTAAACCTCGAAGCGACACTGAATCTTCTCACGGACCAAGACCGCAGCAAACGCGAAGCCGCCACCCACGCGTTGGCCGCCGTGTTTCAGGACAATCTGAAAACCTTCGCCCGCGTCCACAACACGCTGGCCAAAGAAAAGGAAATCGAAGACCGCTGGCGCAAAATGCCGACCCCGCAGACCGGGCGGCATCTATCGAACCATGTCGAAGCCGAGGTGGTTGAGGCCCTGCGCAACGCCGTCGTCGCCGCCTATCCGCGCCTGTCACATCGGTATTATGCGTTGAAGGCCAAATGGTTAGGCCTTGACCGCATGCAAGTCTGGGACCGCAATGCGCCCTTACCGATGGAAGACGACAATATTGTCGATTGGGACGAAGCCACCGATACGGTGCTGACAGCCTATGCCGATTTTGATCCCAAAATGGCTGAGATTGCCAAGCCGTTTTTCACAGACGGCTGGATTGATGCGGGCGTGAAGCCGGGCAAAGCCCCCGGCGCCTTTGCACACCCGACGGTGACGCCAGTGCATCCTTATGTGATGCTGAATTACCTTGGAAAACCTCGCGATGTGATGACCTTAGCGCATGAGCTGGGGCATGGCGTGCATCAGGTTCTGGCGGCTGAACAGGGCGAGTTGCTCAGTTCAACCCCGCTGACACTGGCCGAAACCGCATCAGTTTTCGGCGAAATGCTGACGTTCCGCAAGCTGCTGGACGGGGCCAAGACCCAAGAAGAACGCAAGATCCTGTTGGCCGGCAAAGTTGAAGACATGATCAACACGGTCGTCCGCCAAATCGCCTTCTACGATTTCGAATGCAAACTGCACGCCGCGCGCGCTGAAGGCGAACTGACGCCTGACGATATCAATGCGCTGTGGATGTCAGTGCAGGCCGAAAGCCTTGGACCGGTCTTCGACTTTGCACCAGGCTATGAAACCTTCTGGTCCTACATCCCGCATTTCGTGCATTCGCCCTTCTACGTCTACGCCTACGCCTTTGGCGACGGGCTGGTGAATGCACTTTACGCAGTCTACGAGGAAGGCGATCCTAACTTCCGCGCCAAATATTTCGATATGCTGCGCGCAGGTGGTTCCAAACATCACACGGAACTCTTGGCCCCTTTCGGTCTGGATGCATCCGACCCGAAATTCTGGGACAAAGGTCTGTCGATGATCGAAAGCTTCATTGACGAATTGGAAGCAATGGAAAGTTGATTATTGCTCGGTCACTTGGTCAATCATCTGCCGCAACACAGCGATTGCGGCAGGTGAGGTGACGGCGACCATATGATCCATATTCTGCCCGTCGCTTACGTTTGTCAGATCGACAAATGTAATATCCAAACCCGAAACATCATCGGCACTTTCGATACTTCCGACTTTGGCGCGTCCGCCGATCAACAGCGACGATAGCCGTAAGGCCTTGTCAGATGCGCTCGTCAAGATCACGAACGGATCAGGCAGATCGCCGATAGCCGCGGCCTGAATCCGAAAGATATCCGGGTCGATATCGGGCGACAAAAACGTCACGATGTCAATGCGGTCCAGCACATCCGTATCGCCCGCAATGGCCAACTGACGCATAGCTTCCATTGAGAGCAGCGCGCCCATCGAATGGGCCATCAGATAGATGTCTTTGTCAGAATGGCGCGCAATCTGTGTGAGCATTTCTGTCATTCCATCACGGGCAAAGAGCACTGAATCTCGGTCATATACATATGCGCCGCCTGAGCCGGCAGACGGCCAAGAAAACAGAGCGCGCGCCTGCGGTATCTCAAAGTCAGTTACGATCTGAGCGTAACGGTAAAGCGCCTCGGATGTCGTGTTGTTGTAACCGTGAATGAATAAATAGACGGCATCTCCTGGGGCGTCCGCCAGCCGATCATAAAAGGCCTGATCACTCTCCAAATCATCGAACCGGACCACAGCAAAATCACCCAGCGGATCAGGTCGTGCTGTCGGCCATTCAATTTGTCCTACCGCATGCGTCGGCGGAATGGACACGGAAACATGGGCGTAACTGTCCTCAAAACTGCGATCCCCATTCAGCAAACGTCTTTCACTGTTCTGCGGTTGCTGGGTAACCACAAAGATATCTTCGATATGCGCGTCAGGATGCGGCGGGGCAAAATCGATTTGGTCCGGCGTTGTGGTACACCCCGCCAGAAGTCCCAAGAAAACCCAAAAAGTGGTGCGGGCCATGTGCCAACCTGAATTTGCCTTTTCAATTATACGTTTGTGCTCTGCTATTCCGTCGCGGAGCAGCTGAACTTAATCAAGTTCCGTCCAAGGCCATGGCTTCACTTCGCTTGCGGCAGTTTGATAGCGTGCGGCTTTAGCCATCCAAACGCCCATGGTGGTGCCAATCTCCGCCAGTTGATCGTTCGGTTCGCGGTTATTGAACAGCATGATCAGGAATTGCGCCACAGTCAGCAGCCCCAAAAGCGTGCTTGCCATGCTCATCAAAACCGCGATGATTACCATGTTCAGCAAACGCATCCAGATGTTTTCAAAGTCTTCCTGTGCATCGGGGCCCGCTTCGGTGGTGTCCTGATCCTTTGCCATCGTCTACTCCTCATCCGGCGCGCTGCCGGCTTCGAAAACCATATCCATCATTTGCTGCGTGCCGCGCGAAAATTCAAGCGGACAGGGGTAAGCCGCGCCAGTTTGCAATGCTTTGCCGAAATTTTCCACCTGCAAGACATAGTGATTGATCGCAGGCCAACGTTCACAAACAACCGTATGCCCATCCGTTTCCAGCGTCAGCTGTGCGACATCGAACACATTCGCGTTGAACGGGCAGGTCAGTTGCAAAACGCCCTTTTCCCCGCGGAATGTTATATTTTGAAACGGCGCCATCCGCATCGACACCGTCGCCCCATAGCTGAAATCCGGGAAGGTGGCGGCCACATGCGCAAAGACATCCACGCCGTTTTCAAAACGCAGGTTTGCATAGGGAATGTTGAGCGGGTCTTGCCCAGTGACAAATCGCGCGGCCCCAAAGGTATAAACACCGATATCACGCAGACCGCCGCCGCTGGCGTCGGGGCGATTGCGAATATTGCCCGTATCATCGTTAAAAAAACTGAAATGCGCGTCTACGTGCACCAGTTTGCCAATCGCGCCGGTTTGCACCAATTCCCGCGCCCGGATGAATTGCGGGTGATGCACAATCATGAAACCTTCGGCAGCCAGTTTGCCCGCCTTGTCGCGTGCAGCGATCAATGCGTCAAAGTCTGTGGCCTGCAATCCGATCGGCTTTTCGCAAAGTACATGTTTGCCTGCTTCAAGCGCTTTGATGGTCCAGGGCACATGCAGATGGTTTGGCAGCGGAACATAGACCGCATCAATCGTCTGATCAGCCAGCAATGCGTCATAGCTGTTATGGATGCGCAGGTTTGGGGTAAAGGCCTGAAACCCCGCCGCTTTGTCAGGGTTTGAGGTCGCAAGTGCGGTCAAATCCGCTCCCTTGGCTGCGTGAATAGCAGGTCCCATGTGTTTGCACGCAAAGTTGGATGCGCCCAGAATACCCCAGCGTAATGATGTCATTTCAAATTCCCCCCGTCGGACGAATGCTAGGTTCGATTGGAACGGATGGGAAGGGGTGTCGTATGAATGCAAAGACAGGGTGCCAAGACGCCCAAAGTAAAACCCCGCCGGAAAAACCGGCGGGGTTTTTTATAAATCACAACGCAAAAGGTTTAGGCTGTTGCCAGCATTCCCTTTTGCTTTGCCAGATCCTGCATCTTGGCTTGCAGCTTTTCAAAAGCACGCACCTCGATTTGGCGGATGCGTTCACGGCTAACGTCATATTGACCGCTTAGGTCTTCTAGCGTGATTGTCTCTTCGGCCAAGCGGCGTTGCACCAGAATGTCCTTTTCGCGCTCATTCAGCACTTCCATCGCCTCGGCCAATAGCGCACGACGCGCGTCAAGTTCATCACTGGCTTCATAGTCCGCAGCCGTATTCGCGCTTTCGTCTTCCAGCCAATCCTGCCATTGCATGGACCCTTCGCCGTCGGAACCGACCTGCGCGTTCAACGATGCATCCCCGCCCGACAAACGCCGGTTCATTGAGATGACTTCATCCTCGGTCACGCCAAGGTCTGTGGCGATCCGCTGGACATTTTCGGGGCGCAGGTCACCGTCTTCCAAGGCACCGATGCGGTTCTTGGCTTTGCGCAGGTTAAAGAACAGCTTCTTTTGCGCGGACGTCGTACCCAGTTTCACGAGTGACCAAGACCTCAGGATATACTCCTGGATCGAGGCCCGGATCCACCACATGGCATAGGTCGCCAGGCGGAAACCCTTTTCAGGATCAAACCGTTTGACGGCCTGCATCAAACCAACATTGGCTTCGGAAATCACCTCGGCCTGCGGCAAACCATAGCCGCGGTAGCCCATGGCGATTTTGGCCGCGAGGCGCAGGTGTGATGTGACCATCTGATGGGCCGCATCGGTGTCTTCGTGATCCACCCAGCGCTTGGCCAGCATGTATTCTTGCTCAGGCTCCAGCATGGGGAATTTGCGGATTTCCTGCATGTAACGGTTCAGCCCGCCCTCTGGGGTTGGTGCTGGCAAATTCTTATAATTACTCACTGTCGTGCCCTCCTATGTTTAAAGGCTTAACATGGATATGGGTGCACGCCGGCCACATTTCAAGAGGTCGATATGCGATTTCTGTAAACAGAATATGAACTCTTTGGTTTAGTTTTGCGAGGGCCATATCCGTGCACTCACGCACATGGGATCGATTATTTCAGCCCGCAGCCTCAAGCGCGCGCAGTAATCCGCGCATATCAGTGGGAATTACAGCCTCAAACGCAAGATTTTCACCTGATACCGGGTGCGCAAAGCCCAATGTGGCCGCATGCAATGCCTGCCGGGGGAATGTTGCCACAGCCGCCGCACCTGCCTCACCAATGGCCTTGGGCGATAGCTTACGCCGCCCCCCGTAAACCGGGTCACCAACGAGTGCATGGCCACAATGGGCCATGTGCACCCTGATCTGATGGGTCCGCCCGGTTTCCAGCCAGCATTCGATCAAAGCCGCGCAAGGAGGTGTTCCCAGCGGCTCCACGATTCGTGCGCGCGTCACGGCATGCCGCCCATTGGTAAAGGACACCGCCTGACGTTGCCTATCGGTCCGGTGCCGCCCCAGCATGGTTTGTACTTTCAGGATATTGCCCGGTTCAAACGATGTCCCCTTGATCCCACGCAGGCGCGGATCGTTAGAATCCGGGCTGCCATAACAGACCGCCAAATAGCGGCGTTCAACCGTATGGGCCGCAAATTGTTCAGCCAGATGATGATGCGCCCGGTCGGATTTGGCCGCGACCAGCAGCCCGGTCGTTTCCTTATCAATCCGGTGCACGATACCGGGGCGTTTCATGCCGCCCACGCCAGACAGCGTTTCGCCACAATGGTGGATCAGCGCATTGACCAATGTCCCACCCGGGGTGCCGGGGGCCGGATGCACAACCATGCCAGCGGGCTTATTAACGACGATCAGATCCTCATCCTCAAAGATGACGTCCAGCGGAATATCTTCGGGGCCGATATGGCTTTCCTCAGCAACAGCCACTTTCACGGCCACACTGGCCCCTTCGGCAACGCGAAACCGCAGGTCCGTGACCACAGTGCCATCAACGGCAACCGCCCCATCCCCAATCAACTTGGCCAACCGCGACCGGCTTAACGCGGCCTCATCCGGCACATAACGTCCAAGCGCCTTGTCCAAACGTGGCGGCGGGTTTGGACCAATTTCAAATGTAATGAGCGTGTCACCCATGTTCGTCTCCGTGCGTCATGGGAGTGATGGTACCGCCTCCCCGGCTTGAACGGGGGACCCCTGGTTCCACAAACCAGTGCTCTAACCAACTGAGCTAAGGCGGCATCTGGGCTGATTTAGCGGCAAGGCGTTTTGATTGCAAGTCCCCTAGAACGCAATCTGCCATGTCTCTTCCACCAAATTGACCCCAAAAGAATGGACCGGCACGGCATGGGTACGGGTGAATCCATTGCGTTTGTAAATACGCCCTGCGGCGGCATGGCTTTCGTGGGTCCAAAGGGTCAGTCCAGCATAGCCCACATTGCGCGCAAACCCGAGGCATTGATCAAGTAACGCCTGCGCAACTCCGGTTCCGCGCGCGTCTTGCATCACATAAAACAGCCGCAGCTTTGCGGTCGCCGCGTCAAGGCGCACACAAAAAATACTGCCCAAGCGGACGCCGCCACGCTGCGCGACCCACCCGGCCTCGGCCTTTGGGTCATGCGCGTTTAAGAAATCCGCGACAATGCTATGCACTAAGGGGCCAAACGTATCATCGAACCCCTCAGCCTGCGCGTAATGCCTTGCATGCTCGGTCACAAGCCAATCCGCGTCTGTGGCTTCAAAGGGGCGAAGGGCAAAATCCATGGCCCACCATCATCCACCCTGCCCTTGTCAATCAAGCCCTCTGCGCGCTAGTGATTTGCGAACCAGATCAAGGGGACTGTCATGGGTATCAACAACGAAAGCGACATCGAAGCGAACATGCAAATCGGTCCAACCGATCTGGGTATGGTACGCATATTCATCGAAGCGAATGGGCTTGAGGTGCCGATGGATTTTGAACCCGAAGAGGCCGAAGAAATCGCAGAAGAGATCAAAGCCGCAGCAATGGCGGCGCGAGCTGTTAAGAAGCGATAACTAACCTTCAATCTTTGATTGCTGATGCCTGTCTCACGGAAAATCACAGTCGTTCGCGACTGAACGGCAAACGGGCTGCTTTGTGGCTGCAATTGCTGCACGTGTAAAACTGCTCGCACTTGCGTTTGCGGCCTCAATTGCCATGATTGCGACTATGCCCGCTGACATCGAATTTTCCTTCCAGCAACTGACCCGCGGCGCTCAACGGCACATTCGCGTTTTTCAGATACAGCAATTTCTGGACCGCTTTGCGATGGGTTTGACAGTGGCCGTCGTGGCACTGGCTTTGACCGACCGTGGTATGGACCTTTTCCAGATTTCACTACTGTTCGGCGTTTATTCGGTCACAACCATGGCGATGGAACTGCCATTCGGCGGGCTAGCTGATAAAATCGGGCGCAAGCCGGTCTTCCTATCAGCGGTCGTGGCCAGCCTGATCTCACTGGTCATCTTTTTATCGTCCAACGACTTTTTTGTTTTGACACTTTCGTTCGCGTTTATTGGTTTCGGACGCGCTCTGCGCTCGGGAACGCTGGATGCATGGTTCGTTGAGAAGTTCAAGGTCATGGCCCCGAACGTCGATATACAACCTGCGCTCGCCAAAGCCCAATGGGCGAACGCCATGGGATTGGCTTTCGGCGCAATTTGCGGGGGTCTGTTGCCTGACGCTTTTGGTGATTTCGCAGTCCACCGTGGTTTCAGCGTTTATGACATTTCCTACGCCGCAAGCCTGGTCATGATGGCTGTGTTGTTCTGCCACACGCTTTTCGCCATCACGGAAGAGCCACGCCCGTTGAACCCCAATGCGCTCAGGCAAGGTTTCACGAGCCTACCTGCGGTGATTAAGGAAGCCGGTGTCCTTGCCCTGAAACATCCTACCCTGTCGATGCTTCTGTTTGCGTTGGCGCTGGTTCTAATGGCAACGAACCCGGTCGAAGTGTTCTGGCCTACCCACGTGAAGGGCATGCTCGACGAAGATTACGCCAACACCGTAATTGGTGTTCTGACAGCGGCGTATTTTTTCTCAATCGCGTTTGGTGCGGCGCTGTCTCCTCGCATCAATCGGATGTTCAAGCGCCAGAATGCTGTCTCGCTTTGCGTGGCATTCGGGTGTCTCTCAGCCCTCCAAATCGCAATGGCACTTCAGGGTGAAATTATCGGCTTTGTTGGGATGTTCCTACTTTTTTCTGTTGTTCTTGGCACTATGGAAACGCCAGCGAGCAGCATTCTTCATTGCTGTGTCGAGAACCATCAGCGTTCTACAATGCTGTCACTACGCTCTCTCGTGCAGCAGCTTGGCGCAGCAATTGGTCTGATGGCCGTTGGTGGCCTTGCGGAAAGCTACACGCTGCCTATCGCTTGGATAGGAGGCGCTGGCTTGCTCATAATCGCAGTGTTGGTGATGGGCTTGTTGGCCAAAAGATGAAGGCGCTGAGGTCGATGGTTATCGCTTTTTCATCACGCAGCGTTCGGCTCAGGCAGGCTAGTCGGTCATCAATATGACTGCATGGCCACAAAGCCCGGATCGCGCGCCGCCTGCGCCCGGATGGCTGCGTGTCTGGCGAATTTCTGTACCATCACCTTTCGGCGCGCTGGCGCCAGCTTGGTCTCGGGGCCCATCCGGATAATTTCGGCGTCATAGGCATCCGCGATGATCAAGCCGGTATCGTCGGGCAGCAGGTCCGTCGGGAAGTCACTATCGACCGCCCAAAAGAACCGGTCGCACCATTCTAAATAGCCCCGCCATTTATGATCGGATTGGAAATCCGCACGGCTTGACTTGCATTCGATCACCCAGACCTCACCCTTAGGGCCAAGCGCCATGACATCCACGCGCAGACCAGAGGTTGGCACCAACTCTTCCACGCTGACAAAATCATGGCTGCGCAACGCACGCCCTACCCCACGGGCCAAAAGCTGGCCGGGCATTAAGTTTGGCAAGGTCACCGCATCGGACATGCCACAAGCATGAACAATAGGTGAACAAAACACAAGAGCCGGCGGTATTTGGCGCAATTGACGCAAGAATCGAAAAGTAACCCTATCTTAACAGTCGCGGCGGATGCTTTTGGGATCTGAAGTCCACACCAAACCTATTGTTCATCTTCCGCAAGGTAAATTTAGTCTACGTTATCAGTATCTAAGCGGCGTCACGACGACATGTTGTTCATCTAAATCGCGCAGCAATGTGACGCAAACTGGGCAACTTACCTAGTGTAACTTCGTTGAAAACCATCTGACCGTCACGTTTTAGGCAGGATTGCCGCCAATAATGAAATTGTAAGCTAAGAAGGAGCCACCACCGATGTCGTTGTTTTTGGGTATCACGTTTTACGAAGTCTGTATGGCCCTGCTCATGGTTGGTATGACCGAACGCGTCCTTCTGGCCTATGCGCCTGTCGAAATGGTTGGCCCCAATGGCTGGCTGTTCAAAGGCGACGTCGAAGAATAACCCCAACACCACTTGCCCAAGGGCGCTTTGCACCCTACCTGTTGCGCGACGGGCTTCTGCGCTTCTTGTATACCATAGGCACAAATCCAGTGGCCTTAAGCAAATCCGAGGGAGCTGGCTCTGTTCTGACCCTGGTCTGATTACCTGGCGCCCACCTGTATATACAGGTCCTCGGGATTAGTTGCCTCTACGGTTGTCGTGGTTCCCGTCACCCCACCAACACAATTTGACCCATTTGCGGACCGCCCTAGTTCTTCTGGCATGAAACATATATTGTCCCTCGCCGCCGCAATGCTGGCCGCCACACCCGCCTTCGCAGACATTAGTGTTCGCTTTATCGAGAGCGCCCCAAAAGACAGGTTCGTCTTTCTGAATGAGGGCTGCCCGTTGTCACAGGTGGATGTCGAGATTGACCTCACGGGTTCGCGTGGATCGTTGATCTTTGATGTGACGGGCAACGGCGCCGGGGTTGAGGTATTTCAGCCCGTAGAAGTCCAAAGCGGCACAGTTGTCATGACACCTGCAGTCGACGGAGATCAAAGCCTTACTTTTCAAATCAATGGGTTCGATGCAGGGTCAGAGGTTATTATCTCGGCTGATCTGGATGACGTGTTGATAAATGGCGCATTAGGACAAATCCGCGTTGCAGACCAAGAGCTGTCTGGTGCTATCGTCCGGGTGACGATTGACGGACAGGTTGCGAGCGCGATGTTTGATACCGACACGGTCGCAATCCCGCATTCCTGCACCAGCTAAGGCGCGTCCCACCGCACTGCGCCCACTGTTTGGCTTACGTTCGCGTGCGACGTTGTGTTGTTAGACGAAAGGGCGCCACCCGAAAGTCCGCATCACCCAAAATGCGGCTTACCCATCGCGTGCGCGATGAAAGCAACGGTCTCACTTCATCATTCGTTTGGTTTGGCCGTCCAGAAAGGCGCGTCGCCTTTCGGCAGAGAATATCTATATCAATTGGTTGGAACTTTTTTTTCTGCATGATCAACCACCACTCAAACGCTACTTACTACACTCTCCTTAAAATAGTATCAGCCCCAAGTTCTCAACGGAGCTTTAGGTGCATATACATTAGTATAGGTTGAGTATTGCTGCGCCAAAGCAGCCAAGACCGATGAGAATCGCCAACGGTCCTGCGACCCATTCAGAACCCGTTTGGCTGTGCTTCGCGGGCCATATGGTCAAGCACTGCGTTGACAAACTTTGGTTCCTTGCCATCGTTCGAAAACGCTTCTGCGATGCTGACGAATTCACTGATCACAACCTTGGGTGGGGTGTCTTTCACGATCAGTTCGGCGCCGGCAGCCCGGAAAAGTGCACGCCATGTAGGGTCGATCCGGGCAATAGGCCACTTGGCCACCAACGCCCGATCCGTCATTTGGTCAATAAGCGCCTGATTATCAACGGCCTTTTCCATCAGTAGACGGAATGTATCAACATCACCTTCGGCCATCTCGACGTCATCATAAGTCGCACCGAACCTGTGATCCTCAAACTCACGCGTGATGGTTTCTGTGGTCTGTCCAGAGGCTTCCATCTGGAACAAGGCCTGCACGGCATAAAGCCGGGCAGCTGATTTCATTTTGCGCTTTTGATTGTTCGAAAGTGTCATACCGTGGTTTTGCCGTCCGTGTCGCCAGCCATCAGAATCTCGCGGGTGAATCCCACGGTTTTCTCGGCTTTGCCCCACTTACGAGCGAGTGCGATCAGGTGCAAGGCCGCAGCGGCGGCGCCCCCACCTTTGTTCATCATCTCAGGATCTGCGCGCACTTCGGCTTGTGCCCGGTTTTCCACGGTCAGGATGCCGTTACCGATACAAACCCCTTGTAAACCAAGCAGTTGCACCGCCCTGCTACTGTCGTTGCAGACCGTATCATAATGGGTCGTCTCGCCCCGGATCACGCAGCCCAGCGCGACATAACCGTCAAAATTGCTCATGCGTTCGGCGATACCGATGGCAGTTGGGATCTCCAGCGCGCCGGGCACTTCGACGATATCCCAAGTGGCGCCAACCTTTTCAATTTCAGCCTTGGCCCCGGCGATCTGGTTATCGCTGATATCTTTGTAATAAGGCGAGGCAACGATCAGGATTTTAACGGGCTTCTCAAACGTTGGTAGCGGCATGATATAGTGCGCGGGTCCGGCCATTATCCGATCTCCGAGATTTTGCGTGTGCCCATGATTTCAAGGCCATAGGCGTCGAGTCCCACGACTTTGGGCTGCGGCGAATTCGTCAAAAGCTCCAGCTTGTGAATCCCAAGTGAGCTGAGGATTTGCGCACCCAGCCCATATTGCCGCAAGGTCTGGGGCGAGGCTTCTTCGTCGGTTTCCAGCTTCATATGCACATCGCGCAAAAGCACCAAAGCACCGCGTCCTCTCTCCGCGATCAGCTGCATCGCATCACCAAATTCGTCACGCCGCCCCTTGGGGCCAACGCCAACCACATCCAGTAATGGGTCCATCGCATGCATCCGGACCAAGACAGGCTCTGGTGTTGAAATATCGCCTTTTATCAATGCGATATGCTCGGCCCCTTGGGTTTCATCAGTGTAAATCCGCATTTCCCACTCACCCCCAAATTCGCTTTGGATCGTTGTGGTTTCACGGACTTTCACCAAGTTATCATGGCGGCGGCGATAGGCAATCAGATCGCTGATCGTGCCTATTTTCAAGCCGTGTAATTGGGCAAAGGCAATCAAGTCTGGCAGGCGCGCCATGTCGCCGTCTTCTTTCATGATCTCGCAAATCACGCCGGATGGGTTCAGGCCAGCCAACCGACTGATATCCACCGCAGCTTCGGTATGTCCCGCACGTACCAACACACCGCCATCACGGGCGCGTAAGGGAAAAACATGGCCCGGGGTTGCAATATCCGCAGCCCCGTTGGCCGCATCTATGGCCGTGGCAATTGTGCGGGCGCGATCATGGGCCGAGATGCCTGTGCTGACCCCTTCGCGGGCTTCGATACTGACTGTAAAGGCTGTCTCATGCCGGGATGAATTATGCGAGGCCATCAGCGGTAGGCCTAGTGCGTCGATCCGTTCGCCTGGAAGTGTCAGACAAATCAATCCTCTACCATGTTTTGCCATGAAGTTGATCGCGTCAGGCGTTGCCATCTGGGCGGGGATCACTAGATCCCCTTCGTTTTCGCGATCTTCATGATCCACAAGCACAAACATGCGCCCGTTGCGTGCGTCCTCGATGATATCCTCGATTTTGCTGATCGCGTCTGACCAGTCGCGTTCGACCGGGCCGGGTGTTTCGAATGTCTGGTTCATGTGAGATCCCGATCTGGTGATATGTGCCAGATAGCTCAGCCCTGCTCCTTTGAAAAGGGCGATGGGTTGAAACCCATCTTACGACCTGACGTGATGATGTGCGGAAAAAACGACAAAAGGCGCCAAAGCCAATCCCCGTATCTGCGTATTTATGCCGTACAGCCGGCGTACATATTCCGTATGTATTGCGTGGCAGACCATTGCCGTAAGATGGGTTTTAACCCATCCTACTGGAAGAATTCCCCAGCCGGCAGATACCCCGCCAGGCGCACGGCAGCGACCCATTCCTGCTCAAACGCTGTGTCCCCGATCAGCACAAACCGATCGGCAGGTTTACCCTGAGCCCGGATCACATCCTGCAGGTGATCGCGCATATCAGCCCAGCTTTGTGCGAACCTTGGTGCATCAAAAGCCCTGTCCACACCGGGCATCCCACTAAGATGGGTGGGCGTCACAGGGGGATGCGCCAAACCCGTGCGTGCGGTATTGGCCAAACCCGCCAATTTGGCGGCCCGATCGGCAGGCATTTCTTGCCCGTTTCGCAAGACCTGCAGCGCATTGCTGGAAAACAGGAACCCAATCAGATCATGACCGCTGCTGGCCCGGATCCCCGCATAGGTCTTATACGGCAACCCCAGTTCCTTGGCGCGGCGTACCCGCATCCGCACGACCTCTAAGGGCAGCGTCGGCATCAGTTGCTTGCGCGCCTTGGTCCAGACGTGTTTGCGCCAGCTTATTCCGGGCTCAACCACCCGGCCCGAGTTATGTCCGATCCCTGCCATCACTTGTCCCTCTGCAGCACCTCACCACAGTGCCACGCAAAACCCCTGACGGGCAAGTTCGACAGGTCGTAAAATACGGCCTCCGAGAATTAATGAGAAATTATGGAAAAAATGTCATAATTCTGTTACGACTATCGGTAGTGAAAATAAAAAGAGCAGTCATGACAACGCGCATTTTATCACTCGTCGGGCTTTTTGCGTCATTACCCCACGTGGCCCAAGCCCAGGTTTCAGATCTGTTTTGTGACGATACCACCCGGATACAACAGCAGCTTCGGACAGTGATTGGCGCAGAGCAGCGCGGACAGGGTCTCCGCGATCCGGAAGCTATGATCGAGATTTGGATTGTCCCCTCCAGCGGCGATTGGACCATGGTGCAAAGCTATGCCAACGGCAGGTCCTGCATCATTGCGATCGGCGAGCATTGGCAGGCCTTACTACCGGAACCCGCTTAAAGGTAAGTGCGGAACGTCGCACATCTTTGACTCGATGTGCCGGGTTTTCAGAGTCCTATCAATGGGCCGCATCAGGCAATACTGACCCAAACGTCAAGCATTTCTGACCCAGACCGAACCCAAACCGCATCAACTGATCCCATCTCATCTTAAAAAACAGATAAAAATGTGCTAAACTCCTCGGATTAATTAAATTGATAATTTCACGAGGAGGCCGATTATGGTCCGGTTCAATATTATATTCTGCGCGCTATTTGTGTTTGCTGCGTGCGACGCGCGGTTTTCAGCTGATTTTGAAGGCGAACAAGTCGGCGCCCCACCACCGTCAAGCCCGCCCGGTTTGCCAAATGGCGACCAGATTGTGCTGTCTACTTCGGGTGTGGCTGGAAACGGCACGATGGTTTCAGTGACGGATAACCCTGACCTTGTCCCTGGTGGTGGGGCGCATCGGTTCCTGAGCTTGGACGTGGTCCCCAACCCAGGGGAAAGCGCTTCGTTGAGCTTGCGCTCTTCGGAATTTGCGAGTTCTTTGCAGCCGCTGTTTCTGGTGTCCGATCAGGTTCTTGTCGGGTCAGGCACAGCGCAGATCCAGTTCTACGGGCTAGAATCAGATCCGAGTGAACAAGGCTTTTGCCGTATCACCACGGGGAACGATTATGTCACTGCCTCCTGTCAGGCCAATGCCGAAGCGCAGCCTGTTTCGAATTCGATCGAAGGATTCGACAGTCAGTCGCCGCACCGATTGGTCTTGCAAATCGCGCGCCCTGCCGGGCCAATTCAGATGACCGTCGGCCAGGATGGTATTGATGACCAAAGTGTTTTGATCGCCACACCGGGCCTTGTCTTCCCCGCAGAAGGAGAGCGTTTGAACGTCCCGATCTTCGTTGAAGGGGCAGTGGGAAGCGGTTACAGGCTGAACTCTTTTATCATCAGCGAGCGCGATCCGGATTGATCGCTGTCCTCTCCGATCAAGGTTAGCGCGTCTTGGCGCAAGCTCGAGTAAAGCAGGCATTGGAACACCGTGCAGCACAGATAACTCAGGGCTCTTTTTCCTCTTTCGCTGCAATCCGCGCGAAAGGCAGCATTGCCGTTTCTTCTGATTTTTGGGTCAGTTGATAACGTGAAGATCAAAGTCGTCTGACGTTCCACAGTAAGACTTCGCTGTAGACTCGTATCTGGGCTCTGCGTGCCGCATTATCCGTATTCGCGGAGCCGGGCGACGTAGCGCGCCATTGTGTCGATTTCGAGGTTGATCAAATCTCCCATCTCGACCTGCCCCCAAGTGGTTGCGGTCTTCGTATGCGGGATGAAGTTGATCCCGAAATCCCGTCCGTCCACCTCATTGACCGTCAGCGAGGTGCCGTTCAACGCGACCGATCCTTTGGGCGCGATGAACTTGGCCAATGAATCAGGTGCCCGGAAGGTCACCCGCGTGCTGTCCCCTTCGTCTGCCATCCCCACAACTTCAGCCACACCATCCACATGCCCTGACACGATATGCCCGCCCAACTCGTCGCCTACTTTCAATGCCCGTTCAAGATTGAGCCCTTGGCCAACCGTCCAGCCGCCCACATTTGTCGCCCCTACGGTTTCGCCCGAGATTTCTACGTCAAACCAATTTTGCGGCTCTTGTCCCAGTGCGATCACCGTCAGGCAGACCCCGTTGCAGGCAATGGATGCGCCGATGTCGATCCCGCTGATATCGTAGCGCGTCCCGATCCGCGCCCGTAAATCGCCCCGCTGTTCCAGTTCCAATATCGTGCCAATGTCTGTGACAATCCCGGTGAACATAGGCGATCCCTTTCGTCGTTGCCTACGCACGACGTAGCGGCTGTGATCCGCGCAGGCAAGCCGAAGCCCTTGTCAGACCGTGTTTATCCCGCCACCATATCACCTTAAGTAAGTCCGAGTTGTTTTCTATTAAGAGTGGTTCGATGACCCCGCGCCCTACCTTCTTGTTTCTCCAAGGCCCTCATGGTCCGTTCTTTCGCCAGTTGGCCCGGCAATTGCGCAATGCGGGCGCCGCGGTTTGGCGTGTGGGCTTTAACGCCGGTGACGCAGCCCTGTGGGGGCGACATCCGGGGTTTATCCCATTTCAAGGGGCCCCTGATGCTTGGCCGGATACCCTTGCCACATTGCTCCGCGAACGTCGGATTACAGATATTGTCATCTACGGCGACACCCGCCCCATCCATGCCGAGGCCGTCCGTCAGGCCAAGGCTGCCGGACTGCGCGTTCATGTGTTTGAAGAGGGTTACCTGCGCCCCTATTGGGTCACCTATGAGCGCGGCGGCAGCAACGGGCATTCCCGCCTGATGGACCTGTCGGTCACCGAAATGCAGGCCCAACTGGCCCGTCGCACCGCAGATGTCCCCACCCCGCCTGCCCATTGGGGCGATATGCGCGCCCATATCTTCTGGGGTGCTGCCTATCATTGGTTCGTTATGTTTCGGAATGGACGCTATCCGCTGTTTCGACCCCATCGCGCCTTGCCCGTCCACCGCGAAGCGATGCTTTATTCCAAGCGGTTGTTGCTAATGCCTTTTTTGGCAATTCAGCGTTTCATAGCCACCCGACGTATTCAGGCGGGTGGCTACCCTTATCATTTGGCATTATTGCAGCTGGAACATGACGCCAGTTTTCGGGCCCACTCCCCCTTTGAAAATATGGCTGCTTTTTTGCAAGTCGTTGTTGATGGCTTTGCCAAGGGCGCGCCCGCCCATCACCATTTGGTCTTTAAGGCGCATCCGCTGGAAAGCGGCCAATCCCCGCTGCGGCGTATGATCCGCGATCTGGCCCGTGCTAGGGGTATCACAGACCGGGTACATTACGTGCGAGGGGGCAAACTGGCCCAATTGTTGGATCAGGCCCGTACCGCCGTGACCGTGAATTCCACTGCCGGTCAGCAAGCCCTTTGGCGTGGTATCCCACTAAAGATTTTTGGCACGGCCGTGTATGCCAAGCCTGAATTTGTGTCCGACCAGCCTTTGCCTTCCTTCCTCGCCAACCCGCAAAAGCCCCAGACTGCAGCCTATCGCGATTATCGTCAGTTCCTGCTTGAAACCAGTCAAGTTCCCGGAGGGTTTTATTCCGCCAAAGGTCGCCGTCAGCTTCTGCGTCAGCTACCAGATTTGATGTTGGCTGCTGCTGATCCCTATTCCGCCCGGCTGGACACCGCAGAATTGGCAGGCACGGCGCTGCGTGTTGTCCCGGAAAACCCGGGCCAGCACGGGTGATCCCGCCTTGGCTGGCTATCCACTCGGACCTGTCGTAGCGTCCCGCGCATGAGTGAAACACCCCGACAAAACCTTTACGTTTACAATGGCGGTTTTCTGACCGAAACCCGCGTCCGCCGCATTCTGGATTTGGCGGGATATGACATCCGTCTGGGTGCGCCCGGTCCCGATGATGTGGTGGGTGTTTGGGGGCAAAGCCCCACCGCCCCACGTGGCGAGGCTGTCGCTGCCCGCACCGATGCCCCAGTCGTGCGGATCGAGGATAGTTTTCTGCGCTCGGTCGGTTTGGGCCGCGATGGGGATGTGCCCATTGGCCTGAATATCGACCCGTACGGTGTACATTTCGATCCAAACGTCCCATCGGGCTTGGAGCTTATTCTGCGCGATGATCCGCTGGATGACACCGCCATGCTCAATCGCGCAAAAGCGGGCATTTCGGCCCTCAAAACAGCCCAAATATCAAAATACAACGCATTTGATCCTGCACTGCCTGTACCTGAGCCTGGTTATGTTTTGGTGATTGACCAGACCCGCCAAGACGCCTCAATCAAGGCCAGCGGGGCGGATAGCAACACCTTTCGCGAGATGCTGTTTTATGCCCAAACCGAACACCCCGGCGCGAAAATCATCATCAAGGCCCATCCGGAAACAGCCGCCGGACATCGGGAGGGGTACTTTACCGAAAAGGACATTACGCGGACGATCAGCCTAAGCACCGAGCCTGTCTCACCCTGGGCGTTGCTAGAGGGGGCGATTGCTGTTTACACCGTCAGTTCACAGTTAGGGTTTGAGGCGATTTTAGCTGGGCACAAGCCCATCGTTTTCGGCCAACCTTTTTACATGGGTTGGGGTTTGACCGATGATCGCGCCCCACTTCAACGCCGCCAGCGCAATCTGACCCGGGCCCAACTGTTTGCGGCGGCCATGATCCTTTATCCCACCTGGTACGACCCGTTTCACGACCGTTTGTGCAGTTTCGAAGAGGCTACAGCGACGCTGACCGAACTGTCCCGCGCTTGGCGTGATGATTATCGGGGGTGGGTTGCTTCTGATATGCGCTTGTGGAAGCGCAAACCATTGCAGCAGTTTTTTGGCAGTGTGCAGCCTGTTCGCTTTGCAAAGGGCAAGGCAGCCTTCGTCAAGACAAAGGCCACGGGTGCCCGCGTCATGCAGTGGGCCAACCGGGCCGACGGGCAAGACGCTGTATTGGTCGAGGATGGGTTTTTGCGGTCGCGCGGGTTGGGTGCTGACCTGATCGCCCCGCTCAGTCTGGTTCTGGATGATTTGGGCATCTATTATGATGCCACCCGCCCCAGCCGGTTGGAGGCATTGATCGGCGCTTCTGCTACTTTGGACGATGCCTCGCGCAACCGTGCGGCGGCTTTGATCCAGCGGATTATAGAGGCGGGCCTCTCGAAATATAACCTGACAGCGGTTCAGGCATTGGTAGATCTGCCCAAAGGGCGGCGTATTCTGGTGCCAGGGCAAGTTGAGGATGACGCCTCAATCAAGTTGGGCGCAAAGGAGGTCAGCACAAACGCTGGTCTTTTGCAGGCCGTGCGTGACGCCAACCCCGCGGCGGTGATCGCCTATAAGCCGCATCCCGATGTGGAGGCCGGTTTGCGCCCGGGTGTTGTGCCTGCTGCTGCCGAGATCGCCGATGTGGTTCTCACAAACACCGATCCGATTGCGGCCTTGGATCATGTGGATGAAGTCTGGACGATGACCTCGCTTTTGGGGTTTGAGGCTTTGCTGCGAGGCAAGCAGGTGACCTGTCTGGGATCTCCTTTTTATGCCCATTGGGGTTTGACGGATGATCGCGCGATGCCCATCCCGCGACGCGAAGCCCGCGTGGATCTGCCTGCTTTGGTGCATGCTGTTTTGATTGCCTATCCGCGATATTTTGATCCGTTGACTGGCTTGCCCTGCCCTGTTGAGGTGATCGTGGATCGGCTTGAAAATGAAGACATCCCGCCCCCTGGCGCCATGAACCGCAGTGTGGCGAAATTGCAAGGATTGATGGCAGGGTTTGCGCCACTTTGGCGCAAATCTTGATAGAAGGAATTTCTAGAAATTCCTTCGCCATATGTGGCAGATATCTGCACCAATTTGCCTGACGCTTTTCAATGAAAAGCGTGGTGCACTGTCCAGCCGATCAACGCCCATGGCGGCCAGCGCTGGGGTTCCCTCAGCCCCGATGGCCATGCCTGCAGAAAACATCACCAATTCATCAACGAGCCCTACTTGCAGCAACGATGCCGCCAGCATGCCTCCGCCTTCACAAAAGACCCGCGTGATCCCGTTGTGAGCCATTGCGGTCAGCGCCGCAGCCAGATCAACCTGTCGCCCGTCCAACGTGCAAGGCAGGCTGATAGCCCCTTGATCTGTCCAAGCCCCCACATCTGCATCAGGTCCATGACACAGCCAGACAGGTATTTCCCGCGCCGTCTGCGCGAGCCGCCCCGTCGCTGGAATTTTCATCGTCCGCGACACCACAACCCGAACAGGCTGCTGGCTGACCCCCAACCCGCGCACCGTCAAGGATGGATCGTCTGTGCGCACAGTGCCCGCCCCGACCATCACCGCATCGTGCCTTGCGCGCATCATATGAACGGCGCGCCGCGCTTCCGAGCCAGTGATCCATTGGCTTTCCCCTGCCGCCGTCGCAATCCGCCCGTCTAGCGTGCCTGCCA
Source organism: uncultured Paracoccaceae bacterium (assembly GCA_947501555.1). Taxonomy (GTDB): domain Bacteria; phylum Pseudomonadota; class Alphaproteobacteria; order Rhodobacterales; family Rhodobacteraceae; genus Yoonia. The sequence goes on from CANMWG010000001.1 coordinate 1,604,066, forward strand.
TTTTGAGTGTCACGAAAGGACGGCCCGCGCTCTGCGTCATCAGGAACCCTGCATGATCTGCGCGCGCCTGGGCTTCTAACATCCCCACATCAACCTTAATCCCGGCAGCCCGCAAATGCGCCAGCCCCCGCCCCGCAACCCTTGGATGCGGATCGCCAATCGCCACAACGACCCGCGCGACCCCAGCGTCCACCAAAGCATCGACGCAAGGCGGCGTCTTGCCGTGATGGGCACAAGGCTCCAGCGTGACATAGACCGTAGCCCCTTTGGCCGCGGCCCCTGCCTGCGCCAATGCGACGGGTTCTGCGTGGGGTCTGCCCCCATCCGCCGTGCGTGCCCGCCCGACAATTTGTCCGTCTTTGACAATCACGCAGCCCACTGCCGGATTGGGCCACACCCGACCCAGCCCGCGCCGCCCCAAAGACAGGGCGAGCGCCATGAACCGTGCGTCTTGGGCGCTGCTCACTCGTCCAGAGGTGTGTCGGGTCGCAGTTCACTGACAAATTTGTCAAAGTCATCTGCGGCCTGGAAGTTTTTGTAAACACTTGCAAAACGCACATATGCGACCGTATCGATCCGCGCGAGGCTTTCCATCACGATCTCACCAATTGTGCCCGAGGGGATATCCGTTTCACCCATGCTTTCCAGCCGTCGCACGATCCCGCTGATCATTTGGTCCATCCGGTCAGGCTCGACCGGCCGTTTTTGCAGCGCGATCCGGATGGAGCGTTCCAGCTTGGGTCGGTCAAAATCTTCCCGCCGTCCGTTGGTTTTGATCACAACGAGATCACGCAGTTGCACCCGCTCATAGGTCGTAAACCGCCCACCGCACGCTGGGCAAAACCGCCGCCGTCTGATAGCGACGTGGTCCTCGGCTGGTCTGCTGTCTTTTACCTGTGTGTCAACATTTCCGCAAAAGGGGCACCGCATGTCCTGTCCTTATTTCTAGCCTTGGGGTCTATGCCTTGTGATCGGGCCCCATTTATCCACAGCCACTATAGGAAGACGGACAGGTTTTGGGTAGGGGGCAAATGGCGCCTCTAGATGATGCGTACGAAGCGTTGCGCATGGGACTCGGTTACTCGGCGCGGCGCCATTCCATCGCAACGCTGTCCCATTCCAGCCCAGCTGCAAGCTTTGACTCATACAATCCGCCCCAGGGTGCCTCAGTCTCTTCGCGATTACACGACAAGTCAGCAAGCGCATTGCCATTTCGTGTGACGACAACGCCACCGAAAAAAGGTGTCGGATGGTCTGCTTCGGTCTCATCCCCAAACATACGGTCAACACCTGCGTAGACGGCGTAGACATACTCTCCGTTTTCAAAGATCACTTGTTCGGCAATCGATCTGCCTATGCCAGACCATGGCCTGTAATCGATGGTCTCGACCGTTTCGGTCATGACCAGTTCTGGGTCGCCTGCCGGTCCGAAGCTGTAGGTCACGATGTCATCGTTGTAGCAGACGTTGAGGTTCTTCTTGCTCACGCCTACTTCGCAGCTCAGGAACGGTTCCAGCCCTGAGCCACAGTCAGCGGCACCGGCGCTGCCGATACATGCAAAGAACGCTGCAAGATAACGTCGGTTCATATGTTTGCTCCTGTCCCTTAGATGGCCGGGGCGTCAAATCCATTTGGGTACAAGGGTAGCAGTTGTTTCTTTAAAGGGTCCAGATGTGTTTCGTATCGCTTCCAGCGCTGCATCGATGATGTATAAAGCGGCTCACGCACCTGCCTGGCTGAGAGCGTCCGTGACTGGTTGTCGCTGGTTTGATAGCTCAGGCAGGCCGGGTCCCAATCCATCCCGAGAAACTCGACGGCCCGCCGGGCCACCCCTTCCATGTCCTGCACGATGTCTTCGTAGTCTACCTCTAAGATCGGATTTGGTAGCACCGCCTGCCAATGCTTCATCAGCTTGGTATACTGCAGATAGGCATGCCCCAAGCTATCCATATCCTGCGTATATTTGTGCCAGGCCGAGAGATTTTGCATGTAACAAGACACGCAGGTATCCATCGGATCCCGCCGCATATGGATGATCCGGGCCTTTGGAAACAGCCGCGCGAAAAAGCCAAGCAATTCGAAGTTATGCAGTGATTTGTCCAATGTCCGCGCCGCGTCGGGCCGCGCCGTTTCTTCCAGATAGCGTACCGCCAGTTTTTGTGCTGCGGCTTCCGGGATTTGCCTGATTACCTTGATCATATCACCGCCATTATGCGTGCGGGCCTTTGTATCCTGCACAATCACATTCAGGCTGGGGCTTTCGCCCGCACTCTTGATCTCGCTATGGCTGGCCAAAATTTGTTCCAACAAAGTGGACCCACTTCGGGGCATGCCGACGATCAGAACCGGCGTCTCGGTTTGATCACCCCGTGCAAAATAGTCCGTCCGGTTGACATTTTGGCACAATGTGTCGACGAACCGGCTGTACCCTTTGGCATCATATTGCATCGGCAAGACAGCCTTGGCCCGTGCAAATAGCTTGAACGCCGCATCATAGTCACCAATATCGTTCTGCGCCTTTGCCAACCGTTTCAATACATTCGCCAGATGCAACCCGCCGATTCGTTCGGCCGCTGGCAAGACCACATCCCGCAAGTGGACAAAAATCGGATCGTCAGGCTTTACGCGCGTCGATTGGATATAGAGGCCGATGACGTTCATATCACCCGGCTTCGTTTCCAGCAAATCACGGCACAAGGTCTGTGCCTTTTCCAACTGACCCATTGCCGCCAATGCACGCCCGGTTTGCAGCGCCGAGGGCAGATGGTCAGGGCGGATGCGCAGGGCATGTTCCAAATGCGCAAGTGCTGCCGCGTACTGTTTCTGTTCCATCGCGACATAAGCGACAACGAACAGGATTTCCGGGTCGTCTGGCCCCAGTGCCAACGCTTTTTCGGCATGCTGTGAGGCCTGAGCCAGACGGGCGCAGTTGCAAAGTGTTTCGGCGGCCATGGCTTGGGTTTCCGCCACATTGGGTCGCAATTCGAGCAAAGTGCCGACCGCTGGCAACGCCCTTCGAAACCGCAAGCTGTATCTGTTGTGAAATTGGATGGTATTCCGCAGGACGGCGACATTCTTGGGCTTGGCCGCAAGCAGTTTTTCATAAAGCTGCCCCGCATCCGCCGTCCGCCCGGATTTGGCCAGCGTCATCGCATCGTCGAGCAAGGCCGCGACGGTCTTAGCGGCCGGTTTGCCCCGCTTTTTGCTTTGTATTTTAGCCAAGGTACGCCACCACACGCCGCAAATGCGGGTTATCTCTGTGTTCAAACAGATAAATTCCCTGCCATGTGCCCAAAGACAATTGGCCATTCATGACAGGGATGCTGAGTTGGGTCGGAAGAAGTGCTGCCTTGATATGCGCAGGCATGTCATCGGGACCTTCATAGGTATGGGTCAGATAGGCCATGGATGGATCGGTCGTCGGCGGGACAAGTCGTGCGAAATAGTTGCGCAGGTCTGTCTGCACCTCGGGATCGGCATTTTCCTGGATCAGCAGGCTGGCTGACGTGTGCTGGACAAAAAGCGTGAGCAGCCCCGTTCCGCTGACCCATGATTGGACCTGTGCAGTGAATTCATATAGCCCCGGCCCGGTGGTGCGAATGTCGAAAATGTGTTGCATGCGCAGACTTTGACGGCCTGCACGCGCAAGTGCAAGTGGACTAATGATCGCCGTTGCAGGCCACCGAAGCGATGGCTGTGGTGTCACCGGTACGCCAGTCACTTTGCAGCCCAAGAATCTGCGCCAACTCAGGCGTTACAGTGAACTGGCAGCTGCCATCAGCCTCAGCCAGGTCATCGGCGACGTAGCCCAATTGACTGATCTCTTGCAGCATGTCCTCCGCCGGATCAATGCTGTAAGCGTTGGCGGCAGGTGCGAGGCTGATCATCAAAAGAGTAGCGGCCATGGAAATTGATAATTTGGTCATCGAGACATCCTTTCTGTATCCTATTAGCGCCGCATTAACCTTGCATACAATCCACTGAAACCGGTTCTCACATGCTTGTAACCGCTGATGATATCCCGTGATCAGATGTTTCAAGTCGGGAGTTCGAGGAAGCCCATTCGCTTGCGTTCGTCCCGCACTAGTGCATTCAGGTGGACCCCGCTACAAATCACGCATGAAAATTGTCATTTTGCCGGGCTTGGATGGAACCGGTACGCTCTTGTCTGACTGTGAGGCGCTGTTGGCGCGTGACCACGGTGTCTTGATTTTGCGTTATCCATCAGAGCTTTGTCGGTATGACGATCTGCAGGCCTGGATCGAAGACAGGCTGCCCGAGGAGGATTTCGTGATCGTTGCTGAATCCTTTTCGGGGCCGCTTGCAGTGATGATCGCCGCGGAACAACCGATTGGCTTGAAAGGCATTGTCTTTGTCGCGACCTTTGCGAGAGCGCCGCGTCGACTGCCTAGCTTTCTGACCCGGGCCGTATCATTCTTGCCATTGAAATCCCGCGGCATGATTTGGCTGGCGCAGCCGTTTCTTTTGGGACGCTGGTCGGACCCAACTCATACCGAGGCATTCCGGCAAGCGATGCATTTGGTGCCCGGTTCAACAATCGCCAAACGGCTGAGGGAGGTCTTGAAGGTCGATGTCACCCAAAACTTAGGCCGTCTGGAAATACCGTTCATTTATCTTTTGGCGACCAAAGATCGGCTGGTCCCGGCGAGGATGGCATTGGATTTCAAACACCGCCCCGACGCAATCGTTCCTCTCGAAGGACCCCATTTCTTGCTGCAGGCCAACGCGACCCGGTCAGCGCAGGCAATCTTAAGCTTTATCCGCATTTTGACTTGATTTGTATGAAGTTTCCGCAACGCGTTATGCGGAAGGCCAATAAAATTTGACGCTTATTAACCCTGTTATCATTTTTCCCAATTACCACCTTTATAGAGACAAATTTGATCTTTATTAGTTGAAAAACCAGTTGGAGAGTCATCGATGTTTCAGTGTATAAAGAGTATCGCCATTGTTTTGGCCGTGACCGCAACAGGTGGCTTGACTAAAGTTGAACAGCAAGGTCATGCCGCCGCGTTGGCGCCCGCAGGCGCGCAATCTTTCACCATTCAGACCTTTGCGGCCTCTTGTCAGCAAGTCCTTCGACAGTATGACCATGACTTCTCGGCCAATGTCAGTGTTGCCGATGGGTGCGGGTGTTTTGCCAATGCAGTCGCACAAGACAGCTCTGCCGATTTGCTTACAACAAGCCGACTGTTACGCGAGGTGGTTGCGAGCGACAGCGCGCAAACGCCTGATTGGTCTACAATCGCGCAAACAGTTGGCGTTGATGATAGGACTTTGGGCCATCTTTTGCAGGTCACCAACACGGCAATTGGGGCGTGCATGCAGGCTTAATTTGGCCTGCGTCGAGGGGCCATTCCGGCCCCCCACGCAAATTTACTGATTTATTGATCCAAGAACGACCGTAGCTTGCGCGACCGACTTGGATGCTTGAGCTTGCGCAGCGCCTTCGCTTCGATCTGCCGGATTCGTTCACGTGTCACGCTGAACTGCTGGCCCACTTCTTCAAGCGTGTGGTCAGTGTTCATACCGATCCCAAAACGCATCCGTAGCACACGTTCTTCGCGTGGCGTCAGTGAGGCCAGAACGCGCGTGGTGGTTTCTTTCAGGTTTTCCTGAATAGCGCTGTCCAGCGGCAGGATCGCGTTTTTGTCTTCGATGAAATCGCCAAGCTGGCTGTCTTCCTCATCGCCAATAGGCGTCTCCAGTGAAATCGGTTCTTTGGCGATCTTCATCACCTTGCGAACCTTTTCCAAAGGCATTTGCAGCTTTTCTGCCAATTCCTCTGGTGTTGGTTCGCGGCCGATTTCGTGCAGCATCTGACGACCGGTCCGGACCAGCTTGTTGATCGTTTCGATCATATGGACCGGAATACGGATCGTGCGTGCCTGGTCGGCAATCGACCGGGTGATCGCCTGACGGATCCACCAGGTCGCATAAGTTGAGAATTTATAGCCACGGCGATATTCAAATTTATCGACCGCTTTCATCAGGCCGATATTCCCTTCCTGGATCAAATCCAGGAACTGCAGACCGCGGTTGGTGTATTTCTTGGCAATCGAGATCACGAGACGCAAGTTCGCTTCGACCATTTCTTTCTTGGCCTGACGCGCCTCTTTTTCGCCCTTCTGGACCTGCTGGACGATGCGGCGGAATTCAGTGATATCGACGCCGACATACTGACCAACCTGCGCCATGTCGCCGCGCAACTCTTCGATTTTGCCGGTCGATTTCTCGATCATCATCTGCCAGCCGCGACCGGATTTTTCGGACATGTCCTCTAGCCAGTTCGGGTCAAGCTCGCGGCCCCGATAAGCATCGACGAATTCACGCCGATTGATCCGGGCTTGGTCGGCGAGCTTCACCATCGCGCTGTCGATCGACATAATCCGGCGGTTGATACCATACAGCTGATCGATCAACGCCTCGATCCGGTTGTTGTGCAGGTGAAGCGAGTTCACCAGTTCGACAATCTCAGAGCGCAGGGTCTGATATTTCTTTTCCTGCTTTTCAGAGAACGAGGAATCCTCGTTCAATGTCGCCGACATCCGCGCATCTTGCATATCGGACAGATCAGCAAAGTCGCGTGCGATCACTTCGAGCGTTTCCAGCACGCGCGGCTTGAGCGCGGCCTCCATCGCGGCCAGTGACATATTGGCCTGATCTTCGTCGTCATCGTCATCGTCTTTGGCAATCGGGTTGCCGTCAGCGTCCAATTCCTGGGCCGCTTCAGCCTTTTCAGCAGCAGGTGCGCCGGTAACAGGCACAACTGGGGGGACAACAGCTTCTGTTTCCCCGTCCTCGCCCATTTGATCACCAAAGGTGGTTTCAAGGTCGATCACATCGCGCAACAGAATGTCTTCTGACAAAAGTTCGTCGCGCCAGATCGTGATCGCCTGGAAGGTCAGCGGGCTTTCACACAGCCCAAGGATCATCGTATTACGACCAGCCTCAATCCGCTTGGCAATGGCGATTTCGCCTTCACGGCTGAGCAGTTCAACACTGCCCATTTCGCGCAGATACATGCGCACCGGGTCATCAGTGCGGTCGAGCTTTTCAGCCTCGGCCCCGCCAAGGACGACATCGCGCGACCCCGAAACGGTGGCCACATCTGTGCCGCTCTGGGGTTCTTCGCTTTCTTCGCTTTCTTCTTCCTCGGTGACCTGGATGCCCATTTCGGACAACATCGACATCACGTCTTCGATTTGATCAGACGACACCTGCTCAGGCGGCAAGACGGCGTTGAGCTGGTCATAGGTGATGTAGCCCCGCTCGCGTGCGTCGGCGATCATTTTCTTGACCGCGGCTTGGCTCATATCAAGACTGATATCACCGTCCTGGTCGCCATCTTTGCGATCGTCACCGTCTTTTGCCATGCGCAGGGCCCTCATAAAAATCGTCAATTCTCGGCCAAAATGATTCGGCCGATTCGGTTAAGATCGAATCAACCTCGCATTGAAGTGATTCGCAAGCGGTTAGAGCCTTGTTTTTAGCGACTGTTGCTCGAATCAGGACTTAGGGCGCGAAGCCCCTTTGGCAAAGTCGATTTGATCCAAAAGTTGATCAAACGCATCTTGTTCGTCCTTTTTCATCCGAGCACCGTTTTCACCGACCGCATATTCGGCCCGATCTTCGTTGTCGCCCCGCCCGGCCTTATCGACGGCAGCCGTCGCTTGTGCAAGCCGCCAAGTCAGCCCTTCGTCTGCCACGCCAGTCAGGTCCTCAATCGCGTCTTCGATTTCGCGGGCATGCCCGCGCCGCGCCATCAGTTTTGCAAATTCTTCAGCAAGGCAAAGGCGCGCCACTTCGACATCCCCAGCACGCCTGACCGCAGGGCTGATTGCCACATGGCTCTGCCCCATCAGTTTTTCAAGGGGCAGATCGCCAAGCTCTTGCAAAACGGCGGCCCGCAAGTCGTCCGTACCGATGTGCCGCAGAATGACCGACTGCAGGTCTTTGTGCATCGGGTCGCGGCAATCAAGTTGCTCAAGCGCCGTTTCAAACTCGGCCGCCACACCGGGTGATGTTATCAAGGTCGCAAGGATCACGGCTTCGCGCAAATGGTCCTCGGGCGCGGCCCCGGTCCCAAGCGCCGAGTTTTTACTGCTGGCCACGGGGCTGACATCCCGTTTCCACGGGTCTTGTCGCGGGTTCCAGGCCCGCCCTGGCCCCTTCCGCGGTCCAGTTTTTGCGGGGCTGAAGAGCGCCCAGCGCATGTCTTTAATGGCTTGACCGTAGTGCGCCCGAATTGATGGGTCCGCGATCAGTTTAATCTTTTCCCGCAAGGTCTTATCGAGGGCAGCTTTCCGTTCCGGGCTGTCGAAATTCGTGCCTTCGGTTTCACGCCGCCAGAGCAATTCCACCATTGGGATCGCCTGATCCAATAGCTTTTGCATTGCCCCGGCCCCTTGGGTCTTAATCAGATCATCCGGGTCCATCCCTTCGGGCATCAGTGCGAAACGCAGCGATTGCCCCGCCTCGAGCAGTGGCAAGGCGATATCGATCACCCGCATGGCCGCGCGCAGCCCGGCGGTGTCGCCATCCAATGCGATGATCGGCTCGGGTGCGATCCGCCACAAAAGCCGCAGTTGATCTTCGGTAATCGCTGTCCCCAAAGGGGCCACTGTCGCCGTAAACCCCGCCTCGGAAAGGGCGATCACATCCATATAGCCTTCGGCCACGATCAGCGGTTTGCCTTTGCCCGCCGCTTCGCGGGCGGGCCCGTGGTTGAACAGGCTGCGCCCTTTGTCAAACAGCGCCGTTTCGGGTGAATTATAGTATTTGGCAGGGTGGTTCGGGTCCATCGCGCGGCCGCCAAAACCAATCGCCCGCCCACGCGCATCCCGGATCGGGAACATGATCCGCCCCCGGAACCTGTCATAGGGCGCGCCACCCCGGTCGCTTTCTGCAGCGAGCCCGGCGTCGATGACATGCTTTTGTTCAACACCCTTCCCGGTCAGTGCGGACAGCACACCGCCATTGGCCGGCGCGAAGCCGATTTCCCAGCGGGCCTGTGCCTCGGGGCTCAATCCGCGTCGTTCCAGATAATCGCGCGCCTCAGCGGCGGCCCCGGTTTGCAATTGCAGCCGGTGCCATTGCACGGCTTGTTCCATCACGTCCGTCAGAACGGTCCGATGATCCGCCTTCTGTTGGGCTTGCGGGTCGCGTTCGGGCACGGGCATCCCTGCCTCATTCGCGAGGATCTTGACAGCCTCCATAAAGTCCACATTTTCAGTTTCCCGCACAAAGGAAATCGCATCTCCTTTGGCGTGACAGCCGAAGCAGTAGTAATACCCCTTGCGGTCATCCACGTGGAAGCTGGCCGTTTTTTCCTGATGGAAGGGGCAAGGTGCCCAAAGGTCGCCCTTACCCTGGTTGGATTTACGCGTGTCCCACATGACCTTGCGCCCGACGACCTGCCCCAGGGACAGCCGGTTGCGTAATTCATCCAAGAAACCAGGGGGCAGACTCATCCGCGCAGTATCCGCCAAATCGCAGCAAAATGCCAACGGCTCGGATCAAAATTCTAGAATTTTGATCTACCGGGCCGCAACCCCACGCGTCGCCGCTTCAAGGTCATGCACCAAAGTGCCTGCCATGGACCGCATCACCATAATTTCGAAGGCCCGCGCATCCTTTCGTGTGATCGCGACATTCATGTGCCCCAGCATCGTTCGCGCCGTAGAACCAACGCCGAAATGTGAAGCGCGCAGATCAATCGGTACGAGGCGCGCCAGTACATCTTCGATCCCACCGCCGGCAATCGCGATAACCGCCCACGCATCCGTTTGATCCGTCACCGCCGCAAGCCCATTCAGCGCCACATCCGCATTCACAAGCCAAACCCCGTGCCCGAACCACCACACCGTCACATTATCCTTGCTTACACAACGGTTCGCGGCAGGCAGACCTATGCCAACTTGTACTTTCAATTGGGCCGTCACCGCCTTTTGCTTTCCTGCGAAGGGGGCAATCGACATCAGTTGCGCTGGTGTGATTTCGGTGACAGAGATCCGCCCTATAGTCACCGGCAATAGGGCGTGGCAAGGCGTCAGAGCAATCAAATTAGCCACGGGCGCGCCCTCCGTTTGGATCAAAGAACACCGGATCGCAAACCTCGGCCCGTGTTTCAACTCCGCGCAGGTGATCGACCATGCGGATCACTTCGCCATGGCGCGCCCGTCCGGAGTGCAGGAAACCCAACCCGATGTTACCTTGCAGAGTGGGCGAATAACAAACAGACGTCATGTAGCCCTGACTGTTCACACGCGAGGCCACGGCGTCCTCTTCAAACAAATGCGCACCAGCCATCAGCTCATCCTTGGACCCTACCGCCCGCAGTCCAACCAATTGTTCGCGTGTCTCATCCATCAGCCCTGGCCGCGCCGCCGCTGCCTGCCCGATGCAATCCTTCTTGCGGCTGATCATCCGGTCCATCCCAATGTCAAAGGCGGTCGTCCGTCCATGGATTTCCGCATGGGTGATAAATCCCTTCTCAATGCGCAGCACATTCAGCGCTTCCATGCCGTAAGGTCCGCCCCCCAACACGGCAGCTTGTGCCGTCAACTGCCGAAACAGGCTTTCACCATAACGGGCAGGCACAGCGATTTCATAGGCATGCTCGCCTGAGAATGAGATCCGGAATAGCCGCGCTTGGACGCCAGACACGTCCACAGTACCGCAAGCCATGAACGGCCAGGTGTCATCAGTAATCTCTTGATCGAAAGCACTATTAAGCAACAACCGCGCTTGCGGTCCTGCCACCGCAAACTGCGCCCATTGCTCCGTGACCGACATGATCTTCGCATCCAGATCAGGGCGTAACACCTGCAGCACAAACTCCAGATAGCGCATCACCAGACCAGCGGCAGCAGTCGTGGTTGTCATCACAAAATGGTCCGGGCCAAGCCGTGCGGTGGTCCCGTCGTCCATAACATGCCCGTCCTCACGCAGCATCAATCCATAGCGGACCCGGCCAATCTTTAGCGTTGAAAACGTATTTACATATACGAAATCCAACAAGGCCGCCGCATCTGGCCCTTGAATATCGATCTTGCCGAGTGTGGAGACATCGCAAACCCCCACCGCATTGCGCACGTAGCCCACTTCACGGTCGCAAGATTGCTGCCAATGGGTCTCGCCCGGCATTGGGAAATAGCTGGGGCGATACCACAACCCCGCTTCGATCATCGGCGCACCCGCGGCAAGACTTGCTTTATGCGAAGTCGTCAGTCGTTCGGGCGCAAAACCCTTGCCCTGACTGCCCGCACCCATTGCGGCGATGGGCACCGGCACGTAAGGGGGACGGAAAGTTGTTGTACCGGTCTCGGGAATGCCGCGCCCTGTTGCATCGGCCAACACAGCCAGTGCCACAACATTCGATGATTTGCCCTGATCCGGCGCCATGCCTTGGGTGGTATAGCGCTTCATATGCTCGACCGAGCGGAAGTTTTCCTGTGCGGCCTGCTGGATATCTTTCACATGGACATCGTTCTGGAAATCGACCCACTTACGCCCTTTGCCAGGAACTGCCCAAAGCGGCTTCATTGCGAAAGCACTGGCATCAGCCGGCGGCACCGTCACCTTGGGTTTTAACCCAAGGCCCCTTGCCACATCCGCCGCCACATTGGCCCCTTCTTCCAAACAGCCCGCCGTGCTGAAAACCCCGTTGCAAGCGCCCGCCGCAACCAAACCCGGGATACTGCCCGGGGTCGGCACAAAGGACGCAATGTCTTCGCGCCAAATTGGTCGCCCGTTCATATGACAGGTCAAATGCACGCTCGGGTTCCACCCGCCCGAGACCGCAAGGCAATCCGTGATAATCTCGTGGTGTCCACCACTATGAACCACCGTGATGCTTTTCAGCCCATGCCGCCCGCGGGTCCCCACGACCTGTCCGCCTGTAAAGACCGGATAGTCCGCGTTCACCTCCACCTCTTCACGGCTATCGATCAAGGCCGCAATTTTCACACCGACCGCCGCGAGATCGCGCGCGGTCCTGTGGGCATCATCGTTGTTGCCAAAAACCGTCACGGCCTTGCCCGGCACAACGCCCCAGCGGTTCACATAGGCCCGCACAGCGCCTGCCATCATGATCCCCGGTCGGTCGTTGTTGGGAAAGGCAATAGGCCGTTCCAACGCCCCGGCGCAAAGGATCGCGCGTTTTGCGACGATCCGCCAGAAACACTCCAACGGCTTATCCGGCGCGCGCGGGCCCGCCACCCGTTCCAAAGCACCAAAAGTTCCCTGATCATAGGCCCCTGTCACGGTTGTGCGGGTCATCAGTCGGACGTTTGGCATCGCCTCAAGTTCAACCAAAGCATCCGCCACCCAAGCGGCCCCCGGCTTGCCATCAACCTCTTCCACCTCACGCAAGAGCCGCCCACCCATTGCGCTGTCTTCATCGGCAATGATCACATCCGCCCCGGCTCGCCCCGCAGTCAGGGCCGCCATCAGTCCGGTCGGTCCCGCGCCAATCACCAGCACATCGCAAAACGCGAATGCCTTTTCATATGTATCGAGGTTCGTCTCACCGTTCAGCTCGCCAAGCCCGGCAGCGCGGCGGATGATCGGTTCATAAAGCTTTTCCCAGAACGCGCGTGGCCACATGAAGGTCTTGTAGTAAAACCCCGCCCCCAGAAAGGGCGCTAAAATGTCATTCACGCCCATCATGTCATAGTGCAGACTGGGCCAAGCATTTTGGCTAAAGACCTCTAGCCCTTCAGCGACCTCAAGCATTGTCGCGCGGATGTTGGGTTCGCTCTGTACGCCACGCCTCACGGTCACCAGTGCATTTTGTTCCTCCGAACCGGCTGACATCACTCCGCGCGGGCGGTGATATTTAAACGACCGCGCAACCAGCTTGATGCCATTGGCGATCAAGGCTGCAGCCACAGGTTCCCCCGGAACACCTTCAACCGGACGTCCGTCAAAAGTGAATGTGACGGTATTTTCGGGGCGGCGCAGCCTCATCGTTTGACCTTTTCTGCCAAGACCGCACCTTGCACGGTGTGGGTCACCGTATTGCGTTCAACAACGAGCCACGCACCACAGCCTGCCTCGTGAAACCACAGATCCTTGGTTTCACCTGCCGGATTATCGCGATTGTGCAGATAATCATCCCAGGCTTGTTCCCCCGCATCGACCGCAGGCCGACGCAACGCCAACGCATCCCCTTGATAGGTAAACTCGCGCCGATCCCGTTCGCCGCAATTCGGGCATTCAATTCTCATCCCCGCCCCCCATCATCATTTTGCCAAAAATACTCAAAGAACACTGCAAGCCATCAATGCAAGTTATGCTGAGAGCCGGTGCCCTCTTCATCCATCAACCCCACGCCTGTCGCGAACCGGTCAAGCCGGAACTTCGCCGCAGGAGCGTGATAATCCCCCGTCGCCATCAAATGCGCAAAACTGAAGCCTGATCCCGGCACCGCCTTGAACCCGCCGTAGCACCAACCGCAATCGATAAAGAGCCCCTTGGTCGGGGTCTTGTCGATAATCGGGGACCCATCGGGCGTCATATCCATGATCCCACCCCAGGATCGCAGCACCCGTGCCTTGCCGATCATCGGCATTAGCGTCATCGCCGCCTCCATCACATGTTCCTTCATCGGTAGGTTTCCACGGGATGCATAAGAGCTGTAGAAATCAATATCCCCACCGAACACAAGCCCGCCCTTATCCGACTGGCTGATATAAAAGTGCCCCATGCCAAAGCTGACAACATGGTCGATGATGGGTTTCAGCCCTTCGGTCACAAAGGCCTGCAGAACATGGCTTTCAATCGGCAATCGCATGCCCGCCATCGCGGCCACTTGGCCTGAACGGCCCGCGACGACGATCCCGACTTTCTTGGCCTTGATCGCACCGCGCGTGGTTTGCACGCCTTTGACGACGCCGCCTTCGATATCGATGCCGGTGACTTCGCAGTTTTGGATAATATCCACCCCGCGCTGATCAGCCCCGCGCGCATAACCCCAGGCAACGGCATCATGCCGGGCGGTCCCGCCACGCGGATGATAAAGCCCGCCATAGATCGGGAACCGGGAAGTGTCGAAATCCAGATAAGGCAGGTGTTCGCGCACCCCGTCCCGGTCCAGCAGGATCGCGTCATCGCCCTGATTGATCATCGCATTACCACGCCGGGCAAAGGCATCGCGCTGCCCGTCTGAGTGGAACAGATTGATCAGCCCGCGTTGAGAATGCATGACGTTGTAGTTCAGATCTTGCTCCATCCCTTCCCATAGTTTCAGGGAATGCGAATAGAACTCAGAATTGCCGGGCAGAAAGTAGTTGGCGCGAACAATCGTCGTGTTTCGACCCACATTGCCGCCGCCGATATAGCCTTTTTCGAGCACCGCGATGTTGGTCAACCCATGTTCTTTCGCCAGATAATAGGCCGTTGAAAGCCCATGTCCGCCGCCGCCGATAATGATCGCTTCATATTCCGGCTTTGGATCCGGATCACGCCAGACAGGTTTCCAGCCCTTCTGGCCAAACAACCCTTCTTTGATGACCTGCAACCCAGAATAGCGCATCATTGAACCTCGTATTTGAACCTAGTTTAACGAGGCGTTCAGGCAAGGAAAGCTCATTTGCGTCATACGACGTCGCGAATGAGGGCATGTGACGCTGACGTGCAATCACCGTCGGACTTCAAATTTGCGCGGGCGCACATGATGTAAATCGAAAACAAGACCCAAGGATACGCACAGATGGTCCGGCAGGCAAAAACACGCATGGCCGTCAATAAGCAGCCATGCCCAACATCAAAAATAGCGCCGTGGTAGCCGTTTCAGGTGCCGCGCTACGATCCCTTCAAATGCATCTGCCTGCTGTTTGATTTCAAAGGCATCCAGCGGAATCATCGAAAACTGGCGTTGATCAATGATCAGATAGATGAACGCGTCAGTGCGCAGAAAACTGCGAAAATGCGACCATGGCAGTTCGTTTTGCCCTTCGGCCCCGTCAACCTGCACACCGTCCTGACTGACGGTCGCGGTCAATGGCCCCGCATATTTGGCAAGGCCACGGTAGTAGCGCCGCCATAACCGGTCGCGCAAAACATCCAACACAACAAAGACCGCCACGCCACCAAACATGAGCCACGCCCAAGGACCTGGCACCCCTTGCCAGATCAGAAATCCAGCGCAGGAGCTGACAACGGCGGCCACGATGTGATTGCCGAAGCGGCCAACGCCGCGATAGGCCCATAATGCATGACACCCCCGCAAAAAGCGCGCTTCATCAACTTCATATGTCACAGAAATTTCGCCCACGCTGTGGCCTATACCCTCATTGCTTAGACATTGTCAGCGGCTTTTCGAAACGGGCAGCATCGGTTCATCCCGCCAAGAATGACTGAAAATAATGAAACTTCCCCGTTTCTTGGTCACTTGATGCGCCTAAGGTCGCGACCAGTTTAGGGGAGAATCTGTTATGAACAAACAAGCTGCCGAATTCATTGGCACATTTACATTGGTACTATTTGGTTGTGGCGCCGCCGTTATCGCGGGGGGCGACATTGGCCTGACCGGTATCAGCTTTGCATTTGGTCTGACCCTGATTGGCATGGCCTACGGCATCGGATCGGTGTCGGGCTGCCACATTAACCCGGCTGTTTCGCTGGGTATGGTTGCCGCCGGACGCATGGAAATGCCTGAGGCCATTCAATACATCATCGCGCAAGTCGCAGGCGCCATCGCCGCCGCACTTGTTTTGCTCATCATCGCAAATGGAACCGCTGATTACACCGTCGCAGGCAATGGCCTTGGTCAGAACGGCTGGGGAGAAGGATATCTGGGTGAATACGGGATCATCTCGGCTTTTGTGTTCGAACTGGTCGCCACGTTCCTCTTCATGGTTGTCATTTTGGGCGCGACCGGCGCGGGTGCCCCCGCTGCGATCGCCGGTCTCGCCATTGGCCTGACGCTTGTGGTGATCCACTTGGTCGGGATCAACATCACAGGCGTTTCTGTAAACCCTGCTCGGTCCATCGGGCCTGCACTATTCTCGGGCTGGTGGTCGATTGTCCAACTGCCGCTGTTCCTGATTGCACCAGTTCTGGGTGCGGTTGGTGCCGGTCTGCTATTTAAAACCGGGCAGCTTGACGGTCCTGTGGAAGACGCGAACCCAACTGAAAACAGCGCCGCACTGCGGATCAAATGTGATGATCTGCAGGCAGAATGTGACAGATTGTCAGCCGATCTGGCTGCATGCCAGAGCGCGAAAGAAGCCTCGGCTCAAATGGCGCCTGAGATTTTCACAGGCGAAGCCGCCAAACCCGAAGGTCTGACCGCACCGCGCGACGGCGTTGCAGATGATCTGAAAACGATCAACGGCGTTGGCCCAGCCATGGAGAAAATGTTGCATGGCCTTGGTTACTATCACTTTGATCAAATCGCTGCTTGGAGCCCCGCTGAAGTTGCCTGGGTGGATGACAATTTAGAAGGTTTCAAGGGGCGTGCGACACGGGACAATTGGATCGCACAGGCTAAAAAGCTGAGCACGCAAAAGTAACCTAAGATAGATTTTGACGATTATTGGCAGTTCGCCAAACCAAACAAGACGGCCCTTCATTGATGTGAAGGGCCGTTTTTTTGGATCGCGGCTAAAGCCCTTTCGCCCGGTAGCTATCAGCGACTTTTCGGATAGAAACCAGATAGGCCGCAGTCCGCAAATCTAACACGTCATCACGGCTGCGCCAGACCTCACGCATCGCCTGATAGGCCGCGCGCATTGTGTCATCGAGACCCGAACGCACCAGTTCCAACTCTCCTGCCCCGCGCAAGTAGCGTTCTTTGAAGTCCGGGCTCAGCTCCCACCCTAGATCTTTGTTCGCTGAGAGTCGTTCCAGTTCGTCCACAACCAATTGATGCCGGCTTTCTTCGGCTCGGCGTTGCATCCGGCCAAAGCGGATGTGGCTGAGGTTCTTGACCCACTCAAAGTAAGACACGGTGACCCCACCCGCATTGGCATACATATCCGGGATGATGATGCAGCCCTTGTCCCGCAGAATATCATCAGCACCAGCAGTGACAGGACCATTCGCAGCTTCAATAATGATGGGGGCCTTGATCCGATCGGCGTTGCCCAAATTGATCACACCCTCCAAGGCGGCAGGGATCAGGATGTCGCATTCGGCCTCAAGCAAACCCGCACCATCTGTGTGATGATTGGCATCTGGATAGCCGGTCACGCCGCCATGTTTAACGATCCAGTCACGCACGGCTTCGACATCCAACCCGGCCTCATTGTGCAAAGCACCATCGCGTTCGATAATGCCGGTGATGATCGCCCCATCTTCCTCGGATAGGAATTTGGCGGCGTGATAACCAACATTTCCCAGACCTTGGACAATCACGCGTTTTCCGTCGAGTTTCCCCGATAGATTTGCCGCAGCCACATCCTCGGGATATCGAAAAAACTCTTGCAGCGCGTATTGCACGCCGCGACCCGTGGCCTCAACCCGGCCCGCGATGCCACCGGCGTTAGTCGGTTTGCCCGTCACGCAAGCCGCCCCGTTGATATCCGTTGTATTCATGCGTTTGTATTGGTCCGCAATCCAGGCCATTTCCCGTTCGCCCGTACCCATATCGGGAGCAGGCACGTTCTGGGCCGGGTTGATCAGGTCGCGCTTTACAAGTTCATAGGCAAAACGGCGGGTGATCAGCTCCATCTCGTGCTCTTCCCATTCGCGGGGATCAACACAAAGCCCCCCCTTAGAGCCGCCAAAGGGGGCTTCGACCAACGCACATTTATAGGTCATCAGCGCAGCAAGTGCTTCAACCTCATCTTGGTGGACCGCCGTGGAAAAACGTATGCCACCCTTTACGGGTTCCATATGTTCGGAATGCACGGATCTGTACCCAGTAAAGGTGTGAATTGCACCGCGCAAACGCACCCCAAAGCGCACCGTATAAGTTGCATTGCAAACGCGGATCTTCTCTTCCAGCCCTGGGCTAAGGTCCATCAAGGCAACAGCACGGTTAAACATCAAGTCCACGGACTCACGAAAACTCGGCTCTTTGATTGTATCTTGCGCAGTCATGTATTTTCCTTCCTGAGCGGGGCGAAACCCGCTGATGTGGGCGACGTTTGGCCCTAAAATCACACTAGGACCGATTCGTGAAATTTGGTTGAAAGGGACTGCGGCTCACAAAACGGCCAAAATGTGAGCCGAATTTCACGGCGAAGTTTCGCCAATGCCCATATTTTGTTTCTATTACGCAAACAGTTATGGCCCTACAGTCACAATGTATGCTGTTCACAAGATTTTGTGGCGCCACTCCGCCCACTTGCCCAACTTTCGCCACAGCAAAATGTTTTTTTATGATAAATCCTTCTAAAGAAACTGTAGTTAGAAGATCGGGGCGCAAGCGCTAGTGCCGTCAAGAGGATAGATAATGTTTGAACGTTTTAAGGCTGCCAAAATCGACATAGATAAACCAAGCCCGAGGGAGCGATACTTACGTGCGTTCGCGCGCGATGAGAATGGTGAAATCGTTATCCTGACGCTGATCCTGCTAGTTGTAATGCTTGTCATGGGCGGCATGGCCGTTGACTTCATGCGGTTTGAATCCAAACGTGTTGCTTTGCAGGATGTGTCCGATCGGGCTGTTTTGGCTGCTGCCGAACTTGATCAAACAGTCGACGCACAAGATTTGATCGTCAGCTACTTTGAATCAGAGGGTCTTGAGAGCTCGATCGTTGGGACGCCGGTCGTCAGTATTGAGCCGGGATCGCGCGAAATTTCTGTGCAGTCAGCTGTTGATATGAATACCATTTTTCTCCGCTTAGTCGGCATGGACGAGCTTACAGCGCCCGCCGCGTCTGAAGCCGTTGAAGGCGCCAGCAGTGTAGAAATTTCACTGATCTTGGACATCTCTGGCTCCATGGCAAGTTCCGTAACCGACGCCGATACAGGCATTACAACTACGCGAATTGCGGCCGTGAAAGCCGCCGCCCGCGAATTTGTTGACGATGTAATCAACAACGATTCAAACCCTGACGAAGTGTCGGTATCTTTAATAACCTATTCGCAACAGGTGAACATTGGCAACGGCATCTATGAGCAATTGAACACAACACCAGATTCACTTTGGTTGGATACTTCCGGAAACGTCGATGTCGTGCGCGAAGTCGACACGACCGACGCAAACTTTTCCTCTTACGATAAAGAGTATATCACCACGAACGAAGCCCGCTGCGTCGAATTCAATGCGTCAGAATTTAACACTACTGTTTTTGATGTGAACCGGACTTATCAGCAGGTAGAAACGCTCGAATATTACGCTGGTGAGAGTGGAGTCAATTTCAAGCGGCCCCTGTGCCCTCATGATGAAGAAGAAGGAATAATCGCGCACAGCCAGGATGTTGACCAGTTGCAAGACGCTATTGATCTACTAGACGATACAACTTTCACATCAATCCAATTGGGCATGAAATGGGGCGTGTCATTGCTTGATCCATCCATGCGTCCCCTGCTTGCCAACCTCGATGATATGGATCCTGCCTTTGCGGGTGTACGCCCCATGGAGTACCGCGATGACGCACCTGACAGTGAGAACAATCTCAAGTATGTTATCTTGATGACCGATGGCGTTAACGTTCGCGGGAACCGTTTGGACGAAAACTATGGTGACGATTTTTACTACCGTCGTGCGATGAACACCTTTCCTTGGAATTACTATATCAGTGACAGAAACGTCTTTGATCACCCCAATGTTAGTTGGAGAAACAAACCTAGCCTGAACAACATTCTCGACAATGATGACTATAACGCGAGCACAATGGACTCCCAACTGGAAAGCATCTGCGATGCTGCGAAAGATAAAGGCATCATTGTGTTTTCAATTGCGATGGGTTTGACAAGTGACGTGCTCAGCTACTGCGCGAGCGGCGCAAATCGCTATCATGAAACCGATGGCAGTGACGTTGGCGACGTATTTGACGAAATCGCCAGCCAGATTACTGATTTGCGATTGAGCCTGTGATGTCTAGACTAAGCTCGCTCGTTGGAGGCATGCGCGATTTCCGCAAGGAAGATGATGGCGTCGTTACGCTTGAATTCATGATCGTTTTTCCGGTGTTTTTCTTCTTCTTCTTGATGACCGTCGAGAATGGCATCATCCAATTGCAGCATGTGATGCTTGAGCGTGGGGTCGATGTGACAGTTCGTGAAATTCGGATTGGACGGATGACCGACCTGACGCGCGGTGATCTGAAGGAAGCCATCTGCGACGCGGCAGGGGTTATCGCCGATTGCGAAGCACAGATGGACATCGAAATGTTGGAAAACGATCTGCGCGCGTGGTCAGTGATTGACACCGCAGCGACATGCGTCGATCGTGGAGCCGCGCCTATACCAGACGATCTTACGGTGCCGACTGGTGGTAACAATGCTTTGATGTTCATTCGGGTCTGTGTCCGGATTGATCCTCTGATGCCTACAACAGGCCTAGGCAAAACGATTGTTGAGGCCAACTCAGGATCAGCTGCGGCTGGTTCCCATGCGCTTGTGTCGACAGCGGCATTCGTGATTGAACCGTTTGATTGAGGTAGATTGATGTATCTTTCAAGTTTTACTCGGCGTTTTCGCGACGACGAAAGTGGTGCGATGTCAATCGGACTTGTCTTTGCGGTGCCTATTTTGGTTTGGGCTTTGCTTTCGACATATGTCTATTTTGATGTGTTCCGTGCTGAACTCATCTCTCAGAAGGCTGGCATGACAATCGCGGACATGCTGAGCCGCGAAGAATTGCCGATCACCGAAGACTATATAGACGGCGCTGCAGAGTTACTTACACTGCTTACGGAGGTGGACGAAGATCCTGAACTCCGCGTGACGGTCTTCTGGTATGACGAAGACAATGACAGTTACGAGTTGTCATGGTCGTTTAACCGTGAATATGGAGTGAATCTGGACCGCGTAGATCTGAACAATATGGCAGACCGCATACCGCTCATGGCGGACGAGGATCGTCTTATTTTGGTTGAGACCCGGACTGATTATCAACAGCCAATTTCCTACTCGATTGGGCCATTTTCCGGGGCTGATTTGAATGATGTCCAGTTCGAAACCTTTACAGTTATCAAACCTCGGTTCGTATCGCAGTTTTGCTATGACGATCAGCCAAACTCAGCTACGAACACGCTGGACTGCTAGGTCGCGTCGGGGTCATTCAGGCGAAATGCAATCTGCTCTGCCATAAACTTGGATTGCCCCGCAGATGTGACCCCCCCTACCCCAACACGGTGCCCTAAGCGCCACCAAAGCCCCGGAGCCCAGCTTCGGGGCTTCTTGCTTTTCATCACCAAGGTGAACCCATTCGATGGCTTGAACGCAAAAGCGCCCCTGTCGACGCCCTTGATGTCGTCAATCCGCGCAAGTACCTCGCCGCTGCTGTCACGCACTTCAGTGTCAGTCAGCTCAATCACCAACATCGTCGCGCGCCGGAGCCGTTCGGCCAAGAGCAAAACCCCAAACCCAAAAAGCAGCATAAACACCAGCCAAGGTGCACTGGGTGGTTGCGAAATTGTGGTAAACAGCACCAAAGCACCTAATGAAAACAAGATGCCATAGGCAAAAATCCGTCGCACAGGTGACGCGGCGACCGTCGCATAAATTCCATTCTCATCTGGCTTGAACATGGTGCAGTCACCCTCTTGTCATTTCATCCCTTCTAGCGGGTTGCCTTTCGATTGCCTAGGCTGCGACGGATTTGCGCACCATGTCCCAATAGATCGACTCAATCGCGTCCATCCCCAACCGTCCGTCGCCTCTGTACCAATGGCTCAGCCCGGTCAGCATCGCGATGATCGCCATTGTGGCAACACGCGTGTCGGATACTGAAAAGACACCTTCAGCCTCACCCGCGCGCAGGATGTCTTCCAATGCGTCCTCATAATTGCGGCGCATCCGTTCGACGATAGCGAAGTTCTTGGGCGCAAGATTGCGCAGCTCCATATAGGACACAAACACCTGGTCAGAACGTGGAAGGTGAAAGCGGATGTGAAACTGCGTGAATCCCTTAAGCCGGGTCAGCGCGTCCCCATGTAGCTCTTCTGTCCGCAACGCATCCAGCAAATCGACCATATGTCCCTGCATCAAGTCAAACAAAAGGCTCTGTTTGTCGGGTGTGTAATTGTAGAGCGCACCTGCCTGTACCCCAACTTCGGATGCGATCTGCCGCATCGAGACGGCCGCAAACCCGTGTCGCGCGATCAACCGCAATGCGGTATCCTGCACCCGTGGGCCGGTGATATCAGAATGGGAACCTTGTTTGCGCGCCATAGGATCATCTAACTGAACGTTTGTTCATTTGGAAACCCCTTGTGATGTGGTCTTGCACCTTCTGCGTCGTGCTGATTAACCTGCGCCACATGCGTATGTGCCTTGTCCTGACCCTCTGCCTCGCCGCTTGCGCAGATTTTCCAGCACTTGATGGGACCATCAGCGATGCTGCCCGGGACGCACCCTATCCAAAGCTGCAGGCACTCCCGGATGCGAACATCGGCCTGCCCGTGGCAGATGTCACGTTGAATGACCGTATCGCCGCATTGCGCGCCCGCGCAGCCCGGTTGCGCAAGCTTGATATCAACGCGTTGCAGTAGCCACCCCTATTGGGTAGTACCCGACCACAACACCGGCAACCACAGGATCACCCCATGACCACACCACTGCGCCTCGGAATTGCGGGACTGGGCACCGTTGGCGTTGGGATCGTCCGGATCGTCCAGAAACATGCTGAATTGCTGGAACTACGCAGCGGTCGCCGGATTGAGATCGTAGCAGTCTCGGCCCGGTCAAAGACCAAGAACCGCGATGTTGATCTGTCCGGTTACGCTTGGGAGAACGACCCGGTGGCCTTGGCAAAACGCGATGACATCGATGTCTTTGTCGAAGTCATGGGGGGGCATGAAGGACCGGCCAAGGACGCCACCGAAGCAGCTATTGCGTCAGGTAAAGATGTGGTGAGCGCCAATAAGGCACTCTTGGCGATCCACGGGCAAGCCTTGGCCGAAGCCGCCGAGAAAGCGGGTCAAGTGATCCGGTTTGAAGCGGCCGTCGCGGGGGGCATCCCCGTTGTGAAAGCCTTGACCGAAGGGTTGGCCGGCAACGAAATTACGCGTGTTATGGGCGTGATGAACGGCAGCTGTAACTACATTTTGACCCGTATGCAGGACGCGGGTCTCAGTTATGAAGCCGTTTTTGATGAGGCGAACCAATTGGGCTATCTGGAAGCGGACCCCGAATTGGATGTGGGCGGGATTGATGCAGGGCACAAGCTGGCCCTGCTCTCATCGATCGCCTTCGGCACGCAGGTCAACTTTGATGCGGTCGAGTTGGAAGGAATTGGTGCGGTAACGATTGAAGATATCAATCAAGCCGCTGATATGGGCTATAAGATCAAGCTTCTGGGTGTGGCGCAGTTGACCGGCCGGGGGTTAGAGCAGCGCATGTCACCCTGCCTTGTGCCTGACACGTCCCCCTTGGGACAGCTTCAGGGTGGGACCAATATGGTCGTGCTAGAAGGTGACGCCGTCACGCAGATTGTACTGCGCGGACCAGGTGCAGGCGAGGGCCCAACCGCAAGTGCGGTGATGGGTGACGTAATGGATATCGCACGAGGTCTGCGGATTTCG
Source organism: uncultured Paracoccaceae bacterium (assembly GCA_947501555.1). GTDB lineage: Bacteria > Pseudomonadota > Alphaproteobacteria > Rhodobacterales > Rhodobacteraceae > Yoonia. The sequence continues at coordinate 1,627,735 of CANMWG010000001.1, forward strand.
ACTTTTGGGCAGCCCGCGAGAACACTACGCAAGGCCCGGGCAGCCCGGGCGGCTGTCGCCGCACCCTATTATCTGCGGATGCAACTTTTGGACAAACCGGGTGCTTTGGCCAAGGTCGCTCATGTTTTGGGTGAGGCTGGGATTTCCATTGATCGGATGCGCCAATATGGGCATGAAGATACCGCAGCACCTGTGTTGATCGTGACGCATAAGACAACCCGGACGGCTTTGGATGAGGCTTTGGCAGCCTTCAAAGCCACCGGAGTGGTCTCCGGTGATCCTGTGGCTATTCGCATCGAAGCGGTGTGACTCTGCCCAAAATTCTAGAATTTTGGGCTACCCGGAAGGCTAGTCGACGCCCTTTAGCGCAAACAGTCTTGTAGCTGTCACGCGGACAAGCTTTAGGTGAGGCAAGCCAAACAAAGGACTGCCAAATGCCCAAAGCCGCCGACTTTAATGACCGCAACCTGTCACTCGGGCTAGCCCGGGTGTCCGAGGCCGCCGCCATCGCATGCGCCCCACTTATCGGGCGCGGAGACGAAAAGGCGGCCGATCAGGCGGCTGTCGATGCCATGCGCACACAGCTCAATAAACTTGATATCGCAGGCGTTGTCGTCATTGGCGAAGGCGAACGCGACGAAGCCCCAATGTTATTTATCGGCGAAGAGGTTGGCACTGGCGAAGGGCCCGGCGTGGACATCGCCCTCGATCCGCTTGAAGGCACCACCCTCACGGCCAAAGACATGCCCAACGCCTTGGCGGTCATCGCAATGGGTCCACGCGGCTCGATGTTGCACGCACCCGATGTCTATATGGACAAACTGGCCATCGGTCCCGCCTTCCGCCCCGGCGTTGTAACACTTGATATGTCACCTTCTGAGCGCGTCTCTGCCCTTGCCGCAGCCAAGGGGTGTTCCACCAATGACATCACCGTCTGCGTGCTCGAACGGCCCCGTCATGAAGACATGATCGCCGAGCTGCGCAGCACGGGTGCTGCGATTCGCCTGATCACCGATGGCGATGTGGCCGGTGTGATGCATTGCGCTGAACCTGACTTGACCGGGATCGACATGTACATGGGCTCGGGCGGCGCACCCGAGGGGGTTTTGGCCGCGGCCGCGTTGAAATGCATGGGCGGGCAAATTTACGGTCGGCTGTTGTTCCGGAACGACGACGAGCGCGGGCGTGCAACCAAGGCTGGCATCACCAATTTTGACCGGGTCTATACCCGCGATGATCTGGTCACGAGTGATGTGATCTTTGCCGCCACTGGCGTCACCGACGGATCGCTTGTGCCAGGCATCAAGCGCGAGGTTGGGTTTGTAACGGCTGAAACGATTCTAATGCGCTCTAAGACCGGCTCGGTCCGGCGCATGATTTATCGTAACCCAGTCAGTTAGGGCGTGGCATCCCGGGCACCCTTCCTATAGTGTGCCCCGCGATGACACAGACACAAGATCATGCGTTTCTCGGGGTTGCGACGTCCAGCACAGGGCGCCGCTGGATTGGACCATCGGTCGAGGAAGACCGCCTTTCCGAAGCCATGGCCCAAGCCACTGACATGCCCATCCCTCTGTGCCGCACGTTGGTCAAGCGGGGCGTTGAGACTGACGCAGTCACCAGTTTTCTGGCCCCTACACTGCGCGACTTGCTCCCCGACCCGCACGATCTGCGCGACATGGAAAAAGCAGCCAAGCGCTTCCTCAAGTCTGTCGCTACCGGTGAAAAAATTGCGGTTTTTGCCGACTATGACGTTGACGGTGGAACCTCTGCAGCACTGTTGATCACATGGCTGCGCGACATGGGGCTGTCTGCGACACTCTACATTCCAGACCGGATTGACGAAGGCTACGGCCCAAACGACGAAGCCATGGCAATGCTCGCCGCTGATCACGACCTGATCATCTGCGTTGATTGCGGAACGCTGTCACATGGACCTATCGCAGCGGCTAAAGGGGCGGATGTACTCGTGCTCGACCACCATTTAGGCGGCGAAACCCTGCCCCCTGCCCTCGCTATTGTGAACCCGAACAGGCAGGACGAAGATGGTGCACTCGGGCATCTATGTGCGGCGGGCGTAGTGTTCTTGATGCTGGTTGAAGCGAACCGGCAGCTGCGCACGCAAGACACCAAGGGCCCGGATCTGATGGCCATGCTCGACCTCGTCGCACTCGCCACAGTTGCCGATGTCGCCCCACTTACAGGTGTGAACCGGGCCTTTGTCCGTCAGGGGCTGGCCGTTATGGCCCGCAGGCAACGGATCGGCGTGACCGCTTTGGCGGATGTGGCCGGGTTGGATCAGACGCCAAACAGCTATCACCTTGGCTTTCTTCTTGGGCCACGGGTGAATGCCGGCGGGCGGATTGGCAAGGCGGACCTTGGCGCGCGGCTTTTGTCAACAAACGACCGGCACGAGGCACAAGCTTTGGCTGAGAAGTTGGACCAGCTGAACACCGAGCGGCGCGAAGTCGAAGCCCAAGTGCGTGATCTGGCCTTGGAACAGGCGACCGAACGGGGTGTCGACGGACCGCTGGTCTGGGCGGCCGGTGAAGGCTGGCACCCTGGTGTTGTGGGCATTGTCGCGGCCCGGCTGAAAGAGGCCACAAACCGGCCGGCTGTCGTGATTGGGCTAGAGGGAGGTGAGGGTAAGGGATCGGGCCGCTCTGTCTCGGGCATCGATCTGGGCGCTTCGATCCAACGGGTAGCCAGCGAAGGGCTGTTGATCAAAGGCGGCGGGCACAAGATGGCCGCGGGGCTGACAGTTAAGCGTGACCAACTTGAGGCAGCGATGGCCCGCCTTGGCGCGTTACTGGCCAAGCAAGGGGCGGCTGATATGGGCCCTGCCGACCTGCGCATCGACAGTCTGTTGATGCCTGGTGCCGCAACAATTGAGCTGGTCCACCAAATGGAAGAGGCCGGGCCCTTTGGGGCGGGTGCCCCTGCCCCACGGTTCGCCTTTCCAGACGTGCAAATCCTTTTTGCAAAACAGGTCGGTGCAAACCATTTGAAGATCAGCTTTGGGGACGGGATGGGCGCCCGGATCGACGCGATCAGTTTTGGCGCGATGGACGGACCGATTGGCCCAATGCTGATGAAACACAACGGAGCGCGGTTCCATTTAGCAGGGCGATTGGAAATCAACACCTGGCAAGGACAGCAATCGGTCCAATTGCGCCTGGAAGATGCCGCACCCGCGCATTGAAAAAACCGATCAAAAAAGCGCAAAAACCCTCTTGCGCAAACCCCGCGGTTTCCCTAAAAGCGGCGCACCAACTGCGGTCCCTTCGTCTATCGGTTAGGACGCCAGGTTTTCAACCTGGAAAGAGGGGTTCGATTCCCCTAGGGACTGCCATTGGTTTACCGTAAATTACTGTAATCATTAGACTATCCTGATTGGCATTATGTTTGCTGGGTCAATTGCTGGGCCACTTCGTGTTTTTTCTGAGCATTTTGCCCTCACCCGCCTTGAACAGCTTGTCTCGCTTTACAACGAATTCTTAACCATTCGTTGCAATCCTGTTTTTGTCTATGACTGGCTGCTGCAATCGCTGCATTCGCTGCAGACCCTTGATCTTCACGAGACCGGGAGGGCGGCATCTGTCCGATGAAGGGCCTTTGCAGCCATCATCTATACTTTGATTGAAACCGCCAAGCTGAACAGGGTCGATCCGCAAGCATGACTTACCGACACCCTCAACCGCATCGCCGACCACCAGATCAACAGGATTGATGAGCTGCTCCCGTGGAACTATGAGGGATGAAAGGGGCGCTTGCCAGAAAAGGTGGTTGGCATGAGATTGATACGAAAAATTGCTATGGTGCTTGGCTTTGCCGCCTATGCGACATCAGCACATGCTTGTTTTGCCAATCTCGGATACACAGACCTACATGATGCCTTAGAGGCTGACGCAGTTGTTCATGCAAGGCTGCAGGGTATCGAATTTCTTGAATTGAGCGAAGTCAGACGTCACCCAATGCTGGCGCTCGTCAAGTTGCGGACACTTGATGTATTGCACGGTGCGCTTCCTGAAAATTACGTCTCAGCAGGGCCTACGTTCGATGCGTTGGTACTTGTTGATCGGGCGGAAAATTATCTGCGTGGTTTGGAGAATAATGTCAGTGTTGTTGTCGCTCTTCATGACGGTCGCGGCACGGTGTGGCGTGATGGTGTTATCGGCAATCCTAATTTTCCAATCGACCCGAGCCTGCTTCCGGATGACCCAGAGAATATGCTTCGGATCTCCCACGACATTTGCGGCGCTCTTTGGCTATTCGAGCAACAAAGCCCAATTGGACGCGCGTTGCTTCAGATATTTGACGGCGAAGGTGACCGTGATGCGGAAATCGATGTTTTTGCGAGATACCTAAACATGAATGGTTCTAACGACTAGATCAGCAAAAGAACAAATCGTCAGTGCGGGTTTACCAAACGCTTACCCAACACGCGCCGTTAGGTCGGGTTTACCGAACGTTTACGATGTTCATACTTTGTTAACCAATCTAGGACCTAATTTCTGTAGGTCGGCGCCAATCGGTAACCCCTCCTCGATTGGTGCTCTGACCGCGCGCACAGTTTCTCATCCGCTGTGCGGCGCTTTGCTGCCACGGCTTCATAGTAGGTCAGGGCCGTGGCAGCCCCCAAATATCTCGCTTTGGCACTTGCGCTTGCTTGTTGCACCCCTACGTGCGTCCCGCTATTTCCCGTTAAGAAGCGGCTGATGATGGCTAAAATCTTAACCTAACGCCGTCCAGATCCGGCATTCCTCTTATCCCAACCAAACGTTGTGACAGGGTTTTTTTGAGATATTGCGCACAGGACCGTCTCAGTTGAAAAGCAAATGACAACTCTTGTTCAAACCTGCCTTATTATGGCTGCAAATTTGGCGTCAAATTCTCTTTGATACTTGGGTACCTACACGCGATACACGACACCATGACAATCTCTTCAGAAACGGTAGCAGCTCTCGCCCCAGATCAGGCTTCATTGAAAGCTGCTTCGAAGTTGATGAAAGCTGCCAAATGGCCTGTCCGGAGGATGAATGAGACCTCGCACCTGGTTTGGGGTGAATGCCAGGGATCGGGGGCTAATCCTTATCTCACGGTATTTGATCTGTCTGATCACGGGTATAAATGTACATGTCCCTCACGAAAGTTCCCGTGCAAACATTCTTTGGCATTGATGTGGATGTATGCCGAAAGCCCAACCGAATTTGAGACAGCCGCAGATATTCCGCAGTGGGTGACGGATTGGCTGGGACGCCGCCGAAAGACGCCAGGCAACAAGGCGGAAAAGCCGTCTACGCAGGGCAAAGATCTGTCCCTTGCCCGGGCAGAAGAGCCGGAAAAACCCGAAGATCCCAAGGCCATAGCCCGCAAAGAGGCCGCCGTTCAAAAGCGCGCCGCCGACACGCAAACCGCTATTTTGGGCGCGATCGATGACTTGGAAACCTGGATCGAAGATCAGTTACGTACCGGCGTGGGTGCATTGATGAATGATCTCCCTGGTCGTTGCCGGGCGATTGCAGCGCGGATGGTGGATGGTAAGGCCGCTGGGCTGGCTGGCAGGCTAGACGAAATGCCCGGGCAAATTTTATCGCTTCCCGGCGAAGAGCGGCTGGATGCGCTAACCGCCGGCCTGAGCAAACTTATCATTCTGGCCCGCGCTTATCGTATTGACCCCAAGTCACCGGAAATCCGACGCGCGATTGCCACGTCCGAAACCGCCGAAGCGGTTTTGCAGAACCCGGATGCCCCCCGTTACAAAAGCACGTGGGAGGTCGTCGGAGAGCGGATTACCACCCGCAGGGATGATCTGGTCAGTCAATCCACCTGGCTTTTGAACCTTGGCACAACAGGACCGCAATTTGCCCTTTTACTGGATTTTTTTCCTGTGTCGCTTGGAAGGCGCTCAGGTGCCTTCACCAGTGGCGAACAGTTCACCGCAGAGTTGGTGTTTTACCCCGGCAACGCACCGATGCGCGCTTTGATCAATGAACGCACTGCTTGCGATACCGTCGCGTGGCCTCAGGCCGATACAACCCCCTTGGCAGATGCCGCGCGGTTTGAAACGCGTGCCCCATGGAACGATATGGCGCCTGTGTTGTTGCCCACAGGCCGTGTAGGGCTGTCAAGCAAAGGCACCGCTTGGTGGATAGAAGCAGAAGGCGACCTAGTGTTACCGATTGATCAGATACCGCCTGACGCTGTGACTGGTATGGTTTTGGACAAAACAGCCGCAATTTGGAATGGCACACGTCTTTCGATTTTGTCCGCGCAAACCAAATGGGGCCGGGTGGGATTGGATGCATAAGACCCTTGACGACATCAATGCCCTGAAAGCCCGCTGGATGACTGGCAGCGGGAACGAAAAAGCATGTCCGCAAGAATGGGAAGGCTTAGACGAACTTTCGCTTCTGGCTTTGGCCGGGCAGTTTTCACGCATTGCAACGCGACCGGTATCACCGGGTGATCTGCAGGTGCGTCCGGACATTCCCTCCCTTCCACTGCCCACAATGCCCCCGGAATTACGCCCGCAATTTCGGCGTATCCTCAGTGGCAAACTGACCAGTCCAGAGCAGGTGGTCAGTCTAATCACGGCACGGGGATATTGCGTCAATCCAATTGACTGGATGCCAAAGCGATCCGACGTTGATCTTCCACGTGTCTATGATAGCTGGCGGGATTGGCTGGATGGCAATACCGTTGATGCGGCGCATGATGTGCTGAGCGCCGAGACATGGGATAGCTTCCCAGCCCATTCGCGCTACAGCGAGCTGACGGTAATGCATGGCGCCCATTCAGACGCCGCGCGCGGCCTAATTGTAAAGGTTGCCCCGTCACTGCCAGCAGAGCAACGATTGCGGATGCTTGAATGCTTGCGAAGCGGGCTTTCAGAGGCTGACAAACCCCTTTTAGAAACATTTTCTGGTGATCGGTCCTCAAAAGTTCAGGCGTTCGTCAAATTGCAATTGGCCCGGCTTGGCCACAACGCGGTATCCGATCGCGAAGCATCGGCCGAATTAACTGATTTCATCGAGCTCCAGCGAGCAGGGATGCTGTCGCGACGCAAGGTGGTAAGGGCACGTAAGCTAAAGAACGATGCGCAACGCAAACGACGTAAAGCCGTCTTGGGGCGAATGTCGTTGCAAGGGATTTCAGATATGCTGGATCTGGACGCAAATGACATCGTTGAGATGTGGGACTTTGGCGGTGCAACTGATGAGATTGCAGAGGTGATTGCCACTTCAGGAACCGATGATCAGGTAGACCGCTTTGCAGAACGGCTTGTTGAACATGATACCACGGTATCTCAGTCTTTCATTGACCGGATATCACCCGCACAGCAAAGGGTCTTGGGCTTGCGTGTCATGATGAAAGATGACTGGCGATTGGCCCAAACCATGCCGTGGTTCACGGATCCAGATGGGTCTGTCCCCCTGCCCCAAGCCGACAAATGCGACGCCTTGACCGAATTGATCGCCTTGGCGGTACAGACCGAAAAACCGGCACAAGAACAAGCCGTTGCAGCGGCTTTGAACTTTCTAGGTCTCATTGCAGCGCGCGAAGCGGCTGCGTCTTTGGTTGAACGTTTGACTGCCGCAGGCGTCATGACAGTCGACCACCGTCTTACCCTTTTGCGCCTCAATGCCGCGCTCTGACTGGAGAACACTATGTCTGACAAGCTTCGATTGCCCGTTGAAGAAACCTATGCCGCTGAACTGGCAGCGTTGAAGGCAAGCGATGATGGCGCGAAACCCGTGGGTTGGGCGATGTCTCCACAGTCTGTTGTCACCTACTTGCTGGGCGGTAAGGCCAAAGACGGAACCGAAATTTCCGCAAAATATGTCGGCAAACGTCGGCTGATCGAAACAGCCGTGGCAACCTTGGCCACAGACCGTGCCCTGTTGCTGTTGGGGGTTCCCGGAACGGCGAAATCCTGGGTTTCTGAACATATTGCGGCAGCCGTTTCGGGTGACTCAACCATGGTTATTCAATGCACGGCGGGAACCGATGAAAATCAAGTACGGTATTCGTGGAACTACGCCGAACTTCTGGCCAAAGGTCCCAGCCGCGAGGCTTTGGTACCTACGCCATTGTTCCGCGCAATGGAAATGGGCAAGACCTGCCGCCTTGAAGAACTCACACGCATGGGATCGGACGTGCAGGACACGTTGATCACGGTCTTATCCGAAAAGATGCTGCCAATCCCAGAGCTGAATGACGCGGTTTATGCCTCGCGTGGATTTAATGTGATCGCAACGGCCAATGACCGTGACAAAGGCGTCAATGACCTCTCTGCCGCTTTGAAACGTCGTTTCAATGTTGTCGTTCTGCCGCTGCCTGATGACATGGATGAAGAAATTGCCATCGTCACAAAACGGGTCGGTGAAATGGCTGACACGCTGGCTTTGCCAGCCCCAAAGAACGTCCAACAAGAAGTGGCCCGCGTTTTGTCCATTTTCCGCGAATTGCGGCAGGGCGAAACATTGGACGGGAAGACGACACTCAAATCACCGTCTTCAACACTGTCCACAGCCGAAGCAATTGCTGTGATGGTCGGCGGGCTGTCCCATGCCACTTTCTTTGCCAAAGGTGATCTTTCCGCCGAAGGGCTTGGCCCAACCGTTTTGGGCGCAATTGTCAAAGACCCTGTTCAAGATAAGGCTATTCTTGAAGAATATCTTGAGACCGTCCTGAAAAGCCGTCGCGATTATTCCGACTATTACAGCGTTTTGACCGAATTGCTCTGATGGTTGCTGATGTCACATATCTGGGAATTCGACACCACGGCCCAGGTTCGGCGCGACGGGTCGTGGAAGCCCTTGATGCCCTGCAACCCGTTGAGGTGCTGATTGAAGGGCCCATTGATCTGTCGGATCAATTGCCGCTTCTGGCGGATGACGCGATGCTGCCCCCTGTTGCGCAATTGGCCTATCCCAAAGATGCACCACATCAAGCGTTCTTTTGGCCCTTTGCTGTCTTTTCACCAGAGTATCAGGCGGTGAAATGGGCTCTCGCTGCGGATGTCGCAGTGCGGTATATCGACCTTCCGGTTGCTTGGCGGCTTCCGGACGCAGAAGCTGAAGCAGAAACCACTTCAATCATCGACCAGGAAGCATATCGCGAACCACCACAAGATGACATGCCTGGGCAAAACATCCGACAGGACCCTATTGGTGCATTGGCCCATGCCGCTGGCTATGAAGATGGCGAAAGTTGGTGGCGTGATGTGATCGAAGAAAACCCCGACCCTGGGCCGGTGTTTGCCGCAGTCACAGATGCGATGACTGCACTGCGCGAACAAGAGGGCGGACTGGACAGGATTGAAGCTGCCCGCGAAGCACATATGCGTCTTGAAATAGCGAAGTCGGCCAAGACCGCAGAGGGACCTATTGCCGTGGTATGCGGGGCTTTTCATGTTCCCGCACTGAAGGCCAAGCATACTGCAAAGGATGATCGCGCTCTGCTAAAAGGCGCGCCCAAGGTCAAGATCATGGCAACATGGGCACCTTGGACCTCTCCACGCTTAGCCTTCACAAGCGGGTACGGGGCCGGGGTCGCAGCCCCGGGATGGTGCAAACATCTTTGGGAAAACCCAGGATCAGATCAGGCCAGCATTTGGGTGGCCCGTATTGCCCGCACATTGCGCAAAGAAGGCCAAGTCGTCTCAACGGCATCGCTGATCGAAACGGAACGATTGGCGAAAACGCTCGCGGCGGTGCGTGGTCGCCCACGGCCCGGATTTGAAGAACTGCGCGACGCGACGATTTCATGCCTTTGCTATGGTGACCCAATTCTATGGCATTTGATCGAAAGCAAACTGATCCTGGGTAATGAGGTCGGCTGCATTCCAGAAAATGTCCCGGCCGCCCCGCTGTTAGAGGATTTGCAAAAGCAACAGAAAAAAGCACGGCTTAAGCCCGAAGCGCTTGAACGAGACCTGTCTTTGGACCTGCGGACAGAGAGCGGGTTATTTCGGTCAACGCTTCTACATCGGCTGCTTGCCTTGAACGTGCCTTGGGGCAAGTTGGCGGATGCGGGGCGCAGCCGAGGCACCTTCCGCGAGAAATGGAAGCTGCAATGGCAGCCCGAATTTGCGGTGCAACTGGTCGAAAACCTTGTCTACGGAACCAGTATTGAGAACGCGGCATCCGGTCGACTGACAGCAAACCTTAGTGAGGCACAGACTTTGCCCGCGCTTGCAGATCTTGTTTTCGCAGCGTTGACAGCGCAGTTACCACTTGCCGCGCAATCTGGCATTGATCGATTGGGCGAACGCGCGGCCCAAACGAACGACTGCCGCGAATTACTTGGATCGTTGCGCCCAATGGTTGACATCATAAGGTACGGCAAGGCGCGCAAGACTGACACCGCAAAATTTGGGACCCTTTTTGAACGGATTGCCACGCAAGGCGCTGTCCAGTTGCATTATGCGGCCCGCAACCTTGATGCAGAGGCATCACGTGCCTTCTCGAAAATACTAGCCGATGCAGATGGCGCTATCCGGCTTGCGGATATGAACGCCGATCTGACAGACACATGGGTCAGCGCGTTGCGCAAAGTCACCTATGACGAACAAGCCGCAAGACTTGTGATGGGATCGGCAAGCCGGCTGTTGTACCAAGCAGAGGCAATGAGTCCCGAAGCAGCAACGCTTCTGTTGGAACGAATGTTGTCACCGGGCACCGCCGTTGCAGATGCTGCCGCGTTTTTTGAAGGGTTTTTTGAAGGTGCGGGGCAACGCCTGCTTTATGATGAGGCCTTGCGAGACTGTGTGAATGATTGGCTTGTCTCACTTGATGATGACACCTTTATGGAACACTTACCCTTGTTTCGTCGTGTGCTGTCTGCCCTCGACAAAACCGAAAAAAAGCGTTTGCTGGACGTGCTGTTTGGGCGTCGTTCGTCAGGAACCGGGCGGGTTTTGTCAGAACATGCGGACGCGCTATGGCCTGATCATTTTGAGGCCCTCAAAGAAATCCTGATTAAGGGTGCGCGAAATGGATGAAAATGAAGCGCGTGAACGCCGGTGGCGCTTGGCCATCGGTGGTGAAGATGACCAGCTTCCACCGGGTGACCAGCGGCTGTCAGCCGCGCTGACCATGTTGTACGGAGCCGAAGAAGACGGCGATCCAAACGCAAAAAGCCAAAAGCGGCGGGGCGGACTTGGCAGGTCAGCCCCCGCCGTTTCAAAGTGGATGGGCGATATCCGCGAATTTTTCCCAACACCTGTTGTTCAGGTTGTCCAAAAGGACGCATTTGAAAGGCTGGGGCTTCAACAAATGCTGATGGAACCCGAGTTTTTGCAAGCAGTTGAAGCGGACGTTAATCTTGTGGCCGACCTTGTGTCGCTGCGCAACGTCATGCCCGAAAAAACCAAAGAAACAGCACGCGAGGTTATTGCAAAAGTCGTCGCCGAGTTGATGGAGCGTCTTGAACGCAAAACCGCCGAAGCCCTGCGAGGTGCCGTCGATAAATCCCGGCGCACCAATCGCCCCCGCTTTGCTGATATCGATTGGCCGCGCACAATCCAGAAAAACCTACACACGTGGCAGCCTGATCATCAAACAGTCATCCCTGAGCGCTTGGTCGGCTTCATGCGCAAACAACGCCGCATCGTTGACTTGGATGAAGTGATCCTCTGCGTTGATCAATCTGGCTCCATGGCGCCGTCGGTGATCTATGCGTCAATTTTTTCGGCCGTCATGGCCTCTTTGCCGGTGGTCAAGACCAAGCTTGTTTGCTTTGACACGGCAATTTTAGATCTAACAGACCAGTTGCAGGATCCGGTTGATGTACTGTTTGGTGTGCAGCTTGGCGGTGGCACCGATATCAATCAAGCTGTCGCCTATTGCGAGGACAAAATCGAAGCCCCGTCCAAGGCACATCTTGTCCTGATCACCGATTTGTATGAAGGCGGCAACAAACAGGAGTTGCTGGCACGTGTGGCGCGCTTGATTGGGCTCGGCGTGAATGTCATCGTCCTGCTGGCGCTCTCGGATCAAGGCAAACCCTTTTACGATCCGTCACTATCAAGCAAAATCGCGGCACTTGGCGCACCTGTTTTTGCCTGCACACCGGACCAATTTCCGGACTTAATGGCCGCGGCGCTGCGACGAGATGATATATTGGCATGGGCGGCCTCCGAAGATATCAAAGTTATCGCCGAAGAGGTCGAGGCGGGATAAGCATCACCACATTCGCATAATCAGGATAATACTGCCCCGCCGCCCAGTAAACCGAACATCCGTTGCAAACGCAAAATCGGAACCACGAGAAATCATCCAAGGCACACAAGGCAACCGTCCTACACCGCGAGCGCTTGCCTTTGTCGCAGCGCACGGTACAGACCGTCCTTGCGGCCCATCAGTGCGGCAGGCGTGTCATCTTCGACGATGCGCCCTTGATCAAATACAAGAATGCGATCCATACGTTCAACAGTCGCCAACCGGTGCGCGATGACCAGCGTTGTACGCCCCTCCATCAGTCGTTCGGCGGCCTCAGCAACCCGCTCTTCCGCTTCTGAATCAAGCGATGACGTTGCCTCATCCATGACCAAAACAGGTGCGTCAGACAGGAAGGCGCGCGCGATCGCTACGCGTTGACGCTCACCACCTGATAGTTTCACACCACGTTCGCCAACCTCTGTGCCATATCCTTTGGCCAAGCGCGCAATGAAGTCGGCAGCGCCCGCCTGTTTGGCGGCTTTGTGGATGTCTTCTTCGGTCGCACCGGGGCGCGCATACGCAATGTTCTCGGCAAGCGAGCGATGAAACAAGATCGGCTCTTGCGGAACGAGGGCAATCTGGCGACGCAGTTGTGCCAATGGCACCCGAGCAATATCGACGCCGTCCAATGTGATGGTCCCGTCTGACACTTCGTGGATCCGCTGGATCAACTTCACAAATGTTGTCTTCCCTGATCCTGATCGACCGACAAGGCCAACCTTTTGACCACTAGGAATGTCAACATCAAGATCGGTAAACAAAGGTGTCGGTGCGCCATTATACCCATAGTTAACATGCGCAAAAGCCAGCGCCCCTGCCCGCTCGGGCAAGGCCACTGCCGGCAGGCGCGCGACCTCTTGTTCCGGGGTGACCTGCATCAGATCGACCAGTTCTTCGGCGTCATTGACCGCCTTTTGCAAGGTCCGCACATGGTTCCCGATCTGGCGCAGATACCCGTCAAGCATACCCAGTGCTGAAACGACAAAAGCAATTTCGCCCGCGTCGGCCAGGCCGGCCGTATAAGTCAGCAAGGCACCACCCAACACGGCGGCACGTAGCCCCCAGATGGAGGCATCCTGCGCCAAACCAGACCACGTCCCGCGCCGCCACGTGCGCCGCGTACGATGTGCCCATTTATCCAGAACACGCTGCAGCCGCATATCTTCACGCGCCTCGCCTGCATGGGCCCGGACAACCGCATTCGATGTGATCGCGTCGGCTAACGCACCAGACACGCGACTATCCTGCGCATTTGCAAGCCGGGCTGCAGGGGCAACCCATTTGAGCGTCAGCACAAGCGACAAACTCAAGAACAGCACAGCGCCGATTAACGCAATGAGACCCACTTCCCAGCGGAACGCGGTCAACGTCCCGATTGTTCCCATCAGGATCAGGACCGACGGCAACAAAGCCAGCAAAAGGACATCGCCTAACTCATCCAATGCCCATGCCCCGCGCGTGATTTTGCGGACGGTGGATCCCGCAAATGCATTGGCGTGCCAGTCCGCTGGTAGCCGCTGAATGTGGGCGAATGCCTCAGCTTCTGCCGAACGCATTGTGGGTACGGTCAAATCGATAATGCAAAAATAGCTGAGTATTTTTGCAGCAACCGAAACGATGCCTAACGCCAAAAGTGTCGCAAATGCAGCCCAAGGGGTGTTTCCCTCGGCAACGGCGGCAACTAAACGACCTGTTATGACGGGGATCGCGATATCAGCCGCGATCGAGGCCAGCATGAGCACCAAAATAGCAACGGCAAGGCCGCGAAGGCGCAGCCATAAGCGAAATGTGAATGAAAGGACGCGCGCAAACGCGCTGTCGGTCGCAAAATAAGACATGGAATTTTCGCGGTGTCACGCACCGCGCCCTGCAAAAAAAATGTCCGAAGGTAGAACAAAAACAGCTGATACTTGGGCCAACTCGGCCGAATGTTATCAGGTGCCGATGGATCCTATGCGGATGCCATTCGGGAGGAAACGGTTGCCAATTCTCATGATCGCCCTCCTTGCAGGGGTTGTGTGCTGCCAATTAAGGCGAGCGGTGCCGCTAAGTCAAGCCTGATGTCCCACGGCCCGCTTGGGCGAAGCCAAGTCCCCCGCGAACCAGTCATGTTCAAAGGGATCAGCGTTAGCCCCGTTGGGTCCGTCGCAAAGCACCGTAGGCGTCCGCACAAATATCCGTCGAAATGGCCCTAACCATTGTGTTTGGAGCGCTACGGCAGCTCAATGAGCTCATGCCACACCTTCCCGTCAAAGGCATAGGCTTGCCGCGCGGTATAAGCGACAAGACAGTCTTCACATGCGGCAGCGTGACCTTCTGCCAGCCGACCGTTGTGGAAAGGGCGACCTAGCGCCGCCCTTTGCGTTTTTTCTTATCCTTCCAAAATGGCGGGATATCCCCCGCCATCATGCAGCCGTAAGGGTCGATGTAATCGACGATCTCGGCCAAATCGAAGGTGCCGATCTGGCGCACCACATTCGCTGCGTTTTTGTAGGACGACGGCAGCTCAGACGCATCAATCGGACCCGCCGGAAAGCGGACATCAAGGCCTTTTGTCTCAGCTTCCAACGCCTCTTGCGCGGTCATCTCGCCCATCCGGCGCTTGTGCTCAGAGCGCGAGAAGTTCCGGCCCGCCCCATGCGGTGAAAAGCCCAGAGCATGATCGGCGTCTGACCCACGCACGACCAAGACAGGCTCGGCCATGTTCAAAGGGATCAGCGTCAGCCCTGTGGCATCAGCTGCATAGTCACCCCACGCAGGCGTCGCCCCCTTGCCATGATAGTAAAGATCACCACGTTTGAAGACAAAGTTATGCTCGTTCCAGAACCGCTCACCCGGTTGCGCACCAGACATTTCCACAGTCGCCTGATGGATCGCGTTATGGTTGGCTTTGGTCCATTTGCGGATCAGCTGCAACGCCTCCCAATAGTCTCGGCCATCCTCGGTGTCTGCCGGGATCCAGGCGTTCTGCTTCAGCGTATCGGGCGAAAGCTTGCGGCGATACTTCTCCGCCACTTCCATGCCCAGCTTATACAGCACGGCCCCCGGCCCGCGAGAACCATGATGCGTGACCACAGCCGTCCGGCCCGTATTGCGGGATTTGCCCACAAACAGGAAATGGTTGCCGTCTCCTTGGGTGCCCAAATGCTCCACCGCCATGCGCTGGATCTTGGGGTTTTGCAGGAACCGGTTCTCACGGAACGCGTCCATCAGTTTTTGCGACAGGGTATAGCGCTTGCCATTCGGGCGGCCGCCGGGGCCGAAATGGGTGGCTTTCTCAGCCGCATCCAAGACCGCCTTTGGGTCAATATCGCCCATATCGGTCATCATGACCGAACAGCAGATATCAGCCGAATGCATCCCCGGATGGATCGCGTTCTTGGCCGCAACAACGCCGCCGACGGGGATCGTGCCCATCGGACCAGCAGGGCAAGCATCGGGCATCACCGCCGCAGACGCGACTGTGGGTGTGCGAACAACCGCCTTCATCGTTTCGCGAACGTCTTCAAGGTTCTTGGCCTCATCCGCGTTCCCCTCTGTGACCTCAATATTGAAAGTCAAAGGCACATCACCCGCCTTCTGCAATGGCAGTGTCGGTGGCGGGGGCGGGGGTTTCATCCCTTCCAATTTGGCGCGGATCTGATCCGCAGCATAGCCAGCCGCCGCGGCGGCTTGCGCGATTTCAAGCAAACGCCGGAAGTCCTTGCCGGGGATATGGCCCCAGTCTTTGAGTGTTTCGCCAGTGATTTCGATCTGTGTCATGTCTTCATCTTCCATCTGACCCATTCCTTTGTGCCAGTTTTATGTGTTCAAGTATTTTGGGGGCACGTGATCTGTCAGCCAAACCCCATTGTCAGCTTGATAAAATGCAAAGCCGTCACTGCTCATCCGTCCTGCATCAACAGTCAAAATAACCGGTTTGCCGTGGCGCTGTCCGACCTTCAGCGCGGTGTCACGATCTGCCGACAAATGCACCTGCTGCCGCCCGCCGGGTTTGAGCCCCTGTTCCGTGATTGGGGCGATATTCTGGACCGCCGTGCCGTGATACAAAACTTCCGGTGGCTGCTTGGCGGGCACGCCCAGAACTACCGGGACCGAATGGCCCTGTGCCGCACGGATTTGGGTGCCATCACCCGACAGCGTGAACCGCTTCTTGTCGCTTGTGGCGACAATCTGTTCCAGGTCCGCACGGGAAATCCTATGCCCGAATGCTGCAAGCCGGGGCAGCAGGGTGTTAACTTCGACCCATCCTTGCGGGTCAAGGGTCACCCCGATTTTTTCTGGCGCATGGCGTAGTACCTGTGCCAACAACCGGCTAGTTTTTTGCAATGTTTTTGTCATTCTTAAACTCTCAAATCAAACCATGGCCGGAACAAGGTGGTTGCAGGATGTTTTTCCGCCACCAGATTGCTCTGGGCTGGGTTTGAACCAGCACGGGCCCGAAGGCCCACCCACGAAGGGCTGCGTCTACCTGTAATCCTGCAGGCATTTCTGACTATGGGTCCGGGGGACAAAAGATGCGTGAGATGCCTTTCGGCGACCGATTTTGCGCGATGTATTCCCACGAGGCATTCCCCCGGATGTTTCCTTTCTATTTTGTGAGGTGCACAGGGCATTGCCTGGACCTCGGGGTGGGTGCGAAGCGCTCTCCCCATGGGGGAGGTCCAGGCGCTGCCCGGCGGGGCCGGGCGGGATGTGACATCTTGCGCTGCGCTTCAGTTCATTTGGCTGGAAGGGTAGGATTCGAACCTACAGCCGACGAGATCAAAACCCGTTGCTCTACCAATTGAGCTACCTTCCATTATTGGCTCGGCTGGCTGGATTCGAACCAGCGACATCCTGATTAACAGTCAGGCGCTCTGCCACTGAGCTACAGCCGAATGGGGGAGGACAAGGGATTGATGAGACATCTCTTTGGCTGATGTAGTCCCACCGGCATTCCTCCGGTTTGATGCATTTCGATTTCGTATCGCGCCGCCAATCGCTGTCTTTCGCCTGCGGCTCAAACGCAATTGGTGACATTTGATTTCGCAAGATGAAATCGAAACGCGTTGATTGGTTAGGGATGGAGGATTTGAACCTCCGGCCTCCGCAGTCCAAGTGCGGCACTCTGACCAGCCTGAGCTAATCCCTGTGATGTAAATCCCCGGCGACAAGGGGGGCTGAAACGTTACGCGCTCTATCCATCTGAGCTACCCCGGCATGGTACCAGGGGTGGGGCTCGAACCCACGACCTCGACATCCAAAATGTAGTTCCAACCGGCATTCGCCAGGGGGTGGATTCGGGTCCGGCAACAAGGGGTGGGCGAAACAAAGGTGAATTGCTCTACCAACTGAGCTACCCCGAAACGGGGGCGGGATTCGAACCCGCGACCTATCCATTAATGTAGTTCCACCAGCATTTGCCGGATGTTTTTTTGCCCTGACGACAAGGATGTAAGAAACAGTCTGGGGCCCCGCCCCCATCCCCTTTGGAGATGGTTTTCCGTCTGGACGTTTCGCATGAGGGGAGTTGAACCCTCGGGTGATCCCACTTTGGAGCGATGTAGTTCCTTAAGCATTCGTCAGGTTGTTTTGGTCCTGGCAACAAGGGCTGGATGAAACATGGGGGAGGTGCTCTACCATCTGAGCTACATCGCTCCGGTTGTCCCGGTTGCGATGGCGGGGCTCGAACCCGCGACATCATCCGTGCATGTAGTTCCATCGGCATTTGCCAAGGTGTTTGTCTGTCGGTCCCGGCGACAAGGGTGGGTGAAACATTTTTCGCGCGTCTACCATTTCCGCCACATGGCCGAAGCCACGACAGGATTCGAACCTGCAATGTACGAGCATTTGAAGCTGTAGTTCCACCAGCATTCGCCGGGGTGTGTTCCTTTCATTTCAATCGGCGTCCTACGATCATTTGGACGACAAGACGTTTCGCCGGGGCGTGACGTAACCCACGCATTTCCGAGAGTTTCTATTCCTTTGGTTGGGCCAGGCGTTTCCGCCTGACCCGCTACTTTAGACTTCGACAGCCTCGATCTGACCAACCCAGTGGTCTGGGCCCATCTCGCCGCTCGCAAAAGCTGCGATCTGGTCAAATACCGTGTCCGAGAACCCGCCGATGTTCAGAACATCGGCCCGTTCCTTGGCCTGGGTCGTCCCATAAGGGGCGATGTCGATGCAGACCAATTTGGCCTTTGGGTTCCGCTGCTTCAGCTTCTCCCAAGCACGCATCATCACCGTCCCGTTGTTGCCATAGGCGGCATGCGCCCAGGACTGGTTGTCCGAAACGATGATCACCAGATCAGGAGCACGCCCCTTGGCCAGCAACCATTCCAGCGGTGCCGCACAGTTGGTCCCGCCGCCCCACTTCTCTGCCAAACGCGCGGCGTTTGTCATGATCGTGTCGCGTGGTTCCAGCCGCACATCACGGACCTTCACCTCAAACGGCAGAACCGTTGCGGAGGGGTTGCGCCGCAGCACAGCCGCCGAGACAAGCCCGGCCACATCAACGAACCGCGTCGCTGTGGTAGCCCCTTTACGGTAGCCAGTCACAGCGCCGGACATGGACCCCGAAACATCTGGGGCAACCACAACCTGACCGCGCAGCTTTGGTACGTTTTGCACCGAAAGCTCCATCGCGTCATGCAGTGCCGACTGGATCTGCGCAGGCATATCCGAAGACATCGCCTGATAGGCCGTCATCAGCTGGTACGGGAAGACCCGCGCCTTAGCGATCAGCTCTGGGTTCCGCAAACGATCCGCAATCAGCTTGCGCATCTTCGGCAAAGCCAGAACCCCATGCCGCTGAAACGTGTTCAGGTTCATACGGGTCATCTGCCAGGATGACTTTTCAGCGATCCCTGTCCATTGTTTCGTGGACAGCTCAAGCTGTGTCAGCATCTGGAACGGAACATCAGGCACACGCCCACGCCCCGTTTTCTTGAACCGCATGTAGTCCTGAACTGCCGCAGGCAGCATGTCTACATCGCAAGGCTTCCCGATGATCCAGGCGAACAAGGCCGCGCGGGCTTTGCTGTCTGGTTTCGGGTGAACCATCTTGATCACATCCGCCAGCGACGGATCGTTCCCGACATTGGCCTGCAGGATCGCCCGGTCGGACGCACCTATCAGCCAATTCGCAACCATCCGCTTTGGTGCAGAGCCCAGCGATTTCCGCCCGGTCTGCCCAGACCGCATGATCTGAACGAAGGTCCGCAGCATCTTGCCGTTGTCCACAACGCGGCCGAAGACGCGCTGGAACAGGATCGGATCGCGCGCCGACAGAACCGCCAGCAACAGCGCGGGCATGTCTTTCATATGCCCCTTCTGCCGCGTGTAGATTGCCGCCTTCGCCAGGAAGGACGGATCAACCTTATTCGCCAGTTCAAGTACGCGCTGCAGCTCCTGCATCGGATCTTGATAGAATGTCTGCCCGAACGTGCCGGTCATCGCCAGCTGCGTCAGGGCATGTGCATCGTCATATGCGTAGGCCGGAGCCCCCGCCAAGTTTGTGGCGCGAGCCGCCGGAAGCAACCGGCCTTTCATCGATGCAAACACGGATTTGTTTGCCATTGTCTTCGTCCTTCTTAACGTTTGGTGAGGCTGTTTTCGCTGATTGCGTGGCGATCACGAAGAAAAAATGATTTTCGGATAAGTGCATGTTTTTATTTGAGTATTTTTTGAAATAAGAGATTGGGAAGAAAAATTATGATTTGCATGTATCGTATTTTATCCGTATGGATAGCTCTATGAAAAGAAACGTGGTCATCGGTTTTTTGGGAACGAATCTGGATGCGGGCAAACGCCGCCGTTGGCGCCCCTCTGTCCAGATCAACGACCATCCGGATTTACCAATTGATCGCCTTGAATTGATCCATGACCGGCGCTGGACAGGGCTGGCGACCAAGATCAGGGCGGAAGTGCGCGACCGCAATCCGCAGACCGAAGTGTTGTTGCATCAGATCGATATTTCCAATCCGTGGGACTTCGAGGAAATGTATGGTGCGATGTTCGACTTTGCCCGCGACTACGGCTTTGACGAAGAGCGTGAAGATTACCACGTGCATCTGACCACCGGCACCCATGTGGCCCAGATCTGCTGGTTCCTGCTGACCGAGGCGCGCCATATCCCGGCAAAACTGGTACAAACCGGCCCGCCGCGCGGCGAAGACCCGGGCCCGGGCACATTGCAGATCGTGGATCTGGACCTGTCCAAATACAACGCATTGCAGCAGCGGTTCGATCTGGTCACCAAGGAATACAACACCCTCCTGAAGGGCGGTATCAATACACGCAACGCAGCCTTCAATGCGATGATCGACCGGGTAGAAGTGGTGACCTCGAACTCAGACGCCCCCTTGCTTTTGATGGGGCCGACCGGGGCAGGCAAATCTGATCTTGCCGAACGGGTATACGAACTCAAGCTGCAACGGCGCCGTATCAAAGGGCGTTTGGTGCATGTGAATTGTTCAACCCTAAAAGGGGAACGCGCGATGTCGACGTTGTTCGGGCATCGTCGTCAAGCGATCCCTGGGGCGGGTGCTGACAGACGCGGTTTGCTGCAAGAGGCAGATGGCGGCGTCCTCTTTCTGGATGAAATTGACGAGTTGGGCTTAGATGAGCAGGCCATGATCCTACATGCGATTGAAACCGGTAAATATTTTCCGCTTGGCTCCGACTACGAGGTCACCAGCCGTTTTCACTTGATCGCAGGCGCGGGCAAAAACCTTGCTGAAATGGTTGCCGATCAACGTTTTCGGGCGGATCTGTTCGCGCGGCTGAACCTCTGGACGTTTAAATTGCCGGCCCTTCGTGATCGCCCCGAGGATATCGCGCCTAACATTGCGTTTGAGCTTGATCGCATGGAAAAGTTGCTTGGTAGCCGCATCGCATTCAATGCTGATGCGCAGGCTGCTTACCACAAATTCGCGACAGACCCTGGGACGCATTGGCCCGGCAACTTTCGAGACCTCAGCGCATCAATCCAGCGGATGTGCACGCTTGCCCCACGCGGGCGGATCACTCACACGATGGTCACCTCCGAGATCGAGACCCTAAAAACAACGTGGCATCAAGCAAGCAACGATCCTGACATGCAAATCCTCACAACCTATATTGGCGAAGCGGCCGCGCGCATTGATGAATTCGATCGCGTTCAATTGGCCGCCGTGATCCGCGTTTGCCGGGAAAGCGCCAGCCTGAGTGCAGCAGGCAGACGCCTTTTTGCAGCGTCCAGGGCTGCAAAAGAAAGCCGAAATGACGCGGATCGGTTGCGCAAATATCTTGCCAAGTTCGGGCTGGATTGGGGAAGTTGTCAGATCTGACCGTTTTTGGGGCAAGGGCGTGTTAGGTTTTGGCTACGCGAGTTTCCGCGGCAAGCCAGACTTCCAAAAGCTCTAAGGCGGGCAGACGACACACCGCGTGGTGATTCTCAGTTTCGAACACAAAGCATGCGAATCAATGACTTATAAGACGGTCCCTAGAGGCGCGCATCCATCCCAACACCCGACTTCTTCAATGAAATAAGGTGTGCCAGACCAGCTCCTGATCCGACAGATATTAGCGCAAAAATGTCCAGTGGCGGGTATCGGATTTTCGACCGCGTTGCGCGCAGCGTTTTCCGACTTTGGAAAACGGTCACCGGTTGCGGATGGTGCTGCAAAATGCCGCTTATCATAGGAGGAAATACGCCTATACTCTTGAACGAAAAGGTTTCAAAAAATCATTAAATATCTGTTTTAAAAAAATAAATTACGACGCAACCATACATGAGTGGGAATTTGCCGACGACACCCTGTGCAACTTCTCTCAAATCCGGGGCTAGTATACCAGTTGAGGTGTGGGGTGAAATGCGTCGTGGTTATCTGTGAAATAGCTGATTGGTTTTGACCGTCGCAAAAGCCGAGAATTTCATATTTAGGAGCCGAAGATGAATGATATGGACATGAGTGGGTATGACACCGAGACAGGTGCAACCACAACATCCAGCGCAGCAACGCTGTTAGCAGATGGGGGGACTGTTTATTACGTTGGATCGACCACCGTCGTGACAGACTTTAACCCTGCGACAGATATGCTCGATTTGGGCTCTGATTCCATTCACAATCAATTCCCGGTCGATACCCCCGAGGGATTGATGTTCCTGCATATGTTCGACGACAGCAAATCCCTGTTGCTTGAGGGCGTGTATCTCGAAGATCTGACTGCCGCGAATTTTGCTCCTGTTGCGGATGCCCACCTACAGCAAGACCTCAGCGCCGCATTGGCTTGGGAAAACGGGACCGGCCTTGTCCGTGAAAACACTGTTTACGTCCGCTCTCACGAAGAGGGTCTGGAAGAAATCGTCGATTTCAACCCGGCGACTGACAAGATCAGCATGTTCTATCTCAGCGTTCGTGGGGATGGCCAGCTGAACTTCTCTGTGGAAGAAACCGCCGAAGGTGTCCGCTTCTTCAGCCCGATTACCGGCCAAAGCCTCACACTGCGCGACACAACATTCGACGATCTGGACAGCTCGCATTTTGAGTGGCGCGCCAACCAGCTTGAAGACAATGTCGCCGGTCGCATGGGTCTGTCAGACGCCATCGATGGGTTTGAATATGTGACCGAAAACATCTTCAGCGGGAAAAGTGTTGAGATGGCAGGCCTCGTTGATCGCGCGCCCTACCATAGCCAGCCAGACTACACTGGCACGCCCATCGGTTCCGATGGCACTGACGATGACGGCGATACCGGCGGTGGCGACGACGACGGCGACACTGGTGGTGGTGATGACGACGGCGACACCGGCGGTGGTGACGACGATGGTGACACTGGTGGTGGTGATGACGACGGCGACACCGATGGCGGTGACGACGGCGATACCGACACACCAGACACCGTCGCAGGCTTCGATCCAGTCATTCAATCCGCATGGGATTCAGGCTATGTTGTTGAAACCAGCTTTACGCCGGAAGAGTCGGTTGATGGTTGGACGGTTCAGCTGCGGATCACAGGTGAAATCACCAACATCTGGAACGCCGATATTCTGTCCGTGGATGGTGACATCTACACGATTACAGCCAAGGATTATAACGCGAGCGTCGCAGCAGGTCAGACAATTAGCTTTGGTTTTCAAGCCAATGGTAGTGATGCCTCGGTTGAGGTCATCGGCCAAGATGACACCGGTGACACTGACGACGGTGATACAGACACCCCACCAATCGGTGTGACGGTGACTGGCGGCTCAACCACCGAAGGCGACCCCGGAGAAGATCACGTCCATGACGATGGCACCACACATGTCCATGATGACGGCCACAGGTTCATCATCTTTGAGGTCACGCTGGACGAACCGGCCACCGAAGAGGTGACGCTGACCTACACCACAGCGGACGGTACTGCGGTTGCAGATACCACCAGTGACGTTGCATGGGACTACCATGAAACCACAGGAACGCTTGTCTTTGCCGCCGGTGAGCAAACACAAATCGTGACTGTCATGGTCCACCCAGATACCATCGTTGAAGACACTGAAACTTTCACCTTCGAAGTCTCAGGCGAGAACATCACCGGACAGCTTGAGGCGACCGGCACGATCATCGACAACGACGTTGAAGACCCAGACGGCGGATCGGATGATGACGACGACGACGATGATGATGGCGACAACGGTGGCATGGACGGCGGCGACGACGGTGGCGACGGCGACGGTGATACAGTCACTGAAGGCGGCGATATTCTGAACGGTCCATTGTCCACAGTTGGCACTGACATTGTTGATGCTGACGGTGCGAAGGTTGACCTGAAAGGTGTGAACTGGTTCGGCTTTGAAACCGATGTTGGCGCCCCGCACGGTCTCTGGGCCCGCAACATGGAAGACATGTTGGATGAAATCGCTGATTTCGGTTTCAACATGATCCGTTTGCCATTCGCAGGCGAACTGGCCACAAACGGCGGCTTGGCAAGCAGCATTAATACGGCTGAGAACCCTGAGCTGGCTGGTCTGACCTCGCTTGAAGTGATGGGTGAGTTCCTGGATGCGGCCGCAGAACGTGGGATCGGTGTGCTTCTCGATATGCACCGGACAACGCCGGGGAATGGACCAGAAGATGGCGGCACAATTCCTGACGTTGATGTCTTCCTGGAACAATGGGCCGCGATGGCTGACATGTTTGGGGATCACCCAGCGGTCATCGGCTTTGATCTGTACAATGAACCACATGGCTATGAATGGGACGAATGGGCCAGCATCGCCGAGCAAGCGGGGAATATGCTGCTTGAAAGCCATCCGGATGAGCTGATCATCGTGGAAGGTGTCGAAACTTACCAAGGCGAAAGCCACTGGTGGGGCGGCAACCTACAAGGTGTGGCAGATCGCCCGGTTGAGCTGGATGTGGATAACAAGCTGGTCTATTCACCGCATGAATACGCCACATCAGTCTTTGAGCAGCCTTACTTTACCGAAGCAGGCTACGATCCTGAAACAACCCTGCCACAGATCTTCTCAGAGAACTGGGGGTTCATCGAAGAGCAAGGCATCGCGCCGCTGTTGGTCGGTGAATTTGGATCTACCTTCGAAAGCACCATCGATCAGGAATGGGGTCCGGTTCTGGCAGAATACCTACTGGACAATGACATCGACTGGTCCGTCTGGTCTTGGAACCCGAACTCTGGTGACACCGGTGGTGTTGTGCTGGACGATTGGGAAACTGCACGTGAAGAAGCGTTTACCTTCCTGCTCGACATGCTGCTGGCCGAAGCGCCCGACGGCACCGTCGACGACGGTGGTGACGGCGATGGCATGGGCGACGATGGCGGTGATGACGACGGCATGGGTGACGATGGTGGCGACACTGACGACACCCCGGTCAACGTGACAGTCACTGGCGGCTACGTCACCGAGGGTGATCCGACGGATGCTGACCACATGCATGATGACGACGATATGCATGCCGATGGCCATCAGATGATCACGTTTGAGGTCACATTGGCCGCACCTGCAACAGAAGAACTGACACTGACCTACGCGACAGCGGACGGCACAGCGGTTGCAGATACAACCAATGGCACGGAATGGGATTACCACGAAGCCACTGGCGAGCTTGTCTTTGCCGTGGGCGAGCAAACCCAGACCGTTACGGTCCTGGTGCACCCTGATACGTTGGTTGAGAACACAGAAACCTTCACCTTCACGGTCTCTGGTGAGAATATCACCGGTCAACTGGAAGCCACTGGCATCATCTATGACAACGATGTCGCAGACGACGATGGTGGCGATGACGATGGTATGGGCGACGGTGAAGGCACAACCTACTACGTCGGCGAGACCAATGTTGTCACAGACTTTGATCCTGCAACGGATGTGCTCGATGTGGGTGGGGCGTCCATCCACAACCAGATCGGCGTCGACACTGCCGAAGGCTTCATGATGTTGCACATGTTCGACGACAGCAACTCATTGCTGCTGGAAGGTGTCTTTCTTGCAGACCTGACCGCTGCGAATTTCGCACCAATCGCAGATGCCCACCTACAGCAAGACCTCAGCGCCTCGTTGGCGTGGGAAAATGGAACAGGCCTGGTGCGTGACAACACCGTCTACGTTCGGTCCCACGAAGAGGGCCTGGAAGAAATCGTCGACTTCAACCCGGCGACTGACAAGATCAGCATGTTCTATCTCAGCGTCCGCGGAGATAGTGAGTTGAACTTCTCGGTCGAAGAGACAGCTGACGGTGTGCGCTTCTTTAGCCCGATCACAGGTCAAAGCCTCACACTGCGCGACACAACATTCGACGATTTGGACAGCTCGCATTTTGAGTGGCGCGCCAACCAGCTCGAAGACAATGTCGCCGGTCGCATGGGTCTGGCAGATGCAATCGATGGCTTTGAGTATGTCACCGAGAACATCTTCAGCGGCAAGAGCGTCGAAATGGCCGGTCTGGTTGACCGTGCCCCATATCATAGCCAGCCAGAATACACTGGCACACCTATCGGGTCCGACGGCACCGATGACGACATGGGTGGCATGGACGATGATGCCACTGACGACGATGGCATGGGCGATGACGGCATGGATGACGATACCGACACTGATGACGGTATGGTTGGCGATACTGCCGATGACGGGTCCGATAGCCTGGACGCGCAGCTCAGCATCGTGAGTGACTGGGGTGCAGGTGCAATCCTGCAACTCGAAATCACCAACACTGATGGCATGGGCCATGATGGCGGCTGGGAACTTGACCTTGCCCTTGACGCACAGCTCCTGAACTTCTGGGATGGTGATGTGGCCGACAATGGCGATGGTACAGTGACTGTCAGCAGCCTTGACTACAACGGTGGTGTCAGCGCTGGCGAAACCGTCACAGTCGGGTTCCAGATCGACCAAGGCGGCCTGAACCAGGAAACGCTGAACGACCTTGCAGACTTTATGTTCCTGTAAGCGCAGATCATAAGAAATATGGGGGCGGCCGACGTATGTTGGTCGCCCTTTTTTGTGCCCGCAGCCTGCCACGGGAGCAGTCACCGACTTGTGACTTGTACGTCGGGCCCCTGCCGCCACTAATGCGCCCAATGACGTGTAATGCGGCCACTGGATAGAGAATGATCAACCGACGTAAATTGATGATAGGTGGTGGCGTGCTGGCCTTGGGCGGCGCGGGCTTTGTCGCGGCAGATGGCCAAAACCTGTTTTACGCCGCATTGACCGAGGATGTTTTGGGCGACACACTGTCCCCAGACCAAGCGCATGCGCAGGCGGTGACGGGCCAAATCACCTTGATCGACATAAGGCGCCCCGATGAATGGTCCAAAACTGGATCCGGCGAAGGGGCCCTCAGGCTGGATATGCGCCGTGACGATTTCACACAAGCGCTCAACACAATCGTCTCAGGCGACTTGGATGCACCCATTGCCCTGATTTGTGCCCGCGGCGTGCGCTCGGCCCGGCTGACAAACCAGCTTGTGGACGCAGGTTTCACCAATATCATCGATATACCCGAAGGGATGCTTGGCTCTGCTGCGGGTCCCGGCTGGTTGGGCAGAGGATTACCCGTTGTCAAAGATAACTAAGCTGCAAGCGGCGTTAGCCTGTTGTTTGATCACCACCACCGCGCAAGCTGGATGCAATGACGACGGACCGCCCTGCGAAGTCCCACTGGGCACCTACCACATCCTTGTCCCCGAAGACGCAGCGGGCCCCCTACCCGCCGTCATGTTCTTGCATGGTGCAGGCGGCGCGGGAACGGGGGCTGTCAATCCAAACGGTATGGGGCAGAGCTTGAATGCGCGGGGGTACGTTGCGATTGGGCCCAACGGGTTGGACCGTGAAGGCCGGTTTGGGACGGGTTGGTCTTTTCATCCCGAACGCCCAAAGATGCGCGACGAAATTGCTTTCCTGGAACAGGTGGCCGATGATGCCTCTGCCCGGTTTGGGGTGGACAGGGACAGTATCATGCTTGCTGGCTTTTCGATTGGGGGATCAATGGCAAGCTATGTCGCATGCGATGCCCCTGACACATTCGCAGCCTACGCCCCCGTCGCCGGTAGCTTTTGGCGCCCTCACCCAGAAGCGTGCGCAGGACCGGTCCATCTGCTGCATACACATGGCTGGCGCGACAAGACCGTGCCACTGGAAGGGCGACCGCTGGGCAATGGGACCATCTATCAAGGCGATGTCTGGTACGCGATGCAGGTCTGGCGAGAGACAAACAGTTGCGACGGATTGCGCGCAGATAGCTTTGATACCATCGACGCCTTCATGATCCGGCGCTGGGACACCTGCGCTGCAGACACCGCGCTTGAATTTGCCCTACATCCGGGCGGGCATGGGATACCCCGCGGGTGGTCAAATCTCGCCTTGGATTGGTGGGAAAACCTGGGCTGATTACTCAGCCGCCATGACTTCAGGCGCGGCGACCACCGCCGCGAAGCGGCGACGTTCAATCATGGCGTTGCGAATGATGCGCGGCGCGTTGAGGTGCTCGGGCGTGCCCATCTGACGGGCAGACCAGCGCTGCGCACCAAGGTTCACACCGCTCAGCATCGACAGCGGCACGGATAGCGCCAGGCTGACCGTAATAGGCAGCAACCAAAGCGTGACAAACCCGTTGACCATGCCGATCATCAGCAAAGTGCCGATGACGGTCTCAAGGATGTGGAACTTCACCATGACGCCCACTGTGTAGTTCTTTCCGCGGCGCTGTTGCGGAGTCCATTTTTCACGGATCCCAAAGATGGTGCGCCCAACCGCAATGGTTTGCTGCACCATCAGAACAGGGGCATAGGCAATCGAAAGCAGGATTTCCGCAGTCAATGACGCCAGGAATTGACGCAAGCCCCCCACGTCGCGCATTTCGATACCAGCACGGCGGGCGGCCACAGCGCTCATCATTTTTGGGGCAAGCAACATCGCATACATAAAGCCCAATAGCAACAGTGCGTTGCCCGTACTCATGCTGGGCCAGCTGACTTGTGGATTGTAGCCACTGAAATACGTCAGCGCGTTGGTTTCCATACCATCGCCAATCAAGGCCCAGACCAACAGCAACGCAAACCACGCAGGCGATGTCAGATAGCCCATTGCCCCGCTAAGCAGATGAAAGCGCGACACCGCATGAAAGCCGCGCGCGCGCAGAAGTTCCAGGTGCTGCAGGTTACCCTGACACCAGCGTCGGTCCCGCAGAACGTAATCAATCAGGGTAGCAGGGACCTCTTCATAGCTGCCTTCGATTTGGGGCAAAAAGCGCACAGACCACCCTGCCCTGCGCAAAAGCCCCGCCTCGACAAAGTCATGCGACAGGATCAAGCGGCCCGGACCGCGACGTGACTTCAGGCGCGGCAGGCCCGCACAAGCGGCAAATGCGCGGCAACGGATGATCGCGTTATGGCCCCAATAGTTCCCGTCGCGGTCGGTCCATTTGGCCAACCCCTCGGCCAGAGCGGCCCCGTAGATCCGGTTTGAAAACTGTTGCACGCGGCCAAAAACCGTCTGCGCACCGAAAAGCGTCGGGAAGGATTGGATCAGACCTGCCGCAGGGTCACAGGCCAAAGCATCAGCTAAGGCAACAACCGCATCACCGCTCATCAAGCTGTCAGCATCCAACACAAGCATCGCACTATAGGCACCGCCATGGTGTTCCACCCAATCGGCCAAGTTGCCGACTTTGCGGTCGATATTGTCGGCGCGGCGGCGATAGAAAACCGCCCCCGGAAAGCTGGCCCGCAGCGCATAAAAC
Source organism: uncultured Paracoccaceae bacterium (assembly GCA_947501555.1). Lineage (GTDB taxonomy): Bacteria > Pseudomonadota > Alphaproteobacteria > Rhodobacterales > Rhodobacteraceae > Yoonia. The sequence continues at coordinate 1,657,163 of CANMWG010000001.1, forward strand.
GCTCGCAGCTCTTGGGCCGCAATGTCATCGTCACGAGTATCCGATAGGACAAACAGATCGAACTTATGTGCGCTGTCGGTCGCATGCAAAGCAGCCATCATCGCGGCAGCATTGCCAAACACATCTGCAGGGTCTTCGTTATAGATGGGAACCAACAATGCCACATCCAACGCAGGAACCGGCCCCTCTCTCCCGCGTTTTGGTGCACTGAGAAAAAGTGTGACGACCCCTAGAAAGGCGGTGCTGACAGCAAGTGAGATCCAAAAGAAAGTAAAGCCAACCAGTGCGATCACAACGCCTTCAAAGAAGACAAACCCATCCATCGCAAACCAATCCACGAAGGCCATGATCAGTGCCAACGTTGAAATTATCGCAGGCAAAAACGCCACCATGCGCCACAGATTGGTGTGGGCATGGCTTCGGGTCAATGGAACGGTTTCATCACGATAGGGCCGCTCAAAATGCTGCACAGGTTGCGGCAATGGCGCCAATGCGGGCATTTCGCCCGATTTATGGAGCGGCGTCATACGGTCCATCTGTAAAGCCAAACTTCAGATGCCGCTTCGCCATCCTTGAACAGCTGCGCACGCAGCTCGACAGACGTGGCCTCTTCTGGGAGCAAGGAAAACGCAAGGCGCACCCCACCGGTGCCCGGATTGTGCTGTAACACACCGGGCGATACCGTGCCTGCGTTTGACGTGATGACTGTCTTGAAAGCAGACAGATCGTCGTCAAACGTCGCATGTTCGGCGAAATCGATGGCAATCACGGTTTTCACCTGATCAAAACCCTTGCCGATACGGGTGTTCAAAACATGCGGCACATCCGGCAGACCCTGTGGGGTGTCGCCCCACATCATCGTATAGCTGAAGCTGTGCTCGGACCCGGCAGGAATGGGGTCGGCCGGACGCCAGTAGGCCACGATATTGTCGTAGATTTCCTTATCTGTCGGGATTTCGACCAGCTCAACGGCACCGCGCCCCCAATCCTCTTGCGGGGTGATCCAAAGGGACGGTCTGTTTTGGTAATGGGCTTCCAGATCGGCATAACGTTCAGGATCACGGGTGCGCTGCATCAGACCAAAACCTTGCGGGTTTCTGTCGTAAAAGGCGCTGATCTCAACTTTGTTGGGGTTGGCCAAAGGACGCCACAGGCGCTCACCATTGCCGTTGACGACCATAAGGCCTTCGCTGTCATGCACGGCAGGGCGGAAATCATCAAACCGGTGCCGGTTTGTTTCGTCAAAAAAGAACATCGAGGTCAGCGATCCAAGACCCACGTGATCCAGCTCCACGCGCGGGAAAAGCGTAGCTGTCACAGTCACACGTGTCGGACGCCCAGCAAGAATGCGGAAGGTATACACGCCGGTTGTTGAAGGCCCGTCAAGCAGCGCATGCACAACCGTCGTCAGCTGGTCAGGGGCTGGGGCTTCGATCCAGAAATGGGTGAAATCGGGGAACTCTTCCCCACTGGGATCACCCGTGCGCAACGCCAGGCCGCGGGCGGACAGCCCATAGGACTGGCCATTGGCAATCGCCCGGAAATAGCTGGCCCCATGAAAGACCATGTATTCTTCAAATATCTGGGCCGTGTTCAATTCGCGGCGTAGGCGAAAGCCAGCATACCCCATCGTTTCATCAACCGGCAGGTCGGGAAATTGGTCGGTCTTTTCAAACAAAGACGGGTCATAGCCCAAGGTCTTGGCAATACCGTCCTCGACAATATTGATCTGCGCCGGCCGGTCTACATAAAGGCCTGCGGTGAACAAATCCAGCCTCACAGGGCGCTCATCATCCACCCAGATCGCTTTGCGCGGATCAAACCAGATATGGTTGAACTCATCATACGACAGCGTGCGCCAAGGTTCCGGGATTTGAGGGACCGGCGCATAGTCTTCGCGGGCCAAGGCACGCGCTTTTTCAAAAAGCCAATCCATGCTGAAGGGCGTTTCAGCGGTAATCAAATTCTCTGCCGACCAACCGAAGGTCGCAGTGCTGGCAGCCATACCAGCCAAAAGGGCGCGTCTTGAAATCATCATGCTACTGCAGGCCTTTTCCAAGGTTGGCTTTTGAACCATGCCGCTATGTAAGCAACACAGATCAACAATGCCCAACCAATTAGATTTGCAGAGGTCACGACGGCAATAGAACGCTCAGTCTGATCCATCAGCATGCCCAAAATCCGCCCAAGCACCATGGAAAAGATAAAGACAGCAAGGGATTGTTGACCAACCTTCGTTGCAAAAGTCACCAGCCATTTCCAGACCCTTGAAATGCCCTGTTTGCCGATCGGCAACAGACGGCGGCCGCCATCACCTGCGATGACATAGCCAAGGTAGGCCAGCCCGAGGAAATGAACGTAGCGCAGGATGCCAAAATCAGTCTTGGTGATCAGCATTGTGCTTGGTTTCCACTGTGCGTTGACAACATCCAACCACTCATAGCGGCCGCCGACGCTGGAAAACGGCATATTCCCGATAACGACAACAAGGGCTGCAATGATCAGCACGGGATGAATAGGCGGTCTTGGCAGCCAGCCACGTACGAAGGCAAAGCCGGTAAAGAAGATCAACTGCCAGGCAAATGGGTTAAAGAACCATTCGCGGTGCGACCACGGCTCGGCGTTGAAATGCAGATCAATCGCGGCAATGCCTAGCCAATCAAGGATGCGGGATTGTGCAAAAAACCAAAGGGCAATTGAAAATGCAAAGACCAACGCGACGTGGATGCGGGCCAATCCCATCACAACCGGCATCAGGCATAGGATCACGATATACATCGGCAAAATGTCAAAATAGTTGGGCACGTAAGACAGTGTCATCAAACCGATCAAGTTATCCGACGTCACGGCTACAATCCCCGTCTCACTGCCTGTCCTGCCGGTAAAGAAAGGGGTCAGGTTCAAACTGTTGATATAACTTTTGTCACTAAACCCGATCTGATCCCACCATGCGACCATCATCGCGATGAACAAGAACAGACAAATATGGGCCCAATAGACCTGCCACACCCGAAACAGAACCCGTGCGGAGCCGATCAACCAACCCCGGCGGTCATAGCTGGCGCCAAAGGCAATGGCCGAGGCCATCCCAGAACAGAAAACGAAAATTTCTGTTGCGTCCGAAAAGCCCCAGCGTGCAGGGATCCAGCGCGTAAAGAAATTGCCCGGCGTATGTGCGGTCAGAATGATAAACATCGCAATACCGCGATAAAAATCAAGTCTTGGGTCACGCACGCGTGGCCCGGCTCCGGGGGTTGTGTTTTGCATATTCGTAAACAAACTTACTCTGCAGGAATGGACACACCTTGGCCTGAGGCATCGCGTCCCTTTGCAATTAGGTCGCGGCGGGCCGCAGCATATCCGTCTTCATGCCCCTTACGCAGGTTTGTACGCTCTGCCAAGATCAATTCAGCCTCATCTAGGAAACCGGCACGTATCCCGCAATCAATGGTCAACCGCTCAAACACGTCGCGTTGGGCATGGCTGCCACCTGCGTTCTGGATATGGCTACGGGCCTGAGAAAGATTGACAAAGGCCTTTTCAAATTCGGCCTCACCAAAAGCCTCCAAACCGCAGGCGGCGGCCACACCAGGGTCAGCCATGGCTCGTTGAATATCAGTCTTGGCCTCGCGGGCATCGCGATGCAGCCGCCCCATCAGGGTCTTGATTTCCGCCTCGCGATTGTCACCAACAAGCGCCAGCATATAGTGCAAGTCCGCAAAAATCAGGCAGCCATCTTCGGTCCGAGTGGCCGAAATATCTGCAAGCTCTTCCCAGCGATCTGCGACATCGATGCCCTCAAGCTCCAAACGGCTCAGCAATGAGGTCGCATTTGAGATATCGCGGTAGTCATCGGTTTTGTCGCTGCGGATCTCGCGGTCGTAAAGATCAAGCACGACATCATGTTGGCCCAGATCAAGGTGCATCAGCGCCTTGTGCCACCAGACATGATAGCGAAAGTTGTTGCAATGGGCCCAGGCGTTTTCACGTCCGGTCAGCCATTCGATACCACCCGCAGCATCTGCGGTCATGTCGTGCACATGTGCGACAGCATGCAGGCCCCACGCATCATCAGGGGAAATCAGCATCCCTTCGCGACCCATGCTTTGGGCGCGGACATACTCTCCTGTTTCTTCCAGCGCAAATGCATAACAGCCCATCAGATAACCGCGACCGGGGTGATCTGCGCTGTAGGCTGGCATTACCTTTTCGATCATGCGGCGCATGCCAGTGCTGTCGCCAAGGATAAAGCGCGTCGCGTGATCCAGCTTCATCGCCAGAACGTCTGAAGGGCTTGCCGCCAACAAGGCTTCGAAATGTGTCAGTGCGCGGCGCGGCTGGCCGGCAAGCCATAGCCCCAACGCATCAATAAAGTGCTGTTCGCGCGTGCTGACAGGGCTGTTCTGCGCAGCAGTGCGCGCGGTGGCCAAGGCTTCACGGGCGGTTTCCGTCAGCTCTTTGCGGCCCAAGAGCACGTAGAACATGCCTTTAATTGCATTGCCCAGCGCGAAATCCGGCGCTGCGGTCAACACGTCACCCAAGTGAACCGGCGTCGCGGCACCATGGGCCAAAAAAGCCAGTTGGGTCTTGTTCCAGCTGTCCAAAGCTGGCCCCGCTGCCAAACTGGTCGTTTGTCCAAAGATATCCTGCATCATTCACCTGTTCGTCCCATAGTGAGGTTGGCGGCTTGCCAACCTTTCGTATTGGCATACTACCTCCACCCGGCAGGGCAACCTCACAGCTCCGTGAATGACGCCCATGTGAGCTACATTTCACTCAGAAATGGGCGGTTTTCCCTTGTTTTTAGGCGACATGCCGCGCAAAACGGCGTCTGTGTCCTGCCCGAAACGGGGCGGCGCACGCCGATATGTAACAGGTGTCTTTGATAGATTGAGCGGATTGCCTATCAAACGCACACGACCTTCCGCTACGTCATCTCTGGGAATATCCACAACCATGTCGCGCGCTGCGACCTGATCTGTCTCAAAAACCTGATCAAGCGTGTTGACCGGACCAACCGGCACTTTCACCGCCTCCAACCCCGCAACGATGTCGGAAAGCGGTCTTTCCGCCAAAAGCGGCACCAAGATTGCGTTCAATGCGTCGCGGTGCGCCAGTCTTGCCGGATTGGTTGCATAATCAGGATCATCTGCCAGATGGGCGACATCCAAAAAGGTGCAAAAGCGGCGGAATTGGCTGTCATTGCCAACAGCGACGATCACATGGCCGTCCAAAGTTTGGTAAACGTTGTATGGGACGATATTGGGATGGCCGTTGCCGCGCCGGATTGGCACCTTGCCCGTGGTCAGTTGATTGACACCTTCATTGATCAACCATGCGATCTGGCTATCGACCAAAGAGACGTCAATATGCTGCCCCTCGCCCGTTTTGTCGCGATGACGTAGTGCTGCCAAAATGCCGACAGTCGCATACATGCCGCACATGACATCGGCGATACCAACGCCAACCTTCATCGGACTGCCCTCAGGCTCGCCGGTCAGAGACATCATCCCACCGTACCCCTGCGCCATTAGATCATAGCCAGGCTTGGCGGCATTTGGTCCGGTTTGGCCATATCCAGAGATTGAACAGTAGACCAGGCCGGGGTTATCCTTCAGCATGCTATCCGCATCCAGCCCGTATTTCTTCAGACCACCGGGTTTAAAATTCTCGATCATGACATCGCTATCAGCGGCTAAGGCGCGGATGATGGCCTGCCCTTCCGGCGTTGCGATATCCACGGCAACGGACAGCTTGTTGCGGTTCGCGCTCATGAAGTAGGCCGATAGATCCGTCGGGTGTCCGTCGGCACCGGCGACAAAGGGCGGCCCCCAACTGCGCGTGTCATCGCCTTGTGTTGCGGGGTTTTCGATCTTGATCACCTCGGCCCCCAGATCACCCAGCAATTGCGTGCATGTGGGTCCAGCCAATATGCGGCTCAGATCAAGAACCCGCAGCCCGTCCAGTGCGCCTACCATCACCGCCCCCTATATCCGACCATCATAGGCTTTGCGATCAATCACAGCCGCAATCACGGTAAACCCGGTTGCCTGCATGGCCTCTGTCAAGGCGGCGCGCAGATCAGCACGGTTAGTCACGGTCACGCCATTGCCGCCAAAGGCCTGTCCGATCGCCGCATAATCATGACCGCAGAAATCAACACCCGTATTGGTCAATTGCCGTTGGCGTTGCTTCAGCTCGATCAAGGCAAGCGATTGGTCCACAAAGACCACAAAGATCGTGTTGTGACCCAATTCGGCAGCGGTCGACATCTCGCCCGCGACCATCAAAAACCCGGCATCCCCCGAGAAACTGACGACGGTCTTTTCAGGGGCCGCAACCTTGGCGCCGATAGCAAGCGGGACAGCGCAGCCCATGGTGCAAAGACCCGACGACTGCAGCAATGTGCGTGGGGCAGCACAGGTCCACATCTGCGATAGCAAAATGCGGTGGGCCCCACTGTCGACGGTCGCAATGGTATCAGGCGGCAACACATCGCGACATTCAGCAATGACACCCGCAGGACCCCAGGCATCATCTGCGGGAAACGCCTCGGACAATTGCGATTGTAACGTTGCAACCTCACCATCCGGCCATGTTGCTATTGGGGTGATATCACGGGACAAGGCGGCCAAGGCAGCACCCGTATCAGCAATAAAACTCAACGTGGCCTGATGCATGAAATGATGGTTTGGCGTGGCATGAATGTCGATGACATTGGTTACCTCCGGGTCCCAGATATCCTGCCAACCGGGGCGCATCTCAATCGGGTCATACCCCACACAAAGTACCAGATCGGACTGGTGGATAAAGGGCACAAGATGTCTGTCTGCCAAGGGCGACAGACCTGCACCGCCCAGGCACAAAGGATGATCCTCGGGGATCACGCCCTTGGCCTTATAGGTCGTGATCACGGGAATCGCATGGCGTTCCGCAAAGGTGCGTACCGTCTCGGCACTACCGTCTTTCAGCACATCTAATCCGACAACCATCACGGGACGTTGCGCATTAGACAACCAGCCCCGGGCGGTCGCCAGATCCACACCTGCAGGGGCAACGGGGCTTGCGGGGGCGCGGCGGGCAGCATTGGGCACCGCTGGGGCATCCGCAACCGAAATCGGCACGTCGATATGGACCGGACCACAGCGGCCCTCAGTCGCGATGCCCAGCGCTTTTTCAACCATAGTGCCAGCGACAGCGGCATCCAGCGTAAAGGTGGCCTTGGTAATCGGGGCAAACACCGCACGATGATCCAGAACCTGATGGGTATAGCTTTGCGCCTCAGCGGCATCGACGCATCCGGACAGCACGATCAAGGGCACCCGGTCCTGCTCGGCATTGGCAACGACATTGACACCGTTCATGGCACCGGGGCCAACGGTGGCCACAAGGATTGCAGGTGCGCCATCTACATGATGCACACCTTCGGCCATAAAGCCTGCGGCATTCTCATGGCGGGCCAGGATGAACCTGATCCCCGCCTTTTCCAAAGCATCAATCAGCGTCAGAACTTCACCGCCGGGCATACCAAAAGCGGTGCGACATCCGGCTTCATATAATCTGCGTGCAAGAACATCTGCCGCGCGAAGGGGCTGCGTCATAGGGTGTGATCCATTCATAATTTAGGGTGGATTACCGCGCGGCTTCGGCAATCGCCAGAAAAATTGCATCCAGCTCAGCGGCGGTTTCGGCCAATGCGGGGCCTGCCTCGGGAATATAGGGGGCAAAGACAAAGGACGGGGTCTTGTAAGATAGGGTTGCGTTGCCCGCTTCATCTTCGGTCAGATAAAGCCGGATCGGGGCTTCGATCATCGCGGCTGTGGACAGGCCAAGGACCTTGACTGCAAAGATATTGTTGAACACGCCAACCACGCGGTTGTTGGGAATTGTGATGCCACGGTTGGCAGCAGCGCCTGTCGGACCGGCCTGGGTGACAACGGCCATACCATTTGCACTGACGGCCGCTCTGGTGTCTGCCAACAGCACATCAAAGGGCTTGTCGCTGTCCATCACAACCCAGCCATCACGAGGAGTGAGGGATTGGGCGGCCGCAGCACAGCCCCAGATCATCAGGCACAAACCTATGAGTAACCGCATGGGAACCTCTCGTTCTTTTCAAACCCTTATCATCCGGTGCAATGGGCAAGGGGTAAACTCACAATATCGACAGACATTGAAACCAAAACCGCGCGGATGTGACCGGGATTTTTTCAGCCCAAGGCATTTACTGTGACGCGGCAAAGGTTACCTTCCCCGCAATCGCATTAAAAGGAGCCTCCCTATGCCGCTTACCTATCTGCACACGATGGTCCGGGTCAAAGATTTGGAAAAATCGATGGCCTTTTACGCCCTACTGGGACTGAAGGAAATCCGACGCCATGACAGCGAAGGTGGACGGTTTAGCCTTATTTTCATGGCGCCTCCAGGACAAGAGGACTGCCCGGTTGAGCTGACCTACAATTGGGACGGGGACGATGCCTTGCCTACGGATGGGCGGCATTTTGGGCATTTGGCCTACCGGGTCGATAACATCTACGACATGTGCCAACATCTGATGGACAACGGGGTCACGATCAACCGACCACCGCGCGACGGGCACATGGCATTCGTGCGATCACCGGACAATATCTCAATTGAGTTGTTGCAAGCCGGCGATAACCTGCCACCCGCAGAGCCATGGGCAAGCATGGAAAACACCGGACATTGGTAACACTTAGGGGCGCATGCCACTGCCTGCGCCCCTCCATCTGCGACATCAAGCCAGGCTTGGCAACCAAAGGACGATGGATGGAAAGGCCACCAACAGGGCAATCGTGATCCCATCCGCAATAAAGAACGGCGTCACTCCTTTGAACACATCCTGCACGGTCAGATCATCGCGCACACCGGCCACAACGAAACAGTTCAAGCCGATGGGCGGGGTGATCAAACAAAACTCGGCCATTTTGACCACCAAAATACCAAACCAGATGGCACACATCGGGCCGGACATCCCAAATGCACTGTCTGCGGCACTGACCGCCTCGCCACCGTTTAGGGCCATCACGGCGGGATAAACCACAGGCAAGGTCAACAGCAGCATGCCAATCGCATCCATGAACATACCCAAAACGGCATAGGCCAGCAGAATACAGATCAAGATCAGCATGGGCGACATGGTCAGCGATGTGATCCAATCCGAAAAGGCACTCGGCAGATCAGCAAAGCCAAGGAAGCGCACATAGATCAAAACGCCCCAGATGATTGTGAAGATCATGACGCTCAGTTTTGCCGTTTCCAGCAACGCATCTTTCAGTTGTGACCAGCGCATCCCTTGATAAAGGGCCATCAAGAACACCACGAAGGCGCCGATGGCGCCCCCCTCGGTAGGCGTGCCCCAAGCGTCACCGCCAAAGGGGTTGTAGACAAAACAGATGATCGTCACGACGACAAAGACGATGGGCAGCGCGGGTGGCAAGGACGCAAAACGTTCACGCCATGTAAAGCCGGACACGGGCGGGCCGAAGTCCTTGATCGTGAGTGCCATTCCCACGATCAACCCCGCATAAATCAGTGCCGAGAAAGCACCGGGGATGAACCCCGCAAGCAGCAATTTGCCCACGTCTTGTTCGACGATGATGGCATAGATCACAAGGATCGCAGAGGGCGGGATCAGCGACGCCAAAGTCCCACCCGCCGCCACAACACCTGCTGCGAATTGCTTGTTATAGCCTATCTTCAGCATCTCGGGGATCGCGATACGCGCGAAGACAGCCGAGGTTGCAACAGAGGCGCCCGAGACCGCAGCAAAGCCCGCCGTGGCAAAGACGGTCGAGACCGCCAAACCACCAGGCACCCAGGCGATCCAGCGTTTCGCTGCCTCGAACAACGCCTTGGTCAGCCCGGCATAATAGGCCAGATAGCCAATCAAGATGAACGTCGGGATCAAGGACAGCGCCTGCGAGGCCACCTTTGAATGGGGCACCTGCCCTGCTGTCTTGACGGCAACGCCCAAAGCCCAGCCGAAATCGTCTATGCCATAGTCCTTTCGGGCCCAAAAAATCCAAATCAAGCCGATCATTCCGGCAAGGCCCGCGGCAAAGGCCACACGCATGCCAAGCACCACCAGCACCAGCATCCCGCCAGTGACCCAAAGCCCGATATCAATGGGTTCCATCAGTTATTCTCACTCAATTGATCGGCTTCCATACGGGCCTGTGTTGCGGCATCCGCGATTAGGGGAACAGCGATGGTTTCTCCGGTCACCACAGCGCGTCCATATGCCCAGACCTGCAGCACAAGGCGGAGGCACAATACCGCAAAAGCAATCGGGGCCATCAGTTTGGCCGGCCAGAGCGGCAGCGCAATATCCATCGAACTGTCACGGCTCCACATTGGGGCTGCAAAATCAAAGCTGCGTTGGAAATGCGCCCATGATCCCCAGACCAGCAGCAACATCAACACCAAAACGGCAAGTGTCGTAACGAGCTCGACGATATAGAGCAACCGGCCACGTAATTGCCCGACCACGATATCCATGCGGATATGGCCACCTTCGCGCATGACAAATGAAATGCCCATGAAGGCAATCAAGGGCATCGCCTGTTCGATCCAATCCACATACCCCGGCAAGGGGGCATTCATCAGGTTGCGACCGGTGACCGAAAACACGGCCAGCAGCATCAAAGAGAACACAGCAAGACCACTCACCAGCGCCAGAACGCGTTCCAGCCGCAGCAATAGGTGGTCGAGTTTGCTAAGCGTGCTGTCGTCGCTCAGCACCATAGATGCAGTTGCCATAGGCCCCTCTTGGATTGGATAAGAATATTAAAAAGACCCCGCAGCAAGTGCTGCGAGGCCTTTCAGGGGGAGGAACTCAGTTTGCGTCCGCGATCATGCCGGTGACAAGATCGTATAGCTCTTGCGCAGGCAAACCGGCGGCCGTGTTTTGTTCGATCCATGCCGCAGCGGCTGGGGCGGCGGCCGCGTCTTTAAACGCTGCGATCTCTGCATCCGCGAAAGTCACCTCAGTGATTCCGCGTTCTTGCAATGCAGGACCCCAAGCTTCCATTGTTTCACCATTGTAGTTGGCGATGTAATAATCCAGCGCCTCATCCACGGACCCCATCAGGGCTTCACGGTGCTCATCGCTAAGACCTTCAAAAGCATCGGTGTTCACCACAACCGGGCAGTTTACGGTGCCGGGGTTTAGGTTGGTGGTCCACCAGGTCGCGTTTTCAATGGTACCGAAAGACATATGGGCGTGCGGCGCAAAGCTGACGGCTTTGACAACACCTGAATCCATCGCCTGACGGACTTCGGTTGCGGACATGGACGTTGGGACAGCGCCAACAGCCTCCATCGCAGCCCCGATACCACCGGTTGCACGCACGCTCAGGCCATCGAAGTCAGCCAAAGTTGCTGGGACATCACCAACGCCAACAATGTTATATTGCGGCAGCGGCGATGGCATCAAAAGCTTCGCATTCCAGCGACCAAGGTCAGCCTCAACCGCGGGGTGGCCGTAGACAGCCATCGAAATTTCGACCTCTTGCTCCAGCGACGACACGCCAAGGAATGGCAGCTCAAGCACAGTGATCGAAGGGTTCTTGTCATTGTGATAGCCCGCACAGAACTGTGCCATCTCAAACGCACCGATTGAGATGCCATCAAGGTTCTCACGGTTGCTGGACAAGCCGCCGTAGCTGATGTTCAAAGTGAATTCGCCAGCGGTCTTTTCTTCAACCAACTCGGCCAGTTTCTCAACATGTGCGGTAAAAGCCCGTGGTGCGCCCCAAAGGGAAACGTTCCACTCTTCGGCCACAGCTGTTGTTGCGATCCCGGTTGCGAGTGCCGCAACAGCGGCGCGTGTCATGTATGTTTTCATAGTCAGGTTCCTCCCCAAAAATAGGATGGCTGAAGTTAAACCGATAAACCGCGGCAGGACTCATGAAGAAAAACGCGCGCACCAATAGGCGCACCCTGCGGATTTCCGCAGGGTAATTTAGAGCCTACAAGATACAACCCCTGGCGCAAGGGATCACTGGCCAATTTTCGAATTAACGGAACAGGCGCAAAGCGTTACAGCAATGCGTCCTTATCAAGACCCAGCTTCACAATTTTCTCGTTCAACGTGCGACGACCGATCCCCAACGCATCGGCAGTTTCATCCATCCGCCCGGCATGGTCCTTGATGGCCTTGCTGATCATCTGACGCTCAAAGGCGGCCACCGCATCACGCAACCCTGCGGGGGTAACAGGGTCAAGCGACGTCCCGGCCAGCGCCTCTGGCACAGAGCCAACGCCTTGCTTTGCCATCATGACAGTGCGTTCAGCGACACTGCGCAACTCGCGCACGTTGCCGGGCCAATCATGGGCCAGCAGCGTGGACATATCCGCTTCCGACAACTCCGGCACCTCTGTCTGATAGAGGCCCGCGAACTCTTGCAAAAAGCGCTGCATCAACAAGGCGATGTCATCCGGTCTTGCGCGCAGTGGCGGCAGATGCACCTCAAACCCGCTAAGGCGAAACAACAAATCCTGCCGAAACCTGCCTTGCGCAACGGCAAGCTTGGGGTCCTCATTGGTGGCCGCGACAATGCGCAGGTCAAATCTTTCGGGCTGGCCTTGACCCGGGTGAAGCACTTCACCTGCATCGACCAGGCGCAAAAGCGATGTTTGCAGCTCGGCCGGACAGGCGCAAATCTCATCAAGGAATAGGGTACCCCCGGACGCACTGCGCGCAATCTCGGCCAAATTGCCAGCCGTCATTTGTGCCGCGTTGATCGCGATAAACGCGGCACCGCAACGGGCGGATAGATCGTGCACAGCCCGTGCAACCAGCTCTTTTCCACTGCCAGTCTCTCCTTGCACAAGGATGGCTGCAAGACCACCGGCGACCATCGCAATCGTGTCGCGTAACCGGTGCATCTCGGGTGTCTGGCCCAGCAGAACCCGGTCAAGACCAGAGAGCTGCTGCAAACGCTCCCGCAAATGCGCATTGCTCTTGCGCATTTGGTGGGCCTCACCCGCATGGGACAGGATCAACAACAGGCGTTTAGGATCATATGGCTTTTCAATAAAACTATAAGCTCCATGGCTCATGGCTTCGACGGCCGTGGGAATGTCGCCATGGGCAGAAATCAGAACAACGGGTGGGGCGGCTTCGAGGCTCTGCAACAGCTCAAGCCCTGTCATCTCGGGCATACGGACATCGGACAAGATCACATCGGGCTGAAATTGCGTGATCCACCGGGCCGCATCTGTGGCTCTGGCCAGTGACTTGGCAACCCAACCGGCCGCTTCAATCAGGTCAACCAGCGAATTTCGCATCAACCTGTCATCATCAATGATCAGGACCCGATAGGCAGTCATGTTGTCTCCATCCCGTGGCGCGGCAGACGAATATGAAACACTGCACCGCCCTCGGGCCGGTCAACGGCAGTGATCGTTCCGTTGTGATCCGCAATAATACCAGCCGAGATGGTCAAGCCAAGCCCCATACCCTGACCACTTTCACGGGTTGTCGCAAAAGGTTCGCGCAGATCGTCAAGCGTCTTGTCCCCCAGACCGTGGCCTGTGTCTGCCACGTCGCACCACACGTCTTGCGTGGTCCCGCCAGTCGTGATGACAACCCGCCTTTCGGCTGCCTCTTCCACAGCATCAAGCGCATTTCGCACGATATTGGTGATCATCTGCTCGATCCGCAATTTGTTAGCAACAAGGCGTAAATCTTCTTTTGGGGGGGCAAAGGCAACCTCTGCATCGCGCGCCTCAATGGTGGGCTGCAGCAATTCAAGCCCGCCTTGCACAGCATCTACCAAATCGAATTCCTCAAGGCTGTCACGACCCTTGCGGGAAAAGAATTTCAGTTGGCGGGTGATATTTTCCATGCGGGCCACAAGGCCTTGCATCTTGTCGTTCAATGGGGTCGGCCCAACGGTCATCTCGGACGCTGCAAGCTGGTTGCGCATGGCGGCAATGGGCTGGCCCAGCTCATGGGTGACCGATGATGCCAATTGCCCAAGTGCCGCGAGACGACCCGCACGTTCCAACTCATCCTGGGTTTTCTTCAGCGTCTGCTCAGCAGTGCGGCGATCTTCAATTTCAATCGCCAAACGCTCATTCGCCAAACGAAGTGCGGCCTCTTCCCGCACAGATGTGCGCAATGCCGTTTTGACACGGCGCAACCGGCTGACTTGAAATCCACTAAAACTGAGCAAAACAAATGTCAGGAATGTCCCAGATACAAGCCACGCGCGGGCGGCCACCTGATTATCGGATACAAAGAAATGAAGCGACCAACTGTTGGGAAGGTCCGCAGTGCGCAAATACAGAAGATCCTCTGTGCCGATACGAACAGTTTTTTCGATCGGGTCTGGGGTCCAGTCCAAAGGTTGAAGGTCCTCAGAACCAAACTGACGCGAGGCGATGATCCTATTACTTTGGGCGTCCGACAAAGGTGAAAGCGTCTTGTACCGCCATGCGGGGTCAGACGCCAACAAGACAACACCATCCGCATTTGCTAAAAGAATGCGCTCGCCCGAGGCCTGCCAATCGTCTTGCATCCGCGACAAGTCAATCTTTATGGCAACCACCCCAGTTGTGTCTGCCTGAGGCACCCGAACTTCCATCGCATAGAAATACCCCGGAATACCGGTTGTAGTGCCAATGCCATAGAATTCGCCCAACTCGCCGTTCAAAGCGGCCTGAAAGTAAGGTCGGTACGCATAGTTCTGACCTTTGAAACTGCGTGCGCCCCGCGCATTTGAGGCCGCAATAGTGAGGCCCGTACCATCCATCAGAAAAATCGCGTCCAGCCCCGCGCTTTGTGAAAACCGTGCGAGCCGGTAGTCCAGCGCCTCGGATTCACCGAATTCCAAAGCGCGCGCGACAACCGGGTCAAGCGACAACAAGAAAGGCAAATGCGCAAAGTGACGTAATTCCGTCTCTAGGGTGCTGCGATATAGCGTCAGTCGCGCTGCGGCCTTTTCGATTTCTTGTGTTTTGAAATAGGCGGAAGCCGCCCAATGCAGGCCTCCCGCAAGCGCCAGAATAACAGATAGAAAGAGCAGATGGACAGGACGCATAGATGTGACTTGCAGGTTGAAGCATCGAAAATCAACCCGGATGTTCGTTTGTGTCTTTGGGCATTTCGGCGTCGACGTCCGGCGCTTCAATCGCTTTCAAGGGCTGCAGGACAGTGTGCCGATCGAATGGTTCGCAATCCTGGCATTGCATTCACATCTCGGTTTTCTAGCTGAAATGGCTCGGATCGTACTGCCACCAGAATGGGCCACCATCATCTCATTCAAGAGATTTGCCGTCCCCGTTTCAGCTTGCTGAGAAGGGGGTGGTGTCAGATCACATCGAGACTAATTCACATTAGCGGGACGGTGGCAGACCACGTCGCACCTTGTTCGGTGAGTGGGCAGAGTTCTTTCGCACGCTTGGTCCGCTTCATCGCGTTTGATGCGATACGCGATGGATTATGGATCATCCAAGGTGTTGAAGTAATTTCGGTAGTATATTGTGTTCACTTAAAGCGTTGAAATCTTTGATTTGAGGTGCCGATAGGTGCTTCAGGTTCTTCGCATCACGCCATAAGGCGCCTCAATCTTTGATGTCAGGCGGTGTTAAATGGCTCAGGCGTCAGATGAATGACTTTAGCGCGTTCTCGCCTCGGTTCTCAGGCGGCGCCCAAGTCGTCCCGGGCTTCGCATAGCGCTGCGATGCGCCACAATCCTATGCCATCCGCAACAGCGCAGATCAGTAGATATATCGGATCTGTTCCGTCCAATAACGCTCAACCCGGCGCAAGGACGACGTGATATCCTCGATGCCATTTTGATCCAGCACACCGCGGTCGACCAACCCATCCGCATGGGTGGCAAACAGGCCGGACACCACAGTGCGCACATCGCGACCTTTTGGGGTCAAGCGAACCCGCACCGAGCGGCGATCAATTTCGCTGCGCTGGTGGTGCATATAGCCCATCTCCACCAGCTTTTTCAGGTTATACGACACGTTAGACCCTTGGTAATAACCACGCGTCTTCAGTTCCCCCGCGGTCACTTCATTTTCGCCCACATTGAAAAGCAACAAGGCCTGAACGGGGTTGATTTCTAGCATCCCCACCCGTTCGAATTCGTCTTTGATGACGTCCAGCAACAGGCGATGCAGCCGTTCCACCAAGGTTAGCGCGTCAAGATAGGATGCCATGAACGCAGCAGTCCGTGCTGATGGCACACCGGGATTTGCGGTGTCATCAAGGTCTGTATGAATGCTCATTTATTGTACTCCGTCTTCTGCTCAAATAGAGGAATAAGACGAAACAAAGAAAATTCAGTTAAACAGTAAAATTGAGTCTTTTTAGGCGAAAATAGCGGGTTGATCAGGCTGGGCGCGTCACACCATGCGCGTCCTTGGCAATCACTGCGATCAGGTCAGCATAGCGATCGGGCACAGCGAACTGGCCACCGACCCAGCCATAAATATCATGATCATTTTCGTTCAAGAGACGATCATAAAGCGCCAGATCATCGGGGCTCATGTCCGCCAGATGTTTCTCGGCAAAGGCCTGCAGGATCAGATCCATCTCTTTGATCCCGCGCCGCATTGAGCGCATGCGCAGCCGTTTGACCATATGTTCGTGGGGCTCAGTCATACTTGCTCTTTCAAGGCCGTGCGCAACCGCTTTTCTAACCGGCCCAATCGTTCGCCCGATTGCGCGATCTGAATGCGCAACGCACGCATCTCAGCCAATAGGCTCAAGACATCATTCGACACGACAGCTACATCTTCCGGGGCCTCAGGGCCTTCACCCTCGCCCGTCAGCAACCAACTCAGCGACACGCCCAGGATGCCCGACAGCATCTGCAAACGGTTCGCGCGGGGCTCTTTGAGGTCGTTTTCCCAGCCCGCGATGGTCACCAATTTGACACCCAACTTCTCGGCCAAGGCCTTTTGGTCCAGCCCAGCTGCGTCACGGGCGCCTGCCAGACGGTCTCCGAACGTGGCCGCCTCCGCGCTATACCATCCTTGATCTTCTGCCATCTTGGAACCCCTTGCTGCTTGCCATCCATCCTACATGCGTCCTATGTCACAGACAGGCCCTAGTTACCACCGGATGACCCTGATGACTTTCCTTTCTGCGACGCTTGATCGCGTCAAACCCTCTCCCACAATCGCTGTCACCACCAAAGCCGCCGAGCTGAAAGCCGCCGGGCGCGACGTGATCGGGCTGGGGGCGGGTGAACCCGATTTTGATACGCCTGAGAACATCAAGGATGCGGCCCGGGCGGCCATCGCAGGCGGAAAGACAAAGTACACAGCTGTTGATGGGATCCCGGAACTGAAAGAAGCGATCTGCGCCAAATTCACCCGCGACAACGACCTGTCCTACACCCCGGCGCAAGTCACCGTCGGCACAGGCGGCAAACAAGTGCTTTATAACGCCTTCATGGCCACGCTGAACCCAGGTGATGAGGTGATTATCCCGGCCCCCTATTGGGTCAGCTACCCCGATATGGTGCTGCTGGCGGGCGGCGAACCGGTGACGGTCGAGGCCACGCTTGAAGCCAACTTCAAAATCACCGCAGCCCAGCTTGAGGCCGCGATCACGCCCAAAACCAAATGGTTCCTGTTCAACTCGCCCTCCAACCCCACTGGAGCGGGGTACAGCTGGTCGGAACTGAAAGAACTGACAGACGTGCTGCTGCGCCACCCGCATGTGTGGATCATGACAGACGACATGTATGAACATCTGGCCTACGGAAACTTCAAATTCTGCACGCCCGCACAGGTCGAACCGCAGCTCTACGACCGGACGCTGACGGTCAACGGGGTCTCCAAAGCCTATGCGATGACCGGCTGGCGGATCGGCTACGCCGCGGGGCCGGAAATGCTGATCAAAGCGATGCGCAAAGTGCAATCGCAATCCACCTCAAACCCCTGTTCGGTCAGCCAACACGCAGCAGTCGAGGCGCTCAACGGCACGCAAGACTTCCTGAGACCGAACAATGCACTGTTCGAGCGGCGGCGAGACCTCGTCGTGAACATGCTGAACAGCGCAGCCGGAATCGTCTGTCCCAAGCCCGAAGGGGCGTTCTACGTCTACCCCTCCATCGCGGGATGCATCGGGAAAACCAGCGCGGCCGGGACCGTGATCGAAAACGACGAGGTCTTCGCCACAGCCCTTCTGGAAGAAACCGGCGTGGCCGTGGTGTTCGGAGCAGCCTTCGGGCTTAGCCCCAACTTCCGGGTCAGCTATGCCACGTCGGATGAGGCGCTGAAGGAGGCGTGCCAACGGATCATCAACTTCTGCGCCGAACTACAGTAATTGGTCACGACCAGCGCTTCCCCGTTGGTGCGTATGACATCACTATTTCCGGAATTGTTGGACAAATCATGGCGCAAAAAGCCACCATCTATAAAGTAGAACTTTCCGTTTCGGATATGGACCGGCACTACTATGAGACGCATAAATTGACCATTGCCAAACACCCGTCCGAGACGGACGAACGGCTCATGGTGCGGGTGCTTGCCTTTGCACTCCATGCGCATGCGCAACTGGAAATGACAAAGGGGCTTTCAACGGATGACGAACCCGACATCTGGCAGAAAAGCCTGAGCGGCGAGCTAAAGTTATGGATCGCATTGGGGCTTCCCAGTGAAAAGGTCGTGCGTCAATCCTGTGGGAAATCGGATGAGGTGATCATCTATTCCTACGGCGGCAGAACAGCGGACATGTGGTGGGAAAAGATCAAAAATAGCACCACCCGGTTTGATAACCTCCGGGTTGTCAATTTTTCAGATAAGGAAACCGGCGAACTGGGCAACCTGGCCAGCCGGTCGATGAAGTTACAGGTCAACATTCAAGACGGCGATGTCATGGTCAGCGTGGATGGCAGCATCATCTACGTCACCCCGGTCAAATGGAAAAATGCGGCATAGGT
The DNA here is from genome assembly GCA_947501555.1 of uncultured Paracoccaceae bacterium. Lineage (GTDB taxonomy): Bacteria > Pseudomonadota > Alphaproteobacteria > Rhodobacterales > Rhodobacteraceae > Yoonia. Next base: position 1,676,098 of record CANMWG010000001.1, read on the forward strand.
GACTGATATGCGCTGGGTAAGCGGGTGTCGGTTTGGGATCCGAAAATTTCCGCATTAAAATGCCGTGCTCCTTCGATTTCATATTGTGGAAGCTCTGAATGCTCTCAACGGGCCGCATCAGACAATACTGATCCAGACCTGACCTTCACGTTGACCTCGGCTGAGAGCAGCTGTGCGGGACGAAACTGTCGTTGCCGGATTTCAAGTGAAGGTCAGCTAACAGTTTTTGGCCGCCGGACTGCGAGCACCCCTGCAACAACGATTAGCGCTATTCCAGCCACCGCAACTGCATCGGGCCGTTCGTCAAAAAAGACTGCGCCCCATATCAATGCAAACCCCACATACGCGAAGTCAAACGTGCCGACAGTCGAGGCGGGAGCGGACTGATAAGCAACAGCCGTCCCGATGGAGGCAACCAGGATCAGCGCAGCCAAGATTGCGATGTTTCGCCATTCGTCGGGTGACATCACAACCCAGGAAGTCGTCAAAAATCCTACCGTGTCTAATTCAAGAAGCGCACCCACGGCCAGCCCGGTCGCTCCAAAAACGATAAAGATTGCATTCAGTCCTAGGGCGAGTGAAGCAGGATGTTCATTAAGGCACTTCGTTCGCGTTAAGATCATCGCCGCGGCGTAGAGAACAGCAGCTAGAATTGGGAGCAGCGCAGCCCATTGGAACGCATCGCCTCCCGGACGTAAGACGAGCAGAATACCCAGAAATCCCAAGACAACACCGGCCCATTGCATTCTGCCAACGGCCTCGCCTGCAAAGACTGCGGCGAATGCTACGATGAACAACGGCAAGGTGTAGTAAGCAGCGGCCGCAACTGCCAATGGCAGAAGCGGAAGGGACAGGTAGTAAGCGATCCACATAAGAGCCAGCAGAATGGATCGGACCGCAATCCAAGGGATAGACCTTGGCGTCAGTCTTTCCGCGCCAAAGATCAGCAACGCCCCTACCAAAAGAACTGGGAAGGCAAGCAAGGAGCGAACAAAAAATAGTTGCCAAATGCCCATTCCACCGCCACCGCCGAGAGCCTTGATCAACGCGTCACCCAATGACAAAGCAAGCACAGTGCCGACTATGGTCGCCACTCCGAGACGGACATTATCGACGGCTTTGATATCTGAACTGTTGGCCATGCCGAACGCTAGCCGGTGCAGACGGAATTGGAAATGCCGACATTCGCTGTCATGCAGCAACGCGGTAGGTCTGGGCTCGAAGCCGACCGTCCCTGCAATCTGTGCGAACGTCGGCTCTACCGATTTTTAGAAAATTCTGTCATTTGAAGACGTAAAGGTCAAAGTGGCCGGACATTCGAGGTGCGCCCAACCCAACGGCGCATCCAAGGTAGCTTCCGCTCAAACCCGGTGCTAGCATCGGTGACAGACCGCAAAGGAATGCCCAAGATGACCGACGCGCTGCCAGAATACTACTTTCGTATCCGCGACAATGGCGCGGCCGTCTTTCGGGTGCAATCCGAAAACAGACAACGACGGATCGAGATGGAGCAGATCGCGGTCGCCAACACCAACCGGGGCGATTTCAAAGCGCATGGGGACTACACCCTGACCCCCGAAGATCAAACCGCCATCACCGACTGGCTGGCAAAGCGCATGGCCCAACTGAATGCCCGCGCAATGGACGACATCCACCGGACCGTCGACCATCTCAATATGACAACACAATGGGCGCAGGCCAAAGCCACCGACACCGAATTGGATGACGTGACCGACCGGCTTTTGCTGGCGATGCATGATTTGCGCAGCGTGCTGGTGCGCAAAAAGGCTGACAAGGCTGCAAAAGACTGAGCCCGGTAAAGTGCCCGGCGATGTGTATGTACACGATATGTACAGATTCTGTACGCAATACAGACGTGGTTTAGACGGCCTGCGGCAACGGGCGGCCCTCATCCCAAGCGATGATGTTATCGAGGGCCATCTGCCCCATGGCGGCACGCACTTCTAGCGCGGCTGTGCCCAGGTGCGGCAGCAGAACGACATTCTCCATTTCGCGCAAAGCCTTGGGAACAAAGGGTTCTTTGACAAAAACATCCAAACCCGCACCGGCGATCTGGCCTGCCTGCAGCGCAGCAATCAATGCGTCCTCATCGACCACATCGCCCCGGGCGATATTGACGAAAATACCCGAAGGTTTCATTGCAGCCAATGCAGTAGCATCAATCATCCCCGTATTCGCGCCACCCCCCGGAACCGTGACGACCACAATATCAGATTGGGACATCAGGTCGGCCAAACTCTCAACCTGACGGGCAGGCAGATCCACCGACTTGCGCGATCTGTTGTAGAAAAGAACAGGCATTTCAAAGCCATAGTGACAGCGGCGCGCAACAGCCTGACCAATGCGACCCATGCCAACGATACCCACGGTTTTGCCGGTGACATGGGTGCCCAACATATGGGTCGGACCCCACCCATGCCACTGATCTGCACGCACCAAGCGCTCTCCTTCGCCCGCCCGACGACAAGTGGATAGGATCAATGTCATGCCGATATCAGCGGTGGCATCGGTTACAACATCGGGGGTATTTGAGACAGAAACACCCACTTTTTCAGCGGCTTGCACATCAATATGATTATATCCCACACCAAAATTCGCAAGCACACCGCAGCGGATCTGCCCTGTGAACGCGTCCTTAACAAATTGATCACCAAGTGTCGGTAGGATCGCATCATAGTCTCGCAGAGCGGCTTTTGCCTCCTCTACCGTTAACCCTTCCGCCGTGTCGCGCACGGTTACATCATAGCGTGCACGCGCAGCTGCAAGATTTGCATCAGGCAAGACCCTGGTAATCAGAAGCTTTCTCAATGTAGGCGCCCTCCCTCGGGTACATTCTGATCGGGGCCGACAAGTACGACCTCACCGGTTTCATCTGGCATACCAAGGACCAATACTTCGGACATGAATTTGCCAATCTGACGTGGCGGAAAGTTCACAACTGCCATGACCTGTCGCCCTACCAATTTTTCCGGATCATAATGCACGGTGATCTGGGCCGAGGTTTTTTTCTCGCCAATCTCATCGCCAAAATCGATCCACAGCTTGATGGCCGGCTTGCGCGCCTCTGGATAAGGTTCGGCACGCAGCACCGTACCCACACGGACGTCGACTTTCAGGAAATCATCAAAGGAAATTTCACTCATTTGCCAATTCCTTTGATCGGGTGGCGGCTGCAGAAACAGCACGTTTCAATAAATCAGGAAAGCCGGTTTTTGCGTCCATCAAGACCTCTAAAGCGGCCTGCGTGGTCCCGTTGGGCGAGGTGACATTTACGCGCAATTCGGCCGGTGTTTCTTTTGCATTTTCTGCGAGTGTCCCTGCCCCGCCAACAGTGGCACGCGCAAGCTGCAAGGCCAATTCAGCCGAGAGTCCCTGGGCTTCGCCCGCCGCGGCTAACGTCTCGATCAAATGAAAGACATATGCAGGGCCCGAGCCTGACAGAGCTGTCACCGCATCCATCTGCCCTTCGTGTTCCAAACGGACTGTTTGACCAATCGCGCGCAGCAACGTTTCTGCAAGATCAAGATCATCTGCGCTGGTATTGACGTTGCCGATCAACGCGGTGATCCCGCGCCCAATTGCGGCAGGTGTGTTAGGCATGGCACGCACAATGGGCGTTTGCGCGCCTAACATCGCCTCAAACGTCTGCATCGGGGTACCCGCGGCGATTGAGATCACAAGCGTCGTTCCATTGCCCCACATTTTGACCTGCGGCAATGCGGCCGTCATCATCTGCGGTTTGACAGCGATCAGTGCGATTGCCGGGTTCTCCGGCAAATCGCCGCCAATATTGACACCCTGCGCCAACAGCCAATCGGATGGTTTAGGGTCTATCACCCAAACCGATGCAGCTGGCAGCCCATTACGCAACCAACCTTCAAGCATCGCAGAGCCCATCTTACCACAGCCCAAAAGGACAAGACCGCGTGTCGCGACATCATTCATATTCATGCAACATACCTCTTGGAAGAACATGAAGACGTTACGCAAAGGTAAGATGGGTTTAAACCCATCTTACGATATTTCTCAGGCGCGTCCGTAAGCCCCGCCGATGGCAACCTGTACGGCCTCTTGTGGCGTCCGGTCCGCCCATGTCACCAATTGGATCGCTGGGTAGTATTGCTCACAGGCCGCAACGGCGGCACCGATCATCGTGTCCACCTGATCCGGACCGGCCATTTGATCACCCGCCAACATCAGCCCATACCGGTAAACCATCAACTTTTGTTCATCCCACCAAGTAAACGACCCGGCCCAGCAGCGATCATTGATGGTGTTCAGCGCCTCATAAATGGCCGGCATCCGGTCTGCTGGGGGCTCCATGTCAAAGGTGCAGATCAAACGCAGCGTTTCATCGAAACGTGACCAGGCAAGGGTGATCGAATAGGTGCGCCATTGGCCCTCAACGGCCATCGCGATCTGATCGTCGTGGATACGGTCAAATTCCCATTCGTGATGTTCGGCGATGTGCTCCACCAGATCGATAGGGTGAATATCATCAGCCTCAAGGTAATGTTCGGACAATGCCATATGCTCGGCCTCACTGCTTTGGCGCTGGGGTCATGGCAGCGCCCCAAGCGCTAGGTGCCTGCTCTAGAGGCGGTATTGTTCACCGTTCTCCCCTACTACATATCGTGGCCGCTACGCACGCACCTGTAAAGCAATTTCTTGGGGATAAGTGAGCGTTACGCAAATTTCATGTGGGTAAGTACGATCGCGCCCATCGTTTCCAATCGGTTGGACCGTCCGCCGGTCGGGCATCTTATGAGAGCTGCAATCGTTTCCAAGTGGACCAAATAGCGTGAAGCACCCGTCTATCGCATGCCGCGATCAAACGGCCCCCTTCGGTCTATGATCCCTTCTGTCGCGCCCAAAGCGCCGAATAGAGCCCCCCCTGCCCCAAAAGGGCATCATGGGTCCCATCCTCAATAACCTGCCCTTGATCGAGCACCACAATCCGGTCCATTTGCGCCAACGTGGACAGCCTATGCGCAATTGAGATGACGGTCTTGCCTTGCATCACCGCGTAAAGCGCTTCTTGAATTTCCGCCTCAACATTGCTGTCCAAAGCGGATGTGGCCTCATCCAAAATCAGGATCGGCGCGTTCTTCAGGATCACCCGGGCAATCGCGATCCGCTGACGTTGCCCGCCCGAAAGCGTCACACCCCGTTCGCCCACATGCGCATTGTAGCCCCGCCGCCCATGGCTATCACAGAGCGTTTCGATGAAGTCATGGGCCTTGGCTTGTTTGGCCGCACGGATCATCGCAGCGTCATCAGCTGCGCTGTTTCCATAGAGCAGATTGTCCCGGACAGACCGATGCAGTAGCGCCGTGTTCTGGCTGACCATCCCGATTTGTTGCCGCAGCCCCTTTTGCGACAGCGCCGTGATCGGCGTCCCGTCGATCAAAATCTGCCCCTTCTCGGCATCATGAAACCGCATCAAAAGGTTGACCAAACTGGATTTCCCCGCACCGGACCGCCCAACCAACCCCAGCTTTTGGCCCGCGGGGATGATCAGGCTCACGTTGTCTAACCCATGACCCTGTTTGCCGTAGCGATGGGTCACATTTTCAACTCTAATTTCCGAGGCCTGCGCGGACAGATCAACGGCGCGCGGTGCGTCGGTGATCTGATGCGGGGCGGCCAGCGACTGCAGCCCCTCTTGAATGATCCCGCTGTTTTCAAACAGCCGGATGGTGACCCACATGATCCAGTTACTCATCCCGTTCAGCCGGATGGTCAGGGCCGCAGCGGCCGCAACCTCGCCCACCGACACGGCTCCCTTGGTCCACAACCACACGGCTGGCCCCACCACGATCGCGATCAGGATCCCGTTGATGGCGTTCATCCCAAAGGCCAGCATCGTCATCAGCCGCAAAAACCGCTGAAACCGCAACCGCAACCGCCGCAAAGCGGATAGCGCGTAGTCCTGTTCCTGGGTTTCATGGGCAAAAAGCTTGACCGTCTCGATATTGCTATAGGCATCGACCACGCGCCCCGTGGTCAGCGACCGCGCGTCCGCCCAGCGTTCCGAGGCCACGCCCACATGCAGCGCGATGTAGCGCACATAAAACCCATAACCGATGACCCAAAGCGCCAATGGCACACCCAGTCGCGGGTCAATCTGGCTGAGGATCAGGATCGCCCCGATCACATAAGTGACGCTGAACCAGAGCGCCTCAAACGCCATATGCACGCTGTCTTGCACTGCAGGGCCCATCTGCATCACCCGGTTGGACAAACGCCCGGCAAAGTCGTTCTGAAAGAACCCAACCGACTGCCCCAGCAGATGTTTATGCGCCCGCCAGCGCACTTGTTCTTGCAGGTTGGATGACAGGGTTTGTTCCAACAACAGATGGTTCAACGTCACAATTGCAGGCCGGATCAGCAGCACCACAAAAAGTGCGATCAGCACCTCGGTGCCATGGGCGGCCCAGAATGTCGTGGGTCCGCTGTTTGTCATCAGGTCAATCAACCGACCCGAATAGAAAATCAGCCCGCTTTCCATCAAGGCGGTCAGCAGCCCGACCAAGGCGATCCACGGCAGCCAGCCTTTGTAGGGGGCCAGATGCGATTGCAGGTAACCCAAGACGGTCGCGGGTGGTGGGCCCTCAATAGTGCCCGCAAAGGGATCCACACGGGTTTCAAAGTAACGAAATAACATCGGGGGTCCTTTAGGATGCGTGCTGCAATTGCGATGTCGGACGCGTTGACATCATCCGGCGCAATGCATCGCAGTCGCGTTTGAGCGTGTTGAACACATCGGCCCCAAACCATTCCAACGACACTGGCGCGTCCGGCGTGTCCTTCAGATCATCCAGCAAGGCGTCATAGGGCATCGCCCCGTCAAACAGCGGCACGATCCCTTGGCGTGATCCAGCGGCGTTATAGATGTTATCGGGCGCAAACACGGGCAGTTCCGACCGGTCAGCGATGTTTTTGAAGTGATAGTTCCGGACCTTTGGGCACAGAATCTGATGCGCGGCAACAGGGTCATCACCGCCTTCCCAGACATGCAACGCGTCGAAATTGATGGCGAGTGCGGGGTGATCGACCTCTTCCACCAATTGGATGGTCGAGGCCAGCGTGTCAGCCAAAGTGCCCGGATGTGTCTCAATCAGCAGGTAACACCCTTGATCCGCGATTTGCGCGCAGGCTTGGCGCAACGCGCCCGTGATCTGCGCACGATCCTCTGCAGAGATCGCTGCACTGCCAACCTTGCCTGCAAACGTCCGGATATTGTTGCTGCCCCACCGACGGGCCTGATGCAGCACGGCCGTGGTCTTGGGGGTCAGCGCGTCGGGTTGTTCAAGCGGGAGATAGTCACTGATCATAGGCACTTGCAGCCCGAACGCGGCCAACCACCTGCCGTCATAGCCTGATGCGAAGGGGATGTTTTGGGCATGGGCACCCCAAATCTCAATCCCTTGGAACCCGTTGCGGCTGGCCCAATCTGCGATTTGTTCGAGGCTCAGCAAATGATGCCGAAATGTGATTGTGCAAAGAGAGATTTTCATCGGTCTGTTCCTGTCATTGCAAAGGAAAATTCGCCGGTGGCAAAGGCCGTGGTGTGCCATTTGATGTACCAAGCCTTCAGGCCCGCTTTGATCTTGAATTCAAGGCGGTCGAGCGCGTCCAGATCAGCAAATATTTGTGTGGCGAGTGCTGTGTCGCCTGACGCCGCCAGTTTGATGATTTTATATTGCAGCGCCCTGAACCCCTGATGTAGTGCTTCGATCTCATCGCACCAATCCTCAAAATCCTGATCAGGCAGGTCGAGCGCCCGCCAGAATACCGCAAACCCATGTTCATACGCGTATTTGCGGATCGCGATCACGGGGAGTTCCCGCAAGGCCAGGTCCAAAGCCGCAATATCCAGCGGCGTGCTCGGGTCCACATGCGCTTGAATGATCTGGCGTGCGGCATCGATCAGCGGGTTGCGGGTGTCGTCAAAAACCGCATCAAAGTAATCGCGCAGGTCGGCATCCGTAGGGTCAGTCGCCTTGGCCCGGTCAAAGATGTAGCCGCCTTCGACTGTGGGCTGCCCAATGGCATTCAGGATGGCCGTGCGGGGCAGCGTGCCTTCCCAGCGATAATCGGGGTCGTGCATAAACCAGATGTCCGGATCATCCGTTTTCTCGATCATCACATAATGCGGAAACGGGTTTTGATTGAACTTATTTTCACGCTCGGGCAAGTGATAAAGGTCGAGCATCACCATCAGATGCTCGGTTGCGCGCTTCTCGTTCAATAGCTTTTCAAACCGGGCCAGGTTGGCCGCTTTGCTGTCGTCCTTATTGTACCAGCCGATCACATCGACCCCGTAAAGCCGCCGGAACCAATGGCGGAAATGATCATGTTTCACGGTGGGACCGTGGTAAGAGAGCCGACAGGCGTCATCAATGTGAAACCCTGTGTCCCAAACCCCGAAGTAGAACGGTCTGTGGTCCATTCCGTCCCGTGCTTTGATGGCCGCGCAAAGACAGCTCACAAAGCAGTGGACCTTGATATCGATCTCTTCCTCGGCCTCAATGGCCACGTCGTCGCCCGTTAAAAACCGCGCCAAATCGCGCACGGTTTTGAAGCTATCCTTAGATAGCTCGCGTTCGGGCACGTCGCAGCCGTGGCTTGTTTCGAGATGCAACAGCAGGTTCAGGATCAAAACAGAATCCAGATGCAGGTCTTCGTTAAGCCGCGCATCCGGTCCGAAACCGTCCATATAGGCGTTTTTCATTGGCCCGTTCAACGTGGCCTCAATCGCGGAGATAATCTGGTCAGGGGTCATGCCGGCACCTGCGGTGTTGCGAATTGGCGGGCGATGTCGCGGCGATTGATCTTGCCGTTCTCTTGCCGGGGAAGCCGGGGCACTTGGTGGATCGCGACAGGTTGTTGGTAAGGGGCAAGCCGGTCTGTCAACCAGGCTTGCAGCGCATCAGGCGCGACATCCGCACCCTCAAAAATCAACCCGGCCCGATCCCCCGCCAGATCATCCTGCATCCGGAACGCCAGCGCGTCTGAAATACCATCCATCGCAAGGGCGGCCTGTTCAATATCTTGCGGATAGACGTTCAACCCTGCCACATCGATCACGTCATCTTGGCGCGCCACAAAGGCAAGCATACCGTCCGACCTGAGGTACCCAAGGTCGCCTGTAACCACCTGCTGGTCGCCAAAACGGACGTCAATTGGGGCCGGTGCTTTTGGATCCTGACCACTGTTCAACTGCAAATGCGGCAGTGGATAGCCCACATCGCTGGGGTCCTGCAAATCGGGGTTGATCGCAATGCACCCCGCCTCGGAGCAGCCATATTGCTGGAAAAGATGTTTTGTTTTCAGACGGATTTTGTCGAACCACGGCTGCGACAGGATGGTGCCCGATGTCATGGCCGCGTGAAGCTGCTGCCCTTGGGGCAGAAATGACGCCAGCATATGCAGCATAGCAGGCGAGGTATATAGCAACGGATCGCGTATCTCGCGCATGCGGCGCAGGATGTACTTGGGGTTCAGCGTATCGATCACCACCGGCACATGCCCCCGCTCCATCGCGACCATCAGACCGGCGATCAGCCCATATGAATGGGTGATCGGGCAAGCAATCACCGGTGTCATGTGGGCGGCTTGGGTAAAGAACCGCACGTAGCTTGCCACCTCGGTCTGCACCGCCGCCCAGCTACGCGTAATCACCTTAGGCGCGCCCGTCGTACCAGAGCTCATCTGCACTAGCACGCCTCCGCGGTCATCATCGGCTTGCGCGATTTCAGTGACCCCATCGTCATCCACGAACCGATCGCAGCCCGCCCGCGTCGCCATCTCGCGCGCTTTATCGGCAGGGATATCGGGGTGTACAGGGAAAACACCTGCGCCTTTGTCGCGCAGCCCGATAATGTGGCGCAACACACTGTCGGTGGCCTGCAGATGCAACGCGTAGCGGTGGGTCTGCGGGTCGGAAAACACCGCAGCGTCCAAAGGCACCAGATCAACAAGCTGGTCATTGAGAATAAACATCCGTTATCCTTTCGTCAGGTTCAGCGGGTTCGAAACCGCGTGCCGAAACACGCCTTTCCCGCCATTCAGTTTCAGGGTCATTAGGGATTCGGTCGCAATTTGCGGCGCAAAGGGATCAAACAGCGCTTGCCGTGCCTGTAGGTTGTGGTCGGCCACGTGTTTGTCCAGAAACCAGCGTATGCGCCGCCAGAACAGGTTTTCGGGCACCCCGTAGTGGCTGTGCAGAAGGTTGCTGAGTTCCGCTAGATTGTAGATAAACAGCGTGTCCATCACCAATTCACGCAGCGCCTCGGCTGATTGCATCTGATGAAACTGGTCCGGTGCCGCCTCTGCATAGGCCGGGTCAATCGCCGCAAAATCGGGAACCAGGTCAGGGCGTGACAAGAGCCCGGGCACGTATTCAACACTTTCGTGGAAATCGCGCGCGATCAGGCCAATGGGCCAGCCGCCCTCATGGTGCAGCATCAGGTTCTGGCCATGCGCCTCAAGCCCGATCCCATGGGCCACCATCAGATGCCAGACTGGCAAGACAACAACCCGCAGCAATTGATCAAGCCAGGCATGCAGCCCATGCTTTTGCACCCAGGGGTCAATCAGCGGCAGCCCGTCCACCTCGGTCAGAGAGAGGGCATTCAGCGGCATCACCTGATCCGCCGCAAAACCGCGCGCCTGCGGGCTTTCGCGATAAAGCGCTGCCAAGTGACCTGCCAAAGGTGTATCGCGCCCGACGATCATACCTGCGTATTCGCGCAATATGGTCAAACGACATCCGGTCCGGAACAGCGGGTCGCTGTCCAGAACAGCCGTCAACCAATCGCTAATCGCCGGGGCGACGCAGACCGAATGCGGCTCAATCGTGCGTAAAGACGAGGTATTGCGCATGGCCATGGATGTTTTGACATGCGCGCCCGTGGGGTCGCTGGCATTGCTAAGGGTGCGTACCGATTGGGTGGCCCGATACGTGTCACCACAGGCCCCCAAAGGCATGATTTTTCCGGTCTCAATCCAAGTCCGATAAAGCGCATCACCTTTCAGCTTTTCAGCCTGCCATGGATGTACCGGGAAAAACGCGTATTGCGACAGATCGATCCCAGCGGCGGTCGCGCGGTCACAGAGTTTCAGGCCGGTTGCATCACAAAGTTCCGCCTTCCAAAATCCGTCAGGTACCACCTGTTCAACCAGCGCCCGGTCAACCGCCAGCCATTGCAGTTGAAAAGCAGCCCCGGCCTCAGGCCCGTAAGCGCGGTGATCCGCATCCGAAAACCCGCTGCGCGCCTTAAAGCAAGGATGATAGGGATGCCCTTCATCGATTGCGGTTTCCAGCGCATCATAGGTCATCGCAATGCGCGGGCCCCTTTGCGTAACGGTGGGGCGGGTCAAATCTGTCAGATAGGCGGTGCGGCGTAAATCGTCATTCAATTCCGCTTTCAACGTATCCTCGGCCTGCAAGGCATCCACCACATCAACAAGCGTTGCCAGACGCCAAACATCTGCGGTTTTGGTCACGATCGATCTGGAGGAAATCCTTGGCCGATCAAAGCCACCCATCTCAATCCGGGCGCGAAACAATCGGGCACCACAGGTCCATTCGCGATCCGCTGTTTCACCAACCGCAGAGCACTGCCGCTCGAACAAAAGCGCCTCGCACAATTGGCGCAACACGCGATCTTCGGTCGTTTCCGCCGTCAGATATTCATGTCGGGACATTTTCTACCCCCTGTGCAATCGGATTGGGCAGGCGCACATAAACCGCCTTTTCGTCCTCGGCTTGCAACTCATCCACGTCATGCACACGCGTCAGCAGATTGGCTTTGGCGGACAGCTCTGACGTGTTCAACAAGAAGTCGATGAAAGACGCGGCAGGCCCTGTAGAAATAGAAGCCGCGTCCTGCAAACACTGACGTAATTGCGCGACCAACACGCTTTCGTCGGCGAACCCGTCCCGGCCCAAACGGCTGATCACCGAGAAGATTTGGTTGACGATCAGGTAGTAGCAAAAGCGCTGGTTGATCTCGGCCTCGGGAAAGCAAAGGGCGTCGATATCGCGCAATGATGGTTCTAACTTGGCCAGCGCATCCAAGCGGCTTTCTGCGATGTAGTATCCCTGATTGTCCCGAAAGAAGTAACAGCTGGGCAAGCCCGTGCTGACATCCAAAAGGCTGTTTTGCTGATGCGCTTCTAGGGCAATCCCAACTTTGTCATAAAGTGCGAGCGCGGGTACTAATGCGCAATCCAGATAAGCCGCAAACCAGTCTTTCGCGGTCTTGCTGGGCAATGCGTTTTGGCGACGGGACAGGTCCATCACAATGCGTGCCAACATGGATTGCTGACCCGGCAGAGGGTCAGCCGTGAGCGCCGCGATATTCACGATCCCCTCGCCGTCATCATCCATAAACGGGTTGTCGCGCAGAATAACTTCGAACCCGGTTTCGCGCTGATCTGGCAACGATAGGGTGACATAGGCTGGGTCGTTGATAATCTGGAATTTCGGCGGCAACGGCCCCAATTTTTTGAGCAGCCGGGCCATGACTACGCCAGCCTCAAGTTCGTGGCTTAGATTAATCCGTTGGGAATTGGTGATCTGCACGGGCAGCGAGAATTTCAGCATCCACGGGCAATGCTTGGCATAGACCGTGCGCACAGATGATGTGGCCGTGAACGGGTCACCCGCCGGGCCAAGATCCCGCAACAACCCGTCTTTGATCAACCCTTTGACCTGTGGACGCAGGCGCAGGGCATCGGCCTGCAGCGGATGCATCGGGATCAGTGTTTCGTTGGGGTTTACGATCTGCAAATCCAACCCGGGAATGCTTTGCAACATCTCGTGCAAGCCGCGCCCGTCCGCAGATCCGGTTTTGACGATACTGTTGTCTGCCGCGAAATAGTCCAGCTGAAAGCCCGCGCCGAATTCAGGCGCATAGGCTTGCTGGTGCAGGTCCGTCATCCCTTCGCGGCTTTTGGGTGTGGGGTGCAGCCAATGCCCAAAGTGCAGCCCTTGTTCGGCTGACAGAAAATTGGCCTTTGGGCCTGCGGCATCGCGGCTTGTTTTACTGATCTGATCATAGCTGTTCAAAACCCGGCGCAGCAGTTCCAGCATCTTGTCGTCCGCTGCCTCGGGCATCCGCGCAAAACAATCGCTGACCAAAAGCGGGATCACCTCGCCAATCGTAGCCTGTCGCCAACTCTGTCCCGCCAGATCATAAAGTTGCAGCGCACCGAAATCGTGCGGTCCAGTCAGCGACCAATAATTCACCTCAGCCCGCAACCGTGTGAAACTGCCGCTCAGCTCGAAATCGATTTGCATTGGCGCATTGCGGTCGCTGGGTGGGCGCGTGCCCGGAGACACTTCGCGCATGTAGCAATTCAGCAGCGCCTTGAAGGTGGCCCGCGCAGCATGGTCGGGCGCCTGGGGCATCACGGTCAGGGGCGGTTGCCAAGGTGAGGTCGGCCGGGGAGGTGCCAAAGTACGCATATGAGCAAGCCTTTCGGTTTGGCCAACAGGCCAAGCGGTGATTGGAAAACCAGGCCAGTCCCGGGCATGACCCGCGACTGATCCGACGAAATCGCTACAAAGGTTTTGGCTGGGCTTTGGGCCTTGCTCAGTCCGCGAGGGACATCAGCGCGTAGGTGATCTGCGCTGTGGTGAAGTTTGAAACAGTGCTGTGGGCGTTGGGTGCCAACTCAACGATGTCGCACCCCACAAGATGGCGCCCTGTCAGGGCATGGCGGCACAGGTTCAGCGCCTGATAGTACCCCAACCCACCTGGAACCGGGGTGCCAGTGGCGGGCAGGATAGATGGGTCGAGCCCGTCGACGTCAATGCTGATGTAAATATCTTTGGGGAAGTCATCTGGCAGATCGACGCTCTGGATGTTTTGCGTCACCAACTCTTCGGCGTCACGGTAGAAAACGTTGCAAGTCGCCCGCCGTGCGACTTCCTCAGCGCAGAGCGCCCGGACGCCAAATTGCGCGATCCGGATGCCCTCTTCTTCGGCAAGCAGCTGCATGACAGAGGCATGCGAATGCCGTTCGTTTTGATAGGCTTTGCGCAGGTCAGCGTGGGCGTCAATTTGCACGATCCCTAAGGGGCGGCCCAGCGCACGCGCAACCCCGCGCACTGCACCATAGCTCAGCCCATGTTCCCCACCCAATGTGACGGGGATCGCCCCTGATTTGAGGGCCGCTTCGGTGCGGGCGGCGATCGCCTCCATCACCTGGGGCAGCGGGCCGCTGCAATCCACAGACGCTTCAGTCGCGATGCCTTGCCCACAAGGCTCGGCTCCCCGGAACAGCCGTTCCAGTTCAACGCTGGCCTCAAGAATAGCATCTGGCCCACCAGCCGTTCCCGCCCCGTATGATACGGTGCGTTCCAATGGCACAGGAATGACCCGGAACCTAGCGGTTTGCGGGTCGCGTTCCGCTGGGCTTAATTCGCCTTCCAGGAAATGGGTCATGACAGCCGCCCCAGAAAGTCATCATAGCTGAATTCCCGGATCATCTGCAGATCGTCCGTTTCTGAATTCCAGAGCGCAATGCCGGGCAGTGGCACGCCGTTGAACGTGTTGGTTTTGACCATGGAATAATGGGCCTGATCCAGAAAGGCGATCCGTTGGCCGGGCTGCAACGGCCCAGCCGTGGTGTAATCGCCGATGACATCGCCGGCAAGACAAGAGGGACCACCGATGCGGGTCGTTGTGCCTGTCTCGGTCTCGCCTAGAAGATCAGGGCGGTAGGGTGCCTCGATCACATCGGGCATATGGCAGGTGGCCGAAATATCGGTGATCGCCAGCGGCATGCCATTGTCAGCCACATCCAGCACTTCGCCCACCAGCACACCTGCATGTAGCCCGCAGGCTTCCCCCGGTTCCAGATAGACCTGCACACCGTGTTTATCTGTGATCTTTTGGATCAATGCGATCAATCCGGCCCGGTCATAATCAGGCATCGTGATGTGGTGCCCGCCGCCCAGATTGAGCCATTTCATACCCGGTAACCAGTCCGTCAACCGGTCCTCAACCGCCTCCCATGTCCGCTGGAGCGGCGCAAAGCCCTGTTCGCAAAGCGTGTGCATATGCAGCCCGTCGATGCCAGCCATATCGGCGTCGGTCAACTGTCTGATCGGTGTTCCCAGCCGCGAACAGGCGGCGGCGGGATCGTATTTCTCGGTCCAACCTTCGGAATGTTCGGGGTTGATACGCAGCCCGAGGCTGATGGTGTCGCCCCCCGCGCGCGCCGCTGCGATCTGATCTGCAAACCGACTGACCTGCCCCGGCGTATTGAAGGTCAGGTGATCAGAGAGCACAATGATCTCATCCAAATCGGCGGCCTTGAAGCCCGCGCAATAGGTGCTGACCGTGCCTGCAAATTTCTGGCGGCCCAACCGGGCCTCATAAAGCCCCGACGCGCAGGTCCCCGCCAAGTATTTATCCACCAAAGGGGCCAGCGCGAACATGGAAAACGCCTTCAAGGCCAGCAGGATTTGCGCACCTGACCGGTCCGCCACATCCGCTAGTATGGACAGGTTGCGTTCAATCGCCACCTCATCCACGACAAAGCACGGCGATGGGACCCGGGTCAGGTCAAATCGCGTAAAGCTGTCACGGGAAAGGGCGGCGATATCCATCTTTAGAATACCGGATGCCCATCAAGTTCCACAACCTGCCAAGGCAGACCATCGGTATTCAACATCTCCATAAAGGCGTCTGGATCCAACTGTTCGGTGTTCCACACGCCGGGATCCAGCCAAATGCCCTTCATCATCATCGCGGCGCCAATCATCGCAGGCACGCCGGTGGTATAGGCCACGGCCTGACTGCCAACCTCGGCATAGCATTCTTCATGATCGCAGATATTGTAGATGTAATAGGTCTTCTCAGCGTCGCCCGACGGCCCGGTGATGATATCGCCGATGCAGGTCTTGCCCTTGGTCAGCGCGCCCAGATCGCTGGGGTCAGGCAGAACCGCCTTGAGGAACTGCAGCGGGATGATCTCTTTGCCTTCATAGACCACCGGATCAATCCGGGTCATGCCGATGTTCTGCAAGACGGTGACATGGTTGATGTAGGCATCGCCAAAGGTCATCCAGAAGCGGGCACGCTCGACCTCAGGGAAGTGGGTTTTCAGGCTTTCCAGCTCTTCATGATACATTAGATACATGTTCTTCTCGCCCACGGCCGGAAAGTCGAAGGCGACTTTGCGGGTCATGGCGGGGGTTTCGACCCAGTCACCGTTTTCCCAATGGCGGGCCACAGCGGTGACTTCGCGGATGTTGATTTCAGGATTGAAGTTGGTGGCGAAGGGCTTGCCATTGTCGCCGCCATTGCAATCAAGCACATCGATTAAACGAATGCCATCCAGCTTATGCTTGCGGATCCATGTGGCGAAGATCGAGGTCACACCCGGATCAAAGCCAGAGCCGAGGATCGCGGTCAGCCCAGCTTTTTTGAACCGATCCTGATAGGCCCATTGCCAGTGATATTCGAACTTGGCATCATCTTCGGGCTCGTAGTTGGCGGTGTCCAGATAATGTACGCCCGCCTCAAGACAGGCATCCATCAAGGCCAAATCCTGATAAGGTAGGGCCAGGTTTACGACCAATTCTGCGCCCGTTTCTCGGATCAGTGCAGCCGTGGCGGCGACATCCATCGCGTCAATCTGCGCAGTTTTGATCTCAACGCCAGTGCGGGTTTTGACGTTGGCCGCGATCTCATCGCATTTGGACAGGGTGCGGCTGGCCAAGGTGATGTCCTGAAAAATCTCGGGATGCATGGCCATCTTAACGACAGCTACGGCGCCCACGCCGCCTGCCCCCACAACAAGAACGTTTTTCATACTTTTGATCCTTTGTTTGGTTCAGCGTTCCACGCCAAAATATGTCGAACCGGCCAAACTGTCCTTGTAGGCCGCAATCATTACCCGCCGTTCGTTGGCGTTGACCCGGCCGGCCTTAACAGCCCGCTCCACTGTTTTACGAAACGTCGTCAGACAATCATTGGGGTCGTATTCCACATAGGATAATACCTGTGCGATGGTATCGCCCTCGGTTTCATTTTCAATGTCAAAGCCACCCTCATCATCAAGCGATATGCTTACCACATTTGGGTCGCCAAACAGATTGTGCAGATCGCCCAGCGTTTCTTGATACGCACCCACGAAAAAGACGCCGATGTAATAGTCTTCATTGGGGCGCAGCTCATGTACAGGCAAGGCGCTAGCCACACCGTCAGCCAGAACAAACTGATCGATCTTGCCATCGCTATCACAGGTAATGTCGGCCAATACAGCGTTGCGGCTGGGGTTTTCATCCAGTCGTTGGAGCGGCATGATCGGATGAAGCTGGTCGATGGCCCATACATCAGGCAGCGATTGGAACAGCGAGAAATTCCCGTGGTAGTAATCCACGAAACCCGTCAGTTCTTCGTCAATCTGACCAGCATGTTCAGGCTTGCGGGCCTCTGTCTTGAAGCGGGACAAAAGATATAGAAATCCCTGCTCTGCCCGCGCCAGCAGGGACAGCTCAATCTGACCACGGCGGAACAAGGCGCGGATTTCATCGCGGTAGTAGATTGCGTCATTGAACGCCTCTTGCAGGCGGCGGCCCACGATATAGCCCTCAACCGCCAACAGATCCGACAGAAGGTGGTGATCGTCCGGTTCAACGGCGGGTTTGTCCGGTTTGTCGTAAAGCGTGGCGTCCAGGATGTTGAACACAAAGATTGCCGATTGTGCCACCACGAAGCGGCCGCTTTCGGTCACAATTGTTGGATGGGTCACCCCAGCCTCATCCATTGCATAACGCACGGTTTCGACCATATTGGCGCAATATTCATTGACCGTGTAGTTTACGGAATTCTCATCCGAGCGGCGTTCGCCCGTGTAATCAATCCCGAGCCCCCCGCCCAGATCAAGATAATGCAATGGCGCGCCCGAGCGGCTGAGTTCGGTGTAAAACCGGCAGGCCTCGGTCGTGGCGCGACGCACGTCCATGATATTGGGCACTTGTGATCCCAGATGGGTGTGCTGCAAGACGAGGCAATCCATCATCTCGGTCTCTTGCAGGCGTGTCATCAGCTGCACGACATCCAGTGCACCCAGACCAAACACGGACCTATCTCCTGATGAAGCCTGCCACTTGCCCGTCACGGTCTCTGTCAATTTAATCCGCACGCCAAGGCTGGGGCGGACGTCCAATTGCTGCGCAATCCGGTGTACGATTTCGAACTCATGCAGGCTTTCCAACACAATAATCGTGTTGAAGCCCAGCTTTTGGGACAAGATCGCAAGATGGATGAAGGCTTCGTCCTTGGCGCCGTTGCAAATCAACAAAGCCTCAGGGGACATAGATTGGGAGAGGGCAATCAACAGCTCAGGCTTTGATCCAACCTCAAGCCCGAAATGATATGCACGCCCAGCCTCGGTCAGCCGTTCAACAACTTCAGACTGCTGGTTGACCTTGACCGGAAAAACGCCGCGATAGGCGCCCTGATATTGTGTGTCGCGGAAGGCGGCGGCAAAGGCGTCATGCAACCGCGAAAGGGCGCGGTCCAGAAACGGTTGGACCCGCAATTGGATCGGTGCCGAAATTCCACGCTGCGCTAAAGCATCCATGATCTGCGGCATAGACACCGGTGGGGTATCTGCTGCCGGATTGCGCAGACACAAATCACCACCGTCCGCCACCGACAACAGGTTGTCACTCCAATGGCGCAGCCCGTAAATTTCGCCAAACTGAGCATCTGCAACACCCTCAACGGTTGCACTGCCAGAATAGACTCTTGAACCGGTAGCGTTATTTTTCGCGGGGATATTCATATCGCGCTCCACCTTGGGCTGTGGCTAGGTTGGACTGACTGGATCGAAATCCACCTTGTCTACCGGGCGATTGGTCGCTGGATAGGACGCAATTTTGACCGATGCAAGCGCTGATATGCGCTTTCTGGCGGGCTGGCAATCTTTCTCTTACCACAGTCCCTGCGGAACCAGATGACGTGCAAAAATCCATCTGCCTGATAAATCTGATAAAAACGATCAGAATTACATCAAAACGACACCAACCGGAACTTTCGAAACCTGAAGCGCTTCAAAATATTTGCAACAGACTTGAAAGAATTTTGCGGCTGACATAGCGAACCTAGCGAAGGGCCGACTCTGGCCGCCAACATATGATCAACGCCCATTTGGACCGCTTCACACATCAACCGGACTGTAGCGGCATTGTGTGATCGGAAAGCTAACAGACAACACAAATTGCAAACGACGCAAATTTTTATACTTGAGTAATTATATCAGGTATGGTTTGCGGCGCGCGAGGCAGCTACCGCACTATCGCCAGAGCCACCAAGAAATCTTATTACTAAAGAAGGTGGCCCCAAATGTCCCGATCGATATGCGCCCTAATGTTATCAACCAGCGTATGCGTCCCCTATGCAGCAGCGCAAACAGTCGAACCATTTGTGTTGGACCCCATTACAGTCGAGGGTGGCGATGGCTCTGCAGTCGCGGATGATGGCGGTAACGCAATTGACATCGATGCAGGTGATCTTGCCCTGCAGAACCCCACCGACCTGCAAGACCTTTTCATCGGCGAACCTACGACCATTGTTGGCAGCTCGCTACCTGTTTCCCAAAAGCTTTATGTAAATGGGGTCGAAGAGACCAACCTGGCAGTTACCATTGACGGTGCAAGGCAAAATAACAAAATCTTCCACCACAATGCGACAACACTGATCGACCCGGCCCTTTTGGAGGCCGTTAGCGTCGATTCAGGTGTTGCTGCGGCAGATGCAGGGCCTGGCGCTTTGGCGGGCTCGATTTCCTATGAAACCATCGATGTTGACAGCCTCTTGGAAGAGGGCGACAGTTTTGGCGGCAAGTTTGCCACCGAATACCAGTCAAACGGCGACATCTTTGCCAATGCGCTAACCCTGTATGGGCGGACCGGAAATTTTGAAGCCTTGGGTTACTTGAAATACGCCGAAGGCGACGGTCGCGAAGATGGTGACGACAATACGATCACGGGATCAGGAACAAATCTGCTCAGCGGTTTGGTGAAGCTGGCCTATGAGGCGGACGCGGGGCACCGGATCGAGTTTTCATATGAAAGCGTTGGCGACGATGAAGAACGGCCTTTCCGCGCCAACTTTGACCGGACGTTCCTGTCGGTGCGCGACTATGATCTGCAACGCCAGAACATTGTGCTCACGTACACCGATGAGACACCACAAGGTTGGTGGGACCCGACGATTTCGATTGCTTACAGCGTCACCGAACTTTTGACCCCGTTCGATGACAGCTTCAGCTACGGTGGCACGACCGATAGCATCAACGGGAAGTTCCAAAACGAATTTGCGCTGAACCTTGGCACAATCACTGCAGGTATCGATTTCTATTCTGAGACGGCAAATCTTGAAGAGTTTGATCTTGCAGATAGCGCCAACGACACCGAGATCGGCGAAGAGGCATGGAACATTGGCGCATTCAGCCAAGCACGTCTTGATCTTACTGATGCGGCAAGGGTGTCTTTTGGCGCGCGCGTAGATGCTAATGAATTGGAAGGGTTGGATGGCACAACCTATTCCAACGAAGGCGTCTCCGGCAATGTGTCTGGTGAAGTTGATGTCACCGACGCGGTGACCTTAAGCGCTGGTGTTTCAAGTGTCTGGGGCGGTGTTGCATTGGCAGAAAACTATCTGCTTAACACAGCCTGGACATACCCAGACGAAATTGAACCGGTCACTTCTCAGAACATCTTTGTTGCATCTGAAGCCAACTTTGGCCGTTGGAACCTCAACGCAAAACTATTCAAAACTGAAATCGACGACGTGCGTACCGAAAGTTTCTCAGAGGGTGCGGGCATCACAAATGACATGAGCTCAGAAGGTTTTGAAATTGGTGCCGGATATGCGTGGAACGACGGTTTGGTGCGAATTGGCTATGCCAACATTGACACCGAGGTGAATGGTGAAACAGCGGATGCCTTCTCAGGTATCTACCTGACCACACCAGTCGGAGAAATAATCACACTTCAGGTCAACCACACATTTGCCAATCGTGGGATCACGATTGGTGCGGACGCTGAAATCGTTCTGGAAGAAACAGACGTCGCCGAAGGGTCGGCCACGCTCCCGGCTTATGAAGTGTTCAACTCCTTCATCACATACACCCCACCCAATGACGACTCTTGGGTACTGCGTGCCGAAATCAACAACATGTTTGATGAAACTTATGCCAGCCGGGCAACTTACGGGTTGGAATTCCCATCGCTGGTTCCGTTGAATGAACCAGGCCAGACGATCATGCTCTCTGCGTCCAAAACGTTCTAAAAAGAAGTAGTGGCGCGTCACAGACGACCTGTGATGCGCCACGGTCCCTTTTACGTTAACGCGGTTAGCAAAACACCGCCCCCGTTAGTTGACAAAAAGTATCAGAATTAATATGCGCGCTGTAATTATCCCCCTCGGATAACAGCAAGCAAAATGGCAAGACGACTTTGCCAGACAGCCAGCCATCCCAAGAAAACTCACCGTCCTCGGACCTTGGTAACGGGAGCGTTGCATGGCGCGTCTTTTCTTCTCTCCATCTTTTATGCTGGCCACCCTCGCTGCAACGATCCCTGCCGCAGCGCAAGACACGCCGCCCAACATCCCCACAGATTTTGCGCCCAGCCTCCCCTCGCCCCCAGCGATCCCCGACACGACCACCTCACCCGTCGCGAGCGACCCTATAGCGGCCGCGCCTGTCACATCCGCTCCCGTAACCCCGGAGCCGGTGACAAATGACCCCATTCAGGGGGCGATCGATCAGGCCATTGTGTTCCTGCAAGACGGCGGCCCATCGATCTGGGCGATTGCAGGCCTGTCCGTCATCACAACCGCACTGATCTTGTGGAAAATCTGGCGCTTGGCCCTGATCGGTGCATGGTCCAAAGGGCGGGCTCGGCGGGCTGTCAACCTGTTTGAAGATGGACAACTGGACTTGGCCCAACGGGCCGTTGCGGGCCGCTTGGGGGTTCGTTCAAAAGCCGTCAGTGCGGCGTTACATGCCGTCCGCACCTACCCTGAAGACCGCGCGCGCGAAGAAACGACCCGCGTGGCACGCCGAGAAATCGCAAACGCGGGCACAGGGCTGCGCGCCTTAGAACTGATCGCAACCATCGCACCCCTGCTTGGTCTACTCGGGACCGTTCTTGGCATGATCGCCGCGTTCCAAGCCCTGCAAGAGGCCGGAAGCCGCGCCGATCCCGCCCTTCTCGCCGGTGGGATTTGGGAGGCATTGCTGACCACCGCCGCAGGCATGGCCGTGGCCATCCCCGCCTCTGTCGCGCTGACGTGGTTTGAGGCCGTCATCGACCGGATCCGCCGCGATATCGAAGACAACGTGACCCGGATCTTCGTGGCCTATGAGCCGGTCGCGCTTCAACTGGCCGCCGAATAGCGATGTTCGCCTCCGAACCCACGCGACCCCGCAGGCGCCCCAGCCTGACACCGATGATCGATGTGGTGTTCTTGCTGCTGGTGTTTTTCATGCTGGCCTCGCGTTTTGGGGCAGATGCGGTTTTGCCCCTGCCGCTCGCCGGTGGTGGTGGGGAATACACCGGGCCACCGCGTCTGGTGGACATCGACCCGACATCGATCCGGTTGAACGGGGTCAGCATCAGCGCGGCTGATCTGGAGGCGCAGCTGACAACGATGATGCAAAGCCCCGCTGATCCCGTAATCATCCGGGGCGCAGATGGCGCCACGCTGCAGCGGATCATTACCGTGACAGACGGGCTGCGCGGGGCAGGTTTCACCACGCTGATCTTGGTCGAATAAGATGGATATCACCGACCCAAGCCCCCGCCGCCCACGCGCTGAATCCATCGTGCCAATGATCAACGTCGTGTTCTTGCTGCTGATCTTCTTCTTGATGACATCGCAGCTGGCGCCCCCCGAACCCTTTGAGGTCGAAACCCCCAACGCCGCCGACGGCAGCGAAGCGCAGGCGGAATTGATCCTGTACATCGACGGGACCGGAGCCATGCATTTCGACGACACGAGTGGGGAGGCAGCCATTGCCGCCCTTGCGGCGCAGATGGGTGAAGCAGATGTCGCCCTACTGCGGGCGGATGCAGCCCTTGAAGCAAAGACGTTGGCCAACATCCTGCAACAACTTGGGGCCGCAGGCGTGGCCCAGGTCGAAATCGCCGTTATCCCGCAATGAGACGGCTTGTCGAAACCCTTGTCTTCACAAGTGCTGCGCTGGCCACGCATATCTTGCTCTTCATGCAGCCCGCAACCGGCGGCGCGCAAAGCAGCGGGCAACAGGGCGAGACGTTGGTGTCACTGGCCGGTGCGACTGCCCAAACACGCCAGATGGTCGCTGAATGGGAACGCCCGCCAGAGGCGACAGAAGCCCCGCCCGAGGTGATGCAGGCCCCTGAACCAGACGTACCAGATCTGCCGCAAATCCCCACACTTGAGGCGACTGCTGCACCGATGGTTTTGCCGTCCATGACAACACCGCCCCCGCCCCCGCAAGAACCGCAGGTACAGACGCAAACCGCAGAACCGCCGCCCTCTGCAGCTCCCACTACGTCGCAACGGCCACAGGCCCGCCCGCAACGGACGGCAGCCAGCGCACAACCGGCCCAAGCCGAACAACGGGCCGCCGGGTCTGGGGGCGGGGCGCGATCAGGGCTATCTGGGACATCGTCAGGCAGCACATTGGCCCCAGTGCGGGCGGCGGAGCTGCAGGCGATCTGGGGGGCAGACATTCGGGCCCGGATTGAACGGCGCAAACGGTTCCCATCTGGTGTGCGCGGATCAGGGCAGGTTGTTGTAACCTTAAGCGTATCGCGGAGCGGCCAATTGCTGGGGCATTCGATCCAGCAATCATCGGGCAATGCGGCCTTTGACCAAGCGGCACTGCAGGCTGTGGCTAGCGCAGGTCGATTTGCCCAAGCGCCCGCAGAGTTGACGCAAAACAGCTACCAGTTCTCGCTTCGGATTTCCTTTTCGAGATAAGACAAAAACGCGGCAAGACCCGTTGCCTTCCCGCGCCCTTGGGCCCAAATTAGGCGGCAACAAAGGAGCGCCCCCATGAACACTGATCTTCTCAAACGTCTTTGCGAAATGCCCGGCGTCCCGGGCCATGAACATCGGGTACGGGACCTGATTACATCCGAAATCGACGGTATTTTTGACTCGGTTGAGACTGACCCGATGGGGTCGCTCTTGTGCCGTCGGGATGCCAACACAGACGACGCGCCCAAGATCATGCTGCTGTGTCATATGGATGAGATCGGCTTTCTGGTCAGCCACATCGACAAAAAGGGGTTTCTCTATTTGCAGCCTGTCGGTGGATTCGACCCACGCAACCTGTTTTCGCGGCGGGTTTTGGTCTGCACGGATGACGGCGACTACAAGGGCGTGATGAACCCCGGCGGCAAGCCAATCCACATCTCGGCCCCCGAAGACCGCAAAAAAGTCCCCCAGGTGGGCGAGTTCTTTGTCGATCTTGGCATGGGTGAAAAGGCCCATGACGTGGTCAAAGTCGGTGATTTCGTTGTGATGGACGAACCTTTCATCGAAATCGGCGACAAATTCGTCTCCAAAGCGCTGGACAACCGGATCGCCTGTTGGCTGGGGATTGAGGCGATGCGGAAGCTAGGCGATCAGGGCAAAGGGGCGGAGATCCACGTGGCCTTTACCAGCCAGGAAGAGGTCGGACTGCGCGGCGCACGCACAGCCTCTTTCGCGATCCGACCCGACATTGGGCTGGGCATCGACGTGACGCTCGCTTGCGACACCCCCGGCATTCCCGAAAAAGATGCCACAACCCAACAAGGCGAAGGGTTCGGGCTGCACGTGCGGGATTCGTCGTTTATCGCGGATAAGGCGCTCGTGTCCGAGGTCGAAGCGCTCGCCATTGCAAAGGACATCCCCTACCAGCGGACCATGCTGGCAGCGGGCGGGCAAGACGGGGCAGCCGCCCAACAGGCCGCCGCTGGCGCGCGGGCCGTGGGGATAACCGTCGGGACGCGGTATATCCATACAGTGACCGAAATGATCGACAAAGGTGATCTGCAGGCCGCGTTGGATATTCTCGTGGCGTATTTGGCGGAATACTAAAGACGGTCTCTTGCAGGCGACCCCCCAGTTTATGGGCGGTCGCCGAAGCCGCTCTGCAAAATTATGCCTGACCGGTAAACTTCGCGATCAGCTCATTTATGTCCAGCCCAAGGCTGTCCAGCATGGACAGATCAAAGCCCTTTTCCTCAATAAAGCTTTTTGCAGCGTCAATATCGAGGTTTTCAAGCATAGACGCATCGATGCCCAATTCGCCCAGCTTTGCGGCAAAATCAAAGTCGCCTCCAAGCATGTCGGCGGCGTTGCCGTCGCCCAGCATACCGGAAACTTTGCCGACCAAATCACCTAAACCCATTTTTCCATCTCCTGACTGGAATTTCACTACAACCAAGAGGTGACGATATGGCGCGCAAAAGTCACGGGGAAACTTCCCCGATCCAAAGCAGAACGGTTAATTACTTCTTTTTTGCTTCCAGTGCCGCGATGCGGGCGGCCAAGGCATCGTTCTCTTCCCGGGCCTTTTGGGCCATTGCGCGGACGGCATCAAATTCTTCACGGGTGACAAAATCACGATCAGCAAGCCAGCGATCCATCAGGGAGGACACAGCGGTTTGTGCCTCATCCTTGGCCCCTTGAGCCACGCCCATCGCGTTGGTCATCAACTGGCTGATATCATCAAAGATTTTGTTCTTCGTCTGCATGGCACTCTCCAATCAGGTTGATACATATATGGGACTAAGCAAGGGCTTGCACAACCCAACAAGGCTGGTTGACTTCGTCGCAGCCACAGACAAGGAATGGCGGCATGTTTGGTGCCCTTCCCTTCCCCGATATCTCGCCTGAGATTTTTGCGATTGACGTCTTTGGCTTCAATCTGGCCCTGCGCTGGTATGCGCTGGCCTATATCGTTGGCATCGGGATTGGTTGGCAAGTGATCAAGGCCGCCCTGCGCCGCCCGCATCTGTGGCGCAACGGCCCACCCCTGCAGATCGCGCAGTTGGAAGACCTGCTGACCTATATCGTCATCGGGGTGATTGGTGGCGGACGGCTGGGCTATGTCTTCGTCTATAAACCAGCCGAGTTTCTGGCCAATCCCGTTGACATCATTCGCATTTGGGATGGGGGGCTGTCGTTCCATGGCGGGTTCATCGGCGTTGTGATCGCCGTTTTTCTGTTCAGCCGTCGGCACAATATCCCCCTGCCCGAGCTGTCTGACATTATCGCTGTTTCTGCCACGCCTTCCATTCTCTTGGTGCGCTGCGCCAACTTCATCAACGCCGAATTATGGGGGCGGCCAACCGATCTGCCATGGGGCGTCAAGTTCCCGACGATGTGCCGCGATCCGATCCTGCAGAATTGCCCTGTCGAAGGGGCCTGGCACTACTACGGGTTTGAACCCGCCCGGCACCCCAGCCAGTTATACGAGGCTGGGCTAGAAGGGCTTCTTCTAGGTCTCATTCTCTTCACATTGGCCTTCCGTTTTGGGGCGTTGATGAAGCCTTGGATCCTCACAGCAGTCTTTTTCATCGGCTACGGGCTGGCGCGTTTTATGGTTGAATTCGTCCGCCAACCAGACGCGCAGTTTGTGACCGCAGGGAACGAACTTGGGCTGCGCCTGCATATCGACGGCTACGGTCTGACCATGGGGCAATTGCTAAGCCTGCCAATGATCATCGCCGGGATCACTGTGATCCTGATTGCGCGCCGCCGATGACGGCCTTGGGTGATCTGCTGATCGCCCGCATTGCGCGGACCGGGCCGATCAGCCTTGCGGACTATATGGGCGAATGCCTGATGCATCCGACACACGGCTACTACGCCACCCGCGATCCTTTGGGGGTTGGGGGTGATTTCATCACCGCCCCTGAGATCAGCCAGATGTTTGGCGAATTGATTGGACTGGCGCTGGCGCAAAGCTGGTTAGATCAAGGGGCACCCAGCCCATGCACCTTGGCCGAGCTAGGCCCAGGGCGCGGCACGCTGATGGCCGACGCGTTGCGGGCCACCGGGCAAGTCCCCGGCTTTCATGACGCGATCAATGTGCATTTTGTCGAAACATCACCCGTCTTGCGCGCCCGTCAGGCCGAAAAGGTGCCAAACGCCACTTGGCATGATCAGGTCAGTACGTTGCCAGATGGGCCGTTGCTGCTGATCGCGAATGAGTTCTTTGACGCACTCCCGGTCCGGCAATTTGTCCGAGACGGGGATGGTTGGCGCGAACGGATGGTTGGCGTGACAGATGGGAAGCTGACGCTGGGACTTTCCGCCGCCGCACCGTTAGCCATGCTGGCACACCGGTTGGATGACACCCAAGAGGGCGATTTGGTTGAACACTGCCCGACGCTGCCCGGTATTGTCGCGCAAATTGACCAGTGCATCGGGACCAATGGCGGAGCGGCTTTGATTGTCGACTACGGCGACTGGCAATCATTAGGCGATACATTGCAGGCACTTACAGGCCATGCGAAGACAGATCCATTCGCAAGCCCGGGCACTGCTGACCTCACCGCACATGTCGACTTCGCCGCCATTGCAGCCAATGTCACCATGGCCAAATTTAGCAGGTTGACCACGCAGGGCCTATTTCTTGAACGGTTAGGGATCACCGAACGGGCACAAGCACTGGCCCGGAATTTGACAGATACCGCGCTGCAGGCGCATATCAATGCACATCGGCGCTTGACCCATCCCACTGAAATGGGTGAGCTATTCAAAGTGTTTGGGATCATGCCCGCCACGGCAAACCCACCACCCGGATTGGAACCATGACACTTGAAGCGATCACGCACCCTGCCTTGCAAGGCACCGAACACGGGTTCTTCACCCGTAAGGGCGGTGCGTCATCTGGGGTCTTCGCTGGGCTGAATTGCGGGTTTGGCAGCTCGGATCAACAAGACATTGTCGGGATCAATAGGGAACGGGTGGCTGAAGCGCTCAAAGTGCCAAACGACCGTCTTGTTGGGGTGCATCAGATCCACTCGGCGACGGTGGTGCCTGTCATGGATTCACTGCACTATCACCCCAAAGCAGACGGGCTGGTCACGGCCACGCCCGGGGTGGCTTTGTCGATCCTAACGGCGGATTGCCAACCGGTGCTCTTTGCAGACCAAAAAGCTGGGGTGATCGGGGCGGCACATGCGGGTTGGAAAGGCGCGTTGCATGGGGTGTTGGAAGAAACTGTACAGCAAATGGAAGCACTTGGCGCGGCACGGGCAAACATCACGGCAGTGATCGGCCCGTCAATCAGCCAACGGAACTACGAAGTCGGTCCTGAATTCCGGGCGCAGTTTCTAGAGGTCGATTCCCGGCACAGACGGTTCTTTGCAGCAGGGAAAGACGGCAGGTTCCAGTTCGACCTGCCAGCCTTCGGGACATCTCGACTGCAGGCCTTCGGAGTAGGCAAAGTCAACTGGACGCGGCACTGCACCTATGCGGATGCTAAACGATTCTACAGCTACCGACGATCCGTGCATAAGAACGAGGCAGATTACGGACGGTTGATCTCGGCAATTCGACTTTAAAATGGGCGGTAATAAGGCAAGACAGGGTCGAGAGCACGATCTGTTAAACTCCAGTTCATCCCCA
Organism: uncultured Paracoccaceae bacterium; assembly: GCA_947501555.1. Taxonomy (GTDB): domain Bacteria; phylum Pseudomonadota; class Alphaproteobacteria; order Rhodobacterales; family Rhodobacteraceae; genus Yoonia. The sequence continues at coordinate 1,704,780 of CANMWG010000001.1, forward strand.
CGTCTGAAATTTTGGTCTAAAAACCAATCTTTTTCAGTTCGTTAACCGGATTTTGGGCGTTTTTTGACCAAGGAAGCGAGTTGTCTACAGAGCGTCAAACTGTCGCCAGTTTGATTGACGAAACTGATACTAAGGGTGGCTGGAAACACACGCCGAGTAACGAAGAGGTATCACATGAAAAGCCGTTGGCAAAAATCGCTCGAAGCGGCCGTCGCAGCATATGACACACCAATGCCATGGGAGCGCGGGGATATACGCAAAGCCATGATCATACGCAGGAAAGAACGGGCAGAACAGGTGCGCGAATCCGAAAAAACCGACATGCGCCGCGCCTAAGTCCAAGCTAGGAAGGCAAGGGCACCACTCACGACTTAGCGACCGCCATGACAACCTGGCGTACGACATAACGATCAAGTCCCGTTCTCAAAGGGATGTTAACACCTCATTTCGATTGCTGGCGTTCGGGCAGGCAAATGATTTGAACTCATAGGCTGGCAATCTAATGGACAATACTCCGATTTCTGCCGCAATGCGTGCGATAAGTGATGATCTTCAAGGTAACAAACGCCCCAAGACCAAGGTGCAACACAAAATGGTAGCGCGCGCGCCCGTGCGTTCGCGCAAGTACGAAGTAACGTATCTGTCACGCGACGAACAAATCACAGAATTCTCCCGGCATGGGCCGGCCATTGCATCCTTCGAGGATGCCTTTGGCGCTTTGGGTCACGGGGCAATCGTGCAAACCAAAGCGGGCCCGATGGCCGTAGAAGACCTTTTACCGGGTGATGACGTTCGGCTTGCCAATGGACAACATGAAACGCTGATTTGGCGCGGTGCGATCACACTCAGTCCAGCAGACCACGACGCGAACCCAGAACATGGCAGCCTGACCCGGCTCACAGCGGACTCTTTAGGTCTGAACCGTCCGGCACCCGATTTGATCTTGGGGCCAACGGCCCGCCTTTTGCACCGGGCGCCGGGTGTGCGCACGTTGACCGGACAGGGGTCCGCCTTTCTGCCTGTACGTGATTTTGTTGATGGAACAAACATCATCGCGATCCGGCCAGTATCGCAGGTCAAAGTTTATCAGCTGGGTTTTGAACGGCACCACAGCCTCAGCGTGAATGGCATTGAAATTGAAAGTCTACACCCTGGATCGGCCTTCAGCTTGGGTTTGCGCGGCGACATGCTGGCACAATATCTGGCCTTGTTTCCTCACAAGACTAATCTGGAAGACTTCGGTGATATGAAAAGCCCACGACTGCGGTTGCGCGACCTGGAAATCCTGGACGGGGGTTAAGACGGCGCTACGTCTCGATCCGGACTGAGCGGCCCCAAAACCGCCAGGACAAGAGCACCGCAGCCAGTGCAAGGCCGAGCACCAAACCCAGCCAGAGCCCTACCCCGCCAAAGCCCAGCGGAAAGCCCAGCACATAGCTGATTGGCAGGCCGACGACCCAGTAGCTGAACGTGGCCACCAGCATGGGCACGGTGGTGTCCTGCACCCCGCGCAAAAGGCCAAGCGCCATGACCTGCAAGCCATCGACCAGTTGAAAAAGTGCAGCAACAATAATGAGGCTGACACCAACACCAAGCAAAGCGGTACGGTCAGGCTCGGCTGGGTCAATGAACAATGACACAAGCGCCTCTGGGAACAGCACAAACAAGGCTGAAGTAAGCAACGCAAAGATGGACGACATGACAATGGCGGTTATGCCACCACGCCGCAGCGAAGGTTCATCCTTGCGCCCCAAGGCACGGCCCGCACGGACTGTGGCGGCCTGCGAAAACCCGATATGAACCATAAAGGTCAGCCCCGCCAGTTGGATCGCAATCCCATGTGCGGCCAAGGCAATCGGACCGATCCAGCCCATCATCACGGCGGATGCACTAAACATGCCACCCTCCGCCAATGACGTCAGGCCGATCGGTAAACCGATGCGAAACACGCGGCCCATGACTTCGGTATCGCTGCGCCATATGTTGCGAAACAGCTGAAACTGCGGCAGGCGACGCAGGGTGTAAATCAGGAGGACCAAGACGGTGGCAATCGTCACGGTCAGTGATGCAATGGCAGCACCTCTGATCCCCATCTCAGGCGCGCCCCAATTTCCGAAAATAAGCGCGTAGTTGATAAAGGGGTTCAGGACGGCAGCACCAATAGTCGACCACAGGATAATTGTTGTATGTTCCAGCGCGGCCAAAAACGATTTCATGACCATCACAATCAATGCGGGGACCATTTGCCAGATGACAATCTGCAAATAAACATGCGCCAACGCAGCGACCGCAGGGTCTTGGCCTATAGCAACCAATATCTGCTCGGCCCAAAAGTAGGGCACGGTGACAATGGCCCCGTAGAAAACGGATAACCAAAGGCCCATACGGGTCACACGGCGCACCTGCACGTCGTCGTTTTCTTCTGCGGCGGCCGCAACCAATGGGGTGACGGCTTGGCCAAATCCAACACCAACAATGAAGGTGATAAAGAACATCGTGCCTGCGATTGTGGATGCAGCCAAGGCCGTCACATCATACCACCCCAGCATGATCGTATCTGTGATATGGATCGCAAATTGCGCCAGATTGCTGAGAATCAGCGGCATACCCAGCGTCCAAATCGCGCGGGCGTGTTCATTATATGTCTGCGCGACGGGGGTCATTGGCAAAGGCTTAGGCCGGAAAGCGGGTCGGCGTCCATAGACATTACGACAGGGCTCGTGGCAAGTTCGATACAGCAAAGGGGGTGCCATGTCAGACTACACAACTTTGGTAAGCGATGCGGAAGCCTTTTACGGCGACCTAGCGGTCAACAACACCAAAGCCTGGTGGCAGGAAAACAAGGGAACCTACGACACAAAGCTCAAAGCGCCCGCCTTGGCACTGCTGGAAGAGATCAGCGCACCCTTGGCCACGCTGAGCGATTTGCCCGTGACCCCCAAACTGTTCCGTCCGCACCGCGATGTACGTTTTTCAAAGGACAAAACCCCCTACAACACCCATCTGCATATGATGTGGACGCTGCGCAGCGAAGCCCCACAAAACCCGGTTTTCTTCTTTGGGATCGGCCGGGATTACGTGACCACTGGCGCAGGCATCATGGGCTTTGACAAACCGGTGCTGCTTAACTGGCGGCAAATGGTTGATCTGGACACCGATCGGATCGTCGGGGTGACCAATGACCTTGCCGCGCAAGGCTTCAAACTGCGCGAACCGGCCCTGAAACGCGTACCTTCGCCTTATGACAAAGACCATCGTGCCGCTGAATTGCTCCGGATGAAGGGCATGGTGGCCAGCCGTGATGTGGCAGGAGACGGGCCGCTACCGGCACAGATCATGGGCGGGTTTGAAGCACTTTGGCCATTGAACGCCCTTCTGATTTCAATTGCCGAAGCCTAATCAATGGGGGATGGGTCAAGACCCATCTTACGAGGCTTTGCTCGGGTTTTCGCGCTCCAGCCAACCTTGGTAATGTACCATCAATGCCCTTGTGAATGGGGCTCTGAGCGCCACATCGAAGTGAAACCGTCCTTCTTTGGCATATTCCCGCGCTTCACTTTGCGGCAGCAAAATGCGCGGCAGGCGCACTGGCCCCAAACGCCCTGACAGCACCGGAAAATGCAGCTGCCCCTCCCCGACATGCAGTCCAAGCACAAAGGTAAATGGGCCAAACTGTTCAGTCATCTGCCCCTGGTCTTGCTGCAAGAAAGACCGAAACGCGGCGCGGCCAAACTGACGTTTCCACAATTCACCACCCCTTTGCGGGGTCATGGTCACGGTCACCGGCACAGCCTGTGCAGCTGGTGGAAACCGAAACAATGCCGCAAGCCCACGCGCCCAAAGTGTGCCGCCCCGGGTCACCCGCGCCTGCCCCGCCCAGCGCCTTGGTCCATAGACATGGTGCGCCTCTTGCACCTCAACCGGCAATTGTACGAAATCATCGCCCAACTGACGTACGAACAAGGGCACTACTGGCGCCTCCTGGGTCTCAAAGGTAACCGCCAGATCCGTCATCCCTGCCTGCACCGAAGGGAGTGACACCTCTGACACGGCAGGCCGTGCACCCGGAGCAATCGCCGCTGCATCACGCAAAATCACACGCGATGCCACTGCGGGAATAAAGGGCCCCTCGCCCGCTGTCGCAACCAGTCGCCAATCCTTGCGCTGCCAACCAGCGGGGCCATACCCAATGACGGCTACTGTCATCCCGCCTTCGTCGGTGCCAAAGGGCCAAAGCAACTTGGCGAGCACCACCATAAGACTGACAAACCATGCGGCGATCCCAAACCGCAATGAACCACGCAGCAACGACAGCGCCGCCAGCCCGTGGTTCATCACACCAAGCTCCAAACCAGCCCGGAAAAACACGGTGCGCGCGCCAAAGAACGGACCAAACAACCGATGGTCCGGCACCTCTATCATCCAGCCCCTGCGCACAATTCCTTGCCCAAGATCAAAGCGATCAGGGGCAGACCAACTGCGCACCGACCGTTCCACACCGTCCATGAGAACCGGAAAGGGTCTCCCATTTTGATGCAAGATGCTCGCCACCACCGCCCGACCGCGGGGGGCCCGATTGCCCGGAAGAATAGCCGTGTCGATCATATCGATCTCGGTCATATCAGCAGCCAAAGCCGCCACCGCCGCTGAAGAAATCGCGGGCACGCTGGATGCACCAGACAGCACAAAGACACCGGCCTTTTTGGCAGCGCCATCCAAAACGCCAATCCCGGCGCAAAAGGCCGGATCATCCGCCAAATCAAGATAGTTGACCCCATGGGTGATACAGGCCCTGGCCAGTGTGTAAGGGTCGCCACCATAGGCATGAAACGGGCCCGCCGCATCCACAACCGCATCAGGCGAAAGCGCCCAAAGGGGGGCAAGGTCACCCGACCGGTCAATCGCCAAAGCAGATGCTCCAACTTCATCGGCCAAAGCCTGCGCCTTCTGGGCAGCGCGACCAGCCACAACCACATCCTGCCCATCCCGGACCAACAAGCGAACCAGCCGCTTCCCGAACACGCCATACCCACCCAGCACGACGATCTTCATGACAGCAACCGGGCGCGGAACGCCGGATCAGGCAGCGCGCACATATCCCCGCGGCCAAACATGGCATAGCGGTTCCGGGCCATGCGGGCATAAAGCCAATTGCGCAACGGTCGGGGGATCATCCACAAGATCAGACACAACCGACCAATCCCACCCGAACGCGCGCCCACCCGGATCACCGCATCAAAATCACGCCAAACCCTACCTTCTTCGATAAACAACCAACTCTCGGGGTCCAGCGGATCAAGGCCATGTGCGACCATCAAGGCGGCACCGGTTTCGGATTGGATCGGCGCAATCTTGATTTGCCCCGATTTATCCATCCGGTGGATCATCCGCGCGCCCCAACTGCACAGGGCGCATGTGGCATCCATTACAGCGATCGGGTGGTTTATCGCTGTCAAACGCCCGTCGCCTTGAACTTATCCATCAGATATGGGCCCGAGCGCACGGGCGGATAGGCATCCGATCCGTCCAAGGGCACAATCTCTGCATCCCAGTCAGGTTGGTGAAAGAACGCGAGCGACTGACGGGCAGGTTGACCAGGCTTGGCCACGACCCTGTGCAACGTGCTGACCCACCTGTCAGCTGTCCACCGGGCCATCAGATCACCGATATTGATGATAAACGCCCCTTCAGGTGCAGGCACATCGACCCAAGTCTCACCTTGCAGGACTTGCAAACCGTTACTGCCCGGTTGCGGCAGCAAAATGGTCAAGGACCCATAATCAGAATGGGCACCTGCGCGTTGTTGTTGGTCCAGCGGGGCGTCCACAGTGGCGGGATAATGTAATGCGCGCAACGCGGATATCGGATGGCCGATGAACGGCGCAAAGAACGCATCCGGCAACTGCAATGCCGCAGCAAACGCGCGCATGATGCGACCCGCCAAGTGCTCCATTGCCGCATAATACGCCTCCCAAGCAGAGCGAAACCCTGTCAGATCCGGCCACAGCGTCGGTTCATAACAGAAGGTCCTCGCATCCGGAGTGGCATCCTTTGGAACTATCAAAGGTCCGCCATTAAAGCTCTCTTTCAGATCCGGTGGGGTCTGGACACCTTTGGACCGGGCCAATGCCTCTGCATTTGGACCAAGATAACCGTAGGGATAACCTTGATACGGCGGGGCGATACGCTGTTTGGCGGCTACATCGAGTGCAAAAAACGCCGCCGCCTGTCGCCAGACATCCGCAATGACATCACGGTCAACGCCATGCCCTTGCAACACCAAAAACCCGGTACTGCGGCAGACATCATCCAGATGCGCCGCTAAGTCGTGGCGTGCATCTTGATGCGCGGTCTCAAACGCGGCCAAATCAAAGGCTGGAAAATCAGTCACCCGAGGACCTCGCGCCAGGAGTGCTTGGGCGTAAACCCAACCATCCGTTTGGCCTTGTCATTTGCATAAAACGTCTCATCCGGGCGCATCTGGCGGGTCACTGGAACGCCCTGATAGAAGCGCGCAATGACCTCATCCGACGTGATCCCCACGGACATATCATCGTTGGAAACGTTGAACACCTCATAGCCCAGCCCATCTGTGCGCAAACAGCAATCAACCATGTGACCCAGATCACGGGCATCGATATAGGCAAAGATATTGCGACGACGGGTGGCCGGATCAGCCAGAAAGGCCGGAAAATTCTCGGCATATTCATGCGGCTCGATCACATTATTGATGCGCAAACCGTAGATATCCTCGCCCGAGCGGGCCTGAAACGACCGCGCCGTTGCCTCATTACAGACCTTGGACATGGCATAGCTGTCGTGGGGGACAGTGGGGTGATCCTCATCAATCGGCACATAATCAGGCTTCAACTCACCATCGGCAAAGCAGACGGCATAGGTGGTTTCGGAACTGGCAAAAATCACCTTGGGGATGCCCAGCTTCACAGCCGCCTCAATCACATTGTAAGTGCTCAAAGTGTTCTGACGAAAGCACTCGCCATCGGTGCCGATCATGACACGGGGCACGGCAGCAAAATGCACCACAGCATCATAGCGCGGCACGCCCGTCCCCGCATCCAACTCAGGAAAATCCGTGAACTGCGACATTGCGCCAATAACCTGACCGGCATCACACAAATCAATCAGTAATTCCGACACATCCAGCCCCGACGGAACCCGGTCGGCATTCACAATCGTATGGCCTTGTTCGTGCAAATGGCGGATCGCCCATTTTCCAGCCTTACCACTGCCACCTGTGAAAAATACGCGCATCCGGTTCTCCATTTGGCACCAACCTAACCCGGAGCAACACGGCATTCAACGCGATGTCGGCTGCCATTTCCGCACAGGTTTCCCTTTGCATTTAGGCGGCCGAAGAGCCTAAGATTTCCACATGCCAGAAATCACATACTTTTACTCCGCCCATTCTGCATTCGCCTATCTCGGGTCAGCCCGGCTTAGCCAAATCTGCGCAAGCCATGGCGCGACGCTCATCCACCGACCCATCCCGCTTTCGCCGGTCGTAGAGGCACAGGGCAGCCTGCCGTTCCGGGATCGCACCCAAGCACATGTGGACTACTTCTTCGGGCGGGAAATAGAACGCTGGGCGCAATGGCGATCAGCACCCGTTGTGCCGTTTCGGCCGACCTATCACGACGCGGACTACAGTCTGGCCAGTGGCATGATCATTGCCCTTGGGGACCGGGGGGCAACGGTCGACGCGATGGCGCATGCGGTATTGCAGGCCCATTGGCGCGACGATGCTGATCTGTCTGACGTGGGCACTATGGCTGCTTTGGCAGAAAACTTGGGGCACGACGCTGAACAATTGATCGCGCAGGCACAATCCGATGAAGTCATGGCGCGCTATCACCAAAACGGGCAAGCAGCATTGGCAGCAAGTGTTTTCGGCTCTCCGACCTATGTCCTGAACGGCGAGGTTTTCTACGGCCAAGACCGGCTTGAAATGCTGGAACGGGCGCTGACACATCCCTTTGCAGCCACCAATTGGCGCAATCCGCCGGTCAACGGATGAACGGCAGGCGGTCCCCAAAACACAGGGCATGACGAAGGCACCTCGCACCAAGAGACTTGATCTAATCAACAATTTGTGTCTATTTTTCAGACACATTTTGAAAGGGCGCCTATTTTTTGGCCCATTGCATTGCAAGAAGCCAAGCTTATGAGGGGACAGGGTTATGGAAACAGACGTTACGCTAAGCAACGCCATCGCAGACCACATGGCGCAGACAATCCGAAATACAGCTGTCGACACAAATCCATGCCAACATGCTATGCTGACAGGCTTATTTCCCGACGATGTCTATACTCGGATGCTCCAGAACATTCCTGACCGAGACGCGTTTCGTCCTATGAGCGTCGAATTGTTTCACGACGCGCACGGCGCATCGACCCGTGATCTGATCGAATTGCCCGAAGTTGGGGCTGAACGTATCAGGAAAGACCAGCAAGCCCTATGGTGGGCGGTGGGTACTGCGATCATGTCTCATGTGGTCAAATCAGCCGTCTTCGATGCGCTGGCCGAGGATCTCGCACCTGTCTTAAACGTCGATAAATCGCGGGTGAACGACCCTACGATATTTGTGAGCACAGCACTGCGGTATGAAACGGAATCCTATTTCATGCCACCGCATTTTGACGAAGCGCCGCGGATCGCGACGATGTTGATCTACCTACCGGAAGACGACAGCCTCGACGGGCTGGGCACGTCGCTTTATGACTATGCGCCCAAATGGCAAAGACCGTTCAGAGCAGCCCACCGCGAGATCCGCCGCGCGCCGTTCCTGCCGAACAGCGGGATTTACTTTTCAGGGAACGAACGAAAGAAGCGCCCCGGCTGGCACGGTTTCGAACGCAGCAATAAGGCACAACTCGGTGACGCACCCCGCATCAGCCTTCTGACAACATGGTATAGTGGAACGGCCGAAATGCATGCCGATATGCCCGAAATCCAGCCCGTTGCGGCCGCTTTGTAAATCTTCAACGCTGTGATTTCTGAACCAACCAACGACAGATGGGTGCACTCAGTGCCAGGCCAGTGGCGCGGGTAAGTCAGACGCGGCGAAATCAATCCGGAACACCCGCCGATTGGATGCCGTCTTAGACGGTTTTGAGCCATGCAAGGTCAGCATCTTCAAGACCAATACATCACCACGCTTGGCTGTGCAGGTCTCGACCGGAAATTCATCGGCAACTTGGGCTGCGCAAGCGGCGGGAACCAGACCACTGATATGACTGCCCAGGGCGATCTCCATCGCACCATTGGCTTGATCGGTATCGTCAAGATGGACCCGAACAAACAACATCTCATCCAAGATATTTTGGGGTGGCTCGCAATGCCAAACATCCGACTTTTTGGTCCAATTGCCAAAGCCCGGCACGTCTTGGCGTGCGGCCACGGCAATCACCCGATCCTGATGCCAAGGCACGCCCCAGTTGGTCGCGGGCGTCTTATTGAACGCCACAACGCGCACCGGCTTGGCGCATGTGTCCAATCTGGAAATCGCTTGGCACAAAGCACTCTGCCTAGCCAAAACCACCGCAAGCGGCCCCAAGGCTTTGACGCGCGCGCCGGCCTTACTTTCAAGCGCCGCAGCCGCATCAAATTGGGCAAGCTCCGCCTCTGAGATCGCGCCACGCAACCACACCCGGCCAACCCGGTCGAACTCATTTTTCAGGGCTGCATCAAGAACCATGCCTATAAGTGAGATGGATTGAGAACGGGTACAAGGTCAAGAGACGCAATTGTCGGATAATGTGCCAAGCTCCGCTTTGCGGGACTTTCCGGACCTTCGCTGCCTGCGCCCCAATGTCGGCTTTTCAACATGGTGTTTTAATTACACCTGACTGCGGGCATTGTTCCATGCCCTTGAACACCATCTCCGACAAACAAGGGAGCTGCACTGGTCCCCCCACACTCGAACGCAAGGTACGCGCGCACCCACTTCACGCTGCTTGTAAACGGATCCGGGTCAAGACGCTCTGCGCCATGGTGCGACCAAGCTATAGGATAATGGCTTGTCCGGCACGCTGGAACTTCGCGCTGCACACCATCTGGACCAACTGGACACCACGCATTGTCACCGAAGTTTGCAGCCCAAGCTACACCAGACACGAAGCAAGTTAGTGCATCATATTCAGGATCAATCAGGATTGTGCCATCAGCGGACATCATTCCGTAACCTTGATCTGAAGAACTTGTATCCTTGAAGATAGTTACGCCATTGTTGCAATCCAATGGCCCCAATTCTTCCCTTTCTGGACGTTGAATTTGTGGACGCACGCGCTCAGGTAACGGTAAGGCTTCTGATAAGCTGCCATCGGCATTTATTTCGAACCACTTACCGTCAACTCGAATCTCCCATGTATTTCGGGTCCTCGGCGTGCGAATTTCAGCATAAAGTTGCCCTCCGATCAAATCGCCAGTCGTGCTTAAAACACCATATTGATAGCTTCCATCTTCGCTACGGACCGTGACCTGTGCAAATCCGTCCTCAAACTCCCAAACGTTCGAATAGGGAGATACGAACAGCAGTTCGCCTTCTTCATCTAAGACATGTGTCTCTCCTTCATCGGTTCGAACAACAGCCAAGCCTTCAGAAAGTTGTCCAACTTCGGTGTATTGAGGAAGTGTCCACCAATCCCCCCGCTCCATTGAAAATAAGCCATATCGTATATCAGAAGCGTGCCGTAATTGGATGCCCGCCCAGATGAGTTCGTCACCCATCGGATCAAAGATCTCAAATTGCAGACGAGACCCTGGTGCAACAGACCAATAATTAAAGTGCATCCACAGCCCGTCGGCATCTTTCATACCAAGCCAATCATAGTCCAATCGTTCGTGGCCAGCGTAGTGGGAACGACTCCAGCTTCCGGACTCAACCAGTATTGCGCGAGGCCCGACTGGAATAGCCCGCGCATGTGCTGGCTCGACCATGAATTCACCGTTTCGGTTCACGATGCCGACATGCTCGCCGACCAGCACCTCAGCCAACCCAAACCGAAACTGCCCTGCAAGGTCAAAATTTGGTTCAATCACCATTGCTCCTTGCGCATCTATGAAACCAAATTGCCCTTCATATCTCACGGCGGCGAACCCCTCGCCAAATGGCATAGCACGTTCATAAATGGGTGGTATTGTTTGATCGCCAGTCTCTCGGTCATAAAAACCGCACAGGCCAAAATCACCGCCGCAGCGAATAACCCAGTCGTCCTCCTGAGCGATGGCTTGCGATGCGCAAGAAACAAAAAAGGCAACTAAGGTAGCTGTGAGATTTTTCATGATTTTGAACACCTTTGCTTAAAGTCGGAAACAACAAGCAGACATTCATGCACCGCGCAGCATCGGTCAAGATGGGCTCTAAGCCGCCATTGAGGGCGTTTCAACATCCTAGTGGCTGATGCGGATCAGGCGATAAGGACCTTCCCTAAACGGACTTTGAGCACTATCCCGTTGCTTCGGTGTCAAAGTGCCAACGCAGCAACGCACAGGTCGTCAATTGCCGGCATTGAAAATCAGTCTCCAACAATTCTAGCGCCATTTACGCGTCCGATGCAGAAACACCTGTCTGGGTGAAAGGGTGGATTGCTTATCACGCAATTTATGCAACAAAGTCCTCACAGACCTTAACAATCGGGGATTTTTCTATGCCGTTCAAATTGGTGTCTTGCGACGGCGGTGGCATTCGTGGGTATCTAACGTGCCGCATATTGCAGCATCTGCATGAGCAAACCCAGTTCTTGGACAAGGCCGATGGGTTTGCGGGCACCTCGACGGGCGGGTTAATCGCTGTTGCCTTGGCCGATGGCCGCACGCAAGGGAAAGACATGGCGCAGCTGGTCGGCACGCTGACGGCACACTATCGCGATGATGCGGATAAGATTTTTTGTGAGAACGAGCATGGTTTTCTGGACAAGACCCTTGATGAGCTACTCAAGAAATTCAAAAAGGGGGGCGGTCCGGGGATTACAGCAGCACAATATGAGGCATCGGGACTGACTGAAATCGGCAAGTCGCTTGTTGGTGAGCGCAGGCTTTCGTCAATATCGTCTGATGTGGTTCTGGCGGTGAACACCGTTTGTCTGCATCGTGATGACAAAATTGGTTGGGCACCATTCACAATCACCAATCAAAACCTGGAACACGAATCCTGGCTCGATATGAGTGCGGTCAAACTCCTGGATGTCGCCCTGGCAAGTGCAGCGGCTCCCTCCTATTTTCCGCCTCATCTTATCACGGCGGATGGCGTTGATTACGGGTATTTCGCCGACGGCGCTATTTTTGCGAATAACCCGATCATGAACGGCGTCAACGTGGCGATCGCAGCGAAGCATATCGGTAATCTGGATCAAATCGAGGCGCTCTCAATTGGGACCGGCCAACAGCCTGCCAGCATTTCAGAGGAGATGGTGAAAGATCCCGATGATTGGGGCCTGCTGAAGTGGTTTGGTATTTCATCAATTGCGCCTAAAGGGGCGTTGATGGAATTGATGCTGACGACCTCCGCCGAAAATCAATACTGGATGGCGCGATTAGTTCTGGGTGACCGGCTAGTACGTCTGAACCCGCCGCTCCCAAAGGTGGTCGGTCTAGCGACCCACACACCTGCCTCATATGACCTGATGGACAAAGCGCTGGAAACAAGCATGCGCAGCCCAACATGGTCGCAAGCAATAAAGCTGCTCGAACGTTGGTAGTGGCGCGTACATCACATTTCGCATTTTGTTGGACTGCGCTCAGTGGGTTATTGCCTTTGAAGGTTAGGGACTTAAGGTGGGCCCATAATTTGAATTCATTTATCGATACCAAAGGTTGGAAATGAGCGACGGCGAGATAGCTGAAGAACTGGTACGCATCTTGCAGCGTCCGGACGGTGACAAATCACTCCGCCCTGTACATACTATCGGGATCAGCGCGACTGGTTTTTTTGAACCTTCTCAGATCGCGCGGAACTTTTGCGCAGCTGACCATTTCTGTAGCGATAGATCCGATGTGATCATGCGCTTTTCCAATGGGTCAGGCGCGGCTCAGATACATGATGGTTGGTCGGATGTGCGTGGGATGGCAGTGCGGTTTCGCCTGTCTGACGGTACCGATACTGACCTCATCTCGATGTCGCTGCCCGAGTTTTTTGCACCAACACCCGAAGCTTTTTTGGACTTTGCCGAAATGGCGAAACCCAAACCTTACAAGGGCCAGACGCCCTGGCAGAAGATTGCCGGGCTTTTGCAATTGATCCTGCCACTCCGGGGCCCATACCCAGGCGAAACGATTAGCCCTGACGAAGGCGCTATGGAGTTTGCTGATCAGAATGCCTTTGCACAGTTAGGTGTCATGCAAGCCGCGCAAATAGGCGCACCGACCAGCTATGTCCGTGATGCTTATCACGCGGTCCATACCTTTATCGTAATCGGACAAGATGGCACAAAACGCTGGGTTAGGTTTTCGTGGCAGCCCGTTGCCGGCGTCCTAAAGACGGATCCTAACGAAACTCCGGTTGATGATTATCTGCAACAGGAACTAAGGGACCGGCTGGCGGATGAACCCGCGCGATTTTCACTCATGATGATGATTGGAGAGATTGGGGATGATTTCAACGATTCTGCCCGACCCTGGCCACCGCATCGCAAGCGGATCATGATGGGAACCCTGACCTTGGATGCCATCCCGGAAAACCAAGACGCTGATTGCGAAAAACTCAGCTTTAACCCCGGGCTGCTGACAGATGGGATCGCGATGTCGGATGACCCTGTGTTGAAGATCCGCGTTGATGCCTATCAGGTTTCCAGTAAATGGCGCGACGGCAGCCCCTGCCCGTTTTCTAAGAGGTAACCCCATGCAGGACAGTTGGTTCAATCGTTACGTCAATAGCCTGCCAGAACGGGGCTGGTTTCAGTTTTTATCCCGCTATGTCGTCGTGCCCTATTGGATTTGGCGTGACCCGAAACCGAAATTACCCGGTGGTCCGCGCCCTTCGCCGCAACCCAGTGAAAACCTGCAACGCATGATGAATCTGATCATGCCACTGAAAGACCCATCACCCGCAGGACGCGCACGCGCGACGATGGCTATTGCGCAAAACGTAGATGAAATCTTTGCTGGCCTCGACAATGTCGGGACAGTCCACTTTGCGCGGTTCCTGCTGATCGGCAACAACATCTGCATGATCTCGGTCTACGACGGTGATTTCAGCAACTACATCCGCGATTTCATCACGACGATAGGCAGTGTCTTTAATGACGTCGTGTCACTGGTGGATGGGGCTGAACATCTGCTCCCGACAGAACACAACGTTGAAGAGTTCATTGATTGGGTACAAGACCATGACCTGTTTCAGGCGCCCGACTTTCCAACGGACATGTTTGGCTTACAAGACGCCGCCATAGGTCACCCCCCCAACCAACCGCCGCATGCGCTGGCAACCTTACCACGCGATTTCATTCTGCAACTGCACGCCAATCGCAACATTTCATTGGGGGGCGGTTACCGTGCCTACCCCGGAGTTTCCGCCGCGCAGGTGCGCCAGAAGTTTGGACAGGGCTGGTGAATAAGACGTTTAATCTCGGCGATATTCAAGGCAATATCCTACGCGGCTATCGCCGCCAATTCGTACGCCACCTGATCCTTGAAGTTGAGGATCGTGCCACTGCACGTCAGTTTCTGGCGGCCGCAGTTGAAGGCAGCAGCGACGGTGTGCCTACAATCACCCCTGAGGTCACATGGACAGTACGGCCCGCCTACTGCTTCAACATCGGGATCACCTATGAAGGGCTACGTGCGCTGGGCACACCGGCGCAGCATCTGAAAACATTCCCAACCGAGTTTGTTGAAGGTGTGAACAAACGTGCGATGAAAATCGGCGATTTTGGGGACAGTGCGCCTGATCAGTGGCCCGCGCCTTTTGATCAGCCCGAGCGTATTCATATCATTGCGTCAATCCATGCCGATGACGCAGCGCAACTAGACCTGATCGGGGAACAGGTCGCCAAAGCCTTTAATGTCTTGGACAAACGCGACGGTCGTAGTCTTCCCGATGGCAAGGTGTTTTTCGACTATGTCGATGGCATTTCGCAACCACGCTTCAAACACGTGATCGACCCTGATCAGGTTGGCGTGGACGAACCGATGGACCCGCTTGGCACTGTCTTGCTGGGCTATCCCACGCGGCAAGAGGGCGTGACGTTCCGTGTTCCAACGCCGCATGCGCTGGGTTTCAACGGCGCCTTTAATGCGTTTCGTATTTTGGCACAGGATGTGATGGCGTTTGAGAATTATTTGGACCAGTCAGCGACCCTGCTGATGGACCACCCTAAACGCGACCTACTCGCTGATCCAGACCATCTGGATCGCATTGGTCCTGGCCTTGATATGCACGGCGCACTGCGAGAGGTGGTTGCAGCGCAATTGTGCGGTCGTTGGCGCAATGGTGTGCCGTATGAACTATCTCCGGATGCGCAATTCCCGGAAAAAGAAGTCTCGCTTACCAATTTCGACTATACGCGTACGTCCCGTTGCCCTGCTGGATCGCATTTGCGGCGTGGCAACCCGCGGGGAGGGCACATCATCCAACGGATTGCGAACTACAGTAGGCGGCTGATCCGACGCGGTATGTCATATGGGCCGGATTTCGATCCTACCAAACCCGATGGGCAAGAACGCGGCTTGTTGGGTAACTTTATTGGCGCAAATCTTGGTGCACAATTCGAGGCGGTGATGTGCGATTGGATCAATCTGGGCCTGCAGGACCCCAATATCACCGGGGCGAATGATCCGCTTTTGGGTGCAAACACGCCTGAAACCAGTTGGTTCGACATGACACTGCCCGACGGCGACAGCATCCGCTTGCGTGGTTTCCCACGTCTGATCCGCGCGCGCGGTGGCGCTTACACGTTCCTGCCCAGCATGGCTGCGATCAAGTATTTATCAGAATTGACAGACTGACCTGTCACGACATGTCGGCAAGTGCATCATTGATCCGGGTCAGCATGGGTGATGGGCCCGCCGTTTCGACAACGACGTGGGCGCGCGTCAGGTAATCCAGTGCCAAGTGCTTTTGTTTTTTGGACTTATAGAACAAACCCATGATCATGTCGCACCGGGCGATATAATGGCCTTGGTCATCGAATTGGGGATTCCGGCGTATCTTGTCGATCATTGCGACCAGTCGCTTTTTGCCGAACAACATGACGCCCATGATCGCTATGAAGTTTTTGAAAAAGACACGCGGAGACGCCCCACCTTCCCCCGTCAAAATCGCCAGATAGACTTCGCACAGAAACAATCGCGCCCAATCCGCAGCGACCTCGGTTCCCTCATCGCTACGTTTCTGGATAGCGGTTTCGAGCTGGCGCAGACCATCCGTAATCTGGCCTTGCAACGCATAAGCAACACCAAGCATTGTTGCCGGCCCAAACGTAAAAAGGGCCCACCCCTTTTCATCGCAGGACCGGATATGCTGTTTGACAACATCGATCGCTCCAGGTTTCTCTAGTGGGACCATCGCGCCAACGCGCGCAGCTTCAGCGATGGCATGCTCAAATTCAACTTTGGATGCCTTGTGCGCCTCTTCTGCCATTTGCAAAGCAACCTGATAATTGTCCGTGACCAGCGCAATCAACGCCTTCATCGCGGTTCCATAACCCAAGGCACGTGGATCGTTCTTGGCCTTGCCAACGACGATCATCCTGTCGGCCTCCGCATGGGCCAATGCGACGCGCCCGCGTGTCAGTTCATTCCAACCAAGCGTGGCAAGGAAGAAGTTCTGGATATAGGCGTCATCCATATCTTTTAGACTGTTTTCCGTTTCGCGCGCCTTTGCGTCGAACAGTGTATTTTCGATTGGTGAGAAATAGATGGAGACCGACAATTCACTGACTGTGGCATAGACACGCGATACCGGATCGCCCAACCGCTGCGCCATTGCTGTCAGCTCTTGCTGGATAAGATGCGCCATGCGGTATTTTCCGTTGCAAACAAGGCAGGCAATATAGTGGTGCAAGAATAGCGCGTGATGTCGGTCATCACCGATTTGCGCAAGGATCGGGCGAACGCTGCCAGACAACGCGATGATTTGATTGACCTGCAGCGATAAATTTGAACAAAGCGCAAAATTGGCAAGGAGGGCGACAAATTGCTCTTTTGTGGCGCAATCAGGGTCACTTTGATGGAGTTCCAACGCGGCCATGAAATAATTGTTGGCTTCGTTCAAAGAATAGATGCCTAGGCTTTTCTCCCCAGCCAGTGCGCTAAACCGAAAGGCCTGATCTGTACGGTCCGTTTGCCCATAGTGAAAAGCAATGGTTTCGGCGGTTTCTTCCGGACGATTTCCGGCACGGGCTGCCAATGCATCAGCAATGGTTAAATGCAGCGCCGATCTGCGTGCTGTGACCAAACTTTGATAGACAGAGTCCCGCAAAAGGACGTGTTTGAAAATGTAGTCTGATGAATTCTCTTCACGATAAAGGACGCCTTGCTCCAGCAATCTTTGCAGGGAAGCGTCCGGATCACCCGAAGTTTCAGCTACTTGCGCCACGAGGCCCGGGCTGAACCTACGCCCCACGACCGCGGCGGATTGCAGCAGTATTTGGTCTTCTGGCTCCAACTGCTCTAACCTGGCGGTCAGAAGGCTTCGCATCGTGCTAGGCAATCCACTGGCACCCTGCTGCACGTCGAAATATGCAGTTCCATCATCGATGCGTAATGCGCCCTGATCCAGCAAGAAGCTCAGTATCTCTTCGCCAAAAAGGGGGTTCCCACCCGCACGTTCGCTTAGTTGTTCCGCCAAGCCATCGGGAAGAGCTGCCACACCAAGTCGATATTCTGCCAGATGCGTGATATCTTCCGCAGCAAGAGGGTGCAGTGCAACTGAGGTCACGCAAGAATCATCCAACCAACCCGGTCTGTATTCCGGCCGCCGTGTCTGAATGATCAATAGGTTCTTGAGACCCGTGTCTCTGACCAAATTACCGATAACCTCTTCAGAGGCCGTATCAATCCAGTGGCTGTCTTCGATCAGCAGAACAACCTTTTGCCCTTCGCAGCGGGCCGATAGCAAATCAGGCAGCAACGCGCGGATACGTAGACCGATCAGCACCCCATCCAAACCATCAAGCGTACCTGCCGGTGCCTTCAAGCCCAAAAAGTTCAACAAAAGACCCAGATTTTCGTCCGAATAACGGCCCCATTTCATCAGGCCGGACGTGAGTTTTTCAGACACGATATCGGGGTCGTCATCGTCCTTGATATGAAACGACTTGCGAACGATTTCGGCAAGCGGCAAAAACGGGGCCCGCTGCCCGTCGGAAAAGCAATACCCCTTGAGAACAAGCGCATCATCTTCCGCCAATTGTTGCAGAAACTCAAAGACAAGTCGGGTTTTTCCAAGCCCCGGTTCGGCCACCAGATCAATGATTTGCTTGGTGTTTTGAGACTGAGCAAGCGCCTGCGACAAGACGCCAAGCTCATGCGCGCGCCCAACATAACTGCTCAGGCCCTTTGCCACGGATGCGTCAAACCGGGTCGCCTGATCACGCAGGGCTTGTAGCTTCCAGATCTTCTGCGGTTCTTCAATTCCTTTGATTTGATGCTCTTCAAAAAAGGAAAGGTCGGTCACCCAGCCAACAAGCTGCTGCGTGGCCTCACAAATGAGCGTACCGCCCGGCGGTGCCAGTTCTTCAAGACGCGACGCAAGATTGACCGTACTTCCCACTGCGGTCGCAGGGCTATCGTCGCTTTGCACCGCAGCCATCACCACATTCCCGGAACTGATGCCGATGCGCGCGATGGGACGCATGCCAAAGCGCTCATAAAAATCTGCCGCATTTGATGCAAACGCGGCATGAATGGCCAATGCTGCGCGGCTGGCACACAAAGCGGGGTCTTCCAGCGCCTCAGGAATGCCGAACAAACCCATGATACTGTCACCGGCAAAATCGCGCACCGCGCCGCCGTTCTCTTCGACCAGTTGCGACAGTGTATCGTAGATCGTGCGCACCAACGCGAGGCTTCTTTCCTCACCCAACCGCGTTACAGCTGCGGTGTATCCGACCATATCCACAAAAAGAACAGCGACCAGACGCCGCTGGCCGACATCTCCAGATTGTCCGTCAGATATAATGGTCGCGTTTTTCATCTTGAGGTAAGTTTACAGGGCGCAGTGTCAATGTGCTACTCTCCGGCCAAAAACCGAAGCGGTTTAACGCGGATGACGCAAAAAAGCCTCATCAAGGCTTTGTCTGCCTTTTGCAAATATCAGGGCTTAGGCCGTAAAGGCCAGTTTTAACCCCGGACGCGGCCATCTGGTTTTGTAGATCTTGCCAGTGCTTGAGGCCGTAATCCACAAATCACGCATGTCCGAACCGCCAAAACACATATTCGTCGTAAAGAGGTCCGGAATTGCCACATGTTCGGTCGTTCCATCCAGGCTGAAAACAGTGATCCCGCCGTTGAAGATCGTGCCGACACAAACGCGACCGTCTTCCTCGACACGCAGACTGTCAAGCCATTGATAGCCAGGAAGGGTTTGCACGATATCGCCTGGCATTCCGGGAAACGGGCCGGGTTTGACCTGGCCAGGTCCGGTAATCTCCATAGCCCATAGCCTGCCATATACGGTATCTGAGACATAGACTGTCTTCCCGTCAGGCGACAGACCCACCCCATTGGGCATCGGTATAGTCGCGGCCTTGATCAGGGTCTTGCCGTCAATTGAGGCATAATACAATCCACCATAGCGGGTGCTTTCTTCGTCCTGAATACCTGTATCGGTGAACCAAAACCCACCAGCTTTATCAAAAACAATATCGTCCGGAGCGATCAGCCGCTTGCCTTGATAGGCATCGAATAACTGTGTCACATCGCCTGTTTTGAGATCAACCCGGTGAACGGAACCCCCATCGTAATTTGGGCGTATAGGGGCAGGCACTGTAATATCATCAGGGCCGTAGGGAACAAAGCTATAAACCCCGCCATTGTTGCAGACATAAGCCGCCCCATCCGGCCCGATCGCGACCCCGTTAGGCCCGCCCGGTATGCTTGCGACGACACTGACTTGGCCCTGTGGATCAAGTTTCGACAAAGTCTGCTCTTTGATATCTACGAACAATACGGACCCGTCGTCCATTGCAACAGGGCCTTCGGGAAACCCCAGACCGCTGCACATTTCTTTCAATTCAAGAGTCATCGCTTCCTATCTTTATCTGAATCCAATTTGCGCCTTGGACCACCATAGGCTGATGCGATGCAAATACACCAGTATCGACGTGAACCGATGCATGGTTAATCTCGGGTGTCCGGCCATCGTCAAGGATCAGGTCTAGGCATGCGTTCGCGGTATTTCATGTCGACATCTCCGCTCTCCACAACGGCAATCAAAATAAGCATCTCAACTCCACAGAATGTCCCATAGGTTCGCAGGCCGTCTCTTGCGCATCAACACCATCGCCCTGTTCATCACCGCGTCACACAGCTAGCCTACCCAAAGCTTGAAAAACCAGTGGAGGAGAAACTTCATGCGTGTACTTCCGACAGCTTTGACCCTTTTGGCCACAACAACAGCCCATGCCGAAAATCGGATCGATTTCGTACGCCCCGATGCGCCCGCACTGGCCGCTTACGGCGATCATAAGATCGGGGTCACCACCATGACCTTCACCAATCCCGACCAGATCGACGTGGTCAATACCGGGGCCGAGGGCGAAATTGCCCGCTATGACCGCAGCCTCACCGTTGAAATCTGGTACCCCGCCAGCGCCGACACGACCCCCGGCGGCACCTTGACCGCCTTGCTGCGCGACGGGGTGACCGAAGCCACGCTGACCGGCCAAGCCGCCCGTGACGCCGCGCCTGACACCAGCGGAACCTTTCCCCTTGTGATCATCTCGCACGGCTATCCAGGCAACCGGTTCCTGATGTCACCTCTGGCCGAAAACCTCGCGTCTAAAGGTTATGTCGTGGCCTCGATAGATCATCCCGACAGCACCTATGACGACCAAACCGCCTTTGGATCGACGCTAGTGAACCGGCCCTGGGACCAGCGGTTTGTGATCGACCAAATGGGCGGGCTCGACAACGACCTTGGGCAGATCATCCAGGCCGATAACGTCGCGATCATCGGCTATTCCATGGGCGGCTACGGGGCCCTGATTTACGCAGGCGCAGGGGTCACGCAAGCCAGCACAGAATATACATGGGGCGCACCGCAAGGGCTCTTGGAACGAAATTTGATGGGCAGCGACAGCCATGCCGCGCTGGCCGACGATCGGGTCAAAGCCTTCGTGACCTTCGGCCCTTGGGGAAACAACACCGGGTTCTGGGACCCGGATGGCTGGGCGGGGATCGACAAACCGCTGATGCTGATCGCAGGCAGCGTCGATGACGTATCGGAATACCCCGCAATCCGGGGGATCTTCAACGACACAGTGAACACGACGCGGCACCTGTTGACGTTTGAAAACGCAAACCACAACGCAGGGGCACCCATGCCCGCGCCTGTGGAAAGCTACAGCCTGCCTGCGGCCGACGGCTGGTTCCCTTTTGGGCATTATTCCGACGCGGTCTGGGACACGACCAAGATGAACAACGTCAGCCAGCATTTCATCACCGGCTACCTTGATCTGCACCTCAAAGCGGACGTGGCCAAGGCCGACTACTTTGACCTCGTGCCATCAGGGAATGACGCGGTCTGGGCGGTAGACGACAACGGCGACTTTACCGAAGACCACACATATTGGGCGGGGTTCCGGCCGCGCAGCGCGTTCGGGCTGATGTTTGAAACCAAACAGGCTGGCGAATAGTGCAGCATGGCGAACGGCCTTTTCAAAACAGGGCTCGCCGCCCTTCTGCTATGGGGCGGGGTGCAGGGCGCTTATGGGCAATCAGCGCTCAACCCGATCTGCGGATCGGGGCAGACCCAAGGCGCAGGATGTGACGCCATCCGCGCCCGCGCAATCGTCGATGCAACAGCCCCACCGTGGCAGGGGATCGGGCGGGTCAACTTTGCCAGCATCCAAATCCGGAGCCATTGCACAGGCACTCTGGTCGCCGAACAAATCGTGCTGACGGCGGCACATTGCCTTTACAATGCAGCCCGGAAGTCCTGGATCCCTGCGCAGAGCATGCAATTCATCGCAGGCTACCAACGGGGAGAGAACACTGCGGTCTCTCCCGTGGAACGCTACGTGCTTGCCGAAAGCCAAGATACCAGCAGCCAGACACTCAGCCCCAATGCGGCCGATGACTGGGCGCTCTTGGTCCTGAAGGACCCCATCGGAAAAACGGCAGGCTTTCTGGACACGAATACGACACCGTCCGATAGGGCTTTGGTCATGGCAGGCTACGCCGGCTTGCGCCCGCATGTTCTGTCCATCGCGCAGGATTGCGGGGCAGCGCAAACCGACGCGGCCAGCCAACTCAGCGTGACGCGCTGCGCGGTGATGCAGGGGGATTCCGGCGGACCCTTGATCGCGATGACAAACGACAGGGCACAAATCGTCGGTGTTGTGTCAAAGGCAGGCAGCGCGGGTGGCGAAATACGCATGTTGGCAATCCCACATGCACAATGGGGAGGCGCATTGGACAGGCTCACGCGAACGGTTGGTGCACCATAACACCACCGGCCCAATCGTGGGGGCTGTTGCCTGCCTCATACGTTCGTTGAATGCCATTGCCTTGCTTTGGGTTCTTTAAGGCGATCCCTTGGTTGGGCAAGCATCTTCAAAAGACTGATGCATGCAAAACACGTGCACGCCCAACCAGAAGCTCTCCGCAACGGCTTTATCATCTGGTGCAATATGAGTGGCAATACACGAGCTTATTCCAACACTGGCATGGTCAAATCGGTCTCAAAGCGGAACGGATGCAGTTGCACTGGTCCCGGTGTAACAACAACGACCCCCATTGGCTGGCCGTAGTAATAGTCAATCTGCCGGGTCACGCCACGGTCACCAATAACGTCAACGCTATGGAACCGGCGCAAAAACCGGCCCTGCCCGTCCACGGCCAAAACCTTTGCTTCAGACGCAGGACGGATCACTTGATTGGCGTTGATCCGTACAGCCTCCAGCAGGGCGTCAGCCATGTGGGATTGTACCTTTAGATCTGACATCAGACGCACATCAAAATTGCCCGCAACACGCACCGGACGCGCCGCCTCGTCATGAACAGTGAATTCCAGACGCCCGCTTTGAAATTCATAGGTGGGCTGCGGGTCAACCGGCTGGCCGCTCTCATCTAAGAAAACGGCCTCTGCTGCATCAAACGAAAGCCGATCCGAGATACTCATAAACAAGCTGCTGGCAACATGGGGTGGATAGAAAAACTTCACCCGCTCCTGCCCAGTCCAAAAGATAGACGATATCGGGATGATAGCCGCATCCAATGCCTCTGGGTCCAAATCTTGGACCAGATCAGACACATACAAATAGTTAAACTCCGGGGCAAAGACGACAGCGGACACGGGAAAATCCAATGGCACAAATTCATCGCTCTCTGCGACCTGACTGATCTGTTCAAGCACAGGTAAATCCAGCGGAAAACTGCGCGGTTCTGCTCCTACGGCCAGCAACACGTCAACCGTCTCAATCTCGCCTTGGAACTGGGACCGGACAGTATAGGCCGATTGAAATTGCGCGCTGACCTCCCGAAATCTGGCCTCCAACTGCGTGTTCACCTCTGCGCCCGTCACATCGCCCTGCTCCACGGATGTCAAAAAAGCATCGAAGCTTTCTGCCAGTGCCGCCCCAAGCCCGTCGAATGGGCCCCGGGAGCTGGCATTGTTGCTGAGGAATTGACCGGTATGGTCCGTGGCGGCGACCACAATGGGATTGAGACGAATGTCGTTGCGCCCGCCGTTCTCATCCCGAACATCAAGAACAACACTGCGCTGGGTCAAAACTGTCATTGTGACGGTGAAACCACCTACCTCTCGGGCAAGGCCCAGATCATCACGGTTAAACTGCAGACGGGTCATCTTTGTCGGCACATCCATTTCAACCCGACCAATCGCCCGAATGGGCATCGACACATCAGACCCCTCGGCGAGCATCTCTAGCGATCTGCCAAAATTAAGCGCCTGAAACCCCGCCTGTGGATCGCCGAAAGGGTCATCCGTAACAGCCAAAACACTGCCATCCGCCAAGACAACCTGCGACCAGATCATCTCGGCCCGAAACGGGTGGTCAAAGGCCTGACGCACAGTCGCATCACCGCGAAAGACGTTGGGATTGGTAAAGATCAGCAATCCGGACACATAGTTTGCGCCCATATCATCAATACTGGGGTAATCCGCGATCCAGGCTAAGGGATCGGGCACATAAGCAATCTCATCCAACGGCGGATCGTCCCAGGCTGTACCCAATCGGATCCAAGCAATCTCTCGCGGCACAGGCTGCAAAAGCGCGCGCACATCCGGATCTGCCAATGCTGCAATCCGATCTTCAAACGCAGCCTGCTCCGCATCGATATCCGCCTGCGAAGGATCAGCCCCAGCCAAGGACGCGGCCAAAACAAGCCCAGCCAAACATGCAGCTCTCACAGATTTCCACAGCATCCGGCTCAACCTCTCGCGCCTTTTCTGACATCATGCGCCTGAACGGGACCAAAACAAGACCATTTCCCTGATTGCCGCAACCGCGCCCGCCTGCCATTATAGGCGAAATCAAAAGAATATGAGCAGCACCATGGCCAACGACCTTCTCTCCGGCAGCAACGAACCGGAAAAAAAATACGACGCCAACAGCATCCAAGTGCTGGACGATATGGAACACGTCCGGCTGCGCCCGGGCATGTATATCGGGGGCAAAGACGACCGGGCGATGCACCATATGGTGGCCGAGATTATCGACAACTCAATGGACGAAGCCGTGGCCGGACACGCCTCCTGGATCGAGGTTGAGTTGGATGAAAACCGGAACGTCACCATCACCGACAACGGGCGGGGGATCCCAACGGGCCCACATCCCTCAGACCCGACAAAGTCGACGCTAGAAATTATCTTTTGCACGCTGAACGCAGGGGGCAAATTCTCGGGCGAAAACTACGAAACCTCGGGCGGTCTGAACGGGGTTGGGTCCTCGGTGGTGAATGCGCTCTCCGATCACCTAAGGGTCGAGGTGGCGCGCAACAAAGAACTGGTCGCGATGGAATTCACGCGCGGGGCGCCCACAACCAAATTGGAAAAGGTGGGGGCTGCCCCCAACCGGCGGGGCACCAAAGTCACCTTCCACCCCGACCCCGAAATCTTTGGATCACTGAAACTCAAACCGGCCAAACTCTTCGCCATGGCGCGGTCCAAGGCCTATCTTTTCTCAGGCGTCGAGATCCGTTGGAAAACCGCGATTGCAGACGGCGACACCCCGATGGAGGCAAAATTCCACTTCCCCGGCGGGCTGTCGGACTATCTGGGCGAACGGCTGCAAGGGGCCACCACCTACGCCGACAAACCCTTCGCAGGCACGGTTGAGTTCCGCGAAAAATTCAACGAGCCGGGCAAGGTCGATTGGTCCATCAACTGGACCCCATCGCGCGATGGGTTCATCCAATCCTACTGTAACACCGTGCCCACGCCCGAAGGGGGCACGCATGAATCCGGGCTCTGGTCCGCGATCCTGAAAGGCATCCGCGACTACGGCGAACGGGTCGCCAACAAAAAGGCGAAACTGATCACCCGCGACGACCTGATGACAGGGGGCTGCGCGCTGGTCTCGGTCTTCATCCGCGACCCACAATATGTGGGGCAAACCAAAGACCGGCTCTCCAATGAAAACGTCCAGAAAATGGTCGAAGGATCGGTGCGCGACCACTTTGACAATTGGCTGGCGGCAGATACGAAATCCGCAGGCGCGATCCTCGATTTTCTGGTGATCCGGGCCGAAGAACGACTGCGCCGCAAACAGGAAAAAGAGACCGCCCGCAAATCCGCAACCAAGAAACTGCGGCTGCCCGGCAAGCTGACCGATTGCACCTCCAAAGACCGGGCAGGAACTGAGCTGTTCATTGTC
The DNA here is from genome assembly GCA_947501555.1 of uncultured Paracoccaceae bacterium. GTDB lineage: Bacteria > Pseudomonadota > Alphaproteobacteria > Rhodobacterales > Rhodobacteraceae > Yoonia. The sequence goes on from CANMWG010000001.1 coordinate 1,730,796, forward strand.
GAGGGCGACAGCGCGGGCGGCTCTGGCAAAGGCGCACGCGACCGCAAAACCCAAGCACTGCTGCCGTTGAAGGGTAAAATCCTCAACGTGCTGGGGGCCGCGTCAAACAAGCTGACGTCAAACGCCGAAATCAGCGATCTTTGCGAGGCGCTTGGCGTTGGCATGGGGTCCAAATTCAACGTCGACGATCTGCGCTACGACAAGATCATCATCATGACCGACGCGGATGTCGACGGCGCCCATATCGCCTCGCTCTTGATGACTTTCTTCTTCACGCAAATGCGGCCGCTGATCGACCAAGGGCACCTCTACCTCGCCTGCCCCCCGCTTTACCGGCTGACACAAGGGGCGAAACGGGTCTATGTGGCCGACGACGCCGAAAAAGACGCCGTGATGGCCAAAGGTCTGGGCGGCAAGGGTAAAATCGACCTGCAGCGTTTCAAAGGCTTGGGCGAAATGGACGCCAAAGACCTCAAAGAGACAACCATGGACCCCGCCACCCGCAAACTGATCCGCGTGACGATCCATGATGATGAGCCGGGGGATACAGCAGATTTGGTCGAGCGTCTGATGGGGAAAAAGCCGGAACTGCGGTTCCAGTATATTCAAGAGAACGCGCGGTTTGTGGAGGAGTTGGATGTTTGAGTGAGAGGTTAACTTGAATAAGCTTTCAAAGTTTGGAGTAGGATTGACTGCGGCCTATCTGATTGTAATCGTTATAATATCTGTTTCGAATTGGTTAGAATTTTCCAGCTTAAGACCAAACGAATGGGGCGATTTTCTTGCTGGTGCGTTTGGTCCGCTGGCAATTTTTTGGCTCGTGTTGGGTTTCTTTCAACAAGGTCATGAGTTGCGACACAGCGTACAAGCTCTTGAACTACAAGCCGAAGAACTCAAGAATTCTGTCGAGCAGCAACGGGCCATGGTTAGCATAACAGAGCGACAGCTCAATCTAGACATTGAAGTTAGAACTGAACAGAACAAATTGGCTGTGTCCGAAAACCTGCCCTATTTTCAGGCAATGGCAAAAGGGAATTCTGGGGCAGGTGGCAAACCTAGCACACGAAAATATAGCTATAACTTGACAAACATTGGAGCGGATGCAGCGACCGTAAAGCTCGCACTAAACACGGAGGACGTGTCCTTAGGCCCCAAACAGTTCAGCTACACACCGAAGCAAACGATACGTGATTTCTATTTGACCACAATCGGCGGACCCAATTTTCCAGAAACCTCTAAGATCACTTTGACAGTCGATTGTGAAAATATCCGAGGCCAAACTCGCAGGCAAGTATTCAGCATTGGCAATTTCCACCCGAAACTGTTGTCTTGCGAACCCGAACAATCCTAATCACTGCAGCAATCCGTAAGGTGCGCGTGTATGCGCACCGCTCCGCCAACTCCAAAACCAAGGGCATCGCCTGAGCCTCGGGGTGGGTGCGAAGCGCCCTCCCCATGGGGGAGGCTCGGGCGCTGCCCGGCGTTGCCGGGCGGGACATCCAATGCACACCGCCACATGGGGCGGATCGGCGCTATCCGGGCAAACCGGGCGGAACACCCGTAGGCCGGGGTTCTCCCCGGCACTCGGCGCACCCACCCCTTCGCCCAACGTCCAAAACCCATGCATCCCGCCACCGCTTTGCACACCGCCTTCCCCAAATCATATGTACGCATTCTGTACGCGATCCATACGCATTGCATATGTCTAATTTCGCGCTAACCTCACCTCATGCGCCACATCATCATCGCCCTCTGCATCGCCGCACCCGCCGCCGCCCAAGAGATCGAAACCGACCTCGAACTGGTCCTTTTGGCTGATGCCTCGGGCTCCATCGATGCCGATGAATTGGCCTTTCAACGCCAATCCTATGCCACAGCCATCACCGATCCGGCCGTTGTCTCAGCCATTGAGAACACACTTTATGGTTCAATCGCAGTCACTTACGTCGAATGGGCCACGAACCAATCCACGGTGGTCGCCTGGACGATCATTGCAGACGCGGAAAGCGCGCAGGCCTTCGCCGACGCACTGATCGGCCCGCCCCGCGGGGCCTCGGGGCGCAACGCCATCGGGTCGGCGTTGCTTTATGGCATGAACCAGATAAATGAAAATGATATCAAAGGCTTCCGCCGTGTGATCGACTTTTCCGGCGACAGCATGGGCAACACCTACGGGCCCCCTATCACCGTCGCACGTGATGAAGTTGTTGCCGATGGAATCACCATCAACGCCCTACCAATCCTGCGCGACGGCCGCACATTTGACCTGCCAACTGCCTATGAAAACAACATCATAGGCGGGCCTAACGCGTTTGTGATGCCCGCCCGCAGCGGCCCGGAATTCACCGATGCGGTGAAGCGTAAACTGATCTTAGAGATCGCCGGAACGACCCCACAAACCCGCTACGCCACATTGCTGTTGGGCGACTAGCGCAGCGCCAAATTACCGATAGCCGCCCGGATCACGCTATCCGTATCATCACTGTCACCCGACACAGCCAACCCCACCAAAGCGCCCGGCGCGCCACCAAAGGCGCGAGCATAATCTGCAGCCAAATCAACGCTTTCGCTATGCGAACCGGTGCCCGCCTGACGCAGCGCGATGGTCACGCCCTGCCCGCTAGGACCGTAAGGCGACGGGATCACCTGCCCCCTGGAATGGTTCCCACCCCAAGCATATTGAATGATCCGTACATCGTCATTGCCCAACAGGCTGCGGATATTCGCACCCTGCAGGCTGGGAGCGATACTTTCCGGAACAAACACAAAATAAAGCGAGATATTACGGTCATCCCCGCCCTTGTTCGCCAGATTTGTCGGCGGCACCGATTGCTCGACACTCCATCCCCAAGACGCAGCACTGCTACCCCAATCGGCCTGCCCTACACGGGTCCAGGCAATCGAAACAGCCCCTTCGGACACAAGCCCCAGGTTGCTGCCAAAGCTGTAGTCATTAGAACTAAACAGCGAAAGCCGCTGTTCCTGCCAGCCATTGGCAAAGCTAACCGGCCCCGCGGTCGCAGGCAGTGCAAGCGACACGGCGGCAATGGTGGAAAGTAGAATACGCATAAGATGTCCTCTCAAGAAGTCAGCTGCTTTATGCGCTGGAAAATCCACTCCGCAAACGCGCGATTCTGTGAGGTCACAGCATTGTCAATTTGGTTACTCCTGCAGGCTTTCCAGGTAGTCGCTTAGGATCAAAAGCTTCATTGGCACCGGCGTCCCCAGACCTGCGTCTTCCACGATGATGGTCTCGCCCAGATCACCTGCCCCAAATTCAGGCATCGCAGGATCGAAATGAGTTCCGCGATCCAGACCGTCGATGGTGCTCATGACATAGTCCCGCGGGAAAACACCCCCATTACGGGCGGAAAGCGTTGTCAGATCAGGCGGCGTCACCGTAAGATTACGCGCCGCAAGCCCATCCCCTTTCGCATCCGCCCCATGGCAACTGGCGCAGTTTTCTAAATAGAGTGCGCGCCCATCAATTGGTTCTTCCACACAAGCGCTCAGCCCGAGGATTGTCATAAAAATCAGATACCGCATGTTCCGCCTCCTTGATTTGACCCAAGGTAACAAGGAGGCTGGTGCCATGCCTTGATCTAGGTCAGGGTCGGCGCGACAGATTGCAAAGGAAAGCTCATGCCTCATCACGTGCTCATTATGCTGGCCGCAGGAATTGGAATACCGGTCCTGGCCGCACTGAATGCGGCGTTGGGCCGGTCAATTGGCGCGCCTGCAGTGGCAGCATCTGTCTTGTTTATCGTCGCTTTCACTGTCGCGGCACTCACCGCATTGTTGACCAATCCGCAGTCCGTGGCAAAGCTCGCTATGGCGCCGCGCCATTTGTTTCTGGCAGGTGTGTTGATCGCGTTTTACGTCCTGTCGATCACATGGATTGCCCCGACGATGGGGGTCGGCAATGCAGTGTTCTTCGTGTTGTTGGGGCAGCTTGTCTCGGCTGCTGCGATTGATCATTTCGGCCTTTTCACAGCCCAAACCACACCGTTGAACTGGACACGCACGGCTGGAATTGCCCTGATGGCCACGGGCGTGTTTGTCACCCAGAAAGCTTAAGCACCTGCGCCCAGAGCACGTCTGGCACGTCCACCTCGTCCATCACCATCCGGTCCGCGCCGGGAAGGCGTGCGCCTTCTTGCGCAGCAACTGCATCAGCCACCCGCACAAATCTATCCGCGAAATCAGTATGATGTGTGCCAGGGTCCATCAGGATGTAGAACTGCCCCAATCCATGCGGTGCACCATCGGGCAGCTTCAGCCCCGAGACATCGAGCGAATTGACCGAGCCTGTCATGCCCGCCGCCAATAGTTCCGCCATCAACCCAAAGCCCCAGCCCTTGTATCCACCTGCGCTGACCAACGCGCCTTTCAAGGCCGCATCTGGGTCTGTTGTCGGTTTACCCGATGCATCCACCGCCCACCCCAGCGGGATCGTCTCGCCCGCCGCTTTGGCCATCGTGATTTTCCCCAACGCCACGGCGGAAGTCGAGAAATCAAAATGCATCGCAAGCGCGCCGTCGCCCGGCACGCTCATCGCGATGGGGTTCGTGCCGATGACGGCTTTATTTCCGCCGGGTGGGGCCACAACAGGTGAGGCGTTGGTGAACCCAATCCCGATCAGCCCTGTGGCTGCGATCTGTTCTGTGAAATACCCCAGTGATGTGCAGGTATGGGCATGGGCCACCGCCAAAGTCGCGACGCCATTTGTGCGTGCCGCGTCAACGGCGCCTGGCAGCCCTGCGTCGAATGCGGGTTGCGCAAAGCCAAAGCGCGCGTCCGCCATGATTGATCCCGGGCGGGGCGTGCTGACGACTGGTTCTACCGTCCCATTTACGCGGCCCGAAGCCAGTTGGGTGCAGTAGCTTTCCAGATAATAGAGGCCGCAAATCACGTTGCCTAAGGCCTCAGCCCTTGCAACCGCGCGTGCGACAGCAGCAGCTTGGCTGTCACCGGCCCCATGCTGGATCAAGGCCGCATGGCTGCGTGCTTCGATCTCAGCCACCGCGATCTTCATGGCTGTTCCAACACGCCCGCATTCAGCCGGACCTGACGATCCATGCGTGCCGCAAGCTCTAGGTTGTGGGTGGCAATCACGGCGGCCAGTCCAGTGTCACGCACCAGTGTCATCAACGCGTCAAACACCCGGTCAGAGGTCTCGGGATCAAGATTGCCTGTCGGTTCATCCGCCAGCAATAGGGCAGGTTCATTGGCCAGGGCCCGGCAAAAGGCCACCCGTTGTTGTTCCCCCCCGGAAAGCGCCGCCGGACGGTGCGACGCCCGTTCTGCGATCCCAACCTTGTCCAGCAATGCCATCGCGCGGGCCTCGGCCGCTTTGGCGGACACGCCGTTGGCCAGTTGCGGCAGCACGATATTCTCAAGCGCGCTGAACTCGGGCAGCAGGTGGTGGAACTGATAGATAAAGCCCACCGTCGACCGCCGCAGAGCCGTCCGCTTGCGATCAGACAGACCAGCCATGTCGGTGCCTTCAATCGCGACGGTCCCTGCATCAGGCGTATCCAGCAGCCCTGCGATATGCAGCAGGGTGGATTTCCCGGCACCAGAGGGTGCGACAAGTGCCACGACCTCGCCGGGTTTCACGTCCAATGAGATCCCTTGCAGCACATTGACTTCATTGGGTTTACCAGCGTTATAGGCCTTGGTCAGGCCAGACAGGCTGAGGGTGAGATCACTCATAACGCAGCGCCTCAACCGGGTTCATCCGGGCGGCACGCCGCGCGGGGAAGATGGTGATAATCCAAGACAGACCCAGCGAAAGCGAGACCGCTTTGATCACATCAGACAGGTGCAATTCGGCGGGCACGTTGTAGATCCCCCGAATGGAGGGGTCCCAAACGCCGCCGCCAGCGACGAAATTCACAAGACTGAATATCTGGTCGATGTAGATGGCGAACACGCACCCCAGGATCACCCCAAGTGTCGTGCCAATCGTCCCAATACCTGCCCCGCAGATGAAGAAAATCCGCAAGATCGATCCTTCGGTTAATCCCATGGTACGTAAAATTCCCACATCGCGTCCTTTGTTTTTCACCAGCATCACCAAGCCGCTGATGATATTCATCGACGCCACCAAAACGAGTATCGCCATGATCACAAACATCACGTTATCCTCAATCGTCAGCGCCCGAAGGAACCGCCCGACCCGGTCTTGCCAGCTATAGGCCCAGGTCCCGACCCCGGCCGCATTGGCGATGGGTTGCTTCAGCTCTTCGGACATGTTGATATCGTCCAGCCGTACTTCGAGTTCGTCGGCAACACCGTCGCGATTAAAGATCAGCTGTGCCACGTCGAAGGGCAGATAGGCGCGCACTTCGTCGATCTGGTAGCGCCCGGTTGAGAAGATATAGACCACCTCATAGGCATTGCGCCGCAGGGATTGGCCAAAGGGGCTTTGCGCGCCAGATCTCACCGTAACTTCTATAGTGTCGCCGATCCCAAGCCCCAGTTTTGAGGCGAGCGCAGATCCCAACGCGATCCCATTCGGCAAATCGTCGATGTTTCCTGTGGTGCGTTCGCTTTGTACAATGGCGTCCGACGCTTTGAGGTCTTCCAGATCAATCCCATAGATATCCGCCAGACCGATCTGACCCGACCCAGAAGCCATCGCCTGCCCCCGCACCAAAGGTGCGACAGAGCGGACGCCGTCGACCTCCCGGATCCGGTCGGCCATGTCTTCATAGTCCGTGATCACGCCGCGTGGCATCACGACGGAAACATGCGCGTTGGCCCCCGCAATCGTGTCGATAAATTCCGCCCGAAAGCCCGACCGCACGGCCATCACCGCGATGAGCGCAAAGACGGCCAAAGTCACGCCGACCAGGCTAATCCAGGTCATGACGCTGACCCCGCCCTCGGCGCGCTTGGCCCGGATATAGCGCCACGCGATCATCCATTCAAAGCCTGCGAAGGGCCGGGTGTTTTTCACCGATGCCATAGGTTTTCCTGATCTATTTCCGGCGCAACCTGCTGTGCCGGATGGAAATGGTCAAGCAGCAACAGCGTTACCAATGATTGCCGGGGGCCTGCAAGGCGCTCAGGTCTTGGCCTATGGCGGCAGCTTTGCTGTCCAGCGCCCAGAGCAGCCCACGCCGCAGCATCTCATGGGCGGGTCCATCTGCGATCACATCGGCCTTATGGCCCAGCGCGTTGTAGTAAACCCGCCCAAGCCCCCAAGCCCGGGTCCAAACCACAGGCATATCCACCGGGCCATTGGGACTGTGATACCATGTCACAACATCCGTCCGGGTCGTGGCCAGCACCCTGTTCGCAGGATCAACGTGCAGATAGTATTGCTCGGACAGTACATCAAAATCCGAGATGCCCGCGACAAGTGGGTCGTCAGTTGTGATCTGAACACGGTATTGCACCCCGTCCCCGCCCGGATGTGCCACCCAATTTGCCCCAGTCATGAACTGCCACAATGGGCTGTCGCGGAAAGCGTCACACATGCCCCCGTGGCATCCGGCTAGACCCGTGCCGCGGGCGACGGCCTCGGTCACATTTGTCGCAGCCTCGCGGCTGAGTGTGCCCATGGTCCAAACCGGCACGATCAGGTCATAAGTCAGCAGGGTCTCTGCATCATCGAACACATCCAATGACGTGGCCATTGTGACAGTGACGCCCGCCTCTTCCAACAACGACCGAAAGATCGCAGCGACTTTGTCAGGCTCGTGCCCATCCCAGCCGCCCCATACAATTAGGGCACGGCTCACCTTTGGGCCCCTGCAAGACGCGGGCGGTTGTCGGGCGCTTGCGCGACCAGCGTCGGTCTGGACAAGGGCGGATCAGCGCGGATGGCCGGTTCCGCACGCTTTGGTGCCGGGTCCGCCGTGCGCTTCATTCGCCGGAAAGGGGCGGTCAGTGCTGCAAAGAACGCCGCAAGCATGGCCCAGCCCCCTAAAAACCCGGCACCGGCCGAGGCCGCACCCGCCGTACTAAACGGGACAGCCGGGGTGAAATCGTCCCAAACCGCCTGTGCTGTCTGCGGATCAGCAAAGCGATGCGGCATCGTCAACCGCTCCATGGGCGTGGCGTCCTGGAGCATTATCAACGTTTCGCGCAACCGCGCATGCCGGGCGATCTTGGCGCGCCAATGGGCGGCATCGGCTGCAAATGTGGGCACTTCGGCCATATCCTCTAGCCGCTGTTCGCGCCCAATGCGCAGATCCAGCGCCATCGCATCGAGCTGTTTGATATCGCGGGTCAGCTCATCCACCTGCCCACCAAGCCGCTGCAAATATTGCTGTGAATATTCGGGAAACTGGGACAGGCCAACCGCGCCGGTCAGGCCCCCAATTAGACATAACGCCCTGATCATCGCAGGACCTGCGTGTTTGGTTTCGGTGTCATCTGCTGCCTCGTGACATTTTGTTTTGACGCAATGTAGCAGGGTTTTACGCAGGCGTTAACGTTTTATTGGGACCCGGGCTTGTTGATGGGGATCATGCCTTCAGGCGCTTGAATTGGATGCCAGTCTTTCCGCCCCGAATAGGATAGGAATTCTTTGTCCGTCTCGTAAAGATGACGTACCCCTGCCAGGATCGTGTTTCGGACGTTTTCCGGCAATTGATTGTATGCATCGGAAAGCCGTTCCCACCGAAACTCAAACCATCCCATATGATCATTTGTGGGCAATGCGTTCGCCAACAAAAGAGCGGTGCATTCAACGAAACCCTGCGTGCTTGGCACATGCGCAATCAGTTCAACAACCTCACTGGGAAACCACGCCTCATTCTTTGGAAACCGGCAGTCCTCCGACTCAAGCACTGCACTCAACGCTTCTAGATGCAGATCTGCCCTATCGCCATAATCTGCTTGAGACACCGACTTTTGGACATGTAGATCCATGCCCTTCGCAAGCTGGCAAAGCGCAGGCAGAACATCGTCAATATGTCGCGTGCACCGGTTGATTTTTGGCAAAAGATAGGACGCAGGCTCATAACGGATTATGCTATCTTCGATCGTGTCCAATCCGCGCAGAATGGCCGCGCGCAGGACCTGCGGCCCATCATGAATGCGTGTTATTGCAGCTTCTGCGAATTCCTTTGTGTCTTTACTCCAAAGCCCCTTTTGCAGGGTATTCGCAACAAGCACGGCAGTCGCAATTTCAGCGCCGTCTGATGCATCGAGACAAATGGTTGCCAATTCTTCGTAGCTTGCCTGATCGCTATCACCAAAAAAACGGCAGGCATTTTTTCGGATGACACTGACCAGATTTGATCCGCCAACGGTAGTAAGGGTTTGGTCATCGCATGCCTGAAGCAATGAGATCAGATCAAAGGCGGATTGTGCTTGTCGGAAACTATATTCAGATCCCCTCCAAGCCATTAGGCAGAGCCCAACCATTTGATTACATTCTCTGCGTCCTGATCGGGTGGAAACACCGGGTAAAACACCTTTTCGATCACCCCATCGACAACGATCATCGTCAGGCGTTTGTGCAGATATTGCCCCTCAATGGCGATCCCCGGCAGGTCAAGCGCCTCCCCCAAGGCACGGTTTGCGTCGGACAAGAGCTGGAACGGCAGATGCAGCCGCTCTGCTGCCTCCGCCTGATATTCCGTAGTTTGGGTCGATATCCCAAACAGATGCGACACCCCGTGCGCCTTCAGATCTGTAAAATGATCGCGAAAAGCACAAGACTGCGGCGTGCAGCCACGCGCACCGGGGATTTGGTCCCATCCATCGGGCAAATCTTGATCCGGGCGGCCTGTCATCGGGTAGACGTAGAGCACGGCAATCCCTTGCAAATCCGCAAGGCTCACCGCTGGACCCGCCGTGGCCTGCAGGGTGACGTCAGGCAGGGACATTCCCTCCAAATGATCCGCTTTCCCGTCATCCGCAGGGGACGGGATCAGCGACCAATCGACGTCTGTCAGGCTCATGCAATGCCTGCGTAGATCGCGGCTATCTTGGCCACGGCATCCTCGGGCGGCATTTCTTCGCTTTCACCCGTCCGGCGGCAGGTGACTTCGACAACACCGTTTTTCAGGCCCCGCGGGCCAACCGTGATCCGCCACGGCAGACCGATCATATCCATCGTACCAAACTTGGCTCCGGCCCGTTCGTCGCGGTCATCGTAGAGCGGCTCAAGCCCCAATGCGGTAAGCGACGCATAGAGCGCCTCACAAGCGGCATCAGCCGCTTCATCGCCAGAACGCATGTTCAGAATACCGCAATGGAATGGGGTCACACCTTCGGGCCAGATGATGCCTTTGTCGTCGTGGTTCGCCTCGATAATGGCACCAATCAATCGGGACACACCAATCCCGTGGCTGCCCATGTGGACAGGCACCTTGTTGCCTTTGCCATCATCGACCAGAGCACCCATCGTTTCCGAATACTTCGTGCCAAAATAGAAAATCTGGCCAACCTCAATGCCCCGCGTCGTGCGTTGCCGGTCTTCGGGGACATCCGCGAAGATGCTGGCATCATGCGTTTCATCGGTCCGCGCGTAGGGGGCTGTCCATTCGTCAAAGATGGCCTGACATTGATCCACACTATCAAAATCCACATCCCGATCGCCAAGGCTCAGATCGGTCACGGCGCTGTCATAAAACACCTCAGATTCGCCCGTTTCGGCCAGCACCAGGAATTCATGCGTGTCCTCGCCGCCAATCGGGCCACTGTCCGCGCGCATGGGGATCGCCTTCAGACCCATCCGCTCATAGGTGCGCAGATAGCTGACCAAATGGCGGTTGTAGGCGTGCAGCGCGTCTTCCTTGGTCAGATCGAAGTTATAGCCATCCTTCATAAAGAACTCGCGTCCCCGCATCACGCCAAAGCGCGGGCGGACCTCATCCCGGAATTTCCATTGGATATGGTAGAGCGTCAGAGGCAATTCCTTGTAACTGCCCACATGGCTGCGGAAGATATCGGTGATCATCTCTTCATTGGTAGGACCATAGAGCATCTTGCGGCCATGCCGGTCGACGACCCGCAGCATTTCGGGACCGTAAGAGTTATCGCGCCCAGATTCTTCCCACAGTTCGCCCGGCTGTAAGGTTGGCATCAACATCGGCATATGGCCGGCGCGCTGCTGTTCCTCATGCACGATGTTTTCCAGCTTGCGCAGGACTTTGAAGCCAAGCGGCAACCACGAATATATCCCGGCGGTCGCCTGTTTGATCATCCCCGCCTGCAACATGTAGCGATGGCTGACGATCTGCGCCTCGCGGGGCGTTTCTTTCAGAACAGGCAGAAAATAGCGGCTTAGGCGCATGGAAATGTCCCCATATATCTTTGTTGCAAACCGTGTAGCCTGCCGCATGCGCCGACAAAACCCCCCGGCTGACATAAATCTTTCGCGTGCATGTCACGTTACCAAAACATCCCCGTCGCAATTCCCCGACACCGTGGTCCCAGCAACAAGCAAGGAGCCACAAATGCCACAGATCAAACTTTCCCGCCGCCAAACGCTTGTCGGGTCAGCCGCCCTGATGACCAGCCTCGCGATGCCCGGCCTAAGCCGCGCACAATCGCGCCCCATCCTGACCCACGGGGTGCAGTCGGGCGATATCGCCCATGATGGTGCGGTTCTGTGGTCGCGTGCAGATCGCGAAGCCCGGATGATGGTAGAATGGTCGACCACAGAGAGCTTTCAAAATCCGACCCAAGTACAAGCACTGAACGTGGGCGCGCCCACGGACTACACTGGCAAGCTGGCCTTGACCGGATTGCCGTCTGATCAGGATATCTTTTACCGGATGCAGATGGTTGATCTGGGTGATCTGAACGCAACTTCCAAACCGATCACCGGGCATTTTCGGACCGCGCCGCAGGGCTTGCGCGACATTTCCTTTGTCTGGTCTGGCGATACAGCAGGACAAGGTTGGGGGATCGATATAGACCGCGGCGGCATGACCACCTATGCGACCATGCTGCAGCACGCCCCCGATTTCATGATCCACTCTGGCGACACGGTGTATGCCGACGGGCCGCTGCAGCACGAGGTGGAACTGAAAGACGGCACCCTTTGGAAGAACGTGATGATCGCACAAAAGACCAAGGTTGCTGAAACCCTAGACGAGTTCCGAAAACAGTACCTGTACAACATGATGGATCATAACGTGCAGGCGTTTAACGCCCAGGTGCCCGTGCTTTATCAATGGGATGACCATGAGGTGACCAACAATTGGTACCCAAATGAGCAGCTGATCTCGGATGATCGTTATACCGAAAAATCTGTGGCACGTTTGGCCGCCCGGGCAACCCGTGCGTTTCATGAAATGACGCCAATTCGGTCAAACCCATCGGAACCGGAACGGGTTTACCGCAAGGTATCCTACGGGCCCCTGCTGGATATCTTCTTTTTGGACATGCGAACTTACCGAGGCGACAATACCGCCAATACGGAAGCCGAAGGGGCGCAGTTTTTAGGCGCCGAACAACTGGCTTGGCTGAAACAGGAACTTTCTGCGTCCCAAGCCACATGGAAAATCATGGCCTCTGATATGCCGCTTGGGATGCTGGTGCGTGATGGTGACGCGGCCTTTGAAAATGGGGCAAATGGCGATGGGCCGGCCTTGGGGCGTGAATTGGATATCGCTGAACTGCTGCGCTTTATCAAACATGCGCGGGTGGCCAACACCGTTTGGCTGACCGCCGATGTGCACTATACGGCCGCCCACCATTACAGCCCCGACCGGGCGCAGTTTCAGGACTTTGACCCGTTTTGGGAATTTGTTTCGGGGCCTTTGCATGCGGGCACATTCGGCCCGAATGATTATGATAACACCTTTGGGCCAGAGGTCCGGTTCGCCAAGCACCGAAGCGCAGACCAAGGCGTCAACCTGCCCCCATCTGATGGGTACCAATTCTTTGGCAAGGTCGATATCGCGGCGGACACACAGGTCATGACCGTGCGGCTGATGGATAGCGCCGATACCGAACTGTGGTCAGTGGATCTAGCCCCTACGCGGCGGACCTAAGCCGCTATGGCAGGCAACGGTGCCAAACGCACCGTTGCCTGCCACATATTCGTTGGCGTTCACAAATGGTCACAGAATAATTTTCCGATCTCCTGCGTAACCCTTGTATCATCGCAACCCAAGGAGACGCCTCATGATCCGCCTAATCGCCGCCTTTCTTTTACTGATCCCCACACTCAGCCATGCCGCCCCAGTCGCATATAACTTGCAGGCAGACAGGTCCGAAGTCGGCTTTGTCTATACGTTGACCGGCGCGCAAAATCGCGGCTCGATGCCCGTGCGCGCAGCCGACATCACCATCGATATTGCGCAATTTGCGAATTCATCGGTCGATGTCACATTGGACGTGCGCCGTGCGCAGACCGGCTTGGTCTTTGCCACGCAAGCCTTAAAAGCGGCCAGCGTGCTGGACGCACAAAGCCATCCAACCATCCGGTTCCAATCCACCGCGATCCGGCCCAACGACCCCCGCAACCTGTCGGCAGGGGGCAAGATCGATGGCAACCTGACCATCCGGGGGATCACGCGGCCTGTGACGCTAAATGCCGCCGTTTTCCGCCAGCAAGGCACGGTAGACGGCGACCTGAGCCAGTTGAGCTTTCGGATCAGCGGATCAGTCCAGCGGTCTGCTTTTGGGGCAGCGGGCTATGGCGACATCGTAGCCGACGAAATTCAGCTTGATATCGCCGCGCGGGTCACAGCAACGCAGTAAATTCGCACCGACCCTTGCACTACAATCGTCCATACCTCATCTATCTCTCAGGTAATAATGGACGCGTTCATGGCACTTCCCGTCGGTCAGCAGGTTAAATATTGGAGCATAGCGACAGTCGTCTTTTTGGCGCTGCTCTGGTTTCTCAACGATGTGATGCTGCCGTTCGTGCTGGGAGGTGCTATTGCCTATTTTCTTGATCCGGTGGCCGACAGGTTGGAACGCGCAGGCTGCAGCCGGACGTTAGCCGTCTCAATCATTTCGGTTGTCGCTGTACTGACTTTCGTACTTTTGATCCTTTTGGTCATCCCGACCTTGATCCAACAAACGGCCTCATTGATCGACACAGCCCCCGAATTGTTTGAACGGCTGCAGGCTTGGCTGACCGAACGTTTCCCGTCGCTAATGGACGCAGACAGCACGGTGCGCCAGCAATTGCTGGCGATTGGCGAGGCAATCCAGTCCAAAGGGGGCGAGCTGGTCAATGGTATCCTCAATTCCGCCCTCGGGCTGATCAACATCATTGTTTTGCTGATCGTCGTTCCGGTTGTTGCGTTTTACATGCTGCTGGACTGGGACAATATGACCGCCAAGATCGACAGCATGTTGCCCCGCGACCATGTCGAAACCATCCGCAAGCTTTTTGCCGAAATTGACCGGACCTTGGCCTCTTTCATTCGCGGACAAGGCACTGTCTGTGCGGTGCTGGGCACCTTTTATGCCGCAAGCCTTATGCTAGCCGGGCTGAATTTCGGGCTGATCGTTGGCTTCATTGCCGGGCTGATCACATTCATTCCGTATGTGGGCGCACTGGTCGGCGGCATTCTGGCGGTAGGTTTGGCCCTATTCCAATTTTGGGGATCAATTGAAGTGACGGACGGCGAAACCGTCACTTATGCTACAAACTGGCTGCGGATCGGGATTGTCGCGGCGATCTTTGGCATTGGTCAGTTCCTTGAGGGCAATATTCTGACCCCCAAATTGGTGGGCAGCTCGGTCGGACTGCATCCGGTTTGGCTTCTGTTTGCCTTGTCCGTTTTTGGATCTCTCTTCGGCTTTGTTGGTATGTTGGTCGCTGTGCCCGTCGCCGCTGTGATCGGGGTTCTGACCCGTTACGGGCTCGAGCAATACAAAAGCAGCCTGCTGTTTCGCGGGCTTTCGAGAGACGAATAAATGCCCAATCAACTGTCATTTGACTGGCCTACAGGGGTAGCGCTGGGGCCTGACGACTTTTTTGTCTCACAGGCCAATGCGCAAGCCTATGCGATGATCAATGCGCCAGAAACCTGGCCAGACCGCAAATTAGTCCTGATGGGACAATCGGGTGCCGGGAAAAGCCATCTGGCCCGTATTTTCGCGGAACAATCGGGCGGGGTTATTGTGCCTGCTGCCACGATCACCCCAGATTTCAAAACCGAAGCAACTTCTGTGATTGTCGAAGATATGACGACGCTGCCGAAGACGGCAGAAGAAGCGATGTTTCATCTGCACAACTACCTGCGCAACACCGGCGGTACGCTGCTGATGACCGCCGATGCCGCGCCAAGCCGCTGGCCCATCAGCCTGCCTGATCTAGCCAGCCGGATGCAGGCGAGCAATGTGACCCAAATTGATAGCCCCGATGACGCCTTGCTCTCGGCCTTGATCATGAAGCTGTTCGCTGACCGGCAAATCATGCCCAAGCCTGCGCTTGTCACCTATCTGGTGCCGAGGATTGAAAGATCCTTCGCAGCAGCGGCCGAAATTGTAGCCAGGTTGGATCGCGCGGCGCTCGCACAGGGGCGCAAGATCAACACCAAGCTTGCCCGGGCACTACTGGACAATGATGGCTAACCCCACGATACTTGTCACACATCCGCAACAAATGCGGGACATAAGGCCCCATGACCAAAGCAAACTTCCTTGAAGGGGACTACGCGTCTCCGACCACCCTTGATATTGACATCACGTCACCTGCGCGATTTGTGAACCGCGAGCTAAGCTGGCTTGGGTTTAACTGGCGCGTATTGGAAGAGGCGGAAAATCCACGGGTGCCGCTGCTTGAACGGCTGCGTTTTCTTTCCATTTCGGCGACCAACTTGGATGAATTCTACACCGTTCGCGTGGCCGGCCTGCGCGAGCTGACGAATGAAGGCAATGCGTCGCCAGGGTTAGACGGGCTGACGCCAGCAGAACAGCTTGTATTGATCGACAAAGACGCGCGCGCACTGATGAGCCGTCAGCAAACCGTCTACCGCGCATTGCAGGCCGAAATGGCGGAAAAAGACATTCACCTGCTGAGCCGCGACGCACTGAGTGCGGCGGATATCGCCTATCTCGAAGATGTATTTCTGGAACAGGTGTTTCCGGTTTTGTCTCCGCTGGCTATCGATCCGGCCCACCCATTCCCGTTCTTGCCCAACGAAGGGTTTGCGCTGGCCTTGCAGCTGGAACGCCCTTCCGACAAGCGGCAGCTACGTTCCCTGTTGCCAGTGCCTGCGCAGATCGACCGTTTCGTCGCGCTGCCCACAGACAAAGGGCATCGGTTCCTGGCGCTGGAAGAAGTTCTACTCCTGCATATCAGCCGCCTTTTCCCGGGCTATAAGATCAAGGGAAGCTGCGCTTTTAAGGTCCTGCGCGACAGCGACCTGGAAGTCGAAGACGAAGCCGAAGATCTTGTGCGCGAGTTTGAAACGGCCCTGAAACGGCGCAGACGTGGTGAAGTTGTCCGGCTGAAGCTCTCGGCTGCTGCGCCTCCTGCGTTGAAATCGCTGATCATGGATGAATTGCACGTCACCGAAGACACGGTGGTTGAGGTGGACGGGCTGATCGGCATCGCCGATCTGAAGGAACTGGTGCTGGATAGCCGGCCGGACCTGCTCTGGCCGCCTTTTAGCCCCCGCGTGCCGGAACGGGTACAGGACCACGATGGCGATATGTTTGCCGCGATCCGGCAAAAGGACATGCTGCTGCACCACCCCTATGAAACCTTCGACATGGTCGTGCGGTTCCTGAACCAAGCCGCGCGCGACCCCAATGTGGTAGCCATCAAGCAAACGCTTTACCGGACCTCCAAACGCTCACCCATTGTCGAAGCGCTTTGCGAAGCGGCCGAAGACGGCAAGTCGGTGACAGCCCTGGTCGAACTGAAAGCACGGTTTGACGAGGCTGCCAACATCCGCCAATCCCGGCGTTTGGAACGGGCCGGTGCGCATGTGGTCTACGGCTTCCTGCAATATAAGACACACGCAAAGATCAGCACCGTCGTGCGACGTGAAGGCGACAAGCTGGTCACCTACACGCACTTTGGCACGGGAAACTATCACCCGATTACGGCCCGCATCTATACTGACCTTAGCCTATTTACCTGCGACGCAAAACTGGGGCGGGATGCCACAAAGGTATTCAATTACCTGTCAGGATACGCGCAGCCCGATGGGTTGCAAAACCTAGCGATCTCGCCGCTGAATCTCAAGCAAACCTTATTGGACAATATCGCAACCGAGGCGGAAAACGCGAAAGCGGGCAAGCCTGCAATGATCTGGGCCAAGATGAACTCACTGATCGAGTCGGACGTGATCGACGCGCTTTATGCTGCCAGCCAAGCGGGGGTAAAGATCAGCCTTGTGGTGCGCGGCATCTGCGGATTGCGGCCCGGTGTGGTCGGATTATCCGAAAATATCCGAGTGAAATCGATCATCGGGCGGTTCCTTGAACATTCAAGGATTGTCTGCTTCGGGAACGGGAACGCCCTGCCCTCGAAAAAGGCCAAGGTCTATATGAGCTCAGCTGATTGGATGGGCCGCAACCTGAACCGGCGGGTTGAAACACTGGTCGAGATCAAGAACCCCACCGTAAAGGCGCAAATCGTCAGCCAAGTCATGGCGGCCAATATGGCCGATGTGGCGCAAAGCTGGTTGATGGCACCAGACGGCAGCTTTACGCGGGCGGCCATCACCGAAGGCGAATTCGCGTTTAACTGTCATAGGTTCTTTATGGAAAACCCATCCCTGTCCGGGCGCGGGTCAGCAGGCGCTTCAGACGTACCGCAGTTGACACATACCGACGACTAAAGCACCTCGGATTTATCTTCATATGGCAACCTGCGCGGTCAGTTTGCGAATTGACTGATCTGCTGCGGCACAGCATTGTCTTTGTCGACGCGGGGGCGAGGAACACATGTCACAACAAGTAGACCCAGATACGATCGACTGGGGGCCCTTTGGGCGGCCACTGTTCGAAGACGCCGCTGCCAAGGGGCTCAGCCGTGTTGGCGTCATTGATGTAGGGTCCAACTCGGTCCGGCTGGTGGTGTTCGATGGGGCCGCACGCTCACCCGCCTACTTTTACAATGAAAAAATCATGTGTGCGCTGGGGGCAGGACTTTCGCAAACCGGGCATCTGAACCCTGAAGGGCGCGTGCGGGCCTTATCCGCCATCCGACGCTTTGCCGCATTGGCCGCAGGCATGGGCATCTTGCCATTGACCGCTGTGGCGACTGCCGCAGTGCGCGAGGCCAGCGATGGCAAGGATTTCCGCGCCGAAGTTTTGCGCGAAACCGGCATCAAGCTTTGGATCATCGACGGCAAAGAAGAGGCCCGGTTATCGGCGCAAGGTGTGCTGTTGGGCTGGCCCGGCAGCTACGGGCTTGTCTGCGATATTGGCGGATCATCGATGGAGCTGGCTGACCTGGCCGAAGGCCGGGTGGGACGTCGTGTCACATCCGCGCTTGGGCCATTGAAACTGCGTGAAATCAAAGGTGGGCGCACCGCCATCAAGGCATATGTCCGCGAAACAATGGAAAAACTGCACGTCGAGATGGGTGGCGTGACAGGCATGCGCCTGTTCCTTGTCGGTGGGTCATGGCGGGCCATTGCGCGGGTTGATATGGCAAGGCGGGACTACCCGCTGACTGTGTTGCATGAATACCGGATGTCATCGCGCCAAATCAGCAAAACCGCCGAATACATTCGCAAATCAGACCTGCAAGAGCTGCGCAGCCGGTGCAACATTTCCGATAGCCGGATGTCATTGGTACCGCTCGCCACCATTGTGCTGAAGGAACTGATGCGCACGTTCAAGCCAAAAGATGTGGCCATATCGTCTTATGGGATCCGCGAGGGGATGCTTTATGAACAGATGCCACGCGCCCTACGCGAGCGTGATCCACTGGTTGAGGCCTGCCGCTTTGCCGAAGCCAAAGACGCACGGATGCCAGGATTCGGACGGATCCTTTATGACTTTGTAAAGCCGCTCTTCCCGCGTGCGAATTGGCAACGCAAACGGATCATCAAAGCAGCCTGTCTGTTGCATGACGTCAGCTGGCGCGCGCATCCCGACTACCGGGCCGAGGTGACCTTTGACAACGCGACCCGGGCCAATCTGGGCGGGCTAAAACACTATGAACGCGTGTTCTTGGGGCTCGCTCTCATGAACCGTTATACGAGCAAGACCAGCAATTCGCGATTTGAGCCGCTCTTTGAGATGCTAAATGCCGATCAGATCAAAGAAGCAGAAGTTCTTGGCAGAGCGATGCGATTGGGTGCGATGCTGTGGCTGAACGCCGATGAAGAACCCGGCAGCCTAAAATGGAACCAGAAAAAGCACGAATTGACGCTGAAACTGAATGCCCACGCGCGCCCTCTGTTTGGCGAAGTTGCAGAGGCCCGCTTCAGTGCGCTGGCAAATGCCTTGAATGCTGAGCCCTGTGTAACATTCAAAAAATAGCACCCAAAACTATGGCAAAGTGATTCTTTCAAGAACCTAAGGCAAAAAAACCATCGCATTTTCGGGCATAAATTTACCAAAATTTGCGTCAAAAAACTACGCAAACATGCACGAAATTTAGTCATTCGCACAAAAGCCGGCTAAGTTGGCCAGATCGACGCGACAGAACGGGTCTCAAGCCTTAAATCCGCCACATTTCAACTCTTCCCTAACGTTAATTATTATAAATCGATCCATTAGAGGCCTTTGGGCCCAAAGTTGCAAAAATAAATTAAGTGTATGAGGGGTAACGATGATGTTGGACTCGGAAAAAACGGCGGGCGTGTCCTTAAGTTTTGATGCTGCGAGCGTTTCCTACAAGGGCGCCAGATCCTATCAGGAAGATTCAGTGCTATGTAGCTTTCCTATTGGACAGCCACTTGGCTTTGCTGTGATCGCCGATGGTATAGGTGGCCATGTATCAGGCCATATCGCCAGTGCTTTGGCGACAACCGAAGTCTACTGCGAAATCAAGATGAACGAAGCCGCACTCGGCTTAGGTGCGCTAAACATACCAGCGACGCTTCAGACCGCAGCGATCGCAGCCAATGAACGTATCGCCGCACACGCAAAGACCGATGACGAAACCCACGGCATGGGTTCGACCTTGCTGACGACGGTCGTCAAAGGGGACAAGCTATACTGGCTCTCGATTGGCGATTCACCCCTGCTTTTGTTCCGTGGCGGCGCATTGCGCCTGCTGAACAAAGACCATTCGATGGCCCCGCAGATCGACATGATGGTCAAAATGGGGTCAATGACACCTGAGGTCGCGCGCGACCATCCTGACCGTAACACCTTGGTGTCCGTGGTGAACGGGGAAGAAATCGCAATGATTGATTGCCCAACCGTACCTTTGACGCTGCAACCAGATGACGTCATCATCGCGGCCAGCGACGGGCTGCAGTACCTGTCAAATACGACGCTTGCCAACATTCTCATGCTTGCAAAAGACGGGCGCAGTGTCGACATCGCAAATGCCTTGCTTGGGGCTTTGATGCATCAAGATGATCCAGAACAAGACAATACTGCGTTTTGTGTCATCAAATTCGGCGACCAAAGCCAAGCGCCTGAAGAAAGGCACGCTGAAGACATCCCGGTCTTGGCGGTCGCAGAAGCACCTGAGACACCAGCCCCTGCAGCTGCCCCTCAAGCTGAAGCCGCACCGGTGGATACGACCGCAGAAGATCGCGAGAAGAAGGCGTATTGGTACCGGGGACAGAAATACTACAAAGACTAAGTCTATCGGCGCATCACAGCTCGATTTCACCAGTGTCGGTTTCGGGCAGCCATAGCGGCGCATCAGGTTTGCGCCGCATGATGATGTCACCGTTTGGCAGAAATTCTGGTGTCTCGTAATTGCTGAAATCATCCACTTGATTTAGAAACTCAGTCAAGGCTGGGCCCATGGTCCTGACAAACTCACCAAGCTCTGGGCCCATTTCCTCCAGCGATCCACGCAAATCATCAATTGTCGGGGCGACTTCAGCTATAAGGCCGCGCATCAGCATCTTTGCGCCCTCTTCCATGAGGTTGAAACCATCTGTTATGTCTTCGCTGTCGTCTTGCGCGAATGCGGGGGCCACGCAAAGACAAAATGCAAGTGTCAGTGTAGCTGTCTGTTTCATGCCCATGATAGTAAGGTATTTTGTCGAAAATCTCAAATCACAAACTGATGTCCAACACGACCGGGAAGTGATCTGAGGCCTGCAACAGCGCCTCTCGCAGTGGGGCATTCTCATAGCAGGCAGGATGATCAAACGGATGCCAGATTTGCCATTTTGGCGATTTATCCAGTAACCCGGGCGACACCATGATGTAGTCAAGCAGTGCCTGCAGATAAGGTTGATCCTTGCGCCGGAACCGGGCCGTCACTGGCATCGCCCCAATCCTGCGGCCCAACACCATTCGTGCATGCGGGTCGAACATACGCGGGCCGGTGCCTTCGCCAAGGACAATCTCAATCCCGGAGCGGCCGAACAGCTTTTCGTACTCATCAAGGCCCGGCCCATCGTTGAAATCGCCTAGTACAATCAGGTCTTCGCCGGCCGCCAGATGCTGATCGATACGCTTGCGCAGCCAGATGCATTGGGCCAGCTGCTTGCGGCGGTTTTCAATGGAAATCCGGATCGCCTCGGCGTCATTGCGGGCGCCGTGGGGGGCCTTTGATTTGGCATGCACCCCAATGAGCCGCAGGGACCCTTGCGGCGTGCGTAACGCCACCTCAAGCGGCGGTTTGGACCAGCGGATTGCATCCGGGGCGGCATCAACGTCCAGATCCATTGCAAAACTGCTATCAAAACGCGGGGCCTGTGGGTCGCCGCGCGGATCATGCGCGGCCACGACGACATCAGGGTCATAGAGCAGGGCAATTTCCTGCTGCGTGTCGTTTGTAAAGCCAGTCAAAGCAGCGCTGGTGCGCAAACCAAACCGGTCTGCGAAATGGGTCAGCGCCTTGACAGTGCTGCGTTTCGGGCTGGTGTCGGGCGCCTCAATGATCATCACGGCGTCGGCATTCATGGCTGTGAAGACGGCACCAAGGGCGGCCGTTTGCTGGGCCTTGGTCACATCCCAGCGCGACGACCAGGATCCATCATCGATCAGCGCACCATCGTTATCAAACAGGGTGTTGAACCATTCGACGTTGTAAGTGGCCAACCTCACGCAGCAGCCTGCTGGATCTCTTCCCAAGCACGGTTGATCGCGACCATACGCCGTTCGGCCAATTTGATGGCTTCTTCGGGAACACCGCGGGCGATCATCTGGTCAGGATGGGTCTCGCGGACCAGTTTGCGCCAGGCAGACCGGACCTCATCCATAGGGGCGGACGGGTCGACACCCAGCACATCATACGGATCACGTTCCGCATCAGTGACAAATTGCGCCCGGATGCAGCGAAAGCGACGGTCATCAAAGCCAAAGATGTCAGCCACTTCGCGCAGGAAATCATCCTCCTTAGGATGATAAAAGCCATCCGCCATCGCGATATGGAACAGCCCCTCCATCAGATCACATAAAGGGGCATCATTGCCCGCATACATCGCCTTGATCCGGCGGGCATAAATATCAAACCCGGCCACGTCCTGACGGGCTAGATTAAAGACGCGGGCGGCGTTCGCTTCTTCCTCAGGAGGGATCAGAAACACCTCGCGGAAGGCCACAACCTCATCGCGGGTCACGACCCCATCAGCCTTGGCCATCTTGGCGCCCAGCGCGATGACGGCGATGGCAAACGCAACGGTCCGATCCGGCGGTGCGCGCAGCTTATCGAAAACCGCAGAAAGCCCTTCACCCTTGGCCAGGGCGGCGATTGCGTCGGCCATGCGTGACCAAATCGACATATCGAGGTCCTCTCAAAGGGATTTTTGCATCAAAACCAGATCTATCCAACGCCCAAACTTGAACCCCACTTCGGGCATCGTTGCAACCGTCACAAAGCCGCAGGCTGCATGAAATTTGACGGCCTCCGGTTTTTCTGCGCTGCATGCGGCGATCATTGTGTGCATCCCTTGCGCTTTGGCCATCTGGCATAATGCGTCGAGCAGCGCGCGCCCGCCACCACGCCCATGACTGCCCGGATGGATCATGATCGTGTGTTCGACGGTGAACCGATAACCTTCTCCACCGCGAAACGGGAAGATGCGTCCGAACCCCTGAACGGTGCCCGCCTCTTCCCAGACCAGGCAGTTTTGGGCGATCAAGGTTTCCACCTCGGACAAGGTCTTTTCTGTGGGATTGAAAGTGATCGTCGTCTCGCGGATCACTTGGTTCCAAATGGGTGCAATCGCAGGCGCATCAAGAGCTGTCGCAGGCCGTATCATGACAAGGTGCAGGGGCCTCGGGGGGTGTCAAAGGTCGCCTGCAACCTGACGTCCCCGCTTTTCATCACAACCAGCGGATCATTCAGGTTCAGCATCCCCGCGATCCGGCCCGCCGCAGGGTGCCAGACCTCAAGCCTTTGCAAACGACATCCGCTATCGGGCAGGCTGTCGGCCGGATGTACGACATCAGGCGGCCACTGCAGAAACGTTGGACACCCACCCTCAAAAGGCAAACTGCCATCATCTGGAACAGTGATCTGCCAAGACAGATCACCCCGCGTCAGTGCGCGCGGCGGCCCAGCCTCAACCGGTGCAGCCGCAATATCATCAGTTTGGCACAACCAATTCGCAAGACGCGGTGGCCCGGTGAAATGGTCCAAACCAAACCACGCATGCCCTGCCTCAGGCACGGCCCCCGGATCGATCGCAATCACTTCAAGATACAAGCCATCCGCCAGGCCCAACAGCCGATTATGGGTGCCGTAGCGCGCGTGCTGTCCGCCCGGTTGCAAGGTAACGCCAAGCTGCTCCTCGACCCAAACGGTCCCTTCAGCCAAAGATGTGCAGGCCACCGCGAGATGATCAAGCTTTAACATACAAATGTGATACTACCCGCGCGCAGCATGGATCAAGCGCAGAATATCCTGCGCCGCTTCGGGAATATTTGTGCCCGGGCCAAAGATCGCCTTCACCCCTTGATCATACAGGAATTGATAATCCTGCTGCGGGATCACGCCACCGCAAATCACAATGATATCCTCCGCACCCGCATCCTTCAGGGCCTGCACCAGCTTGGGGGCTAGGGTTTTGTGCCCCGCCGCTTGGCTGCTGATCCCAATGACATGGACATCATTGTCAATCGCGTCCTGTGCGGCCTCGGCCGGTGTCTGGAACAGCGGGCCCACATCGACGTCAAAGCCAATATCGGCAAAGGCAGTGGCAATGACCTTCGCACCCCTGTCGTGCCCGTCCTGCCCCATCTTGACGACCAGCATACGTGGGCGACGACCTTCTTCCTCGGCAAAAGCCTCAACATTGGCCTGAATAGCCGCGAAACCTTCGTCGCCCTCATAGGCCGCACCATAAACGCCCGCCAAGGTCTTGACCTCGGCCCGGTGCCGTCCAAATGCCTTCTCCATTGCCATGCTGATTTCTCCCACAGTGGCGCGCTGACGGGCGGCCTCAACCGCCGCCTCCAACAGGTTACCGCCTTCATTGGCGCGGGCGGTCAATACAGCCAAGGCCGCATCACAAGCCGCCTGATCACGTTTGGCCTTGGTGTCGGCCAGACGCTTGATCTGACCTTCCCGGACCGCGTTATTATCAATATCAAGGATATCAATCGGGTCCTCTTTATCCTTGCGGTATTTATTCACGCCAACGATGACCTCAGTGCCCCGATCAATGAACGCTTGCCTACGAGCCGCTGTTTCCTCAATCCGCAGCTTGGGCATGCCGCTGGCCACGGCCTTGGTCATGCCGCCCATCTCCTCGACCTCTTCGATCAAGGCCCATGCCCTTTCGGCCAGTTCATTGGTCAAGCTTTCGACGTAGTATGACCCGGCCAAAGGATCGACCACATTGGTCACACCGGTTTCTTCCTGCAGGATCAACTGCGTGTTCCGGGCAATACGGGCGCTGAATTCGGTAGGCAAAGCAATCGCCTCGTCCAAGGCATTGGTATGCAACGATTGGGTACCACCCAAGACGGCGCTCATGGCCTCATAGGCGGTCCGGATGACGTTGTTGTAGGGGTCTTGTTCCTGCAAAGACACGCCCGAGGTCTGGCAATGGGTGCGCAACATCGAGGACTTGGGGTTCTTGGGTTCGAATTCCTCCATGATCCGCGACCACAGCAAACGAGCCGCACGCAGCTTGGCGGCCTCCATGAAGAAATTCATCCCAATAGCGAAGAAGAACGACAGCCGCCCGGCAAACTGATCAACATCCATGCCGCGCGCGATGGCGGCACGGACATATTCGCGCCCGTCAGCCAGCGTATAGGCCAGCTCTTGCACCAGGTTCGCGCCGGCCTCTTGCATATGGTAGCCGCTGATCGAGATAGAGTTGAACTTGGGCATCTCAGCGGTCGTATATTCAATAATATCTGCAATGATCCGCATCGATGGCTCTGGCGGATAAACATAGGTGTTGCGGACCATGAACTCTTTCAGGATGTCATTCTGAATGGTGCCCGATAGCACGTTGCGCGGATGGCCCTGCTCTTCCCCGGCGACGATGAAATTGGCCAAGATCGGGATCACCGCGCCGTTCATCGTCATGGAAACAGACACTTTATCCAGCGGAATGCCGTCAAACAGGATTTTCATATCCTCAACGCTATCGATGGCCACGCCCGCCTTACCCACATCGCCCTCTACACGGGGATGGTTACTGTCGTAACCACGATGCGTTGCCAGATCAAAGGCGACCGAGACGCCCTGTTGCCCTGCATCCAGCGCTTTGCGGTAGAAAGCGTTCGACTCCTCAGCCGTCGAAAACCCTGCATATTGACGGATCGTCCACGGGCGGCCTGCGTACATCGTGGCCTTCACGCCCCGGGTGAACGGAGCCTCGCCCGGAATCCCCCCCATATGCGGCAGCTCCGCGATATCCTCGGCCGTATAGAGCGGCTTGACCGAAATCCCCTCCAGTGTTTGCCAATCCAAGGCCTCAATCGGCTTACCCCGCAGCTCTTTGGTGGCGATTTCAACCCATTTCTTGTGATCTGTCATGTCAGTCTCCAAAGGGTAAGTCCGTGAGGCATCACAAAATTATTCGCATTGTTTTGTGCTTGGGCCTTAGCTTTTTGCAATACCGCGTCTATATCTTTGACTATGAAGATATTGACGCATCTCCGCTGGATCGCTGCCGCCATGCTACTGGCAACAGCCGGCCAAGCCCAAGACGCCACCGCATTTGAGCGTTGGCAAGAGGACCAGACCCTGACCTTTGACGCATCAGAGGTCAGTAAGTCCGATCTGCAGTGGATCGCACGACCCTTGGTGATCTTTGCTGATACGCCCAATGATCCACGCTTCCAGCAGCAAATGGACCTGTTGCTGAGCGGGCTTGATGATCTGGGCGAGCGGGACGTCATCGTCATCACAGACACCGACCCTGAGGCCGCAACGGAATGGCGCACCACCTTGCGCCCCCGGGGATATATGATGGCACTGGTGGCCAAAGACGGGCGGGTCGCACTGCGCAAGCCTGCCCCCTGGAGCGTGCGCGAGCTTTCGCGCTCCATAGACAAAATGCCACTGCGCCAGCAGGAAATTTCAGATCGGCGGTTGGCGGGCGAGTAACCCGCACCGTCGCATGTGATGTGATGATGCGGGCTCATTCAAACTCCATAATCACATCATCCACAGCCAGACTATCGCCCGCGCCTGCGTTAACCTTTTTGATCACGCCTTTCTTTTCGGCACGTAGGATGTTTTCCATCTTCATGGCCTCAACAGTACAAAGGGCCTGCCCT
Source organism: uncultured Paracoccaceae bacterium (assembly GCA_947501555.1). GTDB lineage: Bacteria > Pseudomonadota > Alphaproteobacteria > Rhodobacterales > Rhodobacteraceae > Yoonia. The sequence continues at coordinate 1,757,523 of CANMWG010000001.1, forward strand.
TCCTGCACTTCGTCCCCGGCGGCCACATCGACCTTCACGATCAGGCCTGGCATCGGACAGAGCAGGAATTTCGACGTGTCGGGGGGCAGTTTTTCAGGCATCAAAGCTGCCAGTTCCGCCTGACGAGGCGTGCGCACATGCACCTTCAGATCAGCTCCACGATGCCGAACCTGGAAACCGCCCGATATTTTGCCAACCTTCAATACCAACGGGGTCCCATCCACCGTCAAACGGGCCAGCGGATCACCGGGGGTCCAGTCACTTTCCACACGTAGCCTATGATCACCGACAACAACGGTCGCGCCAGATTTATCTGCATCAATGGTCACATCATAGGCTTGCCCCTGCAGGCGTACGTTCCACTGCGCACCGACATGCCGTTCGTGATTATTCATCCGGCCGGAAATACGCGAACGGCGGATCTCGGCCACGCGGTGCATTGCGGCACAGGCCGCAGCGATCCGCTGGCAGGTTTCTTCAGGCAAGGTGACGCCTTCAAACCCTTCGGGGTATTCTTCCTCGATAAAGGCCGTCGTCATGTTGCCGCTGGTGAACTTGGGATGATCATAAACCGCAGCAAGGAACGGCAGGTTGTGGCCAATCCCTTCGAGTTCAAACCCATCCAACGCCAGACGCATTTCTTCAATTGCCGTGGCTCGATCTGGGGCCCATGTGCAAAGTTTGGCGATCATTGGATCGTAATACATACTGATCTCACCGCCCTCGAACACGCCCGTGTCATTGCGGACAGCGCGCGTTGACGTCGCCTCTTCGACCGGAGGGCGATAGCGGGTCAGGCGACCGATGGAGGGGAGAAAACCGCGATAAGGGTCCTCTGCATACAACCGACTTTCCATGGCCCAACCGTTGATCTTCAGATCAGATTGCTGGAAAGGTAGCTTTTCCCCGGCAGCCACCCGGATCATCTGTTCGACAAGATCAACACCGGTGATCAACTCAGTCACGGGATGTTCAACCTGCAGGCGGGTGTTCATTTCTAGGAAATAGAAGTTGCGGTCGCCGTCGACGATAAACTCTACGGTACCCGCACTGGTGTAGCCTACGGCTTGGGCCAAGGCGACAGACTGCTCACCCATGGCCTTTCGGGTCGCCTCGTCCAGAAATGGACTGGGGGCTTCTTCAATGACTTTTTGATTGCGGCGCTGGATGCTGCATTCTCGTTCATGCAGATAGACCGCATTGCCGTGACCATCACACAGCACCTGAATTTCGATGTGGCGGGGCTGTGTCACAAATTTTTCAATGAAAATACGGTCATCACCAAAGGAATTGGCAGCCTCATTCTTGGACGATTGAAACCCCTCGCGGGCCTCTTGGTCATTCCAGGCGATACGCATGCCCTTACCGCCACCGCCAGCAGAGGCCTTGATCATCACAGGATAGCCGACCTCATTGGAAATCTTGACCGCATCTTCTGCGTCTTCAATCAGGCCCATATAGCCGGGCACGGTTGAGACATTGGCTTCTTGAGCGATCTTTTTGGACGTAATCTTATCGCCCATCTTCTCAATGGCGCCCTTTGGGGGGCCGATAAACGCGACACCTGCGGCTTCCAATGCTTCGGCAAATTTGGAATTTTCGGACAGAAACCCATAGCCCGGATGAACGGCCTCGGCGCCGGTCTGTTTTATGGCATCCATGACCTTATCAATGACGATATAGGATTGGTTGGCCGGGGGGGGGCCGATATGCACGGCCTCGTCCGCCATCTTGACATGCAATGCATTCCGGTCGGCATCCGAATAGATGGCCACCGTTTGAATACCCATCTTGCGGGCAGTCTTAATCACACGGCAGGCAATTTCGCCTCGGTTGGCGATCAGTATTTTCTTAAACATTCGCATATTCCCTTAGTCAAAATCCGGTGACCTGCCGCATGTCACACGGTGAGTTGTTTTGGCGTGAGAGTCCCATCGCATACAATTGCATACCGCGTGAGAGCTTGTGAAACCGTAAGACCTCGTTTCTGTGCAACGTTCTTCCTACCGCCGCTGGACGACGGCTATTTTGAAAAGGAAGATCACCATGTTCACAAAGAAACACATATCTCTCGGCTTGCTTTGTGCGAGCACGGCAATACTGACCGCCCCTATTGCAGCCCAAGCCGATACCGAGATCGACATTTACGGCTACACCAAGCTTGACCTGTTCTACGACCCGGACGCAGCCTTGGGCACGACGACGTCTGGCATCACAGGGCTGACACCTGGGTTCGATAGCGACAGCAGCAGCGATGCCCATGCCTTCCAGTCGCGGCTTGGCGTACGGACCACAACGTCGACCGCGCTGGGAGATGTCAAAACGCAGATTGAAGGTGACTTCTTTGGCAACGGCGGTGGTGGGTTCCGTTTGCGGCATGCAAATGGGCAAATCGGCGGACTGCTGGCTGGGCAAACCTGGAGCAACTTCATGCCCATTGAAAGCTATCCCACGACGCTTGATTTTCAGGGTCCGGCAGGTCTGCCATTCTCGCGCGTTGCACAGCTGCGCTACACCTCCGAACTGGGCGGCGGGTTTAGCTTGTCGGGGTCTTTGGAAGACGACCCCGCCGGTGAACACCTCGCGGTCACTGCGGCGGCCCGCTACACATTCGACCAAGGCTTTGTAAAAGTGGCTGGTATCTCGCGACAACTGAGCGGTGCTACGGAAACCGTTGACGGGTTTGGGGTCAGCGTTTCGGGGAATGCGCAACTTTGGCAGGGCGGCCTGATCCAAGCAAGCTATACTGCGGGTGAAGGTATCGGATCGCAGCTTGTTTTCGGCGGGGCGGATGTCGACGGAAACGATGCGATTGAAACTGAAGGATATTCGCTCGCCATTTGGCAAGATATCGGTGAGCAGTTCAAGATCGGGGCGGCCTACGGCCGACGCGAAATCGATTCCGGTGCGTTGGATGATCTGGAAGAGCTGGAGACAATCCACCTCAGCGCGTTTTACAACCCCGTTGAAAACGTCACTTTCGGTGTCGAATACTTCACGGGCGAAGTGACCCAATTCGATGGGGAAACTGTTGAGGCCGATCGTATTCAGGGATCGGTACAATTCAACTTCTAGAACGTTCCCACTAGCGTGTATTGCAGACCTTCGAATGGCCACCGCCGGACCATAGGCCCGGCGGTGATCATACGTGTTACCCTGCCGAAGCCGGGCAAAGTGAAAGGGCTTAGCGGCAGCCGTTGATGCCTGCGTCGTCGCAAAGCACACCGATAGCGGCGCCCGCAATTGCTGTGCCCGTTGGGTCAGTGCCCAGAACTTGTGAAGCGGCAAGACCGCCTGCTGCGCCTGCAACACCGCGCTCGGTGTCGCCTTCAAGACAACCTGCAAGGCTGAACATTGCCACTGCGGCCAATACGATTGATTTCTTCTGCATAATCTCGTGCCTATCTTTGTTTTTTCCGTGACGTCGGAAGTAACGCCTACTGGGGCCAACTCAATAGGCGAATAACGTTGATATCCAATATCAACGGCAATTCGTGCGGTTTTTAGGCGGAAAAACGTAACCGGTCCGCTTGGTAAGTAAGCGAACCGGTCAAGGGAAGGGTAACGTTGTAGACAATCAACAATCTCATGTTTGCTGGAACACGACATTGCTGATCCCATCATGAAGCAACGTAGTTCACTTGCAAAGCGGCGTATTGTGCCACCCCATAAATAGGCGGTTTCTCGCCATAGTTGTTTTTGTGTATAATAACTCCCGCCAAAAAACCTCATCAGCGCATACCATCAATTTCGGGAAAACTAACGCGGGCAACGGCCACGTTGATCTTCAGCAAGGCATCGTAGCTTGTTGGGTCAAATGGGTCTTCCGCAGGAATAACCTCTCGCCCAAACAACCAACTCAAACGACCGGCATCGAGATTTCCGCGCACAAAGGGTTGATCACCAAATTGCTCCCACAGGGCCTGCATAAACCCCGCATCCGCGCGTTTGTCTGGCGGACGTCTGTCGGGATAACGCACACGTTCGGTGATCTCGGTTGCGATACCATCCTTGTGGCCACGCCGAATCGTAAATTGAAAATCTGTCCCCGGTAGTCGGCCTGGGAAGCCGCGATGCTTTTCCATGTCAGACACACCCTTTGGGGAAAGGTGCGTGGCGGACGGGGGCCAATCCCCGCCCGCGACACTGAGTGTTAGGGCACAGACCAGTCAGTTGTGACAGCCTGTAACAGGGCCATATCCGAAGTAACTTGTAACGGAGAACGGTCCTGACTGCCCGATACAGCCACAAGCGCGAGAAGCGCTGCGAATGCAAAAGCCAGAAGTCCTTGTACCATTTTTCTTGCCTGCCTCTTTTGGAGCAAGGCCTTGGAAAACCAAGACCCCACGAGGGCGCGAAAACCATTTCGCGTTTCAATATCATAGGCAAAAACCTTTTCTTTCCAAATGCCTGTAAGCCGAAGTCACTGTAGTGTGACGTCGAGGCACCATCGATTTGGCAGGGGACACTTTCATGCCCTACATTTTGTGGAGGCTCACTGGAAATACCCACATTTAGGCCGCAAACACCGCGCAAGCCTTGAAACCAATGACCCGCCCAAACGGCATTTTTCTGCCCACTCGGCGCATCTGATGACATGAAATGGGTCATAGGGGGATGTTATCGTGCTTTTTCCAAGGGTTTTTCAACTGTTTACCACGTAACGACGCAAAGGCCCGGCACACCCGTTTGCGGGTCGACTGTGGAACGATGACCTCGTCGATGAACCCCATCTCAGCCGCGACAAACGGATTGGCAAAACGGTCTTCATAATCCTTGGTATGCTGCGCCAGCTTCTCGGCATCCCCAAGGTCCGCCCGGTGAATGATCTCGGTCGCCCCTTTGGCGCCCATCACCGCAATCTCAGCCGTTGGCCAAGCATAGTTGAAATCGCCCCGCAGATGCTTGGACGCCATCACATCATAGGCCCCACCATAAGCCTTGCGGGTGATCACAGTGACCTTGGGCACCGTGGCCTCGCCGTATGCAAAAAGCAATTTGGCACCATGTTTGATCACTCCGCCATATTCTTGGCTGGTGCCGGGCAAAAAGCCGGGGACATCGACCAAGGTCAGAATTGGAATTTCGAAGGCGTCACAGAAGCGGACAAACCGCGCAGCCTTGCGGCTGCTGTCGATATCCAGACAACCTGCCAAAACCATCGGTTGGTTGGCCACAACGCCCACCGTAGCACCCTCTAGCCGGATAAAACCGGTCAAAATATTTTTCGCGAAGTCTTCCTGGATTTGGTAAAAATCACCCTCGTCCGCCAGCTTGACGATCAATTCGGTCATATCGTAAGGGGCATTGGGATTATCCGGGATCAGCGTGTTCAAGCTGTCCTCAATCCGATCCACATCATCAAAGAACGGACGCACCGGCGCCTTTTCACGATTATTCAATGGCAGGAAATCCACCAAACGACGGACCTCGGCCAAGGCTTCTACATCGTTCTCAAACGCACCATCTGCCACGGATGATTTCTTGGTATGGGTCGACGCACCGCCCAATTCCTCGGCGGTCACGACCTCATTTGTGACGGTCTTTACAACGTCAGGACCAGTCACAAACATGTAGCTGCTGTCTTTAACCATGAAGATAAAATCGGTCATCGCGGGGCTATACACAGCGCCACCAGCACAAGGGCCCATCACCAGACTGATCTGGGGGACAACACCAGAGGCCATAATATTGCGCTGGAACACCTCGGCATATCCGGCCAGTGATGCGACACCCTCTTGAATGCGAGCGCCCCCAGAGTCGTTGATCCCGATCACAGGCGCGCCATTCTGCATGGCCATATCCATGATCTTGCAGATTTTTTGGGCGTGGGTTTCGGACAGTGAGCCACCGAAGACCGTGAAATCCTGACTGAACAGATAGACCATACGGCCATTGATCGTGCCCCATCCAGTCACAACACCATCCCCGGCAGGCCGGTCCTTTTCCATCCCGAAATCCGTGCAGCGATGGGCCACAAACATGTCGAACTCTTCGAACGACCCCTCATCGAGCAACAACTCAATCCGTTCGCGGGCGGTCAGTTTGCCTTTGGCATGCTGGGCAGCGACACGGCGTTCACCACCGCCCATCCGCGCAGCCGCGCGGCGGCTCTCAAGCTCTTGCAAGACATCCATAGGCTTCGTCCCTCTCTCGTGTTTGGCCAACCATAGCGGGAACAGACTTTGGGCAGAAGGAGGAAAAGGAATATTTGCAAACCCACTGATTTACAGAATTAAAGATTTGCAAAACTGCAAATATTGCAGCTTTTCGCCCACCCCCCTGCAGTTGTGATGGACAAGCGCTGGCGACAGGAATAACTCTGCGCCATGGCATCATTACCCACGATCCGATTTCTGGATCGGACCACACCACCCCATATCATCACGTTGATCCTGATTACGGGTATCGCAGCACTGAACATGTCGATCTTCTTGCCGTCACTGGCGGGAATGACCCGTTACTTCAATACGGACTATGCGATCATGCAGATCGCATTATCGGGGTATTTGGCCGCGACCGCATTGCTGCAAATCTTCATCGGGCCAATCTCGGACCGGTACGGACGACGGATTATCGTTCTTGGTTCGCTAGCCATTTTCATCATCGCAACCTTAGGGACATTGATCTCAACAACCGTGGAAGTCTTCCTTTTCTTTCGGATCATGCAAGCCGCCGTCGCCTCATCTATGGTGCTCAGCCGGGCCATCGTCCGTGATATCGTGCCACAAGAAGAGGCCGCATCCCGGATCGGTTATGTCACGATGGGGATGGCATTGGTGCCAATGTTTGGTCCCATGGTCGGAGGCGCGTTAGATCAAATGTTTGGCTGGCAAGCCACATTTATGTTTCTTGCTCTTATGGGCTGTCTGATCTTTGCTCTATGTTATTTTGACTTGGGCGAAACCGTTGCCAAAGGCGGCCTGAGCTTCCGCGAACAGGTCAAAAGCTACCCCGAACTCTTCCGCTCGCCGCGCTTCTGGGGCTATGTCTCATGCGCCGCCTTCAGCGCGGGCGCGTTCTTTGCACTCCTTGGCGGCGCATCTTTCGTGGGCAACACCCTCTTTGGGCTGTCGCCCGTCTGGAACGGTGTCGCACTAGGGGCCCCTGCAATTGGGTACGCGTTGGGGAATTTTTTATCAGGGCGGTTCTCGGTCCGGTTCGGGATCAACACGATGGCGCTTATCGGGACCGGTTTGACCATCGTGGGCCTGAGCCTGTCTGCAATATTGACCGTCAGCGGATTTAACCACCCACTGAACTTCTTTGGCTTTTGCACCTTCATGGGGCTCGGCAACGGGATGACACTGCCCAATGTCGTCGCAGGCTCTATCTCAGTACGCCCACATCTTGCGGGTACCGCAAGCGGGCTGGGCGGCGCGATCATGGTCGGCGGCGGGGCGGGCTTATCGCAATTTGCAGGCGGTATGCTGACCCAAGAGACCGGGACGCTCCCACTGCAGCTCTTGATGCTCGGGGTCTCAATCTTGGCCATGTTATCTGTCGTATTCGTTATCTGGCGGGAAAAACAGATCGCTTGACGCGTCATTTGCAGTTGCTAAACCTGTTTAGCAAATCTGCAAAGGTGCCCTATGGCCAATCAAAAACTCTACGCTGGTGCAAAACTACGCGAACTGCGCGGACGGCTGTCGCTGACCCAAAAGGATTTTGCCGAAAGGTTGGGTGTATCCCTCCCCTACCTCAATCAAATGGAAAACAACAACCGGCCCGTGTCGACCGCTGTGGTCCTGGGGTTAGCGCAAGAGTTTGGGTTTGACGTAACCGAACTACAAGCCGGCGACGAAGCACGGCTGGTCAGCGACATGCGCGAAGCACTGGCCGACCCCGTGTTCACCGGCACCGCCCCTGCGCTTGCTGATCTGCGGCTTGCGGCCGCCAACGCACCTTCGCTCGCCCGTGCCTTGCTTGATCTGCACGCGGCCTACCGGCAAACCCACGAACGGCTTGCGTCACTTGATGAAGCCTTGGGCCGCGAAGATGCCCGCCTGCAACCCAGCCCCTGGGAGGAGGTGCGCGATTTCTTCCACTACTGCGACAACTACATCGACGCCGTAGATCGCAGCGCCGAGCGTTTCGCCAACCAGCGCAAACCCCATGAAACCATGGCCGAGGCGGTTATCCGCACTCTCACAGCCCAGCACATCAACGTCGTTTTCGCCGACACCGAAACCGTCCGGCATTTCGACCCGGACAGCAAAACGCTGACGATTTCACAACGCAGCAACCCGGCCACACAGACCTTTCAATTACTTCTGCAATTGGCTCTTTTGAACCAAGGGCCTCTCATCGACGCCACGCTTGATCTGGCACGATTTCAATCAAGCGAAGCACGCGGCATCGCCAAGGTCGGGCTGGCCAATTACTTTGCCGGGGCCGCACTGATGCCATACGCGGCCTTTCTTCAGGCGGCGCAAGATACCAGGCACGACCTTGAAATCCTCGCCGCGCGGTTTGGGGCGTCTTTGGAACAGGTGGCACACCGGCTGTCGACAATGCAACGGCCCGGGGCCAAGGGGATCCCCTTTTTCTTTGTGCGGGTGGATCAGGCTGGCACGATCACCAAGCGACACTCTGCCACGACCTTGCAATTCGCACGCTACGGCGGGGCATGCCCGCTGTGGAATGTGCATCAAGCCTTTGAACTGCCGGGACAATTCCTGCGACAACTGGCCGAAACACCCGATGGCGCCCGCTATTTTTGCCTCGCCCGGGACGTCAGCAAATCAGGCGGCGGCTACAACATCCCCACCCGGCGCTATGCTATTGGATTGGGCTGCGAAGTGAAACATGCCGCCCATCTGGTCTACGCCGATCACATGGATGTGGGGGCCGCCGATGCCTATGCACCAATTGGGATTTCCTGCCGGATTTGCGAAAGGCGAAACTGTCACCAACGGGCGGTTCCTCCGTTGGAAAGACAGCTGCGGGTCGATCCGAATAGGCGAGGTACGCTGCCCTATCAGCTTGACTAAGCGAAAGGCTCAACCAGACGGCTGCCCCGCCGCACGCCATCCCGCGGCCTCGGCCTGCGCGGGCGAGCAAAACCACCGCTCGCCATTGTTCACATTGATCGATGTACGCCCATAATTTCGACTGCCCGGCATATGATAGATGCGTCCGTTGTCTGAAATATTGCCCTTGATCGCGCAAGCCGGATCAGGGGCATCGGGCCCGGCAGCAAGTGCGGCGCGGTAGGCGGCGGGGCGTTCAATTTCAACGGCCCAGAGCCCGCGCCCCGTAACAGCCGCGGCTTTTTCATCGAATTCATAAAGGCTGGAGTACTGCAAATAAGCCCAAGCCCACCCCTCTTGCACAAGCGTCTCACCAATATCGACATTCTGGGCCTGACAGCGTGCGACGATGCGCTCATAACGGTCCACATCCTGCGTGGTACACTGGACCCATTGCCCTTCAAACCGGTCCCGAACCTGGTCACGGGCCCAACGCCCGCAGTCCCACTCTTCACCGTCCGCCGCGCAAGGTTGACCTATCTCGGGCGCATCAACACCAAATAGCCGGACACGGACATCACCAACATCAAAAGTATCGGCGTCAATGACGCGCAAGACACCTTCAAAGGCTACGGCAGGCAAAGGCAGGGCAAGCATACAGAGTGCCAGAAGAAAACGAAACATGCCCAACCCATAGCGGCGGGCTTCGCCTGCAATCAAGACATTCCGTTAATCATTCCTAACAAATACTTAACCCCGACGAAGACCTACCGTTGGGCAGTGGCCCAATGCGGATGCATCCATGGTTGGTCATTTGCGGGGGGCAACGGATTGCGCCCCAGTATATGATCCGCCACCTTTTCGCCGACCATAATCGACGGCGCATTCAGATTACCATTTGTGATACGCGGAAAGATCGAACTATCGGCCAACCGCAAACCGTCCACGCCAATGACACGCGCCTGTGGGTCAACTACGGCCATCGGATCATCGACACGGCCCATCTTGCAAGTCCCGCAGGGATGATAGGCGCTTTCCACGTGATCGCGTATGAAGTCATCCAAAGCGTCATCACTTTGTGCAGCGTCACCAGGCTGAATTTCATGGCCGCGAAAGGGCGCAAAGGCCTTTTGCGCAAAAATCTCGCGGGTCAGGCGAATACAAGTCCGAAAATCAATCCAGTCTTGTGGGTCAGACATGTAGTTGAATTGAATACGCGGGTGATCATTGGGATCCGCCGAGCGCAGGGTGACCTGCCCACGCGAGGCCGATCGCATCGGGCCAACATGGGCTTGAAAACCATGGCCTTCCGGGGCCACCCGACCGTCATAACTGACCGCAATCGGCAGAAAGTGAAACTGGATATCGGGGTAGTCCACACCTGCGCGCGACCGAATGAAACCCGCACTTTCAAACTGGTTAGAACTGCCCAAGCCAGTTTTCCACAACAACCATTCCGCCCCGATCCGGGCTTTACCGCGCAGGTTCCAGTAGGAGAACAAGGACACCGGTTTTGTTGCCGCCTGTTGGATGTAAAGCTCTAAGTGATCCTGCAGATTTTGACCAACGCCTGCACGATCGGCAACAACCTGAATGCCATATTCGGCCAAATGTGCGGCAGGGCCAATGCCGGACAACATCAACAGCTTCGGCGAATTCAACGACGAGGCGGCAACGATAACCTCAACATTCGCAGGGATCACCTCGATCTTACCGCCACGCGCGACCTCAACGCCCACAGCGCGACCATCCTCGACAATGATCCGGCGGGCAAAAGCACGGATCAGATTACAATTCGGCCGCTTGAGCGCCGGGCGCAAGTAGGCGGTTGCCGTGGACCAGCGGCGGCCTTTGTGGATCGTCGCATCAAAGGGACCAAACCCCTCTTGCTGTTCGCCATTATAATCACCGGTAATCGGATAGCCGGCCTGCGCGCCCGCTTCGACAAATGCGCGGGTCAGAGGGTTTTTGCGGGGGCCACGTGTTACATGCAGCGGGCCATCTTTGCCGCGCCAATCGGGATTGCCGCCGTGGCCACCGTCATGCCAGGCCTCCATGCGTTTGAAGTAGGGCAACACATCGGCGTAGGACCACCCCTGTGCGCCGGTTTCGGCCCAATGATCAAAGTCCCGGGCATGGCCGCGCACGTAGATCATCCCGTTGATCGAGGATGATCCGCCAATCACCTTACCACGCGGCGTAACCAGTGTGCGCCCACCCAAATGTGGTTCGGGCTCGGTCTGCATACCCCAGTCATAACGCTTCATATTCATCGGATAGGAAAGGGCCGCGGGCATCTGAATGAATGGGCCCGCATCGCTGCCACCATGTTCAATGACGAGCACCTGTTTACCTGCCTCGGCCAGACGATAAGCCATCGCGCATCCTGCTGACCCTGCGCCGATGATCACATAATCAGCCCGCATCACACGCTCCTTGTGCCTGACGGCACGCGTCGCTGCGCGAGAAGAGCCCGCAAGGGCTTGCCGAGTGCCAGTCAGAAGGGCGCATCAAGATCTCCCATCCGCACGTAAACACCTTTGATCTGGCTGTAATGTTCAATCGCCGCCTTCGAGTTCTCTCGGCCAACCCCAGACAATTTGGCACCGCCAAAGGGTGCCTCGACGGGGGCATCATTGTAGGTATTGATGTAGCAGGTACCCGCCTCAAACCCAGCTGCCATACGATGCGCGCGGGTCAAATCAGCTGTGAATACACCTGCGGCAAGACCAAACACAGTATCATTCGCCCGGGCCAATACCTCTTCTTCGGTCTCAAAATCCAACACCGACATGACGGGGCCAAAAATCTCATCCCGCGCGATGGTCATATCGTCGGTGACATCAGCAAAAACGGTCGGCTCAATGAAAAACCCGCCACGGTCGACACGTTTACCACCAGTGATCAGCGTCGCACCTTCTTCCAAGCCTTTAGCAATAAAACCTTCAACAATCTGGCGTTGGCGGTCCGACACCATCGGACCAAAGTTCACGTCTGGGTCTTGCGGATCGCCCATTTTGACCCCCGCCAGCCGTGCGCTCAGACGTTCCAAGAATACATCCTTGGTGCCCTTTTGCACAAACACGCGTGTCCCATTAGAACAAACCTGCCCCGAAGAATAGAAATTCCCCAAAATCGCACCCGAGACAGCGTTTTCCAGATCGGCATCATCAAAGATCACCAAAGGAGATTTGCCGCCCAGTTCCATCGTGACATGCCGCAAACCATCTGCGGCAGCGGCATAAACCTTGCGGCCCGTCGGCACTGAGCCAGTCAAGGAGACTTTGTCGACCCGCGCATCGGTAATCAAAGACGCACCGACACTGCCATAGCCTTGAAGAACGTTGTAAACTCCTGCTGGCGCGCCCGCCTCATGCAAAATTTCAGCGACTTTCAACGCGCAAAGCGGCGTTGTCTCGGACGGTTTGAACACCATGGCATTGCCACAGGCCAAAGCGGGGGCCGCTTTCCAACAGGCAATTTGGGTCGGGTAATTCCATGCGCCAATACCCACACAAACACCCAAGGGTTCGCGGCGGGTATAGACGAAATCTTCGCCCAACGGGATATGTTCGCCAGTGATGCTCGCGATCAAGCCCCCAAAATACTCCAACGAATCCGCACCCGAGGTCGCATCAGCCACACTGGTTTCTTGATACGGCTTGCCCGTGTCATAGGTCTCTAAAACCGACAGATCATGGTTGCGGTCGCGCATGATCTGGGCAGCTTTACGCAGCACCCGGCCGCGCTCAGTGGGGGACCACGTGGCCCATTCCTTTTGGGCGCGCTTGGCACTGGTCAGGGCTTGTTCGATGATCGACGGGGTCGCGGCATGCAAGCGCGCGATAATGGCACCAGTGGCAGGATAGATCACCTCAATGATCTCACCGGCGGTATCTTCGACGTATTGTCCATCGATAAAATGGCTGGCCTTAGGTTGTGTGGTCATGGGCGGAATGCCTCCGGCAGACGTTTGGGTGGATATGAGATCGGGTTATTCCCCACGGGGGAACCGTTGGTTTTCCTCAAGGATATTAAGATCCATGTGGTTGCGCATGTAGCGTTCGGATGCCTTTTGCAGCGGCTGATAGTCCCACGGATAATAGTTGCCATTACGCAGCGACTGATAGACGACCCAGCGACAAGCCTGCGAATGGCGGACATCGGCGTCAAACTTGGCCAAATCCCAGCGCGCCTCAGATTTCGCGCGCAATTGGGTCAGCGTGCCTTGGTGTGAAGGCACCTCAGCCAAGTTGTGCCGTTCATGCGGATCGGCCTCAAGATCAAACAACTGGTCTGGATCAAGCGCACAACGATTGTATTTCCATTTGCCATAGCGCAGCGATACCAGCGGGGCATAGCTGCCCTCGGCCGCATATTCCATCGCAACGGGCGTGTCGCGGGTGCCGCCCTGCCCCAGATGCACCAGGCTTTCGCCTTGGGTCCATGGCTTGACCTCGGTCATATCCACATCGGCCAGATCACATAAGGTCGGTGTGATATCAATCGTGCTGACCGGCGTTGTGTTCAATCCTGGCGCCATGCCCGGTGCGGCAATCATCAAGGGTACGCGCGCGGACCCTTCATAGAAAGACATCTTAAACCACAAACCGCGCTCACCCAGCATATCGCCGTGATCAGAGACAAAGATGATCACGGCCTCCTGGCCTGTGTCTTCAAGCACCTGCAACAGCGCGCCGACCTTATCATCAATATACGAGATATTCGCAAAATATGCCTGGCGCGCGCGCTTAATATGATCGTCGGTGATGTTGAAGTTATCGCGGTCATTCGCATCCAGAATACGCTGCGAATGGGCATCCTGTTCACCATAGGGGATCGGATCAACTTGCGGCATCAGATGATCGCAGTCCGCATACAGATCCCAGTATTTTTGGCGTGCCACATAAGGATCATGGGGATGCGTAAAACTGACGGTCAGGCACCATGGGCGGGCATCATGGCCACGCGCCAGATCATAAATCTTGGCCTTGGCATGGTGGGCGACCTCGTCGTCATACTCCATTTGGTTGGTGATTTCGGCGACGCCTGCGCCGGTGACTGACCCCATATTGTGATACCACCAGTCAATCCGCTCACCGGGTTTGCGATAATCTGGGGTCCAGCCGAAATCAGGGGGATAGATATCGGTGGTCAGACGTTCCTCAAACCCGTGCAACTGATCGGGGCCGACAAAATGCATTTTGCCAGAAAGACACGTTTGATAACCCGCACGGCGCAGATGATGGGCGTAGGTCGGGATGGATGACGCAAATTCAGCGGCATTGTCATAGACCCCGGTACGTGAGGGCAATTGACCCGACATAAAAGATGCGCGGGCCGGGGCACATAGGGGCGACGCGGTATAAGCGTTGGCAAAGCGGGTGGACCGGGCGGCCAAAGCTTTCAAATGCGGCGTATGCAGCCAATCTGCCGGGCCATCGGGGAACAGCGTGCCGGTTAATTGGTCAACCATAATGATCAGAATGTTCGGCCTACTCATTGGCCACCTATGCGCAATTCAGCCTGCAAAGCGGCCAACACTTGGGTCGTGGCATCCATTTGGGCAGAGCCATCACGGGCCAAACCTTGCCGTAGATAAAGCCCATCGATCAGACCCGCGATCCGCCTAGAAGCCAAGGCAGCACGCGACCCAATCAACGGGCGCAGATCATGCATAAGATTGCTGTGCAACCTGCGCTGATAAATTTGCAGCAAGCGATGAGCGTCCTCTGAGCTCTGCGCCAACACATAGAAATTCAGCCATGCCGCAATGACTTCCGGGCGGAAATTCGTTGAGGAAAACCCGGCAGCAATCACAGCCTCTAGGCGCGCGCGATGGCCGTCAGTCCCTTGCAATGCGGTACGAACTTCTGCGGCATAAACAGCTAAAGTATGGCGCATAGCGGCCAGAAATATTTGATCTTTCCCACCAAAGTAGTGATGCGCCAAAGCCGAAGACATACCAGCACGCTTAGCAATATTGCTAACTGTTACATCCAGATTGCCCGCAGCCCCGATTTCGTCAATCGTGGCTTTCACTAAGGCAGCGCGCCGGATAGGCTCCATTCCAAGCTTGGGCATTTGATCCTCTTTGGGGTGGACCTGAGCACTTAAATGGATATTTATTGACCCGTCAATCAAGAAAAAATAGGGAGACTACTATGACGTTGAAATCGACACTGTCCATCTTGGCGATCTGTACGGCCGCACCTGCTCTTGCAGATTGTGACACGGTCATATTTTCCGACGTAGGCTGGACCGACATCACAGCGACCACCGCCGCAACCTCCGTCCTTCTGGACGCTTTAGGCTATGATACAGATATCAAGATCCTTTCCGTACCCGTTACCTATATCTCGCTCGCCGAAGGAGACGTTGACGTTTTCCTTGGCAATTGGATGCCTACGATGGAGGCCGACATCGCGCCATACCGCGACGCGGGCACAGTCGACACCGTCCGGGCCAATCTCGAAGGGGCGAAATATACGCTCGCTGTGAATAAAGCCGCCGCCGATATGGGCATCGTCGATTTCGCTGATCTGGCCGCGAATGCAGATGCGCTGGAAGGCAAGATTTTCGGGATTGAGCCGGGCAACGATGGCAACCGCCTGATCATGGATATGATCGCTGATAATGCCTTTGGGCTAGAAGACTTCGAAGTCGTGGAAAGCTCGGAACAGGGTATGCTGGCACAGGTCGACCGGGCATCAGGGCGAGACGAACCCATCGTCTTCTTGGGCTGGGAACCACACCCGATGAACGCGAATTTTGAGATGTCCTATCTGACCGGTGGCGATGACTGGTTCGGGCCCAATCTGGGCGGTGCTACGGTCTATACCAACACAACGGCCGACTTTACAGAAAGCTGTCCGAATGTGGGCGCGCTGCTGACCAACCTCGAATTCTCTCTCGCCATGGAAAACGAGATCATGGGCGCAATCCTGAACGATGGTGAAGACCCTGCTGACGCGGCCACAGCTTGGTTGTCAGCCAACCCAGATGCGTTCATGGCCTGGCTGGACGGCGTGACAACCAAAGATGGCGGCGACGCGGTGACAGCCGTCAAAGCGGCATTTGGCATGTAAACCATGGGGTCGGGCTCGTCCCGACCCTTTCCGCGAAAGGCATCAAAGATGGATTGGCTGACCGAAAACAAAATCCCTATCGGAGACTGGGCCGAAACCGTCTTTGACTGGATGAACGACAATCTGGCGTTCTTCTTCGATTGGCTCTCCGACACGATGGAGGCGCTGATCGATGCGATCCTATGGGTGCTGGAAACACCGCATCCCTTCATCGTCATCGCCGCTTTTGCGGGGGGCACCTGGGCGCTACAGCGCAGCTGGAAAACGCCCGTTTTCGTCGTGCTAGGCTTTGCGTTCATCATCAACCAAGACTATTGGGAAGAGACAATGCAATCGCTCACCCTGGTGCTGTCGGCCTGCGTCGTCTGCATGGGGGTCGGCGTGCCCATCGGGATCGCGGCAGCGCATAGACCCCGGCTTTACCGGACCATGGTGCCTGTGCTGGACCTGATGCAGACCCTGCCCACATTCGTCTATCTGATCCCGGCAATCGTGTTCTTTGGGATCGGTATGGTGCCCGGGCTGATCGCCACGGTGATTTTCGTGCTACCCGCACCAATCCGACTGACCTATCTGGGTGTATCCTCGACACCGACACCCCTATTGGAAGCCGCCCAAGCGTTCGGGGCCACCAAGCGCCAAGTTCTTTTCAAGGTCGAACTGCCATCGGCCCTCCCCCAGATCATGGCCGGGCTCAACCAGACGATCATGCTGTCGCTGTCGATGGTGGTGATTGCAGCGCTGGTCGGGGCCAGCGGGCTGGGTGTGCCGGTGATCCGAGCGCTCAACACAGTCAACACCTCGCTTGGGTTTGAATCGGGATTTGTCATTGTCGTCGTTGCAATCATGCTGGACCGTATGCTGAGGGTAAAATCGAAATGATCAAGGGAAGTTGCCATTGTGGTAAGGTGCAATTCGAAGTCACCCTATCAGCGGGCATCGCATCAGCCCGCCGGTGTGATTGCTCTCTTTGCCTGAGACGTGGGGCGGTGGCTGTGTCCGCCGCGAAAGATGCAATCCGCTACACGGCTGGTGAAGGGAATCTGACGCTCTACCAATTCAACAGTCACGTCGCGAAACACTACTTCTGCAAGACCTGCGGCATCTACACCCACCATAACCGGCGGTCTAACCCACAAGAAATCGGCGTCAATCTGGCCTGTCTGGAAGGGCAAACACCCCTATTGTGCGAGGTGATCGTGAACGACGGACAAAACCACCCGACGGATGTGGGGCAAAACGGGATCACCGGCGTCCTTCGATTTGAAAGGGAAGAAGGCACCGAATGAAAGCCCTCGCGTTCGATAACGTCTCCATCGTATTTGGAGATAAACCGCAGGCGGCCCTCCCGTTGATGGATCAAGGGCTGGACCGGTCCGAAATCCAAAGCAAAACTGGTCAGATTCTGGGCGTGCACAACTGTTCCTTGACGGTCGAAACAGGGGAGATTCTCGTGCTGATGGGGCTGTCCGGCTCAGGTAAATCCACGCTGCTACGTGCGGTGAACGGGCTGAACCCTGTGATCCGAGGCGACGTGCGCATCCATCACGGCGATTGGACCTGCAACGTCGGCAACAGCACCGCGCAGGATCTGAGAAAGGTGCGCCTGGAATGCGTGTCGATGGTATTTCAACAGTTTGGGCTGCTGCCATGGCGCACCGTACGGGACAACGTCGGGCTGGGTTTGGAGCTGGCTGGCTTAGAAAAAGTCGCACGGCGCAAACGGGTCGACCAAGAACTAAAGATGGTAGGGCTCGCCGACAGGGCTGAGGCTCTGGTGGGCGAGCTGTCGGGTGGCATGCAACAACGGGTCGGGCTCGCGCGGGCCTTCGCCACTGACGCACCTATTTTGCTGATGGATGAACCTTTCTCCGCACTCGACCCATTGATCCGAACCCGATTGCAAGACGAACTTTTGGATCAGCAAAGGCAACGGAACAAGACCATCATCTTCGTCAGCCACGATCTGGACGAAGCGTTCAAACTGGGCAACCGCATCGCGATCATGGAGGGTGGGCGGATCGTGCAAACCGGCACCCCGCGGGACATCTTCACCAACCCAGCCAACGGCTATGTGGCCGACTTCGTGGCGCATATGAACCCGCTCGGGGTGCTGACCGCGCGGGACGTGATGACCGATGGAACGGCTGCGGGACAAACGGTCGATGTGGAAACCAAGGTGCAGGACGTTATGAACATGATCGAGAATGGCGATTTACAGGTCATCGATAATGGTCAGCCCATTGGCAAAATCACTCAGAACTCGCTTCTGTCGGGCCTGCGCGGCAAACTACCCCAAAACAATTTCTACGAGAAATTGTAAACAAATCCTCACCGAGGATTTGCGTTCAGACTTTCGATGAAAGTCTGCCCTCTCCCTAAACCTTCGTTTCAGGCACAGCGGGCGTTACAGCCCGCCGGGCCACCGCTTCGCGCCAGGTAATAAAACTGACAGAAGCCATGATCACCGCTCCCCCAAACACAACCCAACCATCCACGGGCTCTCCGAAGACCACAGCACCCAAAATCACGGCCCAAACCAACTGCAAAAAGGTCACCGGTTGGGTCACGGTCAGCGGGGCGGCGGCAAAGGCCAAAGTCATGGCATAATGGCCCGCCGTGGCAAAACATGCGACCAGAAACAGCCAGCCCAATTGCGGCAAAGTCGGTGTTACCCATACGGCCCAGGCAAAAGGCGCCAACCCGATGGTCACCGTGATCGACAACATGCCCACAACAACAGCCGCCGACACTTCGCCCGACAACTGCTTGGCTACCAGATACCCGGCTGCAAAGCACACGGCGGTCCCGAGCATGGCAATATGACCAATTTCAACTGCTTTCACACCGGGGCGCAGAATAATCAGCGCACCAATCAAAGCGATCACAACGGCAGCCAACCGGCGGGGCGGCAAACGCTCACCCAAAAACAAGGCAGCGCCGATCGTGATATAGACCGGCGAAAGGTAATTCATCGCCGTCACCTCAGCGATCGGAATGCGGGCCATGGCAAAAAACCATAAGATCACAGCGCCTGTATGGACCACGCCGCGCAGGCCAAACAAGGTCATCTGACGGCGGGTCAGACGGGCAGCCAGGATCGGTTTAATCATCGGGACCAGGAAAACCAAGCCCAATACGTAGCGCAAGAACGCCCCTTGGGCAGCAGGTACACCATCGCCCAGATGTTTGACGACAGCCGTGACGGCGACGAACATCACGCCGGTAAAGGCCATCCAAAAAATACCCACAACCGGGCGCGATGTTTGGGGGTTGTTCATGCGTTATCCGTGGCAGTAACGCATGGGAAGGTCCACCACTTTTTCAGCATGCAACAGCCAATGTGAGGCGTCAGTCCAAAGCGCCAGTCAACACCGAGCAGGACGGATAGCCATAACCCCAACGCCAAGGCAATCCTGAACAAGGTCGCCCCCCGATGCGCACTGCCATATACATGGCATCAGCGATCGCCTCAAAGGCCCGGGCAATCTGATCCGGGTTGACCCGGTAGACAGCAACCAGCGCATCAACCCGGTCACCTCCAGTCGCCGCAACACATGTTCTGAGCGCGCGGTCCGCGATCAAACGCGCATCAAAACTGGCACGGGCATCTAATGCACTATCTGCGTTGTGATAGGCGGCATCATGGGTGACACAGCAGCTTTCCCAAGGCGGCGCAGATTGATGTATCTCATCAAAATCGGGAAACTGGCCTGCGACCACGCGCCAGGCATCGGACAAACCACCACTACAGCCATCAGTCTCAAACGGGGCCAATGTTGTGTCGGGGTTCCCCATAAGCGTCATCAGCCCCTCATGGGCCGGAATTTCGAGTGCGCGCATCACCGCACCCGAACTCCAATCCTGCGCATGGGCAGATCCCCCCAGCATCAAGGTGGCGCAGAAAACCCTCAATCCAACCATCTTTGACCGACCCGCGTTACCAACTTCAAACGTGACTGTACGCGATTTATCGGGATCCAGACAGGGCACCAACCGGCAAAGGACGTGAATTTCTGCCCCAGACGCATCGCCGCGTCATTTCGCGCTAGCACCCTCTCCGGCAACCGCTTACCAACGGGGGTATGAAAATACTCTTTCTTGGCGATGTTATGGGCCGCGCGGGCCGGGCTGCAATCACAAACCATCTGCCCCGCTTGCGGACGGACTGGAAACTCGATTTTGTGGTGGTGAACGGCGAAAACGCCACCTCAGGGATGGGGCTGTCGGGGGATCACGCGCAACTGATCTTGGATGCGGGCGCCGATGTGATCACCCTCGGCGATCACGCGTTTGACCAGAAAGACATGCTCAAATTCATCGCCCAAGAGCCACGGGTGATCCGGCCCATTAATTTCTCGAAGGCCGCGCCCGGCGTCGGCGCACGGGTTTTCAACGTCCCAGGCGGACGCAAAATTCTCGTGGCGCAGGTGCTGGGTCAAGTCTTTATGAAACGCCCCTTCGACGATCCGTTCTCGGCCCTTGATGGCATCCTCAAACAATATCCGATGGGCGGGCAAGTACAGGCCAGCCTGATAGACATTCACTGCGAAGCCACATCGGAAAAAATGGCCACCGGGCATTTCTGCGACGGACGGGCCAGCATCGTGGTCGGCACGCATACGCATGTGCCCACCGCCGACGCGATGATCTTGCCGGGCGGGACAGCCTATCAATCGGACGCAGGCATGTGCGGCGACTACAATTCGGTCATCGGGATGGAAAAAGCCGAACCGCTGCGGCGCTTCATCACCGGGATGCCCAAAGCGCGGTTCACGCCCGCCACAGAAGAGGCCACATTATCAGGGCTGTACGTCGAAACCGACAATACGACGGGCAAAGCCACGCGGGTTGAAATGGTGCGCCAAGGCGGTAGGCTGGCGCCCGCAGGACCTGCATGATCACAGACCGGTTGCGGCTGACCTGCTCTTTGATCCTTCTAGGCGCGGGTTGGGGGCTCACCCAACCGCTGATCAAAATCACCGTCAGCGCAGGCTACCAGCCTTTCGGGCTGATCTTTTGGCAAATGCTGATCGGGACTGTTGTGCTGGGCGCGCTGCGTTGGCGGACGCTGGGTCGGCTACCCGTGCATGGCAAAACAATCGCCGTCTGGCTGATGATCGCAAGCATTGGATCTTTGATCCCCAACGCGACCAGTTACAAAGCAGCGTTCCACTTGCCCGCAGGGGTCATGTCAATCGTGATCGCCACGATCCCGATGATGGCCTTTCCCATCGCGCTGACACTTGGGAATGACAGGTTTTCGCTGCGGCGGTTGGCAGGGTTGTCAATCGGGCTGATCGGCGTCGGGTTTATCGCCCTACCCGATAACAGCCTGCCCGACCGGGCCATGATCGCCTTTCTGCCGTTGGCGCTGATCGCCCCTTTCTGCTACGCCGTCGAAGGGAACGTGGTGGCCAAATGGGGGACGGCTAGGCTGGACCCGGTGCAAGTGCTCTTCGGGGCCTCGGCCATCGGCACCATCATCGCCCTGCCCCTCGCACTGGGGAGCGGGCACTTCTTTATACCAAGCCCGCCGTTCATCTTGGCAGACGTGGCGTTCCTACTCAGCTCGATCATCCATGTGCTGGTCTACACCGGCTACGTCTGGTTGATCGGGCGGGCGGGGGCCGTTTTCGCAGGGCAAATCAGCTATTTGGTCACCGGAACAGGTGTTCTTTGGGCGATGCTCCTGCTGGGGGAAAGCTACAGCTTGTGGGTCTGGATGGCTCTTGTTTGCATGGGTTTCGGGCTGATGCTGGTCCAACCCCGCCATGCAAATGCCGAAACATCAAACGTAAAAAAACAACACTGACTTTTGACCGAACTCTAAATGGGTGATCCGCAAGACGGCATGGAATGACTGCATAAGTCGGCCCGTCTTTTGGTTGTGCCGCCTCATCCAGCAAGGCCACGGCAAACACCGTAAATTCCAAGGCGACACTCCAAATTGCGTTACTCCAAGATGAAAGCGCCGACTTCCTGGCGAATGCGAGCATCGTCCGACACCCTAGTGTGTGTGATATCGAGGTTCCCAACAATCTCTTCGCCATCTGCACCTACAAAAAGGCCGCTGTAGTTGCCTTGGTCGGTATCAAACTCGAACCCCAATACCGTTGGAAAGCCGCCTCCTGTTGTTGTTCCGGCAAACCCACCATTTTCGATAGATGTCGTTTGCAGCTCAATATCGGCAAGGTCCGTTTGGATCGTTGTGAGTGACAACAAAGTAGCGACCCTATCGCTGATCACGCCGCTGACCTGTCCATCAGCAAAGCTGGCCGTCATTGTCGCTGTACCACTGACAGCGTGACTAACCGAATCTCCTTCCAGCGAACGAATGACACCAGCATACTGCCCATCATAGTTGACAATGCCAGTATCCGGAACAACCGTTTCCGGGCCTGCGCGCTCAGCAAATGCTCCAGTGAGTGACGCGGCATCCGCTCCGGCAGCATAAATCGTAGTGACGCCGTTGCCAGAGGGCGTCACACCACGAAACGCGAAAATATCGCGCTCAGTACCTTGATATGCGTTGAAGTTTTCAGGAACGGTGACCTCAATTGTGGCCTCCTCAGCTGCCACCTGAGTAGCCACGGGATTACCCAGAAGCACACGATTGTTGTCTGCATCAAACTCGTATTCGGTTGCAGGGCTGCCAGTAAGGCTGCTTACTTCCGGGCTAGGGCCGACACCCGACCCGCTTGACCCGCCGCTCCCGCTGCATGCGACAAGGCTACCAATTGCAACAATGCCCAACGCGGGACGACATACGTTTTTGCGACAATTCATCATCTTTTCATTTTCCTAAAATTTCATTAACGCAGACGGAACATGAAGGATGGTTTGCCTCAACGGGGCAGCTTCAGCGTTTTCGGGAAATTGTCGGAAATTTCGTGAAAATGCACCGTGTCGGTCATGAAGCCACCACACGTTTATGTGAGGCCTTTGAAGTGCCGAAATCTCTGCTCGCTCTGATCAATACTTCGCCAAACCAGACCTTTGCCCAACAGTCGCGAACGGCAACAAAGTCCGCTCAGCGAACATAGAGCGTTTCACCAAACAAAGTCTGCTGTCCGAAATCTAGCTTTGGCTGCGATGCAGAAATTAGGTAAATTGGGCTCGCTGCCGTCATTCGCTACGTCTCACCCCAATGACTACTACCGGACCGCACTCAGTGTTTGCGCGCTCAGTCTTATTAAGATTGTGCGCCTAATGACCAAAGACTGAGGAGGCCAATCATTTAAGATGATGCACCTACGACGCGGATGCGGCGGGTGCATTCATGGGTTGCCCATTCGGGCCCGGTCAGCAAGATTGCCCTTATGGGTGATCTGTTCCAACTGACACAAACACAAGAATCCATCCTGACCATGCTCGTGGTGCTGGGCATGTTCGGGATGTTCCTGCGTGAAGTCTACCCGACCGAGGTCGTGGCGATGATCGGCGTCTCAATCCTGCTGGTCACGGGGGTCCTCCCCTATGACGCGGCGGTGATGGCGCTCGCCAACCCCGCCCCATGGACGATTGCGGCGATGTTCATCATCGTGGGGGCCTTAGTGCGCACCGGGGCGTTGAACGCGATGACGCAAATTGCGGAACGACAGGCCAAAATCAGCCCAGCCCGGGCCATCGGCGGTGGGTTGGTCTTTGTGGCCGTGGCCAGTGCGATCATGAACAACACGCCGCTTGTGGTGGTGATGATCCCGGTCTTTGTGCAATTGGCACGGACACTGGGCACGTCGGCGTCCAAACTGCTCATCCCGTTGTCCTATGCGGCCATTGTGGGCGGAACA
Organism: uncultured Paracoccaceae bacterium; assembly: GCA_947501555.1. Lineage (GTDB taxonomy): Bacteria > Pseudomonadota > Alphaproteobacteria > Rhodobacterales > Rhodobacteraceae > Yoonia. The sequence goes on from CANMWG010000001.1 coordinate 1,781,376, forward strand.
ATGACCTTGCTAGGCACCTCAACCAACCTATTGGTAGACGGGGTGGCGCGGTCATCGGGGATGGAGCCCTTTGGGATCTTGGAAATCCTGCCCGTTGGGGTCGTGGTCGTAGCCTGGACCTTCACCTACCTTTATTTCATGGGACCACGGCTGCTGCCGGATCGGCAAAGCATGGCGACCATGCTGTCCGACCGATCCAAAAAGAAATTCTTCTCCGAGGCGGTCATTCCCCCCGACAGCAACCTGATCGGCCGGGAAGCGACAGATGTGCAGCTGTTCAAACGGGACGGAGTACGGCTGATCGATGTGGTGCGTGGCGATACATCGTTGCGGCGCAACCTGAAGGCCGTCACGCTCCAAGTCGGCGACAGGGTTGTGCTGCGCACAGAAATGACCGAACTGCTCTCGCTGCAAAACAACAAAGAACTGCGGCGGGTGGATCAGGTGTCGGCGGTGGAAACAACCACGGTTGAGGTGCTGATCACCCCAAACTGCAAAATGGTCGGGCGACGGATGGGGGCAATGCGGCTGCGCCGGCGCTATGCAGTCTACCCATTGGCGGTGCACCGACGAGACGCAAACATCAGCCAACAAATCGACGATATCACCGTGCGGGTCGGGGATACGCTTCTGTTGGAAGGGGCACCTGAAGATATCCAGCGATTGGCCGAAGACATGAACCTTGGGGACGTCTCCTCACCCTCGCAACGGGCCTACCGGCGGGGACACGCGCCTGTAGCATTGCTTGTGCTGTTGGGGGTTGTGACATTGGCAGCCCTTGGGGTCGCACCCATCTTGATGCTGGCCATGGTCGGGGTAACAATCGTGCTCATGACCGGCTGCATTGACGCGGATGAGGCGTTTTCCTACGTCGATGGCCGCCTGCTTGCTCTGATCTTCGCGATGCTGGGGGTTGGGTCTGCGTTGCAATCATCCGGGGCTGTTGGGATCATCGCTGACACACTGTCGCCGGTCATGTTGGTACTGCCACCGTTCTTCGTGGTGTTATCGGTTTATCTGTTATCCAGCATCCTCACAGAGCTGGTGTCCAACAACGCAGTGGCGGTGGTGATGACCCCCATCGCCATCGGACTAGGGACGGCCCTTGGGGTAGATCCACGGCCCTTGGTGGTGGCGGTGATGATTGCCGCCAGCGCAAGCTTCGCAACACCCATCGGCTATCAAACCAATACGCTGGTCTATGGACCGGGTGGATACAGGTTCTCGGACTTCCTGAAATTCGGGGTGCCCTTGAACCTGTCACTGGCCCCGATTGTGTCCTTCGTCATTCCATTCATCTGGCCTTTGTAGCGCGACGGGGGTGGTCACTTAGAACCTTAAAGGCCACCTGTAGCAAAGTGACGGCAGATCAGCTCCGCACCGTGACACGCGGCATTACGATCTCGCGCCTCAGCCCCCTTCAGCCCTGAATGATTTTCCGTAAACAACGTTTTTGCTAGATGAGGCTATTGCGATCAATTTGGCTGCCCTCGGATTCTATCTATATGATCTCATCAATTGGCCTCGAATCCCGCAGCATCCTCAGCTCATCAGGAGATAGCCGCGCTGGGTCTAGGTTGACTTCTGTTTCACGAACTGCCGAGCCTTCACCCTCATCGTCACCCACTGAAGCCTCCGTCGTTTCCACTAGCGGGCCAGTGCGTTCTGTACGCGTAGCTGGCTCTTCGCCGGGCGCGGCGTCACCCCCGTCGACGTCCTCGGACACTTCAGCTTCACGCTTCAAATAGTCAGACGCCTGGTTCAACTCACCCTTCATTTTCGCCAGGTCATTCTTCAACGCGACCTCACCCAGCGCATCATCACTTTTATCGGTGGATCTGAGCGCCACGAGATTTTCCGCAAGTGACGCCAAAAAAGCGTCTGGATCTTCTTCCATCTGTTTCAAATCAAGAAGAATTGTGCCCGGGTTGCTAAAATCCAGCGGGGTGCCTTTGCCTTCGCCCACTTGCAACGCGAAACCGGCCTTATCTAAGGTTTCAAGATGTTTCATCATCGTCGGCGATAGGGCCATCCGATTTTTGACATCCTCTGGGATTGGCGTATCGCCTTTTGTCATTTTATCGATGAAGGCGAGATTTTCTTCCATTTTTTTCTGGCTAACACCGTTCACCTTCGACTGCGTGTTCGCGGATGTAGCACTCTCAAGCAAATCCCGGTCCGCCGGCCCCGGTGGTCGTTGGTTGTTGGCGGCACTAAAGCCCATGCCGGCAAGATGTGCATCTTCGTTCGCATCGGGGTTAGACTCTACCCGATTGAGTGACTGAACATGACCACTTGAACCGGCGCCCGATAAACGATCCGTCATACTTCATTCCTTTGCTTCGTTGTACTCAAGATAGCACCGCGCAAGGGCCCAATTGTACCATTCGGCACTATCGCGAAAAATATAAAGCAGACCACGCGATGCCTCTGGAGGCCACGCAACACCGTCAGGCTTGCAGCCCGAACCCTGCTTGCCGTATAGAGGCGCAGATTTTCATCGGATAAGACGAGGTTTCTAATGGCTGGCCACTCCAAATGGGCAAATATTCAGCACCGTAAAGGGCGGCAGGACAAACTGCGGTCCAAGCTGTTTTCGAAACTGGCCAAGGAAATCACCGTCGCCGCCAAAATGGGCGACCCGGACCCCGATAAAAACCCGCGATTGCGTCTGGCTGTCAAAGAAGCCAAATCCAGCTCCGTGCCCAAGGACGTGATCGACCGCGCGATCAAGAAATCGCAAGGCGGCGACGCCGAGAACTACGATGAAATCCGCTACGAAGGCTACGGTCCCAATGGGGTTGCCGTGATCGTCGAGGCGATGACGGACAACAAGAACCGAACAGCCTCAACCGTGCGGTCCACCTTTTCCAAGAACGGCGGAAACTTGGGCGAAACAGGCTCGGTCGGGTTCATGTTCGACCGCAAAGGCGAGGTCGTCTATCCGGGATCAGTGGGCGACGCGGACACCGTGATGATGGCCGCGATTGAAGCCGGTGCAGAAGACGTACAAAGCGACGAAGACAACCACGTCATTTATTGCGCCGACACCGACCTGAACGATGTGTCAAACGCACTGGAAGCAGAACTGGGTGAATCCCAATCCACCAAGCTGATCTGGAAGCCCAACATGACCACGGAAATCGATGCGGATGGGCTGACCAAACTGATGAAGCTGCTGGACACGCTGGAAGAAGACGACGACGTACAGCGGGTCACAACCAATTTTGAGGCGTCAGACGACGTGATGGCTGCATTCGCCGAGGAATAAGCACTACGCGGGCAAGGCGCTTTGAACCTAAATGCCTTGCCAAGGAACGCCCAATGCGAACAAAGCCCCAAAAACGATCTGCATGATCGGGAAGACCTTCGAAAGACGCGTGTCAAACCGGACCGCAATACCGCCTGTCAAGATCATCATAGCACCGATTGCCGGCGCCAGCACAACAATCGCATCAGCGCTGACAACGAACGGTCGGATCAACAGGTATTGCAGCACAAACAAGAGGCCGATCAGGGTCGCAACGGACAGCACAACCGCATTGATCTGTTGCAAGCCACGGCTTGTCGCTGCCCGATATAGCGACCAAAGCAACGCAAGAAACGGTGCTACGGTCAAAATAAGCGCAAATTCCAAAACGACGTTCATAACCCTGCTCTGATCAAAATTGAATGGGCGTTCAGACGGCGTAATCCCAAAAACCTGACGGAAAAATGCTTGGTCTACGTATCATACTTGTTGAGGTGATGTGCGAAGGCAATCACCAATCGCGAGACGAGTGAAACGCATACAAAAACAGGAGATAGAACATGGGTAAATTTCGAACAGGCGTCGTATCTGCCGCAATTCTACTTTCGGCGACGATTGCAACGGCACATCATTCTTTTGCCCGATATGATCTGGAAAACAGCATTGAGATTAACGGAACGTTGACCGCTTTTTCCATTCGCAACCCTCATGTGACCCTAGAGTTGACGACAAGTGATGGTCAGACGACGTGGCATATCGAATCCATGAACCCACGCCGTTGGGACAATGCTGGCATCCCAAGGGACGTGGCAGCGGTTGGTGAGACAGTCACCATCATCGGTTGGCCCGCAGAAAACGGCGATCCGTCAATGGCACTTGGGACGATCATTACAGATCGCGGAACGACGGTTGTGCGAGATCGGATCCGCCAAGGCGACCGAGATCGGTAGTTGCCAAAGAACGGGCATCTACCCATCCAACTGGCGCACCACCCCCGTCAGAAATCTTCGCTCCTGACGACTTCCCCATCAATGGCGCGATACATTTCCTTATGCTCGTTCCAATATCCGCTGACGTTAAGGCGGACCGTGATTGGACCTTCTTCGATGTTCAGGAAATAGAATCCGTGATAGCCAGCAAACGGCGTGGTGAATGACCCGCTTTGGGTCAGGCCTTCGCCTTTGGCGTAGGCCATCTCAAACCCTTCGGGGTAGTTGACGGCGTCCTCAGAAGACGGATGCCCGTGAAAGTCATAATAAACGCCGTCACCTTGCGCTTCCAGAACCTCCCATGAGTACACAAATGTCGTATCGGCAGGCATGATGAATTTATGTTCGACCTCTCCGAAGTCCTCGATATTGATGTCGATGACTTCGCTGTGGAACGGGGCATCTTCCAGGTGGATCAACCCCTGCACCGATTCATTGATGAGATCCGCTGTCGGATCGTACTCGCCGACATTAAAGGACAACTCCCCCTCAAATGTTGCAGGTTGTGGCGCTTCTTGCGCCATGGCAGCCAGCCCAAGTGTTTGCCCCATGCCCGTCGGGTCAATTCCGTATTCAGCAGGCAGCACCGCCACAACCAAAAGGACACCGCCAGCGAGGGATGCAATGGTCAATTTTGCAGGAAGGTTCATAGCAAGTCTCCGATTAAGTGATGAAATAACCAACCGCTTGCATGCCAAACAGAACCAAGCCTGCGGCAAACAAAAGAACATTTGCGGTTGTTGAGATGGATGGGAAATCCGGGCGATTGCGTAGCGACGAAAGCGCCCAGAACAAGACGGTGAGGGCGATGACTTGACCGATCTCAACGCCGACGTTGAAGGCCAACATATTAACGATCAAACCGTCCGGGGACAGCGCCAAATCCTGCAGTTTGCTGGACAGGCCGAACCCATGGACAAGCCCGAAGCCAAAAACCGCAACCTTTGGATTGAGGAACCCGATTATGCGAAGGTTTTCCAGCGCCTTATAGCAAACAGACAGTCCAATGATGGCGTCAATAAAGTAAGGATTCACATGAATGCCCGACAAAACGCCTGCCAGCAACGTGATCGAATGGCCAAGGGCAAACAGGCTGACAAAAGTCGCAACATCGCGGAGCTTGCCCAGAAAAAAGATAACGCCAACCAGATAAAGCAGGTGATCGTAGCCAGTCACCATATGTTTGGCGCCAAGATAGATAAACGGGCCAAGATGGATGCCCGACGCATTCGCCAAGAAGCCCTGATCTTGTGCAGCGACCCCGTGGGCCTCCGATGGGCTGGCAAAAGCGATTGCGAGCAGCGTGATGATCCAAAACGGCATCAGTGACCTACAGGTCTTCGACGTAGGGGATGAAGCGTCCCAGCACGATAATGCTCGTCCACAGCGTCAGAGAAAGTGCCGTCGATATCCGGGCATTGGCGCCTAATTCAGTAAAGTTGTTCGCGCCTGCCTTGATTTCTGGCCGGACCCGAAACGTAAAATAAAGCGCGTTCAACCCGGCGATAACAATCAGCAAGATCTTCAGCCTGAATGCGATATTGACGGCATAGCGACCCGGGTCACCGACAAAGAACAAAGTGCCCGTGATGGCATTCAGCGCAAAGCCGATCAGCGTGGCGATGATGAATTTATCCACCAACTTCAGGGGAATATCGCGTGCAAAGCCAATGACACTCAGGTCAATAATCAAGAGCGACCCAAGCAGAAGACACAGCCCCGCAAAATGGATCATCTCCATCGTTGGCCAAACCCAGGCATTGCTTTGGATGTAGCTGTTGATCGCGGTTGCGTTCAGGAAGTCGATAAGCGCTTGCATTGGACGTTCCCCTTAAAAGATGTAGCCGATCAGACGACCAAAGACGATTGTCAGGACCCAGCAAATCAATGCCGCGACAGCAAGAAGCCTGTCTGATGGTGTGATATCACCGGACCCTTTGATGCAGACCTTGACCATCCGAAACGTTAGGATGAGCGAAACAACCAACAGACCGATCTTGCTTAGGAATGCCCAATTCGTCGCAAGCGACGATGCGCTCCCTAGGAACAGCGCTGTGCCGGACAGCAAATTGACAACGAAACCCGCAATGGCCAGTCGCCAAAACGGCAAGACCGCGCTGACAGGAACAGCATAAGCAAGCCCCATGATCCGCAATGCAAACATGACCGAAACACCGACAACCACACCCATGCCAAGTGCGTGGAGCGACAAAAAGATCGGGTAGCCCCAAATCGAACTAGAGACCAACAAACCCAGGCTGGTATCTTCCAGCGTGAACAGGAACTCTTCCATGCACGACCTCATTTGATGACCTGCGCCATCGATTGTTTTCAGAAGTTATACGACCGGCATCATCAGTTCCGGCGAAAAGGGCCAGGCAATCTCTGATGACGCTTCAGAAGGGTTTGGGCGCACAACTCTGTGCGCCCAAATATTACTGCTATTCCGCATAGTCAGGTTCGACGGTCAGGTCGTCACATCCAAACGGAAGGTATTGCCCATCCTGACGCACCGCTTTGTCGAAGTGGGAATATGGCGAGGCAAGATAGATCGGGTCATTGATGGTATATTCGCGCACCAACTCACCCGCGTCATCGATATAGAATGTCTCGGTGATTTCCATCTGGTCGCTATGCGGCAATGAACTTTGTGACCGACCGCCCACGAAATCCAGGAACCCTGGGGCAAAGCCCTTCGTCAGAACCTCAAGCTTGTCATCATTCCAGGTGCCCACTGAATAACCTTCTAGACTTGGTGCGATGTCTTCAGGGAATGTACCATCAATATGGATCGTACGGACGACATCCATAAAGCCATAAGTCAACGTGACTGTATCTGCTGTCTGCTCGATCTTGTTGACCATCTGATCAAAGCGGTAATCAAGGATGATGTTGGTCGGCATGCAGTTGAAGCGAGGGTTCTCCTCTGGCGTCCAGTCGTTGGCAACGGCCAACGCGGCCTCACTTGGCTCAAATGGACCGCCCGGGCCACCGTATGGGCGTGGTGGACCGCTGGCGACAGGCTCACCCCATTCGCCTGATAAATCCGGGACATCAAGACTGGCCTGCTCTTCTTGGTTCGCGGATGCGGCAATGGCGTCAGCATCGTTGATGAAGGTGCCATCGTCAGCAACACCGCCATAACGGTACAAGACATCGCCATCGCTAAATGTGATCGTCTCCGTGTAGCATGTCGTCGGCTCTTCGCGGGCGGGGGATCCAAAAATCCGAATTTCGGTGCCTTCAGCAAATAGATCTGCATCCCAGCCCTTGCGGCGCAACAAGCTGCCCGACCGAAGTTCACACCGCCAGTTTTCCGTTTCGCCCGCTTCATTCACGGAATCAAAATAAACGTAAGAGTGTGGGTTCACAAAACGAACGCGGGTCACGATCCCGGACTTTACAATGGTCTGAGATAGATCGAATTGCCCATTAACACCGTGATGGGCCTGAATTGTCGTGGGTACGGTAACTAGAGCACTGATCGCAAATACTGTTCCGAAAAGCAGATTTCTCATGATTTTTCCTCCCATTTGGAAGCCAGTGAATTGGCCTATATGCTGGGTCAAACGCCCGCATAGGATGTGTCCCTCCCCTGACACTGATGCTGCATTATGACAAACACGTGATCATTAAAGACCACTTTCCAGATTCAATCAACAAATTATCGATATTTCTAAAACGGCAAGGTACTGCCCTGGAATTCAAGGGCGCTGCGCACATGGCCTGTGCCGTTCAAGGAAATCGGGGACGCGAAGGCGCCCCCGAAACAGTTCACTCCGAACGTTCTTCGGTCAGATCATCGCAGTCATAAGGTTCATATACATCCGACGTCAGCGTGACAGCATCCGACCCATCGATTGGTTCTGCAAGATAAAGCGGATCTTCAAACGTGTAAGCGCGCGTCAGCACTGTTCCCTCATCATTCAGTGTAAAACGTTCAGTAACGACAAGCTCAAGGCTGTTTTTGACAGGCGACGGCGGACCACCGCGACCGCGCTCCGGACGGGCTGGGCGATCCTCTGCGTCTGCCGGTCGCGCACCACCCGGACCCTGACGATCGCCCAACGGTGCATTGATCCATCCTTCGTCAAAACCTGTCGTTGTCACAACAAGTGTATCACCATTCCATTCACCCGTTGAAAAACCGGCGCGGGTAGGTTGAAAATCATCTGGGATTTCTGTGCCATCAAGATAAATCGTGCGTGTCAAATCCATGAAGCCATAAGTCATTTCAATCTGGTCATCGCCTTGTGAAATTGTGTTCACCATCTGGTCGAACCACCAATCCAACACGATGTTTGTCGCTTCGCATTGGAAGCGCGGATTTTCATCAGATGTCGCGCCTTCAACGGCCGCTGTTCCCGCTTCAGTCAGGACAATCTCCGACCCGCCACCGCCCGGACGCGCACCTGCTTCACGGACCAAGGCCCAGTTGCCGTCAATATTGGGGGTCCCGTCATCGCGCGTGGTTTGGCGCTGCTCGGCTTGAATATTGCCATCGTCATCGAAAGTACTATTCCGGGCGGCAACCAATCCGCTCTCAAAGGTGATTTCACGCATGTAGCAAGTTGTTGAGTCTGTGCGGTCTGGGGACCCGACGATCGCGATGCTTGTGCCGATCTCGAACATCTCGGTCGTCCAGCCTCTGCGTTTCAGCAAGGACCCCGACTGCAACTCACAGCGCATGTTGACGACCTCACCATTCTCATGTTCGGAATCAAAATAGACATAGGCGTGTGGGTTCACCAGACGAATGCGGGTGATTTCCCCTGAAAGTTCAATTGTGGTGTTGGTGTCGAATTGCCCGCTGCTGCCATGATGGGCGAACGCAGCCAATGGTGATGCCAAAAGCGCAGCTGTCATCCCGATTTTGCGTAAATCTACCATTTTCGTTGATCCTTTGATGTGGGTTTGGCCGGCAAATGCGTCAGCTCAACTGTGATACGGATCAGCAGCCTGTTTCCGACGGCGAGACCTCAATTTTTTGCGCAGGTGTGCTGATCGCATTCGAGATGCTCGAAGTCAGGCGGCAATTTTGTCTTTACACCGATCCAAAACTTGGGCGCGCCAAAACCAGTATCGAACATGTACGCAATACATACGGTTTCTGTACGCAGTATTTACCGTACTCTCAGCGCGATGGCGTGATCACACCGCGCTCGGTCACGATAAGATCAAGTGGCTGGTCAACAGGCTCTAGTGGCAGATTTTCATCTTCCTGCGCCCCAAAGGCAAACCCAATCGCCATCGTCGGACGCGCCGTGCGCAATTGTTCCAACGTGCGGTCATAGAACCCGCCACCATAGCCCAATCGCCCGCCAGCTCGATCAAATGCAACCAAAGGAACGATGACAATTTCCGGTGTCATCCAATCGCCACTCTGCGGGATCATCGCGCCGAATTCCCCTTTGATCATGGTGCTGTCCGGCTCCCATGTACGGAACTTCAACGGCTGCCCGTTGCCCATGACCACCGGCACACCAACAGGACCGTGGGCGGCGGCCTCTTCCATGGCCGCACGCGGGTCGATCTCCGTGCGCATCGCCATGTAACCCGCCAACGGCACGCCACGATAGCCTGCCAGAACTTCGCTGAGATAGCCTGCATTGCCTTGGCCCAACGCATGGGCGGCTTTACGGCGCGCAAAAGCAGCGGTGCGGGCTGCAGCCTTGTCCATCAGAGCAACCACATCGCGGCGAGCCCCAAAAAGGCAAAGAAACCAACAACATCCGTGACCGTTGTCACAAAAGCGCCAGAGGCAAGTGCAGGATCAATCCGCAGCTTTTCAAGCACCACAGGGATCACAGTTCCGGCCAGTCCGGCGACAACCATGTTGATCACCATCGCCACCGCGATGACCAAACCCAGCATCGGTGAGCCGAACCAAACGACCCCAACGACCCCCATCACAACTGCGAAAATCAACCCGTTGATCAAGCCCACCAAAACCTCGCGTTTGATCACCCGCCAGACGTTCGCCGTGGTTAAATCGCGGGTGGCCAGCGCGCGCACCGCCACGGTCAGCGACTGCGTGCCCGCATTCCCGCCCATCGAGGCGACGATAGGCATCAACACCGCAAGCGCCACCAGACCGGCAATTGTTTCCTCAAACAGCGAGATGACCAATGACGCAAAAATGGCCGTGATCAGGTTCACGGCAAGCCAGGGAAACCGGCGTTTCGTGGTCTCAATAACCTTATCCGACAGGCGCCCCTCGCCCACACCCGCAAGACGCAGGATGTCCTCTTCGGCCTCTTCCTCAAGGAATGCCATCGCATCATCAATGGTGATTACACCCACAATCCGATCATCATCATCCACCACCGGAGCGGTGATCATGTGATAGTGGTTGATCGCCTGCGCCACCTCTTCGACATCTTGGGCAACATGAAACGTGCGAAAGGTTTCTTCGGTCAAATCCTGCAGCGCCATATCGCGCGGATGGCTCAGAATTCGGCCAAGCGTCACATATCCAACGGCTTTCAGGCGTGGGTCAACCAAGATGATATGGTAAAACTGATCCGGCAAAACGACATCCGAACGGAGATAATCAATCGCCTCGCCCACGGTCCAATGCGCAGGTGCGCGGACCAGTTCGGACTGCATGTGACGGCCTGCAGATTCTTCGGGATATGACAGTGCCTGTTCAACAACGACACGGTCCCCGGCATCTAGGGCCTCAAGCACCGCCTCTTGCTGTGCGTCATCAAGATATTCAACCAGATCCACGACATCGTCGCTTTCAAGGTCGCGGACAGCATCGGCCAGTTCAGCGGGCGCAAGTTGTTCAATGACCTCTTCACGCAGCTTTTCGTCCAGCTCGGACAGAACGTCACCGTCAACGCCGTCTGACCAGACGGCCAGCAGCTCTTGGCGGGCGCGCCCATCGATTTGTTCCAACAAATGCGCCACATCGGCCGGGTGGAGCTGGTCAAGCAGCGCATCGACCTTTTCACTTTCGACGTTTTCAACCGCCTCAAGCACATCAGTGACCAGCCGGTCGGTAATGCCGAATGCTTCGTCTTCTGCGATGTCTTGTAGCTCGGCCATGGTGCCCCCTTGCTGAGGTTCAACATAATCAAACAAACCCCGCGCACAATGTGGATTCCGCGATTTACGACGAACTATCGCGCCCCTATGTTCGCGCTATGGTACAGCAGCTTCTTCTTGGCCAAACCCTTGGCTTTTCAGGCAATCCTTTCACGACCGACTGGGCGGATACGGTGCAATTCGATAGCTCTGGTGGTGTGTTGATCGAAGGGGGCAAAATCCGCGCGGTCGGGAACGGAGCAGCATTGCAGACGGCCCATCCTGACGCGGTGGTGACCGACTATGGCGACGCTTTGATCAGTGCCGGTTTTGTCGACGCGCATATGCATTACCCGCAAACGGCCATGATCGCGAGCTGGGGCAAACAGCTGATCGATTGGCTGAACACATACACCTTCCCCGAAGAGGCCCGCTTTGGCGATCCGGCCTATGCCGCTGACATCGCAGGCCGCACCCTGGACCTCGCCCTTGCGCATGGGACCACCACACTGACCAGCTTTTGCACAATCCACCCGACAAGCGTTGATGCCTTCTTTGGGGCGGCGGCCACCCGCAACATGGCCGTTGTTGCGGGGAAAACCTGCATGGACCGCAATGCGCCTAAAAACCTACGTGATACTGCGCAATCCGCCTATGACGAAAGCAAAGCATTGCTTGAGAAATGGCACGGACGCGGGCGCACCAGTTACGCGATTACGCCCCGGTTTTCGCCAACATCGACACCCGCGCAGCTGGACGCCTTGGGCGCGCTTTGGGCCGAAAATCCCGATTGCCTGATGCAGACCCATCTGAGCGAACAACTGCCCGAAATCGCTTGGGTGAAAGATCTATTTCCCGATGTCCGCGACTATCTGGACACATATGAGCGCTTTGGTCTTTTGGGTGAACGCGGCCTTTATGGGCATGCGATTCATCTGGAAGATCGTGAAATCGCGCGACTGACCGAGGTGGGCGCTGCCGTCGTCCATTGCCCCACTTCTAACACTTTCATCGGCTCCGGCCTGTTTGATCTGATGGGATTGGCGCAGGCCGGTGTGCGGACGGGGCTAGCCACGGACACCGGGGGCGGCTCGTCTTTCTCGATGCTGCGCACCATGGCTGCGGCCTATGAAATCGGGCAATTGCGTGGGACGGCCCTGCATCCCGCGCAACTGATGTGGCTGGCCACAGAAGGGTCGGCGCGGGCCTTGCATATGGGCGGGCAGATTGGTCACTTAGGTGCGGATGCAATGGCCGATATCACGGTGCTTGATCTGGCCTCGACCCCTGCAATCACGCAGCGGTCGACACGGGCACGTGATATCTGGGACGCGCTATTTCCGACAATCATGATGGGCGATGATCGCGCGGTCAAAGACGTTTGGGTTGCGGGAAACCGCGTTTCCCCAGCCTAGCAACCGCTGGAAAACATCAACACCCAGGTGTTGCCACTGCGGCCAAGCCCATATTGCGTATATCGCGCCCCAAGCATGTTGCGCCGGTGTCCCGACGAATTTTGCCAAGCAATCAAAACTGAGGACTCAGACGTCTGCCCTTGCGCGATATTTTCGGCCCCCGCCCCCGCGCGACAACCGCCCGAGGCCAAACGCGCGGACATATCATTGCCATTCGGACCACCCGGTGAATCGTGGGAAAAGTAGCCGCGGCGGGTCATATCTTCAGCATGCAATTGTGCAATCCGCGCTAAGGCTGCGTTTTGCTGCACCGCATTGCGGCCTTGTGATGCGCGAAAGGCGTTCAGGTCGGCGCCGAAGCTTCCGGTCAGGGAAGCTGTGCCACTGGACACCTGTGAGGTCCCGCCTGTGCTTTGACACGCCGCAAGCAAGCAAAGCATTGCTACCAAGAAAAACTGTCTCATAGCCGCATCCCATATCGCGTAACTGTCACCAGCCTAACGTCGCAATTTGCAAAGAGGAAGGCAGATTGGCGGCGGTGTGCGCCTTACTCAGCCAGTCTTTGCGCAAGCGCGTTTTGCCGTGTGATCAACTGTTCGGTATCAACGGTCGCCATACGACCATCGCGCACAATTTGGCGTCCTTCGACAAACAGGTCACGCACCTTCGCAGGCCCTGCCAAAAGCAAAGCTGCTGGGTCCCAAGACCCTGCATTTTCAACGGTTTGCGTGCTCCAAATCGCGATATCAGCACGCTTACCTACGGCAATTTGCCCACAATCATCCCGCCCTAGAACGGCAGCACCGCCGCGGGTTGCAATCTCAAGCGCTTCGCGCGCTGACATCGCATCTGCCCCGTTTTGGACCCTTTGCAACAGCATGGTCTGCCGGGCTTCCCCCACCAAATTACCGATGTCGTTGCTGGCCGATCCATCGACGCCAAGCCCCACAGGCACCCCCGCATCGCGCATTGCGCGCACAGGGGCGATACCCGACCCAAGACGGCAATTCGAGCAAGGACAATGCGCAACACCCGTTCGGCTACGGGCAAACAAATCGATTTCCTGGCCATCCAGCTTGACGCAATGCGCATGCCAAACGTCATCGCCCGTCCAGCCAAGGTCTTCGGCATATTGCCCCGGACGACAGCCGAATTTCTCAAGCGAATAGGCGATATCTTCGTCATTCTCGGCCAGATGAGTGTGCAACATAACGCCCTTGTCCCGGGCCAATACTGCAGCATCACGCATCAAATCGCGGGTCACCGAAAACGGGCTACAGGGTGCAACACCCACGCGGGTCATCGCGCCGGGGGCCGGATCATGGAACGCGTCAATGACGCGAATACAGTCATCGAGGATAGATTTTTCATCTTCGACCAACGTGTCAGGTGGCAACCCCCCATCACTCTCTCCGATGCTCATCGCGCCCCGGGTTGCGTGGAACCGCAGGCCCACTTCGCTGGCCGCTGCAATTGTATCGTCCAGCCGGGCCCCGTTAGGAAAGAGGTACAGATGATCCGAAGTCAGCGTGCATCCCGACAACGCCAATTCCACAAGGCCCATCTGCGCAGAGACAAACATTTCTTCCGGACCAAACCTGGCCCAAATCGGATAGAGCCGCTGTAGCCAGCCAAAAAGTAACGCATCTTGCGCACCCGGAACGGCACGGGTCAACGTTTGGTAGAGATGATGATGCGTGTTTACCAAGCCGGGCGTGACAACAGCCTCAGAAGCGTCAACGATGGCGCATCCATCGCCAGGCAACTGCGGTCCAATCTCTGCAATCACACCATCGCGCAGATGCACATCAACGCCAGTCAATTCATGCCGGTCGTCATCCATCGTCAGCACATGACGCGCGTTCTTGATCAGAACATCAGCCATGCAAAGATCTTTGAACAATTTCGAGAGCCGTTGCATGCAGCTCTGGGGTGGCCGCTGCTATCGCGCGTCCGCCATCGTGGGCCGGATCACCTTCCCAATTGGTGACGGTACCACCGGCAGCCTGAATAACCGCTATCGGCGCTTGGATGTCATAAGCGTTCAGACCCGCCTCAATCACCAGATCAACCTGACCAGCGGCAAGCAGCGCGTAGCCATAGCAGTCCATCCCATAGCGAGCCAACTTACATTGGGCGGCGACAGCATGAAACGCCCTGCCCTCTTCTTCTGTTCCGACTTCTGGATAGGTTGTTAGAATTGTCGCCTCGGACAAGGAACGCGACGGGCGGCAGGCAAGGGCAGCCTTCCCGAGCGGGCCGCTTACTTCCGCGAGACCAAAGCCACCCGCAAAGCGTTCGCCGATATAGGGTTGATCAATGATGCCGAACACAGGGCCTGTCTGATCCGCGACCGAGATCAACACGCCCCAGGTCGGGGTGCCGCTTATATAACCACGGGTGCCGTCGATTGGATCAAGCACCCAGGTGAGCCCGGTCGTGCCTGATTGGTGGCCAAATTCTTCGCCCAAAATGGCATCGTTCGGGCGTTCACGGGCCAAAACGGCCCGCATCACCTTTTCAGACGCACGGTCTGCGACCGTAACGGGATCAAACAACCCGCCTCCCTTGTCATCAGCAACAAGCGCGGATGTGCGAAAGTGCTTCAGTGTTTCGGGCCGCGCTGCATCGGCCAGAAGATTGGCCACATGCATAAGCTCCGCCCGGAGGGATGCATCGATTATCATATAGTTAGGTCCTATCTGCGCCGCGTTCACGTTCTGCGGTAGCGCGGTGCAGTTAGGTGGGTCAAGGCCGGATCAAGCCGCCTCGCTCAAGACGCGGGCCAAGTCAAAAAGACGGCGACGCTGATTTTCTGGGATCGCATAGTACGACCGCAGCAACTCCAACGCTTCTTTATCTGTCAGAATGTCGCCCGGCATATCCCCATTGTTATTATCAGCTGGGGGTTGAGTGTCTAAGCCTTCGAAAAAGAACGAGACTGGCACGCTCAGCACTTTTGCAATGTCCCAAAGCCGCGATGCACTGACACGGTTCATACCCGTTTCATACTTTTGAATTTGCTGAAATTTGATGCCTACGCTTTCAGCAAGTTGTTGTTGCGTGGTGCCGTTCATCCATCGGCGATGACGGATACGCTTTCCCACATGGACGTCTACCGGATGTTTCATTCTCAATTTCCTCAGTTTCGACAACCACGGCAAATTTCATGCCGCGGCTTATTACAGCTCTGACCACTTGTTCCGAGTTGCCCAAGTGTCGCCCTGCCAGAGATGCATGCCACCGATTACGCATAACACGCAACGGTTGCAGCCGTTGACCTGACCTTTAAGACAGGTTCAGCGCCCAAGATTTTAAAAAAGCGATCAAAAGACCGGCACTTTTGTCTCCGACTATGATGTGATGATAAAGGTTAAAAAAGTGCTACTGGAAAGGAATCAATCCCAATGCGTGCTTTTCAAGTTTCATCTTTTGCGACTGATCCGACCCTCGAATCCCTCGCTCCACCGACGCCAGCACCGGGCGAAGTCTTGCTCGAAGTCGCCGCATGCGGGTTAAACTTCGCCGATTTATTGATGGCAAATGGCACATATCAAGACACGCCAAAGCCGCCCTTTACGCTCGGAATGGAAGTGTGCGGAACCGTGGTCGCGCAAGGCGCCGGTGTGGACACCCCGGCCATCGGAACTCGCGTGGCAGTCTTCGGCGGCAAGGGCGGGATGGCCGATCAAGGTGTCTTCCCCGCCGCTCTGTGTAGACCCGTGCCCGAAGAAATGACTTCGGAGACGGCCGCCGGTTTCATGGTTGCATATGGTACATCCCACCTCGCATTAACCCGCAGGGCCCAACTGGAAGCAGGAGAGACATTACTCGTATTAGGTGCAGCGGGCGGGGTTGGGCTGACAGCTGTTGAAATCGGAAAGGCACTTGGTGCGACAGTCATCGCGGTGGCGCGAGGGGTAGATAAGCTGGCCGTGGCCAAAGCGGCAGGGGCTGATCATCTGATCGATAGCGAGACCGACGATATCAAATCTGCGGTCAAAGCCCTTGGCGGTGCGGATGTGGTTTACGATCCCGTGGGCGGAGACGCCTTTAAGGCCGCACTTGGCGCATGCAACCGAGAGGCGCGTGTGATTGTCATTGGGTTTGCAAGTGGCGAAGTCCCGCAAATTCCGGCCAACATTATTTTGGTGAAGAACATCACGGTGATTGGGTTTTACTGGGGCGGGTATCTGGGCTTTGATGCGGATGCACTGACTGACAGCCTTGCGACACTTATGTCGTGGCATGCAGCCGGAAAGCTAAAACCGCATGTCAGCCATGTCATTCAACTTGATAATGCGTCCCAAGCCCTTGAGTTAATGCGGTCCCGCAAGTCCACAGGGAAAGTCGTGATTACGCCATAACCGGCGTTCTGAGTGTATGAAACCCGTCGCGAATATATCTGGAAAGATCAGCAATCACTGGACCGTCGTCTAGGTTGGTCTGATAGAGGTTCACATTCATCCGGCGCAGTTCAGGCAAGCTGCCACCATGCGAAATCCGTTCAAAATGGCGGGGCTCTGTGCCCTCTAACATCGTATGCACGGCCAGATCGGCGCTAACAGTGGCCTCAATTGTGCGACTTGAATCGCTTTCCACAACCATTTCCCAAGGCACACCCGCTTCATCTAACCGACGCTGCACGAACTGGCGAAAGATGCAGCGTTGCTCATAGGCCAGACGCAGCGGGCGCTGCTTCCAGGCCTGCCCATCCGGCGCACCGACCCAGATCAAAGGGATCTCGGCCAGCTGTTCACCGCCAACGCCCATACTGTCTTCTGTGGTCAATATGACGTCGATCGCACCGCGGTTAAATTCTTCAATCAGCTTACGTGTGAAGGAAGATACCAGCTGCACACGCATCCGTGGATAAGCAGCAGCAAAGCGGCGCAATACCTGCGGAATGACCGGGTAAACGATGTCATGCGGCACACCCAAAGTGACCTCACCTTCATATTCTTGAGAGGTAAGTTTGCCATAGATTTCATCGTTCAGGATTAGCATGCGGCGCGCATAGCTCAGCAGCTGTTCCCCCTCGGACGTCAACGCAATTGATCTGGCTGAGCGGTCCAGCAATGTGGTGTTCAACGACTCTTCGAGGCGCTTCAACTGCATCGACACCGCTGACTGGGTGAGATTCAGCAAGCCGGCCGCTTTGGTCACCCCCCCTGTGTCAGCAACGGCAACGAAAGACCTTAATGCAGTTGTATCCAAATTCCGGGACATATCACATTCCTTGATACTAATCCGATCAAACATTCATTTTTATCATGTTCGAAAGTCGATTACATATCAAGCATTGAAATGAATAACCCACAACGCATCACGAAAGGACAGGTTATGACATCTATCGTAAGTCGTCTCAAAGGCGAATCAATTGCGCCACAGTACCGGCGTCAAAGCCTCTGGACTCGAATTTCAGTGATGATTTCTGTTACGCGGCAGCGGCGGGCGTTGAAGGCATTGGATACACATTTGCTGCGCGATATCGGGGTGACCCCTGCACAAGCCGCCGTTGAAGCAGAAAAACCAGTTTGGAATGTTCCTGCACATTGGACAAAATAAGCGCAAAGACACAATTGATGCGACATTCCCGCCGGAATTGATCAGAAATGGCTGAATGTCGCATCAACCGCCTTGAAAAAACGGTAGCACGTGCCAATATCGGCAACCAAGGATGCCGTGTTACGGCGCCACTGTTTTAACTGGAGGTTTAGATGGCCGAATACGAGACAATGAAGACGGTCGCCGGGGTCCGCACGGCCGCAATCGACGAGGGGCTTCGCGCCCATATGAACAAAGTCTACGGTACAATGTCCGTGGGCATGTTCATCACCTTTGCTGCAGCTTGGGCAATTTCGGGCCTGGCGATGAGCGATGGACAGTTTACTGGCCTTGGCCAGGCGATTTACTTCTCGCCATTGCGTTGGGTGATCATCTTTGCACCGCTGGCGTTTGTTTTTGGCCTTTCAGCCATGATCAACAGAATGTCTGCTGCAACTGCGCAGGTGGTTTTCTACGCTTTTGCTGCTGTGATGGGTCTTTCATTGAGCTCGATCTTCATCGTCTACACTGGGATGTCGATCATTCAGGTGTTCCTGATTACGTCGATCGCCTTTGCTGGTCTGTCGATCTGGGGCTACACGACAAAGAAAGACATCTCGGGTTGGGGATCATTCCTGATCATGGGTGTTATCGGCCTTATCGTTGCATCGATCGTGAACCTGTTCTTGCAGTCGCCAGCGATGATGTACGCCATCTCGATGATTGGTGTTCTGATCTTCGCAGGGCTGACAGCCTATGACACGCAGAAGATCAAGACAGACTATCTGGCACATGCCTCACACGGCGATAGTGAATGGCTTGGAAAAGCCGCGATCATGGGTGCATTGAACCTGTATCTCGACTTTATCAACATGTTCATCTTCCTGCTGCAGCTTTTCGGAAACCGAGAGTAAGGCTTCACAAGCACGAATTTACCAACAGGCCCCGCCTAACGATCAGTTAGGCGGGGCTTTTTGTGTCGAAGGCTTGACCCATTCGACAGCTAGAGCGCAACCGCAGACAGCAAGGCTGCCTTCAGACGGTACCGCCCAATGACCCTTCCAGCGTGGCCATCTCTTGCCCGCCAGCCATCATATCCTGCAGTTCCTCTGGTGTGATCTCACCGCGCACCGCAGTCCCGAGTGTCTTTCCCCGATTAAGCACCGTGAACCGATCCCCCACAGCCATCGCGTGGCGCACGTTGTGAGTGATGAAGACCACAGCGATACCCTGCTTGCGTACCTTATCAACGGTCGCCAGCACATTGGCCGTTTGGCGGACCCCCAAGGCAGACGTCGGCTCATCCAATATCAAAACCTTCGCCCCAAAATGCACCGCGCGGGCAATCGCCACGGTCTGGCGTTCACCGCCCGACAAGGTACCCACAGCCTGATCCGGGCCACGTAAGTTGATACCCATCTTGCGCATCTCGGTCATTGTGACCTCATTCGCGTAGTCATGATCAAAAAAGCGCAAACCGGCGCGCTTTCTGATCGGTTCATTGCCCATAAAGAAATTGCGGCTGACCGACATCAGGGGGATCATCGCCAGATCCTGGTAAACGGTCGCAATTCCAGCACTGATCGCGTCACGGGGATCGGCGAATTGTAGCGGTTGACCCTCAAAGATGATTTCGCCTGCCGTCGGTTTATGCACGCCTGACATCGTCTTGATAAACGTCGATTTGCCAGCACCGTTGTCGCCCAAAAGGCAGTGGCATTCGCCCGGGAAAATCTCAACCGTGACACCGGCAAGTGCAATGACAGAGCCAAAGTGCTTTTCGATATTCGTCATACGGATAATTGGTTCCATCAGCGTTCTCCCGTGATCAGGCGGCGAATATAGGTGTTCAAGATCACCGCCAGCAGCAGGATCACCCCAAGAAACACCCGGAACAGCGAGCTTTCGACATTGGCAAAGAACAAGCCTTGCTGGACAACGCCAAAGATCAGCGCACCCAAGGCCGCACCGATGACCGAACCATAGCCCCCCGTCAGCAAAGCCCCCCCGATGACCACTGCAATAATGGCCTCGAATTCCTTAAGCAGGCCACGATCAGCCCCGGCAGAGCCAAATTCCATGACCTGACAAACGGCAAAAACCGTGGCGCAAAAAGCGGTAAACATAAACATCTGGATTTTGACGCGGTCCACAGGCACGCCGGTATAGCGAGCGGCCTGCGCATCGCCGCCCGCAGCAAAAATCCAGTTGCCAAAGCGGGTGCGGGTCAAAAGAACATGGCCGAAAATCACCAATGCAATTGCCCAG
The DNA here is from genome assembly GCA_947501555.1 of uncultured Paracoccaceae bacterium. Lineage (GTDB taxonomy): Bacteria > Pseudomonadota > Alphaproteobacteria > Rhodobacterales > Rhodobacteraceae > Yoonia. Next base: position 1,801,877 of record CANMWG010000001.1, read on the forward strand.
ATCATCAGCATTGGAATGCCGTCAACGACGGGCTCGCCTGCACGATTGCCACGTGTGAAGACACCGATGACACCCATATCGCCCAACCACTGAAAGATCGGGCCGCCAATTTTCGCACCAAACAACGGAGCAAGCCAATCGCCCTCAGCAGCTTCACGAATGCCGCCGATGATAGTCTTACGTTCAGCGGTTTGGGGAATGAAAATGGTGAAGCCGCGCAAGATAAATAGCGTGGCAAGGGTCACGATAAAGCTAGGAAGCCCAGTACGCACCACGATGTAGCCATTCAGCGCACCAAACGCGATACAAATCGCAAAAGTGGTGACAATCGCCAGCCACATAGGCCAGCCGAGCGTCACACCAAAAATAGCAATCATCATCCCGGCGAACCCGATCATCGAACCAACGGACAAATCAAACTCACCTGCGATCATCAAAAGGCAAGCGCCCACCGCGATGATCATGAATTGGGCCGAGACAACAGACCAGTTCATCACGCCCTGTGCGTTGAACATGCCACTGTCGAAAGCGAATAAAAGAAAGAAGGTAAAGACGGCGACGGTGCCCACCATTCCGCCCAATTCGGGCCGGATAAGCGCGCGGCGCAAGGGGGACATCTCCTTGATCCGCTCGTCGTTGATAGCGGCGTCTGACATGACGTGCGTTCCTTGAATTTTCGAAGAAAGAAAGAGGGCGGCCAATATGCTTGGCCACCCGATCGTAGTTTTCGCCTAGCGATATTCGCCAGCGAACTCTTCAACCTTTTCAAGGCCATCTGCAGTCACAAAGCCGGGGCCCGAATTGATATTGTTGCCCGGCAGAACGCCGTAACGGTCGTAGTTCGCCAGAACGACAACCGGCAGATAGGCCTGCAGGAACGGTTGCTGGTCGATGCCCCACTGGATGGTACCCGCTTTGATCCCGTTCACAATCTCTGTCCCCAGATCGAAGGTGCCAAAGTAGATGTCACCGGCAATGCCCATTTCCTCAACCGCAAGGATGGTCGGGTCGGCAGATGTCGGCCCCAACGTCAGGATCGCATCCGTTTCGGGGTTGGCCGTCAGATAAGCGGTGACCCGGTTCTTGATCTCGGCCGGATCCTGGCCACTGTCGATCATGCTATCGCCCAGGTCGACGCCCAGACCGTCTGCAAAACCCCTGCAACGCTCGGCCACAACCGTGTTTGAGATCACGTGGTTCACACAGACAAAGCTACCAATACCATCGCCCTTGGCACGCAGGCCTGCGGCATAGCCCGCATCATATTCGGGCTGCCCGACAAACATGAGCGCCCCAACTTCGCGGGTCTGCTCTGGCGTGCCAGAATTCATGATGATCACGTTGATCCCCTGATCAACGGCCGCTTTGATCGGGCCGGCCAGCACGTCATAATCAGCAAGCGTCGTTATGATGCCGTCGGGCTGCGACGCCGCGGCCTGTTCGATGATACGGGCCATATCGGCCAAATCGCCGGTTGGTGGGTTACGGTATTCGACCTCCACGTCCAGCTGGTCACCGGCAAGGGCGATCCCATTCTTGATGGTGTTCCACCAGCTATCGCTATCTGGCGCGTGGCTGACCAGAATATAGCGTTCCCCTTCGGCAGCGGCGGTTGTTGCTGTCATGAATGGCGTCGCAATCACCGTTGCAGCAAGCAAAAGATTCTTCATCTTCGATGTCATGGTTTTCCTCCCAAGAATTCCTGTTCGTAAGTGGCATAGGTGCAGAAAATCACCTTGCGTAAGCCAACAAAGCACGAAGTGACATTTTTTGCAACCGGTTGCAAAAACTGAGTGCGATCAAATGCTGCAGACAAGTTAAACATCGGGTATGACTGCAAGAGCTAAAAGAAGGACCACTGTCGAAACGATGGCTGCCACATTGAAAGACGTTGCCGAACGCGCAGGCGTTTCACGCTCTGCTGTTTCGCGGACATTCACGGATGGCGCGTCGGTTTCCATCAAAATGCGGCGCAAAGTTGAGAAGGCGGCGCAAGAACTGGGCTATAGCCCGAATTTTCTGGCCCGCAGCCTGACGACACGGCGCACCAAGCTCATTGGCCTGATTTCAAACAACTTTCACAACCCCATTTTTCTTGAGGTTTTTGATCTCTTTACGCGCAAGCTTCAGGAAAGCGGATTGCGGCCCTTGCTGGTCAACTTGTCCGATGAAACCGATCCGCAAAATTCGGTTCGAATGCTGCAACAATACTCCGTTGATGGCGTCGTGGTCGCGTCTTCGACCTTACCCCCCGAATTTTCAAAAGCCTTCCGCGATGCAGGTGTTCCAGTTGTCAATAGTTTCGGGCGCTACTCTGCTGCGCCACAGGTGCATGTGGTCGGAATCGATAACGCCGAATGCGGACGAATGGCAGCACGCGAATTGGTGAAACGGGGCTATAGAAAGGTTGCTTTCTTAGGTGGACCCGAATCAGCGACGTCGACCCAAGACCGGTTTTCTGGCTTTGTGAATGCGCTGGCAAACCACCCTGACGTGACCGTCACACAGTCATTTGCTGAAGCTTATTCGTTCGATGCGGGCCGCAAGGAAATGCAACGCCTGTTAGATGCAGACCGCCCGGCGGAGGCGTATTTTTGCGGCGATGACGTGCTCTCAATCGGGGTGCTCAGCGCCATTGAAGACGCCGGCCTTAAGGTGCCTGACGATGTCGGGATTATTGGGTTGAACGACATGGAAATGGCCGGGTGGGAAAGTATCAATCTGACCACTATCCGCCAACCGATTGCACAAATCATTAACTCATCGGTCGAACTGATGGTCGCTATGCTGGACGAGCCGGACCGCTACCCCGAGGCCCGGCTTTTTTCCTGCAAAATCATTGAACGCGGGACCCTGCGCCCCAAAACGTAAGATGGGTTTAAACCCATCTTACCGAAACATCGGCGGTCGCGCGTCTAACCACTTTCCATCGGCTTTGCCCGACTCTGCCACAGCAGAAACCGCCGCCATCGACCGCAATCCATCCTCTGCACGCGGGTACAGATTCGCCGCAGGATCCATCACGCGACCCTCTTTGCGGGCCGTGATTGCCTCGGCTAAATCTGTGTAGATATTGGCAAATGCCAGCGGCATACCTTCAGCGTGACCGATGGTGACGCGGCTTGTCCGGTCGGCCTCGGGAGACAGATCCGCCTCGCCCCGTTCGATGATCTGCAAGCGTTCGCCCAGCGGCATGTAATACAGTTGATTTGGCTGCTCCTGCGACCAGCGCAGACCGCCGGTTTCGCCGAAGACCTGGATCGACAAACCATGCTGCCGCCCTATCGCGATGGAGCTGGTCCAGAGCCGCCCCACGGCCCCGCCGTCCATCCGGAAATTGACCATCGCATCATCTTCCAGCGTCCGCACATCAATGCAAGACACTGTATCTGCTGACAATTTCTCGACCTCCTGCCCCGTCACAAAACTCGCCATATGCATCGCGTGGATGCCGCAGTCGGCGAATTGGGCTGAGACGCCAGCCTGCGCGGGATCGTACCGCCAGCGGACGCGTGGGTTGTCTGCATCTGTCGCGTCGGCGTGGTGCCCGTGGGCGAATTCGGCGTTGACCAGACGGACCTTGCCGATGTCACCCCGCGCGACCATCGCGCGCATGTGTCGCACCAGTGAATAGCCGGTGTAGCCGTAGTTCACAGCACAGATATTGCCGGTCTTTTTGGCAATCTCGACAATAGCTTCACCTTCCTCAACCGTCATGGTCATTGGTTTTTCACAAAGCACATGGAAACCGTTTTCTAAGAATGACTTAGTGATCTCGTAATGCGTGGAGTTCGGGGTTGCGACAGTGACCAAATCGACCTTATCACTGCGCTTTTTCTCGGCTTGCAGCATCTCTTCCCAACCGCCGTAGGCGCGATCGCCGAGCCCCAGTCGCTGGCCATATTCCACCCCGTATTCAGGCCGGTGATCCAGCGCGCCAGCGGTAAATTCAAAAAGCCCGTCAAGCCCCGCGCCAAGCCTATGGGCCGGTCCGATTTGGCTGCCTTCGCCGCCGCCGATCATGCCCCATTGTAGTTTTGTCATAGCATTTTCTCGTATATGTTTTGCGTACAGAAGGCGTACATACCGCGTATGTACAGCGCCCGATTTAGAAGCCCATGCGTTCCAGATAGGTCCGGTTAACGGCAGCATCTTCAAGCGGAGTGCCGGGCATGGATGGATCGCAATCTTGTTCAACGGTGCACCAGCCGTTGAAATTCGCATCCAGTAGAATCTGTCGGACAGCCCCGAAATCGACGTCGCCCTGTCCGAGGTTGCAGAAAATCCCCTGCCCGCAGGCTTTGTAGAAATCGGTGCGGTTGGCAACCACATCGGCCTTCACCGCCGGGTCGATATCTTTGAAATGCATATAGCTGATCCGGTCGACGTGCCGCTTCATAAAGGCCACCGGATCGTAGCCTGCATAGGAATGATGGCCGGTGTCGAAACAGATTTTCAAGATGCTTTCGTCAACTTCATCCAACAGCCGTTCCAGCTCAGGCTCAAAGTCCATGAAGCCAGCCGCATGAGCGTGGATGCCGACGGTCAGCCCATAGTCTTCAGCCCCCATTTTCGCGATGGTTGCGATCCGGTCTCGAAAGGCGGCCCATTCCGCAGCGTCCATCTGTTCGGCCTCATCCGCACGGCCTGCGGTGGGGGCGCGGCGCGGCGAGATGCTGTCGATCAAGACCAAATGCTCAGCCCCGTGAGCAACCAGCGCTTTGCAGGTCCGTTCAGAGGCATCCAGCACCTCATCCCATTTCGCGACATCATGGAAGGGTCGGAAGACAACGCCGCCGATGATCGAAAGGTCATGTTTCGCCAGTTCATCGGACAGAATGGCAGGGTCTTCGGGCATGTAGCCAATTGGCCCCAGCTCAATTCCCTTATAGCCCGCGCCAGCGCATTGCTGCAGCACAGACTGCCATGTGGGATAAGCAGGGTCGGATGGAAATTCGATCCCCCAGGAACAGGGGGCGTTGCCGATGCGGATCGTCATATGTGCGCCTTTAGAAATCGTTGATATTGCGCCATGCCTTTGCATCCGATGATGCATGAGCAGCGGCGATGATTTGGTTGACCTGCATTCCGTCGCGGAATGTAGGCCAGATGTTTTTGCCGGTCTCAATCGCGCGCAAGAAATCCCGCGCCTCGATGATGATTTGGTCTTGGTAACCCGTGCCGTGACCGGGCCCTTGGCAGAAGGGCGCATAGTCAGGGTGTGCCGGGCCGGTCAGGATTTTGGTAAAGCCGCGCTGCGCCTCTGGCCCATCCATTTTATAAAGATGAATCGCGTTTTGATCTTCGCCGTCAAAGCGGATTGCCCCCTTTGATCCCGTAATTTCGTAAGAATAACCCATCTTGCGCCCGGTCGCGACGCGGCTGGCATAGATTGACCCCAACACCCCGTTTTCGAACCGGCAGAGCATATGGGCGTGGTCATCGTTGGTTACTTCACCGCCCGGACGGGTCGGATAGACGGTTTCAATCTCGGCCAGGATCGATGTGATCGGCCCCATCAACCGCAAAGCACAGTTGATCGGATGTGGGGCCAAATCCCCCATCATGCCGTTGGCCTTGCCCGTTGTGCGCCATGTGGCGGGGGCGTTTGGGTCGGCCAGGAAATCTTCGGTGTGTTCGCCGCGAAACCCTGTGATATTGCCAATTTCGCCGCTGTTGATCAGATCCCGGGCGAATTGGCTCGCGGGTGTGCGGATGTAGTTAAAGCCGGTCATGTTGATGTGGCCTTGCGCGGCTGCAACCATCGCCCGGCTGTCATCGACGTCTTTGCCCAGCGGTTTTTCACAGAACACAGGTTTGCCCAACGCAAAGGCGGCTTCGGCGATGGGCCGATGCGTGGCTTGCGGGGTCGCGATAATGATCGCCTCGACCTTTGGATCATTCACCAAGGTCTGCCAACTATCGGTGGCACGTGCAAAGCCGTAGGCCAACCGATACTCCTCGGCTGACGCAGCGCTGGAGGCGCAGACCATTTCCAACCGGGGCCGCAAAGCAGTGTTGAACACAGCACCCACGGCAGACATCGCCACAGCATGAGCCTTGCCCATGTAGCCGCCACCTACGATTCCGATGCCGATTTGCGTCATGCTTACCCCTCCCCGGAAAATACATTTGCAACCGGTTGCAAAATTAGTATCCTTGGATTCGAAATCGCGCAAGCCGCAAAAACCGTGGCACTGCGTTTTAGGGGGGAGCCTAGCCGATGACTGACGCCACCATTCGCCTGACTACGGCGCAGGCGATTATCCGGTATCTGGATAGTCAGTATATTGTTGTGGACGGTGTTCAGATGCGCCTGTGCGGCGGCGGCTTTGGTATCTTTGGCCATGGCAATGTCACCTGTCTGGGCGAGGCGCTTTATGATCATCGTGACACGTTGCCGTTGTATCGAGGGCAGAATGAACAGGGCATGGGCTTTGCCGCTGCGGCCTATGCTAAGCAATGGCTGCGTCAGCGGTTTATGTTTTGCACCGCCAGCGCCGGTCCGGGGACCGCGAACCTGTTGACCAGCGCGGCCCTGGCCCATGCCAACCGCTTGCCGGTGCTGATGCTGTGCGGTGATACCTTTCTGACCCGCCTGCCCGATCCGGTGTTGCAGCAGCTTGAGCATTTCGGGAATCCGACATTTGGCGTGAATGATGCCTTCAAATCCGTCAGCCGCTACTGGGATCGGATCACGCATCCCGCGCAAATCATGCAGTCTTTGCCTGCCGCCTTGTCGACCATGCTGGACCCGGCCGATTGTGGCCCTGCGTTTATCGGCCTGCCGCAGGATGTGCAGGGTTGGACTTATGACTACCCAGAGGCCTTTTTTGCAAAGCGCGTGCATCATATCCGTCGCGCGGCCCCGGATGAAGATGACGTTGCCGCCGCCGTTGCCTTGTTGAAGGGTGCGGCGCGCCCGATGATCATCGCAGGCGGAGGTGTGCAATACAGTGGTGCGGTGGCTGAACTCACAGCTTTTGCCGAAGCCCATCAAATCCCCGTTGTGGAGACGATCGCGGGCCGGGCGAATATGCTGGCGGATCACCCGCTCAACTGTGGTCCAATTGGTGTGACCGGATCGGATAGCGCCAATGCGGTGGCTGAAAAGGCCGATGTGATCTTGGCTGTGGGGACAAGGCTGCAGGACTTCACCACTGGGTCTTGGACCGCCTTTGCCAAGGATGCCAAGATTATCGGGCTGAATGCCGCGCGGCATGACGCGATCAAACATATGTCCGCCCCGGTTGTAGGCGACGCCAAACGCGGATTGGCGGCCATGGCGCTGGATGACTACGCCGCCCCAACCGATTGGACCAGCTTTGCCCAGTCCGCGCGCGCCAAGTGGGATGCTTATGTGGCTGAAAATGTCGCCCCCGGTAATCGCCCCAATTCCTATGCCCAAGCCATTGGTGTCGTGAATGACCTATGTGATCCGCGCGACCGTATTGTCGCCGCCGCTGGTGGCCTGCCTGCCGAGGTGACCGCCAACTGGCGCACGCTGGACATCGGCACTGTCGATGTCGAGTTCGGCTTTTCCTGCATGGGATATGAGATCGCCGGCGGCTGGGGCGCGCGTATTGCGCAGGCCGAGCGTGAACCGGATGCGGATACCATCGTCTTTACCGGGGACGGGTCGTATTTGCTGATGAACTCAGACATCTATTCGTCGGTGTTGACCGGGAAGAAGCTGATCATTTTGGTGCTGGATAATGGCGGCTTTGCGGTCATCAACAAGCTGCAGAACAACACCGGTAATGAGAGTTTCAACAACCTGATCGCTGATACGCCGACGGCCACTGCCCCCTTCGCCGTGGATTTTGAGGCACATGCAGTTGCCATGGGTGCAGCCGCCGAAACGGTTGCCAATCCGGCAGAATTGGGCGAGGCCTTCAAGCGCGCCAAAGCAAGCGACAAAACCTATGTGATCTGCATGCAGGTTGATCCGTATGAAGGCTGGACGACCGAAGGACATGCGTGGTGGGAAGTTGGGACGCCCCATATCTCAGGCAGCAACCGTGTGACCGAAGCCCATGAAGATTGGGAATCCAGCCGCCCAAAACAGCGCAAGGGCATCTGATGGACGTCATTGCGGGGATTAAAAGGAACGACTTTGTAGTCGTGGGCCGTGTCGGGATGGATTTGTTCCCTGACCCTCCCGGCATGGATATTGAAAATGCGACAACGTTGAATGTGGATATGGGCGGATCATCCGCCAATATCGCGGCGGGCGTGGTCAAGCTGGGTGGCAAGGCCGCTTTGGTTACTTGTGTTTCCGATGATGCCGTGGGCCGTGCTTGCCTGCGCATGCTGCGTAAATACGGGATCGATGAAACTTACGTCCGCACGGTAGGCGGAGAGGCACGTAATTCGCTGGCACTTTATGAAAGCCGGGTAGAGGACCATCAGTCGGTCATCTATCGCAACGGAGCCGCTGACTTTGAAATGACCGTCGCGGATGTTGAGGCCGTCGACTATGGCCGCTTTGGTGCGCTCGTGACCGCAGGCACCGTCTTCGCAGCTGAGCCTTCGCGTAGTGCGGCGTTCCGCGCGTTTGAATTGGCCCGCGCAGCCGGGCTACCGATTATCTTTGATGTGGATTACCGACCTTATTCCTGGCCTTCACCCGCCGTTGCCGCTGATGTTCTGTCCCGCGCGGGTGCGTTATCCGACGTGATTGTCGGCAATGATGAAGAATTTGGGTTTATGGCCGGTAACATCGACAAGGGGTTGCAAAAAGCTCGCGAGCTAGCCGCATCCAGCGCCAATATTGTGATCTACAAGATGGGTGCCGAGGGTGCTGTAACACTTCAAGGAACGGATGAGCTCCGAACCGGCATCTATCCTGTTCAAGCGATGAAACCTACCGGTGCGGGCGATAGCTTTATGGCGGGCCTGCTGACGGGCATCGCGGATGGGCTGGCGCTGCAAGACGCTGTCCTGCGCGGATCGGCCTGTGCTGCAATTGTTGTGGGTCAACCCGGGTGCGCCCCTGCGATGCCCTACCCCGCTGATGTAAAAGAATTTGTGGCCGCACACCCCGGCCCCACTGATCCTTGAAAGGACCACGCCCATGCATATCGCACCTTATGACAATCAAAATAAGCCTATTGTGGATGTGGATGACCCAACCGTTCCGCTGAACTATTTCAACATCGTCAAACTGAAAAAGGGGCAGGCGTTTGAATATGCGGTGCCCGGGTATGAGACCTGCATCGTCCCCGCCACAGGCACCATTGATGTGGATATCGAAGGGTTCAAAGCGGACGCGCTGGGTCACAGGGTCGAAGATGTCTGGGGCGGCGAACCCGAAGGCGTCTATGTGCCCGTTGCGGCGAAAGCCGCAATGGTGTGCGTATCAGACACGGCCGAGGTGTTCATCTGTGGTGCGCGGTATGACAAAGTGCTGGACGCCTTTGATGTCCGCGCCGATGAACTGGATTTGGTACAATACGGATCGGACGACACCAAGACACACCGTAAGATCAAACATATCCTTGGAACCAAGTACCATGACAAGGTCGGCCGCTTGCTGGTGTCCGAGCTGTTCACTGTGGGCGAAGGGGGGTGGTCAGGGTTTCCATCCCATAAGCATGACACCGACCGTCTGCCCGATGAAACCCGCCACGATGAAACCTATAACTTCCGCTTCAAACCGAACCACGGATCCGGTGTGCAGATGTTGCAACGCGAAGATGGCAAGGCGGGTGACGCCTATCACATCGTGGATGGATCAACGATTTGTCTGGATAGTGGCTACCACCCTTGCGCCGTTCTGCCCGGTTATCAGATGTATTATTTCACCATTCTGGGTGGTTTGTCGCAGCGATCATTGGTCCAATATTTCCAGCCATCCCATGCCAACCAGATTGAGACCATTCCGGGCATCAAAGACATGATTGCCAAGTTCAAATAACCAGCGGGACCGGGCCTCAAATTTCTAGAAATTTGAGGCCCCCGACGTCAGAAAAGTTGGAACCATTATGCCACTCGTCACGCTTGCCGAAGTCCTGCAACCCGCGTTAAAGAACGGCCACGCCGTGGCCGGGTTGGTCACGCTCGGCTGGGAAGATATGCGCGCCTATGTCGCCGCAGCTGAAGCCGAAGACTGCCCGGTGATCTTGCAAGCTGGACCATCCTGCCGCGCCCATACCCCCCTGCCGGTCCTCGGCAAAATGTTTCGCCATCTGGCCGAGGGCGCATCCGTGCCCGTCGTCGCCCATCTGGATCATGGCTACACCATGGAAGAATGCCGCGAAGCTTTGGATGCGGGCTTTACGTCCTTAATGTTCGACGGATCTCGTCTGCCCTTGGCCGACAATATCGCACAGACCCGCGCCATCGCCGAGATGGCCCATGCTGCGGGCATTTCCTGCGAGGGTGAGATCGGGTTTGTGGGCTATGCAGATGGCGAAAACTCAGCCGGAACCGAGCCCGGTGAGGCCGCCCAATTCGCCCTCGAGACCAATGTCGATGCCATGGCGATTTCTGTGGGAAACGTGCATTTGCAGCAAGACAAGGAAGGCGGTCTCGACCTGCCCCGTATTCGCGCGATTGAGGCTGTGACAGATGTGCCTTTGGTCATTCACGGCGGGTCGGGGGTGCCTGTGGCCCAACGCACAGCGCTCGCCACTGGATCGCAAATTTGCAAGTTCAATATTGGCACAGAATTGCGCATGGCCTTCGGTGCAGCGCTCCGCGATGCGGTGAACAGTGACCCGGACCGATTTGACCGGGTGCAAATTCTTAAAGACACCCATGATCCTCTCGTTGCCGCCGCGCGGCAAGTGCTGCGCACATTCAAAGGATAAGCCAATGATAAAAATCGGACTTTTGGGCTGCGGGCGGATCGGGCAGGTTCACGCACGCGCGATTTCCCGGCTGGACAACGCCCGGCTAATCGCTGTTGCAGATGCATTCCCTCAGGCCGCGGACAGTCTTGCTGCGCAGACGAGCGCCACCGTCCGCAGCATTGATCAGATCATGATCAGTGACGACGTGGATGCCATCATTATTGGTACTCCGACGGACACGCATTACGACTTGATCCATGCGGCTGCAGCTGCAGGAAAGGCAATCTTTTGTGAAAAGCCGGTTGATCTGTCCGCCGACCGTATCCGCGACTGTATCAAAGCTGTGGATCGCGCAGGTGTTGCATTTTTTACCGCATTCAACCGTCGCTTTGATCCGAATTTTTCAAATATTCAGGCGCGCATTGCAGCGGGTGAGATTGGTGATGTTGAGATCGTGACGATCTTGTCGCGGGATCCTTCCCCCCCGCCCATCAGCTACATCGAAAGCTCGGGCGGGATTTTCCGTGATATGATGATCCATGATTTTGATATGGCCCGGTTTTTGCTGCAGGAAGAACCCGTGCAAGTCTTTGCCGTGGGTGCGGCATTGGTTGATCCTGCAATAGGTGCGGCAGGTGATGTGGATACCGCTGCGGTAACCCTGACCACCGCCAGTGGGAAAATCTGCCAGATCTCAAATTCGCGCCGCGCCGCGTATGGCTATGATCAGCGGATTGAGGTCCATGGCTCCAAAGGCATGCTGCGCGCCGAGAATATGTTGGAAAATAGCGTTGAGATGGCGTCTGAAACAGGGTTTCAGCGGGCACCCGCCATGAATTTCTTTCTGGAACGCTATGCGCCTGCGTATGAGGCCGAGATCGCCCACTTTGTGGCGGCGCTGGAGGCCTCTAGGCCTCCGTTGCCCGGGATCAGGGACGGGTTGCAGGCCCAACTGCTGGCAGATGCGGCAGCAACGTCTTTGGCGACGGGTGCGCCGGTCCTACTTTAAAGGAACCTTTGCATTCCCGCGGTCCCGTGTCAGGTATGCGGGCAACCTGCAGCTTTGACGTGAGGACAGCCCGTGCAAGATATCATGCTCCCCATCACCAGTCTGACGGCCATCTTTCTGGCTTGTTTGCATTTGGCTTTGACCTGGCGCGTGATCACGATCCGCCGCAAAGATGGGGTTGTGTTAGGCGACAATGATGACCGCGTGTTGACAAAGGCGATCCGGGGACAGGCAAATGCGGCTGAACAAATTCCGCTGGGATTGATCTTGCTGGGGCTGAGCGAACTGCAAGGCGGGCCGTTCATGTTGTTGTGCGTCTTAGCGCTGGTGTTTACTGCTGGCCGGACCATGCACGCCGTCTACTTTGGTGTCCCTGGAACACCTTGGCCCCTGCGCTTTTATGGGATGTTTTTGACCTTGGTTGGACATGCGGGGCTGGTCTGCACCTTGGGCTTCACAGTTCTGACCTGAAAAAGCAAAAGGCCGCGCAAAAAGCACGGCCCTGTCTAAAGCAAAGCAAAAGATCAGTTACTTGATCTTGCCCTCTTTGTATTCCACATGCTTACGCACAACCGGGTCATACTTTTTGATGACCATCTTTTCAGTCATTGTACGCGCGTTCTTCTTTGTCACGTAAAAATGCCCGGTCCCCGCAGTGGAGTTCAGGCGGATCTTGATGGTGGTTGGCTTCGCCATATCTCATCTCTCCTGGGTAGCGGGCCGGTGAAGGCGCATCGCATAAAAAATCGTTGAAGCTGCCTTTTACGCCTGCGCGGCCCCGAGTCAACCGCAAAGGACCCGATTTAGCGAACTTGCGTGACATCACGCGACACAACAAGGACAGAGGTTGGCACACCGTCCACACCGGGGACGGCAGTAAGGGTCATGGCCCAAGCCTTTTGCGTACCCCGCGCCATCGTGCGCGTCACCTCGAAATGTTGCACTTCGCCCGCCAATGCGGCCTCAAACCGCTGCTTGAGCATCGCAGTTTGATCGGCGGACCAGAAATCCCACCACGGTTTGCCAACCACATCGGAAAGACTACTGATCTCTAAGGCTTCGAGACTCTGTTGGCCCATGAAACTGATCCGGCCGGACCGGTTGAGAAGTTTCACACAATCAGGACTGTTGCGCAGTTCTGAAAGTGGGCGGCGCATGGCATCTTTTGCCAAATCGTCTTGGGTCATCGTGTAGCCTGTCGTTTTGCACAACTTTAAATCCTAGGTAGCACAAATCTTCAATATACAACCCGCCGTTAACCATTTTTATTTTGCGCGGATGGCCTGTAAGCCGGATTCTGTCCAGGCGACCGAAACCACCCTGGATGACCATTCATCTGACGCACCTGTTACCAGACGCGCTCTAGCTGCCAACCCGGACCTGCTCGGGCTCAAGCAGCCCTGTCTTGCGACACGCGGTCCCTATTTGGCATTGCTCCCGGTGGGGCTTGCCATGCCGCTTGCGTTGCCGCTCGCGCGGTGGGCTCTTACCCCACCGTTTCACCATGACCTACTTGTAGCAGGCCGTCTGTTCTCTGTGGCGCTATCCCTAGGGTTACCCCCGCCGGGCGTTACCCGGCACCGTGCTTTTTGGAGTCCGGACTTTCCTCGACATTTCTGCCGCAGCCATCCAGCCATCCGCGCAATCGCCGGGTTAGGCCCAAGCGGCGTTCACGTCAACGGGGAAGCGTTTGGCGAGATCAGTTATCATCGTGAGATCGGTGTAATCCAAGGGGCCGGAATACCCGGCCCGAAACCGCAAGCGGAAGGTTTTCAGCAGCAAAGTAAGGTCGGTTGTCGCGGTGTAGCCAAAAGCCGCCATCGCGGCGCTGAACCGCGCGTCATCGGCCTCTCGCGAGGCCTCTTCCGAAGAATGCGCGCAAGCGCTTGATGAGGGCCACACCGAAAATCCACTGAGCGCCAGCCGCTGCCAATCAAAACGGGAACCAGGATCAATCTTGCGCCCAGGGGCCATATCAGAATGCCCAATCACCCGTTCTGGCCGGATATTCCAACGCGCATGCAAACCCTTGAGCAGATCTGTCAACGCATCCATCTGCGGTGCCGCAAACGGGCTGAACCCGTCATTCGCCAGCTCAATCCCGATCGAGCGGCTGTTGACGTCGGTAGTCCCCCCCCAGCGCCCCGCACCGGCATGCCAAGCGCGCAGCGCCTCTGGCACCAGCGATATCACCTCACCATCAGCGGCAATCAAATAATGCGCTGACACCTCTCTGGCCGGATCACACAGCGCCCTCAGCGCCGCCTTGGCGGACGTCATTGCGGTATAGTGGATTACAATAATATCAGGCTGCGCGCCGTCCCGGCGTGGCCCGCAATTCGGCGATGGATGGCTGGACAGTCTCAGTTTTGAAACGCCACTTTGAACGGGGCCGGATCCCAGCCACAGGCAAAGCCGTCCCCGTCCGGGTCAATCCCCAACCGGTCCCGCTCGGGCCCACCACGGGACATGAAATCGCGCTGCGCATCATCAGGGGTCGCATAAGCTGCACAATTGCGCTGGAACCGGTTTTCCCCGGATAGAATCGACCGGCTGTACCATTCCTGGCCCTTCACGTTGGGCGCGTTGAGCGCATATTCAACAATGTTGGGGCCCGTATTGCTGGGACGGTCCGGTACGGCGGTTGGGGCGATTTGTTCGCGTGCAGCGGCTTGCGCTGCACGCCTTTGCGCATCGCTTTCAATGGTTTCGCGCCCCGTTACCGCGTCAAAGTTTTGCTCGTCTGAAATACCGGCATTATTGTTTGTCGCCAGAATAGGTGCCGCATTTGTCGGGGACGCATCGAGACCTTGTGTACGGTTAGGGTCTAAACCTGTGTCCACAGGCAGCCCAGTCCCACCAATCCCGGCGGCAGCAAGGTCGCTGGACGGAATGGCCGACTCTGTTTGCGACAAAGGCACCCCGTTTATCTGTGGTGCCGGGATGATCGATCCAGCTTGGCTCGACAAGGCCGCCTCGCGTCTGGCGCGTTCGAGCTCGAATGATGAAAAGTCGTCAAAACCAACACCGCGGGCCGGCTGCACCCGTGGCCCACAAGCTGCCAGCGTCAACGCCGCCAAAGCGCATAGAAAACCCCATTTCATCACGTGTCACCTGCTAAACTGCATTAAGTCTTTTGGTAAACTTACCACCACTTGGACGGTTTGGCCACAAAACCTGCGGATTGCTCCAGTTGGTAGGCTACGTTCAGCAAATCAGCTTCTTCCCAAGGCCGCCCGATCAGCTGCAGCCCCAAGGGAAGCCCTTTTTGGTCCAGCCCGGTTGGCACAGCGATTCCCGGCAATCCAGCCAAGTTCACCGTCACAGTAAACACATCGTTCAGATACATCTGGATCGGATCCATGTTTTCGCCCAACCCAAAGGCCGCAGACGGCGTCGCCGGTGTCAGGATCGCATCGACCCCGTCCGCAAACACCTGATCAAAGTCCTGCTTGATCAGCGCCCGTACCCGCCGTGCACGGTTATAATAGGCGTCATAAAACCCTGCCGACAGCACATAGGTTCCGATCATCACCCGACGCTGCACTTCTGGCCCGAACCCTTCGGCTCTGGTTTTTTCGTACATCTCGGTGATCCCGTCGCCTGCAGCCAAACCGGCGCGATGCCCAAAGCGCACGCCATCATAGCGCGCGAGGTTTGATGAGGCTTCCGCTGGCGCGATCACATAGTAGGCGGGCAACGCATATTTGGTATGCGGCAGGCTGATATCCTTGATCACAGCCCCTGCGTCTTTCAGCATCGCAGTACCGTCTGCCCACAGTTTTTCGATCTCTTCGGGCATCCCGTCCATCCGGTATTCTTTTGGAATACCGATCACTTTTCCCTTGATGTCACCCGTCAGGGCCGCTTCAAAGTCGGGCACCGCCAAATCGGCGCTTGTGCTGTCTTTGGGATCATGCCCGCACATCGCCTGCAGCATGATCGCCGCATCCCGCACGTCCTTGGTCATGGGTCCTGCTTGATCGAGCGAAGACGCAAAGGCCACAACGCCCCATCGCGACACACGGCCATAGGTAGGCTTCATCCCCGTGATGCCGACAAAGGCCGCAGGCTGGCGGATCGATCCACCGGTGTCTGTGCCAGTTGCAGCTAGGCACAGATCTGACGCCACAGCGGAGGCCGACCCACCCGACGACCCACCCGGTGTCAGCGCCGCATCATCATTGCCCCGCCGCCATGGGTTAACTGCATTTCCATAGACAGATGTTTCATTGGACGAACCCATGGCAAATTCATCCATGTTCAGCTTGCCCAGCATGACCGCGCCTGCGTCAAACAGCTGCGTTGTCACGGTAGATTCATACTCCGGCTTGAACCCTTCCAGAATGCCCGAGGCCGCCTGTGAGGGCACGCCTTTGGTGCAGAACAAGTCTTTGATGCCCAAGGGAATACCGCACATCGCGGGGGCGTCGCCTGCCTTGATCCGCGTGTCTGCGGCAGCGGCTTGGTCGGCAGCTATGTCGGGGGTGTGGTGGACAAATGCATTCAACGCACCGGCGCCCTCAATGGCGGTCAGGCAGGCCTGCGTAATTTCAGCGCTTGTGGTATCACCCTTGCGCATTGCGTCACGGGCCTGGGCGATTGTCAGTTTGGTCAGGTCAGTCATTATTCAACCACCTTCGGCACAGCAAAAAAGCCTTCTCGCGCGTCAGGCGCGTTCTTCAAGACGGCCTCTTGCTGGCTGCCATCTGTCACGACATCGTCGCGCCGTTTCAGGCGTTGCGGGGTGACGGATGTCATCGGCTCTACGCCCTCCACATCTACTTCGTTGAGCTGTTCGATAAACCCAAGGATGGCGCTGAATTCTGAGGCCAGCGCGGGCAGTGCATCGTCATCCACCTTGATGCGGGCCAGCTTGGCCACGCGGCGGGCGGTTTCGGTGTCAATCGACATGGGGAAACTCTCCGGTAAAACTTCGTCTCGCGTTTACCGCCCTGTTGCCGCGCCCGCAAGCATGCGCGGCGCGTAAATATAGGTCATCGGACCAGATGTGACAGAACAGTGGCGCTAGAAGCCGCGATTCTCGCGTTCCAGACTGTTGCCATTGACACATTCCTATCAAAGGACCGCGCCAAGCATTCTCAAATCAAATACCCAATGAATCAAAACCAAACCGGATATTCACCGGGGTCTAGGGCAAGGTTGGCCCTGTGTGACGTTGCTGCCGTTCGTTCGATCTAGCCAAATGCCTTCTTACGAACTTGGACAGTTGCCGCTAGTTGCATTGACCACTGACAAACGAAGGTCCTCGTTTCTAATTTCGCCAGTAGACAAACTAGGAGCAGCATATAATCCGAAATGGGCCTGCGCGAGTTGATTTCGTATGGCTTCGACGTTTGCGTGTGAGACTAACTCATTGTCGAGCCAGACTTTGGCGTAACCAGCAGAGGAGAAATCGAGTTCTATTTCAAGATGAACCCACTGTCGGTAAGGGAAAAGCACGTCGATCGATTGGAAAATGTGGTCTTGTTGTCCTTGTTGCGGAACGTGCTGCAAATGAACAAGTCCATCATGCGACACATTGACGAGGATCGTGCGCCGCCAATGATCAGATGCATCATCGGTGAAGGTGGCCAAACTGAACCATTGGTCTTCTTGTCGACCAAGCCGGTCCTCAAGATCAAAGTCAGCCCAGACATATAAGGACACACAAAGTGGGGTCGAAAGAACCCCATTTTGTGTCTTGTGAAATTGAATCGTTGGGTAGGCACGGTGGTTCCTGTTGGTTCGGGCCGTGCCTTCCTCATTCGACCGGATAATCCAAGCGAAGTGAGAGAACTCCCCCGTCAAGACCTCGCGGTCATCAAGTCGATGCGCTGCACTGCTGTCGGGTTTGACTGGTACAATGTAGAAACCTGCAAAGTCCGCGACACTTTCAAAGCTGCTACGAAAGTGAACCTCTTGGGCTGACGCAATGGATGTCGTGAAACCGAGTGAGGCTGCCAAGGTGCAGCACCAGCCGCGTCTTTTGAGGTTGGTGAATACACTTGTCGTTCCCCAAGTCATTCAATTCGCCTTGCATCATCCACAGCTTCGCTTCTTCGATCCGTCGTCTTCGTCGCCGTATGTCAAGCCGACCTGTTAGCCGACACTCAAACAAACCGTAGCATTGGTCAACAAGGGCTTCATTGAGACCCTCGCTGCCCGACCCGCGAACAGCGGCTTTCCTATTTTTGATTCAGACCTTGATGGAACCCGCAAAGTCTTCAGGCGCTCCGCATCCGGTCTTCGCCAAACCTAGCGCCTGTTGGCGAAAAACTCTTTCAGCAGAACCTCGGACGCGGCGGCATCGATCCCATCGTAGACTTCGGGGGTGTGATGGCATTGCGGATGACTGAAAACACGCGGGCCCTGGGCGATGCCCCCCGATTTTGGATCGGCCGCTCCGTAGTAGAGCCGCCTGATCCGCGCGTTGCTGATCGCCGCCGCGCACATTGGGCAAGGCTCTAATGTAACATAGAGATCACAACCACTTAGCCGTTCCTGTCCGAGGGTTTCGCAGGCCGATCGGATGGCCAAAATCTCGGCATGGGCTGTCGGATCGTTCAATTCGCGGGTCCGGTTTCCTGCGGCAGCGATCACGCCGTTTGGACCGATGATCACGGCCCCCACGGGTACTTCACCACGGGTGGCGGCGGCTTTGGCCTCTTGCAGGGCTGCGTCCATATACGACCGGAATTCCATCCCGCAGTGATGCCCGTTGCGCCCCCTGTGGGCAAGGGGCTTGATCAGCAAGGCAACGTACAGATCGTGTACAGATTTTGTATGACAAATTGGACAAAACGGGAGACCAAATGCATGATACGGGTCAACAATTTACAAGGTGTGAATACCAAAAATTGTAAGGAAATCCCGGCACTTGGATGCACCGATTCACGCAAAATTAACTAATTCAAACTAGGTCAACCTAATGGTTCTGGCATTTAATAGAACAGAGTGCTCTGTCGTCGTTCTTGTTGGTACGTTGCTTGTTTGTCTGATCGCGCTGGCGGGTCAGTCCAACCGTGCAAGTGACGATGTTGTTGCGCGCACGTTCGAAAACGCACAGATTCTGTCCGATTTTTTCCGATTCACGCAGGAACACTATACCGAAAGCATTTCTGGCGTCGAAGGGGTTGCCTTCACGATCGATCCGGACGCTAACCCTGATATGCTGATGTATCCTGCCACGCTTGGGCGGCGTTACACCCAAAGCTTCAACCGGACCCATCCTGATACGCAATTCAAGATCTACAGCAATTATCCATTTGTCACGAGCCTGGGTCGCGAGATCGACGATTTTGGCCGCC
This sequence comes from uncultured Paracoccaceae bacterium, assembly GCA_947501555.1. GTDB lineage: Bacteria > Pseudomonadota > Alphaproteobacteria > Rhodobacterales > Rhodobacteraceae > Yoonia. The sequence goes on from CANMWG010000001.1 coordinate 1,820,992, forward strand.
GTGCGCTGAACCAGTTATCAGCCGATAACTTAGAACCCTTGCGCGCCGTCGAAATGTTGGATGGCGGGCGTCGCCGCATCAGGCTTGCCATGCCCATTGTCATGCAAGAAGGTTGTGTCGACTGCCACAATGCAAAGCAATGGGAGCTGATTAGGCGCGACTGGAATGTGGGTGACGTCCGCGGTGTGCGTGAAGTGTCGATCACTCTTGAACCCTTGGGGTTGCACACACAGACTGAGGCTTATCTGCTATTGATCTTGATGTTTGGCGCGTCCGTCCTGGGCGTCTTTGTCGTCTATCCATCCGTGCGGCGCGAAGTCAAAAACCGGGTTCTGTTTCATGAGCTCAGCCTGAAGGCCGAGGCGGAGGCCCAGAAAAATCTGGAGACGGCAAATACCGATGCGCTGACCCAAATCGGAAACCGGCGGTATTTCGATGCAGAGTTTGAACTGATGGTCGCGCATTTTTCCAAGGAAGGCGGCAGCCTATCTATGCTCATCTTGGATATTGATCACTTTAAGCAGGTCAACGACCAGTTTGGTCATGACGCAGGCGATCATGCGATCACATCGCTTGCGAACATCTTGAAAAACTACACCCGGCAGGATGATAAAGTCGCCCGCTTTGGCGGTGAGGAATTTGTCATATTGTTGGCCAACCGCGCCCCGCATAGCGTGCGTTCTATGGCCGAACGCATCAGGTGCAAGGTTGCGGATCATGACTTTGGGCATGAGGGTCACGATATTCGTCTCAAGGTCAGTATTGGCGCCACCAGTCTACAACCAGGCGAGGGCCCAGATGAATTTTTGAAGCGGGCGGATATCTTGTTGTATCAGGCGAAGGAAACCGGCCGGAACAGGGTTTGCACCGATTTTGAGGATCAAACCGATATCGCCCTTGCAGTGTGATTTGGGTGGGCATGACCTTGGAACCGCTCAGACGCAATCGCCCACTCAATCGGTGAGCGTTGCGCTTTACAAATATCGTAAAGACTATCTCGGGTTGCTTTCCCGCTTAACTTGATCGGGGCGGGCATGGCTGTTGACGTGTCAACCGGCATATCCGGACACAACTTTTTACCGAACGATTCTTGCCCCGCCCGTTTTTCCAGATTGCGCAACGAGGGCCAAGACAAACCCAACTTGCGCGGCGATATCCCAAAACGCCCAAATCTCTTCTGGCCAATCCCAAACTCGGACATTCAAGGCCATCTAGGCGACTTCTCGCCCAACTTTTAACGCTTTGTAGACGTTTCCAAATCAGACTGCTAGCACTCTAGTATACTAGCTGTAATTAATCAGTTCAGCTGGATTTCATAATAAAATCATCCGGATAGGGGATAGCCCATGGCGTGGGACTTTAGTGTAATTGACTTAACGGACTGGAAGGTAACGCTTCCAGTTGATGCAGACTATTTCGAAGACGATGGAGGCGACGGAAACTCCTATGACGACAAGGCTTTTGAGGTCAAAGGTGATGACTTCGAAGGGTTTGAGGCTGAAGAATTCTTCTATTATGATGAAGATGAAGGCGCGATAGTTTTCCGTGCTGATGTAGACGGCGCCCTCACGAGCAGCAGCACCAAATACACCCGCTCTGAACTGCGGGAAATGGATGGGGATGACAATGCCGCCTGGACTGTTGACGAAGGCGGCACTCTCTCTGCTACGCTGAAAGTCACCGAATTAGCCACCGAAGACGACGGCGGCGTGGCCCGCGTGATTGTTGGCCAAATTCACGGCGAAGACGATGAATTGACCCGTCTCTACTATAACGCCGACGGCGAGCTCTATTATGCCAATGAAATCACCGGCGATGATGGCGATGAACGCCTGTTCTACTTTGAAGATGAAAACGGCAACCGCCCCAATGTCGATCTGGGCGAGACGTTTTCATACATCATCGACGTCCATGACGGTAAGCTGACGGTTGCAATCTATGCAGGTGACACAGTCTATATGGCTGTTCCTACAGACGGCGTTGACCCATCCGAGATTGTTGATGCCTGGAGCGATGACACTTTCTACTTCAAGGCCGGTGTCTATCAGGGTGTCACGTATGTCGACGACCACGCCCATGAAGGCAGCGGTGCTGCCGAGGCGGCATTTTATGCCATCGACTTTGGCCATGAAGACGGCGAAGGCCTCGGTGGTTGGCCCCCAGCTGGCGGCGGTGTTGTTGATCCAGTCGACCCTCCGGTTGATATAGTGGACCCCGTTGACCCACCGGTTGATCCAGTGGACCCCGTTGACCCTCCGGTCGATCCGGTTGATCCCCCCACGGTCGAAGGGTTGGATGGTGACAGCAACGACAATACGCTGATCGGCACAGACGCTGATGAAACCGCCAAAGGCCGCGGTGGTGACGACGTTATCAATGGCATGGGCGGTGACGACATCCTTTGGGGCAATGCCGGCAACGATACACTGATCGGTGGCGCGGGTGCCGACTGGCTGAAAGGTGGCAACGGCGCTGATACTTATGTTTTGGACGACGCAAGTGCCGTGGACACGATTGCTGATTTCAGCATTCCCAATGGCGACAAGATCGATCTGAGCATTATGTTGGATGGTCAGCCAGGCTTTACCCAAGATGGCGCACTGGATGACGGTTTTATCAGCCTGACGCAGTCTGGGTCAGACACGTTGCTTTATGTACAACTTGGCGACACGTTGACCCATGTGGCCACCCTGTCGGATGAGGATGCCAGCGGTATCAGCCTATCGGACTTCATTCTGCCCGATGACACCCCCGACGTGACCCCACCTGTCACACCCCCAAGCGAAGAAACACCCGATGGCGACAGCGGTGACAACACGTTGGTCGGCACAACTGATGGCGAAACCATCAAGGGCCGCGGTGGCGATGATACCATTTACGGCATGGACGGGGACGACGAGCTTTGGGGCAATGATGGCGATGACGTTTTGGTTGGCGGCGAAGGTGCTGACTGGCTGAAAGGCGGCGACGGCACGGATGTCTTTGTCTTTGATGATGCCGGAAGCGTCGACACGGTTGCCGATTTCAGCACATCCAATGGCGACAAAATCGATCTATCCGGGTTGCTGGACGGACAGGCAGGCTTCAAACAGGCCACGGCCTTTGAAGATGGCTTTGTGGTGCTGGAGCAATCTGGTTCTGACACAGAGGTCTTTGTTCGTCTGAACGGCACACTTGTGCAAGTCGCAACGTTGGAGGACGAAAGTGCTGACGGCCTGTCGCAGTCTGACTTTATCCTGCCTGGCGATTCGACCCAATCAGCGCCGTCCGACTTTGAAGTCTTCATCGCGGATGCCACGTCAAATGAAATTCTGACCCAAGTGTCCAATGGCGATGCGATTGACGCTTCCCTTCTTGCAGGTCGCGATTTGACGATTGTTGTGCGCAGTGAGCTGGACGGGTTGGACAGCATCCAGATGACGTGGGACGATCACGTTCAGATCGAATCCCACGTACCTTACGCTTTGTTTGGTGACGCGTCTGGCGATTACAACGGCGGCGGCGGGATTGATGCAGGTGATCACAGCCTGTCTTTGGCGGCCTATGATGAAAACCGCGCAGCCGGTGATCTTTTGGCCATCGAGACACTGAACTTCACTGTCGCTTAAACTTTCCGGCTGCCGCGGGGTGTCAAACACCTGCGGCAGCCACCCCCATAGGCCGTAATTTTATTGCAGTCTGCCCGATCCCCCCGTAGATGCAGGCCTATGACTGATACCCCCCCAGCCGGCGACCGCATCGCCAAAGTCTTGTCCCGTGCGGGCATTGCCAGCCGCCGCGAAGCCGAACGGATGATTGAAGCGGGCCGCGTCAGCGTGAATGGCAAGACCATCACCAGCCCTGCCCTGAACGTCACATCCACCGATCGGATTGTCGTGGATGGCAAGCAAGTGGGTGAGCCTGACCCGCCGCGCATTTGGCTATATCACAAGCCTGCGGGCCTCGTGACCACCGAACGTGATGAGAAAGACCGCCCGACGGTGTTTGCTGCCCTGCCCGATCATATGCCGCGCGTGATGTCTGTGGGACGTCTGGATCTAAATTCCGAAGGCCTGCTTCTGCTGACCAATGACGGCGAGGTGAAGCGCAAGCTGGAACTGCCCAGCACCGGCTGGCTGCGCCGCTACCGGGTGCGCATCAACGGATCAGTCAGTGAGGACCGTCTTGAACAGTTGCGCGCGGGGATCACCGTTGAGGGGATCACCTACCAGCCCATGGTCGTCACCTTTGATCGCCAACAGGGCGCCAATGCCTGGCTGACCGTGTCTTTGCGCGAAGGCAAGAACCGCGAAATTCGCCGTGCCATGGCCGAGATTGGCGTAACCGTGAACCGGTTGATCCGCGTCAGCTATGGCCCGTTTCAGTTGGCAAACTTGCCTGCGGGCGAGGTGGAAGAGCTGAAACAGCGCGTCGTGCGTGATCAGTTGGGGATTTCTGGGAAGCCTAAACCGACACGTGTTCGTAAGACGGTGAACAGGCCGTCGCAGAGTGGTAAGCCAAAGCGGTAAACCTCCGGCTGGAAGCATAACGGCATCATCAGGCGTCTCAGACCTTCGCTGTTCAATAAACGAACGGATCAAACACGGGACGAATTCCAACCGACAAAGCATCCGCTTGCCCAATGTCTCGATTTTTTTTGCCGACACCAGATTTTTCTGGTCACACATCGTCTCGCGTCGCTGTCTAATAGAATATGACATCTTCAAAAGGCACCGGCAGAAACATGACACGCGTAAGCAAGACCGATATAGCAAAGGCCCAAGATGGTGACGCGAAAGCCCTGGAAACGCTTGTAAGGGGCATTCAAGACCGTATTTACAAATTGGCCTTACGCATGCTGGCGCACCCTGATGCAGCGCAAGATGCGACCCAGGAAATCCTGATCCGCGTTGTCACCAAACTATCCACTTACCGTGGAGATAGCCGTTTTGAGACTTGGACGTATCGCGTTGCCATCAATTACCTCCTGACTGCGCGCAAAGTCATCGCCAACGATCCGGGGCTGTCGTTCCAGATGTTTGCAGAAGATCTTCTTGACGGGATCGCAGATGAACATAGTGCCGCCCCTGAGGACCATGTGATGCTGAATGAACTACGTCTGAGATGTACCATGGCGATGTTGCTTTGCCTGGATCGGGATCACCGTGCTGCATATGTTCTGGGCGATGTGCTGGAGTTTGAACATGGCGAGGCAGCAGATGTCTTGGACATCACCCCCGGTACCTACCGAAAACGTCTTTCTCGGGCGCGGGCGCGTGTGCTGGAATTCACTGCGAAAACCTGCGGCCTGGCCACGCCCACCGCGCCCTGTTCTTGCAGAAAGCGCCTACCGGCTGCGATGGCGATGGGCCGCGTCGGCGTCTCTCCGTCAGCCGACCTGCAAGGGGCCCCTCGTTTTGCCGAGATTGAGGCGCTCGCGTCACAGACACAGACCGACCTGATCGCCGCGAAACTGCAACGCGCGACGGGCCCGCTGACGTCGCCCAAAGACTATGCCACCGAAGTTCTCAAGCTTGTAGAGCCACCCGGCTAGACCCGCCCACCCTCAAACCAAAAGGAAACAAACATGAAACATGCATTTGCATGGCTGACGGCGCTTGCCTTGGCCATTCCCCAAACCTCAACAGCAGAAAGCCAGACCATGACCCAAGATCAGCAAGATGTATTGAACGCAATCCAAACCATGACCAACAATTTCCAAGGCAATGATATTGCGGGGGTCATGGCCAGTTACGAAAGCGTTGCGACTGTTCTTTTTGAACCCGGATCGCCCGTGTCAGATGCAGCCCAACTGGAGCAGATGTTTGCTGGTATGGCGGCGGTCAATCCAGTCTTCGACTATGCAGGCCACGAGGTCATCGTAACCGGCGATATTGCGTTACATATTGCACCTTGGGCAATGACAGGGCAGACGCCGGACGGCCAAAAATTGGCGCAGTCGGGTCTTTCAATTGCGGTATTGCGCCGGCAGGCCGATGGCAGTTGGAAAATGGTCATCGATAACCCGCACGGCGGGCGGTTGTTGACGCAAGACCAATAACGACCTTGGGCCGAGCAGTCTGTCTCGGCCCACCCCAACTCAAAAGAAAATCCAGCCCTGAGCCAAGAAAAAATCAAAAAACGCGTTGTTCGCCTGACCCGGGATGCAACTGGCACATATGCAATGCAATTTACAGAACTGGACGGCATGAACATCATTATGGCTGCGTATCGCGATCACCCTGCAGCCATGCTTGTTGTGGCAGATAAACGTAGGCAAATATTCACCTAGACCGAAGGTGGGACCAAAGCGATCGAGGACAAAATTGAAATAGGCTTTGATGGACTCGCTCGTGGACCAATCAATACGATCCGCAGGGTGCAGGATCAAATCTATGTAGCCTCGGGACGACGCGGCATCTGCAAAAGGGATGAACATTCACATTGGAAAGCCCTTTGCCCCGCTGTCGCATTCCCTAAGGACATTGAACGTTGCGCCGCAAGCCTCGCCCAAAAGGGCGACATCATGTTGATCGCAAGTCCGCTTGGTGCCGCATACAGACAAAATGGCGAATGGACCCTCTTATTCGAGACATCCTGATCAAACACTGCATTGATCATTTTATTGGCGCAGCGGGTGTCGCACCTGGTCAGGACACCCACAATCGCCAATCTCTGCCCAAGCCCCCCTGATCATGCTAACATGCCGAAATGGCGCGCCATGATCCGACAGACCGCCCACCGTTGCAACCTGCCCCGCTGATCGGCGCGCTGGCCGCGTTTGAGGTACGTTGGGTCCTCTGTGGCTCGCAGGTGCTTGCAATGTACGGCGCGGATATCACGCCGAACGATCTGGATGTTGTGCCCGAACTCTCTCATGAAAACCTGCGCCGCCTTGCGGCCTGCCTGACCAAGCTGGAAGCGGTTGCGGCCTATCTGGACGGGTGGGGTGGTGCGCGGGGCACGTTGGAGGCCTGCCGGGCGTGGCGCCCTGATCCGCCTACGGCAGATCATCTTGATTGGCTGCTGATCACCGCCTTCGGGCCGCTGGATATCGTTATCGCGCATGCGGACCCCTACGCATCCCTGATGCAAGGCGCCACGCAATGCCAATCTGAGGGAACCCCTTATTGGGTCTGTGATCCTCGCCGTGTTCTGACCGCGCTTGAAAGCAGGAGCCGGACAAAAGACGCAGTGCGCCATGCGACTTATCAAGCCATGCGGAGAAAGTTTGGGATGCCCGCGTTGGACTAGGCCACAAGCGGCTTCAACCCTTCAGCCAGCAAACTCCACACCCGCCTGATCCGGGGGGTTTGCCGCATTGCTTCATGCGCAGTCAGCCAGATAGGCAGGGTCGGCAGTTCAAAATCCGACAAAATTTCCTGCACGAGCGGGTCGTTCCGCCCCACATCGGCCTGCGCGAACCCGATGCCACAACCTGCCCGGACAAGTTCCCAATAGGCGATCTGGTCATCACAGCGTGTCTTGAACGTATCGCGCTCCACGGCCAAACCAAACGCGGCAAACCCATCAATGATTTGTGTCGCAGCATCGTATCCCACGAAATCATGATCCAGAAAATCCATTCTGGATCGGGGCGCCCCGCGTGCGGCAACATAGCTTTTGGCGGCGAAAATCCCCAACGGAATATCCCCGATATGTTGTGTGACCAGGTCAAGCTGCGTGGGCCGGTACATGCGCACGGCGATATCGGCCTCGCGGAATAGCAGGTTGCTTGTATCATCGCTCGGCACCAGTTCGATCGCGATTTCTGGTTCCAGATTGCGAATATGCGCAATGATCGGCGGCAAGTGGACGGCAGAGGTCGCGACGCTGGCCGTGATCCGCACGGTCCCTTCCAGCTGTTCCTGCTGCCCGGCGGCCGTCAGCGCGATTTGCCGGACTGCGTCGCGCATGGCCTGCGCCGGGCTAACCAATGCGGCCCCGGTTTCCGTCAAGGCAAAGCCACGCGGCTGACGGCGGAACAATTCCGCGCCTAGCTGGGTCTCAATCGTTTTGATCTGACGGCCCAGCGTTGGTTGACTGGTGCCAAGCACGCGCGCCGCCCCCGATAGGCTGCCTGTTTCGGCCACCGCAAGGAAAGCCTGCACCAACGACCAATCAAAGCTCTCTATGCGTTTATCCATTCATTTATGAATACATAATCTGCACAATTATGCAATTTATTTGACGGATTGAATGGGTCAGTTTCTAAGAAACGCAAGATAGGAGAGTATGATGCAACGGACAGTATTGATCCTCGGCGGGTCCGGAAAAATCGGCAGCCATGCGGCAGACGTGTTTTGGAATGCGGGTTGGAAGGTGCATCATTACGATCGCAAAACCGATGACATGACCGCCGCCGCTATGGGTGCGGATGTGATCATCAACGGGTTGAACCCGCCTGCCTATCACGACTGGGAACGTACCATTCCCGCCATCACCGCGCAGGTGATCGCCGCGGCAAAAGCCAGCGGCGCCACAGTCATCATCCCCGGCAATATCTATAACTTCGGCAATCAACCCGGCGTTCTGGATGAGAACACGCCCCATCAGGCCCACACCAAAAAGGGGCGCATCCGGATCGCGATGGAACAATCCTACAAACGCGCGGGCATCCAAACCATCGTGCTGCGGGCGGGCAACTTCATCGATCCACGCGGCAATGGCGACATAATGAGTATGCTGATCATGCGTGAGATCACGAAGGGCAAAATCACCGCTGCCGCTGACCCCGACACCCTGCAAGCTTACGCCTATGTGCCTGACTGGGCCCGCGCCGCGCTGATGCTTGCTGAAAGGCGCACAGAGCTTGCACCGTTTGAGGATATCCCCTTCCCCGGCCATGCCTTTACCACCACGGATTTGCAGCGTTTTGTGCAGACCCATAGCGCTCGCGCGATCAAGATAAATCGCTTTCCCTGGTGGATCATGACGCTTGTCAGCCCGTTTTGGGAATTAGCCCGTGAGATGCGCGAAATGCGTTACCTATATGAGATGCCCCATCAGATTGGGTCCGAAAAATTTGCACATCTTTTGCCAGATTTCCAGCCAACCGACCTAGAGGAGGTCATGCGCAGTGGCCTACCGGCTGATATCAACCCAGACGAGATGATGCACACCAGCGGCAAGACCATCATCGCCGAGTAGTGCGGCCATTGGATCATCGGGCGCAGGCCAGAACACGCCCGCGTTTGTCACCCGCCAATCGGTTGAGGGCAGAACATAGCTGACCCGCAGATCACCCGGTCCGTCGTCATCCCAGTTGGCGGTCGGCAGACCGGCCAGTGGATCCTGCAGCGCGGGATTTTCCAGAAAGGCTGCCATCGCGCCCGACAGCCCTGCCCCTGCGATGGGATCGAGATTTGCGTTCCCTGCAAGAACAAAGCTGTTGGGCGCAGGGCCCATGTCACCGTCCAATAAGGTCTCCCACAGACGCAACTCATCCCGGTTGCGCAATCCGTTCCGATCTTCCGGTCCGTCAAAGACAGGTGGCGTGGCCGCATAGCTCAGCAGATGGAACGTCACGCCATCGGGCGTCTGGATTGGAACGACCCAATGACCAGATGTGGAAAGCCGTTGGATGGATGACACAGCAGGCGGCAGAAACGGTTTGCCATCAACCTGCGGCAAGACAGCACCCGGCAGGTCCTGCCATAGCAGATCCGAAAAATTTCGCACTTCATCCGCCACAATTGGCATACGCGACAGGATCGCCATGCCACCGTCCCCGGCAAAGCGGCCATAGCCTTGGGCATCGCGCGCCTCGCCGGTGCGGCCATTCTGATCCATATCAAGCCCTGTCGCGATCCCCGTATTGGGGCGGGCTGCGAATTGGTAGGGATATGGGGTGTTGAGCGATGCAGAAAACGCAGCCAACGCATGCCCTTCAAGGTCATAGTCGAAATCGGTCAACACAAGAACGTCAGGCGCAATCTCTGCAATGATCCGGGCGATGGCAGCGATCTGCGCATCTTCGCCTTTCAGGATATCACGTAACAACAACCCCGGCCCATCCCTGCTGAGCGGGGCTGCATAGGTGGCGATCCGGTAAGTCTCGGCCTGCGTTAAAACCGGAATGCAGGCCAAGATCAGGCCGCTTGCATATCCTCGGCGGCGGCGCGGGCGTAGGCCTTTTTGCGCTGCATCTGGATCATGCTGGCCACCCGGCTGAGCGCGACACCACGCATCAAAATACTGGCGGGGAGAAAGGCCCATGCTGTTACCGTCCAGATCAGCGTATGCGTGTTATCAAGCTGGATTGGGGTTCCGAACAAAGACACCAGCTTGAGCGTTGCTGGGATCAGGAATGGCAGCAGAAAGCCTAAGATTATGTTAATACGCCCGTCGCGTTGCAGCCTTTCGACGACATCGCCACCGGCCGTTGGGTCAAAGGTGGGCAAGTTGACCCAGACGTTGAACGCGCCACCCCGGCGCGGCCAATGGTGCATCCGGAGTAGAATGATGAACCACATAATCGAGAACATCGAGATCATGTAACTCAGGCCGGCCGCATCGCGCAGCCGTTCGATCACCCGAGGATCAGTGTCGCTTGGCATGGTCAAAACCATCAAGCGAACAGGCGAAAACGGGAAATCAATAGCAGCCCCAATCTGGCTGCCGCTGGCTTGGAAGAACTCGGTAATGATCGATGGCGACTCATAACCACGGAAGATGACCGAAAGGCACAGCACGGTTGCAAACAGCGCAGAAAAGCGGGTGCGGTTAAACGGCGGTGCGTCGCGAAACTCAACGAGGCTTGGGCTGCTTGAACTGTATTCGACGATCGTAAAAAGTGCCGCGAATATCGCGACAAGCGCGATAATCTGTGTGCCATCGGTTGCTGCGGTCGTCAGTACGGCCGAGGGCAATACAATCAGCATCACAACCAAAACGGCCCGTGCCATTGCCCCTGGCAATCGCGCGAACATAGCTAGCTTGCCCTCTTGTGGACTTTGCGACATTGGTCGCGACCCCTGTCCTACCCCTGCGTCAGCTTAGTGACTGCGCAAATTTCACAATTGTTACAACACATACAACATTTTTACTTCGTATAGCGAGACTAGTCACTTGAGGCAAATTGTCCAATGATTTGAACAGGCAGTGACAAATTTTTGGAGGCGCGTGCGACACAAACACAGCCCAAATCACAACCGTAGAATGGTCGAAGCGGCACCTACGCAACTCATAAGTGCCGCACCCAGCTATTAAAAAACGGGCTGTGCCCTATGCCCAAGGGCGTGCAGCTTCTGCCTTGGCCTCAAATGTATCGATAGCGTCGGCCTTTTCCATCGTCAGCCCAATATCGTCCAACCCATTCATCAAGCAGTGCTTTTTGAACGCATCAACTTCGAAGCTGAACACTTCCCCATCTGAAGAGGTGATTGTCTGGGCCTCAAGATCAACCTCGATCCGGGCATTTGCCCCTTTCTCGGCGTCTTGCATGAGCACATCGACCTGGTCCTGTGGCAAGGCGATCGGCAGGATACCGTTCTTGAAGCAGTTATTGTAAAAAATATCCGCAAAGCTGGATGAGATCACACAAGTGATCCCAAAATCCGCAATCGCCCATGGCGCATGTTCGCGTGATGATCCGCACCCAAAGTTATCGCCTGCCACAAGAATTTGTGCGTCGCGATACTGCGGTTTGTTCAGCACGAAATCCTCGATTTCATTGCCGTCGCGGTCGAACCGCATTTCGTCAAACAGGTTCGCACCAAGCCCAGACCGCTTAATGGTCTTCAAGAATTGCTTGGGGATGATCATATCGGTGTCGATATTCACCAATGGCAAAGGTGCGGCAATCCCGCTGAGTGTGGTGAACTTTTGCATTAGTTGATCTCCCGTACGTCGGTCAATTTGCCGGTAATCGCGGCAGCCGCAGCCATCGCGGGCGACATCAGATGTGTGCGGCCTTGATAGCCCTGACGGCCTTCAAAGTTACGGTTTGACGTGGATGCACAACGCTCGCCCGGGGCCAATTGGTCGGGGTTCATCGCAAGACACATAGAACAGCCCGCAAGGCGCCATTCAAAGCCTGCATCAATAAAGATTTGGGCGATCCCCTCTTCCTCGGCTTGCGCACGGACCAAACCAGAGCCGGGCACGACCATTGCGCGCATCCCCTCTTTAATCTTTTTACCTTTCAGCACTTCTGCCGCAGCACGGAAATCCTCGATCCGGCCGTTAGTGCAGGAGCCGATGAACACAGCGTCGATTTCAATATCCGACAGCTTTTGTCCCGCTTTCAGGCCCATGTACTCAATCGACCGTTCAACAGCACCAACTTTGCCGCCTTCAAAGCTGCTGGGATCGGGGACGACATCAGTAATCGGCAGCACATCCTCGGGTGAAGTCCCCCAAGTGACCAATGGGGCGATGTCTTCGCCGCGAATGGTCAGCACCTTATCAAAATGCGCCCCTTCATCCGTGTAGAGCGTTTTCCAATAGGCAACAGCCGCTTCCCATGCGGCCCCTTTAGGTGCATGCGGGCGGCCCATACAATAATCGAATGTGGTTTGGTCAGGCGCGATCAACCCAGCACGTGCGCCGCCTTCGATTGCCATGTTGCAAACGGTCATGCGGCCTTCCATCGAAAGGCTCTGAATAGCCTCGCCGCAATATTCGATCACGTAACCGGTCCCACCTGCGGTCCCTGTTTGGCCGATCACCGCCATGGTTACATCTTTGGCCGTCACACCGGGGGCAAGCTTGCCGGTGATCTCAACCTTCATGTTTTTGGATTTCTTCTGGATCAGCGTTTGGGTGGCCAACACGTGTTCCACCTCGGATGTGCCGATACCGTGGGCCAATGACCCAAAGGCACCGTGGGTGGCGGTGTGGCTGTCACCACAAACCACGGTCATGCCGGGCAAAGTCCAACCCTGTTCGGGGCCCACGATGTGCACAACACCCTGACGCACGTCAGAGACAGGGTAATAATGCAGGCCAAAGTCCTTGGCGTTTTTATCCAAGGCTTCCACCTGAATGCGGCTATCCTCGGTCATTGTGGCTGCATTCGCGCGATCTAGCGTGGTGGGCACGTTGTGATCGGGGACCGCGATTGTCTTTTCAGGTGCGCGCACCTTGCGGCCTGCCATGCGCAGACCTTCAAAGGCTTGCGGGCTGGTTACTTCGTGGACCAAATGGCGGTCGATATACAGCAAGCACGTGCCGTCTTCGGCTTCATGGGCAACGTGGGCATCCCAGATTTTATCATAGAGCGTTTTGGGGGACATAGTCCTCTCCCGTATCAGAATTTCAGATGTTGTCAGGCGAGCGGAATTGGCAAGAGCATTAGCCCCGAGCTAGTATCGTGCAGCTAGCGCCGAAAAACCGCCAAGGCAGTCGGGCGCGGTCATCCATATCGAAAACCTGTTTCATAAAGGATCAGATACACAGGCAGTGCCAATGCTGCAAGGGTATGCGAGCAAACTTACGTCAGCGGGATGCGCGGATGCTTTAGACTGTCACAACGGGATCTGTCGCTGCAGGCGCAGCCGGTGCCAAACCTGCAATCGTCGCCTGCGCACCGTCGACGGTCAGCTCTGCATCCAGCGTAACGTCAACCTGGATTGCGCTGACGACCGTTTCAATTGGAACACTTGTCCCGTAGATAAACACGCGTGACGTTTCAAATGTCTCGCCCGCACCGGGTTCGTCATTTGGATCAAGGAACGACACTTCGACATTGTAGCCGTTGATACCATTCAACGTACCCTCAGTGACCGTCACTTCCAGATCAGCGTCAAGCGCATCAGGATCGCTGGTGTCGATTGTCATGACGATTGTATCCTCAGGTGTGAATGGATCTTCCACCCCCAACTCCTGAATGATTGCCACGGTTTGCTGTTCGTCGTCGTCGTTCGCAAGCGCATAGTATGTGTTGGTCCCGGTCACACCATCCAATATGCCGCGTCCAGTGACCATGACCAGGTCGTCGTCGCCCTCACCACCAAATGCTGTGCCGCCTTCGCCCCACAAATACAGATCATCGTCGTCGCCTTCGCCGCGAATTGTATCAGTGCCAGTGTTGCCAAACACGGTGTCATTGCCATTGCCGGCACGCACAATGTCATTACCTTCACCCGCATCAATAAAGTCATCGCCGCCGCCGCCAGTGATCGTGTCATCGCCGCCAAGGCCAAACAATTGGTCATCATCAGCACCGCCCATGATCACATCGCGGTCCGCTCCGCCTGTGATAATGTCTTCGCCGCCACTGCCGCTGATAACGTCCTGACCACCATTGCCATTGATAATATCATCGCCAAGGAATCCAAAGATTTCGTCGGCACCTGTGGTGCCCTCAATCTCATCATCCTCTGGGGTGCCGTTTAAGCTATCGGATGAGTCGTCCTCATCATCATCACCAAAGAACGGAATCAAGACGGCGCCAAGACCCAAAAGGGCAAGCAAGATTGTGATATCCAACAGAACACTCCAGTAAAGACAACTTATCTTGGCAACCCTGATAAACCGCATAGCCCAACCCAGCAAGCCTCCGCTTGCAATAATGGTTACGATCGTTGCTTCGAAACACCCATCGGGAACGGTGTCTTGCCTGCTACCCCTGCCCCGTGCGACAGTTTCAGCCTCTTAGCGCAGCAAAAGGACCGCAATGGCGCGCCACGACAACATTCAAGGCCCCGATGATGCCATCGCAGATTTGCAGCCTGAATTTGATCAGGTGATCAGCATTGGCAACGAGTTGTTGGCCCAGGGACAAGTGCTGCTTGACGGGCTACTTCGCACTTGGAACCTTTATCAGATTGGGATCGCCGTCGCGATCTTTGCACTGGCCCATATGCTGCGTGCCACGTTAGGGCCGCGCATCCGGGCCTGGATGGGATCACGGCATGACTGGCCCAAATGGCGCATGCGTATCCTTGTGGTTATTCACCAACGCCTGCGCGCTATTTTCTTTGTCGCACTGATATGGATCGTGATTGCGATCATGCGCGAAGTGACATGGCCAAGCCGCAGTTACCTGATGTCCATCATCGGCACACTGGCATTTGCATGGCTGATCGTTGTGTTCCTGACCCGGCTGATCAAAAGCCCCAGCCTGCGTAAAACCGTACGGTATGGCGCATGGACCTACGTGACACTCCGCATTTTGAACCTGCTGGAACCGGCTGAACAATTGCTGGACAGCGCAGGGTTTACCGTGGGGGACATCCGGTTTTCGCTTTTATTGGTCATTCAGGCGCTGGTTATTTTGGGCGTATTGATCACGCTGGCCCGCTTTTTCACCACAACGACGGCCAGACGGGTCAGAAGCAACGAAGACATCAGCCCGTCAATGCAGGTGCTGATCGTCAAAGGGGTCCAGATCGCCTTTTATGGTGCCGCCTTTTTCCTCGGGGTCAGGGCGCTTGGGATTGATCTGACAGGGCTTGCAGTGTTGTCCGGGGCAATTGGCGTGGGGCTTGGGTTTGGCCTGCAAAAGGTCGTGTCGAACCTCGTGTCAGGGGTGATCATCCTGTTGGATAAGTCGATCAAACCCGGGGACGTGATCAGCCTGGGGAATACGTTCGGTTGGATCAATTCACTTGGCGCGCGATATGTCTCGGTGGTCACGCGGGACGGGCGGGAATATCTGATCCCAAACGAAGACCTGATCACCGGCCAGGTAGTAAATTGGTCCCATTCCAACGACTTCGTGCGGCTGGATATCAACTTTGGGACCGCCTATCACGACAACCCGCATGATGTCCGGCGCATTGCAATCGAAGCCGCGCAAAGCGTCGACCGGGTGTTGGCGCATAAGAACACCGTGTGCCATATCGTGGGCTTCGGAGACAGTTCGGTGGACTATGTCCTGCGGTTCTGGATCAAGGACCCCACTGGCGGGCTTACAAATATCCGAGGGAATGTATTCTTGGCGCTGTGGGATGCTTTCGCAGAAAACGGGATCAGCATTCCCTTCCCACAACGAGAAGTGACGATGTTGCAAAGCGATCAGGCCGAGGCAAAAGACGTTCAAAATCAAGGTTAATAGGCCGCTCCCGCGCAGCGGACTTATGCCGAAAACGGATGCTTTTGCAGAACGGGATTGATCACGAATACGTGACAGTGCAATTTGCAGCAGCATTACTGAAATCTCACCGGGGCGCATGGACATCATGAAGTTTATCCAAGGCATAATCTTTCTGGGTCTCCTGGCAGGCGGCTATTTCTATTATGAAAGCGTGCAGCCCGAAGATGGCTCTTTGCCCGCAAACACCGCATCGGCTACGCCGTCCGCAGCTGTCGGGACAGATGAGCCTGAGGACATCGTCCAAGTCGCCGCGGATGACGCCGATGTTGAGGAAGAGGAATTCGTCCTATCCCCGATCGATCAGCTCTATCTGAACGAACTGGTCTCTACCGGCCAAAATGCTGAAGCCTTCGCATTTGCCTTTGAGATGGGTGATGAACTGACCGAGGCCAGCTTTACCGCCGAACAAGGTGTAGGCGCGAACATTGGTGAGGGGCGGCGGTTTAGCCGGTTCCCCCGGGCCGATCTTGCAGCCCCCGGCGAATGGGCAACGCATTTCCCGACACGCGAAGGCGGGGCAAACGCCACGCAATGTATCAGCTGCCACAGCGCACCGCTGGCAAATGGCGCAGGCGGTATTGCAATGAATGTGGTGCTTGATCCAGCGCACACTGCAGATCCGTCGCTGTATCTGGAACGGAACACCACCCCCCTCTTTGCATTGGCTATCCCACAACGCCTGGCCGAAGAAATGAGCCTTGATCTTTACCTGCAGCGCGAAAGTGCGCGGATGATGGCCTGTCAACAAGGGGCAGCGAGGGCAACACTGGTCACAAAGGGCGTGGCCTTTGGAACACTGGCATTCACACGTACCGCCGAAAGCCCCTGTTCAGTAGATATCAATGTGGACGGTCTGACCGGTATCGATGATGATCTGGTGATCAAACCCTTTGGCTGGAAAGGGAACGAACCTACGCTGCGCGCCTTTACACGCGGGGCAGCCCATAACGAAATGGGTCTGCAAGGGGTTGAGCTTGTGGGCGACGCGGATGGAGATTTCGACGGGGTAACCAATGAGCTGAGCGTCGGCGATCTGACCGCGCTAACCATCTATATGGCCGCACTGGAACGGCCAACCAGCTTGGTTGAATTGGACGATCTTGGCCTGATGGATCTAGCCACAGAAGACCGGGCGGCGATCACCGCCGGGGCCGAACATTTTGCGACCGTGGGCTGCAACAGCTGCCATGTCGAACAGATGGTCTTGGACGAACCCATCTTCCGTGAACCCAGCCGGACACCCGGATTTTATGACATTGTCTTCCCCGATGGTTCATCGCCCGCCAACCGGGGATTGCGCCAAGATACAGTGATGTCATTTGATATGCGGACCGATCCACCAAACAATCAGGTTGAACTGGCGTCAGGCGAGATGTTCCATCTCGGCGCGGTTCAAACCGATGCCTCTGGGCGCGGTGTGGTGAACTGGTACACTGACCTTAAGCGTCACGACATGGGCGAAGCGTTGGCCGATCCATCTGACCCATTGGGCATCGGTGCCGAGATGTTCATGACCCGCTCACTCGCTGGGGTCGGCACAACGGGTCCATGGCTGCACGACGGACGGGCCACAACGCTGAGCGAGGCAATTCTGATGCACGGGGGCGACGCCTCGCAAAGTCGCGATGCTTATGAAGACCTGTCCAGTGAAGCACAGGCCGAGCTGGTCGCATTCCTCGAAAACCTCGTGATCCATAGCGAAGGCGAAGAAGAAGATCACTAGTGCGGGGACCTATTGGTTCTCAGGTCCCGACAAACCAAGTGCTTTTTCGATACAGTCTGCCAGCCCAACCGGGTTCTCTAGTCCCATAAAGTGGCCAGCATTCGGAACGACAAACGTCTTGATACCATGTTGCGGAAGAACCGCGAGATCTGGTTTGGGCAGAGATCGTTCCCCGAAAATGAAGCTTTTTTTCGCAGGATGCTGATAAAGAATGTCGCGCCAGCTTTGTGCACTGCCCGCGACCAGAGACTTCGCGCCCAGATAAACAGCGCGCGGGGCGCTGGCCTGCATCGTTGCGGCCCAATCTGTATTTCCCGAACGCTCAGCGGCCGCGATTGTCTCATCGTGCAAATGCCCGACATAGGCCTCTTCGCTCACTGCGGCTAAATCGACGCTGAATTTCCCATCGGCTTTGTCCAGATTTGCCTCGGCCAGGATCAGGTGATCAACCTGATCGCCAAAGATCGCCGCCGTTTCAAGCGCCACAGCGCCGCCCATGCTATGGCCAAACAGGTTGAACGGGCCCAAGCCCATCGACGTGACGCATGCGGCGATGACATCGGCATGGTCACTTATCCGATACCCGAAATCCGCAGGCTTATCGCTATACCCAAAGCCCAACATATCGATCAAAATCACATGGCATGCTGCAAGCCGCCCCAACCGGGCCAGTTCCGGATACTCAAATGAAGCCGCGCCACCCATCCCATGCAGGATCAAAAGCGGGGTGCCCTGACCGGGCAATTCCAGAAAACGCAAACGTGCGTCATGCTTTTTGAAGGTGAATGACTTCATTTCCGGATCCATACATTGCCGCTGATCTATATGGCTGATGTACAGGTTCTGTACGCGATATGTACGCCTTGAATACGACCCAAAAAGCAAAGGGCCCGCCGTTTCTGGCAGGCCCTTTGAAATTGATCAGCTTGTATCAACCTTTGTTCATCCGGTTCTCGATCAGGTCTTCAACCACCGACGGATCCGCCAAAGTCGAAGTATCGCCCAGCGCTCCGAAATCATCTTCTGCGATCTTGCGTAAAATCCGCCGCATGATTTTGCCCGACCGCGTTTTGGGCAGGCCCGGCGCCCATTGGATCAAATCAGGCTTAGCAATTGGTCCAATCTCGGCCCGCACCCAAACCTCTAGCTCTTTGCGCAGCTCTGGTGAAGGCTCTTGCCCATTCATCAAGGTCACATAGGCATAGATACCCTGCCCCTTGATATCATGGGGATAACCCACCACGGCGGCCTCAGCCACTTTGGCATGGGCGACAAGGGCGCTTTCCACCTCGGCTGTGCCCATCCGGTGGCCTGAGACGTTGATCACATCATCAACCCGGCCTGTGACCCAATAGTCACCGTCCGCATCGCGCTTGCAACCATCGCCCGAGAAATAGTAGCCCGCATAATCGCCAAAATAGGTCTTCTCAAACCGTTCATGATCGCCCCAGACGGTGCGCATCTGGCTGGGCCAGCTATCGGCAATGCACAAGACACCTTCCACGTCATTGCCGTGGATTTCCTCGCCTGATTGCGGATCAAGCACCACCGGTTTGACCCCAAAGAATGGCATCTGTGCCGCCCCCGGTTTCAACGTCGTAGCCCCCGGCAAAGGGGTCAACATATGCCCCCCGGTTTCGGTCTGCCAGAAGGTATCAACGATCGGGCAACGGCTGCCACCAACGACCTCATAGTACCAGTTCCAAGCTTCCGGGTTGATCGGCTCACCAACCGAGCCCAGCAATTTCAGCGAGGACAGATCATATTTCTTGACCCAATCGTCGCCGGCGCCCATCAGCGCCCGAATGGCGGTGGGTGCGGTGTAGAATTGGTTGACCTTGAGCTTCTCGCAAACCTGCCAGAACCGCCCCGCATCAGGGTAGGTCGGCACGCCTTCGAACATCACCGTGGTTGCCCCATTGGCCAGAGGACCATAGACGATATAACTGTGGCCCGTGACCCAACCCACATCCGCCGAGCACCAGAAGATATCGCCGTCATGATAGTCAAACGTGTACTGGTGGGTCATCGAGGCGTAAACAATGTAGCCACCCGTCGTGTGCACAACCCCTTTGGGTTGGCCAGTAGAACCCGACGTATAAAGGATAAACAGCGGGTCTTCGGCGTTCATTTCTTCGGGTGGACAAATTGCGTCGACTTGGCTTTCCATCTCATGCAGCCAATAGTCGCCTTCTTCGCGCCAGGCGATCTGCTGACCTGTCCGTTTCACGCAAAGACATTTGCAATCATGCATCACGTTAATCAGCGCTTGGTTCACACTGTCTTTGAGGTTCGTCACACGGCCACCGCGCGGGGCGCCGTCGGCGGTGACAACAACCTTGGCTTGGGACCCGCTGATCCGGGCGGCCAATGCGTCGGCTGAAAAGCCCGCAAAAACAATCGAGTGGATCGCCCCGATCCGCGCACAGGCCAGCATGGCATAGGCCGCCTCGGGGATCATGGGCATGTAGAGCACGACGCGGTCGCCCTTACCCACGCCAAGCGCTTTCAGGCTGTTGGCCATCAGCTGCGTCTTTTCGTGCAACTGTTTGTAGGTGATGTGAAGCGCGTCATCATCTGGGCTATCGGGTTCCCAAATGATCGCGGTTTGATCGCCACGCGTCGCCAAATGCCTGTCAATGCAGTTGGCGCTGACGTTCAGCGTGCCATCTTCAAACCATTTGATATCAACATTGCCCGGCGCAAAGCTGGCATTTTTGACTTTCGTGAAGGGCTTGATCCAGTCCACACGTTTGCCATGCTCAGCCCAGAACGCATCTGGGTCGCTGATCGAGGCCGCATACATCGCCTCATACTTTGCCTTATCGGTATGCGCGTTGGCAGCCATCTCGGCTGATGGTGGATATGTTTGGTCAGTCATCGCCTGTCCCCCCCTTTTTAATCGTCGCAACGGCATACGGCACTACGCCGTCCTCCGACCCGTATCATCATCAGATTGCAGCAGATTCCAAGCAACAGGGCACCACTCAACCTGAATTTGTAAATCTTGACACGAATTTCACACATACGATGTTAATTAATTTTCAACAACCCAAGAGCGGCACACCATCTGTGGCAGACTTAACGACCAATTAACCACTTTTGGCACAGTGTATCTTGGTTATTGGGGTCCGCTATGTGGTTTGTTGTTTCATTTTTATTCATACTCATTGCGAACCCCGTTTTTGCGGGGGCATGGGCACGTGAAAAAGGGCAAGTCTTCATTGCATCTGGCGGCAATTTCCTTTTGTCCGACGGGGCGCAATTGCCGGTGCATTATGACCCAACGGTCTACCTAGAATATGGGTTATCTGATCTGCTGACGATCGGGGGAGATTACCACACGGCGGATCAGGGTCGGATCAACACCGGCTTTGTCTTTGCACGGTTTCCCTTGGGCGATCCAACAGCGACGCATAAATTCGCGGCCAGCATCGCATTGGGCGCGCGGGTCGACGCACTCAATCCGATGGAAAAACTGATGAAAGGCGGTCTGTCTTGGGGCCGCGGCCTAGAAACCGGGTGGCTTGCGGTTGATTACAGCGCCACATACGGGGACATTGATCAGGTTTTTCGCTCTAAGACAGATTTTACCTGGGGGTATAACCTGTCGGAGCGCTGGACCACGACCTTGCAGTTGCAGACTGGAGAAGGCTTTACGGACGACTTTTACGCCAAGGTCAGCCCCTCAATCCTGTTCATGGTGAATGACCGGTACCGGATCAGCGTGGGCGCTGTGCAGGCCTTGACGGGGGACAATGGCAGTGCGCTGAAGTTGGACCTTTGGACGACGTTCTAAAGCGTTAAAGTCCGCCAATGTCGCGCAAAAGGTCACAGACCGCATCAACCCCTTCGCCGTGGCGCAGGCTGGCAAAGACCACTGGCAGATCACCCCGCATGCGGGCCGCGTCCCGCGCCATCACTTCAAGCGAGGCGCCGACATGGGGGGCCAGATCGGTCTTGTTGATCACAAGGATATCCGACCGAGTGATCGCGGGCCCGCCTTTGCGCGGGATTTCCTCACCTGCGGCCACGTCGATCACATAGACCGTCACATCGGCCAATTCCGGGCTGAATGTGGCAGACAGGTTGTCGCCGCCGCTCTCAATCAGGATCAATTCAAGATCAGCGTGGCGCTCCCGCATTTCAGCGACGGCGGCCAAATTAATGGATGCATCTTCCCGGATCGCCGTATGGGGGCAGCCCCCGGTTTCCACGCCCATCACCCGATCTGCAGGCAAGATTTGCATGCGCATCAGCGCCTCGGCGTCCTCTTGGGTGTAGATATCGTTTGTAATCACGCCCAAGCTTTTGCGGTCCTTCAATGTCCGCGCAAGTGCGGCCGTCAACGTTGTCTTGCCAGCCCCAACTGGTCCACCGATCCCAACACGCAAAGGTCCATTTGGTGACATCTAAAGTCCTCTTAGCAAAACAATGGCAATGCCCACAGCAATCGCGAGACACAGCGGGGCATAGTATTTCTGGTCATAAGTGGCAAAGGGCTGCTCCGGCGTCATCCGGCGCCAGAACGCTGTATAGGCGATTACCCCACGTCCGAGAAAAATAGCACAGCCGCCCAACAGAATAATCCGGCTGAGGATCAGATGGTTGGTCCACACTGCTGCAATCATCACGCAAAATCCTGCCACCACCAGAAAACACGGGATCTTGCCCGGCATTCGTGTCACGTCCTTCGCCCCGACAACCGCGCGAGCAAGCCGTTCTTCATCGCGGACCGGCACCCAGATTTCCAAACCCCACAGCGCGTGGATCACAGCGATCAGCGCAAGCACACATGTCAAAAGAACTATCATGACCGAAAGATACGCGAATACTGCGCCTTGTGTTGCATCGACGCTGTATCAACCGCAAAAGTCGCAGATCCGATGTCATCCAATGAGGCGGCCAAAGCCTCTTGTCCGACCTCTGTGATTGTCGGGCCGAGGTCATGCAGGATACGTTGCCCTGCCGTCTGCCCCAAGGGCAAAAGCCGCTGTGCGCATTGCACAAGGTTGCCCACAAAGGCCTGCAACCAGACGTGCACGACAGGCTCTAACGGCAGATCGGCCAGTTTTGCGGCCCGTCCGACCGCCACCGGATAGGCCATATCTGGCAGATCAAAATCCCAAACCGCCCGGGTTGTTGCAGCGAAGGCCGCACCCTGCTGCATCGTCTCCATCTTGCGTTCCAAAGAGGGGGACAGCGCCGCTGCAAGTGCGGCAACGGGTACCACATCATCCGCAGTATGGGCCGCGCAGAGCAGGATCGCGTCCGACCGCCCTGCCCCCTGCGCCAGAACGGCCTGCAGCCATGCGCTGAGGCTCTCGGCCTCTGACACATCCCCGCGGCTGACCGCACGTTCCAGCCCATGCGACCAGGCAAAGGCCCCTACTGGATAGGCCGGCGACAACCATTGGGTCAGCGTCAGCAGCTGTTCAATGCGCATGTGCGTGGCTGTGATCATGGCCCATCGTGCGCCCATGCCCATAAGCCCCACCTTCGGGGTTAAAGGGCCCGTCAAAATCAGTGACCACCGCCCCTAATTGTTCCAGCATCGCACGCATCACCTTTTCGCGCTGCACCACCAAAGCGTCCTGCAACATCGCGCAAGGGGCGTGCCGGTTGCCCACATGCCAAGCAAGTCGCACCAAATCACCGGTGACCTTCATCAGGGGCTCATCCGCCGCGACGACCTGAAATTGGCGTCCATCCTCAAGCACAAAGGTATCCCCGGCATTCACAGACGTGGTCTGCGGCAGGTCGACCAGGAACGGCTCACCGCTCTTTGCCACCAGCCGTTTGCGGCGCAGCAGCCGGGCGTCATAGGTCAAGGACACCGTGTCATCTGGCGACCCATGGACGTGGTTGTGCAGATGGTACGCAGTTGCAGTCATGGATCAATTCGGCAGTTTTTCTAAAGAGACGTAGGTGTAAACTTCGTCATAATCATCGTTCTCTTCTGTGTAGGCGGCGAGCAGGCCAAGCCCCAGTTCTGGCAGATAGTGGATCTCTTCTCTGAATTCGTAGCCATCACCGACATAATCGATGTAGCCAATGATCAAGTCGTAACTGCAATCTCCATAGGTGGCGCGGGTCAACTCGCCCCAGCTATGGACCTGTTCTTCTTGAAAGAAGCCATCAAAATCACGTCCGGCCGTTTTCCCTTTCCAGCGCGCATTTGGCGATGGCACAGGCATTTCAGTTGCATTGACTGAATAGGAATAAGTGACGCGACTATCGGCAACTATCTTGCCATCTTCCATTTCAGAAGATTCCAAAACGTAGGTCCCCTGTCCCAACAGAAAGCGCGAGACATAACCATCTTCGTAATTCCCGATCATTTCGAGCACACCGGCCGAATGCGTCGTGACATCCTCAAATGTCCCATCGCTCATGGTGGCGCGGATACCAGTCGCAAGGTCGTCAGCCGCTGGACACTCGGCCAAGGCCGGTGTTGCAAGGCAGCAAAGTAAAAGCGGGCGTAAGATCATGGGGCACTCCTAGCATCAGCTACGACGTCAGTCTACAGAACCCACCCACGCGCACAATGGGAAAGCCTGCGACACCCAAGCCCGGATGCGATGCCCCAGTCTTAGTAGCCGTAGTGACCGAATGCACGCTCAACAGCTTCGGCGCGTGTCAGACCCTGGGCCGCGAGTTCTTCGTCAGTTGTGGCGTTCAGCTCTTCCAAAATGGCGTAGCTTGCGCTGCTTTTGATCATTGCGGTAAATGGTACGGCAATCGCGCTACCAATTTTCGAAAGCAGCTGGCCCAAGATTTCGCGGTTGGAAATCAGTGTATTATCAACAGTGTAGCTCATTAGGAAACCTCGTTTATGGCGTTGTTTCCTCCCTACCTACAAGCTACACCGCCCAGGCTGATCCTACAACGGCTGATCCTGCAAAACCCCTATGCAAATGCTGCATAGCAGCATTCACCAAAATTTAAGCTTTCTGTGAGGCCGTTGGCCAGCCAGCGGATTCCCTTAGAAAAGAAAATACCGCTGCGCCATTGGTAACTCTTGCGCGGGCTCGCAGGTCAGCAGCTCGCCATCGGCGCGCACTTCATAGGTTTCGGGGTTCACCTCAACATGGGGCATCGCGTCGTTCAGTTTCAGGTCCT
This sequence comes from uncultured Paracoccaceae bacterium, assembly GCA_947501555.1. Lineage (GTDB taxonomy): Bacteria > Pseudomonadota > Alphaproteobacteria > Rhodobacterales > Rhodobacteraceae > Yoonia. The sequence continues at coordinate 1,845,858 of CANMWG010000001.1, forward strand.
TTTTCCCGATCCCGCGCGTATTCACCACAGGCAGGGTTTTCTTAGCCAGTCCCAAGGTTTCGCCAAGCCCCGCATCCTGCGCCGCCGCGCTGATAAAGCACACGGCAGAGTTTTCGACCGACCGCCCAAAGGCCCCAAACATAGGCCGCGTATAGACCGGCTGCGGCGTTGGGATGGATGCATTCGGATCACCCATCTGCGCGCAGACAATCGTGCCGCCCATCAAAACCATTTCAGGCTTTACCCCAAAAAAGGCCGGGTTCCAAAGTACCAGATCGGCCCGCTTACCCACTTCGATTGAGCCCACATGGGTCGAAATCCCATGCGCAATCGCCGGGTTGATCGTGTATTTCGCGATATAACGGCGCACACGCACGTTGTCATTGTCGCCGGTTTCTTCGGCCAGCGCACCGCGCTGCTTTTTCATCTTATCGGCAGTTTGCCATGTGCGGATCAGAACCTCGCCCACCCGGCCCATGGCCTGACTATCCGAGGCGATGATCGAAAACGCCCCCATGTCGTGCAGGATATCTTCGGCGGCGATGGTTTCGCGGCGGATCCGGCTTTCGGCGAAGGCCACATCCTCGGGGATGGATTTATCGAGGTGATGGCAGACCATCAGCATATCAAGATGCTCATCCACCGTGTTCACCGTAAACGGACGGGTCGGGTTGGTGGATGAGGGCAACACATGGGCTTCGCCACAAATTTTGATGATATCAGGGGCATGACCGCCGCCCGCGCCCTCTGTATGGAAGGCGTGGATCGTGCGGCCCTTCATGGCCCCCACCGTGTTTTCCACAAAACCGCTTTCGTTCAGCGTATCGGTGTGGATCATCACCTGCACGTCCAACGCATCGGCCACGGATAAGCAATTGTCGATGGCTGCAGGTGTGGTGCCCCAGTCTTCGTGCAGTTTCAGGCAGGACGCTCCACCCAGCACTTGTTCTTCGAGTGGTGCCGCAAGCGAGGCGTTCCCCTTGCCCGCAAAGGCAAGGTTCATCGGAAACGCATCTGCCGATTGCAACATCCGCCCGATATGCCAAGGGCCTGGGGTACAGGTCGTGGCCAGCGTCCCATGCGCGGGCCCGGTGCCGCCGCCAATCATCGTGGTCAGACCCGAATGCAGCGCATCTTCGATCTGCTGCGGGCAGATAAAGTGAATATGGCTGTCGATCCCGCCTGCGGTCAGGATACGGCCTTCGCCCGCAATCGCCTCGGTGCCCGGTCCGATGATGATATCAACGCCCGGCTGCGTGTCGGGGTTGCCCGCCTTGCCAATGGCGACAATCGTGCCGTCCTTCAGGCCCACATCAGCCTTGACGATCCCTGTCCAATCGACAATCAGCGCATTGGTGATCACCGTGTCAACGGCCCCTTCGGCGCGGGTGACCTGCGATTGACCCATCCCATCGCGGATCACCTTACCACCGCCGAACTTGACCTCTTCGCCATACAAAAGCGCATTATCGCCCGAGCCACCTGTGGCGGCAGCACCGGCTTTTTCAGCGGTCAGATCGCGTTCAACTTCAATAATCAGATCAGTATCTGCAAGCCTGACACGGTCCCCCGTTGTGGGACCAAACATTGCGGCATAATCGGCACGCGAGATCGTGGCAGGCATAGGTGTCTCCGGTCAGTTTTTGGCGGGCGCCGTCTTGCCGTCCCAAGGGACGTCAGGCACCGTGATTTTCTTTGATTTTGTGGTAGGTGTCGCAGCAGGCGTTTCTGCTTTTTTCGGTGCCGTTTTTTTCGCAGGCGCAGGTGTTTTGGTCGCCGCAGGCTTTGACTTTGCTTTGGCGGCAGGTTTCGCCGCGCTTGGTTCTTTCACCACGGCCATTTTTGCAACTGGGGCCGCCTTGGCGGGGGCCTTTACAGCCGCTAGTTTTTCAGCAGGCGCGGCTTTCTTGGCCGCAGGTTTTTTCGAAGGGGTCGCTGCCTTCGGCGCTGCCTGTTTAGGTTTCGGCTTCGCTGCGACCGGTTCTTTCACAACGGCTAGCTTTGGCGTTGCAGCAGGCTTTGCCGCAGGTTTGGCTTTGGCCGGTGCAGGTGTCGCTGCCTTCGCTGGGATCGGGTCTTTCACCTCAGCCAACTTTGGTGCAGGCGCGACCTTAGGGGTCACCGCTTTCTTGGCCGGTTTCGCCTTTGCAGTTGCGGGCTTTGCAACTGCCGCTTTGACCACCTTTTCCTCGGTCTTCGCCTTGGTCTGCGTGCTGGCAGAAGGCGTTTTCTTTGCAGCGGGTTTCGCCTTAGTCACCTTGGGCTTGGCTGGTGCTTTGGCGCGCTTCGCAACAGGCGGTGTTGTCCCTGCCAATAGTGCTTTGGGTACAGAAAATGTCTGATCTATGACCACATCGGCAAACCGCATTTGCTGACCGATAACGGCGCTGGTCATACGCAGCGCTTGGGCTGATAGAGTAAGTGTGAATGCAGGTGTCATCTTTGCTCCCTTTTGGGCAGAGTTACAATTGCATCAACCATAACGTGTTTTTCTCCGCAATGCAGCATTTTTCTGCAGCGCAGCATTTCACACATTATGGACCGCTTTTGCGTCACAGATCACCCATCACCTTGCCGTTAAACCCAAAGACACGGCGCGCACCCGAAATCGGGATCAGCGACACCTCGCGACGTTGCCCCGGCTCAAACCGCACGGCCGTTCCGGCCGCAATGTCCAACCGCATGCCGTGTGCAGCATCCCGGTCAAAGTCGAGACCCGGGTTGGTCTCGGCAAAATGGAAATGTGATCCGACTTGCACCGGGCGATCCCCGGTATTGGCGACCTCTAAAACGCGTACTTCTGCGCCGCCATTCAGCACATGATGGCCCTCTGCTACGATCACTTCACCGGGTTTCATCAGCAGTCCCCTTTGTCATTTGGCACATTATTTTCAACGGATTGGGTCATGCACGGTGACCAACTTTGTTCCATCCGGGAACGTCGCCTCGACCTGCACCTCGTGGATCATATCGGCTATCCCGTCCATTACTTGATCGCGGCTGATGACCTGAGCTCCCGCTTCCATCATATCCGCAACCGACCGGCCATCACGCGCCCCTTCCACCACCGCATCGGTGATCAATGCAATCGCCTCGGGATAATTGAGCTTCACGCCGCGGTTTAACCGTTTGCGGGCCACTTCGGCAGCCATAGCGATCAACAGCTTGTCTTTTTCGCGAGGGGTCAGTTGCATTCTCTCAAAGTCTCCAAACACGTGGGATCGGCGCTGTGGACAGCGCCTCAACAACAGGGATTAACTGTTTTCGCAGCGCAAAGCCATCATTTGCCAGCATCCGAACCAACAAGAGGTCATCACGGATCAAACTGGCACCGCTGGACCCATCCAACGTGAGGCGATCCGCAAAAGCGGCGGCCTGCGGACTAGCAAGAACAACCGTCGCCATGGCACCGGCACCACCCGCGATCGCAGCCTGTTGCATCAAGGCCTTTGCGTCACCGATCAGTCGCACAGCATCTGCAAAGACCAATGAATCGTCCCGCCAGATCCGCCATTGATCAGACAGGTGCAGATGATCAACCGTTTCACCCATCGCGACTCGGCCGAAAATAATCGGCTCGACCAAAAGCGCGCTGGCATCGGACGCAAGCCGCACATTCAAACGCCGGTTCAGAGCGGCCTGGTCAAATAGGATCGTTTCCTGCGGCAGCCAATCGATCCGGCCGCTTGGGCCGACATCTAAAGTCACATTGCTTTGCGCGATCTGGTCCGGCTGGGCGCGGTAAGCACGCTCTGCCGCTTGGGAGGATAGGACGACATGCGCGCCGGTTTGCGCCGTCACATCGATCTGCATTCTGTCCCCGCCGGTCAGCCCACCTGCGGTATTCAGGAAAACGGTATCAAGCGCATTGCCACGGACCTTGGGGAACAGCGCCTTGAGCGATCCTTCCTGGCGCAGGTTCGCAATGACGGTCTGATCACCGCGCCTTTTGGCCTGCAAACGCAACGCACCTTGGGCACGCGGCGCCAAAGGACGTGCGTCAGCGGTTTGGATTTCGGCAGCGTATGTAATTGCTCTGTCCTGATGATCGCGTCTACCCGGGCGAAATTGCCAAAGAAACAGGCAAAGTGACCAGAGGCAGGCCATATAAATAGATCAACTTCCCTACTCCGCCAATCAATTCGCACAAAATTCAGGCAAAACAAACAAAAAGGGGCACCCGAAGGTGCCCCACACATCCCGAATTTTCGATGCGTTAGACAGTTTCATCCATGCGCACCTGATAGCGCACACTGCCCTTGACCGCGACAGGCCAGTTCAGATGGACAGACCGAAGATCTGCGCCTTGCTCTCCTTCAGCCCAAGGGAAATCATACTGTCGGTTATCACTGGCGTTGGTAATTTGCCCCATGGGTGTGACGCTTTCCACGGTTTTTGCCACCCCTTGAAACGGAAGGCTGTCGCCGGTTTGCATGACCCATGTCGTTGCCTCGGTTGATTGGGTATGCGTCAATGAAACAGGGTTGGACACTGGTTCATTCACATTATGAAAGGTATTTGCACTAAATTCAAAGCTGCGCGTCCGGCCATAGTCGAGATCCGCAAAGGTCGTATCGACGTTTTCCACCCTATCGATCCGACCGTTGAGCGAACGGAAAACGTTTCCGACCACAGAAAATCCATTGATGTAATGATTGGGGCCATACGGCTTGATCACAATGAAATTGAACCAGGCGGCCACATCATTTGTGGTGAACATGTTGCCTGTGATCGTCAGCCCACCAAAGGAAAACTGGGTGCCCAACGCAGGTGAGCTAGAATGCTCATTCGTCCATTCGATGAAGTTATTGTCGCAATAGTTGCCGGTGAAAATGCTTTTCGGATTGGGAAGTGTGATCACGATACCCCCCTTCCGCAAGCCATTGACCTCATCATCTCCGTGGAACCAGTGGTTGCCTGCGATCAAACTTCCTGATCCAGCGAGAACGCAGAAATGCATGAATTTGCTGGTGCGGTTGTTACGCACTTTCACATCATTTGCGTTTGCATTGAAACCAATGGTCGTTCGATCGGCAACAGGCACCGACTGCTCGTCAGAAATCAAGTTGCAGCGATCAATCATCATCCCCTGACAACCGCGTCCGGGTGATGTAATCCCGCGATCCTTCGGCCGGTTGATATAGCAATCGCGCACATGAAAGGTGAACCCTTCAGGGGCCATCATGATCCCACTTGCGATTCCAAGCCCTTGAAACTCGATATCATCGATAATGAATTGGCTGAACTTCACGTATCCGGAAAAGTCGAGCATGTATTTGAACCGGGTAAAGGTGAAGACCTGCGTGCCCTCGGCATCAAAAAGCGGACGGCTAAGCTCCAGCGTCTGGGCGCTGACATTGACAGAGGTCACATAAATCTCGCGTCCCACGCCATTGCCTTGGACCAATGACCCAACTGGAATGTTCCCGGCATCAACGACATTCGTCAGACGATTGTCATCGCTTGTGGAATAGGTGGCTTGGGATGTCACCTCGGTTGTGTCCCATACCGCCCCATCTTCAGGCTGAAAATGCCCATTCCGGATGACCCGGCGGGTCTCAAACCGGTCGCTACTGGGGTCACAGGCCTGCATATCCACGGGTTCCGTCAGCAGGATGCGGCGACCACAAAGGTTAAGCGACTCGTGATCTGCAAAATTGATCAACGCCTGATAGGCCTTCTTGAAGGCGGTCTCTTCGTCCTGAAACGCATCGAGGTAGATGTTATAATCATAATCCCGCTGCAGAATAAAATGGAAATCAGGGGCCTGCACGATCCGCCCGATAAAACGCACCGGGCTTTGCATGCTCACGTTTTCGGCCAGCAGATAATCGCCCTCGGGGACAATGACGGTCCGCCCATCAGCAGCATTGTCTGCCGCATCAAAGGCAGCACTATCGTCAGTGACACCATCCCCTTTGGCACCATAATCACGCACATCCACAAGGCCAACAAGATCGCGGGTGAACACCGATGTGATGTCTTCAATCTCGATATCATCGATCCGAACAAGACCGCCATTGTCCCCTGTCAGATCAACACCAATATGGCCATAGTTGGCATCTGTCCAAACCATATCAACGCCAGTACGGTCCGCTGTGGCAATAATCGCGCTGATCTCAACGACTTCGCCGTAGGTGGTCAATAGGGTCGAAGGACCGGTTTCGGTCAGACCTGTCGCCTGCGCCCCACCAGCAAGGCCAGCCCAACCAGCAATGCGCACAGAAGGCAACGGGCCCGCAACGGCTTTGACACGGGCCGTGACACGCAAATAGCACCCAGGCAGGATCGGCGTTTCGCCCATATAGCGGACTTTTGTGACGCTGTCGGCCTTTAGCACCTCAAGGCAACCTGCAAAATCCTGATCGGCGGCCACAAACACGCCCGATCCACTGATGGCATAGGTGTCCGATCCCGGCGTGCCATCCCCGCTGGACCAAATGCTAAGCCCGGCGGAAAAGGGCAAAGGTTGAAATACAATACCGTCCGTGATCGCCTTGTTCATCGTGAAGTCCTCTTTGACAGCTGAATGAAAAAGCCCCGCCAAATACGCGAGGCCACCAGCGGTAAGAGGTACGCAAGATTTCTAAAGAGCCACTGAGACAACCGTCACGGTGCGCAGCGCAACAGATGGCAAGCGGTCAGGCCCCGACATCAGGCGCGGGCAGTAATTGCACCCCATTGATTTGCCATCCGGCCTCTGTCTCAATCATCTGATAATCCAGCAAATGCAGGTTGCCTGCAGCATCACGGATCATCACCTTTTGCCACAGCAACCCTGCGATTTCACGCAGCTCAAGGAATTGCACATCCGCGTTGTCCCAGACCATCGGATAGCCACGCTGGACCATCATCCCAAAATTGTCCGGACTACCAAACATGCCTTTGATATTGGGGCTGGCATATTGCCAAGCGGCCGCGACATCGCGATCGTTGAAAGCCTGCAGTTGGTTCCCAATGGTCTCTTCAACCGCATCTGCATCCTGCGCAAACGCGGGACCTACGGCGCACCACACGGCCAAAACCACGGCAATCAAACGTCCCATCACATCGTCTCCTGATCTATCTATAGGATAGATACGGGCAAACAGGCCGATTGGTTCGTTATTATTGGCGCTTGACGTTACTCAGCCAGCTTCTCGCTCATCAGGCTCACGGTCTCATCGATCCCGTAAAGGGCGATAAACCCACCAAAACGGGGGCCCTGCGATGCGCCCAACAGAACCTCATAAAGGGCCGTGAACCAATTGCGCAGCGGCTCAAACCCATGCTCTTTACCCACGGCAAAGACCATCGTCTGCAGCTCTTCTGCATCCAATCCACCATCCCAAACCTTCAAGCGGTCCAGCAAATCCTGCATCGCAGTCCGTTCCTGATCGGTTGGCGCACGGTAGGTTTTGGTGGGTTTCACAAAGTCATTGTAGTAGGCCACAGCAAAGCCCGCCGCCTGATCCATCTGCGGGTTCTTCTCTGCCGACGCCTCAGGCGCATAACGCTGAATAAAGCCCCAAAGCGTGTCCTTGTCTTCGGCCCCTGAGACGGACGCAAGGTTCAAAAGCATCGCAAAGGGGACAACCATATCTGACGCAGGCACATTATGACCGTGGATATGGAACACCGGGTTGTTCAACCGGGCAGCCGCATCCTGATCCGCATAAGCGCGCAACTGCTGGTGATATTCATCAACAGCCTTTGGGATCACATCAAAATGCATCCGCTTTGCGGTCTTGGGCTTTTGGTACATGAAATAGCTCAGGCTTTCGGTGGACGCATAAGACAACCACTCATCAATTGAGATGCCATTGCCGGAGGATTTCGAAATCTTCTGCCCGTTCTCATCCAAGAACAGCTCATACGAGAAATGATTCGGCTTCTTGCCGCCCAAAATCTCGCAAATCCGGTCATAGATCGCGGTATTAGTGGCGTGTTCCTTGCCATACATTTCAAAATCAACGTCCAGTGCGGCCCAGCGCGCGCCAAAGTCGGGCTTCCACTGCAGTTTCACATTGCCGCCGGTGACAGGGAGCGTCCATTCACGGCCATCTTCGTCATCAAAGGTAATCTCGCCCTTCTCACCATCGACGTGCTTCATGGGCACGTAAAGCACACGACCCGTCTCAGGATGGATCGGTAGAAAAATCGAATAGGTGCCCTGACGTTCTTCGCGGAGCGACTTCAACATCACGGCCATGACATCGTCATAACGGGCGGCGGCACGCAGCAAGATCTCGTCAAACTGACCCGATTTGTAAAACTCTCGGGCCGAATAGAAATCGTACTCGAACCCGAAGGTATCCAGGAACCGGCGCAGCATCGCGTTGTTATGATGGCCAAAACTCTCATGCGTGCCAAAAGGGTCGGGCACCGATGTCAGCGGTTTCTGCATATGTTCCGCCAAGGCCTCGGGGTTGGGAACATTTCCGGGCACCTTGCGCATCCCATCCAGATCGTCGGAAAAACAGATCAGCTTAGTGGGAATGTCCGAGATCACCTCAAACGCGCGGCGGATCATTGTGGTGCGCAACACCTCACCAAAGGTGCCGATATGGGGCAGGCCGGACGGGCCATACCCCGTCTCAAACAGCACATAGCCCTTCTCCGGCGCTTTGTTGCCGTAGCGTTTGAGCAATGCGCGCGCCTCTACAAAGGGCCAAGCCTTGGATGTCATCGCTGCGTCACGCAAATTGCTCATGATTGGTCTCACGTCTGAAAAAGGTTTTCGCCCCTGCGGCAAGAACACCGCGCACTCCCTATTGCGACAAAGCCCAAGCGTCAATAAATGACAGGCAGACCGCAAAGGATTGAACAATGCTCGAAGATGCACCGATGACAGCCCAAGACGCGCTTGTCGCACTGATGATCGCAATGTCCGCGTCCGACGAAAATATCCGCACCGCCGAGCTCGTGAAGATGAGCAACGCCATCAACAACCTGCCCGTCTTTGCAGGCTACGATCCCGAACGGCTGCCCCGGATGTCCAAAATGGTGTTCGAATTGCTGGAACCTGTTGACGGGCTTGAGGCGCTTTTTGGCCTGATCCGCGATGCGCTTCCCGATCATCTTTATGAAACCGCTTATGCGCTGTCTTGCGATGTGGCCGCTGCTGACGGTAAGATCGCCGGACAAGAAACCCGTATGCTGGAAGAAATCCGGGAAGAACTGAGCATCGACCGGTTGAACGCTGCAGCCATTGAACGTGGGGCGCGGGCACGCCATATGACACTATAGGCCGATTTTATCTGACTGTGCGGCGCTTCCATCCGCACATCGAAAACAAAGGAATAAGCTAAATGCCAGCACTCTTTGCGATCATTGCCTTCATCTGCGGCGCCTATGCGATCTTGCAGGTCGTCACATCCGGCGAAACCATCCCCAACAAGACGGTTTGGACCCTTTTGATCCTGCTGTTGCCAATGGTTGGCTTTATCATCTGGGTCGTATCTGGTCCGCGCACACAGGCACTGGCAGAAGACTAATTATGGCTTTGGCGATACCGGTTTTCGCATAACGCTTTAACCGACCCGCAACGCCCAGTGCTGCAAAATCTGCTGCTGCAGACGCCGCGCCTGAGTATTCCAGCTGCGGGCACCGGGAGGATTTTCACTGGTCAACAGCTTGCCCGCCGCGCGCGCCTCAAGATCGGCCGCAAAATACGCAAAGGCCAGATCGCGCCCGCGCGCGGTCCGCATGTAACCCGCCAGGCTGGATACGAAATTTAGCGTGCCGGTCTTTGCGCTGACCGCGACACCTGCTGTATCAATCGTATTGCGGTCGTCACCAACCAACGGAATGTTCTTCATTATCGGGCGTAGGGTCGATGGCACACCCTCTGCCAACAAGAACCGCACCATGTCCCCGGCAGATACGCGGGATGCGTCACCCAGACCGGAATGATCCACAAACTGAGGCGCTGTCCCAGGCGCACGCCCAGCCGCCCAGCGCGCCATACTCAGCGCAGAGGTTCGCAATCCCCTTTGTTGCTCCGCTGCATGTGCCGTGGCGAGCAATCCCACCGCCTCTGCCGTCAAATTTGTTGAAAAACGCAACATGCTCTGCATCAACGCGGTCAACCCGATCCCGCGATGGGTGGCCAGGACGTCTCCCGCAGGCAATACGGCGATTTCTTTTGCGGGCTGCAAGACAATGCCGTGACTGCGGGCAAAGGTGGCGAAGACCTCGCCGCAATAAAGGGCAGGATGCCGGACGGGCAACCAGCGGGACCCCGCATTGTTCAACGCACTTTTTGCCACGGTCCAATGATCCACATCACCCACATCGCGATAGGTAAAGACAGGCGAGGCACGATCAACGACGCGGATCCGGGACACCGAGACGTCCGGGCGGTAATTTTCACTGCGCGCGTCCATGGTTGTGGCAAAGGTCTCACCCGCGCGTTTCCATTCGAAATGCACACGGTTGAAGTTCAAATTCAGGCCGGTAACAGTGGGATTGTAGCCAAGATAGTCTTCTTGCCCGGTGTCGATCTCATCCACATTGGACAGCGCGTTATCCCACACCAGAAAATCGCCTTTGACCTCACGCAGGCCGGCATCCCGTAAACGCATTGCCAAAGCCGCCAAATCATCGGTCACCAAATTCGGGTTGCCGCCGCCAGCGAGGATCAAATCGCCCTCAAGAACGCCGTCATTCACCGCGCCCACAGCAATGACCTGCGTCTCAAACTGAAAATCCGACCCGAGGGTTTCTATCCCATAAAGGGCGGTAAAGGCCTTTGTAACACTTGCGGGGGGCTGGGCCAGATCTGGGGCGATGCTCTCAACAATCTCGCCTGTGGCCATATCAGCGGCAACAAAGCCGACCTGGCCGGACAGACCCGCACGATCAATGAACCGAGCCACCGCATCATTCGGCACTACGCGGGCGACGGGTCGCAGGGACGTGAACGGGGCTTCGGCCACCAGCGAGGTCGCAAAGGACGAGGCACCACCCGCTAGCACTGCACGGCGTGAAAGGCGCATCACCACTCTCCCCGGGCGCGGATAGCACTGGACGACTGATCAGACATTGGCAGGTTCACAAATGACCAAGCCGGTGCCTCCGCCTGGCCCAAAATATGGCTCGCAGACCCTGGCAACTTCGCTTGGCGATAAATACGGGCAGCTTTCGACAAACGGGCCGAGATACGATCGCCGGGACGGGCCAAGACACCCACGGGCACATGATCCATAATCCAACGCCAATCCTGCCACAGATGAAATTGGGAAAGATTATCCGCACCCATTAACCACACAAAACGAACGCCCGAGTAGCGCCTGTGCAAAGCCACTAAGGTTTGCGCGGTATAGCGGGTCCGCAAACGCGCCTCGACATCCGTGACGACCACGCGCGGATGACACATGATCGCGCGGGCCGCTTGCAAACGTTCAGGCAATGGGGCCGGGCCATGTTCTTTGAGCGGGTTTCCAGGCGAGACGAGCCACCAGACATGATCCAGGCCAAACCGCTTCAACGCCTCTTTGGTGATATGGACATGGCCCGCGTGCGGCGGATCAAATGAGCCCCCCAACAGGCCCACAACCTGCCCTTGTTTTGCAAAAGGAAGTGCCGTCACTTGCGCAATCTCAACATCTTGGGTTCAAACGCCACACATCTCATCGTTGAATAACCAGTTTCTTCTGCGCAAAGGGGGTTCAGCTGTTTCGCTGAACTAGCCATCGCATGGGTGGCCATGTCAATGACAGCGTTGAACTTTCTTGTGATCAGCAACGATCCAAATTTGCGTAAGATGGGTTTAAACCCATCTTACAGATCACCACTCAGCTTTCCGATGAGGCAGCCCAAAGGTTAATTTTCTCCTCATCTGCATATTGATCAATCAATTCCAATTCTTCCGTGGTGAAATCCAAATTGCCAATTGCCCCAGCACAATCAGCAACCTGTGAGGGCTTCGATGCACCAATCAACGCCGTCGTAATTCCGCCATCCCGCAACACCCAAGCAATCGCCATCTGGGCCAAAGTCTGTCCACGGCGCTCCGCTATTTCGTTCAACTTGCGAATATTGCCAAGCGCCTCGTCAGACAACATGGCCGGTGCCAGGGATTTGCCCTGACTGGCACGGCTGTTCTCAGGAATACCACCCAGATACTTCTTGGTCAGCATGCCTTGGGCCAAGGGGGTAAAGGCAATCGACCCCACACCCAATTCGGACAAGGTCTCTTTCAACCCGTCACGCTCCACCCAGCGGTTCAGCATGTTGTAAGATGGTTGATGGATCAGACAGGGTGTCCCAAGATCCTGCAATATGGCTACCGCCTGGCGGGTCCGCTCTGAATTATAAGACGAAATCCCCGCATAAAGTGCACGCCCCGAGCGCACGATGTAATCCAGCGCGCCCATGGTTTCTTCCAGCGGGGTCTCGGGGTCAAAACGATGCGAATAGAAAATATCTACGTAATCCAATCCCATGCGCTTGAGCGATTGATCACATGAGGCCACCAGATATTTGCGGCTCCCCATCTCACCATAGGGGCCGGGCCACATGCGATAACCCGCCTTGGAACTGATGATCAACTCATCGCGATAGCCTTTGAAATCCTCCGCCAAGATCGACCCAAATGCGTGCTCGGCCGCACCCGGCGCCGGGCCATAGTTATTGGCCAAATCAAAATGCGTAATGCCATGATCAAACGCCGTCCTGCAAATCTCTTGCTTGGCCTGATGCGGGGTGTCATGCCCAAAATTATGCCACAGGCCCAGGCTGATTGCGGGCAGTTTCAGACCCGACGCACCACAGCGGCGAAACACCATGCGCTCATAACGATCTTCGGCGGGTTGGTAGGCCATCGGGGTCTCCCTATAACGATTTCGCCAGCAAGCCATCACGCAGCTTGTACAAAGTCAATCCGCATGGTCAGGAAATCCATACCCAAAGCACATCACATCCTGTGGTAGTATGGTGGCGCCGCATTTCATTTTTAGCGGCGCTTACTTTAACAAAAAAGGAGTGCTCATATGGCACGTTTTGCAATCGATACCGGGGATATCCCCATGTCCAAAGAAGACCAAGACCAGCTGCAAAGTGAGCTGCAGTCTGTCACGCTCGCCCATATCGCGCGGCTTGGGTATGAAAAATCCTTCGCTGTCAAATTCCCACATGAATGGCGGGGCATTCTGTTGCATCCGGATCTTCAAGGCATTCCCGATATTGAAGTGGAATGGGACAAGCGGCTCGGCGGCTTCTAATGGCGCGCCCCGAAAAGGGGCAGGCAGTCACTGGGGCAGAACGCACTTGCCCCAGTGCACGCTGCGCCCCCGGTGCAACCCTGCTTGGGGTCAAAGGACCGGACGGGCGGGTCAAAAACCTGCGTACCGCCATGCCCTTGGATGAAGCCTTCGTCGCGCAAGCACAGGCCCACGGCATGCCCGAGCAACGGATGCGCTTTGCCTCCAATTGCGAAACCAAAGGGTGCAGCCAATGGACCGGCACGCGATGCGGGGTCATCGACAAGGTGCTCGGCCAGCTCGCGGCCCTCAATGCGCCCCTCAGGTCCGATCTGCCCCCCTGCCCCATTCGCAACACATGCAGGTGGTTCAGCCAGACAGGACGGGCGGCCTGTTCTGCCTGCGAACTGGTGATCACCGACAACAGCCAGATTGCAGCTGAATGACCACGGGCCCGCGCTATGGTGGCGCGGGCTATCGATATTGCAATCACACGCTTGACCAATTCCGTCGCGATGAAAAGGATGCGGTATGTCACGGTTCCAAACAGCCAGCCTTATTCTGATCGCACTGCTTGTGCTGCCGTTCAGCTATTATGCAATGGACTTCGGACAAGCAGGGCTGCGCAATGCACTTGCAGAACCCCATTACCTGTTCTCGGACGACATCAACGCCAACCTGATGATCTTTACACATATGATCAGCGGGGGAATTATTACATTTTTGGTACCTTTTCAACTTATCAGGCCACTACGACAAAGGTTCCCAAGACTGCACAGATGGTCGGGACGGGTGATCATCAGTGCGGCCATTCCCACGGCAATCGGCGGGTTGATCTATGTCGGACTAAGGGGCAGCATCGGCGGCTTACCGATGGATATAGGCTTTTCACTTTATGGGATGCTTACTCTACTTGCCGCAATCGAAACCATCCGGCACGCTCGGGCTGGCGAGATGGGTAAACATCGGGCTTGGGCCTTGCGATTGTTTTGGCTCGCCATCGGCTCCTGGCTCTACCGGGTCCACTACGGGCTTTGGTATCTGGCGACCGGCGGGCTGTGGTCAAATTCCGATTTCACCGGTGCGTTCGACCTTGCACAAAACGTGGCCTTCTATCTGCCTTACCTGATTGGGGTAGAGGTCTATTTGGCACGCAAACGATACCGGGTCGCGGTCAGCTGATCCGATACTGCGCTGGTCTTGCTGTCAATAAAACCGAGCCCACGCATATGCGTTCGGACCAACGTATCTCCAACAACCGCCGCTTTGCCTTTGCGATAAACCATCCAGACGTGTTTCTCAGGATGGGCCAAAGCAAGCGTTGCGGCCTGATCCAAATCGCGCGTTTCCGTCAATACAGCCAGCAATATCTGCGCATCTGCGGCGGCCGAAACAGTGGCCCCCTCCAAAGCCTGCTGCAAAGGTGCATCCTCAAATTCACACATAACAAATACTGGCGTCGCAAGCGAAGCCCCCAACTTCTCGGCCAAGCTGGGTGGTTTTTTCAAAAGCGCCTTCTGCCACCGCACAGCCGCAGGCGCTGCGAACTCCATGACAAGGTCAGAACCGTCGGTCACGACCCGCAGACCCTCATCCACCAGCACAACATCCCTGATGGCCGCTCGCGGCAGATCAAGACGCATCTCGCCACGCAGGCTCAGCATTTTGCTATCAAGATGCAGCTTGACCTCAGCTACAGCGCTTTGCCAATGACATACAGCAACCGCTTCACGACCCACCTGGCCTCTCCCTATCAGCATGTCTTTTCATCCTAACATACGCGTGTCACTGTATCAAAATGACAAACCTCACGACACGCAACGGAACCTCAGCTTCTCGGCTCACCTTCGGCACAATGCAATTCGGCGGCACTGCAGATGCAGCTGAAAGCAAAGCCATGTTCGACACAGCACGAGAGGCCGGGATCAATCATTTTGACACCGCCGTCAGCTATACAGGCGGGGCATCTGAAGCGATCCTCGGCGACCTGATCAAAGATCAGCGTGAAGATATCTTTCTGGCGACCAAAGTCGGTTATGTGGGTGGGGCCTCCCGCGAAAACATCACCAAGCAATTCGACACCTGCCGCAAACAACTGGGGCAAGACGCGGTCGATTTACTCTATATGCATCGGTTCGATGATGACACAGCGCTTGAGGAAACCTTCAGCACCCTATCCGACCTGCAAGCCAAAGGCAGCGTCCGGTATATCGGCGTATCAAACTATGCGGCCTGGCAGGTCATGAAGGCACAGGCCATTGCGCAATCTTTGGGAACACGGATCGACGCGATCCAGCCGATGTACAGCCTCGTCAAGCGGCAAGCCGAGGTTGAAATCTTTCCCATGGCAAAAGACCAAGACATCCAGCTCATCCCCTATTCGCCACTTGGCGGGGGGCTGCTGACGGGGAAGTATGTCAAAGGCGAAACCGGGCGGCTGACCGAAGACAAACGCTATAAGGCGCGCTACGACCAAGACTGGATGCATGAAACGGCGTCCGCCCTTGCCATGCTTGCTGCGGAACACGGTGTTGCACCTGCAACCTTGGCCGTAAGATGGGTCTTGACCCATCCTACAGGACCATCGCCGATCATCTCCGCGCGGTCTGTCAAGCAACTACAACCATCACTCGATGCGGCGCAATTCGCAATGTCCGCCGATCTTTACGCACAAATCACCGCGCTCAGCGTCACACCGGCACCCGCAACCGACAGGCTCGAAGAGGCATGATCGACTTTCTGATTATTGGGGGCGGGATCGCCGGTATCTCAGCAGCAGCACGGCTGTCCGGGCTCGGCAGCGTCACGGTTCTGGAAAGCGAAGAGGCGCTTGGGTACCATGCTTCGGGCCGGTCGGCGGCGATGTTCGAGGAGAACTACGGCGCGCCCTCCACAATCATGCTGAACACCGCAAGCCGAGCCTTCCATGAAAGCGCCGAGGTGCTCAGTCCGCGGGGCATCATGCTGGTTGGCACAGCCGATCAAGCCGCGACGTTCAGCGCAGATCAATCCACCCTCAAACTCGACAGCATCACGGTGGATGAAGCGCAAAGAATGGTGCCAATCCTGGACACAAAAGTCGTTGACCGGGCCGCCTATCACGCCGAAGCGGAAGATATCGACACCGATAAATTGCTGCAGGCTTTCGCACGGACCACCCGCAGCAACGGGGGGCAAATCCGAACCAAAAGTGCCGCGACCCAAATCAACCGCATCACAAATGGTTGGGCAGTCAGCACTGCTACAGACACATATGAAGCTAAAATGCTGGTAAACGCCGCAGGTGCCTGGGTCGACGAGATTGCAAAGCTGGCAAGGATTGCACCTTTAGGGTTCACGCCACTGCGGCGGTCCATGGCGCGGATCGCAGCCCCCGGCGGGCATGACGTCAGTCCTTGGCCCATGCTCTTTGGTCCGGGCGAGGACTGGTACGCCAAACCCGACGCAGGTGCGCTGATCGTCTCTCCGGCCGAAGAAGACGCAACCACCCCGCATGATGCCTACACCAACGATATGACACTGGCCGAAGGTTTCGCGCGGTATCAAACCTATGTGAGCGAGCCTGTGACAAGACCGCTCAGCTCCTGGGCAGGTCTGCGGACCTTCGCGCCTGACCGGACCTTGGTTCTCGGCCCAGATATAAATGACAGCAGTTTCATCTGGTGCGCAGGGCAAGGCGGCTACGGCATGCAATCCTCCCCGGGTGCAAGCCAACTTTTGGCTGACCTGATCAGTGGACGGGCATCCCCCCTGCCCCTCGACACAATCGCAGCCCTTTCACCGGAGCGGTTCGGATGACGGATTACAAAAACGCGCAAGGACAACCCATCGGCGCACCTGTGCCAAATTGGCAAGGATGCGACACGATTCCAGCCACGCCGATGCTTGGACGGTATTGCGATGTCGTGCCCTTGGCGATGAAGCACACCAACGACCTGCACACGGCCTTTCAATCCGATAAAACAGGGACGCTCTGGACGTATATGCCCGTCGGGCCGTTCGCATCACAAAGCGATTATGACGCATGGGCGCGCACAGCTTGTGAAAGCAAGGACCCGATTTTCTTTGCAGTGATCAACAAGGAAACCGGCAAGGCCATTGGGGTCGCGAGCTTTCTGCGCATTCAGCCAGAAAACGGGGTGGCCGAGGTGGGCTACATCACCTTCTCTCCGGCACTGAAACAAACACCAATGGCAACTGAAGCGATGTTTTTGATGATGCAACGGGTCTTCGACGATCTTGGATACAGGCGCTACGAATGGAAATGTGACGCGCTGAACGATGCGTCACGCAATGCAGCACAACGGTTGGGGTTCAGCTACGACGGGTTGTTCAAACAAGCGCTGGTCTACAAAGGGCGTAACCGGGACACGGCGTGGTTTTCCATTTTGGACCGGGATTGGCCGGCGCTTAAGACCGCATTTGAGACATGGCTCGATCCAGACAACTTCGACTTAGATGGCAAACAAATCCAACGGCTATCCGACCTCATGTAGGCCGGGGTTCACCCCGGCAAAACCTGATGAAACCGCAAGGGTTTTGTCGGCTCTCGCACAACGACACCCTTTGCTTCCAAATCAAGCTGCACGCATTTCTGCCACCAACCGGACGTCGCCCCGCCGGGAAACAGGTCTTCAGGCAAATGGGGCTTAGCCGCTTCTTTGGATTCCGCTGCGGTCATACCCGGTGCAGCCTTAGGCAAAGTCGCAAGCATTGCCGCTTTCATCGCAGAGTATTTCGCAGCATCAACCCGGGTCACCCGCCCGGGCGTATTGATATTCTCGACCTCAATTTTGTCAGACATGGCAAAAGCCTCATGACGTAAGATGGGTTTAAACCCATCCTACGATGTCCCACCGGTCATCCGTCAAGCCGGATCGCGCTATTCTTAGGATCATAGGGGCTATCCTCAACAATCTCTGCTGGCCACAACTGATCCAACATCTTCACTTGCAGCTTGGTGCCAACAACTGCCAACGCAGGCGGTACGTAGCCCATGCCAATCGATTTCGCGAAAGCCACGGAATACCCGCCCGAGGTCAATCGGCCAACGCGCACCCCATCCATATCATAGAGCGCCTCACGCCCCCAAGGATCCGCATCATCCGGCCCATCAATCAGCAAGGTGACACATTGCGATCTGATCCCCTTCGCCTGCATCGCGGCCTTGCCGTGAAACTCTTTGGACAGATCCACAAAGCGGGGCAAATCCGCCTCTAGCGGCGTCGCATCCCGGCCCAATTCCGTGCCAAAAGCACGATAGGACTTCTCTTGGCGCAACCAGTTCTGCGCCCGCGCCCCAACCAGTTTCATCCCATGTGGCGCGCCAGCTTTTTCCAACAAGTCGAACAAGTAGTTCTGCATCTCAATCGGATGGTGCAATTCCCAACCCAGCTCACCTGTATAAGCCACCCGGATCGCATTCACCGGACACATCCCCAGTTCAATCTGCTTGGCCGACAGCCACGGAAACCGCTTGTTCGACAGGGCGGTCGCCGGATCAGCATCCTTGATCACCGCATTCAAAACATCGCGCGACTTGGGCCCTGCAATCGCAAACACGCCCCATTGGGTCGTGACATCCTGCTCATTGATCCGACCAAATTCGGCCTCTTTCTGCATGATCGCCTTATAAAGGAAATCCTGATCATAGGCATGCCAGCCACCCGCAGAGACCAGATAATAATCATCCTCTGCTAACCTGACGATGGTGAACTCGGTGCGCGTCGTCCCATGCGATGTCAACGCATAAGTCAGATTAATCCGGCCCACCCGAGGCAATTTGTTGGTTGTAAACCAATCCAGAAACGCGGTGGCCCCAGGCCCGCTGATCCGGTGTTTGGCAAAGGCGGTGGCATCAATTAGGCCGACACCTTCGCGGATCGCTTTCGCCTCTTCCACCGCATATTGCCACCAGCCGCCGCGCCGGAAGGACCGGCTGTCATGGTCGCTAAACCCTTCGGGTGCAAAATAATTTGGGCGTTCCCAGCCGTTCACAAAACCAAACTGCGCACCGCGGGCAGCCTGACGATCATAGGCGGGCGATGTGCGCAACGGACGACAGGCCGGACGTTCTTCATCCGGGTGGTGCAACACATAGACATGATCGTAACATTCTTCGTTCTTGCGGGCCGCAAACTCGGTTGTCATCCAATCGCCGTAGCGTTTGGGATCCAGCGAAGCCATATCGATCTCGGCCTCACCATCAACCATCATCTGGGCCAGATAGTACCCCGTCCCACCAGCTGCGGTGATGCCAAATGAGAACCCTTCCGCCAGCCACATATTTGTCAATCCCGGCGCAGGACCGACCAGCGGGTTCCCATCGGGCGTATAGCAAATCGGACCATTGAAATCGTCCTTCAGACCGCTTTCCTCGCAAGAGGGAATGCGGTGGATCATGGCCATATACTGGTCTTCAATCCGCTCCAGATCGAGCGGGAACAGATCAGCGCGAAAGCTATCCGGCACCCCGTATTCAAAGACAGCAGGGGCGTCCTTTTCATACACACCCAAAATCCAACCGCCACGTTCTTCACGGACATAAGACTGCGCATCGGCGTCGCGGATCACCGGATGTTCCACATGGCCATCAGCGCGGAAATCAACCAAGGCAGGGTCTTTATCCATCACAATAAACTGATGCTCCACCGGGATAGCGGGGATCTTGATCCCCAGCTTTTTGGCGGTGGTTTGGGCATGGTTGCCAGAGGCGGTGACAACATGTTCGGCGGTCACAACAATCTGCTCATCAGATGGCACCAGATTGCCGCCCTTCTCGACCATCTTGGTGCAGGTCACTTCCCAAGCCTTACCCGTCCAATGAAAGGCATCCGCCTGCCATTTCCGCTCAATCATAACGCCCCGTTGACGGGCGCCTTTGGCCATCGCTTGGGTTACATCAGCGGGGTTAATATAGCCATCTGTATGATGATAAAGCGCACCCTTCAGATCATCAGTTTTGATCAGGGGCCACTTCGCCTTGATCTCATCAGGGGTCATCCAGACGTAGGGGACATCGCAGGTCTCAGCGGTGGAGGCATAGAGCATATACTCATCCATCCGCTCTTGGGTCTGGGCCATGCGCAGGTTGCCAACAACAGCGAAGCCCGCGTTCAACCCCGTCTCTTCTTCCAGAGACTTATAAAAATCGACCGAGTATTTATGAATATGGGTCGTGGCAAAGGACATGTTGAACAGGGGCAACAGTCCGGCCGCATGCCAGGTAGAGCCGGACGTCAACTCATCACGTTCCAACAACATAACATCATCCCAACCGGCTTTGGCCAGATGATAAGCAATCGACGTGCCCACGGCACCGCCGCCCACAACCAGAGCTTTTACTTGCGTTTTCATAGCGACGACTCTCCTTGGCCTCTTTGCGATAATTTGCGCGAAACGACGGGGACAAGTCAGAACCAGCCGACGCCTCAAAGCCTGATTGCGACAGGCTTAACCCGGCAGTCAGGGTTTCCAGACTATTCAAAGGTGCGAAGTCATGATGTGTTTACGATGAGGGGAGTATTTTCAATGATGAGATTTTCGATCAAAGACGCGGCAATTTTGGCCGAAGCAAGCTATTCAACAACCCGGATCACGTCGCCAAAGGTGATGCATTCATGTCCGCATGTTGATGTGCAGGCGCATATTCTCGAAGGGGACATCCTGCTTTTGCCGGGATCAAACTCGATCCGCGATTACTTGCGCTATAACCTGCGGCCGCTGCGACTAGGGGCACAGCAGTTCAAGATGAGCGATGACAAAACGCAAAAGGGTCACTCAGGAACAATGTGGCATCAAGGCTTTCTTGCCTACTCTGTGGTGGTGTTCGACTGGCTAAAGACGCTCAATATCCGACCTAATTTCGTAATCGGGCATTCGCTGGGGGCAGCTGCGGCCCAAATTCTGTCCAAGAGCTATGGCGCGCCGGGGATCGGATTTGCTGCACCTCGGACCAAATTCATCAAAGGACCTGTGAAACACGATGAAAAATGCCTACTGATCAACCGGTTCGACGATATTGTGCCGAAATTACCGGGGGCCTTTAGCCACATGGGGCAAGTGAAGGAACTTGCAGTGAACCCAAAACGAAACTTCCCGGCGCATGCGATGAAACACTACCGCGAAATTGTGGATCTAGGGCAAGACGGTGGGTCATTGCCCAGCCACTGGGCCGGAGGACAATAGCGAAACCGCAGTGGTTGTTCTGTGAGGTGGGTTTTAACCCGCCCTACTCAATTGCTCAACACAGTGCACCTGCGGAACCCGTTGACAATTTCGCAGGCTCCGCCAGTGCTCCGCACAGTAGGCGACGCAACATCAGATTGGACAACTTGGCTTTCTGGGGCACCCATCAGTGGCGTGCGTGGCAGGCGTTGCGCCAAAGCCAAAACCTCTGGTGCAACATCAATCTGACCAGCCATATAGTCGCTCAGATCAGCTTGGGTTGTCCCCGCGGCGGAAATCGTGGCCAGCACATGGTATTCATGCGAAGACCATTCGCGGCCACTGTTGCTCAGGATAGCAGCAAAATAACGGGCTGCATTCTCATGCGACCCATCATCTAAGACGTCAAGCAAGGCAACCGGTAGGGTATCAACCCTCGGATAATGGGTCTGCAGATCATCCCAAGAATCGATCTTTCCCATCCGAATATCCAACAGAGCTTCTTGCCATGGCGGGTCAAATTGCGCACCGGCGTCAATCAACTGCATCGCACGAAATGCTGGCGAAGGCAGCGGCGGCTCGGACGACAAGGGCAAGGCGTCACGCGTCAGAACGCCCGCTGACAAGATCACCCGTGGATCAGGTGTTGGGACCTGCTCGTGCAAGGCCTCAACATCAAGGCTATTCAAAACGGTCAGCACGGCGGCGTCACTGGCATTGGTCAGAATCGATAGCTCCAACACCTCATCCACCGTCTGATCGCCAATCTTGGTCGTAAAGTGACGGTAATTCACCGGCTCAGGCATTGTTTCATCGGGACTGTAAGACAAGCGTGGCTGCTCAATGACAGGCAGTCCGGCCAAAGTTGCGAAAACTCCATCATGGTACGCATTTTGGGTATCCGCGTCAGAGCTACGACCAAAACGGGCGGCCAACGATTCGCGCTTGGGCATGTGCGGTGCCACACTGATCCGCAGGGCGACGCGCTCATCTCCGCGCTCAAACGTGGTCAGGGTCGATCGTTTAATCCCACCTGTCAGAGTTTGGTACCGCGCCAGAATCGCTTGAGTCGTATCGGCCGTCCCGCTCTTGTCAAAGGCAACCTGCGTGATCACCTCGCCATCTGCGGCTTCATAGTCGCGGACAGTCCAACCATCGGGGACGACGACCGCGGATGCGGCAAGCCCTTGTGTCGCAACAAAGCTATCGAGCCCGGATTTAAAGACAAACAAAACACCAACTGCAAAAGCAGCCAAAACCAAACCGTAGAGAGGTAACAGTATACGCATAACACACTCCCCTTGCAGATGAGCTTGTGTCTAAGCACAAAACTTCGGATTTAGACTTTTCACAGATATACAACTTTATGGATCACCAAAACATTAACGTCAGGGCAGATCACATCATTGCAGGTACAACCAAATCTGGCGGCCGGTGGCCGTCAGCAAAGGTTTTGATATTTACAATAACTTTTTCACCCATTTCGATCCGACCTTCAAGGGTCGCAGAGCCCATATGTGGCAAAAGTATTGCATTAGGCAGCGCTTGCAGCCTTGGGTTGATCATGTGCCCGCGTTCAAACACATCAAGACCTGCCCCGGCAATTTCACCTGCGCGCAACATGCGGGTCAGGGCGTTTTCGTCGATAACTTCACCACGGGAGGTGTTCACAATAACAGCATCGGGCTTCATCAACTTCAACCTGCGGGCGTTCATCAAATGAAACGTCGACGGAGTATGCGGGCAATTGATCGACAACACATCGACTCGGGCCACCATCTGATCAAGGCTTTCCCAATATGTGGCGTCCATAGCTTCTTCAATTTCCGGACGCAGGCGTTTTCGGTTGTGATAATGAACCTGCATGCCAAAAGCCGCAGCGCGGCGGGCCACAGCCTGCCCTATCCGGCCCATCCCCAGAATACCCAAACGGCGGCCCTTGATCCGGCCGCCCAACATCGCTGTCGGGGACCAGCCGGTCCACTCATCCGATTGCGCAAGACGCAACCCTTCGGCCAAACGGCGTGTCACGCCAAGGATCAAAGCCATGACCATATCAGCCGTATCCTCGGTCACGACACCGGGGGTGTTGGACACATGAATACCCCGCTGACGGGCGGTCGCGACATCGATATGATCAACACCAGCCCCAAAATTTGCGATCAATTTCAGGCGCTCATCGGCGCGGGCTAAAATCTTCGCATCAATCTGATCAGTAATTGTTGGAACAAGTACGTCAGCGCGCTCCATCGCGGCAGCCAGTTCATCTGGGGTCATGCGACTATCATCTTCGCGCAACTCAACGTCAAAAAGCTCTTTCATCCGGGTCTCGACGACTTCAGGCAACCGTCGCGTAACGACAACACTCAAGCGTTTACCTGGCATAGAAATCTCTCCCCCGGGTTTTCAAATCACCCCTATCGTGTCAAGTTGCGCCAAAGGGACGCGTAGCACAAGAACTGCGCGCCAAATTCGAGTGGTTAAAGGCAAATGATGGGTGCATTCATGCAGGGGCTCCGCATGGCTATGATCGTGTTTTGCACGGGTCTGGCTTTAGCAGGCATGGGGCATGCGCAACAAACATCCACAGCGCCCACCCTCGGACCCGAGACAAATCTGCCACTGCCGCGTTTCGTTTCATTAAAGGCCGCTGAATCCAATGTCCGACGCGGGCCTTCACTTTCACACCGGATCGACTGGGTTTTCAAACGACGCAACATGCCGTTGCAGGTCGTGGCCGAATACGGCCATTGGCGCAGAGTAATCGACCGGGATGGGCAAGGCGGTTGGGTGCACTATACAATGCTTTCCGGCGCAAGAACTGTGGTGATCGAAGGCGAAGCAACCCCACTGCGGGCGCAGCCCGATCCAACGGCAATGGAAAACGCCATGCTCGAGCCGGGTGTTGTTGCGCGCTTGGGCGACTGCAATCCTGATTGGTGCCAGTTAAATGCCGGCGGTTATCGGGGTTGGGTCCGCAAAGCGCAGCTCTGGGGCGTGGCACCTGCGGAAATCAGAGACTGAGTTAACCCGCAAATGTCGCAACCAATTGCAACTTTTCGATACAATCCCGGGATGGTGTTCAGCGTTGCGGGATTGATTAGCTTAACCGGCCTGACCGCCGGCTTAATCTATATTGCAGCGACCAATACAAATCAGGACAATGCGCTTGGTACGCTACTATCCGTTCAAAGCACCACAATCGTGCTTTGGCTTACAAGTCTCCTTTTTGCCGTAATGATCCCATTTGCCATTGCTATGATCGTGCAAAGTACAAAAAAGCCGCGCCAGGTTGTCCTGACTGAAACCCACATTATCGCCCCACCTCACACATTTAACAAAGTCACCAAGGAAATAGCATTTAGCGATATAGAGACGTTGAGTATTCTTAACTTGAGAGGACGTCGGATACTCAGCCTCCAGCACGCCGATGGGGGGCTGATCATTCAAGACACATGTGTGCGGCCATATGCTGAATTCCAAAGACTGGTGGACACAATCGAAAAACGCTTAGCCGCCGTGCGCGCTGATCTCTAAACCAGCAAGCGGCGACACGCGCCACCGCCTGCATGTACGTACACTATCTGTACGCATTCTGTACCCGTAATTTCAGGCGGCTTTGTCCAAACCACGTCCCTTCAACAAGGCCTCTACCCCCGGCAAGCGCCCCCGGAAAGCCTTGTACAATTCAGCCGCATCGACCGATCCACCCGAGGACAGAACCGTGTCTTCCAATAGCTTTGCCGTTGCCTTGTCAAACGGATTACCCGCCTCCTCAAAAGCTGCAAACGCATCCGCATCCATGACCTCGGACCACATATAGCTGTAGTAGCCGCTGGAATATCCGTCGCCCGCAAACACATGGGCAAAGTGCGGGGTGGCGTGGCGCATCCGAATGGCACGGGGCATCCCGATTTCTTCAAGGATTTCAGCCTGTTTCTGCATCGGATCAGCCGGGGTCGGCCCATCATGAAAGCCCAGGTCGACAAGGGCCGAGGCCACATATTCCACCGTCGCAAAGCCCATATCATAGGTCGCCGCACCCAACATGCGCTGTAGCAAATCATCGGGCATCGGCTGGCCCGTTTCCGCATGGGTGGCGAATTCGGCCAACACCTCTGGCACCTCCAACCAATGCTCATACAACTGGCTCGGCAGCTCCACAAAATCGCGGGCGACGGACGTGCCGCTAATACTTTCGTAAGTCACATCTGACAGCATCTGATGCAACGCGTGACCAAATTCGTGGAACAAGGTGCGGGCGTCATCGTAAGATAACAGTGCTGGTTCTCCGGCGGAGGGTTTTGCAAAGTTACAAACATTCACAACATGCGGGCGCACATCGCCTGTCAACCGCTGTTGCGACCGCATGGCAGAACACCAAGCACCCGATCGCTTCGACCCACGGGCGAAATAATCCCCCATGAAAACAGCGACATGTTCGCCATCGCGTGTCACGTCCCATAACCGGACATCCGGGTGATAGGTCGGACCTTCGATCTCTTTGAACGATAAGCCAAACAAACGGTTCGCACAGGCAAACGACGCCTCAATCATCCGCTCCAATTGCAGATAGGGCTTCAACTCTGCCTCATCGAGATCATGCAATTCCTTGCGGCGCTTTTCCGAATAAAACCGCCAATCCCAAGGCTCCAACGGGCCATCAAACCCATCCGCATGCAACATGCGTTCCAACACTGCCGCGTCCGCCTCTGCGGCCGCCTTCGCAGGCTTCCAAACCTTCATCAAAAGGTCCCGCACAGCGCCGGGCGTGCCGGCCATTTCGGTTTCCAGCTTGAAATCCGCAAAGGTCTCATACCCTAGCAAACCTGCCCGTTTCTCACGTAATTTCAAAGTTTCAGCAGCTATCCCGCGATTGTCCGTCTTGCCGCCATTGGCGCCACGGGCACCCCAAGCCTCATAGGCTTTTTGGCGCAGATCACGCCGCTCAGAGAACTGCAAAAACGGAACAATCAAAGACCGCGACAAGGTTACAACCGGCCCGCCTGCGTCCTTTTCCTCACCGGCCGCTTTCGCTGTGGCCACAACAAAATCAGGCAAGCCAATCATGTCATCCGGCGACAATTTCATAAACCATTCACGCTCATCCGCGAGAAGGTTTTGCATAAAATCCGTTCCTAAAACTGACAGGCGGGATTTGACATCACGCAACTGAGTGGCCGCGTCGCCTTCCAACTGTGCACCCGACCGCACAAAGCCGCGGCGGGTCAGCATTAAGACACGGTGCTGCTCATCCGTTAGATCAAGATCATCCTTGGCAGCCCAGACCGCCTCAACCCGCGCAAACAGTGCTTTATTTTCGGAGACTTCCGAACTGTAAGCGCTCAACATCGGGGCAAAATCGCGCTGTAATTCCTCACGCTTTGGATTACTGTCAGCACCCGCCAAATTGTAGAACGCGCCCAACACACGGCCCAATGTCTCATCCGCGCGCTCCAGCGCCTCGACCGTATTGGCAAAATCCGGCGCGTCAGGATTATCTGCAATCGCGACAATATTGGCGCGCGATTCCGTCAAAGCGGCCTCAACCGCTGGCATGAAATCATCATCGGATATCAGATCGAACGGCGGCAATCCAAAGGGCGTGTCCCAGTCGGCAAGCAATGGGTTTGTCATGGCAAATCTCCTTTGTGCTTAATCTAGTGCGCCAAGGCATGGGTTGCCAGCTATCGTTCACGCATCCGTTTTTCAAAGCGGCGCAACGCCAGCGACAAAGTGATTGTGATCGTCAGATAGACCAACGCGACCACGTTATAGGTCTCAAAATACCGGAAATTTCCGGCGGCTGTGACCTTCCCCAGCTGCGTCACATCCGTCACGCCCAGCACGCTGACCAGTGACGAATCCTTCACCATCGCCACAAAATCATTGCCCAAAGGCGGCAGAATCGTGCGCAGAGCCTGCGGAAACACAATAAAGCGGAACCGCTGCCAGCGGGACAGGCCCAGCGCCTCGGCGGCTTCGATCTGGCCTTCGTCGACCGATTGCAGACCTGCGCGAAACACCTCGGCCAGAAACGATGAATAGGCCAATGTCAACGCGATCACCGCCCGCCACAACAGCGAAAAATCGCGGTTGCGAATGGGATCAAAGCCCAATTTTTCAAGGACGAAGTTCCATGCAGCCACCAACGCCGGGGCCAGCACGAAGGCGACATAAAGCAGTAAAACAATGATCGGGATGCCGCGCATAATTTCAATGTAAAACCGCGACACCTGACGCAAAACCAACGATCGGGATAATCCCGCAAGGGCCAGCAACAGCCCCAGCAAACAAGCCATCGCATAAGAGATCACCGTCACATAAATCGTGACCCAAATCCCGCGACGCAAAGTCGACAGAACACGGCTGTATTCTTCAACAGTGAAAACCTGCCAAAACAGATAAAGACCAATCGCCACAACAGCGACCAGCCACCAGGGAAAGTCTTTATCATTCGGAGATGTCGGGATCACGCGGCGCCGTCCCGGGCCTGACCCGGGACCTCCACGTCAGGCTTACTCACCCAGCTTATATTCAAGAAACCACCGTGTATTCAGCGCATCAATCGTGCCATCGGCGGTCATATCTGCAATGGCCGCATTGATTGGCGCGACCAGATCTGAGCCCTTGGGGAAAATGAACCCAAAATCCTCAGTCCCCAATTTGTCGCCCACAATCTTCAGCCCACCATCCGAGGCCTCAACATACCCATTGCCTGCGGTCCCATCCGTCAGCACCAGATCAACGTCGCCCGTGCGCAGCGCCTGAACGGTGGCGCCAAATGTCTCCATCAGTTTGATGCGTGGATTAGCCTCGTCGCCATCCAGCACGTCATAGACACCAACATAGAACGGCGTGGTGCCGGGTTGGGCCGCCATCAGCAGATCCTCATCAGCAGCAAAGCTGGCGGCATCGGCAAACCGATCTTCATCGCCCCGCACCATCATGACCATTTCTGACGTCATGTATTTGTCAGAGAAATCAACGACCTCCATGCGGTCTTCGCGGATCGTGATGCCTGTCATACCCAGATCAAACTGGCCTTCGGACACCGCAGGGATCATCGCATCCCAGCTGATATTCTCATAGACCACCGTCGCGTTCAGCCGGTCCGCGATCTCGGCCATCGCATCATATTCCCAGCCAACCGCGTCGCCGTTGCCGTCAATAAACTGCAATGGCGGATAGGCGTTTTCAGTCACGACGACAATTTCGCGGCCACCCAAATCGGGCAAATGCCCGTCAGCCAGAGCCGTTGTGGCGCATAATGTCGCCGCCAAGAATGCTAGAGTTTTCATCATCATCTCCCCAAGTATGATCTTCAGCTGGCAGTATGGGCGTCACGCGTCCGCATGCAAGCCTTGGCCACCGCATGCGGCACAATCGGCACGCGGTTTGATGGCGATGATGCGCGTTTGGGCATAAAGCGCGTCATAGATCAACAATCGCCCGCCCAAACCTTCCCCGGCACCTGTGATAAGCTTCACAGCCTCAACGGCCATCATTGCACCAACAACCCCGGGAAGCGGGCCAATGACGCCGGCCTCTGCACAACTGGGAACTAGTGCCGCGTCAGGGGCGGTAGGAAAAACACACGCATAGCAGGGCGTGCCACGGTGCGGATCATAGAGGCTGATCTGCCCTTCCCATTGGGTCAGAGCAGCCGCAATCAAGGGCTTTCGCTTGTGGATGGCCGTGCGATTGACCAAGTAACGTGTGTCGAAATTATCCGTGCCATCCAGTATCAGATCATAATCATCAAACAAGTCAGGCGCGATCTCGTCGGTCAGACGGCGGTGATAGGGGTGCACTGTCACAAAGGGATTCTGCGCCGTCATCGCCTCGGCTGCGGAATGCACTTTGGGCATGTCGATGTTGCGGTCCAGATGGATCACCTGCCTTTGCAGATTGGCATTTTCGACGACGTCATCGTCAATCACACCAATCGTGCCGACGCCCGCAGCGGCCAGATATTGCAGCGCAGGTGCGCCGAGGCCCCCTGCCCCGACGACCAAAACTTTGGCGTTACGCAGCGCCTTTTGGCCGGGGCCACCCACTTCGCGCAGGATGATATGGCGAGCGTATCGATCGAGCTCAGTCTCCGAAAAGCTACCCGATTTCAGCGATGGTGCTTCTTTCGCAGCGACCCGTGCATGCAATCCACTAAGGAATTTGCGGTACCCCCAGATCATAAAACCAAAAGCGATGAACAGCCCCCACAAACGGGCATCACCGCCTGTGGCCATGCGCAACGGGTGCCCATCTGGTAAAACAATATGGATCGTAATCACGCCAACCATCAGAATACCCATCATATTCCAACGCGCAGCTGCGGGTGTCTTCATCGCAATGCCGATGCCCCAGAGGGCGGCAGCCATGGCCGCTACCATGATCATAGGCCAGTTGACCCGAACCCACCTGATCCACGCTTTGTCGCGATCAGCAAAGGCACTTTGGAAAAGCTGGCCTGCACGACAGACGCCATGACCATCTGCGCGACCCGCATCCCGTGTGTAACGGTGAAATACTCTTGCCCTAGATTAATCATGATCACACCAACCGATCCGCGATAATCACTGTCAATGGTGCCCGGAGAATTGACCAGCGTCACCCCGTGCTTCAGCGCAAGGCCGGACCGTGGCCTGATCTGCACCTCATAGCCCTCGGGAATAGCCATTCGCAAACCCGTAGGGATAAGGACGCGGCGCCCAGGTGGCAGCTCAACCGATTGTTTTTCGGGCAGGTTTGCACGCAGATCGGCACCGGCTGCGCCTGCGGTCTCATACTTGGGCAGGCCAAGGCTGGTGTCTGCCCCGTCGTCCCATTGCAACATGATTTCGACAGTCACGCGATAGCCTTTGCAATAAGGTTGGAAAGCTCAACCGCCACGGCCTCTTTGCCCATCCGCGGCCATGCTGCAACACCTTCTTCCGTGATCAAGGTTACCGCATTCTCAGATCCGCCCATGATCCCGGTTTCAGGGGACACATCATTTGCGACGATCCAATCACAGCCTTTGCGATCACGCTTGGCCGTCGCATTGGCGACGACATCATCGGTCTCTGCGGCGAAACCCACAACAAGCCTGGGCCGGCCTGATTTCATCTGTGAAACTGTGGCGAGGATATCCGGATTCTCTGCAAACTCCAGCGTTGGCAGACCTGTTTTGTCCTTCTTGATCTTACTATTGCCCGCGTTCGCCACATGCCAATCCGCCACGGCAGCGGCGAAGACAGCGGCATCAGCAGTGGGGGCGGCCATCACGGCCTGCAGCATCTCTTGCGCAGTTTGTACCCGAACCACGTTGACGCCCTGCGGCGGCGGGACATCTGCCGGTCCGGTGACGAATGTAACTTCCGCTCCAAGGGTGGCCAGCGCCTTGGCTATTGCGGTTCCCTGCGCGCCAGACGACCTATTGGCGATATAGCGCACCGGATCAATCGGTTCATGCGTCGGCCCAGACGTCACCAGAACATGACGGCCTTTCAATGGGCCACCAGACAAAGCGGCATCAATAGCGGCAATGATTTCTGGGACTTCGGCCATCCGCCCGGGGCCATATTCACCGCAGGCCATATCACCTTCGTTAGGCCCCACGACCAAAACGCCATCGTTTTGCAGGGCCACCAGATTGCGTTGGGTCGCAGGATGATCCCACATTCGGACATTCATCGATGGCGCGATCAACACGCGTTTGTCCGTCGCCAACAAAAGCGTAGAGGCCAAATCATTGGCATGCCCCCCGGCCATCTTGGCCATCAAATCGGCCGTGGCAGGGGCGACAACAATCAGATCAGCCGCGCGGGAAAGTTCGATGTGACCCATCTCGGCTTCATCCGTCAGATCGAAGAGCTCTTGATAAATTTTGGATGCGGACAAGGCCGAAAGGCTCAGCGGGGTGACAAACGCGGCACCGGCTTTGGTCAGCACAGGCGTCACGCGCGCGCCCTTTTCGCGCAACCGCCGGACCAAATCCAAGGATTTGAACGCGGCAATCCCGCCCCCTACGATCAGCAAAATATGTTTGTCAGCCAGCATCCGACGCTCCGGTCCTATTCACGCAGACACTAGGTCAGAACAGACCGGAATGACAATGTCAGGCGTTAGTTCAGGAACCCATGCACTTCGGGGCTCTGCGCCTCAAGGCTCTTGCGCATCTTCCCAAAAGCGGCCGCCTCAAGCTGGCGCACACGTTCTTTTGACAAACCCAATTCTGTACCGAGGCTTTCCAACGTGCGCGGATCGTCACGCAACTTGCGTTCGCGCACGATGAATTGCTCGCGATCATTCAAACTGGACAGGGCTGCCGTCAACCAGTGACGAAGGGTATCGTTGTCGTGGCTATTTTCAACAGTTTCAGCCGCTTGCGGGCCATCATCTTCAAGCGCGTCAATCCACTCGCGCCCTTCATCCTCGGCTGATTGCGTCGCATTCAGTGAAAAATCAGAGCCGGACAAACGCCCTTCCATCATTTCGACGTCGTGCAGGGGCACCCCAACTTCGATGGCGATCAGTTCACGCACATTTTGACGGTCCAGCTCGCGCCCTTCTGCAGATGCTTCACGTTCAAGGCGGGCCTGCACGCGGCGCATGTTGAAGAACAGCGATTTCTGGGACGATGTCGAACCGGTTCGCACCATCGACCAATTGCGCATGACATAGTCTTGGATAGAGGCTTTGATCCACCAAACAGCATAGGTTGAAAAGCGCACGCCGCGGTCGGGGTCAAATTTGTCGGCGGCCTTCATCAGGCCAACAGACGCCTCTTGAATGAGATCATTCATGGGCGCGCCGTAACGCTTGAACTTAGAGGCCATCGAAATCGCCAACCGCATGTAAGCCGTGATCAATCGATGTAATGCCTGTTCATCACGGTTATCGCGCCAAGCGTAGGCAAGCGCTAGTTCGGTTTCAGCATCAAGCAGCTCGGCTTTCATCGCAGTCCTTGACAACGTCTGGTCAGAAAATTGAATAGCGCTCATGTTTATTCTCCCAAGTAGCCGTGCGAGCCATTAACTTTTTCGTCTATTTTAGTTACGAAGGGGTAAACAAACTGGATCACATAAAGTCTTAAGAAAATGTTGCCAAAACTATCACTCGTGCTCGGCGGTGCAGCGTCTGGCAAATCTGCCTATGCAGAAAACCTGGTATTAGAGACCGGCTTGGCCCCGGTTTATATCGCGACAGCGCAGGTGTTTGACGACGAAATGGCCCAGAAAATCGCCCGCCATCAACAGATACGCGGAACCGGTTGGCACACCATTGAGGAGCCCATCGGCGTCGCAAAGGCTTTGGTTGGCGTGTCATCAGACCAAGCCGTTTTGCTGGACTGCGCCACGCTCTGGTTGTCCAACATTATCTTAGGCGATCATGATCTTGCCGAGGAAACCGCCACTTTGATCGCGGCACTCCTAGCCTGCAAGGGCCCTGTCGTCGTTGTGTCAAACGAAGTGGGCATGAGCATTGTCCCCGACAACGCCCTGTCGCGGCAATTTCGCAATGCCCAAGGCGCATTAAATCAAGCTATTGCGACTGAGGCAGATCGCGTTGTGGCCGTTATGGCTGGCTTGCCAATGGTCCTGAAATGACCCACCTCTGGTGGGTTCGTCATGGGCCGACGCATGAAAAAGCCTTTGTCGGGTGGCGCGATGTACCCGCGGATCTATCCGATCAAGCGATGATCGACCGCGTGGCCGCTTATTTGCCTAGCGATGCTGTGGTGGTTTCATCCGACTTGATCCGCGCCTCGGCCACCGCCGATGCAATCAGCAAGAACCGTCTTCGCCTGCCAAATGATCCCGGCCTTAGAGAGTTTGATTTTGGGCAATGGGACGGTCTGCATTTTACGCAGGTCGCGGAGCAAGACCCTGAATTGAGCCGTAAATTTTGGGAGGAGCCGGGTGATCTGGCCCCACCGGGTGGCGAAAGCTGGAATACCGTCGCCCAGCGCGTGAATGCGGCTGTTGATAGATTATGCCTTCAATACCAGAGCACTGACATCATTCTTGTCGCCCATATCGGCGTCATCATGACCCAAATTCAGCGGGCCGCCAACAGCAGCGCCTACGCGGCGATGGGCCATCAGATCGACAATCTGTCCGTCACGGACATGTCGGTGACGGATGGTATCTGGCAGATTGGGCAGATCAATCACATGCCGTGATAGTCATGTTCACACATGATCGTTTTGTGAATTCATTCCCGTCACATACCAACGCCCCATGACATATCAACTTTATATCGGCGATCGTACATTCAGCAGCTGGTCATTGCGCGGCTGGTTGATGCTGGAAAAATTCGGTCTGAACTTCGAAACACATCTCGTTGGTCTTTATGCAGGGACCTACCGTGAAGAACTGGTACATTTGGCACCGGCGCGCACCGTACCCGCGATGCAAACGCGGGATGGCCATGTGCTAACAGACAGCCTCGCGATGGCGGAAACCTTAGTTGAACACCACCCCACGCTGGACCTTTACCCCCGCGATCCGGCCGCACGCGCGTTAGCCCGATCCATCACAGCCGAGATGCATTCTGGCTTTATGGCGCTGCGCACAGATTGCCCCAACATGATCACGCATGTCTGGGAAGGATTTAAGCCTTCGCAGGCCGTATTGGCCGATATCGCCCGGATCGAAGAGCTTTGGGCACTGGCCCGCGCCCGACATGGGGACGGCGGCCCTTGGCTATTTGGCAAATACAGTATTGCCGATGCATTTTATGCGCCGGTTGCCTTACGCATCACAGCTTACGATTTACCGATCAGTAACGCCGCGCAAACCTATGTGGACGCGCATCTACAGGACCCCGCTTTTCTGGCGTGGCGCGAAACGTCAAAAGAAGAAATCTATGACCCTTGGCCCTATCCGATGGATTTGAACCGCGGCCCTTGGCCCGGCGACCCGGATTAACCTTTCTTAAACCACCGGCAACTACCCGTTAACCAAGAACAGGGAGTTACCGATGGTCGCAGTGGCCTATACAGTCGCATTTGAGGGGATCGAAGCGCGGTTGGTTGAAGTTCAATGCGCGGTCACGCCCGGTATTCCGGCGTTCACCATCGTCGGTTTACCCGACAAGGCCGTGTCTGAGGCCCGCGAAAGGGTCCGGGCGGCGTTGACAGCCATGGCGATTGCCCTGCCCTCCAAGCGGATCACGATCAACCTATCCCCTGCCGATCTGCCCAAAGAAGGGTCGCATTTTGATCTCCCCATCGCGATGGCGCTGCTTGCCGCGCTCGAGATCATCCCCAGCGAAGATGCCGAGCAAACAGTCGCCTTGGGAGAATTATCGCTGGATGGCGCATTGGTCCCTGTGATCGGCGCGCTACCTGCCGCGATGGCGGCTGCCAAGGACGCGCGCGCGCTTCTATGTCCGCAGGCTTGCGGGGCCGAGGCCGCTTGGGTGGGCGCGGCAAAGGTAATCGCGCCACGTACATTGGCGGATGTGGTGCGCCACTACACAGGCCAACATATCCTGCCGCAGTCAGAACCGGGCGAAGTGCGCAATTCGGCATCAATCCGTGATTTGTCCGAAGTCAAAGGTCAGGAACGTGCGAAGCGCGCTTTGGAAATCGCAGCCGCCGGTCGACATCATCTGATGCTTGTCGGCTCACCGGGATCAGGTAAATCGATGCTGGCCGCACGTATTCCTGGGATTTTACCGCCGCTCACCGCGCCCGAGGCTTTGGAAACATCAATGATCCATTCCTTGTCAGGCTTATTGGACGAGGGTGGGATCAACCGCGAACGGCCCTTTCGCGAACCGCATCACACCGCATCGATGGCGGCCATCGTTGGTGGTGGGCGCACCGCCAAACCGGGTGAAATCAGTCTGGCCCATAACGGTGTGTTGTTTATGGATGAGTTCCCCGAATTCCCAAGGATGGTTCTCGAGACGCTGCGGCAACCCATTGAAACCGGCGAAGTCGTGGTTGCCCGCGCCAATGCGCATGTACGTTATCCTTGCAGGTTCATGCTTGTCGCTGCTGCAAACCCTTGCAAATGCGGGTATTTGGCCGATCCGGCCCGTGCCTGTGCACGGGTGCCTATGTGCGGCGAAGAATATATGGGTCGCATCTCGGGGCCCTTGATGGATCGGTTCGATCTACGGGTCGAAGTCCCCCCCGTGGCCTTCACCGATCTTGATTTGCCCCAGGATGGTGAGAAATCGGCGGATGTCGCGACCCGGGTTGCTGGCGCGCGCGCCGTGCAGTCAGAGAGATTCGCTGATCATCCCACAGCCCGGGTCAATGCCGATGCCGAGGGCCATTTGCTTGAAGAGATCGCAACACCCGATACGGAAGGACGTGCCTTGCTTGTGAAGATCGCCGAGCGTTTTGGCATGTCCGCGCGCGGCTATCATCGCGTACTGCGTGTTGCACGCACCATTGCGGATCTTGAGGGCGCCGAGACCGTTCGCAAAGCCCACGTGGCTGAGGCTGTCAGTTACCGTTTGGCGCTTTCCAAAGAGGTTTAGCGCCGTGCCTCTATCGCTTCCCAGATTTTTTCGGCGACATTTGTGCCGTCAAACCGTTCCAATTCTTGGATGCCGGTCGGTGAAGTCACGTTAATCTCGGTCAGCCAATCACCGATGACATCGATCCCCACAAATATCTGGCCCTTTTCACGCAGTAACGGCCCAATCTGGGCGCAAATCTCTAGATCACGCGGGGTCAGGTCCACTTTCTCAGGACGTCCGCCGACATGCATATTGGACCGGGTTTCGCCCTCTGCAGGCACCCGGTTAATGGCTCCGACAGGTTTCCCATCAACCAGAATCACGCGTTTATCGCCCTTGGACACATCAGGCAGGAATTTCTGCATGATCAGTGGTTCGCGATTGATGCCAGAAAACAGTTCATGCAGGGATGCGAGATTGCTATCGCCTTGTTTCAGCTTGAAAACGCCCGCACCGCCATTGCCGTAAAGCGGCTTCAGGATCACATCGCCATGGGCTTCACGGAACGTTTTTAACGTGTCCAGATCGCGGGCGATCATGGTTGGCGGTGTCAGCTCGGGGAAGTTGAGCACCAGCAGTTTTTCCGGATAATTCCGCAC
Organism: uncultured Paracoccaceae bacterium; assembly: GCA_947501555.1. Taxonomy (GTDB): domain Bacteria; phylum Pseudomonadota; class Alphaproteobacteria; order Rhodobacterales; family Rhodobacteraceae; genus Yoonia. Next base: position 1,882,270 of record CANMWG010000001.1, read on the forward strand.
CCAAAACGGATCGTTCACGACCAAAGTGTCTGGATGCACCATATCCAAAATATGGGTTGTTGTGATGTAGCCCATATCAAACGGCGGGTCCTGACGCAGCCAGACGACATCGAAATCAGCCAGATCCGCCACTTCTTCCGCACCCAGACTGAAATGATCGCCTTTCACGCGCTGGACCGTCAGTGGCCAACCGCGCGCCGTCACTCGCCCTTGATCAAAGGCTAGCTTATCGGGTGTGTAATAAAAAAGGGAATGCCCGCGCGCCTGTGCTTCTTCTGCGATACGGAATGTGCTGTCGGCGTCGATATCAATGGGACCAATCGGGTCCATCTGGAAGGCAATCTTAAGTGACATGGGGCAACCTTGATGATGATGTTGCCTGATACATGGCCCAGGACCACCTTCGGCGCAACGGGTTGATCACACCTCTGTGAAAGCGTTTTCGATCACGCGGACCTGTCCGGCCCCGTCGACCAGGGCCAGATCAAAGCGCACATCGGTCAATTGCCCCTTGGGTTCACCCGCCAAAAATTCGCTGGCCGCACCGCAAATGCGATCCATCTGCCGCCGTGCAAGGCGTGTGGTTGCCCGGGCAAAGCTTTTGCTTTTCTTCACTTCAACGAAAATAACACCCGCGCCGTCACTGTCGCGCAAGACCAGATCAATTTCTCCGCTTTCACCACGCCAACGATGGGCAATCACAACACAATTGCGGCGTTGGTAGTCCAAGGCCACCATATCTTCTGCGACTCGCCCTGCGTGGTAGCCAACGGATCCGGTCATTCGGCGTCCTTCAGGCCCAGTGCGACTTGGTAAACCTGCCTGCGTGGCAAGCCCAATGCGCCTGCCACAACAGTGGCTGCATCCTTGACCCGCATGGTTTTCATCGCTTCTTTCAACGCCGCATCCACATCCTGTTCTGCCACCTCAACCGCGCCCTTGCGGCTGACGAGTACAACAATTTCGCCCTTTATTGGCCGCGTCGCGAACTGTTCTGCCAGATCGGCCAGTGAACCGCGCACAACCTCTTCAAACTTCTTTGTCAGTTCGCGACAAACGACCGCTTCGCGCTCAGCCCCCAAAACATCGCGCAAATTCACTAACATTTCTGCAACGCGTTTGGGGCTTTCGTAAAACACCAAGGTGAAGGGCACGTCGCGCAGCGTCGCGATCTCGGTCTCGCGTTGCTGCTTGCTGGCGGGCAGAAACCCCGCAAAAGCAAAGCGATCTGTTGCAAGACCAGAAACCGTCAACGCCGCCAAAACAGCCGAAGGACCAGGAGCGGAAATGACAGGCAAACCTGCCGCAATTACCGCCCGCCCCAATTCATACCCTGGATCAGCCACCAGTGGCGTGCCCGCCTCAGAAACATAAACAACCGATTCCCCCCCAGCAATTGCGGTCACAAAGCGCCCGGTCGCTTCATCCCCGCTATGGTCATGAAACGCCACGACCTTTCGCCCGTTGAGCGGAACCCCATGAATTTCCATCAGTTTTCGGGCAGTCCGCGTATCTTCGGCTGCGATCAGATCAGCGGAGGCGAGGATATCGAGCCCACGAAGCGTAATGTCGCGCGCCGCCCCAATGGGTGTCGCAACAAAGTACAGCCCGGCAGAGAGTGGCTTGGTTTCAAAATTCATCTCTGGACCCGCCTGTCACCTGCTTTATGATGCCCCCGAAGAAAGGCCCAGCAGACTCGGGGGCCATACGATCCAGGAGGGATACCACCCATGTTTGCTCGTTTCCGTAACGCCCGCAAGTCGACGGCGCGCTTTTTCGCATTTCTATCGTTGGCTTGGTTGGCTGCATGTGACGTCACACTCGACCCAAATGCAAACGTTGGGCAGGAAATTGACCCCGATGATCCTGTACAGGTTGCGCTCTTGGTGCCAGGTGGATCAGGCGAGGGAAGTGATGCGTTTCTTGCACAAAACTTTGAAAACGCGGCCCGATTGGCCATTTCCGATCTGAACGGCCCGAAAATCGAACTGCGCGTTTACAACACGGGCGGGAGCCCCGCCGTCGCAGCCAATGTCGCCCGGGAAGCGGTCAACGATGGCGCGCAAATTATTCTCGGTCCCCTCTTTGCAGAAGCCGCGAATGCCGTGGGTGTCGCAGTTGCAGGCGACAATATCAACGTACTGACATTTTCCAACAATGCATCAATCGCTGGTGGCAACGTGTTTGTTCTTGGACAAACCTTTGACAATACCGCCAACCGGTTGGTCCGCTATGCAAGCCGCCAAGGCATTTCAAGATTTGCAGTTGTGCACGGCAATGACATCGGCGGGCAAGTTGGCAGTGATGCAATTTCACGCGCGGTGCAAAACAACGGTGGCCAGGTGGTTACGACACAAAGCTATCCGCTATCCCAGCAAGGCATTTTTGGCGCAACCCGTGGGATCGTCTCCTCTGTCCGAAATTCTGGTGCGCAGGCCGTATTTACCACAGCGAGCGCAAACTCTGACCTTCCAATTGTTGCAACGGCTTTACCGGATGCCGGAATGGATACTTCCACCGCAAAATTCATTGGGTTGACACGCTGGGATACTGTTCCCCAGATGCTTGCGCTCCCCGGCCTTGAGGGCGGTTTGTTTGCGATGCCCGACCAGTCAACCAGCTCGCTTTTCCAAAACCGATACAGTGCCACTTTTGGCTCGATCCCTCATCCGCTTGCAGGAATTGCGTATGACGGGATTGCCGCTATTGGTGCATTGGTCGCGTCTGGCAATGATCAGGCTTTGACCAAGGACGCATTAACCACGCCACAAGGTTTCCGGGGTACTGCGGGGTCTTTCCGCTTCTTACCCAATGGCCTGAACGAGCGCGCTTTGGCCGTTGCGACAATTGAAAATAACCAGGTAGTGATTCTTGACTCAGCACCACGCAGCTTTGGTGGCCCCGGGCTCTAACCCGCACCCCGCGCACAACATTGACGCGCCGGATGGATTAATCTGTCCGGCGTCTTCTATTTTTGACTATGATGCCGTGATGGCAGAGATTACCGCCTGCCAAAAAGACGGTATGTCGGAAAAGGACATCCGGAAGGCCGTTGTTGCAGTGTTAAACACGGCACGCCAAGCTGGGTTGAACACTATCGCCGAAGCCTTTCGCGCGCAGCCCTTTGCAGCGCGCGCCACGACCCGGGCATACAGTTGGCTCACCGACCAAGTGATGGCCATAGTATTACACGTCGCCCAAGATTTATTGCACCCTCTGCCAAACCCAACCGAAGGCGAACGGCTGTCCTTGATCGCTGTTGGCGGATATGGGCGCGGCGAGATGGCCCCCTTTTCGGACGTCGATTTGCTCTTCTTGACGCCCTATAAAATCACGCCATGGGCCGAGAGCGTTATTGAATCGATGCTCTATATGTTGTGGGATTTGAAGCTGAAGGTTGGGCACGCCAGCCGAACAGTCAAAGACTGCCTGCGCCTTGCCCGCGAGGATTACACGATCCGCACTTCTTTGGTTGAATATCGTTATCTTGCGGGCGATGCGGATTTGGCTGAACAACTTGGCGAACGCCTGTGGTCAGACCTCTTCAAAAGCACGGCCAGCGACTTTATTGAGGCCAAGCTGTCTGAGCGTGCAAAACGCCATACCAAGCAAGGCGGCCAGCGGTATGTGGTTGAACCCAATGTGAAAGAGGGCAAAGGCGGGTTGCGTGACCTGCAATCCCTGTTCTGGATCAGCAAATATGTCAATGACGTCAAGGATGCGGCGGACCTAGTTGCGCTCAAGGTATTCACCCCGCAAGAGTTTGAAACCTTCGTCACCGCAGAAGACTTTCTTTGGGCCGTCCGGTGCCATTTGCATCTGATTGCCGGACGCGCAATGGACCAACTAACTTTTGATCTACAGGTCGAGGTCGCAAGTGCGATGGGCTACATTGATCGCGACGGCCGGCGCGGCGTGGAACATTTCATGCAGGCCTATTTTCGCCAAGCAACACGCGTGGGCGAGCTGACCCGCGTTTTCCTGACCGCTCTTGAAGCAAATCACACCAAGCCCGAGCCCATGCTCGCGCGGCTGCTGACCCGCCGAAAGCAGGCAAAGCCCCCTTATGCTATCAAACAAAACCGGCTGACCGTCGCAGACGAAAAGGCGTTTTTTGCGGATAAGATGAATATGCTTCGGCTGTTTGAAGAGGCATTGCGCACCGGGACACTGCTGCACCCTGACGCAATGCGGCTGCTTGCGTCGAACCTTGACTTGATTGATTCAGAGATGCGCGAAAACAAGGAAGCGCGCCGCATCTTCATCGATCTATTGCTTAAACACGGGAACCCCGAACGTGCCCTCCGGCGCATGAACGAATTGGGTGTGCTGAGCGCATTTATCCCGGAATTTGCGCCCATCGTCGCGATGATGCAGTTCAATATGTATCATCACTACACTGTCGACGAACACACGATCCAATGCATCAGCAACCTAGCACAGATCGAACGCAAAGAGCTGATCGAAGAGCTTCCCGTCGCCTCGGGCATTCTGGACCGGGGCGTTAATCGCAAGGTTCTTTATGTCGCGCTATTTCTGCACGATATCGGCAAAGGCCGTGACGAGGATCATTCCGTATTGGGGGCACAGATCGCCCGTAAAGTTGCCCCGCGTTTGGGGTTGAACAAAAAGGAATGCGAAACGGTGGAATGGCTGATCCGCAACCATCTGCTGCTGTCGGACGTGGCACAAAAGCGCGATATTTCGGAACCCCGAACGATCCACGGGTTCGCTAAGGCAGTGAAGACCGTTGAACGGCTTGATTTGCTGACGGTCCTGACAGTCTGCGACATTCGGGGCGTGGGCCCTGGAACCTGGAACAACTGGAAGGCTGTTCTGATCCGCAACCTGTACAAATCGACCAAAGAGGCATTGCAAAACGGGCTCGAGGATCTCAACCGCGAAACGTTGGAGGCGGAAGGAAAGCGCGCCCTGCGCGCGGCCCTCAGCGACTGGGATGCCAAATCGATCAAGGCCGAAATCGCAAGGCATTATGGCCCCTACTGGCAAGGCTTGCCCTTGTCCGCGAAAGTGGTGCTTGCCGAATTGCTGCACGGCATCCCGGATGACGAAATGCGTGTCGATATCATGCTTGATGAAGATCGCGATGCGACCCGGGCCTGCTTTGCCATGGTCGATCATCCAGGCGTCTTCAGCCGGATGACCGGCGCACTGGCTTTGGTTGGTGCCAATATTGTCGACGCGCGAAGCTATACGTCAAAGGATGGCTACGCCACCGCCGTGTTCTGGATACAAGACGACGACGGCAACCCCTACGACGCACAGCGGTTGCCACGGCTGCGCAAAATGATCGAACGTACTATGAAGGGTGAGGTGGTTCCACGCGAAGCCCTTAAGGATAAGGACAAGATCCGCAAACGTGAGCGCGCATTCCGCGTGCCCACCACCATCAGTTTTGACAATGACGGGTCGGAGATCTACTCAATCATTGAGGTCGATACCCGCGACCGCCCCGGACTTTTGTTCGACCTCACACGCACGCTTGCCAATAACAACATCTATGTTGCCTCTGCAGTGATCGCGACATACGGAGAGCAAGTTGTGGATACATTCTATGTCAAAGACATGGTCGGGTTGAAATTCCACTCTGATGCCAAAATGGCGAATCTGGAACGCAAGCTACGCGAAGCGATCACCAAGGGCGCCGAATGGGCCAACGCGTGAAGGCAGCTGGATGAAACCAATTCGCCTCATGTCGGGTTTCTTTACGGTTGGCCTTTGGACCTTGCTCAGCCGCGTGTTGGGCTTCGTGCGCGATATCATGATCGCGGCCTATCTGGGCACCGGCCCCGTCGCCGAGGCATTCCTGGCGGCATTTGCCCTACCCAACCTGTTTCGCCGCTTCTTTGCTGAAGGTGCATTCAACATGGCCTTCGTGCCAATGTTCTCAAAGAAGCTGGAAGCAGGCGAAGACCCTCAGAAATTTGCCCAAGATGCGTTTGTTGGGTTAGGCGCGATTCTGACGGTATTCACGGTCATCGGCGTTATTTTCATGCCTGCCTTGGTCACGATGATGGTCAGCGGGTTTTTGGGCACCGAACGGTTTGATCTCGCCGTCTACTATGGCCGGATTGCGTTTCCTTATATCCTGTTTATCTCACTCTCTGCCCTTTTGTCGGGTGTGCTGAATGCAACGGGTAGGTTCACCGCCGCGGCCGCGGCGCCGGTGCTGCTGAACGTTATCTTTGTTGCGGCTTTTGTGATTGGGTCTTTGGTTATCGAAGATGATGACCAAATGGCGATGGGCCTTGCCCTTGCGTACGCCGTTCCTGTGGCAGGGATTGCACAGCTTGCGCTGGTTTGGTTCGCGGCAAAGCGTGCCGGATTTGCATTGCGGGTTGGGCGACCCAAACTGACCCCCGAGCTCAAACGCCTTGCAGTGATTGCCGCACCTGCCGCACTGGCAGGCGGTGTCGTGCAAATCAACCTGCTTGTGGGACGGCAGGTCGCTAGCTTCTTTGATGGGGCTCTCGCATGGTTGAACTATGCCGACCGGCTTTATCAATTGCCTCTTGGGGTCGTGGGTATTGCGATCGGGGTTGTGCTATTGCCAGACCTGTCGCGCCGCCTGCGGGCCGGTGATCAAGCCGGTGGCAAAGAAGCCTTCAACCGCGCCAGTGAAATCAGCCTTGCGTTGACGATACCTGCAGCCGTTGCACTGATGATCATTCCGGTTCCGCTAGTCAGTGTTATTTTCGAACGGGGCGCATTTACCAGCGAAGCCACTGCAGCTACCGCATTGGCGGTTGCGGTTTACGGGTTGGGACTGCCAGCTTTCGTTCTGCAGAAGACGTTCCAACCCCTATTCTTTGCCCGGGAAGACACAAAACGCCCTTTCTATTATGCGCTGATTGCACTGGTGCTGAACGCGGCCTTAGCCATCGGCCTGTCGCCAATCATCGGATACATTGCTGCAGCTGTGGGCACATCACTGACCGGCTGGGCCACCGCATTCTTGCTTTGGCGGGGGTCTCGCACAATGGGTGCGGCTGCAGATTTTGATGCGCGGTTCAAAGCGCGGATTGGCCGGATCATTCTGGCTGCCGTGGGCATGGGTGTGATCCTTGCCATTGCCGCACATCTGATGCAGCCGTTGTTCGCCATGGGCATGATCAGATACCTGGCCCTGCTTGCGTTGGTCCTGATTGGGGTTGTAAGCTACTTTGGGGTCGGTCAACTGATCGGGGCGTTCAAACTGTCCGAGTTCAAACGGAACCTCAGGCGCTAAGATCGTTGACGCATCCGGTTGATGAAAGTTGTCCAGCCACCGGGTGCCAAAAGAACTGACAAAGTAAACCCGGCGCAAAACCCGCTCAGCTCTGCAATCCAGGTTGGTGGCGCAGGCGTTTCGTAAAGAAACCCGGCCACAATCCCGAAAATCAGTTGGATCAACAACAAAAACCCGATCAAACGAAAGGCCAAAAGTTGGTTTTCCCCCGCCTGCGCCAACCGAAGCCAAAGCGCATAGGTGTAAGCCCCAATAAGCCCGTAAACCGGCGTGAACCCACCCAACAGCGGAAATTGCCCATCAACGAGCAACCCGTAGACAACCGCACCCACAATCGCTGTGATCAGATAGAGGAGCACGACTTTGACACTGCCATAGAATTCGGCGGTGAACTTTCCCAAGGCCAAGGTCAAAGCTGCGCAAAAGGCCACCTGGGTCAGCGCCATATTGATGAACGGGTAGGTCACAAAGCGGACCAAAATACCAAAGGAATAATCGCCTGCGACAAGCATACGGTCCAAGACATTGGGCGAGAATCCATATTGGTTCACCGCCTCCAATCGCCAACCAAGCCCCATGGGACCGCCGATAAAACCGTTCTCAGCTAATTGAAACAGCGCCTCAATCCCGAGGATCAGCAAGGTCAAAGCAATAATCAAAGGCGGCAGCGCATTAAACGGGCTTTCGGATGGGGCTTCGTTTTCAGGCTCCATGAGGTGTTTTCCGGGGCTGTTGAAGTTGACGGGTCAGTCTGGCATGGGTATGCGACCCCTGCCCTGAAATCCAGCCCGGACTTTGCACAATGACAGATACGACATTCACACCGCGCGTCTTCTCCGGGATCAAACCATCGGGTGGGTTGACCCTTGGCAACTACCTAGGCGCGATCAAACGGTTCGTAGGCATGCAAGGTCAGATGGAAACGGTCTATTGCGTCGTCGATCTCCATGCGATCACGGTCTGGCAGGACCCCAAAGAGCTCGCGAATATGACCCGCGAAGTGGCGGCTGGTTATCTGGCAGCGGGGCTCGATCCGTCCAGCTCAATCCTGTTCAACCAAAGCCAGGTTGCAGGCCACGCCGAATTGGGGTGGATTTTTAACTGCGTCGCGCGGGTTGGATGGATGGACCGCATGACCCAATTCAAGGACAAGGCGGGGGCCAATGCTGAAAAAGTGTCTCTTGGGCTTTATGCCTACCCTTCGCTGATGGCGGCTGACATTCTTTTGTATCATGCAACGCATGTGCCTGTTGGCGACGATCAAAAACAACATGTCGAACTGACCCGCGATATCGCGGCCAAGTTCAATCATGACTTTAAGACGGATTTCTTTCCGATCACCGAACCGGTGATCGAAGGCCCTGCCACGCGGATCATGAACCTGCGGGACGGCACCAAAAAGATGTCGAAGTCCGGCGAAAGCGATATGGAACGTATCAACATGACCGATGATGCTGACAAGATTGCCAAAAAGTTCAAGAAAGCGAAAACCGATCCCGAACCCCTGCCCGAAACGGTGGAGGGTTTGGCAGATCGGCCCGAGGCCCGCAATCTGGTGGAAATCTACGCAGCTTTGGATGAAACAACGCCCGAGGCCGTCATTGCGCAATATCCCGGTGCGGGCTGGGGCACGTTCAAACCGGCACTGGCCGATCTTGCTGTTGCGAAGCTCAGCCCGATATCGGACGAAATGGCCCGGTTCATGGACGATCCCGCCGAGATAGACCGCATTCTGGGCGCAGGCTCGGAAAAGGCCCGCGCAATCGCCGAACCTATATTGCGCAAGACTTACGATATTGTTGGGATCCTGCGCTCTTAGTCAGATAGCGCGACGGTCACAAAACTGATTCCATTGAATGCAACCCTGAGGTCGCGCGGTCTAGATTCGTTTGTCCGCCCCCGGGTGCCTTACCCTGTCCCTTGGTCACCCCGGTCCAGAAGGCGTTCGGTGTTCCCCGGCACCGAACGCCCACGCGGCTTTACCTCCCGTCAGACGCGTCCTAGGTTCACCATCAAAGGAGATTTGACGATGGCGACAGGCACGAACATCCGTACGTATTTTGAGGGCGCTTGGCACAATGGAGATGTTCCAATCATGCGTGCCGCAGACCATGGATCTTGGCTCGGGACGACAGTCTTTGATGGTGCCCGTTTTGTGAACGGGCTGGCCCCTGATCTTGACTTGCATTGCGCGAGGGTCAATCGGTCTGCTGAGGCGTTGATGATCAAACCAACTGTCAGCACCGAAGATATGATCGCTATCGCCCGCGAAGGGTTGGCAGCTTTTACCAAGAATGCCGCCGTCTACATTCGCCCAATGTACTGGGCCATTCACGGCGATCCCGCAGCAATCGCACCAAGTCCCGATGAAACAGGATTTGCGATTTGCCTTGAGGAAATTCCCTTTGCACCTGACACCGCCGCAACCACTTTGGGTCTGACTCAATTCCGCCGACCAACACTTGATAGCGCTGTTGTGAATGCCAAAGCAGGCTGCCTTTACCCCAACAACGCCCGAATGTTGACCGAGGTCCGCGCGCGAGGGTTTGGCAACGCTTTGGTAGCTGATGCGCTGGGTAATGTCGCTGAAACGGCAACGGCCAACGTGTTCATGGTCAAAGATGGCGAGGTTTTCACACCCATCGCAAACGGCACATTTCTGGCGGGGATCACACGTGCCCGGCATATCAGCAACCTCAAGGCTGATGGCGTACAGGTGCATGAAACCGTGTTGTCATTTGACGATTTCCGACAGGCCGACGAGGTATTCCTTTCAGGAAACATGTCGAAGGTGACACCCGTCACAGCCTTTGAAGATCGTCAATATCAGGTCGGGCCAATGACCCGCAGGGTTCGTGAAATGTATTGGGACTGGGCTGCATCAGGCTCATGAAAACCCTTTGGTTCGACGCCGGACAAGTTGGATTGCTGGCAATCCTAACGACGTTCGGCGCGCTTTGTGCCATTGCATTGGGAATGCCCGCCCCGCTTTTGACTGGTCCAGCTGTTGTCTTGACGATCACATCCTTCGCAGGATTGCCGGTGAGGTTTCCGCTTTATTTGCGCGATGCCGTATTTCTGCTGGCAGGGATCGCAATCGGCGCAACAGTCTCATCAGAATCGATGGCAGCACTTGGACGCTGGCCGCTCGCTTTTGCGATACTGGGATGCACAGTCGTCATGATGGTGATCCTGGGGCAATTCTTAATGCAACGGATGCTGCAAACAGATCGCTCCTCTGCACTTCTTGCAGCAACCCCCGGTCACCTAAGCTACGTTATCGCGATTGGTGAGGAGATGAGCTTGGCAACTGATCGGATTGCGGTGGTCCAATCGATCAGGTTGCTGGCTTTGACCCTTCTTGTGCCATTTCTAATCCGTTTTGCAGGTTTCGAAACTGGCATTGGCCTTGCATCAAACGGAGAAACCACTGCCGAAATGACTGTTTTGCAAACGGTGTTAACGATTGTGGCTGCGATTGGCTTGGTTCCATTGATCAAACGGACAGGTGCACCGGCGCCCATATTGCTTGCCGGCATGGCCGTTGGTGCGGTCGCGCGCGTATCCGGGATCGTTCCGGGCGGACTAAGCCATTTCGTGGCTTTGCCGGTTCTTGCGGCCATCGGCGCATTGATTGGCACGAGGTTTGTTGGCACGTCGCTGTCGCAATTGCGCGGGTCGATTGTCGCTGGACTAGCGGGAACGACCTTGGCCGCCGCGCTGACGTTATTGGCTGCTTGGGCGGCGATGGGCATTGTTGATATGCCTTTGGCGCATATTCTGGTTGCTTTCGCGCCGGGTGGGCTTGAGACCATGGCCGTCATTGGGGCCGCCATCGGGGCAAACCCCGGATTTGTTGCCGCAGCACATGTTGGGCGGCTTTTGCTGCTGTCCGCACTGATACCCGTATTACTGGCGCGTCCCCAAACGCCGTTGCCTCGGCGCGAATGATACTCCACAGTCTGCAAACAGAAGGAGTGCACCATGCGTAAGTTTTTAGTCGTGCTGGACGATAGCCGAGAATGCCTCAATGCGATGCGGTTCGCGGCAATGCGGGCAGCACATTCCGGCGGCGGTGTGGCGATCTTGTCAATTATTCCACCAGATGAGTTTAATCACTGGATCGGTGTGGGCGAAATCATGCGGGCTGAAGCGCGCGAAAGGATCGAAGTCCATTACGAAGTTTTCGCAAAATGGATGCGCGATAAGCAAAATGTGCACCCAGAGCTGATCATCCGCGAAGGTGAACCATTGATCGAGATCATGAACCAAATCAAAGAAGATTCCGAGATCGGTGTTTTGGTCTTGGGTGCTGGGAATGACAGCAAAGGCCCCGGCCCTTTGGTCACACACCTTAGTCGACAATCCGGCAGTTTGCCGATCCCAATCACCATTGTCCCCGGTGATTTGCCCAAGGAAAGACTAGAGGCCATAACGTAATGGCATGACCTTCAGATAATTTAGAATCGTTCCAATCCTTGACATAAGCCGCTTGCAGGCGCATATCTTAAGCCTGACAAAAAAGGTTTGCCCACATGTTTATCCAGACCGAATCGACCCCGAATCCAGCGACGCTCAAGTTCTTGCCCGGCCAAAACGTACTTGAAGTTGGCACAGCTGACTTCCCAAGCGTCGAAGCCGCAGAAAATTCGCCTTTGGCGAAACGCATATTTGCAACGGGCGGCGTATCGGGCGTGTTCTTCGGGATCGACTTTGTCACTGTCACCAAGACTGATGAAGTTGAATGGGACCACATCAAACCCGGTATTTTGGGCGCGATCATGGAGCACTACCAATCGGGTCAGTCTGTGATGGCAGAGGATCACAAGCCTGCCAGCGGGCACGCCGAGCACACAGGCGAAGACGCCGAGATCGTTGGTCAAATCAAGGAATTGCTTGATACACGTGTCCGTCCCGCCGTGGCCCAGGATGGCGGTGATATCACCTTCCATGGCTTTGATCGCGGGATCGTTTATCTGCATATGCAAGGCGCCTGTGCTGGATGCCCGTCATCCACTCTGACGCTCAAGATGGGTATTGAGAACCTGCTGCGGCACTATATCCCTGAAGTGGTCGAGGTACGGCCCGTCGCAGCCTAACTGCAGTGGCTACACCGTTCCCCATTACCGGACGCTGTTACTGTGGTGCACGCACGGTGTCATCGCCGGTGCTGCCTCAAACAGTCACCTACTGTCACTGCGCAAGCTGCCGGCGATTGTCAGGGGCCCCTGTCGCGGCCTTCGCAGCTTTCAATTCAGATGAGATTACCATCAAGCCGACGTGGCCAGAGGTCCATTCATCCACGCCGGGCGTTGAGCGGTGGTTTTGCAAGCAATGCGGCACCGCGCTGGCTGCACAATATGACTATTTACCGGATCAAATATATGTGCCCCTTGGTCTGTTGGATCAGGCAGATGCCCTGCCGCCTGAAATGCATAGCTACGCAGACAAAGCGCTTAGCTGGCTCCATATTGCCGACGATCTACCCCGGAACGATGCATCATCGCGTGACGATCTGAAGGCGGCGGGCGACTACGGACACAAGAAATAACCCCATGACGGGCCAACCAACCATTCTTGCTTTTGATACTTCCACGGCGCATTGCGCCGCAACTTTGTTGTTGGGCGACAAGGTTGTCACCCGGATCGACGAAATGGCCAAAGGCCAAGCCGAACATCTGATGCCTATGTTGATCGAAATCTTGACCGCCGAGGGGCTGGCTTGGGCGGATATCGATGCCATCGGCGTTGGGATTGGTCCGGGCAATTTCACCGGCATTCGTATTAGTGTCGGCGCTGCCCGCGGATTGTCGTTAGGGCTAGGCAAACCCGCGATCGGCGTATCAACCTTAGAGGCACAAGTTCATGGGCTCTCGGGGGTTGTCGGGTCCTGTTTGCGGGCGCCTCGTGGGCGCGTTTATCTGCAGGGGTTTTGCAACGGACCGATCACAAAGCCTGCACTTTGCGTGATGCAGGCAGATGATATGCCTGTGCTGCCCCCTAAATCTGAGCCGCGTGTATGTGGCGATGCCGCGCAAGAGGTTGGCGATTTGATGGGATGGCACCCTGTCGCCGCGCTCCATCCCTATGTCACAGGGATTGCCCAATTGGCGCGCGCACGGATCCATTCAAATAACGAACGTCCAGCCCCACTCTATCTGCGCCCAGCAGATGCAGCCCCTCCCAAAGATCCAGCGCCGGTCATCTTGGCATGACCCCTGACCAGCTGGCCGATTTGCATGCAAAGGCGTTCAGCGCGACAAGGGCATGGTCCAGCGATGAATTTGCACGACTTTTGTCCCAGAAGGGGACGCAAGTTTGCGGTGATACCCGTTGTTTTGTAATGGTGCGGACCATCGCAGATGAAGCTGAAATTCTTACCCTCGCAACTGACCCGGCACATCGCAGGCAAGGCCTCGCCCATCAAATGCTCCACCAGGCCGAAACAATCAGCGTGCAAATCGGAGCAACCAAGATTTTCCTTGAAGTTGCGGAAGATAACACCGCTGCGCGGGGGCTTTATGCCAAGTCCGGGTATGTGCAAGTTGGACGGCGCCCCGGTTATTATCTGCCTAAAGATGGTGCACCCATTGCAGCTTTGGTGCATCGCAAGGACCTCACGGCGACCTAACCCTGCGTCAGCTTGTCATTAAGTTGCGAATAACTCTGGGACTCTGCATGAAATCCCCAAAAAGCTGTTGATCTTCCCTGCGCGGCAAGGCCTTATCTTACGATGACCCGACAAAGATCGGCTCGGCTTTAACTGAGGAGGGCGTGTATCGCCCGAAAAACCTCGCGTAACGACCTGGGAGACCAAAATGACCCTTATGCAAAAATTTCTTGGCGCATCTGCTGCGCTGGCACTAACGGCGGGTGCCGCTTCTGCTGACCCTGCAATCTTGTTCGATCTTGGCGGCAAGTTTGATAAATCCTTCAACGAAAGTGCGTATAACGGCGCTGAACGTTGGGCCGCGGAAACTGGCGGCTCTTACGCCGAAGTTGAAATTCAGTCTGACGCGCAACGCGAACAGGCGATCCGCCGCTTCGCCGAATCTGGCGCAAACCCGATTGTCATGGCTGGCTTTTCTTGGGCCACGCCGCTGTCCGAAGTGGCTGCTGACTATCCGGACACAAAGTTCACGATCATCGACATGGTTGTTGACGCACCAAACGTCCGTTCGGTTGTGTTCAATGAACACGAAGGATCTTACCTTGTTGGTATGATGGCTGCCATGGCGTCTGAGACCGGCACCGTGTCTTTTGTTGGTGGTATGGATATCCCACTGATCCGCAAATTTGCTTGTGGCTATGCCCAAGGCGTGATGGCCGTGAACGGCGACGCGACAGTCATCGCGAATATGACGGGCACGACACCTGCCGCTTGGAACGATCCGGTAAAAGGGTCTGAGTTGACGCTGGCGCAGATCAGCCAAGGCTCTGACGTTGTGTTTGCCGCTGCTGGCGGAACTGGCGTCGGCGTTCTGCAGACAGCTGCAGATGAAGACATCCTATCAATCGGTGTTGACGCAAACCAAAACTACCTGCACCCCGGTGAGGTTCTGACATCCATGATGAAGCGTGTGGATAACGCGGTTTATGAGGCCATGACACAAGGCGTTGATCTGGAAACAGGTTTCAACGTCATGGGCGTTGCCAACGAAGGCGTTGGCTACGCATTGGATGAATTCAACGCCGAACTGGTGTCTGATGAGATGAAGGCATCCGTTGATGCGGCCGCTGCTGAAATGGCAGCCGGTTCGCTGGTGGTCCACGACTATTCCAGCGATGAAACCTGCCCAGCGCTTGATTTCTAAGACAGCCGATTAGGCCATAAAAAAAGGGCCGCGCTGATTTATCCGCGCGGCTTTTTCTATACAAGAACAGGTGATGCAATGACCGAATTAGCCCCCGCGATTGAGCTGAAAGGGATTTCCAAAGCATTTGGACCTGTGCAAGCCAACAAAGACATCTCAATCCGCGTCATGCCCGGCACGATCCATGGGATCATCGGTGAAAACGGAGCGGGCAAGTCGACGCTGATGTCGATCCTTTATGGGTTCTACAAAGCCGATGCAGGTGAGATCTTTATTGCAGGCCAAAAGACAGCGATCCCTGACAGTCAGGCGGCGATTGCCGGTGGCATCGGTATGGTCTTTCAGCACTTTAAACTGGTCGAGAACTTTACCGTTCTGGAAAACGTCGTCCTTGGGGCCGAAGACAGCGGGCTGTTGCGCCCATCTTTGGCCCGGGCGCGCCGCGAACTCAAAAGCCTTGCAGAAGAATATGAATTGAACGTGGACCCTGACGCCTTGATTGAAGAGGTCGGCGTTGGGATGCAACAGCGTGTCGAAATCCTGAAAGCCCTGTACCGCAAGGCCGACATCCTTATCTTGGATGAACCAACTGGGGTGCTGACGCCCGCCGAGGCGGATCACCTGTTTCGCATTTTGGAAAACCTAAAACGCGAAGGTAAGACGATCATCCTGATCACCCATAAACTGCGTGAAATCATGGAAATCACCGACACCGTCAGCGTGATGCGGCGTGGTGAAATGACCGCCACTGTCAAAACGGTTGAAACCAGCCCGCCCGAACTGGCTGAATTGATGGTCGGCCGCAAGGTACTTTTGCGCGTTGATAAGGCGCCGGCACAGGTCGGACATAAAATTCTTGAAGTTAAAGACCTGAATGTCACTGACGATAAAGGTGTTCACCGGGTCAAAGGTGTCAGTTTCGACGTGCATGCCGGTGAAATCCTCGGGATCGCTGGGGTTGCGGGCAATGGCCAATCCGAATTGCTTGAGGTGTTGGGCGGCTACGGGGCGGCAACCGGGACCATTTTGGTCAATGGCGAAGAAATTGACTTAACCGGCGCGAAATCTGACGGGCAAAGCCGCCGCGCACGTGGGATCAGCCATGTGCCCGAGGATCGGCAGCGCGAAGGGCTGATCATGGATTTTCAGGCCTGGGAAAACACGGCATTCGGTTACCACCATGACGCGCGCTATCAACGCTCAAAACTGTTTATGGATAACGCCGCAATCCGGCAGGATACCGAAGAAAAGATGGCCCGTTTCGACGTGCGCCCTCCTGATCCGAAGCTGGCGGCAAAGAACTTTTCCGGCGGGAATCAACAAAAAGTCGTGCTCGCCCGCGAGATTGAACGAAACCCTGATTTGCTTCTCATTGGGCAACCGACACGGGGCGTGGACATCGGAGCGATCGAATTCATCCATCAGCAGATTGTTGCACTTAGGGATCAGGGCAAAGCTATTTTGTTAGTTTCCGTGGAGTTAGAGGAAATTTTGTCGCTCTCAGATCGCATCGCCGTTATGTTTGACGGAAAAATGATGGGCGAGCGCATGCCTCAAGAAACGGACGAAAAAGAACTGGGCCTTCTCATGGCAGGTATGAGCGGAGAACCAGCGTAATGGACGCGATGCCAAAATGGGCTGATGTGATCTTGATCCCACTGATCTCGATCCTTCTTGCGGCTGTACTTTCTGCGCTTGTGATCGTGGCGATTGGCGAAAGCCCGTTAGCCGCCTTGCAGTTGATGATCGAAGGCGCGCTTGGGTCCACCTATGGGTGGGGCTACACGCTGTATTACGCGACAAATTTCATTTTCACTGGCCTCGCAGTTTCTGTTGCCTTTCATGCGCGTCTCTTCAACATCGGCGGTGAGGGACAAGCTGTTCTTGGCGGGCTTGGCGTGGCATTGGCATGTCTCTACATCCCGTGGCCCCATTGGACGCTCGCACTATTGGGTGCATCCGTGATGGCCGCAGTCTTTGGCGCAGCATGGGCCGCAATCCCGGCTTTCCTGCAAGCAAAGCGCGGCAGCCACATCGTGATCACGACGATCATGTTCAACTTTATCGCAGCGGCTTTACTGAACTACCTGCTGATCGGCGCGTTGAAAGCGCCGGGGATGGAGCCCGCAACACCTAAGTTCCCAGAAGCGACACAACTGCCGTCTTTCCAGGACATGTTCAGCTTTGGTGAAGCTACGCTGTTTCGCGGTGCCCCGGCGAATGTGACCTTCTTTGTCGCCATTGCAGCCTGCGTGCTTGTCTGGGTGCTGATCTGGCGGACGCGGCTGGGTTATGAAATCCGGTCATTCGGACAATCCGAATCGGCCGCAAAATACGCGGGCATCAGCCCGACAAAAATTATCATGGTTTCCATGCTTATCTCAGGCGCACTCGCCGGCATGATGGCCATCAACAACGTACAGGGCGAGGCCGAACGGCTGGTCCTGAACGCAGTGGAGGGGGCGGGCTTTATTGGCATCGCCGTCGCACTGATGGGGCGCAACCATCCTTTCGGGGTATTGGTGGCGGCCCTTCTTTTCGGCTTTCTATATCAAGGCGGCGCAGAACTCGCCCTATGGACGTCGATCCCCCGTGAATTGATCATCGTAATACAGGCATTGGTGATCCTGTTCACGGGCGCACTGGATAATATGGTGCGGATGCCGCTACAGCGGCTATTCCTGGCAATGAGGAGAGCATAAAAATGAATATGGCAGGACAACAACTACGCATAGGTGTCGAAGACGACACCGGGGCAGATCTGGGCTTTGTGCTCAGCTGTTTGGCTTTGGGCATGATCACGATGGAAGAATTTCACCAATGGATTCACATGGTGATCGAAAACATCCCCGGCAACGACGTGCCCCCGCATCTGATCGCGCTTCTGGCGGTCAAGAACCGGGCAAACGTATTTCGGCCGAATGAAGCCGTGATGCACCGCATCCCGCATGATCCGTTCATCACGGACGAGCGTTTCGACGCGATGCTGGGGCTGCAATACTTCATGCGGCGCGACAAACCACAGGCAAACGACATCACCCAAGCCGAGGCCGAAGACGCCCTACGCACCAATCCGGAAGTCGCCGAACGTTTCTTCGCCCTCTTCCCCTTTTTGATGGAGAAAGCAGCCTAAATGGATTTTGCGACCCTTCTACAAATGCTGGACGCCACGTTGCGTCTGGCAACCCCGCTTCTGTTGGCCTGCCTTGCAGGGCTTTATTCCGAGCGGGCCGGTATTTTTGATATTGGGTTGGAAGGGAAAATGCTGGCTGCTGCGTTTTTATCAGCGGCAATCGCCGCTGTGTCTGGCAGCGTTTGGCTCGGGCTTATGGCGGGCATTGGTGCCTCGATGAGCTTGTCAGTGGTTCATGGTCTTGCCTCAATCACCTTTCGCGGAAATCAATTGATCTCCGGCGTCGCGATTAACTTCCTTGCCGCTGGTCTGACCGTGGTCATCGCGCAAAGCTGGTTTTCCCAAGGTGGACGCACCCCACAATTATCTGGCGGGGCACGGTTCAACCCGATCACGTTGCCTTTTGCGGAAACGTTGCAAAACGTGCCCATCATCGGGCCCATCTATTACGAACTTATCTCTGGTCATACCGCCTTGGTTTATGTCGCACTTTTGATGGTGCCGCTGACGTGGTGGGTGTTGTACCGGACCCGCTTTGGCTTGCGTCTACGTGCCGTTGGCGAAAACCCCGCAGCCGTCGATACCGCAGGGGTATCTGTAATTTATCTTCGCTTTGCCGCTGTCGGCATATGCGGCATCCTTTGCGGCATCGCCGGGGCATATCTGGCCACCGCCCTGCAAGCTGGGTTCGTCAAAGACATGAGCGCCGGACGTGGGTTTATCGCCCTAGCCGCCCTGATCTTTGCAAAATGGCGGCCTTGGTATGCGCTTTATGCCTGCCTGCTGTTCGGTTTCTTGCAAGCCATGTCACTGCGCCCCGATGTGATCGAGCGGGTACTTAGTTTCCAAGTGAACGGGCAACTGCTGGACGTGCTGCCCTACATCCTGACGGTGGTCATTCTCGCAGGCTTTGTAGGCAAGGCTATCCCCCCACGCGCCGGAGGCGACCCTTATGTCAAAGAACGCTAAAGACCTCGCCACCCAAATCAGAGCCACTGCAGGGGACGCCCCTGTCAGTATCGGTCTGATCCTTGGGTCGGGCCTTGGGCATATCGCCAACACCGTTGACGGGGTCAGCATCCCTTACAGTGACCTGCCCGGGTTTCCCCATGCGGGCGTCTCCGGGCACAACCCGAACCTTGTGATCGGCGATCTGGAAGGCGTGCGCGTTGCAGTCTTCGGCGGGCGTGCGCATTACTATGAAAGCGGGCGACCCGACGCGATGCGACTACCCTTGGAAGTGCTCAAAGAACTGGGCGCAGAGACAATGATCGCAACGAACGCCGCCGGATCGATGCAGCCCGATATGCCGACAGGTTCGATCATGTGCCTGACCGACCACATCAATTTTTCGGGGCTAAA
Source organism: uncultured Paracoccaceae bacterium (assembly GCA_947501555.1). Lineage (GTDB taxonomy): Bacteria > Pseudomonadota > Alphaproteobacteria > Rhodobacterales > Rhodobacteraceae > Yoonia. Next base: position 1,901,828 of record CANMWG010000001.1, read on the forward strand.
CCCCTTGATCGGAGAGCCGACAGATGCGCGGTTTGTGCCTATGACCGACGCTTATGATCCAGCGCTGCGGCAGGCCCTGCGCGCAGCGGCAGACGGCTCTGACACAGAAATGGCAGAGGGCGTCTATGCTTGGTATTCAGGCCCGTCCTTCGAAACCCCTGCCGAAATCAAGGCCATTTCCATGCTTGGGGCGGACGCTGTGGGCATGTCGACCGTGCCCGAAGTGATCCTGGCGCGGTTTCTGGGGCTGAAGGCGGCGGCGATATCGACCATTACGAATATGGCGGCCGGGATGAGCGATGAGTCAATTAGCCATGAGCATACCAAAGCGATGGCACCCATTGGGGCTGCGAAATTGGAAAAGGTGCTGCGAGGCTTCCTGAAGGCCCAATCATAAGTCCAGATGGACAACTGTCATAGCTCCACGTGACGGAAATGCTGCAATTGCAGCATAAACTAGCCCAGAGCATTTGACACCGCGCACCGAAATCGTTTTCTTACGGCGCAGGGGCACAAGCGCCCGGAATAGTTCATGCAGATTTATCTTCCCATCGCCGAGGTTTCGGTGAACGCCTTCCTGTTACTCGGGCTGGGCGGGATTGTGGGCATTTTGTCAGGCATGTTTGGGGTTGGTGGCGGCTTTCTGATGACGCCGCTTTTGTTCTTTATCGGCATCCCCCCGGCAGTGGCCGTCGCAACCGAAGCCAATCAAATCGTCGCATCATCGTTTTCGGGGGTACTCGCGCACCTGAAACGGAAGACAGTCGATCTCAAAATGGGAACGGTGTTGCTGATAGGCGGGCTTGTCGGGTCTGGGCTTGGGATCGTTTTATTCAATTACCTCAAAGCACTTGGCCAGGTCGATCTATTGGTCAAGCTGTGCTATGTCGTCTTCTTGGGCATGATCGGCACATTGATGTTCATCGAAAGCCTGAATGCGATCAGGAAGTCCAAGAAATCCGGTCATGTGTCCACCAGACGGAAACACAACTGGGTGCACAACCTGCCGTTCAAGATGAAATTCCGGGTGTCGGGGTTGTACATCTCTGTCATACCGCCGCTTCTGGTCGGGGTTTTGGTTGGGGTTTTGGCCGCGATCATGGGTGTCGGCGGTGGCTTTATCATGGTGCCCGCGATGATCTACCTGTTGGGGATGCCCACAAAAGTGGTCGTAGGCACCTCGCTGTTCCAGATCATCTTTGTCACAGCCTTCACAACAATGCTGCATGCCACAACAAACTACACGGTAGACATCGTGCTTGCCGTTCTATTGCTGGTAGGTGGTGTAATCGGTGCACAAATCGGCACCCGTATCGGTGTCAAGATGAAGGCCGAACAACTTCGGATCCTGCTCGCAATCATGGTGCTTGCAGTCTGCGGTAAGTTGGCCTTCGATCTGCTTGTGCAGCCCACCGAACTTTACTCCATCGGAACGGAGGGGCACGCATGATCCGGCTGTTTGCCCTCCTCGTCATGCTCGGCAGCCCCGCAAATGCAGAAGAGATCGTACTTGGGCTCAGCCGCGATCAGGTTGCGATCACCGCGACATTTGAAGGATCAGAAATCCTGCTCTTTGGTGCTATCAAGCGCGAGGCCCCGATCCCAGACAAAAGCGAGCTTGGGATCATCGTCACGGTCGCGGGGCCAGACATGCCCGTCACGGTTCGACGCAAAGACAGACGGTTTGGGATCTGGGTGAATACAGATGAGGTCGAGGTGGACGCGGCCCCTTCATTTTACGCGGTTGCGACAACGGCTCCGATGCAGGACGTCCTGCGAGACACTGAGGACTTGCGCTATCAAATCACCATCCCCCGTGCGATCCGGTCGGTCGGCGCGCAGGTTGGTGACAGCGGCGCATTCACCCAAGCACTCATCCGCATTCGGGCGGGCGAAGAGCTTTACCAAGTTCTAGAAGGGGCAGTTGATCTGGAAGAGGAAACGCTCTTCCGCACGGCCATTGATCTGCCCGCCAATCTGACCGAAGGCGAATATGAAGCGCATATTTTCCTGACACGCAATGGCCGGGTCGTTGATGAATACGTCACGACGATTCCAGTCCAAAAGGTCGGGTTAGAACGGTGGCTGTACAACATGGCGCATGACAACGCGTTTCTCTACGGATTGATGTCGCTGTCCATCGCCATCGCTGCGGGCTGGGGCGCCTCAGCCGTCTTCACAATGCTGCGCCGCTAGCCACGCCCGATATGGGGCATCTTGCTGGCCATGACCATCATGGTCTGCACGTTCGCCTCTGGCGGCAATGACGCCATATGAAACACCGCCCGTGCGACATCCGCAACGGCCATGCTGGGCAGCGGATCCAGCCCTTGCGCCGCGCGGGTTTTCTCAAGATTTGTGACCAAATCGGTGCGGGCGTTGCCGATATCAATCTGGCCACAGGCGATATCGAATGCCCGGCCATCAACCGTCAGTGTCTTTGTCAGGCCTGACACGCCGTGCTTTGTTGTCGTGTAACACACCGACCCCTCGCGCGGTGTATGGGCCGATATCGACCCGTTATTGATAATCCGCCCGCCTTGCGGGGTTTGATGGCGCATTTGGCGAAACGCTGCACGGGCACAAAGAAACATCCCCGTCAGGTTCACATCCAATACCTGCCGCCAATCAGCCAACGATATTTCATCAATGGTCGTTTGTGGTCCGAACATGCCTGCGTTGTTGAACAAAACATCCAAGCGGCCAAATGCGGCAAAGCATGCATCAACAGCAGCTTCATCAGTCACATCACAAGGCAATAACACTGCGTTGGGGTGATCTACCTCTGCCAACACATCGGCACGCCGGGCCATGAGACCAACACGCCAACCTTCCTGCAAGAAATACTCAGCCGTGGCACGACCGATGCCGCTACTTGCACCTGTAACAATGATCGTTTTCATAACTCTTCGCTCTTGAGTTCCAAGTGTGTTGCAGGGACGTCTAAGTCATCAATACGTAAGACCCCTTCTGGCCTTGCAAGACGATTGCGAACGACCCAACGCAACTGCGTTTCCGCCCGTGTAATGGCGACATAGGCCAAACGTTTCCAAAGCGGTTGGCCTGCCTCGACCCTTCCCATGCGGGACGCCGCATAGATATCGGGGGCAAACACCTGAACAGTATTCCATTGCGACCCTTGGGCCTTATGAATCGTGACAGCCGCACCATGCAGAAACGTCGCCCCCATACGGGCTGCGAAAGGAATGAATGGCTCTTCCTCGCCTTCTTGTTCGATCTTCACGATGCTTGCCACGCCGACACGTGGGTCTTCTGCACCCATGACATGCAGCTTCGAAAAGCCGGGCTTTTTGCCAGGCCCAAGATAGACAACCTGCGCACCTTTGATCAGGCCCTTGGCCTCAAGATCGAGGCGGCGCTTGCGATGCTTCAGAGGCAGCTCAATGCCATCGCAGATCAGGGGTTCCCCAGCGAGCAGTTCATCATTTGGTGCGCCAAAGGCTGCACGAAAAGCATGGATCAAACGAATACGCGTTGCATTACGCCAGACCAGACAGGGTGAGCGGGCCATCAAATCGGCCTCAACACGTTGCGCCATGACAACACGTTCATCCGTCTTGGCGGCCTCTTCGACCATGCGTTCAAATGCATAGAAGTCCAGTTGCGGGTCCGCCAAAGCATGGGCCAGATCAAGGATCGGGTTGCCGGCATCCTGCCTGTGAATGCGGCTCAGGGTCAGGACACGCTTTTCCGGCAGGGTTTCAAACACCATACCACCCGAGGATTGGACCGGAGGGAGCTGCGCAGGATCACCGAACAACAGCAACGTGGGGAAAATTTCCTGAAGATCGGCGAATTGTTTTTCATCCAGCATCGAACTTTCATCGACAAACCCGATATCCAACGGCTCTTCTCGGCGCTTCCAGCCGGTTATGAAGTCCGACCCACGCAAACCGGCGGCAGCCAATGCGGCTGGGACAGATTTGTTGACCTGATAAGATGCAAAGGCGCGGTCCAGTGCAATATCCGTCAGACCCTCAATGTCCGGGCGTTCCCCCTGCCCGGCCAACCACTCAGCAACCTTTTCATACTCGGGGTCGTAGACCGGCGTATACAAAATACGGTGAATGGTCGTGGCGGGCACACCGCGATTGCGCAACACACTGGCCGCCTTATTTGTCGGGGCCAGGATCGCCAAGGTCCTGCGATCTTTTCGTTTCTTGCCTTCCCAGTCACCCGAAATGACATCGACGCCAGCCTCTTCCAAGGCTTCATAAAGCTTGGCCAAAAGCATGGTCTTGCCAGAGCCCGCCTTGCCGATCACAGCCAAAACCGATGTCGCATCGGATTGCGGCGGCTGCAACAGGCTGTCGTCCAGATCGACACCTGACTGACGCAGGGCCGTGGCGACATTGTCCCAGGCCTCTGCCTGATCGTCCGAGAATGTAATGCGTGGTGCGTTCATGCCGCGACAGTATCTGGACCGTCACGGCACGACCAGCAGATTAAGCGACCTTTTGCATCTGCATTATCGGTTGCCCAAACGAACGGTTGAACCAATGCTCGGAAATCTCTGAGGACAAACCAGCACGTTTCAGAACACGGATACGATCTTGCGGACGGAACGGCCAAAGACCAACACTAATTTTGTCACGCCCTTTACCAGAGCTGCCCAACACTTCTGGGGATGCTCCAATCATGCCGTAAATCCGCACCATACGCGGGTCAAAGACCCCCAACAGATGGGTCAACGAAAAGGCGCGCATCAATTCACCGCCAGCGAGCATCATCGCGGCAGCGACACGCGGCTGCGCGCCGGTGCCCAAGACAAAGCGGGTACATTCCCAAACGAATGGACTGCGGATATCAACACCATTCAACAACGCGCTAAAATGGTCATTGACCATCGTGCGTTCGGTCGTTGGAAGAAAACGCATTGAACCACCATGGGTCCCGTCACGGTTTTCCCAAATGACATAGAGCGGGTTCATCGCGTCATATTCATCGCGCTCCCAGCCATTTTCGCACACATGTACGTCCCACTTCAAACGCTCCGCGAACTGACGGGCGCGATCACGATGCATCGTATCCTGCAGTACCGGGTAATTTGATAACTCATTTCCATAAACATAACGAAGCATTCTCGGCCCTTCCAAAGCTGATAAGAGCCTCAGATTAAATGGCCGCATTCCATCATTTCTTACAGGTGCGCCCTTAGAGGTAACATGCTGTTAACCCGCGGCGGATTTTGGGACTTTGCCGTCTCTATGTCGGCCCGGCCATCCACCAGAGGCAGCACGGGCAGCGCCACCGATTATGATGAGTCCTTCGCTTGTGGCACGCGCCACTGCATGGACAGTATTCAATGCGCCCAATTTGAAACGGGCGCTTTCGATATAGGCCCGCAACGTGTGTTCAGAGATGCTGAGCAAGTCTGCGACCTGACCACGGCCATAGCCCATCCCAAGATAGGTTAATGCGTCAACCTCTCGAGGGCTGAGCGCGCGAACGGGCTCCGGGGCACGCCCCTTTTCCAACTCAAGCGCCTTTTGATTGAGATAGTGAGCCATCAAAATCCAGTCGCGCTGATGTTTACCGGTAAACTCCGCCCAACTCTCATCATCAGTTGTATGAGAGGCCGTAAACAGCGCGAGCTGACCATTCGGACCCCGAATTGGAATCGAAAATCCCTGATTCCCAATTCCATAGCCCTGAGCATCCTTGCGAAACTCGCGGGCCGCCTTTGAACTCCAATCCAAGCGTTTCCAGTCAACCGGGTGAAACTGTTGGAAACACCCGACAATAACCGGATCGATACGGATATAGTCGCGTTCTACATATCGTTGCGCCCAAGCAGGATCATATGTCCCGAACCCATATTGTTCCCCGTCGGCGCTAACCCAATGATAAACCACATGATCAATTTCGAACGTGTCCCTTAGTCCGACGATCAAATCCTGGATTTGCTCAAGCGCGTCTGCTTGCTCCAGTGCTCGTAAAAAAGTGTCCAGTTCCAGGGCTTTCACCTCGTGCCTGTCGGGACGGTTTCTCTGTCACAGCATCTATTTCCGCTGATGCAATCAGCGCAGTTTCATCGAGTTGCGCCGCCAAAATCGGCAAATTATTCGTGCTAGCGAATGATTTTAGATCGGCGAGTACGTCGATTATCCATTCATGTCCCATAACCAAACTCTCTGTTAATCATTAACGAAGCGTTAACAACCTATAGTAGCATGGAAATTATTGCGGAGTTATTCACAGGTTCAATCCCCCCAAAAATAGTAGGTGGACAAATCAATAATTGGTGATCTCCGGCAACCCCGTAAAAACAAAGAAAAACCGTAGGTCATTCCTACCCCAAACAATTAGAATTGCAAGCACCTATCCTTCATTTGAAGCTTCCAATGTGTCTTCAAACGTCCGCAGCCCCGTAACAGGCGCCTGTATCAAAACCGCCATATTGCCGGGCTTATGTTCATTGCGGCGCATTTTGGTATGGGCGGCAGGGATCTCATTCCACGCAAAGACCTCAGACATACAAGGGTCCAACCGACGCTCGATCATTAGATTATTTGCTGCGCTGGCTTGCTTAAGTTGTGCAAAATGGCTGCCCTGCAGACGCTTTTGATGCATCCACATGTAACGCACATCAAATGTACAATTAAACCCGGTGGTCCCTGCACAGATCACAACCATACCGCCCTTTTTGCAAACTAACGCCGACACGGGAAACGTTGCTTCGCCGGGGTGTTCAAACACCAAATCAACGCTCACACCTTTGCCAGTGATCTCCCAGATCGCCTTGCCAAACTTACGGGCTTCTTTCAGCCAAATGCTATATTCAGGCGTATTGACGGTTGGAAGCTGCCCCCAACACGCAAAATCATTACGGTTGATGACACCTTTGGCCCCCAACGACATAACAAACTCGCGTTTGCTTTCATCACTTATGACACCGATGGCATTGGCCCCTGCCGTATTGATCAGCTGAATAGCATATGACCCAAGCCCCCCCGACGCCCCCCAAACCAAAACATTCTGGCCCGGCTTCAGGTCATGCGGCTCATGGCCGAACAACATGCGATAAGCGGTGGCAAGGGTCAGCGTATAACAGGCGCTTTCCTCCCATGTCAGATGCTGCGGGCGCGGCATCAATTGCTGTGATTGGACACAGGTAAACTGGGCAAAGGACCCATCAGGCGTCTCATAGCCCCAAATCCGCTGACTGTCCGAGAACATCGGATCACCGCCGTTACAGTGCTCATCGTCACCATCGTCCTGATTGCAATGAATGACCACCTCATCGCCGACTTTCCAGCGTTTGACCTTGTCACCAACGGCCCAAACAATGCCAGACGCATCAGACCCAGCTATATGGAAGTCCGCACCATGCACGTCAAAGGGACTGATCGGAACGCCAAGCCCTGCCCAAACGCCGTTATAATTCACGCCAGCGGCCATCACGAGAACAAGAACCTCGTTGCTGTCAGGCTTGGGGCAATCAACGACCTCAACTTCAAAGGCTTGATCCGGCTCACCATGACGGGCACGGCGAATTGTCCAAGCATGCATCTGCGCCGGGACATATCCCAAAGGCGGCATTTCACCGACGTCATAGAGGTTCTTTTGCGGGGCATTGTAGGCTGCCAGGGGTGCAGTTTCATCAAGGGCCATTTCAGTCTCCTCCGTTGCGGTTCCACATGGTGCTGCACCGCAGAATCAACTGCGGCATGGATTAGATATCGCACGGACGAGTAATTTAACAACCCTTTTAGATCATTTTTTGTAATTTAATTACTGATCGGATGAAGATTCGTCGTTCAACTTGACAGGGATGGCCTCAAAATGATGGGCAATAGAACGCGCATAGTAGACTAAAATGTCGCGACCCATATCTGTGACAACGATACCCTCATCGGTTTCACGAACCAGCTTGCGGACGAACATGCAGTTCACCGCATCCTCAACGATCAAGGCCGGACTATGGTGGGGGGTAGGCAGCTCTCGGTCTGTGAGAAACCGGACCAATTCGGTTACCTGTTCTTTCAGAAGTGGTCGCGAAATGGGCCCCTCTTGCAAGATAATCCGAGCCACCAAAGGCACCCCCAAGACAGGAATAACATCCGCAATCCGGGCCATTAACTCAGCTGCGATGGTCCGGGTCAGATCGCCTTCCTCAGAGGCAATGAATTTTGACAGTTCCAACGGCTCACCAAAGCTGACCGACGCGGTGCCAAAGCCGCCAAATCGACGGGTGATCCGCATCCAAAAATGGCGAGTCACGCGGCGCAGCACGTTGAACAAGGGCGGGCGAAACCGGCGCTTACCGGACTTATCAGCCGCAATCAGAAACGTATCTTCCAACACACGATCATAGTTCAAAGCGACAGGCACAAATATCACTTCACGCGCGTCGGGGTCAAAATCCTCAATGATGTAGTTCAGCAAACCCATACGCGGGGTGGCCAGCTTACCGTCGAGGCTAAGACCGCCTTCGGGAAAAACAGCCTGGCTCACACCACCGCGAGTGGCCATCTGCACATAACGTGCCAACACCTTGCGATACAAAGCCCCACGGGATTTGCGACGGATAAAATAGGCACCCATTGCGCGGATAATCGGGGAAAGCGGCCACACACGGGCCCATTCACCAACCGCATAAGACAAAGCACCCGCATTGGCCGCCAAATAGGTAACCAGAACGTAATCCATATTGCTGCGATGGTTGATAACAAAAACAACCGCTGCATCAGGGTCTATCTCGGCTAACCGCTTACGATCAAACGTACCCAGCTTGATGCGATAGAGCGATTTTGAGAGCCATTTCGCCAACCGAATCCCAATGCTGAAATAGGCCGTTGCAGAAAACGAGGGTACAATCTCGCGCGCATAACGACTGGCCTGTTCAAAAGCGACATTCTCAGGAACCTTTTCCTTTCTGGCATATTCAACAATCGCTTGGGTGACCTCCGGGTCGTAAAGCAAACGCTGGATCATGTCGTATCGGCGGGCCAATTTGAATGGCTCAATGGGACGCTGGAGGCGCTCATTGACGCGGGCAATGACCTTTTCGGCACGTCTGCGAAAGAACCAGCGAACCGACGGAAACAGGAAGTGGGATGCGAAAGTGACACCTGCGAACAGGATGATCAGGACAAACACCCACAAAGGCATAGAAACAGTTTGCGACATTGGCCGAACCTGACAGGGATCGGCAGCGGGGTAAATCCCGTCATGCCGCAACGCAGCGCGTTGACAGGGGTGCAAAATTTCAATTACACCTATCTTTACGCAATTTAATTACCAATACAGATTCGGGAGGCTACATGTCACAACAGCACAAAGACCGGCCATGGCTATTTCGAACTTATGCCGGCCACTCAACTGCTAAGGCATCAAACGCGCTATACCGGGGCAACCTGGCAAAGGGGCAAACGGGGCTTTCGGTGGCCTTCGACCTGCCCACGCAAACGGGCTACGACAGCGACCATCCACTGGCGCAGGGCGAGGTCGGCAAGGTCGGTGTTCCAATAAACCACCTGGGCGATATGCGCGTGCTGTTCAAAGACATCCCACTTGATCAAATGAATACATCGATGACAATCAACGCGACAGCACCATGGTTGTTGTCGCTCTATATCGCTGTCGCCGAAGAACAGGGTGCGGATATCGGCGCGCTTCAAGGCACAGTGCAGAATGACATAATCAAAGAATATCTTTCTCGCGGGACATATATTTGCCCGCCGGAACCGTCCTTGCGGATGATTACAGACGTTGCTGCATATACCCGGGAACATTTACCGAAATGGAACCCAATGAACGTCTGTTCATATCACCTGCAAGAGGCCGGAGCGACGCCAGAGGAGGAGCTGGCGTTCGCTCTGGCTACCGCAATGGCAATATTGGACGACCTAAAAGACAAAGTGCCGGCCGCAGACTTTCCCGCGATGGTTGGTCGTATTTCGTTTTTTGTAAATGCGGGCATTCGCTTCGTGACCGAGCTTTGCAAAATGCGGGCTTTTGTCGAACTTTGGGATGAAATCTGCGAAACACGTTATGCCGTTATGGACCCAAAGTATCGGCGTTTCCGTTACGGTGTGCAGGTAAATTCGCTAGGGCTGACAGAACAACAACCCGAAAACAACGTCTATCGCATTCTTCTTGAAACACTCGCCGTGACGCTTTCCAAGAAAGCCCGGGCGCGCGCGGTGCAATTGCCGGCGTGGAACGAAGCGCTAGGGCTGCCACGCCCATGGGATCAGCAATGGTCACTTCGGATGCAACAAATCCTTGCCTATGAAACAGATCTTCTGGAATTCGACGATCTGTTTGATGAAAATCCTGCAATTGACCGCAAGGTGAATGAACTCAAAGAAGGGGCAAGGGCGGAATTGGCGCAGATCGACGATATGGGCGGCGCAGTTGGTGCAATTAGTTACATGAAATCGCGACTGGTCGAAAGTAATGCGGCGCGTATTGCGGGAATAGAAACCGGGGAAACTACAGTCGTCGGGGTCAACAAATGGCAGACCGGTGAACAATCCCCACTCACAGCAGGTGAAGACCCAATTATGGCATCCGATCCGCAGGCCGAAACTGATCAGTTGAACAGATTGAAAAATTGGAAATCCAACCGCGATAACGCATTGGTCCAACATGCGCTCGCGACGCTGCGCGAAGCCGCAAAACACGGGCGCAACATCATGCCGCCTTCAATTATCTGTGCACGCGCAGGGGTGACAACAGGCGAATGGGCCGACGTCATTCGTGACGCCTTTGGCGAATACCGCGCACCAACCGGGGTCAGCAACAACCCATCAAACAGAACCGAAGGGCTAGACGAATTACGTGAGCAAGTCGATCTGGTCAGCGCCACCTTGGGACGCCGGCTCAAATTTCTCATGGGCAAGCCTGGCCTCGACGGACACTCGAATGGTGCAGAACAAATTGCTGCGCGAGCACGTGATTGCGGTATGGATATTGATTACGAAGGCATCCGGCTCACGCCCAACGAAATTGTCGCGGCCGCCAAAAATGGCGAGGCGCATGTCATTGGGCTCTCTATTCTGTCGGGTTCCCATTTGCCTTTGGTGCGGGATATCATGGCAAATCTTCGTACTGCAGGACTAGATGATATACCGGTCATCGCCGGCGGTATTATTCCCGAAAATGATGCAATAGAATTGCGCAAAATGGGTGTAGCGAAAGTCTATACTCCCAAAGATTTTGAATTGAACAAAATCATGAGCGACATTGCGTTGCTTGCTGACCCCACATCAGTCGCAACCGCGTAGATTATTCATTCAATACCCTTTAGTATAGTATGTCTACCTTTAGAGGTGCATTTAGAAAGTCATTCTGCTAACCGGCGGAAAGTTTAATGGGAGAAAAAAATATGAAGCCTGATCTCAAGTCAATGACGCGTAAAGAATTGGAAAAGCTGAAAGCCAATATCGATAAAGCGCTTGAAAAACTTGCTGCGAAAGACAAAAAAGCAGCTCTTGCAGCGGCTCAGAAGGCTGCAGCAGCGCATGGCTTTTCTCTTTCTGAGATCACTGGCGGTAGTATTGCCGAAGTAAAGAAACGCAAAACCAAGCCGGGTCCAAAAAAGGTATCACCGCCCAAATACCGCAACCCGGACGCGCCTGAGCAGACATGGACAGGCAAAGGTCGTCAGCCTGACTGGTTCAAGGCGGCGATCGCCAAGGGTACCTCTCCCGACGCAATGGAAGTCTGATTACGGTTCGCAATCCTCCATTTCGCTTACTCGGCCTATCTTGCTGCGAAGGTGATTTCGGAATTGCGCAGTACTTAACGTCAGCGACGCCAATCCAGGCGATATCGCGCCCAGAATCCATTTGACCGGTGATCCCCAAAGGGCACACCGGACCGGAAAATCGCGCTAGAAACGCATACATGGCATTTGCCTGTCTTGGGGCACTTGCCAAAAACATCTGGCTGTCCACAATCACCTCATCACCCACGATTCACTGCTGCCTCAGGACCCGAAAATTTCCGCTCAGGTTGCAGTACAAATCGCGTTAGAGGCGGCCCTGATATGAAACAACGAATTCTCGGAACCAATGGACCAAAAGTTGGGGCAATCGGACTTGGATGTATGTCCTTTGGGGGAACTGCATCCGGTGTCACGGATGAAGCCGCCAGCTTTGCAGCAATGGACCGGGCGTGGGACTTGGGGTTGACCCATTTTGACACGGCCAATGTCTATGGTCCGTATACATCGGAACAGGTGGTTGGACGCTGGATGGCTGACAGGGGGCACAAGCCCAGTCTTGCAACCAAAGCCAGTATTCAACGCAGCGGCGAGCGACCGGTGAACAACGACCCAGCCTATCTAGAAACCGAGCTTGACGGCTCACTGGAAAGACTTGGCGTTGACTACGTTGATCTGTTCTACATCCACAGACGCGAACAAGCGGTACCAATCGCGGAGGTGGCAGGCCTGATGGGACGGCTGATCGACAAAGGCAAGATCGGCGGTTGGGGCATGTCCGAAGTTTCGCCAACAACCCTGCGGCGGGCGCACGCGGAAACACCGGTACGAGCTATTCAAAATGAATACTCGCTCTGGACGCGGCAGCCTGAACTGGGGATGCTGCAGGAATGTTCCAACCTTGGTATTGCGTTCATCGCGTTTTCGCCCTTGGCACGTGGGGTCTTCGGACGGACGATCATTGACCCAAACCACGCCGATTTTGGACCTTTCCGGGCGGAAATGCCGCGGTTCCATGCCGAGAACTGGCACGAAAACAAAACCCGCGCGGCGGCGTTCCATGCATTGGCCCAAGATCACAGGACGACGGCAGCGGCCCTATCTCTGGCCTGGCTGTTAGACCAAGGCGATCATATCATTCCAATTCCCGGCAGCCGGACGGCCGCGCATATTAGTGATTGGGCGGATGCAGACACGATTGACCTGAACGACACACTGCGTGCTCAGATTGAAGCCACCCTGCCTGTAGGCTGGGCCTGGGGCGACCGGTACAGCATAGCACAATCGCAAGCACCCGAGCGTTATTGCTAGGACAAGTTATGTCCCGGACAAGCTCCGAGACATGGTGGGTTTAAACGACCCGTTCGACCATCTTCTTTTTGATATGCGCAATTGCAGCCGCCGGGTTCAGACCCTTGGGGCAGGTCTTGGCGCAGTTCATGATGGTATGGCAGCGGTACAGCTTGAACGGATCTTCCAATTCGTCCAATCGTTCACCTGTCGCCTCATCACGGCTGTCGATGATCCAGCGATAAGCATGCAGCAAAGCAGCCGGGCCCAGATAGCGATCACCATTCCACCAATAAGATGGGCAAGAGGTCGAGCAGCAGGCGCACATCACACATTCATAAAGCCCATCCAGTTTTTTGCGGTCATCGATTGACTGCTTCCACTCTTTGGCGGGGCGATTTGTCTTTGTCTCAAGCCAGGGCATGACAGACGCATGCTGGGCATAGAAATGGGTGAGATCAGGGATCAGATCCTTGATTACTGGCATATGGGGCAGTGGGTAAATCTTCACGTCACCCTTGATCTCATCCATGCCGTAGATACAGGCCAACGTATTGATCCCATCGACGTTCATCGCACAGGACCCGCAAATCCCTTCGCGGCAAGAACGGCGGAAAGTTAGCGTCGGATCAATCTCATTCTTGATCTTGATCAGCGCGTCCAGAACCATCGGACCGCAAGTGTCCATGTCGATGAAATAGGTATCCAACGATGGGTTCTTGCCGTCGTCCGGGTTCCAACGATAGATCTGCACCTTGCGCAGATTGGTTGCACCTTCGGGCTTCGGCCAGGTCTTTCCCGTCGTCATCCGAGAATTCTTGGGCAGTGTCAGTTGCACCATTTTATGTTCCTTCCGTAAAAGGTTGCGATACCTTCATCATTACAAAACCCGCAGACGCGCGGGCCGGATCGGCGGCTCGCCTGTCAGATCGATCACACATGTTTCGTAGACTTCCAATGGGTCGCGTCCACGCAGCAAGTCGGCGCTGACGCCAATACTAAGGCCAACCGACGCACCCGTGTCGCTGCTGACCCCAACAGTCCCGCCAACACTTGGGGCTTGGGCCGCTTGCGCACGCCGTTCACATCGTTGGGCGGCTTCTTCCGGCGTAGGTGGCGTGGTCTCACAGGCCGCCATGAGGGCCAGTGCCGCCAGCAAAAAAACTGGCCGAATAGATGAAGCCCATAGAGCCACGTTACAGCAACGACAGGATGTCGCCGACACCCAACGTATCTTCGGCGATACAAGACACCGTGTCAGGACGCTGCGCTATTTCGAGAACAAGCGATGTTGTAGCCGAACTTGTGCCGACAACTGCAGCCTGCGCAATCTCAAGGATCTCGGATGCAGAGGCATTGTCGATCACACAATCGGTCACGACAGATGCATCAACGCCGGGATACCGGCTGGCAACGATACCGTTTACAACTGTCTTCGCGCCGCTGCGGGCCACGTCATCAACTGATGTTGTCGTTCCATCAAGACAGGCAGTCAGCGCAGCCATCGCGGTGAGGGTCATTAGCATTTTTCTCATAGCATTTCCTCTCAAAACTAAGTCTTTATTCGACCGGCAAACATGCCGCGCACTCATCTCTGCCAACCGCAGCGTATCCCGCTGGCCAATCGGATCAGAACGTTCTTTCTTTCGGGGCGATCTTAGCTTCACTGATCCCCCCTTCTGCTTCGGTTGTCAGCCCCTCGGTGATCACTGGGCGGTAGCTCAGCTTCACTTTTGGTCCATCCACATGGGAAATCGTATGAACACGCCATTTCTTGTCATCGCGTTCCGCATAATCCTCATGCGCATGGGCACCACGGCTTTCCTTGCGAGCCTCAGCACCGACAATGGTCGCCAGCGCATTTGGCATCAAATTGCCCAGTTCCAGCGTTTCCATCAGATCGCTATTCCAGACAAGGCTGCGGTCTGTGACTTTCAGATCGTCCATCTTGCCCGCAATCGCGGTCATCTTCTTCACGCCTTCGCCAAGCGTTTTATCCGTCCGGAACACCGCCGCGTCAGCCTGCATCGCCCTTTGCATTTCCAAACGCAGCTCCGCCGTAGGCACAGTGCCATCGGCATGGCGCACCGCATCAAATCGATCAAAACAAGAATCAATGGAAGCTTGGTTCAAGGTCGGGTTCGACGCCTCGCGGTCGACAACCTTACCTGCCTGAATTGCAGCCGCACGGCCAAAGACGACCAGATCGATCAAGCTGTTTGATCCCAGACGGTTCGCCCCATGTACAGAGGCACAGCCTGCCTCACCCACAGCCATCAAGCCGGGCACAATAGCGTTCGGGTCTTTCTTGGTCGGGTTCAGAACCTCGCCATGATAATTCGTCGGAACACCGCCCATGTTATAGTGCACAGTGGGCAGCACCGGGATCGCCTCTTTGGTGACATCAACACCGGCAAAAATCTTCGCAGATTCTGAAATACCCGGCAAACGCTCTGCTAAGGCTTCCGCCGGCAGATGGTTCAGGTTCAGCGAGATATGATCGCCATTCGCACCAACACCGCGGCCTTCGCGGATTTCCATGGTCATACAGCGGCTGACATAGTCACGCGGGGCAAGGTCTTTGTAGTTCGGGGCATAGCGTTCCATGAAACGCTCACCTTCCGAGTTGGTCAGATAACCACCCTCACCCCGGGCACCCTCAGTAATCAAACACCCAGCGCCGTAAATACCAGTTGGGTGGAATTGCACAAACTCCATATCCTGCAATGGCAGACCCTGACGGGCGACCATACCGCCACCGTCACCGGTACAAGTATGGGCAGATGTCGCGCTGAAGTACGCACGGCCATAACCACCAGTCGCCAGCACCACAGTTTTAGCATTGAACACATGCATGGTGCCGTCATCCAGCTTCCATGCGATGACACCCTGACAGATGCCATCGTCGGACATGATCAGATCAAGGGCAAAATACTCGATATAGAACTCAGCCTGCTGTTTGAGCGACTGACCATAAAGCGTGTGCAAAATGGCGTGGCCGGTCCGGTCAGCGGCGGCACAGGTGCGCTGCACCGGGGGGCCTTCGCCAAATTCAGTCGTATGACCGCCAAAGGGACGCTGATAAATCTTGCCCTCTTCGGTCCGGCTGAAGGGAACACCATAATGTTCCAACTCATACACAGCCTTTGGCGCTTCGCGGGCCAGATACTCCATCGCGTCGGTATCACCCAACCAGTCAGAACCTTTGACCGTGTCATACATATGCCACTGCCAGCTATCGGGGCCCATATTGCCAAGGGATGCCGCGATGCCGCCCTGAGCAGCAACTGTATGGGACCGGGTCGGGAAAACCTTTGTGATACAAGCGGTGCGCAGACCTTGCTCTGCCAGACCCAATGTCGCGCGCAGACCTGCGCCACCAGCACCCACAACAATAGCGTCATAGGTATGGGTTTCGTATTCGTATGCTGCCATGTCTAGGTTGCTCCGACGAATTAAAGTGCGATGCGGATGATTGCGAAAACCGCAAACGCCGCAGCGGAATATGAGACGCAGATCATCGCAATGATCGCTATTTTACGTGCCAAACCTTGGACATAGTCTTCGATCAAGGTCTGTACACCCTTACGGAAGTGGAACCATCCGACAAGCATGGTCAAGATCGCGACAACAGCGGGGAACGGACGCTGATAATAAGCGATCACTTCTTCATAAGTCGAACCCAAGATCGCACCAAAGGTGAAAACAAACGCGGGGATCAGGAACAGCAACGCTACAGATGTCACCATCATCTGCCAGTGATGTTCGGTCCCGGTCTTTGCAGAACCCATGCCTACAGCGCGCTTGCGGTCAGTCAAATAAGCCAAATTGCTACTCCCTCAAACCACAACAACAGTAAAAATTGTCAGCAGGACTGCCATGACAATCATCATCTGCCCGGCCATCTCGGACTTATCGACATCCAGCATGCGACCACTGTCCCAAACCAAGTGGCGCAGTCCGCCTAGCGTATGATACCAAAGCGCCAACACCGACAGGAACATCACCAAATCGCCAAACCAGCTTGTGACAAAGCCATTAGCGCGGGCAAAGGCCTCAGGGCCAGTTGCGGCCGCAACAAACCACCAGACGATCATCAAACCTGCAACGATCAAGGCATTGCCTGATATCCGGACAAGAATGGAGGTCATAGAAGTCCACTGCGGACGATATATCGTCAAATGCGGTGACAATGGGCGATTGCCCCGGTTCACATCGGCCATGTGTGTTCCCTTCGTTGGCTTCGTCATCAATCGGACGACGGCTAAAGTCTTTTTGCACTATTCATTTGCAAGAGTCACGCAGACGAACGTGACTAAGTCATGAAAAAAGGTCGCAGCAAGTCAGGTTTTTTGATATTGTGATCACATGGGGAAATCGTGTGATCACAAATCTAGAGCGTGATGATTTTCACAGCACATAGCGGGGCAGAAGTTTGCGATGATCATAAAGTCTACTCCACAATTTCGAAACGCGGCTTCTGGTCAATCAATAGCAATTGCGCATTCCATCGCCAACAAGTGCGAGTCGGATTTTGCTTGAACAATCTGGCCGTCATCTAAAGCGCTAGAAACTATGATATCAGGCACTTTGGGCGAAAAAGTTCAGTGCGAACTGCGTTGAAGCGGTTCAAGCAACACAACTGCCTTGGTCAATTCACGATAGAGCTTGCGTACGATCTGAGCGGGATATTCCTCAAAACTGTTTGCTGTCATAGCGAATGCCCCGGGTCCCATAATCACATCCGTCTCAAAATACGCGGTCAACCCAGGGACGCTTTGCTCGATCACCAGCGCATTGACCGTGACATTCGCCGCCTCCAGGGCTTCCCAAATCTCGGATGGCGGACGTCCTTCGTTACTCTCGCCATCGCCGGAAATGTCGATCACGTGCCGCTCACATTCAGGCACCGCAGCAAAATGCGCCAACGACAAGGCCATCGCCTCGCCAATCGCTGTCGAAAAGTTGCGCCAGACGCGCGGTGCGGCACCAACCTGCCCAGCAAATACGGCTACATCCGCAGGGGTGGTCATTTCCGACCACTCAATCACAACAGCTTGCCGACCTGAGCCGGTCCATTGCATCAATGCCAGCTTTGCCTTGCTACTGACCAAGGCACTTGAAACTGACCGGTCCATCAGCGCGGCAGCAAGCCCATCCATCTGCACCCGATATTCGGGCATATCAACGGATCCCGAGACATCAACTGCCAGCATTAACGCCACCTCGCACGCCTGCACCGGCTGGGTGAAACTGATCAGGCTAGAGAGTAGAACGTAGCGCATCCATGCACAGTACACGGGCCTTGCCCCAGGACAAATCACATCTACGGGGCTATGTCGGCATCAGCGCCCAATAGTCTAAATCCAGCAGCACATCTGGATGATATTTTCCATCATCCCCACGCAACACGCCCGGTGCGCCTTTCGTGGCGACCAACCGCAACCGGATCGCCCCCACGCCCGGCGCATCAACCTCTGCGACATCAAGCACCTCAGACCACGCGCGCACGGTATCCCCTGCAAAGCACGGATTAGCATGCGCCCCGCCATTCAATGCGACAATCATCTGCGCATTGGCCAGCCCATTGAACGAAAGCGCACGGGCAAGTGACATTACATGGCCGCCATAGATCAGGCGCTTACCATCCGTGCGGTGGGTCGCATCAAAATGGACCTTGGCCGTGTTCTGCCAAAGGCGGGTCGCCAACATATGCTCGGCTTCTTCCACAGTTACACCATCCACATGGTCGATGATCTCACCAATCTGGTAGTCCCGCAGAACGTGGTGCTCGCCAGCCAACGAAAAATCGTATCGGCCAAAGTCTAATCCCGCAGGCACAATCAATTGCCCCGGCGCAATGGCTGACGGCAACTTCGGGATGACTGTTGTCGGGGCAGGCCCGTCGCCACGCTTGCGCAACATAACCCAGCGGACATACTCCAAAACGTCTTCGCCGCGTTGGTTCCCGCCCGTAGTACGGACCCATACCACGCCAGATTTTCCGTTCGAGTTTTGCTTCACCCCAATCACTTCGGACACCGCCGTCAACGTGTCGCCCGGATAAACAGGCCGCAGCCACCGGCCTGCGGCATAGCCTAAATTCGCCACCGCATTCAGCGACACATCCGGCACCGTCTTGCCAAAGACAGTATGAAAAGTGATCAGGCCATCTACCGGCGACGCTGGCAAACCGCACGCCCGCGCAAATTCATCTGACGAATACAGCGCACCACGCGCCGGATACAGCGCATGATACATCGCCCGCTCACCACCCGAGATCGTGCGCGGCACCGCGTGGGCAATCACATCCCCAACGGCGTAATCCTCAAAAAACCGGCCCGCGGTTGTCTTATTCATTGCTGCCCAAGCTTCATGTCAGGCGAATAGGGGGTATCGATGTCTTTCGTCACGGCCTGCCCGCAACGCATCACCCCGTTCGCATGGTCAAACGCGTAGGTCGGATCACCGTATAGATCCCAACCTTTGGACAGCGCCTCAGACACTTTATGGCAAAACGCGGCGGTGTCATCGGCCGTCAACATCCGGTAAATCTTCATCCTCTTACCCCCATGGTGCGACGCCCAGCGCAAAATGAATACCCATCACAATGCAGACGACAACAAGTGTGATGACAATGGCAACGATTTCCTTTTTGAAAGGCGCGCGCGGCGGCGGGGTCCAAGAACCGTCTTGCTTGTTGATCAAGATGATTTCAACCACCGCCCAAACCCAAAGCCCGCCAAACAGCACAAACGAAGGGGTGTCACCGTTGACGATCAGATGCGCCACGGCCCAAGTCGAAAAGCCAGTCAACTGGGGATGGCGCAGCTTTGTGCCCAACCAAACACGTGCACCCTTCGGGCCGCCCACCGCGTAAAAATAGAAGGCAATGACCATCAGTAGGTTATTGATACCGACCTTCATCGGATCACGGCCCCAATAAACGGCACCGTCAGCTGACCGATAACCCAGCACCATCAAAACGATGCTGCCAACAATCAAAAGGGCAAAAAGCCCCTTTGCCTTGTCGCCCATCGCAGCCCGAGGGCCGGGGGCTACGCGTTTGAACAGATGTGCGGCCCACCAAAGGGCGACGCCCGCGATCAATAGGGTCATGAGGTCTCCAACGTGGCGATTGCTGCGGCTTTGGCCAAGGTCGCCCGTGCGGATTGAATATGCAAGTTCTCAACAATCCGCCCATCAACAACGGCCACGCCCTGCCCGGCCGCCTCGGCCTGCGCGAAGGCATCAATCTGACGACGGGCCAAATCCAATTCGGCCTGCGTCGGGGCAAATGCCGCATTCGCAATTTCAACCTGTGCAGGATGGATCAGGGTCTTCCCATCAAAACCTAAGTCACGGCCCTCTTGGCATTCGGCACGCAACCCATCCTCATCTTTGAATGCATTGTAGACACCATCCAACACAACAACCCCTGCCGCGCGGGCGGCCAGCACAGACATCTGCAAGGCCGTCGTCAAAGCCGCACGACGACGCGTAGTCAAATCCTTGGCCAGATCATTTGTCCCCATCACCAAACCGGCAATTTGTGGATGGGCTGCGATGCTGGCAGCATTCAGGATGCCCTCGGGTGTTTCCATCATCGCCCAAAGGGGGGTGTCAGGCATCAGATTGGCAAACGTATCGACATGCGCAGGTGACGCGACCTTAGGCAACAATACCGCATCACAATTCATGGCGGATATGGCCTTTGCATCATCCGCCCCCCACGCTGTATCCAGCCCGTTAATGCGCACAACACGCATTCGTGGGGCATAACTGTCCTCACCCGCCAAAGCAGTGGTCAAAGTCACACGTGCGTCGATCTTGGCGTCTGGGGTAACCGCGTCCTCCAAATCAAACAAAATGACATCCACGGGCAGGTCACGCGCCTTTTCCAAGGCGCGCGGCTTCGATCCAGGGATGTAAAGAGCCGAGCGATACGGTCGATAGTGCATGGATTTGGCCTCGCAATATTATTGCGCGCAACACGCCATGTTTTGACTGATCATTCAAGCCAAAATCGCGCCGACAAATTCCAAGCCCACCGTCACGGTGTATTAACCAATTTACGTCACATTGGTCACAGAATTTGTTCCACTTGCCTGACTGCGACGGACGACATGCCGCGGTCTCCCTCTCGCTAAAAGGTGAACCAAATGAAGCGTAATTTATTTCTTATGTCCTTCGGCATTGGCGCGATGATGCTGGCCGCAAATAACTCTAGCGCACAGACACGTAGCTGCGCCCCACACGAAGCCGTCGTCGAACGACTTGCGGTAAGATATGGTGAAAGTCGGCAATCAATCGGACTTGGCGCCGACAATTCCGTGATTGAGGTTTTTGCCTCGATGGACACCGGCACATGGACCATCACCATGACCCAACCGGGCGGCCCGACATGCCTTGTTGCGGCGGGTCAAGCGTTCCAACAACTCAGTGAGCCGCTACCAGATGATGATCAGGGCACCTGATCGGACTGCAGCGACCTCGTCGACATCAAACCCCATGCGCGCAGCCAGCGTTTGCGCGTGTTTTGGCCACGGTCTTACAACCAAGTAGTGGCACGGCATTTAGTCAAAGGGCGATTCGCAGTTGCTCACCCCTGGAACAAAATCTGGCTCAATCCGTCCCAAATCAGCTTAGATGACAAGATAAGCAGTGCCCAAATAATAACCCGGAAGAACAGTTTTTCGGGCACGACACGAACCAATTTCACACCCAACAGTACAGCCATAGCGGCGGGGATCATCAAGATCGCCGCCGTCTTTAGGTTGCCCCAGCTCAATTGCCCCAAAAGATAATAGGGGATCAGCTTGACGACATTCACATAGGCGAATGCGACGACCAACGTGCCGACAAAGGTGATCTTTTCCAAGCGCAACGGCAGGGTGAAGACCTGATAAGGCACGGCACCCGAATGGCTGACGAAACTGGTAAAGCCTGCGGTTGCACCCCAGAATAGACCTGACCGCCAACGCGGATCACGTGGTGTCGTATCAACGTTGCGGCGCAACATGGTCGCCACTGCAAAGACCGCTCCCATCAACCCCAATAGCAATGTTACTTGTGCCTCTGACACAAGATCAACTGTCAGATAGCCAAACAACACACCAAGTGGCATGGCGACAAACATGATACGCAAAACCTGACGGTTGTAGGTCTTGCGGTAGGCCCACAGGCTAACGACATCCGCTGCTAGATAGACCGGCAAGAGCAGTCCTGCCGCTGCGATTGGTGAGATAACCAACGCCAAAGCGGGCACGGCTAGCGATGCGGCCATAGGCACACCGCCCTTGCCAAGGCCCAGAAAAACAGCGGCTGCACAAGCAGCCAGCCAAAATGCCATTCCATCCAATAGAAGGTCCGATCTTCATCACTTATCTAGGCGCAGACTTGCACCCGCATCTTCAAAAGACTAGGCACTGCGCTGACACCAACTAGATCAGGACCCACTCCAATGGCCAGACCCAAGATTGCCCTAATCGGCGCCGGACAGATCGGCGGCACACTTGCACACCTCGCAGCAATCAAAGAACTCGGCGATGTCGTCATGTTCGATATTGCAGAAGAGGGCGACATCGCCCGCGGTAAAGCACTGGACATCGCAGAGGCTGGACCGGTCGCAGGCATTGACGTCGCGCTCAAAGGCACAAACGATTACGCTGAGATCGCGGGCGCTGATGTTTGTATCGTGACGGCCGGTGTTGCACGCAAGCCGGGCATGTCCCGCGACGATCTGCTTGGGATCAACCTGAAGGTTATGAAATCCGTCGGTGAAGGCATCGCGGCACACGCACCCGATACATTTGTGATCTGCATCACGAACCCGCTTGATGCGATGGTTTGGGCGCTGCGCGAATTCTCGGGCCTACCAACCCATATGGTCTGCGGCATGGCGGGAGTTCTTGACTCCGCGCGTTTCCGCCACTTCCTCGCCGAGGAATTTGACGTCTCAATGCGCGACGTGACTGCATTCGTCTTGGGCGGTCACGGCGACACAATGGTGCCACTGACACGGTATTCCACAGTTGCGGGTATTCCTTTGCCTGATCTGGTCGAAATGGGCTGGACGACACAAGACAAGCTTGACGCAATCGTGCAGCGGACGCGTGATGGCGGTGCAGAAATCGTCGGCCTGTTGAAAACAGGTTCTGCTTTCTATGCGCCAGCAACGTCCGGCATTGAAATGGCCGAAGCCTACCTCAAGGACCAAAAACGCCTCCTGCCCTGCGCCGCCCACGTTGACGGCGCTTACGGGTTGAACGGCTTCTACGTTGGGGTGCCTACAATCATCGGCGCGGGCGGGATCGAACGCGTGGTTGAGATCAAGATGAACAAAGACGAACAAGCCATGTTCGACAAATCAGTCGACGCGGTCAAAGGTCTGGTCGAAGCTTGCAAAGGCATCGACAGCTCATTGGGCTAAGCTCTGCAACAAGATACGAAAAAGGGGCGTCCAACCGGGCGCCCCTTTTGGTAACAAACAACGCCCGACTTAGCAGCTAATGACGATCGTCCAGGTTTTGTCTGCCGCATCATAAACGTCCTGGCTGGACAGTCGGCTCAGATTACCTGCGCATCCACGCGACTTGATGTAGATAGCCGCAGTTGAGCTTGCGACCCGGGCCCCATTTTCAAACGCCAGTGAACGGCCTGCGGGGGTCACAGTGATGTAATAGGGGCTGTCCTGCGAGACGGTATAGGTGCGCATGTCATAGCGCCGCCCATCCGTTCCGACATACCCGTCAACACGGTTCTCGGTCACTTCCACGGCCTCGTCAGGCAAAGTACCCCCACCAGCGTTCGAACACGCGGTCAAAGCCACAGCCGCCATCGCGGCAAAAACCCAGTTTTTCATATTTTCCTCACTTTTCGATGCCCATTTGGCGTGACCCTAGTCCGGTCCGGCAAGAACGACCAGAGGCAGCAACCTATTCCTTTGGCTGCAGGCCGTACCCGCGCAAGACTTCGCCCTTGTGATCCCAAAGCCAGGCATCAAAGGCCTGGGTGGACAGATCTAAACGATCGCCCGGAAAAACCGCCTCTAAGGCGGACCATGGATCAAATTCAGCCTCCAACCACAATCCAAGTACATGCAATTGAGCAATCAGCGCGGGATCTGCCCGTTTCAGTTGGTCATGGATCTCATATCCAGCCTTGGCGTCAGCGAGGATCGCATCAATCTGGCGCTGACGATGCTGTGATGGGGACATACCGTTGTGGCGCAGAAACGCATCCGCCTTGCGGAGCAGCTTATAGACCCAATGCAGCTGGGTCAGCCCGTCGAAATGCAACAGCTCCACACCCGACAACGGCACAGCCGGAACCTCTGCACCCTGCGCAGACGGCCGATGGATCGAGACCTCAAACCCCTGCCCCACCCGGCTAAACGCCTTGCCGATGACATGCCCGGTCAAACCGCGCTGGCTCAGACGATAGTGCGGACCAAACAACGCGCGCGCCGCATCAGGCTTGCCATGAAACGGTCTGCGAAAACCACCCGTTAGAATATTTTTTCCTGCGCTGTCCGGTTCAAACACACGTTCCGCAACCGGCAAGGTGGCGCAATTGAAGGAAGTGGGCACTTCTGACAGACAATAACCAATCCGGCGCTGTGGCAAAACATACTCATCCGCATCACAGTGCAGCAGCCAATCGGTCCGCACAGTGCGATAGGCATCTGTGGCATTGTGCAATTGCCTGGTCTGATGCTTCTGCGGGCGGCGCTTTCCCAACCGGGCCCAATGGGCGGCATCGCAAAGCACAACGCGAACGTTTGGCAGTGCGCGCATCATTGCGGTCGCTGGATCATCAGGACGGTCGAAGTACAAAATCACCTCTGATGCACCAAGATGCAGATACCACGCGACAAACAGCTGAATGAGTACCGGCGGTTCGTCGACCGTCGCGACAACGGACCAAGTTGATTTCATGTCTGCCATGCCTCTGGGTATCATCTGCGCGAATCTTTTCAAACGGCCATTGGAACGTCACGTAAGTGCCAGTCCCGAATTTTGTGATCACACGCTCAAAAAGTGTGATCACAAATGTCGAATAATCTGCAAATTAGGGAAAATTGGGTTAGAAACCCTTAAACTGTTGTGGTCTAAATACGGCAACCGAAGCCAAATTGGACAAGTCTCATGAACATCCACGAATATCAGGCCAAAGCCCTCCTGCGCAGCTATGGCGCGCCCGTTTCTGATGGACGCCCCGTGATGCGCGCTGAAGAAGCAAAAACCGCTGCCGGCGAACTCGACGGACCACTTTGGGTCGTAAAGGCGCAAATCCACGCCGGTGGCCGGGGCAAAGGCAAATTCAAAGAAGCCGACGCTGGCGAAGCGGGCGGTGTGCGTCTTGCCAAATCGGTCGAAGAAGCCGCCGAAGAAGCCAAAAAGATGCTCGGCCGCACCCTGGTCACACATCAGACGGGTCCAGTAGGCAAAGTCGTCAATCGGATTTATATCGAAGACGGCTCCGGCATCGAAACCGAAATGTACCTCGCCCTCTTGGTGGACCGGCAGACAAGCCGCATTGGCTTTGTCGTGTCGACTGAAGGCGGGATGGACATCGAAGAAGTCGCCGAAAACACGCCCGAGAAAATCTTGAACTTCACCGTCGACCCCGCCACAGGCTATCAACCTTTTCACGGACGTCGCGTTGCATTTGCGCTGGGACTGGAAGGTCAGCAGGTCAAGCAATGTGTGAAACTGATGGGCCAACTCTACACAGCCTTCGTGGAAAAAGACATGGAGATGCTGGAAATCAACCCGCTGATCGTCACCGACAAAGGTGATCTGAAAGTACTCGACGCCAAGGTGTCCTTTGACGGCAACGCCATCTACCGCCACGCGGACATCGGCGCGCTGCGCGACGAAACCGAAGAAGACCCCAAAGAACTGGCCGCCTCGAAATTCGACCTGAACTATATCGCACTCGACGGCGAAATCGGCTGCATGGTGAACGGCGCGGGTCTGGCCATGGCGACGATGGATATCATCAAGCTTTACGGGGCAGAGCCTGCCAACTTCCTCGACGTGGGCGGCGGCGCCACCAAGGAAAAAGTGACCGAAGCGTTCAAGATCATCACCTCCGACCCCAACGTCAAAGGGATCCTGGTGAACATCTTCGGCGGCATCATGCGCTGCGACGTGATTGCGGAAGGCGTGATCGCCGCGGTGAAAGAGGTCGGCTTGCAAGTCCCTCTCGTCGTGCGTCTGGAAGGCACAAACGTCGAAAAAGGCAAAGAGATCATCAACAACTCCGACGTTGACGTCATCGCCGCCGACGACCTGAAAGACGGCGCCGAAAAGATTGTGAAGGCCGTAAAGGGCTAATCCGTAGGGTGGGTGAAACCCACGCGATACAAAGAATTTAAGGAGCCACCAACATGGCCATTCTCGTAAACGAAAACACACGCGTCATCTGTCAGGGCCTTACCGGCTCGCAGGGGACATTCCACTCTGAACAAGCCATTGCTTATGGCACCAAAATGGTCGGCGGCGTGACCCCCGGCAAAGGTGGTCAGACACATCTGGACCTTCCGATCTTCAACTCGGTGCATGAGGCAAAAGCGACAACCGAAGCCAACGCCTCGGTCATCTACGTGCCGCCCCCCTTTGCGGCGGACAGTATTCTCGAAGCCATCGACGCCGAAATGGAACTGATCATCTGCATCACCGAAGGCATCCCTGTGCTCGACATGATGCGGGTTAAAAAGGCGCTGGAAGGCTCCGCTTCACGTCTGATCGGGCCAAACTGCCCCGGCGTGATCACGCCTGACGCGTGCAAAATCGGCATCATGCCCGGCCACATCCACAAACGCGGCAGCGTGGGCGTTGTGTCCCGCTCCGGCACGCTGACCTATGAGGCGGTCAAACAGACTTCCGACAGCGGCCTAGGCCAGTCCACAGCCGTGGGCATCGGCGGCGACCCGATTAAGGGCACCGAGCATATCGACGTGCTCGACATGTTCCTCGACGATGATGAGACGCACTCGATGATCATGATCGGCGAAATCGGTGGATCTGCGGAAGAAGAAGCCGCCGAATTCCTGACCGAACAGAAGAAAAAAGGGCGCTGGAAGCCAACAGCCGGTTTCATCGCCGGACGCACAGCGCCTCCGGGCCGCCGTATGGGCCACGCCGGTGCGATTGTCGCTGGCGGCAAAGGCGACGCGGAAAGCAAAATCGAAGCGATGAAATCCGCCGGGATCATCGTGGCCGACAGCCCCGCGACATTGGGCGAGGCTGTGCTGAAAGCGATCGGCTAAATTGACTCTGAGGTCCCGGATCAAGTCCGGGACTTCGCAAACCGTGATACCGCAGTCCCGGACTTGATCCGGGACCTCAAACAGGACCCCGCCATGGGACCCGCAGACGCAATCAAGACTTGCCTTGCTAAGTCGTTCCAAGTCAAAGGCCGCGCCTCGCGGTCGGAATTTTGGTGGCCGACTTTCTCTCTCTGCGGCTTGGCGGTCCTTCTGTTTTTCCTGATAGAAGATGCAGCATATCGCGACGTATCCGACGCGCTGGTCGCAACTGCGTTCATCTTTCCTGCATTAGCTATTACAGTGTTGTTGACCCTGGGGGTACGTCGCATGCATGACATAGAAGTCCACGGTCTGTGTTGGAGTATTCTTGCGTTTATTGGCAGTCTCCCGTTTCAATTGATGTATCTATCGAATTTACCGATTGAGAGTTATGGTTTGATCCTGCTAATTTTCTTAAACCCAATCATTACTATCGTTTCTTGCATCCTGGCGGCCTTGCCCTCCGATACCGGCACCAACAAGTACGGCCCTAACCCTCACGAGGTCCCCTCATGAACGACCAATCCCCCAACGACGTCTTCCACGCCTCCTCATTCTTGCAGGGGCATAACGCCGAGTACGTGGAACAGCTCTACGCCCGCTACGCCGACAACCCCAATGCGGTTGACGAAAGCTGGCAAGCGTTCTTCAAATCCTTGGGCGATGCACCGACGGACGCCAAGGCCGAGGCCGCAGGCCCGTCTTGGGGCCGCATGGATTGGCCACCGGTTCCGAACGATGACCTGACAGCCGCACTTGACGGCCAATGGCCCGCCGAACCCGAAGCGGCAGGCAAGAAAATCAAGTCCAAAGCCGCTGAAAAGGGCGTCGCTCTGGACGAAGCCCAGGTCCGTGCCGCCGTGCTGGACAGTATCCGCGCGCTGATGATCATCCGCGCCTACCGGATCCGTGGGCATCTGATCGCCGATCTTGATCCACTGGGCATGCGTGAAAACACACCGCACCCCGAGCTTGACCCAAAATCCTACGGCTTCACAGCAGCCGACATGGACCGCCCGATCTTTATCGACAACGTGCTCGGGCTCGAAGTGGCCACGATGAACGAGATCCTCGCCATCGTGCAGCGGACCTATTGCGGCACCTTCGCCCTACAATACATGCATATTTCCAACCCCGAAGAAGCGGGCTGGCTGAAAGAACGGATCGAAGGTTACGGTAAGGAAATCGCCTTTACCAAGGAAGGGCGCAAGGCGATCCTGAACTCACTGGTCGAGGCCGAGGGTTTTGAGAAATTCCTGCACGTCAAATACATGGGCACCAAGCGGTTTGGCCTTGATGGTGGCGAAAGCCTGATCCCTGCGATGGAACAGATCATCAAACGGGGCGGGCAACTTGGCATCGATGAAATCATCATCGGCATGCCACACCGGGGCCGCCTGTCGGTGCTCGCCAATGTGATGGAAAAACCCTATCGGGCCATTTTCAATGAATTCCAAGGCGGTAGTTTCAAGCCAGAAGACGTGGATGGGTCCGGCGATGTGAAATATCACCTCGGCGCATCCTCTGACCGCGCCTTTGACGACAATGAAGTGCACCTATCGCTGACCGCGAACCCTTCTCACCTCGAGGCCGTGAATCCAGTGGTCATCGGCAAAGTGCGCGCCAAGCAAGACCAGAAAAACGATACAGACCGCACGCGCGTCATGGGCGTCCTACTGCACGGTGATGCCGCATTTGCGGGGCAAGGTGTGGTCGCAGAAGGCTTCGGTCTGTCCGGCCTGAAGGGGCATAAAACCGGCGGCACCATGCATATCGTGGTCAACAACCAAATCGGCTTCACGACGGCGCCGCATTTCTCACGCAGCTCCCCCTACCCCACAGACATCGCCTTGATGGTCGAAGCGCCGATCTTCCACGTCAACGGGGACGACCCAGAGGCCGTGGTGCATGCGGCCCGTGTCGCCACTGAATTCCGTCAGAAATTCCACAAAGACGTGGTGCTGGACATCATCTGCTACCGCCGGTTCGGCCACAACGAAGGCGATGAGCCGATGTTCACCAACCCGGTGATGTACAAGAAGATCAAAAAGCAAAAGACCACGCTGACACTCTATACCGAAAGACTGGTCCAGGACGGGCTGATCCCGGAAGGCGAAATCGAAGACATGAAAGCGGCTTTCCAGGCGCATCTGAATGATGAGTTTGAGGCCGGCAAGACCTATAAACCGAATAAAGCCGATTGGCTTGACGGGAAGTGGTCGCATCTGGACCACAAAGAAGAAGACTATCAGCGCGGGGTCACTGCGATTGAAGAGTCCACATTTGACGCCGTGGGCGAAGCGCTCAGCAAAGCACCTGAAAACTTCCCTCTGCACAAGACCGTGGGCCGGCTGATTGGCACCAAAGGCAAGATGTTCGAAACCGGGGAAGGGATCGACTGGGCAACAGGTGAGGCATTGGCCTTTGGCTCGCTGCTAACCGAAGGCTATCCCGTGCGGCTGTCCGGCCAGGATTGTACACGCGGCACATTTAGCCACCGACACTCCGGCCTGATCAACCAGGACACCGAAGAACGGTACTACCCGCTGAACCATATCCGCGACGGCCAAGCACAGTATGAAGTGATCGACAGTATGCTGTCAGAATACGCCGTGTTGGGCTTTGAATACGGATACTCGCTAGCCGAACCGAATGCGCTGACGCTCTGGGAAGCACAGTTTGGCGACTTCGCCAACGGCGCGCAGATCATGTTCGACCAGTTCATTTCCTCGGGGGAATCGAAGTGGTTGCGGATGTCAGGCCTCGTCTGCCTGCTGCCCCATGGGTATGAGGGCCAAGGGCCTGAACACTCCTCGGCACGGCTGGAACGGTTCCTGACCATGTGCGGCGGCGACAACTGGATCGTGGCCAACTGCACCACGCCTGCAAATTATTTCCACCTGCTGCGGCGTCAGCTGCATCGGACCTTCCGCAAACCGCTGATCTTGATGACACCAAAATCGCTGCTACGGCACAAAATGGCTGTGTCGAAGAAGGAAGAATTCACCACAGGCTCCAGCTTCCACCGGGTACTGTGGGACGACGCGGAACAGGGGAACTCTGACACCAAACTGGTGGCCGACGATAAGATCAAAAAGGTCGTGATGTGTTCGGGCAAGGTCTATTATGACCTGCTGGAAGAACGGGATAAACGTGGGATCACGGATGTCTACATCCTGCGGTTCGAACAATTCTATCCCTTCCCGGCACAATCCGCGGTCAAGGAATTGGAACGCTTCAAACAAGCCGAAATGGTCTGGTGCCAAGAAGAGCCGCGCAACCAAGGCGCTTGGAGCTTTATCGAACCCAACATCGAATGGGTCCTGACCCGGATCAAAGCCAAACACGCCCGACCCGCCTACGCAGGCCGCGCGGCATCTGCCTCACCCGCAACGGGATTGGCCAGCAAACACAAAGCAGAACAAGAAGCGCTCGTGAATGACGCGCTGACGATCAAAGGAACACAGTCATGAGCACCGAAGTCCGCGTCCCAACCTTAGGCGAATCCGTCACAGAAGCCACGGTGGCCACATGGTTCAAACAACCCGGCGATGCAGTCGCGGTTGATGACATGCTCTGCGAGCTGGAGACTGATAAAGTCACGGTCGAGGTGCCCAGCCCCGTCGCAGGCACCCTGTCCGAGATCGTCGCTGCCGAAGGTGAAACCGTTGGTGTTGACGCGTTGCTGGCACAAATCGCCGAAGGGGACGCTGCCCCGGCCCCCGCCAAAAGCGAAAAGGCCGCCAAGGCCGATGAGCCTGCCCCGGCACCCGCAGCAAAAGACGTCGAAGACGCGCCGTCAGCCAAAAAACTGATGGCCGAAAACAACCTTTCGGACGTCACCGGCACCGGCAAAGACGGGCGTGTGATGAAAGAAGACGTGTTGGGCGCACTCTCATCAGCCGCTGCCGCGCCTTCTTCGAGCGCGGCACCGCGCGCACCCGTGGCGGCTGATCAGGCCGACCGCGAAGAGCGGGTCAAAATGACCCGCCTGCGCCAGACCATCGCCAAGCGTCTCAAAGACAGCCAAAACACCGCCGCCATGCTGACCACCTATAATGAGGTCGACATGACTGAGGTCATGGCACTGCGCAACGAATACAAAGACCTGTTCCTGAAGAAACACGGCGTGAAACTGGGCTTCATGTCCTTCTTCACCAAGGCCTGCGTGCATGCGCTGAACGAAGTCCCTGAGGTGAACGCCGAAATCGACGGCACAGACATCGTCTTCAAAAACTACGTCAACATGGGCATCGCCGCCGGGACGCCAACGGGCCTCGTGGTCCCCGTCATCAATGACGCCGATCAAATGTCATTTGCGGGCATCGAAAAAGCGATTGCCGAAAAAGGCGCCAAAGCCCGCGACGGCAAGCTAAGCATGGCCGAAATGCAAGGCGGCACCTTCACCATCTCCAACGGCGGCGTCTACGGCTCGCTCATGTCCTCACCCATCCTGAACCCCCCGCAGTCAGGCATCCTCGGCATGCACAAAATCCAGGACCGGCCTATGGCCATCGGCGGCCAAGTTGTGATCCGGCCCATGATGTATCTGGCCCTGTCCTACGACCACCGGATCGTCGACGGCAAAGGGGCTGTGACGTTCCTTGTGCGGGTGAAAGAAGCGCTTGAGGATCCACGGCGGTTGTTGATGGATTTGTAACTGCATGTTTGAAGTTAGTGACAGTTACCAATTCTGGGCAATCTTCGGATTAGTCGTTGTCATGGGCTTCTACATACAAAGAATTGATAAGCGGCAACGGCAGCTTAATGCTCGTCTAGGCCGCTTATCCTTGACGTTCAAAAAGATTGAGAACGATCTGAATGCAATTCAAGGCTCTATCTTGATATTGGCAAAAAATGATGGCGAAGCTTTTGATCGGGTAGCAAAAATCCGAGACCGTAGACCCGTACTTTTCCGCCATATTGTAGAACAGATGGAAAGCACTGCGGACATTTTACGTGGTCTTGAAAGACCCGACAAGGATGACGATCCAAATTTCTGGAAAGGCAATCTTGCGGATCGGATGCAGTTACCCAAAGATTTAGCTGAGGCGCGTGGATCGGACGATTTAGAGTGACATGGCAAATACCACGGTTTCATGATTTTCCGGTGTCCACTCAACACAAGGGCAGCTCCCGGACCTCGGGGTGGGTGCGAAGCGCCCTCCCCATGGGGGAGGTCCGGGCGCTGCCCGGCGATGCCGGGCGGGACATTCCCGCAAGCACAAAGCCATCATGAAGTTGTAAAATGAACCGCATCCTCAAACTCCTCGCCCTTCTGATCCTCCTCGGTCTCGGCACTGCAGGCTACACGCAAGTCATGCTGCGCAAAGGCTCCGGCACCCCGCCCCCGATGGCCCCTGCGGACCAACAGGCAGATGCGATCTTTGTGGACAAAAGCGACCGCGCGCTGGTCTTGCTGCGGGATGGCGAACCGATCCGCACCTACGACATTTCCATGGGCGGCAACCCCGAAGGGCACAAAACCCAAGAAGGCGACGAACGCACGCCGACCGGCACCTATGAAATCGACTGGCGGAATGAGAACTCCATCGCGCATCTGTCGCTGCATATTTCCTACCCCAACGCAGAAGACACCGCACAGGCCCAAGCACGCGGCGTCTCACCCGGCGGGAACATCATGATCCACGGCATCCTGAACGGCTGGGGAATGCTAGGGTTTCTCCAACATCATGTTGATTGGACAAAAGGATGCATTGCGGTCACCAATGCCGAAATGCGTGAAATCTGGTCGCTGGTGCCCAACGGCACGCCGATCACGATTGAGGAATGACATGACCCATACACCGACCTCCCTTAAACAGCGTACCTTGCAACTTGCTTACGCGCTTTGCCCGCTCGCGTTCGTCATGGCCCCCGCCGTACATGCGCAGGCCAGTCTCAGCGAAGGCACCTATGTGATGATCGGCAAATCCTACGTTTCCCGTACAAACACATTTTCGGATGATGTCCCCGCCGGCGAACGATCCGTCTGTTTCCAGATCTCAAAGATCACCGATACGGAAATGGAATTGCAACATATCTCGGGCAGCTATCAGCCTGCCTGGGCCAATGAAACCTACGCCCCCGGCACATATAACGACACCTGGTTTGCATCAACAGCCTATCTAGAAAACAACCCAGGCGCCGATCCACTGGGCGAGCTTATTCAGATCCTCAAACCCGTTGCGACGTGCCCATGACCACCGAACTCACCGTTCTCGCGCTGGCCGCCGTTCTGCAGGCGCTGCAGTTCCTTGCCTATTCGGTTGCAGCCAACCTGCAGATTGGGACCAAAAAGACGCTGGGGCCCCGGGATCAGAAAATCGAACTCACCGACAAAGCAGGTCGCCTGCAACGCGCGCTCAATAACCATTTCGAAGCGTTGATCCTGCTGACCATCGCTGTGGTTGTCATCACGCTCGCGGACAAAGGCACCGGTTTCTCGGCGGCCTGCGCCTGGGTCTATCTGACGGCCCGCATCCTTTATGTCCCCGCCTACTATTTCGGCCTGTCACCCTGGCGGACCGTGGTTTGGTTTGTGGGGTTTCTCTCAACCATGCTGATGATACTATCAGCGCTAATTTAACCCATGTGTATGTACAGGTTCTGTACGCAATCTGTACGCAGTCTTGCACCTCGAAGGAGACACTATGTCCAGCTATGACGTCATCGTAATCGGAGCCGGCCCCGGCGGCTATGTTGCAGCCATCCGCTGCGCCCAATTGGGTATGAAAGTCGCCTGCGTCGAAGGCCGCGAAACCCTTGGCGGCACTTGCCTGAATGTGGGCTGCATCCCCTCCAAGGCCCTGCTGCACGCCAGCCATATGCTACATGAGGCGGAACATAATTTCGCGACCATGGGCCTAAAGGGCAAAGCGCCTTCTGTGGATTGGAAACAGATGCTGGCCTATAAGTCCGATACGATTTCGCAGAACACCGGCGGCATAGAATTTCTTTTCAAAAAGAACAAGATAGACTGGCTAAAAGGCTGGGGATCGATCCCAGCTGCAGGCAAAGTCAAAGTCGGCGATGACGTGCATGACGCCAAACATATCATCATCGCATCTGGCTCTGAGGCCGCGTCTTTGCCCGGTGTCGAAATCGACGAAAAGACGGTTGTGACATCCACAGGCGCGCTGGAATTGACCAAGATTCCCAAGAGGTTGGTCGTGATCGGCGCAGGCGTCATCGGGTTGGAACTGGGATCGGTCTACGCCCGTTTAGGAACGGAAGTTCAGGTCATCGAATTCCTGGATGCCATCACCCCCGGCATGGACGCCGAAATCGCCCGGCAGTTCCAGAAAATGCTTACAAAGCAAGGGCTTAAATTCACCCTCGGCGCCGCCGTCCAAGGCACAACGGTCAAAAACGGCAAGGCAACCGTGACCTACAAACTGCGCAAAGACGATAGCGAACACGAAGTCACGGCCGACACGGTTCTGGTCGCCACAGGACGCAAACCCTATACTGACGGACTGGGTCTGACAGAGCTCGGCGTCGAAATGTCGGAGCGTGGCCAGATCAAAACAAACGATCACTACGCCACAAACATCGCAGGCATCTACGCCATCGGTGACGCCATCGATGGGCCGATGCTAGCCCATAAAGCCGAAGACGAAGGCATGGCCTGCGCCGAAGGTATTGCCGGTCAGAAACCGCATGTAAACTACGGTGTCATCCCCGGCGTCATCTATACGCACCCCGAGGTCGGAAACGTCGGGGAAACCGAAGAAACCCTGAAAAAACAAGGCCGTGCCTATAAGGTTGGTAAGTTTCCCTTTATGGGCAACGCGCGGGCCAAGGCGAATTTCGCGGGCGATGGTTTCGTAAAAATTCTTGTGGACGCGACAACTGATCGTATTCTCGGCGCGCATATCATTGGCCCGATGGCGGGTGATTTGATCCACGAAATTTGCGTCGCGATGGAGTTCGGTGCAGCCGCTGAAGATCTAGCACGCACTTGCCACGCGCACCCAACGTACTCTGAAGCTGTACGCGAAGCGGCATTGGCTTGTGGAGATGGCGCAATCCACGCGTAATGCACCAAGACCTAGGGTTCAAAAAGCACCCTAGGTCTTTTCGTTTTCAGTCACGATCCATTAAATCTGATACATTTCCCCGAAAACGTCGTTTGCTGACAAACCGTCCGATTAATTTAGCTAAATTGCCGCATACAAGGTCCTAATCCACCACAAGTGCGCCACATTTCTGGTGTTGGTTAACCGCGTACCGAGTAATTCGATCCGAGAATTAGATGAAGAGAATCATTTTAGCAGCTTTAATTGCCACCCTCTTTGGTGGCCAAGCACAAGCGTTCACAAATGATACCGGCTACTTCGAGGGGCTCGAATTTGTCGCCGACACGAGTATTCCGGGACCTGAAACCAACAACATGTCGTTGTGCTTTGTCACGCGGGATTTCAAGATCCTCGGTTTGACACTGGTCAGCGACGTGCAGCGCTATGCGCTGGCTGATGACGAATGTACGACCGTTCCATCACGCGCATTCACCGAAGAGCAATTGATCACCGCACAATCGCTTAATCTTATCTCGTCTGAGATTCCCGCTGTTGCACGCAATTCTATGGAACGGAACCTGATGAACTACGGGCTTTGGACGGCCATCGGTTTAGCCCTGATTGCTGTCATTATCCGCCGAGTCAAATCGCTGCTAGGGTATGACCTGCGTGGACCGATGCGTAGCAAAGCATCCTCACGCATTCTGGCTGCGATGTGCCATGCCGGAAGCGCAGCTGGCGTGATGGCCTCTGCGGACCTCGCGCTTGTAAACAGTGCCGCCCGGCGCTTGACCCGGCGCAATTATCAGACTTCGGACGTGGTCCGGGTCGCCGATCATGTGGACCCAAACCTGACACCTGAAGATTTTATCGACTTTGGCAAAGGGCTTCGGGATCATGAGAAAGACACCATGATGGAAGGGGTTCTCTATGTCGCAATGGCAAATGGTCGGATGCAACCGGGCCAATATCAATTTGCGACGGAACTGGCCCATGGTTTGGGTATGCCAGGCGAAGATTTCCGCCGTGTGATGAACATAGCACTTGCAGCGCTGGACCGGTTTCCACCTAACCTTTCAGCATCCTAAGACCCTTTGTCGCATCGGTCCGGACGGCCAGGCGCAAGCCAGGCTCATCACCGGCTTTTAGCGCGCTCAGAATAAGTTTGTGGTGATAGGGCGGCTCTGTTCGGTTCAACCGCCCATAGAGTGCACGCATCGTTGGCCCAAGCTGCAACCAAACTGTCTCGGCCATTGCCAGCATCGCAGGCGCTTGCGCTCGCAAATAAAGGGTGCGGTGGAA
Source organism: uncultured Paracoccaceae bacterium (assembly GCA_947501555.1). GTDB lineage: Bacteria > Pseudomonadota > Alphaproteobacteria > Rhodobacterales > Rhodobacteraceae > Yoonia. The sequence goes on from CANMWG010000001.1 coordinate 1,938,453, forward strand.
CTCCAAGTTCATCCGAATATATCCGGTTGCATCATGTCGGGCGATCATTTGACTGACGCCCTGGTTGATCGCCTCAAGCCGGTCGATCAAGGCGAAATGGGCGCGCGGCAGGGCACGCGACGCAAGTTCCGGCTCAAGCAGCGCACGCAGTGTCGCGAGCTCCTCAATCCGGTCATTTGATAATGCCGGGGTCGATACCCGGCCCGATGACGATAAGAACAACGCACCTTCAGCCACCAAACGTCTGACGGCTTCGCGGGCGGGCGTCATGGAGACATCATAGGTCTTACCGATACCTCGCAACGTCAGTGACGTTCCCGGTGATATCTCACCGTGCATAATCCGCGTCCGCAACGCGCGATAGACGCGCTCATGCGCGGCAGTGGTCGGATCAACAGGGCGGGGTTGGATCATCATGGTTCAGGTGTGATCACAAAGGAGACCGGCGTCAATTGTCGAACGCAACACGGTGCAAGGTGTCGCCATTTGAGCGCAACCATTGGCGTTCCGTTTGATAGCTGGGTCGGATGCTTGTGACGACGGCCCAAAACGCATCAGAATGATTCATTTCAACCAAATGCGCCACCTCATGGGCGGCCACATACTCAAGCACGGTCGGTGGCGCCATGATCAACCGCCACGAATACATCAAGACACCTTGGCTCGAACACGACCCCCAGCGCGACCGGGTATCGCGGATCGAGAGGCGCGTATAAGACTGACCTAGCTCTGCTGCATACCGATCAGACGCACCAGCCAAGGCATTGCGGGCCATCTGACGCAGCTGTGCTTTGATCTTCAACCCGACATCTTGCGGTCCGGGAACCTCAATACGATCATCGAAGATCGAAAGCCGTTTCCCGGCCCCTTGCACAATGGGCACAAGATTTCCACGCACCATGATCTGTTCACCAATTGCAACCTGCTGGACGGGGGCGAGTTGATCCAAATGGGCACGCAACCACGCCTCTTTCGCATGCAGAAATCTGATTCCCTCGCGATCGGCGGCGCGTTGTGGCAAGGTCAGCGTCACCCGCCCATCCAGCCGCGACACACGCAACGAAAGCCGTTTCGCACGCGATGACCTGCGCAAATCAACCTCAATCGGGGGGTTGCCAATCAGCGTATGACGGCCCATATCCAACTACTCACATTTTCATGTGCCAAAGGCTTTGACACCGCCTTCTGCTTATGGCAGTTGGCACCGATCACCCGCAAGGGTTAGCGCAAGATTTTGAAGGGATAGCATATGCCTAAGGAAGAGTGGGGCACAAAGCGTCTTTGCCCTGAAACCGGCAAACGCTTCTACGACCTGAACGCGACACCAATCATCAGCCCGTATTCGGGCAAGGAAGTTGCCGTCGACACATCCAAGACACGCACAATGGTTGCGGATGCTGAAGATGCGCAATCTGCGAAGGCCAAAGAGGCAACTGACGAGGACGATCTGGTTCTCGATGATGCAGATGACGATGATGCAGATGACGTCGATCTGGGTGATGATGTTCTTGAGGACGACGACGAAGATACAGTGTCGCTCGATGAACTGGCCGATGTGGCCACAAACGACGACGACTAAATTCCCTGATCCGGGCGCGGTTTTCACTTGATCTCGCCCGGGGTGCTGCGTAGACAGCAACCCGCAGCAGATGCTGCACCCGGTGACCAAACGTCACCATGATGGGGCCTTAGCTCAGTTGGGAGAGCGCTTGCATGGCATGCAAGAGGTCAGGGGTTCGACTCCCCTAGGCTCCACCATCAACATCATTACCTTTTAAATCAATGACTTACGACAAATCTCTGACCACACTGACCACGCTCATTGACCACATTATTCAGTGGAAAAAACGATAGATGCACCGAAGCGAATAAGACTGCCTTGAATAAATGAACAACGTTCACGAAAAACACCTGCCCCTAAATTCATGAACACTGTTCGCAAAAAACAGGCTGACCCTTATGCAGCAAGTCGATCAATTGTCCGCTTCACCTGCGATGCCTGCCATTCACCACCCCGTGCAGTCTTCACACCAGCTTTATTCAACTCTGCAGCAATCTCTCGCAGGCTCTTTCCGGCTTCCCTCAAAGGCTCAATCAAGCCCTTCACCTTCTCTGCCCGTTCCTTGGCGTTCGCCTGCACTACCGCATTGCGCTTCATGGTCTTGTCACGGACACCACCCAGCTTAACCCCCCGGGCCTTGGCTTCTTTCAACGCTGCCTTGGTCCTGATCGAGATGAATTCCCTCTCTTGCTCTGCAAGGGCTGCATAGATGTGCAACTGAAACTTGTCGGCATGGGGCATAGAGGCCACCCGAAGGTGCACCTTACGGTCATCCAATAGGCCAGCGATGAATGACACCTTGCGTGATAGGCGATCTAGCTTGGAGACAAGCAACTCAGCGCCATGCGAACGGGCCATATGAAGGGCCTTGCTCAGTTCAGGCCGATCATCATCAGAGCCTGTGGCGACATCAGTGAAGGCCCCGATCACCTCGTATGGTTGCTCGCTGTAGCCTTCAAGATATGTGCGCATGTCCCTGTCTTGGGCATCAAGGCCTAAGCCTGACTTACCTTGTTCGCTGGTCGATACACGGCGATAGAGTACATAGCGTTTCATGGTCATCCCTTTCGTTTGAGGGATAGATAGTCGAAGCTGTTGCAAACGTCAACACTCGTTGTGGGTGTTACAAAAAAGAAAAGGTGATGCGCCCTGCCCCTGAGCATGACATGTTGAGTTGCTGTGAGCGGTCTTTGAAGGGGGCCTAGGGGGGATTTTGTGCGCGCTCTATATCTCTTAAAGGTCTTCAGATTTTTCTAATGAAATATTCCCCTAGTGGGCGATGACACTGCCGACAACAAAACAGCACCACCGCCCTTTTCCACTAGGAACGTAGAAACTTTAACACACCCGTTCAGGGTAACCTATCAGGCACCTATGAAGGCCCTACACGGTTCACCGCAATCACGCCCTGAGGGTGTTCTGAAAGGGTTGCCACTTGATGAATGAGGCACTGCGTCGATCATTCTCAGACACAGTCACTTCGGCCCATCGTTTCAGCTTGCATGGTCTGAAACATAGGGTGCCATCACGGTACACCTCAACGATTGCTTCAGGGTCATGACCAGCATCGATCAGTTGCCGCGAAAGGTTGCAGACGCTGCCTGTTCGGCTTGATGAAGATAGGCCACAGGCATGTGCACCATTGTCGAGTGTGATGATTATGGGAGAGGGTTTATCGGTCATAAGGGTCTATTTCCTTGGTATCGATGGACAAAGAAGGACAGCGCTAAGGGGCCCGTGAAGGGAGCCGACCAAAGCACAACAGGCCATCAAGCGCTGCCCATCTCTATTCATCAATGTAGGAGGAGGTTATTTGAGGTGTGAGGACGCCCGATCTTCACCGGACGCCTTCAGTTTGTAGACTGTGGGGTTTTGCCGCTCCCCGTCAGCCTTCCTTGATTTGATTACTTAGGAATGCCGCTAGCGTCGCTTCTCGCGTGCTGCGTCTCTTTTCCATCTGTTCTGCCCGCTGCAGTGCTTCGGCTTCGGCGGAGGCTTCCTCAAACTCTCGTTGTTCAGCCCGATAGGCGGCGAATTTTGCTTGTTCCCTGATCGCGATGGCTTCAGTTTCGCTCAAAGCTCTGCGGAATGTGACTTCTTCTTCTTCGCTCATGATCGAGAAACCTTCACATAACCTTGAGCCACAGCATCAGTCCACTTCACAAGCCCTTTGCCGGGGATGTTAACGGACACCTCACCGCCCTTGAACTCAGGCTCTAGGCCAGCGTCGATGAGGGCTTGAGGGAAGCCGGGGTCTTTCCATGCATCCATTGCTGCATCGTTGTCCAAGGCAGTCCATGCGGAAGCTTCAGCGCGCTGGGCAATGCTATCAAAGCCAGTCATGTCACCAGTCTTCAGCATAGCAGAGACGGCCTTAGCAAAACCTTTCGGGTCAACCTGATGGGCAGCTTGCAGTTCAGCCTCATCCATCCCTGTTTTAGCCGTGATCTTGGCTGCATAGGCGTCACGAACGTTGGACATCTCAGATGGAGTAAGATTTCCTTCAAAGGCAAGGTAACCCTGCGTCTGGTCGGTGAACTCACCAGCCATCATGTCAGCCTCGATAGCATCCATCGTAGTTGGCGATAGAGCCGGGACGATGTGTGTCTGAAAGTCGGTACTGACGTCGTAGGTGTCGTGCTCAGGTTCACTTACAGGTTCACTTACAGGTGCGCTTACAGGTTCACTTACGGGTGCCTGAAAGGGGGAAGGTGCCACAGCGGCGTTGAGGTCTGCCGGAATGAGACCATCGCGCATCGCTTGCCCAACCTTCACCTTCATTCCACCAATCTCTACAAGGTCATGCGGACGGGGAATACCGTTGGGTACTGGGCTTCCCATCTCGGTCGAAAAGGTGAGGCCAGAGGCGCTGGGCTGTGGTGTGGTAGATGTTTCTCTGCCGGTCTGCACGGTGCGACCACGGCCTGCCATCACTTCAATAGAGCCTTTGCCAACTTCAGCTTTGAAGCCTAGGGGTTTGTTCGGTGAGGCGAGGTTAGAGGTAGAAGGCGCGGGCTGCATGCCCTTCGCTGATCGTTGAAATTCCATAGGGTGTGTATCCATTTTTGAGGGAAAGGTGAGCACGGCGGCTCTGGAGGGTGCATCCAAACAAACTACGCGCCGACCATATGGTAGTTCCCAATACCGTGGGTTCCGTCGTGAGTTCGAGATTAAGTTGAATGGATAAGAAACAAGGATTTTCCCGTGTTTGCTTGAATGCACCCACCAGAGACGCTGTGCTCGGGGGTTGGGTCGTTGTTGTCAGCCGCCCTTTCGGGTCAGCCATAAGTTGTATCTATCAGTGTTTGCGAAGTCGCCATCGCAGTAGCTAACCGCATGACCTTCAGGGATTGGTCGATCATGACAAATCATCCAAGCGACATCTGCAAGGCGGACCACATGGGGTTCCTTGTTGTGCCTGAAGTGCAGGAAACGTTCGTTGTCCCTGCCATAACGCTGTGTGACGACATCTAACCCGCCATCTCTCTTCCAGCAGACCATTGAACCACGCAGGTGCATATTACGGGCTGCGAAGGCATGAAGCTCTTCCGTGGTCAGGGATGTGATAGGGCCGGTGATGGTGCTGGGGTACTTGGGGAGAAAGTCGGTGATCTTGGGCCGGGGGTCGTTGGGTGAAGGGTGCAGCTTATCGGCAGCGTCATCGTTGGCTGAATGGGTCATGTTCAGGTTCTCTTTCGGGGTGGCAGAGCAATGAGGGTCTTGCGTCGCTGGTCAGGGGGAGCCGCGCCTATAGTTAGGGGCTTCCATCCGCTGGCTTTGCGCTGGGCATCAAGATCACGGAACCGGGCGTACCACTCAGCGTCTTGTTTCTTGATGAGGTCTGTATCAACACGGTGCTTTGCAGCTGCCTGAGCGTCTTCCTCAGCGTCCCTCGCATCAATGATAGCCTGCACTACCGCATCAGCTTCACGGACCTTGAGCACCGCCTCTAGCGTAGCGATGAGGATATCTTGTTTGCCTCGATCATAATCACAACCAAAGCTGCGCAGGGACAATACGCGTCTTGCACACTTGGGTGAACAACCAACGCTGTTGATCTGTCGGGGAATGAATGGCGTGTCGCATATCGGGCACTGTCGGGGGTCATGCATAAGGGTGCCTTAGGGGATGTGGAAAAGTGGAGCGCTCTCCATTTTTGAGCCATGGCTAAATTTTGGGTCAGTGCGAAAGGAAGAGAGGGGGAAGCTCTTTATCCTAATGTGCGGGTTAATCAATCTGGCACTGAGAGGGTCACTATATTGGTACCGTAAACAGGCACCTTAGGGTGAACCTTAGGGTGAACCTTAGGGTGAACCTTAGGGCGCGCAGAGCGCTTGAAAGACCACTGAGAAGATGATCAACCTTCGTCATCACCTTCATTCAATCTTAGGGCGTCAGCCCTATATAAGCTGCATGTTCCCGATCACATGAAAGACCACATAAAGCTTATGTGAAGCTTCGCATTCATGTTAGCAGGGAACCTCTTATGAGAAGATGATGAGAAAGATGATGAGAAAGATGAAGATTAAAGTGAACCTCAGCATGTCCTTAAAGGGAAATATTAAGGAGCCCTTCAACGGCTCCGCCTATGTGGCAGTCCGTCAAATGAGGTCTATCCCTCTCGTCTCATGATGCAGGTGAACCTGTCTACATCATCACTGGCGCGTCTGTCGGTGGGCCTATGAACCCCCACCAATTGCGGTGCATTCTTCCTTGAGGTCCCCTAGCGTGATCTGGTCGATCAACGTGGGTCATTCCTGAGAGGGAAGCTTTCAGTGTCTCGCGGTTTACGTCGTGCGAGATGCGACGGTGTCCTTTTACGGGCTGTGCGGATGCCTTCTATACCTAATGTGTGGGTTAATTGAGGTCGGTACCTGAGAGGGCATGAAAAGGGTATGTCAAGGGAAATGTGTGTCGCTTTATCCAAGTTGGATAACGTAACCCACTCCGAGAACCGTCTATCGTCCCCCCTCAGTCGCCGCCGGGTCATCCCGCAGGGCACGCAATCGTTCCACCTTTCGGAGGTCGTTGAGGGTGGCCGCTCGGCGTTCCACTTTAGGGGCAGGCTTATCCTTGAGTTCTAGGGCTTCTCGGATGGAGTTAGCTCGATCAAAACGCTCCCGCGAGAGCTTTTTAATTTCAGCTACCTGCATATATCTCTGCCGCTGTGGGCGTGAGAAAGATAGGTTTTCCTCACACCAAGGGTAGAACTCCCCATGCTTCAGGCCCGCCTTCACCTTAATCAGCTCTTCACCGATCTCGGCGGCGATCTCCTTAGCGGTCTCCGTTATGGACCGTTCCGTCCAAGTTGGACGAAACCAACCACTGACCGAACTGCTCATCACTCGGGAACATCTTCCGCCCCTCGTTCAGGGCAGCGCCATAGATCAGCCACCCTTCCATTGTCTTATCCTCACCATCAGCCACCATACGGAGCCCGTCACAGGCCCGTTCAGCTAACCGCGTGAGGGTTGGTACCGAAATTTCTGTATTACTCATATGGAAATGTCCTTTTCACACACAACCTTCCACCCCCGGAACATTCCCTTCAGTGCAACTAAATGCTGTCTTTACAAGCACTTACAGATCATTTATCACCTTCATCATCACATCAATTGGAAGGAATAGACCATGAAGATATCTGCTGAAGTCACTCGGTCATATGCATTCATCCGGATAGGGCGCTTTGAGGTTCATGTTGAACGGGACGGTGAGCGTGTCCGGCAACTTGCCGGTGAGGTTGTATGCTATGTTGGGCGCTGGGCTGTCCATATGGTGAACCACGAAAGGGCCGGTCTTATCCGCTAGTATCAAGTTGGTATTAGCAATCCCCAATGCCAAGTTGGCAGAGCGGCCCCCTTTCCCAAGTTGGTAGAGGTAAGCCAGAGCCACACTGCGCAAGTTGCGTAATGCAAGCCACTGCCCAAATGTTACCCGCTGGTAACTTTTCACATGCAGCCCAAACCGGCAGCGCGCTGCCATTATCACATGCAGACCAAAGTGGCGGAGCGCCGCCATTTTCACATCACCTTCACGGCCTCCACACACGCCCTAAGCTGCCCTTCAGATGCCCCCCGAGCATATCTGCCAAAGGTCACGTCTTGCTTGTCTGGTCGATGCCCTATCACGTCTGCGATGGTGTCCTTATCGATGCCCGCGTGTCTTGCCTTGGTGGCGAACCAACGCCTCGCACTGTGGAAGTTGACCAGTGAACGTCTAACACCCGGCCGCTTGTCCTCGACACCTAAGGCTTCCCTAAAGCGCTTGAAACGTTTCCCGAAGGTGTCTGAAGGGTTCCCTGCCCCGGCCAATTCATGGAACAGCATATCCTGCCCTGACTTGTTCACCATGCGGTCCCTAATCATCCCCTCAAGGGAACTGTGAACGGGCACCATACGGGCTGCTGCGTCGGTCTTGCCTTGTTGGATGTTGAACCAGAGATGACCATCATCATCATTCACGATCTCTTCAACCCATAAGGTGATGATCTCAGCCTGTCTCATGCCTGATAGAAGGGAGGTGCGAAGAATGTCATGTGTAGGGGCCTTGTAAGCTTCCCTGAGGGGGAATGGAGAGTTCAGGAGGGTACCTACCTCAGTGTCCGTGAAGGGTCTCTCTACGGCTCTCTGTGCGCCTCTCTCGACCCTCTTTCCCTTCCTCTCTATCTTCTGATCATTCCAAGGCCATCCAGTCTTTACGGTTTCCCCTACAGGCAGCTGAACGTGCCCTCTACGTGCCAGATAAATCCAATACTGTCTCAACGCAGTAATATGCTTGCCCTGTGTGACGGGATGCATCTGGTCCAACTCATCAGACACATAACGGCCAGCTTCACGCCTATCGATCTGGTCCAATGTCTTACGCCTCTCATCACACCATCGGGCCAACTTCATGATGTGTCCATGCCTCTCTGCTGTGGTCTTTGGTGCAAGCCCTGCTTTGCTAAGGTAATCCTGAAGGTGTTCCTCGATCTTGATCTTACCTGTCATCGCCCGTTCGAAGGCTTCCCGTTGCGGTGGGCGCATGGCATCTGCCTCGGCCTCTGCAGCCTCAACGATCAGATACAGTTCATCATTGTCTTCAGCATCAGCTATAGCATTGCGCGTTAAGGCCCCTCTACGTGCTGCCGTATGGACCCCTGAGAGCGATGTGGAGGTGTTGGCAACCATGCCTACCCCAACCCCCTGCACGGCCCCTGAGCAGCCCTCCTGCACGGCCCTGAATTGTGCCCTGATGGTTCCCTCTAACTCATCCCTGAGGTTCTTTGCCTCGGCGATGTTCGAAGTCTTGAGATTGATGAGTATGAAGGCTGGCCCGCCGGTAACCTTACGGATGGCTGCAGGGACACTCTGACGGTACCACCAGACGTTTCTCTTGAGGGTAAGCAGACGCTCTGAGCGATTGGCTTTCACTGACATAGGGAACCTTACTGACCACGTTTACTGACCACATAGGTGCACTGAAAGGGTCATGTTAGCAAGGACTTAAGGGGTCTGAGGGCTTTTGGTTTAGCTTCCCCTAGGCTCCACCATCAACATCATGGTACGTTCATCATAGTTGTTCCATTTATCCAGCATAGTTCTTCCGTTTATTGGGGTTCGTGCAGTTTTTAATGTCTTAGACTCACTGTCTAGATACAATTTGCTACCGCTCTTGTTGCTACCAATGCGCCACGATCGGCGGAAAGCAGACCTTAGCTGCGAATGCAAAACCTCGCGGACAAGTGAGTGAAAGCGGACCTTCGCAGCCCTGCTTGTAGTGTTTGCTGTGATATCTCTGCTTGCCCGTTGCGGATTCCTAATTGACGAGATATGTATCCCAAGGGATACAATTTGAAAGACCGTGCAATGGAGACAGATCTTTCCCAAGGCGAAGTAGCCTTTTCCAAACTGATGAAAGCGATCGAAACCGGTATCTACCAACCTGGTGACCGCCTACGTGAAATCGAAATTGCAGACCGATTAGAGCTCTCACGGACGCCTATTCGCGAAGCGTTGCGGCGGCTCGAAGCCGAGAACATCGTTGAGCATCGCCCCCGTGTAGGAGCAATTATTCGTCGATTGGGCCAGCCGGAAGTAGTCGAACTTTATGAGATGCGTTTAGTGTTGGAACGCACAGCTGCAGAAATGGCAGCGAAACACGCAGCCGAAGCCGAGGTAGATGCGCTGGGTGATATTAACGACGAAATCGCGCAGAACGGCGAAAACCCCGCACTGGCCGCCGCGATAAACCAGAAATTTCATCGGGCGATCTATTTGGCGGCACGCAATCGGTTCTTGTTGGATGCGGCACGCGCGATGAATAATGCGTTGCTGTTGTTAGGCCCGACGACTCTAGCGGATGCTGATCGCATTTCGGTTGTGGTGGCGCAGCATACTCAAATAGCGGAAGCAATAAGTGCGGGTGATATCGAGGGCGCTGGCGCAGCCGCGGAGGCGCATTTGCAGACGTCCCTGAGGTACCGATTGCAGGTCATGCGTTCACGATGAGGATCATTGCAACACACCTGATCGCAGGCCTTGGTGTTTTGGTTTTCCATGTTCTTGCGCTGCCTTTACCGTGGTTGTTGGGTCCGATTGTCGCCTGTCTGGTTGCAGCTCTTTTGGGGCTGCCCATGAAAAGCGTGCCTTTCGTGAACAACGCGATGCGCTCCATTCTTGGGGTCGCTGTCGGGGCGACATTTACGACTGCATTGGTGGTCAGTATGGCGGGGTATTGGACGACGCTGATGCTCGTGCCTTTTATGGTGTTCTGTATTGGATTGGTTGGTGTTCCGTATTTCCATCGGCTGTGGGGGTTTGATTTTGCGACCAGTTACTATTCAGCAATGCCCGGAGGCTTGCAGGACATGTTATTGTTCGGGGAGGAAGCTGGTGGGGATGTACGTGCTCTGTCGTTGATCCAAGCGACGCGTGTTATGGTTATTGTTGTCGTTCTACCGTTCATTTTGCAGGGGTATTGGGGCGTTGATCTGACAAACCCGCCTGGCGTTCCAGCAGCATCCTTGCCACTTTCGCAATTGGCCCTGATGGTCGTAGTTGGTCTGGCAGGTTGGCAAATTGCGAAAGCGGTGGGGTTGTTCGGGGCATCCATTCTGGGACCAATGATCCTTGCAGCTGTGATGGGGTTGATGGGGATATTACAGCACCGCCCGCCGGCGGAAGCAATTTGGGCCGCGCAGTTTTTCATCGGCATGACTGTTGGTACGAAATATGTCGGTGTGACGGGGGCGGAGGTACGCCGTGATGTAACCGCGGCGTTGGGTTTTTGCGTCATCCTACTGGCACTTTCGTCTGCTTTCGTGAAAGTAATTCATCTACTCGCGCTTGCACCTCCGATGGAGACGCTGTTGGCCTTCGCCCCAGGTGGGCAAGCTGAGATGACGGTGCTGGCGTTGATTGCGGGGGCCGATATGGCATTCGTGATCTCGCACCATGTTTTGCGGATCGTAACGGTCATTATCGGTGCGCCTATTGCGGCGCACCTGTTTAAAGTACGACCTCAGGATTGATCACGTGGATCGGATCACCCGCCGCATAGGCATTGATCTGGTTAAAGATATCACTGAATTGAAGATTGAATTCATCCTCGGTGACAAACCCGATATGCGGTGTGGGCAGGACGTTTGGATGGGTCAAAAGTGGATTGGCAGTGTCGCGCAGCGGTTCATTATCAAAAACATCTACAGCGGCGTGGATGCGGCCCTTGGCGATCTCTGTTTCAAGCACGCCAGGTGCGATCAAGCCTGATCGCGACGTGTTCACCAACAGGCTGCGTGGGGCCATTGCAGCAAGATCATCCATGGTGATGAGGCCACGGGTTCCGGGTTTCAGACGAAGATGCAGGCTGATCACATCTGATGTTGCAAAGAACGCTTCCCTACTGTCTGCAACGGTTTCGCCATCGGCCACCGCACGGGCGCGCCCATCGTCCGAGGCCCACCATTGCACCTGCATGCCAATCGCTTTTGCATACTGCGCGACGGCCTTTGCGATACGCCCGTATCCATAAAGACCCAATTTGCGCCCGCGCAGCGTTCGGCCAACGCCCATTTGCCAATTCCCAGTGCGGATCGATGCCACTTGCGGGGGGATTTGTCGATAACTGGCTAGGATCAGCGCGAGTGTCATTTCCGCCGCTGCATAATTCGCGCCGTCGCCTTGCATATTGGAACACAGCATCACTTTGTTTGCAGTGCATGCTTGAACGTCCACATGGGGATAGACACCGCGTTGGCTTATCAGTTTCAGGTTTGGCGTTTGCGTCAGAAGTTCGGGGCCAATTTTCGTGCGTTCACGAAACAGCACCAAAGCATCGGCCTCTTGTATACGTGCAGCCAGTTTGGTTGGGTCAGGTTCATGATCTGTCCAAACAGTCACGTCGTGGTCCGCGAGTTTTGCGAAACAAGGCAAGCTCTGTAGCGTGTCGAACCAATCGTCAAGAACATGAACTTTCATGACTGTCTCCAGACTGTTGCCGGGATCATCACCTCGCCTTTTGCAAGCAATCGTGCGGTCCGCACCAAACCGGCGGAATGAATGGTGATCCCGCTTGACGTTAAATCATAATTCACAAGCACATCGATCTGACCGGAGGCATGTTCGAGTGTCACGGTCGCCGGGCGCTCGTTTGGTCGTGGAGCCATACCGTCAGCAACAGTGCCTGGCGTTAAAAGGCAGGCGGCAAGACATTGCGCCCCAGTGACTGCCATTGTTGGATGCGCCTTCCACGGCATGAAATAGCGGGTTGCGACCGTTCCGCCGTCTTTGGCGGGTGCGAGTAGGCCGAATTTGGGCGTCACAGATGCGGCGACATCTTTAATGCCCATAGCTTCGCCTGCCTTGATGCGAACCACCTCCATCTTCGCAAAGAAAGCCGTGTTTTCGTTCAACTCTTCCACCGTTTCATAGCCCGTCAGGTCAAAATCACCTGCACGGGCGATCACCATTGGCATGGCGACGTCCATGCAGGTCACCTTCATCCCTTCAAAGATGTCGGTCAAATTGCCCGTCGGTAGAAAGGCCCCAGTGGCGCCACCGACGGTGTCCATGAATTGCAATCCGATGGGGGCGGCAATCCCGGGCACGCCGTCAATAGAAGTTTCGCCCACGTATGATACAGCAACGTCGGGGGTTTGAACCAGTGCGACAACCCTGGCGTCTGTGTTGACAGCGCGGATTTTCACGGAGGTTTCCGCACCTGTCGGGGCGATCAATCCCATTTCAATCGCAGCCGGGCCAACGCCGGATAGGATATTCCCGCAGGTCGGTTTGAAATCGACGCTTTGATCTTTCACGCTGACTTGCGCGAAAAAGTAATCGATATCGGCCCAGTCGTCAGTTGAAGGCGAAAGCATTGCGACCTTCGTTGTCACGGCGTTCCCCCCACCGATGCCATCGATATTGAGTACATGACCCGACCCGATCATAGCGACCAACACTTGGGCCAACGTGTCTTGATCGTCGGGTAAATCGGCACGTTTCAAATAGGGGCCACGCGATGTGCCGCCTCGCATCAGCAAGAAGGGGATCGCCGTCTGCGTCATGTCAGCGGCCAAGGTAAATCGGCGACGTCTTGCAGAAGACCCGGTGGGAAATCGCGGTTAAGGGTCCAAGCCATCGCGCAAATAAACGCGATGCCAGCGGCAGTATAGGCGGCCGCAAAGCTCCAACTTTTGCCGGCGCGCATGCGGATAAACAAGAACAGGAATCCCGTAAGCGCCAAGATGAAACCGACAAGCGCCGTTGCGACAAGAAGGCCCGCGAACCAAGCCAACGTTGGCCAAAGACCAAACATGTTTTCGCTGGCGTCTTCGGCCTCACGGTCTGCAAAGATCGGCGCGGTTTCGTTTGCGCGCATCATCTGCACCAAAAGCAACACGCAACCGATCAGACCAACAGTGGCCACGAAGACAGGAAACACGCGGTCCATTCGCGCAAAGTCAGGAATGATCGACGCGTTCCAATAGGTCAGCGTGATGTAAATCGTGACAGCCAAAAGAAAGATCATCGGTGCGCGCTTGTTCCCAGCGGCAACTGTGCCCTCTGCCTGAATGTTTTTGGCTTGTCGCAAGCCGATGACAACAGAGAGAAGCGTGATGATGATCAATACGATCACGATAGGGCTGAAGACATATTCGATGCCCTCTTCAAACCCGCGGCGGAAACGGGATGCGCCGATCTGATAGGCTTGGTTTGTGTACCGTTCTGCAGGGGCCGACAGTACGAAGCCGATCAAAAATGCGGGGCGGGACCAATCAAACCGCCGCATCAAGATGCCCAATAATCCGATCCCGAAAAGCGCGACCAGATCCCAAATTTCTTGGCGTGATTGGAACGCTGCGAACGCGATAATCATGAACAAGAATGGCGCAAGCAGTGCAAAGCGGATCTCTGTCAACTTCGCAATGCCGCCAGAGGCCGCGATGCACAGCAATGTGCCGACAACATTGGCAATCGCGAGGAGCCAGACGATCGCATAAGTGAAATCGAGGTTGTTTTTCAACATCGATGGGCCAACTTCGATCGATCCGGTTCCAAGCAGCGCGACTGCCGAAATGAAGATTGCCATCGAGCCAGATCCGGGAATGCCGAACAACAGTGTTGGCACCAAGCCGCCGCCTTCCTTGGCGTTGTTTGAGCTTTCCGGCCCAATCACACCGCGCACGTCGCCTGAGCCAAAGCCCGACTTATCTTTGGCGGTTTGAACCGTATGGCCATAGGCGATCCAATCCACTACAGATCCGCCGAGGCCAGGTATGACACCGACAACCACGCCGATCAGCGAACACCGCATAGAGAGCCATTTGTTCGCCCACCAGTCTTTCACGCCTTCGATCCAGCCACCACCCAATGGGGCGCGGTCGGAGATGGCTTTGTCGCGACGCAGCAGGGCAATGATTTCAGGGATCGCAAAGATGCCCAAGCCGACGATCACCAATTTCAGACCATCGGCCAGATAGGGCAGATCATAGGTCGACATGCGCAACGCGCCAGAACTTGCGCCTTCGCCAATGGTACCTAAAAGAATGCCAAGGCAGGCGGCTACGAGGCCTTTAAGGGCCACGCGGCCCGCAAGGATACCGACCATCGACAAACCAAAAATGGTGATCATCAAAAGTTCGGGTGTCTGAAACAAGAGCACGATGGGCCGCGCCGCGAGAATAAAAACTGTTAAAAACGCAGCGCCGACGAGGCCGCCAAAGAGCGACGACGCGAACGCCGCCGATAGTGCGCGGGCTGCGAGCCCTTTCTTGGCCATCGGAAAACCATCAAGAACCGTTGCTTGACTGGCCGAAGATCCGGGGATGCCCATCAACACAGAGGCGAAGGTATCCGAGGTTGGCACCACTGCGACCATACCGATCATCAGCGCTAACCCTGTCACCGGCTCCATGCCAAACATGAATGGAAGCAGGAGGGACAATCCAGCGATGCCGCCCAAACCGGGGAACACACCGATACACAGCCCCATCACGACGCCTAACACAAGATAGCCGATCACGTGCGGCTGCAAGATCATTGCAAATGCGTCATTTAGCGCAGGCAAAGCTGTCGCAAAGATCTCCATGCGGGACCCCGTTCAATCTTCAAAGAATATGAGATGACCCCACCAGTGACGTGCACAGGTGGGGTTGGGTTTTCAGTGATTACTGAAGAACAACGCCGTATCGATCGCTCAACCAGTTGATCACGAAGTCTTTTGCAACTTCGGGCACATCTGTTGCACTTGTTAATGCTGTTTGCGCTGCGTCGCCTGTCAGCTGTGGGTAAACGCCAAGACGTGCGGCTGAGATCTCGGCGAAGTCATCGCGTTCTTGGATCGCAGCGAAAGCATCGGTGAACGTCGCAATCGCATCGTCAGGTGCGCCAGCCGGCAGGAAGACCATTTTCTGTGCCGGGAAACCTGCGATAAAGAAGGCTTTCCAAGCGTCCCACTGTTCGCCAGAAGTTTCACAACCGTCAGTCGCTTCGCACACCTCTTTGAAGGTTGGCATATCGGGGAAAGTTGGGTCACGAACGATATTGCCATCAGTGTCTAAAGCACCGAATGAGAACCATGGAACAGCCGTACCTGCATCAACCAGCGGTGTAACGCCGGACAGGTAGGAAGATGATGTTTGGTAATCAATGTTGGCTTCGCCACGCTCAAACATCAAACGACCATCGCCGCGCCCTTCAATGCCGAATACGGGTTCGACTTGAAGACCAAGCATTTCCCAAGCCAAGAGCGGCACCAGGTCAAGACGTGTCGCACCCTGTGAACCGTAGATGAAATCTTCACCAGCAATGCCAGATGCGTTACCACCGTCGCCCAATCGACCGGCAAGATCTGTTGGCAAGTAGGCCACGCCGCCTGTGCCAGAGGCCAGCACCACGTTCCAATCGCTGTATTCATAGCGTACGCGTGGGTCGCTCAGCAGATATGGGAACTGTGTAGACCCCGAAGATCCAAAGATCGTTGTGCCATCTTCATATGTCATATCCTGGAACGCGTTGGCACCTTTTGTGGAACCAGCGCCTGGATTGAATGTCACAACCACTGTCGGATTTCCTGGCAGTTCTTCAGACAGAAGCGGAGCGTAAAAGTTTGCCCATTTCGCGGACCCACCTGTTTCAGAGAAGGGAATGATCCATTCGACCGTTTTCCCAGACAGGTCGATCCCGTGACCATCTGCAGCAGCCTGCATGCCAACCAAAGCGGTTGAGAGCGCTAGCGCGCCCATCGTTTTCCTAAGCATTTGTTTTCCTCCCAGAAGGGCCTGCACGACCCTGAATTTAGAATCAGAAGCGCAAATAAGTCTCCTTGATGATCAAACCTTGCAGTGACATCCTTGCATGAACCTTGCATCGGGGAACTAAATTTATGGAAAGGAACAGCTGTGCGTATCGTCGTCGTCGAGGATAATGTTTCGGTTGCGAAGGGTATTCGTTATTATCTTCAAGACGAGGGACACGCTGTAGATGTGCTGAGCGACGGAGGCGCAGCCCAGAGCTTTTTGCAAGATGACGATGGCGACATTGTTGTCATCGACATTAACTTACCCGAAGTTGATGGGCTAACGGTGCTACGGGATATGCGCGCGCGCGGAGATCTGCGGCCCGTATTATTGCTAACCGCTAGATCAGAGACCACTGATAAGGTTACGGGTCTAGACGCCGGCGCTGATGACTATCTTATAAAGCCCTTCGAAATGGACGAATTCGGAGCCCGTATTCGCGCGCTATCGCGGCGGGTAAGCGACAAGCCCACAAAGGTCACGAAAATTGGAGACCTTGAATTTGATCAGACCGCGCGAATGGTCAAAAGTGCAGATGGCCCCCTTGAAATTCCAAGACGTGAGGTCGCACTTTTCGAACGTCTTTTGATGGCCGAAGGGCGGATCGTATCCAAACAGCTTTTACTCGATAGCCTTTATGGCACGGGTGCGGATGTCGATGAACCTGTCGTCGAGGTCTATGTTTCGCGTCTGAGAAAACGTCTTCAACCCTTTCACGTACAAATTATCGTCAAACGTGGCTTAGGGTATTTGATGCAGGCCGTGCCATGAAAACCAGCCTGTCATTGCGCGGACGGCTGACTTTGGTCATTCTGACACCACTTATGGTAATTGCTTTAGCGTTTGGAGCGTGGGCATATTTTGATGCACAGGCCAATGCCGCAGAACGGTTTGATCGTTCGTTGCTGTCGACCGCGCTTGCTATTTCTCGGGACACGGCCGTGACAGGTGGAGATCTTCCTAGCGAGGAGACACGCGACCTTTTGCGCGATACGTCCGGTGGCACGGTGTTCTATCATGTCTATGCCCCCGACGGAGTTTTCGTAACGGGCTACGCGACGCCGCCGGTTCCGCCCGGCTCGGTCCCACTTGACGCAACCCAAACCTACTATGATGCAACATACCAAGGCGCACCGGTTCGCGCTTTGCGGTTCGTACAAAACACATCGATCGATGGGTTGGCTGGGCCGTTTACGTTTTCGGTATGGCAACGGACCTCTGTTCGAGATGGGTATGTAAGAACACGGACAGGCCCAGTCTTCCTTATCATCGCGTCGATGATTGGTGCGCTTGCTGTGATAGTTTGGTTCGGTGTCGGCCTTGGTTTGGCTCCACTAATTGACCTTGAGGACGCCATTGCGCGGCGTTCTGTCTTGGATCTTTCGCCTATTAAGCGCCGCATTCCTGAAGAAGTCTCTGGTATTGTCGGGCGGTTCAATGATCTGGTCGGTGAGCTTTCAAAGACGCTAGATGCAAAAAACGCCTTTATTTCCGACGCGGCACATCAACTCCGAAACCCAATCGCCGGGGTCCAAAGTCTCGCGGAATCTGTGGTCAAAGCCAAAACTTTGGACGACGCAAATGCAAGGTCACAGGACCTGTTGATCGCGGCCCGCGAAGCCGGGCAATTGGCCAACAGCTTGTTAACGCTTGATCGAGCACAATCAACGTCGCCCTCTAATGTCAAACAGACGTTTAATCCGCTGGAAAAATTGCAAACCATTAGCGAAAAATTCAAAGCTGAAGCCGAAAGGGCAAATGTCCAGTTCCAATCAAAGCTCACGAGTGAAGAGATAAAACTGACAGGTGATCCGGTGATGTTTGAACAAGCGGTCCTAAATCTCTTGAACAACGCGCTCATGCATGGCGGCTCAGATATGACTCAGATTCAGCTATCAGCGAACCTAACTGACCAGATTTTGAATGTGACCATAGCCGATGATGGTAAGGGTATCGCCGAAAAAGACGTAGAACGCGCGCTTGGACGTTTCAGTCAAATTGGCCCAAGCGCCGGATCAGGCCTTGGACTTCCCATCGCCGCCGAGATCGTAACATCTTTTGGTGGACAGATCGATATGGTGAAAGCACAAAATACCTTTTCTGTGAGCTTAAAGTTCACAACGGACTATTGAGCGCAATTGTATAATACAGCGAGATCTAAAGGTCCAAAGTCGATATTTAAGTGCCGTAATGCAACGTGCATACACCCGCTTTCTCTTGAAACTGGCGCTTTAAGAAGTGTTTTTTACATGGCTCCCTACCGTCATTCCCCAGATTGATAACGGCAACGACCGGTATGATGACTCATGCCGCACCACAATAGTAATCCTGCTGCAGAGGCGAAAGAATACTGCGTCAGCGAAGCATAAAAAGTGAATGTCGGCTTGGTCCGCGCTGCAGCCATCCACTCAAGCCAAGATGCCGCCCTTTGCACCAACGTCGGCTTTCGGGACGGTGACTGATTGAACTCGCCCGCTGTCGAATGTCAGCTTCTCTAATTGGGTGTTTGGGTCAAGCTCGTTTTCCTTGTTTGTTTTGGGTCATTGTCACTCATCCGGGTCACGCTTCTCTTCGCAGTCTGGTTGATGCCATGACGGCACCGCTGCACGCATATGTCGGATCGGACGTGGAGAGCCTTGCTTTGAGACGCACTTCACTTGGCGCAGCAGACATTTTCGGCATCATCCACGAACCTCGTCCGGTGAGGGACGACCCCTTCAGGATTGGGGTTTCGGCTGTTCAGATCATGCCATGCCTCCCACGTTTTCCTGACGGAATTCCGTGCCATCAACCCACATGCGGTGGAGCAAGACCGCGAGTTTGCGGGCGACGGCGACAATGGCGCGACGTCGGCCTTTGGTCCGGATCAATCGCATGCCCCAAGATTTGATCTGTGAACCAGCCACCGTTCGCATGAGTAGTGCATTGGCAGCAGCATATAGCGTTGCTCGGACATCTCGGTCACCTGCTTTGGATATGCGCCCAGGATTGTCATGTTCGCCAGACTGGTAGCGTCGCGGCGTCAGACCAAAATGCACACTATCAATCCGTGACCGTTTGAAGCGCGTCGGATCGTCCACAGCAGCTTTGAAGGTCAGTGATGCTATCGGCCCGACAGCCGGAACACTCATCATCCGCATGCAAACTTCGTCATGGCTGGCGGCGCGTTTGACACTTAGATCCAGTTTCAGAAACCGGAACCGTTGGCCGTGCCCGAAGCCCCGAACGAGGTTTGGTCTATGGACTTCATGGCCGATCAACTCGTAGATGGTCGGTCCTTCCGAAAGCTGAACGTGCTGGATGACTTCAACCGCGAAGGCTTGGTAATTGAGGTGGACTTCTCGTTGCCGTCGAACCGCGTCGTACGAACGCTGAACCAGATCATTGCGTGGCGAGGCAGGCCGCTGGCCATTCGTCCCCGAATACGGAAGTGGCCGGCTCCAGACGTGGGCTGAGAAGGCGGGATCGGGTTGATCTACATTCAACCGGGCAAGCCGCAGCAAAATGCCTATGTCGAACGGTACAACCGGACCGTTCGCACCGAATGGCTGGGGCGATACCACTTCAACAGCATTGAGGAGGTACAAGACCAGGCCACCAGATGGCTCTGGACTTACAACAACGAAAGGCCAAGCATGGGGATCTGAGGGATAACCCCGATACAGAAACTGAAAGCAGCTTAGATTCTACTGAAGTGCACCTCTAAAAATGGGGGGATTACCGCCACAACGGATTGATCGATCACATTGGCGCGCATCTGAGCGGAAAAACCTATAAAAGTTGGTTTGATCAGTTGCCATTGCATGTTGCAACACACACCCGCGAAAACTTCGGCCTATTGTTACTGAAGGGTCCAAACGCCAAACGTCAGTTTGTGTCGGAGTTGAATTGGATCAAATCTGGCCACATAGGGTACAGCTTCTTTAACAACGGGCCGGACGTCATGGTCGCCAAGCTAGCCGAGCTGGAACGCAAACGCCCAAAACGATAACTCGCTCTATCGCGCCCGTTTTGGCGTATTTTTTGAATGGCTCCGAAACCGGGGCGATGACGACGCATTCGACGCCATTCGCGATTCTGTTCGCGCGTTTATCTTTGAGACCCATCCAGTCCCCAAGGGTGCGCTTGTTCTTGGCTTCGAAAACCCCAAACGGCAATTTCACACGCATCGCACCTTGTCGAGAGAGCGGCAGTTGAATTTCATGAGGACCGGCCATGCGCTGCTTAAGCGAGGGTTTGTCCGGCGAAACGAAAACAACCAATTTGAACTGCTGCGTTACATTCCATCGAGCGTCGCAGATGAAGTCGCGCAAGAGCTGAACAGCGTCTTTACCATTTCAGCTACAGCCAAAAAAACTTGGATTGCCCCGCGCAATGCTCGACAAACTTTCGGCAAACAAACTCATCCAGCCACATTTCAAGCATCGAGGCGCTGTTCCAGGGTTCCACAGCAACGAGATTTGGCGCTTTGCAACATCAGTTACAACGGGTTGGGTCCCGTATTTTGGGAACAAGCCCGCAAAAAATGGTGTTAATCCGGGATGCCGCGATGCACTGCAGATGCGCCACATGGCAAGTAATGGCGGTGATCATCCATTATCCGTTACCCGTCACGAACCCGGACAAAAGAAAAACGGCTTTCAGATCATATCACCTGTCCGTACGCTCTGGCCAAAAAGCTCGACGAAATCGAACCCCGTACCGTCACACTCCTAAAGGCATCAAACATGTTGGGACGTAAAGCAGCCAACATTGAAAATCTGATCAAGGCAGGAAAGTTGGTCGAGACAACACTTTTCGCAAAACACCACAAAGGCAAGTACCGAGAAGATGTAAGCCCTTCAAGATATATAATTTTTTGTTCCTGTCGGCCTCTACTGCGGGCAATAGCCGCCTTCGTTGAATGCCATCACACGCACGTGCCAACATAATCATGGCAGGCGATTCACTCAGTGCATATCCAAATGGCGAATCTCGTGTTTGTCTAAAAAAATCGAGCCCGACACATAATGTGCCGGGCCCTTCATTCATACTGAAAAAACTTTTTAAAATGTTACTTCGGAACCGTCTCACTCATTAACTCTGCCAAGTGCGATGCGTAATTCACATTGAGCCGCACTCAGCTCTGTACATGGGGTCGGAACAGGGAATTTCCGGACCCAAGGATGGTGTCAAAGAGACAACCGCATTCATCTTGAAATTATTCGGCAGCCACTCACGCCTGCTTTTACCCAAGACCTTCTAAGACGATAACAATTGAGCCTAGTTAACACTGTTTCTACTACTTCAGCATCGTCGTCGGTCACCTCTCTCCCTTCCTTACCGCCTAGTTTGTTGACCTAAAAAGACAGTGACGAGGACGGCGTCGCGGTCTTTTCTCAGGTCCGTTAGACTAGGCGATGACGTAGAGGTAACCTTAATGACTGGCCGGAGTCCTGAAAGTGGATCTGAAATTTTCTGAAAATTAATAAACGTTGACCTTTCGCCCTGACGGTGGGCAACACGGAAATATGCTTGCGCGAAAGGCGATCCAAGGTAAATTGTCATTCAGAGATTTGGACTTAGCCGCAATTCGCAATCTGCAAACTGTCTTGAGGAGACATAAGTGATCAGTGACACCAACGTACCGAACTGGGTTCGCTTGGGGAACTTCACCTATGACATCAGGCAGGAATGCCTTTTGGATAATGCAGGGAACCATGTCAGCTTGCGCCCGCAGTCGGCGCAAGTGCTTGCTATGCTGGTCCGAAATCAAGGGCAGACCGTCACAAAGGAAGATTTGATTTCAGCGGTCTGGCAGGATGTCAGTGTCACTGATGACAGCCTGACCCAATGTATTGCAGATATCCGACGCGCCTTGGATGATACGGCACGCCGCATCCTGCAAACCCGCCCCAAGGTCGGATATCTACTGGCCGCCACACAACAGGACGCGTCCCAAGCTCCGATCCACACGCAAGACACTTTGGCCTGGCATCTTACCACCCAATCGTCTCCGAAATCCGTCTGGGTTCATATTCAATCTTTGGAATTGCAACAATCGCCAGCCGGTTTTGACACAGCCGGTCTTGAAACCGTTGCCAAGCGCAACGGAAACGGTCATCTGATCAGGGCCAACGGAAGTTCCGCGGTCTTTGAGTTCGAGGCGACATTCGGCGCACTGCATTTTGCTCTGGAACTGAGCAAATCACGGTCTGAGCATCTTTACCGCATAGGTGTTGATCTAGTTCCCAAAGGGCTCGCCAACAAGCATACCACTGCAACCGACACAACTGATTTTCGCGTGGCGACCCTGTCGTCAATTGCGCAAGCAGCCGAAGTTGTGGCGTCCGTCGACATTCGCGACCAATGTTATGGCGAGCTCGATTTTGATTTTGAGGACTTGGGGCACCAGACCGTTGCGCAGGCCAAACATGCCGTCCGCGCCTTTCAGGTCACTCCGAACAGGGCGATGTTGCGGCTCTTGCCGAATCTAGCGGCAGAAGACCTGCTACCAACGATCGCGATTGTGCCGCTCACGGCACGTGTTCAGTCAACAGACGCAACTATGCTGGGCGAGATTATCGCTGATGATCTGATTTCGACGATATCGCAGTCTGCCGACATCAATGTCATTTCGCGACTATCGACAACAGTGTTTCGCGAGAAATCAACGGAGTTAGGGAACATAGGCAGCGTTTTGGGCGCGGATTTCGTTTTGTCAGGCACGTTTGTGCGACAAGACAGCAACGTCGCCATGATGCTCGAATTTGCCGAGGTTAGCACAAAAAAGGTTCTTTGGGCCGAACGTGTGGAGGTCGATGTCACGACCTTGCTCAGCGGCACAAATGCCGTTGACGATATCGTATCCAGAATTCGCAAATCGATTGCGTTGAATGAAGTCACGCGCGCTAGGAACAACCCAATATCGACATTGCGCAATTACACATTGCTGATCGGCGCTGTTGGTCTGATGCATCGCTTGGGTCCGGCCGATTTTGCGATGGCCGGCGAAATGCTACGAACCTTGATTGAACGCACGCCTGATCATCCCGCAGCGCTTTCGTGGATGGCCAGATGGCATGTTCTGCGCGTACAGCAAGGCTGGTCCGACGATCCGCAGACAGAGGCGCAGCTTGCGCTACGGTGTTCAACCAAAGCATTAGACATTGACCCTGAAAATGCATTGGCGCTGACAAGCGAAGGGTTCGTTCTGACGAATTTGTTGCATCAGCTTGATGATGCAGAGGAACGCTATGATGCCGCACTAGAAGCAAACCCCAATGATGCGAATGGCCGACTACTGAGGGGGACGCTGTTTGCCTTCCAAGGCAAGGGTGAAGAGGCAAAACGCGATTGCGAACGCGCGCTGCATCTGGCCCCGCTCGATCCACATCGCTTCTTCTTTTTGGCTTTGGCCGCGTCTGCCAATATCGCGGCACATGACCACGAACGTGCATTGGTCTTGGCCAAAGCCTCTCTTCGCATGAACCGGACACATACCTCGACCCTGCGTGTCAAGGCGGTGGCGCAAATGCGGCTAGGTGAAGAGGAGGCTGCACGGGCAACCACGCGTGAGTTGCTCCGGTTGCAACCAAATTTGCGCGTCGGTGCTTGGCTAAAGAACTCGCCCAGTGCTAACTTTGACGTAGGAAGAGAATTTGCGGCTACTTTACGGGAAACTGGTGTGCCAGAATAAACATATTTGAACAACACATAAAGGAAATTCTTGATGACCAATGGCAATGGTGGTGGAGCTGAAGGCGGGTTCGGAGGCTTCGGTGGGTTCGGAGGCTTCGGTGGGTTCGGAGGCTTCGGCGGATTTGGGGGCTTTGGTGGATTTGGTGGGTTTGGAGGATTCGGGGGCTTTGGTGGTTTTTCAGGGCCTGACAGCCCCCTGTATACCGAAGCCCTATTAACCACACGCGACGGGATTGTTGGCGCACCGCTCCAACTTGACCCCAACATTGTTCAGGGCTGCTGCGAAGATCCGGCCAATCTTGCGCGTCTTTCCCGTGATGTGCGCGCCAGCATCTTTATGTTTGAACTTGGCACGCGGGTGACGTTTTCCGCCGATTGTTGTGAGCAATCCACCGCATCAATTTGGCGCATCGATAAGAAGCCGGGCCAGCCGCCGAAGGTTCAGGCCAAACCCCTTATCGAAATGACCGCGCCCACCATTGACCAGTTCAAGGACCAAATGAACTATCTGTCAGGCTATGCTGATATCAGACAGGATAGGGCAGCAGAGATCTTGGCCCAACTTTCGTCACCTGTGCCGTTTCTTTCATCCATCGTCTTTATGGATCCGGCACGGACACCCTACACAATCGAATTGCTCGACACGGCGTTGCGCTTTGCCAACTACAATCACATGCGCATCAAATATGCGCTTGCGGTCAAGCGACCCATTGAGTTTTCGCCGCAAGTCCAGCCGATGATCCCCACCCCTACGCATGGTTCATTGCCCAGCGGGCATGCCACTGAAAGCTTTATCGCGGCTCGACTGTTATGGAAGCTGTTACTGGCGGCAGGCACCCCCCAATATCAAAAGGATGGCGTTTGGGGCGAGATGATGATGCGTTTGGCGTCACGTATTGCGATTAACCGCACCGTTGCGGGCGTCCACTTCCCCGTTGACAGCGTTGCGGGGTCTTTGCTTGGCCTGACGTTGGCCGAGTTTGTCGCCGAATATTGCGATCCAGACGCGAAATACCGCACAAGTGCCAAATTTGATGGCCCGCGCTTCAATCCAGCGCATGATTTCGACTGGCATCAACTGTATGATGCAAATGACGACCAGCAAGCGCCGGTATCAGGTCCAGCCGATGACCCTTGGGCCACAACAGAAACCACCAAGTTAAAAAAGCACAAGCATTCGGCACCTCTTCATTGGCTGTGGGGCAAGGCTGTCAAAGAATGGCAGGATTTTTCATGCAAATAGAGCAGAAAAAGGACCGGCCACCCCACCAGACATGGAAGACCATTCCCACCGAACCTGAAGGTAGCGACGCGGTGGGTTTTCGATTGGCCCAGCAGGCAAAGTTCGTCAGCCCTGACAAAGAACAGGGCTGGTGGTCGGCCGTTATTGATCTGCGCAACACAAGCATCGCGGAATTTGCGCGGCGGGTTGAAGAAAGTTCTGATGCCAAAACCTTACCGCAACTGCATATCCCCAACGACTATGCCAAGGCAGAGCAAGGCCTCGTATTTGAGGCCAAGGTTGTTATGATCTTTGCGCGCACCGAGTTGCTGCAGAAGGTGAACGAGAATCCGGATGAATTCGGTGTCGCGTGGGTACGGCTCGGGTCAATTTTTGATCCCGATTTCATCCGAATTGAAAGTGAATATCAGCCCTCTGAACATTCCGAAATTACGGTTCCCAACGGTTCACTGATCACCGCTGTGATTGATGATGGCATAGCCTTTGGCAATGATGTCTTTCGGGACGGTCTGGTATCGACGCGGGTCGAATATGCGACAATCCTGCCGGTGCCACCCAATGGTCCCCCATCCGTGGGCAAAGAGCTCTACAAACCACAAATAGACGCTTTTCTGGCCGCAAATACAGCGTCGATGCTATTGGATGAAAACCGCTTCTATCAACAAGTTGGGCTGATTGATTTTTACGACGGGACGTTTTCACCAACGTCGCTGCGTAGATCTCACGGCACCCACATTATGGGTTTGGCGGCCGGTTATCCAATGGCCAATGCCCCGGATGACCGTCCCATTATTTGCGCCATACTGCCGTCACGGGTCACAGAAGATATTTCCGGCGGAAGTATCTTGCCCAGTCTGGTTTTAGCCTTGGAGCGCCTGACGAAACAAGCGGAACGGTTCCGTTGCGAAGATGGCTCAACCCCATCCGTTGTGTTCAACTTCAGCTACGGTAATTTTGCGGGCCCTCACGATGGGACTGGTCCTGTTGCACGAGTGCTCGAACAGTACTTTGGTCCCCCGCATGATTGTCCAGACTCCGACCAAATGCGGCGGATGTTTTTACCAGCTGGGAATGGCAACTTGTCACGGACGCACGCCATGCTCGCGTTTCCGGAGACAGGCAATCGCCCCCAGAAGACGTTGGACTTTGTATTGCTGCCAGATGACCGTACGGCCAGCGAAGTGCAATTGTGGATGCCCTTCAGCGCCGCCAACCCGCTGCCAAATTTTGTCAATGTCCGCGTCACAACGCCTGACGGATCACAAAGCGGGCCTGTAGGCATTTCCGCCGGATCCTATCAGGCGCTTCTGAATGAAAATGGTGACGAAGTCGCCCGGCTCTCGTATGAGTTTGAACCTTCCCCGACCGAGCGCGGTGTCATCACGCTGAGCCTGAACCCAACTGCAAGCTTGGTCCCTGCCCCATTGGCGCCCTCGGGCCGTTGGGAGATTGCTGTGCAGCCAGACCAGATCGCACCAGACGATGCCGTGCAGGTTTGGATTGAGCGTGACGATACATTGCCCGGCTTCAAACGTGGCGGTCGTCAGCCGTATTTCGACAATGCGTGCTATCAGCGCTTTGGCAAATACGGCGCGCCGCTGGCCATTGATCCCCCCGGCTCCGATTGTCCGGTGCGGCGCGCAGGCACGCTGAGCGGATTTGCGACCGGCCCATCACCGCTGGTGATCGGGGCTTATGTCAAAAGCAACGGCAAGATGGCGGATTACTCTGCTGCCGGCCCAACCACCCCACCGCGGGGCGAAGCCATGGCTTACCGCGACGGCCCTGATGCATCGGCGCCTGGTGATGACAGCCCGGTGTTGCTTGGGGTGCTCAGTGCGGGGTCCTCTAGTGGGTCGATGGTGCGTCTGAACGGGACAAGCGTCGCCTCACCACAGGCGGCCCGTTTTACCGTGGAAGGCATCGCTGGTGGAGCTTCAGGCAGTCGGAAATGGCTTTGGAACCAAGCCGAGACGCAAGATCCCAACTTCCCGCCACCCAAACCGCTTGAGACACGTTCAGGTGGGGGGCGCTTGAAAATCACGGTAGATGAAATCCAGTTCTGATTTCTATTTCAAAGCCTTGGCCCGTCTGGCGTATGACGGGCCGGGGCCCACGACCCTAGCGAAGCCGTGCAAAGATATCACCTGAATTGGCGCTTGCTGGCAGGGCCATGATGTTTTGGCCCATGTCATCCGCGCTGATCCAGGTATCATATGTCAGCGCGTGGTCTTCGCCCAGGCTGACGTTGAATTCAAAATCGCCCAGTGCAACCAGACGCTTGAGGCAAAGCAACGCCACATCCCGTTGGATCGTTGTGAACTCGAATGACAACATCGGCACAGGTCGTGCCAGCCCTTTCAGCACATCCCATTCGAAGCCCTCCACATCGATTTTCACGAAGTCCGGCACCCCGTGGTCCTTGATCAATTGATCGAGTGTCGTGACGGGTACTTTGATCTCGCGATCCCAGACTTGGCCTTGCCACTGGGCGGAACTCTGGGCGGCTGAGATCAGGTCCGGCGAGGCCGTGGTGATCGTTGGATTGTTGGAATTGACGAATAGATCAAGCGTGCCGGGGGCCGCCCCGACGGCCTCGCAGCGCAGTATGGTTTGTGTATTTTTTCCGTACAGAAGCCGTAAGGCACGAAACACCCGTGGCTGCGGCTCAACCGTCACAACGGATGCGCCCAGTCGCAGAAAGCTGCCCGTCCGGTCCCCGATATGTGCGCCGATATCAAAGGCAAGACTGCCGGGTTGAACAAACTGGCGGTTCAAATGATCCATCCGCGCGGTACGCTCTGCATCCCGGTAGTAGACGTCAAATGAACGGCCCAGCACGGTTGTTTTTTCAACGGGCAAGTCAGTGGCTGGTGTCATTGTGCAATCTGCTCCGCGCAATTCGTTTTCTGTTGAATAGCCTCTGCCACGACGCGCGCTGTCTGATCCCAGCCCAGCAGTGCCGCGCCCGCTTTTTTTGAGGCCGCCGCACACACCTGCCGCCCCTCCTCGTCGGACAGTAAAAGGCGCAGCGCCGCCCCAAAGGCCTGCGGATCGTCAGGGGCCACCAAATGTCCTGCACCGGCAGGCACCGTATCGGACACAGCGCCCGCGTGGCAGGACACGATCGGAAGCCCGTGCACCAAGGCCTCATCAAAAACGATGCCATAGCCTTCGTAGCGCGTCGCCAGGGCAAAAAGGCCCGCTGTTTGATAGATGTCTTTCAGCGCCTCTTGCGAGACTTGCCCAGCCAGTTCAACCCGGTCTGTCAGGTCCAAAGTGGTTCTGAGATCTTGGAGTTCTTGGGCGAACCCCGCATCCAGCGGCGCGCCAACAATCACCGCTTTCCAATCAAGGTCTTTGATTTCCGCCAAGGCCTTGAGCAAGACGTCATGGCCCTTGCGCGGCAGCTGGATTCCCACCGACAGGATCAGTGGGGGATCGATTGGCGTTGACGGCCCAGTGGCTTGGTCGATCCCTGGTTTGGCGATAGTGATTTTGTCTGCTGCGACGTCGTATTCCGATGTCAGGATGTCCCCTGTATGCGGGCTTGGGACCAGAATATGCGCTGCATGGGACAGGTTCTGGCGTTCCATATCCCATAACGCGCGGGCTTGTGCGGTACTCAGCCCGCTTTCCTTGGCGAGTGGGTGATGAACCAATGCGATAATGGGCGCTTTGATCTGCGCGACCCCACCTGTGTCAAGCGCCCCAAAGGCCAATCCGTCGATGATCACCGGGCAATCAGACGGGACGTCCTGCAGCATCCCAAGCGCCTCTGCCATCTGCTGTGCGGAAGGGTTCGGAAACCCGTCTGGCAGGGCGATATGATCGACCGTCCAGCCAAGCGCGCGAAGCTCAGTCATCAGCCGTCGGTCATAGATATATCCGCCGGTCAATGTGGTCAGGTCGCCGGGAACGGCGAAGGCGATGTGGCGTTGGGTCATTTTGCTACCATGATAATAAGACTTGGAATGACGGCCAAAAGCATTGCGATCCCAAACAGAACGCTTGTGGCCACGGCGTCGGGCACCCCGGCACCGGCAAGGGGCAATAGCGCGGCGGCACTGCCTTCGCGCACTCCCCAGCCGCTGACGGTCAGAGGGATGAGCATCGAAAAGAGAATGATCGGGACGACGGCAAAAATCGCGCCTACGGACAGTTGGACATCCACCGCCCATGCGCAAAACCCAAAGGCGGCGAGGTTACAAAGTGTGATCGCGATCCCCAGTCCGATTTGCCCGGGCAACACATCACGTGAGACCAGCGCGCAGCGCGCCATGTCCAGCCACCGCGACCAGAGTTCATTGCGCAGTCCGAGGTAGGCCCAGATGAGGATGAAAACGGTGATGCCCCCAATGACCCCGCCAATGACCGAACAGATCACGGCCGCGACATGCGGTGGCCAGTCCATACCCCCATCGCGCAGATAGGTCAGGCAAAACCCACAGGTCAGCGCCAGAAACATGGCGATCTGACCGGCGAGCCGTTCCAGCCCCACTGCCAGACCGGCCCGCGCCAGCCCCACATCTGCCCGCGCCCGCACCGCTCGTGATGCATCGCCCAGCACACCGCCGGGCAGCGCCTGATTGACAGCTTGCGAGATAAAGTATTCGCGCACCGCCCTTTGCAAAGACAACTGCTGGCCCAATGCGCCAGCCGTGATTTTCCACCGCCATGCGGATAGGATTGTCTGAGATATCAACGCACTGACGGCGGCGATCACCCATCCCAGTTTTGCCGTCCCCAGCGTCCGCAGGATCGCGGGGCCGTCCGCCGCCGTCCAAAGCAGCGCTGCGATCCCCACTGTGCATGCGATCTGCACGATCCGCCAAACCCGTGGCGTGACAGGTGCGGCAACGGCGTTCATTGCCCGACCTGTGAAGACAGAGACGTTAGAATATGGGCACGCATATCGGCCATCGACCGGACCTCGGGCGTGGCTTCTGGGATCAGCCCTGTTTGGAATTGCGCGTCCGACAGGGCATCCACCAGATGTTTTGGCCCAACGATATGCATCGGCACATGTGGCCGTTCGTCCAATGCGATGAACCCTGCCGCCTGATGATCCCCGATGATCAGCATCAAGGGTGGGTCCTCTGCATGCAGAGCCGCATAGCCGAACACCACCTGAAGCGCATAATCAATCGCAAGCTTATATTGGTCCCGCACCCGGTCGTAGTCTTTCCAGACCACGCTAGGCGGATCGCTGGCCTCAACCACCGGGTTGAAGATTGTTCCATCCCCAAGCGCATCCCAGTCCAGCATTTCCGGCACCGGCACCCAAGGCGCATGGGATGAGCCCAGCGCCATTTGCCCAAAAAGCCGCGTGCCTTCGGAGATCGTGGGCATTAGCAGCCTGTCCATCGCGGCGAAGGTGAATTGGTCGGGCATTGTGATCCAGTTGAAGGCCAGCCCTTCATACCCCAGATCCGCGGCCGCCAAGACCGTGTCAAACCCCATGAAATCCGCCTCGGGCCAATCCAGAGTGATTTGCGGCATCACCGCAGCCGTGTGAAATCCGGACTTTGCGGCAAGGTGAAACAGGGTGTCCCGCCCGCTTGTCAAAGCCGCCCCGTAAGAGGTTTGATTGTCGATCCACAGCCCGTTTGAAAAGGTGGAATGCGCCAGCCAGCTTTGCCCGCCTTGGGTTGGAGACTGCAGCAGGGTTGAGGCCATCGATAACCCCAGCCCATCCAACTGCTCTTGGGCCGCGCTTAAGGTTTCGAGATGCAGGTCGGCGTAGAATGGTGTGTCGATGCTGGTCCGTCCGTAGCTTTCGACAAAGACGACCAGCACATTCCGGTCGACCAGATCAAAGAGGCCCTGTTGGTCCGCAAAGGGATCCTCATCTGCCGCGAGCCGGAAGCTGCGCAGTTCCGCCAGTGTTTTTCGTGCCATGATCACACGCTCGACCCCGATGCGCGTCGTGAAGGCGGTGCCGGGGGCGTCGTAAGGCAGGCTCCAACGCCGCATTTTTTCCCCTGCATCAGCGATGACAAGCGCGATTGCGATAACCGCGCCGATGCCTGCGAGGATGCGCATCGGGGGAGCGACTGCAAGCCTGCGCCAGACACCACAGGCCCACCACAACAGGCCCGTTATGCAAAGGACAATTGCAATAGCGAGGACGACAGCCGCATTGGCAGCGAATGATCCCAATGTACCCACAAGTAGGTCGTGCAGGGATGACACCAGCGGCAGGTCGGACACCGGATTAAAGCCCCGGTTCAGGCTTGTGTACATGATGAAATCAGCGGCTTTGAGCGTGGCGATCAGGGTCAGGACCGCCACGAGCGCCAGGCAAATGTAGTTGCCAACGTGCCGTTGCCCAACGGCAATCAGCATCAGCACAATGGTGGGCAGTTCAAGCGGGAAGAGCAGCAGCGCGTCCCATGCTATCGCGGCCGGGTGGTTGGGTTGGATCAGGACCAAATCCAACACCAAAGTGGCCATGATGATGGGCACGATCACACGGATGTTTAGAGGGTGTCGCGTCAACATCATTGCGCCTTCTTCCACAGCCAAAGGGTATCACGTCCGAAAGACCACAGCAGTGCCACGGTCACGGCCCCCGCCACAAGCTCAATCCGTCCACCGGCGAGCAATGGCACCTGCAGCGCGATCAGCGCCGCGATTTGAAAGACGCAGACGGCTTTGCGGCTGAACTTTTCCGGCAAGGGCTGATCGAGCCATGGTGCGACCATCTTGCCAAGGCCAAACAGATAGTAAGGCACGCCCAGCAGGATCACATAAGCCCCCGCGACCCCATTCAGCGCTGCGAAAACGGCAAGGATCAGCGCGAAGGCGGCGTCGACCTCAACATCGAAACGCGCACCGAAATCTGACGCCAACCCTTGTTTGCGGGCCAGCCAACCATCGACGCCATCAAGGGCCAGCGCCACCGCAGCCAAGCCGAATGTGTACCAAGAGGGCGACAGCCCCGCGAGCAAAGCAATCAACAAAATGCCCACGATCACCAACCGGCCAAGCGTCACGATATTGCACCAGCCGAGTGCGCCATGTGTATAGCTGCGGGTCAGATGCAGGCCGATCACAATGACAGCGGCGATGTAAGCCGCTGTCCCGATTTTTACCGCAGTGAACCCGGCGGGATCATATTGGATCAGGTACAGGCCGCAGAACACCAACAAGACCGTGCCTGTTGTCGCCGCCCAAAAAAACGAAGCGAGAGGCGAAGAAAACAAGACGTTACGCTGTGCCATATTGTTGTTCTCAAACCGGTTTGCTTGTGCAGTTTTCATAAATCAGTCTTTTTTGTTCGTGTCTGAGAATATTACGCCCCAGCCAGGCGTAATATTCACGAAGCTCGAAAAAAACATTGGAGATCGGAAGATGACAGCCACAACAAAGCAATATAGCGGAGCATCCCGTTTGATCCACTGGGTCATGGCAATCCTGGTAATTGGGATGATCCCCATTGGGTTCCTTATGGTGCAGCAAGGGCTGAGCCGCAGCTTACAGAACTTTTTGTTTATCTCGCACAAGAACATCGGTGTGTTGCTGTTGATCCTGGTTTTCGTCCGTCTGTTCAATCGCTGGCGCAACCCGCCGAACCTTGAACCCGTCGAAATGGCCCCTATTCAGGCCTTTGCGGCCCATATGACCCATATCGCGCTTTATGGTCTGCTGTTGATTATGCCGCTTGCGGGCTACATCCGCGTGAGGGCTGGTGGATTTCCGATTGAAAGTCTTGATGCGATGGGCATTCCTGCATTGGTCCCGCGTTCAGAGGCTTTGGCGGAGGCTGCGAAAGCAGTACATTTCTACGGCTCATACGCAATCGCCGGGGTGTTATTGATGCATATTGGGGCGGCATGTTTCCATGCACTCGTGCTGAAAGACGGCGTGATGTCGCGCATGTGGCCGCCTTTTGGCAAGCGGACATAAGCTCATCCGCCACCAACTGGGGCCCGTTGGCCTTGGCGTCGTGAAGAAATGGGCGCAGCTATGGGGCTGGCCCATATTTACAACGATCGAATTTGAAGGACATGAGACTTGTCAATTGCGGAACATCTGACAAAGCACAGTGGGGGCGCCCGCGCTCTTCAGCGCACCACGCGCCTATCGCCGATGTTTGCCTTCGTCGTTTTGAATGCCTGCTTGTCCTTAGCCGTGTTTTTGAGCTTCGTTCTGGCTGTTGATACGTGGTCTGGCCCTGTCGTCGCGATTTCGTTTTTGGTTTTGGTCAATGCCATCTGGATTTCTGGCGGGGCAGCAACCGCGATCTTGGGGCTATTTACCCGCCCTGCGCAAAGGCAAAACCTGCCTGCATCCTGGCAACCAACTGACACGACCGCAATTTTGATCACATTGTGCCGTGAGGACCCTGCACCAGTGGTCGACTACCTAAGTGACCTCACCAAAGGTATCGCGCGGACCGGCCTGCACAAATCGACCCAGGTTTTTATTCTGTCCGACACATCTGGAGAAAACGCGGTCCGTCGCGAAGAAGCGGCACTCTCCCCTTTGGTTCACGCAGGGCTAATCCGCTATCGCCGCCGCACCCAGAACACAGGCCACAAGCCCGGCAATATCGCGGATTGGTTGACCGCTCATGGGGACCGTTTTGATCACATGCTGGTTATGGATGCCGATAGTAAAATGACGGCGTCCTGCATCCGGGATATGATCTGGCGGATGGAACAGGCTCCGAACACCGGATTATTGCAGGCAGGGATCGCCCTTGTGCCGGGGCGGAGCCTGTTTGGAAAGTACCAGCGGACCGCGTCCCGATTACTGTCGCGCAACTTTGGCCGTGGGTTTGGCGCATGGTCTGGCAAAACGGCGAATTATTGGGGGCATAATGCCATTATCCGGGTGCAGGCCTTTCGGACGGCCGCACGTTTGCCCCAACTGCCCGGCAACGCCCCGTTTGGTGGGGCCATTCTGAGCCATGATTTTGTTGAGGCCGCTTGGATGCGCCGCGCCGGGTGGGACATTGAAATGGCCCCTGATATCCAAGGCAGTGCCGAGGATGCGCCACAGACTTTGGCCGCATTTTTCCGCCGGGATCGGCGCTGGTGCCAAGGCAACCTGCAGCATCTGCGCATTTTGTGCCAGCCAGGTCTGCATCCGCTGAGCCGGTTCCATCTGATCACCGGGATATTCAGCTATATCGCCGCACCGATCTGGTTGTTGCTTGTTGTTTTTCTCAGCTTCGGCACCGTTTCTGTCTCGGGTTATGCCTCTGTTTTTCTGGTGGGTGCCGTTCTTTTGACCCCAAAAATATGCGCCCTGGCTGACAACCTGCCCCGTGCGCGTACCCGGCATCGACGCCTTGTGATCATCAAGGCTGCCGCGTTTGAATTGATCGTTTCGGCCTTGGTGGCCCCGCTCATCCTGTTGCGCCATGCCACATCGGTGGTCTCAATTCTGCTGGGCCAGGATTGCGGATGGAAATCGGGTCGTACACCTCTGTTCCAGCTGCCCGATGGCTGGATTGAGGGCGCGCTTGGTCTAGCGGTACTTGGGTTTGCAGCGACACACGGGGTTGCTGATACCATCTGGCTTGCCCCGATTTTTCTGCCATTGTTGATTGCACCATTGTTTGTCCCCATGCTGAACCGGAGGGTCCCATGAATCGTCGTAATTTCCTAGCAAGCACCGCCATTGCAGCGGTGTTGCACGCAAATACAGGCTTTGCTCAGGACGAGATATCTTTGCTGCAGACCGCCCGCGCCCTGCGCGATCAACCTTATGTTCCCAATACAACGCCTCTTTCGCCGCCCTTTGCTGATTTGACCTATGATGCCTTCCGCGGGATTCGCCCGATCCCCGGCATAACGGCGATGATGCCCCATGGTGACAAATTTGCCGTCGATCTTTTGCCGCCGGGCCTTTATTTTCCTGATCCGGTCAAGATTGATCAGATGACCTCAGAGGGCCTGAGCGAGATCGCCTTTAGCCCGAACCTTTTCACCTATGAGCCCCGTTATTTCGATGCAATTCCCGAAACCAGCCCCGGGGCTGGCTTTACCGGTATGCGCCTGCGCTATCCGCTGAACACGCCCGAGCAAATGGATGAAGTGCTGGTGATGCAAGGGGCCAGCTATTTCCGCGCCATTGGTGAGGCGATGGTTTACGGCCTGTCCGCCCGCACGGTGGCGATTGGAACCGGTGGGCCTGTGGCGGAAGAGTTTCCCCGTTTTGTCCATTTGCGCCTGCACCCCGCCCAAGGGGATGCTGTCCGCATTGAGGGCGTCATCGACAGCCCCTCACTCACTGGGCATCTGCATATGACCCTTTATCCCGGCAAGAACACACATATGGATATCGTCACCACGCTTTTCCCGCGTGTGGATGTGGATGACATTGGGATTGCCCCGGTGACCTCAATGTATTTGAAAGGGCCGATGTTATCGGCGGCCTCTGATGATTTCCGCCCTCGGGTCCATGACAGCGACGTGCTGGTTGTTGAGAATGGCGCAGGCGAACATTTGTGGCGTCCGGTAGCGAACCCCCGCGCGGTTGAGACATCGGCCTTTTCCGACACTTCACCCAAAGCCTTTGGCCTTTACCAAACATCCCGCACGTTTGAGAGCTTTCAAGACACTGAGGCCCGTTATCACGACCGCCCCTCGGTCCGGGTCGCCCCGCATGGGCCTTGGGGAGCGGGCGCTGTCATGCTGGTGGAAATCCCCACGGGTGATGAATTCATGGATAACATCGTCGCCTTCTGGCGCCCGCAAGAGGTCTTGGCGGCCGGGCAGGAATACAGCTTTGCCTATGGTCTAACGTGGACCCGCGATCAGCCGGATGTGGGGCATTTGCCCGCGATCATGCAAGGACGCAGTGGTCGGGAACATGATCAACCGGGATTCCGCCGTTATGTGATTGATGTCGCCACTGCTGCAGAGGACGCAGTGCTGGACTATGCGGTCAGCGAAGGGGCCGAGATTAAAGGGGCCAGCACCTTCCCCTTGCCCGGGCAGGATGCGACCCGCATGACGTTCCTGTTTTCGCCCGGTGATCTGCCGGCTGCTGAAATCCGGATCAGCCTGCGTGCGGCAGATGGCACACCGCTCAGCCCGGTATGGCTGCACCGTTGGACGCCTGCACGGGACGGGGGTGTCTGATGGCCCTATTGCAGCGCAATCTCTGCGGCCAGCGGACGGTGGTCCGAAGCGATGCGGATCCCTGGCCCATCCAGCACATGGGTGGACAAGACACGCGCCGGATCAGTTGCAAGCACGCGGTCCAGCGGCAGGATGGGGCGCGAGATGGGAAAGGTTCCCTTGGCGGGTCCTTTGAATGCTGTGCCCAGCAGGCGTGGCGACAGGGCCAATCCACCCCAGGGGCGCCATTCGTTCAGGTCCCCCACCAGAACCGTCGGCCGCGGACCGCTGCGAAACATGAATTGGCTGACCGTGCGCATCTGCGCCCAGCGCAGCCCCTGTCCCAAAGACAGATGGGTCCCAATCAGCCGAAAGCGCATGCCATCTCGCGCAAGATCGGCCACGACCGCCCCGCGGTGGCAATGGCCCGGCAGATCAAGCAGGGTCATGGCCTCTACCGTCAGGCCTGGGTGCAAAAACAGGATCACACCCAGAAATCCATGACTGCCCGCCGACCAACGCCGGGCAACATCAACATGGGCATATTTCAGGCCGGTAACCTGTTCGATGGCAGCGATGTCCAGAAGCCCCGCATGGGGCGGGCATTCTTCATCGGCCTCTTGCAAGATCAGCGCATCCACACCCTCCGCCCAAATCTCATCGGCCAGCACCTGCACAATTCGGCCCGGATCGACCTGCCCGTCATTGCCGCGGCATCGGTGGATGTTCCAACTGATGCAGGAAAAGCGCGGCGCGATAGAGGTCATGGTCGCGGGTCCTTTTCAGATCATTCACCCTTTGGGTGTCGCCAAGGCGATGCCCGTGGATCACACTGATGCATTTGCTATGATGCATCGCCAAACAACAAAGGAAGTACACTGTCTAATGCTGAAATCAAATCAAACACCTGGGGTCGTCTATGTTTGCCGTTGAAGTTCGAGATCACGTGATGATTGCCCACTCTTTGCCCTCACCGGTGTTTGGGCCCGCACAAGGCATGCATGGGGCGACTTTTGTCGTCGACGCCGCATTCTTTACCGAGGATTTGGACGAAAATGGTCTTGTTGTCGATATGGGGCTGGCAACCGAGGCACTATCGGCGGCATTGGCCCCCTTGAAATATGCCAATCTTGATGAGGTCCCGGAATTCAAGGGCAAGATCACCACAACAGAATTCCTGTGCCACCACATCTGGCAGCAGTTGCGCGATGCTGTGTTGAACACCGGCCTGGGTGGCGGCGGGCGTGTGCGCCGCATCAAGGTGTCGCTGGAAGAAAGCCACGTGGCCCGTGGTTGGTACGAGGCGGATATCTAAGATGTCGTTTTCGCCGGATTGGTTGGCCCTGCGCGAACCTGTCGATTGCGCCGCACGCGATAGCGCATTGCTATCGCGCGCGGCAGCGATCGCAGGACCCGATGCTATCGTTTTGGATTTGGGCAGCGGGACAGGGTCAACCGCGCGGGCCTTTCGGCATGCGATATGCGCGTCCTGGACATGGCGCTTTCTTGATGGGGACGCTGGCCTGCTTGATATCGCAAAGACCCGCCACCCCGGATCAGAATGCGTGACCATGAACCTGCGCGATATCGATGATCTGCCGCTTGATGGGGTCGGGCTGGTGACCGCATCGGCATTGTTGGATTTGATGCCCTATGCGTGGATGTGTCAGCTGGCCGAACGGCTGAGCAGAGCAAATATACCATTCTATGCAGCATTGAACTACGATGGTCAGATGCAATGGACGCCCGCATCGGATTTCGATCAATCGATCACCCAGTCATTTAATGACCATCAGCAAACCGATAAGGGCATCGGCCCAGCGATGGGTCCGAAGTCGGGTCAGCTTGCCGCACAAGCCCTATCCGAGCATGGGTTTGAGGTGGCTTTGGCACAAAGCCCTTGGCAGATCGCATCGCAGGACGATGAATTGCACAGCCAATTGATTGCAGGCATTGGTGACGCGGCCGATGAGCTTGGCAATGAACTTGCCAGCGCGTGGGTGGCAAAAAGAACTGCGCAGGTGGCCACGACCTGCGCCATCATTGGCCATACGGACGTCTTGGCATGGCCTCAGGCGGCGGTTTGACCCTATTTTCATGGAAGATCACTCACCAAAAATCGCCGGCCACCAAAAAACTTCGTCTGTCGGCGATGTATAGGAGAATAAATTGCAGCGGTTAGACGTAACACAAAGAGTATGGGAAAGGATACGCGCTGTGAAATCCGGGACAAACGCTTTGTCGGCGACCGATTGGACCCCAGGAGAGGCCCAAGCGCTTGCGCTTTATGGCCCGCTGGTGGCTCCGCGCGACACGCCTTTTGTCGTGGCGCAAATCGGCCAATCTCTGGATGGGCGCGTGGCGACAGAGACGGGCGATGCG
The DNA here is from genome assembly GCA_947501555.1 of uncultured Paracoccaceae bacterium. GTDB lineage: Bacteria > Pseudomonadota > Alphaproteobacteria > Rhodobacterales > Rhodobacteraceae > Yoonia. The sequence continues at coordinate 1,977,176 of CANMWG010000001.1, forward strand.
CAGGATATCTCCGGTCAAGACGGTTTGACCCATTTACACCGCCTCCGCGCTTTGGTCGATGCCGTCGTGATCGGGGTTGGCACGGCGGTGCATGATGATCCGCAGCTAACTGTTCGGTTGGCCGATGGCGACAGCCCGGCACGCGTTGTGATCGATCCTGAGGGCCGTTTGCCCAATGATGCAAAGCTGTTGCACGATGTCTCGGTCCGCCGGATTGTCATTCAAGTTGTTGAAAAGGGCCGGCCCGAAGGTGTTGAGACCGTTACCCTTTCCCGTGCTGACTGGATTTGCCCTAACGCCATCATTTCAGAGCTGACCAAGCTTGGTTTCAACCGGATCTTGGTTGAGGGCGGCGCGATCACCATAGCCCAGTTCCTTGAAGCAGATCTTTTGGACCGGCTTCATGTGGCCGTGGCCCCTTTGTTGATCGGATCTGGGCCCCAATCGCTGACCACCTCCCCAGTTGGCACGCTGGCCGCCGCACGCCGCCCCAAGACGGAAGTTTATGATTTAGGCTCGGACATCCTGTTCGATTGCCAACTTACCGCCAATACGAATGCAGACGCCGGTGCACAGGATGCCTGATCCTGCCCGCAAACAGGGTAGTACCCATAAGAAGGACAAGACATTGTATATGAAAAATACACCGAATTGCCTTGAACCTATGCCACATGAGCAGGTTGCCCGTGTTGTCGGTGACCTACGTATGGGCCTGCCTTGCTTGCTTCAGAACGGGCAAGATCGGGTTGTTGTTGTTGCGACAGAACGGGTCGAGCAGCCACGTTTTGACGCGTTATCCGCCCGGTTTGGCAAACCAGAGATTGTCATCACCGAACAACGTGCCTTGGCGATCATGACACCTGCTGCGGCAACCGGGCTAGCCACCTCTCCGGTGCGCATCTGCCCGCCCGAGAACGCAAGCTTCGCTTGGTTCAAAGAGCTTGCCGATACGCAGTTCGACAGACCCAACCGGCCCGTTGGACCGCTGCACCTGCTCAGACACGGGGAAGATTTGATGCACCGTTTGGCCATTGCATTGGTCAAGAAAGCCGAATTGATACCCGCAGTGATCATATTCCCCGTCAATGCGGACGACTCGGTCACCGATTTGTCCTGTGCACCGCTCAACACAGCCATGGCGCTTGGATCATTGTCCGAAATGCCACAGCTTTTGCCCGTAGCCGCCGCTGGCTTGCCGCTTGAGGCACATGACACAAGCAAATTGCATGTGTTCCGCGACCCTGATGGCCGCGCCGAGCATTACGCTATAGAGATCGGGACCCCAGACAGATCGCAGCCGGTTTTGTCGCGATTGCATTCGGCCTGTTTTACAGGGGATGTTCTTGGCAGTTTGAAATGCGACTGCGGCCCGCAACTACATGCCGCGTTGGCCCGTATGGGCGAAGAAGGGGCTGGGGTGCTGTTGTACCTTAATCAAGAAGGTCGCGGCATCGGCTTGGCGAATAAGATGCGTGTTTATGATCTGCAATCGCAAGGTTTCGACACGGTTGAGGCCAACCATCGCCTTGGCTTTCAGGATGATGAGCGGGACTTCCGGATTGGTGCAAATATCTTGAAATCCCTTGGCTTTGATGCAGTCCGGTTGCTGACGAACAACCCTGCCAAAGCGGATACATTCAAGGCCAATGGCATTGTGATCACCGAGCAACTGCCGCTGCGCATGGCAAATAATGTGCACAATGAACACTATTTGGCGACCAAGGCGCTGAAATCTGGGCACCTGCTGTGATGCAGGCAAAGGCCCTTTGGATCACGGGCAAAGAACAGGTGGCGTGCAGGGATGTGCAGCTTGCACCGCAGTCTGGCGACCTTGTGCTGCGATCCCTGTTTACAGGAATCAGCCGGGGGACTGAACGGCTGGTTTTCCGGGGGCAGGTTCCCGAAGGCGAGCATGACACGATGCGCGCCCCGTTTCAGGAAGGCGCGTTCACTTTCCCGGTGAAATACGGGTATTCTGCCGTGGCGCAGATCGCAACGGGCCCAAGAGCGGGCGAGGTCGTCTTTGCGCTTTTTCCGCATCAAGATCGGTTTGCGCTACCGGCTGATGCGGTAGTGCCTGTTCCGGCTGATGTGCCCGCCGCCCGTGCTATTCTTGCGGCCAATATGGAAACCGCGCTGAATATCACATGGGACGCACAGATCAGTATCGGCGATCGGGTCGTTGTCATTGGTTGCGGTGTGGTGGGCGCTTTAGTCGGCTATCTTGCGGCCAATATTGCGGGCACCGAGGTCACACTGGTCGATGTTGACCCTGAAAAACGTGCATTGGCCGAAGCCTTCGGCTGCGCCTTCGCGGCACCGGGCGATCTGACGGAAGACGCCGATGTAGTTATTCATGCGTCAGCCAATGCAAAAGGGCTTGCCACGGCGATTGGAATTGCAGGGGTTGAGGCCACAGTTATCGAGGCGAGCTGGTATGGTGCTGGCCATGTAGACGTGCCCTTGGGTGGGCGGTTTCATCAACGACGTTTGCAATTGATCAGTTCGCAGGTGGGTCGGGTGCCTGCCAGACAGGCCGCCCGTTGGACCTACAAACGCCGCTTGACGAAGGCGCTTGCGCTGTTGACCGATCCACGACTTGATGTGCTGATATCAGGCGAGACAAACTTTGACGTCTTGGCAGATGCCTATCGCGATATCCTGCTGAACCCCGCCACTTTATGTCACAGGGTTGCCTACGGTGACGCATGACTACTTAGACCCCGCGACTTTTTTGCCGGCTGATCCTTCCGCAGTAATACAAATAATGGCCGAGGCCGCATGCATGGCAGGGCAAGAATTGTTGCTCGCCGCCAATCAGCGCGGGCAGCTAAAAGTCACTGAAAAGACAAAAGGTGATTTTGTGAGCGACGCGGACGTGGCGGCGGAAGCCATCATTTCGGATTGCCTGAGATCGCGGTTTCCGGCCTATGGCTGGGTCGGGGAAGAAACAGGCGCGCAGCCGAGCGCGTCATCCGGATTGCGTTGGATCGTGGATCCGCTGGATGGCACGACAAATTTCCTGAAAGGGTTGCCCCATTGGGCGGTCTCGATTGCACTTTGTGACGGTGAAACCCCATTGGCGGCGATTGTTCTCGATCCAGCCAAGCGCGAGTTGTTTTGCGCTGAACGTGGCAAAGGCGCTTATCTCAATGGCAGCCGCATTGCCGTTAGTGATGAAGCGTCCCTCAATGCAGCCCTTCTGGCAACAGGCCTGCCCGCTGGTGGGCGGATCACATACCTACCCCATAGTCTGGAAGACATCCGCGCGACGATGCCGCAAACAGCCGGGTTGCGGCGTTGGGGGGCGGCGGCGTTGGACTTGGCCTATGTGGCCGCGGGTCGGTTTGATTGTTACTGGGAACGGAACCTAGGGCCATGGGACATCGCGGCTGGACTATTGCTGGTACAAGAAGCGGGAGGACGCGTCACACCTTTGTGGGCTGATCGCAGCATTCTGGCGTCAGGGTCTTTTTTAGCGAGCAACGGCAGGCTGCACGACACCGTAGAAACCTACCTTAACCAGTCCCGTTAAGTCACTTTTGAGAAGAACATTTTGCAGAAAAGTACACCTGAAGAGCCTTGGGCATTATTTTATGTTTCTGCCAGAGGTTGAAATGAAATATTTCAATCGCGCGAATTTCAGTCGCACTGATCAAAATATGGCCAAAACGCGTCGAAAGTCAGGCGGATTCCCGCGAGTCAGCTGGTTCACACTTTGTTTATCATTTCATTTATGTTGACCTGTTACAGTGTAATGCTTCCAATGCACGCGAGGAACGGTAGGGGGGGAATTTATCCTGCCGAAACAATAACAAGTTAAATGTCATGAATGTTGCGCCGTAATAGCGGAGGAGACCGCGCAGCAGTAATTAGGAGCGAAGTGCTTACTATGGAACTGCGAAGTCCTCCAACTCAAGGCGAAAAAGTAAAAAGAATACCTGAAGCTGGATCAGATGGGGGAACCCGTCGTATCCTTATAGCCGACCGTAACCCGATATTGTCCGAGATGCTAGCTTCGCACCTTGAAAAAGGCGGTTTTTTTGACTGCGTCCATGTCAGTCACGACGCAAACCTGTCCAACGCTGTCGCTCAACTAAAACCTGACATCTTGATTGTTGACCCCGCACATCTGGGTCTAACACCGGAAAATGATCTCTGCGATTTCGGCCGCCAAATGCGCGCAGCACATGCGCAAACACGGCTGTTAGGCTATAGTTTCACTGTGACCTTGACGATGCTACGTGCCGTTCTTGATTCTGGATTTCGGGGATGCGTGTCCAAGAATGCCAAACTGAGCCAGCTAGAAACTGCAATTGAAGCGATCTTGGATGATGGTGTATATTTTGACCAGGATTTCGGCTCTCAACTTAGGCCGATGATTGCCGAGCAGCCAAATGATGAAATTTTGAGCGACCGCGAGAAAGAAATTCTCGTCGGTTTCGCGCGCGGCCTAAGCGCCAAACAAATCGCCTTTGAATTGAAGATCAGCAGTAAGACGGTCGACACCTACAAGAGTCGTGCCTGCCAAAAGCTGGACCTCCGGGATCGCTCGAAATTAGTAGATTACGTGCTGGAACAAGGCTGGCTGGCCTAACTATCCCTTTCAAAATTTATCAGTCTGAAACGCGCAGAGTTACGCCTACTCTGGGCGAGATTTTGCTGCATTGCAGCAGCCGCCACCGCGCCAAAATACCCCTATTATTCAGTTCTTTATTGATCCTTTTCAAACACCTACACAAAAACGTTAATTATTCCTTACCGTGTAGGGTTTTTCCTGACTAACGCATTTTGCTGCAGCACAGCATCGTCATTTACAGCGGGCGAGTCGCGATGACCCGTCATTTCTAAGGTGAGGCTTTATGGCACGAATTAGCATTTTTGGAATTGGGTATGTTGGGGTGGTTGCGGCCGCTTGTTTGGCAAAAGACGGCCACGATGTGATCGCGGTCGACATCGACGCCGGAAAGATCGACGCAATCAATAATGGAAAATCTCCTATCGTTGAAAACGGTCTGGATGAGCTGGTGAAGTCTGTCGTTGAGGCAGGCAAACTCTCGGCGACGGATGATGTCGAAATGGCCGTCAATAATACGGACGCCTCTTTCGTCTGCGTCGGCACGCCCAGTGCCCCGGACGGGTCGGTTGGCCTGAATTACGTCTCATCTGTCTGTCAGACCATCGGCGAAGCCTTGGCGAAAAAGGACGCATTCCACTCTGTCATCATCCGGTCCACCATTGTCCCGGGCAGCACCGAAGGCACATGTATTCCAACCCTTGAGGCTGCATCTGGCAAGACCGCTGGTGAGACATTTGGCGTGGGCTACTATCCAGAGTTCTTGCGCGAAAGCACCGCGATCGAGGACTACTATGACCCCGGTCTGATCGTCTTTGGTGCCATGGATGACCCAACCCGCGAGATCCTGACCGAGTTGAACAAGGACCTGAACTGCAAAATCCATACTGTGGATGTCCGCACAGCCGAGATGGTCAAATATACGTCGAACACATGGCGCGCCGTGAAGGTCACATTTGCCAATGAGATCGGCAATATCGCCAAATCCTGCGGTCTTGATGGCCAAACGGTTATGGAAATCCTGTGCTCGGACCTGAAGGTGAATATGTCGCCTTATTTCATGCGCCCCGGCTTTGCGTTTGGCGGTTCCTGCCTGCCCAAGGATGTGCGCGCGCTACGGCATCTGGCCAAAACGAATGAGACCCCGGCCCCGCTCTTGAATGCGGTGTTGGAGGCAAATGAAGCACAGATCGTCAAAGCTGAAACCCTCGTCTCTGACTCCAAGGCCAAAAAGGTCGGCTTTGTCGGGATCAGCTTTAAGCCCGGCACAGATGACATGCGCGAAAGCCCCTTGGCTGAACTTGCCGCGCGCCTGATCAAGTCAGGTGTTGCGGTCGAGATCTACGACCCCTTCGTCCACGAGGCCTATGCCAACGACAACTCCACCGCCGGACGGGGCAACGATGTTGTGCCTGATCTGAAGGACCGCCTGGTGCCGAAACTGTCGGACTTGATTGACGCCTCTGACGCCATCGTTGTTGGTAATTTGTACAAGGATGCGATTGAACCGCTCGGCGCTGTTTCCAAGTCAAAGCCAATGGTCGACCTGACCCGCATCAATCGTGAATTGGTCAGTGGCGACGGCTACGAAGGCATCTGCTGGTAGTTTTGACAATGTTGGTAATCTGGCATCTTGCATATCTCTCGGTGGTCGTGTTGTTGGCATCTACGGTGCCACCAGCACTTCTGGGTGAGGCACGCGGCGCAGTGCTGATTATCGGCGCGTTGGGTGCCTGGCGTTATAGCTGGGCACTTATCAACTTCACCCGCGCAATCATCTTTCGGGTGATTGTTTACCCCAAGCGCAAAGCACGGGCCTTTGCGGCCTATGCGGCGCAACCTCACCGGGCCCATGCGTTCTTTCTGACGACCTCGTACAAGATTGATATCGATGTCACGATCCCGGTGTATCGCAGCATTTTTCTAGCAGCTGCACGGTCTGAAAACGGGGCGACAATCGTATCGTCCGTTGTCGATGGCGCGGATGAGCGGATCATCCGCCAGATATACGCGACGATGCCCATAGATATGTCATCGGTTCAACTGATCATCGACCGTATTCCCGGCACCGGTAAGCGTGATGCTTTGGCGAAATCGCTGAACCTGATCGCCCGTTGCTGCCCGACGCCGCATGATATTGTCATCTTTGTCGATGGTGACAGTTGCGTACCCGAAGACATCGTGGCGCAGACGGCCCCCATCTTTACCGATCCAAGGGTTGGCGCGCTGACAACAGACGAAGAGGTCGAAATTCCAAAACCCGGCCTGTTCCGCGACTGGTTTGAGCTGCGCTTTGACCAACGGCAGGTGATGATGTGCTCAATGGGTCTGAGCAACCGTGTGCTGACTTTGACCGGGCGGATGTCCGTGTTCCGCGGCAATCTTGCGACCAATGCAGATTTCATTAACGCCGTGCAGAACGACTTTATCGATCACTGGCGTCTGGGTCGGGTGAACTTTCTGACTGGTGACGACAAGTCGACGTGGTACTGGCTGATGAAGAATGGCTACCATCTGGCATATCTGCCGGATGTGGCCAGCAGTTCGATGGAAACCCAACCAAAGCCAACCTTTGTTGGCAGTGCTTCAGCCCTGATGGTGCGCTGGTTTGGGAATATGCTGCGCACGAACGGACGCGCGCTGGAACTGCCCATTTCACGCATCGGTTTTTTCACATGGTGGTCGATCCTTGATCAGCGGTTATCGATCTGGACAACCTTGGCCGGCCCTTTGTGCATGATCGCGGCGGCAATCTTTTTCAGCCCGCTCGTGATCCCCGCCTACATCGCCTGGGTCATGTTGACCCGCTACTTCTTTTGTACTGTGATTTGCCTGTTCCGCGGCCGCAGCTTTCCAATCGTCTATCCAGGGCTTTTGTACTTCAGCCAGCTTTTTGGCGCTTCGGTCAAAAGCTATGTTTTGTTCCGCTTGGACCGCCAAAAATGGACGCGTCAGGCCAGCAGCAGCGCAAAGGCCCAGCCTGTATCGATTGGACGGCGCATCGCCACTGCGAGCTCTGTTTACCTTCACATACTTACCTTGGGATGGCTGACGATCGGCGTCCTTTATCTAACAGGGGTGGTTTGAATGACTGCCAATAATAGGAACCGATGATGAGCGATACTGATCAAATGCTAGTCCTGGAACCCGAAAATAAAATTTCGAGTAGCTTTGTCTATGAAGACGAGCATCCCCAGCTTCAGATGCCCTTTTCTGCCCAGATCGGGGATCGCCGGCTCGAAGGCAAATCCATATCTGTCACCCACGCGAAAGTATCCGGCCTTATGCCCCCCTCAGGGCACGGCACACGCGAATCCGCGGTTTTGCGGTTCGATTTCGAAGGCTTCTCGGTCAACTTGTATGCCGATGTTGAGGTCGAAAAGGTCGGCGCATCTGACAACGCAGACATTTGCCTGCGGTTTACTGACCCTGTGGGCAGCCACTTGGCCCCATTGCGTTATATCATGAACAGCCACCTCGCTGGTGATCTGGTCACCGTTGGTCGCTTCTTGGGATACACTGGTCCAACAGAGATCAAAGAAAAGGCCCCGGCCGCAAAGCTGAGCGGGTCGCAACGGCTTGGCAACGTTCTGCGTAAAGGCGGGCTTGTCGTACTTAGCCTTGGCCTGATCGCGATGGCCGCCAACGTCATTCATCAGCGTGTGATGTTCAGCTATGAGGCACGGCCTGTCACTCTCGCGACAAGTGGCGAGACACTGCGCGCAACGGCGGCAGGTCAAATTTCTTATGCCAATGAAACCGCCCGGTTCGGCGAGGTAGCCTATTCGATCAGCGCCAACTCGGGTGATTTGTTGAGTGTGCGTATGCCATGCGACTGTGAGGTCATTCCATTGGCCGAATTCTATGAAGGCGCCACTATTTTGGCAGGTACCCCATTGGTCAAACTTGTCGCGTCAGATGCAACTATCGAAGCCACGACGCTGATCAGCTATGAGGGCGCGGCCCGGCTTTTGGCGGGCGACCAGCCTGAGCTGGTGCTGAGCGATGGCCGGGTTGTCCCCGTATCCATCGACCTTTCAGGTCAAAACGATGGTGTGCAGACCAATGCTTCGTTGCTGACAGCACAGGTGACCCTGCTTGATCCAGACCAGGCCGATGTGGCCTTGGATCAGACGGCCCGCCTGAGATTTCGCCGCGCGCTCTTTTCGGAACTGACAGCGGGTGCGGGCATATGATCATCCGAAGACAAGACACTGCAAACTTTGAAGACTGAACGAAACGACCGTTTTAACGAACGACTACGTAGGAATTTTGATACAATGCAGGACATTACTCCAATCATTCTGTGCGGCGGAACAGGGTCTCGCCTGTGGCCAATGTCGCGCACCCAAAGCCCCAAGCAATTTCAGCCCGTGGGCGGCTCTGGGTCTCTGACTTTCTTCCAGGCGACGGTGCAACGTCACCGCTCAAAGGGATACACCAAGCCTATTGTTGTCACGGCGGTGCAGCACAAACAAACCGTGCTGCAGCAGCTGTCCCAAATTCAATGCGATGCAACGGTTATCTGCGAACCAATGGCGCGCAACACCGGGCCTGCCGTTTTGGCCGCCGCATTGGTTTTGGCGGATGAAACGCCAGATGGCCTGATGCTGATTTTGCCAGCAGACCATATGATCGCTGGCAACCTGAACACCCCCATTTTCAATATGCGTCAGGCTGCATCTGATGGCCGGATCGTCACCTTTGGGATCACACCAACCTATCCCGAAATTGGTTATGGCTACATCACCGATGGTGGCCGCTTTACAAACTACGACGGTCTGCACAGTGTCGCAGAATTCGTGGAGAAGCCCCCTATCAGCAAGGCCGTGGCCCTCGTAAACTCTGGTGCGTCTTACTGGGCTTCGGGCATATCGCTTTATGCCGCATCTACCATCATTGATGAATTCGCTCGGCTTGAGCCCAAGACACATAAGGCCGTCAGCCAAGCCGTCACCTGTGCAGAGCGCAGCGGCGATACACTGCTGTTGAACCCCGACAGCTTCCGGCGGGCCGTCAATGAACCTACCGAGCGGGTGATCTTTGAGCGCGCCAAATCCGTAGCACTGGCCCCAATCGATGTGGAATGGAGCGACGTGGGTTGCTGGACGTCGATGCACAGCATCGGCATGGCTGACGAAGATGGCAACGTCTTTGAGGGCGATGTTATTGCGGTCGATACCAATAATTCCTTGGTCCGCTCTGACAAACGTCTGGTCGCGGTCGTGGGCATGTCGGATGTGATCGTCGTTGATACGCCTGATGCCGTATTGGTGACAGCGCGTGGCAAATGTCAGGACGTCAAGAAAGTCGTCGAGACGCTGAAATCCGAGACTCGTCGCGAATCCGTGGCGCATCTGTCGCGCGAACATCACTGGGGCACCAGCCGTCAGGTCATGACGTCGAAAGACTATGAAATGACCGTTCTGCAGATCAACGCAGGATCCTCCATTTCTATTGACCCCCTGCCCGGCCGCCAGATGATTACCGGGCGTGGCGAGCTTGAGCTGTTTGACGGTTTCAGCCGCCGCAAACTGGCGGATGGCGAACGCATTTTGCTGGATGTCAGCGAATCCATGAGCCTGACCAACACATCGAACGACAAGGTTGAAGTGATCCTTGTCACGATGAACAAATCAGTGGCCACCGAGCTGCAGCTGGATCGCATGTCGCATGCCTAAGACGGATCGGCATAACTGGCTTTGCAACGGCGTATTTGCCACCGCATTGGGCATTCTTAGCCTACCCGCTCAGGCGGATGGGCTTGCACGCTATCAGGTGATGCATGACGCTGCCGTCAGCATCTACCCTGGCTTGCAGGAACAGGTCCAAGACGCCGATTATGCTGACTTGATTGCCACCGCGCGATCCGAACTTGGCCGCGATCCGACTTCTCAACTGCCGACACCACCGGACACTGACCCGCTGGAAGAAGGCACCCTGCAACTGATGGATCTGCGCATCGCACTTGTGCAGCTGGCGATCTATGAGGGTGCCAACGATCAGCTGTCTATCATGCGCGCGCAGCCCTCAGATACCCCGCAGGTGATCGCGATCCAAGAAGGTGAAGTCAGCCTGATGGACGTCCGCGCATGGCTTGCCGCGCAACCGGATGTTGCCCACCTCATGGATGGCGATACGCTGCGCGCGCCATTGATTGTTCTGCAGGGGGCAGCCTTAAAGCTGCAACCGAATGATGCGCTCTTGCTCAGCCGCAGCGATGGTGCGTTTCTGGCAAACTTTGGCGAGCTTTTTGTTGATGGGGCCAAGATCGCGGGCACAACAGAGCCCAACCCCGTCGCTCCAACATTTGCGCCCTTTGTGACCACCGTTGGCACAGGGCGGGCTGAGGTCACCGGAGGCGTCTTCGAAGACTTGGGCTTTGGCGAAACGGCACTCTTTTCGGGATTTTCCGTGTCAAACCGGGGACTTTATGCCGCCATTGGACGATCCTTTATCCAAGACAACATGTTTCGGAACGTCAGTGACGTGACACTGATGGGAACCAAAGCCGCAAGCGTTGCCAACAACGTCTTTTCCAGTGCGACCGGGGGAGGTCTTGCCCTGCGAGGGGCGCATCAGACACAGGTGCGTGGCAACCTATTTATCAAAAGCGGGCTGCGTGTGACCGATAGTTCCCACGAGAACGACGTGTCAGACAACATCCTGATGGGCAGCGCCAGCGCCGGCATCTCGGTTGCGCGCGCCAGCGAAAACAACGTCGTGTCCGAGAACTTTATTTGGGACAGCGCCAAGACCGGGATTAACGTCACCGACAGCGATTGCGTCCTGTTGACGCGCAATATCAGCATTAGCAATCGGCAAAAGGGCATGGTCCTGCGGGCCAGCCGCCAAAACGTCGTTGTTGAGAATGATTTCCTTGGCAACCAAAGCACCGGGCTGTTCATTAGCAATCAGATCGACGGCACCGATACGATGGTGTCCCAAAATGTCTTTGCCGGAAACCGGACCGGGTTGGGCTCAAGTGCCGCCAACCGGTTGGTGCTAAGCGGCAATGATTTTCGCGAACAGTTCCCGCGCTTCTTGGGCGGCGACATCACAACGCTAGCCAATCAGATCATCGCCGATCTGGAGGGCACGCAAGAAATTGAAATCTCAGCAGGCGGCGTCGAAAGCTATCGCGCCCCGGCTGAGGCATGTCTGTGGCAGAGGGACAGCTAATGGTCTTTTCATCAGAATCCTTCCTGTTCCTGTTCCTGCCGGTGTTTTTGGGCATCTATTACCTGACGCCCGTCCGCTTCCGCTCTTACCCAATTCTGCTAGGCTCTTACGTCTTTTACGCTTGGTGGCGGGTTGATTTCCTAGGGCTGTTGTTCCTGACGACGCTCTTCGCCTATGTGGTCGGCCAGAAGATCGCCAAGCACCGCGGAACCCAAAAGGGCAAAGCCTATTTGACCCTCGGCGTCGTCGGATGCTTGGGCGTGTTGGGTGTTTTCAAATACCTAAACTTCTTTATCGACAGCTTCGCGGCATTGTTGGGTACCGACCCTGCGGGGCTTGGCGTGCACTGGCATCTGATCTTGCCGATTGGCATCTCGTTTTATGTCTTCCAGGCGCTCAGCTATCTGATCGACGTGCATCGCGGTGATGCGACCGCAGACGCGAGTTTCATCGATTTCGCAGCCTTCATCGCGCTTTTCCCGCAGCTGATCGCAGGCCCGATCCTGCGCTATAAGGATCTAGAGGATCAATTCCGTGAACGTGAACACTCGGCTGAGCTATTCTGCGACGGGCTGGCCCGTTTCCTGATCGGGCTTGGCAAAAAGGTCATTCTGGCGGATGCGGTGGCCCCGCTGGCTGATCTGGCCTTTGCGACCGAGAACCCCGGCATGGCGCTCGCTTGGGCCGGGGCGATGGCCTATATGCTGCAGCTTTACTTCGACTTCTCCGGCTACAGCGATATGGCGATTGGGCTGGGTAAGATGATGGGCTTCCGGTTCCTGGAAAACTTCCGTTTCCCCTACATCAGCCGGTCGATCACGGAATTCTGGCGCCGCTGGCATATCTCACTGTCGAATTGGCTGCGTGACTATCTGTATATTTCGCTGGGCGGAAACCGCAAAGGCCCCGGACGTACCTATGTCAATCTAATGATGGTCATGGTGCTGGGCGGGCTGTGGCATGGGGCGAACTGGACCTTCGTGCTTTGGGGGTTCTGGCATGGTGGCCTGCTTGCCGCAGAGCGTTATCTGGGCTGGGATCGCAAGGCATCAAGCTATTGGTTCGCACTTCCGCTGACCCTGTTCTTTGTGCTGATCGGCTGGATCATGTTCCGCGCCGCCTATGTTGGTGAGGCCTTTGAGATTTATGCAGGCATGATCGGGATGAACGGGTTCATCGGCGATCCGACCGTCTGGCTATCTGTGACCCGCGAAAGTCTGACCTTGGCAGTCGTTGCCGCTGGTGTCGTCTTTATCGAGCCACGGTTGCATGCCGCATTTGGCGAAGGCCAAAGCGGCGGTCTGCAAGTGCAGGGCGACGGCACTGCTGCGGTGAACCCCGCGATGCAGCTGCTATTGACGTCAACGGTTCTGATCATCGGGGCCATGACCGTGCTCAAGCTTGCCGAGCAAAGCTTCTCGCCTTTCCTTTATTTTCAATTTTGACCGGAGGGTATGATGAACAGCAGCCTTGCCATTAAACTTATGCTTCCCGTCAGCTTCTTTGGGTATGCGATCTTTGCAAACGTCATGCTGATGACGTCGGATGTGGACCGCCCGGATATCGACGGCGTGCTGAAGGGCGAATTTACACAAGAGGTTGATACCCTGTACCGCGCAAACCTGCCGCACCGCGAACCGGCTGTGGGGATTGTGGGGGCTGCCCGTTATGCTTTGCTCAATGAAGGCCGCGATGGGGTTGTGGCTGGCGACAAGGGCTGGCTTTTCACCAAGGAAGAATACCGCCCGCTTGACCCTGATGCGCCGCTGACATCTGACGCTTTGGACTGGATCGCGTCAGTCGATGCGCAGCTTGCCCAGATGGGCAGCGCGTTGGTTGTCGTGCCGGTGCCTGCCAAGGTAGACGTGGACCGCGCCTATGCAGATGCATCCGACCAAGCCGACGAAAGCGCTGCAGCTTATGAATGGTTCATGGCGGCATTGGCCCAGCGCGATATCGTCACTGTCGATAGCCGCCCTGCCCTGATCGACACGCAAGATGCGTTCTTTCAAACAGATACCCATTGGACAGACCTCGGTGCCGCAACCACCGCAGAGGTGATCGCCGCGTCTGGTGTGATCGCACAGGGCGACACCACCTTTGCGCGCGACGAACAGACGCCTGTGACATTCATCGGCGATCTGGTGTCCTTTGTTACATCTGACGGACTGGCCCCCACAGTGGGGCTCGAGCCTGAAACCGTCACACCTTATCTGGCAATGCCTGAAGCAGAAGACCCGTCGGGTGGCGGATTGGATTTGTTCGGCAACAGCGGCCCTGTGCCTTTGGTTCTGGTCGGCACCAGCTATTCCGCCAATGAAAACTGGAGCTTTGTGGAGGCGTTGAAGCTGTCCCTGGGTCATGACGTCATAAACCACGCCCGCGAAGGTCTGGGTCCCGTGGTCCCTATGAACATGTTCCTCGAACAGGTTGACCAAGAGGCCCCGCCACCTTTTGTGATTTGGGAGTTTCCGGTGCGTTATCTGAGCGATCCCGCACTATTGGACGAGGTGATTGAGACAGAAGGGACGGGCGATGTTTAAACTCCTGCCCGCCCTTGCCGCCTGTCTGACCGTGGCGGCCCACACTCCGGCCCATGCGCAAGACAGGTCTGGCGTGGAGCCGCACCGGATCACCGTGACCATGGTGCGCGGGATCAGATCATCCACTGAACTACCCACAGAGTCGTTGATTGTGGCCCGGCGCGCCTTGGCCAGAGGTACGAGCATACCAACAGATCAGTTGCGCCAACTGGCGGATTTAGGTGATGGCTTTGCCGCATTGCGCTTTGCCCAATGGCTCGACCAGCAAGGCGAGGGAGCGCGTGCCGTGGATGTTGCGCATTATTACGGGATGGCTGCGGCCACCGGACGCGGTGGAGCGATCGCCAATATGATCAGGGTCCTTGATACGATCCCGCCCGACGACCTGGGCCCGCGCCGCACCGATGTGATGAAAAATATCATTCTGTCCTATGCGCGCGCAGGCAATTCCTACGCCATTGACGCGGCTTTCCGGTATCATGAACAAGGCACACCTTTCGGATCACTTGAGACTGAACTGACAGACATCGTCGACAAGGCCACAGGTGATAGCGCGGCAGAAATTGCGTTCAAGTTGGCGGTGATCCGACTGCGTGAACCGGCGGCCTCGGTCGAAGAGCTAGAGAAAACCCAAGCTTTGTTGGAAACCGCCATGACCGCATCGTCGCTGACAACCCTTGTGACAGCGCAAAATCTAATGCCCGTCTTGGAGACTGCAAAGTTTGATCTTGAACCCAGACAGATAGAGGAAAACCAATGATGCGCTTTTCACTGCGAAATCTGCTGTTGTCGGGGCTTATCGCGGCCGCGGGCCCCGCATTGGCGCAATCACAGATCACACCCACGAATTTCGGTTGCCTTGGTCTAGAGCAAAACAAGGAATTGCCAGCAATCGAAGGTAAGGACGGGGTTTTCTTTCGGATCAACGCCGACCTGCGGATGGCGCACCCATTTTCTGATCAGATCGTCGCGGATTTGGCGGCATTGTCTGAGGCTTTGGCCGAGAACGGCACAACGTTGATCTATGTACCGATCCCGACCAAAAGCGTGACGATGCCAAACCACCTACCGGATGCCGCAGCGCTTTACGGTTTCGACCTTGAAATCGCCACCAGCGTGCACAACGACATTCTGGAGCGGCTCAATGCCCAAGGGGTGGTCACCGTTGATGCCCGCGAGGCAATGCTGAACGCACCCGCCTACGACTTGCCCTTCTTCAAGGCCGACTTTCACTGGTCAGCCAGCGGAGCGCGCGAAACAGCGATTGCGATTGCCGATACAATCAAGTCGCTGCCCGGCTACGAAGACCTGACCCTCACAACCTTTGAAACCGAACCACAAGGGCCCGCTGTCGCGTTCTCCGGGATGCGGCGCATTCTGCAAAAGCACTGCGCCGACACGCTGCCCGAGGCGATCTCGATGACCTATGACACGGTTCAAATCCAATCCGCTGACCTGGGCGGTGCTGGTCTTGATCTGTTTGGTGACGCCGAAGCATCTATTCCCGTTGCATTGGCTGGCACATCGTTTTCCGACAGCCCGATCAACAACTTTCCCGGGTTCATCGCGCAATATACAGAATTGGAAGTGGTGAACTACGCCCTAACCGGGGGGAACCAATATGGGGCCATGCTGTCCTACTTGACCTCGGAAGCCTTCCAGGAAACCCGGCCACGGTTCCTGATTTGGGAAAACCCGATTTACAATAACCTCGCACAATATGGCGACCAACCGATGCGTGAACTGATCGCGGCGGCCGGCAATACATGTACGACTGAATTGCCCGCAACGGCCACCGAAACCGAACTAGTAGTCGATCTGACGGGCCATAACCTTGGACCAGAAGACACGCTTCTTGTGGATACCAACCGGTCCATCGGCCTTGAGGCAGATTTTGAATTTCGCTCGGCAGACGGAGCTACCCGTACCAAATCCATCATACGCGGGGAACGTCTAACCCGCACAGGGCGATTTTATATGCCGCTGACCGGCCTTTGGGAGGGCGGCGCACAGTTTGTAACGTTTACGATGTCCGAGCCGTTTGCCTCTGAACCCAGCATTTATGCCTGCACTCAAACACTAGAGGAAAAATCATGATCCGCTCTTCACTCATACTCGCAGCTGCGTTTGCCGTACAAGCAGGCCACGCCTTCGCCAATGACGATGGCTTGTACGAGGATGTTTTTGCCCCAAACTCAAGCTTCGTGCGGGTCGTCGCACCGGGACAGAGCTTTGTCGCTATTGACGGCACGACATTGCGCGATATCGAAACCGGCGTTTCAGGCTTCGTGAATGTCATGCCCGGCGATATTGCCATTAGTGCGTCAAGCGGCTCCACCTCGCTCGAAGCGGGTGCTGGCGCACATTACACGCTAATCATGCTTCAAGACGAAACCGTTGAGATCATCGAAGACAAGATCGCCAACGACCCAGCCAAGGCAGATGTCACGCTGTACAACCTGTCCGGCGCCGAAGATGTCGAGCTGTTCGTGCCATTGGCCGACGCTGTGGCCATCGAGGGTGTCGGATCTATGTCAGGCGAAACCGTCAGTCTTCGGGCGCCACTGACGCTTGACTTTGAGGTTCGGAGTGGGGGCGAGACCCTGACCGTCGTTTCAGGAATTGATCTGCAGCGTGGCGGCGGTGTGTCCATCGTGCTGACTGAGTCTGGCGATGGTTTCAGCGCTGAAGCTACTACCAATACCTACCTAAAATAGGTTGATTGAACGGAGAACGAATATGAAATCGCGTCGCTTGAGCTATCGTCATACTTTGCGGGCTGTGCCCTTGATCATAGCCGCCACCCTGCCTGGTGCAATGCTGGCCCAGGAGGGTAGCGCGACTGCGATTGATCTTAAATTTCAGCCTCCGGCGATCCCCCCTGAAATGATCTGCGTCGCGCGTGAGCCTGACGCAGTCACCACCGCCATGTGGGCGAGCTGGGATCAAGGCGCCTTGCCCGATATCAGCCCAACTTTGGTGAAACGCGATATCAGGCGTTTGCAACAGATCAATCCGGTCCGTTGGCTGGACACGATCGAAGTGATGATTGATCGGTTGGCCGATGCAGACCCTGGTTTTGCAGGCACAAACGCGCTTGTCGCACGCATTGCTGCAATGGAGGCCGCAGGCAATTTTGCCGGGCTGCGCGATCAACAATTGGTCGTGGAGTTGGCCAATGAGGCTGACAGTCTATCACCGCGCCTTAAGAACGTGCTCGCCCGGTTGATCCGTGACGGCATCGGCATTGCGCGCGACATCGACCAAGCCAATGCCCTGCTGCTTGAAGCGGGTTATGCAGGAAACGCCGACGCGCTATTGACCCTCAGCCAAATGGTTCTGGATGGTGAAGCACCAGAAGGGTGGGACGTGCCCGTTGAATTGGCCGTCACAATGGCGTTCGGGTCTTTGGTCGGCGAATTGAACGAAACAATCTGCGACCGGACAGCGCGGATTGCGCGCGAATACCACAATGGTGATATCGTCCGGCGCAACACACAGTTGGCCCATGACTGGTTCCGGTTTACCGCTGATCTGGGGGACGCCAACGCGGCCTGGAAGGTCGTTGAATATCACATGCAGGCCGAAGGCTTTGACAAAGACAACGACATCTTGCTGCGCTATCTGCGCCAAGCATCCGATGCGGGGCTGCCCTATGCACAAATTGAACTCGGCCGGCTTTATGAAACAGGTGCACTTGTTGAGCAGGATCTGGATCAAGCTTATGCACTCTTCCAAGCGGCCGCGACTTCGGGGCAACGGGCGGGTCTAACCCGTGTGGCACTGTTCCTGGAGGTCTATGAAGATCTTTACCCAAACCGGGAGGCAGAACGCACGGCGGCAATGCGCGCCTTAGCCGAATTTGACGATGCGCCCGGATGGGTCTTCACCCGCCTTGCACAGATTGAGATTGCGGAACAAGGCAGGTGGGCCGGTCAGGCCGACGCAATGGCCTTGTTTGAACGCGCTGCGGAACTTGAGGACACTGAAGGTATCGCCGAATTGGCGACAATGTTGATCGCCCAGCGTGACCCACTTAGTTTTGAGAGGGCAGTCGATCTGCTGAGCAAGACAGTCTCAACGCTTGGCGGTATCACACCAACAAAGAATCTTTATGGCGCATTCATGTGTCAGGCAATCGACAGCCCTCGGTTGGCAGAGGCGGAATACTGGCGTTTGCAAGAGGCCGCGACGGCCTCGGCCAATCTGGAACTATCGGCACAGCAGGTCATCTCGCTGAATGCGGAAGAAAGCCCACTGATGATTGCCACTTTGCAGTCTCAGGCGCTTTATGGTCGTCCGACATCTTTAGCGCGATATCTAAAGTTCCTTGAGTCTTCGCCTGACTCATCACCTGAGCTACAGGCCTTCTGGGATGACTACTCTGGACAGTTCCCGGATGTGCTACGTGCGCTTGCAAAGCTTGAATTCGAATTGGCCGAAAACCCACAGCAACGGCTTGTCGCGTTCGATCTATTGCGCCGCGAGTACCAACGCTCTGGCGCGGATGCCGCGCTTGAATTGGCGCAGGCCCTTCTTGATTATCAAAGCGACACCGAAGTTGGCATGACACAGGTATTGGCGATGCTTGAAGAGCCCGCTCAAGCCGGTGAAGGCGCGGCCATTAAGCTCATCGCGAGCCTAGCGACGGATGATCCAACCGGTGCGCGCACATATGCAGACTATGCCGATGTGATCGCAGCAAATGGTGATTTTGATGCACTGGTTTTCGCAATACCGCATGTCGCGTCAATGGAAAGAGATGTCTACCTTGCCCGCGCCATCAGCGCCATGCCTTGCGACTATAAGAATGTAATGGAGATGGCTAATCTTTCTCAAACCATCGGTGACATCGAACAAGAAGCGCAATGGATGCAAATTGCCGAGCAACTTGTGGGTAACAACGCATGGGCGATGGTTGATCTTGCAGAACGTCATGTTGAGATGGGTACCCCAGAAGGCCTCGTGAATGGCATCAGCCTGTTTGAAGCGGCCTTCGCGCAGGGCGATGAAACGGCAGCACGTGGGTTGTTCACGCTCTCGCTTGATCCTACGACGGCAGGGTATGATCCCGACCGTGCCGCAACCATGCTGCAAAGCGCTATGGTTGGGGCAGAACAAGCGCTCTTGCCCGCGTATCTTGGCCGGTACCGCCGGGCCGACCCGGCGACCCAAGCTGTGATATCGGCTAAGGTCAACATGCCCGACGCATATTTACTGGCCGCGAATTCCGGTGATGTCTTTGCGATGCGCACCTATGCAATGCACCTACGCGAGACGGCTGCCAACGCCGCTGACCTTTCAGAATCGACGCGATGGTTGTCCCAAGCCGCTGAAGGCGGCGACACAACTGCGATGGCCGAATTTGGTTATGCGCTCGCCTTTGGGATTGGCACGCCCGCAGCCCCTGACGACGCATTGATATGGTTGGAACGCGCCGCAGATAGCGGATCCGAGAAGGCACGCGCCATTACGTCACTTATAAACTTGCAGGACGGAACATGAAAAAACTTGTCTCTACGCTGGTTGGCGCCGGCCTGATGCTATCAGCACCCACATTCGCCAGCGCGAACGATGAATTAGAATGTAGCCCGCCACCTGAACCGGTCATCTCGCTGAGCTATGGCAGCCGCTATACCGCAGAAAGTGAATCGCGCTCTGACATCGATGAAGCCAGCAACGCAGAGGTCGACGCGGCCCTTGATCCAATCGATGACTTTCTGCGCGACCTGACACAGACGGCCAATGCGATCACACGGGGGGACGACGATCAGGTTGCCCAAGCGGATTGCCTGATCGAACAGATCGCAACCTGGGCCGAAGCCGACGCATTCTCTGAGCTTAAGACAATCACGGCGAATTTCTCAATCGGGGCCCGACTGGCGGGTTTTGCCTTTGCATACAAGCAGGCTGCGCCCTTCTCTACTAACCCACAACACCGCGCTGTGATCGAAGACTGGCTCAGCAGCAGGGTCAGCGAACAGATGCTGTTTTGGGAAGAAGATGCCACTCAGGGCGCAAAGCGCGGAAATCTGCGCGCTTGGGCAACGCTGGCCGTCAATCTGGTCGCAGATATCACAGATGATCCTGTGGCATTACGCTGGTCTGCCTGGTCCGCGTCATTCCTGCAGTGCCAAGCATTGGAAGATGGTAGCCTGCCGCAAGAAATGCGGCGGGGGAAATACGCCCTGCACTATCAGCTGCATGCAATCTCGCCCTTGGTGGTCACAACATTATTTTTGGAACAACAAGGCATGTCGATCAAAGGTGTTTGTGACAACGCACTGGATCGGATCGTTGCATTTGCCATCAATGACATCGAAGACGGCAAGGCAAGCGAAGCCTATTCAGGCGAGGTCCAAAGCTACTTCGATGGAACCGACACGTTAGATAGTTTTGAAATGGCTTGGCTGGAGGCCTACCTGATCTTGTCACCGAACCCTGAACTAGACGCTTTGGCAGATGAATTCCGCCCACTGGGGAACAGCAAACTAGGTGGCGATCAAGAGCTGCTCTGGCACACTGGCGACTAGGGTCAGGACCCTAGGGCATTTCGAATTTGTCCTGCACATACCAAGGCTCACTTTTCGCGTTAGGCTGAAGGGAGAGGCCGCGAAGAAGTGATTCAAATTTAGTTCAAAAAGCTATGAGGTCGCCGGTCTGCGACGAGCGGACTGCGACATTCAGACATGGCAGAACTCACAACCGCTTAGGTTGGATTGATTCACCAGTTGCAATATTTATAAGCATTCGCGCCCAAGAAAGGCTTTATATATTGTCTAAAAATTAGGCGCGAACCTCGAATTACGTCCTGTAATTGGGCGATACCTGCCGCTGTCACACGGCTGTCATCCATTTTCTGGTGAATCGTCGCCGCCTGCCCCCAACTGTCTCTGCCCTTCTTGGGTATCGACGCCGCGCAACGGTTTATCCTGGCAGATTTCTCGGACCGCGCGGCTAAAACAAAACTGTTGCGGGTTCTGACTTCTTTGGTTGGGCTGCCTCTGGGATGCACGTTGCTACCCAAGATGCCCGCAGCAACAACTGGGACGATTGACCTATGACAAAGAATTTCTCCACTCTCGTGACGGCTGCCCTTTTGGGGTCTGCAACAATGGCTGCAGCCGATTGCGCCGCGCCGATCAAAGTCGGTGTTCTGCACTCACTTTCTGGCACTATGGCTATTTCCGAAACAACACTCAAAGACACAATGGAATTGCTGATCGAAGAGCAAAACGCCGCCGGTGGTCTGCTTGATTGTCAGATCGAAGCCGTTGTGGTTGACCCTGCCTCCGACTGGCCACTGTTTGCTGAGAAAGCCCGTGAGCTTTTGACTGTTCAAGAAGTCGACGTGATCTTCGGATCATGGACATCCGTCAGCCGCAAATCTGCTTTGCCAGTTTTGGAAGAACTGAACGGCCTGATGTTCTACCCTGTGCAGTATGAGGGCGAAGAAAGCTCTAAAAACGTATTCTACACAGGTGCTGCACCAAACCAGCAAGCGATCCCTGCGACAGATTACTTCCTGGAAGAGCTGGGCGTTGAGAAGTTCGCGCTGTTGGGTACCGACTATGTCTACCCACGGACAACAAACAACATTCTTGAAAGCTATCTGCAGGACCAAGGCATTGCTGCCGAAGATATCTTCGTGAACTACACCCCATTTGGTCACTCTGACTGGGCAACAATCGTTGCGGACGTTGTCGCATTGGGCGAAGACGGCAAGCAGGTTGGTGTGATCTCGACCATCAACGGTGACGCAAACATCGGTTTCTACAAAGAACTGGCTGCGGCTGGTGTCTCTGCTGACGATATCCCGGTTGTTGCCTTCTCTGTGGGTGAAGAAGAGCTGTCCGGTCTGGATACATCTGACCTTGTTGGTCACCTTGCTGCCTGGAACTACTTCCAGTCTGCTGAATCTGACCTGAACGACGAATGGGTTGCCGCATGGAAAGCCAAAATGGGCGATGAGCGTGTGACCAACGACCCAATGGAAGCCCACTTCATCGGTTTCAACATGTGGGTGAATGCGGTCACTGAAGCAGGCACAACAGATGTGGATGCGGTTCGTGAAGCCATGTACGGTCAGGAATTCCCGAACCTGACAGGCGGTACAGCCGTGATGTTGCCAAACCACCACCTGGCCAAGCCAGTGCTGATCGGCGAAATCACAGCTGACGGTCAGTTCGACATCATCAGCCAGACTGAAGAAGTTCCTGGCGATGCATGGACAGACTTCCTGCCAGAATCTGCTGTTCTGACATCTGACTGGAAAGACCTGGGTTGCGGTATGTACAACACCGAAACCGAGACTTGTGTTCAGCTGACTTCGAACTACTAAGACCTCCCGTGTGGCGCGCGACCTTTCGCGCGCCACACACAAATGACAGATCGGCCCCTTCCCATGCTACGAATATTCCTTCTGGCGCTCGCGATGTGCCTGATGACCCCTGCGATGGTGACAGCCCAGTCATTACAATCCCTGCTGCAAACCCACGCAGAGGAAGTTCTTAAACCAGGACGCCGCACGGTTGGCGTTGTGCTGGATGATCTGGTCGATAGCGGCCTGCCCCAAGCCCTGCCCTTTCTCGAAGCCTGGCGTGATCGCGCCATCGTGCAACGCACAAGCGACGGTCTGTTCTTCCGCGCCGAGGAAACCGGGGATGAGGTCGCCCTATTTGATCTGGATAGTGGCGAGGCTGTTGCGACAGTGCCCGAGGATGACGTCACAGAATCCCGCCCCAATGGCGGTGTCCGCCGTGCCATTGGCGACGCGCTGGTCCAGTTCCAACTGTCCGATCCCGATATCGAAAGACGCCGCGCGGCGGTTGAGGCAATCGCCCGCAGCATGGACGCCAGTCAATTGGCACCGCTGCAAGCCTCGATTGAAGGTGAACCTGACACTGATCTCCAACAGATCAAGACCCGCTTGGCAGGCATGCTGGGTGCCCAATTTTCTGAAACAACCGAAGACCGCATTGCCGCAATCGAAGCGCTGTCAGGCGATCTCTCGGTTGATGTGCGCGCCGTCCTGAACCGTATTCTGTCAACAGACACCGGCGTTGCGTCCGCAGTGCCCGAAGATGCCAATATCGCCGCGATCCTGATCCCCGGGGTGGATCTGACCGAGGCCGAGGCTTACGACCAACTTGTCGCCGCAGAACTGGCCCCGCCCCTGATCACAGCCGCCTATATCCGCGCAGAGCTTGAGGCCAATATCGAAGGCGCGTTCGTCGGTGGCCAGCCTGTCGCAAAATTGAACACGGATGCGAACCGCGAGATAGCCTATGACGCGCTTGCAGACGCGGGCATTGTCCCGCCCCGCGTCACACCCACGCAGCAGTCCGAGGCACTTGATGCCCACGTCTTCTTTGTCAGCTACGCCGAACCGGACACCGCCATCACCGACGCCGCCCGCAGCGCATTGGACGCGATTGAAACGCGGGTCGGCTTTAGCCAAGCGGCAGACCTTGGGTTGGATGCCCTGTCGCTCGCCTCAATCTACTTTCTGGCTGCGATTGGCCTTGCCATCACCTTTGGTGTGATGGGCGTGATCAACATGGCCCATGGCGAGTTTATCATGATGGGCGCCTATACCGGCTTTGTCGTCCAGCAGTTTGTACCTGATTACACGCTGTCGATCCTGATCGCCCTACCGCTGGCCTTTGCCATCACCTTTGGTGCGGGCGTGGCGATGGAGCGGCTGGTGATCCGCCATCTGTATCACCGCCCGCTTGAGACACTTCTGGCGACCTTTGGGATTTCGATTGCTCTGCAGCAACTGGCCAAGAACATCTTTGGCACGCAGGCCCGCCCGCTGACCTCGCCTGAATGGCTGGACGGCGCATGGGTCCTCAATGACGTGATCGCCATCAGCTACATCCGGATCGCGATCTTCGTTCTGGCGCTGATCTTCCTCGCGCTGATCCTGTTTGTGCTCAAGCGCACCCGGCTTGGGCTTGAGGTACGCGCTGTCACCCAAAACCCCGGCATGGCTGCATCCATGGGGATCAACCCTGACCGGATCAACATGCTGACCTTTGGGTTCGGCTCTGGCATCGCCGGGATCGCGGGTGTGGCGATTGGGCTTTATGCCAAGGTGACCTCGGAAATGGGCGCGGATTACATCGTGCAAAGCTTCATGACCGTCGTTGTGGGCGGTGTCGGGAACGTCTGGGGCACGCTCGCGGGTGCGTCCTTGATCGGCTTCTTGCAGAAAGGGATCGAATGGTTGAACCCGTCCAACACATTGGCCGCGCAGACCTATATGATCCTGTTCATCATCCTGTTTATTCAATTCCGGCCCAAGGGTATCGTCGCCCTCAAAGGCCGTGCGGCGGCGGATTAACCCATGCGCAGATCATTTCTTATCGAAAATCCCTCCGTCATGTGGTTTCTGGCCGGGCTTGGCCTGTTCACTGTCGTCGTGACGCTGATGTCCGAAGTGACGGGGGTCGGCCTGATCTCAACCTCCTTTGTCAAGACATTGGGCAAGACCCTGTGCCTCTGCCTGATCGCCATCGCGATGGATGTGGTCTGGGGGTATTGCGGGATCTTGTCGCTGGGGCACTTCGCCTTTTTCGGGATCGGCGGCTATGCTATCGGCATGTGGTTGATGTACGCACGCACCGAAATCGTGGTGCTGGAAAGCCTTTCAGGCCAAGCCATCCCCCCCACATCGCAAGAGATATCGGATGCCATCGGTAACCAGATATTCGGGGTTGTCGGAAGCTCGGAATTCCCACTGATCTGGGCCTTTGCGGACAGCCTGTTTTTGCAGCTTGTGATGGTTATCCTGATCCCCGGACTGCTTGCGCTGGTCTTTGGCTGGCTCGCTTTCCGGTCACGGGTGACGGGTGTCTATCTGTCGATCCTGACACAAGCGATGACCTTGGCGCTGTCGCTTTACCTGTTCCAGAACGACAGCGGGTTGCGCGGCAACAACGGCCTGTCCGGACTGCAAAACATCCCTGGTTATGAAGGGGTATCGCAGGCAACGATCTCGATCATCTTCTTTATCGCCTCGGCCATCGCATTGGGGGCGGGCTATGTGTTCTTTGCCTGGGTCGTCTCAGGCAAGATGGGCAGCGTGATCAAAGGTATCCGTGATAATGAGGCCCGCGTCCGGTTCTTGGGCTATCACGTAGAAAGCTACAAACTGTTCATCTTCACCATCACTGCCGTCGTGTCGGGCATCGCAGGCGCGCTCTACTACCCACAAGCGGGCATCATCAACCCCGGCGAAATCGCCCCCATCGCGTCGATCTATCTGGCGGTCTGGGTCGCCATTGGCGGACGCGGGCGGCTTTACGGGGCGGTCATCGGGGCGGCCTTCGTGTCGCTTGTCTCAAGCTGGTTCACCGGGGGCGGCGCGCCGAATGTCGACCTTGGGTTCTACACCATCCAATGGACGGATTGGTGGCTGATCGTCCTCGGGCTGTCTTTCGTGGCCGTGACCTTGTTCTTCCCCAAAGGCATCGGCGGCTTGTTTGATTATCTGGTGAGGAAGCCATCATGAGCATGCTTCTGGAAGTCTCGGGCGTCTCCGTCACCTTTGACGGGTTCCGGGCGATCAACAACCTGTCGATCAACTTTGCCGAGGCCGAATTGCGCGCCATCATTGGCCCGAATGGCGCAGGCAAAACGACGTTCATGGATATTGTGACCGGCAAGACCAAACCGGACGAAGGCACCGTGATCTGGGGCGAGCGGAACATATCGCTGCTAGGCATGTCCGAAAGCAAGATCGCGACGGAAGGCATTGGGCGCAAGTTCCAGAAACCCACCGTGTTTGAGGCCCAGACCGTGCGCCAAAACCTGGCCATGGCGCTGAAAAACCCGCGCAGCCCGTTTGATGTGCTGATGCATAAAAAAACCAAGCATAACGCGGAACGGATCGAGGCCATAGCCGACAACATCGGCCTGTTGGACAACCTGACCCGCGTCGCCGGTGAACTCAGCCACGGGCAAAAGCAATGGCTTGAGATTGGGATGTTACTGGCGCAGGAACCCCGTCTTTTGCTGGTTGATGAACCTGCCGCAGGTATGACGGTGGAAGAGCGTGAAAAGACCACCGATATCCTCAAAGAGGCCGCGAAAACACGCGCCGTTGTGGTGGTCGAACACGATATGGAATTCGTCCGCCGCTTGGATTGCAAGGTCACCGTGCTGCACGAAGGGTCTGTGCTTGCCGAAGGTAGCCTCGATCACGTGACCTCTAATCAAACCGTCATCGACGTATATCTGGGACGCGGCCATGCTTGAAGTCAGCAATCTTGATCTGCATTACGGGCAGAGCCAAATCCTGTTCGACATCTCGATGTCCGCCGTGGTGGGTGAAATTACAGCCGTGATGGGCAACAATGGCGTTGGCAAAACCAGCCTGCTGAAGGCCATTGCCGGGCGACATGCCGCAAGCAGCGGCGATGTGCAGATCAACGACACGACAGTGCGCCTGTCTTCCGCCTTTCACGCCGCACGCGCCGGGATCGCCTATGTACCGCAAGGCCGCGAAGTCTTTCCGATGATGACCGTTTTGGAAAATCTGGAAACCGGCTTTGCATGCCTGCCAAAGACCGATCACAGCATCCCCGATCACGTTTTTGAGCTCTTCCCCGTCTTGGCCGATATGCGGTCGCGCCGCGGCGGTGATTTATCCGGCGGGCAACAGCAACAGCTGGCCATCGCGCGGGCGCTGATCATGCGCCCCAAAGTTCTGCTGCTGGACGAGCCGACAGAAGGCATCCAGCCCAACGTGATCCAACAAATCGGCGATGCGCTGGAACAGCTGCGCGCGGGCGGCGAGATGGCGATTGTTCTGGTCGAACAAAACGCCGATTTCGCGTACCGGCTGGGGGATCGGTTTGTGGTCGTCGAACGCGGACATGTGAAGCAAAGCAAGCTGCGCGCTGACTATTCCCGCGACGATCTATTGGCTGATCTGGCGCTTTAGCGCCCTTTCCAAACCGGGTCACGCTTTTCGGCAAAAGCGCGCGCCCCTTCCAGCTGATCTTCTGACCGGTAGAGTTTTTCGACCGTCTCAAACTGGCTTTTGGTGATCTTGTTCAGCGCGTCTAGGAACTTCATATCCTCCGCCTCGCGGACAACTTCCTTAATCGCGGCATTCACCAACGGCGGGCCAGAGGCGATCAGTGCCGCCATCTCACGCGCTTTGGTCATCAGATCAGCGGCTGGGACGATATGGTTGATCAGCCCCCAGCGAGCGGCCTCCTCCGCATCGACCCAACGCCCTGTCAACAGCATCTCCATCGCGATGTGATAGGGAATACGCTTTGGCAGCTTGATTGACGCGGCATCCGCAACGGTCCCCGACCGGATCTCCGGCAGGGCGAAAGTAGCATGGTCGGCGGCCAGCAAAATATCCGCAGACAAGGCCAATTCCAGCCCGCCGCCGCAGCAGATCCCGTTGATCGCGGCAATGACGGGCTTGTTCATCCGAGGCAATTCCTGCAACCCGCCAAAGCCCCCGCGCCCGTAATCCCCGTCCACGGCATCACCATCAGCGGCCGCTTTCAGATCCCATCCGGGGCAAAAGAATTTCTCGCCCGCAGCGGTGATAATTGCCACCCGCAGGTCTGGATCATCGCGGAAATCGGCAAAAACGTCACCCATGATCCGGCTGGTCACCAGATCAATTGCATTGGCCTTGGGTCGGTCCAGCGTGATCTCTAGGACATGGCCGTCCCGGTTTGTCTTGATAGGGTTCTCGGTCATTGGGACTTCCTTGTGATGATAAGCGCATCTGCTGCAACCGCCCGCTCGGGGCAGCAAAGGAGCGGGTTTACCTCGACTTCGATGGGTTTTTCTTGTGTGACATAGGACTGGATGGCCAGAACCGCGTCAATGATCGCCGTACGATTGGCAACAGGCGCACCGCGATAACCGGACAGCAGGCGGTCGATGCGCAGGCTGGCCAGCGCACGATCAATCGCCGCCGCATCCACGGGCAACAAAAGGGACACGCTGTCCTCTAACAGTTCGGTCAGCACACCACCCGCGCCCATGGTCAGCACAAACCCATGGGCTGGGTCTTGCACCACGCCGATCAGCAATTCGGCTGTGGTATCGGTGATCATTTGTTCGACCAGAAACTGCTGACATGGCATCGCCTGCGCTGCGGCAACAACCGCCTCCGCGTCTGCCAAGTTCAATGCAACGGCCCCGGCCTCGGTTTTATGGGCCAGACCTTCGCCCTTCAAAACCAGCGGAAAACCGACTTTGTTGGCGGCATCGGCCAAACCTTCGGGGGTCGCCGCGCGGGCTGAACGAGGGGTCTGCAAACCATGCGCAGCCAGCGCCTGTTTGGCATCGGCTTCGCTGAGCGCGATACCGTCATCGTCCCCACCCGGCGCTAAAATCGACGCGGCGATCGTGTCAGCCTGCACGATCATCGCAGCAACGCTAACGGCTTCCATCGCCTCAACCATCCCACACATCGGCACAATGCCCATCGCGACCAAGCGCTGCGCGACGTCCTCAGGCATGGTTTCGACCAAGGAACTCAGCAGCCCTACCGGTTTGCCCGTCAATTTCTGCGCCCGGGCGACGGCGTTGATGACCAAATCCCAAGCCTCTGACGTACATCGATCAGGGCGGGGGAAATCCAACACGACCAAACCCAATGCGGTCCGGTCATCCATCATCGCCCCAAAGGTCGCGGTCATCGCATCTTCATCACCCCAGATATACGTGTGGTAATCCAATGGGTTGGCCAAGGCGACCATAGGTCCAAGTGCGCTGCGCAATCGGGCCTGTTGATCTGCGGTCAGCGGCGGATAGGACACATCCGTACCGACAGCCGCATCGGCCATCAGGCTTGCTTCGCCCCCGGAACAGGACATTGATGCGATCTGCGCGGATGGTAGTGGCCCCACGACATGCAGTAGCTTCAATGCTTCTAAGAACCCAGACAAGGACGTGGCCTGCCCCATGCCAAGCCGAGCAAACAACGCGTTGGCCCCCGCGTCACTGCCAGCCAAGGACGCTGTATGTGACATCGTCGCCCGACGGGCCTGTTCGGATGTCCCGACCTTGAGCACGACAATTGGTTTTCCCTTTTGCTTGGCCAGCGCGCCAAGCTTTTGAAAAGCGTGTAAATCCCCGACGCCTTCAATATGCAGCCCCAAGGCAGTCACCCGCGGATCATCGAGCAAAGCCATCCCAATTTCCGCAAAACCCGTTTGCGCCTGATTGCCGGCCGTCACGACATAGGCAATGGGTAGCCCCCGGGTTTGCATGGTCAGATTAATGGCAATATTCGACGACTGGGTAATCAACGCCACGCCATTGTCGACAGGCACCCCCCCGTGCTGATCAGGCCAAAGCGTGG
Organism: uncultured Paracoccaceae bacterium; assembly: GCA_947501555.1. Taxonomy (GTDB): domain Bacteria; phylum Pseudomonadota; class Alphaproteobacteria; order Rhodobacterales; family Rhodobacteraceae; genus Yoonia. The sequence goes on from CANMWG010000001.1 coordinate 2,006,826, forward strand.
CCCCATCCGCATAATTCAGCAGCCCATAGCAATTTGGCCCGATGATCGGCATATCACCAGCCGCCGCCAGCAATTCGGCCTGCAAATGGGCACCGCCCGCGTCTTCGCCCGCCGCTTCGCGGAAACCAGAGGCAAAGCAAATCGCCCCACCCGCCCCCATGCCTACCAGATCACGCACGACATCAATTGTGGCGTTTCGGTTGACGCCAACAAACACGGCGTCCGGTACGCCGGGTAACTCCGCAAGGCTCCGAAACGGGCGCAGCCCTGCGATCTTGCCTTTAGTCGGATGCACCACCCATAGATCACCCGCAAAGCCGATCTTTTGGCATTGCAAAAGCACATCCCGGCCCCAGGTGCCTCCCCCGACCACAAGGATCGACCGAGGGCGCAACAAACGATCAAGCCGCCCCATTTACGCCCCCAACGGACGCAGCAACTCGCGGCTGATAATGTGGCGTTGGATCTCAGACGTACCGTCCCAAATCCGTTCCACCCGTGCATCGCGCCAGAAGCGTTCAATCGGGAAGTCCTGCATCAGGCCCATGCCGCCATAAATCTGGAGCGTCGCATCGGTGACACGGGCCAGCATTTCACTGGCATAAAGTTTAGCCGACGCAATTTCCCGGTTCGCGGGCAACCCTTGATCGAGGCGCCAGGCCGCTGCCAACGTCAGCATGTCGGCTGCGTCAATCTCGGTGATCATATCCGCGATCTGAAAACCAATGCCCTGGAATTTGCCAATCGGCTGGCCAAATTGTTCACGCTCTGCGGCGTAATTCAGGGCATAGTCAAAGCAACGACGGGCCCGGCCCACGGACATCGTGGCCACAGTAATCCGCGTGGCATAAAGCCATTCATTCATCACGGCAAAACCGCCATCGACGTCGCCTAACACCTGCGTATCGGGCAGACGGCAATCATCGAATTCCAAAATACAGTTTTTGTAGCCCCTATGGCTAACCGACTGATATCCATCGCGCACCGCGAACCCAGGCGTGCCGCGATCCACCAGAAAGGTCGTGATCCGTTTCTTCGGCCCGCGCGGGGTTTCATCCACGCCGGTGGCCACAAACACGATAAAGAAATCCGCGTGGTCGGCACCGGATATGAAGTGCTTGGCACCATTCAGCACCCAATCCCCGCCATCGCGCACTGCCGTACATTTCATGCCGCGCACATCCGACCCGGCATCGGGTTCGGTCATCGCAAGCGCATCCATCTTTTCGCCACGCACGGCAGGCAGCAGATAGCGCTCTTTCTGATCCCCTTCACAGGCCATCAGAATGTTTTGCGGGCGGCCGAAGAAATGGTTGAGCGCCATGGACCCGCGCCCCAATTCCCGTTCAACCAAAGCGAAATCCAGGTGGTTCAGCCCCGCACCGCCAACGCTTTCCGGGAAATTACAGGCATAAAAGCCCAACTCAATGGTTTTGCGCTTAATCTCATCCGCGATCTCAGCGGGGACTTCGCCGGTCCGCTCGACCAGATCCTCATGCGGGTAGATTTCGTTTTCAACAAAAGACCTGACCGTATCGACGATCATCTCTTGTTCCTGGGTCAGACTGAATTGCATAGGCAGGCTCCGGTTGGTGGCACCAGCGTAATCAGCATTGCGCATGTGATCATGCCGAATTAGCATTAAAGCATGCCGATTTGGTCAACAAATGTACAAAAGACGCAGAGCATTCAGGTCGTTTTGTTCAACGATTTCTCAAACTACTGCCTGGCGAACGCGATTGAGCCGCTGCGGGCGGCCAATACCCTGTCAGGCCGTGCATTATACACATGGGAGTTCACCACCATCGATGGCGGCCCCGTGCACTCATCAAGCGGCTTGCCCGTTTTGCCAAAGCAAGCGTTGGCCGCGTCATCCAAATGCGACTATCTGTTTGTGATGCCCAGCTACGGCGTGCGGGACCATGCCAACGCCAAGACGGCCCGCGCCCTTCTGGCTGCCGCAAAACGCGCGCGCTATATCGCGGGGTTCGACACGGGCAGCTGGTTGCTTGCCGCCGCAGGCCTGTTGGACGGGTGCCGGGCCACCATCCATTGGGATGAACAAACGGCCTTTGCCGAAACATTTTCGCAGGTTGATGTGGTGTCAGACCGGGTTACCAACGATGGCCGGTTCCTGACCTGTGGCGGAGTGACAACTGCGTTTGAGCTGGTGTTGGACATCATTCGGCGCACCCAAGGCGAGGCGCTGCATCTTGAAGTGTCATCGTTGTTTGTACCGCCAGATGAAAACCCGGACCGGGTGACCGGGGCCACCCGTGGGCGGCACCATATGGCCGACCGCGCAACGGCAATCATGCGCCAAAACCTTGAAATACCACTGAGCATTGCGACGGTTGCGGATACCCTAAAGGTTAGCCAACGCAAGCTGGAACAGATGTTTCAGGCCCAGTTTGGTGCGTCGCCCCGCACCGTGTACAAACGCCTGCGCCTGCTGGCCGCGCGGCGTCTTGTCGAAGGTGCTGATTACCCTATCGCCGAAATAGCACTGCGTTGCGGATATCAGAATCCCGCCGCCATGACGCGCGCCTTTGTCCGGGAATTCGGAACCACACCAACAGCGCTTAGGCGACCTGACGCCCCTCGGACCAGACTGACCGTACGATAGGCATATCATCCAGTACCGAAAACCGAATGATATCAGCCCGTTTGCCGATTTCGGTCACCCCGCGATCCGGCAGTTGAACGTATTTTGCAGGGTTTGCCGTAACGGTCGCGATGCCCTTGGCCCAATCATCCCACTGCTGCGCGACACGCACCGCACCCATCAGCAAAGCGGCGGGCACATAGTCTGACGACAGGATATCCAATCGGTCCAAGCTGGCCAACTCATGTGCCGCGACATTGCCCGAATGCGAGCCGCCACGCACCAGGTTTGGGGCACCCATGATCGTGGCAATGCCGGCGGCGTGACAGGCCTCGGCGGCTTCCACCGTTGTGGGGAATTCTGCTATGGTCACACCATGGGTTTTGCTGGCCGCGACCTGATCGGCGGTCGTATCATCATGGCTGGCCAAGGTCGCCCCATAGCGTTTGGCGGCGGCGACAGCAGCAGCCTCGTGGACCTTGCCATATTGATCCTGCAATCCGTACAGAAACTGTACATATTCCGTAAAGCCATCGCGATCGAGATTATGCTTGCCGCAAACGTAGTCCTCAAACTTGGTCAGATCCCGAAACTGGCGCTGCCCCGGCGTGTGATCCATCAAGGACACAATGCCAACCCGATCAGCCTCGCCAAATTCAGCCAGTTCATCGGCCAAAGTCTCGGAACAAATCTCAGCCCGCAGATGGATATGATGCGATATTTTCAGCGCCCCCGCCGCGCGCATCTGCAAAATCTCATCCGCCATGCGCCGCGCATATTTACCGTAGCCCTTACTTGTACCAGACAGCATAGAGCCCACACGGATCGCATCAAAAACGGTTGTAATCCCAGTGCCCGCCAATTCCCGGTCATGGGCCACGATGGCTTCGCGGTGCGGCCAGTCCACCGTAGGGCGCGGGGTCATGTGCCGTTCCAGATTGTCGGTATGTAGCTCGATCAAACCGGGGCAGACAAAATCGGCGGCGCAATCAATTGCACCAGTAGGCACAGCCGTGCCTTGGGCAATATCAGCGATCTGCCCGTCTTTGATCTTTAGGCTGCCTGTAACCACCTCATCAGATAGGATAATCTTGGCATTGGCGAGAATTGTTTCTTCTGTCATGGGTTTGTCACGCTACCTTGGCAAAGAGGGTTTCATGTTTGATCGATACGCTATCTTCTACACAGCGCCGCCCGGCGCATTCGCGGATTTTTGTGCCAGTTGGCTGGGCTGGGATAGCCGGTCCGGCGCACATGTCCCGCACCCGAATATCGGCGATCTTGACGTGGCTGCATTGACCGACACACCACGCAAATACGGGTTTCATGGCACGCTGAAAGCGCCGTTTCGACCGGCGGAAAACGCGGGCGAGGCGGATTTGCGCGACGCGGTTGCGGCTTTCGCCGAGACCGCCACACCAGTTGATCACGTGCCGATGGGGTTGCAACTGCACCGGGGCTTCATTGCGCTGCGCCCGGTGGGCGATACGTCGGAGCTGAATGCGCTCGCCAACCGGATTGTGACCGAGCTTGACACTTTCCGCGCCGCCGCGCCGCCAGCTGAGCTGGCGCGCAGGCGCGCTGCGAGGCTGACCCCCCGACAGGACCACAATATGATGACCTGGGGCTATCCTTACGTGCTGGAGGATTTCCATTTCCACCTGACGTTGACCGGCAGGTTGGATGATGCCAGCGGTGCACATGTCATGGATGTGCTGAGGCCGCATATGGTGGATGTCTTGCCCGAGGTCATCGCGATCGATCATGTCGCCTTGATGGGGCAGGCCAGCGATGGGATGTTTCATGAAATCCACCGCTACGCGCTCACCGGATAAAGCGCGGCAAGGGCCGCCGCGACGGTCGTCTGCAACGGTCCATCATTGGCGATGATAAGCGGGTTAAATTCTGGCGGCACATCGAAATCAGCCTGCGCCAATCGCCGCGCGACCTCTGCTGCATCTTCGCGCCCCCGGGCGGCAAGCCTGTCCGCCAACACCTGACGCGAAGCCGTCAACGAGATGACCGCGAAATTCGCATATCGAGCCTTTGCTGTCGCCAGACTGCGCCGCGACAGGTTCGCCACCACATCGCGCCCTGCGGCCAATTCCGCATCCAGCGCAGCCGGAATGCCGTATTGCAACCCATGCGCAGGCCAATGCAGCGCAAATGCGCCCTCCGCCACCATGTTTGCGAAACGGGCATCATCGACGCCGTCAAAATCCTCGCCCCCCGCATCAGACGGTCGCGTGATCACGCGGCGCGCCAGCAAGATACGCGGTTCCGCCGCTGCCATGGCGCGCATGACGCTGTCTTTGCCCACACCAGACGGGCCAACGACCGCGATGAAACGTCCGGTCATGCAGCGGCCTGCGGGGTGAAGCCAGTGACGTCGATTTCCTTGTCGCAAACCCGCGCCCGCGCCGCATCATCGTGGAAAATCCCGATGATGGCAGCACCGCGCGCCTTGGCGGCTTCAATCATTTGCAACACAACCTCGCGGTTGGCTGCATCAAGGCTGGCTGTTGGTTCATCCAGCAGCATGGCCGGGTAATCATAGGCAAAGCCGCGCGCGATATTCACACGCTGTTGCTCCCCGCCCGAAAACGTCGTGGGGCTGAGCGCCCAAAGCCGTTCGGGGATATTCAGATTGGCAAGCAGGGTTTTCGCCCGCGCATGTGCCGCATCCCGGTCAGTGCCCGTGGCCAGCAAAGGCTCGGCCACGACATCCAATGTCGACACACGCGGCACGACCCGCAGGAATTGGCTGACATAGCCCAGCACATGGCGGCGCAACTGCAAAATTTCGCGCGGTTCTGCCTGTGCCACATCCACATCGCCAATCATGATCCGGCCAGAGGCCGCCAGATAGTTCCCATAGATCATCCGCATCAGCGTGGATTTGCCCGCGCCCGAGGCACCCACAAGGGCCACACATTCGCCCGCAGCGACCTGCAAATTGGCCTCTGCCATCACAGGAATGACTGCCGCCCCTTGGTTATGCAGCGTGAAGGATTTTGAGACGTTTTCGACGTTGATCATCGGTTCATACCTGCAAGACTGAGGAAACAAGAAGCTGGGTGTAGCCATGCTGTGGATCGTCCAGCACCTGATCAGTCAGGCCGGTTTCAACCACATGGCCGTCTTTCATGACCATCAACCGGTCGGCCAACAAACGCACAACAGCCAAATCATGGGTGACGATAATCGCACTAAGGTTCATTTCCCGCACCAACCCGCGCAGCAAATCAAGCAGACGCGCCTGCACGCTGACATCAAGGCCCCCGGTGGGTTCATCCATGAACACCAGACGCGGACCCGTCACCAGATTACGGGCGATCTGCAGGCGTTGTTGCATGCCCCCTGAAAAGGCGGTTGGCCGGTCATCGACGCGGTCTGCGCTAATCTCAACCCGGCCCAGCCAATCAGTGGCGCTATCCCTAATATCGCCATAGTGCCGCGCACCAACGGCCATCAGCCGTTCACCCACATTGCCGCCGGCGCTGACGTTCATCCGCAGCCCGTCGCGCGCGTGTTGGTGCACAAAGGCCCAATCGGTGCGCGACAGCATGCGGCGTTCGGGTTCGGACATGGTGACCGTATCGCGCAACCCGTCGGTACGCGTATCGAAATTGACCTGGCCCTGATCTGGCGTCAGATGCCCTGCAAGGCAGTTTAGCAGCGTTGATTTGCCCGAGCCACTTTCGCCGACGATGCCCATAACCTCGCCGGGGTAAAGATCAAAGGACACGTCCTTGCACCCAATCCGGTGGCCGTAGAACTTTGCGATATCAGTAACTTGCAAAAGCGGTGTCATGCTGCATCCCCCTGTGCTGGCACGCCTTGCGCGCCCACATGGCCGGCAGCGCGGCGATTGGCGCAATAATCCGTATCCGAGCACATGAACATCCGCCCGCCTTCGTCGTCCACGATCAATTCGTCCAGATAGCTGTCAGTGGCCCCGCAAAGATCGCAGGCGCAATCAGCCTTTGAGGCCTCAAACGGGTAGTCTTCAAAATCGAGGCTGACGACTTGGGTATAAGGCGGGATCGCGTAGATGCGCTGTTCGCGCCCTGCCCCGAACAGTTGGATGCCGGCCATTTCCAGCTTGGGATTGTCGAACTTCGGAATGGGCGATGGGTCCATGACATAGCGCCCTTCCACCTTCACCGGATAGGCATATGAAGTCGCAATCGCCCCATGCTGGCTGATGTCCTCATACAGTTTCACATGCATCAGCCCGTATTCTTCGAGGCTGTGCATCTTACGGGTTTCGACCTCGGAGGGTTCCAGAAACCGCAGCGGTTCGGGGATCGGCACCTGATAGACCAAGATCTGATCATCCCGCAGCGATTGTTCGGGGATGCGGTGGCGGGTTTGAATCACGCTGGCCTCGGTCGTGGCCTCGGTCACGGCAACGCCTGCCGTCTTTTCAAAGAACCGCCGGATCGAGACCGCGTTGGTTGTGTCATCTGCCCCTTGGTCGATGACTTTGAACGTATCCTCCGGCGTCAGCACAGCGGCTGAAACCTGGACGCCGCCCGTACCCCAGCCGTAAGGCATCGGCATTTCGCGGCTGGCGAACGGGACCTGATAGCCGGGGATCGCCAGACCTTTCAAGATGGCCCGTCGGATCATCCGTTTGGTCTGCTCGTCCAGATAGGCAAAGTTGTAATCCGTCATTGCGTACCTATATTATTGGGCGGCGGGGGCCGCGATTTAAGGGAAGGATTTCAAGATGATGGGCAGCGGAAATTGCACGGAAGTCATCAATATTTTTCAATGGGCCGTCTTTGGCGCGGATGGGGCCTGCATCAACATTGGCATGCAATCGGTGGTGGGCGCAGTGATCGCCTTTTTGGTGGCTGTGACAGCCTTGCAGTTGATTGCCCGACGCCTCTGGCGCCACCGGCGCGGCATTGTGCAATTTATCATCGCGATACCGTTTCTGATAGTCGAAGGTCTGCGCAAATCCCCTGCGCCCGACGACCGCCCAGCCGATGGTGACCAAGACACCGACAGCGGACCTGTGCGCGACAGCCGGTTCTAGCAGGCCTATCATTCCGCTGCCTCTTGTAAATCCTGGGCCTCACGGCGCAGTTTGCGGATCAGTTCCAACTCGGCTTGAAAATCGACGTAATGAGGGAGTTTGATGTGCTCCAGAAAGCCCGTCGCCTGAATATTATCGGCGTGGTAAAGCACAAATTCTTCGTCTTGCGCGGGTGCGCCAACATTATCTTCGCCAAGTTCTTTCCAGCGCAACGCCCGATCCACGAGCGCCATGGAAATCGCCTTGCGCTCGGTCATGCCAAACACCAGCCCATAGCCACGGGTAAACTGGGGGGGTTCGGTTTTGGAACCTTTGAACTGGTTCACCGTCTCGCATTCGGTCAGGGTGATTTCCCCGATGTCGATGGCAAAACCCAATTCGGGGATGTCCATTTCTACATCTACGGTCCCAATGCGCAGCTCAGCCACAAAGGCGTGGTTGCGCGCATAGCCCCGCTGGGTGGAATAGGCCATGCCGAGGATAAAACCCTCATCCCCACGGGTCAGCGATTGCAGCCGCAACGCCCGGTCGGCGGGTAATTCCAACGGTGTGCGGGTCAGATCGGGGGGTGTGTCGTCGCCCTGGACCTCGTTTTGGATCAGATCCTCGCGATCCAGAAATTCCATGATATGCGGCGTTGGGGCTTGGCTGGCCTCAGCCTCGACGCCCTCGGGTACTTCGCCATCTGCGGCCAGTTTAAAATCCAACAGCCGATGTGTGTAGTCAAAGGTCGGCCCGAGAACCTGCCCACCGGGGGCATCCTTAAAGGTGGCCGAGACGCGCCGGTCACAGGCCATCGCATCAGTATCGACGGGATTAGACCCACCGAAACGCGGTAGGGTCGTCCGGTAGGCGCGGATCAGAAAGATCGCCTCAATCAGGTCACCGCGCGCTTGTTTGATCGCAAGTGCGGCCAAATCAGGATCGTAAAGTGACCCTTCGGCCATCACCCGGTTCACTGATAGCGCCAGTTGTTCGCGGATTTGAGCCACGGACAGTTCCGGCACGGCAGGATCGCCCCGCCGCTCTTCGGCAAGCCAGGCATGGGCATTGTCGATGGCTTTTTCGCCACCCTTTACAGCAACATACATCAGGACACCTTTGTTGTACGTGGCAAGGCCGCTAGGCGGCGCTGGCAGGTGAAAATGAAATCGTGGCCCAGCGGAAACAAGGCCGCGTTGGCCTGAAACGTCGCGGTTTCGGGCAGGTTGAGCGCCGCCTTGTCCTTGATCCCCGGCCCTTGCAGCACGGCCCCTTGCGCCTGCAAATCGGGGTGTTCTACGATCAATGTCACCGACCGGTCGGGGTATTCAGAGGTCCCGATTGCAAACCCATCTGTTGGCAATTCATCCCAAGGCCCCAGCGCGAATTGTGCATCCGCAGCCGCACAGATCGGCGCGCCGGTGTGAAAGGTGATCCAGGCCCGCACTTCGGCTGTGTCGCAGGCGGGGCTGAGATAAATTGGCGTTTCCGGATCGCAAAGCGTCAGCAGCACAACACCAGCAGCGACCGACAGAGGTGCGGGCGGGGCTGCCCCATCGACATCCGCAATCACGCCTGGGCGTGCCATCGCATTCATAATCTGGCGAAACGCGCGCGCACCATCCCTTGGCACATCTGCAAAACCACCTTCGAGCGTCGCTGCCTGCATCAGTCTTCTCCGCGCACCATTGTGAAAAAATCGACCTTGGTTGCCGCAGCTTTGGCACTGCGGGTGGTCTTTTTGGTTGCAGCTGCCTTGCGCAAAGGCGCGAGGATTTGCGCGTCAATCGCGTCAGCCGATCCCGTTTGCATGAGCCCATCAACAAGGGCTGCAACACGCGCTTTTTCTTTGTCGCGCCCTTGCACATAGGCGTGCCCCACCGTCCCGTCGGACAGTTTGACCGAACAGCGCGTCACCGTCATTTCGCCAAGATTAAAAGGCGCACCAACCGCACCTGCGCGCCCCCGCACCATCACGCCACCAATCTCGGGTGCGCGCAGCAAGCTGTGGTCGGGCGCAAGCCCTGATGCGGTCCAAAGCTGGGCCAGATCATCTGCCGGGGCTTTGGCCAAGAGGCCCATCCAGGCCTTTCGTGCAGCGTTCGGGTCAACCATCACGTTCATTTAGACACCTTGCGGATTTGTCGGAATAAATATACAACTAGACAAATCTTAACGTGAGTCCCCGGCGGCTTGCAATCCCTCGCAATGTGAAATTTTCGTAACATCATGGCCCGCACCGCAATTTGGACATCGATCAACACTGCCCTGACCACCGATATCGCTGAAGGACGCTATGGCCCCGGGGACAAGCTGCCAACCGAGGCAACCTTGGCCGCGCGTTTCGGGGTCAATCGACACACGGTGCGCCGGGCACTCGCCGCAATGGCCGAAAGCGGCTTGGTCCATGCGCGCCGGGGGGCCGGCGTGTTCGTGGCGCAGACCCCCACGGATTACCCGATCGGGCGGCGGGTCCGGTTCCACCAGAACCTCGCCGCCGCTGGCCGCGCACCGGCCAAGGAAATCCTTTCCTTGGAAACCCGCACCGCCGATACGCGCGAGATCGAAGCGCTTGAGCTGACAAAAGGGGCAGAGGTGCATGTCTATGAGGGTCTTTCCCTCGCAGATGATGCGCCGATTGCACTGTTTCGCAGCGTCTTTCCCGCCGCACGGTTCCCAGGCCTATTGGCCGATCTTGACGAAACCCTGTCCGTCACCGCGGCGCTTAATCGGCATGGGGTGACCGACTACACCAGATCTTCCACCCGATTGACAGCAAAGCTGGCCAATGCCACCCAAGCACTGCACCTTCGTATTATCGAGGGCGCGCCCATCTTGCGTACCGTGGGGATCAATATCGACACATCTGGCGTGCCTATTGAATATGGGCATACGTGGTTTGCGGGGGACCGGGTGACACTGACCGTCAGCGACTTGTCGGAAATGTAGCGACTTCATAGAATTGTGTGGGCCGCGCGGGTCAATGTGCCCGACAGCAGACAAGCCCTGTCACAGGCTGGCTGGGGCACAACCAAGATGGCATCGGCTTCAGAGAGCGCGCGACTTTCTCGGGCAAAGGGATCGCTGCGTCATCAAGAATTTCAGATATCCAAGACAAGCGTGCCTTTGCCCCGTGAACAACACACACAAATCTGATCAGCGTCTTCGCGTTCTTCTTCGGTCAGGAACTGATCGCGGTGGTCTATTTCGCCTTCAATCACGTCGGTGATGCAGGTCCCACAGACCCCCTCTTCGCATTTCACCTCGATCTCGACGCCTGCGCGTGCCAGCGCTTTGGCGATTGTATCATCGGACCCGACGGTCACTGTGATCCCGCTTGCCACACATTCGACGTCAAAGCTGTCCCCCTCAAGTGAAACATCCGCCGAGAAATATTCGCGGTGGATGTTGGCCGCCTGATGGCCCGCAGCCTCGGCATCTGAAATGACCCAGTCCATGAAGCCTTGTGGACCACAGACGTAAAGATGCGTCACGCTGTCTGGTGCAGGCAGATCCCGCTGCAGATCAAGCCGCTGCGTGTCATCTTCGTCATCGAAGTGATAGACGACCCGTTCGGCAAAGCCCGCGCCAACCAGCATGTCTTGGAACGCGGTGACCTCTTTGCCTCTTGTGCAGTAATGCAGGATGAAGTCCTTACCCAAGCTGTGCAGGCGTTGGGCCATGGCGATCATGGGTGTCACGCCGATCCCGCCTGCGATCAGGACGGTTTCGGTCGCCGTTTCATTCAGCGGGAAGTGATTGCGCGGCCCAGTGATGCAAAGTGTGGCATCCGGTTGCGCAAGACGGTGCATAGCTGTGGACCCACCGCGCGACTGCGGGTCCTTGAGCACCCCGATCTCGTAGAAACCCGTTTCCGCCGGGTCTGAGCACAGCGAATATTGCCGCCAAAGATCGACATCCGGCAGATAGATATCCAGATGCGCCCCTGCCTCAAACGGGGGCAGTGCCCCGCCGTCTTGAGGCCGAAGTCGGATCCGTGCGATGTCGCCACGATCATCAATCCGGCTGGTGACAATATAGTTTTTCTGGTCTGTCATCATCTGCCTCACCGCATGAAGAGCCCGCCGTTCACATCCCAGCACGCCCCCGTCACAAAGGCCGACCGAGGTGCGCAGAGCATGGCGACAAGTTCGGCGACAAAAACAGGGTCACCCAATTGGCCCGCTGGTATATTGCCGATGGCCGCATCGATGTTATCCCCCAGAACCGCGCGGACCATTGGCGTGTCCATCGGCCCCGGCGCGATAGCGTTGCAGGTGATCCCAAAAGGGGCTAGATCGCGGGCGAAAACCTTGGTCAGCGTCAAGATTGCCCCTTTGGATGCCGCATAATGCGCCCCGGTTGCGGTGCCACCGTTTTGCCCGGCAAGGGATGCCAGATTGACGATACGCCCGTAGGATTGCGCCTTGAAGTGCCGCCCGAAGACCTGACAGCCGGTAAAAGTTCCGCCTGCGTTTGTGGCCAGGATATCGTTGAAATCTGCTGGATCGATGTCCAGCAGCGGTTGCACGGCGGTGCGCGCTGCGTTGTTGACCAGCACCTCGACCGATCCAAATCGCGCCACGCATTCATCCAGCACACGCTGCCAATCATCGGGTTTGCTAACGTCCAGCGTGGCGGTCACACTGGTGGCGCCGGCCAGATCAAGCTCTGACGCCAATGCGGCGGCCTCAGGCCCCGGGTCCACATCGGTGATGATCACCCGAAACCCGGCCTTATGCAGCGCCCGGCACACCTCGGCCCCGAAGCCGCGTGCGCCACCTGTTACCACGGCGGTTTGTATCTTTTCAGGCAAGGGGGCTGCCATCAGAACAAATAGCTGAACGAATTCAGCATCCCGTCAGAGTTCAACAACCGGGCGATCTTACGGTCGATTTTGAAGCCACCGTCGGTTTTGCGCAGCCTGTAGGACAGGTTTGCAGCCCAGGTGCGTTGACGTCCAAATTTATCCTCGATCAGATGTTCGGCCGCGCGCAGGGTGATCATATCCCCCTCGGCGCTTTCAATCGCAATGCGGCTGACCGTCCGGATTGTGTCAGCAGCGGGTGCCGATGAGATCGAAAACCCGCGTTTGAACCGGTCGATCCGCATCCGCCGCATTTTATCGTTATCATAGCAGAGGTTCAGTTGATTTTCGTAATCGTCGCCTTCGCCAATAGGCAGGATATAGACCCCGTCTTCGATCCACAAATCAAGCCAGGTGTCATAGTCTTTGCGGTCCAGGATGTCGGCCTCATGCCATAGGAATTCGGTCACATCCCAAAGCAGGGTGCGGGGATCGATTTTGCTGTGCTCTGTCACGGCGCGACCTCCGCCTGCATCATGCGTTTCCACATGCTGTAGGCCGCGCGCATGCCTGTTTCGGCGCTGACATGCCCGCGTGGGCCCATGACGCCGGGTTCCTCGTCGACGATCCCGCGATTGACCAAAATAGGCAGCTCTTCACCGCCTGCGGTACCACGCTGTACCCGTTCCCAAACCTCGGCATCATCAGGCGAGCCAAAGCCCATCGGGCCTTGGAAGTGTTCATGCAGCCGCAGCCGGGTTTGATTGGCGATCGCAGGTCCGCCATCCATCCCCAAAGCGATATGGCGGATGTTGGTCTGATCCACCGAGACCGGTGTGAGCACTCGGAAGAACGACAGCGAAAGTGAGACATTGGGGAAGAGGTTCATATTGAACCCCGGCCCGCCGACAGCAAGTGTGATCTTGCGCACCTGTTCTTCGCTATAGCCTTCTTTGCGAATTTCTTCGGCCAGCCATTCAAAACGCGGCTCAACTGGGTCATCAAGCCGCGCGTCGAGGTCTTCGCGGTCTGGCATCATCATCATGATGGAATGCCCATTGCCCAAGTCTTCGACCCAGCCTTCGTTCTTGTCCATGAAGGCAAATAGGTCTTCGGTCTGCGCGTCCAGTGTCTGCATGAAGGATTTGTGCACAACAGGGAAGTGATAGGCGTCTGTTGTGTTCTCAAGCTGGACTTTCCAGTTCATCGGCACGTTGAATTGGTGCTCGCCCAGCACTTTGACGGGGAAACCGCCGCCTTGCTTCATGAACAAGGACACATAGCGGCAGACCTCGGGCCCGAGGAAATCGACAAGCGGTTCGGCTTCTTCGTTGAAAGTCGCGAAGACCATGCCTTCGTAAGTCTCTGCGCGCAGCCGCAGCAGCCCGTGTTGGGATTTGTCGAAATCATCACCGTATTGTTCGGGGTAAGGCACCGCCCGGAGCGAGCCGTCAAGCCCATAGCCCCAGCCGTGATAGGGGCATTGGAACGAGGATGTTTTGCCCTTCTTTACCTCACACACAGTGGCCGCCCGGTGCCGACACCGGTTTACCATGCAGTGGATCTTGCCCTTGCGGTCGCGCACAACGATGACCGGGTCCAGCCCCACTTGCGACAGTTTGAATGAGCCCTTATCCGGAAACTCGCTTTCATGGGCCACATAGACCCAGGTGCGTTTGAAGATCTTCTCCATTTCCTCGCGGAACAGCGCAGGGTCTTCATACATGGCAGTGGCGACCTTGGCGTCCGGGCTATAAAGCGCATCCAAGTCGCTGAATTTCGGTTCATCCAGAGACATGGCTCAGCTCCTATGGGCTTGCGGGATTTCCAAGGCGCGGCCCATGCGGGCCTCCACGGTCATGTATTTCCAAAGACGGTCATTCCCTTCGCCCACCACGATTGTTCGCAGCAGGTTGCAGGCCGCTTGCACCGTCTCGCGGTCCGGGAAATCGGCCATGATATACCAGGTGTAAGGGAACCCTTGTGTCGCCCCGACCATGGTTTGATCGTCATCGAATGTGCCAACGATCTCAACCCCGTCCAGCTGATCAATGCCCATCATCAAGGCTTGCGTTGCGGTCCAGACCGGACCGATTTGATCAAACGGTAGGCTGAAGAACGTGGGGTGATTGTTAAAGCACAGCAGGGTGCGGATGGGTGTTTTCTCGGTCATGGGAAAGGCTCCTTACGGGTATCCGGGCATTGTGGGTTCATCAAACATTGCGGCACCGGCGCCGGTCCATGTGCCCTCGGACAGGAAGGCATGTTGGGCCACGCCCGCTGCATCCATCATGAAACGCCCCAGCGGGTGCCCCCGGTTGATCACGGTCGCACCGCCAAGCTGGAACGCCATGCGCGCGGCTTCCGCCCCGTCTTTGGCCGCTTTGGACGCCACAAGCCGCAAGCGCACATGCATGTCGCGGCTGACTGTGTCGTTGTGGGCGAGTTCGTCATAGGCTTCGTCGAGCGTGTCGTAGAAAAGCGCTGTCGCCCCAAGGTAGACACCCCGTGCTTTTGCGTATTCGCTTTGCAGGTAAGGGCGTGCGCCGGGTTTTGGCGCCCCTGTGACAGAGACCCGAGAGGCCGTGTCATGGATGTAATCCAAGGCTGCGCGGGCCGCACCCAGCGCCACCACGGCCAGCACCTGTGAAGCCAGCGCCATCGTGGGGTAGCGGAAAATCTGGTCGTCCATCGTTGGTTTGGCCCCGCGGATAAAGGTCCAGTCCTGTGGAACGAACACCCCATCGGCCTTGATGTCATGCGATCCGGTTGCGCGCAGGCCCGTCGTGTCCCAGGTATCCACCACCTCAACTTCGTGCCGTTTCATGATCGCGATCATTGGCAAGGGCGTCTTGCTTCCTTCGACCTTGATCCCGGCCCCGGCCAGGTCTGCCCCCATGATGCCTGATCCCCAAGGCCATTGGCCGGACACCTCATACCCGCCGTCAACGGTTTTGGCCGCTTGGGGGGGGAACATCGCACCGGCAAAGACCGTGTCGGGATTTTTGCCGTAAATCTCGGCATAGGTCGCGGGCGGCAGCGTGCTAAGATAGGTGGCTGAGACGCCAAAGCTGGCCACCCAACCCGCCGATGGGTCTGCCGCCGCGATATCTTCGATAAGGCGGCAGAATGCCGCTGGGCTGAATGCATCGCCCCCAAACCGGGCAGGCACAAAGGCGCGGTACACGCCCATGGCTTTGAATTGATCGATCACATCTTGCGGTATGTGCCGCAGTTTTTGGAACGTGTCCGACCGGGCACGGATATCGGCCAATATCGCATCCTTGTCGATGATATCCGGCTCTTGCAGGGCCTGTAGCGTCATTAAAAGTCCTCCTGGTGAATAGCGGGCAGCGTTTTGGCCATCCATTCCGCGATTGCGCAAAGCCTGGCATCATCGCCCTTGCGCCCGATGATCTGAATGCCCGCAGGCAGGCCGTCGGGCACCGTCAGGATCGGCAAAACTATGGCTGGGTGCCCGCTGAGATTGAAAGGGCGTAGAAATTTTGTCAGCGGCAGCACGGTCGCAGGGTCCTTTGCCTGCCTCAGGCTGGGCGGCAACTGCGGCAGTGCGGGCGTGATCAGCGCGTCAAACTGGGTCAGGGCGCTATCAACGGCGGTGGTAAATTGGTCGCGCAGCTTTTCGGCCGCATTGATTTGCGCGGATGTGATGCTGCGGGCCTTTTCCAGACGGTGTTGGATATCCGCACCCAACGGGGCCCCTGCATCAACAAGGTGCCCGTAGGCCACAGCTGCCTCGGCGGCCATGATGGTCATACCGGCGTCAAAGGCCTCCTCCAGAAACGGCAGCGAGATGTAGCCTGCGTCAGGAAGCCCATCCATGATCGCGTAGATCAGCATGTCGCCGATGGCTTTGTCAGGGTCACATTTGACCCGCGCCAGTCGGAATGCGCTGGACACTGTCGAGGGTGCAAATGTTGGATCGATCGCACACATGGCCTGGGTCAGCATCTGCGCGTTTCGGGCAAAAACGCCCACACAATCCAGCGAGGATTTGGCCGGATGACACCCGGCGCGGCTGATCCGCCCGAAGGTCGGCTTTATCCCGAACAGCCCGCAACAAATGGCCGGTTGACGGACCGAGCCACCGGTATCCGTGCCCACGGCAAAGTCGCAAAGCCCGGCTGCCGTAGCCACTGCGGACCCTGAAGAAGAGCCCCCCGGAATAAGATCCGGCCAACGCGGATTGACCGGCGTGCCGAAGGTGTTGTTCACACCGGTCATCCCAAAGGCAAGTTCGTGCATGTTCGTTTTGCCGATAATCTTGCAATCGCTGGCAACCGCCGCGGCGACCACATCCGCATGCTGTCGGGCCGGTGCACTGCTTTGCAAAGCCTTTGATCCGCAAGCAGAAACGGCCCCAGAAATATCGATACAGTCCTTCACAGCAACGCGTAGACCCGCACCGCCCAGATCAAGGCTTTGAACCAATGCATTGTCTTCGATCTGTGCCAGCAGAGCCATGAAGGTCACTTTCTCGTTTCGCTAAATTTAGGTTAATATTACCGTAAAATGTGAGTCAATAATTTTCACGTGAATTTTGATCCATTTTAATCAAATGCCTAATCTGACAGCATTTCGGCGAACTCACTTGCTTTTGGCACGCCCAATTCCAGGACTGACGGTCGCGTGCCAACGGGCTTGCATTTAATTAATATTCACGTGACTTTGATCGCAAATACCGTCGCTGTGCCCGGCCCCGTCCGGACAGAGGCCGAAACCCGTCGAAAAGGAAATCGTTATGACCGAGGCTATCATCGCGAAGCTGGAAAACAGGATCGCTCGCCTAGAGGCCGAGGCCGAAGTACGGCGTCTACAGTCACGCTATATGTTTCTCTGCGACACACCGAACCCGGAATTCGGCTGTGCGGATGACGCCCAACGGATTGACTTGATCATGGCGTTATTTGCCCCTGAAGCTGTCTGGGAAGGGGTCGGCGAATACTACGACGGCCAGTTTGGCAAGGCTGATGGATGGGATGCGATCAAGGCGCATTTTGAAGGGTTTTGGGGCGGTAAGACAGATCCTGCACTGATCATGAACTGCCACTATCTAACCTCTGAACAGATACGTGTTGCCGATGACGCCCTGACAGCCGAAGGGAACTGGGTCCATATGCAACCTTGGTTGTTTTCAGATGGAAAGGCACTCCTGCGCTCATCACGGCTGTTCAACAAATACCGGCTGTGCGACGACGGCAAATGGCGGTTCACGCAGAACCGGACTGAAAATGTCTTTATCGCGCCATTACCTGCCAAATGGGCATCGGATTACCCGTCAAAATCCTTGCTGATGAAACCCTAGTGTCGGCACCTTTTCGAAGGGGAAAGGCAATGCGGCTGGTTAATAATGGTCTGAAGAATTCTATCCATTGTACGCGACGCAGGCGTGATCAAAACGCAAATTGGCCAATCCATCAGACAGTAGGCCCTCTCCTCAAGACGTTACGTTCTCATGGTCGTTTCAGGCGCACATCCTGCAAATGAGATGGGTCGGACACGTCATTTTTGCCCAAATTTTACTCAATAAATGATTATTCATGTGAATTACGCTCTTTTTGCTGCTTAATACGGGAATTTTACTGCAAAATTGAGAAAGACTGACCACAACTATCCAGAACCCTCAGACACGGAGCACATAACATGAAGATATTGGCGCGCACTGTCGCAACGCTGCTGCTGTTTAGTACACCAGCACTTGCCCAAACAAATCTCACTGTCGCGAACTGGCTCCCGCCCGCACATCCGCTTGTGTCAGAGGTCATTGTGCCGATGGCTGAAAGCATTGGGGAAGTCACTGAGGGCTCTGTCACTGCGACCCTTCTGCCCGCGCCACTTGGTCCACCGCAGGCGCATTTCGATTTCGCCGTAAATGGCGTCGCGGATATCACCTTTGGTGTTCAAGGCTATAACCCGGGCCGGTTCAAGACCACAAATTTGGCAGAACTACCTTTCCTGTCTGACAGCGCAGAGGCGCTCTCAGTCGCCTACTGGCGCACGTTTGAAGCCATGTTGCAAGGCGCCGGTGAATACGATGACGTCAAAGTGCTGGCGGTCTTCACCCATGGTCCGGGTGAGGTATTTCTGGGCAGTGGCGACGCTGCCTCACCCGATCTGATGACAGGCACAAAGCTGCGGGTGGGTGGCGGCATCGCCCACGATGTCGCTACAGCCTTGGGCGCGGTGCCAGTTGAGGGGCCATCGTCCAAAGCCTATGAATTGCTCAGCCAGGGCGTGGCGGATGGAATCTTGTTTCCGCCTGAATCGGTGAGCTTCTTCAACCTGATCCCTGAGCTGCCTGTTGGTGTCTCTGTGCCGGGTGGCCTGTATAACACGTCCTTCTACATCGTCATGAACAAGGCCAAATGGGACAGTCTAAGCCCCGAGGACCAAACCGCCATTGACAGTGTGACGGGCGAAGCGCTTGCGCGCCTTGCGGGGCAAATGTGGGACCGGGCGGATGCCCAAGGGCTTGAGGCAATGGCGGGTCAAACTGCGGTGACACCCGCCACACAAGAACAGCTGACCGCGTGGTCCGCCGCCTTGCAGCCGGTTATCGATGCCAAGCTTGCCGAAGTTGGTGAGACAGGGGTCGACGCAATGGTCGCTTTCGAAATGCTGCAGGCAGAAGTAGCAAACGCTGGCCTTTCTCAGTGACCTTACAAGCTGATGTGCAGACACCATCCCCCGCAGGGACGCAATCACCGTCCTTGCGGGGTCAATTTGGTCCAGCAGGAATGCTCTTAGCCAGCCTTGGTGGGCTGATGCTGCTTAGTATGATGGGTTTGACCGTTGCGGACGTTATCGGCCGTTATGTGTTTAACGCGCCGATCAGAGGCGCGGGCGAACTGACCGAAGTGCTGCTCTGTGCCACCATCTTTCTGGGTCTGGGTGCTGTTTCGGTGGCTGACGGCCATGTGTCTGTGGATCTGGTGACCGATCAGTTGCCAGACTGGGTTCAGCCCATACGCAAAGTTGCGGTTGGTCTGTTTGGCGGCGCCGTTTTGATTGTCGTCGCAACCCGGATCTGGATTTACGCGGGGCAGATTGGCGGCTACGGGGGCACCACTGTGAACCTTGGCATTCCCGTCGCGCCATTGGGATATTTCTGCGCGCTCTGCTGTGTGATTGGTGGTGTAATCACCGGCGCCCTGCCGCTTCTCAACCTGTTTCAAAGACAAAAATGACAGCAGTGGCTTAAAATGCGCTGTGAAGGATAAATGATGGAAAATTGGCCCGTCGGTATCGCGATACTCGCACTCCTGTTGTTTCTGGGCGTTCCGATTTCTTTTGCGCTGGCAGGTGTCGGACTTGTGGGCGTGGCCACGATCATCGGATGGTCCCCGTCGCTTGCATTGATCGGATCGGTCTTTTTTGACAATGGGCGGGACTATTCCTTGTCTGTGTTGCCGCTATTCTTGCTGATGGGGAATTTCGTCGTTCAGTCCGGGATCGCGACTGAACTTTATGGCGCGGCCCATGCCTGGTTACGACACCGCAAAGGCGGCTTGGCCACGGCAACTGTCGTGGCTTGTGGTGCGTTTTCCTCGGTGTGCGGATCATCCCTTGCCACGGCTGCCACGATGACCCGGATCGCATTGCCGTCTATGCGGGCCTATGGCTACCCCGATCACCTGTCCACAGCGTCGATTGCAGCAGGCGGGACCTTGGGCATCCTGATCCCACCCTCTGTCATACTGGTGTTTTACGGCATCCTGACGCAACAGGACATTGGTAAGCTGTTCTTGGCCGGGCTTATCCCCGGGGTCATCGGAATCATTGCCTATGCGTTCGCAGTGCGGGTCTCGCTTCATGTCCGCAAAATCGATTTGCCGACCGAGCCAAAACTGCCGCTTGGCGAACGGTTGCGTGCGCTGAAGGGCACAGCGGGCGCTTTGGTCCTGTTTACCTTCGTGATGGGCGGGATTTACCTTGGCGTTTTCACCCCGACCGAAAGTGCGGGAATGGGTGCAGGCGGTGCG
This sequence comes from uncultured Paracoccaceae bacterium, assembly GCA_947501555.1. Classification (GTDB taxonomy): domain Bacteria; phylum Pseudomonadota; class Alphaproteobacteria; order Rhodobacterales; family Rhodobacteraceae; genus Yoonia. The sequence goes on from CANMWG010000001.1 coordinate 2,027,270, forward strand.
CTGTTGTTGGTGGTGTTGTCGGGCAAGTTCTCGGCGTCTAACCTGCTTGTCGTGTTGTTCGAGACAATGAAGACCACCTCGATGATGTTCTTCATACTGTTCGGCGCGCTGATGTTTTCCAACTACGTGAATATGTCCGGCATGACAGGCGACATTCAGGACTTTCTGTCCGCCTTCGCCGATAATCGCTGGAGCTTCATTTTGGTGGTGTTGTGCATCTACATCGTGCTGGGCTGCTTTTTGGAAAGCCTGTCGATGATCATGCTGACAGTCCCGGTGTTCTACCCGATCGCGGCATCCCATGGGATCGACCTGATCTGGTTCGGCATCTTTGTGGTAATGGTGACCGAAATTTCCTACATCACTCCACCGGTCGGGATGAACGCCTTCGTGCTGCGCTCTGTCGTGTCAGACGTCAAACTGGGCACGATCTTTGGAGGGCTTGTGCCCTTCGTACTGATGGATGTTTTGCGTGTCGGCCTGCTGACTGCAGTGCCTGGTATTGTTTTGCTTTTAACATGAATCGACAAGGACAAAGAACAAATATGATGAATATCGGTGTGATCGGAGCCGGAAATATCGGCACCGCGATGGCCGCATTGCTCAGCCAATCGAGCGCCCAGGTGCATCTGACCGCAAGAGGTAAAAGGGCCGCCGACATCGCGCAAAGGGGCATCTTTCTGCACGACCGAGGGACGGTGATCATGGCACATCCAAAAGTGTCCGAGGTGCTGACCGCGCCGATGGATGCGGTCTTCCTTTGCGTGAAATCGCAGGATTTAGGTGCTGCTCTTAAGGCAAGTGCGGCCTGTCTGACACCAAAGACACTGATCATCCCCATGGTCAATGGCTTGCCATTTTGGTTCTTTGCAAACGAAACCACGCTCGGCCATGTGCCCAAGATGGACCTGAGCGCTGAATTGTCTGCAATGATCCATCCGGAACAGGTTTGGGGGCCGGTCTTGCTGATGACCGTGCGCATGGACGAACATGGGCGGGCGATCTCATCCAACACGCCGACGCTCAGCCTTGGCCCAGCTGTCGAAGGCACCGACGCGGGGCTGTTTACAACATTGCTTGATATCCTTCAAAAATCTGGTGTCGCGGTCAAACCCGTGCCCGATATTCGGCAAAGCATCATGGTGAAACTGCTTGCGAATTTTGCAACCAATCCGCTATCGGCACTGACGGGGGCTTTGCTGGATGACATCGGCAAAGATCAACAATTGCGCGCCACGGCTGAGATGTTGGCGGATGAATTCCGCGCTTGGGCGGTGACCCTGGGATATGATCTGCCCTCGAATGACTGGCTGGTGGATCTGATGCTGGATGCGGGACCGTTTCCCACATCAATGCTGCAAGACACATGGGCAGGCAAACCGCTTGAGCTTGATGCCATCTGCCGCGCGCCCTTTGCCTTGGCGCAGCGGGCGGGTGTGCCGATGCCATTGACGCAGACAGTCCTGACTTTGCTTGATACGGCGGAAAAGCTGCCATTGTCGCCAGCGGACCGCGCGGCGGGCTTGTTTTCACGTGTTTCCAAACTGCAGAAAGGGCGCTGTCATGAACTCAATTCTTGATGACCACAAGGGAATGGCCGGAATGAACGAACAGCAATTGCGCGAGCAGCTGGCAGACTTTTATCACTTAGTCAGCTATCTGGGTTGGACCGAACTGATCTTCAACCATATTTCGGTGGCTCTTCCGGGCAAAGAAGAGGCCTATCTGGTGAACCCGATGGGGCTGCATTATGATGAGGTCACAGCAGAGAACCTGTTGGTCGTCGGGGTGGATGGCACGCTGTTGCGGGACAGCCCCTACAAACCGAACCCCGCCGGCTTTGCACTGCATGGTGCGATCCACGAACACCGGCCTGATGTTGGCTGTGTGGCGCATACACATACCACGCCCATTTCCGCCATTACGATGAAGGGTTTCGGCATCGACCATGACAGTTTCTATGGGGCACAACTTTATGGGCGGGTCGCCTATCATACGTTTGAGGGGATCACGATCTACGACGACGAACGCGCGCGGATGTTGGCATCGCTCGGAGAAAAGCATGTTCTGGTGCTGCGCAACCACGGCATCGCCGTGTGCGAAGCGGACATTCCGCTCACGTTCTTTTTGCTTTGGACAGTACAGCGGGCAGCAGAAATACAATGTGCGGCCAGCAGCATCCCGGGCCCGAACACGATTTTGCCCGAAGAGATCAAAAGCAAATGCGCCGCCGACGCCCAGCGGCTGAAGGAAAACGCATCTTTTGCGACGCTGCTGTTTGATGCGATGGTGCGGAAAATGAAGCGGGATCGGCCCGAGTTCGCATAGGCTCTAGAGCTTTTTGAGCTCTGCAAGAATTTCCGAGAGTGTCGCGTTCAATGCCTTGATGTCTTGCGGGTCGTCAGTTCCAAAAGTCTGTTCAAAAATCTTTTGGGCCTCAACCAATGCCTTTTTGCGCATTTCCTCACCGGCGGGGGTAAGGCAAACATCAGTCACCCGCGCGTCAGTGGGTCTGATGCGCGTTGTGACCAAACCATCGCTCAACATCCGTTGGATTACCTTTGTGGTCGTGTTGAGCTTTTGGGCTGAGAAATCCGCGATTTCCGACACAGACAGGTGCTGATCTTCGTAAAGGCTCATCATGGCCCGCCAACGCGGTAAATCAATGCCCAGCGGCTTTGTACGGCGCTCAAGGGCAACCGCGTAGGCTGCATTGATTTGGCTGATCCAAAAGAATGGCCAGTTTTCCTTAAAATGCTTTGGGGTCTGTTCCGTCACCATCAATCTCCCAGTTAACGGGTGTACGTCAGATCAGAGTATATTGGCCCGATACAGGAAAGAGAATGTGAAACTTGAAGTAGTTCTCGACAACGATGCTTTGACCCGTTTCAGCCCAAGTGTAGTGTGACGGGTCACGTGCAACTTGGAAATTGACAGAAACCCTGTTTCACCCGGCACGGATGGACCTGGTGCGGTTTGATGCCGCTCTTTTGATAGCATTATCTGCTAGGAGTGGAGCGTGAACGGGTTAAACGATGTCTTACATACCTAGAGGAGGAGGCACAGGCTGGGCATTTGGGAGAGTTTCCGTAGATCCGCTTTTTGGTTCTCGCAGTCGGACGTGCAATGATAGAACAATTCGCTCGTCTCACGGGTTAGAAAAATGAGTTTCAAAGTCTCTCGGCATGGTTCAAGATAAGCCGCGGTGAATGCCCGATCTGGGCCAGAGTTGCGTCGTGTTTGGGCTCGTATTGCGTGACCCGGCACATTGAAATGATTCCGAAAGTCCGCTGCATCGGGTCAAAGGTTTTGGCGTTCCACACACCGCTGGACGGCCCTGACCAGACACCTATAGTCAGAGGCTAGCGACAAGGACACCACATGAAACCCACCTCCTCCCGCGCCGCCCGTAGGCTGGCCAAGAAACAAGGCAATACCGGCCCTCTGACCATTGCTGATCTTGCCAACCGGGTGGCCAAAGCGCGGATCAAAGGAGCCAACGACGGGTTGGAAACGCGGGCAAAACGGATCCTGACATCCTACCTGCAAACGGCGCAAAGCTACGGGATGCCCGCCAAAGAGGTGCTCGGGGAAATGGCCAGCGGTCAGGCCGCCTGGCGGCTGGGACATGCAGTGCGGGATGAGCTCCTCAAAACGCCGCCCGATGTGGTGCGCAAAGCAGCCTGCAAACAAGGCTGCGCCTTCTGCTGCATCCTGTCCGGGGGCGAAGGCGGGGTGATTACGGAATTTGAAGCCGATCAATTGCATCAGGCGCTCGTGCCGCTCCAAGGGCTGGCCGACGGGCGTAACTGGCACCCAGACGCTTGCGCAGCGCTGGACCCCGCAACCCAAGAATGCCGCGCCTATGAAGCACGCCCGATGATCTGCCGGTCTTTCGTATCAATGGACGCTGCGGCCTGCGAAGCCAACGCAAACGGAGGGGCAGAACAAGGGGCTGGGCTTTTGGGCAGCCACCTAGATTATCTAGCGATACACGCACTGTGCCGACAGGCGCTGAAAGGGATCGCACAGGTGCACAGCTACAGCATGGCAGATGTGAGTAAAGGGGCGATCAACGGCAGCGACAGCTTCACCGGCGCACGGCATGGGCCCAGCGCGCTGGAACGAGCCTGCAAAGACGGAGCGCAAGCTGCTGGGATTTGATGCTATGCGGGATTAAGTCGCCATTCGAGACGACCGTGCCAACGGCAGTCTTCTTTTGTTTTGGGCGGATATAACAACGTGCCTTCTGCTTTTTAATGAGTCGTTGATGCTGCATAAAAGTGTCAGTTCGTGGCAAGCAGTATCGGAACTATAAAACCAACATAAACGTAGGCATTGTACCGCTTAGAGGTGGGAAATTGACCGGCAAATCATTAGAATTCACTTGGTATTTTGGAGAACTGCCGTCGCAAGAAGCGTTGATGCGTCTTGTAGTGAGGCTTAATGCGACACTTAGCCCGCAGATCAATTATTTTAGTCTCCTGACTTATGATTTGAAAGAGAAGAAGGCCAAATTCACAGAAAGCAATTTTTACAAGAGAGCTGAATCCGGCGATATTGATTACTTGTACAGTTGTCACTTCTTCTCCAAGCAAAGAGGCGTAGATAATAGATTCCCAGAGAGTTCCTTGGTGCTATCTCGTACATCCCCAGAGGGCAAAGCAGATATCTACCAACTGACCCTAGGCGTGAATGAAGCGCGTTGTCAGGATGAGAGCGACCTAGTTTTGAACTGGAACAAGATCGTCCAAGATGAGTTGGGTTGGCGCCACGGATTTGGTTGTAAACGCATAACGTTCAATCTAGATTTTATTCTTGGTGGCAGAATACTCCTAAGCTCGGCGGACGCGTCCAAAGCAGAACGCATTTCTTCGAGCAATGTGGCTAAGAACTTGAAATACTATCATGCCAATCTGGATATTTTCGGGTCCGTCCTGGAGACGCAGTGTTTACTCTCCGTGTTTAGATATAACCTTGTCTCGCAGCCCCTCTTTGGATTGATTCAACGATGCTTTGACAAATTTGAAATTGAAACACCCGGGCAAGCTCTGGAAGTTGCATCCGGGAAAGTATTGTGGACGATGCCGAACACAGACGACAGAGAGCGAGCATACGAAGTATTGTCTGAAGGCGGAATTGTTTTCGATCCCTTTTGGTTTGACGTTGAAGCTTATGTTCCGACTTCAAGCGAGTTTGCGATTCCATCTTAACTGCAAACAACGGGTGCAACGCTATTTGCCAAGATGCTGTTAGCGTACTGCAATCTACGGGACGGCTACCGGCCATTTCATGTCACGCACAACCGCGAAGTGCAGCCGCTGGACGCAAGCTTCCGACCGGATCGGGACCGTCTTTTGAACGACTACGTTGCAGAATTGCGCAAGCGGCTTAGCATAAGAGGCGAAGGTTTGACGTTGATGTAGGTGCAAACCGACGGAAAAGCCGCAGCTATCCGTTCAATAGACGACACAAAGCAGGGGACCTGACATGACCGTTCGCACCGCACTGATCGCCGCCGCAATCGCGGTCCCTAGTATCGCCTTTGCCCACTCAGACACCGAAACGGTCGATGCCGGGGCGTTGCTCGAAACGCCTCAGATCGTGGACTGTACACTGGAAAACGGAGATGCGGCGCAATGCGTCGAGTACACCGTCAAATATCTGCCCGATCAGCTTGAAATCGGACCGTTCTGTCCGGCCACTTTGAATGACGTGGGCGGGATCTGGGATTGGGATGGTGATAACGCCGGTCTCTACAGGATCGATGCAGCTTATTTGGAAATGCTGGCCGAACAGGGCTATGTGTTCTTTGATGGAAATGGCACGGTCAATGTGTTCGACATCCGGGTTGAAGGGCCCACCGAGGCCAACGAATGCATCTCGGGCTCGGTCGATGAAAGCGTCTCAATGACGGTTCTGATCCCCATTGATCCTGTGATGGCGGACACTCCGACAGCTCTAGGCACCGTGGCCAAGGTTGGCATCGGTATCGACGGTGTTCCTATTTTTGCAGATGCACCCTCAGTGTTAGATCGGGGCCATATGCCCGCGCTCGATACCTGTGGCGGGCACGTCGATCCGGGCGGTTGGTATCATTGGCATGCCACCGCGACTGACATCGACACTGTCTTTGAGACAGAAGAGGTCTCGGCGGACTGCCTGAATGCCAGCCAAGACCCGTCGGCCCTTTTCGGATACGCTTTTGATGGGTTCGCCATGTATGGATCAGCGGAAGCGGACGGGACGTCGCCGGTCGGCCTTGATGAATGCGGCGGGCACATCGGCACCACGTCGCATAGCGATGAGGCAGTCTATCACTACCACGCCAGCGAAACCTTCCCGAACCTGCCGCCCTGCCTTATAGGTGTCGTCGCGCAAGACAACTTCTCAACGACCGCCACCCAAGGCATTGGGTCGCAAAGGGCCGAAGGTGGAGCCGCACAAGGACGACCAGACTTTTCACAGGCCGCCGCTGCGCTGGGTGTTGAAGCATCCGCGCTCGAAGAAGCCATGAACGCCGAAGGTGGGCGCGATGCAGATCTGGCAAAAGTCGCGGCAAGACTGGGTGTCTCCGCCAACATGCTGGAAGCAGCCTTGCCGGGCCGGTAGGTCGCTTGCCCAAACTTGCGCCAGATCAAGGCAGGGGCGGCAAATATATCGCATGATGCATCAAACGGAGGATGCACCATGCTACCCATTTCATCTGATAAAATCGCCGAGGTGAACATCCTCGCGCGGGAACTGTAACGCGTCGAAAACGAATTTAACGGATTTGTTGATAGGCTGGCCGAGGATGAACAGGCCGCCTTGGTGGCTGTGTTCTGGATCGGGCGGGGCAGCTTTGAGCCGAAAAACCTGGCCGAAGCGCTCGCACCGGACCTACGCTGCGCAGTGCATCGAAGACTGCTTCGCGGGACCTTAACCGACCTTCACTGCGAGTGCGCTACTCTGCCGATCTTGCGTCGGTAGAGGTTGAATGGCCAACGTTCGTATTTTGAAAGTGTTTAACGCATCCATGGCTATTCATGCCAGCTGTCGTAAAAGCTCCCATTCCACGACCATCTTGGGGAGATAGGGCTTTGGCAGAACTGATCGTGACACCATCAATCCTTGAATCGAGAAATCTTGCATCACCTGAACAACAAGGATTTTGCTGAAGTGCCGATCCATGCGCAAATTGACCAACTTTCGCTTCTTGAAGGGTGAAATCGTTTTGATCTCGACAAAGTCATCACCAAACCGGCCGTCAGAACCTTGAGCGTTGAACCGATGTAAGGCGATACCATGGACGATGGCGCCATAAAGCTCGCCAATGTCGCCGTAGATCTGATGATGACGTTTGGTCGCAACGTTGAATGACGAAGCCGTTTGTAGAAGTGCTTGCAGTGCGGCGATGTAGGTTGGGTTGGCATCAGGGAAGTGATTCCGGATTTGCACAGCATGCGCCGGATCATTGATGTCACCCCAGTTGAGCCATTGGCTAGAAGTCCATGCGGGTTGGCTTGTCGGATCTGTCAGTTCTGCTGGCATCGGCACGTGGCGGGTCATGTCAAATATCCATGAGCCATTTATACGACCGTTGGCCGACGGGTACACCGCGGGACCACGCGCTGCCAATCCAGCCCTTCAAACAGGGCCTTGAACTGGGATCGATTGATCGTGATGACCCCATCCGTCATCTGTGGCCAGACAAAGCCTGCTCCTTCAATCCGCTTGTACGTCATAACAAGCCCGGTACCGTCCCAGACAATCAGCTTCAGCCGATCTGCCCGTTTGGAGCGAAAGATGAAGATCGCCCCGCTGAACGGATCGAGATCAAATTCGTTCATGACGAGTGCTGCGAGGCCGTCCATGCTTTTGCGGAAATCAACGGGCTTGGAGGCAAGGTATAGTTTGAAATTACCCGACGGGGAAATCATGCGCTGCCCTCAACAGCCAGGATAACCTCAATTAGGTCATCGACTGGATACGTATCAGGGAGCGCAATATCGACGTCTTTGGTGTGAATAAGGATCTTTTCGCGATCAGTTTCGGGCTTGCGGAATGCTCTTGTTCCTCGACGACGATTTCCGAGAATATGTGTTCTTCACAACGCGCTATTCCTCTCGTGCCAGCGCGTCGAGCATCCGACCGCCATTTATAGACGAGCAACTGGGAAACGTTGCATGTTTGCATGACATCTCCGACGGCCAGTTCGCCGCTTTCGAGCTTGTCTTTGACGAACCGTTTGAAACTGGGTGGCCAGACACGCCGACCGCCGGCGTGGACTTCGATCGTAAAGCCGTAGACTTCGAAGGATTGTGGAAAAGTTTCCATGACTGCCGCCTCTTTGGATTTTGAGGTATTGTGTCATGATAGATTTGCTGGCGTCAGGCGCAAAATACGGGGTCAGATGCAACGCTTACGAAAATAGTCGCCCTTCAGGCACTGAGGATGGTTTGTGCAATGACTCCGTGACCGACTTTCGACTCCGTTCAGCAATTAGGCAATTTAGGCACGTAGCAGACGTTCCGAAACACTCAAGCGAGCCGAACCGAAAACACCATCCCTCAAGAAATCCCCAGCACGTTCTGCAAGGTCTTCAACGTCTGCCGCTGCGCATCGGTCCAACTGTCCCGCCGTCCTCGAAACAAGGTGGCCTGCGACGCATGGATCAGCCCATCATCCAATATCTTCAGCCCATTGGCACGCAGCGTGTCCCCGGTTGAGGTGATGTCGGCAATCGCCTCGGCGGTCTCATTCTTGACCGTGCCCTCAGTCGCGCCTTGACTATCAATCAACTGATAATCCGCCACACCCTGTTCGCGTAGAAACTCACGAACCAGCCGGTGATATTTCGTCGCAATGCGTAACCGAAACCCATGCCGGGCCCGAAAAGCAGCCGCCGCCGCATCCAGATCATCCAGCGTATCCACATCGACCCAGCCATTGGGCACCGCGACAATCAAATCAGCCCCGCCAAAGCCCATCAGCGCCAGTTCCGCCACACGGGCATCCCAATTGGCCAGCTTTTCGCGGACCAGATCGGACCCGGTCACGCCCAGATGAATATTGCCCGCAGCCAGTTCACGCGGGATTTCCCCGGCAGAGAGCAAGACCAGCTCAACCCCGTCAATCCCCTCCACAGCGCCTGCATATTCGCGGTCCAACCCCGATTTGCGCAGGGTCACACCCCGGCTGCCAAACCAGTCAAACGTCTTTTCCATCAACCGGCCCTTTGAGGGCACACCCAGCTTCAGCATGACACCACCAAATCCGGGCGGATGACGCCACCCACCGCAGGCACAGCCCGGCCCTGACCCAATTGCGCGGTTAGCGCATCATAACGACCACCCGTGGCCACCGGGGGCAGGTCAGGACGGTCCGAGGCATAAAATCCAAAGACGAACCCGTCGTAATATTCCAGCGAGGTGCGGCCATAGCTGCCCTCAAACTCAAGATTGTCCACATCAATACCGCGCGTGGCCATCGCATCCATCCGGGCCTCCATCCGGGCAACGGCGGCACTGATGGCAGGCATATCCACGGCGATATCACGCAACGCGCTCAGCACATGGGGGGCGGTTTCGCGCAGGCCCAAAATGGCATCGATCAAGGCGATCTCATCCCGCGCAATCGGCGGGGCGGCAGCATCGGCACGCAAAGCATCTAACCGCGCTGCGACCTCCGCCCGGCTGCGCAAACCAATGCCTGGACCCAGGTCCGCAAACGGATCATCCGCCGCCAACACAGCACGGGGATGCGCCGGGGCACCATAACGGCTGAGCAAAGCCTTGAACCGGCGCGGACGCCAGATATGGCGGACAAGCGCGACCTTGCGGGCCTCCGTCGTGCGCAACCCGCGTACAGCGGCCATCAGAATACCAATGTCGCCGGTCGCAGGCCGCACAGGCAGGCCCTCCAAACATTCCGCAATCGCAGCAAAGACCTCAGCATCAGCGGCCACAGGGTTTTGGCCGTCAAACACCTCATAGCCTACCTGCACATATTCATTGGCCCGGGCCTCATCCCTGTCCTGCTTGCGAAACACCTTGCCCGAATAGGTATAGCGGGCGGGATCAGCATGGGAATCCATATGCATCTGGACAACGGGCACGGTGAAATCCGGGCGCAACACCATCTCACCACGCAAGGGATCCGCCGTCAGATAGGCACGGCCACGAATATCCTCGCCATACAAATCCAGCAGAGTTTCTGCGGGCTGCAAAACATCCGCCTTCACGACCTGCGCACCTTTGGCGGCAAAGATATCACGCAAACGACGGGCTTCAGCCAGTGTAGCCGGAGAGACTGGCATCAACCCTGCCCGTCCAAAATTTCACGCACCTTCGCTACCATCTGATCACGCGGAACTTCATATTGGCTGGGCCGGTCTTTCCATTCCTCAAGCGTGGCACTCTTGGCAATCTCAGCTCCCAGCACGAGGTCCTTGATCTGTACCACGCCCGCATCAAACTCATCCCCGCCCGCAATAATCGCGACAGGTGAGTTCCGCTTATCCGCATATTTCAGCTGATTGCCAAAGTTCTTGGGGTTCCCCAAATAAACCTCAGCGCGAATACCCGCATTGCGCAGCTCCGCGACCATGGTCTGATAATCCGCCATCCGGGCACGATCCATAACAGTCACAACAACAGGCCCAACAAGAGACGCATCAATCCGGCCCTTCGCCCGCAACGCAGCAAGCAACCGGTCCACACCAATCGAGACCCCCGTGGCAGGCACTTCCTGCCCGGTAAAGCGCTTGACGAGGTCATCATAACGACCGCCACCGGACACCGATCCAAAGTTACGCGGACGACCCTTTTCGTCCAGCACTTCAAAAGTCAGCTCGGCCTCATAGACCGGGCCGGTGTAATAGCCCAAACCGCGTACAACCGATGGATCAATATCAATCCGATCAGCGCCGTAGCTTTGTGCATCCAGAAGTTCCGCAATGGTTTCCAATTCGGCCACGCCATCGACGCCCACGCTGGACCCTTTCACAAGGTCCCGCAAAACGGCTACCGTCGCGGCCCCGGCTTCGCGCTTAGCCTGCATGAAACCCATCACAATCTCAGCCTGTTCGGCGGCCAATCCAGCACCCTTGGTAAAGTCACCACTGGCATCCTTGCGACCCTCACCAAGCAACGCCCGCACACCGTCCGGCCCAAGCCGATCCAACTTATCAATCGCCCGTAGCACAATGCCGCGCTCGGCCTCTCTGTCATCACCGGCCAAACCGGCAACTTCCATCACCCCGTTCAAAACCTTGCGGTTATTCACCCGGACAACATAGTCACCCCGGTCAATCCCCACAGCCTCCAACGTGTCGGCCAGCATCGCACAAATCTCAGCATCCGCCGCGACGCTGGACGCACCCACCGTATCCGCATCACACTGATAAAACTGGCGAAACCGGCCCGGTCCCGGCTTCTCATTCCGCCACACAGGGCCCATCGCATAACGGCGATAGGGGGACGGCAGATCATTGCGATACTGCGCAGCCACACGGGCCAAAGGGGCAGTCAGATCATAGCGCAGGGCCAGCCAATCGGCATCCTCTTCCCAGGCAAACACACCCTCATTCGGGCGGTCCACATCGGGCAGGAATTTGCCAAGGGCCTCAACCGTCTCAACGGCAGATGTCTCTAACGCGTCAAAGCCATAACGATGGTACACGGCAGCAATCTTTGACAGCATCTCCGTGCGCTGGGTCACTTCCGCGCCGAAATAATCCTGAAAGCCCTTGGGCGCTGCGGCCTTGGGGCGGGGTTGCTTCTTTTGCTTGGCCATCAATCGGTCCTGTCGCCATGGTTTCGAGGGCCGTTTAACCCGGCCAGATCATAGGGGCAATGCAGTCGTATATTTCAGCTCTTTAAGACTGAACGATGACACCACCGATTTCACAAAAGGCGAGCGCAACAGCGTGTGGGTCATAAAGGCCTCATAGGCCTCTACATCAGGACAGCGGATCTTCAGGATATAGTCAGCCGTGCCCGAAATCGCATGGGCCTCCATGATCTGCGGATGGGCGCGAATAACGGTGGCAAACCCGGCAATCGACGGCTCCGCATGATCGGCCAAGCGGACGGTGGCAAAAACACAAAGCCGGGCATCCGCCTTGGCCGGGTCCAACAAAGCCACACGGCCACGGATCAGGCCAAGCTTTTCAAACTCCTGCACCTTGCGCCAAACGGTTGAGGTGGCCATGCCCGCCTGCGTAGCCAAATCCGCCAACGACAGACCCGCATCCCCTTGCAAAACCCGCAGCAGAGCTTTCTCTTGATCAGAAAATTCCATTTTTTGTCTTCTTTCAACATAATTTTGCCAAAAATACGCGAATTCCTACGACAACAAAACAAAATTTCCACCGATCTGACCGAATATGTTCCAAACAGGAGCATCCCATGGCCAAAGACACTACCTACAGTTCAATCCTCCCCGACGCCGACGGATATTTTCCCTACACATCCGAGGACGACGCCGTCTGGGGGGAACTCTTTGAGCGACAAATGGCATTCCTGCCCAGGAAAGTTGCCCCCGAATATCTGGAGGGTGTTGAAAAACTCGGGCTGAACGCCGACAAAACACCGCAAGTGAAAGACATCGACACAAAGCTCTACGATATCTCCGGCGCAGGGGCACATGGGGTGCCCGCGATCATCCCGCCGTCGCAATTCTACGACCTGCTCAGCCAGCGTAAGTTCCCTGTCGCAACCTTCCTGCGGCGGCGGGAGCATATGGAGTATATCGAAGAACCCGATCTGTTTCACGAGGTCTTCGGGCACTGCCCCATGCTGACCAACAACGCCTACGCGGACTTCATCGAAGGGTTCGGCAAGAAGGCAAAATCCTTGGGTAAGGGATATTCATGGCACATGTTCCGGCTGTTCTGGTTCACCGTGGAATTCGGCATGATCCGCACAGACGACGGGCTGCGGGCCTACGGGGCGGGGATCGTGTCATCCCCGGCCGAGGCCGAAAACGCCACAAACGGCACAGCGCTGATGCAAGACTTCGACCTGCTGACCGCGTTCCGGACGCCCTACCGGATCGACATCGTGCAGCCGACATACTTTGTGATCGACAGTTTCGATCAACTGGCCGAAACATTAAGCGCCGATTTCGGCAGCCTGATCGATGAAGCCAAAGCGCTCGGCGACCTACCTGCCCTTTTCGAAAGCAAACAAGCGGTGTAGACGGGCATTATGTCCAATATCACCGATCTCGAAGAACAAATCGCCCACCTCACCCGCACGGTGGAGGATCTGTCTGATATCGTAGCACGGCAGGAAACCGAATTGGCACAGGCAACCCGCCGGTTGGCCTTGTTGATGGAACGGGAAGCCACCCGAGAATTGGACGCCGGTGGCACAGTGCCTCTGGCTGATCAAAAACCCCCACATTGGTGAAAGCCTGTAAGATGGGTTTAAACCCATCTTACGATATCCCAAGACTGCATCACTGCGCCCAATTCCTTTGCGGCAGATTCATATTTGGATCGCACGCGCGATTAACCGGGACACGGACGAAAATGCATACATACGCGTTCTGTACATAAACTGTACGCGATCCATATCTGTGAAACCCCTGTTTTTAGAGACGTTCACACTTGATTCGCGACATTTCCGAAAAAACTGCCCTGACAACCACCGTGCGTTGCTCAGGCGTCCTCGACCTCGATGACACCCCCAAGGCTGCGCAGCGCCCCTTTGATCTGCGGATTGACCGGAAAATCCTGCCCCAGATCCAGCTCAACCTCGCCCGGCAGGTCATCCCCCATCAGGCAGAAAAAGACCGGACCCTTGCCTGCCCGCACTCCATCACGCGCTGCGTTTTCCAGAACGGAGGCCACCGATCCAATTGCCTCTGGCCCATCGATAAAGACCCGTAGCCCCGCACCACCTGCATCTGCAACTACAGCGTCGATCGGCGATACGGACCGGCCCAAAAGCTTCAGCTGATCCGCCTCCAATGTCGCCTCACATTGCAGAACAACCTGCGCTCCGGTTTCCAGGAACTCGCGCGCCACCTCCAACGTATCCGAAAACATCGTGACCTCATATTGTCCCGTTGGATCAGAGAGTTGGACAAATGCAAAGCGGTTCCCCCGCGCCGATTTCCGCTCTTGCCGACCCGAGACCGTCCCAGCCATTTTGACAATTGCCGCCCCTTTTTGGGCCCGCGCAATCACCTCATCCAAGGTCAAAACCTGCTTGCGTTTCAGCGGCCCCATGTAGTCGTCAAGCGGGTGTCCGGACAGATAAAACCCAATGGCTTTGAACTCTTCCGACAGGCGCTCAGCCGGCAACCAATCGTCGCCCGCCGCAAGCCGCGGCTCGGGCAGATCATCGCCCGCTTCTCCAAAGAGCGAGACCTGGTTCGACGATTTCTGATCGTGAATTGCCGCCGAATAGCCGGTCAATGCATCGAGGCTCAGAAAGACACGTCGGCGGTTGGAATCAAGCACATCAAATGCCCCTGCCCGCGCCAGCATTTCCAGCGGGCGCTTGCCAATCCGCTTCAAATCACAACGACGCGCAAAATCGAAGAGGTTAACAAAGGCGCGGTCTTCACGCCCTTCAACGATCAATTTCATCGCCTCAACGCCGACGTTTTTCAACGCGCCCAGCGCATAGACAAGCTGTTGATCTTTCACATCAAACGTCGCTTGAGACCGGTTAACGCAAGGCGGGATATACCCAATCTCGAGCCCTTTCTTCACTTCTTGGAAATAGACACCCAGTTTGTCCGTCAGATGGATATCGCAGTTCATGACCCCGGCCATGAATTCTACCGGATGGTTCGCTTTCAGCCAGGCCGTTTGGTAACTCACAACCGCATAAGCCGCAGCATGGGATTTGTTGAAACCGTAGTTCGCGAATTTCTCCAAAAGGTCGAAAACCTCGGCCGCTTTTTTCTTATCGACCCCGTTTTCCATCGCCCCTTTTTCAAACTTTGGGCGTTCCTTGGCCATTTCCTCGGCGATCTTCTTACCCATCGCGCGACGCAGCAAATCCGCCCCGCCAAGGCTATAGCCCGCCATGACCTGCGCGATCTGCATCACCTGTTCTTGGTAGACGATAATCCCTTGCGTTTCCTTGAGAATATAGTCGATCGAGGGGTGAATGGACTCCAGATCTTTCTGCCCGTTTTTGACCTCACAATAGGTCGGAATATTCTCCATCGGGCCAGGCCGGTAGAGCGCCACGAGCGCCACGATATCCTCGATACAGTTAGGCTTCATCCGCTTGAGTGCGTCCATCATGCCGCTGGATTCCACCTGGAAGACCGCGATAGTTTTGGCACTGGAATACAGCGCATAGGACTTATCATCGTCCAATGGGATCGCCCCGATATCGTATTCAAAACCCTCGGGGGGTTGATACAATTCCGTGCCATCCGCGGCCACATTCAACGGCCGTCCTGCGGCCTTGATCAGCTTCACCGCGTTCTCAATCACCGTTAACGTTTTCAGGCCCAGAAAGTCGAATTTGACGAGCCCCGCCTGTTCCACCCATTTCATGTTGAACTGTGTGGCGGGCATATCTGACCTAGGGTCCTGATAAAGCGGCACTAATTCGTCGAGTGGCCGATCCCCAATCACGACACCCGCCGCATGGGTAGAGGCGTTTCGCAGCAATCCTTCGACCTGTTGCGCATAGGTCAGCAGCCGGTCAACGACCTCTTCATTATTGGCCTCTTCGCGCAAGCGCGGCTCATCGGCGAGCGCCTTTTCGATGGACACCGGCTTGACCCCTTCGACAGGGATCATCTTGGACAACCGGTCGACTTGCCCATAGGGCATCTGCAATACGCGCCCTACGTCGCGCACGGCGGCCTTTGACAAGAGCGCGCCGAAGGTGATGATCTGACCCACCTTATCGCGCCCGTATTTGTCTTGCACATAGCGGATCACTTCTTCGCGCCGGTCCATGCAAAAGTCGATGTCAAAATCGGGCATTGAGACCCGTTCTGGGTTCAAAAACCGCTCGAAAAGAAGGGAATAGCGCAGAGGATCCAGATCGGTGATCAACAGCGCGTAGGCCACAAGCGACCCAGCGCCAGACCCCCGGCCCGGCCCCACCGGAATGCCGTTTTCCTTGGACCATTTGATAAAATCCGCAACAATCAGGAAGTAGCCCGGAAACCCCATGCCTTCGATAATACCGAGTTCAAAATCCAGCCGCTTTTCGTACTCATCCACAGAGGTCGCGTGTGGGATGACGGCAAGCCTTGCTTTCAACCCTTCTTCGGCCTGACGGCGCAATTCCGCGATTTCGTCATCGGCAAACTTGGGCAAGATCGGGTCACGCTTATAGGTCTTGAAAGCACATCTCTTGGCGATTTCAATCGTGTTCTCAATGGCTTCCGGCAAGTCGGCAAAAAGCGTGATCATCTCTTGTGGTGACTTAAAATAGTGCTGCGGCGTCAAGCGGCGACGCGCTTCTTGCTGGTCGACATAGGCCCCCTCTGCAATGCAGATCAGCGCGTCGTGCGCTTCATACAGTTCGGTTTTGGGGAAGTAGACATCATTGGTCGCAACCAGCGGCAAACCCTTGGCATAGGCCATTTCGATATGGCCGCGTTCGGACAGGCGCTCGGCCTCAGGGAGGCCATCGCCAGGGTGCCTTTGCAGTTCAATATAGAGCCGATCCGGATAGATCGCCGCCAGCCGATCCACCAAGGTTTCGGCCTTTGGGCGCTGTTCGTTGCGCAGCAAACGCCCAACAGGCCCGTCGGGCCCGCCCGAGAGGCAAATCAGGCCCGCGCTATATTGCGCCAGCTCATCCAATGTGACCTGCGGTATCTGCCCGTCGCCTTTCAAATAGGCGCAGGAATTCAACTTCATCAAATTCATATATCCGGCTTCTGACTGCGCCAATAACACGATAGGCGCAGGGGCATCCGGGCGTTTGCCGGGCTCAGGTGTTGTGTAGCTGACATCAACCTGGCAGCCGACAATAGGCTGCACACCTGCCTTTGCTGCCCCTTCGGAAAATTCCAATGCGCAAAACATGTTGTTGGTATCGGTGACGGCAACAGCGGGCATGTCCATGCCAGCGGCAAGGTTGGGCAGTTTTTTGACCTGCATTGCGCCCTCAAGAAGTGAGTATTCCGTGTGGACGCGCAGGTGAATGAATCGGAGATCTTTGGTCATGGCCCGAGGGTAACGCAAGCCTCGGCAAGCACAAGCGCGGGTTGGTATCGGTCAGGAAAATTCGTGGGATGGAGCAGACTTTCATCGAAAGTCTGGTGCCAAATCCTCGGTGAGGATTTGGTTGCAATTTCTTATGAAAGAAATTGCTCAACAGTAAGCACATTCACTAACTGTATTGACACCACAGCGGAACCACTTAATACTTAGCTCTATGACTAACCAATTAGATACATTCTTCGGCGCAATGGCCGATCCCACCCGCCGCGCCGTCATCGAGCGTCTTGCTTCAGGCCCAGCGAGCGTCAGTGAACTGCACGCACCGCACGCAATGGCTTTGCCCACGTTTATGCGACACCTGAAGGTGCTCGAAGACACCGGCATCTTGCGCTCTATCAAGAAGGGCCGTGTCCGCACTTGCCACATTGAAGCCGCCCCGCTGATCGAAGCGCAGGGCTGGCTTGCCTGGCAGCGCCAGATTTGGGAAAGCCGGTTGGATCGGCTCGACGCACTCGCCCACGATATTGCGCAAAAAGAAAAGGACTTATGACATGACTCTCGATACAAAATCCTTTGACTTACACCGAACTTTGCCTTTGCCTCCGGATCGCTTGTTCGCAGTCCTGACAGATCCCGCACATCGCGAAAAATGGGCAGCACCCGACGCCGATACGGTCCTTGTGACGGAGACAGCTGACATCCGCGTAGGCGGACAGGACAGGCATTACGCCGGTGCCCCGGAAGCACCAGACTTTGCCGTTGAGACCCGTTGGTACGATTTAGCGCACCCAGACCGAGCGGTCTTTACAGAGACCCTGATTTTCGGCGGCGCGGCGGTGAGTACCAGCCTCGTGACCTATTGTTTAGAGGCGGAAGAACACCAAACCAATCTATCCATAACCATTGCTGTCTCATCCTTCTCTGGCCCTGAGGCCTTGGCGGAGATCCAAGCAGGGTGGGACGGTGGTCTGGAAAACCTCGAACGTTATGTGGAGCAGTTGCCTTAATTCACCGGCGGGCGGCGGGTTGAAACCCACCTTACGATACTAAAACTATGGGCATTTGTTCAGACTTGCACCGCCCACCGCCTAAAACCACTTGCCAAGTTCCCCATCAGAGGTTTTGATAGCCGCTGGGACAGAGGTCTACGCCGCATCGACCTCTGCGCGATCCCGCAGCATATTTGGTAAGGCGGCAGGTTTACATCATGGATGTGACGTTTCTTCTGAATGGGGAAACCGTGCGGGTAGCGGCTGAGCCCACACAGACTTTGCTTGATTGGCTCCGTATTGACCGTGGCTTATGCGGCACCAAAGAAGGCTGCAACGAAGGTGATTGCGGCGCCTGTACGGTTGTTGTTACCGATCAGCATGGCGGCAAGGCGTTGAACGCCTGCATTCTGTTCATGCCACAGCTCCATGGCAAAGCCGTCCGCACCGTTGAAGGGATCAGCGGCCCTAGCGGCGCGCTCCACCCGGTGCAGCGGGCGATGATTGATCATCACGGGTCCCAATGCGGGTTCTGCACGCCTGGGATCATCGCCTCCATGGCTGTTGCCCATCAGCAGGGCCGCAGTGACCATGATGACGTCCTGGCGGGCAACCTATGCCGCTGCACTGGATATGCGCCGATTATCCGTGCCGCGGAAGCAGCAGCACAGGACCCGGTGCCCAATTGGATGGATGACCCTTTGGTTGCGGCATCGCCCCAACCTTACGCCCCCGAGACCCTTGAAGCGCTCGCCAATTGGTATGCCGCCCACCCTGATGCCACTTTGATTGCGGGGGCCACTGATGTGGGACTTTGGGTGACCAAACAGCTGCGCGATCTGTCCGATGTTGCGTTCCTGAACCGCTGCACCGCATTGCAGAAGATCACGGTCTCTGAGGATACCATCCAAATTGGTGCTGCGGTCACGATGACCCAGGTTCTGGCCGTTATGCGCGATCACCACCCGTCCTATGCCGATATGATCCGCCGCTATGGGTCCGAGCAGGTCCGAAATGCCGCCACCATCGGCGGCAATATCGCCAATGGCTCGCCCATCGGGGACAACCCCCCGGCATTGATAGCGCTCGATGCCACGTTACATCTGCGCCACGGCGATGAAACCCGTGAACTCCCAATCGCCGATTTCTTCATCGCGTATGGCAAACAGGATCGGGCGCCGGGTGAGCTTGTCACAGGCGTCAGCCTGCCCAAGCAGGCCCCAATGCTCCGCTGCTACAAGATATCCAAACGCTTCGATCAAGATATCTCGGCTGTCTGTGGCTGTTTCAACATCACCGTCACAGATGGCGTGGTGGCGGACGCCCGGATCGCTTTTGGCGGCATGGCCGGAACGCCGCACCGGGCGCGGAATGTCGAGGCCGCCTTGATCGGGCAACCTTGGACCATGGCTTCCGTCGAAACGGCCGCCGCATTATTTGCTTCGGATTACACCCCGATGACCGACATGCGCGCCTCAGCCGCCTACCGGCTGGAGGTCGCGGAAAACCTGCTCCGCCGCTACTTTGCCGAACTGACAGGCCAGCCAACATCGGTGCTGGAGATCAGCGCATGAGCGTCGCAAAGCCCCTGCCCCATGATGCCGCCGCTCTGCATGTGATCGGTGCTGCGCGCTATATTGATGACATTCCTGCCCCCGCGAATATGGCCCATTTGGCCTTTGGCATGGCCGAGATCGCCAAGGGGTGGGTGACCGACATGGACCTAGCGCAGGTTCAAAAGGCGCCCGGTGTAATCGCTGTCATGACAGCCGATGATCTTCCCTTCGCAAATGATGTCTCACCCTCGATCCATGATGAGCCGCTGTTGTCTGAAGGGACCATCCACTACCTAGGTCAGCCACTATTTTTTGTGGTCGCCGACACCCATCTGAACGCACGCAAAGCCGTCCGTTTGGCAAAGATCACCTATAGCGAAGACACCCCCGTCCTGACCATTGACGAGGCCCTTGCCACCGAAAGCCGGTTTGAGGACGGCCCGCGCATTTGGACCAAAGGCGATGTGGATCAGGCCTTGGCCGAAGCGCCTCATCACGTGCAGGGCCGCATCGAAATGGGCGGGCAGGAACATTTCTACCTTGAGGGCCAAGCCGCACTGGTCATCCCCCAAGAAGGCGGAGATATGCTGGTGCATAGCTCCACCCAGCATCCCACCGAAATCCAGCACAAAGTGGCCGACGCGCTTGGGCTGCCCATGCATGCGGTCCGCTGTGAAGTGCGGCGGATGGGCGGCGGCTTTGGCGGCAAGGAAAGCCAGGGGAACGCGCTGGCGGTCGCCTGCGCGGTTGCAGCGCGGGCGACAGGGCGGCCGTGCAAAATGCGCTATGACCGCGACGATGATATGATGATCACCGGCAAGCGACATGATTTTCGGATCGACTATACGGCGGGGTTTGATGGGGACGGGCGGTTGCTTGGGGTGGACTTCGTGCAAGCGACGCGCTGCGGCTGGGCGCTTGATCTGTCGCTGCCTGTGGCGGACCGGGCGATGTTACATGCGGATAACGCCTATCATCTGCCCAGCGCCCGGATCACATCGCACCGGCTGAAGACAAACACGCAATCGGCGACAGCCTTTCGGGGTTTTGGGGGACCGCAAGGCGTGCTGGGGATTGAGCGAGTGCTGGATCATATCGCGGCGACGCTAAAGGCTGACCCCGCAGACATTAGACGTCTTAACTACTACGCGCCGATGCAAGATACGACATCTGCAGAACCCCGTAAGATGGGTCTTGACCCATCCCCCTTGCAAACAACGCCCTACCACATGCCGGTCAGCGACTTCATTCTGCACGATCTGACTGAGACTCTTCTGAGCAATGCCGGCTACAGCGGGCGACGCGAAAAAATCAACGCATGGAACGCCACCCATGACGTGCTGAAAAAAGGGATCGCCTTCAGCCCAGTCAAGTTCGGAATTTCCTTTACACTGTCGCACCTAAACCAAGCGGGCGCGCTAGTGCATGTCTACCAAGACGGCTCGGTGCATATGAACCATGGCGGGACGGAAATGGGGCAAGGGTTGTTCCAGAAGGTGGCACAGGTCGCAGCACATCGGTTTGGGATCGACGTGCATGCGGTCAAGATCACCGCGACTGATACGGCCAAAGTGCCCAATACTTCGGCCACAGCAGCCTCATCCGGGTCGGACCTAAACGGGATGGCCGTGGCCAATGCATGCGACATCATCCGCGACCGGATCGCGGCCTTTTTGGCAGAGCGGCATCAGACCACCCCCGACACGGTGCAGTTCAAAGACGGCCAGGTCCATGTTGGCGGCGAAACCATGACCTTCGCACAGGCCGCCCAGACAGCCTATCTGAACCGGGTCAGCCTTTCGGCAACGGGGTTTTACAAGACACCGGGGCTCAATTGGGATCGGATCAAAGGCGAAGGCACCCCGTTTTTCTATTTTGCGCAGGGTGCGGCAATAACTGAAGTTGTGATCGATACGCTCACTGGGGAAAATCGTATCTTGCGCGCTGATCTCCTACATGACGCAGGGACATCACTGAACCCGGCATTGGACGTCGGCCAGATCGAAGGTGGCTACGTCCAAGGCGCGGGCTGGCTGACCACAGAAGAGCTCGTCTGGGATACCAAGGGGCGGCTACGCACCCATGCGCCATCGACCTATAAAATCCCCGCCTGCAGTGATCGGCCCGACATCTTCAACGTGGCCCTTTGGGACGCACCCAACCCGGCGCAGACCATCTACCGGTCCAAAGCCGTAGGCGAGCCACCGTTCATGCTGGGCATTTCGGCCTTCCTGGCGCTTTCGGATGCCGTCAGCGCCTGTGGGCCAAGCTACCCCGATCTGCAAGCGCCCGCGACCGCAGAAGAGGTCCTGAACGCGGTGAAAAGAGCACGCGGATGACCGATACAATCCGCATCACGATCACTAAAACAGCAGGCTCCACCCCGCGCGATGTCGGGACGCAGATGCTTGTGGGCCAAACTTCGACCGAAGGCACAATCGGCGGCGGTGCGTTGGAATGGCAAGCCATTGCAACGGCGCGCCGCATGTTGGCCGACGGTGCCGCCCATCAGACCCAAAACATCGCGCTGGGCCCAGCAATGGGCCAATGCTGCGGCGGGGCCGTCACTTTGGTCTGGGAAGCGGCTGATGCGATGACACCAGCCGCGACCCGCCCGTTGTGGATTTACGGGGCTGGGCATGTCGGCCGGGCCATCGTGAACGCCATGGCTCCACTGCCAGATTTTACCATCACATGGATCGATACCGATGCAGATCGTTTTCCAAAAACCGATGTGACAACGCTGGTCGCCAAATATCCGGCCACAGCGGTCAAACATGCGCCGGGCAATGCCGAACACCTTATTCTGACCTACAGCCACGACTTCGACCTGGCGATTTGCCACGCCGTGCTTTCGCAGCCCTTTGAAAGTGCCGGATTGATCGGCTCCGCCACCAAATGGGCCCGGTTCAAGACCCGGCTCGCGGCACTGGGACATGCGCCGGCACAGATTTCACGCATCGCCTGCCCCATCGGTGATCCAACGCTTGGAAAACACCCCGCAGCCCTTGCGCTTGGCGTGGCAACCGCGATGATCCACCGACCCTCAGCCCGAACCAAGGACCGCACTGCATGACCGACGTTCTGCTGCAACTGCGCGGCCTGACCAAAGCCTATCCCGGCGTGGTTGCCAACAAGGATGTGTCCTTCGACATCGGGCGGGGCGAGGTTCACGCGCTGCTGGGTGAAAACGGCGCGGGCAAATCGACGCTGGTCAAGACCATCTACGGTTTGGTCAAACCCGATAGCGGGGCCATGACCCTTGAAGGCAGCAGCTTTCAGCCGCCCGAACCTCGTGTCGCCCGTGCGGCCGGTGTCGCCATGGTGTTCCAGCATTTCTCGCTGTTCGACGCGCTGAATGTGGCCGAGAATATCGCGCTTGGCATGGAAAACCCGCCGCCCCAACGCGAGATCGCCGCACAGGTGCGCGCCGTGTCCGACCAATACGGCCTGCCGCTTGACCCCACCCGCATCGTGGGCGAACTATCTGCCGGGGAACGCCAACGGGTTGAGATCATTCGCTGCCTTTTGCAGGACCCCAAGCTGCTGATCATGGACGAACCGACATCCGTGCTGACCCCCCAAGAGGTGTCGATCCTGTTTGAAACCCTGCGCAAACTCAGCGCTGAAGGCACGGCAATCCTCTATATCTCGCATAAGCTCGAAGAGATCCGCACGCTATGCGACAATGCGACGGTGCTGCGTCTTGGCGAAGTTGTGGGCACCTGTGACCCGCGCACGACGTCGGCCCGTGATATGGCCGAACTGATGGTCGGCACGAAACTTCACGTTCCAAAAAAGGCCACCCGGGAGACGGGTGAGGTGATCTTGTCCCTTAAAGGTCTCAGCGCAAAGGCTCCGCATCGATTTGGCACGGCGCTGCGTGATATCACCGTCGACGTTCAACGCGGCGAGGTTTTGGGGATTGGTGGCGTTGCAGGAAACGGCCAAGATGAACTGGTCGCTGCCTTGTCAGGCGAGATGCCCACAAGTGCCGCCATGGTCACTTACAAAAACCAACCCATCGGCCAGATGCACCCGAACGCGCGGCGCAAGATCGGCCTGCTGGCCGCCCCTGAGGAACGCATGGGCCATGCTGCTGCCCCTGATATGAGCCTGACCGAAAACGCCATCATGACCGCTACTACCCGCGAAGCACTGACCAGTCGCGGTTTTTTGCATTGGGCTAAGGCGCGCCGGTTCGCGGAGGGCGTGATCAAAACCTTCGACGTGCGCACACCTGGCCCAGCCAACGCGGCCCGGTCCTTGTCGGGTGGGAACCTGCAGAAATTCGTCATTGGACGCGAGATCATGCAAGCGCCTGATGTTTTGGTCGTGAACCAGCCAACCTGGGGCGTCGATGCATCTGCCGCAGCGGCCATCAGGCAAGCCTTGCTTGATTTAGCCGCCAAGGGGGCCGCTGTCATCGTGATCAGTCAGGACCTCGATGAACTGATGGAAATCTCAGATCGCTTCGCCGCACTGAACGAAGGGCGGCTATCCAAACCCCGTCCCGCCAGCGGGCTGACGGTCGAAGACATCGGTCTGATGCTGGGCGGCGCGCATGACATGGAGGTCGCCCATGTTGATGCATAACGCTTTGTACGTTGAGGGCAGCCGGGCGGGACAGTTGCCATTGCGGAGTGGATGCGATGATCACCCTTGAAAAACGCCCGCAGCCGTCGCGGGTCTGGACTTTCGCTACACCGGTGCTGGCCGTGGTACTTACGATGATCTGCGGCGGGCTACTGTTCGCGGCATTGGGCCAGAACCCGTTCGTGACCATCCGCACGATCTTTTTGGATCCGCTGTTTTCGGAATTTGCGTGGTTCTACCGCCCCCAACTGCTGATCAAAGGGGCCCCCCTCGTGCTGATCGCCATCGGGCTCTCGTTTGGCTTTCGGGCGGGCATCTGGAATATCGGGGCCGAGGGGCAATATATCGTCGGGGCGATCTGTGGTGCGGCCGTTGGGCTAGCGTTCTATCCGACCGAAAGCTTCATGATTTTCCCGTTGATGGTCATCGCGGGGGCGTTGGGCGGGTTTATCTGGGCCATGATCCCCGGCGTTCTGCGGGTCAAATTCGGTACCAACGAAATCCTTGTGTCATTGATGCTAGTCTATGTGGCCGAACAATTGCTGGCCTCCATGGCGCTGGGGGCCTTGCGCAACCCCGAGGGCCGCGGCTTTCCAGGCTCGCGGAACCTGACGCAATATCCAAGTGCAACAAGCTGGATCAACGAAGGGGTGGGCATGCATTGGGGTGTCGTCTTCGCATTTATCGCCGTCATCTTTGCATACATCACCCTATCACGGCACATCTTTGGCTTCCATGTGCGCCTGTCCGGGCAAAGCCCGCGCGCGGCCAAGTTCGCCGGGGTGAACCCCGGCCTACTGGTGTTGATCTGCATGGGGATATCGGGGGCGTTGGCTGGTCTTGCAGGGTTGTTCGAAGTCGCAGGGCCTGCGGGTCAAGTCAGTATTGATTTCAATGTGGGCTATGGATTCACGGCGATCATCGTGGCCTTTCTGGGTCGGTTACATCCGGTTGGCATTCTGCTGGCGGGCGGGTTGATGGCACTGACGTACATCGGTGGAGAGATCGCGCAATCCAACCTTGGCCTGCCCGGGGCGGCTATTCAGCTGTTGCAGGGGATGCTGTTGTTTTTCCTGCTCGCCGTGGATGTGCTCACGAACTACCGGGTGCGACCAAAACATAAGGTGGCTACATGAATATCGCTTACAGACCGTTCAGTATGGGAATCCTGATGGGGCTGATGATGCTCTGGATACTGCACCGCCAGCTTACCGGCGGCAGTGATGTGACCGCAGCAGCCGCGATTGCCTTTATCGGAGCGCATGTCGTCTTCGCCCTTGTCTTGATCGGCGGTGGGGTTTTTGCGACGCGATTGTCGCCACGGACCAGCGCATGGATCAGCCGACTTCATCGGCCTTCAGCACGCCAAATCGTTTGGATACTGTGCGGAGCGATTTTGGCAGTCTCGCTCATCCACGTAACCGCACACGGCCTGACGCTCTAATGGACCTCTCATCAATCAACCCCATCCTCCTGCTCGCCTCCCTTATGGTCGCAGCAACGCCCATTATTCTTGCGGCCATCGGTGAATTGGTCGTTGAACGCGCCGGTGTTCTGAACCTCGGGGTTGAGGGGATGATGATCACCGGGGCCGTCTGCGGATTTATCGTCGCGGTGAATACTGGATCACCCTGGCTGGGGTTCCTTGGGGCGGCTGTGGGCGGTGCCATTCTGTCACTGCTGTTCGGCGTTCTGACACAGTTGCTGTTGTCGAACCAAGTGGCAACGGGGCTTGCGCTGACGCTCTTTGGGCTGGGCCTATCTGCCCTGATGGGGCAAGGGTACATCGGGATCAAAGCGCCGGAATTTGCCGATTGGCACATCCCGCTTTTGGGGGATATCCCCATCATCGGGCCGGTCATATTCCAACATGACCCGATGGTGTATGTGGGGCTGATCATCGTGACCGCCGTTTGGGCGTTTCTGAAATACAGCCGGGCCGGGTTGATCTTGCGCGCGGTAGGCGAAAACCACGAAGCGGCCCATGCACTAGGCTATCACGTGATCCGGGTACGACTGCTAGCCATCATGTTCGGCGGGGCTTGTGCGGGGCTGGGTGGGGCGTACCTCAGCCTCGTCCGGGTGCCGCAATGGACCGAGGGGATGACCGCTGGGGCTGGGTGGATCGCCCTCGCCATTGTGGTCTTTGCGAGCTGGCGGCCATGGCGACTTTTGCTGGGTGCCTACTTATTTGGCGGGGTAACTGTGCTACAGCTTAACTTACAGGCTGCGGGGGCGGCCATTGCGGTAGAATATCTTTCGATGGCCCCCTATCTGGCCACTATCGTCGTTCTGGTTATTATGCGTGCCGGACGAGCGCCGGGCTCACTCGGACAATCATTCCATGCCTCACGTTGAGGCGACAACAAGACCACCAAGGGGAAACTTATGACAATGAAAACACTACTGGCGGGCGCCACACTTGCGCTTGGCCTCGCAACTGGGGCTGCGGCAGACGGGCATGAGCCTGTGACCGTAGGCTTTGTCTACGTCGGGCCAGTTGGCGACGGCGGCTGGACATATGAACACGACCAAGGCCGCCTGGCCGTGGAAGAAGCATTTGGCGATGCGGTTGAGACCGTCTTTGTCGAAAGCGTCCCGGAAGGGCCAGACGCTGAGCGGGTCATGACACAGATGGCACTGCAAGGCGCGGACCTGATCTTTACCACATCCTTCGGGTACATGGACCAGACCATCGCCGTGGCTGAGAAATTCCCTGACGTGATGTTTGAGCACGCCACAGGCTACAAACGCGCGGACAACGTATCGACCTATTCTGCACGCTTCTACGAAGGCCGCGCCGTTCAGGGCCACATCGCGGGTCAGATGACCGAAAGCAACATCATCGGCTACATCGCGTCCTTCCCAATCCCCGAAGTGATCCGGGGTATCAACTCAGCCTATCTGCACGCCAAAGAGGTCAACCCGGACGTCGAATTCAAGATCATCTGGGCCTACACATGGTTCGATCCAGCCAAAGAAGCCGAAGCAGCAACCGTTCTGATCGAGCAAGGCGCTGACGTGATCTTGCAGCACACCGACAGCACCGCACCGCAAGCCGCCGCACAGGCCGCAGGCAATGTTGTGACATTCGGTCAGGCATCCGACATGGCCGAGTTCGCACCATTCCCACGGGTTTCATCGATCATCGATGATTGGGCACCTTACTACGTGGCACGGACACAGGCCGTCATTGATGGCACATGGGAAAGCACCGACACATGGGACGGCATTGGCCCGGGCATGGTTGGTATCGGCGAAATCACAGACGCCGTACCTGCTGAAGTAAAGGCCTCGGCTGAAGCACTGGTTGAGACGCTGCGCAGCGGCGAGTACCATGCGTTCTCTGGCCCAATCAACAAGCAGGATGGGTCTGCTTGGTTGGCTGAAGGCGAAATTGCGGACGATGGCACTTTGGCTGGCATGGATTTCTATGTCGAAGGCCTGACGGCTGAAATTCCGCAATAAGCGTCCCTCAAAAATCGCTGCGAGGCTTCGCCAAATTGGCGGAGCCTTTTTTGTTGCAATAGGCCAAATTCATCGCATTGCTCGTCTTGGCATCACGAAAAAGGTTGATTTTTAGGCCTAGGATACGTCTTATTATGGCGTATATCCCTAGAATGTAGCGCAAATACTCTCAACCCAAGTGCTCAACCTGCTGAATAGAACTATCTTTTAAGGTGCATTCGTTGTAAGGCTCTTAAAAGTTCAATTTGCGCCTCATTTTTCGCACATTCATCGAACAATCTGCGACGGTTAATAGCAAGTTCTCAACGACCCTATCCAGATTTCTTGCTACTTTAACGAGTTTTTGGCGCTGTTGGACGCCCAAAAGAGTGCGTATTGCACTATGATTGATGGAGAAACGAATGGTCTTTGGAAGACTTGCAACAAAATCCAACATCGTGTCGGCTTTCGCGCTCAGCGCAGCTTTGATGACACCGGCGATTGGTAATGCCGCCGAAGTCACGTTGCGCTCGGCCGACGGTACTGTCGACCTTGTAGGTGAGTTTGTAGAATTTACCGACAACAACTACGTCATCCGCACTGGACTTGGCGAATTGCGCATCTCGGCTTCACGGGTCCGCTGCGAAGGTGCTGGGTGTCCGAACTTTGATGCCGAAGGCGCAGATGTCCGCATTGCGGGTTCCGATACGGTTGGTGAAGGTGTCATGCCTCTCTTGCTGGCTGGCTATGCTGGATCCCTTGGCGCGGAAGTCACGCAAACGGCGACTGTGACAAGCGGTCAGTTCCTGGCAGAGATGGTTGGGGATGAAGGATTTGGCGATCCGCTCGGAGCGTATATGGTCACATCGACCAGTTCGAACGACGCTTTCACAACCCTGCTCGACGGGTCAGCCGAAGTCGGCATGTCGGCACGCCGCATTCGCCCTGATGAGGCCCGCGCATTGCGCGACGCCGGCGCGGGCAACATGATCAGCCCGACACAGGAACACATCATTGCGGTTGATAGCCTCGTTGTGATCACACACCCTGCCAATCCCGTTCAGTCCATCACAATGGACCAGCTGCGCGCAATTTACCGTGGTGCCATCACGAACTGGGCAGACGTTGGCGGCGACGATGCACCGATCATCCTCTTTAGCCGGGATGCGGATACAGGGACGAGCGACGTCTTTAACACAGGTGTGTTTGGCGATGAGGCCCCAAGCCTACCAACTTCGGCCACTATTGTGACGGACAACAATGAGATGGCTGCATCTGTCAACGCGGACGTGAACGCAATTGGCTATGTGGGTTACGCATTCCAGCGTGGCGCAAGCGCGTTAACACTGGTCAGCGATTGTGGGATCAGCATGGCGCCTGATGCGTTTTCTGCACGGACCGAAGAATACGCGTTGCAGCGCTTTTTGTATCTCTACACCCGTGAAGACACACAAGACGAAACCGCAACAGAGTTTGTGAACTACGTGGCATCAAATCAGGCCGATGTTGTGATCGCTAAGGCCGGCTTTATCGACCTCGGAATTGATCGCAAGGAACAGGCGTTGGAGAGTGACCGGGCACAACAGTTGCTTGATCCTTCGGCCGACGCCTATGAAGGCGGTTTCATGCGTGAAATGTTGTCGCAAATGGTCAACTACGACCGGCTGTCGACCACATTCCGCTTCCGGACAGGATCTCAGGAACTTGATCTGCGCGGTCGTCTGAACCTCACCCGCCTTGCAGAGTACCTTGAGACCCAACCAGCAGGTACCGAGGTCTTGTTTGTCGGTTTCACTGATGATGTTGGCGCCTTCGACAGCAACCGGACACTTTCGATTGGTCGCGCGGAACAGGTGATGGCCGAGATGCAAAGCTTTGCCGGTAGCAGGCTAAGCGGAATTCAAATGTCCAGTGTTGGCTATGGTGAAGTCGCACCGTCAGCCTGCAACACATCTGAAAACGAGCGGCGGATCAACCGGCGCGTCGAGGTTTGGATCAAACCTGCGTAGTTAAAAAAACAGGCGCAGCGTCCCGACCGAGTAAGACGCTGCGCCTTTTGTACCGATTGATCGGCGTCTAGTTCGAAACGGCGATCGAAGTTTGAAAAGTAACGGTCACTTGCGAACGCCACCTGTTGCGCTAGGGGCCTTAGTAAAAGGACTCGACCATGTCAGAAGACAAAACCACCCTGTTTCATCGTTCCTCGCGAAGCGGTGCAACAGCTGCCATCGTCTTATCGATCAGCACAGCGTTTGGTGCCATTACACTGCCAAACATGGCGACAGCGCAATTCATCGACCCGGACCTTTATGATGGCGGAAAAGCGCGGGTGAACCGCTCCGCCAGCCTCCGCACATTGAGCGAGTCAATTGCATCGGCGAGCTGTCGTTTCCACGGGGGGTTTGCAACGGATATTGCACGACAAGACTTGGCAACCGATCTTGACGACTTCAATGCCATCTTAACGGGGCTTGAAAACGGTGATGCGGCATTGGGTATTCCAACCGCAGAAACCCGTGCGCGCACACTTGCGTCCATTGAAGAAACAATCCTGACATGGGCTCCAATTGCATCTTCTGCCAGCGGCATGCTGTCAAACGGCGCAAACGATAACGACGCAGCCAACATCAGCGAGAAATACGCCGACCTTTTTGACCAAACCGTTGTGCTCGCGGCTGAAGTGTCTGGACAATATTCGAACCCCCAGGAACTTTTGCAAAGTGACGCAACCGTCTTGAACTTCGCTGTGCGCCAGCGGGCGCTGGCCTATCGCATGTCTCGCGCGGTTTGCGAGCTGGCAAATGGAACAGGCGACGAAGAAACACGCAATGAACTGGCCGAGACTGTTGACGTATTTGAACGTACGCTGACTGCACTGACAAATGGTTTCCCCGGTGCAGGGATCAACCCACCACCAAACGATGCAGTCAAAGGTAGCCTGGAACAGACCCTCGCACGGTGGACGCAAGGGCGAGAGCTGCTTGATGCAGTGCTAGACGGCCAAGTCCCAACCGCAGAGGATGTTGTTGCCGCATCCACCTTGGCCGACGAACTTTCCTTGGCCATGAACAACACAATAACGCTTTATCTGATCGCCACCCCCGGCAAGGATGGCATCTACCGCGTTCCGCTTGAAGCATATGCGCGGGACGAATTGTCGAATTGGCTGACGAACCCCGCTTTGATTGACGCGATTAAGGCACAAAATGATCGCCATGCGGGACTGTCTGAAGATGAAGTAATCGCACTTGACCAAGAGTGGCGCGCCGAAGCAGGTGCAGGCGGCGGGGAACTGATCACCGAACTTCTGACGCATCCGGTATCGGCTTGGCTGCGCGATCAACAGACCGCAACGGCAGGTTTTGTTACGGAAGTCTTCATCATGGATGACAAAGGTCTGAACGTCGCCCAAAGCGTTGAGACCTCAGACTACTGGCAAGGTGACGAAGCGAAATGGAAAGAAACCTATCTGGTAGGGCCTGATGCACTGCATATCAGCGACGTCGAATTCGACGACAGCACAGGGTTTTATCAATCACAAGCCTCGCTTGCGATCAAAGACCCTGAAACTGGTGAAGTCATCGGTGCCATCACATTCGGGATCAATGTTCAGAACCTGATGTAAGCCCAGACGAAACCGAATACACCTCATGACAGGGCCGCAACGAATGTTGCGGCCTTTTCATTTTTTTGATCTCGGATTTTGCCTCCAGGCCGTCCATGTTTCCATCGGATTTGCCCCACGCGCCCAAGCTGCGAACCTGTACAATAAGACAGCCTAAATCGTCACGATTTCCGCACAATTCGAAAGCATTGTCCCCTTAGGCCAAACAATCGGCACGTGTTTGTCACTGACAATTGGATTGTGGGTACAAGGGAGGGAAATAGCAAATGCAATGGCTATCTGCGCCGGACGCGGATACCCTAGTTCTTATTCAATAACCAGTTCAGTCTTAACTTTCAGCCTTTTCGCGCTGATGCAGTATCATGAGTACAAGAATGCATACCAAATCTAATCAGAGCTGCGCTTTGCGTAAGCCAAACAAAATTGCGCCCATTCTCCTGGGCCTCTCCTTGCTCGCCGGACCTGCGCATGCCCAGAGCGCGATGGGTCCGATCCTCAACATCGAACCCGTCCAGTTCCTGGAAGATATGGGGGCAAGCCAACGGATCAACTTTTCCGGAAAACTGCGCATGCTCAGCCAGCGTGTCGTTGCAGCAGGTTGTAACTATGTCGCAGGGGTCGACCCTGCTATTAGTGGGCCAACGCTGCAAGCGGCCAAAACCGAGTTCCAATTGATCGTCGATGCGCTTGAATTCGGAAACGATGATCTGGGCATCATGGGTCCCGAAGACCGGCGCAAAACGTTGGTGGGCCTTTCAAGACTGCGGGACCTTTGGGTGCCAACCGCTGCCTCAGGCGCCGCGATCTTGGCGGATGAAGGCACTGCAGAAACAGTTGCCACGTTTGCCGATCAAAGCGCGCCCCTGCTCGAAATGGCGAAGCTCCTAGTCAGCGAAATTTCAGCGCAATATTCTGACCCGACCGCCTTGCTGCAGGCCGACGCGCTGATCATCGATATCGCCGGCCGTCAACGCATGCTGTCACAGCGCATGTCCAAGAATGTTTGTCTTCTTGCCTCTGGGCTCAACACCGATGTTGCCACGCAAGAGCTGAGTGCGACTGCACATATTTTTGACGTCTCTCTGAACGCCCTGCGTTACGGGATGACAGATGCAGGGATCAAGCCGCCCCCCAATGATGACATTGCGGCAGGTCTCGATGTGGTCATCAGCGACTGGGCGAATTTGAAGCCCATCGTGGATGCAGCCATCGCCGGTCAGCCCATTGATGCGGAACAGCGCAGCATCATGTTCAACGGCGCCAATACGATGACCGGCAACATGAACACTGTTGTGGGTATGTATTCAACCGCGTCCAAACTGGGGCTTTAAATTGAAAAGGGCGCGCGGGTTTCCCAGCGCGCCCTCGGTCTTTCGACCGGGTATAGCTTAGTGCTTGTGCTTCACAATCTCACCCGATTTCAGGCGGCCGAAATAGCTCTCCATCTCACGCTTGACGACTGGCATCAGGCAATAGAGCGCAGTGATGTTCACCACAGCCATCGCAAAGATCATCGCATCCGAGAAGTCGATAACAGCGCCCAGTTGGGCCGCCGCACCGATCACGATGAAGACGCAGAAGATCAGCTTGAAGATCAGCTCTTTGGTTTTGCCCTCACCCACCAGATAGGTCCAGGCTTTCAGGCCATAGTAGGACCAGCTGATCATGGTTGAGAATGCAAACAAGATGACCGCAATCGCCAACACATAAGGGAACCAGCTAAAGCCAGTGGCAAAGGCTGCTGATGTCAGCTGCACACCAGATGATCCGTCCGTCGTTTGAATGGATGAGCCTGCTTCGTTCAGAACATACAGACCCGTAGCCGGATCAATGACCAACACACCTGAGATGGTGATGACCAAGGCCGTCATCGTACAGATCACAACCGTATCGATGAATGGCTCCAGCAAGGACACAACGCCCTCGGTCACAGGTTCCTTGGTGCGCACGGCCGAGTGTGCAATCGCCGCAGAACCCACACCAGCTTCGTTTGAGAACGCAGCCCGCTTAAAGCCCTGGATCAATGCACCCACAAAGCCGCCAGCAACACCCAGACCGGTGAAGGCACCTGCGAAAATCTGGCCAAAGGCCCAACCGATTTTGTCGTAGTTCACAAGCAAGATGATGAAGGCCACGACGACATACATCACACCCATGAAAGGCACGACTTTCTCGGTGACTGAGGCAATGGATTTGATCCCGCCGACGATGACAAGAAACACGACGATCGCAAAGACAACGCCCGTCATCCAACCGGGGTAATCACCCACGATACCCGAAATCTGCGCATGTGCCTGGTTGGCTTGGAACATGTTACCACCGCCCAAGGCACCAAGGATACAAAAGACCGAGAACAAGACTGCTAGCACACCGCCGCCTGGCAAATTCCGCTCTTTGAAACCCTTGACCATATAGTACATCGGACCACCTGAAACGGTCCCATCGGGGTATTCGTTGCGATATTTCACACCCAGCGTACATTCGGTGAACTTCGATGCCATGCCCAGAAGACCCGCGAGAACCATCCAGAAGGTCGCGCCCGGTCCACCAATGCCGACGGCAACAGCGACACCCGCGATATTGCCCAAACCAACGGTGCCCGAAAGCGCGGTCGTCAGGGCTTGGAAGTGACTGACCTCACCCGCATCATCAGGATCGGAATAATCGCCTTTGACCAGTGAAATCGCATGGCCGAAGGCCCGGACTTGGATCAGGCCAAAGTAGACCGTAAAGATCGAGGCACCAATCACCAGCCACATAACAATCCACGGAAAGCTGGTTCCGGGAATATTCATAAAGATCAGATTGACGAACCAGCCCGTGGAACTGGAAAACGCCGCATTGATCTGTTCATCAACTGTTGCCTCCTGCGCGTAGGTCGCAAGCGGTGTCAACGTGGCCAGTGTGGCCGCAGTAAATAACTTTTTCATATTCTTATCCCCTCACGGAATGATCGTCACGGGCACAGAGGCCGAAGCCACCAGACGTCCCGTCACACCACCAAAGACCCGTTCTTTCAGGCCACGCGCGCCAACACGTCCCACAATGATTTGCTCTGCACCCAATTGTTTGGCCAGATTATCCAGAATTTCTGCGGCATCACCGTGTTTAACGGTCCCCGTCACCTGACACCCATCGCTTTTGGTCGCTTCAACAGCCGGGTCCAACACGCGGCTGTGCGCCATGCTGATCTCTTCTTCGCGGCGCTTATGGCGTTCTTCATTCTCCTCGGGTGTTTGAAAGCTAAATGGTGACCATTCGATCACATAACACAGTGCGATTGTGCAATCGTCCCCTGCTTTGGCGCGGGATTTAGCGAAGGCAAGCGCCCTCTCCCCCGCGTCTGAGCCGTCTATGCCGACGACAAATGTTGTCTTACTCATGATGAAAGTCCCCGTATTGTTAGTCTCTTTTAGCGTCTTCAAACTGGCTAACTGTGCCCGTCGATGCGGTACAACTTCTGATGGTTACTGCCCCACAGCATACGCCAAAGCCAAAAAAAGACAGAAAAAACTTCCGGATTGATCAAATTTTGCAACTTTAAACGTCATCTGCCCTTTAAGTAGCCATTCGGTCATGGTTTTTGCCGCGATCAACCAATGTGTCCTGTCAGCGCAAGTGTCGATCTCTGAACGCTTCGGCGATTGCCCCCGCCGCGCCCTGACGCTATTCAAGGGCAACCCAGAAAAAGCGGAGCGTCCCCCAAATGGCAGCCAATCAATTCGTCTACTTCATGGACGGCGTGTCAAAAACTTATCCCGGCGGGAAAAAAGTGTTTGAAAACATCCGCCTAAATTTCCTGCCCGGTGTGAAAATCGGTGTCGTCGGTGTCAACGGCACCGGTAAATCGACCTTGATGCGGATCATGGCAGGTCAGGATAAGGACTTCGCCGGCGAAGCATGGGCGGCTGAGGGCGCACGCGTCGGCTACTTGCCACAGGAACCCGAATTGGACCCCGCGCTGACAGTGCGCGAAAATGTGATGCTGGGCGTGGCTGACAAAAAGGCAATTCTTGATCGCTACAATGAAGTCGCCATGAACTATTCCGAAGAAACCGCCGATGAGATGGCTGCCCTGCAGGACCAGATCGACGCCGCGAACCTTTGGGATCTTGACGCGCAGATCGACATCAGCATGGAGGCCCTGCGCTGCCCCCCCGATGATGCCGATGTGACCACACTGTCGGGCGGTGAAAAGCGCCGGGTCGCGCTGTGCCAGCTCTTGCTGGATGCGCCTGATATGCTGCTGTTGGACGAACCGACCAACCACCTAGACGCCGAAACCATCGCGTGGCTACAACAGCACCTGATCGACTACAAAGGCACCATCCTGATCGTCACGCACGATCGCTACTTCCTTGATGCGATCACCGGCTGGATTCTGGAGCTCGACCGTGGCTCTGGCATCCCGCACGAAGGCAACTATTCCAGCTGGCTGGAGGCCAAAGCAAAGCGGCTTGAGCGCGAAGCGAAAGACGACAAGTCCAAGCAACGCACCCTGCAACGCGAACTGGAATGGATGCGGCAAGGCGCCAAAGCCCGCCAAGCCAAATCCAAAGCCCGGATCAGCGCCTACAACGACATGGCCAATCAATCCGAGAAAGAAAAAATGGGCCGCGCCCAGATCATCATCCCGAACGGGCCACGGCTTGGGTCCAAGGTGATTGAGGTCGAGAACCTGAAGAAAGCCATGGGCGATAAGCTTTTGGTCGAAAACCTGTCGTTTGACCTGCCCCCCGGTGGGATCGTCGGGGTGATCGGGCCCAACGGCGCGGGTAAATCCACGCTGTTCTCGATGCTCACAGGTCAGGCCGAACCGGATGAAGGCACGGTCGAATACGGCGAGACCGTCAAACTGTCCTACGTCGACCAATCCCGCGATGCGCTAAACCCAGACGCGAATGTTTGGGAAGAAATCAGCGGCGGTGCGGAAATAATCGAACTGGGCGATGCCTCCATGAACAGCCGCGCCTATTGCTCGGCCTTCAACTTCAAGGGTGGTGATCAGCAAAAGAAAGTCGGGCTGCTGTCGGGCGGTGAACGCAACCGGGTGCATATGGCCAAACTGCTGAAGTCAGGCGGCAACGTGTTGTTGCTCGATGAGCCGACCAACGACCTTGACGTCGAAACGCTGCGCGCACTCGAAGACGCATTGGTCGACTTTGCCGGCTGCGCTGTGGTGATCAGCCACGACCGGTTCTTCCTGGACCGGATCTGCACGCATATTCTCGCTTTCGAAGGGGACGCCCATGTCGAGTGGTTCCAAGGGGCTTTCACGGATTATGAGGAAGATAAGAAATCTCGGCTGGGCGCCGATGCGTTAGAACCCAAGCGGATGAAGCACAAGAAATTCGTGCGATGATGCGCTGGGTTATCGCCATAGCAGTTGGCGTTCTGGCAGCGGCGGTCGCATGGTACTTTGAGCTTTCTCGACAGTTCGGGGCACATCCGTTTTGGGCAGAGCAGGTCATTTTCTGGGGCGCGCCAATCGGTATCGGTCTGGCCGTTATCTGCGCACCACTGCAATACGCGATACGTACAGGAAGCATACTGTTTCTTGCTGGCGTCGCCTATGCCGTGGCGCATGTCGGAAAGATGCGCTTTGCGGCGTCATACGCTGAAGACGCATTCGCCGGGCAAATGTGGTTCTTCGGCTGGCACGCAACGATTGCATTTCTCGTGGCGGGAATCGTCTCAGGGGCGCTAATCAAACGGTGACTGAACATATCTGGGGTTCCCCGCCCAGATCACAATTTCGACGAATTTCCTTGCTTTTTACACCGTCAGCCCCCATGTGGCTTGTGCAGACGTTATCCAACCTCGACCCACTGTTTTCCTATTCGGCTACAGTCTTTCGATATTGCACTGACTAAGCCAAGCTGTCGCACTGACGCGGACAGCATTGATACTAAAGGAAAAACACGATGGCTACTGGCACCGTGAAATGGTTCAACACTACTAAAGGCTTCGGCTTTATCGCACCCGATGGCGGATCCAAGGACGTTTTTGTCCACATCTCAGCTGTTGAGCGTTCAGGCCTGACAGGTCTGAAAGACGACCAAAAGGTTACTTTCGACATCGAAGCTGGCCGTGACGGCCGCGAATCTGCGGTTAACCTCGCTCTCGCATAAGCGAAAACCTTAAGAGCTTGGGGCGTGCAATTCTTTGCGCGCCTTTTTTGTTGGCATCTTGCCGCCAATTTGGCGATTTCTGTGCTACTGTCTTTTATTGATGATCAAATTGTGGCATAATTAAGAAGCGACGTTATTCTATCGACCACTGTCTCCCTACCCGGCCCAGTCTAGCGATTGAAGTTTGACCGAGCCGACCCGCTGCACTTCCGCGAGCGGACAATATAAGGAAGACAAGGACATGGCTTCAGGCACTGTCAAATGGTTCAACACCACTAAAGGCTACGGATTTATTGCGCCCGACGGCGGCAGCAAGGATGTTTTCGTCCATATTTCAGCGGTCGAACGTTCCGGGCTGACTGGCCTCAAGGACGATCAGAAGGTGAATTTTGACATCGAAGCGGGACGTGATGGGCGTGAAAGCGCAATCAACCTGACTTTGGCCGACTAAACCGTCACCGATACTTTGCGAAAAGGGCGCCTAGATGGGCGCCCTTTTGCCTTTAGTCGTGAAGGACAAATGTCACCTTCATCACGACCCTGTATTCGTCAATCTTGCCGTCCTTTACGGTCACTTTTTGGTCTGCAACCCAAGCGCCTGTAATCCCAGAGAGGGTTTTCGAAGCCTTCTTGATCCCATTCTCGACAGCGTCATCAAACGACTTGGACGAGGACGAGATAATTTCAGTGACTTTTGCGACTGACATGGCTTTTCCTTTTTTACTACGGGCCGCCACCATACGCTCATGCAGCCTGCCAGTCCACGTCATCGGCTTTTTCGACCGTCAACCGGCCATCCGGGTAGGGCTGCAGCATCGCCTTTGCGACCGCTTCGTCGCAATCAAACCATTGATCGATCTGGTCGAAATCCAAAATAACACCCATCCGATGATGGATATCTCGGACATCCGCAGAAGGCGCACATGTGATCGTTGCGACCTGCGCAATCTGCACGCCCCCTGGCCCGCCCCAGACGTCGTAGATCGCTGCAAAATACAGCATCTCCTGGTCTTTGCGTGATATTCGCCAAGGCTGTTTGCGTCGTTTCTCACCCGTCCATTCATACCACCCGTCAACCGGCACCACGGCCCGTTTCACATCAGCGAAAGCTGATTTGTCGAATACGGTCTCGGACCGGGCATTCACAATCGTTTCCATGACTGGCCGCCCGCGCGCATTGACGCGCCCCACCGGGATCAAGCCCCAGCGCATGTGCTGCGCACCATCGGTTGTCAGCGTGATAACCTCTTGCCCCGGTGCGATATTCCGGCGCGGCGGATCAGTTATTCCGGCCACTTCTCGCGTCAGGAAGAACCGGCCCGGCATGGATTACTCTACAGCTTCAATAAGTTCGAGCACCCGTGGCCCGATAGCCGCGACAATCACAGCCACTCCGTCTTTGTTGGGATGGATACCATCGGCCTGCAAGAACTCTGACATCCCCTCTTGCATCCCCGCAACAGCCCGTAAGCCTGCTGCAAAGTCCGGATAAAGCGGCACATCATATTTTTCGGCCAGCGCCGGATAGAGCCCTTCGAATGCGGCCTTATAGTCCAGCCCATAGTTGCCGCCGACTTGCAGTCCTACCAAGAGCATCTCAACCTCTGCCGCCTGACCGGCTTGTAGGATCCCGTCCAGATTTTGCCGGGTGATCAGCGGATCTAGACCGCGTAGAAAGTCGTTCCCCCCCAATGTGACGATCATCGCGTCTACATCCGGGGTCAACGTCCAACCCACGCGGCTGAGCCCACCAGCCGATGTGTCCCCCGAGACACCCGCATTCAGCACAACCGCATCAGCCCCCTGCTCATCCAGCCACGCCTGCAATTGCGGCACAAATCCATCCGCTTGGGGCAAGCCGTATCCAGCTGTCAAACTGTCGCCTAAGGCTGCAATCGTCACCGTTTCTGCATGTGCGAAACCAGTTGTTATCAAAACTGCGATACTCAGGTTGCGGAGCATGTGCGCAGCACCATATGCATAGTCCAGACCACTACCAAAGGCGTACCCCATGACAGATCCCGTCCTGACGATCAAAGACACAAACCTGTCCTTGGATGGCAATGCGGGCCGTGTGGACATCCTGCATGATATCTCTCTGACGGTCACATCAGGGGAAACATTGGGCCTTGTCGGGCCAAGTGGATCGGGCAAATCGTCGCTCCTTATGCTGATGGGCGGGCTGGAACAGGCCACATCGGGCAGCATTCTGGCCCTGGGCCAAAACCTGACAGATATGAATGAAGACCAGCTTGCCCTCTTTCGCAGGGACAATATGGGGGTGGTGTTCCAATCTTTCCACCTGATCCCGACAATGACGGCGCTGGAAAATGTTGCAACCCCATTGGAACTGGCTGGTGTGCTGGATGCATTTGATCGGGCCGCGGCTGAGCTTAAGGCCGTTGGTCTTGCCGATCGGCTTGACCATTACCCTAACCAAATGTCCGGGGGGGAGCAGCAACGCGTGGCGTTGGCCCGCGCCTCTGCCCCTCGTCCAAAGCTGTTGCTGGCTGATGAGCCGACAGGCAACCTGGATGAAACCAACGGACAGGCGATCATCGAATTGCTCTTTGGGCTGCGCGACCGACACGGGGCAACATTGATTATGGTCACCCATTCCAACACATTGGCCAGCCGCTGCGACCGTGTCATTCGGCTGCGCGACGGGCGCATCGACGATACCATGGCACAGGCCGCCGAATGAGCCTGGCCATCGCATCCCGTTTTGCCGCCCGCGAGTTGCGCGGCGGGCTGCGCGGCTTTCGCGTGTTCCTTGCCTGCCTTGCCCTTGGGGTTGCGGCCATTGCCGCCGTCGGCACTGTGCGCGCCGGGATTGAGGCTGGGTTGAAACGCGATGGTGCTGCTTTGCTGGGTGGCGATGCTGAGGTGGAGTTCACCTATCGCTTTGCCCGCGATGTGGAATTGGCTTGGATGGAGTCAATTGCGGAGGACATCTCGGAAACCGTTGATTTCCGGTCAATGGTTGTCGTGCCGCGCGATGCAGGGACCGAGCGCAGCCTGACCCAGGTGCGCGCGGTTGATGATGCCTACCCGCTTGTTGGGCAGGTCCAACTTGACCCCGATATCCCGCTGGAGGACGCGCTGGTCGACTCTGGCGGCGTGATGGAGCGTGTCCTTGCTGACCGGCTTGCGCTGACCCCGGGCGATACGTTTCGGCTGGGTGAGCAAGACTTTACCCTGCGCGCTATCTTAGATCGCTACCCGGACAATGCCGCCGGTGGCTTTGGGCTGGGCCCGCGCACAATCGTGCTGACCGAGGCGCTTTCAGACTCTGGGTTGATCGCCGAGGGTACGTTGTTCTCAACCGAGTACCGGTTGGACCTGCCCCCCGATGCGGATCTGCAAGCGCTGGAAGACACCGCTGCAGCGCAATTCCGCGACTCGGGTCTGCGTTGGCGCGACAGTCGCCGGGGTGCGGGTGGTGCCGCGCGCTTTGTGGATCGGATCGGGGCCTTCCTGATCCTCGTCGGGCTCTCAGGTCTTGCGGTCGGGGGCGTTGGTGTCTCAGCGGCTGTACGTGCTTATTTGGCGGGTAAGACCGGTGTTATCGCGACGCTAAAAACCCTTGGGGCAACCCGGCAAACGATATTCCTGACTTATTTCATTCAAGTGGGCGTTCTGACCTTGCTGGGGATCGCCATGGGCGTGACCTTGGGTGGAGCACTCCCTTTGATTTTCGCCCCGATCATTGAGGCGCGGCTGCCCATCCCGGCAGTCTTCGCGCTCTACCCAATGCCGCTGATCGAGGCGGCGATTTACGGGCTTCTGGCGGCCCTTATCTTCACCCTGTGGCCCCTTGCAAAGACCGAGGATATTCGGGCAGCAACACTGTTCCGCGACGCCTTTTCCGCCTCAAAGACCCTGCCCGCAGGGCGATATTTGATCGCAACGGCAATGCTGATCGGGGCGCTTCTCGGGGCAGCAATCTGGTTTTCGGGCACGGCGTTCCTGACGCTTTGGACAGCTGGCGGGATCGCTGGGTCGCTGCTGATCCTCATCGTCGCAGCGCTTGCGATCCGTTGGGTCGCCCGACGCTTGCGCAAACCTGCGCGCGGGCGCACCGCATTCCGGTTGGCTTTGGGATCAATCGGCGCACGCGGTGGCGAGGCCACGTCAGTTGTCTTGTCACTTGGGTTGGGGCTGACGGTGCTTGCCGCAGTTGGCCAGATCGATGGGAACCTGCGCAGCTCTTTTTCAGACGATCTACCCGCCGTCGCCCCCAGCTATTTCTTTGTGGATATCCAGCCCGACCAAATCGACGGGTTCCGCGCCCGCTTGGCTGATGACACCGCCGTCAGCCGCGTTGACAGCGCGCCCATGCTGCGCGGCATCATTACCCAGATCAACAGGCAACCCGCCCAGGACTTCGCCGACGGACATTGGGTCGTGCGCGGCGACCGGGGTGTCACCTACGCCGACGCGCAGCCCAGCGGGACCGAAATCACAGAGGGCACATGGTGGCCCGAAGGCTATGACGGCCCGCCTCAAATCAGCTTTGCCGAGGAAGAAGCCTTGGAAATCGGGCTACAGCTGGGCGATACGATGACGGTCAATATCTTAGGCCGTGATATCACTGGCGAGATCACCAGCTTCCGCAATGTTAGTTGGGAAGATGCGGGCATCGGTTTCGTTTTGGCAATGAACCAATCGGCCCTGGCAGGTGCACCGCATAGCTGGATTTCAACGGTTTACGCTGAGCCACAGGCCGAGGCCGCGATCCTGCGGGATCTTGCCACGGC
Organism: uncultured Paracoccaceae bacterium; assembly: GCA_947501555.1. Taxonomy (GTDB): domain Bacteria; phylum Pseudomonadota; class Alphaproteobacteria; order Rhodobacterales; family Rhodobacteraceae; genus Yoonia. The sequence goes on from CANMWG010000001.1 coordinate 2,069,517, forward strand.
ATACCCCAATATCACAGCGATCCGGATCAGAGACGCCATTGATCAGGTGATCGAACTGGTTGGCGGCATCTCGGCAGCCACGCGCTACGGCGCGCTGATAACCCTCATTACCGGCTTTCTGGTGCTGATCGGGGCTGCCGCTGCGGGCGAACGTACCCGGACTTATGAAGCTGCCGTTCTCAAGACATTGGGTGCCGCACGGCGCAGTATCCTTGCCAGCTTTGCCCTGCGCGCCGCATTATTGGGTTTGGCCGCTGGGGTGGTCGCATTGGGGGCGGGTATCTTGGGGGGCTGGGCTGTTTCGACCTTCATCATGGAAACTGATTATACTGTCATCTGGTCCAACGCGCTTTTGATTGTCGGCGGCGGGGTTGCGGCTTCAACCTTGGCCGGTCTCGCCTTCGCCTGGCGGCCCCTTGCGGCCAAACCAGCCCAGGTTCTGCGGGCCCGCGAATGACAGATCCTGCGTTTTTCGGCTACGGGAGCCTCGTGAACCTGAGCACCCATGACTATGCGCAACCTACGCCTGCAACATTGGCAGGATGGCGGAGGGTCTGGCGGGCGACACGGATGCGGAACACCGCGTTCTTGTCAGTTGAACGCTGCAACGACACGGCGATCAAAGGGATCATCGCCCATGTTCCTGGCGGCAATTGGGCCCTGCTGGACAAACGCGAAGCCGCCTACCATCGCCATGATGTGAGCACCGACGTCGCACACAACGCGCCAACGGCGGTCTATCAAGTCACGCCAGATAACATCATCGAGACCAAAACAGATTATCCGATCATGCTCAGCTATCTGGACGTGGTCGTTCAGGGTTATCTGCAGGTTTTCGGTGAAGATGGGGTACGGCATTTCTTTGACACCACATCCGACTGGCAACCCATTTTGAACGACCGGGCAGACCCGCAATATCCGCGGCACCAATCGCTGAGCCGTGCCGAACAAGACTTGGTTGATCACCACCTAGCGGCGGTGATGCAGTAGACTGAAAAGCCGGGCTTGCCGCTGGAACGGCTCTTGTTGCGGCGCACCACCTGCAGTCATCACGCGGCGGGCCATCAGAAACGCCAATCCTGCAAAGACAGCACCACCCAAATATTGGCCAATCAAAACCCCGGGGGCACCAAAATATGCAGTGCCCACCATCACAAACGGGATTGTCCCTAATGTATTGCGACCCCAGTTCACGATGGTTGAATAAAACGGATGCCCCAGATTGTTAAACGCCGCATTCGACACAAAAATCACGCCGTTGAAAAAGAACATCAAAGACAACGGACCGGCGAACAGGAATACCAAGGTTAGGGCAATACCATCGAGCTGGAAAAGCCAAACCAACCCCGGACGGGCCAGAAACAGCACACCGGACACGACGACCACGACGAGGGCCGTAAACAACACCCCCTCTCGAAAAGCCCTGCGGACCCGATCATGCAGCCCTGCACCGGCGTTTTGACCTATTATCGGGCCGATCGCGCCCGACAAAGCAAAGATGATCGCGAAACCAATCGGCGTGATCCGGGCGACGATGGCCATACCTGCCACGGCCTCTTCACCATATTGGGCCATGGCGCGGGTGACATAGGCCTGCCCAATTGGCGTGGCAAGTTGGGTCAGGATCGCGGGGAACGCAATCGCTAAAATAGGACGGATATCAATGGATAGGCTCGCGGGTGTTGGCCTGTCGAACCCGCCATAATGTTTGACTAGGGGGATCAAAGCCACAACCGCAATCACGATCCGAGCAAAAACGCTGGCAAGGGCGGCACCTGTCAGTTCCAAATCCAGTCCAAAAATCAGGATCGGATCAAGCACTGCATTCACCAGACCACCCCAGATAGTGGCCATCATCGCCCGGCGCGCATCGCCATGGGCGCGCAAGATGGCCCCACCGATCATCCCAATCATCAGGAATGGCAGCGAGGGCACAATGATCCGCAAATAATGCACGGCCAGATCAAGCGTTTCACCGGTCGCCCCCAGGAGGCCCGCCAGAAATCGCAGATTGAACCAGACCAAAGCCGCGAAAACCGCACCAAGGAAGACCCCATAGATCAAGGAATTGGTGGCACGGCGACGCGCCTCTTCGGTCTGGCCAGCACCCAAAGCGCGGGCCACCAAAGCGCCCGCCGCGATCGCCATGCCAATGCCAAATGAAGTTGTAAAGAACAGGATCGCACCAGCGTAACCAACCGCTGCGGCAAGCTCGGCTTTGCCCAACATCGAGATGAAAATCATATCGACGAAATCGACAAAAAAGACAGCCATCAGCCCAATTGATGCCGTGAAGGACATGACAGAGATATGGCCAAACAGGCTACCTTGTGTGAACTTTGCCTGCACTTCTGCCATCAAGTCGCCCCCTCACCCCGCGGCCAGCAAGACCTGCGTTGGGGGGCTATGTCAATGGACCAAAACCTAGAGCGTTGGTTTGCTTTGCAACAAAGGCATCACATCAGCCATCTCGGGTCCACGCTGGCGACCGGTGACGGCTTTGCGCAGCGGCATAAACAGACCCTTACCTTTGCGCCCCGTCGCCTCTTTCACGGCAGAGGTCCACTGCCCCCATGTTTCAGTGCTGTAAGGCAACGGCGGCAGCATATCAAAAGCCTGTGCGACGAATTCGTGGTCTTCATCGGCGACCAAAGGCGTGGCCCCATCCCGGAATAGCGCCCACCAGTCGGCAACCTCATCCAATGTGTCGATGTTATCGCGCACCACACACCAGAACGCCTCCGCCAGACCGTCCGGCACACCAGCCGATGTTAAAACATCGGCCACGCTCTCTGCGCCCAGAGTTGCGAGGTGGCGGGCGGTTAACGGGCCAAGATCGGCGGCATCGAATTTGGTCGGGGCAGAGCCGAACTTGCTGATGTCAAAGCCTGCGACGACCTCGTCCACATTTGCGCGTAGCTCGACCGGGTCGGACGAGCCCAAACGGGCCATCAGCGATAAGATCGCCTGTGGCGCAATGCCTTGCGCGCGCAAATCGCGCAACGCAAGTGTGCCCAGCCGTTTCGACAAGGCCTCGCCTTGCGGACCAGTTAGCAAGGAATGGTGCGCGAAGCGGGGGACAGTGCCGCCCAGCGCTTCGATCATCTGGATCTGCGTCGCTGTGTTGGTCACGTGATCGGACCCGCGCACAACATCCGTGATCCTCATTTCCGTGTCATCCACAACAGAGGCCAGCGTATACAATATCTGCCCATCGTTCTTAAACAACACCGGGTCACTGACGGATGCGGCGTCAATGGAAATGTCGCCGATAATCCCATCGGTCCAGGCAATCCGGGTGTGATCCAGCTTGAACCGCCAATGCGATCCACGCTCGGCGCGCAGGGCGTCTTTTTCGGCGTCTGACAGCGCTAAAGCGGCACGGTCATACACAGGCGGTTTGCCCATATTCAGTTGCTTTTTGCGCTTGAGGTCCAACTCAACGGGCGTTTCAAAACACTCATACAGGCGGCCCATATCGATCAGACGCTGTTTCGCGTCCAGATAGCGGTCCATGCGGGCGGACTGGTGTTCGACCCGGTCCCATGTCAAGCCAAGCCAGGTCAGGTCGTCCTTGATGCCTTGGATGTATTCGTCTTTGGACCGTTCCGCATCGGTATCATCGATCCGCAACACAAAGGTGCCACCCTGCTGACGGGCAATCGCATAGTTGAAAAGCGCCGCACGCAGGTTGCCGATGTGCAGCCGGCCAGTGGGGGAAGGGGCAAAGCGAGTCGTTGTCATAGGTATCTCCTGTTGCGACACGCTTTGTCATGACTTCCCGCGATTGTCCATGTTCCGTCCGATAGACGAGAATCTGATCCGTTAAATCGACAAAATCACAATATTTTGCATTCCGTCGATGTTGCCTTGGCGCCGAGGGACACTACCATCGCGTCACCCAACATTACCACAGAAAGGTATTCGCAGATGAAACTCACGCGTCGTCAAGCACTCATGTCAGGGGCGACCCTGCCGATGGCCGCATCTTTGCCCTCATTCGTGCAGGCAGATGGTCATGTCGCCGCCCTACCAACACACAGGGATTTTACATTGGGCGACTTCAAGGTCACTACCTTGCTCGCTGGCAGCCGTGCTGTTGAAGAGCCCCAGGGCATCTTCGGGATGAACGTCGATGCGCAGACATTTTCGGACGTCAGTGCCGCCAATTTCATCCCTGATGATGTGGCCCAATTCTTTTTCACCCCGACGGTTGTCAACACCGGGTCAGAAGTGATCTTGTTTGATACAGGCCTGAACCCTGCAGGTACCGGCGCTGCGTTGAATGCCGCCGGATACACCACCGACGACGTCACCCATGTCGTGATCACACACATGCACGGCGACCACATCGGTGGGCTCGCCGATGACAGTGGTGCTGAGACCTTTACAAACGCGGCCTATGTGACGGGTCAGGTCGAATTTGACCATTGGGCTGGCGCCGAAAACGAAAATTTTGAAGCCAAGGTTCGCCCATTGGCCGAGAAGTTCTCATTCATTGGCGATGGCGATGCCGTTCGTCCTGGCATCACCGCCGTTGCTGCCTTTGGGCACACACCCGGGCACATGGGTTACATGCTAGAAAGCGGTGGCAAGCAACTATTCCTGATGATCGATGCGGCTAATCACTACGTCTGGTCTGTCGCCTATCCTGACTGGGAAGTCCGATTTGATATGGATAAGGCGGCAGCCGCTGCGACCCGTCGTAGCATTCTGGATATGGCCGCCGCCGACAAGGTGCCGCTGATTGGCTACCACATGCCATTCCCCGGTCTGGGCTTTGTTGAGACCCGCGAAGACGGGTTCCGCTATATCCCGCATAGCTATCAACTGATCTGATTGGATCACAGCCACCCGGTTCGCCGGGTGGCTATTCAACTAGGCTTGACCGGCCAACGGGTTGCCAGGTCGTCCAGACCAGCGCGCACGATCTCTTCAACAACATCGATTTCCACATCCGCCAGCTTGTTGATGTAAAGGCAGGCCTTGCCCAATTTATGCTTGCCCAAACGGTCAAGAATATGCCCGAAATCGGTATATCCCGGCATGATATACAGGACGAGGTTCGCCTTGCGCGGACTGAACCCAGTGGCCAAACAATCCCCGCTCCGACCGCTGTCGTAGGTGTAATGATACTGGCCATATCCAACCATCGTAGGGCCCCACATACGGGGCTGCCAGCCAGTGACGCGCCTGAACAGATCATCCAGCACTTCGGCATCGGCGCGCCGCTTGGGGTTTTCGATACCCGCAATAAAATCGGAGACTCTCTGCGGAGTGGGTTTTGTTTTGTTCTCAGCCATGGTGGCAGGCTAGCACATTACCCGCCTCTTTCGAAGGGATTGCCGGTCACAACCTCCCAGACACCGGTTCGCGCACCCAATACATCCGAGCGGCCTTCGACCAGATGCTGCCCTCGGCCTTCCAGACGGACCGAGATCAGATTGATGATATCCGCTGCCTCATGGGTCATCTGCACAATATAGAGCTGGGCCTTGTCATCAGCAGTTTCCAAAGTGAGGCGATCGTGATTGGCCAGCAGCGGACGGTCTTTGGTGACGCAGATCAGATCATCCAATGCAATGACAGTCTGACGTTTGCCCGTATTCACCACCAAACGATCATCGCTGATCAGCAATCGAACCGCAGGCGGGCGTTGCGGAAACGCCGCCCAAAGACCAAAAAAGAGCAGCCCCGGTCCACCCGTCATGAAGACAAAGTTCGCAAAGGAGAACCGCAATGGTAGACCAAAGCGAAGCCACATCAGCGTGATCGGGAACGCAATGAACATCAGCGCGGCCCCAGCGACGCGACGGGACCGAAACACCTCTTGGACCGCGATATCAGTCATTGCCGTCTTTCTTGAAACATAGCAAAGACCTAAGGGTTGGTAGGCTTATTTCAATAGATGTCAGTTGCCGTGCATCTGCTGCTTGCGGGCAAAATTGTTCATTTTTTCGGCCATCTTTTTGGGCTTATCGGACAAGTAGCCCCATTGGATAGACTGAGAAGAACCCAACATGCCTGGCGCGGTTTTCACAACAACCCAGCTGAGGATCGGGATGAAATAGACGCGGATCGCCTTTACCTGGGCTCCGTGATAATCGCTCCAAGGGCGCTGCGCCTTCCCCATGACTGAAAAGCCCGCGTTATCGGCCTGAAACGATGGTTTCTGCGTGAAGAAGGCAAAACCTATCCGACCCAGAAACGCCAGAAACACCAAAACCCACGCCAGACCGATCCAATAAACGTAAAGATTACCGTACTCCCCGCCCGCCATAAAAACGCGCCCCAACATGATTTGGAACACACAAAATGCAGCGCCCTTGATGGCGGAATTTTTGGCAGGGGTCAGTGTCATATCAAGTCTCTTGAAACGTGGATAGCGACAGCTGTTGATCGTACAAGCGGGGCAATTCTATGGCGTTTCAGGACAACCTTGGGGAAACCTATGCGTCATCCCGCCAGCGGTTTACAATCGGATAGCGCCGATCCAGCCAAAACGCGCGGCTTGACAGGCGTGGACCGGGGGCGGATTGGAACCGCTTGTATTCACTGATGTAGATCAGATGCTCGACCCGCTTGACCGTGTCCCGCTCATAGCCCGCCGCGACGCAATCCGCCACGGACGCCTCTTGGTCGACCAGCATCTCAAGAATGCCATCGAGCACATCATATGGGGGCAGGCTGTCGTCGTCGCGCTGATCCGGCCGCAGCTCTGCCGACGGGGGCTTGTCGATGATGGCAACCGGGATCACTTCACCTGCCGGACCTTGCATCCACTCTTCATGGTGTTCGTTGCGCCAACGGGCCGTCTTGAACACGCGGGTTTTGTACATATCCTTGATGGGATTATATCCACCCGCCATATCGCCGTAGATCGTGGCGTAACCCACAGCGACCTCGGACTTGTTGCCGGTGGTCAACAACATTTCCCCAAATTTGTTGGACTGCGCCATCAGCAACAATCCGCGCAGACGCGATTGGATATTCTCTTCGGTCAGATCAGCATCCAAACCTTCAAACAAGGGCGCAAGGGCCTCGGTCACGGCAGCGCGGGGGCCCGCGATGCTGATCGTGTCGTATTTGCAGCCCAAGGCCTCGGCGGCGGCGGCCGCATCATCCAACGACGCCTGACTGGTGTATTCAGACGGCAACATCACGCAGCGCACATTCTCAGCGCCCAGCGCATCGACGGCAATCGCCGCCACAATAGCGCTGTCGATACCACCCGAAAGACCGAGCAAGACCTTCTTGAAGCCCGTCTTGCGCATATAATCACGCAGGGCCTCAACCATCACGCGGTAATCCTGCGCAATCTCATCAGGCAGTGTAGCCTTTTCGCCTTCAACAGCCCTCCAACCGGCATCGGTCAGTTCGAAATCCACATGGGCGTAACCCGACTCAAACACAGGCATTTGCATCGCAAGCTTGCCACCGGGGTTCAACACGAACGAGCCGCCGTCAAACATCTGGTCATCCTGACCGCCAACCATGTTGAGATAGACCATGGGCACCTGATTCTCGATCACGCGGGCTACCATTGTCTGCATCCGGATGGGAAATTTGTTGCGAAAGTAAGGGGACCCGTTGGGCACCAACAATATCTCTGCACCGCTTTCAACCATTGCTTCACAGACATCGGGGTACCAAGCGTCTTCGCAGATGGGGCTGCCAATGCGCGGGCCGTTGTTCATCGCAAATGGACCAGCAATATCAGCGCTCTTGAATAGCCGGACTTCGTCAAAAACGTTGAAATTCGGTAGGAAGTGCTTGCGCATGCGGGCCACGATCTTGCCATCACGCAATGTATAGTAAGCGTTATAAAGGCGCTCTTCTTCGATCACCGGGCAGCCAATGGTTAACGCTGGTCCATCGGCACAATCCGCAGCGAGTTGCATCAAACGGCATTGGGCATCGGCCACAAATGCGGGTTTCATCACTAAATCTTGTGTTTGATAGCCCACCAAGAACATTTCAGGCAAAGCCACTAAATCCGCGCCAGCAGATTTGCCTTCAGCCCAAGCAACACGGGCCAAATCTGCATTTCCAACGATGTCTCCCACGGTTGGATTTAATTGCGCCATGGTAATTCGGAAGAATTTTGTCATAGTTTTGTCCCAATGCCTTGCAATGCATGTATCAGAATGCCCGGTAGGGGAAAGTCAGATGTGGCAGATTGCTTCTTGTTGAGAGCGTTAGCAGTTGTCAGGATTTAGGACCTCACCTAAGCTAGCGGTGTGAGGGAAGAGATGGAGAGAGCAATGAGAACGTTTGGATTACCAAAAGGTGCGGCGATAGCCCTTATTTCGGCAGGCCTTGCGACCAGCATAGAAGCGCAAACAGTCCAAACAAAACAATATGATGACGGAGGTATCTATGAAGGTACCTTTGTTGACGGCAAGCAAGATGGCACCGGAACCTACCGGCTCCCCAACGGGTACGAATACACCGGCGATTGGGTCGAGGGCGAGATTCGCGGTGATGGTATCGCTAAGTTTCCGAATGGCTCGGTCTATGAAGGATCGTTTATTGCGGGCAAGCCAGAAGGTCAGGGGCGAATCACATTTGCTGATGGCGGCACATTCGAAGGCGAATGGGTCGACGGAAATATCACCGGGCAAGGCGTTGCCGAATATGCAAACGGCGTCGTTTACCAAGGCGAGTTCCGCAATGCGATGCACAACGGCATCGGCATCATGACCAGCCCAGGCGGCTATGTCTACGAAGGTGAGTGGATCAACGGCACCAAAGAGGGTGAAGGCACGATCACCTATCCCGACGGCGCGATTTACGAAGGAACACTGAAGGCTGGCGAGCGGGACGGCATCGGGACGCTTACTATGGCGGATGGCCTGATCTATAGCGGCGCATGGGTCGACGGACAAATCCAAGGTGAAGGGACCCTGACCCAGCCAAATGGCGACATCTACGAAGGTAATTTGATTGCCGGTCGCCGCGAAGGCACCGGTAAGGTCACCTACTCTAACGGCGATATCTACGAAGGGATGTTCGTGAACGACCGCCGCGAGGGCACAGGCACATTCAGCGGTACAGACGGCTATATTTACGCCGGTGACTGGGTTGCAGGCCAAATCGACGGCAGCGGCGAAGTGACATATCCTGACGGCTCGGTTTACGTGGGAACATTCTCTGCAGATCTGGCAGATGGCACTGGCAAGATCACCTACCCTGATGGGTCTAGCTATGAAGGCGAATGGGATCTAGGGGTCATCAATGGCACAGGTGTCGCGACTTATGTGAACGGCTTGGTCTACGAAGGTGAATTCCTGAATGCCAAGAACCACGGCCAGGGCAAAATGACCTATGCGGATGGCTACGTCTACGAAGGACAATGGGCCGAAGGGCAACGCAACGGACTGGGCAAAGCAACATATGCGGATGGCACAGTCTACATTGGCGAATTTGTCAATGGACAACGCAGCGGCGCCGGTGAGATCACATTGCCAGACGGGTTCACCTATGTTGGGTCTTGGCTGGACGGTGAAATCAGCGGTGAAGGCGTTGCGACCTATGCAAATGGCGACATCTACGAAGGGGCATTTGTCCGCGGCCGCCGCGAAGGCGACGGCACAATGCGCTATGCCACCGGCCAGGAAAGCACTGGCATCTGGTCAGATGGCGCGCTGGTGTCCGAGGCTGGCGAAGACTGATCTCACCTGATCAAACCAACATTCAAGGGTTTCGGAGACATCTTCGAAACCCTTTTTCTTTGGATCATGACTTCCTAAAGGTGGGACACTAGACGCCCTCACCCGCATCTAGCCGATCCAGCCAGGCGTCCGCCTCTTTCAGCACGGTATCGCGCCGCGTTTCATCCATCCGGTCCCACACCCGATACATATTCCCCATGCGCGGGTTCCCTTTAAACCGGTCGCGATGCCGGTCTAGAAAATGCCAGTAAAGCAAGTTGAACGGGCAGGCATCCGGGCCGGTTTTATCTTGCACCCGGTAGGCGCATGAGCCGCAATAATCCGACATTTTGTGAATGTAGTTGCCCGAGGAAATATAGGGTTTTGAGGCAATAATCCCGTCATCGGCAAACTGGCTCATCCCAATGACATTCGGGGCCTCAACCCATTCATAGGCATCCGCATAAACCGCCAAATACCATTCATGAACTTCGGTCGGATCAACACCGGATAGCAGCGCAAAATTGCCGGTGACCATCAGACGCTGGATATGGTGGGCATAGGCCTCATCTCGCGTTTGCCTGACCGCTTTTCCCATACAATTCATCTTGGTTTTGCCCCCCCAAAAGACAGGGGGCAAAGCGCGATTATGGCCCAGCGCATTGCGGGTCACGTAATCAGGGCCTTCGCGAAAATAAATGCCCCGCACGTATTCGCGCCAGCCAATAATCTGACGGATGAATCCTTCCACCGCATTCAACGGGGCCGCGCCCGCGCGGTAAGCCGCTTCGGCCTGTTTGCAAACTGACAAAGGGTCCAGCAGCCCGGCGTTCAGGTAGAAGCTGATCAGCGCATGGTACAAGAACCGATGCGCGTTTAGCATCGCATCTTGGAAATCGCCAAACTTCGGCAAGCCGCCCTCTATCCAATGGGTCAGTTGTTCCTGCGCCTGATCCGCATCTGTGGCAAACCAAAACGGGCGAAGCGTGCCAAAGTTCTGTGCAAATCGGGCTTCAACGAGATCAAGCACATCTTCATCCGCCTCAAACTGCAACGGTCCTGCAAAATCGACCTGATCCGGGGCTGGCTTGCGGTTGTCGTGATCATAGTTCCATTTGCCCCCCTCAGGCTGATCCCCATCCATCAACAGCCCGGTCTTACGCCGCATATCGCGATAGAAATACTCCATCCGCAGTTGCTTGCGACCTGCGGCCCAAGCGTCAAATTCTGCATGGGAAGCAATGAACCGATTATCCGGCAGGCAATGGGACCTCAAAGGCAGATCGCCCAAAGCCGCTATCAAGCGCCATTCGCCCGGCTCTGTATAGACCACACCCGCTGCGTCAAACTCGGCGGCACGTCGGATCAACTCACCAGAAATCGACCCGGTGTTTTCCGGATCATCTAGTTGGGTATAAGCCACCTGCCATCCGTCCGCACGCAGACGATGCGCAAATTTGCGCATCGCCATCAAGCAAAAGGCGATCTTTTTGGGGTGGTGAGGGACATAAGTGGCCTCATCCATAACCTCGGCCATGACAACCAGATCAGTGGTTTTATCCGCTTTGCGCAATGCGGATAGACCGGGCGATAACTGGTCCCCCAGCACTAAGACCAATCTCACCACGCAATCTCCTGCCCAGCATAGTCATAGAACCCGCCCGTCTGCGCGGGGTTCAGACCATCCAACACAGACAACAAATCCCGTGCCGCTTTATCCGCCGGAACAGTTGGGTGGCGGTCAGCATATTTGGCCGTGAATGACGTCTCAACCGTGCCTGGATGCAAGGCCACGCAGATGGATTGCTTATGCGACCGAGACAGTTCAATTGCGGCCCCATGTACAATCTGGTTCAGCGCAGCCTTTGAAGCACGATAGGAATACCAGCCCCCAATTTCATTATCGCCAATCGACCCGACGCGCGCCGACAAAACAGCCACGACGCCACGCCCATCTTTGGGCAACAACCGGGCTGCATGTCGCAGGATCAATGCAGGTCCGATGCTGTTGACCGAAAAAACGCGGGCCATATCGTCAGGTTTGATCGCGGCAAGGTTCTTCTCGGGCGCCCCCCACAGAGGGGCCAAAATCCCTAATGCCACGAAAATCAGGTCGAATGTTCCCGTCAATCGATCCAAAACCCGGTCCACGGAACTGGGATTGCCTACATCAAATCCATCGACCGACCGCGATAAACCGGTCACATCCCACCCATCTTCCTGCAACTGCGCACAAATTGCAGACCCAATCCCGCCGCTTGCCCCGATAACCAACGCACGCATAAAATTCTCCTTTGACTTAGGGACAATTAGGTCCACGTTTGACAGGAACAAGGGGGATGACAATGCGACTGGCCATCACGATCCTGACACTGCTCGGCGCGCCTGCAGCCGCGCTCGAACTGACCTATCAAACCAGCTATGATCTGAACCGCCCCGCAAGTCTGGATTATGACCCGTCCTTTTGCGGACTTTGGATCGCAAACGAAGGGCCCGAGATCATTCTGGTCACCCTACAAGGGGACGAGTTGCGGCGGCTGGGCAGTGACCTGACACGCATCAAAGCCGTTACGCTTGAAGGGGATAACCTACTGGTCGCTGATGGTTTTGGTGGATTCCAGCGGATCACAAAAGACGGCGAGGCGCTTGGCGGCCCGTTTCAATCTGGCGTCGGCTTCGCCGATACTGAAGGGTTGGCGATTGATGCAGATGGCACCATCATCATGGTCGAAGATGATCCTGAGCGTATGACTTGGCTAAACCCTGACGGCACTGTTGAAAGGCAGATCAATACACGTGATCTGGAACCACCGCTGACCGAGGCGCAGGGTATTGCGCGGGACCCGCGCACCGGACATCTGCTGATCGTGGATGACTGGGAAGGGACAAATTCGCTTTATGAATTTGATGACAGCGGGACGCTACTGGGCACAACGTCCCTGATACCATACGGTCAAGACCCCGAAGGGATCGCGATCCGCCCCGGATCAAACCAGATTTTCATCGCCTTTGATGGCGGGGCCAGCATCGCGTCTTTTGATTATCAAGCCACCCTGCCCGAAGGGTCAGACCCGCTGCCACCAGGACCAGACTGCCTGATGTTCTAGCCAACTCTTTGATTGCATCCGCTGAAGGCGGGCGTATTGGTGTGAATACTAGTATCCTTATCAATATCCAGGCCTCACGTGCAATCCTCTGCAGAAAACGGCACAACACTCTCGACTGCGGGTCTTTTTGGGCTCGCATGGCCCTTAGGGCTGAAGTCCGTGATGTTGCACGGGATCCTGGTCATTGATTTCTATCTGGTCTCGCCCTTGGGGGAAGAGGCGCTTGCGGCGATGGGTCTTGCAGGTGCGTTGGCAGGATTGTTGTTGGGGGTGCTTTTTGCTTTTTCCAACGCCACACAAATCAGGATTGCCCAAGCTTTTGGAGCAACCGGACCAACCGCCTTGAAGACAAGTTTTGTCTGCGGGCTACTAATCAATGTGGTCGCCACCGGGCTTGGGATTATCGTGGTGCTGATCCTTGGGGGCCGTGTCATCAGTGCCTTCGCGCATACCCCGTGGATCGCCGCGCAAGGGACGGCCTATCTCTATGTCTTCTTGTGGGTTGTCGTTTTCGAAGCCATAGCCCAAGTTTTCGAGAGCCATTTCAACGGCTGCGGCAACACAAAGATAACATTCTTTGGATTTTTGATCGCTGTCCCCATCAATATCGGGATCAGTATAGTCCTGATCTACGGGCTTTTTGGGTTTCCGGAACTGGGGGTCGTGGGGGCGGCATGGGGCAGTGCGGCAGCCTCGGCAACGCGGGTGGTGTTTGTGAACCTGTGGTTTGCGAGGACGGATCGGCATATCTTTGCAGCGATGGGCTGGTCGCGCCCCAGTTTTCGCGAGGCCTTGCACCGTCATTGGATGTTCTCACTGCCCATCGCGGGCACTTTTATCAGCATGACCATCGGCAGCCAGGTCTGCATGTTGATCTATGCGACAATGACCGTGAATGAATTTGCAGCACTCACATTGATGCTTCCATGGGTACAAACCGCGGGTACCTTCGGGATGGCCTGGGCGCAGGCAACCGGGATCGCCATGGCGCAGCTTTTGGGAAAGGGCACAAAAGAGGACGCCTTAGATGAATTCCTACGCCGGGCATGGCGCGGGGCTATTGTGGCCGCCGCGCTGGTGGCGCTGGCCTATTTGGCGATTTGCCTGATGTCCGCATGGATTTACGATGATCTGCAGGCTGAGACCACGGCTGCTTTGTTGACGTTCCTGCCCGTTCTGCTGATCTTGCCGTTCCCTAAAGGATCCAACGCGATCTGCGGGCAAACGCTGCGGGCGTCCGGGGATACGGTCTATGTGATGAATATCTTTGTGTCGGGGCAATGGCTGTGCAAAGTCCCGCTGACAGCGCTTTTTGTGCTCTATTTGGATTTGCACGTGGCTTGGGTGTTTGCACTGCTGCTGTTCGAGGAGCTGTTCAAATTCCCACCTTTCCACCTCCGGCTGCTGAAAGGTCAGTGGAAACAGTCAAAAGTCATGGAAGACTAGGCCCTACGGATCGAAGTAATCTTCATTCGCGTTCGAGATTGCAGTAATCGTATCATCCAACCGGGACAGATGCAGCATACCAGCGGCCACAGCCCCCTCAGCGTCATGGTTTTTGACACAGTTCGTGATCGCAATATGATCTTCAACCAGTTGCGACATCCGGTTTTCCTTTGACAGGCTGAGCAGGCACAAACGGTCAACATTGGCCTTCTCTTGCTTGATCACCTCAAAGGCAAAATCAACCTTGGCAATCTCACACAAGGTCTGATGGAATGCATAATCAAGTGGTCCGAAATTTTCGTAACGCCCCGCTTCAACTGTTGCGGTTTGCAAGGCGAGGGCAGCATCCAACTGCGCAGCACCTACAGGGTCACATTCCGCAGCTGCACGGCGGAGCACCTCGGATTCGACGGCAGCACGAACGAACCGGGACTTCGTAATCTCGCGGGATGAGAATCTTTTGACCTCCGTGGCGCGCTGAGGGCGAATCAAAAGCAGGTCAAGGTTCTCAAGACGACTAAATGCGTCACGAACCGGCTGGCGGGATACACCAAACTGTGCGGCAATATCGGCTTCGGAAATCTTGTCACCCGGCAAGAGACGCAACGACGCGATCTCATCATACAAATGATCGAACACGACATCCACACTTGTACGGCGATCCCGCATTTGGGTCATGTTAGGCATTATTCAGTCTCCGAAGTTGCCGATTAGTTAGTCATTTTTTCAGCGAATGGCCAGTTTTTGCGTAAATTTGTGATGCAATCGCCCTGTTAGCGTCACCATCGGGACACCTAAGGCACCGCGTTTGGCGCAAATTTAAGCATATATTAAACACCTTTTTGGTCAAAGATCATGGCTTTGTAACAGCTTCATGAAGCTTGTCGGCGGTCTCACGCCCAAAGGGCCTGTTCATTCCGGCACGGTCCGATATCCGAAACGCATCTTTCTTGCGAACGACACCACACTCTGGCAGGCTAAAGCCAATGTGGCTGTTCAATACGGTCAGATCGAAAGCGTCCTGACGGTCTGGAGCGGCTGCGACAATCTGTACGCCTGTCAGTTTGTGCAGAGCACCGTAGTCTTTTTGTAGGTCAGGCAATCCGGTGTCTGTTGCGAATTCAACGATTGCGCGTAAAACTACATCCTGATGCACGCCGTTGGTGTTGACCATCGCCGCAACAGGAACTGTTAATTGGGTACACTTGACGTCCGTAATCATCATCACTTTTCCTCGGCACTTTGGTAGCTATTTGAGACGATGTCAGAAACCAAATCAATACTAGTATTCCAGTTTACCCACTGGTATACCAGATCGAAATCCGGCGAATCTTAAGCAGCCGATTCAAAGACCGCACATGAGTGCATTAAGGGAGGGGTCATGTCTGGCGTAAAGTTGGATAGCATCGTAAAAGCTTACGGGGCATTGCAAGTCGTTCACGGTATCGACCTAAACGTAAATGAGAAAGAATTTGTCGTCTTGGTGGGGCCGTCAGGCTGCGGCAAGTCAACGACCTTGCGTATGATTGCAGGTCTGGAAGAGATTTCAGACGGTCAATTGACCATCGACGGGCGGGTGATGAACCGCGTCGCACCCAAAGACCGGGATGTGGCAATGGTGTTCCAAAACTACGCCCTTTATCCGCACCTGAACGTGGCCGACAATATCGCCTTTGGTCTGCGCATTCGCAAAGAAAGCGCCAAGACAATTGATGCGTCGATTGAAGAAGTCGGCAATATTCTGGGTCTCACCGAGTACATGGACCGGCGCCCCGCCGATCTCTCCGGCGGGCAGCGGCAGCGGGTTGCAATGGGCCGCGCCATCGTGCGGCGCCCGAAGGTTTTTCTATTTGATGAACCACTCTCAAACCTTGATGCAAAGCTACGGACGCAAATGCGCGCCGAGATTAAGCGGCTTCACAAACGTCTGGGTGCTACAAGCATCTATGTGACACATGATCAGGTCGAGGCGATGACGCTTGCTGACCGTATTGTTGTAATGAACGACGGACGGATCGAACAGATCGGTACGCCGATGGAACTGTTCTTGAACCCAGCCAATGCGTTCGTTGCAGGCTTCCTTGGGGCGCCACCAATGAACCAAATCACGGCCACCATCGCAGATGGTGGCAATGGACCGGTCGCTGAATTCCCAGGTGGCAGCCTTGCCCTGGCCCCCCTGCCCGACCTGCAAAATGCGGTTGGAAAATCCGTGATCGTCGGTATCCGGCCTGAATACGCACAAACAGTGACCGAGCCTGGCCCTGGATCGGTGTCTTGCGACCTTGACCTGGTCGAAACGCTCGGATCCGAAGCGTTGTTGCACATGTCACTGGGGAACAAACCCTTTGTGATCCGGACCGAAACGCTGGGGAACATTGCCCGATTAAATTCGGTCAACGGGTTCACTGCGGACCCTGAATTGATCAAAGTCTTTGACGCGGATACGGGATTGGCTCTCTCTGGCCAAACGCGGGCAGCATGACTGCGGTAGACAACAAAACAAGCAGCGCGCCCGTCAAATACAGCGCGCAGCAGCGGACCCGCGCCGAGCGGATCAAAGACCATATGCGCAACGAATGGCGTATCTACGCGATGCTGTTGCCAACCGTGGTTTGGCTGGTCGTGTTTCTTTATAAACCGATGTACGGGCTGCAGATCGCCTTCAAAGACTACAGTATCTTCCGTGGGGTGGCTGCCAGCCCTTGGATCGGGCTTGAGCATTTTGAAAACCTCATCGGTTTTGATTGGAGCGCGCTGGGCACAGCAGACCCCTTTTGGACCAACGGGAACCAACAATTCCTAAGGGCGCTGCGGAATACGATCTATATCAGCATGTACAGCTTGCTGATCGGGTTTCCAGTGCCGATCCTGCTGGCGCTGATGTTCAACGAAGTCTTGAACCAGTCCTTCAAGCGCACAGCCCAGACCATCGTTTACCTGCCGCACTTTATCTCATCTGTGATTATTGCGGGTATCGTGATCACCACCTTCTCACCCTCAGTCGGGATCGTGAATACCATCCTGACATGGCTGGGTTTTGAGCCGATCTACTTCCTGACTAGACCGGAATGGTTCCGTCCGATCTTTATCGGGACAACCATCTGGCAAGAGGCCGGTTTTCAATCCATCGTCTATCTAGCAGCCATCGCGGGCGTCTCACCCACACTTTATGAAAGTGCTGTGGTTGATGGGGCCAGCCGGTGGCAGATGATGTGGAAGATCACGATTCCATCGATCCTGCCAACGATCATCATCATGCTGATCATCCGGATCGGGAATATGCTGGAAGTGTCGTTTGAGATGATCATCGTGCTCTATCAGCCGGCGACCTATGAAACGGCGGATGTGGTGAATACGTTTATTTACCGGCAGGGTCTGCAATCTGGGCAATATGACTTTGCCGCCGCCGCAGGCCTGTTCAACGCAATCGTCGCATTTGTGCTGGTTATGAGCGCGAACGCAATCAGCAAGCGCTACTCGCGCACATCATTGTGGTAAGGGGGCGAGGCTGATGGCAAACATGAACCTCTATTCGCGTGGCGACAAAACATTCGTCATCATCAATATGGTGCTGATCGGGATCTTCACGCTCTCGACGCTCTACCCCTTTGTCTACATCACAGCGATGTCGTTCAGCTCTGGCTTTGCGGCAACGGCAGGCAAGGTTGTGCTGACGCCCGTGCAAGCCACGGCAGAGGCCTATAACTACATCCTGTCAGACCGGATGTTCTGGGTCAGCTACGGCAATACGTTTATCTACACGATTGGCGGCACGCTGATGTCGCTGGCTTTCCTGATCCCAGGCGCCTACGCGCTGTCGCGGCCACAGCTTTACGGCCGGCGGTTCTGGAACCTGATCGTGGCATTCACGATGTGGTTTAATGCAGGCCTGATCCCGTTCTTCTTGAACATGCGCGATCTGGGGCTACTCGATAGCTACTTCGGGATCATCATTGGCTTTGCCGTAAACGGCTTTAACCTGATCTTGCTGCGGAACTTCTTTGAAGGGGTCCCAAGCTCGTTCGAGGAAGCCGCGCGCATGGACGGGGCAAATGACTTTCAGGTGCTGTGGAAAGTCTATGTCCCACTGGCCAAACCAGCCATCGCAACAGTTGCGCTGTTTTGCATGGTCGCGCGCTGGAATGGGTTCTTTTGGGCAATGGTATTGCTGCAAGATGAAGATAAGATACCACTACAGGTTTATCTACGACACACGATTGCAACCCTGTCAGATGACCCTGAATTCACCGCAACCCAGCTGAATGCCAGCTATTCATTTGAAACCGTCTCTGCCGCGATCATCGTCTGTTCAATTATACCGGTGCTGATCATTTACCCCTTCATCCAGAAGTACTTTGAAAAAGGGATTCTTCTGGGAGGAGTGAAGGAATAAGAAACCCAACGCATAAGGGAGGAAACTATGCGCAAACTATCCATTACGTCTGCAATCTTAGCGACCACAGCAATGACCTCACCGGCTTTTGCCGATGGTCACCTGCTGATCGTCGACGAACCTCTGGAACTCACAATCCAGATGAACCACGCACGCTACCCAACCTACAACGAAGACTGGCCCGTTGAGCAAGCCGCCCGCGCGTTGACCAACATTCATCTGGTTGATGACACCGTTGGTGCCAACATGCGTACATCTGAAAACACAGGCCGCACAGAAGCGCTGAACCTCATGCTGGCAGCGGGCACGATCCCTGACATCGTTGGTTCCAGCCGCCTCAAAGACTTCGTGAACCAGTATGGGCCCGAAGGCGCGTTCTACCCGCTCAACGAACTGATCGAAGAGCATGCGCCAAACATGAAGGCCTACTTCGCAGAACGGCCCGAGATCGCCTCTGCTATTTCTGCTGCAGACGGCAACATGTACTATATCCCCTATCTGCCTGATGGCAAATATGGCCGGGCCTATTTCATCCGTCACGATTGGCTGGAAACGCTGGGCCTTGAAGTTCCTGAGACGGTTGAAGAAGTCGAAGCCGTCCTACGCGCTTTCAAAAACGACGATCCAAACGGCAACGGCATTGCGGACGAGGTCCCATACTTCGCACGTCAGTGGCCCGAGCTGATCCGCCTGGTCACACTTTGGGATGGGCGTTCGTCTGGCTCTGACACCTATCATGACTTTTACGTCGACAACGGCGAAGTGAAACACCCCTATGCTGGTGAAGGCTATCGCGATGGGATTGCTGGTCTGGCACGTTGGTATGAAGAAGGTCTGATCGACGCAGAAGTCTTCACCCGCGGCTCGTCCGCGCGTGAATATCTGTTGTCTGAAAACCTGGGCGGCATGACCCACGACTGGTTTGCCTCAACCGCTGGCTATAACACATCACTGGCTGAGGTTGTTGACGGCTTCTCTTTCAAAGCTTTCGCGCCACCAGCGTCTGTGTCGGGCGTCCGGATGGAAGAGCATCGCCGCATTCCGATCAAACCTGACGGTTGGGCGATTGGTATCTCGAACGAGCACCCTGTTGAGACCATTAAATACTTCGACTTCTGGTTCACCGAAGAAGGCCGTCGCTTGGCGAACTTTGGCGTCGAAGGTCAGCAATACACCATGGTTGATGGTGCACCTCAGTTTACTGAGGAATTCCTGACCAATGGTGAGCCCGTGAACAACCAGCTTTATGCTGTGGGTTCACAACTTCAGGCGCGTGGTTACTTTCAGGATTATGAGTACGAGAAACAGTGGTCCAACGAATTCGCGCTTGAAGGTATCGCCCTTTATGACGAAGGCGACTACCTGATCGACCAATTCCTGGGTGTAGCATTTACTGCCGATGAACAGCGTGTCTATGACCAAACCTTCCCACAGATCCGCGACTACATGCTGGAGCGCCAGCAAGGTTGGATCCTTGGAAACGGCGACGTGATGGAAGACTGGGATGCCTATGTCACGACACTCAATGACATGGGGTATCAGGACCTTCTGGGCGTCATGAACTCAGCCTACGAACGCCAGTACGGCGGCTGATCTGACGCAAACCACCGGGAAGAGCGGGTCTCCCGCCGCTCTTCCTGACCTACCTGCCACACACTTTACTAGAAAGCCCCTTCAATGCCCGTCCAACCTCAAATCGTCCTAGATGAACCCAACACAGGACGCTTGACGATCCAATATGGTCCGGACAAGGGCACAACACTTACCGAAAATCCGCCACGTTTCAGCTGGTTGCCCGTCATTGAGGATGAGGCACGCTATACGCTGCGCATTTCGACGGACCCGACCTACCCCGCCAAGTCGACCACAACTTTTACGGACATTCCGCTCAATTTCTTCACACCCGACACTACTCTGACCGCTGGTGAGTACCACTGGTCTTATGCCGTGTGTGACCCCGCCACCGGAAAACCCACCAGCAATTGGAGCCAGGACCGCACCTTCATACTCACCGAAGGTCTTCCAGAAACGGCCCTTGCTGGGCGCAAAGCGCGGCTGCAAGACGCCACGCGCGCGCACCCCCGGCTCTGGCTCACACCAGACCGGCTGGCCGACTTCAAAAAAGAAGTCGCCAGGAGTCCTGACCACTGCACGTGGTCCACGTTCTTTGAAAAATCCGTCCTGCCATGGATGGACCGAGACGTGATGAAAGAGCCTGCAGGTTACCCAAACCATAAGCGCGTCGCGAAAGTCTGGCGGCAAACCTACATCGACTGTCAGGAACTGCTCTATGCGATCCGGCATCTGGCCATCGGCGGTCAGGTCACCGAAGACGCCGCGATGCTGGCGCGTGCCAAAGAATGGCTGCTCAGCGCCGCTGCTTGGAACCCAACCGGGACTACATCGCGCAGCTACACGGATGAATGGGCGTTCCGGGTGAACGTAGCCCTCGCCTGGGGCTATGACTGGCTGCACGACCAACTGACTGAGGAAGAACGTGATGTCGTCCGCGCTGCCCTGCTGGCACGGACACGCGAAACCGCAGATCACCTGATCAAACACGCCAATATCCACCTCTTCCCCTTCGACAGCCACGCTGTGCGAGCGGTATCTGCTGTTCTGATCCCTGCGGCTATCGCGCTGCTGGATGACGCGGAAGAGGCTGAAGACTGGCTGCACTATTCCATCGAATTCCTCTTCACCGTCTATTCCCCTTGGGGTGATGCAGATGGTGGCTGGGCCGAAGGCCCGCACTATTGGATGACCGGCATGGCCTATCTGATCGACGCTGCGAACCTGTTGAAGGGTTACACTGGCATCAACCTGTATGACCGGCCCTTTTTCCAAAACACCGGGGACTTCCCGCTGTATACAAAATCCCCCGACACGCGGCGCGCGACCTTTGGCGATGACAGCACCATGGGTGATCTTCCTTCCGTAAAGATCGGGTACAACTTGCGTCAATACGCAGGGGTGACCGGAAACGGGGCGTACCAATGGTACTTTGAGGAAATCAAACGGACAAATCCCGGCACCGAAATGGCGTTCTATAACTGGGGTTGGTGGGACTTCAACTTTGATGAACTAGCCTACCAAACAGACTTCCCCATTGTCGAAGCCGTACCGCCATCGGATGACGACCAGTTGCGCTGGTTTAAGGGCATCGGCTGGACAGCCATCCAGCACCGGATGCAGGACCCCGACAACCACATCCAATTCGTGATGAAATCCTCGCCCTACGGATCGATCAGCCACAGCCACGGAGACCAGAACGCATTCTGCCTTGCAGGCTTTGGCGAAGATTTGGCAATCCAGTCTGGGCATTATGTGGCGTTCAATTCGACCATGCACCAAAACTGGCGGCGCAAGACGGTGTCCAAGAATGCGATCCTGATCAACGGTGAGGGGCAATATTCCGGCAAGGACAAAGTCCAAGCCATGGGTGCCACCGGCAAGATTAACGCAGCAGAAGACCGGGGCGATCACATCTTCATCCAAGGGGATGCGACTGCGGCCTACCAGTCACTGACGCCCGAAGTCACATCGGTCCTGCGGGACGTGTATTTCGTGAACAACGAATACTTCGTGATGGTCGACAGTATCGACGCCAGCGAAGCGGTTGAGATTGACTGGCTGCTGCACACCAACGCGCCCATGACATTAGGCGACACCACATTTCGCTACTCGGGCGAACGTGCCGGGTTCTACGGGCAGTTCTTGTGGTCTGAAGCGGGCAATCCGACACTGTCGCAACACACCGGTTTCCCGGACGTTGACCCTAGCGAAATCGAAGGGCTGCCTGTCAGCACCTGCCTGCACGCAAAATTCCCGAAGGCAATCAGACACCGGATCGCGACGTTGTTGGTGCCCTACCCGCTGTCCGCACCGCGCCGGGTGTTCAGCTTCCTGGATGACCAGGGCTACGACTGCGATCTCTATTTCACCGATTCCAACGACCAGAGCTTTAAGGTCGTTGTCCCTAAAACATTCGACGTTGGCGCATAAGGCGCCCACGCTCAAAGAAAGGACTACCTATGAAACTTCAGGGCAAAACGGCCATCATTACCGGCGGTGGACGTGATATCGGCCGTGCGACGGCAGTCAAACTGGCTGCCGAAGGTGCAAATGTTGCGATCAACTACTTCGCAAGCAGCGCCGGTGCAGACGAAACTGTCGCAGAAATCAAAGCCGCGGGTGGCAACGCATTTGCGCTGCAAGGCGACTTGAACACCCAAGAAGGCGTTGACGCGCTGGTCAATAAAACTGTCGAAGAATTCGGCAGCGTTGATGTGCTGGTGAACAACTCTGGCGGGCTGATCGCGCGCAAAACATTCGCCGAAATGTCGCTGGAGCACTGGAACAACGTCATGTCCCTGAACCTGACAAGTACGTTCTTGATGATCAAAGCCGTCGGGCCACACATGGACACAGGCACAATCGTCAACCTTGCCAGCCAAGCTGCCCGTGACGGCGGTGGACCGGGGTCTGTTGCTTATGCTGCGTCCAAAGGGGCTGTGATGACGATGACACGCGGGCTGGCCAAGGAATTGGGTCCGAAAGTGCGCGTCAACGCGCTTTGCCCGGGCATGATCGACACCGATTTCCACAACATCCACACGCCTGATGCGGGCCGTCGCGGCTTTGAAGCCGCAGCCCCCGTTAAACGGCAGGGTATACCGGAAGACGTCGCAAATCTTGTGCTGTTCTTGGCATGCGACGATTCAGCCTTCATCACAGGCACAAACGTAGACATCAACGGCGGGATGGTCTTTAGCTGATCCCGATGACGGTCTAACACCAATGGGGTAGGCATGGCGTCCTTGTTTGAAAAGATAACACGCGCCGGCCTACACCTTGTCGACCCATACGCCGAAGCAGCGACGCTGCACACCCCGCCCAATCGCGTCTGGCCTTATATGCGCATGCATCTGCGGCCCCTGCGCTGGGTTCTGGGGCTTAGCCTGACAGCCACGATACTGACCGCCTCGATTGAGGTCTGGCTGATCAGCTACGCGGGCCAGCTGATCGATATGCTGGCCGAAACCCCCACCGACGCCATTTGGGACACCCACGGCATAGCGCTGGTTGGGGCGGCACTGATGGTGCTGGTCGTTCGGCCGTTGCTGCAACTGGCGCGGCATACGTTCAATGACATTGGCCTTGACTGCAACGTGGCCAATCTGGTGCGTTGGCGGGCGCATGGGCATTTGGCGGCGCAGTCAGTGGGTTGGTTCCAGAACGACCTGACCGGACGGACATCGATCCGGCTGATCGACATGGGCAATTATACCTCCAACGTCGTTTTCAATACGCTGAACACGGTGGCCTTCGGGCTGGTCTATATGGTCGGGATTGTGGTGCTGATGGCGGGAACCGATGCCCGTCTGGCCTTGCCGATCCTGATCTGGGTCATCGCCTATGCCGCGATCTTGCGCTGGATGATCCCGCGCTTGGTGTCCGCCCAAGAACGTTTCCAAGGCGCCAAGTCCGCCCTGATCGGCAAGGTCGTCGACAGCTTTTCCAACTTCGACACGCTCAAGCTTTTTGCGCGCCAGGATGCTATCGCCAGCGACCACCTGACCGCACTTGAGACGACGCGCGAAACTCTGTTCAAAGCCCGTCAGCTGAACGTTGTGATGCGCACAGCGATTGTCGGGCTTGAAGGCGTGATCATGGTCTGTTTCATCGGCTATGGCATCTGGCTCTGGTCATCAGGTGCTGCCAGCATCGGGGTTGTCAGCGCAGCCATTGCCCTGACCTTCCGGGTGACCACTTTGGCCGAGTGGGTGCTTGATGCGGTTTGGACAATTTTCCTGAGTATCGGCAGCATGCGCGAATCGCTCAAGACCTTGTCACAGCCCCTTGCGATCCCCCCGCAAGCAAACGCGCCCGCGCTGACCGTCAAGGGCGGGGCGATCACGCTGACAGACCTGACGCACCACTATGGGGCCGATAAAGGCGGGATCAACGGGGTGTCGCTGGACATCGCGGCCGGGGAAAAGGTTGGGCTTGTTGGGCGCTCAGGCGCAGGAAAATCCACGCTGGTCAACCTGATCCTGCGGTTCTTTGAGGCCGAAAGTGGGACGATTGAGATCGACGGCCAAGACATTTGCGACGTCGACCAAGACAGCCTGCGCAGTGCCATCGGTATGGTCAGCCAACAGGCCGCACTTTTGAACCGCTCAGTCGGGGATAACATCGCCTTGGGTCGGACAGACATCGGACAAACCAAGATCGAGGCCGCAGCGCGTGAAGCCGCAGCCCATGACTTTATCACAGAGCTTACGGACCAAGCCGGGCGGACGGGCTATGCCGCGCATGTGGGTGAGCGTGGCGTGAAACTGTCGGGCGGACAACGGCAAAGGATCGCCTTGGCGCGGGTGATTTTGAAAGACGCCCCGATCCTGATCTTGGACGAAGCCACAAGCGCGCTCGACAGCGAAGTCGAGGCCGAAATTCAGGCAACGCTTGGTGGCGTGATGCAGGACAAGACCGTCATCGCCATTGCGCACCG
Organism: uncultured Paracoccaceae bacterium; assembly: GCA_947501555.1. Classification (GTDB taxonomy): domain Bacteria; phylum Pseudomonadota; class Alphaproteobacteria; order Rhodobacterales; family Rhodobacteraceae; genus Yoonia. Next base: position 2,094,633 of record CANMWG010000001.1, read on the forward strand.
GTTGTCGACCATCGCGCAGATGGACCGGATCATTGTGCTGGATGACGGACGGATTGTCGAACAGGGCAATCACGCTGCCCTCCTTGCGCAGGGCGGCCTTTACGCCAGCTATTGGAAACACCAATCAGGTGGGTTTCTTGGGACCGAAGATTAACGGGCCAGCCAGCCCCCATCCACATTCAGCACTGCGCCATGAATGTAATTCGCTGCAGGCGATGCCAAGAACACAGCCGTCTCGGCAATATCATCCGCCTTGCCCCAACGGCCTGCAGGAATACGGTCCAAAATGGCTTTGTTGCGGTCCACATCCGCGCGCAAAGCTTCGGTATTATTGGTCTCAATATACCCCGGCGCAATCGCGTTCACGTTGATACCTTTGGCGGCCCATTCATTGGCCATGATCTTGGTCAACCCGGCCACACCATGCTTTGAGGCGGTGTAGCTTGGCACACGGATACCACCCTGAAACGACAAGAGTGACGCGATATTCACAACCTTGCCGCCGCCACGGGGCAGTGCAGCCTTGGCAAAGGCCTGACAGGTAAAGAAGACGGCCTTCAGATTGACGTCCATCACGGCATCCCAATCGGCCTCGGAAAAATCAACGCTATCGTCGCGGCGGATAATACCTGCATTGTTGACCAGAATATCCACCGGTCTGGATGCGAACACGTCCCGCGCCGCCATCGGATCGGCAAAATCCAGCATCAGCGCCTCGGCGCTGTCAATCAGATCAACCGTTTCATCGCAAGACGACCGACCGGCGCAAATCACATGCGCACCCGCACGGCCCATGGCCATGGCGATGGCTTGACCGATGCCTGTGTTGGCACCGGTCACAAGTGCGGTTTGCCCTGTCAGCGAAAACGGGTTCACCGCAATTCATCCATGCCGACCATATCCATGTCGGTAAAGTCCACGTTGTCACCGGCCATCGCCCAGCAGAACGTATAGGCGGCAGTCCCCGCACCGCAATGGATTGACCAAGGGGGGGAGATCACCGCCTCTTCATTGGCCATTACCAGATGACGGGTCTCTTCCGGCTTGCCCATGAAATGGAACACGCGGCTGTCGTCAGGCACATCAAAATACAAATAGGCTTCCATCCGCCGATCATGCAGATGCGCGGGCATCGTATTCCAAAGACTACCCGGCTGGAACTGCGTGTAGCCCATCAAAAGCTGACAGGTATCGCAGACCTCAGGATGCAGGAACTGGATGATCACGCGCTCATTGGCCGTCTCGCGGCTGCCCATTTCAACCCGGCGGGCATCGGACAGTTTGATCAGCTTGGTCGGACACGCACGGTGTGCAGGCGATGAGGTGATATAATAGCGACCCGCACCCGAGAACGTCACCGCACCAGCGCCCATGCCAATATACAGCATTTCGCCGTTCTCAATCGTGTGGGTCTCACCCCCAACGGTCACGGTACCCGTCTCACCGATATTCAAAGCAGCCATCTCGCGGCGGTCCAAGAAACTGGCAGTGCCCGTTTCGGCCACGTGATCCAATGTCAGATCAGCGCCAGCAGGCACGGCAGAGCCAAGAACAAAGCGGTCATAATGGGTGTAGACCAGATTGATCTCGCCTTCTGCAAACAGGCCGTCCTTGTGGAAATGATCCCGCAACCCTTGTGTATCAAGGGATTTTGCAGTTGTCGGATCGATCGCGTAGCGCGTTTCTGTCTTCAGCGTCATAGGCTGGGGTTCCTTTCAAAGGAAATCGTCGCGGCGGGGGGTAAAGCAGTCAACCAGACGGCCCGGTTCAAGACAAACGCAACCATGCACGGCGTTTGATGGAATAACAAAACTATCACCGGGGCCAACTTCGGTGACATCATCGCCGACGGTAAAGCGGAAACGACCGCTTTCCACAAAGGTGGATTGCACATGCGGATGATTGTGCAACGCACCCTCGGCACCTTCGGCTGCAAAGTTAAAGGCGACAAGCATCAGATCGGGGTGGTCTGCCAAGACCTGACGGGTTACGTTTTCGCCTGTGCTGACTACTGGAAATTCGGTCATGTTGGGGGTTCCTTCTAACGTCGTCATCTGCGCCATCTGCGGAGCCCTGACGATGGGTGATTTGGCCGCATCCGTCAACTTTTTTAAGGGAGTTTCAGGGGACTTTCAATAACTGGTATGATAGTATACCAGTTCGCAAAAAAGGGAAGTCTGTTTCACCATGTCGCTCTTCGCATCCACACCCAATTCAGAACACCGAACTCGGTTTGTCTCTATCGGTGAATGTATGGTCGAAATGGCCACGACTGATAAGCCGGGTCAGTATAAAATGGGCTTCGCCGGGGATACGTTCAACACGGTTTGGTATGTCAAAACACTGGCCCCCGAATGGGAAACGCAGTTTGTCAGCAGGGTTGGGTCGGACGATGTTTCTACCCAAATGCTTGTGATGATGTCTGACGCGGGGATCAACACGGATCATGTGTTGCGCAGCGCGGATCGGTCTGCGGGGCTCTACATGATCAGCGTGAAAGATGGAGAACGCAGCTTTTCATATTGGCGAGACAGATCCGCCGCGCGGCAATTAGCCGATGATGAAGACGCTTTGGCAGCGGCCACAGAAGATGCCGATGTGGTCTATTTTTCCGGGATCACAATGGCCATCCTAGATGCGGCGGGCCGGGCAAGACTGCTGGGAACGGCGCAAAAGGCCCGCGTTGCCGGAAAAACAGTGGTCTTTGACAGCAACCTACGGCCCCGGCTGTGGGCCAGTCCTGATGAGATGACGCAGACGGTCATGCAGGCCGCCGCCGTTAGCGACATCGTACTTCCTTCATACGACGACGAAGCCGCGCATTTTGGTGATACCGATATCATCGCCACGCGCGACAGATATCTGAACGCAGGGGCTTCCATTGTTGTCGTCAAAGATGGCGCCGGCGAAATCCATTACAGCAAAGACGGGCAAACTGGTTGTGTCAAACCACCTGTTGCGACGCAAATCGTCGATACTACCTCTGCCGGGGACAGCTTTAACGCGGGGTTCCTCGTCGGTCTCGCACAATCAGGTTCCATGCAAGACGCCATTCGGCTTGCGGCAGAGGTCGCAGGACAGGTCATTGGCCAAAAAGGCGCCCTCGTCCCGCTGTCCGTTCAATCATAAAGCTACAAAGGTCCAATCATGAGAGAAACATGGCGCTGGTTCGGGCCGCAAGATGCGATCACCCTACCCCAAATCGCACAGACCGGAGCCGCCGGGATCGTCACCGCCCTGCACGAAATCCCCTACGGCGAAGTCTGGACATCGGGAGCAATCGCAACGCGCCATGACATGATCAAAGCTGCGGGGTTCACGTGGGACGTCGTCGAAAGCTTGCCGATCCATGAGGCGATCAAAAAGGGTGAGGGCGACCTGACCCCACTGTTCGAAAACTACAGGCAATCCATGGCCAATCTGGCCGCCGAAGGGATCACAACGATCTGCTATAATTTCATGCCCGTGCTGGATTGGACACGCACGGACCTTAACGCACCTTTGGCACGCGGCGGCACCTGCCTGAGGTTCTCAGCCCCCCGCATGGCGGCTTTTGACATCCACATGCTTGGGCGAGAAGCGGCAAATGACGATTACGATGCGGAAACTCTGCAGGCTGCAACCGAATGGTTTGAGGCCAGCACCGAAGACACACGCAACGAACTGCTGAACGCCATCATGGCCGGACTGCCTGGGGCATTCGATCGTTACAGTATCCCAGAACTGCAAAAAGTACTGGCCAGCTACGCCGGGATCAGCCGCGATGACCTGCGCCAAAACTACAAGCGGTTCCTGAACGAAGTGATCCCAACCGCGCAAGAACTGGGCATGAAGCTCTGCGTCCATCCCGACGATCCGCCGCGCGATATCCTGGGACTGCCCCGGATCGTGTCTAACGGGGACGACATCGATTGGATCATGCAGGCCTTTGACGCGCCTGAAAACGGGCTGACGCTCTGCTCTGGATCGCTTGGAGCAAACCCGGCCAATGACGTGCCCGAAATCGCGCGGTCCTTCGGTGAACGGATCCATTTCGCGCATCTACGCAATGTCCGCAAAGACCCCGACGGGTCCTTCGAAGAGGCGGCCCACTTGACAGGCGACACCGACATGGTGGCGGTGATCGACGAACTGCTTGAGGCAGAAAGTAAGATGGGCACCACCATTCCCTTCCGGCCCGACCATGGGCACGATCTGCTGAACGACGCGGACCTTGGCACGCAAGCGGGCTACCCGCTGATCGGGCGGCTGCGGGGCTTGGCCGAAATCCGGGGCGTGATCACGGCACTGACCTGAACCGCCAAGACGAAAACGTGACCACTTTGCCGCAGTATCTGACCATCGGATCAGCGTTCTTGACCTAGAACGGTTCATCGCCCATTTGAAGGGCTCACCCTCAGACGCCGAAGGAGGCGCGTGATGACCGAAGATAGCCAAATAATGGGGACGCTCTGACCAACCGTCAGGGGTGCTCTTGCGCGTCTCCATCACGAGGGAAATTTCCTTCCACATTTTACCAAATATGACACCGCGCTTTGAAAGGGCGCATGGGGTCGCATTGCGCTTGCCGTCCTGACCCACGGCAGGTTTGATGTGGCCTGATGGAAAGGAGGGTCACCATGACCCGCACACTACATACAATCCGCAACATTGGCATCATGGCCCATGTGGACGCTGGCAAAACAACGCTCACCGAACGTATCCTGTTCAACGCAGGGCGGATCCACAAAACCGGCGACGTCCATACCGGCAACACGGAAATGGACAGCCGCGCTGTGGAAAAGGCCCATGGGATCACGATCTCGGCCGCCGCAACCTCACTTGAATGGCAGGGCTGCGACATCACCATCATCGACACGCCGGGGCACGTCGACTTCACGATTGAGGTCGAACGGTCTTTGCGGGTGCTTGATGGGGCTGTCGCGGTGTTCTCTGCTGTCTCCGGTGTTGAACCGCAGTCCGAAACCGTCTGGCATCAGGCCAACCGTTACAGCACGCCGCGCATCTGTTTCATCAATAAGATGGACAGTCTGGGTGCTGACTTTGAGGGCTGCGTCGCTGACATCCGTGACCGCTTAGGCGCGGACCCAATTGTGGTGCAACTGCCGATCGGCGCGGAGAGCGACCTGTCTGGTGTGATCGAGCTGATCAGTATGCAGGCGCTGATCTGGACCGATGGGGCGACTGAACCGCAAATCGGGCCGGTACCCGGTACGCTAATGGCCAAGGCACAAAAGGCCCGCCAGATGCTGGTCGAAGACGTGGTGGATCAAGACGATCATGCCCTTGCCCATTATCTTGAGGGCAAGCCGATTGCGGCCGACCTGCTGACCAAACTGGTCCGGCTGGCCTGCATCAACGGCGCGGGTGTCCCGGTTCTTGCAGGCTCGGCCTATCGCAACATCGGGGTACAACCCCTGATGGACGCGATCGCGGCCTATTGCCCATCGCCTTTGGACCGTCCCGCGGTTGAAGGGCGGGACGCGGACGGAACGCCTGTGCAACGCGCAACGGACCCCGAGGCACCATTGTTGGGTTTGGTTGGCAAAACCAAACAGACCCAACATGGGGCACTGTCGACCGTCCGGCTTTATGCCGGACGGCTGGACAAGGGCATGGCTGTGCTGAACGCAACCACGGGCACACGCGAACGCGTAGGCCGGATCCTGAAGATGCACGCGGATGATCACCAAGATCTGACGTTTGCACAGGCAGGTGATGTGGTTGCCGTCATGGGGCTGAAATCGGTGCGGGCGGGCGATACATTGTCCGATCCGAAAGCACCGGTTGTGCTGGATGGTCTGGTCTGTCCCGACCCGGTGATCGAAGCCGTGGTCGAGGCACCCGATGCCGCGTCCCAATCCAAACTGGGACAGGCATTGGTGGCGATGGCGCGCGAAGACCCGTCTTTGCGCGTGGGCACCGACACCGAGACAGGCCAAACGCTTGTCGCAGGCATGGGTGAATTGCACCTCCAGATCTGTCTGGAGGAAATCGCAACAACCCATGGGGTGACAGCCAAGCTGGGGCAACCACGTGTAGCCTACCGCGAAGCTCTGACCCGGGCTGCCACGGTCGATCGAACGCTGCGCAAGCAATCGGGCGGTCCGGGGCAATATGCGCGGGTCAAGCTGGTGATTGAACCTGCCGAAGACATCGTCTTCGTCAATGAAATCACTGGCGGTGCGGTCCCGTCCGAATTCATCCCAGCCGTTGAGGCCGGGGTGCGGGCGGCGCTGAGCACTGGCACCGGGCATGGCTGGCCAATCTCAGGGGCCAAGGTCAGGTTGATCGATGGGGCATTCCACCCCAACGACAGCTCGGCCACGGCCTTTGAACGTTGCGCGCGCGAAGCGACAGTCGAAAGCTTTGCGCAAGCAGGCGTCGTTGTGCTTGAACCGCTGATGAAGGTCGATGTGACATCGCCTGCGGATCATGTGGGCGCTGTCATCGGGGACCTGAATGCGCGGCGGGGTATGGTGATCAGCTCGGAGGCCGGTAAAGCCGGGCAGCAGATCGTAGCACATGTGCCACTGGCCAACATGTTTGGCTATGTGGGTGCGCTGCGGTCGCTGTCACGGGGGCGGGCTACCTTTGCGATGGTGCTTGACCACTACGCGCAGGTGCCGGGCGCATTGGCTAAAGAACTGCGTGCAGCCACTTAAACCAAACACCCAGGCGGTCATCTTGATCGGCTGGGTGATCTTCACTCTTCTTTTTTCTCCAAATACTCCCGCCGGAGGCAATCCAGACTTTTCAACACGAGAAAGACTTGTATAGTGCCGGACATGTCAAAGCGGACACATATCACCAATGCAGCCCTGGCCGGGGCGCTTCCGCACGACCTACTCCTTCTTAGCTGCCTCTGAGCGTGCCTTCCGGCGCGACCGCTCAGAGGTGAACAGCGCCAGGACACGTTAAGCTAAGGACATATCATGAAATCGATCAATCTTGCTGAGAAACTCAGCCTGTTTCAAACCCATTGGGACCCCAAAGTGGTGTCCGCCTACAACGGCAACGACGTCATGGTCGTGAAGTTTCAAGGCGAATTCCCGTTTCACAAACATGACGACACCGATGACTTCTTTCTCGTGCTCGAAGGCGAAATGTTCATGGACCTTGAAGGCCAGGACAGCGTCAAAGTGAGCGCGGGCGAGCTTTTCATTGTGCCCAAAGGCGTTGTACATCGTCCCCGAGCGGAACATGAGGTCAAAGTGCTTTTGATCGAACCCATCGGTGAACCCAATTCCGGCGACGCGGACAGACCCGCCGCTGCCAAAGACCATATTTGAAGGAGCATGATCATGACCAAGGATAACGTCCTGATCTTCGACACCACACTGCGCGACGGCGAACAATCCCCGGGCGCGACCATGACCCATGATGAAAAGCTGGAAATCGCTGAATTGCTGGATGACATGGGCGTCGACATTATCGAAGCCGGGTTCCCCATCGCATCTGAAGGCGACTTCAAAGCGGTGTCTGAGATCGCAGAGCGGGCCAAGTCATCCGTCATCTGCGGGCTGTCGCGGGCGAACTTCAAAGACATCGACCGGTGTTGGGAAGCGGTCAAGCATGCCAAGCAGCCGCGCATCCACACGTTTATCGGCACCTCGCCCTTGCACCGGGCGATCCCGAACCTGACGCAGGACGAAATGGCAGACCGCATCCACGAATGCGTCACACATGCGCGCAACCTCTGCGACAACGTGCAGTGGTCCTCCATGGACGCCACGCGCACGGAAGAAGATTTTCTTTGCCGCACGGTTGAGATTGCCATCAAAGCGGGCGCGACAACAATCAACATCCCAGACACAGTAGGCTACACCGCACCCGTGGAAAGCGCCGACCTGATCCGGATGCTGATTGAAAAAGTGCCCGGCGCAGACGAAGTGATTTTCGCCACGCACTGCCACAACGATCTGGGCATGGCGACAGCGAATAGCTTGGCAGCCGTCGAGGGCGGCGCGCGTCAAGTCGAATGCACGATCAACGGGTTGGGCGAACGGGCGGGGAATACGGCACTGGAAGAGGTCGTGATGGCCCTGAAAGTGCGTGGCGACATCATGCCGTTTGAGACCCGTATCGACACGCGCAAGATCATGAACATCTCGCGCCGGGTCGCGACAGTGTCGGGGTTTGCAGTGCAGTTCAACAAAGCCATCGTTGGCAAAAACGCCTTCGCCCATGAAAGCGGGATCCATCAGGATGGCATGCTGAAGAACCGAGAAACATTCGAGGTGATGAAGCCCGAAGATGTGGGCCTGTCCGGCACCTCCCTGCCCTTGGGCAAACACTCAGGCCGGGCGGCGCTGCGGGCGAAATTGTCAGAGCTGGGATTCGACATGGCAGACAACCAGCTCAAGGACGTCTTTTTCCGGTTCAAGGACCTGGCTGACCGCAAGAAGGAAGTCTTTGACGACGATCTGATGGCGCTGGTCTATCAAAATGAAAGCGGCGAAGACCGGTTGCGGTTGAAGTCACTGAAAGTCGTTTGCGGCACCGACGGCCCGCAAACCGCTGATATGGTCATGGAGATTGACGGTGCCGATGTTAAAACATCGGCCACGGGGGACGGCCCTGTGGATGCCACCTTCAATGCCGTAAAGGCGTTGTTCCCCCATGGTGCCCGTTTGCAATTGTATCAGGTGAGTGCTGTTACAGAAGGCACCGACGCACAGGCCACCGTGTCCGTCCGAATGGAGGAAGACGGACGCATCGCCACCGGCCAATCGGCGGATACCGATACCGTTGTGGCCAGTGCCAAAGCCTATATCAACGCGCTCAACCGCCTGCTGGTGCGGCGCGAACAATCCGAGCCCGGTTATGACGTCAAAGGCGTCAGTTACAAGGACGCGACCTGACGCGATGTGCCATAGCAGCGGGGGTACTCACGATGCTATTGAGTTCCTCAGTTGCCGCGGTCGCATGCCCGACATCCGCGGATTTGGACAGGGGCGTACAACTGGGTTGGGCTCGGTCAAGCACTTCAATGTTGTTTCGCCGCATTGACGGTGTGCTCTTTGAGGGGGCCATCGTCACCGCTGACATTCCTGACACACTAGAATGGCGACGCTATGATCACCCGCTGCTATAATCTTGGCAACGGGCGGACATCAATTTTGACAAGCTGACATATGACCCGCCAGTCGATCAACTTGACCAATTGCAGCCTGGACAAACATGGCGGTCAACCCGCATGTACCTCTCTGACGCTCACCCTGATCTCATCGATCATTACGAAATCATCCGCTACGATGTAGCCCCTGGCGAGCGACAACTGGGCGATTGCACTTATGAGGTGATATACTTTGGGCGTCAAAGCGGGGTCGACCAAATGCACGACCTCGAATATGCGCCCGCATTAGGATTGGTGATTGGGTTCACCACCTTCACCAATGAGGGTTTCGTGGATGGCTGGAAGGGTCTTTGACTCAATCCAACGCCAGTAATGCGCAGCCTGAACTGCTGATGTCCCATCCTACATCAAATGGGGTGTGAGGTCTTCACTTTCCCAAACCTAAAGCAAAGCAAAACACCCCAAATACCCTAAGGTCAGCGCTTACCAAGACGCGTTAACTCAGCAGGTCAGAGAGTTTGAAGGCCTTTGATGCTACTCTCTGAAGTATCGCATAAGTAATACTGAGCGTCGCTTCCGAAGAATCCAGGCAACAATTATGTTGAAAAAGTATAATTAGCATGATGTCGCCGCAGCGCGAAAAACAAGGGGTTCTCTCTCTCTGCCGCCTTCTTTATAACCCTCAGGGACTGCAGACGGCTTGCCGCTGCAAACTGGGACGTTTTTGAATTGGGAAGACCAACGGCATGGCAGGCTTCGGCGGATTGTTTTCATCAGATATGGCGATTGACCTCGGGACAGCAAACACGCTGGTCTACGTCAAGGGCAAGGGCATCATTCTGTCCGAGCCATCGGTCGTTGCATACCACGTCAAGGATGGCGTCAAAAAAGTGTTGGCCGTGGGTGAAGACGCCAAGCTGATGCTGGGCCGAACCCCCGGCAGCATTGAGGCGATCCGCCCAATGCGTGACGGTGTCATCGCCGACTTTGATACCGCCGAGGAAATGATCAAACACTTCATCCGTAAGGTGCACCGCCGATCGACATTCTCAAAACCCAAGATCATCGTCTGTGTGCCACACGGGGCAACCCCGGTAGAAAAACGCGCGATCCGTCAATCAGTTCTCTCTGCGGGTGCACGCCGCGCCGGGCTGATTGCGGAACCTATTGCGGCCGCCATCGGTGCGGGCATGCCCATCACTGACCCGACCGGCAATATGGTCGTCGATATCGGTGGCGGAACCACCGAGGTCGCGGTCCTGAGCTTAGGGGATATCGTTTATGCCCGTTCCGTCCGTGTTGGTGGTGACCGGATGGATGAGGCGATCATCAACTACCTGCGGCGTCAGCATAACTTGTTGATCGGGGAAAGCACGGCTGAACGGATCAAAACCAGCATCGGCACCGCCCGCATGCCCGACGACGGGCGTGGTCAATCGATGCATATCCGGGGCCGTGATCTGCTCAACGGTGTCCCAAAGGAAACCGAGATCAGCCAAGCGCAAGTGGCAGAAGCGCTCGCTGAACCAGTGCAATCCATCTGCGAAGCCGTGATGACCGCGCTGGAAGCAACACCTCCCGATCTGGCGGCAGACATCGTAGATCGCGGCGTGATGCTGACAGGCGGCGGCGCACTGCTTGGGCAGCTTGACCTGGCACTGCGGGAACAAACCGGTTTGGCGATCTCTGTAGCGGATGAGTCACTCAATTGTGTGGCCTTGGGGACCGGTCGGGCACTAGAATATGAAAAACAGCTCCGACATGTGATAGACTACGACAGCTAACATCAGACCAAAGGCATCAATGGCCAAGGATAAGAACAGCGAAGACTACATCGGCCCGATCCGGCGCTTGCTGGTCGGGCTTCTGGTGCTTGCGCTGTTTGGGTTATTCCTGATCTGGCGGATCGATAGCCCAAGGGTCGAAAGGTTCAGGGCAGCAGCCATCGACCGGGTGGTGCCGTCTTTCGCTTGGGCGATGGCCCCGGTCAACGGGACCGTCAACCTTTTCAGCGACTTCCAAAGCTATCAACAGCTGCGCGCGCAAAACCAAGACCTGCGGCGGGAACTGCAGCAGATGAAGGCCTGGAAAGAGGCCGCCCTGCAGCTAGAGCAGGAAAACGCCAAACTGCTTGACCTGAACAACGTCAGCCTTGATCCGCAACTGACCTATGTGACTGGGGTCGTGATTACAGACAGCGGATCGCCCTTCCGCCAATCGGTGCTGGTGAACGTGGGCGCGCGCGATGGGATCATCGATGGTTGGCCAACCATGGACGGGATCGGACTTGTCGGGCGGATCGCGGGTGTTGGGCAGAACACCAGCCGGGTTCTGCTGCTCACAGATACATCCAGCCGCATTCCGATCACGATACAGCCATCTGGACAAAAGGCGATTCTGGCGGGCGACAACACGCTGAACCCGCCGATTGAATTTCTCGAAGACACCGCCATGGTACGGCCGGGCGACCGGGTTGTGTCATCCGGCGATGGCGGCGTTTTTCCGGCGGACCTGCTTGTGGGCCAAGTGGCGCTTGGGACGGACAACAGGTTGCGGGTGCGGCTCTCTGCTGATTATCAGCGGCTGGAATTCCTCCGGGTACTGCGATCACAGCCGCATGAAGACATCCCCGACCCCCAAGACCTGTTGGCCCCTGATGCGGAATTCTTCGGCCCCGCGGCGCTGACACCATCAGCGCTGAATACAAGCGAAGTCACCGATGGCTGAGCGCACGGACCCCCGCATCTGGATGAATCGCGGCCTGTTTCTGTTCGCAGCTTTCGTCATTGTCGTGGCGCAACTTGTACCGCTTGATCTACGACCTGTGAATTGGGCATGGCCCGACATCCTACTGGCAATGACACTTGCTTGGGTGGCGCGCAAACCGGCTTTTGCGCCCGTCGCAGTCATCGCTGCGATCTTCTTGATGACCGATCTTTTGCTGCACCGCCCGCCGGGGCTTTGGGCCGCGCTTGTCGTAATCCTGACAGAGACCGTACGGCGGCAACACAGGGATTTCCGGAACATGCCCGTATTGGTAGAGTGGGGCACGATTAGCATCGGGATTGTGGCGATCACTTTAATGAACCGGTTGATCACTGCAATTGTGATGGTCCCACAACCGCCCTTGGGCTTGACGCTGATCCAGATGCTCTCAACAATCGCGATATACCCGTTAGTTGTGATCATCGGCCATTTTGCCTTTGGCATCACGCGCGCCGCACCCGGACAAACAGGCAGCCGAGGCCAAAAGATATGAAAAGACCGCCGAAGGACGTCATCGAGAGCGCGCGTATCATTTCGCGGCGGGCATTGGTTGTTGGTGGGGTACAGCTGGGCGTGATCGGTGCGCTTGGCTGGCGGTTACAATCGATGCAGGTGGAACAGGCCGATGAATTCCGGCTACTGGCCGAGGAGAACCGGATCAACATCCGCCTGCTGCCACCAGCGCGTGGGCTGGTCTTTGACCGCAATGGCGTGCCGATTGCGGATAACGAACAAAACTATCGGGTTGTGATGGTGCGCGAAGACGCCGGTGACGTGGGCGAAGTGCTCGCTAAACTTACCGAGATCGTGGATATCGACCCCGATGATCTAACCCGCGCGATGGATGAAATGCAGCGGCGCTCACCCTTTGTGCCGGTGACTATTGCAGACCGACTATCATGGGAAGACGTCGCACAGATCAACCTCAACACCCCTGCCCTGCCCGGCATCCAGGCCGAAGTAGGGCTCAGTCGGGTTTACCCGTGGGGCGCCGATCTGGCGCATGTTGTGGGCTACGTGGGCCCAGTTAGTGACTATGATCTCAGCCGGATCGACGACCCTGATCCACTGCTGCAAATCCCGAAATTCCAAATAGGGAAAACAGGGGCCGAGAATAAGCTGGAGCAAACCCTCCGCGGTTCGGCGGGCAACCGGCGGATCGAGGTGAACGCCGCAGGCCGGATCATGCGCGAACTGGATCGGCAAGAGGGCGATCCGGGCAAAGATGTCCAACTGACCATCGACAGCCGGTTGCAATCCTACGTGCAAGCCCGGCTTGATGGTGAAAGTGCCGGGGCTGTGGTCATCGATCTGGAAAACGGAGACCTGCGCGCCATTGGGTCTGCACCCGCCTTTGATCCCAATCTCTTTGTGCGGGGCATATCAACGACCGACTGGACTGGATTGAACGAAGACAAATACAGACCCTTGGCTGCCAAAGCCGTGCAAGGTACCTACCCGCCGGGCTCAACGTTCAAGATGGTCACGCTACTCGCAGCCATGGAAGAGGGGCTCGTCGCACCGGATGAAACCGTATACTGCCCGGGCTTCACGGACGTGTTCAACATTCGGTTCCACTGTTGGAAACGGGGTGGGCACGGGAACGTCAACCTGCACGAAAGCCTCAAGCAATCCTGCGACTGCTATTACTATGAGATCAGCCAACGGGTCGGTATCGACAAGATGGCGGAAATGGCGCGCAAACTGGGGCTTGGGATCAGACATGATCTGCCGCTCTCGGCTGTGGCGCAGGGGCTAGCCCCTGACAAGGCATGGAAAACCTCGGTGCGTGGTGAAGACTGGCGGATCGGGGACACCGTGAACGCGTCGATTGGGCAAGGCTACGTACTGGCATCGCCATTGCAACTGGCAGTTATGAGCGCGCGGATCGCCACCGGGCGCGAGGTCACGCCGCGTTTGGTTAAGCTGATCGATGGGGTCGAACAACCCTCTGGGCTGGGCGAAAGCCTTGGGATCAATGAAAACACGCTGCGGCGGATCCGGGCCTCGATGGATGAAGTCTGCAACCACAGACGGGGCACGGCCTATGGATCGCGGATTATTGATGATGCGCATAAGATGGCGGGCAAAACAGGTACCAGTCAGGTACGCCGGATCACACCCGAAGAACGCGCGGCCGGAGTGACGCGGAACGAAGACCTGCCATGGGAACGTAGGGACCACGCGCTTTTTGTGGGCTTCGCGCCCTACGACAACCCACGCTATGCAGTGTCGGTGGTGGTCGAGCACGGCGGCGGTGGGTCGCGTGCCGCAGCGCCCATCGCACGCGACATTATTCTGCAGGCACAATTCGGCGGGCCACCCCCGCTTGAAGTCTACCCCTCAGGCCTGCGCGATCAAATCGCAGCGCAACAACAGCGGATCGACTCACGGATCCCGCCCGGCGCCAAGGGGCGCAGCGAAGTATGAGCTATCTTGAGTATAACACCAAATACGTGCCCACCGGGCTGCGTAAACTTTGGTACCTTCACTGGCCGATCATCATGCTGCTGATCGCCGTGGCTTCGGCGGGGTTTCTGATGCTCTATTCGGTCGCAGGCGGATCCACATCGCCCTGGGTCGAACCGCAGCTGAAGCGGTTCACGGCGGGCATGATCCTGATGGTCTTTGTGGCCATGGTGCCAATCTGGTTCTGGCGAAACATGGCGTTCTTGGCCTATGGCGGCTCCGTTGTGCTGCTCTTGGGGGTGGAATTCTTCGGCGAAGTGAACATGGGCGCGCAGCGTTGGATCAACCTTGGGTTCATGCGGCTGCAACCGTCTGAGCTGACCAAAATAACCCTGGTGATGTTCCTTGCTGCCTATTACGACTGGCTGCCGAACAACAAAACCTCGCACCCGCTTTGGGTGGCGCTGCCCGTGGTCTTCATCCTGGCACCCGTAGCACTGGTGCTGAACCAGCCCGACCTGGGAACAGCACTTTTGCTTCTGATGGGCGGGGCCACATTGATGTTTCTGGCAGGGGTTCATTGGCTTTATTTCGCGACCGTTGCCAGCGCCGGAATTGGTTCCATCGTGGCGGTTTTTCAAAGCCGCGGAACGACTTGGCAACTTCTTAAAGACTACCAATACAGGCGGATCGATACGTTCCTTGACCCAGCAAATGACCCGCTTGGCGCGGGCTATCACATCACACAAGCCAAGATCGCATTGGGGTCGGGTGGGTGGACTGGGCGCGGGTTCATGCAAGGGACACAATCGCGGCTGAATTTCCTGCCCGAGAAACATACCGATTTCATCTTTACGACGCTGGCCGAGGAATTCGGCTTTGTGGGGGCCATCACGCTGCTGTCGCTCTATCTGTTGATCGTGCTCTTCTGCATCGTATCTGCACTGGGAAACAAAGACAGGTTCGCCTCTCTTATGACACTCGGGATCGCGATGACGTTCTTTTTGTTCTTCGCGGTGAATATGGCGATGGTAACCGGGCTCGCCCCCGTTGTCGGGGTGCCGCTGCCGCTGGTCAGCTATGGGGGGTCCGCCATGCTGGTGCTGCTGGTCGCTTTCGGATTGGTACAAAGCGCACATGTGCACCGCCCCCGCTAAGATATGCAACGCAGTCCCGGACGTGATCCGGGACCTCCACCAAGGTCTCACCCATGCTCAACATCCTCTTTTCTGCGCAACCTGAACGCTGGGACGAATACGAAGGCCCGCTCAAAGCGGCCTTCTCCAAGGCTGGGCTGCAGACCAATATCGGGCGCGACCACGCACCCGAAACTGTGGACTACATTATCTTCGCGCCCAACGGGCCGGTCACCGACTTCAGCCCCTATACCAAAACCAAAGCGATACTCAGCCTTTGGGCCGGGGTCGAAACCGTCGTTGACAATGCCACCCTGACGCAACCGCTTTGCCGGCTTGTGGACAAAAGCCTGACGGGCGGCATGGTCGAATGGGTCACAGGGCACACCCTGCGCCACCATCTCGGGATGGACGATCATATCAGTAAACAAGACGGGAAATGGCGGGATTTCATCTATCCTCCGGTGGCCAAGAACCGCCCTGTAACAATCCTTGGGATCGGCGCATTGGGGGCGGCCTGCGGGCAAGCCCTGCATCACCTAGGGTTTCCCGTCACAGGGTGGAGCCGCAGCGCCAAAGACATCCCCAACATCCGCTGTCTGCATGGTGAGACAGGACTGACCCAAGCCCTCACGGATGCTGAAATCGTGATCCTGCTTTTGCCGCAGACCCCTGAAACGACAAACATCCTAAACGCAGAAACACTGCGATTGCTGGCCCCCGGCGCGTTCATCATCAACCCCGGACGAGGACCTTTGATGGACGATGATGCACTTCTTTCAGCACTCGACAGCGGACAAGTCGCGCATGCAACGCTTGACGTCTTCCGGACCGAACCGCTGCCTCCGGAAAACCCTTACTGGGGGCACCCACAGGTGACCGTCACGCCACACATCGCCTCAAGCACGCGGCCTGAAACCGCGGCCGAGGTGATCGCCGAAAACATCTTACGCGGGGAGGCAGGCAAACCATTCCTGAATGTCGTGGATCGGTCCCTTGGCTACTGAACCGGTCGATTTCATCCGCTGGACCAGCCAGATCAAGACAACCCAACGGTTGGTGGCACCAAGGAGCAGGGTGATGACCGCGCTGACTGGTTGACCGACTTCTATATGCACGATGTGACGAATGTGACCGTTACAAATTCGCAGATCCTCAGATACGCGGATGAATACGCACAAAACTCTGATGATCTGGTTGAAAAGATCGTGTCGATCCGGGGTGGCGAAAATATCGAATTCAGCGACAACATTATTTCCAACACGCTTTATGGTCTGACTGTCACTGAAACAGTTGGCCTAACAATCACGGGCAATGAAATCACACAGCTGCAAGGCGACGGCATCCGCCTTGGCGGTGTGCAGGATGTCTTGATTGATGACAACTACATCCACGACTTCCTGAGCTCGGACAATAGTCTGGTCCCTGATAACATGATCCAGATCTGGTCCTCCAACACGTATCTGCAGACCAAAGATGTCACCATCACGAATAACACGTTCGAGCAAGGTGACGGCGAATGGTCACAGACGATCTTTATCGGTAACGAAAAGACCCGCGTTGACGGTTAGACAGAAGACGACCTGCATGAAAATTTCGTCATCGAAAACAACTATATTCATAACGCGCACCTGTATGCCGTCTATCTGCAGGGTGTTGATGGTGCGCGCGTTGTCATCAATACGATCCTTCAAAACGAAGAATATGTGGCCGAGCTGCTTGCCTAGGCAGAGGCCAATGGCACCTATATAAATTCAGGCACCTACCTGCCGCGCATCCGCGCCGAAAGCAACGTTTTCAACATTGAGATTGTCGACAACAAAGTCGTGAGCGTCATCGCTGAGGGTGACAACTTGACGGTTGCAGGCAACAGCCTGGATGCCGCCGGCGCCGATCTTGAAACCCCCGTCACTGTTGATCCTGTTGATCCAGCGGAAGACCCAGAAGTACCAATCCCAGAGGAGACAGCCTTGTCACTTGTTGATCCAGATAGCTCACCGTTAGAAAGCGCGACTTACGACCTCGAAACGGGCGATTTGCAGCTGACATTTAGCTACGATAAGTTGGTGCAGGCCACTGGCAACTATGGCAATGCGCGCCACATCGATGCCTTTGTCTTTGAGGGCACAGCCTACGAAGTCGAGATCCACTCAGCCGATGGCCCCCGGGGATGCAAACGGGAACTACATATATGATGAGACGACGATGGAGAACAAGTTCACCGTCAACATCGGCGCCGGGCATGGTGCTGAAGGCGAAGCGCTGAGCTTCTATTTCAGCGACTATGCCAACGGGACCCGGCCGCTTTACAGCTTTGAAATCGCGGGCATGGATGCCCCTGTTGATGTGCCAGAGGTTCCCGTGGAAGAACCAGAGGTGCCAGAAGAACCCGAAACCCCTGTTGAGGAGCCTGAGACATCTGAAGAGCTTTCTGTTTTCCTGATCGACGCGGACACGGATACGCCGATTTATGAAATCGCTGCGGGTGAAGAATTTGCCTTTGACAAGAGCGCCTATGAAAACGTCAACCTGATGGTCGCCAGCAGTTTTGAAGGTATCGAAAGCGTCAAGCTGAGCCTGGATGGCGGCGCAAGCCGCACTGAAAGTGCTGCACCCTTTGCGGTCTTTGGTGACGATGGGCAGGGCGACTTCTTTGATGGGGTAGACCTTGCGGAAGGGGCGCATACGCTCAGCATTTCGGCCTATTCTGCCGATGGCGGCCGCGGCGAGTTGCTGTTTGAGACGGACTTCAGCTTCACAGCCGTGGACAGCAGCACGACCGAAGAGCCAGAGGTGCCCGTCGGGGAGCCTGAAATGCCGGAAGAGCCCGAAACGCCGATGGAGCCTGAAACTCCGGTTGAAGAACCCGAAGTGCCCGCAGAACCAACCGGTGGTGTTATCACGGTATCCAGCAGCGAAGAGCTACAGGAAGCGCTGCTCAATGCCACCGGCGGTGAGGTGATTGAGTTCGTCAACACCGGCGTCAACTACGAGTTCGGGCTTTACAAGAACTTCACCCCGGACAGCATGGTCACCGTTCGTGCGCAAGACCCCGATGATCCGGCCATCGTCCACTCGGTCTACATGCGCGAAGGGCAGAACCTGACCCTCGATGGGTTGCAGTTCGGCAGCAAGCCCGAAGAGGTCGCGGATCGGTCCGGATATATGACCGATATCTACATGCATGATGTGACCAATGTGACGATCACCAATGCGAAGTTCATCGGAAGCGCGGAAGGCTATGCCGAAACGGCCGATGATCTGGTGGAAAACATCCTGCTGATCCGGGGCGGCGAGAATATCGAAGTGTCCAACACTTTCGTGTCGAACAGCAAATACGGGATGACCTTCCTGAATACGGCCGGGCTGACCATCACCGATAATGAAATCACCCAAGTGCAGGGCGACGGCATTCGTCTGGGCGGCGTGCAGGATGTGCTGATTGATGGCAACTACATCCATAACTTCCTCAGCTCGTCCAACGATCTGATCCATGATGACATGATCCAGATTTGGTCCAAGGACACCTATCTGCAGACCAAGAACGTCACGATCTCGAACAACATTCTTGATCAGGGCGATGGGGAATGGTCGCAAGGGATCTTTGTCGGCAACGAAAAGACCCGGACGCCGGACGGCGTGTTTGACGACGATGTGCTGCATGTCGACCTGGTGATTGAGAACAACTACATCAACACCTCGCACCTGCATGCTATCGCGCTTGAAGGTGTCGATGGGGCGGTGATCGCTAACAATTCGATCGTTGAAAACCCCGACTATGTCGCCGAGCTGCAAGCGCGTGCCGAAGCGGCAGGAGAGAGCTTTAACGGCTCGGTCTACATCCCCGCGATCCGGGCGAACCGGAATGTGGAGAATATCGAGATCATCGACAACGAAGTGCCCCGTGTCTTCGCCGAGGGCGAAGGTGTCGTAGAAAGCGGCAACGGCCCTGACGGGGTTGGCGCGGACCTGGAAAACCCGGTGATCAGCGATGGCGGATCTGAGGTTGAAGAGCCTGAAACACCGGTGGGGGAGCCTGAGGCGCCAGCGTCGGATGTCACAGTTGTTCTGGTGAATGCTGATACGGATGAAGTCCTCGCGGAAATCACTGCCGGACAAGAGTTGGAATTTGACTTCACCCTGTATGACAACGTCAACATCGCCGTCTTCAGCGACGTCGAGGGGCTTGAGAGCGTGTCGTTGACCCTGAACGACGTGGACAGCCGGGTCGAGAATTTCGAACCATTCGCGTTGTTTGGCAACAATGGGCACGGCGACTTCTTTGACGGCAAGCAGCTGCAGGCCGGTGAATTCATACTTGAGATTAGCGGATATTCAGAGGACCGCGCCCGTGGCGAGCTTCTGTTTGCGGAGGATTTCACCTTCTCAATTGCCTAGTCCGCAAAGAAATCGAGGGCGCCGGTGACTTGTCGGCGCCCCTATTTTTGGTGCCCGCGAAATCGTTTCCACCACCACAACTCATTTCACAGTGGAATAGTAGCCGTACGGTCTGCCCGCTCTGGCTTGACAGAAGGGCGATCTGTCGCACTGCTATGGCAGCGTAAAAGCTATGCGACCGTTTCTTACGGTACCTTAGTTCTGCAGAGGAAGTGCCGCTTTATCAACCTGTCACCGGTAAGTACAAAGAATGCGGACATGTCCGCCGCTCGGACTATCGCGTACTAGGGTCACGTCCGACACGGTTCGCCTTTTGACATCGGGCGTCAGAAGTTTTTTGTCGCGAGATCCTTACATGCCGCATTGTCGAGCATCGCATCAGCCAGCATCCGCTTCAGGCTGTTGTTCTCATCCTCAAACGCCCACGGCTTCCTTGCGTCCGTCCGTTTCAGTCCCATGGTCAATCTCCTTTGCTACAGTAAATGCTATCAAAGGAGCGGCATCAAACCGCGACAGGTCCAAACATAGCAGCGGACTGATTTCAGAGCGCTGGGTCAACTTCAGTGTAGTAATAACCTTCGTAGAAGGTTTAAGGTCCTTAAATGGTCTTGATTCTGCCAAAAACTCGAAGCAGACAATGGCGCTTGCCAGACTAGGACTATGTCGTGAAATTGATCGTACAGATTCCCGCGCTTAATGAGCAAGAAACGCTCGCCCAAACGATTGCGGAGATACCTCGCCAAATTGATGGCATCTCCGAAGTTGAAGTGCTTGTTATCGATGACGGTTCGACGGACCGCACTGTCGAGGTCGCACGTGAGGCCGGGGCGGATCATATCTTGGCCATGCCAAGCAATGTGGGGCTAGCGCGCGCATTTTCGGCAGGTATCGAACAATGCTTGGCCCTTGGCGCAGATATCATCGTGAATACTGATGCGGACAACCAGTATTGCGCTAATGACATTCCAGCACTGATACGACCTATTATCGAACGGCAGGCTCAGATTGTGGTTGGCGCAAGACCAATTATGGCAATCGAAAGCTTCTCACCGGTCAAGAAGCTGCTTCAAAGGCTCGGCAGTTGGGTCGTCCGGCAAGCAAGCGGCTCTACGATACCGGACGCTCCCTCGGGCTTCCGTGCCTATGCCAGAGACGCCGCTGCGCGCCTATGCGTTATCAGCACCTATACATATACACTAGAAACCATTATCCAAGCAGGCCGCAAGCGTATCCCGATGACTTCGGTTCCGGTACGCGTGAATACAGTTACCCGGCCATCGCGCCTGTTCAGCGGGATACGTGAATATGTCATGCGATCAATGGTGACGATTTTACGTGTCTTCGTAATCTATGCCCCGTTGCGCTTTTTCTTTTGCATTGCTGCGGTTACTGCCACCCCAGCGGTTATCGTCATCTTGCGGTTTCTGGGCAATTACCTGGCTGGAGAGGGTGGCGGCAATGTGCAATCACTTATTCTGGCTACGGGTCTCATTGCGATGGCGACAATTTTTCTGGCCGTGGGTGTACTTGCAGATTTGATTGCCGCCAACCGCACATTGCTAGAAGACATCCGTGCCCGTGAGTTGCTACGCTATGTAAAAGATCAGTCACCAGAGCATAAGGATAAGGCTATCAAAGAGCGTTGGACCGCTTGATATGGCTTTCATCTCAAACGGCTTGTTACACAGACGTTTTGCTGTGCTAGCGTCGCCTGTGTTCTTGCGTGCCTACATCTTTGCCGCATTTATTGTTCATGTTGTGCTGGCCTACACCCGAAACATCAACTGGGATGAGTTCTTTTACCTGTCCCATGTCTATGCGCATCTTGATGGGCGCTTGGACCGTCCATTGCAAACCGCCTTCGTGCACGCTTTCGGCTGGGTTCAATATCTTCCCGGTTATGAAGCTGAACAAATCTCTGTACTCCGTTTACTGATGACAGGGTTCTTGGCCATCACTTGTTATGGGATTTATCGGATTGCCACGTCACTGTCGGATGCCAACGCCGCGCTGATTGCGGTCTTTGCTTTCATGACGTCAGGCTTTGTTTTTGGCTTTGGATCCAGCTTTCGCGCGGATCCAATGACTGCTGCGGGACTTATGTCAGCTCTTGCGATCATCATGATCAGCCGGATGTCGCCATTCCAGATGATCAGCGTGGCAATTTTGACAGCGCTGTCATTGCTTGTGACGATCAAGGCCATTCTGTATCTGCCAGCGTTTTTGGGCGCTGTCGTGTGGCGTTGGAAGGATCCCGGAGTGCCCGGACGCGTCATTGTTTCCGGCTGCCTTGGTTTCGTATTGGCAGGGTTGCTTTACGCATTGCATAGCTCTGGCGTGGCTCCCGGCGTTGGCCGGGATACTTCATCTAACATGAATGATGCTTTGCGCACTGGGTTGCTCGAAAACAGCCTGTTCCCACAGTGGCAGACGTTCAGGGTCTGGATACTTCTAAGCGCCGGTAGTGTTGTGTTGGCACTATATGGCATAAGCCGCGCAGAAAACCGGCGCCTCACACTGGCCTTGGTCGCATTCACTCTGCCATTTATTGTCTCACTGATTTTCTATCGAAACGCGTTCGACTATTTCCTGCCTTATATCGTGCCACCGATGATGGTTGTAGTTGCCGTTGGTGTTGCGCGCGTTGGCATGGGCTTAGTGCGCACGATTTGTTTGATCTTCATGCTTGGCTTGGGCATCGGACAGGCAGCGTTAGCGCTTTCGCAAGACGCCAAGGATCAACGCGCGACACTGGAAGAAGTGCACCGGCTATTCCCCGAACCTGTCTACTATATTGACCAATTTGGCATGGTTTCTAGCTTCAAGACATCTACCTTCTTTATGTCGAGTTGGGGCGTCAAGCGCTACCGCGCAATGGAGCGACCCGCAGTTCGGGAAGCGATTGCGCGCTACAATCCCCCGCTTCTGTTGGCCAATCGTATTTTGTTGCATATCGCGATGGAGCGGCCAGAGCAGCTTGATAGTCCAACCCTGCTGCTAAAAGAGGATGCAGAGGCGCTGCGTCAAACATATGTGCATTATGCGGGTGTGATATGGCTTGCAGGACGCTCTTTTACGCTCTCATCTCAGACGCAAGAAGTGTCGTTGCCTTTCGATGGGCGCTACCGCCTTGACAGCCCCGTCAGCATCGTCGTGAATGGTGAAACAATGCAGTCTGGAGCGACGATCACGGTAGAGGGACCATTCACCATATCCGGAGTGGCGGGGTCGGTCGTTCGTTTCATTTGGGATACTGGCGTTGCGCCGAAAGACGAGATCACACTAAAAAGAGATCTCTTTGCTGGATTTTGGTCATATTGAACGCTGTAATTGCATCAAAACGTTTCTATAGCTCTCGTTGGATGCATTGATGATGCTGCATTCAACAAGCACCGCATGAAGGTAAGAAATGGTCTACTGCAGATTTCGTGCGGCTTCTTGGCAATGTCACAAATTGCTATCAGACTTACAGCAGCCGATGCTGAACTGAGGTAACATCGTGGCTTATAAAACCATGCCATACCACAGCGGCGAAATCGTCGTTTTGGGCGACCTGCATTATGACAGCTACCGAAGCCTGACCCTGAACACGGTTGATGTTTGGGCACCCGCGAGCCAGTGGACAGCAGCCCGCAAAGGATGGGCCATTGGAACGCCATTGGTCTGAGAGACAAAGGCGAATGCTATCCTTGACTATTCGGACAACTACCTGATCGACACGGATCACGGTGTCGTCGCTTACATAGAAGCGACGCGGTCAATCAGGTAGGCTGAAGTGGGATCAGCCAAGATCATGCTTGGCCTTCATCAAAGAGAAATTCGACCTGGATCCCGAGCGCCTGATCGCAGACACCGCCTATGGCTGGGGCCCGATGCTGGACTGGCTTGTGCAGCGCAACATGGCACAGCACAATGGCCAAAAACCTGCTCCAAGTACTGATCCCAGAGTGTCTTTCCGTTGAGAACCTGGAAGCGAAATCGTCGGCACCTAACGTTTCAAATCCGTCTGCCTAACGTAAGCAACTTAGAGGTTGTTAGTTTCAATTCGCTGCCAGTAGACCACGGCAGTTGGTTTGCCACCAAGGGCGAAATAGTGACGTTTGTGATTGTAGAAGTCGACCCACTTCCTGACGCCTGCTTTCGCCTCTGATCCGCTTTCCCAGGAATGCAGGTAAGGTCCCGCATGTACGGGACTAGGGCGACGGAGAGGAAAAACTGGGTTCACCTTGACAATCCAGCCGCCCTACCTTGCCATGAACTGACGAAATTCTACGACAGTGCCAGTCGGTCATCGTTTAGATAGCTCCTTAGTTAACACTTTCTTCTTTGGTTAACGCCTTATCTAGAGTCAGATAATTCAATTTATTTACAGCATCTTACACGTCACCACACGTTTCTGCCGTGAACGCTCCACAGCATTGGGCTCAAAGGGACGAAAACGCGATTTAGACGTTCTTAACCTGCTGGTGACATCGATGCAGGGGGTGTTTTTGGTAGGGTTCAAAACGATGGTGTCGTTCATTTCTAACTTCAAGTCGGCTTTCGTACGGTCCGATAATCAGTCGCAGTCAAAATCATCTACGAATCAAAATGATCAGCAATCCGACGAGTTGGCCGATGAAATCAATGATACAAATGTCAGCGGAGCCGGCGCCGTTGCAGGTGGCGTTGCTGCCACATTGGCAGTTCTATCGGGGCTGCTGAAACCATCAAATGCTGCAGCGCAGACGATCACTTTTGAGCAGCCAAGTTCTTCTCCTGCGGATGCAGACGCTGCTGAGAGCGGTTCGCGTGACACTGATCTCGTGCCGGTTACCAACGCTGGCCGACCAGACTCTGAAACAGATGTACCCGATGGACCAAATGACCCATCCAAGTCAGCCAATTTTGCGACGCCCCAGGCCCTGACCGATCTGAAACCGTCATTGGCCGCTCCAGCCTCAGTCGCCCCCGAATACTTCGCCCAAGACCCGGTAGATGTGGCGCCTCAAGCACGCACAGCACCTCAGACCACCTCAATAAAAGAATCTGACGATACCGCACAGGACGCAACGGACGCCAACCCCGAAACGGCGCCAGCGGACAGCCCACAAATCGAAAGCCACCCCCCGGGACAGCCAAACGTCACCGTTTCCACGTCTGTGACAGAAGCCGCTGATCCGACAACTGTCATCGGTACAATTGAAGCAGCCGAAGCTGGCACGACCTTCCATATCGTCTCACAGGATGGCACGATCATCGACCACCCCGTCTTTGAGATCAGCGGCACAAAGATTCAGCTCAAGCCCGGTGTTACCTTGGATTTTGAACAGATCTCGGAAATCGATTTGAGCATTATTGCCAGCAATGCCGACGGGCAGTCCGTGCCAACGCAGATTACTCTGACCATCAGCGATGAAGCCGAAGTAATCCAGCTTGCCAATGGTGGGGCCTCATTCATCGACATTGGTGTCACGGAGACGTCGGTCACGGGCGGCACTGGCGATGACACGATTATCGGTTCTGTTGGCGATGACACTCTGGCAGGCGCAGCAGGCGATGACGCGCTGGATGGCGGTGCGGGTGATGATATGTCTGTTTTCACCGGCAATTGGGCCGATTACACGATCACCCAAAGCGGTGATGTCACTACGGTCACCGACAATCGTGCAGGCAGTCCTGACGGGACCGACACGCTGTCCGGTATCGAAACACTACGCTTTGCCGATGGTGATCTGGCCATTGCAGATGCGCTCAATGATGCGCCCGAAATCACCGCGACCGTCGGGGTTGTTGCCGAAAATGCGAGCGGCGCCACCGTTGGCACCGTGACAGGCGCGGACGCGGCTGCAAGCGACACGTTGACCTACACCGTCGATGACGCGCGCTTTGAAATCGTGGATGGAGACCTGAAACTGCGCGACGACGCAGCACTGGATTTTGAAGCGGACGGTGGCGCCGTGAACGTCATTGTAACCGCAACCGACGCCCACGGCGCTACCGCGCACGAAACGGTTACCTTGACGATCAGCGACGAAGCCGAAGTGATCCAACTGGCCGACGGCGGTGCGACCTTCACTGATACCGGCGTCACCGAAACCTCGGTCACAGGAGGCGATGGCAGTGACAATATCCTTGGTAGCACGGGCAATGATACGCTTGCCGGGGCCGCGGGTGCCGATACGCTGACGGGCGGTGATGGCAGTGATACCGCTGTCTGGGACGGCGATTTTGCGGGTTTTGCGGTGTCTTATGATGGCGATACAGACACGTTTACGATCATCGATCAAAACGCCGGCGACGCTGATGAAGGCACGGATACAGTCACCGGTGTCGAAACTTTTACCTTCAACGGGATCAGCTACACGGCGATTGAGATGCAAACCGAGGCTGCCCGACAGGCCAATACTGCCCCAGAGAACGCATCGGTTGCGTCTGGTGGCAGCGTTGTTGAAAACAGCGCCGATGGCACAGTTGTGGCGACGCTGACGGCGACAGATGTGGACGGCGATGCGCTCAGCTACACGATCACCGATGCGGCAGGCAACCCTGTGAGCGACAGCAACTTTGAGATCGTCGGCAATGAAATCCGGGTCAAACCCGTTGCGGATCTGGATTTTGAGGACGCCCAGAGCCACGATATCTACGTCACAGCGTCAGACGAATTTGAAACCAGCGCCCCGCAGCAAATCACCGTAACGGTTGATGACGTGGCCGAAGACATTCAACTGGCCGATGGTGGGGCCAGCTTTGTCGAAAGCGACACCACTGAGACATCCGTGACCGGGGGCACGGGCGGCGATAGCATCAACGGCGGCGATGGCGATGATTTGATCAATGGCGGCGATGGGAATGACCACCTGCGCGGTGAAGGCGGCACCGAT
Organism: uncultured Paracoccaceae bacterium; assembly: GCA_947501555.1. Taxonomy (GTDB): domain Bacteria; phylum Pseudomonadota; class Alphaproteobacteria; order Rhodobacterales; family Rhodobacteraceae; genus Yoonia. Next base: position 2,121,284 of record CANMWG010000001.1, read on the forward strand.
ACAGCAGTATGGGACGGTGATCTGAGCGATTTTGATGTCAGCTATGATCCAAGCTCGGGCTTTTTCACTATCACCGATCAAAGCGCGGGCGATGGTGACGAAGGCCAAGATGTCGTTTCATTGGTTGAAGTATTCACGTTCAACGGGGTCAACTACACGGCTGATGAGATGCAGACCGAAGCGGCGCGTCAGGCCAACACTGCCCCTGAGGCACCCACTGTTGCCTCTGGCGGAACCATTGCAGAAAACAGCGCGGCGGGTACCGTCGTCGCGACGCTGACTGCGACAGATGCGGACGGCGACGCGCTGAGCTATCAGATCACAGACGCAAACGGAGATCCGACAAGCGACAACAACTTTGAAATCGTCGGAAACGAAATCCAAGTTAAACTGGGTGCCGACATCGATTTTGAGACGGCCGAGAGCCACGACCTCTACGTCACAGCATCAGATGATTTTGAAACCTCCGCACCGCAGCAAATCACCCTGACCGTCAGCGACGAAGCCGAAGTGATCCAATTGGATGAAAGCGGTGGGACCTTTACCGACACGGGCGTGACGGAAATTTCGGTTACAGGTGGCGATGGACTTGACACTATAATCGGTGGCGCGGGCAACGACACGTTGGCGGGAGGCAGGCATCACGACAATATTCAGGGTGGTGCTGGCGATGATACGATTTACGGTGATCGTGGTTTTGACACTATCCTGGGTGGTGCTGGCGATGATACAATTTTCGGCGGTAAGGGTCATGACAACCTCTCGGGAGGCGACGGTGATGATTTCCTTAGCGGTGATGTGGGTGACGACACTTTCGTCGGTGGCGCAGGCGATGATACCATCGTGGGTGGCGGCGGTTCTGACATCGCTGCCTGGGACGGCGATTTTGCGGATTTTGCGGTTTCTTATGACAGCGATACGAGCACCTTCACGATTACGGATCAAAACACGGGTGACGCGGATGAAGGCACGGATACAGCCACCGGTGTCGAAACTTTTACCTTCAACGGGATCAGCTACACGGCGGCTGAGATGCAAACCGAGGCCGCCCGACAGGCCAACACGGGCCCGGGTGCCGCGTCGGTTGCCTCCGGTGGCAGCATCGCCGAAAACAGTGCCGAAGGCACGGTTGTGGCGACGTTGACGGCGACAGATGTGGACGGCGATACGCTCAGCTACACGATCACCGATGCAGCGGGCAACCCTGTGACCGACAGCAAATTTGAGATCGTCGGCAATGAAATCCGGGTCAAACCGGGTGCCGACATCGATTTTGAGACGACCGAGAGCCACGACCTCTACGTCACAGCATCAGACGATTTTGAAACCAGCGCCCCGCAGCAAATCACCCTGACCGTCGGCGACGAAGCCGAAGTGATCCAATTGGATGATGGCGGCGTGACCTTCACCGACACGGGCGTGACTGAAACCTCGGTCACAGGTGGCGATGGTGACGACAATATCACGGGCAGTGCGGGGAATGACACACTCGCTGGGGCCGCGGGGGATGATACGCTGACGGGCGGTGATGGGCATGATGAACTGCGCGGTTGGTCTGGGCATGATACGCTGATCGGTGGGGCGGGGGATGATACGCTCTTTGGTGCGTCCAATGAGGATACTCTGCAGGGGGATGCTGGGAATGATGACCTGGACGGCGGTACCGGCGACGACATGCTGTCGGGTGGGGCGGATGATGACTGGCTGACCGGCGGCACCCATGACGACACGCTTGATGGCGGCGATGGCAGTGATACGGCCGTCTGGGACGGCGACTTTGCGGATTTTGCGGTCTCTTATGACAGCGATATCGACACCTTCGTGATCACTGATGAAAACGCGGGCGACGCTGATGAAGGCACCGATACCGTGACCGGCGTCGAAACATTCAGTTTTAACGGCGTGGAGTATTCCGCTGCCGACCTGCAAACCGAGGCCGCTCGACAGGCCAACACGGCCCCGGATGCCGCGTCGGTTGCCTCTGGTGGCAGCATCGCCGAAAACAGCGCCGATGGCGCGGTTGTGGCGACCCTGACGGCGACGGATGTGGACGGCGATACGCTCAGCTACACGATCACCGATGCAGTGGGCAACCCTGTGAGCGACAGCAACTTTGAGATCGTCGACAATGAAATCCGGGTCAAACCGGGTGCCGACATCGATTTTGAGACGGCCGAGAGCCACGACCTCTACGTCACGGCATCAGACGGTTTTGAAACCAGCGCCCCGACCCAAATCACCCTGACGCTGACCGACGAAGCTGAGGTGATCCAATTGGGTGATGGCGGTGTCACCTTCACCGACACGGGCGTGACTGAAACCTCGGTCATAGGGGGTGATGGCGATGATATCATAACGGGGACCGACGGTCGCGATAACATTCAGGGCGGTGCTGGTAATGATACGATTTCGAGCGGCCGCGCTGGCGATGTCATTGATGGTGGAGAAGGATCGGACACTATTTTGCTTGATGACCTAAACTCTGGCCAAACGAACATTATTACTGACAGTGGCACTGCCGGTACCGACCGGATCGTATTATCGACCGGTGCGGGCTCTTACCGGATACAGGGCGATTTTTCCGCAAGCAGTGGCATTGAGATCATCGATGGATCAGATGCTACCGGTGATTGGCTCGGCACCATGGACGAGAGTGCTAACTTTGACTTCACGGATGTGACCCTTGTTGGGGTTGGTGAAATTGCCGGCACAGGTGCAGATGACAGTATTATCGGGTCCGCCGGAAATGATACGATCACCATGAAAGCTGGCGATGATACCGTTGCTGGGGGTGCTGGCGACGACACGCTTGATGGTGGCGATGGCTCTGACACGTTTCAAGTTGCTGTAATGGAGGGACACGACACCGTTGTCGGCGGAAATGACGGCGGCTGGACTGATGTGATCGATCTGCAAGGCATGGGCTCTGGTGCGCTGGTCTCTGACGACACGGTTGATGGGGCGGGTTGGACCATGATTTTGGATAGTGGCAGTACCGTCACGGGGCAGTCGGGTGACATACTTGATCTGTCGACCGATGCAGCCGGTGTCATTACCTTTGATGATGGCGGCACTGTGGATTTTGCTGGGATAGAGCGCATCACTTGGTGAGAGTGAAAAAGTACTTTCGTTTGATGAAAATACATGCCGTTGGCGACCTGTGGCGATAAGAACAGGCCATCATCCAGAAAATTAACCGAATTTTTCTCCTATCGGGCCATACATTTGCCGACCGAGACAGGTGCAGACCAAATGGCAAACCAGATTAACATCCGTGCGTTGCGCCGGGATCCCCATATCGTTGTGGCATCGCTTGTGGCGAACGTGTTGGGCTTGGCTCTGCCATTGATGATGCTTCAGGTTTACGACCGGATTATTCCGCGGCAGGGTTATGAAACCTTAACTGTCATGACGCTCGGACTGATGGGTGCCGCAGTGGCAGAGTTTTGTATCAGAATGGCGCGGGGACATCTGTTTGCCCTCGGCAGTCTGCGTTTCGACAATTTCGCTTATGAGGAAAGCATCAAACGCATGCTTCAGTTTGGGGCACTGCGGCAGAACCATGATCGGGGCGTCGACCATGACAGGCTTGAAAGCATTGAACGGGTCCGCAAGAATTATGGCAGTGAGGCCGCTACCGCGCTGTTGGATATTCCGTTCATCCTCATGTTCATTATGGTCATGACACTGATTTCGCCAGTGATGGGTTTGGCGATTTCCAGTATCTCAATTCTGTCGGTCAGCATTGTTTGGTTTCAACGAAAGCGCATCCTCAAAGACAGTCACGGTCGACAAGACAGAGACAGGCGGCGCTATTCCTTCTTGATGGAAACGCTTGAAGGCACCCAGATGATCAAAAGCCTCGGAATCGAGCAATTGATGCAGCGGCGCTACGAACGATTAATGTCGGTCAGTACCTATATGACCTACCAGCTTAGCGGCCGGATCAACTTTACCCAAGGTATGTCGGCCGCCATTGGTCTGATCGCGCCAGTCCTGATGTCGGGGATTGGCTCGGTTCTGGTGATTGCCGGTCAGATTTCGATTGGTGGGCTGGCTGCCACGGTCTTGCTGACAAGCCGGGTGATCCAACCAACCTTGCGTATCGAGGCGTTGTTGGCGGGCCAGCGTGATACAAAGCGATCCGAAATGGATGTGCATCATTTGCTGCAAGGACCATTGCTCCACACCGGCCAAACTGAACTTGCGCGGATTGACGAGATCGAACTGCAAGACGTGACCCTTTCGCTTGGGGAGCAAGATGATCTGATCCACCAGAATTTGTCAGTCAAACTGCGACGCGGCGATTGTGTGCTGCTATCGGGTGACGAAGCATCAGGACGATCGCTGCTGATGTCACTCCTTGCTGGGCATATCAGCCCGACGCAAGGGCGCATTTTGGTGAACGGCCTTCCGATGGATCAGGTCGGAGGCCGAACCTTATCAGAACGCATCAGTTTGCTGAGTCCTGATTATACCTTGCTCGAAGGAACCTTACTGGAAAACCTGACCGCATTTGAAGTTGATCGTTACAATGCAACAGCTTTGAATTTGGCAAAGGAACTTGGGATCAGCGACTTCATTCTGCGTCATGCTGATGGGCTATCGATGCGGGTGGCTGCGGGGGCGACGACAAGTCTGCCAAAATCCGTGCATGATGGGATTCTCCTTATTTCAGGTTTGGTTCGTCAACCTGACATCATTTTATTCGATGAGGCAAATACCGGACTTGACCGCCAAACAGATCTTCGTTTGATCGAAATCCTGCGGCGGCGGATTCCTGAAACGATTACCTTATTGGTCACGCACCGGCCATCCTACATGGCGCTTGCGACCCGCGAATTGCGGTTGAACAATCACGTTCTTGAAGAAAAAACTGTTGTGTTCAAAGACGTTCGGGTTGCGTCATGACCGCGGCGCAACCTCTTCTACTGAAGCGTCTGCTGTTGCCAGCATCGGACCTAAGCGGTGATTGGCGGCACGAGGCGGTCCTTGACCACGACGACCCCTACGACTCGCTGCTGGATGGGTTGCGTTCCGGCCGCTTTGGCGGCGTGCCTTGCGATACGGCGGCGGCAGCGGCCTTGGTCGAAACACTGCGCCTGACTGCCTGGCCTATTAATTTTCGCGCTTTTGCTGGGGCAATTGCCCACTATCCACAGGTTTTCGGCCTATCAGAGGCGCGGACGAGCTTGCGGACATTGGGTTTTTGGTCCGAAACAGATCGGGTCAAAGGGGCGAACCTCGCGGCGCTTCCGGTTGGATCCTTCATCGTCACGACTGACAACCGCTGCCTGTTTTTACAGACGACTGACCGGGGCAAGCTGGTTTTGTTTGATCCCACAACATACAAAACCCAGCGGATCCGTCGCCGCAAAGTGTACGATTGTATCGTCATAACCCCTGCGGACGCGGTTCAAGGTTCACCGGCTGGGCGAAACGGCTGGATTGGGACAACCATCGCCCGCTTCGGACCAGAAAACCGCACAATTCTGGCGCTGACATTCTTGTCAAACACGCTTGTCATTCTGGCATCTCTCTCGGTCGGCGTGATTTTCGATAAGGTCCTGCCGGCAAAGGCACCTGATACGCTGACGTTGCTCTTGATCGGGATCGGATTGCTGTTCCTGTTAGATCTCTGGCTCCGGCGTATGAAATCACACATAATCGCACGTGTCTCTGGCAGGCTGGAATACATCGTCAGCAGCGCGCTTTATGAAAAACTGCTCTCATTCCCGCTTGAGATGCTGCAGGCTTCAGCAGTCAGTGAACAGATAAACCGGTTGAAACAGTTTGAAACCATACGGGATTTTTATAGCGGCCCGATTGTCGCGGTTCTGTTTGAAATGCCCTTTGTTATCTTGATGTTGATTGCCATCGGCGTCCTTAACCTCCAGATCGCGCTGTTGCTGATGTGTGTTCTTGCTGTCTACCTGACGATCGCTTTGGTACTTTATCCAAAAATCTCCCGAAATTCCAAAGAAATGATGGTGTTAAGGGCAGAATGCATGCGGCTCAAAGAAGAAACCGTCAATCAACGCATGCAAATTGTGCAGCGCGGTTTGGGGGGTGCATGGTCGGCGCAGCTGGCACCTCGTTTTCGCAAATTGAGCATCGCAAGGCAGCGGCTTGAGTCGGTGTGGCGGATGCTCAACAATCTGATCGCAGTGGTGTCCCCACTGGCCAGCGGTGGCGTCATTGTCGTCGGGGCGATGCAAGTGATGGCAGGAAATATGACAGGCGGTACACTGATCGCCTGTATGATTTTGGCGTCACGGTTACTTAGTCCAGTGCAGCAAGCCTTGGTGTTGGCAGTTCGGGCACCAGAAATCAGCAACTTATTCAAACAGATCGACGCAATGATGCAGATCCCAAATGGCCAACCGGCCCGGCCCATCAATGCTGCGCAATATTTGCAAGCAGATAAAGCCGCACCGAGGATTGCGATCGATGGGTTAGTCCTCCGCTATCCACGATCAGTTGCGCCAGCATTGAAAGGCATAACCCTAGCATTGGAAGGCGGCACGTTGACCAGTCTGACTGGCCCGTCGGGTGCAGGAAAATCATCTCTGCTGTCCGCGCTCATGGGGCATTATAAACCACAAAGCGGCTCTGTACTGATCGGCTCGGCAAATGTGCAACAGTTTGGCAGCAGTGAAAAAACGGACCTGATTGGCTTTCTAGGGCATAAGTCGCTTCAGATCCACGGCACGCTCACGCAAAATCTGCGATTGACCAAGCCCGATGCAACCGAAGAACAATTACGCGACATTTGCGCAGAACTTGGGCTTTTGGATCAGATCTTGTCACTTCCTAACGGGTTTGAAACCCGTCTTGATCACGCGCATCGCTATCGGATTTCTGCGTCTTTCAAGGCAAAGTTTGCCATTGCTCAATTGCTGCTGAAGCAACCCAAGGTCCTATTGTTGGACGAACCGGAATCTGGACTTTCCAATGACGACGAACATCGATTGATGAGCGTCTTAAAGGCCCGGGCAGACCGGATGACGACCGTCATGGTCACGCATCGGCCCAGTCTTGTGAAACAAGCTGACCGGGTCTTGGAGCTACAGGACGGGCAAGTGAAATCTTTTGACCGCCCCAAAACCATATCTTAAGGACGTTGTGATGTTGTGGACACGGAAAAAGACCAATTCGGCACTTCAAATGGGGAGCAACCGACACAAAAACGCGAAGCTCATCTCGGAATTAGTTGCAAGCCAGCACCTCAGTGAGGCGCAGAATGGCGGCTATGCACGATCCTTGATCTGGACAATTGTTCTAGGGTTTGGCGCGTTTCTGTTTTGGGCCTCCATAACCCCCGTCTACGAGATTGTATCGGGCAATGGCACGATCAAACCAGAGGGGCTGTCAACGCGCATTGAACATCCTGAAGGCGGGATTGTCGCCAACATTTACATCGCTGAGGGGGACACAGTCGAATCTGGCGATATTCTTGCCGTTCTAGATAACACCGACCTCCAGGCAGAGCTTAGTAAACTGCGTGCTACCCAGCAGGTTTTGGAGCGCGGCATCGCCCGCAATGAATGGGTCTTATCTGTGGATATGGCCCAATTCGACGCCACCGGAACGCCTACTGATCTCATCCAGAACGCACCCAATCTAGTTGAAGAAGTGAAATACCGTGCCGCGCAATTGCACACCATGCGCGCCCAGCAAGACGTGGCAATCGCACAACGCAACGCGTTGCAAAATCAGTTGGTCACGGCAGCTCAAGAATTACGCATCCTGCGCGCCCAGGTTAGTCGTTTTGAAGCAGCTCGCGTCGACGATGTCATTCCATTGTCTCGACTTGAGAATCTTCAGCGCGAGATGCTTCGCCTGGAAAGCAATATCGCCCAATTGACGGGGCAAGTGGATGTCCAAACGACCACCATCGCACATATGCGCGCAACCGAGGCAGAGCTTGTATCCCAATACCGGCGCGAAGCCAGCCTGCAGTTGAACAACCAACGTGACGAAATGACTGGCTTGCGACAGTCCATTATGCAGATTCAGGACCGCCTTGAGCGAGCAGTACTGCGGGCGCCTGTATCAGGCATTGTCAACGCGATTTCGGTGCAAAACAACGGCGAAGTCCTAGGGGCGGGCGAACTTTTTGCAGAAATCATCCCCAACAACACCGGCGTATTCGCCGAGATTGAGGTGCAGGCTGACCAAATTGGCGGAATCAGCGTCGGACGCGAAGCCATGATAAAAGTGCTTACATACGACTTCACCCGCTACGGCGATGTTGCGGCAACGGTTGAGCGGATATCACCATCAAGTTTTGCAAAAGAAAACGGTGACGTAGTATTCCGGGTTCAGCTCTCATTTGATCATGATGACGACAAAAACAGACCTAGGGGGCAGCCGGTGACTTCTGGAATGACAATCATCGCCGACATAAAATCAGAACGTCGAACGGTCTTATCGTTCCTTTTGAAACCAGTCCGGGTCATCGCTGACCGTGCCTTAACAGAAGCATAGACAGTTGCCACCGCCAAGGCTGCCGAACAAGGAGCTACTCCGGTCGAGCGCGTCGTAGGTGTAGATGATCGTCACGTCGGGCTAGCGGTTCGGTTCTATCACAAAGTTCTCGTCAGTTTTTAATGAGTCTTTTGTAAGCGCGACCTAGCGGACAATGCTTGCGTCCTTTGCGCGTTTGATCATGTCGACGGCGCTTGTGAGTGTCCTGACGGCGCCGAAGGCCTCGTGGTATGTCGAGCTTTTTGGTGGCCAGGAAGGCGTCCATGGACCTGTCGCGCAATAGTGTCGCCCCAAGGTGCTCGTTTAAGCCACTTTCCGTTCGAAAGCGACGGGGTTTTTCCAGCCCAATGCTGAGTGTCGGCGGTGTGGATCATAAAACCCCTTGATGTATAGAAAGATCGCCATCTCAGCTTGCCGCCGCGTTTCCCAATGATGCGGCCAGATCAGTTCAGCTTTGATGGTCTTGAAGAACGTCTCGCCCCCCTCATTGTCATAGCAATTGCCCTTTCCGGACATCGATACCCTGAACCTGTGCTGGCGCAGAATTTTCTGATAGTCGTGCGAACAATATTGCGACCCACGATCCGTGTGATGAATGCAGCCTTTGGGTGGCTCCTATCAATTGCAGATATAGACAACTGCAGTATGACGCATTGCAACGCCGGTTGAAGCAGGAGCCATCCACCCCATCTGCTGTCGCGAAATTGGGAAATTTTTTTTCGCCAAATGAAACGGCCTCATTCGGACTTTAGAGTGATGCCCGTTCAGCAGGCTGCGTTTCGTAAAGTCGGCTTTACACTGAAACGCAACGACCATTGATGCTTATGAAAGTGAATGAGTGTGGTATTCGAAAGCATAGATTTCCAACGGGCCTGGTGCTCATCGTCGCTGCACAGAACTAAACGGCGAACGTGCCGATAAAACCTTCTGGTGGTACTTGTTCCAATGCGGTTAAGTTTCGTGTCAGCATGGAAGCTTCAGCGGTTCCGATAAGAACGGATGCGGCCAATGGGGTGCTTTTGGCGAATTGAAGTGCTGCAGTTGCAAGAGGCATTCCAAGATTTTCAGCCTTTGCCTGCAGCGTTGCCACAGCGGTTCGCACGTCGTCTGACGCGGGCGCATAATCGTATGTTGCGCCCTTGATTGGCCCGGTCGCAAGAATGCCAGAGTTAAATACACCGCCCAGGACGAGCGACGTGCCCGCATTAAGACACATCGGCACAAGCGCTTCTTCGGCGGAGCGATCCAGCAAGGTCAACCGTCCCGCAAGCAATATCACATCCAAGGGATAGTCGTTCATAACCTCGATGCAAACTTCGTTCTCGTTCACGCCCAGACCAATTGCGCCGATACTACCTTTTTCCTTTAATCGAATAAGGCGTTCATATCCGTCGCCCAGGAACGTCTCCATGTGCGCCGCGTTTTTGATCCCGTGCATGTAAGCTCCAATGTCATGCACATAGACGATATCGATGTAGTTGGTTCCAAGGCGTGTGCGGCTCCCCTCAAGCGCGGTTTCAATTCCGTCGCCGGAGTAATCATAACGCACATCGTTTGGCAGCGGATTGATAAAGCTGTCCGCTTCCGCAAGTTGCGCACCAGGTGACAAAACCCTACCGACCTTGGTCGAAATGACATAATCGTCACGGGCTTTGCCGGCCAGAAACGCCCCTAACCGCGCTTCGGACCGCCCGCGCCCATAATGAGGGGCCGTGTCAAAATAGCGAATGCCGCCGTCCCATGCCGTGTTGAGCACGTCGCGGGCCTCCGCATCCGTCGCCTCAACGTAAAGATTGCCGATAGATGCGCTGCCAAACCCGACCGAGGTGACGCGCGTTGCGGTTTGGCCGATTTGGCGGGTGTCAAACATCATTCAGCTACCATTCTTGGACGATGCGCATAGGCCGCAATGGACTGCGGTTTCATCTCAATGGAAAATCCAGGCTGTGTGGGGGGGCGGTAGGCACCGTTTTCAACGATACAGGGGTCAATGAAGTGTTCGTGCAAGTGGTCGACGAACTCGATCCGCTTGCTGTCTTTGTCGCCCGTAATCGCGATGTAGTCGATCATTGACATATGTTGCACATATTCGCAAAGTCCGACGCCGCCTGCATGCGGCCAGACCGGCAATCCGTATTTCGCAGCCAATAGCATCACGGCCAGAACTTCGTTCAGCCCACCCATGCGGCAGCTGTCAATTTGAACGATGTCAATCGCGCCGCCCTTAATGAACTGTTTGAACATGATCCGGTTCTGGCACATCTCGCCGGTCGCTACTTTGATCGGGGCAATGGCCTCGCGGATCGCTTTGTGGCCACTCACATCATCGGGCGAAGTTGGTTCTTCGATAAAGAACGGCTTGGCGAAGGCCATTTCCTTGATCCAGTCGATGGCTTGACTGACCTCCCACACCTGATTGGCATCGATCATGATTTTCATGTCCCAGCCAAGCTCTTCCCTTGCAATAGTGAGGCGTCGAATATCGTCTTCTAAATTGTGTCCCACTTTAAATTTAGTATGGGTAAAGCCCGCGTCCTTGGCCTCGCGGCACAGGCGGCGTAGCTTGTCGTCGGGATAGCCCAGCCAACCCGCCGAAGTTGTGTAGCATGGGTAGCCCTCTACTTTTAGCTTGGCGATCCGCTCTGCCTTGCCGGCCTCGGCCCGTTTCAAGATGCCAAGCGCTTCCTGCGGGTTAAGCGCATCCGTTAAGTAGCGAAAGTCGATCAGGCGCAGAATCTGTTCGGGCGACATTTCCGACACCAAGGCCCAAACGGGTTTGCCCGCGTCCTTGGCCCACAGATCCCAAACTGCGTTCACCACAGCGCCCGTGGCCAGATGGATCGCACCCTTGTCTGGCCCAATCCAGCGCAGCTGACTGTCCGACGTAACGTGACGCCAAAAACGCCCCATATCGTCCTTGATCCAATCCAAATCAAGGCCAATCAAACGGTCCCGCAAAGCATGGATCGCGGCCACGCAAATTTCATTTCCGCGCCCGATGGTAAAGGTCAGTCCGTGGCCTTCGAGCGCGCCGTCAGTTTCCAGAACAACGTAGGCAGCCGAATAATCAGGATCAGGGTTCATGGCGTCCGATCCATCCAGGCTTTCCGAGGTTGGAAAGCGCAGATCATGCGTGCGCAGAGCTGTGATTTTTGTCATGCCGATGCCTTGACGGTCTGGCGTTGGATACCGAGCCCTTCGATCCCAAGCTCCATTTTGTCGCCGGGTTTCAGGTAGGTTTCCGGTTTCTGACCCATGCCCACGCCGGGGGGCGTCCCGGTAGAGATCACATCGCCCGGTTGCAGCGACATGAACTGCGACAAATGCGAGATGATCATAGCCACATTAAAGTGCATCGTTTTGGTACTGCCGTCTTGGTAACGCCGACCATTCACATCTAGGTACATCGATAAATTTTGCGGGTTAGGAACTTCGTCACGTGTCACAAGCCACGGGCCAATCGGGCCAAACGTATCAGCTGATTTTCCCTTCACCCACTGACCTGAACGATGAAGTTGAAAGTCACGTTCCGACAGATCGTTGATGACGCAAAAGCCCGCAACATGGTCCAGCGCATCCGCCTCTGAAACGTATTTCGCGGGCTTGCCAATGACGACGCCCAACTCGACCTCCCAATCGGTTTTGACGGAATTGCGTGGGATATCAACCACATCATTTGGCCCAATAATGGACGACGTGGCCTTAAAAAAGACTACCGGCTCTTCCGGCAATTCCATGCCAGACTCTGCCGCGTGATCGGCGTAGTTCAAACCGATGCAGATGAACTTGCCAACGCCGCCAACACATGGACCAATGCGTGGGGCATCCGTGACAACGGGCAGGCTTGCGACATCAAGCGCGCCAATCACATTAAGCACTGCATCAGACAATGTGTCACCTGCAATGTCAGCGACATGCCCCGACAGATCGCGGATCATACCATGATCGTCCAAAAGCCCCGGTTTTTCTTGGCCAAAAGGGCCATAGCGTAGCAGTTTCATCTATCTCTCCGAGTGTTTTAAATTGACCAGCCGCCGTCGGTGACGTGGCATTGTCCTGTGGTAAACGCGCTGTCGTCGCTGGCGAGGTAGAGCGCCAATCCGGCCATTTCTTCAGCCGTTCCAATCCGACCCATGGGCTGGCGCGCGATGAAGGCTTTAAGGGCCGCGTCATAATCGCCGGTATCGCGCAGGCGTTGGTGCATCGACGGGCTGTCGACCGTGCCGGGGCAAATCGCATTGCAGCGCACGTGCTCGGTCACATAATCCGCCGCAACTGCTTTGGTCAGACCAATTACTGCCGCTTTGGACGCGCAATACGCCAAGCGGTCCGGGACCCCTTTGATCGACGAAGCCACCGACGACATGTTGATAATCGATCCGCCGCCTTGCTCCAGCATTGCTGGCAAAACCAGTTGAATGAGCCGGTATTGTGCCTTTACGTTCAGATCAAAACTGAAGTCCCATTCCTTTTCTGTGCACTCCAAAATCGTCCCGTGGGCGACGTAGCCTGCGCAGTTGAATAACGTATCAACTGCGCCGATTTCCGCAACAAACGCGGTGACCGCGCCCCCATCCAATACATCCAAAACATGGGTTTCAATCCCGTCGATTGCTTCCATCTCAGATAAGCCATTGGCGTTGATATCCGTTGCAATCACCCGCGCGCCTTCGTTTGCAAACAACTCAGCCGTTGCCCGCCCAATCCCCTGTGCCGCTGCTGTGATGAGTGTTGTTTTCCCATCCAATCGCCCCATCACGATGTTTCCCCTATTTTATACAAAAGTGCGGCGTTTCCGCCTAAGATTGCGTCACGCTCGGACACATCCAAACCAGCCAAGAGTTGGTCTGTAGCCGTGCACCATGCGTCATACGTGCTCGCCAGCGTACAGACGGGCCAGTCGCTGCCCCAGATGATGCGATAAGGACCAAAATGATCTAGCAGGTGATCAATAAACGGGCGTAGCTGATTAACAGACCATTGAGCGCCGGCCTCTGTGACTAAGCCAGACAGTTTGACGGTGCCGGATGTACTTTTGGCGAGTGCAGCCATGCCTGTCGCCCATTCATCGAACTGTCCCGTGGCGATTTCCGGTTTTGCGGCATGGTCGATCACAACGCTTAACGCAGGTTGGCTTCCCATCAAAGCCAGCAAATTCGGCAGATGTTTGGGCAAAACAAGCGCGTCAAACACAAGCTCAGAGGCAACCATCATCTCGATGATTGGCGCGTGTTTCTTCGACAACATCCAATCGACGTCCGGGATATCTTGGATCATCGGACGCAGCCCAACCAGCTTTGGGTGGGCCGCAAGTCGGGTGATCTGTGCGGCGGCATTCGCGGCATCAAAATCAACCCATCCAACAACGCCAAGGATGAAAGGATGATCGTCAGCCAACCCAAGCATGAATTCCGTTTCTGCGACAGTTGGCGCGGCCTGAACTAGAATTGTGCCCTCAACCCCGTTCGCCCGTAAGATTGGCGTAAGGTCATCCGGCAAAAAATCACGATAAAGTGGTGCCAACTCTGACGTCAGCCAGCCGTAATCACCTCGCCCTAAGGCCCAAAAGTGCTGATGCGCATCGATCTTCATTCGATTACGCCCTTGGTAAGAATGATGTTGCCATAAAGCCGCTTTTCGCCCGTTTGAACGACTGCAAATGCAGATCTGGCCAGGTCATAAAACGCAAATCGTTCAACAGACTTTATGTTACTCGGTGCGTCACCAATTGCATCTATGGTGGCTTGGAAATCCGCGACGGCGTCGGGAATAAGCTGCGGATCGCCTACGACTTCCATGCAGATGGCGGGATCGTCAGCATAGGTATCCAACGGCATCACTGACAGAACCGCCCTCAGGATCGCAGTCGTATCTGACCCGTCCGCACGAATACATCGTGGGCCAAGCCCCTCAGCGGGAAAGTTGGCGTCTGCCAGCACGATAGAGTTCCCATGACCCATTGCACACAAGATATGCAGTAAATCGGGCGAAAGCAGAGGATTGATGTTACGAAGCACGGCGGGGCTGACTTTCAAAACATTTGAGAAGGCTGTTGGGATTGAGTGGTTGGCCTGGAGAACTATTCATTGGTGTGTTGCAGCCCGCGGTCCGCGGGCCGCAACAAGTTTGCGTATTAATCGTATAGGACGGCCGCGATTTCAGGGGCGTCCATGTTATCGGCGGTGTAGTAGTAGAAGCCTGTATCGATGACCTTAGGGACAGCCTCCCCGTTGATTGTCATGACAGCGGCTTTCACCGTTTCATAACCGATCCCCACAGGATTTTGCGTGATCGCACCGGACATCAGCCCAGAGCGGACCGCCTCTTTTTGAGCCGCACCGCTGTCATAACCAATAATCACAATATCGGCGCCGCTTTCGGTCACACCGTTCAGGACACCAATGGCGGATCCTTCGTTTGCGCCAAAGATCCCTTTGATATCTGGGTTAGCGGTCAATATCGATTTGGTGATTTCGGTCGATATCAGGTGATCGCCCCCACCGTATTGGATCGAAACGATTTCAATATCTGGGTATTTCGCAGCAACCTGTTCCTCAAAGCCTTGGACGCGTTCAATGCCTGTGACGCTTGTTTGGTCATGAGAAATGATGGCCACTTTGCCCGCACCACCAATGGCGGCTGCCATTTCATCTGCAGCCAAAGCTGCGGATGCAAGGTTATCAGTCGTGCAGGTTGTCACCGGCAGGTCGCTCGCAACACCGCTGTCAAACGCGATGATTGGGACACCTGCCGCATCGATTTCTCGCAGCATTGGTATAGATGCTTGGCTATCCACCGCAGCAAATCCAATCGCTGCGGGGTTCTTTGCAAGGGCAGCGGCCAACATATCAATTTGGCGATCCACCTGACCTTCATTGTCAGGACCTTCAAACGTGACGTCGACACCAAATTCAGCCGCAGCCTGTTCGGAACCAAGTTTGACGGCTTGCCAAAACTGATGCGAGAAGCCTTTCGAAATCAACGGGACATAAGCCCTTGTTTGGCCGATAGCGACAGTCACACTGGACATAACTGTCGTCGCACCGAGACCGGCAAAAACTGTTCTTCTGTTCATCATTTTTTATTCCTCCATTGAAATGATGCTGTTGTTTTGGGGTCAGGGGCATTGCCCTACGAGAATGTGCTAAACACTTTTTTGGCGGCGCACGTTGTCCGCATAGACTGCAAGAATAATGATCGCGCCCGTGACAACCGTCTGCCATTCCTGCGCAACAGACAGGATGCGAAGCCCGTTCAGCAAAACGGCCATAATGAGGGCGCCAATCAATGTGCCAAGGATTGTCCCACGTCCGCCGGACAAAGATGTGCCGCCAATCACCACAGCGGCAATCGCTTCCAGCTCATATCCAAGGCCAAGTGCCGGCTGCGCCGAGTTGAGGCGCGACGCGATAATCAAACCGCCAATTCCAACGATGGCCCCTGACAGGGTGTAGATCGCGATTTTCCAACGATCCGTATCGACCCCAGACAGACGTACCGCCTCTTCATTGCTGCCAAGCGCAAAGCAATAGCGGCCAAGGACCGTGCGGCTTAGAATGTATGATGCACCTGCTGCGACCAGAAACAGGATCAAAACACCATTTGGGATTGGCAGTGCTGGGAACACTTCCCCAATCAGAGACCCGCGCGAGATAAGATCAAATCCGGGTGTATCATTAAAATAAATCGGACGTGTCCCAGATACGACAAGGCTCAGACCCTTAAGGATCAGCATCAGCCCGAGCGTTGCAATGAATGGCGGGATCTTCATTTTTGCAACCAGCGTGCCTGAGACGAAACCACAAAACGCACCTGTCCCGATGCCTGCCAAAACCCCAAAGGGCAACGGAAGACCAAGGTTGGTTAACACAACGCCCGTTATCACGGCAGTAAAGGTCATCAGGGTCCCGACTGACAGATCAATACCGCCCGTGATGATCACAAGTGTAGCGGCAATCGCCAGCACGCCGTTGACCGATGTCGCCTGTAGGATCGCAATCATGTTCGACGTTTGCATGAAATTTGGGGACGCGATGCTGAACCCGATCAAAAGCGCCACAAGACTGGCAAACGCAAGAATTTTCTGGAACGCGCCGCTTGCCATCAATCTTTGTAACGCGCGGGAAGGCGCTTCTTGGCTCGTCACGGTCATTTGGCGGGCTCCTTGATTTTGTCGGTCTGGGTTGCAAGTTCCATGATGGTCTCTTGTGTGGCACCCTCGCGTTGCACGATGCCCGTCAGGCGGCCCTCGCACATCACAGCGATACGGTGGGACAGACGCAAAACTTCGGGAAGCTCGGATGAGATAACGATAATCGCGCGCCCTTGCGCAGCGAGGCTTTCTAAAAGGTCGTAAATCTCAGATTTTGCACCCACATCGATACCACGTGTCGGCTCATCAAAGATCAGTACGTCACAGTCGCGTAGTAGCCACTTTGCAATGACGACCTTTTGCTGGTTCCCACCTGAAAGCAGCCGAACATCTTGCATGTCAGAAGGGGTCTGAATGCCGAGTTGATCAACATACTTACGGGCGGTCTCTTCCATTGCGGTTTCATTCAACACGCCCAAGGGGCTTGTAAACTTGGACATATACGCCATCACAACATTCGCGCGGACCGTCATGTCAACAGCAAGGCCAAAGTGTTTGCGATCCTCTGACAGATACCCAATACCCGCCTGCACGGCCTCATTTGGTGACCGAATGTCCAACGGCTGACCCTGGACCAATATGTCCCCAGAGTCGCGCGGATCAGCGCCAAAGATAATGCGCGCCACCTCTGTGCGGCCAGCACCCATTAGGCCAGCAAAACCCAGAATTTCGCCTTTGCGCACTTCAAAGCTTACATCTTTAACGACGGAACTACGCGATAAATTGCGCACCTCAAGGGCGATTGGATTTCCAGAAAGATCGGGGGTTTTTGAGGCATCTTGCGTGACTTCACGACCAACCATCAAATGGATGATTGTAGAAAGCGGCGTGTCGGATGCCTTCACAGTATCGATGTATGCGCCGTCACGAAGGATCGTGACGCGGTCCGCGATACGTTTAATTTCGTCCATTCGGTGACTAATATAAACAATGCCAACGCCATCAGCTTTGAGATTTTCAATGACCTTGAAAAGTTCATTGATCTCAACATCGTTCAGCGCCGCTGTCGGTTCATCCATGATCAGAACGCGGGGCTTGTAAGATAGAGTTTTTGCAATTTCGATCAACTGCTGGCGCGCGACCGTTTGGGTCCCGACCATTGTGCGCGGATCCATATCCAAGTTGAGCGATTTGAAAATTTCAGCGGCCTGCGCATTTAACGCGGCCTCATCCAAGCGACCAAACCGGAGGCGCGGTTCGCGACCAATCAGAACATTTTGCGCGGCCGTTAGATCATTCATTAGGCTGAGCTCTTGGTGAATAATCCCAATGCCAAGATCTTGCGCGGAGCGCGGTCCGTCTGGCGCGGCGGGTTTGCCATCTACAAACATTTCACCTTCGTCACGCGCATAGATGCCGGACATGATTTTCATCAAAGTTGACTTGCCTGCACCGTTCTCACCCATGAGTGCATGCACTTCACCCGGGCGCAGGTCGAACTGAACAGCCTTCAAAGCATGGACACCAGGGAAGCGTTTTTGAATTCCCTTCATTTCCACCAAGTTCGTCATGCGCGCAGCTCTCTGCAACTGATCGCCCCGCGCGCCGGGGAAAGCACAAACGTGTTTTTGGGAAGGCGCATCATCCGCTCTCTGGCTGCTTTGGTTTCGTTGCGTTAGCATTGGAGTAGGTTGACTTGACTCATATGTCAACTAACATGTTAGTTATGGAAGGCCGCATGCAACAAACAACAATAGAGTTGGGAATAGACGGGCTTGATGGCACTTTGGGCCACCGGGTTTACACAGCCCTGCGCGATCAAATTCTGAATATGTCGCTTGAGCCGGGCTTCGTGCTGCGCAAGGGCGCTCTATGTGAACAGCTTGGTGTTTCAAGATCCCCAGTTGCCGAAGCCCTTGGCAAATTGTCCTCGGAGGGGCTAGTCGACATTGTTCCGCAATCCGCGACCCGTGTTTCGCGTCTATCGTTGTCAGCTATCAAAGAAGAGAGTTTCTTACGGGAAGCGATCGAGGTTGCTGCAGTGGCCAAAATTGCAAAGGACCGCGATGAAGCACAACTTTCCAAATTGTCTAGAAACCTGCGCCTGCAAAAGCTCTTGATTGAAGATGGCGATCAGAAAGGTTTCTTCGAAACTGACGTCGAATTTCATAGCCTTATTTTGCAGTTTACGGGTTTTCCCAAAGTCATTGCGGCGGCCGATCAACTTTCGCTTCAACTATTGCGCGCCCGGATGCTTCTGTTGCCGGAAAAGGGGCGGCCAAAGGAGGCTGTCGACGAACATCAAGCAATCCTTGACGCGATCAAGAACAAGGACGTCAAAGCGGCTCAATCAAGTATGGCCATCCACTTGCGCCAATTAATAGATCGACTCACACCCTTGGAGAAGACCCACCCGGAGTTCTTCCGAAAGGCGTGACTTAGATCATGCTACGGTCAGGAAGTTAAGTAAGCGCACCATTCTGGCTTACGTATCTTGATCAGGGTCCATCTTGGATGGCCAATTCACTCGTTGCTCGATCAGTCGCACATGAAAGAGTAACTAAAAGGCGACGAGCAAAGGCTGATGTCGCCCCTGCCCTAATCCCACCGTCAGCTCACTCATGACGAATAGGCGCAGCTGGGGACGAGTGGCTATGTCCCGTAGCAGGGTTCGTTTCGATGCCGTGATGTTTCCCCTTTGTGGCAAAATACCAAGTCACAGGAGCGGAACAATTCCGGGACTGGTCCACATTGACCGCCCACCCCCTTGCGCGTCTCTCGCCGCTGTCATAGCAGGCGGGCATGGCACGTGCACCTTTACTCCAGATTTCCGATATCGCCCTGACATTCGGCGGCGATCCTGTTTTTGAAGACCTGTCGTTGGTCGTCCAACCCGGTGATCGGGTCGCTTTGGTGGGCCGAAATGGGTCGGGCAAGTCCACCTTGATGAAGGTCATGGCGGGCCTTGTTGAGGCTGATAGCGGCACCCGTGTCGCCTCGCCTGGAGTGCAGGTCGGCTATATGGAGCAGGACCCGACCATGGACGGGTTTGAAACGCTTGGTGAATATGCGGCCAGTGGGCTGGACCTAGATGAGGCCTATAAGGTCGATATGGTCGCCGAGGGCCTGAAATTTGACCCCGCCGGAAAGGTCGCCACCGCTTCAGGCGGAGAGCGCCGCCGCGCGGCTTTGGCCAAGCTGATGGCTGAAGCGCCTGAACTGATGCTGCTAGATGAGCCCACCAACCATCTGGATATTGAGGCGATTGCCTGGCTTGAGAATGAGCTGAAGACGACCCGTGCCGCATTCGTTTTGATTTCCCACGACCGCGCCTTTCTGCGGGCTTTGACCCGGGCGACTTTGTGGATTGATCGCGGCGCTGTTCGCCGGGCCGAACAGGGGTTTGATGGCTTTGAGGAATGGCGCGATAAGATCTGGGAAGAAGAAGACCAGCAGCGCCACAAGCTGAACCGCAAGATCAAGGCCGAGGCGCGCTGGGCGGTAGAGGGTATTTCTGCCCGTCGTACCCGCAATCAGGGCCGTCTGCGTGCCTTGCAGGATTTACGCGCCGAGAAGGCGGGTCAAATCAAGCGGCAAGGCACAGCAGCGATGGCTTTTGATGGTGGCAGCACTTCGGGCAAAAAAGTTGTCGAGGCCTTCGGTCTGACCAAAGCTTTTGACGGAAAGTCGATTGTACAGGGGTTTGACCTGACTGTGCAGCGCGGGGACCGGATTGCCTTTGTTGGTCCGAACGGCGTTGGCAAAACGACACTTATCAAAATGCTATTGGGGCAAGTTGAACCTGATGCCGGGTCGATCAAACTGGGCACAAATCTGGATATTGCGGTGTTTGACCAGACCCGTGCCGCACTGAACCCGGAAATGTCGCTGTGGGAAAACCTGGCCAATGATCCTGAATTGGGCGTGTCGGGGAAATCCGATCAAGTCATGGTGCGGGGCAATCCCAAACATGTTGTGGGCTACCTCAAAGAGTTCCTGTTTGACGAAGCACAGGCACGCGCGCCGGTCCGGTCTTTGTCAGGGGGCGAGAAGGCCCGGCTGTTGTTGGCCCGCTTGATGGCCCGCGAAAGCAACCTGTTGATCCTGGATGAACCGACCAATGATCTGGATATCGAAACGCTGGATCTATTGCAGGACATCCTGGGGGACTATGACGGCACCGTGCTGCTGGTCAGCCACGATCGCGACTTTCTGGACAGGGTCGCCACGACAACCATTGCAATGGAAGGTAACGGGCAAGCGGTGGTTTATGCGGGCGGCTGGACCGATTATCGCGCGCAGCGGGGCGGCGATTTTGTTGAGGCTGCGGTCGCCAGCAAACCTTTGGCGAAGAAGGCAAAGGTTGCTGAAAAAAAGACGGCATCCGGGGGGCTGTCGTTCACCGAACAGCACCGCCTAGAGGAACTGCCGGGTGTTATTGACCGCCTAACAGCCGAGATTGCCAAGTTGGAGGAGCTGCTGGCAGATCCTGAATTATTCACGCAGCAACCGGTAAAGTTTCAAAAGGCGATGGATGCACTGGTAGCCCGGCAGAATTCACTTTCTGACGCGGAAGAAGAATGGTTGACGCTGGAGGAGAAAGCGAGCGCTTGAGGGCGCGTCTTAGGCGTATCGTATGAAGTCGGTCACGCCTGCCATAAATTACCAACGGGCGACTTGAGAACGCGCAGTCAAAGGCCGAACTTAAATCCAATTGTAAAGAGGTGCGCGTAGTCTCCCAACTTTGTGTCACCTGGAAGGTATTGGATAAACACAGGAAATTGATTGTGTGTAAACTCTAGTCCCATCAAACCAATCACGTCTGAACCTTCGATGCTGACAGGCAAATCGCGTCCGGTTTCGGGGTAGCGGGCGATTCCTACAAATGGATGTATGTTAGCGTCACCAAAGCTTAGGCTCAGAAACTCAGACGTAAACGTTACCGATGTTGACGGGTCAGAGAAACTGTTCTTGTGCAAACCTATTCGAATATTCACAAGCTCACAATCCCAAGAAAAGAACAGCCCTGGGTTGAATTCGTTGAATTCGCGTTGGGCGTTTATGTGCTTAGAGCCCAGAAGCACAGCGCCTCCGTCAGGCCGAAATTCCCGGCAACTGTCTGCGAAACTGACTGTGCTGGACATGATAAGTGCCGCAGTAAAAAATGCGATTTTCAAAAGCAATCCCCTTACGGTTTGCCGCGCTTTATTTTTTTCTGTGGGGTGCCTGCAGGCAGGTGAGCGGAGGAGAGACAAGTTTTGACAATTCAATATTGCGCCGAAGCGACGTGTATTCAGACAATGTCCAAAACATTAACGAAAGGTTAATTCGTGCGCTTTTGAATTTAATCAAAATTCCCCTCCATGATGACCAAAGACACCGTCTGCGGTTCACCATAAAGACCCCTTTGCAGAGTTCGTTGATTTGGATCAAAGCATGGGAAAGATGGCAAAAGGCCATTTTGCAGGTCTGGATCAGATGATCAGGATGCCCTGCGCTAGGGATCAGGGCATCCGGAGCGCCCCATCCAGCCGGATAGTTGTCCCATTCAGATAGTCGCATTCCACAATAAAGCGGGCGAGTGCCGCGAATTCCGCAGGCTCGCCCAGCCGTGCAGGGTAGATGACGTCCTTGGCAAGCCCATCCATAACTTCTTGCCCCAACCCTTCCAGCATGGGGGTCCGGAAGATCCCTGGTGCGATGGCCATGACCCTGATCCCCATACGTGCAAGGTCCCGTGCCATGGGCAGCGATAGCCCTGCGATCCCAGCTTTCGATGCGGCATAAGCCGCCTGCCCTTTTTGCCCGTCAAAAGCGGCGACCGAGGCTGTATTGATGATCACGCCACCGTCACTCATGCGGGCGGCTGCCAGCCTTGCAACATTAAAGGTCCCGTTCAGGTTGATGTCGACAGTGCGGGTGAAAGTGGATTGTGCGTGTGGTCCATCGCGCCCCAGCGTTTTTTCGGCGGTGGCAATACCAGCGCAGTTGATCACCACGTTGATCACACCGGCATGATCAAGGCCCTGTGTTATACTTGTTTCGTCAGTCACGTCGACAGCCGCGAACCCCGCACCGATGATTGCGGCGTAATCCGCTCCATCGGGATCGCGGTCGAAGATCGTGACCTTTGCCCCTGCCGAGGTGAAGGCTTTGGCCGTCGCCGCCCCAAGCCCGGATGCACCGCCGGTGATGATTGCTTTCGTGTTTTGTATATCCATTCAGGTCTCATTTAGCTGCAGATGTCGCGCGCCCTCCAGCAGCGTATCCGCTATGTGGTGCCCGAGTTTGCGCAGATCGTCACTGGGCGGCTTGATGTCGGGTATTTGCACGGTCGTCATTCCTGCCGCTACTGCCGCCCGCACCCCGTTTTCAGAGTCCTCAAAAGCCGCGCAGAGCCGTGGATCGATCTTAAGGGTGCTGGCCGCTTTAAGGTAGATGTCGGGTGCCGGTTTGCCATTCTGCACCTGATCCCCACCGATGATCGTGTCAAACAGATCCCCCAGCCCTGCCCGCTCCAGGTGGTCGTGTGCCTTGGACGTAAAGGTGCTGGTGGCGATCGCATAAGGGATCTGCTGGTCTTGCAACTGCGTCATCAGGCGCCGCACCCCAGGTTTAGCAGGGATGCGCGCCGTCATGAGTTGCCGGATTTCATGCTCCCATTGCGCCTCAAACGCGTCAGTGGCAGCCCCCAGATGCGCCTCCAGCAAGGGGCGCCCGGCTGGTATTGGCAGCCCAATCAGTTCCATGAAGCCCGCGTCATAGGGCGCAAGCCCCATGGCGGTCCGTGCGTTCTGGTAGCCTTTGAAGTAAACCTTTTCGGTGTCCAGCAGCAGACCGTCCATGTCGAAGATGACGGCTTTGATGGCCTGCTTCATTCCGCGGCTTTCTCGGTTGCTTTCACAGCATCCCAAAGCGCATCCATTTCGGCCAGATCGCTGTCAGCCGGGGTCTTTCCGCGGGCGGCAAGCGCGTCTTCGACACCCTGAAAGCGTCTTGTGAATTTAGCATTGGCCGCGCGCAAGGCGGTTTCCGGATCAATGTCCAGATGCCGGGCCAGATTGGCCATGACAAACATCAGATCGCCGAATTCTTCTTCGGTCTCGGCCTGGGTCAGCGTGTCGCGCGCCTCAACCAATTCGCCGGCCTCTTCAACGATCTTATCGATCACGTGCCCCGTGTCGGGCCAGTCAAACCCAACCCGTGCCGCCCGTTTTTGCAATTTGACCGCCCGCGTCAGCGCAGGCAGCCCGGTTGCGACCCCATCAAGCGTGCGTGTCTGTGCTTTGCCCGCCCGTTCCGCCGCTTTAATCTTTTCCCAATCTGCGGTTTGTTGTGCTGCTGACTTTTCCCGGCTTTCTCCCCCAAACACATGCGGATGCCGCGCGACCATCTTGTCCGAGATTGCCTTGACTACGCTGTCGAAACTAAAATGCCCGGCCTCAACCCCCATTTGAGTGTGATAGACGGTTTGCAGCAGCAGATCGCCTAATTCACCCTCAAGTTCCGCCCAATCGCTGCGTGCGATGGCATCTGCGACCTCATAGGCCTCTTCGATGGTGTAGGGGGCGATGCTGTTGAAATCCTGTTCAATATCCCACGGGCAGCCCGTGTCAGGATCACGCAAGCGGCGCATGATTTCAAGAAGGCGGGGCATACCGCCGTTTGGATCGTGGATCAGTGTGTCGTCTGGCATGGGGTCCCCGTTCGATTGAGGGCACGCTATGCAAATATGGATGCCGCGCCAAGGGGGCGGCGCGGCTTTGGCCGTAAGTTTGACCTGTCGTTGTCAGAATTTGAAGCCTGCCCGCAGACCAATAGAATTTACGATGGATTCGTGTGTGACCTGAAATTCGGTTCCAACAGGCGTTGTCCCGTCGATTTGCCGAGACAGATACTCGGCCCCAAAAAATAGGTTGTCGTTAACTTGGTATTCGATACCAGCACCGTAGTTGAAACCTGACTGTTCGAAGTCGTCGAATAAATCGTTGGCAAAAGCGTATGATGAGATGCCAAATACGCCATAAGCCAGAACATCGCCAAATGTGACCCCGGCGCGCGCCCTGAAATCAAACACAAGGCCGTCGAGTTCCAAGTCGAAACCTGTGGCGACAGTTCCCCCGAGGTCAGAGAAGTTCGAGATTGCGACTTCACCGCCATAAACGACTGATCCATTCTGCGTCAAAAAGCCGGCAAAACCACCAAAATTATTGCTGTCGTCAAGGTCAATATCTGCTCCGACGCCAGATGTAATCGTAAATTCATTATTGGTTGATGAACCAGCTGATAGCCCCCCGTACCAACCAGTCCAATCTGCAAGTGCGGTCGTTGGCAATAGTGCCGTCGCCAACAGTGCACTGACATACATTTTTTTCATGGTTTCAAATCCTTCTTAAAAAACTGTTTACGGCGGATTCCATTTATCACAACTAAGGCGCGAGCATGGCGAAACCACGGCGCTGTTATCCTTGCCGAGATTGTTGCTAGGTAATCAGACTTGGTAAAATTTTGCGCAATTCAACAACCAAAATTCGGTTGCCGTTCCGAAGTCCTATCGTCATGCTGGGACGCATGTGGCCTTGGGCCAACAATCTATAATGCGTTGTTTCAAAACGGAATCGGATAAATTATGCCCGTCATCAACCGTATCGCTGATTTTACCGATGACATGACCGCCTGGCGCAGGCATCTGCATGCCCATCCTGAGTTGCAGTTTGAATGCTTTGAAACGGCGGCATTTGTGGTGGAGCGCCTGCGCGAATTCGGTGTGGATGAAATCCATGAGGGCATCGCTACGTCAGGTGTTGTCGCGATTATCGAAGGGAATGGTATCGGCCCCACGATTGGTCTGCGTGCGGATATGGATGCATTGCCCATGCTAGAAACCACAGGGCTGGACTATGCCTCGACTGTGAAGGGTAAGATGCATGCCTGCGGGCATGACGGCCATACAACCATGCTGCTGGGGGCTGCAAAATATCTGGCAGAGACCCGCAATTTCGCGGGGCGCGTCGCCTTGATCTTTCAACCTGCTGAAGAGGGCGGCGGCGGGGCCGAAGTGATGGTTCAAGAAGGCGTGCTGGATCGCTTTGAGATCGCGCAGGTTTATGCCTTGCACAATGCCCCCGGCACAGCTGTCGGTGCGTTTTATACGACCCCCGGTCCGATCATGGCTGCGGTTGATACGTTTCATATCCATATCACCGGTCGCGGCGGCCATGGTGCAATGCCCCATGAAACCGCCGATCCCATTGTTGCCGCCGTGGGCATGGTTAATGCGATCCAGACCATTGTGAGCCGAAACCATTATGCGCAGGATGATCTGGTGGTCTCGGTCACCCAAATTCATACCGGATCTGCGGATAACATCATTCCTGAGACCGCCTATATCAACGGGACCGTCCGGACCTTTGATCGGGCCGTGCAAGGCATGGTTATGGCCCGGATGGAGGCGATTGTTGCGGGTCAAGCTGCCGCCTATGGGGTTGAGGCAGAGCTGACCTATGAGGTGGGCTATCCTGCCACGGTGAATAATCCCGATCAGACGGAATTTGCCGCAGAAGTGGCCCGCGAGATCTCATCTGATGTTGTGGCGGATGCCGGGCGTGAAATGGGGGCCGAGGATTTCGCCTATATGTTGGAGAAGCGCCCCGGGGCTTATTTGTTTGTGGGCAATGGGGATACCGCAGGATTGCATCATCCGGCCTATGACTTTGACGATACAATCGCGCCCGTTGGGGCATCATTTTTTGCACGTTTGGTCGAGCGGGCATTGCCGGTAGGGTGATCAAATTTCTAGAAATTTGATCACCCCTTGCGAATGTTTGAGTGGACGCCGAAAATGCAAGACGGAGCGTGTTCAACGCCTGCCTTGCACTTTGAAAAAGGAAAAATAATGCCGAATATGCCCATTTCCGGAAATGACCTCGCCCGGTTTTCTGGACCACAAAGTTTCATGCGCTTGCCAGAGGTCACGACGCCTGAGGGGTTGGATGTGGGCTTTATTGGCATTCCGATGGATATCGGCACAAGCTGGCGCTCGGGCACCCGGATGGGGCCGAAGCAATTGCGTGAACAATCGGCGATGATCCGTCCCTATAATATTCAGACTGGGGCGGCACCGTTTGATGCCTTGCAATGCGCGGATTTGGGTGATGTGCCGATTAACACGTTTTCGCTTAGCGAAAGTATCCGCATCATAACAAAGACTTATGCGAGATTTCTTGAACATGATTTCATTCCGATGACTTTGGGCGGTGATCATACGTTGACCCTGCCAGTCCTGCGCGCGGTTGCTGCCAAACACGGGCCCCTTGCGCTGGTGCATGTGGATGCCCATGCCGATGTGAATGATGAAATGTTTGGCGAGCGCGAGACCCACGGCACCGTCTTCCGTCGCGCCTATGAGGAAGGTTTGATCACTGCCAACAAGGTGTTTCAGATTGGGTTACGCGGAACAGGCTATACGGCGGATGACTTTAACGAGGCCGCTGATTGGGGGTTCAACCAGTATCTGGCACCGGACCTTTGGCACAAGCCACTTGGTCCCTTAGCAACTGAAATAAAATCAAAAATCGGCGATCAACCCTGTTACATCACCTATGATATCGACAGTCTTGACCCCGCCTATGCCCCCGGCACCGGCACGCCCGAGATTGGCGGGCTGACCACGCCGCAGGCCATGGAGCTGATCCGTGGTTTGCGCGGACTGAACATCGTCGGCTGTGATTTGGTTGAAGTCTCACCGCCCTATGATCCCTCTGGCAATACGGCCCTGACAGGTGCAAATCTCATGTTTGAAATGCTGTCGATCTTGCCGGGCGTGCCTTATCGGTAACCCGGTAAAGATCCCGTACAGATGTTGTACAGAACCTGTATGTACGGCGGCCCTAAATGTCAGACAGGTAGTCTGCTGAGACGTAGCCCGTCACTTGCGGTGTCTCTGCCAGGATAACCTCGCACCACAATTGCCCCACTTCGGTCACGCAGCTGCGGCGGTTGAGTACGGTTCCGTCAGGCAGCCCCATGATGATCTCAAAACCAAGCCCCGGACCCGCGCGCAATTTCAGCAGATCGTCCGGGCCTGTTCCGGTGACCACTGCGCGGTCCGCAATCACAGTGCTGCAACCGGCGGCGATCATAAGGGCGAAAATGACGGGGAAGGTGTGAGGGCGCATGGTCTGACCTTTTTCGTTTCCCAAATCAATAGCCGGACAGGGGGCGAATGCCTAGGGTCAGGACCCATTAATCTTGCACCGTCAGCGGCGATTTCACGAAACATCAGTGGTTTGCGCCGAGCGGCCATAGTTGTTCTACGGCCAAGCGGCACACGCCGCTGAGATGATGTGAAATCTTCGCCCTTCGGGCTTACCGGATTTCCCCTCTGATCTGCGGCACATCTGCTTGAAATATAACCACTATTCCTGCGCAGATGCTTCTTGTCAGAGAAAAAATCTGGCAAACTGACGGTGTAAGATTAATGGGTCCTGACCCTAGCCTGTGATTACGGATCACACACAACGATTTTCGACAGCGTTGGTCCGCAGAGGCCAAGACATCTTTCACAGCCCAGCGCCAGATAGGCGGGCACCTGCTTGATCGCAGCATGTTGCCCATCTTCATAGGGGCCGTCACGGAATTGGGCATCTGGGTCATATGAGTGTTCACGCATGATGATCGCGTCTCTAGCGGCGAACCAGCCAAACATGCAGCCCGCTGCAAAAGACCGCGACTGGAGATACGACAGTTGTAAGACCCAACTTTACCAGCAAGCGTCTATGGCAAGATCGTTTGTTATTGGTTACCGTCGGACAGATGGATCGGAGCAAGAAGCAATGTTGTGTACATGGATATACTAAGGCGATCTGATCCAGACCAATCAGCGTTGACCTTTTTGTTGGTCGGAGATGTTGATCAAAGTGGCTTTGTTCCGTGGATGGAAAGACATGCCGTCAAGCTTGGGGTTGGGTTTGCGGTATTGCAGCGCTCAACAAACAAGATGAAACTGCATGCCGTTGGTGCACCTGAGATGACCCATGCCTTTGCGCTTGCCTGCAGCCTGGGGCCAAGCAGTGTTCATATCGATCACCTGCACATCCTTGAGGCCGCGGAAAATTTCTAAACCGATGAATTTTCGCGCAGTTCTTTGGGCCGACCCAACCCAAGGATGAAACCCCGCCTTAATCAGGCGTTAATTCTTGAAATAGGAGGGCAGCCGCTTCTACCTTCGGACCCGAGATTTACGAGGGTATTATGGACTGGGTTGCTGTCGGCTTGTGTGAGGATGTGCCTGCGCGCACGGTTGTGCCTCGGCGTGTTCAGAACACGGATCTTGCAATCTGGTGCAGTACGGCAGGTGTCTTTCACGCTTGGGGTGATCGTTGTCCGCACCGAGGGATGCGCCTGTCACATGGGTTTGTGCGTGGTGAAACCTTGTCATGCATTTATCATGGGTGGACGTATGACGGCGATGGGGCCTGCGTTTCGATCCCGGCCCATCCCGATCTGACCCCACCCAAAAGCATATGTGCGGCGCAATATGCGTGTCGCGTTCAAGACGGGACGATCTGGGTTGCGTTGCAGCCCACCCAAGCTGCCGTGCCCGAACTTGGGGCCCGCCGCGCGATACGGTCGCTGGCTGTGCAGCTGTCCGCCGAAACACTGGCGACCCGGCTGAAACAACCATTTGGGCCTGTCATCACGCTTGGTGGGGCACATGACATCGCACTTGCGGTGCAGCCCAGCACCGATACCGATTGTCTGCTTCACGCCTTCGCGGCCCCCGACCAAGATCGCAAAGCAGTGTCATTGGCTCTTGAGCATTTGCGCGACGAGCTGGAGGCTGCGGCATGAGCCGATCCATCAATGATTATTGGTATCCGGTTGGGCTTTTGTCCGGCATCGACGCACCGCACGCCACCTTGTTGTTGGGCGCAGACATCACTGTAGGCCGCACGCATTCTGCCTATTGGGTCACGGATGCGGCGGGCAAAGCGTTGCCGACCATTAAGCGGTTCGGCCACCTGTGGACATGCCCCGGCACGCCAATGGACGATCTGTTTACGATCCCAGAGGCGGATACAGCGGGGCGACAATTGGTCGATGTGGGCTCGGTCCGCGTGAAGTGCTCGCCTTTACGGGCGGTTGAGAATTTTCTCGACATTGCACATTTTCCTTTCGTCCATACCGATATCTTGGGGGCTGAGCCACACACGGAGGTGGCGCGATACAATGTCGATATCCGCGAAGACGCCAACGAGGTTTGGGCAACCAAGGTGAAGTTTTTCCAGCCACAGGCGGCGAAATCGGCGGAAGGTGGGATCACAACGGAATACATGTACCGTGTGGCCTCTCCTACCTGCGCTGTGCTTTACAAAACGTGCCCGCCCCGCCCCGGTGAATGGGATGTCATCACCCTGTTTGTGCAGCCTTTGAACGAGGAATGGTGCGAGGTTTGGCCATGGATGGCCCTCTATGATGACGATTCAACAATGGCGGAGATGGTCAGCTTTCAGCAACTGATTTTCATGCAGGATCGCTCAATTCTCGAAAACCAAATACCGACCAAATTGCCATTAGACCCAGGCATGGAGGTCCCGACGCAAGCTGATTTAACGTCCATTGCCTATCGCAGATGGCTCAAGAAAATCGGTTACACCTATGGCGCACAGTTGGTCGCGGCATGATCCTTTATGACTATGTTCTAAGCGCGAGTTGCTACAAAGTTCGGCTCATGGCTGCTTTGCTGGGTCAATCTTTGACGCTGCACACAGTCAATTTTCATCCAGCGCGTGAACATAAATCGGCGGACATGCTGGCGCTGAACCCAAAGGGCACTCTGCCGGTGCTGCTAGACGGGGAAACCGTTCTAACGGACAGCGCTGATATCCTCCGGTATCTGACAAGGGATGCCCCCGAGTGGCGTGGCGATGATGATCCTTGGCTCGCTCTGGCCGCAGATTTGAATGAGAGCCTTGGCATGGCCCGTCTCCATGACATTCTGCAATATGACGTCGATATCGATGCCGCCCGTGCCGCCGGCGTCAAACAATTGCGCAAGCTCGAGGCACATATGACTGCACAACGATTTGACGGCCATTTGTTCCTGACCGGTGCTGTGCCGGCCCTTGCGGATATTGCCTGTTTTCCGAACGTTTCCCTGGCGCCTGATGGCGGGGTTAGCCTTGATACATACCCATCACTCCGGCTGTGGATGCGGGCGATCCGCTCTTTGCCCGGCTTCATTGAAATGCCGGGCATCCACCGCCTGCACGAGCTTGAGTTTCCCGAATGACCCCTGTTCTGTTTGAAAACTGCGCAGCCGTTGTTAGGTCTGCCCATGATCCGGTTCTTTGGGGTCACGACATCCTATGTGAAAAGGGCGCAATCACGGCCATAGGGAAAGACCTGCGCCGGACCGCCCCTGACGGTATCGAGATCGTGGATGGTGACGGATTGTTTGTCTATCCCGGTTTGGTGAATACGCATCACCACTTTTTCCAATGCTTCGTGCGCAACCGTGCCGAATTGGATTGGACGCGCTATTCTGTGATTGAATGGCTTGACCGGATTTACCCGATTTTTTCGCGTCTGACCGAAGACTGCTTTTACCACAGTTCAGTTGTAGCCATGGCAGAGCTGATCAAGCACGGCTGTACGACGGCATTTGATCACCAATATTGTTTCCCGCGCCATGCAGGATCGCGCATCATCGACCGTCAGTTTGAAGCGGCAGCGTTGATGGGGATGCGGTTTCATGCCGGGCGGGGTGGCAACACGCTGCCAAAATCCGAAGGCAGCACGATCCCCGATGAGATGCTGGAAACCACCGACGGGTTCATCGCCGATTGTGAGCGCGTTATCGACACATATCATGATGCAGGCCCCCTTTCGATGCGGCAGGTCAGCGTCGCCCCATGCCAGCCAGTCAATTGCTATCGCGAAACCTTTGAGCAATCCGTAGCGCTTGCCCGTGATAAAGGGGTGATCCTGCACAGTCATGTTGGCGAAGGCGAAAGCCCGGTGATCGAACAGGTCCACGGCATGCGCACCGTGGACTATTGCGAAAGCCTGGGTTTCGCGGGACCCGACACGTTCTATGCCCACGGTTGGGAACTGACCCGCGATGAATTGCGCAAGCTCGCGGCCTCTGGCACTGGCGTGTCCCATTGTTCCGAGCCCGTTTATCTTGTCGGGGCCGAAGTGACGGACATTCCGGCGATGGATGCCTTAGGCGTCCGGGTTGGTCTTGGGTGTGATGGGGCCGCGTCGAACGATAACTCAAACCTCCTACACTGCATCCATTCGTCATATATGTTGCAGTGCCTTGTCGCGGGCTCCCGCGCGGATCAGGTGCCAAAGCCGGCCACTTTCTTAAGCTACGCAACTGAAGGCGGCGCGTCGCTTTTGGGCCGCAATGACATCGGGGCATTGCGCCCCGGCATGGCGGCGGATCTTTTTGCAATTGATACCCGACGTCTGGATTATGTCGGCACGCGCCATGACCCGATCAGCTTGCTGGCCAAGGTCGGCATTGGATCAACGGTCGACCTAACCATGATCAATGGGCGCATTGTGTGGCGCAACGGCACCTTTCCACACTTAGATGAGGCCGCACTTTTCACCGCTGCCGAACAAGCACTTCACACAATATTACCGCATCAAACAGAGGAACTATAAATGCCAGATACCATAAAACGTCGCTCGTTTCTGAAAGGGTCGTTGGCGGCGACCACCGCGATCGCACTGCCGATGCGCGCATTGGCACAAGATGTGTTGAAGATGGGCGTTGTTCTGCCCTCACCAGAGGCCGACGTGGGATGGTCGCACACATTGATGGAAGGCGTGCGGACCGTTCAAGAGGCTTACGGCGATACTATCGAAGTCACCGTTCTTGAAAACATCGCAGAAGGCCCGGACGCAGACCGGATCGCCAACGGCTTGGTTGCCGAAGGCAACACCATGCTTTTACTTGGATCATTTGGGTATCAAAACGGCGGCATTCAAATCGCCCAACGTCGTCGCGATGTGTCAATCATTCATGCGTCTGGCTATCTGACAGAGCCGAACTTTGCGCCCTTCACCGCCAAATACTGGCAGGGCACTTACCTGATGGGTATGGCGGCGGCATCCTTGACCAAATCCAAGAAAATTGGCTGCGTTGGTGCATTTGCGATCCCGGAACTGATCACATCGATCAATGCCTTTATGTTGGGTGCGCAATCCATTGATCCTGAGATCGAGGTAAGCGTCGTTTGGGTCAACAGCTGGTTTGACCCCGCATCAGAACAAGAGGCGGCCAAGGCGCTGATTTCGCAGGATGTCGATGTGATCTTCTCAAATGCCCAAGACACGCCATCTGTGATCGCCGTAGCCGAAGAGGCTGGCGTCTATGCGTTCAACCTGAACTCGTCGATGAAAGAGTATGCGCCCTCAAAATATCTTGGCGTCGTCGGCACCGATTGGGGTCCGCATTTCAAGCGCCTGGTCGACGCCCATGTTGCAGGCGAATTCCCTGGCGGCAACTTCTGGCTCGGGATGGAAGATGATATCGTCTACACCGCCGATTGGAACCCGGATATCCCAGCCGATGTTGTAAGCCAGATCGAGGCAACGCAGGCCGCGATCCTGGACGGCTCTTTCACTGTGTTCAAAGGTCCGCTGCTCGATCAGGCCGGAACTGAACGTGTGGCTGACGGGGTGGCCATGACGGATGGTGAAATCCTTGGCATGGATTGGCACGTCGCTGGTGTCACATCGCCCCTGCCTTCATGACCCAACCGGCACTATTGACCTTGGCGGGCGTGTCAAAACGCTACGGCAAGGTCCAAGCGAATAAAGCGATTGATCTAGAGGTCCGTTCTGGATCAATCCACGCCGTCTTGGGCGAAAACGGCGCGGGCAAGTCCACACTGATGAAGCTGATCTATGGTGTGGAACGTCCCGACGAAGGCGTCATCATGTGGAACGGCGCGCCGGTGGCTTTCAACCGCCCGTCGGATGCACAGGCTTTGGGGATCGGGATGGTGTTTCAGCACTTTTCCTTGTTCGAGACCCTGAACGTTGTGCAAAACGTTTCGCTGATGATCCCCGGCCGTCCGCAGGAATTGGCGCAAAAGATCAAAGATTTAGGTGAAAAATTCGGCCTGTCTGTTGATCCGGGTGCGATGGTGCACACACTGTCTGTTGGTGAGCGTCAGCGCGTCGAGATTATCCGTTGTTTGCTGCTTGACCCTAAGCTGTTGATCTTGGACGAGCCCACATCCGTTCTGCCGCCTCAAAGCGTACAGTTGCTGTTTGAAACATTGCGTAAACTGCAGGCCGCAGGCACCGCGATCTTGTTTATTTCCCACAAGCTAGAAGAGATACGCGCGCTGTGTGATGAGGCAACCGTGCTGCGTGGCGGCGCGGTGACGGGGCGTGTTGATCCAAGAGCCAATGATGCGCGCGCATTGGCGCAGATGATGATTGGTCGCGACATGCCGCAGGTTGATGCCGCGCGCGCGAACCAACCGGGCGACCTGCGTTTGCAGCTCAAAGACCTCAGCCACCCGCGCGTGTCACGGTTTGGCACGACATTGACGGACATCAACCTAGATCTTCGCGCGGGCCAAATCGTTGGCATCGCGGGTATTTCTGGCAATGGGCAGCAGGAATTGGCGGCTCTGATCTCGGGCGAAACCCGCGCGCAGGCTAAGGACATGGTGCAGATCATGGGGCGGGGTGTCGGTCTGCTTGACGCACAACAACGTCGCCAACTTGGGTTTTCCTTTGTGCCAGAAGAACGTCTGGGCCGTGGGGCCATCCCGGAAATGTCCTTGGCAGACAACTCACTATTAACCGCACACCGGCAAGATATGCTCAAAGGCGGTTTTATCAAACGCCAGGTTGAGCGGGCATTTACCCGCCGCTGCATCGAAGAATTTGACGTTCGCACGCCCGGTCCTGATGCAGAGGCAGGTGCCATGTCCGGGGGCAACTTGCAAAAATTCATCCTTGGCCGTGAGATCATGTTGCAGCCTGATGTCATGCTGGTCTCGCAACCCACTTGGGGCGTCGATATCGGGGCCGCAACTGCGATCCGCCGCCGCCTGATCGATATGCGGGCCGAGGGTGCTGCAATCCTTGTGATCTCGGAAGAATTGGAAGAGCTGTTTGAGATTTGTGACAGCCTGCATGTGCTGCACGAAGGACATCTTTCAAAACCCTTGGTGGTATCAGAGACCACAGCCGAAGAGGTCGGCGCCTATATGATCGGGGCAACCGTATGAAGCTGCGCCTGATCCGCCGTGATGCCGCGTCTCGGCTAGCGATGTTTGGTGCGCCAGTTTTAGCGCTGGTGTTGACCTGTCTGACCAGTCTTGTTCTATTTGCCGCCCTCGGGCTCCCGGCTGGCAAAGCGCTGCATGCGCTTTTGCTCAAACCCTTTCTAAGCTGGTACAGCTTTTCCGAGGTTTTGCTGAAAATGGCGCCGCTGCTGCTCATCGCGCAAGGGCTGGCCATCGGGTTTCGCGCCAATGTGTTCAACATCGGGGCCGAAGGGCAGTTCATCATCGGTGCGCTCTGCGCGTCGGCCTTTCCGGTGTATTTCCCCGATGGAAACTTCCCCTTGATGTTGCTTGCCATGATCCTCGCCGGGGGGCTGGGTGGAATGGCGTTTGCGTCCATCGCCGCAGGGCTGCGCACAAGGTTCGGCGCGTCCGAAATCCTTGTGACTTTGATGCTGAGCCTGATTGCCGTGCAAATCCTGAATTACCTGCTTCTTGGCCCGTGGAAAGACCCGCGTGGCTTCAACTTTCCACAAACAGTCAGGTTCCCGGAAAACGCGCTGCTGCCTTTGCTGTTCGAAAACGTCCGGCCCAATATTTCACTAATATTCGCACTGGGCGGAAGCCTGTTTGCCTATCTGATGATGGAAAAGCACTTTCTTGGCTACCAACTGCGCACGGCCGGGTTGGCGCCAAAGGCGGCACTTTATGCTGGTTTCAGCACGCCGCGCATGATCTGGCTGACCCTCGCATTGGGCGGGCTTGCCGCAGGGATCGCCGGCGCCAGCGAGGTCGCGGGTCCCTTGGGGCAGCTGCAACGCTCTGTCTCATCAGGATACGGCTATGCGGCGATTATCGTGGCTTATGTCGGCGGGTTGCGCCCTGTTGGTATAGTGGCGTCTAGCTTCCTGATCTCGGTCCTCTATATCGGCGGTGACAGCGCGACCGTGTCAGCCGGACTGCCCGTTGCGGCGGTCGAAGTGTTCCAGGGCATGCTCTTGGCATTTTATCTGCTGACCTTCACGCTGATCCGGTTTCGCATACACTTTGAGCGGGGGGCGGCAGCATGAGCGCGTTAGAATTCCTGCTGGCGGGCACGCTGGCTGCCGCCTTGCCCCTCTTGCTCGCCGCCTTGGGTGAGATGGTCGTCGAAAAGACGGGGCTTTTGAACCTCGGGTTGGAAGGGATGATGGCCATTGGGGCAGCGATTGCGTTCATCTGTGTGTACCATACAGATGCGCATAGTCTCGGCTTTCTTGCGGCCGCTTTGGTAAGCGCTGTGCTTGCGCTGATATTCGCGGCACTTGTCATCGTGGTGCAGGCCAACCAAGTGGCTGCAGGGCTTGCTGTTGGCGTGTTAGGCTTAGGCCTATCCGCGCTTTT
This sequence comes from uncultured Paracoccaceae bacterium, assembly GCA_947501555.1. Taxonomy (GTDB): domain Bacteria; phylum Pseudomonadota; class Alphaproteobacteria; order Rhodobacterales; family Rhodobacteraceae; genus Yoonia. The sequence goes on from CANMWG010000001.1 coordinate 2,157,515, forward strand.
TGGGAAATCATACGAAAGCCAGACGATATCGGGACTTGAGGAGATCGGGTTGCCCGTCTTGTCGCAAATCCCAGTGGTTGGCCCAACGCTTCTGACGCAAGATATTGTCGTTTGGCTGACACTGCTGGGGACCGTCGGTCTGTGGTATATGTTGAACAAGACCAAGTTGGGCCTCATCATCACAGCTGTTGGCGAAAGCGCCGAAGCCGCGCGCGCCATTGGCTACCCCGTTGGCTTGATCCGGACGATTGCTGTTGCATTCGGGGGGGCGATGTGTGGCCTTGCCGGGGCTTACGCGTCAACCGTTTACACACCACTTTGGGCCGATGGGATGATCGCAGGCCGCGGCTGGATAGCACTTGCGTTGGTTGTGTTTGGTACATGGCGAACGGGGCGCGTCGTCTTCGGTGCCATCCTTTTTGGCGTCTTGTCATTGGGTGAGTTGACCGCACAAGCCATTGGTGTAGCGATCCCATCCCAGGTCCTCGCAAGCCTTCCGTACATCGTGACAATTTTGATGCTTGTCGCAATCTCGCGTCATCAAACCCGCGTTGGCTAAACGAAAAACGGGTCATCAGTCTTGTTTGCTGTCTGTAGGGTCAGGACCAGTACCATAATACCGGTTCAAGAACATTCATGCTTCGACATCAAATGCCGCTAAGAAATCATCTGCATATCCCGCGACAAGCCAGACAAAACCTCTGGTCCGTCGGCCCGCATGATCACGATGTCTTCCAAGCGCAATCCAAACCGCCCCGGCAGGTAGATGCCCGGCTCGATGGAAAATACCATGCCTTCATCCAGAACCGATTGCGATGAGGCCGAGATATAGGGCGGTTCATGCACTTCGATGCCCATGCCGTGCCCGAGCCGGTGGACGAAGTATTCGCCATAGCCCGCATCGGTGATCACCTTGCGCGCGGCATCATCAAGCACATGTGCTTTCACGCCGGGGCGCGCGACAGCGATAGCGGCTTGGACCGCCGCCTCCACAATCGCGTGTACCTCTGCATAACCTTCGGGGGCCTCACCCATCACCGCCATGCGGGTGATGTCAGAACTGAACCCGTCGCGGCCAGCGCCGATGTCCATGACCACGGCTTGGCCCTTTTCCAACACCGTTTCGCCAGTTTGGTGGTGCGGCAGCGCACCGTTTTCGCCTGCACCGATGATGGTAAAGATCGGCTTTGCGCCAAGGCCAACAAAGGCTTCGCGCACAACTTCTGCCACTTGGGTTTCTGTCATGCCCGGCCGCATCGCAGCCCAAGCCGCTTGCATCGCCTTATCCGCAATCAGGGCGTTGGCCTTTAGCGCTGCATATTCTTCAGGCCCTTTGCGAGCGCGCAACGCGCTGACGGTTGTTTCGCAGAACTGACGTTTGGCGTTCATCAACCTGTCTTGGATCAAGGCGGCGTGATCGGCACGCATGGTTTCGTCCAACACGATAGAGCGCGCGGCACTTGCGCCAAAGGTGTCTAGCATCTGTTCCAGTGCACCTGTCGGGCCGTCCGCATCCAGCCATTCAAAGAAAGGCAGATCAGTTTGCCGACGCGCGCTTTCGGTTTCCAAAGCAGGCATCAACAGGCCAGCGTGGTCCGCTGTAATACAGAAAATCAGCGGACGTTCATCCGCATGCGGGTGCATGCCCGTTAGCCATTCCAAATGTGCGCCGGGGCCAAGGGCCACCAGATCAACGCCTTCATCGATCATTTTCGCGCGGAGTTTAGCTAGTCTATCCATGGTCATGCTCCTGTTTCGATGACGACTTTGCCGTGCTTCGCGCGCGGCTGTTCCATATAGCGCCAGCCCCCGATGTAGTCTTCCATCGGATAGACCTTGTCGATCAGCGGCTTAAGAGACCCATCAGATAACCCCGCATAGACATAATCCGTGCCGCGTTTCTTGGCTGCATCGTCCTCGACGTAATTAAATAGGGAATACATGTGCAGCCAAGCGTTTGACTGCCACATATCTACAAAGGGAATAGCGGGAAATTTCTCGTTCAGTGTGCCGTAAAGCATGATCTTGGCGTTTTTGGCCAAGCAGGGCCCGTAGCGCGTCGGGAAATCCCCTCCGACAGGATCAAACACGCCGTGTACGCCAACACCTGTCGTTACGTCTTTGATAAAGGCGGCAAGATCGCTTCCGTCATCCACAAAGACATGATCTGCGCCACTGTCCTTGAGGTAGCCAACAGAGCTGGCAGACCGCGTGGTGCCGATCATCGTCGCACCCGCTGCGCGACCGATCTGCAAGGCGGCATTGCCTGCGGTACCTGTAGCAGCAGTTGCAAGAATATTCACGCCGGGTCCGGCCTTAGACATCTCGATCACCGGATAATAGGCGGTCATGAACTGCATCCAAACCGAACAGGCCTCAACTGCGTTCATATTCTCGGGCGCGGGGGTCAGGTATTTGGCGGGGGTGGTCAGCGTGTCGGCGCTGGCACCGTTGTCATAGTAGAAATAGGGCAATGTGCAGTAGCGTTTGCCGATCTCGATGCCTGTAACGCCTTCTCCGATGGCCTTCACAATGCCTGTCGCTTCACAACCGATACGGGCGGGCAACCTCTCAAAGCTGAAGGAATATTGGTCCTTCATCAGGTTCATATCCCCCCAGTTCAGGGCAAAAGCTTCGATCCGCAAGCGGACTTCGCCTGCTTTGGGCGGAACGTGCACGCAGTCTTGTAAGCGCAGGGCCTCATATCCGTTATAGGCGTCGATGACCCATTCTCTTGGCATTATTTAGGCTCCATAGATTTCGGATGCACGGTCTGCCGTGATCAGACCCGCCTTGATATCAGCATCCACCGCGTCACGGTCACGCTTTTTGGGATCGCCATAGCCCGCCCCCGAGGACGTGACGACGCGGATCACGTCATCTGTTGTCACATCTAGGCCCGAAACAAAGCTGTAGCGTTCGGTGCCGTCAGGCTTGATCACTTCAACATAGTTGCCGGACCCCTCATGGCCGCCTTCCATCGCCCAGGGCTTTACTTTGGATCGCGTGTAGCCAGCGGTCATGAACCCGTTGCTTGTGCGAATGCGGTATTCCAAAACCAAGCCGCGGCCACCGTTGAATTCGCCTTCGCCGCCCGGCACCGTGTTCAGCGCCATGCGGTCCACATAGAGCCCATTTCGTGCTTCAGAGATTTCGGCGGGTGTGTTGTAGGTCTCGCCATGGAAATTGCAGAAGGTGCAGGAAATACCGTCATGATCATGCCCGGCACCCCAACCGCCGATTTGCGGTTCAATGATGGTATATTGCCGCCCTGTATCGGGGTGGATGCCGCCGATGAACGTCCCGCAGATCGAACTGAAATGTCCCGCTGGCAGCAGGTCGGGAATATGTGGGGCCAAGCAACGCCAGATCAGATCGTTGCTGCGAATTTCGGTTTCGTAATAGAACCCAATCGCTGCGGGTTCCTTGGCATGAAAGATCGACCCTTCGCGTGTCAAAACTGTCAACGGTCGGAAGCTGCCGTCATTGGCAGGCGTGTCCGGCCCGGTCAGCGCCTTAAAGATCATCTGCGCGCAAATCAGGGTGCCATCGCGGGTTGCGTTTGCGGGGCCTGATGTCTGATCGGGATTGTCACGAAAATCGACGACAAACTCATCGTCGCTGATCGTAACCTTCACGTTGAAAATCTGACCATCATCCTGCGGTTCATTCAATTCAAACGTGCCTTTGGGAAGTTTGGCCAGCTCGGCGCAGGCCGCCTTTTCACCAAAGTCCATAAAGCTGTCCATCGCCGCCAGAAACGTCTTGGATGTGTATTTCTCTGCAAGCATACCAAGGCGGCGTTCGCCCACACGTACAGCGGCAATCGCAGCCCAGACATCGCCCTTTAGGAAATCGGGCATCCGCGAGTTGCAGGTTAGAATATCCATGACCGCGTCATCGGTGACACCTTCATTGACGATCTTAACGCAAGGTAGGCGCAGCCCCTCCTGAAACACCTCAGTCGCGTCGCCGGACAGTGAACCGGGAGCCATACCGCCAATGTCAGAATTATGCGCGATGTTCGCGGTCCAAGCGATCAATTGGCCCTCGACGAAGACGGGCATCGCCAGCACCAGATCGTTCAGATGGGTCACGCCACCATGCCAAGGATCATTGGTGATAAACACATCGCCGGGGCGGATATCGTTGTGCTTGGACAAGATAAACTGCACCGACTTATCAAGCACGCCAATAAACGCAGGGATGCCCGCGCCAGAAGACGCAAGCCGCCCATCGGCATCCGTAATGCCCGTGCCCATATCTAGCACTTCATAGATGATCGAGGACATCGCTGTTTTACGCATCGCAGCAAACATCTCATCCGCGGTGGCCTGCAAGGCGTTCTGGATGATTTCTAGTGTGATCGGATCTTCGCTCATGGGTCAGGCCCTCAATTCGATATGAATATTGGAATAGGCATCGATCGACACCCGGTTCCCGGGATGGATCACAACCGTGGATCCGCTGTCTTCGATGATGGCGGGGCCAGTGAAAGACATGCCGGGCTTAAGTACGTCGCCGTCATAGATCGCCGCCTCATGCACACCTTCCAGCGCGTAATCCACTGAGCGGGTCGCCTTTATGGCGCCTTGTGCGTCAGGTGTGCCAAGTTCAGCGGGTGCCATTGTCAGCTTTCCGACTTCAGCGCGGGCGACAAGGTGAATACCGACCATTTCGACCGGCGCATCCAAGCGATAGGTGTATTCCTTTTCATAGATCGCGTGGAATTCCTGCGCGATCTTGTCGAGCGAGGCATCGGTGATGTCGCCTGTCAACGGAACCTCGGTCGTGTGTTCTTGGTTCTGATACCGAAACTTTCCGTAGCGCAGGAAACTGATCTTGCTCGGTTCGACGCCTTCGGCCTCGAATGTCGCGCGGGCTTCGGATTCGGTTTCGGCAAAGATGCCTTCGATCCGCGCACCGGCCCCTTCCGTCAGGTCCATCAATTGCGTCGCGAAATAGTCGCGGCGCAGGTCGCTCATCATCATGCCCCACGCAGAGAAAACGCTGGCCGCAGCAGGCACAATGACCTTCTTCATTTGCAATTCTTGCGCCAGGGCAACCGCATGCATCGACCCGCCACCGCCAAAGGCCAGCAAGGTAAAGTCGCGGGTGTCATGGCCGCGGTTCAGGCTGACCAGCTTAAGCGCATTGACCATATTGTCATTTGCAATCCGCACGATCCCGCGTGCTGCGTCATCGACAGTGACATCCAGCTTGCCCGCTAAATCGCTGAGAGCGCCTTCTGTCGCGGCCATGTCCGCCTCAACACTACCGCCACAGAAATAGTCACGGTTGATCCGGCCCAGCCACAGGTTGGCATCCGTCGTCGTGGCTTGAGTACCGCCTTTACCGTAGGCCGCTGGCCCGGGCAAAGCCCCTGCCGATTGCGGCCCGACATGCAGTTTGCCAAAATCATCGACACGCGCGATCGATCCGCCACCATTGCCGATCTCGACGAGATCAACCACAGGCACCATGATCGGATAGCCTGCGGATTTACGGCTGCGTTCGATCCAGTAGTCGGTCATGATTTTGACCTCGCCCCCCTCGATCAAGGAGCATTTCGCCGTTGTGCCCCCGATATCGAGCGCAAGTATATCGGGTTCTCCGATCAGCTTGCCAAGTTCCGCAGCGCCCCAGAAGCCGGATGCAGGGCCGCTTTCCACCATGGTGATCGGTATTTTCGATGTCGCCGCAAGGCTGTCAATCCCGCAGTTGGACTGCATGATATATGGTGATTTGGGCAAGCCGCGTGATTTTAGACCCTCATCAAGCTGGCTCAGATACCGCGCGGCGACGGGCTGCACAAATGCGGATAGGACAGTCGTGTTGGTCCGCTCATACTCGCGCCATTCGCGGGTGATTTGGTGTGAGGCCACCACAGACACCTCGGGCCACAGCTTTTCAACCTCGGCCAGTACCGACTTTTCATGTGTGGGGTTAGCATAGCCGTGTAGCAGGCAGATCGCGACAGCCTCGACGCCTTCCGTGCGGAAACTGTCCAGAATAGCGGGCAGACCAGCAAGATCCAAAGCGTGTCGTTCTTCACCGAGATATGTCATACGCCCAGGCACTTCTGCACGCAGATGGCGCGGCACGAAAGGAGCGGGTTTGACGTAGTGCAGGTTGAAGAAATCCGGGCGGTTGCCACGTGCGATTTCAAGGATGTCGCGGAACCCTTCGGTGGTGATCAAACCAACAGGCACGCCTTTGCGTTCGGTGAGCGCGTTGATTACGACCGTGGTGCCGTGGGCCATGAAGTCAACCGTTGCAGGATCAATGCCGCCCTTTTCCAGCACGTTCAAAACGCCTGCTTCAAAGTTTGGCGGCGTTGTGTCTGATTTTGCAGTTGTGATCTTTAGCTGACCGTCAGCGCCGGTCTCAAAAGCCACGAGATCGGTGAATGTGCCGCCCACATCGGTGGCGACACGGCGTGTTGTATCACTCATGTTTTAGGTCCTGAGGTTTGAGCCGCGAGCAGGAATGCGGCGGCTCCGGGAAGCTTCAATTGGTTCGCAGCAGTGATGCGCTCCGGGGTGAAGTGGCCCGCGACGTTCAGACAATTCAGGGTCCCCATCACGTGGCCATCAATGATGATCGGCAGGTTCAGGCAGCTTTCCAGCCCAAGGGATTGGATCTTTTCCCAATCGGGGAAGACCACGGCCAGCTCTTCGATTGTGTTGCCCACAAAGGTTTCTTGCCGTCCCAAAACGGTTTCTGTCCAGATCGTATCAAGGATTGGCTTTTCGCCACCCACCGGATAGGGTTCTGGGTCGTCCGAAAAGATGCGCGCCGCCACGCCACGGTCTAGATCAACGGCCATAACTGTGAATTGCTTGAGATGGAGAATATCATAGGCCAGTTGCGCCAATGCTTTGAATGCGGCCTTTGATGCGTTCGGTCCGGCCAATGCCGCGACAAATGGGGCGAAATCAGCCATTTGGTGGTCCTTTTGTGCGATCTTCACCGAATAGGTCCATCGTGTTGACGACCAGAACCGTGACGGTTTCATTGGTTTCGTTTTGTACGGAATGTGGGCGCATGCTGTCGAAATGGATGGAATCGCCCACACCAAGGACGGTGCGCATGCCGTCCACCGTCATCGTCAACGCACCCTTGATGACGTAGTAGAATTCCTCCCCCTCGTGGACCATTTCTTCGATCACGAAACCGGGCGGGTGATGCACCAATAGGCCGTTCAGCGTGCTTCCCTTGAAGGACGTAGACAAGCGCTCGAAATCAAATCCTCCGCCAGGCGACGCGTAAAGCTCACGCATCTCTGCACGGCTTGTTTCTTCGGGCTTTGGTGGAGGGTCAAAGAAGTCGGCAATATGGGCGCCCAAGGCATCAGCCATTGCGGTCAAAGATGCCAGAGACGGAGACGTGATGTTGCGTTCGACTTGGCTGATGAAGCCTGTCGTGACCCCCGCCTCTTTCGCGACAGCCTCAAGCGTGAGGCCTAGCTCCTTGCGGCGTTGGCGCAATTTGCCGCCTAAATCGGCAGCTCCTTCGAAGGTTTGCATGGTGTTCGGTTTTAGCATGACTAAATTTATGTTGACAAACCCAGCCCTTTGTCAAGATGATTGCAGTAGGACTAAAAATATTACTCATGGCAGTCAGCTTATATTCAAAGGCTTTTGCCAAAATGGGTGAGTACTCTAACAGACAGGGGGATTCTTTATGGGAATCAACATAAAGACTGCGCTTTTGAGCTCCACTATGCTGGCCTTGACGCTCGCTGCAGCACCCGTCGCTGCTGAGCGAATCCTACGCGCTGATGAAGTTGCGGTGGGTGAAATTGATCCGGCAAAAGGCACGGACTACGCCGATACAATTCTTGCGATCAATTTGTATGACACGTTGGTTTATCCAAAGCAGGGTGGGTCTGGTGTACAGGACCATCTGGCAACAGACTGGACCATCGATGGCGCCACATACACTTTCACGCTGCGCGACGATGTGACGTTTAACACCGGCAACCCACTGACTGCAGCCGATGTTGCCTATTCGTATGAGCGGATGATGGCGATGGGCCAAGGCAATTCTAGCCTGTTTGCGGGTGTTGTGGACAGCGTTGAAGCGACAGGCGATAACACGGTTGTCTTCACTCTGACTGAGCCGTTTGCGCCGTTCCTTGCAACGCTTGTCCGGATGCCGATCGTCGATATGGCAACAGTAAAGGCCAACGAAGTTGATGGTGATTGGGCCTCGACTTGGATGTCGCAAAACAGCGCAGGGTCTGGCCAATACGTGATCACCAGCCACGATCCGCAGACAGAAACTGTGATGTCTTATGACGCGGATTACTTCATGGAGCCGGTCGAAGGCTACCCTGAAACCGTTCGCTTCCGTTATGGTCTGGAACCATCCACAGTCCGCGCCTTGATGAGCCGGGGCGAGCATGACATCTCCAGCCAGTGGCTGCCGCCTGAGGTCTATGCAGGTTTGGCCGAAGACGGCGCGACATTGGTGACAGAAGCCGGTTTGACAGGTGAGTATTTCAAGCTGAACACACAACGTGCGCCACTGGATGACGTGCACTGCCGCCGCGCACTGGCCTATGCGTTTGACTACGCGACCATGGCGCAGCTGACGCAAATCAATGCGGACACCTCAACAGGCAATCCAATGTCTGGTGCGATCCCTCAGGGTTTGACTGGGTATGACGCAAGCTTGCCAGTGTTTGCCCAAGATATGGCTTTGGCACAGGAAGAACTGGCGAAATGCGCCTATGATCCGGCGGATTACCCGATCAACGTTGCCTTCATCGCGGAAACGCCGGCGCGGGAACGCGGTGCGTTGATGATGCAAGCAATCTACAGCACACTTGGGTTTGACGTTGAAATCACACGTACACCATGGGCCCTTTTCACTGAACAGGTAACAGACCCAGCAACATCGCCGCATGTGGTTGAAATCGCGATCTCTGCAGCCTCGCCGGATACAGACTCATTGCTGTACGCAATGTATCACTCATCCCAGCCACCGACCTGGATTTCATCGTCCTTCTACGCGAATCCAGAGCTGGATGCACTGTTGGATCAAGGCCGTGTTGAAACCGATGCGGATGCCCGTCAGGACATCTATGCAAAGGCGAACGCAATTCTTGCGCAAGAGGTGCCTGACATCTTTGCCTATGAACTTCTCAGCCCATTCGCAGTGCGCGAAGGTGTGACTTTCCATAACCTTGCAGACCCGGCGCGGACCTACCCGACGTCTGGATTCAACATGCGCTTTGCGGATATCTCGGTTCCTGAGACCGACTAATCCGTTCTCTCTGAATAGGGGCCGCGCTGAAAAGCATGGCCCCAATTTGCACGTTTACTGAAGGGTGCAGCTTGTCGATTTTCACAAGATTTCTTGGACGTCTGGGCGCGTCGTTGGTCGTTCTGATTGGCGTTTCGATGCTTATCTTCTTTATCGCGCGCATCATTCCCGGTGACCCTGCACGCATCGCCCTTGGTCCTCGAGCGACCGAAGCGCAGGTTGACCAGATGCGCGAAGCTTTGAACCTAAATGAACCTATCATCGTGCAATATGGCCTGTTCATCGGTGATCTGATGCGCGGCGACCTTGGGATGTCGCTTTATTCTAACCGTCCCGTAATGACCGATCTGGTCGAATATCTGCCTGCCACGCTGGAATTGGTCCTATTGGCCGGGTCTATGATGGTGATGATTGGTCTGCCACTTGGCGCAATTTCAGCCCGGTATAGGGGACGATGGCCCGATAATCTGGTGCGTGTGATTTCACTGCTCGCCGTCTCGGCCCCGGCCTTTGTTTGGGCTGTCGGGCTTGTTTTGGTCTTTGCCTATTTCACACCGCTTTTCCCAATCACGGGACGTATCAGTGACACGCTAGAGTTGGAGCGCATCACCGGCTTTATGTTAATCGACACGCTCGCTGCAGGTCGCTTCGATGCCTTTGCTTCCGCTCTGCATCACCTGATCTTGCCCGCCTTTGCATTGTCTCTATCGGGCATTGGACAAGCGGCACGTCTGACGCGGTCGAACATGATCGCAACTTATGAGCAGCCCGCAATCGAGATGGCGCAGGCCTATGGTTTTCCAGAAAACCGCATTGCGCGGCGCTATGCGTTCAAGCCGTCGCTTATCCCGTCTTTGACGATCATCGGATTGGATTTCGCAGCCCTGCTTGGAAACGCCTTTCTGGTCGAGGTCATCTTTGCCTGGCCCGGTCTGTCCCGTTACGGCGTCGGCGTGATCTTACAAAAAGATCTGAACGCGATTGTCGGAACGGTTCTGATCATCTCGGCCACGTTCCTCATAACGAACCTTATCGTGGATTTTCTGGTGTCCGTCCTCAATCCACGGATCAGATTGTCTGAGGGCAACAAATGAAGCGCGCCGCCTATATCTTGTTGTCGAACCCGCTGTCCGTGATCGGTCTGCTGCTCGTTGGTGCTGTGTTCTTCTGCGCCATCTTTGCAGATTTTATCGCACCTTATCCCGACCATGCTGGTGCTGTGATCAACTTCGCATTCGCGAACAAGCCGCCGTCGGCAGAGTATCTCTTGGGCACGGATGTTGTGGGACGCGATATCCTTACGCGGATCATCTATGCCTACCAAGTGGCCCTTGGCATGGGGCTTGTCGTGCTACTGATCGCTCCACCCATCGGCGTCGCCGTCGGCTTGATTGCGGGCTATATCGGCGGCTGGACAGACTTCATTCTAATGCGGATATCTGACATCTTTCTGTCGATCCCGCCTTTGGTGCTGGCGCTTGCCATCATGGGCCTGCTTGAGCCTACGTTATTCAACGCCATGCTGGCCATCACCGCCATGTGGTGGCCGTGGTACGCGCGGCTGGTTTATAACATCACACGCGGCGAAAAGGTCGAAGGTTATGTGCTGGCGGCCGAAGTCATTGGCGCTTCCAAAGCCCATATCATGTTCCGTGAGATCCTACCCAATTGCGTGCCTGCCATCGTGACCAAGATGACGCTGGATTTTGGATTCGTGATCCTGATCGCCTCATCGCTCAGCTTCCTTGGATTGGGGGTGCAAGCGCCAACACCGGACCTCGGGTCAATGGTGTCTGAGGGCACGCGCTATCTGCCCGATAGTTGGTGGATGACGGTTTTTCCGGGGTTGGCGATTGTCATTGCGGTCTTCGGGTTTAACCTGATCGGCGACGTGCTGCGCGACGTGTTGGAGCCTGATTGATGTCTGAACCACTTACCCTTGATATCAAAGACCTCCGCTTGGCGTTCAAGAACTGGTCCGGCACGACCGAAGTGTTGCATGGCATTGATCTGAAAATCGCACAGAGCGAACGTGTCGCCCTTGTCGGTGAAAGCGGGTCGGGCAAATCGGTGACCTCGCGCATTGTGCTGGGCACGATGCAGGATGTGCGCACGGCCCGGGTGACGGGTCAGGTGGCGTTCGAAGGCACGGACCTGTCTGCGCTGACATCTAGTGACCGCCGTGCCTTGCGCGGACGCGATATTTCGATGATTTTCCAAGACCCGTCCTCGGCGTTGAACCCGGTGTTTAGAATTGGTGAGTTATTCCAAGAAGTGCTGAAGCGCCGCGATCCGAAGGTGACAAAGGCAGAAGCACGCAAGCGCGCCGCGAAAATCCTCCACGAAGTGTCAATCGAAGACCCCGACCGCGTGCTCGACAGCTATTCCTTTCAATTGTCAGGCGGCATGAACCAGCGCGTCATGATCGCGATGGCACTGATCAATAAACCGCGCTTATTGCTCGCAGATGAACCGGGCACAGCGCTGGATGTGACGGTGCAGGCGCAAACCCTGACCTTGATGCGCGATCTTGTCGAACAGCAAGGCACCTCGGTGTTGTTTATCTCGCACAACCTTGGTGTTGTGCGCGAATTCGCAGACCGGATTTACGTCATCTATCAGGGTAGGATCGTCGAACACGGGGCGACCAAGGCCCTGTTTGATGCACCAAAGCACCCCTACACCCGCGCGCTTTTGTCCGCGATCCCGCGCCTGACAGGTGGCGGTGTGCCGGACATCGCAGAACGCTCGCCCGATTTCGACGCACCCTTCATTGACCATGCAGAGGTGCGCTGATGCCTGAACCGATCCTGTCGTTGCAAGCGGTCACAAAGGAATTTCGCGTCGGCAAATCCACCGTCACAGCCGTGGACAACGTGACGCTGGACGTGGCGGAAGGCGAGTGCTTGGCAATCGTCGGCGAAAGCGGGTCAGGGAAAAGCACGATTGCCAATATGATCCTAGGGCTGTTCCCCGCGACCAAAGGCCAGATCAGCTATCAGGGCAATGAATTGCCTGCCAAACGCACGCTGGAACACCGCAGCCAAATCCAACTGGTTCAACAAAACCCGTTGTCAGCCTTGAATCCACGCCGCTCGGTTGGGGCGTCGCTACGGTTGGCTTTGGATGTGCACAATCATGGTACCCCGTCCGAGAGACCCGCGATGGTTGCGGCTTTGCTTGAGGAGGTTGGGCTTGATCCGGCGTTGGCGTCGCGCGCGCCCTCTGGCATGTCGGGCGGGCAACGCCAGCGCATCGCGATTGCGCGTGCTTTGGCCTGCCAGTCGCGGATCGTGGTGCTGGATGAGCCGACCTCAGCGCTTGACGTGTTAGTGCAGGCTCGTGTCTTGCGCCTACTGAATGAGTTGCGAGCAAAACGTAACCTGACCTATCTGTTCATCACCCATGACCTGTCCGTCGTGCGCAACATCGCTGACCGTGTGGCCGTGTTTCAACGGGGGAAATTGGTCGAACTGGCCGCAACCGAAGCCCTGTTTGAAAACCCAACCAACAGCTATACCCGCACGTTGATTTCAGCGGTGCCGGTCGTATCACAACCCGAAATCGCGCTGCGCGATAAACTCGCAGCAGGAGCGACCTAATGCACGCAAGCAAAGTCATCACAGCGGTGGAAGCCCATGCCGAAGGCGAAGGCGGGCGGGTGATCACCGCAGGCCTGCCGTTGCTGAAAGGCGCATCTGTCAAAGAAAAGATGCTGTATATGGCGGAGCATCACGACGATATCCGCACCCTGATGCTGCAAGAACCTCGCGGCAACCCAGCGCTCTGTTGCAACGCCATTGTCCCGCCTTGCCATCCAGAGGCCGAGGCTGGTTTCATCATCATGGAGCAAACCGAATATCCGCCCATGTCCGGCAGCAACACGATTTGCGTCGTCACCGTGCTGCTGGAAACGGGCGTGATCGCGATTCAGGAACCTGTCACGCATCTGACGCTCGAAGCACCCGCTGGACTCATTAAGGTCGAAGCAACCTGCAAGAACGGCAAGGTTGAGCGGGTCAAGTTCCTGAACGTGCCTGCCTTTGCCGTTCATTTGGATGTACAATTGGACGTGCCCGGATTTGGCCCGATCACAGCCGACATCGCGTGGGGCGGCATGTTCTATGTCATCGCGGACGCAAGCCAACTCGGACTTGGATTAACCTCGGACGAGGGCTTTGAAATTGTAAAAGCCTGCGAAGCAATGTTGGCCGCCAGTCAGGACCAGTTCCCAGTGACCCATCCCATTGACCCAGAATTTTCCGGCCCCACGATCTCGCAACTAACCCTGCCGCCTGATCAAGCCGGTCATGACGGGATCAGTGCAGTGTCCGTCTCGGGTGGGGCATACAAGCCCGGCGGCATCACTGGCGCACTTGATCGCTCCCCCTGCGGCACTGGAACCAGTGCAAAGATGTCGGTGTTGCACGCCAAAGGGTTGCTTGCCCAAGGTGAGGATTATGTGAATGCCGGACCGCTGCGCACAAACTTTACAGGGCGGATCGAAGACACCACCAAGGTCGGCCCTCATGAGGCCATTATCCCCAGCATTTCAGGCCGCGGCTGGATTTCGGGGATGAGCCAGTACCTCCTTGATCCCACCGATCCCTTCCAAACGGGCTTTACGGTAGGTGATATCTGGGCAGGGTAATCTGATGCATGACCCTTTCACCCTGTCCGTGATCCAAGCCGGATTTGAAAACGCCGCGGAAGAGATGTTCGCGGTGCTGCGCAAAACCGCGATGAGCCCGATCATCTACGAAGTGCTCGACGTCGGGACAGGGATCACTGATGCGATGGGCCGCTTGGTCAGCTCCGGTGCGGGTATCCCCACCTTTGTCGGTGTGCTCGACAAGACCGTGAAGGTCATCGTCGAACGCTACGGCGGCACCATGCAGGACGGCGATATCTTCATCACCAATGACCCCAACCATGGCGGTGTCACCCACCTGAATGATGTGGTTATCGCCAAGCCGGTATTTTTTGAAGGTCATTGCGTCGCTTTCACAGCCTCTATCGCGCATTGGGGCGATATTGGTGGCAAAGTACCTGGGTCGATGGCCAGCGATGTAACCGAAATCTTTGCGGAAGGTCTGCGCTTACCGCCCGTGCGTCTGTTTAACGCGGGCGTTCAAAACGCAGCTGTCTTCGAGATCATCCAGATCAATTCACGCCTGCCGGACTTTGTGCGCGGCGATCTTTGGGCGCAGGTGGCTGCCAGCAAAAGCGCAGAACGGCAAATCCTCTCGCTCTATGAAAAATATGGGACTTCAACGATCACGGCGGCGATGGAAGACGCCTTCACCTCTGGCCGCGCGCGGGCCTTGGCTGGGCTTGCCACATTGCCAAAGGGGACCTTCTCGATCGAGGAAGAACAAGACGATGGCCGCCTGTTGCACGCCACGATCACAATCTCGGATGACACCTTTGAGGTGGACTTGACCAAGAACCCATCCGATGGCGGCACGCCCTATAACACCAGCCGAGATGGCGCAGTCATCGCCTGCCAGATGATCTTTAAAGCGCTCTGCGACCCCGAACGTTTTGCCAATTTCGGCTCATTCTCTCCGCTGCATGTGATCACCAAGGAAGGTACCGTTTTCCACGCTGGCCCAACCGCACCGCAGGGGTACTACTTTGAAAACCGCATCCGGCTGTTTGACATGCTGTGGCAATGTATGGCGCGGGCGATCCCCGGCCGCTTGCCTGCCGGTTCGTTTTCCTCAATTTTCGGAACTGTGATTGCGGGCAATCACCCGGAGACGGGGCGCAAATATACGATGGTTGAACCGCAGATGGGCGGCTGGGGGGCAACAGATGATCGTGACGGGCTGAGTGCAATGTTCTCTCCCAACCACGGCAACACCTTCAATTGCCCTGTCGAAATCTGTGAAGCCCGCTATGGGCTGAACGTCGTGCAAAAGGGGCTTGCTGAGCGGCCAAAAAATCCCGCTGGTCACACAGGCGGACACGGTGTCAGCGTGACCTACGAAGCGCGCGCGCCAGCTAGCCTTTCGGTCGGTTACACCCGCGCAAAGATACCTGTGTGGTCCCTGAATGGCCAACGACCCGGCAGGACAAACACCATGGTCATTCAACGCGTGTTGGGGGCTGATGAACACCATCAGTTCGCGAGTGGCGTGGCCTTACAGGCTGGTGACTTAATCCTTATCAAAACCGCAGATGGAGGAAACGCGTAGCAATTACTTACGTTAGAACGCAGGAGTTGCACCACAAAATGTAGAACTAGAACGATTGCTGAAGACGACTTAGCCCTTTTCGAAAACCAGACATTCGCCGCGCTTCAGAAAAATGGTAAAGTGGGCTCTTTGGACACCTTCGCTGCGTTTTGCCCCAATGGCCGCTTTCAGGATTAAACCGCCACCGGTTTCCTGACAGGCCCTGGAACAACGCGTTGCCCAATCCAATCCTTCAAAGAGAGCTTCGAATTGTGAACGGTTGATCGAAATAACCCCGTCTGTCATGCGCGGCCATACGAACCCTGCGCCTTCGATCCGTTTGTAGGTCATGACCAAGCCAGTGCCATCCCATACGATGAATTTGAGCCGGTCTGAACGCTTTGAGCGGAAGATAAATATAGCGCCATTAGCCGTGGTTAGTAGTCAATTCAAAAATGAGCTCTGAGATTGTGTATGAGCGTCCCTCTGGTAGATCCGGATATTGTGTAAAGAAGAATTCGACTAAATTGGCACGTGCAACCCAAGCGTATCTACCACCCCCAATATCTAAAAACTCATCCGCGTTGTAGGTTATGGTAGGAATGTCTGCGTCAACCTCGCGAACTCTTTCGTTGAAGTCCTCAGGAACGTCCGCGGTCCCAAAAAGTAATAGTTTAGTAATCTCAATACCATCATAGTGAACAAAGTTATTCATTTCTTTTGAATCTCATTTTCAAATATTTCTCGGTTTTCTATGGGAACAGAGTAGCTATATCTATCCGCTATCTGCCCGCATGGGCTAAAAACATAGCTAACGTACAGGGACTCCCCCAACGATGACCTAGGTTGATAGATTATCTCTGTAAGGATGCTGTCATCGGGAAAGAACCAACGCTCCACCAAGCTTAGTTCAGGCTTGAAAGTATGATCTCCACGATCAACATTACAACAGTTCGGATTCGCATCCAAGAATTCATCTATTGATGTAAATTGAAAATCACCCGATAAATCCGTTCGTTTTAATTCATAGATTATAGCTTCTTCAATATACTGTCGATCACTAATTTGCGGACACCACTCACCCATGGCGACCGCACTACCGGCACTGAGCGCAAGAAAGCTTGCAATAGTTAGTTGAGAGACCCGGCTCATCAAAATAAGACCTTTCACGCAATTTTTTATAAGTTGAATCTGATGGATTTATGCTGCCAACGGAAGTAGAGGTAGAATATCAACCATGTTCGAGGAAGAAAGCAAGTATAGTACCGAGTGCGGAACTAAGCCCGCCTGCACCGGAGCCGCTTCCATTGTCTGTCTAAACACCTGAAGCATAGTCGGAGGCGCCGCATCTACTGATGATACAGCTCTCGATCGCACTAGGCGTTTGACTGAAAGAACTCGAAGCTATCAATGTGTCCAATAGTTTGGCCTAACTATGTCCCGATATGATGTCTAAAAGTGGCACTGCCTCCATAACTAGTTGCATCTACTTACGGCACAACTTAGGCGGTGTCGCGTAATAAAATCCACACCCATCATTTGCCTTAGGTTACCCTTTATCAAAGATCGAATTTCCTGTTCATTGTTTAAGATTTTAGAACAACTAAGTTTGTTAGGCCGGGGAAGTGCGAGCGTTTTTTCCTTCAACACGCGCTTGCGATTTATGAAGAACGATTGTTTGTGTAACATATGCGTCCGGTGACCCCACCCTTAGATTGCAACATCGCCGCCGCTACCAATATCGACTGCAATGGCCGCCCGTGATCATCAAGCCGCCAAGGTCTGATCCGTCCGGTAGCTGGCAACTTCCTATGCGCCGGTCATAGCTTGATCGGCCATTCAAGTGACAGGTTAGATCGGACCCAGCAACGATCTGTGTAATCGCCGCCGTAGCCGCCTCCCCGGCCCCGGTACCGCGCTCGGCGCAATCCAAAGACCCAAAACAAAAAAACAACCGGATTCGTAGGTTCAACGGACGGGCACGAACAAACGATGATAGCATCAGGAAAGTGCACCGCTAGTTTCTTTAACCCCAGCAATCAATGTAAGAAGTATTAGTATTTCCATAGCTATGTCTGCCCCTTTCCAAGCTGCTGGTCATTGTCATCAACGCTGCTGATCGCTGCAAGCACCTTTCTGTTGCGCATGCCCAATCCTGTGACCGAAAGGTGCCCAACTCGGTGACCGTCGCCAAGCAGCCGTTCATTTACTGCGCAGCATCGGTGACTCCGGGCTCTTTTGACACCTTCGCTGCACTTTGACCGAACGGCCGCTGTTGCGGAAAGTATGAGTTTTGCAACAACTCACTGTGACCATGCAAACAAGGTTGCGGAGATGTTGTGAATATCAGGTGCAAAATGATTCCGCTTACCAGCTCACGAGATTTGTAGAACTTTATCTCGCAAATACCGACAAAATGCATTCTATTTGAGGGTTCGTCTCGAATTGGGCGTCACGTCTAGCATCGCTTGTAGAAATGCGCTCTATATCGGGAAAGCGAATTTCCAATGGGTTAGGTTTGGGGCAAACAAGCGGCTCCCGATACTGGTCAAACTGGTGAGCGGTCAAATCGAAAACAAGACCTACCATTTCCACCCAGTAGTGCCATTCGTTGGAATTTCGGCAGTAGGCTCGTACAATTTGAACCTCCTTTCCGGGATTAGCGTTCTCCAAGACCAAACCCAAATGGACAGAAATAAGTTCACAGCAACTTCTAGGGTAGCTGTGGACGAATGGGCTGTCGATTTCCTTGCAACACGCTGCAAGTTTTTTGTCTGCAGCGATCGCAAACCCGGCAAAAGAGTCGATTGAAATCACAGTTAGCTTTTTTCCATTTCTGCTTCGTTTCCCGTTGAGACGTCCCAGTTGCTTGAAACTACAATACGTATCAGTCGCCCAAGTGCCGATTAGGCAGTCAACTGGCCATGCCGCTCATTCAACACACCTACGCGCCTCTGGCCAAGGCCCGTCGCTCCTAGCAGATAAGTTCAAAGTTCACCGTAAGGTACGGAGGTGCTAAATGCCGTTCTCACTGGATAATACACAGTTGCCCAATGTCTTGACTTTGGGCGACCAACTAACTTGGTAAAGCCTGGCAGTCGGGTGGTAATATGCACTACCTCAGCGCCTGAGATATTGTTATTACGTTCCAGTTTTTGAGATAGGTCATGAGCTTCAGTAAACGCTTTCGAAGCCGAAGCAAAAGTTAAGATGCAGGGCAACCTAGTTGCGATGTTTAGGGTCAGGATTTGCATACCTTGAAGTTGTATCAACTTTGGGTGATCGGGGATGCTCTGTGCAAGCAAACCATCATAAAAATAGGCCATTTTTTTGAATTTCGTTAGAAGAAGCTCCACCTCACTGTGTTTTCTAATTTTAGCCGCCTGTAAACAGACCTATAGCTGGCATCAGGAGCTGACAGTCACAGTCCAAACGCCAGCAGGCGAGGTTTCCGGACATAGTGTGACTGAGGTTACCAAGGTCGAGACAGATGGCAATCTTGTCCTGCCGGAGGCGCGCGGAGTCTGGTCACACATCCGCGGTGAAGCGGTTGTCGTCGAAGTTGCCCCTGATCGTTACCTTTTTGTTCTGTTGGATGGCGTTGACCAGCTTGCACACCCCACTTTTCCACAGTTTCCTTACGAACGTCCCGGTGAATTTCGAAATTGGGCTAGAGCAATAGAACGGCATCGAGGGATCGGTGTGGTACCGCCCGAAGATTATCCGATGATGGTCACTTTCGCAGATATCGATATCCCCACCAGCGTACAGTTGGTTGATCCGAACGACTTGGTCGCGACGTTTGGAGATGGTTACTCCCTAGTAAGCTTGACTTTGGAGATTACCGATGACGAGGTGACGAAGGGAAGAATAGATGGTTTGTTGGATTGGTTTGAAGAACTTTGGCCAAGTAAATTGGATGGTCGGAGTATTGGAACGATTGAAGCTGAACATCCTTTAGCAAATCAACTTAGTACGAGCAGTTTTTTAACGAGGGCCATTAGATGACTATTTCCGAAGATCTATTTTATCCATTTTAGCGATGGATGCCTATAATAGAGGCTATGGTGAAGGCATCGAAAACCTTGGTGGATAAACAGCCAGATCGGCACGGCAACGTTTATAGCGGAGTCTGATACAGGCGTAGATTCACTGGCAGTGACGCAGAACTTTTACGCCGCCGCGTATGACTATGGTACCGGTGATTTTTGGACTGGTTGGCTCGGCGGTTTTGGGCTGGGCAATGCTACGCAACTTGGTCTTGCGGAAGATTTTTATGAAACAGTTACCGGCAATGACCCCTATCTTGCTGCGGGTATCCACCCTCTTGGGCAAGACATGGGATGTTGTTACTGCAACCTCACATCCCGACGCCCTTTGACCATCGCGCAACTTGGCAAGCCAACCGGCTGTCCAGTTCTTCGTACGCTTGCCCTTATTCCCACGCGATCAGCCGCTCTACGCACCAATGTGATGCATAGATGTGATGCAGTGGGGATGATCCACCGCAGCCCAAAGCGGGCGATGCTTATAAATCAAAGGCTCAGAAGAAAGCTGGCTGGGGTGGTAGGATTCGAACCTACGGTACACGCTACCAAAAAGCGTTGCCTTACCAATTCAACGGTCCACCGAGATTGTCTCCGCTAGCCCAAAGCGAGGTGTCATCTCGATTTCAGTCTCAAATTGGTCTTGAAAGCTGACCAAACGGGCAGATCAGCAAGCTTATGCTCCAAATCTGCACTCTTATGGTCTACTGACAACAACAACCACGATCAAGAAGAGCCGCAAAGGATTCGAACCTTCGACTTGCTGATTAAAAGTCGGTTGCTCAACCAACCAAGCTAGTTTCAAAGCCCGTTAGACTGAACAGGGTACGATTGCCCTCAGATCCTCCATGTGTGCCCAGCTAGCGTTCAACAGATGTGCTCACCGCTTCACTACGGGAGCATTAAAGCGGTCTAATCAACAGGCAACAAAGTCTAGCTTTCTGACTGCTTAAGTGAAAAAAATTGCAGGTTAGGTGTCGAAAAACTGCATCTCGGCGTCAATAGACTGCACATTACATGTCATTCCAGATGACGTCCGACATCGAAAGAACGTCCTGAACGAATTCGCACCCCAATAAAATCAATGACTTAGCAACAGGTACGACAAACCTAAACTCGCCTTACGACACCCGAAATCCGCTCTACGTCACCTGAATGCCGTCTTGATAACTACTTCACTCAACACCGAGACATAAAAAAACCGCCCCAAAGGGCGGTTTGGTGTTCAGTGACACTGGGAATGTCAGTTGGTCTTAGCGCGCCGGCGTCGCTGTTGGGATTCAGCTTGATAACGCTGCAATGCTTTACCCGTATCAATCGTGCTCCAGTTTTCGGAAACGAAGGGATTCAATTCTTCGTCGCAGTCATTCCGAAAGGCATAGGCATCGGCAAAATACCCCATCTCGATTTCGTCGTTCCCATCTTCCACACATTCGCCAATCGCTTCGATAGCCATTTCAATCGCAACACCCAGCCGGCCGACGGCGGCGTGAATCAAGATTCTGATAAATTCATCTTCATCAAGAAGATGGTCGGGATCATAAATCTTCGCATCCACCAGCAACTGTTTGAGGGCGCTACGAAGCTGCTGGCAAGACTCATTGAATGTGATCGGCTTCACTTCAATCGGCCGTAGACGACGTGTCAATGTAGGGTCATGGTTGATCATCGCCCTGCCCTCAAGTGTTGCGGTCATTAGCAGGCACACTGGCCATTCCTGATCCTGTGTGAAGTTCCGAAATCGCTTTGAAAAGGTCTCAACGCTGTCGCTCGTTCTGAAGCGCCCACTGTCCTGCACCTCATCCAGATGAATCGCTGCCACACGATGTTCCCTGAGATGCGTCATCACTGTGTTTGCGAGGGTATCTTCCTCCCGGATCTTTCCCTTGGCCTTGTATCCAAGCGCCTTGAGAATTGCGACCAAAGTCTCTCTGACCGTTGCGCGACCAGGGACGATGACACTAATGATGCGGCAACCAAATTCCCTCCCCCCACTAGCCTGCGTCAAGGCATGGTATTCGTTGATAACTTCTTCCGCGATCCGAGACTTTCCAGAACCGGCAGGACCGATTAACGCAGCACCTTTTTGCTCTTTCCGCCCCGCCTTTAGCCGTGCCTCTCTTCCCTCGACTACTCGAAACACACGCTTACGAAATTCATCGTATTCCTCAGTCTTCACGAAGAGGTTGTTTTCGAGCTCTACCAACAATTCAGCAGTTTCGCCAAACCGTGCAAATGCCTTAAGATCTTCCTGGGAAACGGTCATTTTTCATCTCCTTTATTGCAGTTCTTCTTGCGGTTCTTAGCCTTTGAACGGAAGCGATCCATGCTTGTTGGAGTGTCGGGATCAACTTCCTCGTTCATGTGATCGACGGTTTCGTCGAAAACATCCTGCTCCGTTTCAAAGCCGCCGCTAAGGGGATCGACGTATTCATCACGCCCGATAAAGGGTTGATCGCCCACGCCCTTGCCAAAATCTTCCTCGAGGAGGATCCGATCGATCTCTTTCTGGGTATAGCCAATCATGCCGACATCAGCCTCACGGGCGATGGACCCAGACAAATTGTGCCAAAGTGTTTCGGCTTCATGGCGAGCACCTTCTTGAGAGAGGGCCTCCGCCTTAGCTTTTTGTCGATTGATCCATTTCTCCTGCTGCCACTGGCGCAGGGTTTTCCCTCTCATCGCGGAGTTGGCACACGGTACTGAGATCAGTTCCCCATTTGCCACCACGGAAATCGCTCCAAGATCAAAAGGATCGACCTTGATTTCAACTTCCCCACCCGGTTCAGCGATCCGGTCTACCCGTTTAGCTTTGCGTTGGTTCCGAATGAGCTCATTCCTATAAACAGCCCCCGCAAATCTGATGCCGGCCTCGCTGACGGTTGCCTCAGTGTAAAAACCACAAGCTTCCCGAAGCTGGCCAGGCGATGGCATCTGGGACATATCGAAATCGACACCTTCGATTTTTTCATCCCAGACTGCGCTTGGCGTGCGGAAATTCAATCCGCGATGAGGTGTCCGGTGATACTTCGCAATGAAATGTGTAAAGAGTGTCTGGAGCTCGTCATCTGTGATGCAGGCTTCGTCGCCCGCCTTGCGATCGTTGCGGCTCTGGGGATTATTTGCCGTGTATCCTGGAAGCGTGCGAGCCCACTGAAGATCCACGGTCCAGAAAAAGCGCTCGATGTGGCCGCGCAGGACAGCCACGCCAGCAACCGTGTTCATCAGCGTACCCGACAAAGTCCTGACTGCCTGCGAGAACAATGCGCCGCCAAAAGGGTGTTTCCCAAATTCCGACCCGCAGTCATTGACCATCTCGTAGACAGGGCAGCAATGATCCCAATCGGATTTCTTGATACCGGCTGCACGGAATAAATAAGTCTTATCCATGAACACCATACGCAAGGCTTCAAGGGAGGCCTGCTCGTTTGGCGTTCGGCAGATTGAAAACCCCAGAATACAGCGTGTTGCGACATCGATGATGACAACGACCCAGCGACGGACTTTCTTGACGTGCTTGCGCTCCTCATCCGTCATCCTGTTGTATTTCTCACGTGTCGTATCGCGGGTCACGAGATGGAATTTCCAAGCATCGGCCTGAACAATCTCGCCAGGAACCGTTGCCGTGCGGCCATCTTCAACAGAACCAAATTTCTTCTGAGCCGCGGCGAGGCCTTCCCGCTGCAGGCATGTAAGAAAGGGGTCAAGATAGTCATCGATCCAGCGTTCATAAGTTCTCTGGCTCTTGATTTCGAAAAGAACCGGATCGTTGGAGGTCTTTCTCCCCCGGTTAATAATCTTAAGCTCTTTGATCAGCTTGCAACAGATCTCAGCCTTTGAGGGACATTTTGCATCGGCGTATCGCCCCAGATATTCCATGATGAAACAGAAATCGGCACTTGCCTGAAGATCGAGGTCAATTGGCTCCGCTCGCGGAATCAAGAAGACATCAGGGTTGCCGTTCGACTTGCGGAATTTCCTATAGTCTTTCAGCAACGTGTCAGCACTAGGAAGAGAGAAAAAGCGTTGGGTTGGATGCGGCTTTTCAGTGCCATAATTTTTCCGCCGCTGATGAGCCTGATATTCGGCTTCCATGAGTGGGCGAAACGCTTGAACACTATCACGCGTCAGCTTCATACCCAGCTTTCTGTGCCGCGCCATCAACGATGAACGAAACATAATCAGGTCGACTTTTTCTCTTTGAGATTTCGATGCTGCAGGGAGTCCGTGGTGACCATAGTTCACACGGTCCATTTGACGTTGCCGACTGTGGAACCCCCGGTCAATTACAAGGATCTCATGATCCAGCAAGTGCGGAATCTCCTCGACACGGAATTTACGCAACTCGATACTTCCGTCGTCTGCGACAACGGCAAAACGGTAGTGCAAGATTTCCTTACTTTTCTTGTCCTGAATCGGATCAATCCGCTCGACAGTACGGCCCTCAAAAGTGATGAGGTCCACGCTCGTGATATTGCCAAAGTACATCATGCGGCAGCCCTCCAGAGCGCGGTATCATCAGCAATCGGATCAAGGAGGTCCTTGCCGATATCGCTGTCACCGATAAGGCGGACGGCGGCGCGGTGACCCCGGCCTTTCAGTTCAGAGTGATCAACGAGATCTTTGAAAGAAAAAGATCCACCCAAGTCGTTTGCGGCCATCAACACAGTTTGGTCCGCCTCAGGATCCCATCCCCTGCGCGCTTCATGAATTGCTTTCGCACAGGACCGATACACAGGATGAAAATTAAACCGTGAGGTGACGATAAACCGATCTGCGACTTCGCGAGGGCATTGCGCGGCAATGTCGGCAATTTCATCCAAATAGGAACGGCGGTTTGCCTTTTCACAGTATTTTACTGAAAGTAGTGCTTCGGTACCGTCCCCCAAAAGGACATGCGCATCCACTAGCGTATATGAGGGGCTGCCATCTTCCTTGATGAAATCGACCCTAGTCAGCTGTTCCTTGAAATTGACTACATCTGGATGGGCCGCGAGGTTGAGATAAACCTGTGCCTCTTCGAATGAAGCGCACCAGAATTCTTGGAGAGCAGTCGTGCGGTGCAGCCGTGTCACCAACGAGACCTTGCAGGAGGCGCTGGACTTGCCCAGTTCGATTTTTTCCAATGCCGTCCGGACGACCCTCTGGGGGTCCTCTGGATCGGCAAGCGGTGGCGGCGCAAAGGTGGCATTCCAAAGATGTGGATGCTCCTCGTAGGGGTGAACGATATCGGTGGTGTTCGTAGTCATAGACACTTCTTTCCTGTTCGCGTCATTTGTAAAAAACGACGCGTTATTGAGATTGCGGTGATGGGGTGGTGATCGGCGGTATTGTGGTCGGGGCAGCACGCGTTGGGCGGTCAGAGCGGCAGTTTGTGATCTCGCAAAGCCTTGTTACCTACTCAAAGTGCCCGCGACCTTTCCCGGGCAACAGAAGTAATCAATCTATTGAGAACAGGCCCCACGCGGCGGTGCATACTTTTGCCTTTTCAGTCTCCTTCTTCATCTGACGGTCGGAAAACGCCATTTATGGGTTCGCACACGAGCGTCTCCCACCCTTCGATTCGAGTCAATTAATTTAATAATTACATATACTTAGCGCGAAAAATTGCGGGAGGAATTCGTTCGCAGATTGATTTTCTCCTCATCCAAAAATTCGCGCACGTCTTTGGGTTCCTTTTTCCGCAGTTCATTCCTTGGCCTAGGGATTCTCTATGAGGCGAAATTTTCGAAAAAAGGTTTGGCGGCGTTTGCATCGAAAATTGTTATCCCTTTAAAACATCATAAAGAGAAAAATTCGGCCCCAGATACGCAGCAAAATAGGGAGAATCACTAAATGTGGTTAGTCTGGTTTTTTGTGAACGCAGATACAGCGGCCGATCAGGCCGCCGTGTGGCTGAAGAAGATCGGACTTCAATTTTTTCCGAAGGTCATATGCGACCTTGTAGGTAACACCGAGTTTCTTTTTTAGTCCTTCAGAGCTCAATATATCGCGGGTATGATCTTTCGCGGATGCGCTAATAATCAGCTCAGCAGCGTAGAACCATTCCATCAAATCGAGATGTTTTCGATGGCAAATTGTGCCCGAAGTGACCGAAAATTGGTCGCGACATTCACGGCACTGGTAGGTTTTTCGCGTTCTTATTTTGCCTACATTCTTCGAACCACATCCCTCGCAGACAATTCCATCCGGCCAACGAACCTCTTTGAGGCGTCGTACGCATCGTGCTTCTGTCTTGAAATACCGGTTTACGCCACTTTGCGGCAGAGCATCCAGGAGCAACTTCCAGTGCTCATGAGCATTCTTAGCTCCATGCTGGGTGTCTGCTGTCCCAGACGGCTCAGTTGGGTAATCGATAGTATTCAAGCCCTTATTTGACAGTCCATTTTGGTAAAATATCTCAGATCAACGCTCCAGATGAATTCGAACCGAAAACCCAGCTTGCTGATCCACCTGGACCGCACCGAAAGGCCAAAAATCGCGCAGCACTTCTGCATGCGGATGGCCATAGCTATGCCGTGGATCAGAGCTGAATATGCTTGTCATTGGTGAGGCCAGTGCAGCCAAGCCATCATGCCAATTTGCGCGTGCGCCATGGTGGGGCACCTGAAACACGCTAGTGCGCATTGCGCGGCGTACATCAAGATATGTCGTTAAACTTTCCCACTTCTCAGGGTCTTTTAGATTCCCATCACCAGTTAAGAGGATCGCCCCTCTCGTCTCATGTGCTTCATAAAAACGACTATTGCGAACATGGTTGCGATAAAAATAGATGCGCCCCCTTCGCCCAGTCCAATTACCAACCGCGCCGCCATACAGCATCAGGCTTACATTGTTCATTTTCGCGCCGTAGCCAAAGATCGCCTCAAAAAGTGCCCGCAGGTCATCAAGGGCGTTCTGCCGCTCGTCTTCGTTGCCGTTCAACAGCGCACCTCGATAAGAGTCCACTTTTCCCACGAAATCGAATGGATCATCTTGTTCTGTAACGGGGTCGTTGTAGGGCAGAAATTCCCAAACCCTATAAACCGCAATGGCCTCACCAGGACGAAGTATTCGTACACGATGATCCAAGTGACCGTATGCGCCTTCCAGATCTCCGTACGAAACCGGTTGGCCGTGGCCAGACGGTTTATCAGGTTCATCACCATCTTCAGGTGGCTCAGGGAATGCTGTTGGATCAGTCAGAAATGGTGGCCCTTCACCTTCTGAAGGCAAGACGAATAAGACCTGCTCAAACCCATCTCCCGCCTCCTGCACAAAATACTGCACCGGATCGACGTAGAACAACATCTCAGGGTCGCTTGCCTGCAAACCTTGTTCAAACCCAATCATCAGTCGGCGCCAGAGCGGGGCCCACGGCAGCATGACCGTCTTGGCACCGATCTTATTGAGCAACTCAACAGCACCATTGATATGGTCATTGTGGAAATGCGAGAGCGTCAGCAGGTCAATCTTGTCGCCATTACAGGTGCGTTTCAGATCGGTGATCGCGTTGGTGACCAGATGTTTTCCAGAACTGGACCCACAGTCATAAACCCAGCGGTATGGTCCGATTGGAGCGGGTTTGGTCTGGCCGGGAAGGTTGATGTTCCGGCGCGGCTTGGGTTGAGGTGGCCAGAATTCGACTGAACCGGCGGCGAACAAACCCTGACCTACAGGGAAGAACCTATGGATGGCGCGGATTTCAGTCATGCTTCGACTGTTTCTGCCACAGGCTCCAGCGCTTCATGCAGGAGGACATTGAGGAGTTTACTACGACTGGTGCTGATAGTGGTGAGATTGGCCTCCAGTTGATCGCATAGGCTCATCAGAGCATCGACCTTTGCCACAATACGCTGTTGTTCGTCGAGCGGCGGGAACGGTATGGGTAGACTTCTTAGGATTCCCAAGTTCAGGCCTTTGTAAGCTATCCCGCGAAGGTTGCTTTGGATGTGGTCCCAAAAGTACGGTGACAGCATTAGGTAAACTACAAATTGTGGGACAATTTCTTTGGCAATCGGAACAACTGCGACTTCCCGTGCCACATTGAAGCCTTTGAGCTTTTCAGAAACCAATGCCACGCCGCCAAGAGTTCCACGAATATTTATTACGACTTCTCCACCATAGAGACGGGTCCGTAAATATTCAGACTCAATGGTTTCATTGACTTTTCGGACGCCAGATAAGTCGATGAAACCAGGGCGAACGTCACTGCATCGAAGCGTTGGAACACCACCGGATTTTGGCTCAGCACCTAACTTGATTACGCCATATGAAATCTCACGCTCCGGATCGAGGATTTGCTGTACCACAGTCCAAACCCAGCCTTTCGGACAGTCGAATGGAAAGACGCTGCTGTCTTTTTCCTCGGAACGGCCAGCTCCTACCTTAGCGGTCCGTTGTGATCCGGCTGCAATCCGTTTCAATAACTCTGACGCCGGTTCGTCCGCCGCATCCTGCCGCACCAACTTGCCGCGCACCGCGAGGTTCAGGATGGTTTGGCGGAGGGTTTTGATTTGGGCGGGGCGTGTGGTGAGGGCGGGGAGTGATTGCAGGGCAAAGCTGGCGTGGGATTGGAAGGTATCTGCGTCGATCTCGGGTGCGGTCAGGCGGGCGAGGCTGGTGGTGGTCAGCCGTTCCCGCACCGTCTCGCGCCCCGCGCGGGCCTGCTCCAACTGATCACACAGCGCCATAAGTTCATCGACCTTCGCCACGATCCGGTGCTGCTCGGCGAGGGGTGGGAGGGGAATTGGAATGCGGTCCATCCTATTCTTGGGTAGTCCGCCGCGACCGGCACCTGTCTGTTCACCCAATACGTAGTCTTGGAAGAACGGAGAGCGGACCAGAAGATGCAGGTAGTCCTCTGTGCCAGGCGCCGCGGTTCTAATGATGGCCACATGCTGACTGACGTTTGCTCCGGAAAACTCATCCGGAATTCGTGTGCAGCGACCAATGGAACCACCCGTGATGTTCAGCAAAAGATCCTTGGGTTTAACATTGGTTCGCTTCATTTTCTCGTTGGTCTCGTCGTTGATGAACACGACGTCGTCCAAACGCAGTCCATCATCGTAGACATTCTGTGACCGCAGAAATGGAGTTCCGTCATCGGAGTAGGCCGACTTTCCGCCGCGCGGCGTGCTGCCTGAACCGGTCTGCAAGGCAATCGTACCAAGGCGCGTCCAAATCCATCCAAGTGGAGGGGGGAATGGAATGTCATCACCTTGGATTGGATCAGCTTTGGTTTTGACACCTTCCTCATCTTTGAGCTTTTTGGCCCGCTGCATAAGTTCCGACGCGGACCCTTCCGCCGTATCTTGCTCCACCAACTTGCCACGCACAGCGAGGTCCAGCACAAAGCGGCGCAGGTGGGGGATTGCGTCTTCAGCATCAGAGATGCGGTCGTACAGCTCCAGCAGACGGGCAGTGGAAAACGTAGCGTCCTTCATCGGGACAGCGCCTCGGTCAGAATCGCTTTCAATTGATCGCGCAAGGCGGCTGTCTCGGCCTCTGCCGCCGTCAGATCCGCCAACAGGGTTTCGGGATCACCATGATCCTCGGCCACCGTATGGGGGTTCTTGACGTCAAGGTTATAGCCGCGCGCCTTGATCTCTTCCGCCGTGACCTTCCACGCCTGTGGGCCTTCGACCCGCCCCTCGCGCGCGGCCCCGCCCCACCATGCGGCACAGTCGTCCAGATGCTCCAGCCGGATCGGCTTGGTCATGGAATAAGCCTTCTGCGTCTCGGGCACCTTGTGTTCCCAATACCAGATGTCCTGTGTCGGCGTGCCCTTTTCAAAGAAAAGCAGGTTGGTTCCGATGGAGGCATAGGGTTTGAAGACCGAGTTGGGCAGCCGCACGATGGTGTGCAGGTTGCATTCCTCCATCAGGTGTTCCTTGAGCCGGGTCTTGATCCCTTCGCCAAACAGCGAGCCGTCGGGCAGCACCACGGCGGCACGGCCACCGGGTTTGAGCATTCGGATGATCAGGGCAAGGAAGAGATCGGCGGTTTCACGAGTCTTGAATGTCGGGAAGTTAGATTCGATCCCGTCCTCTTCCTTGCCGCCGAAGGGTGGGTTGGTGAGAACGATGTCGACGCGTTCATCGCGGGTCCAACTGACCAGTGGGCGGGCCAGCGTATTATCATGACGCACGAAGTCGGGTTCTTCGACCCCGTTTAGCAACATGTTGGTGACGCAGAGCATGTGCGGCAGCGGTTTCTTTTCAACGGCGCGCAGGGCACCTTGCATCTGTGCCTCATGCTCGGGTCGTTTGACGTAGTTGTCGCGCATGTGGCGCATGGCGCAGGTCAGGAAGCCGCCAGTGCCGCAGGCCGGGTCGAACATGAGCTCGCCAGGTGTGGGGTCGATCTGCTGCACCATGAAGGCGGTGACGGCGCGAGGGGTATAGTATTCGCCTGCGTTGCCCGCGTTCTGCAGGTCGTTCAGGATTTGCTCGTAAATGTCACCGAAGTGCTGGCGCTCGGTCAGGTTGTTGAAGTCGACCTCGTTGATCTTGTTGATCATCTGCCGCATCAGTTGGCCAGATTTCATGTAGTTGTAGGCATCCTCGAACACATCGCGAACGACCTTGGCGCGGGGACCTGCGTTGACGGGCAGCGTTTTGAGTTTGGGAAACAGAGTGTTGTTCACAAAATCGAGCAACGTCTCGCCGGTGATCCCTTCTGGATCTGCCGCCCAAGCGCGCCATTGCAGGTCAACCGGAATGGGAGAGGTATAGTTTTCCTTGGTTAGTTCAAATTCCTGATCTTGATCATCAATGATCTTAAGGAAAAACATCCAGCAAAGCTGGCTGATGCGCTGTGCGTCGCCATCCACGCCAGTATCTTTGCGCATGATGTCTTGGATGGATTTGACAAGGCTACGGACGGACATTGGTTATGCGCTTTCTTCGTAAATAGCGGATTGCAGGTCGTGAACTGCCTGTTCGAAGCCGGGTTTTCCACCGAAAGCGCGGACAAGTTCAACCACACTTCCCATGCCGCTGAACGGCGCAATTTTCAAGACGCCAGGGTCATCGAGATTCATGACGCCCTCGTCGGCATATTTTTCAAGCAAGGCTTCGAGAACGGCCTTTGCCTGCGGTCCGTATTTGGTGAAAGCATCACGCTTTTTGACGTTTTCAGCCCGCTCCCGTCGGGTCAAAGGCTTTGCATCAAAGGCGATGTGACAAATAAGGTCAAACGGATCAAGGTCCTTGCCCAACTCAGCTCCAATTATATCCAGCGGCAAGCCTTCCGCTTCCAGCTCATCAAACACAGCCTGTTTGCGACCTTCGCTGTTCCAGCGCTTAAGGAAATCATCAAGGCTAGCGAACTGCTGTTTCAGGGCCTTTCGGGTGTAATCGCGCAGAGACTCTGTGACCAGCTTGCCGTTCTCATTGAGGTATTCAACCCTTTCGGCGACGATCTCTGCGCCAACTCCATCGACGTAAACTTTACGGATCGGGCCGCCACCAGTGCCGCCATCAAGAGGATCGATCGGATCGATAATAACGGTTTCATCGTCGCCTGGCTCAGGTGACAGCGGCACCCCATCTTCGTCGGTCTGTGGAGCGTCATCTGGGGGCGTTATCGGGTCATCAGTACCAGGTTGGTAGATTTGAACCGGCTCTCCGTCGAACTCTGGATCGGCAAAATGGCTGGTCGAACCACGGAAATCCATTACCGTGAAGAATAACTTCTGGGTATCCTCATGTACACGGGTCCCGCGCCCAATAATCTGCTTAAACTCAGTCATGGACCCTACGTCGCGGTCCAGCACGATCAGGCGGCAGGTTTGCGCATCGACACCCGTCGAAAGAAGCCGCGACGTTGTCACGATCACCGGATATGGCGCTTCAGGATCAATGAAATTCCCAAGCTGGTCGAGACCGTCTTTATCATTCCCGGTAATACGCATGACGTACCGATGGTTTTGCGCCGCGAGATCCGCGTTTTCATTGATCAGCGCCTGCCGCATGCGGGCGGCATGTTCCTGATCCACACAAAAGACGATCGTCTTTGCCATGCGATCGCCGCTTTGCTTTAGGAACTCTGAAACCTTCTGAGCAACCAGTTTTGTGCGGTCTTCCAATACCAGCGTGCGGTCAAAATCCTTAGTATTGTAGATGCGATCCTCGACCTCTTCGCCCTCACGGTCTCGCTGCCCTTGCTCAGGTCGATAGCCTTGGACGTCACGGTCAATGTGAACTTTGATCACCTTGTAAGGAGCCAAGAAGCCATCGCGGATGCCCTGTTTCAGCGAATAGCTGTAAACTGGCGCACCAAAATAATCGATATTGGAGGCATACTCAGTCTCCTTCGGCGTTGCGGTCAGGCCAATTTGGGTCGCCGAGGTGAAATGGTCGAGGATTTCCCGCCAGGCGGAGTCGTCGGCAGCACTACCGCGGTGACATTCATCTATCACGATCAGGTCAAAGAAATCGCGTGAGAACTCTTTATAGAGCTTTTGGCTTTCATCTGGACCGGTAATCGCTTGGTACAGGCCCAAGTAGATTTCATAAGAGGAGTCGATCCGCCGGCGCTTGTCCAAAGCTAGTGTCAAATCAGTCGACGTACCATCTGCGCGTTCAATGGTTTTCGCCTGGGTCGACAGTTTTGCCATATTCCCAGCAAATGGCCTGAAGTCATTAACCATCGTTTGGTCGATCAGCACATTGCGATCGGCCAAGAACAGAATACGCTTCTTCTTACCGGCTTTCCAAAGCCGCCAGATGATCTGAAAGGCAGTGTATGTCTTGCCGGTCCCTGTGGCCATCACCAGCAAGATGCGGTCCTGTCCCTTTGCGATAGCCTCGATGGTGGAGTTCACCGCATTCACCTGATAATACCGCGGTGTCTTACCGCTACCATCATCAAAGTAATCTTGTAGTGCTACGTCAGATGCCCCGTCAGACAGCCCTTTCCATTGACAATAACGCTGCCAAAGTTCTGCCGGCGAGGGAAAGTCTTCCAGCGAAAGCGTGATTTCAGGTGTCGGGCTCATTCCCGTTCGGTCATGCATAACGAAACCGTCACCATTCGATGAAAAGACAAATGGAATTCCGAGGGTTTCCGCATACTCCAAGCCCTGCTGAAGACCAGCCCCTACCGATTGGCCGTTTTCTTTCGCTTCAATTAACGCGATGGGAATATTTGGCTTAACCGAAAGGATATAATCAGCACGTTTCCCCTTACCGCGACTAACCAACTTTCCTCGGACGATAATTCTACCCTTGGTAAAACTGACCTCTTCTCGAATTTGATTTATTTCATCCCACCCTGCTTTACGAAGGGCCGGTGTTATAAATTTTGTGCATATATCCCGCTCACTAAGTGACCGCTTATCCATTGAAAAGTATCCCATTAGCGTGAAACGCTACAAATGCAGCATATCGAAAGCGATCTTTCGTATGTTCATGTTAGACGGGAACCCAGACCTACAGCAACGTCAAACAAAGGCAATTAACGAAGTAGGTGACGCGATGTCTGCACCCAGTGCGATAAGTTTCTCAGCCAGGCATGTCGACAATATTGACGTCTGGAATAGTCTTACGTGCCAGCTCGACCAAATGCGCATGGTGGGTGAAAATAATCGCCTGCCCACTTCGCCCGATGTCTGAACACAGCTGCAATGCTGCTTTTGCCCGATCATCGTCAAACGTTTCCATAATATCGTCTAGGATCATCGGCAGCGGCCCCAGATCGCGGGCAAAGCTACGGTACCCCGCGACGCGCAGCGCAAAGTACAGCTGACCCATCGTCCCTGTAGACATATCTTCAACGGGGACCGAGCTGCCGTCCGGCTTAATGCCAACTAGTTTCTCGCCTTCGGACTGGCTCCAGACGTCCACACGGCTCCAGGCAGGTGCGGTGATTCCAACAAAGGCATTTTCGACATCACCAAGCATGGTTGTGCGCCGTTCTGCCGCCAAACGACGCAATGCACCTTTTGCCGCCAACACTCCGAGACGCGCAACAGCGGCATTTCTCGCACCTGCACGGATCTCTTCAAGGATGGTCGCTTGCTCTGTGGTAAGGTTGCTTTGATCGTCGGAGTCAAAGGCCTCTTTGTAAAGACGGATTGCCTCACGATGTGCGGCGAACGCCTGATCGCGGTCATGCTGGGCGTCTTTCAAAAGCTGATCCACTGCGGCGGCACGACTGGAGTCTGGAAGCACTGCTAGCTCTTCTGCAAACAGTTCATTGTTTACGCCGGCGCGTGCTGAAGTCCGTAACTCATCATAAGCTTTGCGTGTGTTGCGAAGGTTATCGCGCTCTGAAAGGACGGCCACACGCTGGGTAGGCTCCAGATCATCTGCGCCTTGATCTTTGAACCATCCCACAAGCTCGGCGCGAGCATCGACAATCGCAGTTTCCGCCTGTTTGCGTGCGGTTTCTTCTTTCGTCATTTCGGTTTGCGTTGAGGTTCGTTTCTCTTTTGCGCGCTCCTCTGCACTGATCCGAATGCGGGCCTGTTCTATCACTTCCAGTGACGTGACTTTAGGATCGTTCTCTGCGCCTGTCACAGCCATGATCCGCAATGCGCTTGCGTCGAGCTGCGCGATGGCGTTTTCGAGGGTCTCGATCCTCAATATCAATTTTGACTGCTCTTCATGAAACTGGCTCAAACGGCGCAAATTTGGCAAGGCGGCAAGGATTTCGCCAGCTGTGCGACCAGCCAAGGGCAGCGTATTTATTAGGCTCTGAAGAGACTTTTGTGCTGCTTCCTTGTCGGTTGTTGCATCTGTCGCCTCTTGCTCCAAGTCTGCAAGAACCTGTTGCGCTTTAGTCCAACGGTTCCACGTCTGACGCACACTGTCTTGCAATGTCAGCGCTGCTTGAACGCGGGATGGTAGGTCTGTGTCCGAGCAGTCAATTCCCACAGTATTTGCGGCCTTTTTCATGTCCTGCAAAGCAGCTGAATGATGGGTGCTATGAATGTCCAACTCCGCTTTGGCATTCGCAACTTTTGCCTCAATTGCTGCAGCTTGCAGAAGCGCCGTGTGCCGATCTGTAAATGCCGCAGGGTTGGTTTCAGGTGCCAACCCAAGTGCTGAAGCGATTGCAGTGGCTTGCTTGGTTAGTTCAATGTGTTTTTCGGTGACACGATTCATGCGCTCTTGCGCCTGGTCAAGCAGCACTCTGGCAGTTGCCTCTTCACGGCGTGCCGCGACGAGTTGCCCGCGCGCATCTTGCCCTTCCGCAAAGCGGGCTTGGGCGTCGTCGTCGACGTGCATCGCACCCTCAAATTCATACGCGGTTTCAGCCGTTAAAGCGCTACGGTGCTCCACCCAGATCGCGTCGCGCTTGCGCCGCGTTTCTGCGATTGCGGTCGCATCGATCGTCGCTGGTGTTGCTTCGTATGTTTGTCGGTTTGCTTGCGCTAATTCATAGGCGGTTTCTCTGGCCTCAAGTTCGGCTTTGTTGGTGGCGAGATCGGCGGCAGCTGTCGCAAAAGCTCGGGTAAGATCGAGTAAGGTTTCCCGGGCCGGTAAGCCGGCGGCCACTAAATCAGCCCATGTCGCGGGCAAACTTGCTACTGCGGTCACCAATTGCGCTTTCTCGGTTGCCACCGCATTCTTTGCTAGTGTTATGTCCGCAACAGCACTCCATTTGTCCCACGTAGCTTGAAGTTGAGACAAGTCCTTTGGTTCGGGCGGAGCGTCAACGAGTTGGCCGCGCGCCCGAGTAGCTGCCGCCTCCGCCGCAATCACGTCCCTTTCCAAGTTAACGACGGCCTGTGCGGCGTTGGCTAAGTCGTCAACCTCGATAGATGTCAGGACGAGGGATTCTACAGGCACGCCTGCCATGTTGAGCGCAACTAAGGCTTCATTGATTTTAGCGCCCAGTGCCTCACGATCTGCAATCCGCCTATCCAAATCGGACGCTGCAGTCGCAGCACGGGCCTGCAGCGGGGCGTCATCAAACGTAAGCTGATCGAGTTGCCTAAGTTCATGTGCCAATGCCTCTGCCAAAGGGTCTTTTGGACAGGCACTGATGGTGCTTTTTAGTGTTTCGAGAGCGTCCTTCGCTTCTGAAACGCGCAAAGACTTTTCGGATATCGTTGCAACAAGACTGGCAACTGCGGCCTCGGCACCTCTTGGCAACTCAGGACCATCGGGGAATTCAGCGAGTTTTACATCGATCTGGCGGATATTTTCCGCCTGATCGTACCAAGTCTGTGCTGCCACAAGCGCAGCTTGACGCAGCCTTGCGTTTTCCAGACCTTGATCGGTTGCATCAAACTCGGCCTTAGCATCATCTTTGGCCGCCGCGAGCGTGCGTTCTCGCTCTGGTGTCAGCCGGGATGCGCGAAGTTCTTGGCTGATTTTGGCAAGTCGATCTTTTGCAACTTTCAGCTCTGTTCCACGGCCACCTTTTTTGTAAAACCTGTCGACATGAGCGGTCATCTGTTCAAGTGTGGTAGCGATTGTGGTCAAACCTGATACACCCGCATGCAGCAGTTGACCCAGATCACCTTGCGCATTCGCGATACGGGCGCCGCCTGCACGCAACCCGTCGTCATTGAGAGAAAACCGCTCGACATAATCGTCGCGGCTCAGTCCATGCAATGCCGAAGATAAGATTGTTTCCTCGATCGGTCGACCTTGATGATCTAGCAGCGATTGGTTTCTTTTGCTGTTGCGTTGCAGCACCATCGTACCTCGGCTCGGAATGGCCAGTTCTGCCCCGACCAAGAGGTCGCTTCGTTTGAACTGGAATTCATAGGGATGGTCTCGGATCTTCATGCCGAACAACAGCTCAAGATAGGCGTTGAATGCGGTTGATTTCCCGGCCTCATTGGGTCCGTAAATTACCGTCACGTCGCTGGTTTCGGCCGGTGGAAGCGGCATTGTTATCTGCGCATCTTTGAAGCGCCCGTAACGCGTCAGATCAAGCCTGTTCAGCCTCATTGTGCGTCGACCCCATGCAGCGATAAAGACACCTCGCCGATGGCCTCGTTGAGTAATTCAGTGAGCGCATCTTCAGGCAATGCATCCCGAGCACCTGGGGGCAAAGCATTGCGCATGTCATCAAGCATCTCGGCGCAAGCCTGGCGGAACCCGTCCTCTTGCACCTCAGCCCGCATGAGCCTTGCTAGGTCGTTTACCTTGTCATCGGTTAGGTTTTTGGGTGGCAAAACCTTAATTTTGTCGAGAAAGACATCGTCGACGCTCTCCAATAGCTCTGTCGCCAGAACCTGCAAATCATCTGCTGTATGGCGTGCCGTTGCGACCTGCAGGCGGACAGCCGTGAAACGTAATGGATCTTGGGCGGCCTTCAACGCCGCCCCAATATGGTCTAAGGCTTCTGCCTGGTCGCCACATTCTGTGAGATCTAGTTTGGCTTCAATAAATCTAAGATGCCCGACGTCCCTGTGCTCCAATTGTGGAACACCATCGCCCAGAGTGATAACTGCCACACTACCACCGTAGCGCTCCCCATAATGACGTGGTTGAGGAATGCCGGGCATGACGGCCAGCGCGGAACCCGACCTGCGTTCAAATGGCATGTGGATATGCCCAAGACACCAAAGATCGTAGCCATGCGCCAATAGGTCTTGTTCAGAGCAAGGTGCGTAGGGGTCGTGACCCGGTGAGCCTCCTAGTGAAGTATGCATTAAGCCGACATTGGTCCGCCCTACGACCGGTTCCGGGTATTCTGGCAGAAGGCTTTTCGCCATGTGGCTCTTGTCGAATGATAATCCGTGGAACATGGCGTTCCCAATTTCGACAGTGGGGTTTCCTTCGTGCAGCAAATGAATATCGGGGCCGAGGCTGCCGTGATTTGTGTGATCCAGTAGGGCATCATGGTTGCCGCGAATAAGCACCGTGGGAATTCCCGCAGACGCCGCATGCGAAAGTTGGGTAATCAAGAACGCCCTTGATTTCAGATCGGGGAAGTCGCTGTCAAAGATGTCGCCTGCTAAGATCAACGCATCTGCGTTCTCTGAAATCGCCATCTCCACGATACGCCGAAACGTGTCGAAGCTGGCTTGCTTCAGACGCTCTCCCAATTCTGGATTGCGTAGTGCAACCGAACGGATTGGGGATCCAAGATGTGTGTCAGCTGAAACGATGAGCCGCATTTTGTGATTTACCTAGTTTTGAACCTCTAGTTGTGAACGGTTCACCGGTATCTAGCAATGGGTACTTGCAAGGGCACATTTGCTGCGTACATCGACGTCTTCGGGGCAAAATGTTGCTTGATGACGCCTGCCAGCTTTGAGAACTCCCGCACTCTGTGTAGCAATCGAACAACAATCCAACTTGCGAAAAACACTGGATTTTCAGGTTGATTTCACACAAAGTCCTTCGTTTTCTGATTTTGAAGAAAATCATTTCATTTGCGAAAAACACCTCGAAAATATCGGCGCCCTCCGAATTCAATATCAGGCGTATTTCTTCTCATTGATCTTCATTGCAGCACGGACGCACACTAATAAGAAAATCGTGTTTGGAACATCCGATGATCTCACTTGAATTCAGTAGAACTCGCTTCGATCGTATTGGATGCAATGCCCTGGGTCAGGAAAGAAATCACCTTATGGCCGGTGCCGCATGAAGTGCATCGTACTTGCCGACTTGCATCTTGATATGTACCTCAACCAAGGACTGGATCCCTTTTGTCAGGTGCCCGATGCCGCGTTTGATGGTATCACGCACTGCATTGTCGCAGGCGATCTCTCAAATAAGGCCCAGAAGCAGTGGAACCGAAGCATTCCATGGCTCGCGGAGCGGTTTCCGGATGCGCAGCTATACGTAATGCCAGGGAATCACGACTACTACGATTTCCGCATCGATGATGAAGATCGACTTGTGGAAATAGCCGAAAAACATGGGGCTTCCTTCTTACAGAAGAGCGAATTGATCTCAGGAAGGCACCGCATTCTGTGTGCGACGTTATGGACGGATTTTGAAGCATATGGTGGTCGCACCGAGAATATGCGGACAGCCAGCCGCGTGATGAGCGACTATCACTACATCAAAGTGGCGCGGAACAATTTCCGCCGCCTGACGCCGGGGCAGACGGCAGCCATTCATGTTGAGCACCGAAGCTGGCTTTTGGAGCGTCTTTCGGAACCATTTGACGGCGAGACAACTGTGATTTCCCATCATGCGCCGCATCGAAGGGCACTTAGTGCCGAGCCCTCATACGGCCCATGCTACGTCTCAGATTTGGAGGAAATCATCATGACTTTCAAACCTCGACGGTGGCTGTTTGGACACACGCATCATCGCATATCCTTCAGCGTTGGCGATACAGAATTGCGGAATATCTCCGTTGGTTATCCAGGGCAAAATGAACCGCTTGAGGCGTTTGATAGATTTACCTTGGAGTTGAGATGATGCGCAAAGATTCAAGCCGCTCCATGGTGCTGGTGGGTAAGAGTGGTGTTTTGTGCCGATCTTTGAGCTGGTTTTATGTTAGTGTTATCATGGTGTTACGTTTCTATTTCAAAGATTTTCGCCGATCATCGCTGCCGATGTCATTTCATAGGATTGGAGGATGCCAGATCGCGTGTACGTTGACCTCCAAGTCGCCGAAACTTTCATGAATACAACGGCTTTGTCATTTCAGCGGTTTGCATTTTTGGACTTTGAAGCCAGCAGTCTTGATCGCAATAGCTGGCCCATCGAAGTCGGCTTAAGTTGGATTGATGACAGCCATGAAATTCAGACATTTGAGAGCCTAATCCGACCTGCACCGCATTGGCCGGAAGAAGCATGGTCGCAAGCCAGCGCATTGGTGCATAATATACCACGGTCTGAGCTGGAAACTGCGCCGCATGTCGAGGTCGTAGCCGAAAGTTTGTTGAAAGCTCTAGGAGGCAGAATTGCACTTTCGGATGCACCACCATTTGAGCGTCGCTGGCTGGACCAACTGCTCGGTGCTGCCGGTGTGACTAGTCATGTACAGATTGAAGATTTTGAAGCGATCACGCTGGCAGCGTTTTCTCCGCGCGCTTTAGATTTTCTTTACGAGCGATTGGAGAGGGTCGTGGCACCGCACCGGGCAGGCCCAGACAGTGCCCGTTTCGCGAAAGGTTGGCTCGCTGGGATGCGCATTGAGGACCAGACATAGTCGGATCCCGGCCATGCCCGCGCTTTGCACCATACGTCATCAACTCAGTTCAAAGGTGAAATACGATCAGCTCATCAAAGCAGGAAAGCCACCAAAAGTCGCGATCACTGCGATCATGCGTAAGCTGGTAGTCGTCGCAAACGCACTGCTGCGTATTCCCAGATGGTTGACGCGCTTCTCCCGATGAGACTGCCGCTCATTGCCAAAGATGATGCCGTTTATAAGTTAGTCTGCGTATTCCGACGGCACACTGCGTGCCGTCCATTTTTACGACGGCATAGAATCTAACGTGACACCACGAGTGCGACGGCAGCAAAGGCGGGAAGCGCGAAGACCTAATTATCGCAGCGGTTTCCGCCTTTGCGTATCGTTTGGTTACCGCAAGAGTTTTCCAAACCATTTGCCGACCAACCTTTCCGGCGCACGCTCAGACGCGTTCATTGTCCTCACCGCCGAAAGAAGTGGCAAATTGGCGTCATGCTTGCTTAGCTTTAAGCTTGATCACAGAACATAAGGTCTCGACAAAATCATAGACAATATGTAGGGCTACCGTCTCGCCCAACCAGGTAACCGGCTGCACCAATTTTCTAGCCGGGCATCCTTTTTTTACCACTCCAAACAACGTCACAATGACGAGCCGGCCATACGTTTGATGCTTTGGTCAATTATGCGCAAAACAGGTTTCCTCGGATAACTGCTAAGGTGCGGATTGGTCCTTAAACCACCTCTATTCAGCCTTTTGGAAAGAGCTTTCAAGCCAGATGAAGCGGATATTGGCGCGTGCATGTTGTGCCCTTTTTACGATACTTCCTTATTGCTAGCCGACATCGCCGCTAGAATCGACTTTGTCACGAAACCAGTTTCAAACGAGAACACGAGTGCAAGGATTACATCGTTGGTTTCGGAAATAGCCCTAATAACTATTAGAAACAGAATGGGAAAAACAAATATGCTCAGGGCAAAATCCGTACTCCCAACCGCGAGCTTGAGCAGCCGACCAAAACCTACCTCTTTCAGGTTTCTCCGCATTGCTACGCTGTAGGCTGCCGCAGCTAAAGTTCCCAATACCGCAAAAACTGTCGCCAGAAACGGAAGTATGAGGTCGGCAATACTCACCTGAGAGAAACATGCTTCAACACCCTCGCAGGCGAAACCAAACATCGTTGTACCGCCTTGCCAAGAGTAAAGGAAAATGACTGCCAAAAGGCAGCAAACAACTGCCGAAATTGCTTTAATATAATTCATTGAGCCCACACTCGACTATCTTGTTCGAAACCATATCTTCGATGTTTTGGTAGTATAAGTCTTCTTGTTCTTCGGTATGGAACCGACTGTCACCATTGGCTGCTGCCGAAACCCGCGCACGCCAACTATAATGACCAAATGCTACTGCTAAACCCAACAGACGCCGCGCATAAATCAACTGCGGCTCACAAGCCAAATCAACGACTTGTAAGCCTTCTGGACGTTCTCGGAGAATATTCCCCTCTTCATCAACTAGCTGAAAGTCGGGAATGATATCGTTTACGTCATAACCAGACATTATCAATGTGAAAAACCTGAGCTTCTCCTGTAGCGCCTGGTTTGTCCCAAGAGATTGAATGTGCCATTCGTTCGGCATTTCCAACGCCCTATCCAATGATCCAATATCATGATCTGCGAGTGCTAAAATCAAAGTCTCGACAGCAAAATCATCAGCTTCAATCTCACGTGTCATATGCGTCGCTACATCTGTATCGCTCGAAAATAGCCGCCAAGCCGACTTTGGTTCTTCTCTATGAAGCGCAAGATGTCCGATCTCATGGCCGATGATGAGCAGAGGAAGCATGGCACGACCGCGATAGTCAATCTCGACGACCGCACCAAACATCCTCCAAGCATCCAATGGAACTTGCGAGAAATAGTCCCTCCAATCTGACCCAAATAAACTCGCAGTACCAGCTACCATCGAACTAGGATCATCTATCCACGTCTCCACGGGCGGTACGTCACTGGAACAAAGGGACGCTCTTGTCATTGAGTTGATCAAAGCACTGTCAATGAGGACGACATCCTTCTCAGGGTAAGCGATTGCGTTGCACTGCACAGGTAAATCTAGGAAGCGTTTATCATGGCCATCGAAGATATAGACCCAGACAGCATCAATGTTCGGATCAAATGGCTCATTAGTAGCGATACCTTTAAACTCAGGACCACGGACTTTTCGAAATTCCACAGCAAGGTGTCCAAGGTACTGGTTCGAGACTGTTGTCATGAACTCGCCGACATTCGGATCACTCGGCGGCTGCATCAGCACTTCAAGATAGTTGGGGTCCAATGTACCGTCAGACACTAACTCGGCAGTTGACGCCAAAAATGCATCCAAGGCCCCACGCCTATCTGAGGTAAAATAAGCGCCAAGGCCTATTGCGAAACAGCATATGACGAAAAATAATTTCTTTAACATGAGCATAAACTAACATTTTTTTCAAACTTAAAAATATAATGGAACCATGCCTAATACTCTCTAAACCGTCTAGCAAAGAATAACTCACGTGTCTTAAGTATTGTGCGTCGCACGTGGGTGAGCTCTTCGAGTGACGCATGGCTCGCTTGTTGACTAACTGTATGAGGACATTGGGAGTCGCAGCACGAATCCGAGGCGCATGAAATGCGCTCTTCCTTTTGCAACTGCTGCGAGACGGGCGAATGTGGTCTGAAAACAGGGCTTGATCAAGACGGATACTACTTTGCACAATCAACGACATTTTAATTTGATTGCAATAGCTTAACGCTAAGCAGGTGGCTTCTCGATTTGATAGTTTCTTGCCATCTTGACTTGCGTTGTAGTTTTACCGGCATAAATCTCCGATATGAAGAGACACACGCGCCTATATATAGATCCACTGCCGCTAAGCGTGCCCCTTGTGGAACGTGAAACCGGGTTTTCTTTCATGGCGCGCCTAGCGGCGAGGAATGGGGTGTCGCCCCGCCTCCTGGGACTTGACTATGACATACCCTTTAAATCTGTTCTTGACGGCGAACATGACGCCTTAAGTAACCTAACTGTTCTCGGCGACGTCGCTCAACACGAAGTAGTGAAATGGTCGGCGCGGCGCAGCAATGGGGCACATCAGGTTTTTCGAAACGAAACCTTCCATACCAGGAACATTCGGTCCCCAGTCGTTAGAGGTTGCCCTGCCTGCCTGAAAGAAGATGTCCAGCATCAGCACGCGCCGCCAGGACAAGCAATGGCTTTGCGCAGCCATTGGATGGTGAAGCATGTGTTTATTTGCCTCAAACACGAACAACCACTGATAGACCTTTGGCGTGAAGCAAGTCCGCACACAAGATATGACACATCGCAGCATTTTGCAGACTGTGCCGAGGGAATTCTGCAAGGGACCTTCGATCACCAGGTCAGGGAATGTACTGACTACGATGAATGGATCGACGCACGACTCGAACATGGGCCGGGAAGCGGATGGCTCGATCAACATCCACTTCATGCTGCGGCTACCTTCTGCTTTCTCTTGGGCAATGCACTTTTGCGCCTTGAACTTAATGCTCCGTCTTCGATTCCAACCGAAGATCGCTGGGCAGTTTATCAGACGGGTTATGCTGTTGCGTCCCAAGGTGAAGCAGCCGTCATTCAGGCCCTCAAAACACTGCAACAACGAACAGCATTCCCAAACCAAGGACCCAAGGCAACCTTCCCGCTTTTGTACGACCGCCTAGCACATGATTACGCAACTGACGTGAACTTCAATCCGTTCAAGGAAATCCTGCGCCAGCATATCCTAGAGACATGGCCGCTTGGAGCTGGGGACGACCTGATGGGTGAACCCGTTGAGAAACGACTATTTCATTCAGTAATTACTGCAGCGAAAGAGACCGGAGTTGATCAGCGCAGACTACGGAAGATGATGGAAGCCCAGAACCTAATCTCACCCGATCTCCCCGATGCGTGGGCGCTCTTCGATGCAGAAGCGGCATCATCATTGCTCGCGGAGTTGATCACCTTCCTGCCTGCAAAGACATTTGCAGAGACCCTTTGCATGACACGATCGCAATTCGACATTCTGGTCGAAGATGGAGTTTTGAAACCGTCCCTCTCAGATGTAGACACAAAACACGTTTGGAACCCACAAGAAGGCCAGGCATTCTTGGCCAGCCTATTTTCAGGTGCTGAACAGCTAGTACAGGCTCAGCATGGCTGGGAACATATTTCAAAGTCGGCAGCAAGGCTGAAGATAAGGCCAGGAGAGATAATCCGGGCCATTCAGGATCAACGCCTCATGAGTATCGGAAAGCACGCTGATTTCGAGGGCTATGCTGCTCTATATGTTTATCATGATCAAGTTGCCGCTCTTCTTGGAGGGGAAGTGCAAGACGCGACCTCTATTGAGATATTTGCAAAGTCGGTCGGGGCAAGGCAGCAGACAGAGTTCAGACGCCTCATCACGAAGGGCCATTCCCCCAGCACTAAAATCAGAAACTCCAAGACCAATGCAGTACAAAATTACATAAGTCAGTCCGACGCAGAGGCCTTTCATGCGAAGTTCTACACCCTCCGCATCATGAGTTCAAAGTTCGGTCGAAGTTGGCAACGTCTGTCCGCCGAATTGGCAGCCGCCAGCATCAAACCGTTTTCTCCGGGTGGGGAGAATTTCGGGCACATCTACCTCAGAGAGCAAGTTGACCGGCATCTTGAACAAGCTCACCGATAGCACGGTCAATTCCTGATCAAAATGTAAAAGGCGGATCCTGATGATCCGCCTTTCCTCGTTCTGTCCGTCTGAAGCATCCGCACCCGATGCTCAAATGCCCCAATCGCCACCTGAATCATCTCTCAAGCTGGCACAAAAACCCGTCTTTTGTCGTAAAGACGTACTTTCGATGTCGGACGTCACCAGAAACTGAGAAATACAGTTGCTAACCACACTTGGAAAACCCGCAGGCTCCACAGGTCATACACCCTTCCACCATGCGCAATTCATAAGACCCGCAAGACGAACAGGCCCTTCCCCGCGGGCCGCTGTTGATCGCGACAACATCTGCCTGCGGATCCTCCTTGAGGCCCATCCCTTCTCCGGCGAGGAACCCTGT
The DNA here is from genome assembly GCA_947501555.1 of uncultured Paracoccaceae bacterium. Taxonomy (GTDB): domain Bacteria; phylum Pseudomonadota; class Alphaproteobacteria; order Rhodobacterales; family Rhodobacteraceae; genus Yoonia. The sequence continues at coordinate 2,202,165 of CANMWG010000001.1, forward strand.
TGCGATCATGTGTTTCTCGATCACCCCACCGATCGCGGCCAGAATTGAGGGCACATATTTCCCTTGCATCCAGGCTCCACCGCGCGGATCGAACACCGCCTTGAGCTCTTCGACCACAAAGGACACATCGCCCCCGCGGCGGAACACAGCCGAAATCATCCGGGTCAGTGCCACGGTCCAGGCGAAATGCTCCATGTTCTTGGAATTGATAAAGACCTCAAACGGCCTGCGATGCCCGGCGATCACCAAATCATTGACCGTAATGTAAATAGCATGCTCTGTGTCGGGCCACTTCAGCTTGTAAGTAGCCCCTTCCAACTCCTGCGGGCGGTCCAGCGGTTCGGACATATAGACGACCTCGGCCCCTTCATCGCCGTCCTGCACCTGAGCCGGGACCTCTGACGGAGATGCCTCCTCAGACACTGACAGCACAGACCCCGTCACATCATTCGGGCGATAGGTCGTGCAACCCTTACAGCCCTGATCCCACGCGGCCATGTAGACCTCTTTGAAAGCATCAAAACTGATGTCTTCAGGGCAGTTGATCGTCTTGGAAATGGATGAATCAATCCACTTCTGCGCGGCGGCCTGCATCCGCACATGGTCCAGCGGAGCCAGCGTTTGCGCGTTGACAAAATAGTCCGGCAGTGGCGCATCTCCTTTCAAGTCACGCCACATCTGCACTGCGTAATCAACCACTTCTTCTTCAGTGCGCGACCCGTCTTTCTGCAAAACCTTGCGGGTATAGGCATAGGCAAAGACCGGCTCGATCCCGGAGGACACATTCCCTGCATAAAGGCTGATCGTCCCCGTCGGGGCAATCGAAGTCAAAAGCGCGTTTCGTATGCCATTTTGACGGATTGCATCCCGTACATCCTCATCCATGTCTTGCATTGCGCCAGAGGCCAAGAACTGTTCCGCATCGAATAATGGAAACGCCCCTTTCTCTTTTGCCAATTCAACCGAGGCCAGATAAGCCGCCCGCGCAATCGCATGCATCCATTTATCAGTCTGTTCCGCAGCCTCCTCTGACCCATAGCGTAGACCCACCATCAGCAAAGCGTCCGCCAAGCCGGTCACACCCAGACCGATACGGCGCTTGGACCTTGCCTCGGCCTGCTGGGCCTCTAACGGAAAGCGTGAGGCATCAACCACATTGTCCATCATCCGAACGGCCGTACCGACCAAATCGGTCAGAGCGGCTTCATCGAGACCTACCGCATCGCCAAAGGGATCAGACACCAAACGCGCCATGTTGATCGACCCGAGCAAGCAGGCTCCATAAGGCGGCAACGGCTGTTCGCCGCAGGGGTTCGTTGCGGCGATCGTCTCGCAGTAATTCAGGTTATTCATCTGGTTGATCCGGTCGATAAAAATCACACCGGGTTCGGCGTAATCGTACGTGGATTGCATAATCGCATCCCACAGGTCACGGGCTTGCACGGTTCGGAAGACCTCACCGCCAAACACCAGATCCCAAGGGCCATCGGCCTTCACCGCCTCCATAAATGGATCGGTAATCAGCACAGACATGTTGAACATGCGCAGCCGGGCCGGGTCGGATTTCGCAGTGATGAAATCTTCGACATCTGGGTGATCGCATCGCATCGTTGCCATCATCGCACCCCGGCGGGATCCGGCTGACATAATCGTGCGGCACATCGCGTCCCAGACATCCATGAACGACAGTGGGCCTGAGGCGTCTGCCGCCACACCAGTGACGCCTGCGCCTTTGGGCCGAATGGTCGAAAAATCATAGCCAATGCCGCCGCCTTGCTGCATGGTTAGTGCGGCCTCTCTGAGCATATCGAAAATGCCGCCCATGCTGTCAGGTACGGTCCCCATGACGAAGCAGTTGAACAGGGTCACAGACCGGGCCGTACCCGCGCCCGCTGTGATCCGTCCTGCAGGCAGATATTTGAAATCGGTCAGAGCGTCGTAGAACTTCCCTTCCCATGCCGCGGGGTCGGCCTCAACCGCCGCCAAAGACTCGGCAATCCGACGCCAGGTGTCTTCGACCGTTTCATCAATCGGAGTGCCGTCTGCCTCTTTGAACCGGTATTTCATATCCCAAATTTGTGCAGCAATCGGGGCAGAGAAATGAGACATGACAACGTCTTCCTTTTCGCTTGAGGGATTCGTCAAAACCCGTCGGACAGAGGCAACCAGGGCTCTTTGCCCGGCACAATTTACCACATATAGTGATTGAGCTCAACAGACCCACCATATACATGGATAGGGCGACCAGCATTGAACTTTGGCTGGACAGGCTTAGTTGTTATCACAATCCCGGGGGGGATAAACGACAAATGACAAAAACCGTGCACTTGCTGAAACTCTCGGTTGGGACCGAGGATGTCGCCGGGCTGATGGCTTGGCAATCCAGCAAACGCGCCCAGACCGAAGATGGGCTACCTCGCCACATCACACGCATGTGGCCAAAGCGGGGTGATGAAATTCTGAACGGCGGATCGATCTTTTGGGTAATCAAAGGGGTCATTTTGTGCCGCCAACCTGTGCTGAGGCTGGACGAATATACTGGTAGCGACGGGATCCGACGGTGTTCAATCGTCAGTCAACCGGGATTGATCCGGGTTGAAGCCACGCCGAAACGAGCCTTCCAAGGGTGGCGTTACCTGGCGGTCGCCGATGCGCCACGCGACCTGCCCGATGGGCGGCAAGAGGAAGAGGCCCTGCCCCCCGAACTGTCCAAGGCACTTGCGGCCATCGGCGTGCGCTAAGGCAAACGAAAATTCTAGAATTTTCATGACGGGCCAAGAATTTCTAGAAATTCTTGGCGACCAAAACACGCTCGCCTCACCTATGTGGCTGGCCGGAATCCGCCCGACCAACCGAGGCTCCTGACCTAACCAAGTCGACGGTCACTTGGCGTTACGCTGCACAAGCAGCGTAAGCGGCCCAATTGGCGACGAGTCAGTGCCAAGCGGAAGTAAGTGATCTATCGCCGATATCCGACCTAAAAGGCCTAAAAATGCTGACGCTTTATGGAACGAACGTCGTCGACTTGCATACGATCGCAGCATTTACGAATCTGCAGGAACTTTATCTGACCGACAACCAGGTATCGGATGTTTCCAGTATCGCCGGCTTAACCGAACTAAAGTACCTTTCACTCAGCCGTACGGCCGTGTCAGATTATGACCTGAGCCCGTAAAACTCCTCCAAATTTGTGCAGAGTCTGCCCAACAAAAGGACGGAAAAATGAAGGCACGACTCACGGAGGAACAGATCATAGCAATGATCAAGGAACAGGAAGCTGGTGAGAAGACCGCTGATGTATGTCGGCGGCATGGGATCAGCTCAGCAACCTTCTACAAATACAAATCGAAGTACGGCGGCATGGACCCTAGCGCGCCTCTGTGAGCGTGATTCCATTTTTTCATTAGGTAGAGGACACAACGTGTTGAGCTGGTTTTGCGCCTCAATCCAAAGTAAACAGTGCCGACGCGCAAAACATCGGTCGATCCGGAAAGAGACTGAGTATAAATGGCTGCAGTAACTTGCATGGGGTGGCTCTGCTCATAAGCAAATTTTGGCACCTGAACTACGGCGCATTGCGGTGCCGGTTGGAGCAAGGGCAATCCATCTTGTCAGGTTTCCGCCCTAGGTGCTGAATCAATGGCGTGCCGGACACCCTCGTCAGGAGCGGCTTCTTGGAAACGAAGAAGATTAGGAAGGCGCTGGCTGGGGTGGTAGGATTCGAACCTACGGTACACGCTACCAAAAAGCGTTGCCTTACCACTTGGCTACACCCCATCAGCGAGGCGGGTGATACTGCGAAGCTGACATCGGTTCAAGCCCCGTTTGCAAAGAAATCAATCATTCCTTTGGGCTGTCGTCACGCAAGAGGTCCTCGGATTGGTCCATGTCCCGTTCGGCCGCGACGATCCGCTCCAATGACTCGTCCTCGCTGGCGTCAACCACGTCCACTTTCGTGCTTTCAATCAACTCAGGTTTGACCACATCGCGGGTCAACAGAATGGATTGGGTCGCGTCTGGGATCACAACCCCTGCCCCTTGAATTGCCAGCTTGACCTGGCGCAACGCCTCGCCCTTGGCGCGCACTGTTGAGGTTTCATTCTGGTCCACCCAGCCGGTCACGACCAGTTCAACACCCGCCGCATGAAGTGCCTCGATCCATGTTTGTGCAGCGGGTTCTGTCAGCACAAAGGGCAACGTTTGCACCGTGCTTTCCACAAGCGTGCGTGTGGCCTGCAGGTCAGCATCACGATCCACGACAATGCTGAATTTAAACCGTCGTTCCGCATTTTGGCTGTAATTGATGATCCGGCTTTTGAACACCGTGGCATTGGGAATACGGATATGGTTGCCGTCAAAGGATAGCAGGATCGTCGCGCGACTGGTCAGCCGAATGACTTTGCCCTGGTCGCCGTTGATCTCAACTGTGTCATTAGGTCGAAAGGGCTGACGGAAGGACAACATTACCGAGGCGATGAAATTTTCCACTGTGTCGCGAACTGCGAAACCCAATGCCAAGCCGATGATCCCAGCCGCTCCGAGAATCGTGCTTAAAAGTGCGGTCGCATTCAGGATGTCCAGCGCGATGACGATCCCGAAGATCACAAATGCAATCCGCACAAGTTGGCGATAAATCTCGGCAATGAATAAATTCGGGGCGAGCCGTTCCCACGGTCGGCGCATCCGGGCCAGCGCAAAACCCACAAACACAACCAGTGCAAAGGCGGCTGCGGCAATCAAAGCCAATGGGAAGAAGATGATGAACTGGTCGATCCGGGCCCGAAACCGGTCAATTGCGGGATCGAGCCGCTCGACGATATCGGTGGTTTCCGTCACCTGATTGCGGACGGCAACAACGCCCTCGATCCGGGCAGCAAGCGGCTCAAGCGCGTCAGCTTCAACCGCGGACGCCGTCGTGCCTTGCAACGTCACGACACCTTCGTTCACTGTGACGATGACGTTGTCATAGCTGCCCAACGCGGCCAGGATTTCTCGGATGCGGGTCGCAATGGCGGCGTCTTGTTGCGCCGAGTTTTCGGTAGTGATTGTACCCATAGCCTCTTGGGCTGTGGTGGGCACCGCAAAGCTTAGAAAGAGCAAAAGAAGAACGAGAACGCGCATGAAATCAGCCAGAAAACCAGTTGCCTGATCCTAGGGGCATGTTTGGGTTAGGAAAAGCCCTGTTTGTCTACACGCGTATTGGGTCTGCTTTGGCCAATGCATCAAAACCCATCAGGCTTTTGACCAAAGCATCCATCTGATCCAGCGGGATCATATTTGGCCCGTCAGATGGCGCTGTATCAGGGGCTTCATGTGTCTCTATGAACACAGCCGCAATGCCCAGCGATACGGCCGCACGCGCCATCACTGGCGCGAATTCACGCTGCCCACCGGTTGATCCACCTTGCCCGCCGGGTTGCTGGACCGAGTGGGTCGCGTCCATAACCACCGGATAGCCAGACCGGGCCATCGTCGGCAGTGACCGCATATCAGCAACCAAAGTATTGTAGCCAAAAGAAGATCCGCGTTCCGTCAGCAGAATGCGCTTGTTGCCGGTACTTTCGATCTTGGCGACAACATTGGGCATATCCCAAGGTGCGAGAAACTGCCCCTTTTTGATGTTGATAACAGCACCAGTTTCGCCAGCGGCCAGCAACAGGTCCGTTTGACGGCAAAGGAAGGCTGGAATTTGCAGCACATCGCAAACGGCGGCCACTGTAGCGCAATGTTCTGGCGCATGGATATCTGTCAAGACGGGGCAACCCACAGTATCCTTGACCGATTGCATGACCTTCAGGCCCTCATCCATGCCCAGCCCGCGTTTGCCCGTCAGTGATGTGCGGTTGGCCTTGTCATAGCTGCCTTTGAACACAAACTGGGCACCATGGGCCGCACAGATGTCAGCCATCTGACCAGCAATCATTTGGGCGTGGTCTAGACTTTCCAGTTGGCACGGCCCCGCAATTAAAAGCAGCGGGTTATCATTACTGACGCTAAGCGCTCCGATATCAACTGTATGCATCAAGAACTCACCTGTTCACGCAGGATGGAGGCCGTCAATGAAATCATAAGGTAAATTCCCGAAAAGATAAAAAATGAGAGCAAGGTGTTTTCAAAGGCACGCGGATAAGTGGCCTCATCTGGGGCAATGGGGCGCACACTTTGGGACAGATAGCGAACTTGCCGATTGGCTTCAATCCGGGCTGTTTCCATCTGCGTCAAGGCTTGTTGGACCATGATCGTCTGGAAATTGTAGTTTTCCTCGGCCATCCGCAATTCCGTATTACGAGCCGCAAGCGAGACCTGACCCTCATCACTGCCAATCATTTCCTGACGCAATTGTTCGATCTGTATGTTGATATTTTCAATTTGGTCGCGCAGCGATTGCACTTGCACCTGGCTAGGCCGTTCCGCATTCAACCGCGCGCGCAGGATACCTTCCAATCTGTCGCGATCGACTTGCAGGGTATTGATGCGTCCCATCTGTGCAGAGGTTTCGCTAACCGGGTCAATTTGCTGCAATTCTTCCTGAATACCAAGCCATGTGGCCAATGCTTCTTCACGGCGTTGTTGTGCATCTTCATAGCTGGCCAACGCACCACGCATTTGGTCGGTACGCAGGCGACTGGTCAATTGGTCCACCTGTTCTTCCGCATAGCCGATCAAGGCTTCCGAAAATTCATAGCTTGTTTCCGGCTCGACAGCGATGACTTCCATCCGAATGATACCCTCGGTTGGGTCATAACTGATACGCACATGATCGGTGTATAGCTTAAATGCATCCTCATTGGTGGCATTTTCAGGCAAACGCTGCACCGGGTCGATCTCTGGATTGCTAAAATGCTCCTTGAACGCATGATCAGAATCAAGGCGCAACATGGCTTCACGTGAGGCGAGATAGGATTGCACGGCGATACTATCTTGTTGGGTAGCAATCGATGTGCCTTGGAAAAGGGTGCTCAAACCGCCGGCTTGGGCACCTTGCGACTGGGCCTGTTGAATCACGATTTCAGACTTTGTGGCATACATAGGCGTTGCCATTGTGTAGAAATACCAACCCATCAGAAAAGTGGGCAGAAAGATAAAGACCGAAAGGCGCGTAAACAACAAAGCCAATTTGCGGCGACGGCGCTGTGCGATTTCGCGTTGGATGCGTCGGATCTCGGAAATATGTGCGCTTGGCTTTGTAGCTTTGCCAGAGGGCGCAAGCACATTCGCGTTGTCACTTGTCGTATCGGGCAACTGAATCCGGCCCGCAGGCTTGGCGTCCCCAGGGGTGACCAACTCTAGCACCGAATTGCGTTGAAACGGATCGATCCCAGCTTCGCGCAACTTTAACACAGCCTCAAAATCTGATGAGACTTCCAGCCCATTCTTCTGAGCCACACGCCGCGCCATGCGTAGCTGGCGCCCGGTCAGTCCTTCTTTGCTAATCGCCTCTAGCATTTCTGGACGCGACAACGCCGTGGGGGCCGGATCAGCCGGCTTCGATTTTTCCATAACTTTTCCGCGCCTGATGCGGAACTTTTTAACCTTGGGCTTCGTAGTCATAGAGCTGTTTCGCTTCTTCCAAGGTTTCAAACATAAGCAGTTGCCCATTCCGGAGGACCGCCGCGGAACGGGCAAAACGTTCCAGCGTTGCGGCCTGATGTGATACGATCACCACAGTGGTCTTTTCTAACCGATCACGCAAGATTTCACCCGCCTTACGGTTGAATTCAACATCCGTGGCACCCGGCATACCTTCATCGATCAGATAAATGTCAAACTCAAGCGCCAACATCAATGCAAATGAAAACCGCTGACGCATACCGCTAGAATATGTGCCGACGGGCATTTCAAAGTACTCTTGAATATCACAGAGCCACCGACAAAACGCCTCAACATAGTCAGGGTCCAGACCATAGAGCCGTGCAATATAACGGCTGTTTTCCACAGCGCTCAGCTTCCCGATCACACCACCCATAAAGCCCAGCGGGAAAGAAATTTTGCTTTTGCGGGTGATGGTTCCTTCGTCGGGCTTTTCCAAACCGGCCATCATATTGATCAGCGTGGTCTTCCCGGTGCCATTGGGTGCCAGAATTCCAAGCGAGTTGCCAATCTCCACGCGGAATGAAACGCGATCAAGGATCACCTTGCGCTGCGTGCCTGTCCAAAAGGATTTGCTGACTTCCGCGAATTCCAGCATCTTTCCCTAGCTTTGCCTTCTCACCCGATACTGTCTTTTTGACAGATAATGGTTAACAGCCTACCACAAAAAGCAGGTCAATCGCCAATATACACAAAATTAGAAGTAATACGAACGACATCTGTGTGACCAAGCGTTGCACCGAAGTGTACCATTGATCAACTGCAGGCAAGGAAATCCAGACGCCCATTGGTTTGGGTTAAGCAAAACAACTCACCGCAACAACATACCGTATGCGATCATTTGTATGGCCAAAATTACAACGAAAGCGCTGGGGTTACCCTTGATTCTCTTTCTTCAAGTCATCCAGAACCGCGAGCGACTTATTGGACAATGGCAAATTAACCGGCTCATTCAAGGCAGCCGATACATCGGCAGCCGAATAGCTTTCCATCACCATCCGTGCATGTTCCGGTGACACCATCACATCGCGGTCGAGCAAAACAGCTTCGAGGAAGTGGATGGTTTCCGGGCCCATTTGCCCTGCAAAGGCATGGTCAACCTGTTCGCCCGGCATCGTGGACATCGGGTATTGGGTGCCGTCCTTTACCGTATTCAGCCAGTTATCGCGGCTTGTATCGTCCAGGATCAGCGATCCTTCGGTACCCGTGATTTCAATCCATGTGCCACAGTAGTTGGGATAGCTTGGGGGTAAGTTCCAGCCGCCCCCGACAACGACCAAGGTTCCATCATCCATGTTCACCGTACTCCACTGGCAATCGTAGGAGCCATTAAGTTCCTTCATGTACCCATAGGCCCCTTGGGAATAGACACGCTCTGGTTTCGCGGGACCCAATAGCCAGAAGACAAAATCCAGATCGTGGGTGCTTTCCATGGCCGCGGGCGACAACTTGACTCGGTTGGCAATTTTCTTGCCAAGGTTCCGCGACAGATGGCGGCTGACCATGACGTTGACAACTTTGCCTAACGTCCCATCCATGATGGATTTCTTGGCATAAGCGATTTTGGGGTTGAACCGCTGGGAATAGCCAATGGTGAATTTGACGCCCTTCTGGTGGGACAGGGCGATCAGCTCATCGGCCTCGGCCAGCTCCAACGCTATTGGTTTCTCTAGCAGCACATGTTTCCCGGCGCGCATGCAGTCGCGGGCGATGGGATAGTGGGTCTGCTCTGGCGTGGTTGAGATATAAACAACCTCAATCGCAGGGTTCTTCACGATGTCTTGGTAATCTGTTGTCGCGGTGGCCGGGTTGGTCAGTGCTTTGACCTCGGCCAGCCGCTCGGGCCGAATTTCGCAGATGTGCAGCTTGTCGACCAACGCTGAGCGGGCAAGGGTTTCAGCACGAATGCCACCACACCATCCGGTTCCGATTACAGCGACTTCTACCTGTCTCATGCACTCTACTTTCTGTCTTTAGGATAATTGGCGACGGCGCAGTTGCGCCGTCACCGGCAGGTTCTTATTGGCCAGTCAGCTGATCGACCAACTCTTTATAGGCGACAGCCTGCTCTTCGCGCAGCGCTTGATACGTTGGACCATCCAGCAGCTCGATGGATTCGTTCAAGCGTCCCATCATGCGGGTAAAGGTTGTATCCTCGATCAGCTCTGCAAAAGCACCTGTCAGCTTGGCGACAGCCTCATCCGGTGTACCGGCGGGTGCGACGAGTACGCGGTGCATAAAGCCTACGTCGCCCTCAACACCAACTTCAGCAAAGGTTGGGACGTCATCGAACATACGGTCCGTGCCAGCAGTAGCGAGCACCCGGATTTCACCAGCATCAATCTGCCCGCTCAGCGTTGATGGGAAACCCATCGTCACATCCGCATCGCCAGACAACAGCGCCTGCATAGCGGGGCCGCCACCTTGGTATGGGACGAGATTGAATGAGATGTCACGCGCCAGCATAATCTGTGCGGCTGGTACGAACAACGCACCCCAATTCCCCGAATGCGACATCCGGATGCTACCCGGATCTGCATCAGCCGCTGCGATCAGATCATCAAATGTCTCATATGGGCTATCAGCACGGACGACCACACCGATTGGGGCATAGTTCACGCGCGCGATCGGAACGAAATCCGTCAGCGGGTCATAGGGCACATCCGTTACATATTGCTGCAGCATGTCGACATAGTTGTGCGTGAACAAAAGCGTGTATCCGTCAGCCGCTGCATTCGCGACTTCCTGCGTGCCTGTTTGACCACCAGCACCCGGTGTCAGCCGGACGATCATCGCCTGTTCCAGATATGTCGGAATGATCGATGTAATTACCCGCGCGTTCAGGTCATGCGAACCACCCGGGCCAAATGGGATGACCATTGTGATCGGTTTTTCCGGGTATTCGGCCCAAGCCGCTGTGCCCAGCGCCGACACGACCAGACCGCCAGCCAAAGCGACCTTCTTCAATATAGATGTGAACATCTGTCTTACCTCCCTTTTTGCATCTTTCGTTTTAATGACGCGAGGCGATGCAGCCCCGGTCAAATCAGTGGCTCCCGGCTGGCAATTTCGACAGCCTTCGCCACAACATGATACCGATCACGGGGATCGCGAGCAGCACCGTGACCGCACCCATGCGTTCGCTGAACAGGAATTCCCACGTCGCTCCGTTCCCCATCGACAGTGTTTGGCCAAATGCGTATTCGAGTGGACTGCCCAGAATGAACCCCATCACCATGGGCATGACATCAAATTTTGCGGCCCGTGCGATCAAGCCAAAGACACCGAAGGCCACCAGCATGATCAAATCGAAGCCGTCCGAACGGAACACGAACGTCCCGGCAAAGGCGAACATCAACACAAGCGGCACAAGCACCGACGTCTTGATCTGCACCAACCGCGCAAAGAAAGGGATCGACAGATAGCCGATGATCAGGAACAGCAGATTGGCAATGACCATGGCCACCAGAATGGCAAAAACGGTCGCCCCTTGTTCTTCGAACAATTGCGGGCCGGGGCGCAAACCCTGGGCCACAAAGGCCCCCAGTAAGATCGCGGTCACATTGTCGCCGGGGATGCCCAAAGTAAGCAGTGGTACCATGGTCGGGCCATTCACGGCATTATTCGCAGCCTCTGCGGCGGCAATACCTTCCAATTCGCCCTCGCCAAATGTTTCGGGGTGGTCGGATGCGTTCTTGGCCGCCGAATAGCCCATCATCGCCGCGACAACCTGACCAAGGCCGGGGATCACGCCTATGCCCGTCCCGATCGCGGTTGAGCGGCAAATCGTCCGAAAACACCTGCGGAATTCGACAAAGGTCAAACGCTCACCCATGACGGATGCCAATTTCTGCACCTTGTCCGACCGCATCACAACGTTGGCAATTTCAGGGATCGCGAAGACACCAATCAACATGGGCAAAAGCGGGATGCCGGAACGCAGTTCAAAGACGCCAAAGGTAAACCGGTCGACGCCCCCAATCGGATCAGTGCCGATAAAGGACAACCAAAGCCCCAGCAACATCATCACCAAGGCCTTCAGTGGGTTCTTTCCAGAGGTGGCCGCGATAATGACCAGGCTCAGCAGCAGAACCGCAAACAGCTCGGGCGGGCCAAACTGCATCACAAGGAACGCGATTGGGAAGATCATGAGCATGGTGAACGTGTCGCTCACCGTGTCCCCAAAGACAGATGAGCACAGCGCCATATCTAATGCTTTGCGGGACTTGCCCTGTTGGGTCAGTTTGTAGCCGTCACGGGACGTAGCAACCGCAGCACCAGTCCCCGGCATAGACACGAGAATGGCGGGGATCGAGCCGCCAAAGATCCCGCCCTTGTAGACGCCCAACAGAAAGGGAATGCCAACGATCGGATCAAGAAAGAATGAAATCGGCAGCAAAATCGCCATCGCCAACAGGGTGGTAAAGCCCGGCAAGGCACCAACCAGCATTCCGCCAAACAGGCCCGCCGATATCATCAGAAACGTATCCAGACGGAAGGCCATGCCAAAGCCAGTGATGAAGTCGTCAAGCATCGTTAAATCCTAAAGGCCAAGCGTTTGTGCATAGAAAAGCTCAACCGCGTTTAACTCGGGCAGAGATACGGCAAGAAGTCTGGTGGCCATCAGATACAGCGTAGACGGGCCGATGATGGCCAGACCGCCGATCTGAAGAACGGAACGGTTCCCGGTCAGGAGGGACACCAGAATGATAGTGATGCACGAAGACAGAAAAAAACCAAACGGTTCCATCGCAAGCGCATAGAAAAGCATGCACAGGAACAGCTGGACGCCGCGCCAGATTGCAGGCCAGTCCGTCGGTTCTTCTGTTCCACCGTTGTCGTTAGTTGTGAAAAAGAACAAGGCACCGGATAAAGCGGCCAGCACGCTCAGGATCAATGTGGGAAACAGGCTTGGCGTGATTGCGGTCAGCATCTGACCCAGCAGAACCTTGGGCGGCTCCACAATCTGTCCCATGAACGCAACAGCTAAGGCCGCCGCAACACAAAGAACAAGCAGCAGCCAGCGTTCTGCGGACAATTTTCCAGCGGACATATACGCCCTCCTCCCGTAACCACATCGCGACATAGATGTCCCCCTCGTCACGATCTCCTCCCGTCAGAGCGTCACTCCCAAATCACTGCTCCGACAAAAAAAGTTAATCAGACCCAAGCCGTCAAAACAACTTGTGGTTCCTTATGGTTGGCATCAGGAAAAATGATGTGCAATTAGCCTGATTGTCGGCGCCCGCAACCCGCGTTTGCACAAGTCAGGTTATGGGAAATCGCGCACGGATTTCTTCACAACTGCGCCGTATGACGCTGCATAGTGTTTCTTCAAACGCAGTCACAACAGCTGAGGTGGCGCGCGCGGAGGGCTCGATCAGCAGATAATCCACCTTCAATACGGGTTGAACAATCGGCGACAGTTTCAACCCCGCATCATCAAATTTTGAGATGCACAAACACCCCGGCAGGATAGATGCATAATTGCCCTTATCCAGCAGATCAAAGGTGGTCATCATGCTATCGATCTCAAAAACTGAGTGCTTGGATTGACAAATATTATCAAGATATTGGTCGATCCCATTGCGACGTGCATTTGCCGCTCCGGGCAGCACCAAGTTGAGCGGTGGCGCGGTCGCAAGACATGTGAGGCTCTGGTTCGAAGCACTGTCAGAGTTGCTTTCGACCAAAAACTCCAGATCAGTATCCACATGCGAACTTCGCACCCCAACCGGCAAAGACCCGCTGGGTACAACCGCGAAATCCAGCTCTTCCCGCGCGACGCGGTGGGTTAGCGTTTCGCTATAACCTTCGCTGATCTGCACATCGACGAGCGGATGTTTTTCGGCAAAATCAATTAAGGTCGGTGCCAAGATTGACCGGGAAAACGTCGGCATAATCCCGGCACGGACACGGCCCCCAAGTTGGCCTTGATGGGATAGCACATCGTTTTCCAACTCATCGATCTCGCGCAAGACACGGGTGGCGCGGCGATAAACCATTTCACCGGCTTTCGTCGGCACAACACCTGCAGAGGTCCGGTCAAACAACGACACGCCAAGGCGATCTTCAAATTCACGGATTTGCATACTGACGCCCGACTGGGTCGCGTTGACGCGATGCGCAGCAGCCGTGATCGACCCCACATCGTAGACAGCAACAAAGTAGCGCAGTTGTTGGGTCTTGATATTCTTCATTAAGCGGCATGCCCTTTAAAGCCGTGATTGCATCTCATTGAGATGGTTTCCGGTGAGAATTGCACAACCATCGCGACAGGTCCAATGTCTGGTTAGAGCCCAAACTCGGCCTTATGTATCAAACGCACCAACAACATACCTTATAAAAACAAGGCTGTGAATCCATAATGCGGGTATGGAACACACAATCCACGGACTGATCAAGAAGCGCGGCGAGATAGCAGGCCAGCACAAGGTTGCGCTAAGGGCCGCTGATGCCCTGAAAGCCGATCTGGACGCCATAGACCGCACGCTGGTGCTGTGTGGCTATCAGGATGACCCCAAGGGCATTGCACCGCGTGGGAAGTACAAGCAGCTATTCGGGCGCAATGAGTTGAAGTTGACCGTCCGGGACATGCTTCGGGTTGCCCCTGCGGATGATGAAACGCTAACTTTGCAGATCATTGCTAAGAAGGGATGGGATTCCAGTTTTCACGCCGATGTGCTAAAAAGGGTCCGAGATGCGCTGCAACGTCAGCAGAAAGATGGGCGCGTGGTGCAGAACTTTGGGCCGAGCGGTTGCCTGTGGAGAATTAAATGAACCTGAGCAAGAAGATTAGACTAGAAGTAGTAATGCGGGCAGCTAGGATTTTACGCGTTCCAATATGCCCGCACCAATCGTTCCTAGGTTCCGAAAATCCCAGTGAAAGCATTAACATCTTGAGTGAACAGCGAAGCCAAAGTGGCAGGGTATTCGATCTTTCCTCGGGTCGCGAACGTCCCGTTGGAAGCATTGACGACTAGTACTGCATCTTTAGTGATGTCGAGTGACGAGCCAATATAAATTGAGCTCGCAATACTGTCAGCGGTTTTGACCGATTTAAGAATGAACATTGAAGTCATTTCTTCCCACTTGCTGCCCCCGTCGGCCTCTCGGCGGATGGCGTTAACAACACTTGTGTATCTGTCGCTATAGTTGCTGTCATGTTCCAGACGAAACGAAATTATGTAGGTTGCCATAGGATATATCTCCTTTTGCGGCGTTACGGTGACGCCATCAGGAGACTTGACGATGTGACCCACCCATGTAAAAAGAAGGGGTGATCACAAAACCTAGCCCCTGATGGCTAGTTCGAAATAGAGGCGGCAGGTGTTGTGACCTGACCGCCTCAATTTTTCATTTACCATATTGCCTATCACTGAGTCTAGCAATGTTCGCAGATGTTCTCACTACTGATAGTGCTAAGCCGCCCGCTGCCAATACCCTTTCCAATTCCGCGACACAGGCGCATCCATCGCGTTAGACACAACGATATGCGCCAGTGTTCCGTTGTCAGTGCGACGGTTGTCTTCCAGCCACGCAGAGTGGTTTGCATACTGGTGCAGGTACTTCGGGCTAACGCCGTGGTGCTGGCCTTCGATCATATTGCGCAGGCGTGAAAAGAACGATTCAACCATGTTGGTATGCTTGCCGTGGTCGCTGTAGACTTCGCTGTGGTTCACGCGATCAACCATCCAACCGTCATGCAGCAAGTCCCAGTGTGATGCTTCATCGGCTGACATAGTGGCTGTGCGGCTGACGTTCTCAATTGCCAGCTTCACGCCCTCACCTTCGCCCATGGCGATGAATGGCAGTGTACGGCCCTCACGCTCACGCATGGCAACCACAACGCGGCGTGTGCCTGTCTGGTGCTTCTTGAGGCGCCGATCTACGCGGTTGGCTTTCTCGTTTGCAGGGCGGATGTGACCGCCAAAGTAAGCGCCATCAATCTCGACATGACCGTCCAGCACTTCGCCAGTGTGGACTTCCTGCGCAATCGCCTCGCGCAGCTTGTGAGCCAGAACGAAAGCCGTTTTGTACTGGCAGTCCAGATCACGGGACAACTGCACCATGCTCATACCTTTAGAAGCGTTCACGATCAGGAAAATAGCGGCCAGCAGGTCAACAAAGTCCATCTTGCGCGAAGCAAAGATGGTGCCAGACGTGACGCTGAACTGGTGCGCACACGCCTTGCACTTAAACTTGCGGCGCGTGGTGATCTTGTAGGTTTCGTTGTGGCCACAGCATGGGCATACAGCCTCGCCGCCGTTCTCAGGCCAGCGCATTTCGCAGAACGTCTCATAAGCCGCAGCTTCACCAGCCTTGTAAATCTTACGAAGGCTGAGGGTGCGTGATGCCGCTGAGAGAAGAAAATGCTGTGCCATGTTACTATATCCGTTAACTTCATATCTAATATAGTATAGTGACATACTGTTTGCAATGGGTTACATATCAAAAATAGTATATTTTTATCGGAGGCGATATGCCAGAGCAAAGCGAATGGGAGATGCAGGCCGCAAACCTGCTCAAGTCAGAGTTGAAACGAAAGGGCGTGACTTACGCTCTCCTTGTTGAGAAGCTGGCGAACATTGGAATCAATGAGAAAGAGGTTAACGTCGCCAATAAGCTATCCCGTGGGAAGTTTTCGGCTGCGTTTATGTTGGCATGTCTAAAGTCTATTGGTTCTGCAAGCTTACACTTGGATTAGCAATATTCGCGTTTTGCATTCTTTTCTCAGTATATCTAGTACTGGAATATAAGAAGGGACACGCCGACCAACGCGATACCGCCGCCGAGTATCATTCCGATGCCACCCAACATAGCCCAGCTTCCTGCGGGGCCGTCATGGACGAAAGCGGCCTTGTCGGGTTGCTTACTTGTCTCGCTGACAACGTAAGCGCTGATGGCGGCGTAAAGCAGGCCGAATATGATTTGAATGCCCAGCAAGACATGGCTGCGTGGGCGCTTGGCATGTTGATCGCTACCATTTGGATGACGGTCATAACCCTGTTCGGTGTCTTCTTTGTTTGGCGCACCTTGAAAGCCACTCAGGACATGGCTTGTGACACCCGGGGTATGGCTAACGACACCCGTGATATTGGGAAAAAACAAGTCAAGGCATACCTGACAATTGCCAAGGCCAAGATGTCTATCCGCGTTGATCAGGATCGAGTTTTCTGGCTGGTCTATCCAGAAGTAAAAAACACTGGGCAGTCCCCTGCTACTGGCATCAAGGTAAGGGTTTTCCAAGGGACACCCATAGAGAACAGGCAAAACGAAAGACGGGCATCTGTTACCTGGCCGGACTTGGGAGCTGGAGTTGAGTTTGCCGACAGAGTAACAACAGAAACCCTTTCGAGTGATATAAGGTTCATTGACTCTGAAGAAACACAGGCATCTGTCAGTTTCACTGTTCTTGTAACGGCTAAAGATGTCTTCGGGGACCCCATCAAGCATGAGAGTTGGTTCAACTGTGTCTGCACTTTGGTCGAAAGTGATGACCTGGAAATGGACAGAGGCAGGACCGTAAATTTCGGCATGGATGACGAATAACAGCGCCAGAACCTTAATCATCCCTCACACCCCGCCGCGTTGGTGTGGCGGGCTTGGTGCGTTTGATACATAAGACCGCCCAAACTAGCTAATGCTACGCAGAGCGTGAATGTCAGTTTTCGTGAAACGACGACCGATAGCTGGAAGGAGATGTGCGAAGATGTCTATGGAATGCTCTTCGCATTTTTTCTTGGTCACCAAAGCCACATTGGCTTGCCACAATTTTGATACCGTGATCCGTTTCTACAAGAAGATTTTTCGCTGCTTCTATTCTCATTTTCTCCAAGGAATTGGCAGGCGTCAGGCCAACCTTTGCCATATAACGTCGGGAGAAATTGCGCGAACTCATGGCGCATCTGTTGGCCATATCGCTAACTTTGATGCGCTGTGCCAAGTTATCTCGTAGCCAATTGTGTAGTGCTGCAAATTCGCCTTCTGAATCTTGGGTCTGACGCGCAAGATCGGAACTGAATTGGGATTGTCCCGCAGACCTGATCATCGGGGTCACTAACGACCTCGCCAAGCTTAATGCAGAGCCTGGCCCCAAGTCTTCACGAACGACAGCAAGAGCCATGTCGGTGCCTGCAGTTATTCCGGCTGATGTCCAGATTGAGCCTTCTTTGATATAAATTGGGTCTACTTCGACATTCACCCTTGGAAAACGCGCCGCCAGAAGTGTGCAGTCCTCCCAATGCGTCACGGCGCGACAACCGTCCAGCAGACCTGCTGCAGCTAATAAAAAGGCACCGCAACAAACGGAACAAGTGCGTCTGGCCTTGTCTGAAAGCGCGGCAACTTGCGCTACCAGTTCGCCATTTATTTCGGCGGCATTCGCGCCATCACCACCAACAATCACCAAAGTGTCGATTTTCAATCCTCGGGAGGCATCACATAGCTCCGTAAGGGGCGTACTATCCACTTGAACAATTGTGTTCGTTTGTACCGGACCGCCCTTCACTGACGCAATATAGGTGTTATAGGCCAGTTCATTTGTTCCGTCTTCGCAAGCACGAGAAAACACATGCAGTGGCCCCACAAGGTCAAGCAACACGATGCCATCATAGACCAGAAAAACAACATTCGGTTTGTCAGGGTTAGGTTTTGGTGTGTTGGCATGAAAAGAGGGCATGTTGTCATTTATGCCATAAGCCACATCTCATATCTAGGGAACAAGGTGATTTAGGAGAAATGAAAATGAGAACTCTTGCTGCCCTTGTATTTCCAGGTTTTCAAACGCTGGACTATTTTGGCCCGATGGAAATGTTGGGTGACCCCACCTACGAAATAGACGTGATTACGGTTGCCGCCGGAGCCAACCCAGTGCCTAGCCGTCATGGTCAAAGGATTGTACCAGACATCACGATGTCAGAGCGTACGGAGTATGATTTGCTCTTCATACCGGGCGGTGACAGCGCTCTCGAAGAATGTGTCGCGCCAGATTTTCTTCAGTGGATACGCGATGTGTCAGCAAACGCGGAACGGGTCATGGCGGTCTGCACGGGCACCATCGTGCTTGGGATGACGGGCTTGCTTGATGGCAAACGGGCCACGACAAACAAGATGGACTTCACATCGACGGTTCATCTCGCGCCGAAGGTTCAATGGGTAAAGCAGGCGCGGTGGGTCGAGGACGGCAAGTTCTTTACATCTTCAGGCGTTTCGGCTGGGACTGATATGGCGCTTGGAGCACTGGCGAACCTTTATGGTGAGGAGAAGGCAGAAAAGACTGCCCTAGAATGCGAATACTCTTGGCACCGAGACCCAAATGTAGACCCGTTCGCAAGACTAGCAGGGCTAGTCTGAAACCTAAGTGCGGACGTTGGCCCAGCCGCAGCGAAAGGGCGCTTTGTCCGCACACCCAACAGAACGGAGACCATAATAAGCAAAGGTCATCCGACCGGTATCGCCTCGCCGTTCAGGACCCATTTTTCGATCACCTTGGTCCCTGATTCTTGCAGCATTTTTGACACCGCGCAGTGATGTTTTAGATCACGTGTCACCGCGATGGCCGCGTCACGCGGGCCTTCGTAGGTCACATCGATATCAAGCGTCACTTCGGGAAATGGCACCGGGATCGGGTTGATCAGACGGGTGCCGTGGCTGTCCATGGTCACGTTGATGTCGATATCCATATGGGTGAAATCGGCACCGTGATGCTTGGCCAACTTATTTGAGATCACATGCGTACAGCCCAACAACCCCATGAAAACATATTCAACCGGCATCGGTCCTTCGTCTGTACCGCCGCGCAAGACCGGTTCATCAATCACGACGGTTTTGCCCCGCGCAGTCGCGGTTGATTTCGTCGGGGTCTCATGCCCGCCTTTGACGTTGAATTTCCAGATTGGTTTTTCTTTGATCGCCATTGTCTTTCCTCCCGATCGTCCTGCCTATTCCGCCAGGAAGCTGCAGATTTCTTGCTTAAAGCGCGCGGGTTGTTCCAAATTGGACAGATGCGCCGCGTCTTCGATGACTTTGAATGTGCTGTTTGGTGTGTTCTCGGCCATGGCCTGCATGACCGCCGTAGGGGCCGCCATATCCTGATCGCCCGTCATATAAAGGGTCTTGGCCTGCAAGTCAGGCAATGACGGCAACAGATCAAGGGTCTGTAAGCAGCGCGCAGCCCCTTCATAGCCCTCTGACGCGGTGGCCTTAAACATGTCGCGGACCACATCCAGCTTGGGCGTATTCGCGGCATCGGCCAGAAAGCCCGGCGTGAACCAACGGGTCAATGTGGGCTCGCACAGCGCGTTAAGGTTCTCGGCATGTAATTTTGCAATATTCCCGTCCCAGATCGCCTTGTAGGGATCAGGCGCATCAGCACGCGCATCGCAACACATGATGCGATCAACGCGGTCAGGATGGGCTACTCCCATCGCCAACGCCGTCATCCCCCCAAGCGAAACGCCTAGGAAATCGGCCTTCGCAATCTGCAGGTGATCCATCAAGGCAACAACATCGCTGATCAGTTGGGGGAACCCATATGGCGGGGCAGAGGCTTCGCTTTGCCCATGCCCACGCGTGTCAAACCGCAGCACGCGGTGGGTTTCAGCCAAATAGGATGCTTCGTAGTCAAAAAGACGCATATCAGTGGCGAGGGAATTTGACAGAACGATCCAATCGCCATCCATCGGTCCGTCGACCTGATAGGCCAGCTTCACGCCATCGCTTAAGGTCACGGTGGGCATCAAGCGGTCTCCAAAGACAAGGCACCAAGCGCAGTGTTGACCTTTGGCAGGACCTTTTCAGCGGTCAAGATCATTGAGCGGCGGCCCAATTCACGGTCAGCCCAATCGTGGCCCGCATAGACCAGCTTGCCAAACGGGCCAACTTCATCGTGGAAGGCAAGGACCTGGTCGGCCACGCTTTCCGGATCACCATAGATCACCAGACGGTCCAATACATAATCGAGGGTGACGTCTTCGTCCGGCATGTTTTGATCTTCTTTGAACAGGTTCAAGCGGCCACCGGCGCGCATCTTGGTCAGCAGCTGACTGTAGTAAAACACGTAAGGGCTGTCCGGGTCGCGGGCATAGGCCTTTGCAGTCGCCATGTCGTCAGCGACGCAGATATTTTTAGCAACGCTCCAGTTATTCAAATCAACGGTGCGGCCACCTTGTTCGCAACCTTCCACGTAATTTGGCCAATGGGTTTTGACCCATTTTGGCAGCAAGAAATTCGCGGAAATAGGCTCCCATCCACGGGCAGCCATGGCGGTGACGCCTTTTGAGAATGGGGCGACCACAGTGCCAACAATCGGCGGGTGCGGATCTTGATAGGGCTTAATAACCGTGCCCTGGCCGATCTCGGGGATCATCGTGTTTTCGGTTGTGACCTCAAAGAAATCACCTTTGAGGTTATAGGGTGCTTCGCCGTCCCAAATTTGCAAAACCATGTTGATGCATTCAACAAACATAGCGTTGCGGTCTTTCTTGAGATTACCGAAAATCTCGGCATCCGACATAAGACCGCCGGGTGAAATCCCGAAAATCGCGCGGCCTTTTGTCATGTGATCCAACATCGCCACTTCGGCGGCCACACGGGCGGGGTGCGAATTGGGCAGGTTTACGGTACCAGTGCCCAATTTGATATTTTTGGTTTCATAGGCAAGGCTGGCCATAAAGGCGACGGTTGAGGTGATCACCTCGGCCAAGTCGGTGGTATGCTCGCCGCAATAGCCTTCAACAAAGCCCAGCTCATCCGCCAGAATGAAAGCCTCGCGATCTTCTTGCAAACTTTGCGAGATCGCCTTGCCCACTGGGTGAATTGGCATCGTGAAAAACGACAGCTCCATCGGAACCTCCCCTGAATGTCCGGAAACTTTGGGGTTCAATTTACCGCTTGAGAGCAACAGGGAAAACGATGGTTTCTTATGCCGCCAATCAGGAAAGCTGATTGGCTTGCAAAATCTGGGATGTTTTTTGTGCTCCATTGTCTAGCGTCAGAAACGCGACTTCGCTAAACGAACGGATGCTGCAAGCCTAAGATCGCTCCGAACTTGGACACAGAAAGAACAATTGGGTTGTTGGCACAAACAACTCAATTGTTCTTTCTGATATCTGTTGGTCCGTTAGTCGTCGCAAGACCTGCACCATTTGAGCATAGCCCAATTCCTAGTGCGTGATATCCGCCGGCATCAATACGGCATGGGGTGCGCTTTGTACGCCGTATTGATCTGCACAATAACCTCATCCGACAAAACCACATCCCGCCCCGCCAAAATCTGGCTCAGCTGATCCGATGTTGTGGCCCCAAAGATCGCAGACACCGGGAAAGGTCGGGTCCGTTGCCAGGCCATCGCCATATGCACCGGGTCCAAACCATGCTTTGCGGCGACATCAAGATAGGCTTGCGCGGCGGGCCAGACCCGGTCTGTCACCCGCCCCCCAAGATCGCCATTCAGCGACATGCGGCTGCCGTCGGGTACCTGTCCGTTTTGGTATTTTCCGGTCAGAACCCCGCAAGCCAATGGTGAGAATGCCAGCAATGTCACATCCTCGTTCACCGCCATTTCTGCCAGATCGGTGTCATACATCCGGCAAAGCAATGAATATTCATTCTGTACGGATGCCATTCGCGGCAAGCCCGCAGCCTCGGCTTGATCAATCCACTTCGTCATGCCCCAAGAGCTTTCATTCGACATGCCGATGGCGCGGATTTTGCCCGCTTTGACCATATCACCAAGGGCTGTCAGCACATCCATCATGTGATCCATGGTCTGCTGGCGGTTTTGGCCTGAAGGGTCGTAAGTCCAATTTTGGCGGAACATATATGTCCCGCGCACAGGCCAATGCATCTGATAGAGATCAATGACATCCGTCTGAAGGCGCTTAAGCGAAGCATCAACTGTCTCGCGGATCACGGCCCCGTCATAGCCGCGCCCTTCACGGACCCATCCGGGGTTGTTACCCGAAACCTTTGTCGCCACCACGATCTCATCACGCCGCCCGGTCTTGGCGATCCAATTGCCGATCACCTGTTCGGACAGGCCCACCGTTTCCGCCCGGATCGGGTTCACCGGGTACATCTCTGCGGTATCCAGAAAGTTAATCCCGGCGTCCAAGGCCATATCAATCTGGCGGTGCGCATCGTCTTCGGGCGTCTGATTGCCATATGTCATCGTGCCAAGGCACCATTCGCTGACGTTGATGTCAGTCCGGCCGAGTGGAAGTGTTTGCATTTTTGGACCTCTTGGAGAATTGTCCCGAACCTAACGCGCCCGAACAAACAGGCAAGCGGGTATTGAACCACCAGCAAGCATCACCTAAATTTGGTCAGTACAGTCGGCAAGCAAAGGAGCCCGCGCCAATGCTTGAAGCGATACGCTATCACAGGTTTTCATTCCTGGCTCTCTTCGCAGTAATCGGTGCGATGATACTGTCAATTCGCCCCATCGGCACACCAGACTACGCATATGCAACCGTCGTTGAACAGCTGGAAACGGATCAGCTGCCAAATGTCACACCATACCGGGGTGTGCGCGTAAGAGCTTGGCGGCTGGCCATGCATGAAGAGACGCCAACCATTCGCGGCAGCACTGTGATCACCGGACTGACACCGGGCGACGTAATTTGTGTGACATACACCGATTACTGGCCCGAGGGGCTGAAAGTCCTGCAACAGGTCGATCAAGAGAAATGTGAAATGGCGGGCCTGACACCGTCTGCCTCAACAGATTTGAGTGGTGTGCTGGACCCCAATGCGCAGGCACGCGGGCGCAGGCAACTATTGTAAACCCCCTGTTACTCCCCAAATCAAGCACATGAAAGAAAAGAACAAAACATCCGTTGCAACATCTAACGCCCGGCGAGCAGGTCTGCGTTCATTAAAGCCTGAACAGATTTGATGTACCAATCAACGTTCGCGCAGTCTTCAATAGGCATTGCGACCAAGCAAGTGTTGCCCAAACTCCGACAACAATCGTCGATCCTCATATATGACAAACTTGAACAAGAAACTTGACCAAATTCAAAGACGTGAACAGCTGCAACGATGGTCCGCGGTCATTGCTTTCATCGCAATCATTGGTGTTTCAACTTATCTGACCGTGTCGCAAGAAGCGAAAGAATTCCGCTTTGTCAAAGTCGTTGGTGCCGAATTTCAAGCTGATGACAGGGGCCCAATTTGGCGGATCGAAGTCGCTTGGGACGGTCGCATCGCATCCATATACAGCGCCACGAGACCAGCGGGCTTAAGCACCGATGCGTATATATGCATAAGCCTGAGCCCTAACTCGGGCGCGTTGCCGCGAAGACCGGCCATCTTACCCGACGGTATCTGTCACCAGAACGGTATTTTCGAACCTGATTGACCCTAATGCGACAATGCATGTCGCACATCGGTAGTGCGTGCCCAATTCCCGGCGCATAGTTTGCCCCATGCGCATGCTAATCTCCTTCGCCGCCCTGTTTCTATCAGTCGCTCTCCTGCAGCTCTCTTCGGGCGGCGTTGGCCCGTTGGATGCCCTGACGGGGTTGGATCTGGGCTTTTCCCAATCACAGGTCGGATTTCTGGGCTCTGCGCATTTCTTTGGCTTCTTCATTGGCTGTTGGTGGGCCCCGCGCCTGATGGGCAGCGTGGGCCATAGCCGGGCCTTTGCAACCTTCACGGCCATGGGCGCCATCGGGCTGGCCGCCCATATCATCGTCACTGAGCCTTGGTTTTGGGCCTTGTGCCGGATCGGTTCAGGCATCTGTGTCGCCGGATGCTATACCGTGGTCGAGGCGTGGTTGCAGGCCAAAGTAACCAATGAGACCCGGGGCCGGGCGATGGGCAGCTACCGGATCGCGGATATGGGCGCGTCCTTTGTGGCCCAATTCATGATCGGCGCATTGGCGAATGTGGAAACCTATATCGCCTATAACATCCTCACAATCCTGTGCTGCGCCTCGCTTCTACCATTGGCGCTAACCCGAATGCCGCAACCCCAGACCCCCAGCGCAACCCGGCTGCGCCCTGCCCTTGCCTGGGCCTGTTCGCCATTGGGCGTAGCGGCGGTGATTGTGGCGGCGTTGTCATCTGCGTCCTTCCGGATGGTGGGGCCCATTTACGGGCAAGAGGTGGGGCTGACCGCCAATCAGATCGGGCTATTTCTTGCCGCCTTCATCGCAGGTGGGGCCTTGGCACAATATCCGGTAGGATGGCTGGCTGATAAATATGACCGGCGTTGGGTGATGATCGGGCTCTCGGTGGCAGCGATCCTGGCCTGTGCCTTTACTGTGGCCACGGCAGGCAATGGGACAAACAGTATCTTACTGGCCTCGGCCTTCTTTGGGTTGACGACATTCCCGATTTATTCGGTCGCCACGGCCCATGCCCATGACTTTGCAGGCGCGGATCAACGGGTCGAACTATCTGCAGCCCTGATGTTCTTTTTCGCCATAGGCGCCATCGCGGCGCCTTATACGACATCCGCCCTCATCGGACATTATGGATCAGCGGCATTGTTCTACTTCATCTCGGCGGGGCATGTGGTGTTGGTGATCTTTGGCCTCACCCGGATGAGGGTACGGCGCGCACCAGAGGAACGCACACGCTATGTTTATGCCCCACGCACGTCCTTCAGCATCGGGCGTTTGCTGGGCCGGAGCCGCGAACGCTAAAAGCTATAAAGCACCGCAACCCGCGTTGTGGTCACAGCTGCCGTAAAGGTGTTGTCCATAAAGTCCCGGATCAGCTCGCCCCGCAGCCGGATATTTGGGGTCACGGCCCGCTCTGCACCAAACCCGAAATTGTAACCGCCAGAGGTGTCATCCCCAAAGTAATATTCCGTGACGCCGCCACCTGCACGCAATGTGTAGTCACCCCAGTCGTAGCTGCCCAAAACCCGGATCCGCGCGGTGTCATAGTCGTTATCGCCCGCGATTTGTGCGCCATATTCCGCCTCACCAATCACCGCAAATGGGCCCGTGTCGATACCAAGGCCCGCGATGACTGCCCCAACCGTCTGGGCATCGCCTGAATGCGGGAACAAATAATCCAGACTGCCACCCACGTAAAAATCCTGCGCCAAAGCGCCTGTGCCAAGGGTTGCGAACAAAATAGCGGGGATCAGCGGTTTCATCGGGTCTCTCCTGTCAGGATAAGGCGTTTCTCTCCATTTAGGCCGGTCCAAGGCAAAACACCAGTCACGCAGCATCTGGTCAGCACCGCCCTGCCCCGTTACATAGGCGCAAATCTGACAGGACGTATACCATGGCCCGCCATCTGATCACATCCGCGATCCCCTATATCAACGGGATCAAACACCTTGGAAACCTTGTGGGCAGCCAACTGCCTGCGGACCTTTTTGCGCGCTACCTGCGGCAACGCGGGCATGAGGTGCTGTTCCTCTGCGCCACCGACGAACACGGCACCCCGGCGGAACTGGCGGCGGCCAAAGCGGGCAAGCCCGTGGCCGACTACTGTGCCGAAATGCATCAGGTGCAAGCAGACATCGCCGACGGGTTCCGTCTTTCCTTTGATCACTTTGGGCGCTCCTCCAGCCCACAGAACCACAAGCTGACCCAGGCTTTCGCAGTCCGGCTGGCTGAGGTCGGATTGATTAAGGAAGTGACCGAAGAACAGGTGTATTCTATCGCTGATGGTCGCTTCTTGCCGGACCGCTATATCGAAGGCACCTGCCCCAACTGCGGCTTTGACAGCGCGCGGGGGGATCAATGCGACAATTGTGGCAAGCTCTTGGACCCAACAGATCTGATCGATGCGCATTCGACAATCTCGGGGGCGACAGAACTGGAAGTCCGCGAAACCAAGCACCTCTACCTGCGCCAATCAGAACTGAAAGACGACCTGGCCGCGTGGATCGATAGCAAGAATGACTGGCCGATCCTGACCACCTCGATTGCCAAGAAATGGCTGAACGACGGTGACGGGCTACAAGACCGCGGCATCACCCGTGATCTGGATTGGGGGATTTCTGTCAAGCAAGGCGATCAGACATGGCCGGGCATGGAAGGTAAAGTCTTCTATGTCTGGTTCGACGCGCCCATCGAATACATCGCCTGCGCGCAGGAATGGGAAGATGCAGGGAAAGGGAGCGACTGGGAACGCTGGTGGCGGACCGACAAAGGCGCGGATGACGTGACCTACACCCAGTTTATGGGCAAGGATAACGTGCCGTTCCACACGCTGTCCTTCCCGGCAACCATTCTGGGGTCACAGGAACCGTGGAAACTGGTCGATTACATCAAGTCGTTCAACTACCTGAACTACGATGGCGGGCAATTCAGCACTTCGCGCGGGCGCGGCGTGTTTATGGATCAGGCGCTCGCGCTCTTGCCGCCAGACTATTGGCGGTGGTGGCTTTTGTCGCATGCGCCGGAAACCTCGGACGCAGAATTCACTTGGGAAAACTTCCAAACGGACGCGAATAAGGACCTCGCCGACGTCTTAGGCAACTTTGTGAGCAGGATCACGAAATTCTGTCGGTCCAAATTCAGCGAAGCGGTACCCGAAGGTGGCAGCTTTGGCCCCGCCGAAGAGCAGCTCATCACCGATCTCACCACGCGCATCAGGGCCTATGAAAAACATATGGATGCCATCGAAGTGCGCAAAGCCGCGGGCGAACTGCGGGCTATTTGGGTTTTGGGCAACGAATACCTGCAAGCCAATGCACCTTGGACTACCTTCAAAACCGATCCGGACACAGCCGCAATGCAGGTACGTCTGGCACTGAACCTGATCCGGATTTACGCAGTGTTGTCGGCAGCATTCATCCCCGACGCGTCAAAGACGATGATCGCCGCGATGCAAACGGACGACGACAGTTGGCCGACAGATGTATCACAGGCGATCACGACGCTCCCTGCAGGCCATGCATTCAGCGTGCCGGAAAACCTATTCCGCAAGATCACAGATGAAGAGCGCGAAGACTGGGTGACGCGTTTCGCAGGAACGCGGGACTAAAGCTCAATCTCGGCGCTGCTGCGAAAGAACATCGCTTGGGACAATGCGGATTTCACCTGCTCCACGCTATAGGGCTTGGTCATCACAAAGGCAGGCTCGGGGCGTTCGCCGGTCAACAAACGTTCTGGGAATGCGGTGATAAAGATCACAGGGATATCGCCGACGCCGGCCAAAATCTCAACCACGGCATCAATCCCGGATGAACCGTCACCGAGCTGGATATCAGACAAAATCAGGTCTGGCTTCTCGGTCTTGGCCAAGGCGATCGCTTGGGTATGAGTGGCCGCTGTACCGGTGACAGCATGGCCCATTTCTTCAACAAGGTCTTGTAGATCCATCGCGATCATCGCCTCGTCTTCAATAACAAGTATACGGCCCGCAATGATTTTGGCGATCTCGGCATGCGCAGAGGCAATCAGTGCGGTCACGTCATCTTCAGAACAGGCGAGTATCTCAGCGATCTCAGCGTTGGTGAATTGTTCAATGGAATGGAGCAACAAAGCATGGCGCGAATCTGGGGTCAGCTTGCGCAGGTGGCTTTGGGCATGGGCTGTCTTTGGGTCGTCATTGCTGGTTTCCAGCGCAGCTTGCGCATCCCAAGACTCAAAGAACACCGCAAATAATCCCACCTTTGGCGATATTTTCGTCTGCACCTGAGCCGGGTTTTGCAAAATCGATTCCAATGCAGCCAGCGCAAATGCGTCACCGGCGTCTTGGCTGCCCGTCAGCGCGCGCGCATGGCGACGCAGGGCAGGCAAATATCTGGCAAGTTGGGCGGCTAGCCCTTGCGTTTCCGTATTTTGAGCCATCTTCAAGAATTACCCCGGCGTGAAGCGTAACCCACAATACAACTTTGTGGCGTTTATTGAAGATGTCGTATAGAGTATTCTTATTCAGAGGTCGAGAACCCATGCCACCGAAACCAGAGGACAAAAGGCGCGAACGCGAGATTGATCAAAATCTGCGCCGGGTCTACCAACGCTTGTTGGATGAAGAGGTTCCGGATCGCTTCCTTGACCTGCTCGAACGCTTGAAAGACCAAGACGAAAACCAGGGTGCCGGGCGGGACGAATGACCCAAACATCCAATTCAAACGATCCGCGTGACGAGATCATTTTGCATCTACCGCAATTGCGGGCATTTGCAATCAGCCTGACGCGTAGTGCAACTGCCGCCGATGATTTGGTGCAGGACACCATCGTGAAAGCCTGGAAGAGTTTTGGCAGCTTTAAGGCCGGCACAAATCTACAGGCTTGGCTGTTCACCATCCTGCGCAACACATTCTATTCAGACATCCGCAAGGCGCGCCGTGAACTGGTAACCGCTGAGGAACACATCCCGGAACAGGTCACGATCCATGACCATGGCGATAAACAGATTGCACTGATCGATTTTGAACGGGCGTTGGGGATGCTACCAGCAGAACAACGCGAGGCTTTGGTGTTGGTTGGGGCAAGCGGGTTGTCCTATCAGGACGCGGCAGCTACCTGCGGTGTGCCGATCGGCACGATCAAAAGCCGGGTCAATCGCGGGCGCTCTCGGTTGGCTGAGCTGCTTGATCATAAATTGGCGCAAGATGGCCCGGCGGATCACCCAAAATAACGAAAAAGGCCCCTCCAGATGGAAGGGCCTGCGTTCTTGATAATAGCCGCGATTAGACCTCTGCGAAAAGATCCTCGGCGCCACGTCTGGCCAGATACTCGGCCTGGCTGATAGGCCCGGCAGAGCCCACAAGCGCACGGTAGCTGTCATAGCTTTCTACAATCCGGCGTCCCATGTCGTCATCTTCGGCCACGCTTGCAGTCACTTCAAATGATACGCGGGCCAGCTCGTTCCAAACATCATCGGGCAGACGGGTTGGCTGCACACCAGATTCCGCCAAAAGCTGCACCAGCGCCAAACCATTGTTGCCGTAGTAGTCGGCAGTGTGGTTGGTCAGTTCAGCCTCGGTGACCGTCTCGATCAACGCGCGGTCCACGTCAGACAGGCTGTTCCAGAAATCCAGATTCATGCCAACCGAAGCCATTGTGCCTGGCTCATGAAAACCAGGGTAAATGTATGTGGACAGCAGCTTTTGGAAGCCGAATTGCAGGTCGTTATAAGGACCAACCCACTCGGTTGCATCGATGGTGCCTTCAAACAGAGCCTCAACAATACCGCCACCGGGCAGAACAACTGCATTTGCCCCCATCCGGCTGATCACTTGCGCACCCAGTCCGGGCATCCGCATGGTCAGACCTTCAAAGTCTTCCTTGCTGGTGATCGGTTTATTGAACCAACCGCCCATCTGAACACCTGTCCCGCCAACAGCCAAACCTTTGACACCGTAGCCCGCGTTCAACTCATCCCACAGAGCTTGCCCGCCGCCGAACTTTAACCAGGCGGCTTGTTCAACAGAGGTCAGACCAAGTGGTACTGTCGTAAAGAAATTGAAACCACGGTGCTTGCCCTGAAAATAGTATTCAGCAGAGTGATACATCTCGATCTCACCATTGCTGGCAGCGTCATGCACACCCAACGGGGGAACCAGCGAACCGGCCCAATAAATCTCAACGTTCAAGCGCCCGTTGGAGCCTGTGTTAATCGCCTCGGCTACCCGTGCGGCGCTGTCGGCAAGACCGCCCAGACCTTCAGGCCAAGATGTGGCCATGCGGATCGTTTGCGGCGCACCCTGCGCAATTGCAGGAGAAGCAAGCGCCGCAGCACCCGTCAGTGCTGCACCACCACCCAGCAATGCGCGGCGGCGGGACATGGGTTTGATGTTTTTGGCCATCATGTTGTCTTTCGGTTCATGTGTCATTGTGAAAGCGCCCCCTTACGGCCCAGGAAGAACGCGGTTTCACCAATCTCACTCCAACCGGCGACATCGCCGATAAAGTAAAGATAGGCATCGCCCACATCCGCGCCCAAATCACCGGATTCGATGATTTCAAGCATTGTCGTATTCGAGGCCGAGATTTGAGCGTCCCAGATATCTTTAGGCATCTGATGGGATGTCACATCGTTGCCGGCAGCCTCCAAGGCCAGAATGCTGTCATGCATTGCTTTGGCGCGGCTGACGCCATGCTCTGCTTTGACACAGTTCTCCAGAAGGGATTGGTCAGCTACAGATAGACCCTCCCACGTGCCCAGATTGAAGCCGACCGACAAGGCAGAGGCAGGACGACCCGCATTTGGCGTTGTCATATGCGGGAATGCGTCCAGCAGACCAGCCTCAGCCATCTGTGCGATATTCAGCCCCTCAAAAGCATCCAACCCTGCGATATCCGCAGCATCTGCCCGAATGTCTGTAACATCCGATGCACCCATAGCGCGCATGACATTGACACCCAAACCAATGGAACCAACGCGCGCGCCGGTTAGATCAGCCGCCGAGGAAAGTGGGGCCTTTGACCAGATAGGCATCGGGCCATCGTCACCTGCCATGAAGGATTTGACGCCATATTCTTCGCCAAGGATGTCCCACATAAAACGACCATCTGCGACGATGATCCATGATTCAAGCTCGCTTGGGCTCATGCCGCCAGGCATAGATGAAAAGATGCCGAAGGCAGCGTTTGTTTCGATAAAGGCCTCTTCTGCGGACAGATACATGTCAGCCCCGCCAGACGACACAGTGGACAAAAAGCCCGCAGCATCAACGGTTGAAGCGGTTTCTACGTTGATCTGGATCGTGCCGCCAGAGGTACGGGCGACGCGGTCAGCCAAGGCCTGTGCAGCAGCTGGTCGGTCAGTGACAAGAGACAAAGCCGTGGCGCTTTGCGCCTTGGCCGTTGTCCCTGCGACCACCATGGCACCTACCCCGGTGCCGAGTAACGTTCTGCGTTTCATGTTCAAGTGTTCCTTCACTTGTGGTCCGGGAATGGTGCATCCATCGCACCGGACCTTATTCAAATTTGTGACGCTTTTGCGCTGATGGCTTAGCGCAGCCAGATTTCAACACGGCGGTTACTCTCACGGCCATCTGCGGTCTCGTTACAACCAACAGGAGCAAGTGGTCCATAGGATGAAACAGCCAAGCGACCAGCAAGCACATCCCCGCCCACGGCACCAACAAGGGCATCACGCACAGAGGTGGCACGCAGCAAAGCAAGTCGTTCATTCAAGTCGAAACGACCCACGTTATCGGTGAAACCAATCACAAGAACATCTCGGTTTCGGGCCTCTGCGCTGTTCAGGAAAGAGACCATGCGCTGGACATCTTCCAATGATTTGTTGTCCAGCTGCGAAGACCCCGAGGTAAAGCGGAAGGTTGTCGACAACCGGTCCGCCGTCGCCAGATCACGCGAGAAGTTTTGGACAAGACCCAAGGTCCCTCCGGTATTCGCGGACAGGATAGCAGAGGTCATCCGTGTGCCTTGCAAGCTGATGGGCTGGCTGACAACAGTTTGGTCAACGTAACCTGCCTCTTTGATCACTGGCTGTGCCTCAACCGATGTCAGGAATTCGAGAAAGTCATTCCCGGTCGATGACTGCGTGCCATCACCAGAGTAGGCAAAGACACGACGGCTCAGCGGGTATTCTTCCGCCTTGATCGCAAAGTCTGTTGCATACGCAAGCGGACCACATGTTTGACGAATAGGCAGCACCTCGGCGACACCACTTTCGGCCAGTGAGGTTATGGTGATCGCATTCGGGTTTTGAGCAACGACCGCCGCTGCTTGGCTTTCGCTTTCGGAACGTGTCGCAGAGCGACGCAAACGGACCCGGTTTGGATCAAGAACCAACTCGCTAAAGGCTTCATCAAGCGATGACCCTTCAGCAGGCAAAAGCATCTCAATTGGGGCATCATCACCGCCCAGTTCCAACCAGTTGCTGATCCGACCAGAGGAGATCAGGGCCAGCTCTTCAAGCGAGATCGAACGGACAGGGTTGCTGGGATGCACAATCGGCACAATCGCATCCAATGCGATAATGCGTTCGCGGCTCAAGTCGCGCAGGTCTGTGCCACCTGATGCAACGGCGCCTTCCGCGATTGCCGCGGAAACAGGGTTCTTGGTGATTGTCAGATCAACCTGATTGGTGATCAATTGCGCAAAGCTCGCATCCGTTGGCTGAACAGCTACATCAACCTGGCCTGCGCTTGTGTTGTTTTGGAAATCTTGCAAATCAATGCGGGCCACAACACCGTTCGCATCCGGGGCCGAAAGGCCGGTCAGATCGCGAGATGTCGCATATCCGTTTACGATCGCTTGCAAAAGACTGGCTGTCTTGGGCTCATTGACCGCGACGGCAAGTTCCAGATTTGTGGTCAAGATCGGGCATGCTTCACCCACACAATCAGTCGCCGTGCGCGAAAGACGCAGCCGGCCAATATCGGTGTCCAGCACATAAACTTCGTCATCAAACGAAACCAGTTCCCCACTGATCGAAACAGCGTTGTCTTTACTTGAAACCGTAACTTGTTGCGCTTGTGCGACAATCGGCGTGACCATCAGACAGGCAGCCAAACCAAGCTTCTTTCGGAGTATATTCATTTTCTAAAGCCTCAAAATGATTGTCGGCACCCCTCCCCAGAGCTGCCGTTCACATAAGGCAGGTCGTTAAACGGGTATTTTGGCAAAAAGATGATCCAATTGCGTCCAACGCGCAGATTGTTTCCAGTTTAAGGAAAACCCGGTGCAACCATAGGATAAAGGTATTGGGTGATAAGGTTATTGTTGCAAAGGCTTTTGCGACCCTTTCAAGGCAAAGAGACAGGTCAAAAAAGGCAACCCAAAGGTGGTATAGTCGCGTAACATTGACCCCAAGGCTGACCTCGTTCAAACCACAACCATGTTGAAGGAGTAGCAGATGATCATCGGACATATAGGCGCGCGTGCAGGCAGCAAAGGTGTGCCAAACAAGAATTTTCGGATGCTGCATGGGAAACCTTTGATCGACTGGTCTTTGGATCAGCTCTTTGACACAGACCGTGTAGATCAGGTCGTTGTGTCAACTGATAGCGAAGAGATGTACGCACATGCGGTAGCCCGTGGCTGTCTGGATATCGGTCTGCGTCCGGCCGCTCTGGCGACAGACACGGCGGCCAAATGGGACGTCTGGCAACACGCATTGGACGAGGTCGAAAAACAAACCGGACCGGCGAGCGCCTTTCTGGACCTTGATTGCACCTCACCGCTGCGGCTGCCCGAAGATATCGAAGCAGGGCTTGATCTGTTCGCGGCAGAGTCCCCTGACATGGTGATGTCGTGCTGCGAAAGCCGTAAAAATCCCTATTTCAACATGTTGGAAACGGACGCAAACGGGGCGCTGCAGGTGTCCAAACCGTTACCGCATGGGGTTGTGGCCCGGCAGCAGGCACCAATGGTCTATGACCATGTAGGCTTGGTCTATGTGGTCAAGCCTGCCTATCTGCGACAGGCATCACGGTTGTTCGAAGGACATGTGATCCCCTTGATGGTCCCCAATGAACGCGGGCTTGATGTGGACAGTCCCTTCGATTGGGAGGTGATCGACTTCCTGCTTGGTCAGCAAATCGAACAAGGGCTGCGTGCGCCTGCCCGGTAGATCAAATTTCTAGAAATTTGATCGCCCCCCCCCCCAATAACCTAACGCCATCCCTGCCAGGGTTTCAGGGCCGCTTGCTTTTCTTTGAAGCTGGCGGTCAACGCATCCTGATCGTATTCGGTCAGAATCCAGCGCTCAATCGAGATCGAGCTTTCCGCCGCACGTGCTGCGTAAACATCCAGAAAATGATCCAGAATACCCGTCCTGGTCCGCCGGATATGAAGATAGCGAAAGCTCAGCTGCTTGCGGGCTTCTTCCAGCGATGCATCTTCATAGAGCATCAAATACAGTGCCGCCGCCAGCCCGGTCCGATCTGCACCTGACTTGCAATGCATCAAGAACGGCCGTTCAATCGTCGCAAACGAATCCAGCAACCGACGCAGCTCGCGCTTTTTGGGGGCACGCCTGGCGGCCATCTGGTTATCGACCAACGTCAATCCAAGAGCGGCACAGCTTTCCACTTCAAACAGATAATGCGGCTGCTGGGCCGTCCCGCGGAGGTTCAGGATTGTTTTGATGCCCATCGCGCCATAGGCGGTAAAGCGTTTGTGGTTGGGATGATTTGACCGATAAACCCCCGGTGCCACCTGATCAAAGTTGTGCCACAGGATGCGCAACACGCCATGATCCAGCCAGTTGAAGTGCCACATCGACCGCTTACGTTCTTTTGGATCAGTAATATCCTGACCAAAGGATTTGCGCAGCGCGCGTTCCTTACGATCCAGGGTTCTCATTAACTTGCGGAGCATCTGCGACCATTGACTGTTGCCTGCGCCCCACTTGCAGCAATCGCCCGGACTTTGCAATGCCGTAGCCTGATTGCCTGCACGCTACAAACGCCATAGAACCATCATAACTAGCGCCCCAAGGAGCAAAAAGATGGACATCGCAGGACGTAAAATCGGACCAGAGCATCCTCCCCTTGTGATTGCCGAGATCGGAATTAACCACGGCGGCGATCTGGCCGTGGCCAAGGAAATGGTGCGCCTCGCCGCCGGGGCGGGTTGCGAGATGATCAAGCACCAGACCCACATCATCACCGATGAAATGACCGAGGAAGCCAAGCAAATCTTCCCACCCAACGCGGACGTTTCGATCTGGGACGTGATGGAAGCCTGCGCGCTGTCACTGGAAGACGAGGCCGAGCTAAAGCGCTACACCGAAAGCCTCGGGATCATTTGGATCTCGACCCCCTTCAGCCGGGCCGCCGCAGATTTCCTGCAAGAATTGGACGTCCCCGCCTTCAAAATCGGATCGGGCGAAGCCGACAACCTGCCGCTGATCCGGCATATCGCGCGGATGGGCAAACCGGTGATCATGTCGACTGGTATGCAATGCATCGAAACGATCCGCGCTTCTGTCGCAATCCTTGATGATGCCGGCATCGACTACGCGCTTTTGGAATGCACCAACCTCTACCCCTCACCACCAGAAATCGTCTCGCTGCAAGGCGTCAGCGACCTGAAAAAGGCCTTTCCAAATGCGGTCGTGGGTTTCTCAGACCACTCCATTGGTCCCGATATGGCACTGGCATCGGTCGCACTGGGCGCCTGCATTCTGGAACGGCATTACACTGATACGCGCTACCGCAAGGGCCCAGACATCATCAACTCAATGGACCCGGCCGAACTACGGCACATCATCGACCGGTCCCTCGAAATCCACACCGCCCTGCACAACCCCAAACAGCGCACCACCGCCGAAGAAAACGTCTACCGCTTCGCCCGCGCCTCTGTTGTGGCAGACAAGGACCTTGCTGCAGGCCACGTAATCACCGAGGCTGACATCTGGGCACGCCGCCCCGGGTCGGGTGAAATCGCGGGCTATGATTTTGACAAAGTCGTTGGACAAACTCTAAATCGCGCCGTCACCCACAACACGCAACTCAAATGGAGCGATTTCGATGGCTGAGCGCCTGACGCGCAGTGACCTTGGCATCTGGCTCATCAATCTGGACAAAGATGCGGATCGGCTGGCAGGGATGCAAACCCAGCTGGACGCAATGGGGCTGTCTTACACGCGCTTTCCGGCAATCTATGGCAAAGACCACATTGATACCCTGTCGCAACGCGCCGACGCAGGCGCCTATGCCCGCAACATGGGCAGCCCAATCCTGCCGGGAAAAATGGGGTGTTATGCCAGCCACATTGCCGTGTGGGAGACCTTTGTCGGGTCTGATCATAAGGTTGCACTGATATTGGAAGACGATGTTGTCTTTCATGACGATTTTCTGGAAAGCCTCGATCTGGCCCTTGCGGGTGCGGCGCATTGGGACACGGTTCGATTCAATTGCATCCGGGCAAAACTGCCTGTCAGTCAGGGCAAGCTCGGGCGGTATCACCTGAATGCCTACGTCGGGCCTTTTACCGGCAACGCAACATATCTGATCAAGAAAGATGTTGCCAAGCGGTTGCTTCCCAACCTTTGGCCACAAACGCGCGCGTTCGATCACGAATTGAATCGGTTTTTCCTGCATGATTTTCGGCAATGTGGGCTAGAGCCGTTTTCCAGCCACGTTGATGATGGAAACCTCAGCTCCATTACTGGCGTAGGTTTCGGTCTCGTCAATAAATTCAAAACTTATAAGCGCCTGCCGCATTATCGGCTGAAAGCGGCGAATTACTTTCGGCGGGCCGGATGGTTGGCCAAAAAAGGCCGGTTGCTGCCGTCTCGACGGACGCTGACGTGAAAAGTACCATCTTTACGCAAGCAAGCCTTACAGCGTCAAATTAGCCCTTTGGTGAGCGAGGCTTGCCCCCCTCAGACAGCGGTGAAAGATCCCAAACTGCTGGGTTTCAAGAGGGCCTTTACACTACCGTGCGCATTGCTGATGCGACAATCACCGACCTACGTCATATCGATCACGTTCTGAAAGATAACTCTGGCCGAACCTGCAAAAGCAAATACGGCAGCGTTCCAGATAGCCTTCTGGGTCGGACATGTTGGCGGTCCATATCACTGAGAACATAAAACCGCGCATCTTCAAACCACGCAACAGGCGGGATCTTGCGACCCTGAAACATTGACCTTCATGTGCAGAACTTTCGATACCGAACAGAGGCAGCTAAACGCAACGCGGTTAATTTTTAATCGAAAATCACAATTTCCGCCACAAAATTGACCATCACTTCACCCTGCAGCCCAGATCACACGCCACCCCCTCACCTTCATTTCCGTCTCTGTTAGCCCTGCCACATGGACTCAGCCCTGAAAATTCTCGTCGTCGAACCAGACACGACCCGCGCCCGCGACATCATTGATGCGCTCAAGGATGGGGGCTGGGCGAACGTGATGGTGGTCGGGGATATCTCGGCACTGGGGCGCAGCCTGACGCAGATCGACCCTGACATCGTGTTGATCGACATTGAACACCCGGACAGAGATACGCTGGAACATGTCAGTCATGTTTCAGACGCGAAATCGCGGCCTGTGGCGATGTTCGTTGACCGGTCCGACGCAGACCTAACGCATGCGGCCATTGGGGCGGGGCTCAGCGCATATGTCGTCGACGGGCTGCAAAAGAACCGGATCAAACCGGTGCTGGAAACAGCCATCGCGCGATTCAAGATGATGGAACAAATGCGGTCGGAACTGGATGCGGCAAAACAGGCGCTGAACGACCGCAAGACCATCGACCGGGCCAAGGGCCTGCTGATGAATGCGCGCAAAATAACCGAAGAAGAATCCTACAACCTGCTGCGCAAAACCGCGATGGACCAAGGACGCAAGGTCATCGAGGTCGCACAGGCCTTGGTCACTGCGGCGGATCTCTTAGGATGACGGTACGTGAAGTCACCTGCGGCTTTGTCCCACTTGTCGATGCAGCCCCGCTGATCATCGCACAAGAGCTGCGGTTTGCCGCCGACGAAGGGATCAGCCTGAACCTGATGAAGCAACCCTCGTGGTCGGCGCTGCGCGATATGCTTGCGCTCGGACATCTGGACGTGGCGCATATGCTGTCGCCGATGCCCATTGCGATGACGTTGGGTGTCAGCGGTATGCAATGCCAAGTTGACGCACTGATGGTGCTGTCAATCAACGGGACGATCATTGGGGTCTCCAAACCGCTGGCCGCGAAAATGCGGAACACCGGCTGGAACACCGATTTCAATGATCCGGCAGCGGCGGCCACTGCGATTTTCGCGACCGGACACGAAAAGCTGCGGATCGGGGTGCCCTTTCCGTTCTCCATGCACCGGATGTTGCTGGGACATTGGCTGTCTGCACACCCGGCCTTCGACAAAAATCAGGTTGAAATCATCACCGTACCACCACCCCGGATGGCCGAGGCTGTGGCGGATGGGTTGCTTGATATGTTCTGCGTGGGCGAGCCTTGGGGCACAGTCGCCTTGGAACAGGATGTGGCGGAACTGATCATCCCCGGGGTCTCAATCTGGCAATGCGCACCGGAAAAGGTGCTGGGCGCACGGCATGACTGGATTGATGAGCACCCGCAGACCACAAATGCAGTGATGCGGGCGGTCTACCGGGCGACGCGTTGGCTTGATACACCGCAGAACAAACCGCTGGCGACAGAAATCCTGGCGCGCAGCGCACATATACACTTGCCCGACAACGCGATTGATCCGTCGATCTCGGGGCATATCAGCGGACAGAACGGGGGGATGCCAATCGATATCCCGCAATTCTTGATGTTTCACCAAAACAGCGCAAACTTCCCGTGGCGTAGTCAGGCGGCCTGGATCGGCAGCCAGATCGCACAATGGCACGGGCTTGACCCAAGGGCGGCACTGGCCACCGCACAGGATTGCTTTCGCAGCGATATCTACCGACAGCATTTGGGGCCTTTTGGGGTGAACCTGCCGGGGGCCTCCGCCAAGGTCGAAGGGGCGCTCAAGCAACCAACCCCTGTCCCCGCTACGAACGGCGAAATGATTCTCGGGCCAGATACATTCTTTGATGGCGCGATATTCGACTTTTCCGCGCAAAACTGATGAATAAATAGGCATACGCCGCATCGCAGCATTTCCGGCTCTGCGCAGCACACAGCACGTGTTGAGAGATCGGCAATCTATGCGATGCTGCAATCAATAGAGACAACGCTGTCTCTCCCTCTCGTCCTCATTGTTTGGGGGCATCAGACCAAGAGCAAAGCCGCTCGACACCGCCGCACACCTCCTCCCGTGCGGTATTGTCGGGCGGTTTTTTTGTTTTGCGCAACGCCGAAAGGACCGCAGCCTATGAAGACTACCTTCCACCTGGCACTCGCCTCAACCATGCTGATGAGCACAACAGCCATGGCGCAGTCGCTTGATCTTGAGATCGAAGATCTGACCTTTGGCTTTATTAAGCTGACGGATATGGCCCCTTTGGCCATTGCATATGAAAACGGTTACTTCGAGGACGAAGGGTTGTTCGTGACCCTTGAAGCGCAGGCAAACTGGAAAGTTCTGCTCGACGGCGTAATTTCCGGCGAACTTGACGGCGCACACATGCTGGCCGGTCAGCCTTTGGCCGCGACAATCGGCTACGGTACAGAAGCGCATATTATCACGCCCTTCTCAATGGACCTCAACGGCAACGGCATCACCGTTTCCAACGAAATCTGGGAAGCGATGAAGCCAAACGTGCCATTGATGGAAGACGGGCGTCCGCAGCACCCAATTAGTGCCGCTGCCATGGCCCCCGTCGTCGAAGACTACAAAGACCAAGGTATCCCGTTCAACATGGGCATGGTGTTCCCTGTCTCCACACATAACTACGAAATCCGTTACTGGCTGGCCGCTGGCGGCCTGCAGCCTGGCTATTACTCTCCACAGGATATCTCGGGCCAGATTGGTGCTGACGTTCTGCTGTCTGTGACCCCTCCCCCACAGATGCCCGCAACGATGGAAGCTGGCACAATCTTTGGCTACGCTGTGGGTGAGCCTTGGAACCAGCAGGCCGTGTTCAAAGGGATCGGTGTTCCAGTCATCACCGATTACGACATGTGGAAAAACAATCCCGAGAAAGTCTTTGGGATCACCGCTGAATTCGCGGAAGAAAACCCAAACACCACCATCGCTTTGACCAAAGCCCTGATCCGAGCCGCTATCTGGCTGGATGAAAACGACAACGCCAACCGTGAAGAAGCGGTCGAAATCTTGTCGCGCTCAGAATATGTGGGTGCAGACGAAGAAGTCATCGCGAACTCTATGACTGGCTTTTTTGAGTTTGAAAAAGGCGACGTGCGCCCAGCCCCAGACTTCAACGTGTTCTTCCGCTATAACGCGACTTACCCGTTCTATTCGGATGCGATTTGGTATCTAACACAGATGCGTCGCTGGGGTCAGATCGCCGAGCCGAAGTCCGACGAATGGTTCTTCGAAACTGCAGCCTCCGTTTACCGCCCTGACATCTATCTAGACGCGGCGCGGATGCTGGTTGACGAAGGCATGGCAAATGAGGCCGACTTCCCTTGGGACAGCGACGGGTTCAAGGCACCGACGCCTGCAGCTGATATCATCGATGGCATTCCCTACGATGGCACACAGCCAAACGCTTACCTCGATAGCCTGCCGATTGGTCTGAAAGGCGAACAGATCATCGTCGGCAGCGAAATCCAAGGCTAAACCCTGAACGCAAAACGTATGTACGGCATCTGTACGCCGTACATACGCCTTCTGTATGCTCAAAAACCTGAGGCACGCTATGACCGCCATCGACCCAGAAACACTCGATACCGAAGCCCGCCGCGCACGGCTATTCACCCGGATCAACAAGGCAGATGCATGGTTCCAAGTTCTGGGCCTTGCTTGGCTCACGCCCATCTTGAAAGCCGCCGCAGGGGATAATCCCAAGGCGCAAGTGGGTGAAATCTGGCGCCTTCTGGGCGTGCCACT
Organism: uncultured Paracoccaceae bacterium; assembly: GCA_947501555.1. Taxonomy (GTDB): domain Bacteria; phylum Pseudomonadota; class Alphaproteobacteria; order Rhodobacterales; family Rhodobacteraceae; genus Yoonia. The sequence continues at coordinate 2,243,066 of CANMWG010000001.1, forward strand.
CCTGGCAATCGCCTTGTTTTTAATGGCCTGGAGCGTGCTTGCACCCAAAGTGCAAACATCACTCGGCGCCATCCCCGGCCCCGCGCAAGTGTGGGAACAGGTTGGCGAATTGCACGCTGATGCCGTGCGCGAAGGCGAAAAGGAAGCGGCCTTCTATGTCCGGCAAGATGAACGCAACGCCGAACACATCGCCAACAACGAGCCCGACAAAGTGCGCGACCGCATTTATACAGGCAAACCAACGTATTACAGCCAAATCTGGACTAGCATCCAGACCGTTTTCTTCGGCTTTCTGATCGCCTCGGTTATCGCAATTCCCCTTGGGATCATGGCGGGCCTCAGCGCAACAGCCAACGCCGCTTTGAACCCGTTGATCCAAATCTTCAAACCTGTTTCACCACTGGCGTGGTTGCCGATTGTGACGATGATCGTCTCGGCGACTTACGCAAGCGACGGGTTCTTTGCGAAGTCCTTCCTTGTGTCGGCCATCACCGTGACGCTCTGTTCACTTTGGCCCACGCTGATCAACACCGCACTGGGTGTGGCCAGCATCGACAAGGACCTTGTGAACGTCTCCAAGGTGTTGAAAATGAACACCTATACCAAGATCACCAAACTGGTGCTGCCCTCGGCTTTGCCGCTGATCTTCACAGGTTTGCGTCTGTCACTGGGTGTAGGTTGGATGGTTCTGATTGCCGCTGAAATGCTCGCGCAAAACCCCGGTTTAGGCAAGTTCGTCTGGGACGAATTCCAGAATGGATCGTCGCAATCACTGGCCCGGATCATGGTGGCGGTTCTGACTATCGGGATCATCGGCTTCGCCCTCGACCGGATCATGTATGCGCTGCAGTCGCTCTTCACCTTCACGAATAACCGGTGAGTGACATGAGCATTCTGAAACTCGAAAACCTGTCCAAGAGCTTTGGTGTCGGCACCGCAGAGGCCAAAGTTCTTAACGACATCAACCTGGAAGTTGAAGAAGGTGAATTCCTTGTTTTGCTTGGCTTTTCAGGCACCGGCAAGACAACACTGATCAACATGCTGGCGGGCATCGACATGCCCACCAACGGCAGCGTGTCCTTCAAAGGCAAGCCCGTCACCGGCCCCGGCCCAGAGCGTGGCGTGATCTTCCAAAGCTATTCGCTGATGCCTTGGCTGACAGTCAGCGGCAACGTCAGCCTTGCGGTCGAAACGGTGTTCCCGAAACTGTCCAAGGCTGAACGCGCTGAAAAAGTGGCACACTACGTCAAAATGGTTGGCCTTAGCCACGCGGCCTCGCGTCGCCCCGCTGAACTATCCGGCGGAATGCGTCAACGGGTTAACGTCGCCCGTGCGCTGGCCATGAACCCCGAAGTTTTGCTGTTGGATGAGCCGCTCTCAGCGCTTGACGCATTGACCCGCGCCAATCTAGCGGATGAGATCGAACACATCTGGGAAGCCGACAAAAAGACCTGCGTGCTGATCACCAATGACGTGGACGAGGCCATTGTTCTGGCCGACCGCATTATCGTGCTGAACCCCAACGGGACCTTGGGCGAAGAGTTCAAAGTCAGCATCCCTCGGCCCCGCGATCGGGTTGAGATGAACAACGATGAAACCTTCAAAAAGCTGCGTGCCGATGTCACCAGCTACCTCATGGATGTGGGCATTGAAGCCAAGGTCGAAGGCTCGCGCCAACTACCGGATGTGACCCCCATTCACGGTGTCCCTGCCGCCGTCGCCCAAGCCCAAGACGGGATGATTGAGAACCGTTTCCTTGATTTTTCTCAACTGGATAAGGTCTATCCGACACCCAAAGGTCCATTGACCGTGGTTGAGGATTTCGACCTCAAGATCAACAAAGGTGAATTTATCAGTCTGATAGGCCATTCCGGATGTGGGAAATCCACGGTGCTGACCATGGCTGCAGGGCTGAATGAAATCAGCAAGGGCGCAATTAAGCTTGATGGGCGGCATGTTGAGGGCGCGGATCCCGAACGCGCTGTTGTGTTCCAGTCACCCAACCTTTTCCCATGGCTGACCGCCCGTGAAAACGTGGCAATTGGGGTGGACAAAGTCTACCCGCGTGCCTCGGTCGCAGAACGTCAAGATGTGGTAGAATACTACCTTGAACGCGTTGGCCTTGCTGACAGCATGAACAAAGGGGCCGCTGATCTTTCAAACGGCATGAAGCAACGCGTCGGCATCGCCCGCGCCTTTGCACTGTCGCCCAAATTGCTACTGCTGGATGAGCCTTTCGGGATGCTCGACAGCCTGACCCGGTGGGAACTGCAAGAGGTTTTGATGGAGGTGTGGTCACGCACCAAAGTCACCGCAATTTGTGTCACCCATGACGTGGACGAAGCGATTTTGCTGGCCGACCGCGTAGTGATGATGACAAACGGCCCGCAAGCAACCATCGGCAAGATCACCGACGTAAAACTGCCCCGCCCACGCACCCGTAAGGCGCTGCTTGAGCACCCTGATTACTACACCTACCGCCAAGAAGTGCTCGATTTCCTTGAGGAATACGAACACGGCGCCAAGCCTAAACCGAAACCCAAAGCCATCGCTGCGGAGTAAGCCTCATGACCCCAGACCAAATCACTTTGATCCAGGAAAGTTTCACCAAAGTCGCGCCAATCAGCGATGCAGCAGCCGAGATTTTCTATGCCCGGCTCTTTGAAATCGCCCCCGAGGTGAAGCCCTACTTCAAGAACGACATGACCGAACAGGGGGCCAAGCTGATGGCAACGCTTAGCGTTGTGGTCAACGGGTTGCGCGATCTGGAAAAGATCGTGCCTGTGGCGCAGAAATTGGCGGTCAAACACGTCGACTACGGTGTGAAGGCCGAAGACTACACGCAAGTTGGCTCCGCGTTGATCTATACCCTTGGCCAAGGCTTGCAGGATGATTTCACCCCCGAACTGCAAGAGGCCTGGGTGCAGGCCTACACGACCCTGTCAGGCGTCATGATCGATGCGGCCTATGGCAGCACCAAAGCGGCCGAATAAGCCCTTAAAATTTATCGTGAATCTTAGATCCATGACCATGCGAAAGAAGCAATATGGAAACCGAACGTAAACGAATAGCTGGCAGCCTCTGGGAAGTTTCCCAGGAGGGCGAGCATGACACCGGCACAAGTCGAATTAGTCAAAGACGGATTCCAGATCATATATCAGGAAAAACAGGACTTCGCGCGCAGCTTTTTCACGTTTCTGTTTCAGGTCATTCCGGGCATACGCACATCGTTTCCCGAAGATATGACAGATCAACAACGCAAACTGGCGGAAACACTGACTTACGTCATCTATCACCTGCACGATCCCGCAGCATTGCAAAAATCGGCCGAACTGCTCGCCGACAGGCACATCGGTCCCCAAGCCCGACCACCGCATTTCGTTGCGGCAGCCGTTGCTTTGGAAAAAGCGCTGCAAAAACACATTTCACCCAACTTGCCGCAGCAAGAATTGGATGCTTGGCAGCAGGCCTTCTTTCTGGTCACCGACATGATGACGGAATCGCTGGGGATCAACGCAGCCTAGCGCGCGTCACATCCTCCAACTTTGGGGGATGTTATGTCTAAGAAACTGATCGTCATCGGCGCGGGCATGGCCACAGGCCGCGCATTGGAACATATCTTTGACGCGGGGGCTGACTATGACGTTACCCTGTTCAATGCAGAGCCACGCGGGAACTACAACCGCATCATGCTGTCGCCTGTTTTGTCCGGCGACAAGTCCTACGAAGAAATCGTCACCCACGACGCCGCATGGTACGACGCCAATAGCGTGACCTGCCGCTTTGGTGAACGGATTGCCCAAATTGACCGTGCAGCCAAGACCGTCACCGCTGAAAATGGTGATGTGCTGCCTTATGACAAGCTGATGTTTGGCACGGGCTCAAACCCGTTTATGATCCCCCTGCCCGGCCATGATCTGGAAGGCGTGATCGCCTACCGCGATCTGGAGGACACCGAGCGGATGATGGACCTTGGCCCTGACAACAAGGTTGTCGTGATCGGCGGTGGGCTTCTGGGGCTTGAAGCCGCGGCAGGCATGGCCCTGCGCGGCGTCGATGTTACCGTGGTACATATCATGGGCCACCTGATGGAGCGGCAGTTGGATGAAGCGGCGGGTTATCTGCTGCGCAAGGCGCTGGTCGACAAAGGGATCACCGTCAAATGCTCGGCCAATTCCAAGGAAATCCTGGGTGAAAACGGGCATGTCAAAGCGCTCTTGCTCGACGATGGCACTGAACTACCCTGTGACCTGCTGGTCATGGCCGTAGGCATCCGCCCCAATGTGAAACTCGCCGCTGACAGCGGTTTGGCCGTGGGCAAAGGTATCCATGTGGATGACCAGATGCTGACATCTGACCCCGATATTCTGGCCGTGGGCGAATGTGTGGAACATGATGGGGCGATCTTTGGGCTTGTGGCTCCGCTCTATGACCAGGCCAAAGTAGCCGCCCTGACACTGCAGGGGGAAGAGGCGAAATTCGTACAAAAGGAAATCTCGACCAAGCTGAAAGTCACGGGCTGTGACCTGTTCAGCGCGGGCGATTTTGCGGATGGCGAAGGGCGCGAAGACATCGTGTTCCGCGATCCGGCCCGAGGTGTCTACCGGCGCTTGGTCATCGAAAACGATGTGGTTATCGGGGCGGTGATGTATGGCGACACCGCCGACAGCAACTGGTTCTTTGGCCTGATCAAAGACAAGACCGACATCGCCGAGATGCGCGACACGCTGATCTTTGGGCCTGCCTATCAGGGGGGAACCCCCATGGACCCGTTAGCAGCCGTTGCAGCCTTACCGCGTGATGCGGAAATCTGCGGGTGCAACGGCATATGTAAGGGTCAAATTGAAGATGCAATCGCCGAAGGCGCGACTGACCTTGGTGCTGTACGCGCGGTCACCAAAGCCTCGGGATCGTGTGGCACATGCACTGGCCTTGTTGAACAGGTCCTCGCAGTCACGTTAGGCGATGATTTCGTGATCCCAGCGGCAGCATCGATCTGCGGCTGCACCGACATGACCCATGAAGACGTGCGGCGCATGATCAAGAGCCGGACACTTACATCGATGCAGGCCGTTTTTCAGGAATGCGGGTGGAAGACATCTTGCGGCTGCCACGTTTGCCGCCCCGCGTTGAATTTCTATCTTTTGGCCGATTGGCCGATCGAATACCAGGACGATCCACAATCCCGTTTCATCAACGAACGCAAGCACGCCAACATCCAAAAAGACGGCACATTCAGCGTTGTGCCGCGCATGTGGGGTGGCATTACCACGCCCGATGAGCTGCGCGCGATTGCCGATGCTGCCGACAAATACATGGTGCCGACCGTCAAGGTTACCGGCGGCCAGCGGATCGATTTGCTGGGTGTCAAAGGCGAGGATCTGCCCGCCATATGGAAAGATCTGAATGATGCGGGCATGGTTTCAGGCTATGCCTATTCCAAAGGGCTGCGCACGGTCAAAACCTGTGTGGGCACGGATCATTGCCGGTTTGGTACGCAGGACAGCACCGGGCTTGGTATCAAGCTGGAAAAGACGCTGCACGGATCATGGACCCCGCATAAGCTGAAACTTGGCGTCTCGGGCTGCCCACGAAACTGTGCCGAGGCGACTTGCAAAGACATCGGTGTGATCTGTGTCGACAGTGGCTATCAGGTCAGCATCGGCGGTGCGGCGGGTATGGACGTCAAGGAAACGGAACTGCTGATCCAAGTCCCAACAGAGGATGAGACCATCCTTGTGATCAAGGCGATCACCCAGCTTTACCGCGAAAACGCCAAATATCTGGACCGGATTTACAAGTGGCTGGGCAAGGTCGGGATGGATTGGGTCAAGGAACAGATCGACGATCTGGACAATCGTCAGGCCTTGGTTGACCGGTTTGAGCTATCCCAGTCTGTCTACCGGCACGACCCTTGGGCGAAGCATATTGAGGATAAGGCAGAGACCTATCAACCCCTGGCAAACCTACCCCTGGAGGCCGCAGAATGAGCGACTGGATCGACATCGCCCCACTCGACGCCGTGGCCCAGCGCGGGGCCCGGATGATCAAGACCGCCCATGGCTGCATCGCCGTGTTTCGCACTGCGGATGACGAGGTTTTCGCGCTAGATAACGCCTGCCCACATAAACAAGGGCCATTGGCCGAAGGCATCGTGCATGGAAAGGCCGTGACGTGCCCGCTACACAACTGGGTCATCAGCCTGGAAACCGGCATGGTCCAAGGCGCGGACGAAGGTCAGGTGGCGACATATCCTGCCCGCGTGGACGATGGGCGCATCTTGCTCGACCGCGCCTTCCTGACGGATCGCCGATTGGCTGCCGAATGACACTGACCTGCACCACCTGCCCCTATTGTGGGGTTGGCTGCGGTGTTCTGGCCGGGGCCGATGGCACAATCAAGGGTGACCCCGCGCATCCTGCAAACTTTGGCAGGCTTTGTTCCAAAGGATCGGCCTTGGGTGAAACCATCGGGCTTGAGGGGCGGCTTTTATACCCCAAGATCATGGGCCAACGCGCATGCTGGAACGATGCGCTTGATCTGGTCGCACGCAAATTCTCCAATGCGGTCCGCGACTTTGGCCCGGATAGCGTGGCCTTCTATGGCTCCGGGCAGCTGCTGACTGAGGACTACTACGTCGCCAACAAGCTGATGAAAGGCTACATCGGTTCAGCGAATATCGATACGAATTCAAGGCTTTGCATGGCCTCGTCCGTCGCGGGGCACAAACGCGCCTTTGGGACTGATACGGTTCCGGGGACCTACGAAGATTTGGAAGAGGCTGATCTGATCGTGTTGGTTGGATCAAATCTGGCGTGGTGCCACCCCGTTCTTTATCAACGTATCGCCGCCGCTAAGGCCGCGCGCCCCACCATGCGGGTCGTTAATATTGACCCGCGCATTACGGCAACCTCGGACCTCGCCGACTTGCATCTGCAGATCAAAGCTGACGGCGATGTGGCACTCTTCAACGGATTGCTGACTTATCTGGCAGATGCAAAGAAGCTGGACGCCAGCTACATAGAAGAACATGTGAACGGCTGTGCGGAAGCCATCGCAGCTGCACGTCACAGCGAAGGGTCTGATACAGGGCTCACAGATGCAACGCTTCAACAGTTCTACCAGATGTGGGCCGGCACTGACAAAGTTGTCACGGTCTATTCCCAAGGGGTAAACCAATCCACCTCTGGCACTGATAAAGTAAACGCGATCATCAATTGTCATTTGGCCACAGGCCGGATCGGCAAGCCCGGCATGGGTCCGTTCAGCGCCACCGGCCAGCCCAACGCGATGGGCGGACGCGAGGTCGGTGGGCTCGCGAATATGTTGGCGGCACATCTGGATATCGAGAACACAGAGCATCGGGACGCGTTGCAAGCGGCTTGGAACAGTCCCACGATGTGCACGACCGCTGGCCTGAAAGCTGTCGATCTTTTCAAGGCCTGCGCAGATGGCCACATCAAAGCGCTCTGGATCATGTCCACCAATCCCGCCGTCAGCCTGCCTGACGCGGATGGCGTGGCCGATGCAATCAGCAATGTGCCCTTCACGGTCGTCTCTGACATCATGGCGCAGACAGATTCCGGGGATTGCGCCACCATTCTACTACCCGCCGCAGGCTGGGGCGAAAAGAGCGGGACGGTCACAAATTCCGAACGCCGGGTCTCGCGTCAACGGGCCTTTCTGCCGGTACCCGGCGAGGCGCGGCCAGACTGGCAGATCATTTCCCAAGTGGCCCAGCGCATGGGCTTTGATGGCTTCAACTACGACAACCCCGAGGCGATTTTCAAGGAATATGCCGGATTGACGGCGCTCAGCCAACAATTTGGCAAAGACCTCGATCTGACCGGCTTGGTTGATGCAGATTATGACACGCTCGCCCCGACACAGTGGCCAGTGGGCGGCACGGATCGGTTCTTTGCCAAGGGCGGTTTTTACCACGCTGACGGCAAGGCCAAGATGCTGCCATTGACCGCGCCTGTGCTGGAGCAAGGCACTTTCCGCCTGAACACGGGGCGCATTCGCGACCAATGGCACACGATGACCCGCACCGGGAAATCCGCAAAACTTGGCGCGCATCTTGCCGAACCCTATGTGGAAATCCACCCGACTGACGCCGCCGATCTGGGTATTGGGCCTGCGGAGCTGATCCGCATTGATAACAAAGGTATTTTTCGTGCGCTGATCAGCGACAAGGTTGCGCCTCGTACGTTATTCGCCCCTCTGCACTGGACCCGCCAAAACAGCTCTTCCGGAACCGTCAATAGCGCTGTCACCGTAGGCGCAGATCCGTTTTCTGGCCAACCTGCTCTCAAATCAGCTGATGTGACAGCTGCGAAATTCAACGCCCTTTGGTATGGGTTCGCGGTAAGCGCCAACTCAATGCAGCCCACTCGGCCCTATCACGCCATCGCGAAAACCGCGACGGGCTGGCAGGCCGAATGCGCAGGCATGAAAACACCCAACGAGTGGGAGGCGGAGGCGCGCAGCATCACTGGAACCGTTACCGGTGATGCTGCGATCCTGCATGACGCTACCACCGGCCAGACCCGCGTCGCGATTATCGAAAACGATCGGATCACAGCACTGTTCTTTGCCAGCCCCACCCCCGTCGTCGTCGCCCGCCCCCATGCGGCGGCACTCATCGGCCAAGAGGTCAGCAGCCTGAACGCACTCGCTGGCCGCGCCGCTGCCGATCAACCCGATCCGGGGCCAACCGTATGTGCCTGCTTCCAGGTTGGCGCGAATACGCTGCGCGATGCGGTGGTCGGCGGGGCCACAACGGTTGAGGCTTTGGGCGAAGCAACCTGTGCAGGCACCAATTGCGGGTCCTGCAAACCGGAACTGGCTGCCTTGATCAGCCAATTGCAATTGCCGGTGGCCGCAGAATGAGCCTCTTGCCCTTTGTCCAAACCGTCGCCCGAGGCCAAGGGCGCGCGCGACCTCTGACGCAAGACGAAGCGTTTGAGGCCATGCAGGTGATGTTATCGGGAAAATTTGACCCCGAGGCATTGGGCGCTTTGCTGATGGTCTTGCGCGTGCGCGGCGAAACCGTTGATGAGATTGCCGGGTTCACGGCTGCGATGCGTGACCACTCGGGTGTCGAAATGACCGCTGATCTCGATTGGCCCAGCTATGCCGCCGGGCGCAGCCGGGGCGCACCGCTGTTCTTGCTCTCAGCGTTGCTGGTCGCCCAAGCGGGCTATAATATCTGCCTGCATGGCTGGAATTCGCATCAGCAGTCCCATGCGTCGGTGCGCGATGCGTTGGAACTGCTGGACATTCCCATCGGGGCCAATGCCGCGCCGATCACCTATCTACCGCTGGAAGACGTCGCGCCAAAGGCCTTTGACCTGTTGGCATTGCGCGACAAGCTGGGGCTGCGCTCTTGCATCAATACCGTGCTGCGGATGTGGAACCCGACACATGCCCCAGCGACGGTGCAGGGGGTGTTTCATCCCTCCTATCGCAGTTTACAGGCGCAGGCCGCCAAACGTCTGGGTCAAAAGGCACTGACTGTGATCAAGGGCGGCGGCGGCGAATTTGAACGCAACCCGGCCAAAGATATTCAGGTCTTCGGGCTCAAAGCCGGCACGCATCATCAGGAAACGGCGGGCCCGATCATCCAGGAAACCCGCAAACTGCACGAACCAGATCAGCCGGTGGACCTGATCCGCTTGTGGCGGGGACAGGACCAAGATGATTTTGCCGCCGCAACCGTGATCAGCACCGCAGGTCTGGCGTTATGGACGCTTGGGGCGGTGGACGGAATACGCGAAGCAGATGCGATGGCGGCGAACCTCTGGATCGGACGCAATGCACAGCAAAGGATTTCAGCATGAAGACGTTTCCCATGTTCCTGACCATGGCAGGCCGGCGGGTGGTTATTGCGGGTGGCGGTGAACAGGCGGCCCAGAAGTGCCGCCTGATACTGAAAACCCAAGCCGAAATTACCCTGCTTGCCCCCGCGTTGGACCCAGAGTTGGCCGATCTGCATGCGGCAGGTCGGATCAAATGGGATGACGGCGCGATCACAGCAGCGCATTTCGCGCAGACCGCATTGGTCTTTATCGCCACCGGTTGCCCGGGGCTTGATGCAGCCTTGCATGCGCTTGCAAAAGTTGCAGGTGCGACCGTCAATGTCGTGGACCAGCCGCATCTTTGCGATGCGATCACCCCGTCTATCGTTGACCGCGACCCGGTTGTTGTAGCCATCGGCACGGAAGGCACCGCCCCGGTTCTGGCGCGCCAGATCAAGACCCGCATGGAAGAAGTGCTCGAACCTCGCTTGGGTGATCTGGCAGCGCTCGCCGGGCGTTTGCGGGACAGTGCCGCCCAACGGCTGCAGCCCCGCCAACGGCGCGATCTGTGGCGCTGGGTGTTTAACGGCCCGGCCCGCGAAACCCATGCGCGCGGTGCTGAACGTGATGCGGCCCAGATGATCAAAGACGCGATCCAAACTGGCGAATTTGGTGAAACAGGTCCAAGCCCGGTGGCACTTGTGGGCGCGGGACCTGGGTCAAAAGACCTGATTACACTGCGCGGTGTGCAGCGGCTGCAAGAGGCCGATATCATCTTTTACGACCGGCTGATTGACCCCGAAATCCTTGAACTTGCGCGGCGGGATGCCGAGCGGGTTTACGTAGGCAAAGCCCCCGGTGCGCATAGCTGGCCGCAGGAAAAAATCTGCGGGCTGCTTGTTGCAGCGGCAAAACAAGGCAAACGGGTTGTACGGCTCAAATGCGGTGATCCAGGCATTTTCGCACGCGGTGCAGAAGAGGCCGACGCGCTGAACGCGGCGGGCATTCCTTACGAGGTTGTGCCCGGCGTCACAGCAGCCAGTGCGGCCTCTGCGGCGATGGGTGGGTTCCTGACCGAACGGGGGACCTGCGACACGCTGATCCTGACCACCGGCCGGTCAGAGAACGCCGCGGACACGCCCGATTGGGTGGACCTGTTGCAAGAAGGAAGGCGGGTCGCGGTCTATATGGGCGTGGGCACCGCAGACCGGATTGAGACCATGTTATTGCAGGCCGGACTGGCGGATAAAATCGACGTGGACATCGTCGCAAACGCACAGCTTCCCACGCAAAAGATCACGTCCTGCAAGGCGCGCAACCTTCTGAAAGTACTCCGTGAAAACGACATCCAGAACCCGGCGATCCTGTTTCTTAGCCACCGGAAAACCGCAACCGCAGCACAGCCTGTCTTGCTGCAACAGGTCTAAAGCTAGCCCCCAAACAGGCTCGGTGCGGATGTGTTTTTGCGATTGAGCAGCTGACAGCGGTACTCTGCTTCGGCCTCTCGCGAGATCCGCGCGATCTCAGCATTGATGTCCGCCCGTGTGGCCAGACCGCCGCCGAAACTCTGCTGGCTATAGCGCCCCTCACCGGTAATCCGGCGTTCGGCGGAAAGGATCGCGTTATCCACATAACGGTGGGCTGAGGCAGCGTTAGACCCATTCAGGCAGAGGTAAGTCAGGACGTGGATGCCATCTGCACTTTGATAGGAATGCTGACTGCGATCAGGGTAGGCCTGCGCGCTGAACCCGGATACATCGCAGGCAGAAAGTGCTGCGAATGCAATGAGGGCAACTGATTTCCGAATGGATGGCATCTGATGTCTCCTGCTAATTCCAGCAAAGGGTTAACGTCAAAATAAGGCCAATTTTCGACGTAAATACTGCGTACAGTGGCTGTACAGATGCAGTACGTAACGGGTCCGATGGCAGGCGTCATGAATAGATGGACCAGGTTTCTTCTTCGACAGGCGCGCTCGACCTGTTGACCAGATCGGGAATGGAAAACGAGGACTTGCGGGATTGCCGGGGAGAATCCTGGCCTAGATGTTAGATTTCAGCCAATCCCGTGGGTTGGTACCTTGGACGCGCAGGAACTCTCGGTTGAAGTTTGATTTGGTGTTGAATCCGCTGGCCAGCATGGCTTCGGTCACAGATTTACCCGCTTGCAACAATTCGCAAGCATGCTCGACCCGATGTTTGTTAATATAGCGCGATACGTTTTCACCCTTGCCCTTGTTGATCGCGCTTGAAAGCTGTTTCTCGGGCACAAGTAGCTTGCGGGCCAAACGTGCTAATGTCAGGTCGGGGTCGAGATAGGGTTGGTGGCTTGCAATATAAGCGTCAAGCTTGTCGACTATCGCCGCGTCCCGGGCCTTGTCTTCAACGGGGTAGTCGATCTGCGTGTCTGCGCTGCTTTGGCTTTCGATCGCGTGCGACAGGCCAAGCGCGCCGAGCACGAGCAAAGTGACCGAAGAAAACAAGCTGGGCAGCCAAAGCACCACATCCGCCCGACCCCCTGCGAGTTGGATCGCGATGAAGACGTCACTAACCGCTGAAGCCACCAGTGCAACGGCAAGTGTCACCCAAACCAGCACCGCCATTCGCCCGTTTTCCAACCGGCTATGGGGCAAGCTATCTTCGCCCCGCAAAAGTGCGATCCCAATCGCAAATCCGTAACCCGCAAACAGCACAGGGATCAGCGCATCCAAAAGCACAGGCCGTAGCGCGAGACACACCAAGGCTGCGACCGGACCAATCAGATGAAGAAGCACATCACTTTTGACGATGCGCCCTGCTGACGCCTGCCGAAAGGCGAGCCATGCCATGGCCGGGATCGCTGTCGCAAGAAGCGGCTGTAAAACCCGCAGGCTGGACACCCCGTAATACTGCACCACCGCGATCAGCGCACTTTGCGCGGCACAGCATCCGATCAGCACCAAGAGTGCGCGGTCCGTCTGTCGCGTCAGCACGCGTTGCAAAAGAAAACCCAACAAAAAAAGGGCGATAATCATCGGTACTGGCAAGACAGGCATCAATTTGGTTCCATTATCACGCGTTACCAGAGGTTCTAAATCCTGATTTGCACGACCTTAAACCGGTTTCAGGTCGTATGAAATTGCCCAAGTTGTTGAATGGAGATGTCATTAATCAAATCAATGAAAGGTCTCGCCATGAAACAATTGATCCTTGCCCTGACTCTGGTCGCATCTGCTGCCACTGAAGGCCTCGCCCAAGAAATCGGTCTGATGGAACGGACGATCATCGCCCCGCATCACGCGAAAGAAATGCAGATAGCCATTATGTACCCTGCCGCGGGTCAGACCCAGACCACCTTTGCCGAAAATGGCGTATTTTATGGTACGCCCGTTTTCCAGGACGCCTCTCCTGTTTCCGGCCAACACCCTGTTGTGGTCCTGTCCCACGGATGGGGCGGCAATTATGCCCGGATGGCTTGGTTGAGTGCTGGATTGGTATCGCGCGGCGCCATCGTCGTCGCTGTCAACCACCCCAACAGCTCGACCTTCGATCTGGATTTTGAGACGGCCTTTGATCACTGGACCCGTGCCCAAGATATCTCGGTCGCGTTGGATCATGTGCTGCAGGATACTGCATTTACATCTGCAATTGATCCCACGCGCATCTATGCCACGGGGTTTTCTTATGGGGGTTGGACCGCACTGTCATTGGCCGGCGTGCAAGGCAGCCGCCCGGGTTTCGCCAACTATTGTGTTGCTGCAGGTGCTGCATCACAGCTGTGCACAGAATTGGCCGCCAAGGGGATCGATATCAATGCAATCGACCAAACCCAATACGAGGGCTCCTACAAGGACCCACGCATCAGCGCTGTTGCCGCCATAGATCCGGGGCTGACATGGGGTCTGGGCCCCGCGCATGTGCAGGACCTGACCGCACCGGTGTTGCTTATTGGGTTGGGCAATGGACCTGACCGGTTGCATGCCACGGACACCAGCCCGGCGGGCAGTAATTTTGAGGCGGTCGTTCCCCAAGCCTCGGTTCTGACTATCGCCCCTGCCATGCATTTTTCAGCACTTGGTCTGTGCAAACCTGCGGGTGAAGCCATCTTGCTGGAAGAAAAAGACGATCCGGTTTGCACAGACCCTGAAGGCACTGATCGGAGGCTTGTTTTGGACGCGATGATTGATGCCATCGCCGGTCATTTTGATTTGAAATAAGTTGTCTGAACCGTCGTAGCGCGTGGCCCGAGCGACCAGGGCTCCGCGCCACGACATTCTTGTTCCAAGACAATCCAAATTGGCATGGTACCGGAAATGTCTCGGGATACAGTCATGGCAACAAACGAAAATCGGAGTAATGGAACATCGAAGACGTCCAAGCTTAGGCCCCTATCGTTCATTTAGTATATCAGTATGACAGCCTAGCCATAGAATTTAGGCTGTCATACAATGGGCGGCAATAGGTCTGTCGTCTCATGTCACCTGCGGCAAAGTTCCTCCAGTCATCTTGCGCAACGTCGGTGCCAGTGTTTCGTTCGCAAACACGAAACCGCTTTCCAGCAATCGCGCAGGCACCACCCGTTGCCCGCCTAGCATGGCTTCTCGCCCCAGGTCCCCCAGCGCCCCGGCCAGCAGCCATTGTGGGAACCGCAGCAAGAGCGGCCGGTTTAATGCCGCCGCTAGGTCCCGCGAGAACCTTTCGTTTTGCACAGGTTCTGGCGCCACCGCATTGACCGTACCAGAGAGGTTTCGCGTCGCCATGGTGAAGGCGATCACCCGGATCATGTCGTCATGTTCGATCCACGGCATCCACTGTCTGCCGTGCCCCATGATCCCGCCGCCCCCGAATTCAAACGGGGTCAGCAGCCTCGCCAGCATTCCCCCATCGACCCCCAAGACAAGCCCGATCCGCAAGATCACCACCCGAACGCCCTGGGCGCTGATGGGGAGTGTTTCTTGCTCCCAAGCCGCGCAGACGTCGTGCACGAAGGCGGGCTTTGCAGGGGCTTCTTCGGTCAAGGCGGTGTCGTCGCCATCGTCTTGCAACCCGTACCACCCCACCGCTGATCCGTTGATCAGGCATTCGGGTTTATGGGTCAGCCGTGCGATCAACGCGTGAAGGGCCTGCGTCATCTGGACCCGCGATCCGATGATCTTGGCCCGCTTCTTTGCCGTCCAAAGCCCACCTGCCACGGCATCCCCCGCGAGGTTGATGATCGCATCAAAGCGGTCGTCATCATCGATCAGATCAAGGCTTGTGATCACGCGCACCGGATGACGTAGCCCATCCGCCTTGCGCACATCGCGGGTCAGGACGGTCACGTGGTGGCGCGCGGTGACCAAGGCCTCAACCAACCGTGTGCCGATAAAGCCCGTCCCGCCGGTGATCAGGATGTGTTGGCGTGGTTTTAATGCCGCGACCAAGGCAGCCGGATCGCCCCGGCCCAGCCGATCACAGCGGGCCGCTGCCATCAGGTCACGCGCACTGAAGACCCCGACCCCGATGGCTGAGACGGTGGCCATGACGCTCCACCAGCCATAGCTGACGGGCATCAAGGCAGCGGGCAGAAAGGCCCATTCCCACAAAACCGGCGCAGCAAAGGCCAGGATCGCCCCGTAGTTCAGCGCCAGTAGAGTGTGAAGAACCCGCTCGGTCGCAGGCAGTTTGCGGGTCAGGTCCTCTTCCACGAAGTCCCACAGCGTGATCAACACCTCAACGGTCAAGATACTGGCCAGTATGACGGTGAAAATCCCGTGCGGTTCGATCCAGGCAAAGCAGATGAAGATCACCGCATAGAAGAAATTACGCACCCCGTGCAGCCGCAGTTCATGCTTTTGCGAGGCGCGCCAGGCCAGACGTTCTGTCCCTTCATGATGCACGAGCATGTCGAATGCGCCCATGAAAACTTGCACTGAGATGAGGCTCCAGAGAATTGGGTTGTCCATGGTTCATACGTTTCCATCTTGAAAGATTGCATCTTGAGAGATCATTTGGCCAAAGAGTCGGTGCCGCAGATCCAGCGAAAACCGGAACTGCCCATGCCCCATGTCATGATGGCCAATAACCAAAGCCCCGGGGCTTAAGGCGCGCGGCAGACGTATCCGCCGCCCGAAGATTTGCAGGAAGTAATGGTCGCTTTTGAACAGTAACTCCGCGTCATTCGCACTGACCCTAAGCGCCATGCCGATCCCGTAGCCGATATATTCCTCAAGCCCGGTGGGACCTGCGAAACGCTTGGAGCTGTGAACGACCTGCGGGAAACCGGCCTTGCGCCCGTATTGCCGGATCCAGAACTGGCCGCTGCCCGCGATATCTTCGGTCACGGTGACAACGGCGGGTTGATCCACGCAGGATAGATCATAGGGCAATGGCGCACCGATCAGCCGGGCTGCATGGGCCAGGATGCGCCCGGCGAGGTTCATTTGCATCGACACGACACGACCCTGATAGGCGACGCTAGCGCCACCCTGCAGCCGCTTGCCGAACCGGTTGCGCACCGCGGGTCGCAGCCCACGCCATGCCTGCTGACCAACCAATTTGGCGAACCGATCATCTGGGTTCCGATGGATGGAGAAATTACAGATTTTCATTTGATCAACTTATTCTGTACAGTCTTTTATTTCTGCATATACAGAAATAAAGGGGCGAAAAAAATCCTGGGCCTACTCGGTCTTCTTTCCTGTCAGTTTGAGCAGCGAAAAGACCTTGTCGCCCATCTTCATCAGCATGTTCAATTTGGATTTGGGCACGTTTAGCATCTGGTTGGACCACCGGTCGGCGGTTTCCAGAAAATCCTGCATTTCATGCATCCGCGCCACAACGATCGGGTTCAGATCTGGCTCTTTCTTGGCCTGTTCGACGCAACTATCGATGGCCGAGATTGCAGGATCAATCTCGCGTTCTTTGCGCCCTTGTGCGATGCGCAGCGCCATTTCCCAAACATCCACTTCAGCCACGAAATGTTCGCGCCTGTCGCCGGGCACCGGCACGCGGCGGATCAGTTTCCAGCCCACCAGTTCTTTCAACGAGTTCGACACATTCGACCGCGCGATCCCAAGCTGGTCAGAGATTTCTTCCGCATTCAGTGGGTTCACGCTGAGGAACAGCAACGCGTGGATCTGCGCCACAGACCGGTTGACGCCCCATTGGCTGCCCATGTCGCCCCAATACAAGATGAATTGTGCCTTGGCGGAAGAATCAGCTATGTCTGCAATTTCTGTTATAACAGAAATACACGACAAAACAGATTGAAAGTCAACTGAATTGATGGGCTAGCAGTTGTTAGGTTCCAAAACCGATGCAGTTACTGCTTTTTAGATTTCAACGAGGTCGTACATGATGCACTGGAAACGCTCTTCGGCTTGCTCAACGAGCACTTCTACCTGCCCATCAGCTCCCCGGACTAAGTCGAACGACGCACGCAGCGTGGATTGCCCAGCTTCAAGCCCTTCGATCATGCGTTCGACCCTCTGTTCTGCAATTGCCGTGATTTGCGCGTCCATGAATACATGCGCGGCTTTGGCACGGTTTTCAGTCTCTTCCGCTGTTGGGCCGTTTTCACAGGCCCAATACACGACTTGGTCCTGATTTGCGTTCAAAAACTGGAACCGCGCCCGGTCGGGATAGGCCGCGTTGATGATGAATGCGTTTGAGCAAGCCGTCAGGGCCAATGTAGCGAGGATCAACAGGATACGCATCGCGGTCTCCGATTTTATGTGTTGAAAAGGAAGTGCATCACATCGCCGTCTTTAACGATATAGCCCTTCCCCTCGGCACGCATTTTACCGGCCTCTTTGCTTGGCCCCTCGCCGCCTAATTCCACGAAGTCATCATAAGCGATGGTTTCGGCCCGGATGAACCCTTTTTCGAAATCCCCATGGATCACGCCCGCCGCTTGCGGGGCGGAAGTGCCTTCTTTGATGGTCCAGGCGCGTGCCTCTTTCGGGCCGACGGTAAAATAGGTCTGCAAGTGTAGCAATTCGTAACCGGCGCGGATCAACCGGTCGAGCCCCGCTTCCTCCAACCCCATTTCGCCCAAGAACATTTCAGCCTCTTCCGCATCCAACTGGCTGATTTCTTCTTCGATCTTGGCCGAGATCACCACGTGGCTGTTGCCTTGCGCCGCCGCCATTTCGCCGACGCGGGCGGACTGGGAATTGCCTTCGCCTGCGCTATCTTCTTCGACGTTGCAGACATAAAGCACAGGCTTTGTCGTCAGAAGCTGCAGCATCTTCCACTGTTTGGCGTCGTCTTCATCCACCTCGACAACGCGCGCGGGCTTGCCGTCTTCCAATGCCGCTTGGGCCATTTCCAGCAGGCGCACTTGCTGCACCGCTTCTTTGTCCCCACCGCGGACCTTGCGCACAAGGTTCTGCAACCGTTTTTCGATGGATTCCAGATCGGCGAGCATCAGTTCCGTCTCAATCACCTCAGCGTCCTCAACCGGGTCAACCCGGCCTTCGACATGGGTGATGTCGTCGTCTTCAAAACAGCGCAGCACATGGGCGATGGCGTCACATTCACGGATGTTGGCCAGGAACTGGTTGCCAAGCCCTTCGCCTTTCGAGGCCCCTTTGACCAGCCCTGCGATGTCCACAAATGTCATCCGCGTGGGGATGATGTTTTTCGAAGTCGCAATCGCCGCCAGTGTATCAAGCCGCGCATCGGGCACCGCCACATCGCCCACATTTGGTTCAATCGTGCAGAACGGGAAATTCGCGGCCTGCGCGGCGGCGGTTTTGGTCAGCGCGTTGAAAAGCGTCGATTTACCGACGTTCGGCAAACCCACGATACCCATTTTGAAACCCATGACGGCACTCCTGTTTGTCGGGGTGCTTCTAGGGGGCGCGGGCCTTACGTGCAAGCGTGTGGCGATTGCCCCATTGATTTTCCCGGCCTCATCGCGCACACCGTGCCGAGTTTGCAGACCGAGGACCATGTCATGAGCAGAATTGACGCAAAATTTGCCGAGTTGAAGGCGCAAGGCCGCAAGGCGTTTGTGGCCTATGTAATGGCAGGCGATCCTGATTATGAAAAAGGTCTTGAGATCGTCAAAGGTTTGCCCGGCGCTGGCGTTGATATCATTGAATTGGGTGTGCCCTTTACCGATCCCATGGCAGACGGCCCCACGATCCAGCTGGCTGGTCAACGCGCCCTTGAGGGCGGGCAGGATCTAGAAAAGACCCTGCAATATGCGCGTGAGCTACGCGAAACCGACGATACCACCCCGATTGTCATGATGGGCTATTATAACCCGATCTACTCGCGCGGCGTTGATACGTTTCTGGCCGACGCTGTGGCCGCCGGGATCGATGGGTTGATCATCGTCGATCTTCCCCCCGAAGAAGATGATGAGCTGTGCATCCCCGCGCAGGCCGCTGGTATCAACTTTATCCGTCTGGCCACCCCCACCACGGACGACAAGCGCCTGCCTGCTGTTTTGAAAAACACGTCCGGTTTTGTGTATTATGTCTCGGTGACAGGCATCACCGGCACCGCAGAGGCCCAGACCGGCGACGTCGCGCCAGAAGTCGCCCGGATCAAATCACAGACCGACCTGCCCGTCATCGTCGGTTTCGGGATCAAAACACCAGATGCAGCCCAAGCCATCGCCCAAGTCGCCGACGGGGCGGTTGTGGGCTCTGCAATCGTTGAAAAGATTGGGGCAGGCGAAAGCGTTGCTGAGGTGCTGAACTTTGTACAATCTTTGGCCGATGGCACACATCGCACCTAAGGCTTTCCACGATTTCCCGCAATCGCTGAGCGCTGTTTGAAATGAATGGCTTGCCCTAGCAATCGTCACGTGTGGTTGGTGCGATCTGTTCTAAAGTGTCAGATGCGTGAGGACGGTGCCATCCTTCACTGACGGGGTCTATCCTTATCAAATTCACAGGCCTCTGTTTTCACCTTTGCAAAATGGGCGCTTGGGTCTTTTTTGAAGACCGGAACATATCTATGCAAAAGGCGGGAACCCAGTTGTTATGTTTGGCATTGGTCGTCGCTTTCAAACGTTTTTGATCGCCCGCCGGCAGGTTGAAAACGGGGCTTGCCCCCCCGGTCCGAGAAATGGAGTAGCTGACACATGGCGCAAATTCTTCAAGAGCGACCCGGAAGGATGCCAAAGCAAGATTGCGGATCGGTGCGGGTGAAAATATGGCCGATGTCTTGTGTTTTATCGTGTCATTGTGGATAGGACGCACCGCAGATCGTGACAAGCGCATCACGTTCTCTTTGTCGGTCCGAGACCAAGTTTCAAAACCATCGCTGCAATGGCCGATTCAATGAATTCCAGTGCTTTAAGATCACCACTCTCAGCAAAATTTGACTAACTTTTAGGTTGTCAATTGACTTCTGTCATCCGCACAATCACTGACTAAAAGTGGGTGGCAGATCGATAGGAATTTAGGAATGAGAAAGACACTAAGTATCGCTTTTTTGACGGCTTTTGCGGCCGGTTGTGGTGAGTCGGGAGGATCCGATACAGATACAGATACAGACACGGGCACTGATACTGTCACCATCGCCGACGGCACTGTCGTGGTGGGCAATGTGACCAGTGCATCATTCGATAGCACCGCCGGAACTTTGACTGTACAGGTTCCTCTGGATGGCAGCGACGTTTTGCAAGAATACGTGGCTGATGGCACGCGCGATGGCTATTCCAGATTTACGCTGCAAGATGATCTATTGGATCGCGAGTATACCGCATTTGCTGCCGAATCCACTGATGGCAGCCTTGTAGGTGTTGTCGTCATCGACGGCGGTCAGTTCAATCGTTTCTTTGGCGGCGGATCCATCACCCAAAATAGCTACACAGCCCCAACCACTGGGCTTGTAAGCTACGCAGGTGCCTATGTTGGGGTGACGAATGTTGGCGACGGACTGGCCACTGGTGGTGCAGACGCGTCTCTCACACCGGAAGCGGCGACTGAGATCAGCGGGCTTGTATTTTTGAATGCTGATTTTACGGATAACGCCGTAAATGGTGCAATTTATGATCGGGTTTTTGACCCCGATGGCGTTGCATATGATCTCCCAACGATCGTGATGACGGCGGCCGACATCGAGGACGACGGTCTGTTCACCGGCGCTGTTGAATTCGGCGACCTGACGTCTGTAGGCACCTACACTGGCGCATTTGGCGGTGATGACGCAGCAAGTGTTGCTGGTATCATTTCACTGACTGAAGGCTTTCTTGAGGGCGCAGAAGACGGCGGCGTAGCGGTCACAGACTTCGAAGGTATTTCTGGCGAAGCTGAGTACGGTGTCTTTGTTTTGGATCAATGCACGGTTGGCGTGGACTGCATCACGAATTAGGTCAACTTTTGATGGTGGGATTATCGCTGTCGTGACCCTGATTGGGTGAGTGTCAGCGGCAAAACCCATCGACCGCAAAAATTTTGGAAAAGCCCGCGCTACCTCAGCGCGGGCGTTTTTTTGTGAAGGCTGTTGTCACCGTTTTGGGCGCGAACCCTGCCAGATATGGCATCGGGCTGGGAATGCCGGTCCCTCCGATTGTCAAATTTGGCCGACCTACCCCGCCGGGCCTTATGGCCTTCAGGTTAAGATTGGCAAGGCGTATGGCCAAGGAAGAAACGGAGATGCGTTGGCTGATCTGGTTCTTGAGACCCTACACCGAGAACCATGGGATGATAGGCCTCTCATTCCACCGCCCTACGACGGGATGTTGCGGACGGCTCTGTTTGGATCTGGCCGCTCGTGACCGATGCCGAAGTTGAAGGCCTCTTGCAACATCCTCAGTTGGAACCAATCGTTATGGCGTTTCTCTCTGATGGGGGCATTTTCGAAATTGACACCGCGGGTGATGAAGGACAGCTGCGGTTTGATCGTGCAGAAAATGTGATCAAAGTACCTTTGTCGATGCTGTCCCAATTTTCGATGCTCGGCAGTGGCCAATCTCATTGGGTCGACGCGCTGCCCGAATTTTTTGACCTGCCCAACATCCAAGCCGACGATGCGGAACTGCAAGCCACGTGATTCCGCGTCACGTGGCTTTACACAGATGTCTTGCGCCTGATCTCGAAGGTTACGGTTTCGCCTACCCCGGTGTCATTTTCCGAGCGGGCACCCATTGCCCTAACCCGCTATATCGGTAATAATTAATTACCAATTTGAGGATTTATCATGCCGGTCATCACCACAATCGCCGATCTGAAGCGCTTGCATAAACGCCGCACCCCCAAAATGTTCTACGACTATGCCGAAAGTGGTAGCTGGACAGAACAGACGTTCCGCGAAAACACATCGGACTTTGATCAAATTCGCCTGCGCCAGCGGATTGCGGTGGATATGACAAACCGCACCACTGCAAGCCAGATGATCGGCGAAGATGTCGCGATGCCCGTGGCCCTGGCCCCGGTTGGCCTGACCGGCATGCAATCCGCCGATGGTGAGATCAAAGCGGCAAGAGCCGCTGAGAAATTTGGGGTGCCCTTTACCCTGTCTACCATGTCGATCTGTTCTATTGAGGATGTCGCGGAAAACACAACCAAACCCTTCTGGTTTCAGGTCTACACCCTGCGCGACGATGAATTTATGAAGCGACTGATCGCAAGAGCGCGGGCCGCTAATTGTTCGGCGATTGTCATCACACTTGATCTGCAGATCTTGGCGCAACGGCACAAGGACCTCAAGAACGGTCTGTCCGCCCCACCAAAACTGACCCTTGCCAGCATGGCCAACCTCGCCACAAAAATCCCTTGGGGGCTTGAGATGCTGCAGACCAAACGTCGCACTTTTGGCAATATTGTGGGCCATGCCTCGGGTGCCGGTGATCCGGCATCGCTGGCAGCCTGGACTGCGGAAGCCTTTGACCAATCGCTCGATTGGGCCCGCGTCGCGGAGCTGATGAAGATGTGGGATGGTAAGGTCATCCTGAAGGGTATTCTGGATGCGGAAGACGCCAAAAAGGCTGTCGAGCTCGGCGCTGATGCCATCATCGTGTCCAACCATGGGGGCCGCCAGTTGGATGGGGCTTTGTCATCGATCCGAAGCTTGCCCGCCATCATGGACGCTGTTGGCGATAAGGTTGAGGTGCATCTGGACAGTGGCATCCGGACGGGCCAAGACGTTCTCAAGGCACTTGCGATGGGGGCCAAAGGCACATACATCGGCCGCGCATTCGTGAACGGGCTGGGGGCCATGGGTGAAAAAGGGGTCACCAAGGCGTTGGAAGTCATCCACAAAGAACTGGATATGACTATGGCGCTTTGCGGCAAGCGCGACGTGACAACCCTGGATCGCGATGTGCTTTTGGTGCCTAAGAATTTTGAGGGAAGCTGGGAACAGTCGTCAAATTAGGCAGCCACGGTCAGGTTTTCCACCATTTTTCGGCGATTTCGCCTGAATTCTGCGAGAAATGATTGACGCCCGCCTGCCACAATATAACAACATTGCGAGCGGAGCTGCTGCTAGCTCTTAACGTAACCCGTGTATCCGTTTGAAGGGATTTATCGATGCGCATTCTTACAACTCTCACATGTGCCGCAACAATTGCTGCATTTGCCACATCCTCAATGGCCGGCGGCCTGGCTGAAGTCGTCGTTGAACCTCCTGTAGAGGTCGAAGAGGTGCCCGCAGGATCATCCGTAAGCCCGACGTTTATCATCGTTGGCATCCTTGCTGCACTACTGATCGCCGCAGCGGCTCAAGACGACTAAAGCATCTTGCAAAGTCGCATCAGGTCCTCGCAGACGACGGGCTGATACGGTAAATTTGCAGACATTTTTGGACAAGGGCAGTGCCACGCGGCGGCTGCCCTTTTCTTATGCCTTTACCGCCCCGCCTTTGGCCGCGATGTGAAAAGGCAGTCGCGCGGCAGACAAAGCCAAGGGGACGGCAAGCAACAGCAAGATCGCCACCGCCACAAAAGCTATTCGCAGACCAAACGCCTCGGACATGAACCCGACCAGCATTGGTGCAAAAAAGAACCCCGAAAAGCCAATCACAGCAACCCGGCTGATCGCCTCGGTCCGCAGATGAGGCGCGACCAGCTTGCCCACAAGTGCCAGCCCCATCGGCCCGATGACTGACACGCCCAGCCCCAGAATTCCAAAGCCCACATAGGCCACTAGCGGTGTAGGCGCCATCGCCGCAATGACCGCACCAATCGCTGACAAAACAGCCGCACCCATCACCACCGTGACCTCACGCAGGCGCGCGGCCACGACCTGCCCCGAAAACCGACCGATGGCCATGGTGAAACCCAGCATCGCGGGGCCCAGCGCACCTTCGGCCGCACCCCCGCCCAATGTGCGTTCCACATGCAGGGCGGACCACGCCTCAGTCGCGGCCTCGGACATGAAAGCAACCAACACAATCGCCCCGCAAAGCGCAATCGGCCAGATCGGGTAGCCCCCTGTATAGCCATCCTCAGCCGAGACATGCACCGGCTCCATCCGCATAAACCGAGCCATTACAACGCTGACCACCCCAAGGCCCGCAAAAACATAGGCCGGCGGAATACCCATTTCACGCGTGTTGGCCGTGAGCAAGGCACCCACTGCATAAGCCGCTGAAAACATAGCGTGATTGGCGTTCATCAGAGGGCGGTCGTGCTCTGCCTCAAGCTCACTGACGCGGGCGTTCATCACAACGTCCAACAGGCCAGAGGCCAAGCCCACCAGCGCCATCGTTACGGCAAACACCAGCGGCACGGTGATGGTTCCGGGCAACAGCCAGGCCAGTGACAACAGCACGACCCCCACCTGCATCGACCGCGCGCCCAGCAAACGGTCAGCGCGCGGGGCGACCCACATCGCCGACACCAACCCGGTGGCGGACCCAAGCAACAGCACTCCAAACACTGCATCCGACGCCCCAAGCTGCGCCTTGAGCACAGGGACATGTGCCGCAAAGCACCCCCAGAACAGACCGATGACGACAAAGGCTGCAGCCGGGCGACGCGAGACGTAAAGGGCGTTCAAAATAGACATGGGCAGATGCCTGCATGGTAAAATGGCCCAAAGCAAGTTTCAAAGTTGGGTGTTTCGGCTATGTGGGGGCAAGGTTCAATTTCATTGCGGCTATGCCACTGACAGCTATTAGGTCGCCACCTTGCATGAATGGACCAAAAGAACAGTCGTTCTTTGAGGGGTATGTCAGCGTGCGACGAAAGCTCGGTAAGGCACAAATCTGCTATCGTGTCGGTGCCGTAAGGCGTTACAATCCAACCAATGCATTCACTTAATAAGATTTGAAAATGGCATATCCACTTTTCTTGGTGCTGGCTCTTGCAGGTTCATACAACCTGTGGATCGCTTTTTCAGGTAGCGCCTTTTCAGGGTGGCACCTTCTGGGCGGGATACTTCTTCTGTTTGTCCCTTGTTTCGTTGTTGTACTGACTATTCTGTTAATCCGGGACGCGCGTTACATGTACAGACGGCTTTTGGATTCTCCGGCGGCAGAACTTAGGGCAGTTTATGATGCTGTAAGCGATATCGGCGATGAACAACCCGTTATGTTTCGCTTGGGCAGAACAGGTCGGCCATCTCAAGATAAGACAATGCGCGTACCAATCGTTGGGGGCGAAGGACTACGGACATGGGAAAGAAAACAAATCACCTTAAAAATTGGCCCGGATGAGCTCTACTTTGCGCGATTAGAGCCGTGCCAAGACCCTAAATATGCTTCCCTTCATGGCGAAAAATACGCACTCGTTGGTGTTCCCCGTATAAAGCTGAAGAACGGGAAATCGCAGAACAGATTTCAATATGATTATTACCTGCAACAATCCAAGACGCTAACTGAGGCGATCAAAGTGGTATTCCCGAAAAGCAAACCCAAATGGGCACTTCAGTTTCTTTTCGAAACATACGGTAAAAATGGGGATTCCTTGGGGTTCGATGGTTGTTTTATCGGTGGTTATCCTCGTTGGATGCAAGAACCCGACTTTCCTAAATGCCCCAAGTGCAATCGCCGCATGCAACATTTGCTAGAGATAGGTTCAAACAAAGCCGCGTGGAATAGACGTGTTGGTCAGTCTTACAATTTTTCCTGCAAGATGCACCCAGAGGAACTTCATACAGTGACGCAGTGGGACTGAATGTGTGTTTTCCCGCTTCAATCTGAAATGGCTACATCAAAACCAAATTGCCTTTTTAGCAATCCCCGGGGGACAATCGTGCTTGGGGAAGGTGCAATTCACATCGTTTGATGCAGCCATAAAGCCCGTCCCAAATCAAAACAGTTATTCGAGGTTTTTCGTCTGTCAGAAATGGCCTAGGATCGGGCGCAATAACATATCCTTCAAATTGGACTCAAACCAGGCCTTGCGTCACCGCAATGCCGCGGTCCGGCGTCCGATCTATCACATCAGGTTCCCCAAGAAGCGCGTCACTCAAAAACCCCTTTTCAAACACCTGATTCCCCCCTATAGCGCAGACTTCATCGGGCTCGGACACCCTTGGAGGCGGGCCTCTACATTAAGGAATATGACTATGGCTGGAAAGATCCCAGATCTTAACGCCACGGTACGCGCGGGGACAGGCAAGGGGGCCGCCCGCCAAGCTCGCCGCAACGGCGACGTACCTGGCATTGTTTATGGTGGCGGCACAGACCCGCAATCCATCAACATCCCCTTCAACTACCTGCTGACCATGCTGCGCAAAGGTCGCTTCATGTCCACGCTCTTCAACCTGAAGATCGAAGGCCAGGAAGACGTCCGTGTGATTTGCCGCGGTGTGCAGCGTGACGTGGTCAAAGACTTGCCCACACATATCGACCTGATGCGCCTGAAGCGCACAAGCCGTGTGAAAATCTTTATCCCTGTTGAGTTCCTCAACGCGGATACATGCCCCGGCGTGAAAAAGGGCGGCGTTCTGACTGTTGTCCGCAACGAGGTTGAACTGGACGTGTTGGCGGGTGAAATCCCTGACAGCATCCAGGTTGATCTGGCAGAAGCCCAGATGGACGACACGATTTCGATCAGCAACGTCACATTGCCTGAAGGCTCGAAGGCGGTCATCACCGATCGTGACTTTGTGATCGCAAACGTCTCGGCTCCACGTGCACTGGTTGCCGACGATGAAGGCGAAGACGGCGAAGACGTCGCAGCCGACGAAGTCCCAACAGCTGGCGATGAAGCCGCTGCAGACTAATCTTTGTCGCAATTTGCAAAAGAACAGGGCACTCCTCGGGGGTGCCCTTTTTTGTTGGGTTGGCATTTGAACCAATTTGCCCCGCGCCGCCCCCGATCACGTCAAATTTATGGACGTTCCGTTGGGTCTATTCATTAATCTGTGCCACACTTTGCCCAACAGATCGGAATTAAGATGAAAAAGCAGCGAAAACGCCCGGCGCAGAAAAAAGCGCAGGCACCCCAGCCCTCACAAACCGCGACCAAGAAAACTGATCGCCGTGACCTGCTGCGCAATGGGGTGTTGATTGGTGGCATCGTTGCCGTGGGTGGTTTTTTCACAGCCAACACCGTCATGGCCACAATCACCGAGCACGATCTGACCCGTGTGGGCCAAGGCGTTCCGACGGTTGTCCAAGTCCATGATCCGCAATGCCCATCCTGTCAGGACCTGCAACGCGAGGCGCGTGCGGCCATGGAGGCATTTGACGACACAACATTGCAATACGCCGTTGCCAATATCACCAGCGAACTGGGCGCCACTTTTGCAAACCGCTATGGCGCGCCGCATATCACATTGTTGTTGTTCGATGGTGCGGGCGAATTGCGCGGAACCTTAAATGGTGTGCGCGGCCGCGATGAACTGGAAACCGCCTTTACCCGCCTTGTTGCATCATCCCGCTAGCGCCGCGCTGCAGCGTCAGTTATGTTGCGCCCATGAAACTTATTGTAGGCCTTGGTAACCCCGGCGCGAAATACGCGCGCAATCGTCACAACATCGGCTTTATGGCCCTAGACCGGATCGCTGCCGACCATGGGTTCAGCCCATGGCGCGCAAAATTTCAGGGACAGATTGCGGATGGTCGCATTGGGTCTGAGAAAATTACTCTGCTGAAGCCCGAAACCTTCATGAACCTGTCTGGACAGGCCGTTGGTGAGGCAATGCGCTATCTTAAGCTTTTGTCGGAAGACGTCATCGTCTTTCATGATGAGCTTGACCTGGCCCCCGGCAAGGTCCGCCTGAAAACCGGCGGCGGGCATGCAGGCCACAACGGGCTCCGCTCAATCCATGGGCATATCGGCCCGGATTATGACCGCGTCCGCTTGGGTGTTGGCCATCCGGGCCATAAGGATGCGGTGGCGGGCTATGTGCTGCGCGATTTCCCCAAGGCGGATGCGGAATGGCTGGATGATGAAATGCGCGGGATCAGCGATGGGATCGCAGAACTTGTCGCGGGCAACGGGCCAAAGTTCCTCAATGCGATTGCATTGCGTGTGGCCCCGCCCCGATCGTCCACTTCAAAACCAAAGCCAAAAGCCCCGCAGCCGGCACCGCCCCCTGTGCCAGAGGATGACCGTTCAACCCTGCAAAAACTTGTGGACCGGTTTCGCTAGTCCCTGACCACATATCTCAGGCCCTTGTGTTTCAAGCGCAGGCCTGCATCAGCCTTGGGTCGCCCTTCATGGGTCAGCTATTCCGTCTGCTGGCGGAACGCCCTTGGCCTGCGGGCCCGATCCGCGACCGCATCTTCAATTGGCAAGGCGACGTCACACCGCGCGGGCAATCTGTCACCTTGCGTCTGGCGGGCGCGCTGCATGCCTTGCGGCTGCGCGGCAATGACACGCTTGCGGCCGCATACCCGCCGCACGAGACCCCAGACGATGTGCTCTGGGACGCAATCAGTACTGCCCTTGTCAGCGAAGCGGACCACATCGACAACTGGCTCAACAGCGCCCCACAAACCAACGAAGTCCGGCGCGCTGCGACCCTGATCGCCATTGGCCATTGGCTGACCGATAGGTTTGGACTGCCCATGCGCACCTCGGAACTGGGGGCAAGTGGCGGGCTCAATCTGCATTGGGATGCCTTTGCGCTAGACATTGCAGGGCAGCTGTTCGGGTCCGACACCCCTGCCCTGACGCTCAGCCCTGATTGGACCGGTCCCGTCTTGCCAGCAACGACGCCACAGGTTGTGGCGCGCGCAGGTGTCGATCTGAACCCGCTGGATCCGCGCAATCTCGCTGATGCCTTGCGTCTGCAAGCCTATCTTTGGCCAGACCAACCACACCGGATGGATTTGACCCGTGCCGCGATCACCGCCGCCAAAACCCCGGTGACCCAAGGTGATGCGGTCGATTGGCTGAAGACCCGCCTTGCGCCCCATCAAGGCCAGTTGCATCTGATCTACAGCACGGTGGCCTGGCAGTATTTCCCGGCAGACAAGCAGGCCGAAGGCACCGCCATGATCGAGGCCGCCGGGGCAGCGGCTACGGACAACGCGCCACTTGCATGGTTCGGTATGGAAAACGACGGCGGCGAACGGGGGGCGGCGCTGACCTTGCGACTGTGGCCCGGCGATCTGCAACTGAATTTCGGGCGCGCTGATTTCCACGGACGTTGGGTCGACTGGAAAGCGCCCTAAGCGCCCATTGCAACCCATCCCGACCCACGGCATCATTGTGCCGGGAGAGGGACATCACATGAAAACACTGTTGAAATTTCTCGGGGTGGTCGTCGTGATCATCGCGGTGGTACTGGGCGCATTCTACATCTGGAAACGCGAGGAACTGACCCGCTTATCAGGCGTCCTCAGCCTGTTTTCTGAGGAAAAGATCGTCGCCAATTTCTCAAACATGGATCAGGTGTTCGAACATCAGGCGTTCCCGACCCAAAGCGGACCGCCAAGCGCGTTGCCACAAGGCACCCCCGTCGCACTACCGCCCGCCGCAGACGATTGGATCGTGGATCGGGCTGTCACAGCATTGGTCGTGCTCAAGGACGGACAGATCGTCTTTGAGAACTATTATCTTGGCACCGATGCGGCTGATCTGCGGATCAACTGGTCGATCTCCAAAAGCTACCTCTCGGCCTTGTTTGGCGTGTTGCTGGCCGAAGGTGTGTTCGACAGTATCGACGATCCGGTGACCAAATACGCGCCCGACCTGGCCACATCGGCCTATGCAAACGCGTCAATCAAAGACGTTTTACAGATGTCATCCGGCGTCAGCTTTGACGAGGATTATCTGGATTTCTTTTCGGATATCAACCAGATGGGGCGGGTCTTGGCCATGGGCGGCTCAATGGACAACTTCACCATCGGACAAGAAAGCAGCTTCACCGACCCGGGGACGCAATGGCAGTATGTCTCAATCGATACCCATGTGATCGGGATGGTGATCCGGGGGGCCACCGGGCGCAACATTCATGATCTGATGAACGAAAAGATCATCGCACCTATGGGGTTTGAGCAAAGCCCCTATTACCTGACTGACGGCTTTGGCACGGCATTTGTGTTGGGCGGGCTAAACAACACCACGCGGGACAATGCGCGCTTTGGTCAGATGTTTGCCAACGGCGGGCAATGGAATGGGCAGCAGATTGTCCCAGGCGATTGGGTCGATGCTTCAACCGCGGCCACGGCCAATACGGCACCGGGTGCGATTGGGTACGGTTATCAATGGTGGATCCCACATGGATCAGAGCCCGGGCAATTTCTGGGGCGTGGCATTTACGGCCAATACCTCTATGTTGATCGGGTGAATAACGTGGTGATTTCCACGCATGGGGCCGATCGTCTTTTCCGCGAACCCGGCGTGCATGCGCAGAACGAAACCATGTTCCGCCTGATTGCAGAAAGCCTGAACTAACCATGGAAAAAGACCCTTCATTCAATGTCCTTGGCAGCATGCTGGCACCCTGTTCAACCGAACCGCTGACCGGGTTTTTCCGCAATGGCGCCTGCGATACATGCGCTGCTGATCAGGGCAGCCATACGGTCTGTGCAGTGATGACGGATGAGTTCTTGGCCTTGTCGAAATATCTGGGCAATGATCTCAGCACGCCACGCCCTGAATACGGGTTTGCCGGGCTTAAGGCCGGAGACAATTGGTGCCTCTGCGCCAGCCGGTTCTTGCAGGCGCATGACGAAGGCTGCGCCCCAAACGTGAACCTGCATGCAACGCATGTAAGGGCTTTGGATATCGTGCCAATTGACGTGCTGCGCGGCTATGCGATTGACGGAGAATTGCCCTAGGATCAGGCCCGCTACGTCTCAACCTTTGGGTGGAAAAACCACAATTGCACCCAAAGGCCCATCGCGACGAGGCGAAAATGGGGCTAGGTATGGCTCACCAGACAGTTTCACAAGGATCACGCTTATGACCCCGTCACGTTTCACAGTACTCGCCTTGATCATCGCCGCGATGCCAAGCCCAATGATCGCCCAAGATGCCGGGTTCACCAGCCTGTCTGAAAGTTATCAACTCGCCCAAAGCCGCGACTATAATGACGTGGTCAGCGGGCTGCAGGCCACTGACTACATGATCGAGGATGTCACGACCACATTGCTGGGCCGCACCCTGATCACTGCCAATAACGGCACGCAGCGGCGCGAAGTGGTCGTCAGCAGATCCACCGGCGAGATTTTGTCCGATGTGGTGATGGACTTGCCCATCGATCAGCAATCCGCCGCCTGGCAAGCCGCCCGAGCTGCGAATGGACCGACTGCGGATGAAACCCGTTCTGGCATTCAATTTGGCGGATCGGTGACCGTAGGGATCAACAATCAATCTGGCGGCTATGGCCAAGCGACATTGACCGCACGCCAAGACAATATTGGTGGATCAAATGTGAGTGGGGCTGTCAGCCTGTCCAAAGGCATTGAGTAACCAACCTTTAATGGCCCGGACATCAAGGCGCGGTTCAATGACACTGCTGGGCTGCCTGACGGGTTTTCAACTGCTTTGTGCAGGGTTCTTTATCAGCGAATTGCTGACGGAAATTCTGGGACTTATCCGGCAAGGGTAAACCCACCCAAAGTTTCCCTCAGGTGGGTTCGGCCTTACTCCCGCAGTTTGACGATATCGCCTAGCAACCCGGCGGTCCCGTTATGCACGGTGAGCCGTTCAACTTTGCCGGCGATGACCTCCAACGCTTCCAGCTCTTTAAGCCGCAGCATCACGGGGTTCTCGGCCATCACTTTGGCGGTGTTCAGAAGCGAGCGCGTGGCGTTCGTTTCTTCCCGGCGCCGTATGACGTTGGCTTCGGCCTCTTTTTCGGCAGCAACGACCGCTGTCAGAATGTCGCGCATCTCGCCGGGCAGGATCACATCTTTCAACGCAATCGCACCCACCTCGACACCCAAAGCAGCCATCTCAGTACGCACCGCATCAGCGGCACCCGCGTCCACAGCGACCTTATCAGCCAAAAGCGCATCAAGCGTCAGCGCCCCAAGCGTGCGCCGAAACGCAAGCCCAAGAGCCCGGTGCAAGGCTTCCTCAAAGTCGCGGACCTTGGTGACAGCTGTCACAGGGTCCACAACCCGAAAGTCGGCAGCAAGGTTCACCCGCAAAGTTACACGATCCCGCGTCAAGATTTCATGCCCGGTGACATCGTGGCTACGCAAACGCGTATCCACATGCTTCACCGCAACCTTGGGCCCAACATTCCAGAACGTATGCGCCCCGGCAGGCAACACGGTGGGGTTAGTCCCATCAAGGGTCATGACCCCGACATGGCCTTCGGCCACGTCAGCCGAGGTCATCAATGTGACCAACCGCGCACGCGTCAACCGTTTGGCCAAATCATCGGGCACCCGCACATCCGTCGCCACATCGTGCCGCGTGATGTCGAAAGGCCCCGCATCCGCCCAAAGATGAATGCGCGTGTCGGGTCCAATAGCCGACATCAACCGCCCATCACGCGCGACCAAGACAACCTCGGACGCGCCGGTACGCACTTCGACCAAATGCTTGACTGCAAGTGCGGGCGCGTCACGCAAAAGCGTGTCCACGTTACCGCTGGTGAAAACAGCTGCGGTCAGGGTATGCACCTCGACCACATCGTCGCGTTTGATCCGATGTTCCCCCGCACCAAGCAGATCGATGATCCGCCCTTTGCGGACCAGAACGGCCCGGTCGTTTTCTGTCAGGGTCAAGCGTTTGTGCCCTGTAAGTATATCCAATATCCGCAACATGTTGTTTTCTCCTTCTATCTCGCGGTTAACGTCGGTGTCGCAATGCGATCTCCTTTTGGGTTTGGTCGTGGTTGCACCCCGCATGGGTGACAGGTGTGAAAGATATCCGAGGTCGCCCCGCGCCATGCCCCGTCAGGGGCAGACAAGTGAGCGGGCAGACAGGACCGAAAGCGCGGCGTCGGGTGACCTGGGTCACCCTTGCCGGGCCAAAGGCCGTGGCTGCCATCACAAGTCGCCGCCGAAAAGGCAGAACAGCAATGACCGGTCATTGCGTGGCCGCATCGCGGCCACGGCTGGGCAGATCACCCTGCTGAGGCAACCCCGGATACCCAATTGGAAGACGTTTTTTTGACGTCTGAAGAGGATTCGAACCTCAATGGTTTCCCATTTTCCCGTGGTTTCAATGGCGGGACTCGAACCCGCTACCAATAGAACCAAAATCTATCGCTCTACCATATGAGCTACATCGAAGATTGGCTTGGAAGGCCATCCCGGATGACAATTGGCCCTGGCATACGGGGCTGGCAGCGCCGCCCGCACCGGTAGAGTGATCACCTCTGACCGCAAGGGTCCAAACCGTCTGTTTGGGAGGTGCTGAATAGTCTCAGGTGTCAGATTCGCTCAACACAGGAAATTTGGTGCGGTATGGCCTGTGGCAGGCGCGCAACAAAATTACCCGTCTGCGCAATAAATGAAAAACCCGCCATACAATCAACAGGGCGGGCGTTTGCTGACCCAGCGTCAGCTTTCCATTTCTTTCAAACGTTGATGGGCCTATTCAGTCCGGATATCAAAGCCCAGATGTTTGGCGACCGCAAAGATATCTTTATCACCCCGTCCGCACATGTTCATGACCAACAGATGATCCTTTGGCAGATCGGGGGCGATTTTCATGACATGGGCAAGGGCGTGTGAGGGTTCAAGCGCAGGGATGATCCCCTCAAGCGCACAAGACAGTTGGAACGCTTCAAGCGCTTCAACATCAGTGATCGCCACGTATGTCGCGCGTCCGATCTCATGCAGCCATGCGTGTTCCGGGCCAATGCCGGGATAGTCCAAACCCGCAGAGATTGAGAACCCTTCCAGGATTTGACCCACATCATCCTGCAACAAATAAGTGCGGTTACCGTGCAGCACGCCGGGGCGGCCGCCGGTCAGCGAGGCACAATGCTCCATCTTGGCGTTCACGCCTTTGCCGCCCGCTTCAACCCCGATGATATTGACATCTTTGTCGTCAAGAAACGGGTAAAACAGACCCATCGCATTCGATCCGCCACCGATTGCGGCGATCAGCGTATCGGGCAAGCGGCCCTCGGCGGCATGCATCTGTTCCTTGGTTTCCTTGCCAATGATGGCTTGGAAATCACGGACCATGGCGGGGTAAGGATGGGGGCCCGCAACGGTCCCGATGCAGTAGAATGTGTCACGCACATTGGTCACCCAGTCGCGAAGGGCGTCATTCATAGCATCCTTCAACGTGCCACGGCCCGAGGTGACAGGAACCACTTCGGCCCCCAGCAGACGCATGCGAAAGACATTGGGGGCCTGACGTTCCACATCATGGGCCCCCATATAGACCACGCATTTGAGGCCGAACTTCGCACAAACCGTCGCAGTCGCGACACCGTGCTGCCCCGCACCCGTTTCAGCGATGATCCGGGTCTTTCCCATGCGGCGGGCCAGGATGATCTGGCCCAGCACGTTGTTGATCTTATGCGCGCCAGTATGGTTTAACTCATCCCGTTTGAGATAGATTTTGGCACCGCCCAAATGTTCGGTCAGGCGTTCGGCAAAATAAAGTGGGCTGGGGCGACCAACATAATGGGTCCACAGATCATGCATCTCGGCCCAGAAGGTTTCATCAGTTTTTGCGTGTTCGTATTGCTCTTCAAGCTCAAGGATCAGTGGCATCAGCGTTTCTGATACAAACCGCCCCCCGAAGTCACCGAAACGGCCCTTTTCGTCGGGGCCGGTCATAAAGCTGTTGAAAAGATCGTTGGCCATCAGAACACCTGCTAATTTCGCGTCGGTTAGCAGTACCTTTAAGCGAAAAGGAGGTAAAGCCGCCATCGGGTCGCAGACTTTCATTGAAAGTCTGAAACCAAATCCTCATTGAGGATTTGAGGCCAATTCCTGATCCAGGAATTGGCTAACCCACGACGACGCGCACGGGCTCAGCATTGCAAAACACAACAATCTGATCCGCATTCTCAACCGCCGAATAGCCGCGTCGACGCAACTCTCGCTCAAATGCATCCCGCCCTACGATACGTTCCATGTCGCGGGTCTTACGACGGACAACGCCGCCATCCAAAGCAGCTTGCGCTGAAAAAAGGTGCCGGAACCAAAGTTCTGGTGTGATGCGACTGACGACGTGGTTCATACTTTCCAGGCTAAAACACCATGGTAAAGGCAATGTTAAATGGCGCGCACGGCCGCCATGAAGGCCTGCATCAATGCAGGATCTTTCACGCCCGGCGCGCTTTCAACAGCCGATGAAAGATCAAGCTGCTTTGCGCCTGTGATTGCGACGGCCTCGACAACATTTTCCGGGGTCAAACCACCCGCCAGCATCCACGGCACCGGCCAACGGCGACCCGCAATCAAACGCCAGTCAAAGCGCGTGCCATTCCCACCCGGTCGGTCCGCGCCCTTGGGCGGCTTGGTATCAACAAGAACCTGATCTGCGACCTGCGCATAGGCATCAAGTTGGGATAAGTCATCAGAACTGCCCACACCGACAGCTTTCATCACCGGCAAACCGTAGCGGGCACGCACTTCCGCTACCCGCGCAGGAGATTCGACACCGTGTAACTGCAAGATATCCAAGGGTACTTGATCCAACAGCGCATCCAACTGCGCATCATCCGCATTCACGACAAGCGCCACTTTGGCCACGCCGACTGGCACCTCAGCAGCAATTTCTGCCGCCTGATCCACTGTCACATTGCGCGGAGATTTCGGGAAAAACACAAGCCCAACATAGGACGCGCCCGCCTCAACGGCGGCTTGCATCATGGGCACATCGCGCAGCCCACAAATCTTCACCCTTATGTCAGATGACATCAGCTGGCTTTGTCGAGCAAGGCCAGTACATCATCTTGCCCCTTCGCTTCCGCAACCGAACCGCGCAACTCTTTCACTTCGCGGCGAAGCGATTCGACCTCGCGGGTTTTGCCACGGGCATCGACACGCATGCGATGTTCGCGCACCCATTCCCAGAGGAACCCGATCATCAACCCTGCGCCGACACCGATGAACAGAACCACAAACAGGGGCAATTGGACATCAGGCGAAAGACCCAGCAGGTCACCCAAGGCCTCAGGCATGGCGCGCAGCGTGACGACATCGCGATTCGCCAACCCAATCAGGATCAAACAAAGGCCAATAACGGCCCAAAAGGCATAGCGTATTGTTTTCATAAGACCCTCTTCGCAGTTAGCAGCAGAACGATACGCAGAGCTTACGCCCCGTTCAAGCGATCACGCAACAGCTTACCAGTCTTAAAAAACGGCACATGCTTTTCTTCCACATCGACGGATTCCCCGGTACGCGGATTGCGCCCGATGCGCTGGTCGCGTTTCTTCACAGAAAACGCACCAAATCCCCGAAGTTCGACTCGGTCACCATGTGACATAGCGGTCGTGATCTCTTCAAAGATCGTGTTCACAATTTTCTCGACGTCGCGTTGATAGAGGTGAGGATTTTCATCTGAAATCTTCTGGATAAGTTCGGAACGGATCATAAGGTTGGCCTCCCGCCAGTAATCTATCACTAAACACGCGCGACATGTCGCTTTTCACAGGACTATAGGCAGTTTGGTGCCATGGTGAAATAGCGAGATTCCCCACTTTCCGCGCAAAATCGGTCGGGAACTGGAATAAAT
Organism: uncultured Paracoccaceae bacterium; assembly: GCA_947501555.1. Classification (GTDB taxonomy): domain Bacteria; phylum Pseudomonadota; class Alphaproteobacteria; order Rhodobacterales; family Rhodobacteraceae; genus Yoonia. The sequence continues at coordinate 2,279,800 of CANMWG010000001.1, forward strand.
AGTAGTGATTTGATGGCATTAAGCCGTGTGGCGGTCATTGGCCGAGCCCTGGCCGCCGCCTCAGCTTCCACCGATTCGGGGCAACTAAGACTGATCAGCTCGTGGTTAAGACGTCACCCCGATGCCATCGATCATCGGCGATTTCGCGACGGCCCATGGTCCTTGCCAGTCCGCCACAGCTTGGGTCAGAGCAGGAATTCCATTCATCAGGCTCTAAACCTACTCGCCTGTCGCCAACGTCAAAATGCGACAGATTGCGGTTAACATTCAGCCAATCACAACACACGCGATGGTGCTCAAACTCTTGGGTTGGCTTTCTGCGAAGGCCGCACAACGGCCTTCCAAAACCTGCAACATCGTCGCTTAGGCAACATCATAATGGCCTTGCCGTATGCGCAAACCGGCAAATGCACTCACCGAATCCACGGTTCCCAAATCGCGCTTTCCGTAAGCTTGATTGCTCAACGCAAGTTTTCCAAGTCCAATGAATGCTTCAGTGGCTGTCTCGACTGAAATCAAACGGCGCATCTGCAGAAAACGCGGCGCCCTCTCCCACAATAACAAAAATCCGCCGCAGTTTCCTGCGACGGATCAAATACGTAACGCTTGGGCGTTGGTTTATTCGTCGCCACCCTTCAGAGCAGCGCCAAGGATATCACCCAAGGACGCACCGGAATCGCTTGAACCGAACTGCTCAACCGCTTCTTTCTCTTCCGCAATTTCGCGTGCCTTGATCGACAAACCAAGTTTGCGGGTTTTGCTGTCGATGTTGGTAACGCGCACGTCTACCTTGTCGCCAACCCCGAAACGCTCAGGGCGCTGTTCGGCACGGTCACGGGACAGGTCAGAACGACGGATGAAGGATTTTGCACCCTCATAATCGACCTCAACACCGCCATCTTCGATCTTGGTCACTTCAACAGTGATGATCGAACCACGCTTCACGCCGCCAACGGCTTCTGCAAATGGATCGCCGTCCAGCGCTTTGATCGAAAGCGAAATACGCTCTTTTTCAACGTCCACTTCGGCAACCTTCGCACGGACCACGTCGCCCTTGCGGAAATCACCAATGACATCTTCGCCGCGGCCTTCCCATGTCAGGTCAGACAGGTGAACCATGCCGTCGATATCGCCTTCGAGGCCAACAAACAGACCGAATTCGGTGATATTTTTGACTTCGCCTTCGACTTCAGTACCCTCAGGGAACTGCTCGGCAAAGACTTCCCATGGGTTACGCTGTGTCTGCTTCAGGCCAAGGGAAACGCGACGCTTGGTGCTGTCGATTTCCAGAACCATGACTTCGACTTCTTGGCTTGTGGAAACGATTTTGCCAGGGTGGACGTTCTTCTTGGTCCAAGACATCTCAGAGACGTGCACCAGACCCTCAACACCAGCTTCCAGCTCAACAAATGCGCCGTAATCGGTGATGTTGGTGACGCGGCCTTGATGAACAGAGCCCAGACCAAAGCGGGCTTCAACAGCATCCCATGGGTCTTCTTGCAGCTGCTTCATACCAAGGCTGATGCGGTGCGTTTCTTTGTTGATCTTGATGACCTGCACCTTGATCGTCTCACCAATGGTCAGGATCTCGGATGGGTGGTTGACCCGACGCCATGCCATATCCGTCACGTGCAACAGACCGTCAACACCGCCAAGGTCAACAAACGCTCCGTATTCGGTGATGTTCTTGACGACGCCGTCAACTTCCTGACCTTCGGTCAGGTTGCCAATAACTTCAGCGCGCTGTTCAGCACGGGATTCTTCAAGGATCGCACGGCGGGACACAACGATGTTGCCACGGCGACGGTCCATTTTCAGGATCTGGAATGGCTGCTTAAGACCCATCAACGGGCCAGCATCACGCACAGGGCGAACATCAACCTGAGAGCCAGGCAAGAACGCAACCGCGCCGCCAAGGTCTACAGTGAAACCACCCTTAACGCGGCCAAAGATTGCGCCATCGACACGCTCTTCATCAGCATAGGCTTTTTCCAGACGATCCCAGGCTTCTTCGCGGCGGGCCATCTCACGCGAGATAACAGCTTCGCCGCGGGCGTTTTCAACCTGACGCAGGAACACTTCAACAGTGTCACCAACAGCCAGTTCAGCCTCTTCACCGGGATTTGCGAATTCTTTAATATCAACGCGGCCTTCCATCTTGTAGCCGACGTCGATGATGGCCTGGCCCGCTTCGATTGCGATCACCTTGCCTTTGACAACTGAGCCCTCAGCGGGCGTGTCCATTTCGAAGCTTTCGTTCAAGAGTGCTTCAAACTCTTCCATTGTGTTAGCCATGTGGCAGTTTTTTCCTAATCTAGCTTTTATACGGGCCGGGTGGTTGTCTCCACCGGTCTTTGGGTTTCAGATATTGGTCTTGGCGCACGCGGAACATAAAACAACAGGGCCAGTGCAACACCGACCCTGCTCAAGTCTCAAGCCCACGCCTGTCTCGACGCTTCGACATGGCGGCGTATAGGGGGGATTCCCCATATATGCAAGGGACTTTGGGCAGGCAAAACACAGGCAGGACAAGTGATTTAAACCATCAAGGCGTCACAACACGTAGGGTGGGTGAAACCCACCGCGAACCCAAAAGCAAAGCGAACTCAATCCACCAAACGGTAGATGCCATTCAAGATCGCTTCATGTCGCGGAATATAGTACTTTGACAGGCTGATCGCCTTGTCCCAGTCGAATGGGTATCCGTTGCCGTCTAATTGATATCGTTCGCGCGGCAGTGTTAGCAGCTCTCGTCCAAGCTGGTTAATCATATCAGTCATTTCTTGCTCCGTACCGTACCCATCTGCCGCCTCATTGTTCATTCTTTCGATGGTTTGGCCGAATTCTCTGGTCAAACCGGCCCTAGGTAAAAAGTTCTCAGGTGATAAACCCGGTGACTTCAACTCAACAAATGCCAAAAAAACCAAAAGCGGTAGATCAATTGGAACCTGACGATAGCAGCGCAAAGCAACGTCAACTTTTAACAGAACCCTTTCAATTTGACGCATGGAAAAATCATGCTGACTCACAATATTCTGTGCAACCTCAGCTGCATATTCTGTCGTGAATTCCCTACCCGTTCCAAACGAGTTCTCGACCTGTAGGTTGCGAACAATGTCCGCCGCAACGACCCCTCGAAACTCATCTGCCCGCGGAAGCTGCAACCGAATATCAACAAACTTGTCCAAATACCGCTCGCCCTCACCCACGCCACCAAATCTATGTGTGGCCAAACGCTCCAGATAATCAGCATTAACCATCAAACAAAAAACAAACCCATCCTGATCGAACACCAGCTTCATCGCCTCAAGCAAAGCGATCACGTAATCTGGATGACACCGGTCCAATTCATCTATCAGGATAACGACCCGGTCAGTATCCTTTTCCTCTGTCAACGCTTTCCGCAAAGCGTCCAACTGCTGTGGCATCTCTTTTACGCGCATTTGTTCGGCCGCCATCTGCGCTGCAATCGCTTGGCCCGCAAGCTTTGACATTCCATCACCGATCTCAGCAACGGCAGCTTCCAATGCGTCCATACCTTCTACCGCATCCGCAGCGGTGTCAGTCAGACCATCGATAAGTTCGTCAGCACCACTTTTAAGCGCAGCTTTCGCGACCGTGCGCCCGACGGCGCCACCAAACTTCTTACCTTTCTCCCAAAAGGCCTGCACCTTGCCTTTCTCGGTGTCAGGCAAATCCGCCACCAACGCGCCAATGAAAGTGACCACCGGGTCGCCCGAATGGTCCGATAGCTGCGCATCAATTTCTATGACGACTTCGCCTGCTGCCCGAAGGTGTTTCGCCCACTCTTTGCGGAAAAATGTCTTACCTCGGCCAAAGCCCGCCTCAATCGAGATCACTTTGGAATCGTCTATCGACTGAATGAGGTTGGTGTAGGTGTCGCCAATGGCAGCGTATCCTAACAGATCGCCATCCCATGGCTTTGGCGCAGCGTTGTCACCCATCAGTCAAATTCCTTCAATTCAATCTGAAGGAAAGTTTCAAAATCACAGCCGTTTGGCAACCATTCACCAATCCTTAACCGACCTTACCGCACCCCCCGTTAACCGGGGCACTCGCCGCCCCAAACCAAACATCTGTACATACGCAGTCTGTACTGGATCTGTACGGCGTCTGTATCCGCCCAAACCCCTTATCTGTCAGCCCATCAAGCCCGTTAATCCGCCCGCACGTTGCATCCGCCCCTGCCCCGCGCGCGGCCCGTTAAACTTTATCCAGCGCCGCCTGTACGGCCACGAAGTACGCGCCCACCTGCGCACCATCAACAAGCGCGTGATGCACCTCAAGCGTCATGGCCATATCCCAACGTCTACCCTGATCAACGAATTTGCCCCATGTTACCCGGGGGATACAATCATCAGGCCCCGATAGGGCATTGTTAATAGAAGTATAATCCAACCAAGGCATGCAAGACAGAAAAGCCAGATCATCACGTTCGCCACTGGTGGCGCGCAAGACGTCATCGCGCGCAGCCTGATCAATCAAAGCCTCAGCCTGCCGGTCAAATTCGTTAAAATTCGCAGTAAAGGGCACATAAGCATAGCCAAATGTCCCCGCATGCGTTGGGACCGTCATGGACAGCGTCACTATCTCATAGCGCAAGACCTGATCGCCGCGAAACCGCATGCACAGCTCTGGAACAGCATGCAGCCCGACACCAATCGCGTAAAGACACGCCCGATAGGCAGAAATACCATCAGACTTACGTTGCAACAGATGCGAGACATCTAAACGAGAGGTCACCGCATAATGCGGCTTTTGATAGGTCCGAAAGAAACGGAACTGCGCAGCACGCGGCCAAGTCGCAAGATCAATTGGATGATGAGTCATACACCCTTTTTGTCAAATATCTTGCCCACGCTCCAGCAGTTCTTCGATCAACTCACGTTGCAGATTGCCGCTGTCACCGGCACCAAACTGCCCTGCACCGCTTGAGTAAAGCGTGCCGTAGGTCTTGGCGACATTCACAGTCTGCGCCAAGCCGGATATCAGCTGATCCCGCTCAAGCTCTTTGAACGGATGAAGGAAAACGCCCCAAAGACGGCCCTGCGCGACGGCATAGCGCGCATCCAAGGCGCTGTCGAAATTGGCCTGCATCACGCGCTGCATTTCCTCAGCCGTCATCCCATCAGAGGACCGGATCGGGACCATCGCACGCATCCGGTTGGCCCCTACATCGGTCACGATCAAAACCGGAATATCATCGATGACGAATTCGAAACCGGCACCAGCAATGCGGGCGTCTGGATCAAGGGCGAGCACAATCTCGGCCATGCGGGGCAAGGTCATATGCGGCTCGGCCTCTTGGGCGGTCAGGCTCGCAGGGATCAAAATGGACAGTAGGGCAAGAACACGGATCATGGGGGACACTCCTTTTCCGTTAGCTTAGGCACTTTTTATTTAATCAGATATGCAAGCTTTGGTGAATTATTGAAACGCGACGCTTTGTTAAGGCCTGACGCGTTAGATTACGCAGATGTCCAAGAGCACGCAAATTGACCCAGCGCCAACGTGGCAAGGGTGTCGCCGCGTGCTTTTCGTTTTTGGCTTATGGGGGTTGCTGGCGATTGCATATCTCTGGATCACATTCGGATCGATCCGACCCAAGGCAGGCGAACCCGCGGCGTTGATCTTTCCACCGTATTGGTCGGCCCAGCACGCGTTACAATCCGCGTTATCTTTAGACGTGGCCCTGATCGACTTTGGCCCGGTGTCAAACATCGCCATCGTTGCACCGCGTTCTGAAACAGCGCTGGACGGGGCCCGCAGAAAGGGTGTTTTGCTGATCCTGAACGCGGCAGGGGCGGCGACCTGCGCAACCACATTTTAGAGGCTCAGATTAGGGTCCTGACCCTAAGGCGCGTCCGGTTTGCGGGCGGCTGATACGGCTTTTACCGCAACTGCAATCGCTTCAGCAGCAGTCAAGTCAGAGGTATCAATCAACACCGCGTCATCGGCAGCAACCATCGGGGCAGTCACCCGCCCGCCGTCACGTGCGTCGCGTGCTTTGACATCGGCAAGCACCTGATCAAGCGAGGTTTCAAGCCCCCTCTCCTGCAGCTCTTTGAACCGACGTTCAGCACGCCGTTCAGGACTGGCTGTGACAAATAGCTTCACATCCGCATCAGGGCAAATCACCGTGCCAATGTCACGGCCATCCAGCACTGCGCCGCCACTTCGACGGGCAAAGCTGCGTTGGAAATCCTCCAAGGCCGCCCGGACCTTTGGATCAACCGCGATCTTACTGGCCGCTTGGGCCACTTGCGGGGTGCGCAGGCTGTCATCCTCCAGATCAACAGGATCAAGCGCCATCGCGGCGCTAACAGGGTCGGCCCCCGCAATGACTTTGGCCCCGACGGCCCGATACAGCAAACCTGTATCCAAATGCGCAAACCCAAAATGACGCGCCACAGCCTTGGACAAGGTGCCCTTTCCGGCGGCGGCTGGGCCATCTATGGCGACGGTGAATGTCACGTGTTTGGTCGGATCAATTGGGCACCAAGGTCGGCCATCAGACTTTCGAAAATCGGGAAAGACGTGGCGATAGGTGATCCATCATCAACAGTCATCGGATTTTGGGTCGCCATGCCCATGACCATAAACGCCATTGCGATGCGGTGGTCCAACTGGCTGGCGACGGTGGCACCGCCCGGCACATTGCCATGGCCCAGACCAGTGACTTGCCACCAATCAGGGCCTTCATCCACCGTGACCCCAGCCGCGCGCAGACCCTTTGCCATCGCATCGATGCGGTCGCTCTCTTTGACACGCAGTTCCTTCACGCCCTGCATATCGGTGACGCCTGCGGCAAAAGACGCAACAACAGACAGCACCGGATATTCATCAATCATGCTTGCAGCACGGGCGGGCGGAACCGCAATGCCTTTCAGATCAGGTGAAAACTTAGCACGCAAGTCGGCAACAGGCTCGCCGCCTTCCTCGCGCATGTTCTCATAAGTTAAGTCAGCGCCCATTTCCTGCAGGGTAGTAAACAGACCGGCACGGGTGGGGTTCAACCCAATATTAGGGACCAAGACATCTGACCCGGGCGTAATAATCGCAGCACATACAGGAAAGGCAGCCGAGGACGGATCACGCGGCACAACAATGCTCTGCGGGGTCAACTCGGGTTGGCCGGTCAGGGTGATCACACGGCCTTCATCCGTTTCTTCGACACTCAACGTGGCACCAAACCCATGCAGCATGCGTTCGGTATGATCGCGGGTCGCTTCTTTCTCGATCACCACGGTCTGACCCGGGGCATTCAGCCCTGCCAACAGAACGGCCGATTTCACCTGTGCAGAGGGGACCGGGACCACATAACGAACCGGCACAGGATCAACAGCACCCACCAATGTCATCGGCAAACGGCCCCCTTCGCGGCCGACGGCCTGGGTGCCAAACAGTTGCAAAGGATCGGTTACTCGACCCATGGGACGACCATTCAAAGACGCATCCCCTGTGAACGTTGCCGTGATGGGTGATGTGGCCATGGCACCCATGATCAAGCGCACACCGGTGCCGGAATTGCCGCAATCAATGACACCCTCGGGCTCTCCAAACCCACCAACGCCCACACCCTGCACGGACCATTCGCCATCTCCGTGATCAGTGACAGTCGCACCAAAGGCGCGCATGGCCTTGGCAGTATCCAACACATCCTCGCCTTCAAGCAAACCGGTGATATGGGTCTCACCCACGCACATCGCGCCCAAAATCAAGGACCGATGCGAGATCGACTTGTCGCCAGGCACATGGGCCTCACCCTGCAAGGGGCCGCAAGGACGAGAGGTCATAGGAACAGGTGTGCCGTGGCCAGACATAAGCGCGCTTTCTTCGTAAATTCGGAGGCGTCATAGCGCAGGGGCCCAACAGGGTCCATGACTCGCTCTCATTTTGCCGAAAATACTGCCCCGCAAGGGTCCGGTCTTACAGCCTGCGAAACGTCAGATAATGCGGGGTGCGACCCTCACGCAGCGCCTTTTGCTCATAGCGGGTCGAGACCCAATCATCCCAAGGATTGCGCCAGTCATCCGGGCTATGGGCAATCCAGGTAAACCCATGGCGGGGCACCTGTTCAAGGGTCTGGCGGACATAATCGGGGATATCCGTGGCGACACGTAGCTCTGCGCCCGGCTTCATGACGCGGTGTAGTGGCGCCAAATGTTCCGGTGTGACAAAGCGACGGCGGTGATGCCGCTTCTTTGGCCATGGATCAGGGTAGTTCAGAAATACTTTGCTGAACGTATGATCCGGCAGAACATCAAACAAATCGCGCACATCGCCGGGGTGGACACGTAGATTGTCCACGCGGGCTTTGCGGATTTTGCCAAGCAACATAGCCACGCCGTTGATATAGGGCTCACAACCGACGATCCCAATGTCTGGATAGCGCTCGGCCATATGAACCAGATGCTCGCCGCCACCAAAACCAATCTCAAGCCACAGCTCTTTGGCGCCAAAGACCGCCTGCAGGTCAATCGGATCGCGATCTGGATTCTCTTCCCAACTGATGGGGCCGGGGGACAAAGGGGCAAGGTCGTTTTCAAGATAATCATGCTGGCTGGCACGGATCGTCTTGCCTTTGAAACGGCCGTAGAAGTTACGCCAAGGGGCGCCTGAGGGGTGTCTGTCGCTATTCATGGACTGGCATTAGCAAGCTGACCTATGCGGCGCAATTCCTTCTATGGGCCAGGTGGCCGCGAAAATGGAAAAACAACTCTCAGCGAAGATCGAAACCAGCAAGATACTGCCACCTCCAAAATGGACGCATTGCAACGTATATATCGTAATTCTACGAAGGTTACGCGCAATATTGGTTTGTTCACGAGTAGTATTTTCCTATCTCATACTAGAGGACTACAAAAATGAATCTTCAAAACTCTCTCTCTTTCGGTGATGAATTTATCGCTTCACTGCAGGTCAATGCTTGGAGCAACATCGTCGACATATTCGAGTTTCTCGTTGTAGATAACATTGCGACCAACCCGGACGCGGTCAATACGGATGGATATTCGTTTCTGACAGCGGATGTGCCGATCCTCGGCCAATCGACTACAGTTGTCGTCGACACAGGCGATGACAACGATCCGGACGCAAACAATTCTTTTGAAACATCAACTGGTGTGGACTTTGAATGGCTTGCGATCAGCACAGGTGATGATGGGGTGATCGATTCCCAGACAACCATGCTGGACAGCGGACTTTTGAATATCGTTGAATATAACGAAGACGGCACCACAACTGAGATGTCGACGTTCTACGATGTGGATGACACCGAAGAATGGTCTATTCTCCAAATTGATGCCGATGGGAACGTGACTGAAATCCCTGATTTCGAATTCTCTTTTTTTGCGGAATCTGATTTTGGCTTTTAAACATCTTGCGCGCGTTACGCGATTACCTGGCCCGCCCGAATTCGAATAAATGCGCTTCCAAGATTGCGATAGCTGAACATCATTTAGCATACAATTGGGGGTAACACATCGATAATATGTTACCCCCATTTTATTCGCCAAACCGGTCGTCGCCGCACTGACTTAACCCGAGGCCAAAAATGGCGCACCCTGCTTCGAAAGCACTAGCTGACGACGGCAGTTGGGCGACCCTCGTGCAGATTACACCGCGCGTTTGAGTGCCTCAACCAGGTCAGTCCGTTCCCAGCTAAACCCGCCATCTGCATCCGGTTCACGCCCAAAGTGACCGTAGGCCGCAGTGCGTTCATAAATCGGTTTGTTCAACTGCAGATGTTTGCGAATACCGCGCGGGGTCAGGTCCATGACTTGCGCAATCGCGCGTTCAATGGCCTCTGGATCGACATCGCCTGTTCCATGGGTATCAGCGTAAATCGACAATGGTTTCGCCACACCAATCGCATAGCTCAGCTGGATCGTGCAGCGTTCGGCCAAACCAGCAGCAACAACGTTCTTGGCCAAGTAACGGGACGCATAAGCGGCGGAACGGTCAACCTTAGTCGGGTCTTTGCCGGAAAACGCGCCACCACCATGTGGGGCAGCCCCGCCATAGGTGTCCACAATGATCTTGCGCCCAGTCAAACCGGCATCACCGTCAGGGCCCCCGATGACAAATGTGCCCGTTGGATTGACCCACCATTCTGTTTTGGGCGTGATCAGCCCGTCCGGCAGGACCTCGCGAATGTAAGGTTCGACAATAGCTCGAATATCAGCGCTGCTTTGGCTTTCGTCGCGGTGCTGGGTGGACAGCACAATAGATGTCACCTCAACCGGTTTTCCATTTGCATAACGAAGCGACACCTGACTTTTCGCATCAGGGCGCAGTGTAGGCTCTTCACCAGATTTGCGCACCTCGGCCAGACGGCGCAGGATCGCATGGGCGTATTGGATCGGGGCTGGCATCAATGCATCCGTCTCGGTGGTCGCATAGCCAAACATGATGCCCTGATCGCCAGCACCTTCGTCTTTGTCCTCTGCCGCATCGACACCTTGGGCGATATGGGCAGATTGTTCATGCAACAGGTTGGTCACCTTGCAGGTGGCATGATGGAACTTGTCCTGCTCATAACCAATGTCTTTGATGCATGCGCGGGCGATGTCATCGACACGGCCCATATAGTCCTTCAGCTTGGATTGATCCGACAGACCAACCTCGCCACCGATGACAACACGGTTTGTTGTGGCAAAGGTTTCGCAAGCAACACGGGCCTCAGGCTCTTCTGAAAGTAAAGCATCAAGAATCGCGTCAGAGATGCGGTCGCACACCTTATCCGGGTGTCCCTCGGATACAGATTCCGAAGTAAAAATATAGTCTTGTCGTGCCATGGGGAAGTGCTCCAATGAAAATCAACTGCCACGTCAGGAAGCCGTTGTGACAGAACCAACAACGCGTGTATGCGTTTGACTGATGAAGGTCAATCGCCTTGGCGTTGCGTCACCCGATAGCAAGACATGGTTAACAAGAAAAGAACAAGGAACAGAGGCCAGTCGCCGAACCTAACGTAAAGCGTCGGCGGTAACGCGGGCGGCAAAGCCACATCTAGCGCGCCATCGACACCCAAACCAAGGCTTTGTACGACCCGCCCTTTGGCATCGATCATGGCGCTAATGCCGGTATTGGCGGCGCGGACCATAGGCAAACCTTGCTCGATTGCACGCAATTGGGCCTGTGCGAGATGTTGATAGGGGCCTGCCGCCTGCCCAAACCAGGCATCATTTGTAATCAAGAGCATCAGCCGCGCACGGTCACCGCCGTCTGTCACTTCCTCAGCAAAAATGCCCTCGTAGCAGATCAACGCGATGGCCTTGCCAATCCCAGGCAAGGTAATCGGGCCCGGCTCTGCACCCGGCGTAAAACCAGTCCCAAGGTTTTTGGCAAGGCCCGTTGCCCCCGCTTGCCCAAGCAAAGCGGCCCCTGGGATATACTCACCAAAAGGCACCAAATGCCGCTTGTCATAGATCGTTTGCACCACGCCACCCGGCGCCATGACGACCAGACTGTTGTAGAAACGGCGCTCAGCATCGGTGCGTTGAATGCCAAAGACCAGCGGCGCACCACGGGCCGCCCCTGCCAACAGGCTTAGATCATCCTCGATATAGTTCAGCAAATAGGGCACGGACGTTTCCGGCCAGACGACCAAATCCGGAACGTCACCCTGCCCCGTCATTTCAAGCAACCGGTTCAGGAACACATCGCGAAAGGCCGGATCCCATTTTTGGTGCTGCGGTGCGTTGGGCTGGACGATGCGGACGATTGGCAAACCATCAGGCACAGGTTGGACCGGACCGGGGCGCATCAGAAAGGACGCGACCACGAGCAAACTCAGGATGGGCACCCCAACCAGCCGCTCTTTGCCAACCAGCAACGACACCGCCCAGGCAGACAACAAGGTAATCAGGGTCAACAGATGCGGGCCACCAAAAGCAGCCAATTGCGCGATCCCGCTTGATACCCAAACATGGCCCAGCAGCGCCCACGGAAAACCGGTCAGAATCAGCGAACGGGTGATTTCAGCAATCACCAGCGCCAAACCCAGCATCAAGGCGTTGCGCGGAGCGGCACGGGCAGCACACCAAGCAGCCAACGCCCAAAAAAGCGCACCTCCGGCGGCCATCAAAGCAATGGCAAAGGGGGCCATCCAGCCATGGCGGGCCACGTCAACCAAGAAGGGTTCAATGATCCAGCGCAGACTAAAGGCGAAATACCCTACGCCAAACGCCCAAATGTGAAAGGCGGCCTGCCAAGGGGAAACATGCGCGCGGTGCAACCCAAGCAACACGGCCAAAGCCAAAATACTGGCAGGCCAGATATCCAAAGGGGCCTGACCCAACCCTGCCACAACCCCAAGTAGGATCAGCAGCGTGGCACGTTGCCAGCCCGGACGGGTCAGAAACGCGCGCAAGATGTCAGGCATTTGCAGTGGGGTGCAGACGAACACGCAACCGCTTGATCCGGCGCGGATCGGCGTCAACAACTTCAAACTCAGGACCCTCAGGGTGCACAATCACCTCGCCACGGGCAGGCAAATGACCGGCAAGCATTGTGACAAGACCACCCAAGGTATCAACCTCTTCCTCATCAACAGCATCAGGTTCGGTCAGCTTCATGCCGATTTCGTCCTCGAAATCACCTAACTCGGTGCGGGCTTGGGCTAGGTAACACCCGGGCTTTTCAAGCACCCAGCTCTTGGCCTCTTCGATGTCATGTTCGTCTTCAATTTCGCCAACGACCTGTTCAATCAAATCCTCGATGGTGACCAGACCATCGGTGCCGCCATATTCATCAATGACCAATGCCATATGGATACGCTCAGCCTGCATCTTTTGAAGCAATACACCCAACGTCATTGAGGGAGGCACGAACAGCAATGGGCGGAGCATTTCACGCAAATCCATATCGGGGCTGTTGCCGTTAAAGCCGTGACGCAGGGCAAAGTCCTTAAGGTTCGCAATCCCGATAGGGGTGTCCAATGTGCCATCGTAGACAGGCAAGCGGGTCAGGCCACTGTCGCGAAAAACGCTGACCAACTCATCCTTTGAGATGGACTGAGGAACGGCGACAATATCAGGCTTGGGAACGGCCACGTCCTCCACACGCATACGGCGCAGGTTGAGCATGCCCAACATTGCACCCGACGGGCTGAGGGGCTCGTTTGGCGTGATGTCATGAACCTCTGGGGGTACAGGGGGGCGAAATGCATCGCGAAGCCGGGCAAAAAGGCCGGGGTGTTTTTCTGTCTGATCCAGTTGCGCGCTGTGCGCTGCGATAGATGGACCGTCGTCGGTGTCGCCCATTTTTTCCTTACCTATACGGGCAAAAACGCCCTAATCATCCCTATATGGGTCACAAAGACCCAGTTTGCCAAGTATCTCTGTCTCTAACCCTTCCATCAGGGTGGCATCGCGGTCACGTTCATGGTCAAAACCCAGCAAATGCAGGGTGCCATGGACAAGTAAATGAAGCGTATGATCGCGCATCGGCTTACCGGCAGCCTCAGCTTCGGCCAGGCAGGTCTCATAGGCGATGGCAATATCGCCCAATTCGGCGTCAGGGCCGGGCTGCGGCGGGACTGGCATTTCACCATCTACCGCAGCACCACGTTCGTCTGACGGCCAGCTGAGCACATTTGTCGGGCGGGGCTTGCCCCGGAAATCCTCGTTTAGCGCCGCGATACGGGTGTCATTGCACGCAAGCAGGCTGATCTCAAAAACAGACGGCTCAAGCCCAAGACGCGCAAAGGTGGAATCCGTCGCAAGCTGCGCCAAGGCTTCGATGTCAGCCCAGCGTTTGTCTTCGACCAAACAGTCAACGGTCACTTTGGATCATCCGCCTCATAAGCCTCAATAATCGCCGCAACCAGCGGGTGGCGCACGACGTCTTTCGAGGTGAAGTAGTTAAAGCTGATCTTGGGAATGTTCTTGAGCAAACGTTCTGCGTCCCAAAGGCCGGAATTCACGCCACGGGGCAGATCAATCTGTGTACGGTCGCCGGTGATGACCATACGGCTGCCCTCGCCCAAGCGGGTCAGGAACATCTTCATCTGCATGGTCGTGGCATTCTGCGCCTCATCAAGCACAACAAACGCGTTCGACAGCGTCCGCCCGCGCATAAAGGCCAAGGGGGCGATTTCAATCACCTTTTCCTCAATCATCTTTGCCGATTGCTTGCCGGGCAGAAAATCATTCAGCGCGTCATAAAGCGGCTGCATATAAGGATCGACCTTGTCCTTCATGTCACCAGGCAGGTAGCCTAGCTTTTCGCCCGCCTCGACGGCAGGACGGGACAGGATGATCTTATCCACATGGCCGCTGATCAACATATTCACACCCACGGCGACAGCTAGATAGGTCTTACCGGTGCCCGCAGGACCAATGCCAAAGGCCAGTTCCTTGTCGAACAGGGATTTCACATAGGCCTTCTGGGCATCCGTGCGCGGTTCAATCAGCTTCTTGCGGGTCTTGATCTCAACGCGGGATGTCTCGCCCTTGAACAACTCAGCCTGATCGTCGCCAGCTTGCGGGTCAAACATATCGTCATTGCCCATACGCAATTCACGGTCCAGATCGCCCGGCTCGAGGGTGCGGCCCGCCTCAAGACGGCTGTAGAGTGCCTGCAACACCTTCACAGCATCCATACGTGAGGGTTCATCACCGATCACAGCCAATTGGTTGCCGCGGCGCAGTATCTGGACGCTCAGCTTTTCTTCGATGGTGGTGAGATTGCGGTCATATTCGCCGCAAAGATCAATCAGCAGAAAGTTGTCGGGAAATTCCAACAGGGATTCAGTGACGGCATCAGCGGGTGGGGTCAGGGCACCAGTGGCCAAACAGCTCTCCTTTGAGTCTTTATGCCTGTAGCTTGGCAAGGGAATGCTGCGGGTGCAAGACAGTTGGTAGGATTGTTACGAAATACCGGCGACAAACGCATCGTCTAAGCTCTCAGATGTTTGAAAATCCAAACCTAAGACGCGTGGGGCATCGAGAGTCTTCGATATATCATCCGACATATCCGAGACAGTGATCGGATTGGTCGGCCGCAATATGCGACGATAAGGTCCTTTCCAGTGTACCCAATCGTAAATGAACAGCCCACGGTTTGCCATTTCCTTCCATTCCAAGCAATGCCCGGCACCATGGCTTTCCTCAACGTGAGAGCCTCGGACTGGTAGTAAAGCAAGCAAATCTTCCAGAGTATCAGCCCAGTTTGCATGGGCATCTTGTCCAGCGCGTAAGGCTCTCGGCACCGCACCATAGCCAGCGGTTGCGAACAATGCGAGTTGGAAACCTTGGTCAGTCAGGAACCAGTCAAATTCCCGCCCTTCGGTCGGACTTCCGAGCTCAGGCAATCAACTCACCCTTCAGCGAATTCGAACTATCGTCCACGATTTTCACCCGACACACAGTGCCCAACACATCCACCGGTGCCTCGGCGAAGACGGCATGCAAATACTCTGACTTCCCGATCATCTGGCCCTCTTCCCGGCCCGCTTTCTCAAACAGTACCTTCACTTCGCGGCCCACCATAGAGGCCTGCGTCGCCTGCTGCTGCTCACGCAGCAACGCTTGCAAGCGTTGCAAGCGCTCATTCATCACATCCTCGGGTAGCTGCGGCTTTTCGGCGGCGGGCGTCCCCGGACGGGTCGAATATTTGAACGAATAGGCCTGCCCGTAATGCACATCACGGACCAACTTCATGGTGTCTTCGAAATCCGCATCCGTCTCACCGGGAAAGCCCACGATAAAGTCCCCCGACAGCAACAAATCCGGACGAGCGGCGCGAATACGTTCAATCAAACGCAAATAACCCTCCGCGGTATGCTTGCGGTTCATCGCCTTCAAAATCCGGTCTGAGCCCGACTGGACCGGCAAATGCAGATAGGGCATCAGCTTGTCACAGGTGCCATGGGCGTCGATTAAGGCGTCGTCCATGTCGTTGGGATGCGAGGTGGTGAAGCGAATACGCTCTAACCCGTCGACCTGATCGAGGGCCCAGATCAGGCCAGCCAAGCCGCCCTCATGCCCATGATAAGCGTTCACATTCTGGCCAAGCAGGGTGATTTCGCGGACGCCCGCCTCAACCAATTCCTGCGCCTCGCGGATCACACGATCCGCCGGGCGGGACACCTCTGCGCCACGGGTATAAGGAACCACACAGAAAGCGCAGAACTTGTCGCAGCCTTCCTGCACGGTCAGAAATGCGGTTGGGCCGCGCTTGGCCTTGCTGCGTTTTTTCAGGGTCTCAAACTTGTCGTCGTCAGGAAAATCAGTGTCCAGGGCCTTGGCACCCGTCTGCACCACATCATCCATTGCTGGCAGACGGTGATAGCTTTGCGGGCCAACAACCAGATCAACCAGTGGTTGGCGGCGCATGATTTCTTCGCCCTCAGCCTGGGCCACGCAGCCTGCGACACCAATCTTCAGATCAGGGTTTTCCGCCTTGAGGCCCTTGAAACGACCCAATTCGGAATAGACCTTTTCGGCGGCCTTTTCGCGGATATGGCAGGTATTGAGCAGAATCATATCCGCATCGTCAGGGGTCTGGGTTTCGACATACCCTTTGCCGCCCAGCGCCTCAGCCATGCGTTCGCTGTCATAGACATTCATCTGGCAACCGTAGGTCTTGATAAATAGCTTCTTGGGCGCTGACATGGTGGAGCTCGCAATGCTGGGTGGATCGGGCGTCTTCTACCGGGTCATCGCACCGCTTGCAATGCAGCGCGATATGACCGAATTTGGGGCCTGCCCCAACCGGACCAATTGATGACCCACTTCTCTTCTCTTGCAACATTCACTGACACGCTCAAAGGGGCGCCAGGCAAAGGACCACTGGCCCTGATCCTGCTTGAGGATGAGGTTGAGATTGAAAGCACGCTCCAACACCACCTGGGCTTGGGCTTTGGACAAATCATCGCCTTCTGCACGCCCGAAATGCCCATACCAAACACCGTGGCTGATCACATCCACCGCGTGGATTTTGACGTTAGCACACAAGACGCAATATGCACGATTGTGAACGCGGTGATCCCGGCGGCCACAGGGCATTGGATCTACACCTGCTACAACGCCGAGTACGTGATCTATCCTTTCAGCGAAGACCGGAGCGTCGGCGAAATGCTGGGGTTTGTCACGGAGGAACGGCGGGACGTTGTGGCAAGCTACGTTATTGATCTTTATGCGGGGGATTTGGCGCAGCACCCCAACGGGGTCGCAACCGATGATGCGTTCTTCGATAAATCCGGATACTACGCTTTAGCACGAACTGATGCTGAGGGCGAAACGCTGGACAGGCAAATGAATGTGTTTGGCGGGTTGCGCTGGCGGTTCGAAGAGCACATTGCGACAGATCGGCGGCGCATTGATCGCATATCGTTTTTTCGGTGCAAACCAGAACTTGTGATGTTGCCTGATCGAACGTTCAACGCGCCGGAATACAACACGATTGCCTGTCCCTGGCACAATAGCCTTACTGCGGCGGTGGGGTCATTCCGGACGGCGAAAGCACTGCGGCGAAACCCTGGCAGCCGGCAGATGATTGACAGTTTCCGCTGGCGGCAATCCGAGAGATTTAGCTGGCGGGCGCAGCAATTGCTCGATTTGGGACTAATTGAACCGGGGCAGTGGTTCTAGGGGGGGATGGGTCAAGACCCATCTTACGCACAGCCAAGGACCCATAGGGCCAATCGCTGGCCTTCTTGACAAGTCCAGCCTGTACCGGGGCTGTAGCGATGACATGCATATGCCGGTCGTAATCGGCGATGTCCCTGATCACATGTTCCCAAAAACGACGCTGCCAGATCCCTTTTTCACCGCGGCGGCGCTGGCTGGACGATATGTAGTCGGGCGACGCAACATGGCGGGAGAAGGTGGATTTGATCAACCGCCAACGTTTTGAGAAATCCGCGTCACCTGCTGGTAGGCGCCAGATCATATGGGTCTGATTGGGCAATACCACAGCGGCAGCAATCTCAAACGGCCAGCGTTTCATACACAGGCGGGTCGCACTGCGAAGCAAGTCAATCTCTTGGACCAATAGGTCCGAGGCTGGGTTCTGCAAACGTGCAGTGAAGAAATAAGTGCCGCCCGGCACATATCTGCGGGTGTAATTTGTCATTGAGCCAACCTGCACCGGCAAGGTTAATGGCCCGTAAACGCCAGCGGTCCGTAAGATGGGTTTAAACCCATCCTACCGTCGTGAATGCACCGTATCCTCATCATCAACAACGGGCGTGCGGGCAGCAAGACGGATCAACGTAATGTCTGCCTGGCCCTTAACCAGCCAAGACAACCCAAAGGCCCAGATACCAACCGCTTCAAACCAAAACACCAATCCGTAATCGACCACAAAGGCCTGCACCGGACCGGAGCCCAGTATCTTGATCGCCGACGCCCCAGCGATGCCAAACAGGGCCAAGACAATAGTCCACCCACAGGCCAAATAAATCCGGCGGCGGCGGGGCTTGGCCGACCGCGCGAATTTCGCCAAACAAAACACGGCCAGGCAGCTAAAAAACATCACAGCCGATGCATAATGAAAGATCGGGCTGATCCCGATCCCAACCAAATTCTGTGTCATCGTCGCAATCTGTGCGGTGGGGCTCTCATTGGGAAACAAGGCGACACCAAAGGCAGAAACCCCAGCCACTGTCCCCAGCCAATCATCATTGATGTATTCGTCCTGACTGCGGCCATAGCCACGATAACAGATCAAAAACACGCCAATCGCACAAAGGGTGCCAACAAAAATGTCGCGATAAGTCGTGTGGTAGAAATCACTGATCGACGGCTCAATCCGGTGATAATCGGTCAAGCCACCAATGATCAGAACGCAAGGCAACGTCATGCCCAAGACACCTAACGCGGTGCGCACCCTATGATAGGACAGAACCATATCCTTGCGGTGTTGTTCGGCCATCCCAGCCCCCAAAGATCAAATCATGAAATCGATAAGACCATGAGACGACAAATGCCGTGGCGCAAGTCAGCTCCCTCGACGCGCCAAGAGTTTCAGGTGCGGCGTAACCGGATAACCACATCAACCGATGCGATCTCGGCCCCATCAGGGGCCGTCGGCAACCGGCTGATTTCCAGCTGTTCGGCAGGTGCATCGGTCAACCGTGCACTGTCTTCCCAATAAAAATGCGGATGGTCTGTCATATTCGTATCAAAGTAGCTCTTCGATCCGTCCACTGTGATCTCACGCATCAGCCCGGCATCACAGAATGCACGCAAAGTATTATAAACAGTGGCCAAAGACACTTTTTCATCGGCCTGCGATGCAGCATCAAACAGGCTTTCGGCAGTCACATGGCGGTCATTGCCATCGCCGACCAAAAGATTGGCCAAGGTCATGCGTTGACGGGTCGGGCGAAGCCCGGCGCCGGCCAACCAGTTTGCACTGCGGTCTGTTTCACTCTCTGTCATGGTCGCTCTTATCGCTGCCTTTCCTTACAATATGGGGCAATTGCCGCCCGGATCAATTGCAAATCAGTCGCAACGGCACAAAACCACCGCAGGCTTGCCCTTATTAAGCACGCAGTGCTAGAGGTGACATATCGCAGCAGACAAAAATGAGACCATGGATATGGCAGACTTTCCTTCCAGTTTTGACAAAGATGACCTGTTGAAATGCGCGCGAGGAGAGCTCTTCGGCCCCGGCAACGCGCAATTGCCGGCACCACCTATGCTGATGATGGACCGGATCACCGAAATTTCGGGCGACGGTGGGGCGCATGGCAAAGGGCACGTGCTGGCCGAATTTGATATCACGCCGGATCTATGGTTCTTCGATTGCCACTTCCCCGGCAACCCGATCATGCCAGGATGTCTGGGGCTGGACGGGCTATGGCAACTGACGGGCTTCAACCTCGGCTGGCGCGGCTGGCAAGGACGCGGCTACGCCCTTGGCGTGGGCGAAGTAAAATTGACAGGTATGGTCCGGCCCGACCGTAAGATGCTGACCTATAAGATCGATTTTACCAAGGCGATCCAAACGCGGCGTCTGACCATGGGCGTGGCCGACGGGATCGTCGAAGCGGATGGTGAGGTTATCTATCAGGTGAAAGACATGAAGGTCGCGCTATCGGAAAACTAGGCTCAAGGCCCACCATCCGGCTTGAAGCTGAACTTGTATCATGATTCGCGAGCCCATAGGTTGCGGGCACCATTGAGCAATATTTTCTGGTCAACAGCAGCGCAGATGGTGCGGCATCAACCATTCTTTCCAAAGAGCTGAGGTCGATGATAAATATGTTCTGAGCGACATTTTCTTCATCAGCCGCAGCGGCTTTCAATCGATTTATGTGCCCAAAGACTATGGCCTAGCCAAGACATTTCATAACCTCTGGAAGCGTAGGCGCAGCTGATAACCGGGCTGGCTAAGGACGCTTCCGACAATATGACAATCTCGTTCCTCTGTGATCAAAACGACACTGCGATTGCCCGGCACTGATTCCACGGTTTCATCAATGCCTGACTTTGCTCAGCGGCCAATCAGATACTGAATGGTTGCTTACCGACCAAGGATATGAAGTCAACTGGCCCCTCGCAGCCTTGGCAAACCGAAAAAACGCCCTGCATCCCAGGTCGCAAATCCCTCAAAAGATCGTTCGAGATTGTAAGCACCGTCACCGGTGCCGCAACCGCATCGACAGGATTTGCAGACAGCTCAAACAATGCCGAAACGTCACAATAGCATACGACCGATGCTCATAGGTCTTGCCGCCTGAAATTGCTCTCGCCCCGGCAGTCATGTCTTGGCTATGGCTCCTACACCAAAAAAAGTTTGTTTTGGATCGCCTAAGACAGTCTAATTTCGTCTTGATTTGGTGGGTGCACCGGTGATTGCACCAGCTTTCCGGCGACGGCTGTAATGGCAAGTTTGTAAGGACTTTCAACTACGCGAAGCTGATCTGCATTTGTTTTTGGAAGGGGTTGAGATGACAGGCACAAAAGGGCGGCATGGCACAGGAACGCCGCAAGAATCGCCTTTGACTTCCGACACTGACCTGCCCCCCCAAGTCTCCCTCATTCAAAACGAGAGTTTGCGAGTCTGGTTTTCATATTCTTCGTCGTTGGTTTGGGCAAGCGGGCCGGGCGTGGAGCCCTCAAATTGCTCAAGCGTCCGGCGCGCTTGTGCGGGCGTTTGGTTTCCGAGAGATGAGTGAGGTCTGGCGTTGTTTTAGTCATATCGCCAGAGCGCCAATTTGCGGCGGGCGTCATCTAGACTGTCGAACATCTCCTCATTCAGAAGTTCATCCTGCAAACTGCCATTGAATGACCCGATGAAGGCATTCTGCTGGGGTTTGCCCGGATCAATGTAGTGCCATTCGACGCCGTTGTCGTTGGCCCACTTCAGGATCGCTCGGCTGGTGAACTCGGTTCCATTGTCACTGACAATGCCAACCGGTTTACCATAGAGCCTGACAAGCGCGTCCAGCTCTCGCGCAACACGGGCACCCGAGATGCTGGTGTCGGCCATCAAACTTAGGTTCTCGCGGCAGCAATCATCGTTCACCGCCAGAATGTGGAACCTCCGCGATGCCGCAAAGGTGTTAGACAGGAAGTCCAGTGATCCCATTGCCGGGCAGGTGATTTGGCTAAGCCAAATCTGCCGAGAGGGGGCGCTCGCTCGGCCTCAGCGCCTCAGGCATCGGTGTCCGCGACCCATGCGCCCGTTTCCGGTCCCGTCGTCTGACGCCCAACTTCTCCTCTGTGTAAAGCCGATACAGCTTTTTGTGGTTCATTACGTCCCCATCATGTTCCAGCATCACGCCGATCCGGCAATAGCCCAACCGACGCCGCTTGGCCGCGATAGCCTTCATCTCTTTGCGTATCTCAGGGTTGTCGGGCGGGCGTTCGCGCCGGACGGTTTTGGGGTCGACACCAACGAGCTTGCAGGCCCGGCGTGCGAGATGTCGTGATCCCGCATTGCTCGAAGCGCTGCGTCCCGCCGTTCGCTTGATGTCGTCAACCCTTTCCTAGCAAATCTTTCAGGACGACATTGTCCAGCATGGTGTCCGCCAACAGCCGCTTGAGCTTGGCGTTTTCACCTTCCAGCGCCCTCAACTTGGCAGCATCAGACACTTCCATGCCGCCATACTTCGACTTATATTTGTAAAACCTACCCTGACTGAGGCCGTGCTTGCGGCACACCTCGGCTGTCGGCATCCCGGCTTCTTGCTCTTTGATCATCCCGACGATCTGCGCTTCCGTGAAACGGCTCTTTCGCATGTGTTTGCTCCTTCAAAAGGTTGAGCAAACTCTACATCAAAACGAGGGAAGTTTCGGGGGGCAGGTCATTCCCTCTGCAGATGTACGTTGTCGTCGGTGACGGCGCTCTTAACGTTATGTAAGACCCACGGCCACAAAGTGTCACCCCCAATAGCTCTGATTTATTTGCAGAAATCAGCGCTAGATCTTATGGGATGAGCTGTCCGTCAGAAGGTGCACCAAATCACTCGTCGCCCGTTATTTTGGAACCGAACCAAGCATTTGGAAATGATCACACGAAAATCCTCCTTTGAGGATCGCGGCGCCGTTCCCAGCGCAAGCCCCGGGACAAATTTGACCGCCCCACTAGCGCGGTTGTTCTGGCACCACTTTTAACCAGTATCTCTTAGCTCAGACGAAGAGGTAACAATGGCAATAAACTCGATTGCAAGTCCAATACGGCATGATTGCATTTTCATGCAAAAGCGGCCCCGTCTCAACAACGGGAGCCTTGAGCCAACGAGTAAATATTAAAATAGAGTAATGTCCGCGGCGACACCCGCACGCGCCGGTTCCTCTTGCTTGACTTCGGTTGGCAGCACAAACAACATCTGAGCATTCCCCGTGGTGGGCGTGAAACGGACGCGCCTTGCTTTAGTGCCACCAAGGCTTTCTCCACGACTGGGAATACCCTCAGTCGCTAAAAATTTTAGCGCAAAAGCTCCATTCTTCTGACCAATGTCACTCGCAAAATTCGACACGGCAGCCCCTCCGAAAACCTTGCTCTGCAAGGCATCGCGACTAGCCCCGGCCCGGATCAACCTGTTGATCAGCATTTCCATCGCATATGCGCCGTATTTGATGGCATTGCTATCTGTACCTTCTGCAAGCAGAAAATGGTTCATCCCTCCGACTTTCGCATGTTCGTCCCACATGCAGACCGACACACATGAACCCAAAATGGTAGTCAGGGTGACGTCCGGGTCCTTGGATATCTCAATGGCACCCTGAATAACGGTAATATTCTGGGGTGAGTTGCGTTTTGCCGTTCCTGTTCCGGTTTCCAATTGAAAATCACCTTTCCGCTTCGGCCAACAGGCTAAGCCCGATGTCTTTGAGAGCCACTTGTTTCATTGATGCGCCATTCGACCAAGCCGCTGCCGGCATGCCATAGACAACCGATGTCTGTTCGTCTTGGTTCATCGTACGCGCGCCGGCGTTGCGCAACGCCAATAGGCCGTCCGCGCCATCGCGGCCCATACCGGTGAGAATCGCAGCAACGATGCGCGACGCATAGGGCGCGGCGGACAAGAATAACTTGTCGATTGAAGGTTTGTGCCCAGACATCGGTGGATCATGACTTTGCCCAAGATATGCCTTGCCGTTGACGGACAAGACCGCATGATGCTCGTGCCCTGCAACAACATAAACGGTGCCGCTTTCAATGGCTTGGTTGGGCTCAAACATACGAACGCGCGCACCGCAGGACCTGCCCAAAACCGCAGCAAGACCATGACCGAAGCCTTGACCTGTATGCTGGACGATGACGGTCGGCGGGCAATCGGCTTCGAAGTCTGCGAGCACCGTCTTAAGAGCGTCAACCCCGCCCGTGGATGATCCCAGTAGAACCAGACGTCGGTATCTTTTTCGTTTTGATGGTGCCACTGGCTGTTTGGGTTGCTGGGCACTTTGCCTGGCCTGCATGACTGCGCGCAACTGCGTGATTACGACATGTGGATTGTCGTCAAGCGAGATCGAAAACAGTCCGCCAATTCCGCCTGATGACGGTGCTTGCGGTTTGCCCCCCGTGGCACAGAGCCTTTCAAACATCATCCAGCGAACATCTAACGCATTGAAGAGCGTGACAATCAGTTCAAAATCGGCATTTTTGTAAAGATCAGCCGACACCATAACCAAATTTGGCGGGTTGTGTTCCACCTTGTCAAACAACTCCATCAACCCAGGGGCATGCGCAACAATCTTTAGGTTTTCGGCCTTTTCTAAGATCTGCTGCACGCGCCTTAGATCATTGGCGTAGGGCGTTGCGACGATAATTTTTGCCTCTAGCAATTCAGTGCTCCTGAGTTGATCGACTTCCATTGACCAGGGTCAACAGCTTTAGAAATCAATCCAATCACCTTGGGCTACAGCAACGTTCGATCGGCCGCCTGCACTCGCATTGGCGACAGCGGGTGCCGGAACCGCATCATACTCCACATTGGTTGCGTGTTGGAACTCGACCTCATGGACTTCGCCTCTTGGTGGCGAAACGTTGTGACTGCCGAAACCCGTGCCCGTTGAGCTACTCGAAACTTCAAACTGACCGACTAGGTCCTGAAGACGGGTGGCGTCACTTTTGAGGACATGACTAGCAGCAGTCGCCTCTTCGACCATGGCCGCGTTTTGCTGTGTGACCTGATCCAATTGGTTCACACCGAGATTGATCTCACCGAGACCTATAGCCTGTTCTGCTGACCCCGCAGCAATGCTACGGATTAGCTCAGAGATATGATTGACCCGTTGCACAATATTCCCCAGAGCCGTTCCAGCCCCGCCGACCAAATCAACACCACGTTCAACTTCTTTGGCACTACCACTGATCAAAGTTTTGATTTCTTTGGCCGCTTCTGATGATCTTTGTGCCAAGGCGCGCACCTCTGATGCCACCACCGCAAAGCCTTTGCCCGCTTCACCTGCACGTGCCGCTTCGACACCTGCGTTCAACGCCAACAGATTTGTCTGGAATGCAATATCGTCAATAACACCGATGATCTGGGATATGTGTTCAGATGATTTCTCAATCTCATTCATTGCCGCAATTGCATCTGCAACAATCCTGCCACTTTGTTCAGCCTCGCTCTGCGCTTCGATCACTATATTCTCGACCGACTTTGCACCGTCGGCAGCCGACTTTACGCTTGCGGTCAGCTGATCTAGCGCCGCGGCTGTCTGTTCAAGAGTAGCCGCCTGGTTTTCTGTGCGGTTGGACAAGTCATCGGAAGACTGGCTGATTTCATTGGCACCTTGCCGGATGCTGCCCGCTGCCTGAACGACATTCATTATGGTGTCGCTCAACTTTTGCAAGGTTTCGTTGAAGTCTGTCCGCAGGCCATCATATTGCGCACTCAGCTTTTCATCGATGGGCTTTGACAAATTGCCGCCGGCCAAATCGACAAGCCCCCCACGCAACACATCTAGAATGCGTTGCTGTTCTGCCTGATCTTTCTTACGTTCGGCTTCTTGATTGGCGGCCGATGCCAGCTTGGATTGAAAACCAACAAGGGTTCGCCCAATATCGCCGATTTCATCGCCGCGTTCAGTAGCAGAGATTGATAAATCGAAGTCACCTTCAGAGATAGAGAGCATCTGGGCACTAAGCTTGCCCAACGCACGCGTTACGGTTCGAATATAGGCGGTAGCTAGGATACCCATGACAGCGATCAGGACGAGCGATGCGAAAGCGATCAAGTTACGTTGTTGGGAAAGATGGGCAAACACTTCATCTTGTGACACTTCGACAACCAAAGCATAGACAGCACCGTCAAATGAAATCGGTTTTGCTTCTGCAATGACGGACGGATTAGATAGACCGACAGCGTCATCAACGATCACTGTTTCACCACCAAGGGCGGCTGCGATATGGTCCGTCACTGTGATATAATCAAACGCTTTGGGCCCATCGGCAAACCTGCTGTCGGCAACAAGATGGCCTGCGTCATCGACGATGAATGTCTCGGCCGTATCAGACAGGCCGGTTGCATTGTTCAAGATCGATGTAAATTCATCAACGTTAACCTGTACGATCAAGACGCCTAAAACGTCGCCTGCATCATTCGTAATACGGCTCCCCGCAAATGCGGCCACCGCACCATTACTGGGCTCGTATGCGTCAAAAGACGAAAAATGTGTGACGTCTTGGGTTTCTTTCAGCGATTTTTCAAAGGCGTGGCCGATTCCTTGTTCTGCCAATGCACCGCTTGTGACACTTTGTGCAAAGTCGCTTTCCTTAAATACAGAGTAAACGATATCGCCCTCTGGATTGACAAGAAACACGTCATAGAAACTGTTTGTTTCATTAAAGTAGCGCATGAAATCATGATAACGGGCATGCACTTCATGATAGGGATGCTCACCCTCAGCCCGATCCAAATTGTGACGCTCTCCCGGGCCATAGGGGCTGAGAGATGTATAGTCCTTGAAAATATCTTCGCGTACGGCTTCAGGCAAAACCTGCCAATTGGATGCAAATTCATCCATCGCTGACACGACGGATGGGGCGGCAGATAATGTGCGTGTTTTTAGCGCGATGTTTTCGAACCAGGTTTCCAGCTGATCTGTCCGACTATCTATCAAGAGCTGAAGCTGCAGATTGGCCTGGTACTGTGCCTCTTCGCGGCCTGTTTTACTTACCAGAACATCCAAACTCAAAGCGACCAGCGCAATCACAACTGCGATGAAAACGGGGAGTCTGAACGACAGCCGTTTTGACGTGGAAGAAAAAGACATATTGTTCATCCTCTAAAGGCGTAGCGACAGAAATATCGGCGTTCTGTAAATAGTAGAAATGCTAAGAACTAGTTCACGTCGGTGCCATCCAAGACAACATCAGGACGCGAGGGGCCGGTGCGTCATGCATCTGCACCGGCCACACAACACAGCAACTGGGCCGGATGACACTTG
This sequence comes from uncultured Paracoccaceae bacterium, assembly GCA_947501555.1. Lineage (GTDB taxonomy): Bacteria > Pseudomonadota > Alphaproteobacteria > Rhodobacterales > Rhodobacteraceae > Yoonia. The sequence goes on from CANMWG010000001.1 coordinate 2,306,682, forward strand.
AATCATAAGGATTTCAAGGTCTTCCAAGGCGCGCAGCTAAAATCCATAAAATTGCATATATATTTGCGCAGAATCGACGACACACAGGAAATTGGCGATGCCTATGACAAAGCCTCTTTGCATTCTGCGCATCTGATTGCCCCACTTGCCCCCTCGTCCCGGCTCACCTAAACACAACGCGAAGCCAGGAAGGGAACCGTTATGCGACGTGTCGTCATTACAGGGTTGGGCATTGTCTCACCCATCGGGAACAATGCAACCGAAGTCACAGCTGCATTAAAGGCGGGCACATCCGGCATCGTTGCCAGCCCCGAAATGGCCGAGCACGGATTTCGCAGCCAGATCGCGGGAACCTTGAAGATCGATGTCACCGAACATGTGGATAAGCGGACCTTGCGATTCATGGGACCGGGGGCGGCCTACGCACATATTGCGATGACCCAGGCCATCGCAGATGCGGGACTGGATGAAACAACTGTATCCAACCCGCGGACCGGGCTTGTGGCAGGCTCGGGCGGGCCATCAACCTCGGCCATGCTGGCAGCACATGACGTGGTCAAAAACACCGGAGCAACCAAGCGGATCGGACCTTTCGCGGTGCCCAAATGCATGTCTTCGACAATCTCGGCGAACCTGTCGACGGCGTTCAAAATCAAGGGGATCAACTATTCGATCACCTCGGCCTGTTCGACATCGCTGCATTGTATCGGGAACGCGGCAGAACAGATCATGATGGGCAAGCAAGACGTCATGTTCGCGGGCGGCGGGGAAGAGCTGGACTGGACGCTATCGTGTCTGTTTGACGCGATGGGGGCGATGTCCTCGAAATACAATGACACGCCAGACAAGGCCTCGCGGGCGTTTGATGCAAACCGGGACGGGTTTGTGATCGCAGGTGGCGGGGGCATGGTTGTTCTGGAAGACCTGGACCATGCACAAGCGCGCGGTGCAAAAATCTACGCGGAAGTAACGGGCTTTGCGGCAACATCTGACGGGCACGACATGGTGGCGCCATCGGGCGAAGGCGGTGAGCGGGCGATGCGCCTAGCGCTGCAAACGATCCCAGAGGGGCGGAAAGTCAGCTATATCAATGCACATGGAACATCGACCCCCGTTGGGGACGTCGGTGAAGTGGAAGCGGTGCGGCGGGTCTTTGGTCAAGGGACAACGCCGCCCATCAGCTCAACCAAATCCATGACTGGGCACAGCCAGGGGGCCACCGGGGCACAAGAAGCGATCTACTGCCTGCTGATGTTGCAGGACGATTTCATCGCACCTTCGATCAACGTCGAGACACTTGATCCAGCGCTGGACCCAGCAGAAATCGCAACGACATGTGTTGAGAACGCGGGGCTTGATACGGTCATGACAAACTCATTTGGGTTTGGGGGCACAAACGGATCAATGCTGCTGTCAAAGTTCCAAGGATAGTATCATGACAATCTCAATGCACGGAAAGCGCGGCCTGATCATGGGCGTAGCGAACGAACGGTCGATTGCATGGGGGATCGCCAAGGCGATGCATGATGCAGGGGCTGAACTGGCGTTCAGCTATCAAGGCGACGCCTTCGGGAAACGGCTGGAACCGCTGGCCCAATCGCTGGGGGCGAACATGATGGTCGACGTCGATGTCACCGATGACGACAGCATGGACGCAGCCTTTGCCCTGATCAAAGAGAGCTGGGGAACACTGGATTTCGTGGTGCACGCCATTGCGTTTTCGGACAAAAGCGAACTGACGGGGCGGTTCATCAACACCAGCCGGGAAAACTTCAAGAACTCGCTGTCGATCTCGTGCTATTCATTCATCGACGTGGCCAATCGGGCAGCGCAATTGATGCCGGACGGGGGATCATTGCTGACACTGACCTATCAAGGCAGCAACCGGGTGACACCATTCTATAACGTGATGGGCGTGGCCAAGGCGGCGCTGGAAAGTGCAACGCGGTATCTTGCGAATGATCTGGGCCCCCAAGGGATCCGGGTGAATGCAATCAGCCCCGGACCGATGAAGACGCTAGCGGGGGCGGCGATCGGGGGGGCGCGCCGGACCTATAGACACACCGAGGAAAACGCGCCGATGCGGGCCAATGCGACGCTTGAGGCCGTGGGAGGCACGGCCGTCTATCTGGCATCAGACGCCGGGGCGTGCACAACAGGGGAAATCATCCGGGTTGACGGTGGGTTCCACGTGCTCGGGATGCCGCAGCTAGATCATTTAGTCTAAACAGGCGAGCCACATTCTGAACAATCGGGGCCTGATTCTATGGTCCTGACGCTAATCCACAGAACCCGACACAGGACCGGACACGGGCAATTCAATTGCGGCTTGAAAGCCGCCTCCCTCAAGATTGGATAGGTCTAGGTTGCCGCCGGATTGCGAGGCAAACCCCTTGACCATGGACAGCCCAAGCCCGGATCCCTGCCCTACCGGTCTGGTGGTAAAAAACGGCTCCGAGGCGCGAAACAAAACATCTGGCGTCATGCCAGCGCCGGAATCGGTGACTTTGATCCGTACCGTGCATTTGGTCTGTTGGCTGGCACATAGCCGGATATGGCCGGGCTGGTCACCGATTGCCTTTTGAGCATTTATGATCAGGTTCATCAAAGCACTCTCCAACAGGGTGCGATCCACAAAAAGATCAGCGTCAATTGAAACATCCAGGACATCCAATTGAATATTCGCAGGAAGCACCCTTTGCCAAAGCGCATCAAGGCTCGCAAACACAGTGCAAAGAGCGACTTTTGACAAACGCAGGTCGGACTTTCTGCCATAGGCAAGAAGCTGGCGAACCAGCCGGGCACTTTTATCGGAGGCGGCTTTCGCCTCGGACAGAAACTCCTGGTTTTCTAAATTGTCCGGGTCCTGCATGACCAACTCGATATTGCCATTGATAACAGTGAGCAGGTTGTTGAAGTCATGGGCGACGCCGCTGGCCAATTGGCCCAGTGCAAGCATCTTCTGGTTCTGGATCTCTTCACGGGATTTTGCAGCCAAGGTCCGGTTGACGGAAATGATCTGCCGAAAGCTCACAAAGAAGTAGACGCAGGAACACAATCCTCCCAAAACGTTCAACGCGGCACCACCGGGTGTTGCAGCAAACCACGCCGAGATGATTGTCACCGAAAGCCCCGTACCGGTGACCGCCAAAAAATCGACAATGGCAGAATAGCTGAATTCCACATTGCGCGACAAGCAATGTAGCGCCAAGCCCAAGACCCCGCAGGCGGCAAGCAGTACGAAATCGCCATCGCCAAGTGTCGCAATATAGATCAGCATGCCGCAATACCATGCAGAGACCAGGGAACTTGCACAGGCGCATAAGATGAGATCACATTTCGTCGCGTCGCCTGACTTGCGGCGCAAAAAGCCAAAGACGAAGACAACATTCATCAGCGAATAGCCGAAGCACCACACAAGCATAACGATTTGACCTGTTGCGAGCCAAAGCGCCACACCACAGACCATAATGATAGCCATCCGGGCAACGATATCCGCCAGGTCGTCCGCATCACCCGAACGGAAGGCCGCAAACTGAGCGTTCCGCTTCCTTTGCTTTTCATCTTCTGATTGCATTTTACCTCCGGAAATTACTTTTCCGTGTAAAGGCTCAGCAAGCAAGAGACAGAATACAGAAAAATAGTCTAAAATCTGCACTGCTGTAATCAGAATGGTCCATGAAAGCGGTTGCGCAACGGTCGGCGCATTATAGAGCGGGCGCAGCGCACTATATACAGAAGCATTCTGTACAGGTTCTGTACGCATTTTTCATGGCAAAAATGGCGCCACTCCCCTGTGTTAACAGACGATTCGCGCATTTTCCTGCGTCGCTGGTCAAACGGTAAACAAAATCTAAACGGAATCGATCCCCATGATCTCGATAGCGAAGGTCAGATCCTGACCGGCCAGCGGGTGGTTGGCGTCCAGAGTGACTTCGGTCTCTGTGACCTCAGCCACTGTGACAGGGACGACCTGACCCTGCGGGGTTTGCATCTGCAACTGAGTGCCGACTTCCAGTGGAATCGTGTCAGGAATTTCACCGCGTGGGATCGCCTGACGGGCATCGGGATTGTGATCACCATAGGCCTCTGCACAAGGCACATTGACGGTTTTTGTATCCCCCACAGCCATACCCGCAATCGCCGCATCAAGGCCTTTGATGATCTGGCCTGAACCCAGCACAAACTCCAAGGGATCCCGCCCCTCCGAGCTATCGAATTGATTGCCGTTGTTCAACGTCCCGGTATAGTTCATGCGGACGGTGTCACCTACTTTGGCTTGGCTCACTGGTTTGTTCTTTCGGTTGAAAACAGGGATTTGTGGCACGCTAAGCAGGTCGGCCAGGCATTGCAAACGGCTTTGCCCCTTTTCGGCCCCGCACACCCGTGACACAGTTGGACAGAAGCGGAGAATTAGATGCCCATCACAACATATGTATTTGACGCCTACGGCACTCTTTTTGATGTAGGGGCTGCAGCGGCCCAAGCTGCGGCGGAACCAGAACATGAAGCCTTATCAAAGGTTTGGCCTTCCATCGCCCGAGATTGGCGGCTCAAACAACTGCAATACACTTGGCTGCGCGCCGTGGCCGATCAGCACTGCGATTTCTGGCAGGTCACGCAAGACGGGTTGGATTGGGCGCTTGAGGCAAACGGATTGACCAGCCCCGCCACCCGCACCCGACTGCTGGAACTTTACTGGGAATTGGCTGCCTACCCCGAAGTGCCCAAAATGCTGGCCACGCTCAAGGCACGGGGGATGGCCACGGCGATCCTGTCGAACGGATCACCTGACATGCTGAACGGGGCGGTATCCTCCGCTGGGATCGGCGATGTACTGGACGCTGTTCTCTCCGTTCAAGACGTGGGCGTATTCAAACCTGATACCCGGGTCTACGACCTTGTAGGCAAGCATTTCGGATGTGCGCCAGACGAGGTTTTGTTCGTCTCTTCAAACGGTTGGGATGCTGCGGGGGCCGCAGCTTACGGATTTCAAACTGTCTGGGTCAACCGCGCAGGCGAACCCATGGACAGGCTCTACGGCACCCCCAGCCATGTGCTGAATGACCTTACCACAATCCCGGATTTCACCTGATGCCAACGTTCCAATCCACCGACGGGGTCAACCTGCACTACACCGACGAAGGCACGGGCACCCCGATCATCGCCCTGGCTGGCCTGACCCGAAATGGATCAGATTTCGATCACGTCGCGCCCCACCTAGAGGGTCGGCTGATCCGGCCGGATTATCGGGGACGCGGACAGTCTGACTGGGCTGATCATCACACCTATACCATCCAGCAAGAGGCACAGGATGTGCTGACGCTGATGAACCATTTGGGGTTGGAAAAGGCAGCGATATTAGGGACGTCGCGTGGAGGGCTGATTGCCATGATGCTCGCCGTGACAGCCAAGGGTCGGTTGCTTGGCGTGGCCTTAAACGATATCGGACCGGTGATTGCAGACAAAGGTTTGGATATCATCAAAGACTACATCGGACGCAATCCTGCACAAAAAACCTATGTTGAAGCCGCCGAAGCACGGGCAAAACTCTGGACTCATTTCGAGGATGTCCCAATGGAGCGCTGGCTGGCCGAAGTCCGGGCGCACTACGCCGAAACCGCAGACGGGTTGGTCATACGATACGACCCAAAACTACGCGACGCGGTATTGGAAGCAGGGGCACAACCCACGCCTGACCTTTGGCCGCTGTTTGATGCTCTGGACGGGTTGCCACTGGCACTGATCCGTGGTGCGAACTCGGACCTTCTCAGTTCGGAAACAGCCGAAAAAATGGCGTGCCGCAGGCCCGATATGATCAAGATTGACGTGCCAGGGCGCGGCCATGTGCCTTTTTTGGATGAGCCTGAAGCATTGAATGTACTACAAGAATGGACGGAACAACTGACATGAATATCGACATGATCCGGGCGGCAGCCCAGCGCATCCAAGGCCACGCGCGGCGCACCCCAATCCTGACGTCGCCCTTCCTCGATGAGATCGCGGGTCGGCGTGTTTTTGTGAAAGCCGAATGCCTGCAACACACCGGATCGTTCAAGTACCGGGGTGGGCGATCGGCGGTGTCCGCGCTTACCGATAACGCGCTGAAAACAGGGGTGATTGCCTATTCCAGCGGCAACCACGCCCAGGGCGTCGCCCTCGCCGCCCGCCAACATGGCGCGCCTGCGGTGATCATCATGCCTGCCGACGCGCCGACCGTCAAAATCGAAAATACCAAGGCTTTGGGCGCCGAGGTCGTGCTTTATGATCGCGCCAATGAAGACCGAAACGTGATCGGCGCGCGGCTATCCGAAGAGCGCGGGTTGACCCTGATCAAACCCTATGACCACCCCCAAGTCCTCGCCGGGCAAGGGACCTGTGGTTTGGAAATCGCCGAAGATATGAACGCGTTAGAGGTCACAGAGGCCGATGTCGCCGTCTGCTGTGGCGGCGGGGGTCTGACCTCAGGGATTGCCCTTGCACTGGCCGCAGATGCGCCGGGGCTGCGCGTCCGTCCTGTCGAACCGGAAGGCTTTGACGATGTCGCCCGCTCGTTGATTAGCGGCAAGATCGAAAGCAACGACCGGGCCAGCGGTTCCCTTTGCGATGCGATCATCACACCGCAGCCGGGTGACCTGACCTTCCCCATCATGCAGGCCCATTGCGGCCCGGGTATCGTCGTGACCGAAGAGGAGTGCCTACGCGCCGTGGCCCTTGCCTTTGAACGGCTGCGTGTCGTGGTCGAACCCGGCGGGGCAGCGGCCTTGGCAGCGGCCCTATTCCATCCTGAAACATTTGAGGGCGACGCGGTGATCGCTGTCGCGACCGGGGGCAATGTCGATGCTGCCGTCTTTGCGCAAGCCTTGGAAACTCTTTCATGACCCGTTTCACCATCGCTAGCTTCAACGTCAAAAACCTGATCGAAGCGGAAGAAGAATACTATCGCTTCGAAGAATACACCCCAGAGGAATATGCTTGGAAACGGGCGTGGCTGGCGGATCAATTGCTGACCATGAACGCAGATATCGTATGTTTTCAAGAGATCTTCAGCGAGGCCTCGTTGCGAGATGTCGTGATTGAAACGGATGAATTGGGCCAGGCTGCAAACGATGCGGTTATCCCCAACCGTAACAAAAACTACGCCCGCAAGGCGATCTTTCGCAAGCTGGCTTTTGAACCCTATACCGAGGCCGCCTTGGCCTTTGCCCCCAACAGTTTCGACGGCGGCCCGGGCCAGCGCCGCCCAGGTGTCGCGATCTTGTCGCGCTTTGGCTTCGACAGCCCGCCAGAGATCATTCAGGACCTGCCTGAACCGCTAGATATCCCCTTCAGCGATCTGGATGGTAGCGATGGCGGGTCCTATCAAATCAGGCGGCTCAGCCGCCCGATACTCAAGGCCCGCATCCCCGTTGGCGATCAGGTCGTGACAGTGTTTAACTGTCACCTCAAGTCCAAACTGGGTGAATTTCCCCGTCCCGATGGTGGTACAGCGCCCGAGGCGGATTTGGTCAATTATGATGCCGCGGGCCGGGCCATGGGATCGCTGCGCGCCGCCTTGCGCCGGATGGCCGAAGCTTGGGTTTTACGCCGGGCCGTGCTTACCGAACTTGAGGCGGGCAACCCCGTGATGGTCTTGGGTGATTTCAACGATAGTGAACACGCGGTATCATCCGAGATCATCACCGGCGAGGCCCCTTTCAAGAACTATGCCTGGATGCGCCGGCATAACGCACAGACGTCGCGGGATCGATATTCAGACGATGAGAACGAGGTGATCCAAGAGGCGATTGGCAAGGTCCGGCTCTACTCGGCGGAGAAGCTCTTCGTCAAGAAATCCCTGCGCGATATGGTCTATACATCGGCCTTTGGCGGCGTGTTTGAAAGCATCGACCAAATCCTGATGTCGCGGCATTTCTTGCCTGAATTTGACGGAAAAATCGGGGAAATGGAATACTTTAGCGTCCTGAACGATCATCTGACCGATGGCTCACATCCAGAGGCCCCTTATAACAAGCTCGCCTCGGATCACGGGCAAATCATGGCGCATATGGTGATTGGCGATGCCTAACGTGGTCCGCGACGGGGTGACCTTGCATGTCGACATCCAAGGTCCCGCCGATGGCGCGCCTGTTGTCTTCGCAAATTCGCTCGGCACTAACCTGCACATGTGGGACCCGATCATGCCATTGCTGCCCGATGGGTTGCGCATTGTGCGCTATGACAAGCGTGGGCATGGGCAATCGGACGTGCCGGATGGCCCTTACACCATGGGTCAACTGGTCAGCGATGCCGCAGCGATCTGCGATGCGGCTGAGGTCCGCGATGCCCTGTTTGTGGGTCTGTCCGTGGGTGGGATGATTGCGCAGGGTTTGGCCGTAAAGCGCCCGGAGTTGATCCGCGCGATGGTGTTGTCAAACACAGCGGCCAAAATCGGCAATCCCAAACTTTGGCAAGATCGTATGGACACGATCAAAGCCTCAGGGCTGCCCGCAATGGCCGATACGATCATGAAGCGTTGGTTCAGCCGCGATTTTTACGGCACAGGGGCGATGGCCCCGTGGCAAGCGATGCTCGAGTCTACGCCAGAGGCCGGATATCTGGGCGTGTGCAGCGCCATTTCAGGCACCGATTTTTACACACCTACCAGTGGGTTACGCGTACCAACGCTGGGCATTGCCGGGTCGGAAGATGGGGCGACCCCCCCCCGATCTGGTCCGCGAAACCATCGACCTGATCCCCGGATCGCAGTTTGCGCTGATGCGGCGCGCCGGGCATTTGCCCTGTGTGGAAGACCCAGAAACCTATGCGGGTCATCTGGTGAAATTCATGCGTGATACGGGGCATATTTAGGGCGCGTGGGTTTCACCCACCCTACCGGGCGTCACATAGGGGGCTTGCAAAGTGAACCGAACGGTTTAACCCTGCGCCGATGAATAAGCGACTTGCCGTCACCTTTATCCTGATCTCGGTCATGCTGGATAGCATGGGCATTGGACTTATCATGCCCGTGATGCCTGATCTGATCCAAGAGGTTGAGGGCCAAGGGCTGGGTGCTGCCGCTGTCTGGGGCGGGGTACTGGCAACAATCTTTGCGGCGATGCAATTCATCTTTGGGCCAACGGTGGGGAACCTGTCTGACCGCTACGGACGCCGCCCAGTTCTGATCATTTCGCTTGTCATCATGGCGTTTGACTATGTTCTGATGGCCTTGGCTCATACGATCTGGTTACTCATCATTGGGCGGGTCATCGGTGGCATAACAGCTGCGACACAGTCGACATCAGCCGCCTATATGGCCGATATCTCGGAACCCGACGAGAAGGCGGCGAACTTTGGATTGATCGGGGCGGCCTTTGGGGTGGGGTTTGTTCTGGGGCCATTGCTGGGCGGTGTCTTGGCTGAATTCGGCACGCGCGCGCCGTTCTGGGCGGCAGCAGGACTGGCGGCGGCCAATGCAGTGTTTGGCTATTTCGTCTTACCCGAAACCGTTACAGATCGCATCCGGCGTCCGTTTGAATGGCGCCGGGCCAACCCATTGGGGGCCTTCACGAATATCGGCAAGCTGCCCGGCCTGAAGCGCTTGATGTTGATCACCTTCGTCTACACAATCGCCTTCTTCGTCTACCCAGGCGTCTGGGCCTACTTCGGGGCAGAGCAGTTTGACTGGGGGCCGGGGATGATCGGCCTGTCGCTTGGAGTCTTTGGGGTCGGGATTGCGATTGTGCAAGGTTTTTTAATCCGTCCGATCATCAACCGGATCGGAGAGCGCAAAGCCGTGATCTTGGGTCTATCGATTGATGTCTTGGCCTTCATCATGCTGGGTTTTGTGACAAACGGTTGGATCGCACTGGCGTTGACGCCACTGACGGCTTTGGGATCGATTGCAGGACCGGCCTTGCAAGGGATCATGTCCCGCACAGCCTCGGACGACCAACAGGGTGAATTGCAAGGCACGGTGACCTCAATCAATGCGGTGGCGACAATTGTGGCGCCTTTGATGGTCACGCAGACATTCTGGTTTTTCACCTCAGCCACAGCTCCGATCTACCTACCCGGCGCACCATTCCTGTTGTCGGGTATTCTGACGGTGCTCTGCATTGTCGTTTTCATGCAAACGCCGCGTCCAAAGAAGCCCCGCGTCACCTAGTGTCGTTTTCAGACCTGCAGCGCGCTGCTGAAAGCAACATTTTGGCTGTGAAACGACGTATTGGATATCGCCCGAATGACCCAGATTAAAGCTGCCGTCGCCCGTGAATTTGGCGCCCCATTGACGATCGAGACGATCAACATTGCTGACCCGCAGATGGGCGAAGTTGAGGTGACACTGAAAGCCTGCGCCATTTGCCATTCGGACATTTCCTACATGGACGGGGCATGGGGCGGGACACTCCCGGCTGTGTATGGGCATGAGGCCGCTGGCTATGTCAGTGCTGTTGGTGCAGGTGTCCGTGGTGTGGCGGTCGATGATCCCGTCGTGGTCACCTTGATCCGCGCCTGCGGGACTTGCCCATCTTGTGCGAGCGGGAAACCAGTGGCTTGCGAAACCGATCACGCAAGCGGCCCGCTGACTGACGCGCATGGCGTACCCGTCCACCAAGCGATGTACACTGGTGGTTTCGCCGAAAAGGTAGTCGTGGACCAAAGCCAAATCGTGAAGCTGAGCGATGGGATCGCAATGGAGTCTGCATCGTTGCTGGCCTGCGGCGTGATCACCGGGGTCGGGGCGGTGGTGAACGCGGCCCAACTGCGAGCCGGTCAGGACGTCGTTGTCATCGGCACCGGTGGCGTGGGGCTGAATGCGATCCAAGGGGCGCGGATTGCGGGAGCGCGCCGAATCATTGCGGTGGACATGACCGAGGAAAAGCTGGCCATCGCCCGCGAATTCGGGGCAACGGACGGTATTCTGGCGACCGCAGAAAAGCCGTGGCGATTGGCCAAGGCAGCAATGGGCCGGGGCGCAGATGCTGTCATTGTGACAGTTGGTGCGATCCCGGCTTACGACACCGCCCCGCAATATTTGGCCAATGGCGGTAAGGTGATCATGGTGGGCATGCCCCATTCCGGTGCCATGTCGACCTATGAACCCGTGATGCTTGCGGCCACCGGGCAGGGGATGGTCGGCTCCAAGATGGGGGATGTGGTCATCGCCCGCGACATTCCCTGGATGGTAGACCTATATGAGCAGGGGCGGCTTAAGTTGGATGAGCTTGTTTCGGGCCGATGGTCACTGGAGCAGATCAACGAGGCCATTGCAGATACAAGAACTGGTAGCGCCAAGCGCAATGTCATTGTCTTCGATTGAGTCGAATTATCTGGCGGAAGGCAGAGGTGTCGATCCCCATTCCTTTCGGAACTCACTGTTTTCGAAACAGGACACAAGGCCGCTTGTGGTTACCTTCCGTGGCGGTAAGCCGAGGTCTCGATCCCCATACGTCGCCGTACCAATCCGCTTCCAACGGATGCCGAACCCTGTTCGGTTGACTTACCTTTGACATTTCGACTTCAGAAGGATTCAGCAATCGCTGTCTTTCGCCTTCGGCTCAAACGCAATTGCTGACGCTCTTTCTTCATTCAAAGTCGAAACGCTGTATCTGGCGGATAGGTGAGGGATCGAACCCCAACGGTTGCCCGTCAAACTGCTTTCAAAGCAGCACTTGCGACCACGCAAGATACCCATCCTTGGCGGAGGGCGGTGGTCTCGATCCACATTCCTGGTTAGAGGAACAGAACGATTAGCAGTCGCCTGCGGTGCCTTACCGCTTCACCCTCCAAGGTGATGATGTGCTACTACTTGATGACATTGTGTCGATCTCCATTCTGTGGGCCGTTCTCTAGGCTGGGTCGTTTCGCAAAGCAAGCCCAAAAATTTCAGCGGTTCTTTTCCGGGAAAAGTCACGGGGTCTGGACCCGCTTGCACAAGCGTGCTTCTGTCCGGCGACACCTTGATTGCATCGCAGGATGGGTCAAGACCCATCTTACGGAGCAACAAAGGCGTCCCGCATGAAACTTGCCGATCTCGACATTATCGTCACCGCCCCGCCCGCCCCCGGTTGGGGTGGTCGCTATTGGATCATTCCCAAGATTACCACCGATACCGGCGTTGTGGGCTATGGCGAATGCTATGCGTCTTCTGTTGGCCCGGATGCGATGAAAGCCGTCATCACGGATGTTTTCGCCCGCCATATGGCCGGCGAAAACCCCGAGAATATCGAACTGATGTTCCGCCGCGTCTATTCCGCCGGTTTCACCCAGCGCCCTGATCTGACGGTAATTGGCGCTTGGTCAGGCCTTGAGATGGCCTGCTGGGACATCCTTGGCAAAGACCGCGACCGCCCTGTGCATGCGCTGATCGGTGGTCGGACAAACGATCGCATCCGCGCCTATACCTATCTTTATCCGCGCCCGTCCCATCCGCTGCCGGATTTCTGGTCTAGCCCGGATATGGCTGCAGAGGTTGCCGTGGATATGGTCAAAAAAGGGTACACAGCGGTCAAATTCGACCCCGCCGGACCCTACACCGTCCGGGGCGGGCATATGCCGTCGATGCATGACATCTCGCTCTCGGTCGCCTTTTGCAAAGCGATTCGTGAGGCTGTAGGCGATAAGGCCGATTTGCTGTTTGGAACCCATGGGCAATTCAGCACGGGCGGCGCGATCCGGCTTGGCAAGGCTTTGGAACCCTACAGCCCGCTTTGGTACGAAGAACCGATCCCGCCCGATAATGTGGCCGAGATGGCCAAGGTCGCAAATGCGGTGAATATCCCCGTGGCGACAGGTGAGCGTCTGACAACCAAGGCCGAATTCGCGCCTGTGTTGCGGTCAGGTGCAGCAACGATCCTGCAGCCAGCCCTCGGCCGGTCTGGTGGCATTTGGGAAACCAAAAAAATCGCCGCTATGGCCGAGGTTTATAATGCCCAAGTCGCCCCCCATCTTTATGCGGGGCCCGTAGAATGGGCGGCAAATGTGCAGCTGGCGGCATCAATCCCGAACATCTTGATGGCTGAGACGATTGAAACCCCATTCCACGACGCGCTGATCAAAAGCAGCATCACCATTGAAGAGGGTTACATTCCGGTCCCCACAGCGCCGGGGCTGGGCATTGACGTCGACGAAGACCTTGCACGCGCGCACCCCTACACAGGCGACGGGCTACATCTGGAAATGCAGGAAGAGCCGATTGGGTACCACGGTGTTAATACCTTTGCCGGAGGTGCGCCGGTCAAGGCGTGAAGGCCCGCCTTTGGGCGGGTGTCGCACGGTCTTTCCCTAGACCGCGCGGCGACCAAGGGTGGCGACAGGATTTTATTGGCGTCAAGGCCGAATAATACTGGGGTAGTTACGGCTAGCCCAGAACCCTTGAAAACGCGATCTGCACTTGGGCAATGAGTTCCAAATACCCCCGTTCGGTAATATCTGTAAGCGCAACAGGGTAGTCCTGAAAATATGCTCCACCGAAAAGCATGACGAAGAATATCGCTGAAGACCAACTTCGCAGGGCACTACGAAACATCCAGTGGCCGGGGGGTTTCATATGCGCCTTGATTTCGGCAACAATGACAAAGGGTATGAAGAAGATCGCGCCCACAATCACAAAATCTGCCCAAGTGGTCATGGCGTTGATGCTCCGCACGTTGCTACATTCCATTTCCCGTACCCAAGACAATCGGACTTGTCCCGCTCGCGCGTCTGCGACCGGCCCGTTTCAGCGAGAAACGGCTGATCTGTCGCAGTCTCTGCCTCTTTCCATGTCGTCTGTCTTCGCATATAACTGAACTACGTTCAGACTTAGGGGTATCATGGTTGGTAAAGTAGCAGCGCGGCGCGCAGCATTGCGCGATAATCTGATTGAAATTGCGGAACGGACAATCGCGAGCAAGGGCCTCACCGCCCTGCGGGCACGTGATTTGGCGTCAGAGGCAGGCTGTGCCGTGGGGGCCATCTATAACGTCTTTGGCGACCTGACCGATCTGGTGCTTGCTGTGAACGCACGCACCTTCCACCAGTTGGGTGCCGATGTAGCCGCTGCACTGGCCGATGCCCCGCAAGACCCCGTTGAACAACTGGTTGTCATGGCGCAAGCCTATCATCAGTTTGCCACGGAAAATCACCTTAGCTGGCGGGCATTATTTGACGTTGAACGCACACCGGGCGAAGCGGCCCCTGATTGGTATCTGGCCGAGATGGGCCAACTGTTTGCCTATATCTCGGACCCGTTGGCCGTGATTTTCCCGGCCCACGATTCGAAAGATCTGGCGCTCTTGACCCGTGCTCTCTTCTCATCTGTGCATGGCATCGTGCTTTTGGGGCTGGATGAGGCAAGCTCGGGCGTGCCCACGGATGATATCGATCGTATGATCGCCCTTGTTTTACGGCAAATCACGGCCTCTGCATAATTTTTTGAACGTTGTTCAATTATTTTCTTGCGCTCTCCTCTGTGCCTCGTTATCACTACTTTATGAACATTGTTCACGATTTGAAGCGAAATGGAGATCTTTATGTTCAAGACACTTGCCACCCTGATCCACGGTCAGAGCGCCCGGGCCGAAGACCGCGTCCGTGATGCTTTTGCCATTGAGCTGATCGACCAGAAAATCCGCAATTCTGAGACCAGCCTGCGCGCCGCCAAAGGCACCCTCGCCAGTCTGATCCAGCGTCAGCGGTCCGAGGCAAAGCAACGCGCCGCCTTGAAAACCCGTATCACCGACCTGACGGAACGCGCGAAAGAAGCGCTTGATAAAGACCGTGATGACATGGCCGAAGAGGCCGCGCGTGCCATTGCAAGCATGGAAAACGAACTGGCGGTCCGCGACGAAACACTGGACCGCCTTGACCAAAAGGTCATGCGTTTGCGCAGCTCAATCGAAAGCGGGCATCGCCGGATCATCGACCTAAAACAAGGGGCTATTCAGGCCCGCGCCGTCCGCCGCGAACAGAACATGCAGATGCATATGTCTGTGAACGGTCTGCAAGAAGGTGCCGTGGACGAGGCAGAAGAGCTGATCTCCCGCGTTCTGGGTAAAGATGATCCGTTTGAGCGCAGTGAAATTCTGCAGGACATCAACCGCGATCTGGCAGGCGACAACATCGCCGACCGCATGGCCGATGCCGGCTTTGGCAGCGCCACACGGTCAACACCCGATGACGTTCTAGCCCGCCTGAAGTCAGGCAAGAAATAACCCCACCTTCCCTACGACCAATTCCCTTTTGAAAGGATAAGACGATGATGAATAAGAACTCTGATAACAGCCTGATTATGTTCGTGAACCTGTTAGGCGTCGTTGTGGCCTACGGCATGCTGGGCATCTCATTGTGGCTCTCAGCGGAAGTACCTCTGTCAACCAAGGGTTTCTGGGCCATGTCGGTCATGATGCTGACGCTGGCGCTGGTGAACTTTGTCAAATACCGCTTTGACGACAAAATGTCTGAGGACCGCATTCAACGGATCGAAGACGCCAAGAACGAAAAGCTGCTATCTGACTACGTCGGCGAGCCGATCTAAGGCACCCAAAACCGCCCCGCCTGTCATGCGACTGGTGGGGCTTTACCCTTTCCAAAGCCCCTTCCCTTCGCCAAAGTCAGTCCTATGAAGTTTTTGCGCCAGTTCGCTGCCCGTATTGTTGGCCAATCCATCCGGGTTTTCGCACGCGCCATCACCGCCGTCCGCGCCGACTGGCAAGGGATTGAGCCGGTACCACGCCAGCGCGTTTATTTCGCCAATCATACAAGCAACGGCGATATGCCGATGATCTGGTCAGTTCTTCCCCCCGCAATGCGCCGCACCGTCCGCCCTGTCGCCGCAGCCGATTACTGGCTAAAAAACAAGTTGCGCGCCTTTGTCGGCCCCGAGGTGTTCAACTGCGTCCTCGTGGATCGTCGCCCTGAGGTCCAAGACAAGCCGATGGACAAGATCATCGCGGCCCTTGACGAAGGATCATCCCTGATCATTTTTCCTGAAGGCAACCGCAACATGACCGATGATCTGTTGCTTCCCTTCAAAGCGGGCCTTTTCAATATGGGCGTCGCCCGGCCACAGGTCGATCTGGTCCCCACATGGGTCGCCAACTTGACGGCCATCATGCCCAAGGGCGAGATCATCCCCCTCCCCCTGATCTGCACTGTCACATTCGGAGAACCCATCCATGTGCAACAGGGCGAAAGCAAAGATGATTTCCTAAAACGCGCCTCTGATGCCCTTGCCGCCCTCGCGCCCGAGGATCGCAAATGAACAGCACGACAGAAGATATTCTGCTGCTGACCCTTGGCAGTTTCGGCATCCTGATTGCGATGACCTTCGTAGGCGAGGTTCTGCGGGCCCGCGAAGAGCCGGGGTTCAACAACCCCATGCTGGATACCTATATGACCCGCGTGCAAAGCTGGTGGGGCATGGTTGCCTTTATCGGCTTGGCCCTGCTCTTGGGCCGTTTCGGGGTCATGACCCTCTTTGCCTTTGCATCCTTTGCGGCCCTGCGTGAATTTTTGACGCTGACAGCAAAAGCGCGGGCCGATCATCTTTCGTTAGCTCTAGCCTTCTTTGCCGTGTTGCCTCTGCAGTATGTGTTCATCGGCTTCGGATGGGATGGGCTTTATGCGATTTTCATTCCCGTCTATGCTTTCCTGCTGTTGCCCATCGTGTCCGCCTTACGCGGCAACGCCAACCGGTTCCTTATGCGGGTGGCCGAGACCCAATGGGCCCTGATGATATCGGTCTTCTGCGTCAGCCATGTGCCTGCGTTGATGAACCTCGATTTCTACGGCAACGGCGACAGGTCACTGCTGCTGGTCGCCTTCTTGGTCATGGTCGTGCAATTGGGGGACTTGTTGGAATATTTCTTTGGACGTCGGATTGGGAAAACGCGCATTGCCCCGGGCCTTTCCCCCAAGACATGGGAAGGGCTGGGCTGCGGCGTCATCAGCGCGATGTTGATCGGCGCATTGCTCAGTTGGATCACCCCCTTTGGTGTAGCAGGTGCAATGGGGATGGCAGGGGTGGCGTCGCTGGTGGGCATGTTCGGCAGTCTTGTTGTCGCCGCGATCAAACGCGACCGCGGCGTCAAGGATTGGTCCCATCTGATCCCTGGTCAGGGGGGATTTGTGGACCAGTTGGACAGTGTGATCTTTGCAGCCCCGATTTTCTATCACCTGACCAAGTTCTTTTACGCCTAGGTCCGGAACTGCGTGATCTTGGACAGGTTCTTGCCGACTAACGTCGCAATCCCACCCACCTTATTGTGACGGATGGCCCGGTAATCCTCGCGGCTTTTGCGGATCATATGGGCGAAGGACCGGTTGCTGACCCCACCCATTTTCATGCGCACCATGACCTGCGGGATATAGGCCAAACGCACCTGGCCGCTGGTCAGAAAGCGCAGCATCGCATCGTAATCCCCGGAAATCCGATAGCTGGTGTCATAAAGTCCCGCGCGCGCAAAGACTTCGCGTCGCAGGTACAGCGTCGGATGCGGCGGCATCCAGCCGCGTTTCAGCTTGGACCTGGCAAAGGCTCCGGCCTTCCAGTGGCGGATCACCCGCGCGTCGTCATCCCGCGCCACATATTGCAAGTCGCCGTAAACCCCATCAACCGATGGATCAGCCATGACTGAAGCCACCGCCGCCAAGACATCCGGACCCGCGAGGTGATCATCGGCATGAAGCAGACCGATCACGTCCCCGCTTGCTCGCCTGATCCCATTGTTGATCGCATCATAAATGCCCGTATCCGGGGCCGAGACCAACGCCATCGCCGGGTGCCCGTCCGTGCGAATGTAGTCCAGCGTCCCATCCGTGGACCCGCCGTCCTGCACAACATGTTCGATATCAGGATGGGTTTGGGACATCAGGCTTTGAAGCGCCGAGGGCAAGGTGTCGCGCCCATTCATCACGGCAGTGACTACAGAGATTTTCATGCGGCCCGCCGTTCTGTTGATGAACTGGCCGCGCGCAGATCAAGCCCCAAGACAACCTCAATCGCCTCCACCGGCCCCACATTATGCGCTACCATATGACGTTGGACTTCGGCCAGTTTCGCATCCACCAGATAGCGATACCAAAACCCTTGCAGCACATGGAATGATCGAGCCTGCCGCCCGTCCAGGAACCCCAATCGCACCACATAGCGATAGAAGAAATATGCCCCCGCACGCAGCCCGCCAGGCAGGCGTGCGTAGATGTGTTCTTTGATCCAACGTTTGCCTGCCGCCTGACCGCCACGCAGGTCACCGATGGTCTCTTGCGGTAAGAACTGATGGGTCTGGTTCAGAATATCGACGACTTCGCGGCTGGCGTATCCGTTATGTTTGGCGATCCACCAATCCAGACTGTTGCGATTGTCATCGATGATCTCGCCGGGCAAATCCGCCGTTGGGCCATCCACAATGATATGTTCATCCATCCACCGCTCCTCGCACCGGCCCGTGCCGTTCCGAAACAGACGCAAAACGCGGATCGGGAACAGCCCCCCATGGCGGATTGGCTGCCCCATAAAGTACATCCGCCGCCCGATATAGATGCCATCAACATCAGGCAGCCCGGCGGCTAATTGGTTCGCCAAATCCGGTGTCACGATCTCATCGGCGTCAAGGCGCAAGACCCATCCCGGCGTGCCTTTGATCTGATCCAGCGCCCAATTGAATTGGGTTGCATAGTTGACCCACCGGTGACGCAGCACCTCGGCGCCCGCATCTTTCGCCAAACGCACGGTTTCATCCGTTGACCCGCTATCGACCACCACAATCCGGGTTGCGATATCCTTGACCGAGGCGATGGCCCGCCCGATATGCTGGGCCTCATCCCGTGTCAGAATAATGACTGTTAAATCGGTCATTCGGCGGGCCTCGCCTGCATGGGATTGCCCGCGCCAATATGACCTGGCGCTAAATCTGTCATGGCCACTGCCCGCGCGCCCAAGATCGCCCCTGCCCCGATCCGAACCCCTGGCCCCACAAAGGCATCCGCACAGATCCAGGCATCCGCACCGATTTGGATGGGCGTCTTCACCAAAGGCCGTGCCGGATCGCGCCAATCATGGGTGCCGGCACAGAGATGCGCATTTTGCGACACGGTCGCGCGCGCCCCGATCGCAATCGGTCCCAAAGCATAGAGGATCGCACGATCTCCGACAGCGGCCTGCTCGTCAATTCGCAGGTTCCACGGAATAGTGATGCGCACGGTCGGATGCAGATGCACCTGTCGCCCGATCTGCGCGCCAAAACAGCGCAGCAGCCAAACGCGCCACGCCCAAAGTGGGCGGGGGCTGAGCCGGAACAACGGGCTGACGGCCCACCACAGACATCGGCCAATCAAAACACGGTGGCTCCAACTTCTTTGCTGCCGGTTGGCGGTGATGTCAGCTTGTGTACTCATACCAGCACCGCCTGACCCTGTGTCGGTGCCAGGCTACGGTAAAGCGCCGCGAACGCGTCCGTCATTGCCTTTGGGGAGAAATCACGCTGCATCCACGCCCGCCCTTCTGCGCCCATTGCACTTAAATCCGCCGTGCTGAGATTTTCGATCGTGGTCGCCAGATCATCCCGTTCCAATGCGATACAGCGTCCGCAGCCCATCGCATCAAGCCGCACCCATGGGGTGCCCGTTGTTGTGACAACCGCGACACCATGGGCCAAGGCCTCAGCCACAGCGATGCCGAAGTTTTCGGAATGACTGGGCAGTACAAAAAGGTCAGCCTGCGCAAAGGCCAGCGCCTTGCGGCCATCATCGGCGTGACCGCGCAGGACGATACGGCTGTCCGATCCGATTTGGGTTTTTAGACTGGCCACATATGACGGATCACCGGACCCATAGATATCCAACCGCACATGGTCAGGCAGCGCCTTCATCGCTGCAATCAGCACATCCAGCCCCTTTTTGGGGTGCAACCGTCCCAGATAAAGCAGGCGCAGCTTGCCATCAGCCGGGCGTTTCGGCCCCACCGAAGGGATCACCACAGAGTTCGGGATTAATGTCGTCTCAATATGACCCAAGCGATGCGTGCTATCGCGCCCCTCGGCAAGTGACGTCACGTGCAGTGTACAGTTCGCAGGGCGCAGCAGATTGGCGCTTTTCTCAAACAACTGTTTTACGCCCTTGCGCGGGGCATCCTCCCACGTGGCAGTGGCCTGCAAGGCCCCGCGCGGCGACCAAACAACAGGTCGGTTCATCATTCGCGCCACGGCCAAGGTTGGCAAAGTTGGAAAATTGTAGGTGGCCGTCAAATGGACCACATCTGCCCAGCCAATGGCGCGGATCAGTTTTGTCAAAAGCCCCGGCGCAATCGCATGGCCCGCGCGGCGGTGCGCATAGTGGACAGGATAGGCAAAAGTAGCGGGGCGCACGCTGTCTGACCTGTCAGGCCCAGCTGCATCGGTTGTGAGCACCTGCACCGCAAAGCCAGGCAGCTGCGCAATCCCGTCGCAAATCGCCTTGGTCGACCAGATCGGCCCGCCCCAGTAAGTCGCAGGGTAATACGCAGGGGTGACATGCAGAATATTCATGCGGCCACCTCGGCGACGGCCTGCCGCGTGACGATCTGTGCAGGATTTCCCGCGACGATCACCCCTGCGGGCACGTCCTTGGTCACCACAGCACCCGCGCCGATGATCGCGCCTGCGCCAATGTGTTGGCATTGCGGCAAGATCACCGCGCGCATCCCGATCCAAACATCCGCACCGATGGATTTCTTTGTTGGTTTGGGGACCGAGCGCGGGTCCAGCCCATGATCATGCGTATAAATCACGGCTTCTTCCGAGATCAGCGCGCCCGCGCCGATGGACAAGCCACCGGTTGTATCAAGATGAACGCCGCGATTGATCTGCACCCGATCACCGATCAGCAATGGGGCATCCCCCAGCTCAGCCGATGCATCGCAGCCACGCCAGAAGTAACAATCGGCACCGATTTTGACGACCCGCGGATTGGCAAAGCGCACCCCCGGCTGAAATCGGCTGCCGGGGCCGACACGGGCCAATGTCGCCCGATGCACTGCGCTTGACGCATAGAGCCCTATCCTGCGGGTAACTTTGCCAAAAAGCCGGGCGCAGCCCAAAAAGATAGTCATGATCGCGTTATGCCGCATGGAAAGCATGCCTTTCTGGTAGAGGGTTGAGGATCTTGTATCGGGTCAAAAAGACCATGATCATGGCGATGATCAGCACCAGTTGCGCTGCGGCCCCCACGATGAATGCGCTGAATGAGGATTGCAGGGTCCCCTGCACAAAGGGATAAAAGAGCATCGGATAAAGGAAGGCCGCTCCGGTGCGCAAAGTGGCACGGGCAGACAACAGTAGGTCCTCGCCTTTGCGGTATATCCAACCAAGCGCCACCCCGACCAGCACGCCACCCCAACCGAAGTTGATAAACGCCTCGCCGGGCCCGGTGACATTGAACGCACCACCCGTATCCACCCCCATGACATCGCGTTTGAAAAACACGCCCAGATCGATCGCGGGCTTATCGACCCAGATCGCACGCGGGATCCAGCCAAAGGTCCACCATGTGTAGCTATCCCCCAACAGATAAGCTTCGGGACGCACCCTGTCGGTCACCATAATGGCCACATTAATATCCAAAAAATAGGTAGAGCCGACAATCTGTTGCAACACCCCATGCCCCTGCTCGCCGTGACGCAGCACGGTCATGTAACCTGAAACAGCGGCCAAACCCCCGATGCACATCAACCCAACGGCCAAAGTGCGGGCTCTCATTTGAAAACCGGTCATCATCAACGTGGCCAAAGTGAAGACGGCTAACTCCACCAGTTCAAACCGATCACCGGACACCAATGCAATCAGGACCAGCAGGGCACCCAACAGGCTGGTCAATAGCCCGCTCGCGCGGTCTTTGCTGACAACCGCATGGGCCAGCAGCAGGATAAAGGCGAACTTTGGCATGACGAAAAATGTCTTGATTCCTGCCAATGTGGCACCCACACCTTCGGCATTCACATTGATCTGCTTGGCGCTGTTCAGCCCGGCCAAAGCTGCCAGATCAAGCGCGCTCAGGCCTCGAGCGCGCAGGATCATCATGATCGTACCAATGGTGATTGCAAAAGCCAGAACGCTCAGCGCGCCACGGCGTGCAAGCCCGGCCGAGACAGTGCGGATGGCCATGGTTGTGTTCATGTGCGAGGTCGGTTTTACCGCCAACCGATATCCCAGACACATCATCATGATGAACAAGACCAGATACAGCGCGCCCAATTGATCCGCCCAGGGGTTATCCACAAAGCGTCGGTAAAACGCGAGTTCCGGCGCACTGGAATAAACAACTACCTTCAGCAGAAACCCAAACAGGCAAAAGTAACTCAGTAGATGCATCGGCGATACAAGACGGATCATCCCATAACGCTGGCCCATCCAAAACGGCAGAACCGTGCACATCGCAGCCAGTAGAATAATCAGGAGTGTCGCCATACGATCCCCCGGCGGCGCAGGCCCACGAAGGCTGATGTATCCAGTCCCATCCGTTGCCAAACGGCCAACCACAAACCAAAACTGCCTAGGCTGATTGCACCGACATAGATGAGGGCATTGCCCACTGGCCCAAGTACGGCCGCACCGATGATCCAGACGGCCGTCACATAAATGAGAATGCTAGATAGCCGGGTCAGTGCAGCCAAATGAGCCTGTGCACACAGGGTGGCGACGGTGAAGCTTGAGGCGAAGACCGCTTGCACCAATGCGCCTGTAAGCAAAACAATGAATACCCAACGGCCCTGAATGCTGTCGGTGATCATGGGCAAGGCGACAAGGCCGATGCAAAACAGAACCAGTGCGGGCACAAACGCGATCCGGCTTCCTTTGACGCTGGCCCGCTGCAACTGCACGTGATTGCCCGCGCCGAATGCTGCCGAAACCGGGGCGGCGCTGACCCATGTGGCCACCGATATAGGCAAGGCCACCAGATTGGCAATCCGACGCAGCAATGCGTAAATGCCAACCTGCTCAGGCGTCAAAAGATGGCCTGCTGCAATGATATCAACTTGCGCCAGCCCCATGCCCAAAATAGCCGTGCCCCAAAGCGACCAAGCAACACCGGCAGGCTCGCCACGGGGGCGGATCAATCCATCAAATTCGGGATGATGCACGCACCATGCCGCGGCGGCGACGGCCAATAACCCTAGCCAGAACAGGCCTTGGATCAGGATCGCCCCATCTATCAGATAAGGGCTCGTTAAAACACCCAAGCCCAACGCCACCTGCGGGCCCGCATCGCGCAGCGCCATAGACATTTGCAAACTGCCCAGCGCGCGCATGATGCTGGCGAGGCAGGTAACCAGATTGATCCCAAGACCCATCGCCAAAATGGGTAACCAAGGAAGGTCTGGAAAGACAGCGCAGAGCACAGGATAAGCCAACCCAGCCAACACCAATGGGGCCAGCATAACCTGCAAGATTATGGCCAGAGATGACACGCCGCGCCCATCGGTCAGGTGGCGCAACAGCATCAAAGGGCCACCCAGCGACAAGACCGTCGCCGCGACCAAGGCAAGACCCCAGACAACGGCCAAAGCACCAAATGCAGCGAGGCCCAGATAGGCGGCCAGCCCGATCATCACCGCAAAATTCAGCCCCACAATTGCCGCACGCAGGGCCATTGCACCCACCGCATGTTGTTGCGCAAATTTGGTCAGTTTCGCAATCATCATGAAGCCATCACCCTACAATCGGACACACAAAAGACGTGCCTTGTTCTCTTCAGTCCTCATTCATTGTGATTAATTTCAGGTTAACCCTGTTGTGATTCATTGCGGCCTGAAACCATGACATCAAAGGTCCCATGCAAATGGCGCAATTCACCTCTCACAACCCAGCGGGCCAGGCCCAGATTTCCGCCTCAGACCTAGCGCGAATTGAACCGTTCGACGTTCTTGAACTTTTCAAAGTGGTTTGGCGCGGCAAGTGGATCATCCTATTGACGACCACGTTGGCGTTGGTTTTGGCCGGTTATTATGCCTTTGCAATTGCCAGCCCACGATATGCGGCGACAAGCACTTTGCATGTTGATACCAGCCGCATTGTCTTGGCGGACGGGGCGGGTTCCGGTGCGCGCAGCCAGGTCAATCTGAACACGGAAATGGCGATCCTGACGTCCCGGCACCTACTCGACCAGGTAATCGATAGGTTAGATTTGCAAAACGATCCCGCATTCAATCGCTACCTCACGCCCGTATCTGCCTGGTCACTGACCGGACTGCGGACCCAGACCCGCAACAGGCTGATGGGGGTCACCGAAACACCGCCAGACGCAAACGCAATCCGGGCCAAAACCGTTGAAAACATGCGCCGGGTGATTGCCGTCCAACCGCAACGCGATAGCTCGGTTTTGGCTGTCAGAGTAACGACAGGCTCAGCCGTGACCTCGGCCCTGATCGCCAATACGCTGGCGGAAATATACTTGGCCGATCAGGTCACTGCGCAATTCTCTACAACCGAAAACGCGGTGGCATGGCTGTCGGGCAAAGTCTTTGAATTGCAGGTCGAGCTGGCCCAAAAGGAAACCGCGATCACCGACCTGATCACACGCGCGCAGATCAACGATGAAGCCAGCCTTGACGCGATCAGCCGCCAGGCAACAGAAACGGACACGCGGTTGCACGAAGCCCGCATGGCCCTCTCGAAAATCGAAACTTCGCTGATTTCGGCCAATGCGGTGCCGCCTGGCATCGACGACCAGGGGCTACGCAATCAGATCGCCGCCCTTGAAGCCTTTCGCGCCAATCTAACAACGCAGCTAGCAGAACGGTCTGAAAGTCTTGTTGAACTACAACATTTGCGGCGTGAGGCCGATGCAACGCGGGTCCTGTACGAAACCTTTCTGACAAGGTTGCAAGACGTCAGCCTGCAAAGCGGGCTGAATACCCCCAACAGCCGCGTACTGAATGCAGCTGAGCCCGGCCACTATGTGGCACCTCGCAAGATGTTGATCCTGGCAATGGCTACAGTTTTCGGAGCGGCATTGGGTGTCGCACTGGCATTCTTGCGCGACGCCACGCGTCGCAGGCTTCAAGATGCAGAACAACTGCTGGAAAGTACCGGCCTGCCTGTCATGGCAAAACTGCCCGCCAAAGGGTTGAACAGGACTGCCGCATTGGACGCGGCCCGCACCCTACGGACAGCCCTGCAGTACGAAGATGCAGAGGACCCCGCCCAAGTGATCCTCTGCACATCCAGCATTGCGGGCGAAGGCCAAGACGATATGGCCAGACTACTGGCGCAAGCCTTGGATGGGATCGGCAAATCGGTTTTGCTGTTTGATGGGGACTTGCGCATCGCGCGCTCTGGACCCGATCTCGGGGCGATCATGGATGGAAAACAAGCCCTCAGCGACGCGATCACGCCTGCTGACGGTGGGACCATTGATCTGTTGACAGCAACAGCAGGCATGCAACACCCCGCAGATCTGTTTTGCGGCCGTCCTTTCGTCGGGTTTCTGAACCGGTTGCGGGAACACTACGATCACATTGTCATAATGGCCCCACCGGTGCTGCCAACGCCAGATACACCAATGTTGGCGCAACACAGCGACACTGTGCTTTATGCTGTGCGCAGTAACAGCACCAAACCCCAGCTTATTATGGAAGGGCAACGGATTTTGGCTGGGGTGCAGGCACCAGTGACCGGTTTGGTCATGACGGGCGCAAACCTGCGCAAGCAACCGGAAAAGGCGCCGTCCATTTGGCCTGCGGCAAGACGAGCGCCGATGGGCGCCTAACGCGCGATGCGTTCCAATGTAACCATGCCAACCTGATCCGAGACCCATTGTTGCGACCACCAGACCACCCCATCAGCACCCATATGATAGGTGTTGGTGATCGGGTCAGTGCCGCCGCACGTTTCAACAAAAACCTGAACAAGAGGGGTTTCAAGCGGGGCTTGGTGTATTTGCGTGCCTTGTAGGGCCAATCGGCACTGCGCGTCCTGCCGCACCAGTTGCAATCGGCCATCGAGATGCATCCAATGGCGGGCATACTGATCTGCCCCAGCGCGCACGCCTGCCCCGACATCAGCAACCATTAAATCATGGCCCAACCCTCGGGTGGCGATCAGGACGCCTGCGATCTCGGACACCTGCACCTCATCACGGCTTTGCCATGTCTGAACGCGGCCGGTCTGCGCTCCGGCAATGAGCGGCGTTGCCAAGTCTTCAGTCGTCAGCAAGATAACCGGAACATTCAACCGGGCGACCTGTTCGGCATCAAATAAGGCGCGCAATGCGGCCGGATCAGACGCGGGGGCACAGGCCGCCAAAAGGATCATTGCAATCAACCGCTTCATCGCCAGAACGTCCCCCATGTGTCGTCAATGACACGGGCAGTCAAGGGGCGGGTCAGCTCATAAAGCCTGCCTTCGACAGCAACACGCGCACCACCATCGCGCGTGACTGGGCGGATCGTCCGGGTCAGCACATCGCGACGCGGCTGCCCGCTGATCCATGATAAGGGCACCGTCAGCACAATCCCCTTATCAAAAGAACCTTCGCCGAAGTCATCAAACGGCACATCGGTTAGCGTGGCAAAGGCACCTAGCATCCATCCATTGGCAAAGCGGCGCGACAGAGTCAGCGTGCCGCCCCAGTCACCGGCCAAATAGCGGCCCATGTCGAGCTGCGCACCATAGCCCGCGGCGCCCTCCCAATACAGGCTAGCATGGCCGCTGGTCACCTCATAATCCAGCACCCCAAAATCGCCGTCAAAATCGCGCTGTTGCAGTTGATTAATCTCAGCGCCCAGCGCCCATGTTTGCCCCGCCGGACGCCAAAGCACCTCGGCAGATGCACCTGCAAACATCGGCTCTAACAAACCAAACGTCAGCCGGGTCGTAACCTCTGCGCGCGGCTGCGCATACCAAGCCAGGGTCAAATCGGCGATATCCGCATCCCCTTCCTGATCATAAAGCGCAAAGTCGCTGCGGACACGGGGCAATACGGAATCAGACATGCGGGCCGCCTGATCAAGGTTCCCCGCGAGTTTCTGACGGAGCGTTCCGGCGACCACCACGCCTTGGCGCGGCTGCCACCGGGCATCCAGCGCAAGTCCGGCATCAGCACGCAAAGGATTATCGGGGTCAAACAAATTAGGAGTCAGATATGGGGATACCGACCACGTGAACCGCGATGCGGGACGCACCGGATCAACCTCAACAGGCGGGGCAAATGCAACTGCGTCACGGAACGCTGCACCGCCATCATTGGAAAATTCGCCTTGGCGCCATGCCGCGCGGTCGATGACGACCGCTTCCCCGACCAAACCGTTCTGCGCCAAAGCGATGTGAACCACCCGCACACTATCAGGCAAAAACCGCGCAAGCACCCGCATGGCCCGGCCCAAGGCCTGCGCTGAGGGGGCGAATTTCTTATTCTCAATGACAACATCGGCCCGCGGCCCCGCCACCCGAATTGCGCGCAAAGCCAACCCTTCAGCCTCAAGCACCCTTGACAGATCGGGCGCGCCGCTACTCGGCGCAACTGGCACACCGAACCCCGAACCAAAGGGCGGTTGCAGCGGATTGATCACATAAGTCAGCTGCGCGCCGATCTCTGCCCCATAAAGATACTGCCCCGACAAACGCAGATTGGGGCGAAGCGCATAAGTCAGCCCCACATTCCACGGGCTGCGGCGATCAAAGGACACGCCATCCTCATACGGGTAGGCATCCGATGAATATTCGACCGCCAGATCAACCCGATCATTGGGCGTCCAACGCAAGCCACCAAACACTGCCGCATCACCGGTAAAAAACGCATCCAACGACACCTCGCCACCGGCACCAAAATCACGCGCAGGGCGGTCGGCAAATGCGGAACCTAGCGGGTTATCAACCCCACCCACACCCGCATAGCGCCCCCAGCCCAGCCCCAAGGACGCACTCAGATCGCCAGGCAAAGACTTTGTGGCGACAACATATTCGCCCGCATAAATCCCGGTACCAACAAAATCCGCGATCCCAATGGCCATGGCAGGACGTTGTGGGGTTTCATCCAAAAGTCGGTAATGCAGGGCAAGGCTGCGGTCGAGGATTGTGTCATAAAACACGTCACCCGGTCCAAGAATATTATCCAAATCCGCATAGCGCAGACTGGCAGACAGGCGCGGACTCACCTGAAAGGTCAACGTATTGCGCGTCTGCCCGGCAAAGCTGGACACAGAAAAAGCCAGCTCTGCATCCTCTGCAGAGCTGGCGATAGGCATATCGATCAGGCCAGGGGCCCCGTAAGTGTTATAACGCAATGGGCGATCCTGACCTTCGGCCGCCGAGCCAAGCATCACATACCACAACCAAAGAAACACAAACGCACGCATATCCATCCCGCAAAACCTGCGCACCAACAGGCGCGCAGGCAGGTCGGCCGAAGGACTTATGCGATCTGCAGGACATGGCGGCTATAGAACCGTAGCGCATCACCCGCGCCAAAGGTCAAATCGCCATCTGCACTGCCCGTAACATAAGCCTTGGCTTTCCAATCAAGCCCGCCACTCTCAGAGGTGGCTTCCAAGTTAGGACGCAAAAAGGTATCGAAGTCGTTAACCACGTTTGAAGCACCGGGCAGCGCACCGGCCTCATGGCCGTAAACTAGGTTGCCTTGTTCCAAATTGGCCATCAATCCAATGCGTTGGACATCCGGGAAATCAACATTGGGCGGATTCACCCCGGCATAGCTGGACAAATCAATAGGCGTCGTGCCTGGGATATTGATACTATCAACAACGGTGCTGGCGCTTTCTCCATCCCAGCGGACCATGGGCAGCATACCGGCATAGAACCACTCAAACGTGACCTGAGGACCAGTGCCTGTCGCATTGACGGCGTGATGGATTTGACCCGGGGTAATGGTACGGAGCAACTGGCAATTACCAATGGTGCTACCCCCCTGCAACTGCCAGGTCAGATCCTCTGTGATCGTGATTTGATTACCCACGCTTAGCCCATTGCCGACAGTTGAAGGGTTCCAAGCAACCCCATCCAACGCAAAAGTCTGCGATACCACGGTTTCATTGCCATGAGTCTGACCGCCCAGTTCAGTGGCCGGACCACCCGTGGAAAAGCGCATGGCATATTCGCGTTCAGAGGCATAATCGATGGCAACAAATTTCGGATAGGTTGGGCGATCATCCGCACGCCAATCCAACGCACCATCCGAAGCAATGCCACCAGTATGTGTCGGGCCAACTGCGCCACTGGGGCCATTGGCGCGAGCGGAATAATACATGCCGCCAAACTGAACCTCATCACCCATGGCATAGGTGACACCGGGCTGCCAAAGTGGGGGCAGGATATGAGGATCATCCAGCGATCCAGTGATAGCCACGGCCTCAACCATAATGGCGTTGCCGCCGGGGGTTGCCACACCTCCATTGGTCAGCACAACATCATGACTGCCGGTCAGACCACTGGCAACTTTGATCGACTGGCGACGTTGCAGATCGGTCGCTGAATAGGTTGGAAAGGCCTTGTAACCAAGAGAGGCAGGGTCATCAATCTCATTGACCAGTGTCTGCGCGCCATCAATATCGACGCGACAGTAACCGCCGCTGGTGCGGCTGGTATAGTGAATCCAAACGTCATAAGGTGCAGCACGGTCAACGGTCACGCTGGCGCTTGCGGTGACAGAGGACGTGGCAACAGCACGGTTGCCCGTATAGCTGCCAGACAGACCAGAGCCGGACGACTGCAGCTGCGACCAGCCGCTCGATAGCGTCATGGCACCTACCGGGTAGATATTGTGCAACTCCATCACCAGGGTTTCACGCCAGGACAGGCGGGTGCCGGGATCGTTGTTGTCTAATTGCAGCCAGGCGGCGTGATTGGGGGAAAGCTCGGTCCAGACGGACAGGTTGCCGTTTGCACCTTCCGCCAGTGCGACACGCGCGCCCTGCCCCTGCTCAAAGAACGATGCCAGCGGTTGCGGGGTAGGCACCCCGCGCTGTAGCTGGCCCAATGAAAGCTCCAGACCGATCATGCGTTAGTACCACGCGATAAGTTGGGCAGTCGTTCCTGTGGCCAAAACGCGGACCGCACGAAAGCTCAGGATAGCACCCGCACCCAGCTCATAACTGACAACCTCACCCGAGCGGTCCTTCAAAACGGCGGTACCCGATGTATTGACGTAAATCGCACGAGGACGGACAGGCAAATCTTCAGTGTCAGAGGGCGAAACAGCATATTGCGACACGGCAGGCGAAGTCAGGTTGACGTAGTCGGTCTCAAAAGGATCAGGCATTGGTATCTCCACGATTAGGGTGAGACCCAGACCTAATCATTCGAAGTTACCAAGCACTTTGGTCTGCGCACGTTGCGTGGCAACGGCTATGCGCCGCGTCGGCCTAGCACAACACATAGGGTGCGCCAGACGATCCAAAGGTCAAAAAGAAACGTGGCATTCGCGATATAATACGCATCCGCAGCAACCTTACGCTTCACACCCTCCAGCCCGTCCACATAACCCACTTCGGTCTGCGCATAACCACTGATACCGGGCATGACCCGATGGCGTTCTGCATAGCCGGGGATTTCACGAACATAGACGCAGGCATGATCATAGCTATCGGGACGGGGACCAATCAGGCTCATCTCGCCGCGCAAAACATTCAGAACCTGGGGCAATTCATCAACCCGAGTGCGGCGGATCAAACGACCAAGCCAGGTTATACGATCGGTCTCCAAGGCATCAAAGGCGCCGCGGGTGGCTTGGGTCGCAGGCAGCATTGATCTGAATTTGAACGCCGTAAATGGCTGGCAGTTATGACCCATGCGTTGCTGACGAAACACAAGCGGACCGGTGTTCATAAGCGGATTGAGCAACACCAGCACGATGGCCGACATCATGAGCGGAGCCAGCAAAAATACCGCAAGAATACAGTCAAAGACTCTCTTTTCCGGCGGCACGCTGGTAGTTTTGAAGGTTGGGATGGGGGCGAATACGGACGTGTCTAGAAACACGTCGCTCGTGGCATCATTTTGGAAGTCAAACATGGTCGTAACTCGTCCTCTCAGCAACGTTCGCGAAGGACGAACACCGTCCCTTCGGTGTTAATGAAACTGAAATTTCGTAGTTAAAGAGTACTTAATCTGAGCCCTTGGAATACGAGAACATTTCGAGATTATTAAAATAAATCAGGTACTTCTATTAATAAATACCCCTATAACGTGTGTTGTTTATATAGATGCAATTTTAGATCAATATACCTCAAATATGTGGGGCAATCCTTTGTTAAGCGATGAGGAGTGTCATGCCTTCGTGGGAATCGCAGGAAGCTGCGATGTGAAGGGTGAGAAATGAAAACCAGTACGAGACGGGGCCTCCGTGCCCGCGTGATCGGGCTTGCTGTGTTGGTGGGCATGGCGGGGGTCGCGGCGCAAGCCCAAAACATGGCAGCATTGGTCGTGCAAAACGACAGAGGCGGGCTGATCGGCGCGCGCGCACTCGAAATCAGCGGGCTGAATGCGCGCAATATCCGGGTCGAGCTACGCGGACGGGTTTGCTATTCTTCCTGCACGTTATACTTGGGCGCAAAGAACGTCTGCCTGACCGAAGAGACTGTCTTTGGGTTCCACGGCCCAAGCCAAAGAGGCACCGCCTTGCCGCAAGACCGGTTTGAACATTGGTCCAACGTAATGGCCGCCCATTACAATGCGCAACTACGCGAATGGTTCCTGTCTGAAGCACGGCATCGGATTTCCGGACACTACCGGGTCAGCGGCGCATCCTTAATCGCAATGGGATACCCAGCCTGCTGAGAAATTCGATAACAGGACCTATTGCGTATCCGGGGTACTATTGCCACCTGCAACCGAGGCCGCTATGGCCGCAGCGCCTGCCGCGCCAAGCAAAGGGGCCAAGCCACCCAGCAACGGGACAAAAGCGGTCGCATCTTCCTCGCAGGTGACAAACAGCACGCCAGCATCATCAAAACGGGCCGTGGCCACGCCAAAAGGCACACAAGCGCCCTGCGCCTCAGCGATAGCAATTGGATCCTGCGTGTCTTGCGCATGCACCCCCCCCTTTGGCAGGCAGACCAACAAAAAAACCAACAGCTTTTGCATTCGACATCTCCTTGGAACGGAATAAGTGCGATTTGGCTGTAAAATGGCTCACAAAACGTTAAGACCGACCACGGGATCGTCGTTGTTTGATCAAAATCAGTGGCGTCCGACATCCAAGGTCCGCTCTCCAAGAACTTACACCTTTGTTATTAAAAAATTTTAATTTCGTCTCGACATCGCCAAGCTCCGTCGTGCGACATCCGGAATCCGTCTTTCGACATCTTGATTCCGTTCGGTGTTTTTACAAGACGGCAAAAGAAAAGCCGCTGATCTCTGACCGGCCTAAGATCCTCAAATTCTGACGAATCAATTCTTAGCAGTTCGCCTCCGTGTCCCCCTAGTTTCCTTAAGGTAACGTTCCATCGCGACGGTTGTGTCGATAATCATCCATTCATGATTGATGAACGGATTCAACGCATCATCGCAGTTCATCCTTTCATAGTATACCTCCGCGAAATGCTCGAAAGAGATGGTTCGATGTTTTGAAAGTTTAGCGGCACCCGTCGCCGCGATGAAGATCTCAATGGTCAGCCCAAATATCTGAGCAGAGGTTTTGATAAACTGCGGCTTCCTCAAAGGAGGCGCACCAGAATTCTTGCCGAGCAGCGTGACGGTGAAGCCGATTCACGAAAGACAGCTAGCAAAAACTGCTAGATTTACCGAGTTCCATCTCTTCGAGATGGGAGTTGATCACTCTGAATGGATCATCTGGGTCGGCAAGAGGCGGAGGGTCGAAGCTCGCGTTGGCATATTGATCTTGGTTCTCTTCTGTTTGGTCGTAAGGAATAGTTTCTCCGGCTGCATTAACGAGCACAGGGGGCGACACGAAAGCGTGACAGGTCCATCATAGTTCCCCCGGATGTTCGAAATCTTATTGATCAGAAAGAATGGCGACACACCCTCGATAGCGACAGCCGATGCAATGCTGCGGCTTTTTGCAGACGTTGAACGGTTGAAACAGCAGCCTCCGTTTCGATTGGGCATTGACATTGTGAGTGCCTGTTGAGACCGTCCATTACTCTATCGAAACGAAGGCCGTCAGCATGTCCCTTGTTTTCTCGGTCCTCGGGATGCACAAATCCGGAACAACACTTGTTGCGGAGCTGCTTAACTCTTCTGGCGTATCCATGGTCGAGACGTCTGATACGCGTGACTACGATGACGGTAACAAGTGCGAACGTATTTCCACAAATCAGATGAACAAAGAGCTTTTGGCCTGCGGCCCGAAAAGCAGCTTGCTGGTATTGCAGAACTATGTTCCCGGCAACAACCATGAATCTTTCCAAATACGCGCTACCGCAATAATCGATGAGGCAGAGCCCGAAGGCGGGGGCCTTTGGGGTTTCAAGGATCCTCGAACCTGCCTGACCCATGATTTTTGGGTCGAGTTGATCCCTGACATGCGAGTGATTTGCATTTTTCGATCTGCAACAAGTGTCCGGGAACATTATGTCAGACGCACTCCACAGAAACTGAAGAAGTCGAAAAATGGCGTATTCGCTTTGCGAGCATGGGCTGTATACAATACCGCGGTGATCGATGCCTTTAAAGATGCGCAGCATCAGAACCGGATCATGCTAAGTTATGAGACACTTCTTGAGCAGCAGTCCGAACTTGAGCGCCTGAGTACTTTTGTTGGTTTGCCAGTTAAAGATTTGCGGCGAGCTGAGCTAAACAGAGGAACACTCAAAATTGGGTTTGCGGAAAGAGCGGAGCGCTTGTTGGTCAAGATAATCTGGGGATTAGACGTTTCCGCTATTGAAATACAGCTCGAAAAGCTAAGGCTGGAAGATAGTAAAATGGGCCAGACCTAACCTGCTATGTGAAGAAGTCCGGACATCCCAACAGGGCCTTTGGACAATCAGGATTCTCATTCGGTTTGGTTTCTGATTCAACCTTCCAAAATAAAGGTTTGAATGAACGAGCAGCGTTTTGTGGTGACGGATCGGGTTTGGCAGCGGCCTGAGCCGCATTTGCCAGAGAAGGTCAGCGATACCGGAGCAACGGTAAAGAACAATCGTCTGTTTCTGGAAGCGGTCTTCTGGCGGGTTCGCAACGGCTCACCATGGCACGACTTGCCGCTTGCTTTCGGGAACTGGAACACACAATTCCGGCGGAGGGCCGTGACAGGAGTATTCGAGAGACTTTTCAACGCTATGAGCAATGAACCTGACCTCGCATATGTGCTCATCGACGGCACCATCGTTTCGGGACACTGAAAATAGCAAAGAACGTTGTTCCGGCCCACAATCTTGGCTCACGTGCATCGTTGCAAATATCGTCGACCACAAGATCAAACCCCTATGATATTTACAGTTGTGACAGAGCACCGCGAAACGCCAGATCGTGTCCCAAAACAAGCACATCCGTCGTCTGTTGTCCCAGAAGCTGCCCCAGCGCAGGCACACCAATGCAGTTTGCAGGAACAGAGGTCACCATGCGCAAAGCGGATTCATGACTGATCCCAATCTGCCCTGTCAGTCGCAGTAACCCAGCTGCCAAGGTCGTATGCGCCCCGGCAAGCGCCCCTGCGCTATTGATGAGCTTGCCGTTGTCCAGCCGGATGGTTTGGCCATAGAGCGGAAAGGCAGCGCCCCCTCCTACAGTCGCCATCGCGTCCGAGACAAGGAAAGTCCGGTCCGGGACCGGCCGTGCCCGGATCGCAAGCCCGACCATGCTGTTGTCCACGTGGTGCCCGTCGCAGATGATCCCTGCATAACAGCTGCTGTTGATGACCGCCCCCACAGCACCCGGTGCCCGGCTTTGCATGGCTGACATGGCGTTAAAAAGGTGGGTAGCGCAGCTGGCACCGGCTTGCATCGCTACGGCCATTTGGTCCGCTGTTGCGTCAGTATGCCCGAGTGAGACCACTGCACCAAGATCGGTGAGTTCGCTGATTTGCCCTGCGCTGGCCGCTTCGGGGGCGAGCGTGATCATCACCAGCAGCCCGGCATCCCGCAATTTGGTCACGATATGAATTGTATCGCCGTCCAGTGGCCGGATGAAATGTGCGGCGTGTGTGCCGCGGCGCGCTTTGGCGATGTGTGGCCCTTCGATGTGCAGCCCGATCATGCCAGGTAGGTCTTTGGCGGCAATAGCAGCTTTTGCAGCCTTTGCCAGCACGTCGGGATGGTCGGTGATCACTGTAGGCATCACAGCAGTCGTGCCAAAGTGCCGATGGGCCTGCAGGATCGTCTTGATCCCATCCACTGTGGGGTCGTTGTTCAACAAAACGCCACCGCCGCCGTTGACCTGCAGGTCAACAAAACCGGGTGTCAGCAGTCCTTTTATCGTTTTCGCATGGGCTGAGCGCGGTCCGATTTCTGCGATTGTCCCAGCCTCAATCCGCACTGCCATATCGCTGTGGATGTGCTGGCCGTCAAAAACCCTTTCGGGTGCAATCCAGTGATCCGTCATTCGCGTGCCTGCCATGCAGCGTAGGCGGCCCCGCGTGCGCCGCTGGTTTCACCGCCCTGTGCGATGGCAATGGGTGGAATGGCGAAATCGGCGAGTTGTGCGCGTTTGAGTGCGTCGGACAGGTCGTCTCCAACTCCTGCGATCAAGCTCAGCCCTCCCCCGAGCACGATAATGTCGGGATCAATTGTCAGGTTGAGATTGCGGAGTAGGTCCGCCACCAGATCGCACCAGAGGGTCCAGACCTTTTGCATGTCGCCTCCGCGCCGGTCTGCGATTTCGCGTGGCGTCAAGGATTGGCCCATAAGGGTTTCGGCCAAGCGCGTCAGCCCAGGCCCAGAAATCAGTGTCTCCGCGCATCCCCTCCGCCCGCAGCCACAGGCAACCATAGGCAATCCATGTTTGACCACCAAATGCGCAGGGGCAGAAGTATGGCCAACCTCCCCCTCCATCTGGGTGGGCCCTTGGAAAAGCTTGCCGTCCATGGCGATGCCGCCACCGATCCCGGTGCCCAACGTGATCGACAGCACCCTGCGGTGGCCCCGACCTGCGCCAAAGACCGCTTCGGATAGTGCCAAGGCTTTGCAATCGTTGATATAGGTAATCGGCTGCCCTACGGCCTCGGAGATGTCGGCAGGCAGAGGGTGCCCTGAGGCGCAAAGATTGGCGGCCAGCACCAGCCCGGTTGCGGGGTTCACAAGGCCCGCCCCGCCAATGCCGATAGCGAGATCGGGCCCGGCCTGGGCTCGTGCCCATTC
This sequence comes from uncultured Paracoccaceae bacterium, assembly GCA_947501555.1. Lineage (GTDB taxonomy): Bacteria > Pseudomonadota > Alphaproteobacteria > Rhodobacterales > Rhodobacteraceae > Yoonia. The sequence goes on from CANMWG010000001.1 coordinate 2,342,887, forward strand.
GATCTGATTTGCCAGTGTCTCAATCAGTGCCGCATAATTCTTGGGCGTCGGATCGCGTCTGTTTCCCGCAACTTGCCAGTTCGCATCAAAGATCTGAGTTTCTGTCTTTGTGCCGCCCAGATCGACCCCTGCCGCAATCATGTTGCACTGCTGTGAAATAAGGGGAGATTGAGCGCGTCCATCTGGCCTGTCCGTTCTTGCAACTGGCCAGAGCGGCCTTGGTTGCGCTGAAAACTTAACCACCTTATCGCCGGGGTCAATCCGTCGTTAAGCCAAAGCCGCTAATTGCTGCAATGACGGCTTGCGTTGGAGGGGCGTCCTCCGGTATTTGACTACTGTATGAGGGAGAACGCGATGCGCGCACGGATCTATAAGCCAGCAAAAACGGCCATGTCTTCGGGCACGGCCAAGACCAAGTATTGGGTGCTGGAGTATGTCTCGGATACCTCTCGCGAGATTGATCCGTTGATGGGGTGGACATCTTCGGATGATACTCAGGCGCAAGTAAAGCTGACCTTTGACACGAAAGAAGCAGCGCTTGATTACGCACGTGACAAGGGTATTGATGCTGTGGTTCAGGAACCAAAGCCGCGCAAGGCAAATGTGCGCGCCAATGGCTATGCCGAAAATTTCGCCACCAATCGCCGTGGTGCTTGGACGCATTAGACATCACTTAGGGTTATGTTGGGTCTTGCAAAATGGGGTAAACACGGGTCATACGTTTGCCGGTGCGGGCCGTTAGCTCAGCTGGATTAGAGCAGGGAACTTCTAATTCTCAGGTCGGGGGTTCGAGTCCTCCACGGCTCGCCAATTTTCATTGATGACGTCCGACATCCAAAGACCGTTTTTACGGCAAAAAACGGGTTTTTGATGAAGGCGACGCGCGGATCTACATTTACCTAATAATTTCAAGGAACTGCGCCAAACCTGCAATCTCGACCGATCCAATCATCAACAAATACGGATGGTGTTGACAGCTGGAACATAAAAAGTTCACTGAATGCTCCACAGGTTCCGGAACCTCTCATTTTTGCTTGCCCGACGTTCATTGATCGTCGGGCGACCGCGCAAGGCGATCCTTGCGCTATGAAAGGATTCCCACATGACCCGATCCCAGACTACGATCCCGTTTCACAGTCTTACCTTCCATGACGACCTACCTAAACTGCGGGATGTCGAGAAGCGTCTGACGAATTTCCTGAAGACAACCCGTGAGAAAGCTCAGCGCGCTGAGATTGAGGCGGGTCGTATGACGGATGATGACCGCGTGTACGCGTACGATTTGATCGATGACGCCGACAAACAGCGGATCAAAGGGCGAGCCATTTGGTTTCTCGAGCGGAAGCAAGCTTCGACTGGCATACAGCATCTTTCAGAAGAAAGCCGCGTCAGGCTGACTGTCCTTAAAGGTGGGCTGCTGGTTGCCTGTATCGACACAGAGCATGAGGCCGATGAGATCGCCGCAGCACTTCACGCTGAGATGCCTTGGATGTCTCAGGCGACCGAGGCCGTCTGGCACGGGTTGCGTGCATCTGCTCGGGAAGGGCTGCCCGGACTGCGCTTCAGCCCGCTTGTGCTGGTTGGGCCTCCGGGCATCGGCAAGAGCTACTGGGCCCGGCGTTTGGCACACCACCTCTCGCTTCCCACGACAATGATCGACGCGACCGGTGAACCTGCGACCTTTGCACTCGTCGGCTCTCAGCGCGGGTGGTCTAGTGCTATGCCAGGCAAGCTGATGCAGACGGTTCTACGCGAGCGACATGGCGGGCCACTGGTCATTGTCGATGAAGTAGAAAAGTCTGGCGATGTCCACTCAAGTAGAGGCACGCGTCACACGCTGACCGACGCACTTCTGCCGCTGCTGGAACGCATGACTGCGGCAACGTGGGAATGCCCATTTTTTCAGGTCAAGTGCGATATGTCCCACGTGAACTGGGTGATGACAGCCAATAGCCGCCAAGGCTTGCCTGAGCCCCTGCAAAGCCGCTGCCAGGTCTTGGATCTTCCGGACCTGACGACAAGCCAGCTGCGGCAATTTGCAGAAACTGAAGGCGCGCGCCGGGATTTACCTGATCCGGCAATGGAAGCTTTGATGGATGTCTTCGATTGCGGGGCGATCGCGCACGCCGGTTTGAGCCTGCGGACAGTCAGCCGGATGCTCGACCGCGCCCAGACGCTGGCCTGCCAGCCAATGCTGAACTGAGGTCGGCGATGCAGTATCAAAATATCCCCTACAAAACCGGCGAGATCGTCGTTCTGGCCGACCTGCACTTCGACACGTACCGCCGCTTCGCGCTGGTTCCGTCTGATGTTTGGGGTCTGCAGGATATGGTCTGGAATGCGGACGCATTGATCCTGGCGGGCGATCTGACGAACGGGCCTGCGGATCGCTGGACGCAGGTCTTCCAGTATCTGTCAGAGTTCATTCTCCCAGAACGGATTTACGCGCTGCCCGGAAATCACGATTATTACTCCGGCCATCTGGCCGATGATCGTATTTTGGAAAGGGTAGCGAAGAACGCCGGTGCGCATTTCGTACAGAAAACAGCTCTGCTGCATGGTGATACGCGTATCTTTTGCTGCACGTTATGGACCGATTATAACCTGAATGGCGAGCCATCTATCGCCATGCGTAATGCTGACTTGCTGATGGCAGATTATGACATGATCGGAGCTCCACTAGAGCTTAACCTCTCCGCCGACAATATCCCAATTATGCGGCGGGAACGCCGTTTGAAACCAAGGGAAATCCTTCGCGTTCATCAAGACCATCGGGCATGGCTGGCTGATAGTTTGGCCAGCCAACATCCCATCGGACCACATGGCAAAACAGTCGTTGTCACACATCATGGCCCCCATCCTGCTGTCGCTGGTGAGATCGACACGCTTTCTGCAGCGTTCCACTCAGACATGAGTAAACTTCTCATCCGACACCAGCCCGACGCGTGGTTCTTTGGCCATTCCCATCGACGGCTTCGCGCGAAGGTTCACGGCACGGATATCAGGAATGTGTCCATTGGATACGCGGGTGAATTGATCGATGAATCGGTTTCATATCTGAGAGATGCTTGCCTTTGGAAAACATGATCAGAATGGCGTTTGCGCTTTGATTGCTGCGTTACTTTCTGAGCTAGCAGTACGTTGTTTTTCCACAAAGGCGGCGGGAATCTGTCATACGCTGATGGTGCGAACTAAAAGACTTCAGAACAGTAAGCCGACTTTGGTTGCGGCAAAGTACAACAGACAAGTTACTCGTTCAGAACGGGCGTCTTGGAGCAAACTACAAGCTTTCTGGACCCGCGCGTCATAGCCACGTACAGGCTTTTGGCGTCATGATGTGCAGTGTCCAATATTACCGAAACGTCAGCTTCCAAACCCTTAAGCAATAGCGTACTACCGATTGCCCGGTTTGGAACTGCCCGGCCAAGAATGCGGCTTTGCTCCCGAAACCTGACCGCCGTCTCGTACAGTGAATCTGCATCTTCCTTGTCGCACTGATTCAGTGCTTTCAGGCACACTCTAAGTACTTCATTTCGGAACACGCGCACCCCTGTCATTCTTGATATTCCGGAAAGCAACGCCGCAGCTCTTGCATAAGATGGTCGCTCGCTAAATTCCAGCGCAAGAACTTCCGCTTCATTGGATTCAGTTCTAGCGTTGCCCGATTTTTGTGATTGCACTTTTTTCACAAAATCGTCCGGGCCAACGTTTGTCATGACACTGGCAGCAAATTTTACGATCTTTTCCAAAGCTTCCGCGTCGTCGAGTTCAAAATCTGCGGCAAACTCAGTCACATCTCTCAGGTCAACATTTTCAACGGTGATAGCACCCGGCGTGCGTGCCGCGAAGTCCCTGTGCGACTGCGGTTTCTTGCTGTTGCCGATAACCAGAACCGAACCTCCAGCTTGAGGAGAATTCGTTCGTGCTGCTTCAAGTTGCCTATTGTAGTCGTCACTTCCATCAAGTTCGATCCACTGAACCGACGGTGGTGCTGCTCGAAGATCGACCGGCGTCCCATTGACCAGCGCATTTCTTGTATCCAGCAACCACTTACCAAGTTCTTCAGAATCGGCATTCTTCCAACGCCACGGGACATCCAGTTCAGCAACCAATGGAAAGTGCTTGCATACCATGTCCTTCCATGGAGCGACTTCATTGCCCGGCCAATTGAAAATTGCCTGCATGGGGTCCCCCAGAACAACAGTTCGAAGAACCCGGGCCGCATAGAAAACGATAGCGTGTTGCGGAACTGAACAGTCCTGATACTCGTCCACTATGAGGCGGTCGTAGTTCGCGGTAATAATGTCATACAGATGAGCTTCCTTCAGAAGAACGCACGCGGCTTTTCTGATCTTTGGATAATTTGGGCGCGTAGCCTTCAGAAGCGAAGCGTTTGCGCCGGATCTCTTCGGAAACATGGACAGCAGCCGGATCACCCAGCCATCTATTGTCATCAGGTGATAGGCAGACGAAGGCACGCCCGCCTTTGCAAGCCGGCTCCTGAGCGCCGCCACCCCCGCGTTTGTATGGGTGAGTACTAGCACGGACTTGGAGCCCAAATGGCGTGTGAGCGCCTCAGCGATTAAGTGGGTCTTTCCACATCCAGCCGGAGCTGTGACAGTACCACGGTCAATTTCAAGAATGTCGAATGTGTTTTCAGGCATCTTCAGCCCACCTAAAGATCGCGGCAATAACCGATTTGAAATCTTGATCGGCGTCTTTCATTTCTGGGCCGATTATAGTTCGCCCCGCATACTCCATCGCGGTGACATTTTTTAACCAAGGATTATTTTTCTGCTTGGATGCCTTGGCAAGCATGGCCCTGGTATCTTGGCTAATCTCCCCCACCAGGGCTTCGGATTCAAAAGCATCAAGGTCGAGAGCATTGGCGGATGCCGATTTGATCCATTGATCGATGCTGTCCCGGCCATGCAAGTCGATCGCATAAGCGACAAGTACTTCGACTGCCGTGTCGGAGACGCCCTGAAAGATCGCATCTTCGATCGCTTGACCAGGTTGCCATTTGAAAACAGCCCCTCCAGCCCCTTCAAAAGCTGTTTCAGCGGCTGCATCGGGTTGTTTGTCATCATCCCTGAAGACTGCGACGGGGTAGCATAGTTCAACAAGTGCTTGCCCCCTCCCGATAACTTTGGAGACGCCTCCACCATCAGCAAGAGAAACACCGCGAGCCGCGAGAGGTCGGTACGCGGTATTTGATGAAAAACAGGCATCCAGTCCGCGAAGAAAGCCAACTTCGCTGGCTCCTTCACAAACAATGACCCGGCTGGAAAGAAAAGCTTCAGGGTGTGAACGGATCGTACCTTGGGCGGCGTCTTCAATACCTGCCTGCATCGCCTCATGACTTCCGCCGTCAGTCTTGCGCAGTACAAAAAGCTGGTTCCCGGAAAGCTCTCTCAAAGCTGTCGGTGAGTGGGTTGTAACAAATGCTTGCAGTGGCGGATTTGTCTCCTTTGCCCCCAAAGACGACAGCAGCCGAATAATTCGATGTGGTTCAAGACCATACTCGAGCTCATCGATCAATATCAGCGAGGATTTCTCGGCAGCGGCCCGCTGCAATCCTGCAATGAGAAGCCGAATTGAGCCTACACCTAGATTTCTCAATGGCACGCCCTTGGCGTCATGAAGCGAAACTGTACCGCCGGAAAAACTGACACTATGTGCGTCAAGCAGTGCCTTGGCATCTGTTCCCCCTTCGATCCCAAGAGAAGAAGCTGTTGTCCGCACAGTTTTGAGTGTTTCACGCAACTCTTTCTGCGCATCATCGCCGAATGTGTCTCGTGCAATTCTGGCGGCGTTGATAAGGGCTGCTGAGGCATTCGCTGTTTCATCGTTCAGTTTGTTCAGTACGGAACCGCGCCGCCAACTGAGATTGTAGTCACTCAAAGCTCCAAGGCGGTTGGGAGCAAGCCTCTGCCTGTCGCCCCAGGACAAGCTGCGCGAAATGCCCTGCGCTGTTGCACGATCTGAAACCAGGTCCCACTTGGGTTCTAGGTCGTCTCGAATTTCCAACTGCAGGCAAAGAACAGTCTCCGCATCCTTTTCTGGTTCCTCCAGAAATTCGCCAGTTTCGGCGCGAAAGCCACGAAGAAAATGGCCATACGCGTCGAGGCTCTTCAAGCCGTCTTCCAGATCGCCAATCGTAAGTTTGATGCAAATTGGTTCATCGACGTTCATCTCGAAGAAATCTGCGTCTGAAATAGTGAGGTTCCGGCGCGCGCCCAGACAGTAGTCGATGGCATCGAGTATGGTTGTTTTTCCACTATCTCCCGGCCCGATTAAGCAATTGATGCCGGAAGACGGCCTCCATGAAAGAGAATGTATCGAGCGAAAATTTCTGATTTCTATATTTCTTATTCTGGCCACGGTGCTTCCATACAAAAAATTTTACAACTCTCGGATGAACGCACAATAACGGAACAACTTCAACCAAAGACAGTTGATCAGCCCCGAATGAACGCAAATTCAATGGAATAGCAAAAATGCGTTTGAAATTGTTCCTGATTTCAGCCTCCATTGAGTGGTTAATCTTTGGTCACACTCGAGAAGCTAAGCTAAGCATCGCTTCTACCGAAGAATGCTTCGACATCGACCCGTAGATACAGGTGACCAAATCCCTCACTTCCAGCCGAAAATGGCTTAACCCCGCCAGCTTGCAACCTACTCACAAGAGTTCTCCAATCCACGTCGTATTCAGAAGCCATCGATGCTTGGGTAACAAACTTTTCATGAAACGCCGAAATATCGCTTTCGGTGACGTAAAAACGCTTCACACCAGACTTTGTCACGATCACATAGCTTGCCGACGTATGTCTGGCGCCCACAAGTCGTACGAACGCTTGATCTTCTCTCATGCCGACGGAACGTCCAAATGCTGCTGCCGTGCAGATGACCTCAGGCGGGAGGCGTGGCCTAGTCGTGACTTCATGGGCATTCTTGGCCGCGATTTTATTTATTTCAGCTTTGGAGACACAGAAGCTTCTGTACCCGTCAACGCCTTCGAACCTGGCAAGCTGTAAGCTTCCATCCCGTATGGCTCTTATTATGAATTCAACCGCCAATTTTGTTCTCGACTTAGCTTGCTGGATAACTTCCCAGTGCTCTTCGTCTGTCACCGTTTTTACTACCAAATCGCTGAGATCACTAACAAGCTTTGTCCCATCTTCGATGCGCCAAGGCGACTTAACGGTTGAGATGCTCGTGACAGGAATGAGTAACCTTGCCTCAACCAGGGATTGAAATTGTTTGCGTGTTGCGCCCATTGCCTCACATATAGCGATCGGGCCCACTAATTTTGGGATTTCTGCGATCAGTTTGGCATACCTTGTTGCATCAAAGGTTTTTCGAGATGCTGGCCTCGTGTCATCCGCAGGGTAGGCTCCCGCCTCAACAAGAAGTTGGTCCAAAAACTTCTCACCCACTCCCGCTTCTTGAGCTGCAGACAACAAGCAATGAAGTTTTCTTTCTGGTAGTGTAAAGCCTAGAATGTCTTCATTTGCGGCGACAGGCCAAACCTGAATAATGCTGTCCCAGAGGACGTGCCGAAACCCGTCAAAAGCACGATCGTTGCGATGCGCTCTGGCGAGGCTTCTGTATAGATCGCCAAAGGCCTTGTTTGGTAGATCACCTGCACCTGAAGCGTCGGCAGCAAGTTTTTTGTAGGCATCGCTGACCGCGTCGTTCCCTTTTGATGCTATGTCAAAACCTGTGCGTTGTGCAGCCCTCATATAAGTGAATTCGTTAGGGTGTTTCTCGTTTCGCAGCCGCAACATCTCTGTTCCTAGAAGTCGGCAAAATGCTGTCGCTGCGTAGAGGGAATTATCAACTAGGCACGTGGGATCATGTCCGTTTTCGAGGCGCTGATCGAGCCACAGATCATAAGCGGTCGGCCGAATTTGCGCCTGATCAAATAATCCGTCTTGAATGTCCTTGGAAACTTCGAAAAGCCTTGCTCCGATGTTGAAGCGTTCAACAGGCCTTTTCCGCTCCCACAGTGTAACTAATGGGTGTTTGTGTCGAACGCAGACTAACATATCTCGCAGTTGCCATTCACCGCGCATCGCCATCGCTGCCAATGGCCTTTCTGGATCCGTTTCAGCATCTTCTTGCAAGCAAATGGGGCATCCACGAACCCTTGGGTTCTTCAGGGCGCGGGAAACGAACTCCTCACCACGGAAAATCATACGCACATCGTCGGATTTTTCCGCTGTCCACGCTCTCAAAGTAGAGACAGACTTGGCATCGAGGCCACCGATCGCAGCGATGATATTCAGAACCTCCTCATTTGGGTCGATCAGCTTCTTTATCGAGAAGCCCATATCTACACAGAAATCCACTGTATCCACCCGGTTCATTGCGGCCATGCGTGAAACGAATGAATGCAACGTTTCACGGTGAATGGGTTCAGGTCTTAGAGCTAACGGCTTCATGAAAGATCTTTGTATCAGGCTAAGGGGGGTGTACCCCAATAAAGGTGTCAGACAACTGAAAAGCGGTACTTCCAGCCGATTGAAGTCTAAACTGATATAGGCCACTACTCGTGGATAAGTTGTCCCTCGAATTCGACGGGCTTAAAATATTTGAGGACATAAATGAGCATTGAAAAGACGCTATTTGCAGCTGCGGACAAAATGCGCGGTTCGATGGACGCCGGTGAATATAAACACATCGCACTTGGTATGTTGTTCTTGCGCTATGTATCGATGTCTTTTGAGCGCTTACATACCCGGCTAAGCGAGGACGAATACTCTGACGCTGAGGACCGCGATGAATACTTGGCCGAGAGCATCTTCTGGGTGCCGGAAAAGGCGCGCTGGTCCATGCTCGCCAAGCAATCCAAAGACTCCAAAATCGGTATCATGATCGATGACGCCATGCGCGCGATTGAGGCTGACAACGAAACCCTCAAAGGCGCATTACCCAAGGTCTTCGGCAAGGAAAGCGTCGATCGTGCTATGCTCACCGGTCTGATGGACCTGTTTTCTAACATTAAGCTGGAAGGCACCAAGGACGACTTCGACCTGATTGGGCGCATCTACGAATACTGCATTGGTGAGTTCGCAGGCGCTGAAGGCAAGCGTGGCGGCGAATTCTACACGCCCAAATCAATCGTCGACACACTGATCGAGATGATCGAACCCACCAAGGGCCGCGTCTATGATCCTTGCTGCGGCACCGGTGGTTTCTTTGTGCAATCTGAGAAATTCATCGACGCACATTCCGGCCAGATCGGCGACATCGCCATCTACGGTCAGGAACGCAACCACACTACCTTTGGTCTAGCCCGCATGAACCTTGCCATTCGCGGCATCTTTGCCGACATCCGGTGGAATTCCGAAGGTACGCTGGTGAAGGATGCTTTCCCCGATGAACGCTTTGACTACATCCTCGCCAATCCGCCCTTCAACATCTCTGACTGGTCGGGCGAACTACTGCGTGAAGACACGCGCTGGAAATACGGTGCGCCGCCTGTGGGCAATGCCAACTTTGGCTGGATCCAGCATATCCACCATCACCTGTCGGCGTCGGGCATTGGCGGCGTGGTCATGGCCAACGGCTCCATGTCGTCGATGTCAGGAGGCGAGGGAGATATCCGGCGCGCCTTGGTGGAACGCGACGCGGTGGACGCCATGGTGGCACTGCCAGGGCAGCTGTTTTACGGCACGCAAATACCGGCTTGCCTATGGATCATGGCCAAGGACAAATCCAACGGCATCGCCAAGGACGCCAAGCTGCGCGATCGGCGGGGTGAGGTGCTGTTCATCGACGCCCGCAAGATGGGCGCGTTGGTGCCTGGTAGCCGGAAGCAAAAAGAGATGTCAGAGGAAGAGGTCGCAAGAATCGCTCGGGCCTATCACGCTTGGCGGGGGGAGCCGGATGCTGGGGCGTATGAGGACGTGCCGGGCTTCTGCAAATCCGCCAGCATGGATGAGATCGCCAAGCATAACTACGTGCTGACCCCGGGCCGCTATGTGGGCGCAGGGGCAGTGGAGGATGATGGCGAACAATTCGAGGAGAAGTTCACCCGCCTGATGGGGGAACTGCGTGGTCAATTCGCCAAGGGTCGGCGGTTGGAGAAGGAGATCGAGGAACGATTGGGGGCGTTGGGATGAAGCCTTTTTCCGAAATTGGCGAACTTGTTGAGCAAAAAGTGATCTCCTTGCAGACAGGGCCGTTTGGATCACAACTTCATTCCTACGACTACATAGAAAACGGCGTGCCAGTTGTTCCAACAGAAGGCATTCAAGGGGGTCGTCTGGACCACTCCGTCTTACCAAAAATCTCGGCAGAAAAGGCATCAGAGCTGTCCCGCCACAAGTTGTTGGTCGGTGATGTTCTCTTTGCTCGCCGTGGCGCGCAAGCGACAGGAAAAACCGCGCGTGTAAGAGACAATGAAGCCGGGTTCATTTGCGGAACAGGGGCAATCCGAGCACGCATTCACGGAGAAGCTGTCTTAAACCGAGACTTCTTTGCCTGGTTCCTTACGACTCCAGATACTGTTGCTTGGATCCGCGAGCAGGCGATCGGCGCAACGATGCCTAACCTCAATCCAGGCATTATCAAAAGGATTGAGGTTCCCCTCTTTCCGCTGTCAGAACAACGCGAGATCGCGTCGATCCTCGGGGCTTTGGATGACAAAATCGAGCTGAACCGCAAGACGGCGGCGACGTTGGAGGAGATGGCGCGGGCGTTGTATCGGTCTTGGTTCGTCGATTTCGACCCCGTCCACGCCAAAGCCTCAGGCCGCACACCCTCTCACATGGACGCCACCACCGCCGCCCTCTTCCCCGACAGCTTCGGCGAGGATGGCCTGCCGGAGGCGTGGGAGTGGCACACTTTCGAGGACCTTTACACCGTCTTGGAAACAGGAAGACGCCCCAAGGGCGGTGTCTCGGAGATTTCTAAGGGTGTTCCAAGCATCGGAGCGGAAAGCATCAAGCGCGTTGGCGTTTTCGATTATGGGAAAACGAAGTTTGTTCCCCGCGACTACTTCGAGGGTATGAAAAAGGGAAAGCTCGCTGATGGTGACGTGCTTGTCTACAAAGACGGCGGGAAACCCGGGGAACTTCGGCCTGCGGTTTCCTATGTTTCGGAAGGTTTCCCGTTTTCTGAGGCTTGCATCAACGAGCACGTCTTCAGGGTTCGAGTAAAGGAGGAGTTAGGCCAGCACATCGCCTATCTCGCGCTCTCGGAAGAACATTGCATGTGGCAAATGCGAGAATTGGCAACAGGAGTGGCCCAACCGGGACTCAATCAATCAGCAATGAAGGCTCTTGCAACGATTTTGCCGGACGATCCCGTTTTGTTGACCGCCTTCACAAAGTTGGTTCAACCACTGCTTGATGGCTGCAACGAAAAAGCTGTGGAAAGCCAAACCCTCGCCACCCTCCGCGACGCGCTCTTGCCGCGCCTGATGTCTGGCGAGTTGCGCGTGGGCGCGGCCCACGAACAGGTGGAGGAGGTTGTATGATGCGCCATCGATCTTTGCATTTCCGGCGCCATCTACGCGATGTGGGGCGCTGGGTCTGGCGTGAACAGGAGGACGCGCTTCATTTCGGCCTAAAACTTCAGGAAGAAACAATCACGGAGATGCTCCTCTTACGCATGGCTCGTGATTTCTCATCGTCTGGATTGAAAGTAAACATGTTCAACCGGATCCAAGAAGGCGGTAGCAAGAGATACAAAAAAACCGGAAACGGTGCGGATTGGGAGTGGTTCATTGAGACTAATCATTGTGAAGTAGGTTTTCGTATTCAGGCCAAAGTGCTTTTTTCCGGTCTAACGCGCGGAGGTCGCTTGTCTGTTGGGAAATATGATGGATTGCTGAAAGACAAAAAGCAGACCACTGATTTGATAACGGGTGCCCGACCTAAGCGCTTTAATCCGATATATATATTCTACAATCATTCGTGGATTTCGGATCGTGTCTTGTTTTCTGCGTTAAAGGGGTCAAACGTCGCCTCTCCTACCGAATGGGGATGCTCAATTTCCACCGCAAATTTTATCTTGCATCAAACGGATAATAGTCTTTCCAGCCTTATCGGTGGCATGCTTCCTTGGCATATGTTTTTTGGTTTGGAGAAAGGGTGCGTGGCAAAGGAAGCCATGTTGAATATGGCAGGCGAACAAGAGTTTTTCTCTGAAACCCCTCGTCCAGAGTGGCTGAACTTCATGCGCGACGGTCCATTTGCGATGGACGAGTATTTGGCAGAACGGGACCTCGCTGGCGTCGCGTATTTTAAGATTAAGAGTTGAGAGTTCTTTAATGTTCCAAGTAAACCGTTCCGAAAACCGTCTAAAGAAGCTTGAAGAAAAGCGTTTTGCCGACCTCAACCTGCGCGAGCGGGAGCACTTGCAAGAGTGGCTGGCCAATCAGCCGGATGCCTTGGGTGAAGAACTGTTGATCATTCAGAAGAAATTCGACGGGTTTGCGGACACCCGTGAACGGCTCGACCTTCTGGCGCTCGACAAAGACGGACAGTTGGTTGTGATTGAGAATAAGCTGGATGACAGCGGTCGAGATGTGACGTGGCAGGCTCTGAAATACACCGCCTATGTGTCGGGACTGACCAAGTCGCAGATCGTTGATATCTATCAGCAATACCTCGACCGCTATTGTGGCGGCGGAAATGCTGTCGCCAACATTTGCGAGTTTCTCGAAGAAGAAGAGCTGGACGAGGTCGTTCTGAACCCCGGCAACGATCAGCGCCTGATGTTCATCGCCGCCAATTTCCGCAAAGAAGTGACCGCCACGGTTTTGTGGCTTCGCGAACATGGCATCGACGCGCGATGTTTCCGCGTGACGCCTTACACTTTCGGAGACGAGTTGTTTGTCGATATTCAACCCGTCATCCCCACCCCAGAAGCTGCGGATTTCATGATTGGGATGGCAGAGAAAGAGACCGAAGCTCGCGGGGCGCAGGGTGAGCAGAAGAACCGCCACAAATTGCGACGCGACTACTGGGAAATGACGCTCGATGCGCTGAAAGAGGCCGGCGATACGCTGTATCAAAACATCAGTGCGGGGAAGGACCATTGGCTGAGTGCCGGGTCAGGGCTCCGCTCCTGCCCTTACGCACTCATCTTCGCTAAGTCTGAGATCAGGGTTGAATTCACTTTTGGCCGGGCCGATGCCGTTGAGAACAAGTGGTTGTTCGATCGGCTGATTGAAAAGAAGGACGAGATCGAAGCCGCGTTCGGCCATGAGATCGAGTGGCTCCGTCTGGACAACAAGAAGGCCAGCCGCCTGCAGTTTGGGCGCCCTTGCGAAGGATACAACCGCGAAGGCTGGCCTGAATACGTGGCTTGGCATGTCGAGCACATGCAGAAGTGGGAACGCGCGTTGAGGGGCCCCTTGGCGGAGTTGAACCAAGGCCTGAAATCCGGGGAGAACCTGATCTGATGGCGTGGGCAAGCGAAGCGGACCTTGAAGCGGTGTTCATGGAGGATTTGGGAACTCTTGGGTATTCCTTGCATCATGGATCCGAAATTTCACCTGAAATGCGAAATCCGATGCGTACCAGCTTTCGCGAAACTTTCCTGCTAAGGGTTTTTTTTGAGGCCCTCAAACGCTTGAACCCGGAGTTGCCAGATACGGCGATACAGGAAGCAGCCGCTCGCGTTCATGATGTGGTGTTTGCGACAGATCTGGTTCAGGAAAACCGCAGGTTACACGATCTGCTCGTCAATGGTGTGGCCCTGAGCTATTTCGCCGACGGGGAGGAGCGAAACGCGCGGGTGCAGCTTGTTGATTGGACCAACGAAAGCAACGATTGGCGTGCCGTCAACCAAGTGGACGTCGTCGGAAAGAACCCTCGCATTCCGGATGTCGTTCTGTTCTTAAACGGGCTGCCGTTGGTTGTAGTTGAGTTGAAAGGCACCGAAGGTGCGGACATCGACGCGGCGTATCGCCAGATCGATACCTACAAGGAAGACATTCCCGATTTATTCCGTTCAACGCTGCTGACGGTGATCTCGGATGGGTTCAACGCACGCTATGGCTCTCTTTCTGCCGGTCTTGACCGCTTTATGCGTTGGCGCACCGTAGATGGAGAGACGATTGAGGCGGAAAACTCGACCCTTGCATTGCAGACACTGACCCAAGGTTTGCTGACCCCCGAAACGCTCTTGGGCATGTTGCGATGGTTCGTAGTGTTCGAGGACGAAGGTAAAGGTCCAATCAAAAAAATTGCAGGCTATCACCAGTTCCACGCTGTGCGCAAAGCTGTCGAAACGGTGATTGGGGCCAGAGATACAGACGGAAAAGGTGGTGTCATTTGGCACACGCAGGGCAGTGGCAAGTCTCTTCTGATGACTTTTCTTGCGGGACGCGTAATGCACCACGCTGGGCTGGAAAACCCAACGCTGCTCGTGTTGACGGACCGTAATGATCTCGACAACCAATTGTTCGGAACTTTTGGCCGCTGCAAGGATCTTCTCGGGGAAGAGCCGGTTCAAGCTGATAGCATTGCCGCCCTCAAGACGCTTTTGAACAGAGAGGTCGGCGGGATTGTCTTTTCGACCATCCAGAAGTTCCGCCCCGAAAAAGGGGAGATATTCCCTGAACTTACGTCTCGGTCGAATGTGATTGTGATGGTCGACGAAGCGCATCGTACACAATATGGCTTTGAAGCTAAGCTGAAAAAAGACACGGGCGAAGTTCAGCACGGGCTGGCCTATCAGTTGCGGCAGGCGCTTCCCAATGCGGTCTATGTGGCCTTTACAGGTACTCCCGTCGATTTGGTCGGTGCAAACACCAGAAGCGTGTTTGGCGAATACATTGACGTCTATGACATCGCGCAAGCCGTTGAAGACGGCGCCACGGTGCCGATCTACTACGAAGCCAGAGTCGCGAAAATCGAAATGGACGACGACTTAAGCAGTGAGCTTGATGAAGAGTTCGACGAGGCCACTGAAACACTGGAGGAGGATCAAGCTGCTGCTGCAGCGCGGAAATGGTCCCGTGTCGAAGCATTGGTCGGGGCTGAGAAACGTCTGGATACCGTGGTTGAGGATATCCTCACACATTTTGATGCCCGCATCGAAGCGATTGACGGGAAGGCCATGATTGTTTGCATGAGCCGCCGGATCTGTGTTGAAGTCTACGAGCGCATCGTAGCGGCGAGACCTGATTGGCACAGTGACACGGATGACAGCGGCACCGTGAAAGTCATTATGACAGGGAGTGCGACCGACCCAGCGGAATTCCGACCTCATGTACGCTCCAAGACCCGTCAGGAAGCGATCAGGAACCGTGCGAAAGACCCTGATGACCCTTTGAAGATCGTTATCGTGCGGGACATGTGGCTAACTGGTTTCGATGCGCCCTGTATGCACACATTATACGTGGACAAGCCCATGAAGGGGCACGGCTTGATGCAAGCTATTGCGCGCGTAAACCGGGTTTTCAGGAATAAGCCCGCTGGCCTGATTGTCGACTATATCGGTATTGCTGCGGACTTGAAGAACGCATTGGCGCACTATTCACATTCAGATCAACAGCAGACCGGTATTAGTGAGGCAGAAGCAGTCGCAGCCTTCATGGATGCACTCGATGTGGCGCGGTCACAGCTCCATGGCTTCGACTATTCCACCACTCTGGGTGGCACGCCGGCCGACCGACTGAAGATACTGCCAGCGGCGTTGAACCACGTCCTTGAAAAGGAACGAGATGAAGGCGAAGGTGCTGGTGCCGTAAAGCGCTTCAACGATGCTGTTGCGGGGGTGGTGAAGGCCTTCAAACTGGCTTCTGGGAGTACTCAAGCAAAATCAAGCACCGAAGAGGTCGCATTTTTCTCTGCTATTCGATCCGGATTGGAGAAAGTCGGTGCGGTTGGTCGGGTTGGTCACAACGGTTCGCCTGACTTCGCAATCCAGCAATTGGTGAACCGAGCCGTCGCATCTACGGAAGTAGTCGATATCCTTGAGGCCTGCGGGTTCGATAGACCGGACATCAGCGTCTTGTCAGATGCATTCATGATCGAAATTCAGAATATGAAGCACCGGAACTTGGCTGTTGAAGCGCTCAAAAAGCTCTTGAATGGAGAGATTACTTCGCGGACTCGCACGAACGTTGTACGCAAAGAAGAATTCTCAACACGTCTTGAGCAGGCCATTGCCAGCTATCATAATCGCAGCGTTGACGCGCTTCAGGTGCTGCAAGAGTTGATCGAGATTGCCAAAGATCTGCGAGATGAGCCTGAGGATGGGCTCAGTCAGGAAGAGCGAGCATTCTATGATGCGTTGGCTCAAAATAACAGCGCTGTCGAGATAATGAGCAATCAAGAGCTGCGGGTCATCGCAGCCGAACTCGTCGATACGGTGAGGAAGAACTCAGGTACAGATTGGTGGCGCCGCGATAATGTCAGGGCAAAAATGAGGGTGACCGTTAAGAAAATCTTGCAACGGCATGGCTTTCCTCCAGACCTTGCCACGGATGCTGTGAAGACAGTGTTGCGGCAAGCTGAGGCACTAGCAACTGCAATTCTTTGAGAGCCAAGTAAGATGGCCGTCAGGTGCTTCATGTTTGAGGTAACGGTCCAACGATGTGGCGCGCTACGAGGTGCGAAAAAGTTCCAGTGTCGGAAAATTAGATACCAATTTACGGTAAAAACCGGAACGCTTTTGCATGGTAGGGTAATCTCTCTATTCGGAAATGGTTTCTTGATGCAGAGGACGCAATTCGATGTAATGCCCTAGGTAGGGCGACCGATTTGCGGACAGGCCACCAGTTCAAGGATCGCATTGGACTTTATATAATGTAGCTCATGCACTGAAGAGGGTTCTGGAAGATGAGTTCTCTACTTTGGCCCCAGGACTTTTGTATCGCTGCATATGCTCGGACGAAGTCCAGTCACTACCAAATCTAGTCCAACGATCACCTGACCGCATGTGGCGTTTGTGCAGCCTGTTGCTTCGGGTGCCCCACGCGATCAGTGCCTCTAAAAAGGGACAATTTCTTTTCAAAAAATTTCTCACAGCTCTATAAAAGCGAATTTTTTCCTCCTAGTTCAATTTTAGAACGGGGAAAACGGAGCTCGGTAAATGGATGGACAGGCGAAAATTGCTGAAGGTTTTTTGGCTAGGATTGAAGGCATGCGACGAACATCACTCTTCGGATTTTCGCACTAAGCGTATGTAAATAAATGATTATTTGACTCGACTCGTTTTCAGGTCAAAGCTTAAGTTCACCAAGTGCGAATTTTGACAAAACGTAACACAAGTCTGCGATAGGAAGGATTTGAATGAAAAAATGAAAGAAAAGAAAAGGGGCGAACCGCTGGAACGGCCACCCCCTTAAGACTGGAAAACCAGCCTGCTTCTTACGGCATGTGTATCTGAGTGTTCGATCTCAGACAACGATTTTCCGGTTTCTTTGCTGACAGCGCGAATAGCGACATAGTGCTACCCTGGTCGATCGCGCAGCTAGCAATCTTTCGAAGTATCGAGGCCCCGGTCCTCTTAACCGGCCCCACCGAAAAAACGATCACAAAAACGCATTCCTTGCTGGAATGTGACCGGAGAAATTATGCCTTACGACCAAACAGAAGAGAACCAAGATCAATACGCCAACGCTACTTTTGGCCCTCCGCCAATTGCCGACCCAGATGATCCATTCAGAGTAATCAACTCCCATCTCGAAAAGATGGAACTCGGCAAATCTAGCAGTTCTTGCAAGCTGTCCTTTGTAACACGGCTTAACCGACACGCTGCCCTGCAGGAGTTTTGGTGCGCGTCCTATGAAGAAGCTTGCGTTTATCAGAACTTGGCTGGTCACCGTGATGTCATCAACTTCAAAGAGCAGCTGACCCGCGTTGATTTTGTCAACGAGAAGGGCAAAGCGACCTACACAAAGGTCGATGCTCATGTGTTGCTGAAAGATGCGAAGGAAGTCCTGTTCTCTGTCAAATACGATGAGAAATCCCAGCGTACATCATATATTGCGGAGATCGCACACATTGCAGGCCAGTGCAGCCGGCAGATCGCTGATCGGTTCAACCTAGGTTCGCGATATGCGTTTCATCCGATCTTTCGCAAATGTGCTGCCGAAATCCACTCAGCACGTCGTGGCTGGGACCCCGAGGCAGACCGTATCGTGCTTGAAGTGGCAAACGACCTCGGCAGGCCCGCGACCTTCGGTGAACTGGTAGAGCTATCGTCTTTGGGAGGCCGCGGGCAACGCGCCGCTATTCGCCTGATCGGTGACGGGGACATCAAGAAAGACCATCTTGATCCCTTTGCCGTCGGCACACTTTGTGAGGTGGCAGCATGAATTTCTTTGGCAACCTTACTGAGGCTGATCGCGTGCTCTTTGAGGGCTACGATGTCTGGAAAGTAACGCCGAAGGTCGACCCTGAGACAAAAAAAATCACGCACTACATTCTTGCCGTGTATACGGATTCCGAGGCGCAGATCAGGACCTTCTGCCCAGATGAGATCACCTCACTGATCGAAGCTGAACGGCTCGTGATTGACCGTGGATATTACAGCCTAAAGCGCGTCGAAGATCGAAGGATGCATGGCCGTAAAGAGCTGTATCTGGCCGGAAAAAAGCAACGGGAGTCCATTGGCCGCAAGGTTTTTCTTGCAGAGCGTATGGCTCATTATCGCCGCGTGGGTATGACTCTCACGCGAGAGGGCGTCGCAATTTTCCGGTTGAAGCTTGATGCAGACTATCGGCAATTCCAGGCTCGCGTAAAGTATGGGACCGAGAAGACGAATTCTTCTCAGTCTCTGCACCCGCTTCCCTGCAGCGATACTTTGCTCGGCTATCTTCGGAAGTACAAGAATGCCGACCACGACCCGAATGTGTTCAACACGAAGCGCGTTTCTACTCATACGCCGACATTTGCGAATGATGATTTTAATTTCGTTATGAACATCCTGCGCGACTACGCGCGCGGCGGACCAAGTGCCGAAGATAGTCGCCCGGTCGGAAAGTCATCGAAAAAGGAGATCGCAGAGCGCGCGGTTAAGGAAGTGGCTGCCGAGAATGCACGCCGGGCGAAGCTAGGACCACTCAAACTGATCCCTGTTAAGAGCGTGAGAACGTATGAGCGCTACATCGACGAATACCTCGATCCGTTTACCGTTGTCCTGCAACGAGAGGGCCTGGCGGCGGCCATCCGGAAATTCGGCATGTCCGAAGCTGGCATGTCCGTCACTACCGTTGGCGAGAATGTCCAGTTTGATGCCTGGTGCTTCCATATCGTCACCCTTGACGTGACCCGTTCCGAATATGAACGAATGACTGAAGAGGAGCGGGCGAAAGTGAAGCGCGTGCGTCGCTGGGTGGTCGTCGCGATCGATGTCGCTTCTAGGATCATCCTAGGATACTCGATCTGCCGGAGCCCAAATCAAAAGGCGACTCTCGAGGCTCTCAGGTCCTGTTTCGTGGACAAGACATACCTGTTCCGGAATGCAGGGATTGAAAACTCTGACTGGGACCACGTATGCCCGATCCAGCTCGTTTCGACCGATTCAGGTTCAGAATTCGGTAAGCATCCTTTCGGCGGCGCTGAATTCTCGGCCGCAGTAAAGCGCCTCCATAGTTCGTTCATGAACACGGCCGCCGGAGTCGCAAATCTGCGTGGTCATATCGAAAGGTGGTTCCGGACTTGCGAACTGAAATTCGCCAGAACCACTCCGGGTTGGACTGCGAGCATGCCATCGAAACTGAACGATCGGAAACCACACGAAGAAGCTTGCGTCACGGATGATGAGCTTGACCAGATCTTCGTCATCTTTATCGCCGAATACCACAACACGCCGCACCGCGGGTTGAATGGGAAAACACCTGCGACGGCTTGGGAAGAGCTGACCCAAGATGTCGCTTACGACCCAACGCAGATCCCGGGTCCGCAAGACCTTCGTGAGGCTTGTGGGTTCTCGACCACAGCACGGGTAACGCATGAAGGCATTCGTTTCGCCGGTGCCACCTACCTTAACGAGTTCATTCGGATTGATCGGAAAACACCGGTGGCAGATCGTGTCGCCGCTCCAGACGGATCGGTTGAAATCATTGTCGACCCGATGGATATGGGGGCCATCTCTGTCGTGGGTCATGATGATACGATTTCCGTCCCCGCACTTGACAGTTCACTGCGCGGGAAAACCCTTCGGCAGTGGCAAGCAGAATGCCAGCTGAGGCGTGCGGAGGCTGCCCTCGACCGCCAGCGCCGCAGTGGTGCGCGTGATGAAGCACAGCGGCGTCGCGCGGAAGTCGTCGGCAAGATCATGCGTGGCAACGATATGGGTATGGCTGGCTACACCCAAACCGAGTTGGATCGTGCAAGCCTCGAGCTGTCTTTCGGAAAGGGCTCGAATGAGGAACCCTTCATTGGTCGGGATGAGTATGAAGATCCAGTCCACGGGGGCTTTGAGACCGCTGACGATGACATTCGTGAAGAGGAAGAGCTGCCGTGTGATGGTGCTACGGAGGACGAATACGGGGTCAACTCGGTGGTTCTCCCGGACGAGCCCGGAAGCCTTGATCGTTTCCGGACCAGCAAGAAATTTTCTCGGTAGATGGTAAGGAAGGGATCGTCATGCCAACGACAATCGATGTTGCTAAATTCAACGCACTGAAAAGCAAGGCACGATCAAAGGTCGACCTTGAAAGCCAGTTCTTTGAGACGGAGGATTTCAAAAATCTCAAAGACCGTATCTTCACGGCCTTGGTCGATCGAGAAGAAGGCCTTAGTCGCGGGAACACCGAAGTGCGCGGCGCGGCCCTGATCGGCCCCCCAGGGATCGGCAAGACCCGCATGGTCAAGCGGATCGCATCCGAATTCAAGGAGGTCGTAGATGCGACTGGGGGGCTTCAATATGGATCCCTGATTTGGAGCGTTACGGTGCCAAGCCGGGCGACTGTGAAAGAGACCTGCGAACTGATCCTGCACGATCTGGGCTATCCGATCTCCGCGCGCCGTGACGAGGGCTACCTCATCGGTCTCGTCGTAAACAGGCTTCAGCAAAAGGGAATTGCCGCACTTCATCTCGACGAGGTTCAGGACAGCGGTCGGTACATGACAAGCGACAGCATGAAGCACTTTACCGGTAGGTTCCGCAATTTCATGCAGAATAGGTCATGGCCGATTTGCGTCATCATCACCGGCACCATGGAGGCCAAAACGATCATCAATCAGGATAAGGCACTTCAGCGCCGGCTCAAGCCGATCGAAGTTCTTCCCATGACCTTCAGCAAAGATGGTCCATTGATCAAACGCTCCATCAAGGAACTGCTGGAAAGAGCAGGGCTGGAGGATGGTGGCTTGCTGGATGAAAGCGAATTCATCAAAATCCTGATGCATGCATCGGCACAGCGTTTTGGCATGGCGATCGAAATGTTCATCGCTGCAACTGGCATTGCCAAAAAGTCCGAAGGTCGAAAGATTGCTATCGAACATTTCGCGGAAGATTACTATGAACGGATGAACTGCGACGATGTTCTAAATCCTTTCCTCAGCCATGATTGGCGAAACATCGATACGACGAACGCGATGGACAGGCACATGAAGGAAACACGGCTGACTCGGAGGAAGCCTCGGAACAGATAAGCCGCCAAGACAAGGGATATTCAAGCCGCTCAGGGATGAGCGGCTTTTTTTAATGGGGAAACCGAAGAAAACCAACGGTTTATGGATGTCGCAAGACGGAAATTAGGTGTCGCAGGGACGGAAAGTGAAATAGCGTAACGAAATTATTTTCTTTATATTTCAATAGGGTATTATTAAATAGGAACGGACTTTAGATGTCGAACGTCAATTGATTGACGTTCGACATCTAAAGTCCGTCTTTCCGACAAAAAACGGGTTTTTATGGCGATATCAGGCTCACTGTAAATTTAATGCTTATATTTCAGAGTCTTATTTAAATTTCTGCGCTTCTCTAGCTCTAACATCTCTCAAACCTAGCCGAGGTCGAACGAGCCTGCGAGAACGAGCTTATTTGCCTCATGACAAAGCAATCAGCGCGCTACATCCTGTTGCGCAACATCCTTGGTGGAGGGAGCGCGCTCGGCGACGACGACATCAAATGGTAGAGCGCAAAAAGTACCTTTGGCAGCATCCGACTGGCCGGTGGTACGTCTGTGCCAGAGGGCAGTATTTTCGTATTGAGGCCAATCGAGGTTGTGCTGAGTTTGACCGGGAATACCGGGAAATCTTGACTGGCAAGCGCGACGTGTCGAATCGTTTCTGGTCTGTCTTGATCCAGCAACTGCGCCAGTCAGCCCAATGGGCTGGCTTTTCTCCAAGATACCGTAAAGATCTTGAGCCAGTCCTCCAATATCTTAATGAGAAAATCGGTAGTCGAGATGTTGCCAGACTTGCTCCAGCCGACATCTACGCAGCGATGGATCGCAATGCGCATCGCACTCGTTTCACTAACTATATTCCCACAGCCGTCTCAATGCTGTCGAAATTGGCCGTGCGTCAAAGATGGAGGAACGATAACCCGGCCCAAGGAATATCATGCCAAAGGAACGACAGAAACCTCACAAGCCATGGCCGGATGAAGCAGTCAAAAAAATGTGCGATGAAGGCTCCTACTTCGCAAGGCTGATATTCGAAATTGGAGTTGGGAGCGTCCAACGTCCAAGCGATTGGCTAAAATTTCGATGGGAGGATTACGATGGAGCAAACCTCCATCTCACCCAAGGCAAGACTGGGATGGAGCTCTGGCTACTTGCACAGAGCGATTGAAAGCCACAGTCAACGCACACAAGGACAAATTGGGAGGACATGTTCCACTCGGACAAACCATCCTGGCAAACGATGAAGGCACTGTGATGCGCTATCACACTATGGAGCGGATCATGCGAACAAAGCACACACAAAACAAGAAACTGATACCAAAGGTGATACCCTATGATACAAGAATCCTGCAAGTTATTGATTTTATTGGAGGCGAGTACCGGAATCGAACCGGTCTAGACGGATTTGCAATCCGCTGCATAACCTACCTGCCCACTCGCCTCGTAATAAGTGTCACTAAGGAGCCGTTCGAACGAGGTCAAGCTTCAAGCTGGGAAAGTTGGCACTAAAACAATCAATAAATGCGCCCAACTCGATACTATCAACCCTAAGAACAGCAGAAGCGGACAAGTCTAAATCGACCGGCAAGCTGATCAAAATCACCTTTCCCATCACATTTAAGAGAAATCTTTCGAATTTGTTAACCATTTTCCGTTCTTTGGAAAGAAGGCTCTTCATGATCCTTCTGGAAACAAGAGTGCCGACAATCCTCAGCATGAGGTGGAAATGTGAAAGTACTACCCCAGAGGCACATTGGTGATGATGCGTATGTGCCTTCGTTGGATGCCGCAATCCGGGCATTGGAAAAAAGGCCCATTAGCCGCGACCGTTATCCTACCCGGGTCTTGATCCTGCAGGGCCCCGTTGGTCCGTTCTTTGGACGATTACAGTCGTTTCTCCAGTCGCAAGGCGTTGACGCCTGGCGCGTATCATTTCACGCTGCCGACCGCTTGTTTTGCAATCGCAAAAACACGTTGCATTTTGATGGCGGCTTGGACAGCTGGGAGAACTGGTTGCGCCGAACTATGGTGCTCGGCAACTTTGGAGCAATTATTCTTTTTGGTTCTGAACGACCAGCACATAGCACAGCTCGCAAGGTTGCAGCTGCAGCTAATGTCAAAGTTATTTCAATGGAAGAAGGATATATTCGCCCTGGCTTCATCACAATAGAAGCGGCTGGAAACAACGCAAGTTCTCCAATTGCAGGACAAATCCACCCCACCAAGGTCGTCCAAGAACAGCCCACGGGCGTGAATTACAGCAGTCTGCGTCGCATGATCGCATATGGCGCAGCTTACTACACCACACGTGGCTTGACGGCATTCGGTAAACGGCGCGATCTTTTTCACCGCGAAACCCCTCTGGTAAGTGAGGCATTTTTTTGGACCCGCAATCTTGCGCGGCGGCTGCTCGGCGGCGAGGCAAATTTTGCCAAGGTGCAGTATCTACTCGAGCACTGTGACACACGCTTCTTCCTAGTCCCGCTGCAGGTTGGTGCTGATGCGAATCTGACGCGATTTGCCAATGGCTGGAATTCGCCGCGTTTGATTGCCGAATGCATAAAGTCGTTCGCTGGGGCCGCACCGAAGAAGACGCGGCTCGTCTTCAAAATCCATCCGATGGACCGGGGTCATAATCGGCTTACGCCTTTGATCAAGCGCACAGCCGCCGCCTGTGCGGTTGCCGATCGGGTCGATGTGATCGAAACTGGTTCCCTGGGCCTACTGACACGTCACAGCGCCGGGATGATCACAGTCAACAGTACATCAGGCCTATCCGCGATTTTCCACGGCGTGCCGCTGATGGTGCTGGGTCAGGCAATTTATTCTCATCCCGAACTTGCCACTGTCACCCCGGATTTTGATCGCTTCTGGACGTCCGGTCACGTGGCCCAAAGCGAACTCCGCGAAGCCTACATTGCTTGGATCAAACAAGAGGCACTCATGCCAGGAGACTACTATTGCAACATCGGTATGGAAGTCGCAGCCCGCTCTGTACTTGAAAAACTCCGGGACATAATGGGCACCAACGCGACAGTCATCCCGATGAGGGCAGCATCTTGAGTAGCAGCGCCTCTCTGATCTTGACGACCCTTATGATGATATTCGGATTACTGGGATGTGCTGCACTTCCCGCTGCAGGCCCCGGGCTGGTTGATCTATCAGCGCAGGCGACCGCAGAAAGTGCCGATTTTGCGGTCATACCTTTGACCGGACGGAATATAGCAGTGGTCGGGCCAGCAATGGTGCGTTCGATAAACGACGGGTTAGGAACAACCGCCTCTCGCCCTGCCCGACCAATGATTGACGTTGGCGATCAGCTTGTTGTGTCCATTTGGGAGCCATCTTCGGACGGCCTATTCTCGACCGCTGAAAACAAGCAAACGCAAATTGATGTCGCTGTCGATGAAAGCAAATCGATCTTCATTCCTTACGCAGGGCGGGTCAGCGTCGCTGGTTTCGGGGTCGAAGATTTGCGTGACGAAATTGCCAATAAGCTGCAAGGCCAAGCGATCGAACCGCAGGTGCAGGTCACCTTGGTGGCCCGTGAAAGCCAGAAATTGACAGTAGTGGGCGATGTGAACGCGCCCGGGCAATTTGACGTCCCTCCAAATGGTCTGCGGCTGATTGAAGCGATCGCATTGGCTAGCGGCGCCAGTGCGCCTAGCTTTGAAAGCGAGGTCACGGTCGTTCGTGGCACCACCCGCGCAACTGTGCGGATGGACAATATCTTGCAGGGTAACACCAACAACATTTGGCTCCGGCCGCGTGATACAATCCAGGTCAAGCACCGCCCGCGCAGTTTCACGGCCTTCGGCGCAGTCACCTCCCAAAACCTGCAGCCGTTTCAGACGGAGCGCGTGACCCTAGCCGAGGCATTGGCCCAATCGGGTGGATTAAACGACAATCTGGCGGACGCTGGTGGTGTCTTCTTGTTTCGTTATGAAAACCCCAAACGGCTTGATGAAATCGCAGTACAACAGTCCGTTCAGGCCACATCACAAGGTATTCCGACCATCTATCAGCTTGATTTTTCGCAGCCTGAGGCATTCTTCCTCGCCAGTGCATTTATCATGCGCGACAAAGATATCATTTATGTCGCCAACGCACCGGCCACTGATTTGCAGAAGTTCGCAGCGACAATCCTCGCCCCTATAGTCGGCACGGCGCAAGCCGCCGAAGTCTTGGGAAATTAGCCATGAAAGTATGGCGTTTCATCAAACTGAGCATGCGCAGGCTGCGCAAAGCCCCACAATGGGTGCGACTGGTTTGCAGTGGTTCCTTTCGGCTAACCAATGCCACGCTTTCTGCAACGTCGATGGATCTCTGTGACAATCCGCATCTGCAGCTTCTTCTTGGCGAACGCCCCCGGTTTCACAGCCGTCTGCTGCGCCATCAGGTCCCAACGGTTGTTGGCTGGGGACGAAAATGGTCGGGGCGTCGTGCGCAGGACATCGCCCTCCGCGAGGGAAAATCCCGCCTTTTGATCGAAGACGGATTTGTCCGATCCGTTGGACGAAACGATCTGCCCCTGTCTATCGTTTGTGATGCCAAAGGAATTTTCTACGACGCGACAGTTCCTTCGCAACTTGAGACCCACATCAAAACCCCCTTGTCAGGAGCGGAATCCGCACGTGCGAACGATCTGATGACGCTCTGGCGGGATCAAAGGGTCTCGAAATACAACGACACCCCACGCTATAACAGTGCCTTACCCGACAACTATGTCCTTGTTATTGATCAAGTATATGGCGACCTTTCCATACCGTCCGGTGGTGCCACCCCGGCTGATTTCTCAAATATGTTGCAGGCTGCCTTAGACGAAAACCCAACCTCTACCATCATCCTCAAGACACATCCTGATCAGGCGGGGAACCCGAAGAGAGGCCATTTCAATATCCCTGCACTGCGCCAGAACCCACGGATCAAAATTATCGATGCCGCATGCCACCCGGTGCAACTGATCGCACAGGCCAAGACGGTCTATACGGTCACATCGCAGGTAGGGTTTGAGGCCCTGATTTGGGGAAAACCGGTCCGGTGCTTCGGCATGCCTTTTTACGCGGGCTGGGGGCTGACAACCGATGCGCAACCTGCGCCCAGCCGCCGGACTACAGCCACGTTGGCACAGCTCGTCCATGGGGCATTGATCAAATATGCCCGTTATCTTGATCCTGAAACGCAGCGCCCTTGCGATGTTGAGGTGGTCGTGCGCCACATCGGGCTCCAACGCAAGCTGATGCGCGATCTGCCCAAGACCATCTACGCTGTTGGGTTTTCGCCATGGAAACGCCCAATCCTGCGGCAATTCCTGCCTGGCAAAGATCTCCGCTTTATCAAAGCCGCACGCGACCTGCCCAAGGACGCGGCAATTGCGGTTTGGGGCGTGCGACACGTCCTGGGTCAGACGGCGCAACAAACCGTCATACGGATAGAAGACGGCTTTTTGCGCTCATCTGGGTTGGGCGCAGACCTGATAAAACCCGTGTCTTGGACCTTTGATGATCTTGGAATTTACTTTGACCCCAAGGCGCCTTCGCGACTTGAAAATATCCTACAGTCCAAAGCCTTTCCGCCAGCCGAAAAATCGCGCGCACGGGCATTGATTGATTTGATCTGCAGCAGCGGCGTTTCGAAATATAACATTGGGTCCAAGGCCTGGCGGCGCCCGGACACGCAACAACGGGTGATCCTTGTGCCCGGACAGGTTGAGGCCGACGCATCTATTCAGGCAGGCTGCCCTGAGATAAAAACGAACATGGCTCTGTTGGCCAAAATCCGCGCTGAAAATCCAGATGCATTCATCCTCTATAAGCCTCATCCTGACGTGGTTGCAGGGCTGCGCAAGGCCGGGGCCCTAGATACCACTGCGCGTCAGTATTGCGACCTCGTCGTCAGGCATGTTGATCCAGCGGCACTTTTGGCGCAAGTGAATGAAGTGCACACGCTCACGTCACTTATGGGGTTTGAGGCACTGATGCGCGGCATTCCCGTCACCTGCTATGGTCAACCATTTTACGCAGGCTGGGGGCTGACAAAAGATATTGCCCCGCCCCCCAGACGGACGGCCCAGCTGGCCATTGAAGACCTCGTGGCAGGGGCACTTATCGAATACCCGCGTTATGTGAGCAGGGTTTCCGGACGATTGACCACGCCTGAACGCGCCATATTGGAGTTGTCCGAATGGCGCCAAAATGGCCCGTCCCAGATGCCAGTCAGCAGACGGATGCTACGATCCGTGTTACGCTTATGGGCGCAAACTGGTTTAAAACGGAGCACTTGATCAATGAGAAAGGACGCCCCCCCAAAAAAACGAAGGCAACCAAAGGAGACAAAGCACAAGGTTGTTGTCCTGTCAAAAAAGTCGGATTCAGAGCACACGCCGCCCGACCCAGCCCCCCAGGCACGCAAAAAACGACGGCGGGAACCTGCTCCCGCCTCCGGCGAACCCGAGGCACGGTCGCCGGAGGCTGTCGCAGAGGCCCGCGCTCGAAGAAAACGGCGACGCGTCGTTGTCCCCTTGGCAAACGAGCCTGACGCAGACCCCCCGCTTTCCGTCGCGAAGGCCCGCGCCCGCAGAAAACATCAGCCCGTTGTTGTGCCCTTGTCAAAAGCGCCTGAAGCCGTACCCATTGGTTCCGCCACAGCCATCCGGCCGCGTGAAAAACGGCGCCGTTTTCTGGGATGGTCCTTCGTCCTTTGTGTTCTGCTGCCGATCATCATTGGGACGGTTTATTTTACATCCATCGCCACGGACAGATACGCCGCAACTGCAGGCTTTGCGGTGCGTGGCGTGAATGCAGGCAGCGCGATTGATGGGATCGGCGCGCTGACCGGGTTGGCAAGTGCGGGGTCCACAACCTCGGACTCTTACATCATTCTCAAATACCTCAAAAGTCGCGATATCGTCGAACGATTGCAAGCTGACATGGACCTCAGGACCGCCTTCTCTGCCCCCGCCATTGACCCATTGTCACGCATGGGCACCGATCTGAGCATCGAAGACGTCGTGCGCTATTGGGACGGTATGTTGCGGACCAGCTTCGATTCCAATTCCGGGATCGTGAACCTCGAGGTGCAGGCGTATTCCGCCGAACACGCGGAACAAATAGCGACATTGGTCCTACACTACACTGATGAATTGGTGAACACGTTATCGGTCTCGGCACGACAGGATTCGGTGCGTTTTGCCGAAACCGAAGTTGAACGGGCCGAAGAACGGCTCCGCGCTGCCCTGCAAGATATCCGCGATTTCCGCGAGCAGGAAAGCTCGATCAATCCAGCCGCCACGGCGCAGCTTGATATTGAGCTTGTTGGTGGGTTGGAAAGCCGCTTGATCGACCTGCGCGCGCGAATTGCATCCATCGAAGGCAGCCTTGACGACAACGCGCCATCACTGCTGGCACTGCGCCGTCAGGCGGAGGCTCTAGAAGAACAGATCGCGGCCCGCGCTGCAGAAATCTCGGGGGATACAGAGAGCGAAGGCCCTGAGGTTGCTGCCATGACCGGACTGCTTGCCACATATGAAGCACTTGAAGTGGAAAAGACCTTTGCCCAGCAGGTCTATCAATCCGCGCTGACCTCATTGGAACAGGCCCGCGCAGAAGCAGACAGACAACAACGATACCTGGCTGTGTTTACCTTACCAGCTAAGCCCGAAGATGCGGTTTATCCCAAACGTGCCCAAAGCGTTCTGATGTTGATCGCGATCGTCATCAGCATTTGGGGCATTGGCGCTTTGATTGTGTATTCTGTGCGCGATCACCTGACATGAGCACCATGTCGGCACGGCAACTGCTGGGACTGCAAGCACGGGTTATTGCGGCCTTGGTGCTGCGCGAAACACGGGCTGCCTTTGGCACCTCGCAGTTCGGCTACCTGTGGGCGATTGTCGCCCCTGCGGCCGGTGTCGGTTTGCTAGTTTTCATCTTTTCGCTTGTGGACCGGCAACCACCATTTGGCGCTAGCCTGGCACTCTTCTTTGCAACCGGCGTGCTGACGTTGGAGTTCTTTACCAAATTGTCCAACGCGCTGATGACCGCCTTTGACGCCAATAAGGCGCTTTTGACCTATCCGCTGATCAAAGAAACGGATGCGCTGTTTGCCCGGCTGATCCTGATCGCGGCCACCTATGCGTTGATTATGGTCCTTTTTTACAGCGCATTGACAATCCTGGGCCTGGCCGACCCCCCTGCCTATCCCGAAAGATTATTGCAGGCCTTTGGTGCGACTGCATTTTTCGGCTTTGGATTTGGGACCATCAATGCGGTAGCGATCTCGCTTTTCGGGTCATGGATCCATATCGAAAAGGTTTTGACCCGCCCCTTGTTCTTTTTGTCTGGCATCTTCTACATCCCAAGTCTTCTACCACCAGAGGTCATTGCCGTCCTCAAATGGAACCCGATCCTGCATTTGGTCGAGTGGATGCGTACCGGGTATTATCCCAACTACGAAAGCACCGTGATCAACCACGCCTATCCTATTGGATTGGCGGTCTTGCTGACGTTGCTTGGCCTGACCGGTGAGCGGGTCTTTCGAAAAAAGCGTGTGTGAGACGTGATTGAGCTGCAGAATGTCACCAAGTCTTATCACCTCAAAGGTGTTCACAAGACAATTCTCGATGACCTAAGCTTTACCTTCCCGCAGTCCCGCAATGTCGCGATCATGGGGCAGAATGGAGCAGGTAAATCCACCTTGATGCGGTTGATTGCCGGGGTGGAATACCCTGACAGCGGTAGGATCTACCGCGCGACCTCGGTCTCATGGCCCCTTGGTTTTGCCGGCGGTTTCAATGGCTCAATGACCGGTTTGGAAAATGCCCGCTTCGTGGCGCGCATCTATAATCAGGACACTGAGGCGGTGATCGACTACGTCAAGGGCTTTGCAGAACTGGGCCACTCACTGAATCTGCCGATCAAAACCTATTCCAGCGGTATGAAGGCCCGGTTGGCTTTCGGGATCAGCATGGCCATCGACTTTCGCGTCTACTTGATCGATGAAATCACCGCTGTCGGTGACGAACAGTTCAAGATCAAAAGCCAACAGGTCTTCTCAGAAAAGCTCAAAAACAGCCAGATCATCATGATCTCGCACTCAGAGACAGCCATTCGGTCCTATTGTGACTGTGGTCTGCTTCTGGCGCCCGACGGGGTCTATTACTATGATGACGTCAACACATTGATCGCTGATTACAAGATGCTCGCCTGACAGTTCCCTTTCGGTGCCCATCCGGATAGATTGGCGAAACTTGCCCTGGCGGCCAGTTGTTGATTTGGAACAAAGATGCCCCGATCTATTCTTTTCGTAACCGGCACGCGCGCCGACTTTGGAAAGCTCGAACCATTGGCCGTTGCCGCCCGTGATGCAGGTTATGCTGTGTCCTTTTTCGTGACGGGCATGCATATGCTCGCCCGCTACGGGCTGACCAAGCTTGAGGTGCATCGCACAACGGGTATGGCTGTGCATGAGTTTCTGAACCAACGCGAAGGGGATCCCCAGGACATGATTCTGGCGAAAACCGTAACGGGGTTTTCGGATTTCCTGCAGGAACAGCAACCCGATCTTGTGGTCATTCATGGGGACCGGGTTGAAGCACTGGCCTGCGCCTTGGTCTGTGCCACAAATTACGTCCGCTGCGCACATATCGAAGGCGGTGAAGTCTCTGGCACCATTGACGAAATCTATCGCCACTGTAACACGAAATTAGCCAGCCACCACTTTGTCTCTTCGGAAGATGCAGCGCGCAGGGTCATGACATTGGGCGAGGCCCAAGCAAACATTCATCCCATCGGATCACCGGAATTGGACTTTCATGCGGGACCCTCTGGGGTGACACTGCAAGAGGTGCAATCGCGCTACGATTTGCCGTTTGATGATTACGGAATCTGCGTCTTTCACCCGGTCACCTCGGAAGCGGGCAGCATGGGCGCGCAGGCCGACGCCTTGTTTTCGGCGCTGAACAAATCAGGTCGGAACTTTGTGGTGATCGCTCCAAACAACGACCCCGGCTCCAGCGGTATTTTCGCAGCCATCGACACCCTACCGCAGGATCGGTTTCGTGCCCTGCCCTCGATGCGATTTGCGCATTTCTCAGAGCTGATGAAGAATGCCTCCGCCATGGTTGGCAACTCATCCGCTGGGGTGCGCGAGGCTCCGTTTCTGGGGCTGGCATCCCTAGATATTGGCAGCCGCCAGACGAACCGGGCAAAGTCACCCTCAGTCTTCTTCGCCGATGCGCAGGACGCCGACAAGATCGCCACGTTCTTAGCGCGACAATGGGGCAAACCCTACCCCCGCCATGATGCCTTTGGTGGTGGGAGCGCGGCTGAACGGTTTGTCACCGTTTTACAAACAGACAGCTTCTGGGAAAAATCTTTGCAAAAAACCTTTCACGATATGGCCGATGGGCATGCGTAAAGGCCTATTGCTGCGCGGCTATCTGGCCGTCAGCGGCCTTCTTTCACTCGTTGCGCGCAGAATTTTGCAAAAACGACGCACCAAGGGCAAAGAGCACCCCACCCGTTGGGTTGAAAAACTGGGCCAAGCACTGGCGCCCCGGCCAGAGGGCCCCCTTATCTGGATCAACGCCGTCGGTCTGGGCGAGGTTTTATCTTTGCGCGGTTTGATCACCCAGCTGCACGCGAAACGTCCCGATCTTTCCATTCTGGTCACCTCAACCACCGCACCGTCCGCCACCGTCTTCGCAGAAAATTTGCCCCCCAACACGATCCATCAGTTTCTCCCCGTCGACGTGCCGACCCCGCGCCGAAAGTTCCTGGATCATTTTCAACCGGATCTCTGCGTGTGGGCCGAACAAGACATCTGGCCGGGCTTTGTCACCGATCTTGCAAAACGGAACGTGCCGCAGTGCATTATCGCATCCCGCATGAATGAACAGTCTTTTCAAGCACATAAGAAAGCGAAAGGTCTGTATCGGGACCTCTATCAAGCCATGGATTTGATCACGGCCCAAGATGAGAAAACGTCCACCCACCTGATAGCATTGGGCGCAAAAAACCCGCGCCTGACAGGGTCGTTGAAACCCGCTGCACCGGTCTTGCGGTACGGCCCGCAAGCGTATGAAAAACTATCGGCAAAGATAAAAGGCCGACGGGTCTGGGCGATCGCATCCGCGCATCTGGCCGATAAAGACATAGTGCTTGAGGCCCATCAATTGCTGCTGAAAGATGATCCAAACGCACTGCTGATCGTTGTTCCGCGGTTTCCTAAAGATGGATCCGAATTTTCATCCTCAGCGCCAAGACGGTCCCTAGATAAAGACCCGCAAGACGACGACCCGGTTTGGATATGTGACACGTTTGGCGACCTCGGGTTGATCTATCGTTTGACCAAGACCGTTTTGATCGGCGGCACCTTTGACGACACCGAAGGCCACAACCCTTGGGAGGCCGCCGCATCGGGGGCCACGATCCTTCACGGCCCAAATACGGCAAATTTCGCGGCAGACTTCACGCTGCTTGATCAGGCGCAGGCGGCCATCGAAGTCTCCAACGCGACCGAGCTTTATGAGGCCTTGCAGCACGATGACCTGCTAAAAATTGCCCAAAACGCAACGGCCTGTATCGATGCTGCCGCCGATAAGGTCGACGCGCTGGCCACCGATCTGCTTGCCCTGTTGGAGCGGTGAATGAAGCCCCGTTTCCCCAGCCTTAAGCTTCGCGCCGCACTGGTACTTTACAGCGCGCTTTGGTGGGTCTTGCTTCCCGTTGTGCTGATTTATCTTTGGCGCCGTGGCCGCAAAGACCCGCTTTATTTTAAGCATATCAGCGAACGTTTCGGGCACTACACAACAGGCCTTAAGCGGCCTGTCTGGGTACACGCCGTATCCTTGGGCGAAATGCGCTCTGCCACCCCGCTGATCCGGTCGCTGTTGGATCAAGGCGAAACCGTCCTGACCACACATTTCACCCCCGCCGGGCGGCGCGAAGCGATGCGCGAATTCACAGCCGAAATCGCCCAAGGCCGTGTGCAAACGGCATGGGTTCCATTCGAATACCCGCACGCATACCGGCGCTTTTTATCACATTTTGCACCCAAATATGGGCTGGTGATGGAGATTGAAATCTGGCCACGCATGATAATGGCCTGCCGCAAGAACGGCACACCGCTTTTCATGTGTAATGCGCAATATCCCAAGAAAAGCTTTGAAAAAGACGGCGCGGGGACAGGGCTGCGCGCCCAACTTTTGCAAGGCTTTGCGGGCGGCTTTGTCAAATCACAAGGTCAAAAGGACAGGTTCGCCGCTGCACATATGCCCAATCTGCATATCACTGGCGAGCTGCGCTTTGACCAACCTATCCCCCAAGCCCATCTGGATGCCGCTGCACATGCGCGCGCGCCGCTGACCCGCGGCCGCCCGACATTTACCCTGACCAGTGTGGTTGAGGGTGAAGACGCAGTCTATTTGCAAATGATCAAACAGACGCCCAGCGCGTTTTTCATTTATGTCCCCCGCGCCCCAGAACGGTTCAATGAGACCGCACAGATGCTCAAGGATGCGGGCCTGAACTACGCCCGCCGCTCTGATATTTTTGACGAAAACCTGAACCTGAAAGGCACGCCCCAAATTGATGTTCTGCTGGGCGACAGTTTCGGCGAAATGTATTTCTACCTTGGTCTGTGTGATCAGGCTATCGTCGGCGGCGGGTTTGTTGAAAAAGGGGCCCATAACATCATTGAGCCCCTCGCGCTGAAAAAACCCGTCATCGTCGGCCCGCATATCTGGACGATCGAATACCCAGCGACCGAGGCGATTGCTGCAGGTGTTTGCAAATTGGTCGAAACCGAAGCCGCTTTTTTAGAAGCTGTCAACGCGCCCTTGCCCACCTCTGATGCCGCAATCACGGCCTTCTACGACGCACATGCAGGCGGGGTGGCACGTACGCTGGCCGCTATCCCCAAAGCGCTTGATGCTTAGTGTCCAACGTCTTCCGGCCCCACCGCTGTGGCTTTGATGATCGCGTAGATCTCTTGCCCGACGGCCAATTCCATCCGCTGTAGGCTTCGCCGCGTCACGCGGGCCAACAGCCGGTCATTGCCCGCAAGCAGCCCCACAGCGACACCCGGCCCGCGTCCGTCTTCGATTCCACAGATCGTGACTGGCAGCACATTCAAAGCGCTCAGCCCCTGCGGCGCCTCGCGCGACAGGATCACATCTTGCGCAGGGATTCGCACGCGAATGACCTGCCCCAACCCGCCTAAGTTGCCCGGCATCAGAAGACGCCCACCCGAGAACGCAAGCTCGGTCAGCCCATCATCCAGCAGACGCCCGGCCACCTTTGTCATAATCACAGCCCCCGCCGCACGCACGCCCACCAAAGGCACCGCCCGTGGTTGCGATAAAACCTCATCAACGGGACCGGCCGTAGCGACCTGGCCTTGGTCCATGACAACCAGCGTTGTCGCCAGCCGGGCCACCTCGGATACGTCATGGGTCACGTAAAGGATCGGGATCTTCACGTCATCCCGCAGGCGTTCGATGTAAGGCAATATCTCAGCCTTCCGGGCCGCATCCAACGCCGCCAATGGCTCATCCATCAATAAAATCTGTGGATCGCACATCAACGCCCGCCCCAAAGCAACCCGTTGACGCTCACCCCCGGACAGCCCAGCAGGGCGCCGATCCAGCAGCTCTTGCAGCCCTAAAACACTGATCACACGCTCCGCATCATGCATCCCGCCATATTCCAAATTCCGCTGCACGGTCATATGCGGAAACAGGCGCGCGTCTTGAAAAACATAGCCAACCCGCCGTTTATGCACCGGCAGGTTCTGGCCTCGGCTCGTGTCCAACAAGACCGCTTCGCCAACGCTGATCCGCCCTTGATCCGGCGTCATGAGCCCCGCGACTGCATTGACCACGGATGTTTTCCCGGACCCAGAGGGCCCAAAGATCGCGGTGACGCCGGCTGGCGCCTGCACTCCAATATCCAGACGAAAATGACCAAGCTGCTTTTGAATATGAATATCCAACATCACGCCGCCACCCGGCGCGCCATCCGATGGGCGAGCCATTCGGACACCAACAAAGCCCCCATCGCCAAGACCACAGACACAATCACCAAGCGCACCACCGCCGGTTCACTGCCGGGTACCTGCAGGAGCCCGTAGATCGCCGATGGTATGGTCTGGGTCTGCCCCGGGATCGCTGCCACAAAGGTGATCGTCGCCCCAAATTCCCCCAAGGCTTTCGCAAATCCCAACACCGTCCCGGCAAGCACCCCAGGCAAGACCAAAGGCAGCGTCACCGACATGAAGATGCGTGTGCGCGAGGCCCCTAGTGTTGCCGCCGCCGCCTCCAACCCCGGATCGACGGCCTCAATCCCCAAACGGATCGCGCGCACCATCAAGGGAAACGCCATAATCGCCGCTGCCAAAGCCGCTCCCGTCCACCGGAAGGCCAGTGAAACGCCAAAGGTGCTGTGCAGGAAGGCCCCGAGGGGGCCTTGTTGCCCAAAGATGATCAGTAGCAAATACCCCGTCACCACCGGGGGCAAGACAAGCGGCAAATGGACCAAGCCGTTCAGCAATTGCCGCCCCGGAAACTGTTTTCGGGCCAACACATAGGCCACCCAAACGGCCAGCGGCAATGCACAGACCGTCGCAACTAAGGCAACCTGCAACGACAGCCAAATCGCTGCCCATTCCTCTGGCCCAAGTGACGCTGTCATTCCGAGGCAACCACCGCAGGCAAGAAACCGGCCTCCGCCAGCAAAATCTGGCCTTCAGCAGCGGTCAATGCTGTCAGGAAAGCAGCCGCGTCCGATGAACCGGCATTCACCAATGCGGCCTGATATCTGATAGGCAAGTGGCTGGTTGCGGGAAAGACGGCCAAGGCACGCACCTGTTCACTTGCCCTGATGTCAGATTGATAAACCACACCTAAAGGGGCCTGCCCCCGGACCACCAATGCGAGGGCAGAGCGGACGTTATCCACCTCGGCCAGATGCGGCGACAACGTGTCCCAAAGCCCCAGCGTTTCTAGCGCTGCTTTGGCATAAATGCCAGCAGGCACCGCGCTAGTCAGTCCAACGGCCAAACGCCCCCCGCCCAGCGCATCCAGCAGCGTTTCAGGCGCAAGCGTCACATCAGCGGCCGCCGCAGGCCCCACAAGTACAAGCCGGTTACTGGCGAAATCCACCACAGTTAGTGCATCCACATGCCCCCCTTCTGCCAAAAAGGTCATCCACTCGGGGTTCGCCAAAAGAACCACATCTGCAGGCGCACCCAGACTGATTTGCCGGGCCAATGTCCCGCTGCCACCATAGGACACGGTCACATTTTCAAGTCGGGCAGCCAAGGCATCGACCGGCTCTTTCAGGCTGGCAGCGGCAAAGACGACCACTTCGGCCTGTGCGGCACCGCACCACAAGAAGATCGCTAGCAAGAAGGTCCGATATATCATGGCGAGACTATCCGGCGGTTGATCCGACAAGGCAAGCCTTAGACCCATGGGCTTTGGCTTGCAGCCAAGATGCGGACACCTGCGCGTACATCCGCATGGATCTCACCCTGCCGGGGCGTATCCCGCAAGGTCGTCAGCCAATGAGGCTCGGGATGCACATCCCGCCGTGGCCCCTTCCAGCTGAGCGCACGCAAAACGTCCTGCGCCTGCGCGGGCAGCTGATCCGGAATGTCATTGCCATTCAGTGTCGCCCAGACACCCGCCCAAAGCCGCCCGACCGACCACGGGTTATACCCGCCGCCGCCCAAAACAAGATAGCGCGGAGCCAATGAGCGCAGGGCCGCAACAATCGCCCAATGCGCGTTGTTGGACAGGGCCAGACGTGATTGCGGGTCTTCTTTCACGGCGTCCGCACCGCACTGCAGCACTATAGCATCAGGACGAAACGCTGAAACCAACGGCAAGATAAGCGCATCCCGAATCAACGCCATATCGTCGTCATGCATGCCTGCAGGGACAGGCAGGTTAAACACCTGCCCCACCCCACGATCTGCCAGTGCGCCGGTACGGGGCCAACGGTTTTGTTCGTGCACGGAGATCAGCAAAGTATCTGGATCATCGGCAAACGCATGCTCAACCCCATCCGCGTGATGCGCATCGATATCGACGTAGGCGATGCGGGTTGCCCCATTGCGGCGCAGCGATTGGATCGCCAGCACCGGGTCATTGAGGTAGCAAAACCCGTTGGCCCGGTCAGGCATGCCGTGATGTGTACCACCTGCGGGGGAATAGATCACTCCGCCTTGGGCCAGCAATTCACCGGCCAACAATGACGCCCCTGCTGAGGTGGCGGGACGGCGATACATCTCAGCAAAGACCGGATTAGACGGCGTACCCAAACCGTGGCGGTCACGCACCATATCAGAAACGTGCTGTGCGGCCTCAGCGGCCTGCAGGGCGGCGACGTACTCGGACGTATGAAAACCCATCAATGCGGCGGGTTTGGCGCGCGGGCTGTTGA
Source organism: uncultured Paracoccaceae bacterium (assembly GCA_947501555.1). Classification (GTDB taxonomy): domain Bacteria; phylum Pseudomonadota; class Alphaproteobacteria; order Rhodobacterales; family Rhodobacteraceae; genus Yoonia. The sequence continues at coordinate 2,380,885 of CANMWG010000001.1, forward strand.
TAAATTGCGTAGGTGGCAACCAACCCATAGCCCGCGAAAGGTCCATGACGGTTGAAACGCGGGGCACGCGCAAGGGGTGCCAAGCGCCATAACTTGAGCTGCGATAAATTTCTGATCCAATAAATCTGGGATCAGGGGTTGCCCGATCAACCGGCGCATGCATAACGTCTGTCATAAGGCGGATGTAACGTAATTTCAGACAGGAACCATGGCCAAAACATCCGCGCGGCAACTCCCCCTCAAATTACGTTCTGGGCGTAAGACAGATGTGCGCGCGCAATTTGCGGCATTGTGTTGGCGGATCAAGAACGATCGGGTCGAAATCTGCCTGATCACCAGCAGGACACGAAAGCGCTGGATCATCCCCAAAGGCTGGCCGATGCACAAGCAAACCCCTGCGTCTGCAGCCGCCACCGAAGCCTTTGAAGAGGCTGGGCTCAGCGGTGAGGCCATCGATGTCTGCCTGGGGGTCTACAGCTACAGCAAGCCACATAAATTGGATAATGCGCCGATCATCGCGATGGTTTACCCGCTGCATGTTCGGAACACGCACAGCAATTGGCCGGAAAAGCACCAACGGCGGCGCAAATGGTTCAGCCAGAAAAAAGCAGTCAAGAAGCTATCGGAACCCGAACTGAAGCGTATTGTGGCGACCTTCAATCCCCACCGGGTACAAAAGCAGCACAAGCTTGCACAGCCTGCGAAAACGACTAGTTAACGGTTGATCCAATAGTATCAGGCCACAATGATCCGATTTCATCTGAAGTGTGACAACGACCATCAATTCGAAAGCTGGTTCCAATCGGGCGCGGCTTTTGATCGGTTGGTGGCATCGGGCATGGTCACTTGCACGACTTGCGGGTCAACGGCAATCTCAAAAACCATCATGGCACCCGCCGTCAGTACATCACGCGCGGTGACAACACCCAAACAGACCGAGGCCGCCCTGACAAAGCTGCGCGAACAGGTTGAAACGCACTCGGATTATGTCGGCACCTCCTTTGCGAAAGAGGCGCGGGATATGCATGATGGGGTCACACCCGATCGCCCGATCTACGGCGAGGCGAAACTCGAAGAGGCCCAAAAATTGGTCAAGGACGGTATCCCGGTGCTGCCGCTTCCCTTTGTGCCAAGCAAGAAAACCAATTGACCCCGACAACAAGGATAAGCAGATGACCGTCTTGATCACAGGGGCCAATCGCGGCATCGGGAAAGCGCTCTTTGATGGATACGCAGCCCGCGGCGAAAATGTTATCGGCACTCATCGGCAAATTGATGATGGCCCGATGCGCCAATTGGATGTCACCGATCCGGGTTCACACGAAAAGCTGGCAGATCGGCTGGGCGACACGTCTATCGATCTGTTGATCTGCAACGCCGGGGTTTACGTCGACAAAGGTCAGCCACTTGAGGGAGGCTACCCCGCTGCCATGTGGGCCGAGAGCTTTGCCACCAATGTGACGGGCGTTTTCCTGACGATTCAGCATCTGTTACCCCACCTGCAGCGTGCGCAGGATGCCAAAATCGCCATCATCTCATCGCAAATGGCATCACATACGCGGGCGCCGGGCGGCAGCTATATCTACCGGGCCAGCAAGGCCGCGGTTTTGAACCTCGGGCGGAACTTGGCCGCTGACCTAGAACCCGAAGGGATCAGTGTCGGCATCTACCACCCCGGCTGGGTCCAGACGGACATGGGCGGCGGGACAGCGGCGATCACGGTTGACGAAGCCAAAGATGGGTTGATGGCACGGTTTGACGCGCTCGCACTGTCAAATACAGGGTGTTTTGAAACTTGGGATGGGTCTGTGCATCCCTATTAACACATTTTGCGTTTTATCTGAGCCACAGGTATCGCAAAACGCATTAGCCTGATGGGCCCTCTACACGCTTGTTCTGGCGCAGAAGACGCCAAACATCCCGGCCCAATGGGGTAAGTTCTGCATGGCTCGGATCAACCAACCGCAAGCGGCGCAAATCTTCTGACAAAGAAGAAACGAAGGCGAGACGCGTGCTCGCAGCCTTGTGCAAAGCATCTCTCTCAGCATCATTCAGCTCTGAAGCCAATATAAAGGCAAGTCGGTCCACGTCTTCTCCTCCAGTCTTTGGTCATGAATGCCAGCAAACGCGGGAAAGATCAGGGGGAAGTTACGCCGACTGTTCCCACCAAGTGATGGGGTCACAGTTCCGCATTGCCCTCTGAATGCCTGACCTTTAAAGGACATCCAGACAATTGAAACACGAATATTGGAACGCCAATGCCAACGCTTGTGATGAAATTTGGGGGCACCTCTGTCGCCAACCTCGACCGGATCGCACGGGCTGCAAAGCGCGTCGCACTCGAGGTAGCCAATGGGTACGACGTGATCGTTATCGTCTCAGCCATGTCGGGCAAGACCAATGAGCTGGTTGGTTGGGTCAACGAAACCTCACCGCTTTATGATGCACGCGAATATGACGCGATCGTTTCATCGGGGGAAAACGTGACGGCAGGCTTAATGGCATTACGGCTGCAGGAAATGGATATTCCGGCACGCAGCTGGCAAGGGTGGCAAGTGCCTGTCATGACCACATCTGCCCACTCCAGCGCCCGGATCGAAGATATCCCGCCCGAAAACATCAAAGCGAAATTTGGTGAAGGTATGAAAGTGGCCGTTGTGGCAGGGTTCCAAGGGATCAGCCCTGAAGGCCGGATCACAACGCTAGGGCGCGGGGGTTCAGACACCACCGCCGTGGCATTTGCCGCCGCCTTTGATGCCGAACGCTGCGACATCTACACAGACGTCGACGGGGTCTACACCACGGATCCACGGATCACCAATAAGGCCCGCAAGCTGGATAAAATCGCCTTTGAAGAAATGCTGGAGCTCGCGTCCTTGGGCGCGAAGGTGCTGCAAACCCGCTCGGTTGAACTTGCCATGCGCTACAAAGTGCGGTTGCGGGTCCTTTCATCATTCGAAGAACCATCGGACAACGCAGGCACACTTGTCTGCGACGAGGAGGAAATCATGGAATCTAACGTTGTTGCAGGCGTAGCCTATTCAAGAGACGAAGCGAAAATGACGCTGATTTCAGTGGCAGACCGGCCCGGAATCGCTGCCGCTATTTTTGGCCCATTGTCCGAAGCAGGCGTGAATGTCGATATGATTGTGCAAAACATCTCGGAAGAAGGGCGCACAGATATGACGTTCTCGTGCCCGGTGGATCAGACCTTGCGGGCCGTCAAAGCGATGGAGGGCGCCAAAGCGTCTGGTGACATTAACTTTCACGATCTGGTCTCTGACGAAGGCGTAGCTAAAGTTTCTGTTGTTGGGATCGGGATGCGCAGCCATGCAGGTGTGGCAGCGCAAATGTTTAAGGCACTCCACGATGAGGGGATTAACATTAAGGTCATTACAACCTCAGAGATAAAAATATCCGTGCTGATTGACAGAAAATATATGGAACTTGCCGTCCAAGCCCTGCATGATGCTTTCGAATTGGAAAAGGCAGCCTGACCCCACGCTTTGGGTCTGGCCGTGACGCGGGGGGCCAATGCCAGATCGGTTTGAAAGCGAAAGCCGCAAGCTCTTGGGACGCTTGCGCGAAGCACTTGCGGCCGACAACGAAGGTCAGGCGCGGCTAGATAGTGTTGTCAGCCTGATTGCGGATTCAATGGGCACGGAAGTGTGTTCCATCTATCTTTTCCGCGATGCCGAGACGCTTGAACTCTGCGCGACTATGGGGCTGCAGCCCGAAGCGGTTCACCAAACCCGCATGCGATTGGGCGAAGGTCTGGTGGGCCGGACAGCCAAAAATCGTTGTGTCATCAACACGGCAGATGCGCCCGCCGAAAAGGGGTTCCGTTACATGCCGGAAACCGGCGAAGAACGATTCTCGTCTTTCTGTGGCATTCCCATTCAGCGGCTGGGCGACGTCCTGGGCGTTCTGGTTGTCCAATCCAAAGATGAACGTGAATACACCCCCGACGAAGTCTACGCGCTGGAAATTGTAGCAATGGTCATCGCAGAAATGACTGAGCTGGGCGCGTTCGTCGGCGAAGGGGCTGCCCTTTCCGCGCGCCATCAACAGCCAGTGATGTTGCGTGGGTCTGTCGCCCAGGAAGGGGCCAGCGAAGGCCAAGTCTTTCTGCACGAACCACGCGTGGTCGTGACCAACCCAATCTCTGAAGACCCCGAACAAGAACAAGCTCGCCTGGTTGCAGGCATAGACCAGCTGCGCGCGGCCGTTGACAACATGCTTGTCGGGGCCCGGTCAGTTGATCCAGAGCAGGCGCAGATGCTTGAAGCTTACCGGATGTTTGCCAATTCCAGCGGCTGGCTGCGCCGAATGAAGGCCGACATTGAAAACGGGCTTTCCGCCGAAGCGGCTGTCGAGAAAGAACAATCACTTGCGCGGGCGCGTCTGGCAAAGTCGCCCGATCCCTACCTGCGCGAGCGGCTGCACGATCTGGATGACCTGTCCAACCGGCTGTTGCGTATCCTGACTGGTCAGGGTGCAGATGTGCGGGCAGACATGCCCGAAAACCCGATCCTTGTGGCACGCAATATCGGACCGGGCGAATTGCTGGAATACGGCAAGAAAATCAAAGGGATCGTACTGGAAGAAGGCTCGGTCGGCAGCCATGCAACGATCGTCGCGCGGGCCTGGGCCATCCCGTTGATCATCAACGCTAAAGGTGTCACCCGCGAGGCGCTGAACGGCGACACGATCCTTGTGGACGGCGAACAAGGCATCGCGCACCTGCGCCCCGACGACACCGTGCAGTCTGCATTCGCCGACAAGATTGAGATGCAGACAAGGGCACAAGAACGCTATGCCTCGATCCGGGATCTTCCTGCCGAGGCAAAATGCGGCACCGTGATCAATCTGCAAATGAACGCCGGACTCATTGCCGACCTCCCGTCACTTGCCGGGTCTGGCGCCGAAGGCGTCGGACTGTTCCGGACCGAGCTGCAATTTTTGGTCCGGAACCAAATGCCACGCCGTGGCGAGCTTTCTGCGCTGTATTCGCGGGTTCTGACCGCAGCGCAGGGCAAGCGCGTTGCATTCCGGACGTTAGACATCGGCTCGGACAAGGTGTTGCCCTATATGAAGCCCAACGACGAACCCAACCCCGCCATGGGCTGGCGCGCGATCCGGGTTGGGCTGGATAAACCCGGGGTCTTGCGGATGCAGCTTCAGGCGCTTCTGCGGGCCGCCGATGGGCAACCTTTGACGGTCATGTTCCCTTTCATCACGCAGCTAAACGAATTTCGGACGGCACGGGCCGAGATGGACAAGGCCATCGAACGCGAAACCAAACTGGGCCACCCGCTGCCTGAAAGCCTTGAAGTTGGGGCGATGCTGGAAACGCCGTCACTTGGATTTGCGCCGGATGCATTTTTCGAAGAGGTCGATTTCATCTCAATCGGGGGCAATGACCTCAAGCAATTCTTCTTTGCGGCAGACCGCGAAAACGAACGCGTGCGCAAACGCTATGACACGCTGGACGTCAGCTTTTTGTCATTCATCGAACAGGTGATCAAACGTTGCGACGCATCAAATACACCGTTGTCATTTTGCGGCGAAGATGCAGGGCGACCCGTCGAGGCGTTGTGTTTTGCGGCCCTCGGTCTCCGGACACTCTCAATGCGACCGGCATCAATCGGGCCAGTGAAACATCTGTTGCGGCGGATCAATCTGAACGAGGTGAAAGCCGTGATGGACGATTCCATCGCCAAGGGTGATCAATCCGTGCGCCGTGCCGTGGCCGATTGGCTGGTCTATCAAGTCTGAGGTAAACTGGCCTGTGCCAAGACCCGGTGGAATTCAGCGGCAACAGCTTCATCCCCATAGGTGCGGGCCAGGCGCCTGAGGCCAAAATGCACGTGCGCCATCGCAACATAGTAATCCACAAAGGCATAATTAGTCCCGGCACCAGCAGCAGCTCCTAAAACCGGAACGGCCTGCGTGGCCAATTTCTGCGATAAAACAGCGGCAAAACGCGGGGCGACCTTGGTGATCAGGCCATTCACAGCGGCCCCGGAAATGCTCAGCCGGGCGCCGATAAAGGAGATGTCGATCCCATCATCCGCCTGCGTCGGCCCGCCTGCGCCAAAGACGGCCAAGCATTGCAATCGGGTTTCAGGGGACAAAGGATCTTCGCCATATTCAACGGCCACGTGATGGACCGCGCGGAAAATCACCGTTGTGGCCACTGGCAGTTCAACAATGGCCGTAGGCAACCCGCCAAACCCACCAACAGCCCCTGACACCGTGCCCATGAACTTATGCATCCGGTCAGAGCCGATGTTTTGTCCGATCCCGTCACGGGATTTACTGGCCAGTTCATAGCTTTGGCGCAGGGCCGACTGTGCTACCTTTTCAACGCGCGTGCGCGTGGCTTTCGGCAGCAGTTTCAACGTGTCTTCAACCTGGCCACCAACAAAATTTATGGCCTGCATCAGAACGCCATTGGCCTTGCGCTGTCGGTCAGCAAGTGCTGCAATTTCATCGCGGGCGGCTGGAGTCAACGGGGCCGACTGATGGGCCGGGTTGATCTCTTTCATCGCTATATCAGGGTCATCCATACCCTAGAGATGGGGTGGATCAGGGTGAATTTCAATCATGCATGGCGGTTACGGTACCGCTGACCTGATCCCAGGCGCCCTCCGACAGTGCCAGCCCAAGCACCCGATCGGGGTTTGTCGGCGGTGGCATCACCACATCTTTCAACGGTACGAACCCGAAGCGGCTATAGTATGGGGCATCGCCCACCAGCATGATGCGGGCATAACCTGCGGCGCGGGCACGCCTCAGACAGTCTTGCATCAACAAGGCCGCGACACCCTCACCCTGGCGTGTTGGATGCACGGCAATTGGACCTAACAAGATCGTCAAAGCATCGCCAACGCGCACCGGCCAGTTCCGTACAGCGCCAGCCAAGACGCCATCCGCATCACGGGCCGTCAGACAAAGCGACGCAATCGGATCAATGCCCTCACGCAACCGGTAAGACGACAAAGCCGAGCGACCGGGCGCAAAGCACAGATCGTAAAGCGCTTCGACCTCCCACCAATCATCAGCAGTCTCTTGCGCCAGATGAAGTATCGTTTGTTGCATCTTGTCTTTCGTCTGGCCAAGGGCTCTGCCTGACGTTACCCCTTGGCTAACCGAACGAAAAGGCTGCACAATGTTCTACGAACCCAAAAATGGCCATGGCCTCCCGCATAATCCTTTTAACGCTGTCGTCTCTCCGCGGCCTATCGGCTGGATCGCCACACGGGGTAGCGACGGGCAGGACAATCTGGCCCCCTATTCGTTTTTCAACGCGGTCGCCTATGTGCCGCCGCAGGTCATGTTCGCCTCAACCAGCGCCAAGCCGGACCGGGGCGACACCAAAGACAGCGTCGCCAATATCCGAGATACGGGCGTTTTTGCGGTGAATATCGTGGAATATGCCGCACGGGATCTGATGAACCAAACCTCGGGGCCTTGGGAACGCGAGACGGATGAATTCGCACTTGCGGGGGTCGAAAAGGCCGAGTGTGCAACCATCAACTGCCCACGTGTGGCGGGCACGCCCGCGACACTGGAATGCACGCTGACCCAAATTGTGCAGCTGCCCGGTGAGACGAACTTTGCGGTCTTCGGTGAAGTGACCGGCGTGCACCTGCGCGATGACTGCGTGGTCGATGGCAAATTCGACGTCAGCCGTTTCAACCCGCTGACACGACTGGGCTACCGGGATTACTCGGTCATACGCGAGGTCTTCAGCTTGGAACGACCGGGCGGCTAGCGCGTTTTGCGTTTGACCTGAATCGCAATTCGCTGCCTCTCCCTGCGGTCGAACGCAATTTGCGATGTGGGTGGCTCAGATAAAACGCAAAACGCTTTAATGCCCACCTATGATCCCGGTTTTCACGCTATAATCGACAGCCAACGCATAGTCGGGATCATCGTCGCTATCGACAATCAAATGCCCGGCCTTTGACAGCAACTGATGGCAATCATGAGTTAGGTGCCGCAATTGAATGCGCTTACCCGCCTGCTCATATTTCAGCGCAACGGCCTCAATCGCTTGCAAGGCAGACTGATCCACAACACGGCTGTCATCAAAGTCAACAATCACAAGTTGCGGATCGGTGTTTATCTGGAAAAGTTCCGTAAACCCATCAGCCGAGCCAAAGAACAGCGGTCCCTGAATTTTGTAGACCTTTGCACCTTCGGGCGTCTCGTAAGTCTTGGCATGAATGCGGGTTGCATTGTTCCACGCATAGGCCAGCGCCGAAACGATAACACCTACAACGACAGCCGTTGCCAGATCGGTCGCCACGGTAACGATGGTCACCAGAATGGTTACAAAAGCATCCGTGCGCGGCACCTTTCGCAAGATAGCAAGCGAGTTCCAGGCGAAGGTCCCGATCACAACCATGAACATCACACCAACCAAAGCGGCCAATGGAATTTGTTCAATCAGGCCACTGGCAAACAGGATAAACGCCAGCAGGAACAAAGCCGCAGCGATCCCCGCGACACGGGTACGACCGCCGGATTTTACGTTGATCATGGACTGACCAATCATCGCGCAACCACCCATGCCACCAAAGAAGCCCGTCACCGTATTGGCCGCACCTTGCGCCAGACATTCTTGGCTCGCACCGCCGCGCTTGCCGGTCATCTCTCCAACCAAGTTCAAGGTCAGCAGGCTTTCGATCAGACCAATGGCTGCCAGAATCAATGCATAGGGAAGAATAATCTCAAAGGTTTCCCAATTCAGCGGAACAGCAGGCACGTGGAAAGGGGGCAACCCACCTTCAATACTGGCCAGATCGCCGACCAATGGCACATCCAGGCCCAAACCAATCACGATAGCAGCAACAATACCAATCCCAGCCAAAGGCGCAGGCACAACATTCGTAATTCGGGGCATCACCCAGATAATCAACATGGTCAACGCGACAAGGCCCAGCATGAGATACATCGGCGGTCCCGACAACCATTCACCGTTGGCCATCCCGTGACCGCCGCCATGGGCCGATCCGGGTACCTGAAACTGGCCCAATTGCGCCAAGAAAATCACAATCGCCAGACCGTTCACAAAACCCAGCATGACAGGATGCGGAACCAAGCGAATGAACTTACCCCAGCGCATGATACCAACAACGATCTGGATCAACCCCATCAACACGACGGTGGCAAACAGATACTCGACACCATGCAGCGCCACGAGGCTGACCATGACAACAGCCAACGCACCAGTGGCGCCTGAAATCATCCCCGGCCGCCCACCAAAAACGGCGGTAATCAAACCCACGATAAACGCCGCATAAAGCCCCACCAAAGGCTCTACTCCGGCAACAAAGGCAAAGGCCACAGCCTCGGGAACCAAGGCCAAGGCAACGGTCAAACCAGACAGCACATCAGTGCGCAATTGGCCGGGCGTCAGCGGGGCATTCGGATCACTAAGCGATAGACTATCTGCGAAACTCGCCAAAAGAGCGCGGGCCATGGAAATTCCTGTCAAAACGGGGGTTGTTACCGCTGCCCTAAACCACCATTCCACGCTTGTCACCCCTCCTGAACCACGCAATGGCTGCTGTTGCAGCATCGGCACGGAACGCAGGCTTCACATTTCCTTCATTCCGCTCCAGTGTCATCGGAGCAGGTTAAGATGAGGTGACCCATGCAGACAAAAATAGGAATCATCGGCGGCTCTGGCATTTATGACATGGAAGGGCTGCAAAACGCCGAATGGGTCAACATCGATAGCCCTTGGGGCGATCCATCTGACGCCGTCCTGACGGGTACGCTTGATGGGGTTGCAATGGCCTTTCTGCCAAGACATGGCCGGGGGCATGTGCATTCGCCGACGACTGTGCCCTACCGGGCCAACATCGACGCGCTCAAACGACTTGGGGTCACAGACATCATTAGTGTCAGCGCCTGCGGGTCGTTTCGGGACGAACTGGCGCCGGGTGATTTTGTGATTGTGGACCAATTCATCGACAGGACGTTCGCACGTGAAAAATCATTCTTCGGGACAGGCTGCGTGGCGCATGTCAGCGTGGCACATCCGACCTGCGAAAGATTATCAGACGCGTGCGAAACCGCCGGAAAGGACGCAAATATCACAATCCACCGGGGCGGCACCTACCTGGCAATGGAAGGGCCGCAGTTTTCATCCATAGCCGAAAGCAAACTCTACCGACAATGGGGCTGCGACGTGATCGGCATGACCAACATGCCCGAAGCGAAACTGGCCCGCGAAGCCGAGATTTGTTACGCCTCCGTCGCCATGATCACCGACTACGACAGTTGGCACCCTGATCACGGGGCCGTCGACATCACCGAAATCATTGCAACGCTCAAAGGCAACGGCACCAAAGCACGCGACCTGATCGCGCGGCTTCCAGCCCTGCTGGGGCCTGACCGGGCACCCTGCCCACATGGGTGCGACCGGGCACTCGAATACGCCATCATGACCGGCCCCGACAAACGGGACCCGGCCCTCACCGCCAAACTTGACGCCATCGCTGGCCGCGTTCTTTAGAAAGCTCACGACATATGAAAACCGTCCAAGACTACATCCGCACGATCCCCGATTTCCCGCATGAGGGGATCATGTTCCGGGATGTGACCACGCTGTTCAGTGATCCCAGGGGCTTTCGGATCGCAGTGGATCAACTTCTGCACCCCTATGCGGGCCTAAACATCGACCAAGTAGCGGGGCTTGAGGCCCGTGGGTTCATCCTCGGCGGGGCCGTGGCGCATCAAATGTCGGTTGGGTTCTTGCCGATCCGCAAAAAGGGCAAATTGCCAGGCAAAACCATCGAACAGGCTTACCAGTTGGAATACGGCGAAGCCGTTGTGGAAATCCACGATGATGCGCTGCAACCGGGGGACAAAGTCCTGCTGGTCGATGATCTGCTGGCCACTGGCGGGACGGCAGAGGCCGGGATCAAACTGATTGAACGCTTAGGGGCCGAGGTGATCGGCTGCGCCTTTATCGTCGACCTTCCTGAACTGGGCGGACGCAAACGGCTTGAAGCGATGGGGATGGACGTGCACGCGTTGTGCGCATTTGAGGGCGAGTAACCCTTCAGGGAGAGTATTTCATAGCGTTTCGATTTTGATTTGAGACTGACAATATCATTTTTCGCTTTCGACCGAAGGGAGAGGCAGCGAACAAGTGATTCAATGATAAATCGAAATGCTTTGGGAAATAAGAAATTGAATGCGCCCGGCTCCGTTGTCCGGTCCAGACTGATCTTTATCAGATCCGGCACCGGGCGACTTCTCATTTCACGGCCATCGGCTCTCCAGCCTGTACCGCCGGGCCGACCTACGTGTTCGTCGTTAACAACTTCTTATTTCCGGCAAATACTTCCGCCGGAGGCAAGCGACATATCAAACGCGAACGACCGCCCCGGGGTTCATGATTCCCTGCGGATCAAGCGCCTGTTTGATCGCGCGCATCATTTCTAGTTTGGCGGGATCAGCATAGGTTTCCAGATCTTCGACCTTCAACCGTCCAATCCCATGTTCCGCACTGACAGACCCCGCCATCTGATGCACCAGATCATGTACCACACGTTTCACCTGCGGGCGCTCGGCCTCGTAATCCGCCCTGGTCAGACCAGGCATCGGGAAAACGTTGTAGTGCAAGTTCCCATCCCCCAGATGACCAAAGCAGTTAATTCGGAACGCACCGACCTCGGCCAACACGTCGGGACCTTGGGCAATAAAATCCGGGATCGCGCTCAGCGGGACCGAAATATCATGCGAACTGACGGACCCGATGCGACGGTTCGCCTCGGGGATGCTTTCGCGGATATGCCAAAAGGCGGCACGTTGCGCATGGCTTTGGGCCACCGTACCATCAGTGACCAACCCCGCCTCAAAAGCGGCGGCAAACAGATCCTCTAGTGCCTCGTTCGGGGCCAGACCCGCCGCAAGACCAACGTCAATCAGCACACACCATTCTGGTGTATCCGCAAAGGGCGATTTAATCTCAGGTCCCACTTCGGCCAGAAAATCAAAGCTTTGGCGGTGGATCATCTCAAAAGCAGAAATACCGTCAGCCAGACGGGCGCGGGCCATCGCCAATAGGTCTAATGCGGCGGCGGGCGACGGCACAGCCATCATCGCAGCGCCAAGACCCACCGGGCGGGGGGACAGTTTCAACGCAGCGCCGGTGATGACGCCCAGGGTCCCCTCGGCCCCGATCATCAAGTTTCGCAGATCGTAGCCGGTGTTATCTTTGTGCAGGCGGGTCAACCCATGCCAAATCGACCCATCTGGACGCACAACTTCGAGACCCAGACACTGCGCACGCGCATTGCCATAGCGCAGCACATTCACACCACCGGCATTTGTGGACAGTAAACCACCAATTCGGGCAGACCCTTCCGAGGCGAGCGACAAGGGAAACAAGCGATCCACCTCCTCTGCTGCTTTTTGGACATTGGTCAGGATAACGCCAGCATCGCAGACCAGCACGTTCTCCATGGGATAGACGTCACGAATACGATTCATGCGCTCCAACGACAAGACAACCGGCGCGGGACCATCTGCTTGCAGCTGGCCACCCACCAAACCGGTGCCACCGCTATAGGGCACGATACCCACACGGGCATCAGAACATGCACGGACGACGGACGCCACCTCATTGGTACTGGCAGGCGCCACGACCAGACCTTGGCCCGTCCAGCGGCCACGCGGTTCGGTCAGATAGGGGGCACTGTCATCTTTGAAAGCTGCATCAGACAAAATCTGTCGAAGCACATTTTCAAACTCTGTGGTAACCGGATTGAGCATCTAAACTCTCCTCTGACTGCACCGATTACATGGGCCAAAAAGCTGCATTGTCCAACCGGAAAATACCACGGTGTTAGCGTCACGTTGGATGAGCGCGAGCTTGGACAGATGGCAAAATCATCGTCCCTTTAGTACTGGTAAATCAGCACCGCACGCTTCACGGTAAACGTCCGCTTCTGGTTAGGTCAGCTTCGCTTGAAGCAACTTGGCCTCTTCGCCAAAATCCTCGAAAATATCATCGCCAGTCAATTTGTGAATTTCCACAAGGAATGACCAAAGGAGTGGCTGTTCTTCTCCATGGAAGCTCTCAATGAAAGTGTCGGTATCGCCGAGAAAGGGCTTGATCTTCATCACTGAGACAATATCGTTATTTACTTCCGGCCATTTCTGGCAAAATGCAAATACCTTAGGAATCAGATATTTATACCCGGAGATGCTCAAGAACGTGTTCGGTTCATAGAAGTCATCCAAGTCGCTCGGCACACCATGTTCCCAGTCCATTTCTTCGAGAGCAGCTACTTCATTAGCATACCTTTTGCGAGTTTCATCGCTCATGACCAACAACGTTGAGGGCCTCGGGTTTGCGCCAAACGTAGTATTTAGCTTCTCCAAGAAGTCTTGTTCAATCATCGATGATTACGTGCCTCCACCCAACGCTTGGTATTCAAGATTGCTTTTAAAACAGGCCTCGTGACGAAAAATCTAAGGTCCGCTTCGGCCCGTTACTCCCCACATCACCCTACATCGGTCTTGCCACGCCGATCATGGCGCAGATTGGCGTACAGCACATGGTTCCGCCAGCGCCCGTTGATCTGCAAATAGCTTTGGGCGACGCCTTCATACTTATAACCACATTGTTCCAGCAACCTGCGCGATGGGGCATTTTCGGGTAAACACCCCGCCTCAATCCGGCTGAGGTCCATCACCGAAAAGGCGTGGTGTACCACCGCCTGAATCGCTTCGCGCATGAAACCTTGACGGGCGAAGGGCTGGCCAATCCAATAACCAGTGATGCCAGACTGGGCAGGGCCACGCTTGATATGATCCAGGGTGATGGCGCCAACCAGTGCCTCATCTTCGCGACGGACCATAAACAGCGGCATCGCGGTACCGTTTCGGACGGATCGCTGGGCCCAGTAGACACGGTTGGTGAATGCCTTGCGGGACAGATGATCCGGGGCCCAAGTCGGTTCCCAAGGGGTCAGGAAATCGCGGCTGACCTGACGCAGTGCAACCCATGCGCGATAGTCACTATGCACAGGCGGGCGAAGCGTCAGCCGCTCTGACTCGATCCGCAGCTTACGCCGGCTGCCCAGCATTACGCTGCCAATCTTGCTTTCAACGCATCAAGCGTCGGGGCGGCCTCTGCAGGACCATAGAGAGCCATCGCCGTTCCGGCCTGACCAGCCATCTGCCCGGCAAAATCTTTTACATCGCCTGTGGTAACCGCATCAATGCGTTCAATGGTTTCATCAATGCCAGGAATCCGTCCCCAAATCGACAGCAGGCGCGCAAGCCGTTCGGCACGGTTTGACGGGCTCTCAAGCCCCATCAGTAACCCGGCCTTCATCTGGGCACGGGCACGCGCAACTTCGGCCGCTGTCATGTCAGAAGCTGCGCGTTTCATTTCATCCATGGTGACATGAGCCAGTTCTTCGATCTGGGCGGCACTGGTGCCGGCGTAGATCGTGGTCAGACCGGTATCTTCATAGGCGCCCGCCTGTGCAAAAATCGTGTAGCACAGGCCGCGGTTCTCGCGCACTTCCTGAAACAGGCGTGAAGACATGCCGCCACCCATCGCAGATGCGTAGATTTGCGCCGTATAAATGGCAGGATCCAGATAAGTCGGGCCTTCGAGCGCCAAGGCGAAATGCACTTGCTCCAGCGCCTTGACCTCGCGGCGTTCGCCACCTGCAAACCGGGCGGGCTGCAGCAAATCATTGGTGCGTTGGACCGCAGGCAAATGCCCAAACAAAGCTTCGGCTTGGCGGACAATCGCATCGTGATCAATGGCACCGGCGGCAGACAGGATCATCTGGTTCGGGCCATAGTGCTCGCCCACAAAGCCTTGCAGATCGTCGCGACTAAAGGTGCTGACACGCTCAGACGGGCCAAGGATCGTGCGGCCAAGGGCCTGATCGGGATATGCCACCTCTTGGAGCCAATCAAAAATGATGTCGTCGGGGGTATCCAGCGTCTGACCGATTTCTTGCAAGATCACACCACGCTCGACCTCGATCTCGGTCGGATCAAAAATCGGGTTCAGCAGAATATCAGCAATGACATCAAGACCAAGGGCCACGTCGTCTTCTAAGACACGGGCGTAATAGGCTGTCATCTCGCGACTGGTATAGGCGTTGATGTAGCCGCCGACGTCTTCGATACTTTCGGCGATTTGCAAGGCACTGCGGGTCTTTGTGCCTTTAAAGGCCATATGTTCCAGAAAATGGGCAATGCCATTCTGTTCAACACGTTCGTGGCGGCCACCGGCCTGGACCCAGATGCCGATACTGGTCGATTTCAGTCCGGGCATATCCTCTGTCACGATTTGAAAACCGTTGGACAGCGTGTGCAGTTCTATCGTCAATGCGTCATCCGTTCCCTGATAACGGCCTGCAAGGCCGCCAAATTCCCTGAAACGCGTGTAAGGCGCTCGGGGCGGTCATACAAGTCCGCCATGCGCGGCGGAAGGGGTGCCGCAACGCCCGAGGCTGCTTTGACAGCATCCGGGAACTTCGCGGGATGGGCGGTGGCCAGCGTGACCATGGGGGTCGTGCCCAAATGCTGCTCCGCCACATGCACGCCAACAGCCGTGTGCGGGCAAAGCAGCTCGCCGTGCTTGGCAAGGTAGGTCTTGATGGCGGCGTGGGTCTGTTCCTCGGATGCACGGCCAGATATGAAAGTATCTTTCAGCATCTGATAGGCACCCTGGCTAATCTCAAAACCACCTGACTTCAGATCATCCATCTGCCCAGCGACCGCGGCACCGTCACGACCATAGGCATCAAACAAGGCACGCTCAAAGTTGGAACTGACCTGAATGTCCATCGACGGGCTGATGGTCGGGGTCACACCTTCCTTGGTATAAGCCCCGGTTTCCAATGTGCGATGCAGGATGTCATTGCGGTTCGTCGCCACCACCAGATCAGCAATCGGTAGGCCCATCTTCTTGGCAATATAGCCCGCAAAAATATCGCCAAAGTTGCCGGTAGGCACCGTAAAGCTGATTTCACGGTGCGGGGCTCCCAACGATACGGCTGCGGTGAAATAGTAGACGACCTGCGCCAGCACGCGGCCCCAGTTGATCGAATTGACTCCCGCTAGCTTGACCTCTTCGCGGAAGGCAAAATCGTTGAACATATCCTTCACGGCGGCCTGACAATCATCAAAATCGCCATCTACGGCAAGCGCGTGGACATTGCTTTCAACAGGGGTGGTCATCTGACGGCGCTGCACCTCGGACACACGCCCATGCGGGTAAAGAATAAACACATCCACCGCCTCAAGACCACGAAAGGCCTCAATCGCGGCGGATCCGGTATCACCCGACGTAGCACCCACAATGGTCACCCGGTCGCCCGAACGGCTGAGGGCAGCCTGAAACATCTGGCCAATCAGCTGCATGGCAAAATCTTTGAACGCCAATGTCGGGCCGTGGAAAAGCTCTAGCAGATAGTGATTGCTGTCCAACTGCACCAAAGGGGCGCGGGCGGCATGGCCAAATCCCGCATAGGCCTTTGCGATGAGATCTTTGAACGTGGCATCGGTGAATGTGTCGCCGATGAATGGGCGCATGACATCGAATGCGACCTCTTCATAGGATTTGCCCGCCATCGCAGCGATCTGGGTGTGGGACAGGGTAGGCACCTCTTCAGGCACATACAGGCCACCGTCACGAGCCAGGCCGGTCAGCATGGCTTCCTCAAACGACAATGCAGGGGCAGTGCCCCGGGTCGAGATATAGCGCATGAATTTCAGGTGTCCTTTGGTCGAAGAGTGCGGCCTATTAAGAACAGGGTCATAATGGCCCAGACAACGGCCAGCAAGAACCATGTGACAGCATATTCAAAATGATCGTTCTTGATGTTGGTCGTGTTCACGGGCAGCGGCGTGATCCGCGGGTCAAGGGGGGTCCCAGATGTCAGGACAACCATCAAAGGTGCGGTGTCCAATGCGGCGGACATCGCCGGGATATCACGGGCAAACCAAATGTTTTCAGCCAAGTCAGGCGGCGGCGTATTGTCATTCACATCATCCGGCCAAAGCAAGGTTCCGGTGATATCCATCGGTGCCACCAGTGGCGGGGCGTCTTTAGCATCAATGGCGAGCAGACCCAAGTCTACAAGAATCGGGCCCGTGGCAGTGAAGACTTTTGATATCGTACGATAGCCAGTGCCTGCTTGCGTGCCCGAAACCAGGACATGCAGCTCTTCGCCCGCAGGCATACCCGTCAAAGTGACACGCGTGTATTCATGGTCAACTTCATTGACATCAAAGGTCAGCGGAACGGGATCAGTTGAGAGACGGGCGTTTATGCCTGCCAGGATATCCTCTTTCCAGGCCAAACGTTCAACCTGCCACACACCCAGACTGATCAATACGCTGCAGCCGGACAGGCCAAGGATCAGAGGGAAGAGAATTTTGCGCAGCATCATCTGCCTCAAAGTGGGACACGCGCGAGCTGGGACCCCGCGCGTTCAAGCAAATGTAAGATGGGTTTAAACCCATCTTACGGGATCGGCGCGATCAAGTACCCCAGATGTAGACGGCAAAGAACAGGAACAGCCAAACCACATCTACGAAGTGCCAGTACCAGGCAGCAGCCTCAAAGCCGATATGTTTTTCAGGGGTGAAATGGCCGGCACGGGCACGCAGGTAGCAGATGAACAAAAAGATCGTCCCGATGATCACGTGAAACCCGTGAAACCCGGTTGCCATGAAGAAGTTTGAAAAGAACTCATCCCCGCCAAAGGTCCAATCCTGCGACACCAGCAGATACCAATATTCATAGCCCTGCAAGAATGTGAAAAAGATACCCAGCACCACGGCCAGCAATAGCCCATGTTCCAAATCTTTGCGGTTATTTTCATGCACCAATGCGTGGTGCGCCCAAGTCACTGCCATGCCCGAGCACAGCAAAACAAGTGTGTTCATCAGCGGCAGATGGAACGCATCAACCTGATAAAACTCCGGCTGAGCGTAGGTCGATCCAACATATTCTTCCATCGGATACATAGCATGCTTGAAAAACGACCAGAACCAAGCAGCAAAGAACATCACTTCGGACATGATGAACATGATAAAGCCATAGCGCAGGCCGATCCGCACGACGGGAGTATGATCGCCCACGTTGCTTTCTGTCACAACTTCGGACCACCAAGCAAACATCACGTAAAGCACCGCTGCAAAGCCCATCAGGAACATGTAAGGCCCAGACCCATGCATCCAAATCACCGCCCCAAAGAGCATAATGAACGAACCAACGCCGGCAATCAGCGGCCAGATGGAGGGTGGCAAAATGTGGTAATCGTGGTTCTTTACATGCGCCATGTGGTGCGTTCCCTATCGGCTTATCTTCAGTTCGTCTGTATGGCGTCTTGCGACGCAGGTGTCAAAGTCTCAGGCCCGACCGCTGCCTGGACTTCATCATCCGGCAAATCGATCTCATAGAATGTATAACTCAGTGTTATCGTATGCACATATTGCCCCTCGCGGTCATCCACGATGGCCGGATCCACGAAAAAGCTGACAGGCATCATTACTGTCTCACCAGGCATCAGGACCTGTTCAACAAAGCAGAAACACGCGATTTTGTCGAAGAATGCACCGGCCTCGTAAGGGGTCACATTATAGGATGCCTGCCCGGCAATTGGCACATCCAGCGGGTTGTGCGCCTCGTAAAAGGCAAGCCCGGTTTCACCAATCCGGATTTCCATCTCTTGGACTTCGGGTTTGAACGTCCAAGGCATGTCACGCTCAAGCGAGGCATCAAAACGGATCTTGATGGTTTGGTCCAAGATCACGTCGCTACCAGAATCAACCACATTCGTGGAACCGCCAAAACCGGTCACCCGGCAAAACCAGTCATAAAACGGGACCGACGCCCAAGCCAGACCGCCCATAAAGACGACGACACAGACCGCTTGCGCAGCTGTACGTTGGGGGCCTTGAATGTTCGGAAAAAGCTTCATTCAGCGACCTCATCCACAGGTATGATTTGTGGGCGCACAACGTGATCTGCACGCTCAAATTGCCCGGCGTCACCCAATTGCAGCACCTTGACCACTGTCAGCCCAAAGACAATGGCAATAAAACCGATCAACAGCAGGCCAACACCGTAGTTGCGGCCCTTGCGGCGCTCATGCAGCTCATGTTCGACCTCAATCGCCATCACCAGCCCCCGAGATCATAAAGATGCAGCGCAGCCTCAAGCAAAAGCGCGCCGAAATGGGCAAAGAGATAATACAGCGACACTTTGAACACAGCGATTTCTGTCTTATGCTTGTCAGCCTCGCAAGCCGCATCATCGCGGCGCCAAATGTCATAGGCCCCTTTTAGGAACCAAGCGTTCATCACCACGGCCACAGCCATATAGACGGGGCCGCCAATCGAAGTCAGACCAAGGCCGAGTGCGACAGGCACAAGCAGCACAGTGTAAACCAAAATATGGTTGCGCGTTGCGTCGCGCCCATGGGTTTCCGTCAGCATTGGCACACCTGCGTTGCCGTAGTCAGACTTCACAAACAAGGCCAACGCCCAGAAATGTGGAGGGGTCCACATGAAGATCAGCGCAAACATCAGCAGGCTTTCGATACTAGCACCACCTGTTGCCACAGCCCAGCCCACCATCGGTGGAAACGCCCCAGCGGCCCCGCCAATGACGATGTTTTGCGGCGTCGCACGCTTGAGCCACATGGAATAGACGACCGCATAAAAGAAGATCGTAAACGCCAGTAAGGCAGCCGCGAAAAAATTGGTGGCAAGGGCGAGCAAGACCACTGAAAAGCCTGACAGAGCCAGACCAATACCCAAGGCCTCACCGGGCTGGACACGGCCTGACGGAATAGGACGGCCGGCGGTCCGTTTCATGCGAGCGTCGATATCGGCATCCCACCACATATTCAGCGCACCCGAGGCTCCTGCCCCAACCGCAATACACAAGATGCCAACAAACCCGATGAATGGGTGCACGGGCACCGGTGCCACAAGCAGACCGACAAGGGCCGTAAACACCACCAGAGACATCACGCGCGGCTTCATCAGGGCGAAGTAGTCGCCCATGCTGGCCTCATGTGGGGTGTTAGTGGCAGTGAAATCGGTCATGCGGGTCCTTCTGGGGGATGGGTTAAAACCCATCTTACCTGGTTCATGTGATGTCGTGAGGTGGGTCTTGACCCACCGCGCCCTTTAGGAAGTTCCCTGCTGTTCAGCCATCCAAGCATCGTAAACCTCTTGGCTGACGACTTTCACCGTGATTGGCATATAGGCATGATCCTTGCCGCAAAGCTCGGAACACTGGCCAAAATAGATGCCTTCGCGTTCTGCCGCAAACCACAGCTGGGCCAAACGTCCGGGCACTGCATCCTGCTTCACACCAAACGCCGGGATGGTCCACGAGTGGATCACATCAGCCGCGGTCACGTTCATCACGACAACCGCGCCTACAGGCACGATCACAGCCGTATCTGTGGCCAGCAAATATTCATCCTGGCTGTATCCGAACTCTTCCAGCTCATCACGGCCAAGCATAAAGCTTTCGAAATCCACACCTTCGTCGACATACTCATAGCCCCAATACCACTGGTACCCGGTGACCTTGATGGTGATATCCGCTTCGGGAATTTCCTGCTGCTTGAACAGCACAGGCAATGAAAACGCCCCGATAAAGACCAAAATAACAATCGGAACCACCGTCCAAGCGACCTCAAGCGGCGAGTTATGCGTGAAGGTTGCAGGCACAGGCTGACGCTTTTCGTTGTATCGGATGATGACCCAAGCCAGCAGCCCGGTTACAAACAGCGAAATCAGCGTGATCAACACCAGCAGCATCCCGTCAAGCCACTGGACGTCCCGGGCCAGTTCAGTCGCCGCCGGCTGAAAGCCTGTTCCGCCATTCACTGGGCGGCCCACGATCTCAAGATCCTGCCCAACGATGTCTTGCGCCCAGACAGGTGATCCCGCAAGAATCAGACCTGCCGTTGCCCAAATTGAGGTCGCAAAGCGTTTCAGTCCCATAAAATACCCTAACTTCGTTTCACCCTGTGGGCGCGTCTGTCTGAAAACAGGTCCATCCACAGGACGGATTCCCGTTGTATTCGAAGGGTCATGTCCCATATCTTGATGAACAACTCAAGAACCGCTGTTGCGTCAAAACAGCACTTCTGCTCTGAAAGCGCCCCCCGCAAAGGAAAATTGAATGTCCGCTGACCCCTTTCGCCCGTTTGAAACCAATCTTGATCAGCAAACCGCGCTGAATTTGTTGCAAGAGGCCACCCTAGGCGCCGATGACGGCGAACTCTTTCTCGAACGGCGCAAATCCGAAGTACTGTCATTTGATGACGGTCGGGTTAAGACCGCCAGCTTTGATGCGTCCGAAGGATTTGGGCTGCGTGCGGTGAAGGGCGAAACCGCCGGTTATGCCCATTCCACGACCATCGACGAACATGCGCTGAAGCGGGCCGTCAGTACCGCCCGGCTGGCAGTGGGCGATGGCGGAGGCACCATGTCCGCCGCCCCTGCCGGGACTAACCGCAAACTTTACAGCGATGATGACCCCATGCTGCAGGCCACCTTCCCGGCCAAAGTCGATGTCTTGCGCGACATCGATGCTTTCGCCCGCGCGCTCGACCCGCGCGTTGTGCAAGTCTCGGCCACCCTTGCCGCGTCGCATCAAGAGGTCTTGATCCTGCGCCCCGAAGGCACCCTTGTGACCGACACTCGGCCCATGTCCCGGTTGAATGTCAGTGTGATTGTCGAAGAAAACGGCAAACGCGAAGGCGGCACATCTGGGGGCGGCGGACGCGCCGGGTTGATCGGGCTGATAGGCCAAGACAACTGGGAAGCGGCGGCGCGCGAGGCATTGCGGATAGCACTTGTGAACCTCGACGCCGAACCAGCCCCTGCTGGTGTAATGGACGTCGTCCTTGGACCCGGCTGGCCGGGCATTTTGCTGCATGAAGCCATCGGGCACGGGCTGGAAGGGGACTTTAATCGCAAAGGATCCTCCGCATTCGCAGGGCTCATGGGCCAACAGATCGCGGCCAAAGGGGTCACCGTGCTAGACGACGGCACCATTCCCGACCGGCGCGGTTCAATCACCGTCGATGATGAAGGCACGCCCAGCGCGAAAAATACGCTGATCGAAGACGGGGTCCTTGTGGGCTACATGCAAGACCGGCAAAACGCACGGCTGATGGGGGTGGCCCCCACCGGAAACGGGCGACGCGAAAGCTATGCACATGCACCCATGCCCCGGATGACGAACACCTATATGCTGGCGGGCGATGCCGCCCCCGAAAGCCTGGTGTCTGACCTGAAAGACGGGATCTACGCCGTGGGTTTTGGCGGCGGACAGGTCGATATCACTAACGGCAAATTTGTATTCAGCTGCACCGAAGCCTACCGGGTCAAAAACGGGGTTGTCGGCGCACCGGTCAAAGGAGCCACGCTAATCGGTGACGGGGCGACGGCGCTAAAACAAATCCGAGGGATCGGAAACGATTTGGAACTCGACCCCGGCATCGGGAACTGCGGGAAGGCGGGGCAATGGGTGCCGGTGGGCGTCGGGCAACCCAGCCTTATGATCGGCGGATTAACAGTGGGTGGGGCTGCGGCCTGACGCAGCAAACTGCCACGCGAACACAGATGCGGCTGGGGTTGACCCGAACAAAAGGACACACCCGGCCGCTGGCATAGGTGCCGCCACTCGAATGGCCGCACGATAATGGCTCAACCCGCGCCAAATACGGCGTAGCGCTAACCAAGCGATGTTTCTCTGACCTCAAGGTCGTTACGCCCAAAGCCAAGAAGCAAGCTTAGGCTATGAAGCAACAACACAAAGCAACCCAGAAACCATGGATAGCCCGCGCCGCCTGTGATTGCCTCAGCCGTCAGAAACACGCCCACCCCGATCCAGCTGTAAAGTGCCCAGTTGCGGCCTTCGCTGATGCCGCCCAAGGCAATTGCCCCAAACGCCAACAGGCTGAAGCGGAGCAACTGATCTTGGTCCGAACCTGCATATCTATAGCCGTAAATCCAGACGTATCCTGTGACCAGACTGAACAGAACCAATGTTCCAGCCAGCAGCATCAGCCCATGTGCCTGATAACGCGGTTCCGGCGTCGCGGTCTTCACTTTCCAGCGCAATACATAACGTAAAATCGGTACGTTGCTGGCGACGGCAGGGTTGGCCGACGGTGACGCGCCTTTGACACCATAGTCAAAATCACCTTCAGGCAAATCAGGGCGATAGGTGCCAAAAAGCTTATCCCAGATCACAAAACTGCCTGCGTAGTTGCTGTCAGACCAGGCCCGATCGGCCACGTGGTGAATACGGTGGTGCTTGGGTGTGACCAAAATACGCTCAAGAAACCCCAGATCAGGGGTCAGCGCGCTATGGTTCATCAGTTGAATGCCGTAATGCACGACCGAGACCGTGATGAACATTTCTACCGGCACCCCAAGCAAAGCCAACGGCACAAAGAACGGGACCGAGGCCAGTGACGAATACCATGAATTCCGCATGGCTAGGGATAGATTGAAATGTTCGCCCTCGTGATGCACCACATGTACCGCCCAGAGGATGGTAAATTTATGGTGCAAACGGTGCAGCCAGTAAAAACAAAAATCCCAACCGATCAGGGCCAGTATCCACACAGCTGCAACAGGCCAACCGCTGACAAAGCCGGTGTTGAAATGATCCACGATCAGGCCATAAACCGCAATTTCTAGCCCGCGAAACAGCCAAACCATCAGATGGCCCGAGTTAAGATTAAAGACCACATCGTGCCAATCAACCTCTTGCAGGCCTTGGCGGTTGATGATCACCATTTCGGTCACCACTAAAACGAGCATCAGCAGAATCGGAAAGGCAATTGCAGTCATGGTGCAGGCTCCCGGCGGGCAAAACGATACCGCGTTAACCAGGCGACCACGACACAGGCCATACCAGCCAATGCAAGCCCGGCCAGAAAGTCGACAAACTGATGCCGGTAAAGCGGAAGGATCGATATCGCAATCACTGCAGCCCAGATGGTAAGCAATACAGTGCGCCATGGCCGCCCTGTTTCCCAAAGTGCGATAAGGACCAGTGTTGTTAAGGTGACATGCAAAGACGGCAAACAATTGACCACAGCATCGTACCGCATCAACAGCTTTAGCGCTTCAGCGTTGAACCCCTCTTGCGTCACAGCGGGGAAAATCATCGTCGTCGGGAAGACCGCAAAGACAAATCCCGCGCCAAGCGCACTAACCGCCATCGCGCAGCAAAGCCATTTGACGCGGTCTGGTGGGGTGCAAAAATAACCCAAAGGCACGAACAGAAAAAATGACATATAGGCCCAGATCGCCGACGGGTCGAAGGTAAACCAGCGATCGATCTCGGAGGGGGTCAGCACATGTGCGACCTCTGCACCGCGTAACCCTGATACCGTGTAGACAACGCCAATCGCTCCCCAGCCCATGACCATGAAAGCAAATCGCGTCAACAATGGCATCGCAGAGCCGGGTTCCGTCATCTCACCTTACTTTCTTTCCGGGGCTCAACCATCTCTCGTGGTTGACCGCAGGACATGAAGCGCGAAAATTCAGACAAATCTACGTTCTCGCAAACCGCAATTTCATTGTGCTTTCACCATTCGTTTCAAACACGCTTTCATAACTCAGTCGCAGGCCAGCACATCTGGTCCTCTTTTTGAATGACGTTCACGTACTATAAATTTTTCCGGATGGGAAGACAGTGGCGTTGTGGCTGACCGTACCCGCACGCCAACCGACGGCGCTGTTACAAATCCAGGGGATCGGGAACTGTGGGAAAGCGGTGCAATGGGTGCCGTTCACAATCGGGGAACGCAGCCCAATGATCAGTGGTTAGCTGCGAGCAAAGAAAACCGCCATTCAAGTCATTGAATGGCGGATTAGTCAGTTGTGCTTAGGCCGCTGCGGTGGCTTCAATCTCAAACAACAGCCCGGGTATAGCGAGCCGGGTAACACCCAAAAGGGTCATCGGCGGGGCACAGCGCAGCGGGCCAAAGCGCATACCCATCAGATCAAAGTTCTTCAAAGCCTCATCAACGTCTGTCGCATAAACACCCAAACGGATGATGTTGGTCAGATCCATATCTGCGGCAGCCAAGACCGTCTCGAGATTGTCCAGGGCCAGG
This sequence comes from uncultured Paracoccaceae bacterium, assembly GCA_947501555.1. GTDB lineage: Bacteria > Pseudomonadota > Alphaproteobacteria > Rhodobacterales > Rhodobacteraceae > Yoonia. Next base: position 2,406,066 of record CANMWG010000001.1, read on the forward strand.
CCAATCTGTCCGCGCATATCGTCGGGGTGCTGGGGGACGCCTTTCGCGTCAACAGCCGTCTGCCCGGCGCAGATCACTTGGCGGGTGGTGTCAGTGATGATCTCAGCCTGATTATAGCCCAGCTTCAGCGACCAGTCCCATGGGTTTACAGCAGTGCGCTTCATCGTGATTTCTCCTTGTTGATATGTCTGGAGAATGGATAAAACATATTGGTGCCAAATTTTGTCACTAATTGTGCTAGAGTGAAAATATGAACATTCGGATACGCCACGACAGCATCGTGCGGACACTGCGCCGCAATGGAACATCAACGGTCGACGCACTGGCTCAAGAGGTCGGGGCCTCACGGCGCACGGTCCTGCGGGACATCTGCGCGCTGCGGGATGAAGGGTTTGTGATCCACTCCGAAAGCGGACCCGGCGGCGGGCTACAGCTTGATCCGCAATCCATGCAAACCAACGCGCGGCTTTCGGTAGCCGAGGTCTTTGCCCTTTTGATCAGCGTGGCAGCAATGCGGGCGGCGCAGAACCTGCCATTCTCCGACTTGGCAGACGCAGGGCTCGCCAAGATCGAGAGGTCCTTGCCCTCTGATAAGGTGCGCGACCTACGGCGGGTGCTCGAATGTCTGCATATCGGTCAGCTTTCACCAAAACAGGATCTGTCCGATGTCGGCAAGATCGATCCAGACCTGCTCCCTGCGTTCGAGACCGCGTTCTTGGGGCAATGTCAGATCAAATTCGACTACCGCGACGCCAAGGGCAATCGAACAAACCGGCAAGTGGAACCGCAAGCCATGCTCATCCTACAGCCTCTGTGGTATCTGGTCGGGTGGGACCCGACACGCGAAGATTTCCGACATTTCCGAATGGACCGGATCAGCAATCCACTATGTGTCGAAGACGCCCCCTTTCGGCGCAGACATGTGCCATTCGAGGACGATGTATGCCCCTACAACGATCTAAGACGATGATCGAAAGACACCGACATGTTGGGTTGCCTGGCACTTTCACACTCGCCAAATTTCGCAAGACGTGATCACCGCCCCAGGAGCCTTGTGAATTTTCGAACTTGAAAAACCGCTCGACCCTCTGTGAAAGGGATGGTGCCCTGACTAAAAGGGGGCGGCCTTCTCTGAATGCGGGACAAGTTCACCAAACACAAGTAGGGGCGAGCGGCGCGCGACAAATACAACCTGTGATTCGACACTTGGCCTCATGCCGACGCCAAGACCCCGCTATTTATGGGGAGGAGAACAAATTCGTACATACGCAATCTGTACGGGAACTGTACGCAGCTTGTATCAAAAGTTTTTCATAAATTCAGCGCGTTAATGACGAAAGCAATAGTTTCTACCAATCCCAATGTTCATATTCACACCTCATTAACCCAGAAACTCTAGCTCTAGTTCTGCAATATGGCGGAGCTTTAGGATGACTGGAACACACACCTCTTCCACTCACCCCCCACTCCTACCCACCACGGAAGAAGATACGGTCAACCGGCTTCGCCTATTGCGTTCGCGTCGGGTTGGCGTCGCGACTTATCGTCGGCTGCTGGCAGAACACGGCAGCGCAGCTAGTGCTTTGAAATTCCTTCCAGAACTTGCCAAATCCGCAGGTGTGCCTGATTATGCCGCCTGCCCCGAAGGCGTCGTTCTGGCCGAGATTAAGGCGGCAAAAGCCGCAGGAGCACGGCTGCTGGTCGAGGGATCACCTGACTATCCGGCGATACTCAGCGAAATCCCCGACGCCCCGCCACTTCTTTGGTGTTTGGGAAAAATAGCACTGTTGAACCGGCCTCTGATCGCACTTGTGGGCGCGCGCAACGCGTCTTCACTTGGAACGCGCATGGCCAAAAGGCTGGCTGAAGAGCTGACAGATCAAGGGTTTGTGGTCGTCTCCGGCCTCGCCCGCGGCATCGACACTGCGGCCCATTGCGGCGCATTGAAAGGCGGTACAATTGCGGTGCAGGCCGGCGGGGTAGATGTGATCTATCCCGCTGAAAACACGCAGCTTTCTCATGACATTGCAAAGAACGGGCTACGTCTTTCAGAGATGCCGATGGGCCTACAGCCGCAGGCGCGGCATTTCCCGATGCGCAACAGAATCATATCTGGCCTGGCGAAAGCCGTGGTCGTCGTTGAAGCCGCCGCCAAATCTGGCAGCCTGATCACCGCCCGTAACGCACTTGACCAAGCCCGCGACGTGCTCGCCGTGCCTGGCCATCCCTTCGATGCACGGGCATCCGGGTGCAACGCGCTACTGCGCGATGGGGCGACATTAGTGCGCAACGCGCAAGACGTGATTGAGGCGGTTGGCCCAGCTGTCGAACCCCCAACAGAACTGCCCCTCGCCCCGCCATCAGCACCAAACCGCCCATTGAGGGAAACCGCTGAACTCCACAACCTGATTCTGGAACGTTTGGGCCCTGCTCCGATTGCCGAAGATCAGTTATTGCGTGACATCGCAGCCCCTGCCACCAGCGTCGCACCCATACTGGTTGACTTAGAACTGGATGGCAAAATCATACGGCAAGCAGGCGGCCTACTGGCGCGAACCGCATGATTTTCCCCCTTGTGGAGATCGCAATAATCGTCGCATTGACAATCATGTAAGGCACACCACATCTTGCGCGCCTTATACAAGCTCTGATTTCAAAAAGGATTCTCATGCCAGTCGTCGTCGTCGAATCCCCCGCTAAAGCCAAGAAAATAAACGGTTATCTTGGCAAGGATTACACTGTTCTGGCCTCCTACGGACACGTCCGCGACCTGCCACCCAAGGATGGGTCGGTTCTGCCGGACGATGATTTCGACATGAAATGGGAAATCGCAACCGACAGTAAAAAGCATATCAAGGCCATCGTAGACGCACTCAAAAACGACAACGAGCTGATCCTTGCCACCGACCCCGACCGTGAAGGCGAGGCGATTTCCTGGCATCTGACCGAAGCACTTGTCGCCAAAAAAGTCATCAAGAAGGACACGCCCGTCAGCCGGGTGGTTTTCAACGCAATCACGAAAACGGCCGTTACCGATGCGATGAAAAATCCGCGTCAGGTGGACCAGCCTTTGGTCGAAGCTTACCTCGCCCGCCGTGCGCTGGATTACCTTGTGGGCTTTAACTTGTCCCCTGTCTTGTGGCGCAAACTGCCCGGCGCAAAATCCGCGGGCCGCGTGCAATCGGTTTGCCTGCGCATCATCGTTGAACGCGAGATGGAAATCGAAGCCTTCCGCAATCAGGAATATTGGACCGTCAAAGCCCTGCTGGAATCGCCTCGCGGCCAAACATTTGAGGCCCGCCTAACCACGTTGGCAGGCAAAAAACTGGACAAGTTCGATCTTGGCAATGAAACCCAGGCCGAAATGGCCGTGCAGGCGATCAATTCACGTGATCTGGTGATCAAATCGGTTGAGGCGAAACCCGCAACGCGCAACCCCTCGCCGCCCTTCATGACCTCAACCCTGCAACAAGAGGCCAGCCGCAAATTTGGCATGGGCGCCAAGCAAACCATGGGTGTCGCACAACGGCTTTATGAGGCGGGGCTGATCACCTACATGCGGACCGATGGGATCGATATGGCGCCTGAGGCCGTGGCCGGTGCCCGCGATGCCATCAAGGCGAAATTTGGTGAGAATTACCTGCCTGACCAGCCGCGCATCTACAAAAACAAGGCCAAGAACGCCCAAGAAGCGCACGAGTGTATCCGCCCTACGGAAATGGACGTCAGCACCGAAGACGCCAAGATCATGGATGCCGACCAGCGCAAACTGTATGACCTGATCTATAAACGGACCATGGCCAGCCAGATGGCCGCCGCCCGTCTGGAGCGCACCGTTGTCGATATTGCCAGTGTGGATGAACAGGTTATCCTCCGCGCCAATGGGCAAGTCATGGTTTTCGACGGCTTCATCGCGATTTACGAAGAAGGCAAGGATGACAGCGCTGAGGATGATGACAGCAAGCGCCTGCCGCAACTGACGACAGGCGAAAAGGCCGCGAAAAAGAAGGTCGATCCCGAACAGCATTTCACCCAGCCCCCACCCCGTTACACCGAAGCGACTTTGGTAAAGCGGATGGAAGAATTGGGCATCGGGCGCCCATCCACCTACGCGTCGATCGTAACGACCATCCAGGACCGCGGTTATGTTGAGAAAGACAAAAACCGTCTGATCCCGCAGGATAAGGGGCGGCTAGTAACGGCCTTCCTAACCAATTATTTCCGAAAATACATCGGCTATGACTTTACCGCCGACTTGGAAAACCAGCTTGATGAAGTCAGCGCGGGCGACGCAGACTATAAGAAAGTGCTGAACCAATTCTGGCGCGATTTCTCGGCAGCCGTTGCCGCAACGGCTGATTTGCGGATCACCGAAGTGCTTGAGAAAATCAACGAAGTGCTGGAACCGCATCTGTTTCCACCGCTCGAAGATGGCGGCGACCCCCGGCTTTGCCCGAACTGTGGTGCCGGGCGTCTGTCAATGCGGACGGCCCGCTCTGGCGGTGCCTTCATCGGCTGTTCAAACTATCCCGAATGCCGCTATACACGGCCCTTCGGCCCGCCCGACCCCGAGGCAGAGGCATCTGCCATTCCACCCGACGGTAAGTTGCTGGGCGAGGATCAAGGCGATGAGATTCGCGTCTTCAAAGGCCGCTTTGGCCCCTATGTCCAGCGCGGTGCAGTTACAGAAGACAATAAGAAACCCCCACGGACCGGCGTACCGGAAGGTTGGAACCCAGAAGAGATCGGCTTAGCTGAGGCGCTGAAGCTGCTGGAGCTCCCGCGCCTAATCGGCACCCACCCCGAAGACGGCGTGAATGTTTGGGCCAATCTGGGGCGGTATGGTCCCTATTTGAAACATGCGGAGAACACGTCGTTCAAAGGCGGTACCAACGCAAATCTGCCAACGATCGAAGATGTCTGGTCGGTTGGGATGAACCACGCCGTACAGCTTTTGGCCGAAAAAGTTGCCTCACGTGGACAACGTGGCAAGGCTGCGGTGCCGATCCGCGAGCTAGGCGAACACCCGGAGGCAGGTGGACCAGTCAATATCTTTGACGGCAAATATGGGCCTTATGTGAAATGGGAAAAGATCAACGCAACGATCCCCGACACGATTGAGCCTGCCGATCTGACCATGGCCCAGGCCGTACATCTGATCGACGAACGTGCAGAAAAGGCTGGTAAGAAGAAGCCTGCCAAGAAAAAGGCCGCGCCCAAAAAGAAACCCGCCGCGAAAAAGAAGCCTGCACCGAAAAAGACCGCGACTGTTAAGAAAGCATAACCATGGGGGCATCTGGCCCCCTTCCCCGGATTGAGACACCCACACCTAATCGTGAATTGTCTGGATTTTCCTGCTTGTCTACGACCAAGAGACAATCAACATCACCGGGAAATCAAAATATGTCACGCGCACAACTATCCGCTGTTCTTCTTTGCCTGTTGGCGGCCCCCGTAGCCGCACAAGACACACAGATGAGCTTTTTCATCACCTCAGAAGGTTTGGGTGACGGCGCGAACCTTGGTGGCCTTGAAGGCGCAGATGCCCATTGCCAATCATTGGCCGAGGCCGTGGGATCACAAGGCCAAACTTGGCGCGCCTATCTCTCGACACAAGTACCTGGCGGCCGCGGCATTTCCGCCCGCGACCGTATTGGCGATGGCCCGTGGCATAATGCAAAAGGCGAATTGATCGCCCAAGATATCGACCAACTGCATATCCTGCCCAACATCTACACCAGCACTGCGCTGAATGAAAAAGGCGAGCAGATCAACCATCGCGGCGGGCCAGCCCCAGTTGAGCATGACATTTTGACCGGATCACAAGTTGACGGCACTTCATTTCCACCACGCGTGACGCAGGACATGACTTGCGGAAATTGGACATCAAACGGCGAAGGCTCGGCAATGGTTGGCCATCATGACCGCAACGGCGGCGGTAGCGTGTCATGGAATGCGTCCCACCCCTCGCGAGGCTGCGGAGCCGAGGATTTGCGCACAACCGGCGGCAATGGATACTTCTATTGTTTTGCGGCTGACTAAGTTCGACCATTGCGCGACACGGCAAGGATTGCGGTGTCGCGACAGATGATTGACTCTCATTCTTGGCAACTGCATCACTTGCCCAAAGTAATGGGAGAAGACTTGTATGAAAAAGATTTACCCCAACGCGGCCGCCGCCTTGGACGGGTTGCTGCATGATGGCATGTTCATCGCCGCAGGCGGTTTTGGCCTATGTGGCATCCCTGAACTGCTGCTGGGCGCGATCAAAGACGCAGGCACCAAAGATCTGACATTTGCCTCCAACAATGCGGGCGTTGATGATTTTGGGATCGGCATTCTACTGCAGACCCGCCAAGTCAAGAAAATGATCAGCTCGTATGTCGGCGAAAATGCAGAATTCATGCGTCAGTATTTGTCGGGCGAGCTTGAGCTGGAATTCAATCCCCAAGGGACATTGGCGGAACGCATGCGTGCCGGTGGCTGCGGCATCCCTGGGTTTTATACAAAAACTGGCGTGGGCACCGTGATTGCCGACGGCAAGGAACATAAAGACTTCAACGGCGAAACCTACATTATGGAAGAAGGCATTTTTGCCGATCTAGCCATCGTGAAGGCTTGGAAAGCTGATGAAACCGGCAATCTAGTTTTCCGCAAAACCGCCCGCAACTTTAACCCGCCTGCGGCCATGTGCGGCAAGACCTGCGTCGTTGAGGTCGAAGAAATCGTGCCGACAGGGTCGCTCGACCCAGACACGATACACCTACCCGGCATTTATGTGCACCGTCTGATCCAAGGCGAACATGAAAAGCGGATTGAGCAGCGGACAGTGAGGACAGCATAATGTGGGATCGCAATCAAATGGCAGCGCGGGCTGCGAAGGAACTGCAAGATGGCTGGTATGTGAACCTTGGCATCGGCATCCCGACGTTGGTGTCCAACTATATCCCCGAGGGCGTCGAAGTTACCTTGCAATCGGAAAACGGCATGTTGGGCATGGGCCCCTTTCCGATCGATGGGGAAGAAGACGCCGATCTGATCAACGCAGGCAAACAAACAATCACAGAGTTGCCCCAGACCGCCTATTTCGATTCTGCCACATCCTTTGGCATGATCCGTGGCGGCAAGATCGCCATGGCGATCCTGGGGGCAATGGAAGTTGCTGAAAACGGCGATCTGGCCAATTGGATGATTCCTGGCAAGCTGGTCAAAGGCATGGGCGGTGCCATGGATCTTGTCGCCGGTGTTGGTCGTGTTGTTGTGGTCATGGATCACACGAACAAACACGGCGATAGCAAAGTGCTGAAATCCTGCACCCTTCCCCTGACGGGTCAAGCCGTTGTCGACCGGATCATCACAAATTTGGGTGTATTGGACGTGGTTGAAGGTGGGCTGGAAATTGTCGAGACCGCCGAAGGCGTGACCGAAGAAGAGCTACGCGCGGCAACGCAAGCGCACATCATATAACGCCGAAACCAAAAGCCCCTGCGCGTTTTGAACCTGCAGGGGAAACGATCTGTCGAAAGCTGCGGGATCAGATCCCGTTGACGTTAAACACGCAACCATCAGTGATCAATTCAGGCGGTGTCTGGCACAAGCCTTTTGCGACCTGCCACGCAGCCAGCACTTTTGGCACATAGGCGCGTGTCTCGGCAAATGGTGGGACACCTGCATGCTTGGCCACATTGCCCTCGCCCGAATTGTAGGCCGCCAGTGCCAAGACAGCGTCATTCCCAAAGTGATCCAACAGCCACGCCAAGTAGGCCACGCCCCCTTTGATGTTTTGCCCAGGGTTTGTGCTATCTGTGACCCCAAACCGATCCGCGGTAGCCGGGATCAACTGCATCAAACCTTCCGCTCCAGCAGAACTTACAGCATCGACCCGTCCGGCGCTTTCGACCGAAATAACAGCCAAGACCAATGCTGGAGAGACATTTGTGCCAACCGTTTCCCGCAGAATGTGCAAGCCATGGGCGTTTGCGATATCTTGGAGGGATTGCAGACGCGGTGCCGGAACGCCACTGCCATTGGGCGGATTAGTAATATGTTCCATCGCCTTGGCAAACCGAGCCGGCCCTGAGGCCAACGCGTCAGGCGACACACCTGCCCAGAACCATTCAAGGCCGGAAGTTGGTGGGGCCGCCGCAACGGCGCCCGCAGACGCTGGGGTTGGTTCCTCTTCCGGGTCCGCATAGACCGGACCCAAGCGCGGGGCGTTAGGATCAATCTGTACGGTAATCCGACCGACGGCCTCGCCAGTTGGCACGGCAACTCGCTTGAAGGTAAAATCTGGCTGAAGGCGTTCGACCTCGGCAAATGCGGGCGATAAACTGCAGATGGCAGCCAAAGCCGCCGCACCAATTGTGGAACGATTCATTTTTTGTCCTGCTCGTCGTTTTTTTGTTGGGTTTATCATGGCAGGTTTCCGCCAAAACGCCAGTTTTGATCGAACAATTTAATGTTTTCGGGTGGATTGCAGACTTTTTAGCAACTCGCATTGCGGCTCGTTAAGGTAATGTTAGGCATTTTATCCATAATTTTCAAATGACTAGTGATTTTCGCTCAAATTATTTTTTCCCGTCAAAAAAAGCACCAAGCCCGTCAAACTCCCGCCCCATTCCGCAGGCTATATAGAGAAGTCCAAGACAGGGATCGAACGAGCCAAAGCAGGTTCCGGTGTCCCAGCAAGGAACGAAAACTCTAGCGATACCCTGAGGAGGGACTACAATGCTTAACTTTATCAAAAACTTCCGCAACGACGAAGACGGTGCTGTCACAGTTGACTTCGTTGTTTTGACAGCTGCAATCGTTCTGCTCGGCCTGGCCGTTGGCGCTGCGATCAGCCAAGGTGCAACAGATCTGGCCAACGACATCGAAGATGAACTGGGCACAATCGATATCGGCAACTAAGCTTGAAGAGTGTTTGGGTTGTTGGTTATCTGACAATCCAAGCATATTTGCTTTAGAACGCGCAGCGAGTTGTTGCGCTGTCTTGCCAAAAAACTGCCTTGGGTGATCGTTGAAGTGTATCTGAGACATCCAAGGCAGCTCGAACTGAACAAGCCCTAAAGGTGCCCTAATGCTTGACCTTTTGAAAAAGTTCCAAAATTTCTGCAACTGCGAGTCGGGTGCCGTTACTGTAGACTTTGTTGTGTTAACCGCTGCTATCTGTTTGCTGGGCCTAACGGTCGTAAACACTTTTAACGGTGAAACAACCGACCTAGCGAATGAGATCGGCGAGACTGTAAGAACAGCGCAGGATTTTTAGCCCGATCCTTAAGAATATGCCCTATGTTGATACAACTCGCGCCATGTTCAAAAATGACGCGGGTTTTGTATTTTTGGCATCAAAAAATCTGACTTCAATGATAGAATGGGTGCTGTCCAATCTGATGCAATTGGCAAAATTACGGTCAACCAAGTAGGAAGTTGCAACGCCTTGCATCAGCCCTTAGTGATGATAGTGAAAATTATGCGGAATCTTACGCCCATGACATACGCGCCATCGCGGCCTATCTTGTTTCTTTAACGTGTAGTAAAGCGCGTTAGTATAGCAAGACAGACCTGCTTTAGTGTACACTAACATGCGTGCGGTTTTGATTCACCCTAACGACACAGACAAGACGAGGTAAAATAATGCGTGCAGTTTTTGGATTGGTCCTATTGGTCGGCATGGGGTTGGCCGGTTTTGCCGTATACATGGTTAACCAATACATGGACGATCAGGCCGCGCTCTTGGAACGCGAGCGGCAACGTGCTGCGAATGTCGTGGCCACAATCGACGTCTATTCACCATCTCGCAATGTTACTTACGGCGAACGGCTGACGATAGATGATGTGCAAGTGATTAAATATGCGCGCGATTATCTGCCAGAAGGTGTGTTTCAAACAGAAGAAGAACTGTTTCCTGAAGGCATCAACACACCTCGCGTTGTTCGGATTCCAATGCGGGTCAACGAACCTATCCTCGAAGCCAAAGTAACCAGAGCAGGCGCACCACAGGGCGTCACCGCATTACTTGATGACGGCATGCGTGCCTTCCCTCTCCCGGATCGCATGACCCAAGCATTCGCGGGTGAATTGCGCATTGAAGATTTTATCGACCTTTATTGGGTTGGTCGTGTTAGAAACGGACGAGAGATTTCCCGCCTTGTCAAAAGTCGGCTTGAGATTATTGCGATTGAAGAACCCGATGCAGATGGGAACGGAGGCGGGCGTGGCGTTGTGATCCAAGTGTCCCCAGAAGACTTTGCCGATTTACGCGTATTGGAGGCCGGCGGCACCCTTTCTCTCACACCCGTTGGTCGCGCTGACTTGAGTGTCGCCGACGAACCTATTGAAACTGATCTGACAACGGTTCTGGGAATTAAGGACGAGGTGGTCGCAGCGCCTGAGGTCGTGGTCGAAGAAGAAAGATGTTTCGTCAGTCAAGGCTTCGGCGTCAACGCTATCCAAATCGAGATCGAGTGCCAGTAGCAGGTCCGACACACTACAATTTGCGCCGTCACCCAAGACGCCCCAGCATTTGCTCGGGCGTCTTTTTGCTTCCAATGCCGAAGAGTGTTGCGATTTATCCACATTCGGTTCGACCTCTAATGTATTGATTCTTGCAATAAATGCCGACCTGACGCATGGTCCGTTCATCGAGGGCATTAAGACCCATCAATGAGGCGTGATCGGAGAGGCAGGTCACTTATGAACTATAATCGATTCTTGAAAGCCGCATTAGCCGGCTTAACATTGTCGCTTACCACAGCGGCACCCACCATGGCACCGGCCGAAACGTTGCGCGTTCTGCGCGGCGCAGCGTCCAGCGCCCTTAGCGTCCCCATGAACCGGGCCGTTGTCGTGGAAAGCGATGTTCCGTTTACGGAATTATCCATCGCCAACCCCGGCATTGCAGACATCTCATCTTTGTCAGATCGCACGATCTATGTATTGGGCAAAGAACCTGGGCGTACCACACTGACCCTGCTGGGCGCAGATGGCCGTCTGATTACAAACGTAGAGGTTCATGTCTCACCTGACATGGCGGAATTCAAAGAGCGTCTGACGCAGATCTTGCCAGGCGAAAATATTGAAGTCCGTACAGCAAACGACGGCATCGTGCTGTCGGGAACTGTCAGCTCAACTGCACGGCTTGATCGCGCACTTGATCTGGCTAACCGCTATGCCCCTGATCGGGTATCGAACCTCATGGTGGTCGGTGGGACGCAGCAAGTAATGTTGAAAGTTCGCTTTGCAGAGATGCAACGTTCGGTCAGCAAGGCACTGTCCACATCGCTTGGGTTTAGCGGTACAGCCAATGCCCTCACGTCACTTGGCGGCACCAACGGCGGCGGCGTCACGACGGTGGACGACGGGACCGGTCTTGGTACAGTTTTCAACGCACCAATCGCGCTTGAGTCTTCGGCTGAAAACAACGGGGCAGTTTTGTTTAACTTTGGCGCTGGCGCATACAATGTTGACATAATGCTGGAAGCACTGGAATCCCGCGGCGTCGTGCGTTCTTTGGCTGAGCCAAACCTGACCGCACTCAGCGGCCAGGAGGCAACATTCCTTGCAGGTGGTGAATATCCCATTCCAGTTTCTCAAGACGGCGACGCCATTACGATTGAATTCAAACCTTTTGGTGTTGAATTGAACTTCGTACCAACCGTTGTTGACCAGGACATCATCAATATCGATATGATTGCTGCCGTTTCGGCCCTTGATACATCAAACAGTATCACCTTGGACGGCTTCGTCATCAACGCCTTTACGCGGCGCGAAACATCGACAACTGTTGAAATGCGCGACGGTGAAAGCTTCGCGATTGCCGGACTTTTGACAGATGACTTCACAGATCTGAACGGTCAGGTGCCATGGATCGGTGACGTGCCAATCCTGGGTGCCTTGTTCCGGAGCGCCGAATATCAGCGTGATCAGACTGAACTGGTGATCATTGTCACACCACATTTGGTCACACCGACCCGTGGTGAAGCATTGGCATTGCCAACTGACCGGGTTCGTCCACCAACCGAACAGGACCTTTTCCTCTTTGGTCGTGTGGCGAGAACAAATGCACCGTCTTCCGGTGGTGCGGGTGAAGTGGCGCGGCAGGACTTTAGTGGGTCCTACGGCTATGTCCTGGATGAATGATTGGAGCGCAGGTCAATGAAATACTTAATGACAACGGCAATTGCCGCAGCCGCACTTGCAGGGTGCACACCGTCTGACCCAACTTTCTCCGGGTTCTTCGACGAGGCAGGTGCCTCGATCGACTCGGGCGACTTTGGCAACTCAACGATGAACAATGCGTTGGTGCAGACAGGCCAGCAGGATTACACAGTGAACCTTGCACGCCGGTTTGCGTCCGATGTGAACTCAACGGTCAACTTTGCCTTCAACTCAACAGTGCTAGACGCAGATGCGCGTGCAACACTGATGCGTCAGGCCAATTGGATCCGTCAGTTCCCTGAGGTCCGCTTTAAAGTCTACGGTCACACCGACCTTGTCGGTAGCCAAGGCTATAACCGGTCACTTGGCTTGCGTCGGGCACAGACTGTTGTGTCGTTCTTGGCATCACAAGGCATCGACCGCAGTCGCCTAGAGGCTGTTACATCATTCGGCGAAACACAGCCGCTTGTTGTGACCGAAGGGCGCGAACGTCGCAACCGCCGGACCGTGACAGAAGTCTCTGGTTTCGTCGAAAGAAACCCCGCAGAGCTGAATGGCAAATATGCGCAGGTGATCTTCCGTGAATACATCGAACGTGGTGTTCCACCGCGGAACATCACTGCGACACAAATCGAAACTGGCACCGGCGGCTAGCCGAAAACCGCCTATTTGTTTGACGCCGGATCATGCATCCGGCGTCAACACTCCTTGATTTTTTCCAAGATCGTAGCAACAAACCGCACAATTACGATTTTTTGGTCCAAATCTCGACACGATTTACCCCAATAACAGCAAAGTTAAGTTATGTTGCAGCGAGCAGCGCTACGTCTGGTGATTCACTAGGTGGTTCGCTGCGCAATCTGTGTAATATTGTGTAGGCGGCCAAACCAACAAGGACGTTTGACTATGAATACCAGCCCGGTCGTTCAAAGCGACCCACCACCAATCGTGGCATGTACCATCAGCCGCGACGTACAAATCTTCGATCTTCTGATTGAAGATATGGAAGCCGCTCTCGGCGATTCTTGGGGTGATCTCAGCTTTGAAGATGCTGCCACCTTTCTGGCTCAACCAGAGGCACGCGGACTCCAATTCGTTACGATCGCGATGGATGCCAACGACGAAGACGATCTTGAGATGGTTGCGAACGTCATTGAGGTAGCCAAGGCCGCCAAAATCAAAGTTATCCTTATCGCCGAAGATGTTAGTCCAGCTGCCTTGCACCAATTGCTGCGCAAGGGTGGCGACGAATTCGTGCCCTACCCGCTTCCTGAAAACGAATTGGCCCGCGCGATCGAACGCGTCTTAACCATTCAGGAACCAGTGCCGGGTGCCGACGGAGACCGCAAATTTAAGGCAACGGGTGACAAATCGGGTGTCGTCATTCCAATCCACGGCTTGGCTGGTGGGACAGGGGCGACCATGCTTGCCGTCAACATGGCTTGGGAACTCGCAAATATCGACAAGGAAAACCCACCAAAGGTTTGCCTGCTTGATCTCGATTTTCAGTTCGGCACTGCATCAACATATCTCGACCTTCCACGCCGTGAATCTGTTCTTGAGATGTTAACCGACACCGAAGCTATGGAAACTGAGATGTTCCTGCAGGCTTTGATGACGTTCGAAGACAAACTGCACGTGCTGACATCACCAACAGATATGATTCCGCTCGATATGATTACGCCTGACGACATCGGACGTGTGGTTGAAATGGCGCGTGTGAATTTCGACTATGTGATCATCGATATGCCAACCACCATGGTAGAATGGTCGCAGACTGTTCTTGAGATGGCGCATGTCTACTTTTCAGTAATCGAACTTGACATGCGGTCCGCCCAAAACACGCTACGTTTGAAGCGGGCATTGCAGTCAGAAGACCTGCCGTTTGAGAAAATCCGCTTTGTATTGAACCGTGCGCCTGGCTTTACCGACCTTAACGGCAAGGCCCGCGTCAAACGTCTGTCGGAAAGTCTTGGGATATCGGTTGAAGTTTTGTTGCCTGACGGAGGGAAGCAGGTAGCGCAAAGTGCGGACCATGGGACACCTTTGGCCGAAGGCATGGCAAAAAATGCGCTCCGTAAGGAGATACTGAAACTTGCAACGTCCGTGCATGAGGTCAACCAGGCCGATGCTGCCGATGCACGCAACTAAGAGGTAAGTTTATGTTTTCGAAGTACAAAAAACCAAGTGCTCCTGGCGCCCCGACCAACGCACCAGGCGGACCGAAGGTAAACGTTGCACCTGTTGCTGTCGCTAAGCCGGCGGAGAAGGCGCCTTTGATGAAGGCCATGCCGGCAAGACGCCCAGCCGAGGCTGGGCCGGTCGACAAGGAACGCAAACGCAAGGACCGCCTGCAAGAAATCAAGCTTGAGCTCCACAAATCATTGCTCGACAATCTGAACCTTGCCGCTTTGGACACAGCTTCCGAGCAGGAATTGCGTACTGAGATCAACGCGATTGCCAATGAGAGCCTCGAAGACATGGGGATCGTCCTCAACCGCGATGAACGCCAGACACTCAGCCAGGATTTGTTCTTTGAAGTCACTGGCCTTGGCCCGCTCGAGACACTGCTGAAAGACGAAACTGTCAACGATATTTTGGTCAACGGCCCCCAACAGATCTTTGTGGAACGTGATGGTAAGCTGGAACTGACCGACATCGCTTTCAAGGATGAAAAGCACCTGCTGCGGATCATTGACAAAATCGTTTCTGCTGTTGGTCGTCGTGTTGACGAAAGTAACCCTTACGTCGATGCACGGCTCGCAGATGGCTCACGTTTCAACGCGATGGTGCCCCCCATCGCTGTTGACGGCAGCCTCGTTTCCATTCGTAAGTTTAAGAAGGACAAACTTGGCATTGAAGAACTGGTCAAGTTTGGTGCTTTCACCGAAGAAATGGCCGCCTACCTTCAAGCTGCCGTATCGACCCGCCTGAACGTCATCGTTTCTGGTGGTACAGGTTCTGGTAAGACGACAACGTTGAACGCCCTGTCAGGCTTTATCGATGATGCAGAACGTATCCTGACGATTGAGGATACAGCGGAACTTCAACTGCAACAGACTCATGTGGGCCGGATGGAAAGTCGTCCGCCCAACGTTGAAGGCAAAGGTGGTGTCTCACAGCGCGACTGTTTGAAAAACGCCCTGCGGATGCGCCCTGACCGTATCATCGTGGGGGAAACGCGTGGCGAAGAAGTTATCGACATGCTGCAGGCCATGAACACAGGCCACGACGGATCGATGACCACTATTCACGCCAACTCTGCACGTGATGGCGTGTCGCGTCTGGAAAACATGATTGCGATGGCTGGGATCGAAATGCCGATCAAAGCGATGCGGAGTCAGATTTCCTCGGCTGTGAACCTGATCGTACAGGCCTCACGTCTGCAGGATGGCTCGCGTCGGATGGTGTCGATCACGGAAATCACCGGTATGGAAGGTGACGTGATCTCGATGCAAGAAATCTTCCGCTACCAGCGTGTTGGCCTGACTCCAGACAACAAAATCATTGGTCACTTTACGGCAACCGGTGTGCGTAGCCACTTCTCGGAGCGCTTCAAGCTGTGGGGCTACGATCTGCCGCCAGCGATCTTTGAACCAATGGTTGCGGAGTAACCTAAATGATTTCTGCCGAACCAATTATCTACGTCCTGATCTTTGTGGCAGTGCTCGCACTTGTGCAGGGCGCCTATCTTGTGATCTTTGGCAAGTCGATCAGCATGGACGGCAAGGTGAACCGCCGTCTGGACATGCTCGACAAGGGCGGGAACCGCGAACAGGTGCTGGAACAACTCCGCAAGGAGATGACCCAGCACATGAAATCGCAAAGCATCCCGATCTATTCGATGCTTGCGAACAAGGCCCAGATGGCCAACATTGCGTTTACGCCAAGCCAAATTGTGATCGTGATGGCGGTCGTCAGCGTGGCAGCCTTTGGTATGCTGACTTTTCTGACAGAGGTCGCGCTCGCCGTGCGGATTATTGTGGCCATCCTAATGGGTGTTGGCGGCGTATATGTATGGATCGCCCGGAAGGCTGGCAAACGCATGGCCATGATGGGTGAGCAACTTCCAGAGGCCGTAGAACTTATGGTTCGCTCTTTGCGAGTTGGACATCCATTCTCATCCGCTATCGCCATCGTGGCAAAAGAAGTGGCCGATCCACTTGGTACTGAAATGGGCATGATCTCGGACGAGGCGGCATATGGACGTGATATGGGTGAAAGTCTTAAGACCATGGCTGAACGTCTCGACAACCAGGATCTTCGCTTTTTGGCTGTTGCGGTGACAATTCAGCAAACATCTGGTGGTAACTTGGCCGAAATCCTCGATGGTCTGGCCAAGGTGATCCGCGCCCGCTTCCGGCTTTTCCGCCGGGTGCAGGCGATCACGGCCGAGGCAAAATGGTCAGGCAATTTGCTTTCTGCGTTCCCGATTGGCGCCCTGTTCATGATCACATTGGTCAAGCCAGACTACTTCGACGAGGTTATGGAAAGCTCGTTTTTTATCCCCGCTTGCTTTGTGATCGCGGCCTTCTTGGTGCTTAACCTGATCGTTATGCGCGCACTTGTGAACATCAAGGTCTAAAGGAACAACTCTGATGGAAGCTCTTCAAGAAACAATCTCCGAAGCTCTAGGCCCATTTGGTGCGTTGATTATTGTGGGAATGCTCGGGGTTTTTCTGATCCTGATAACGTTACCCATCTTGCTCAAACGCGAGGAAGATCCGCTTGATAAGCTGCGCGCTGGTGGACGCGGAAAAGAAGCCAAGACTGCCAAGGGTGAAAAACTGCGGTCAGCCAGCAGCAAGGACAAGCTTGAGAAATATTCAAACTTTCTGGAACCCCAGAACGAAGAAGAATATTCTGCTGCCAAACTGAAGTTGATGCAGGCAGGGTATCGCAGTCAGAACGCTGTGCGGATCTACAACTTCGTTCAATTTGCCTTGGGTATCTTCGGCCTTGTGGCAGGTACAATCTACGCAATGATCCAGGCCTCACAGGTCTCCGTGGATACCCAACAGTTGATCCTTATGATAGGCGTACCCGGTGCTATCGGATACATTATGCCGAAATACTGGGTAACCCGCCGGATGGAGACCCGCAGACAAGCCATCACTAACGGCTTTCCTGATTGTCTTGATATGATGCTGGTTTGCGTCGAAGCGGGTCAGTCACTTGATCAATCGATCATTCGGGTGTCTCGCGAAATGCGTGCAGGTTTCCCTGACTTGGCTGAGGAATTTGAGATTGTTAGTCAAGAATCCAAAGCTGGTAAGGACAAGACAAGCGTTCTGAAGGATATGTCAGAACGGTGCGGCGTTCAGGATGTCACAAGCTTTGTTACCGTGCTGGTCCAGTCACAACAATTTGGTACGTCGATTGCAGATGCGTTGCGGGTTTATTCCGCGGAAATGCGCGACAAGCGCGTGATGCGCGCAGAGGAAGCGGCCAACAAATTGCCGACCAAGATGACCTTGGCGACAATGATGTTGACGGTGCCGCCGCTGATGGCCATCCTGATCGGACCATCAATCTACGCGATTATCGTCAACCTGGCCTAGGGTTTGATAAAACAATGCAAATCAAGCGGACCTTCTTGGGTCTTATGATGCTAACACTGGCCGCCTGCACCACAGGCGGCCTGAACGATTCAACCGATGGTGTATTTGCGCCTGGTGTCTCGGGTCCCGGCAATGTGGATGGGCTCATCGTCGGTCACCGATTGATGGCTGCGGGTGAATATGAACTTGCACTCAAGGCCTACAATCGCGCGGCTGCGCAACAGGGACTAAATGTTGATACCCTCTCTGCGATTGGATCAGCAAATTTGAACCTCGGTCGGCTTGGACAAGCGGAACGCTGGTTGCGGCGGGCGGTGGAAGAAGACCCCACATTCCCACCAGCATGGAACAATTTGGGCGTGATCTTGATGGAACGTGGGCAGGTTTCGGAAGCAAGTGAGGTTTTTCGGCGCGGATTTGCCGCAGATAACGGAAATTCGGATGAAATTCGGGATAATTTGCGCTTAGCACTCGCAAAATTGGAAAATCCGGGCGATACTGAGTTACAAGAAAATCAGAACTTCAATCTGATCCGGCGCGGTGCGGGCGACTTTGTGCTGATGTCGGAAGAACCACTATAGGCAAGAGCAGCAAAAGGACGCAAAAATGCGCCACCCAATTTTCATGACGCTTTGTGCGGCAACCTTCGGTTTGTCGGCATGTTCACAACCAGACGGCGAAGCAGAGGTCGAACGTGCTCTGCAAGACCTTAATGTCGTGGACGAATCAAATCTCAACGAAATCATGCTGACTATCGGGGACCCCGAAGAGGCGGTCAGCTACTTTGCCGGCGCCAACGCGAACGATCCAGGCCGGATCGATCTACAACGGGGCCTCGCAAAATCGCTCGTACGCGCAAGACGTGCGCCAGAGGGCATTGCAGCTTGGCAAGCAGTTGTTAGCCATCCTGAATCCGGACCCGGCGATAGTGTTGACTTGGCCGACGCCTTCATCCGCGACAACAATTGGGATGAAGCCGCAGCCACTTTGAACACAATCCCACCCACCTTTGAAACCTTCCAGCGCTACCGTCTAGAGGCTATGGTCGCCGACAGCCGTCAACAATGGGAAAAGTCAGACAGTTTTTATGAAACTGCCGTTGGGCTGACCACACGGCCGGCATCGGTCTACAATAACTGGGGCTATTCCAAACTAACGCGGGGCGACTACCCCGGTGCTGAGCGGCTTTTCGTCGACGCCCTACGTTTTGACGATGATCTATTTACCGCCAAGAACAACCTCGTTCTTGCGCGCGGAGCGCAGCGAAATTACGCAATGCCAGTGGTGCCCATGACCCAGGTTGAGCGGGCGCAGCTTATGCACACAATGGCCCTCGCAGCGATCAAGCAAAATGATGTGACCATCGGCAAGTCGCTGTTGAACGACGCCATTGAAACCCATCCAAGGTATTTCGAGGCCGCCGTTCGCGCGCTCGAGGCCCTTGAAAATAATGCCGTAAATTAAGACCATGGGGATGACGGCGACGGCAGCATATTGGTTTCTTCCTGTCGTCATCCCGCTTGCGATCTATGTGTCATGGACCGATATGAGCTCCATGAAGATCAAAAATCACGCCATGACGGCCTTGTTTCTGGCGTTCGTCGTTCTGGGTCCTTTTGCCTTGGGCTTCCCCAATTATTTCTGGCAATTGCTGCACGCACCAATTGTACTTGTTATCGGCATATTGCTCTGGGGTTTGCGGCTTATGGGGGCGGGCGACGCAAAGATGTTTGCGGCAATGGCACCCTATTTTGCAGCGTCAGACTGGTTTCTGTTCCTCATGGTTTTTGTTGCAGCCAGCTTTGCGGGACTACTGCTGCACAGTGTTTTTCGGTTCACGCCGCTGCGTAATTTAGCACCAGATTGGAAAAGCTGGGCGGCGCAAAACGACAAACTGCGGGGCGGCATTCTCGGGTTGAATATGACCTTCCCCAAAGGGTTAATCCTTAGCATGACGCTTCTGTATTATCTGCTGGTGGTGGCGATTTACCGCTGACTAGAAATAGCTTTGCCTTAGACCCGAACATCTTTATTCACTATTTAGCCATAATAGGCTGTATTCTATATGTGTAACGTCGCTGATCAAAGCGGCCATGTCCGCGAACGATGGGTGAGACTGATATGAATGTGCAATCTTCCAATGTGATGGCGCCCCCGGCCCCCCGTAGCCTCGAAGCAATGTTGCTGCCGATGGCGATGATGCGGGACATCCTGATCAAGACAATGTTCCGGATGAACCTTGATATGGTATCAGCGATCAGCCGATCGATTTGCCTGCCAATCCCGGTGACCCAAGAACTTGTCGACATGGCGCGTGAACAAAGGCTGCTTGAAGCGACAGGTACGCTCAATGCAAATAGCGGCAATGAAATGGGCTATCAGCTAACCGACGCTGGCCGGGCCCGTGCGCTCGATGCTTTGGCGCAGTCCGAATATTATGGCGCGATGCCAGTGCCGCTTGATATCTACCGCGAGCAAATTCAACGCCAGTCGATCCGGAATATCCAAATCACCCGTGATCAGCTGTCTACAGCAATGGGCCATCTGGTTCTGCCAGAAGACCTTTTGTCCAACCTCGGTCCCGCGATCAGCGCGGGTCGTTCCATCTTGATGTACGGACCACCGGGCAATGGTAAGTCCTCAATCTCAAACGGGATCCGGGACGCGCTAGGTGACAAAATCTACGTCCCACGCGCCATCGAATACTCGGGCCAGGTGATCACCGTCTATGACCCTATCGTGCACAGCGCGGCAGAAGATGACGTCGATGATCCCAACAGCCTGCGCCGGACGTCTGGACGTTTCGATACGCGATATGTGCGCTGCGAACGGCCCACAGTGATCACCGGTGGTGAATTGTCACTCTCGATGCTCGATCTGGTTTACAACCCCACAGCGCGAACCTATCAGGCCCCGCTACAGCTGAAATCCACCGGCGGCATCTTCATCGTGGATGACCTTGGACGACAGGCCGAACCACCACAGACCCTCGTAAACCGGTGGATCGTTCCACTGGAAGAAAACAAAGATATCCTGGCACTGCAGTCGGGTGAGAAATTCGAGGTGCCCTTCGACACACTCGTGGTCTTCTCCACCAACTTCCACCCGAACGCGATCTTCGATAAAGCGGCCTTGCGTCGTATTTTCTACAAGATCAAAATCGATGGGCCCAATCAGGAAGACTTCCTGAAAATCTTCGCCATGGTCGCCCGGAAACGGAAAATGCCATTGGACGAAGAAACACTGGTCCATCTGCTGAACGTACGCTACCCGGAAATCGAAAACATCTATGCGAACTACCAGCCGATCTTCCTGATCGATCAGATGATTTCTATCTGCGACTTCGAAGGCATCCCCTATCAGATGTCACCCGACCTGATTGACCGGGCTTGGGCGAACATGTTTGTAAAAGAAGAAGAAATCATTCACTAGCCGATCCGATATTTCCAAGATCAAGGCTTCCCCCTAAGCTGGCGGGAAGCCTTTTTCGTAGGAGACCCCATGGATCAAATCATCGGCGTGGCCGGATGCGGGCGCATGGGCGCAGGCATGTTGGCCAATCTGCGCAAGGCCGGGATCAATACACGCGGCTTTGACATTCGCGACATCCCAAATGTTGGCAATGACATCGACGCCTTCTGTGATGGCCTGACAACCTTGATCACGGTGGTCCGGGACGCATCGGAAACCGATGCGCTGCTCTTCAACGATCAAGCCATTGTCGCTCGCGCGCCACATCTTGAAACCCTTGTGATCAGTTCAACGCTCTCTCCCGGTTACGTCAAAGCGTTGCGGGCTCGGATATCCGATGAGGTAACGCTCATCGACGCTCCCATGTCCGGCGCACAAATTAAGGCCGACGCGGGCACGCTGACATTCATGACCGGGGGCGATGCCTACAAAATCATGCCACTGTTGCAGGCCATGGGCCAAGACATCCACCATATGGGCGCTTACGGGGCGGGCATGACGGCCAAAGTGCTGAATAATCTATTGGCCGCCTCCAACACCGCCATGACACGGCTGGTACTGGAGTGGGCCGATGCAACGGGTGTGGAGGAAGAAAAGCTCTTGCAGCTCATCCACACAGCCTCGGGACAAAACTGGTTCGCGTCAGGATACAATGAGATCGAATTTGCGCGCGACGGCTATGCGCCGGACAACACCATCGGCATTCTGGTAAAAGATGTAGAAGCGGCTCTGGACCTGGGCCGTGACACAACCCTGCCCAAGGCTGTGCAACAGGTCATCTACAATCTCAAACCGCGCGATAAACCGTAAGATGGGTCTTGACCCATCGCCCCCGCAAGGCAGTTTAGGCCCATGACCACCCTGCCCCCCACTTTTCAAAGCTGGTTCAAACACCGTGGCTGGGACATCCACCCGCACCAACTGGCGATGCTGGAGCAGGCCAATGCCCCCGCGTTGATGCTGATCGCACCCACGGGCGGCGGCAAAACCCTGGCCGGGTTCCTGCCATCTCTGATCGAACTTTGCGACGGGACCCACCAAGGGCTGCACACGCTCTACGTCTCCCCGCTCAAAGCGCTGGCGGCCGACATCAAACGCAACCTGCGCACGCCGGTGGATGAAATGGCGCTGCCCATCCGGATTGAAGACCGCACGGGCGACACATCCTACACACAAAAGCGCAAACAACGAGCCGACCCACCGCATATCCTGTTGACCACTCCGGAATCGCTGGCGCTGCTGACCAGCTACGAAGATGCCCCGCGCATGTTTAGCGGGCTCCAACGGATCATCGTCGATGAGATCCACGCACTCAGCGAAAGCAAACGGGGCGATCAACTCATGCTCGCCCTCAGCAGGCTACAAAGACTTGCACCCAATCTGAGGCGGGTCGGGCTGTCTGCCACCGTCGAGGACCCCGCAGCCATCGCCAGCGAACTGGCCAGCCACCCGGATCCATGTGCCATCATCAATGCGGATCCCGGCCCCGATCCAGACATCGGCATGTTGGTGACAGAGGAAAAACCGCCCTGGACCGGGGGCGGGGCCGCCTATGCGATCCCGGCCGTGCTGGAGCAGGTGAAACAGCATAAAACCACGCTGATCTTTCACAACACCCGCGCCCAGGCCGAGATTTTCTTTCGCAACCTCTGGCTTGCGAACACGGGCGATCTGCCCATCGGCATCCACCACGGCAGCCTCGCGCGCGAACAGCGTGAACGGGTTGAGGCCGCAATGATCTCAGGTGATCTGCGCGCCATCGTCTGCACCGGGTCGCTTGATCTCGGGATCGACTGGGGGGATGTCGATCTGGTCATCCAGATAGGTGCCCCAAAAAATGTGAAACGGCTGGTGCAACGGATTGGACGGGCCAACCACCGATACAACGCACCATCCAAAGCACTACTTGTCCCCGCAAACCGGTTCGAAGTCGTCGAATGCGTCGCCGCCCTAGAAGCCGTCAAAGCCCATGAACTCGATGGCGACCCCAAAGGGACAGGCCCCCGGGACGTCTTGTGCCAGCACATCCTGATTACGGCCTGCAGCGGCCCATTCAATGCAGATGATCTTTTTGCGGAAATCAAAACCGTCGGGGCCTATAGTACTCTCAGTCGCGCGGCATTCGACAACTGCCTCGATTTCTGCGCCACGGGGGGCTACGCGCTGCAGGCCTATGACAAATGGAAACGGTTGCTGCAAACGCCCGATGGCACATGGCAACTGCGCGACCCGCGCGCCGCCCAACGCATCCGCATGAATATCGGAACCATCCAGGACACCGACACGCTCAAAGTTCGGCTCAAAGGCAACTTCAAACCCCTGGGCGAAGTGGAAGAGGCTTTCGCCGCCACCCTTACCCAAGGCGATACCTTTCTGATTGGCGGACAGGTCGTGCGCTATGAAAACCTCAAAGAAATGACAGTGCAGGTGTCACGGCGGGGCGACAAAAAGCCCAAGATCGCCACCTTCATGGGGACAAAATTCGCCAATTCCACACAGCTGTCGCAACGCATCCTTCAGATGTTTCAGCAGGACCACTGGCCCAACTTGCCCGCCCACACGGCAGAATGGCTGGGGCTGCAACGAAAGTACTCCAAGCTGCCACAAGCCGACCGGATCCTTGTTGAAAGCTTCCCACATGACGGGCGGCACCACCTCTGCGCCTACGGGTTCGCCGGGCGGAACGCGATGCAAACGCTCGGCATGTTGCTGACGCAGCGGATGGAAGAGCTTAACCTGCACCCCATGGGCTTTGTCGCGACCGACTATGCAACGCTGGTCTGGGGCTTGGACCCGGTGACTGATCCCGCCCCCTTATTCCAAGCCCCCGATCTGAAAGCCGGGTTCGAAACATGGCTGTCCGGCAATGCGGTGATGAAGAAAACCTTCCGGGGGGCCGCAACAATCGCAGGGCTTATTGAACGGAACCTGCCGCAGGCACGCAAGTCCGGGCGGCAGGCGACCTTCTCTAGCGACATCCTCTATGACACACTGTCCAAATATGACCCTGACCACCTGATGTTGCAAATTACGCGCGAAGAAGCGCTGCGCGGTTTGGTGGATTTCGGAAGGATCGAAGAAATGCTCCAACGGACCGCTGGCAGGGTAGACCATATGACGCTCGACCGTGTAACACCGCTGGCCGCACCACTCTTCTTAGAGGTCGGCAAGATTGCCGTAGCCGGGGCGGCTCAAGACCGGCTACTGGAAGAGGCGGCGTTGCACCTGATGGACGCGGCGGGGGTGGCGAGGCTTTGACTCTTGCATCAGCGTGCAAATTCCACCAAAGAACATACCATGAACGGGCACAATTTCACACTCGCAGGCACGGCATGCACCGCCCTACCCTCAGGCGCGCTCTATCTCCCCGAAGACGCAACCCTCTGCGTCTCTGATCTGCACCTTGGCAAGTCGGACCGGATTGCGCGGCGCAGCGGGGTGATGCTTCCACCCTATGAAGTACGCGCAACGCTTGAAAAACTGCAAGCTGACATCGATCGAAGCAAACCCAAGACTGTCATCTGCCTCGGGGACAGCTTCGACGATCTACAAGCCGCCGACAGCCTGCATGACGACATGCGGCTCATGCTGACTGGGCTGCAAGCAGGACGCAAATGGATATGGATCGAAGGCAACCATGATCCTGGCCCTGTCGATCTGGGCGGATCGCATCTGGCGGAACTCAGCATCGGTACGCTCACCTTCCGACATATCGCTACAATGCAGCCCAACGAAGTCTCGGGGCATTACCACCCCAAACACCGGGTCGCGGGGCGCAGCAGGCCTGCCTTTGTCTACGACACACAACGGTTGATCCTGCCCGCATACGGCGCTTACACCGGCGGTCTCGCAAGCGACACACCCGTGTTGCTAGATTTGTTCGGACCAATGGCCGTCGCGGTAATGACGGGCAACAAAGCCATCGCAGTCCCGCTTACACAAACCCCGCAGCGGCCACGTTTTTCTGGTAGGTCTTACTGATCGGCACGCGGGATCCGTCAGACACGACCAAATAATCCCGGCCCTCACTACGCAATCGGCGGGTAACATGCGCCTGCGACACCCAATGGGAACGATGCGTATGAAACCCAGGTACACCATCCATTTCGCCAACAGCATCTGCCAGTCGCATTAAAATACGATGGTCCGTCCCATCATCGAGAAAGATGGCGACGTAATGATCGTTGACCGTCAATCGGATAATCTCTGCGGTCACATTAGGGGGCAGCCTGGCATAAAGACGGGCACGCCCCTGGGCCGTTGTGTCTGCCCTTTCCGCCAGTAGATAAGTCAACACGGCGGAAATCGAAGTCAACGCCAACACATTCCCCATGATGGACAGAAAGTCCCAGACACTCAGGAAAGCACCAGTGAAAGCGCTACTCATAAGCCAAGCCAATGGTGAGAAGAGCAAGGTAAATCCGACCGCCTCAAAGACTAAACGCACATGCGTCTCCCATTCAGGCACGTAGCGCTGACCCACCCATTGGATCGGCCGGACGCACACAGCAGCACCTGCCAGCAAAACGACCCAATAAGTCAAACGTATCGGAAAAGGCCGCTTCACCTTGGCCTCAAACGGACCTAGGATCACAAAGGAAAAGGCCAGCCCAAATATCAGGGCGGCCCGCAAGGTCCACGGTATCCAAGCCTTCGAATTTAGTGCCAAGCTTTGCATAGGCGCTGTCTATCGAACGACGGCTTCTCGTTCAATGCATCGTAGCTTTACGCAGCATTAAGCTGTGAGCCCCTCAGGTTCAGGCAACCCATTTGCGCGACAACAGGCTGTGACAGTATTGGCAAGCAAACAGGCAATCGTCATCGGGCCAACGCCGCCCGGAACCGGGGTTATCGCACCGGCCACTGCCGCACAGCTCTCATAATCCACGTCCCCTACCAAACGGGTTCCGCCCTCGGGCTTCTCAACGCGGTTGATGCCAACATCAATGATCGTCGCACCGGGTTTGATCCAATCGCCGATCACCATTTTTGGGCGGCCCACAGCCGCCACAACAATATCGGCGTCACGCAAAACACCCGGTAAATCCTGGGTCCGAGAATGCGCAATCGTGACGGTGCAACTATCATTCAACAGCAACTGGGCCATAGGTTTGCCAACCAAATTTGACCGGCCCACAACCACGGCGTTCTTCCCGGACAGCGCCCCCAGAGCATCACGCAACAACATCAGACAACCCAGAGGCGTACAAGACACCATCGCGCGCTGCCCCGACGCCAACAGACCCGCATTCACAACATGCAAGCCATCAACGTCTTTTGCAGGATCTATCTGGGCCACGATATCCGTTTCGCTCAAATGGGCGGGAACCGGGAATTGTACCAGAATACCATTCACCGCAGGATCAGCATTCAACTTGGCGATCAGAGCATAAAGGTCTTCCTTACTGACATCAGCTGGCAGTTTATGCTCGATCGAGTTCATACCGACCTCAACGGTCTGCTTACCCTTGTTGCGGACGTAAACCTCGCTGGCAGGATCCTCGCCCACCAACACAACGGCCAAACCCGGGTGCAAACCATGATCCGCCTTCAGCCGGGCCACATGCTCTGCCACTTTATGCCGAACGGTTGCGGCAAAGGCTTTTCCATCAATCACTGTTGCTGTCATCATTTCTCTTTCGTCATAAGCGGGAGGGTGGGCGGGGCGATGGCGAAAGCCGAGCGTCGCCCCGCCCGCAATTAAAACAGACCTTCAATCTGGCCATCAGCATTCAACATAATCTGCTCGGCTGAGGGTACACGCGGCAGACCAGGCATTGTCATGATCTCGCCGCAGATCGCGACAATAAAGCCGGCGCCGGCACTCAAGCGAACCTCGCGGACCGGCACCGAATGCCCGGTAGGCGCGCCGCGCAAAGTGGGATCGGTCGAGAAACTATACTGGGTCTTCGCCATACATACAGGCAAATGACCATAACCCTGCTCTTCCCACTGCTTCAGTTGATCACGGATCTTTCCGTCCGCTACAACTTCATCAGCGCGGTATATACGCTTGGCAATCGTATCGATCTTGTCAAACAGGCTCATATCGTCAGGATAGATCAGGGCAAAGTCAGCCGCATTTGCATCAGCAATCTCCGCCACCCGGGTGGCCAACTTCTCCGTGCCGGCAGATCCCAAAGCCCAGTGCTTGCACAAAATCGCCTCCGCACCTTGGGTTTCAACATAGGCCTGCACGGCAACTATTTCAGCATCAGTATCTGTGACAAAATGGTTGATCGCAACCACGACTGGCACGCCAAAGGACTTTACGTTCTCAATATGACGGCCAAGGTTCGGACAACCGCCATTCACAGCATCCACATTCTCGGCCCCAAGATCTGCCTTGGCCACGCCACCGTTCATCTTCATAGCGCGCACAGTGGCCACAACCACAACGCAGGACGGGGCCAGCCCCGCCTTGCGACATTTGATGTTCATGAATTTCTCGGCACCTAGATCAGCACCAAAGCCCGCTTCTGTCACCACATAATCCGCCAGCTTTAGCGCGGTTGTGGTCGCTGTCACCGAATTGCAGCCATGGGCAATATTCGCAAACGGCCCGCCGTGCACAAAGGCCGGGTTATTCTCTAAGGTCTGCACCAGGTTCGGCTGCATCGCGTCCTTCAGCAACACCGTCATTGCGCCATGGGCTTTGATATCGCGACAATAGACCGGGCTGCGGTCCCGGCGGTAGGCCACGATGATATCGCCCAACCGCGTTTCAAGATCCTGCAAATTACGCGCAAGACACAAGATTGCCATCACTTCCGAGGCCACCGTTATATCAAAGCCAGCCTCACGCGGGAAACCATTTGCCACACCGCCCAAGGACGCGGTGATCTGGCGCAAAGCGCGATCATTCATATCCAAAACGCGGCGCCAGACAACGCGGCGGATATCAATCTCAAGCGCATTGCCCCAGTAGATGTGGTTGTCGATCATCGCCGACAGCAGGTTGTGCGCCGACGTAATGGCATGAAAGTCGCCCGTGAAATGCAGGTTCATATCCTCCATGGGCACGACCTGGGCATAGCCGCCCCCCGCAGCCCCCCCTTTCATGCCAAAGCACGGACCCAGCGAGGCTTCGCGAATACAAACAGCAGCCTTCTTGCCAATCGCATTCAGACCATCGCCCAAACCGACAGTTGTGGTGGTTTTGCCTTCACCGGCAGGTGTCGGGTTGATCGCGGTCACAAGGATCAGCTTGCCATCAGCGCGGTCTTGCACACTATCAATCAGACGTTGGCTGACCTTTGCTTTGTCATGGCCGTAGGGCAGCAGATCGTCACTTTCGATCCCAAGTTTAGCCCCGATTTCTTGAATAGGGCGCTTTTGTGCGGCACGTGCGATCTCAATATCCGACTTATATTCCATTCAGAACCTCCCTGCATCCAGCACAATTGCTACAAATGCTCCTTGTCGCTTCTAGCGGTCGGATGCCAGCCTACGCGCTGTGATTACGACATTGTCAATGCCAGAATCGGCGGGAACAAGGGCTTGCGTTTCTGATTGGAAACCTATGGCTGCCATGCGCGTTGGTCTGGCACATGTAAGCGCACGGTGTCACCAACCTTCACCTGTCCCTCGCATTCGACCCAAGCCGTCACACCGCGCTTGCCCATGGCCGCAACCTTGAACTTGTTACCAGCCCCGGGATGGTCAGCATTGATTACTTTTGCAGGTAAATGACAGGGGCGGTTCTCCATATCTACCACAATGGCAGACCCATCAGGGAACTGGAGCCGAGAGGATGGCGGCAGATGGGTGAAGTCAGGTATACCTCTGATCACAAGTGACGCGCCCGCCATCGCAGGGTCAAGTGCGTCCAAACCGCATTCAGTTGCGATTTCGGCCAGCTCTTCTGCGGATAAGACAGTCAACTGGCGGACGTTCCTAATCTCGGTCCCCTTTGGGTATTGGCTGACAACACGCGAGCATGAGGGACGGGTTTCACCGCCATGGGCCTCACCGGGTATGCCCGCAAAGGTCAAGGCAGCGCTCTCAACTTGTTCAGAGCGAAGCGACGCATCACGATCCGGTACGCGTCCAATCCAAACAATTTCTCCAGTGATTTCAGTTGGGGTCAACGCAGGCATCTGTCTCTCCAAAGTAGCTCAACCCTAGGCCTACCCAATCCGGCACAGCGCTTCAATGCAGCAATTGTGATCTGAGAATTCAATCCGCCATGACACCAAAAACTGGGAATGCATGCTTGCATGAAAAACGCCGCCTCGACGGGCGGCGTTTTCAAATATCAGGCCGTAGGTTCCGGCTCCATCCCACCATCAGGGGTGCGCGGTTTCTTGGGCTTGGTCTTTGGAATTGCCGTGATCGAGGATGTGCCCCCAGATGGTGGCGTATCGTCAGCATCATCGTTCAGATGCGGCGGCTCGCCTGCCATCACACGCTTGATCTCATCGCCTGTCAGCGTCTCATATTCAAGCAAGCCTTGGGCAAGGCGTTCAAACTCTTCATTCTTTTCGGTAATAATCTTATGTGCACGATCATAGCCCTGTTGAATGAAACCGCGGACTTCTTCCTCAATCATCTCTTTCGTGCTCGCCGAAACAGACAGACCCGCCGTATTACCTTGATAGCCTTCATGCGCCTCCGCGTAGTCGATATTGCCCACTTTGTCGGACATACCCCAGCGCAGAACCATCGCACGGGCCAATTGGCTGGCCTGCTGGATATCGCCCGCCGGACCGTTGGACACCTGATCTTCACCATATTTGATGATCTCGGCGGCTTTTCCTGCCATTGTCATGGCCAAACGCTGGTGGCATTCGTCCTTGAACATGTTCAAACGGTCCATCTCTGGCAGGCTCATTACCATACCCAACGCACCACCGCGTGGAATAATTGTCGCCTTGTAGACGGGGTCACATTTCGGCAAAGAAATCCCAACAATCGCGTGACCAGCTTCATGATAGGCCGTCATTTCCTTCTGCTCGGCGGTCATCACCATCGACCGACGCTCAGCGCCCATCATAACCTTGTCCTTGGCGCTTTCAAAATCCAGCATCGTCACAAACCGACGCCCAATCCGGGCTGCCATCAACGCGGCCTCATTCACAAGGTTCGCCAGATCAGCACCAGAGAAACCGGGCGAACCGCGCGCGATAATGCGCAGATCAACATCGGGACCCAGTGGAATTTTCCGGGCATGCACGCCCAAAATTTTCTCGCGGCCTTTGATATCCGGGTTAGGTACTGTGACCTGCCGGTCAAAACGGCCAGGGCGGAGCAACGCGGGGTCCAACACATCCCGACGGTTGGTCGCAGCGACGATGATCACACCTTCATTGGCCTCAAAACCATCCATCTCAACCAGCAGCTGGTTCAATGTCTGTTCGCGTTCATCATTGCCGCCACCATAGCCAGCACCACGTGAGCGGCCCACGGCATCGATCTCATCGATAAAGACGATGCATGGCGCATTCTTCTTGGCCTGCTCAAACATGTCGCGGACACGGGATGCACCCACACCGACAAACATCTCGACAAAATCAGACCCCGAAATTGTGAAGAACGGCACGCCCGCCTCACCGGCGATAGCCCGCGCAAGCAGCGTTTTACCCGTACCTGGAGGGCCCACCAGCAAGGCACCTTTGGGAATCTTGCCGCCCAGACGGCTGAATTTCTGCGGATTACGCAGAAATTCCACGATCTCTTCTAGCTCTTCTTTGGCCTCATCGATGCCAGCCACATCGTCGAACGTGACGCGGCCATGTTTCTCGGTCAAAAGCTTCGCCCGGGACTTTCCAAAACCCATCGCTCCGCCTTTGCCACCACCCTGCATGCGGTTCATAAAGTAGACCCACACACCAATCAGCAACAAGAATGGCAGGATGCTAAGAATGAAGTTCTGAAAAACAGAAGTCTCTTGGCTCAACGCCTCAACAGGTACGTCGGCTTCGATCAAAAGATCAGTAATTTCAGCATCTTCCGGCCTGATGGTCGTATAGGTTCGGCCACCTTCAGCAAAGCGCACATTCTCACCGTCGATGATCACTTCAGTGACACGACCACCTTCCACAGCTTCGACAAATTCAGAGTAACTGCGCGCCTCCGAATTTGCAGCACCTGGTGCGCTGCTGAAAAGGTTGAAAAGGGCCAGTACCATCAGGAACAGGACGACCCAAAATACCATGTTACGCGCGTTGCCCAAGGTGGGAACTCCTTTGAAATGGGGAAGTGCAGCGACAGAGTCGCATCACAAGCGTTTCTTCTAAAATAGAGACAAAACCTTAATCTTCAATGCGCAAACGCCGACGAATGAAAATCCGCGACAATCTGCGCTGTCCAACCGTTTGCCAAACCAGCCGTTGGGGCGGCCACTAACGTCGCGTCATGCCAAATGGCCGGGGTCGCAATCAATGATGTGCGCGGGAATCCCGTGTCACGCCAATCCGGACATTCGGTAATCCCTTCTCCCAGCGGTCGCACCTGCAGGTCGGGTGCATGCGGACCATCCAAGCGCCAACGCCGGTCCCAGATATCATGAGTCAGACCAACCGTCTCTTGCACGGCCCGAAGTTCGCGGGTGACACGCCAATCATCACCCTTTCGGGTAATCTGGCAGCCACCAACTGTGGTTGTTCCGTCCGATGTCAGCCGCTGGATCACATCCAGAAAAGCGGCCTGGCGGGGGGGATGATCAGCACCATTGACCCATTGGATCGCCGCCGCCCAAAGCCTGCGTTTGATCTCGGCGGGCAGCGGGCCGGTCAGCCCCAAACGCAAAACCAAATCAGCCTGATCTTGGACGATATAGCGGCGCGACTCGATACGCGTATACTGGCGCAGCGCGTCACTGGCTCTCCGCATTGAGCCGCTGACCGAGGCCAGCACATCAGTGGTAATCCCAAGCGGAGCCAATTCCTTGAGTGCTTGGCGCGCGTGCGTGCGCTCAAATGCGTCATCATCATTTGTAGGATCTTCGGCCCATGCCACATCATGCCTTTGAAGATAGTCCCGCAAGTCAGCGCGGGACTGTCTGGTGAGCGGGCGGGCCCATTGCACACCATGACGTTCAAAGCGGATGTCCATTGTTGCCAAACCGTCCGTGCCGGACTTGCGGGCCAAACGCATCAGAAAATTCTCGGCGAGATCATCCCGCGTATGCGCCAGAACCACGCCATCAATGCCGCGCTTTGCGGCCCAGCCAGCAATCAGACGATAACGGGCGGTGCGGGCGGCAGCCATCAGATTGCCGGACTTATCCCAATCGTCCCAAGCCAATGTTTCGTGCGGAATTTCATGGGTAGCACAAAAAGAGGCGACCAATGCCGCCTCTTCAACAGCGGCGGGTCGCAATCCGTGATTGATAGTGACGGCCTCAACCTGAAAACCTTCAGATTTTGCCAGTTGAGCATAAAGATGAAGCAGCGCCATTGAATCGCCACCGCCCGAAACGGCAACACCAACTCGGGCAAGTGATTTATCAGAGAAAACCGTCCGAGCAGCGTGCAGCAGCGTTTTGTCGCCTGCGCCTTGGGGCGATTGTTCTACATTTGACATACCGAATTATTGGCACCCCAGATTTTGCATGGCAAGCTGGGCGTCAGTCACGGTTGGGTTACCAGGAAAACGGACATTGACCTCTGCCAGGGTCAAACAGGCATCTTGAGTCTGGCCAATGGCCCCCAACGAAGTGCCCAGCTTGAACAGGGCATCGGGAGCTCTCGGACCGGTTGGATCACCGGAAAAGGCCTCAAGATAGGCTCGGGCGGCATCGGTCATCTCACCTAGGCCTTCCAATGCTTCGCCGCGCAGGTAATTGGCATCATTTGTCAGCGGGCTACCTGGGTAGGTCTGGCTAAAGGTCGCAAGCTGGTCCACGGCGCTGCGAAAGTCACCGGCAGCGAGCGCCTCCTGCGCCCGCTCAATATCGCCGCTTTCACCGATGGCCACAGCAGGGCCACCGGGGGACGCTGGTGGTGTGATAGTAGGGGCGCTGACACCACCTGCCCCGCCCAATGTCGGTGTATCGCCAAGATCAGCGATACTGCACGCTGCCTCAAGCTCACACAAACGAAACTCCAGATCACCAATCCGGTTTGTCCCATCGACAGTCACGCTGTTGACACGAAATTCCAACTGTTCGGTTTTTGAGGTCAAACGCTGCAATTCCGCTTCAATGGCATTCAGACGATCCAACGGAGTATTGCCCACAACACCCGAATTCAAACCGCCCGTTGTCGACAACTCGCGGCGCAACCGCTGCACATCAACATAAAGAACAGTCAACTGCTGACGAATGTCCGCAAGCGTTTCCTCCTGCGCCAGGCTGGGAAGTGGGGCCAACAACAAGGCGCAGAGAAGAGCAATTCGGTGCATAGAGAGGTTTCCTTAGGTCCTGATCAGCTTGTGATCGCTGAGAATGACAAGACCGTAACAGCCCGACGGTTCTGCGCATAGCATGTTTCGTTGGAACATACCTCAATCGGGCGTTCTTTGCCAAAGCTTGTGACTTCTAGCCGGGCCGCGGGAACACCGCGCGATACCAGATATTCACGGACCGCATTGGCGCGGCGGAAGCCGAGGGCAAGGTTATATTCACGTGTGCCCTGCTCATCCGCATGACCTTCGATCACTGCGCGGTAGTCTGTATTCGTCAGCAGCCACTGGGCCTGACCATCAAGAATGGTCTTTCCTTGGTCCGTGATGGTGGACGAATCGACGACAAACAACACGCGGTCACCGATGGCCTGATTGAAGTAAAGCGGGCTTGCAGGGTCGCTGGCCGAGCCGGCAACGCCACCATTGGCACCCGCACCACCAGCGCCGTCCGCCCCACCTGCACCGCCACCAAAGCGATCAGGGTCGGTACAGGCCGCTGTGGCCAAAATCAAAAGGACTGCCGCCGCCTTTTTTAACATGTTCATTGGATCATTTCCTGTTTTTAACTGCTCATTTGCCCGAACTATAGCACGGGTTCTTATATCTGTGAATCACACATCGTTACGGCTGCAACGGGCCCCATGAGGGATCCGACGCCCCCCCCTGAACAGGGACAGCCTTCAGGTTACGACCCGAGATATCAACCGAATACATCGTCGATGATCCAGCAACACCCTGCGTCTCACGGCTAAACATGATGACACGACCGTTGGGGGACCAGCTTGGGCCCTCATCAAGGAATGAGGACGTTAACAAACGCTCTTCCGAGCCATCAGTGCGCATCACACCAATATGGAAACGACCGGCGTTTTGCTTGGTAAAGGCCACCAAATCACCTCGGGGGGACCAGACGGGGGTGCCGTATCGGCCATCGCCAAAGGAAATTCGGCGGGGCTCACCACCATTTGCACCCATGATATACAGCTGCTGCGTGCCCGAACGGTCACTCTCAAACACGATCTGACTGCCATCGGGGGAAAAACTCGGGGCAGTCTCAATCGACGGGGCCGAGGTCAGACGGACATTCTGGCCCGAACTCAGATCGGTGCGATAGATATCTGTGTTGCCACCATTGGACAGGCTGTAAATCACCTGACGACCATCGCGGGAAAAGCGCGGGCTAAAGGCCATCTCGCCCGGGGCGGTCTGCAACTGCTGACGGCCAACATTGGCAACATTCAAAACATTGATGCGGGGAAAACCACTCTCAAAGCTGGTGTAAAGCACACGATCACCGTTAGGCGAAAAGCGGGGTGCAAGGACAATGGCACTGCTATCGGTCAGGAACTGCAGGTTGGCACCATCAAAGTCCATAATCGCCAAACGCTTCAGGCGGTTATCCTTGGGGCCACTTTCCGAGACAAAGACAACGCGGCTATCAAAATAACCACCCTCGCCTGTGATACGGCTATAAACAGCATCTGCCACCTTATGACCCATCCGGCGCCAGCCCGCGACAGTGCCAGCAAACTGCAGGCCATCGCCCAACTCTTGGCCCGAGAAGACATCATACAGGCGGAACTTCACTGTCAATTGCTGACCATTCACCGCGACAGCCCCGACAATCAAGGCCTGCGCATTGATGGCGCGCCAATCCGCAAAGGCAACGGGTTGGGCGAAAGAACTGACTTGCGAGATAAAAGCAGTCGCCGGAACCTCACGGAACAATCCCGTACCCGCGAGATCCTGCACCACAAGACGGGACAAATCTGAGGCCACCTGCTGCGCCTGGGCATTCTCGGCCTCAAAATTGGGAGCAGCAAAGGTGATGGGTTCGATGACACCATCGGTGATCGTCAGCCGCAACGGGCCGTTCTGCGCCATGGCTGGTACAGCCAGCACCAAAACCAACAAGACTGCCAAAATATGTTTCATCATTTTCGCCTCACTCCGCCTGTCCGGGTTCTGTCCCGAAACGTGCTCTCTTCTCATTATAGCAGGGAGAAAGTTCCATTTCACCTCACCTGCGCGTGTCTTTGCTTACCGTTGTCGCAACTCATCAAGATCAAACGTGATCACGACGTCTTTCCACATTTCATATTCGTCCGGAGAAAACTGGTAGCCTCCACCTGAAAACTGACAACGCAAGATGGCGCGGCGGGCTGCTTCGAACGCCCTGTCCGTCTCGTGCTGATCGCCATCAGTCGATAATAGATGAACTTCATTGCCTTCAACTTTGCCGTTACGATCAAGACGAAAGCCGACCTGGATTTTTGTAGTTTCAGTTGTCTCTGGATAAACGTTGCTGCATCCTCGTATGTG
Source organism: uncultured Paracoccaceae bacterium (assembly GCA_947501555.1). Taxonomy (GTDB): domain Bacteria; phylum Pseudomonadota; class Alphaproteobacteria; order Rhodobacterales; family Rhodobacteraceae; genus Yoonia. The sequence continues at coordinate 2,441,927 of CANMWG010000001.1, forward strand.
ATTTTGAAGGTATCGTTCTCGATCAAATCCAGGGAACTCATAGGGCAGAATGTCCTCAGAGACCCTGGGAACGACGTCTGCGGCAACATGTGTAGGTACGGTAAGGCCGCTGAACGATAGAGCCAATGCCATCATCACTCCCTTACGACTCATCTCAACCGCATCCCGCTTGGGTCAAATGTGATTACGACATCTTTCCATTGCTCGTACTTATCCGCTGGAAGTTGATAACCTCCTGACTGACAACGCAAAATCGCGCGACGGGCAGCCTCAAACGCGGTGCTGGTGGCACTCGGATCGCCATCAGATGAAACCATCCGCACGTCACCTTGCACTTTTCCTTCACGATCCAGACTAAATCCAACCTCCACCGTCACACGCGCAGCAACAGATCCAGGATCGACGTTCCAACAACTGTTCACAGCAATGCGAAAGCTATCACGTTCTGAGCCAGTCAACGGCGGCCCAACCGCTGCAGCGGGCGCATCGGCAGGCGTGTCCGCAGCCAATGCCGCCGCCAAAGCTGCAGCAACTTCATCCTCACTGGTATCCTGCTCTGTTGGCGTTACTGGTTCAGCATCAGCAACCTCGGTCTCTTCTTCCGGCTCTGGTGCGGGCGGCTGCGGGCGGCTTGGGCGTGTCACCGGACGCAAAGACGTCTCAACCGCGCCCGATGGCGTCTCATCCTCAATCACAATTTCCGTGGTTGTCGGAGGCGGCGCTGCGGGGGGCTCTTCTACGATAACCTCCTCCGCGGTTTCACTCTCGTCAGGAATGACTTCTTCGCGTGGCACGTCGTCAATCGGCGTATCCGGCTGCGCAGGTTCGACCAATTCACTCGACACCACATCAGCCTGCTGTGGCGTGGGGTCATCATTCACCACCGGTAAATCCGGCGCAGGCGGCGGCGTAACCGGGACCAAAGGCTCGTCCGGTGCAATATCCGTCACATCCGCCACAGGCGGCGGGGTTGGCGCGGGCGGTGGCGGGGTATCTTCAGCGGGCGGTTCAACCGGGTCGGGGGGTAGGGTCGCCTCGGCGGGCTCTTCCTCAGCGGGCGGTTCAGGCGGGGTGACATCAACAACCGGTTGCACCGGAGCAGTCGGGTCAGCCGTACCCGGTTCAGGGGTCCGCGCGGCCGTCATCTGGTCAAACTCTTCACCACTCACCACCGTGATAGAAGTCTCAGAAAACTCCAGTGGTTCCGCGTTAAAACCCCAACCGACAATCAGCCAGCCAATCAGCCCCAAATGGCCCATAGCAGAAACTGTGGTACCCGGCGTGCGCATCTGCTAGCCACCTTGGCCCGCAGGGGCGGCCACGTCCGTCACCAGCCCAATGTCAGAAAACCCAGCGGCATTCAGCATGCCCATGATCTGGGCCACACGGTTCCAATCATTGCTGCCATCCGCTCGCAGGAAAATCTTGTCGCTATCGCGTTCAGCGGCAATCGCACGCAGACGGTTGATCAACTCATCCTGAGATGTTTCGGTTTGCTGTATCATCACATTGCCTTCGCCCGTGATGGTCACCGTCAGCGGTTCTTCATCATCGCCGGGCAAAGCCGTGGCGTCTGTTTCGGGCAGTTCCACAGGGACACCCACAACAGACAGGGGTGCGGCCACCATAAAGATGATCAGCAAAACCAACATCACATCCACAAACGGGGTGATATTGATCTCGGACATCGGCTGCACCCGATTGGACCGGCGACGACCACGTCTGCCGCCGCCCCCACCGCCAGAATTGATAACACCAGCGCCCATCAGATCGTGTCCCGCTGCATAAGAGATAATGAATCACGCGCACAGCCCGAGGCAGCGTTTGCATCGCAAATGCGTTCGGGTTGGGGGTGGGATACAATTTTGCGCGGCATGATCAGCTATCCAACTGGCGGCTAAGGATCGTGGCGAACTCGTCCGCAAAGGCCTCATAGCCATTCACGATCGCACCACTGTCCGCAGACAGTTTGTTGTAATAAATCACTGCCGGAATAGCGGCGAGCAGACCCAGACCAGTGGCCAACAAAGCCTCGGCGATGCCGGGGGCGACAACGGCCAGATTGGTCGTCTGCGCCTCTGCAATCTCAATAAAGGCATTCATGATACCCCAGACCGTGCCGAACAACCCAACAAACGGGGCGGTCGAACCAACAGTTGCCAGCACGGGCAGGCTTTTCTGCAAACGGCCGGCCTCTTTGGAAATCGCCACATCCATGGACCGGTCAATCCGGGCCGTGGCATTGGCGATCAAACCACCGTCTTCCTTATGGGACCTCTGCCATTCCGTCATGCCAGCCACAAATATCTTCTCAGAGGGGCCGTCCGGATCCGTCCCGATCTTCTGAAACAGGCCATCCAGCGGCTCGCCCGACCAAAACGCGCGGTCAAAGACATCCGCTTCGGCACGGGCTTTGCGGTATTGGATGGTCTTGTCGATGATCACAGCCCAGCACCAGATGGATGCGGCGATCAGCATGATCATGACGATTTTTACAGTAATTGTTGCGCGCGCGAATAACGCCCACATGGTGAAGTCGTGTGCTGCTTCCATAATGCCTGCTCTGCCTTTTGGCCCATTTTGGGCTCTGATTACGTTAATTCATAGCGCATCGTCGCGGGGAAATCCAACCAATCCCGCATCACATCTGCAAAAAGAGGCGGATTTCTAGTGAACCGAACGGCGGATCGCCGCCGGAAGACGGACAACGGCACCGGCTTCATTCATGCAAATTACCGTGACAATTGCAGAAAACAGGACTTCTGCGCCACGTTTGACCTCTTGCTTACAAATCAAGCGGACACCCGAGCCTTCGTCCATCGTGGTCTCTACAACCAACGCATCATCAAACCTGGCGGGCTGCAAATAGTCAGCCTCAACACGGCGAACGGCAAAAACAATACCGTCAGCCTTCATCTGGACCTGATCAATCCCCATTTCGCGGACCCATTCAGACCGGGCACGCTCAATGAACTTCAGATAGTTGGCATAATAAACAATGCCGGCCAGATCAGTGTCTTCGTAGTAGACGCGTAGGGGAAATTGATGGGTCATGCGGGCCTCGTCATCCGTGCAGCCAAACGCAACGCGTGGCTGGCATCATATGCCGCCGCTGGCATCACAGGATCGTAGGCGGCCCGGATCACATCCGCAATCTCGGGGCGCAGCACGGCCTTCCCCTCAATCATAGCCAAGGGCGGCATGTCGCGAAACGCCACATCAGACCAAAGTAAGATCACCTGAGCGGCCTGTGATAACGCCAACGTGTCTGCCGAAACGGCCTCCAATTGAGCGTCCATGCGTAAGAACACGAAACAGGCTTGAATGGCACCAGCATCATCAAACCGAAAAATGCGATACTGATTGGCCTCCGCAGCCTGCAGCTTGGCGACCAATGGCACCAAATCAGGGACCAACTGATCTAGGTTCGGCACCTGTGGCAATTCCGCCCAATCACGGCAAAAAAACATCATCAGGTTCACGCCCAACTCCGGATCGGTCTCTGCCATCTGATGACCGGCCAGCATTACCACAGCCTCAATCGCACCTTTGAACACGGACAGGGTCGCATCCTCAACACCAAACACCACCGGGACAATGGGGCGGCCCCAACGCGCAAACACATAGTTGCCATCCGCGCGGGTAAACAAAGGTGCCACTTCCTGATTTCTTATTTCCATAAATACTCTCGCCGAAGGCCAGATCAAAATTCTAGAATTTTGATCACCCTACCCAAATAAATCCGTCTGTGATTTCGGCGCATCCAAACCTAAATGCACCCAAGCGGCCTGCGCCAACATGCGCCCTCGGGGTGTGCGCTGGATCAAACCCTTCTGGAGCAGGTAAGGCTCAATCACGTCCTCCAAACTGTCACGGCTTTCCGACAAAGCTGCAGACATGGTCTCCACACCCACCGGCCCCCCGCCATAGCTTTCAGCAATCAAACGCAGATAGCGCCGGTCCGCATTATCCAATCCCAAATGATCCACACCCAAGCGGGTCAGAGCACGATCCGCAATCTCTTGGGTCACCGTACCATCGCCCTCAACAATCGCAAAATCCACCACACGACGCAGCAACCGACCCGCTATCCTCGGGGTACCGCGGGCACGCTTGGCAATCTCGGCGGCCCCCTCATCCGAAGCAGGGGCACCCATCAACCGCGCCCCTCGGGTCACAATCTGGTGCAATTCCGCATCCGTATAAAACTCTAACCGCGTAGGAATCCCAAAGCGGTCGCGTAGCGGCGTGGTCAACAGACCCATCCGTGTGGTGGCACCCACAAGCGTAAAGGGCTGCAACTCGATACGAACCGTCCGCGCAGCAGGCCCCTCACCAATCACCAAATCCAGTTCAAAGTCCTCAAGCGCAGGATACAGCACCTCTTCAACAGCAGGGTTGAGCCGGTGAATTTCATCAATGAACAAAACATCGCGCGCTTCAAGATTGGTCAAAATGGCGGCCAAATCCCCGGCCTTGGCCAATACAGGGCCCGAGGTCATCCGAAAGTTCACCCCCAACTCGCGGGCCATAATCTGCGCAAGCGTGGTCTTCCCCAACCCCGGCGGACCATGAAACAGCGCATGATCCATTGCCTCACCCCGCCTGCGGGCGCTTTCAATGAAGACCTTCAGATTGGCGCGAGCCTCCCGCTGACCAATGAATTCATCCAGGTTCTGCGGACGCAAAGCACGATCGGCATCTTCTGGCCGAGGGTCAGGTCGCAAAGTGGGATCAGGTTGGGTCACAAGGATCTCCAGCGAAGACAGCCCGCAAGGGCGGATGAGCACTCCATCCCTACCCTTTCGGCGCCAATAGCTTCAAGGCTGCACGGATCAGACCCGGCGTATCCAGATCAGGCACGGCCCCTGCAGCCTCCGCCACCGCACCGGCAGCATCGCCGGGGGCATAACCGAGATTGCCCAAAGCAGACAAAGCCTCTGCCTGCGCCGGGTTCGTTTTCGAGGCAGGTGCACGTTTTACAGGAGCAGCCTCCACCTCAATCACCTCATCGCCCAACGCCTCGGCCACTGTGCCACCCATGGCCATCACACCTGGGGCCTTGTCCTTGAGATCCAAGATCACCTTTTGGGCGGTCTTCGGCCCCACACCCTTTGCTTTTGCAATAGCACTCCAATCACCCAAAGCAATCGCGCGGCTGACACCATCCGCACCCAACGCGCCCAGAATGGCCATCGACGCCTTGGCACCAATGCCCTGAACAGACATCAACAAACGGTGCCACTCCTTTTCGACCAGAGTTGTAAAACCAAACAACTGCAGATTATCCTCGCGGACCAGCAGATCCGTATAAAGCGCCACAGGTTCGCCATTTCCTGGCAATCCAGCCAAAACACGGTTCGAGACATAGACAACATAACCCACGCCGCGCACATCAATCAGCACGTGATCTGCACTGCGATATTCCAAAAGACCTGCGATCTTGCCAATCATGCGGTTGCCTTTGCCAAAGCTTGGGCCAAGGTCCCGGCAGATTGCAAATGGTGGGCGTGGCAAATGGCAATGGCCAAAGCATCAGCCGCGTCAGGGCCAGCCACCTGGACACCCGGCAACTGCAACTTCACCATATGCAATATCTGCGCCTTATCCGCATGGCCCACACCAACGACTGCCTTTTTAACGGCATTGGGGGCATATTCACCCACCGGCAACCCGGCCTGCGCCGGAACCAGCATGGCGATGCCGCGGGCCTGACCCAACTTCAACGTCCCCGCACCATCCTTGTTGACAAACGTCTGCTCCACAGCGGCAGCCGTTGGGACATGGAGGGCAACCACCTCCGTCAACTGGTCATGCAATGACAGCAACCGGACCGCGAGGTCATTGCCGAATGAACGACAAATCCCGTTGGCCACATGGGTTACCCGGGAACCAGACACCTCAATCACCCCCCAGCCCATATTGCGTAGGCCCGGATCGATCCCCAAAACACGCATCGCTCGCCTCATTTCTTCTTTGCTACACATGGGCTAGCACAAAAGGCGAACAAAGACCAAGAGCGTTTCAAAACAGGGGCTTGGCAGAGGTAACACGACAATAGGCCAGAGACGCCAATTTACTGCTCAAAAGCGACAACATTAAACTTTTGTAAATAAAGGGTTTATGGCAGCAATTGCACAAAATTAAGGCATGATGTGAACGCATATGTCCCTTGCCAAAATGTCACTAGTCACAGCGACAAAAGGCTCCTAGATGCCACCTATCGAGACAACGCAGCACAGCTGCACCAAAAAAGGATGATGGCTATGGCCGCTTTTGACACAACCCGCCCCTCTACCGGTCTCTCCGCAGGCCGCCCTTCAATCTTCACATCTGCCTTTGCAGCCTTGGCAGGCTGGAACGACGCGCGCGTGACACGCCGTGAGCTGTCTAAGCTGACAGCCCGCGAATTGGACGATATCGGCCTGTGCTACGGTGACATCGAAGAAATCGCTACGCGTTCGGGCCGCTAAGACACAGTTTTAGCGTTTCGACTTACGGTAACACGCTCAAGCGAAAGGCCGCGCCTCAGAACGAGCGCGGCCTTTTCGTTTGTCGTCGTTGGAACCTATTGTGACAGGACTATGTTCACACCTTCAGCAATCATAACTGTCGCTGGATCCGCTTGCATGATCCATGCACCGGCCTGTTCCATAACTGAACCTTGCTTCAAAGCGTCAACACGCTCAGCGTAACCGTCCGCACCCAGGGATGCGAAGACAAATCCCTTGAACAGAAAGCCTAGAACGATCACCGCTAAAAGACCCTTCAATGGGAACTTCGGCTTGTAGACACGGGGGCGCGCAACAATAAGACCGTCAGACGTTACAGTCTTGACTGCTCCACCGCTTGCAATGCGGTCATGGCGGCGTACAATGCGCTTAAGGCGCTTGTCGAATGGTACGTTGGCTTGAGCCATCAGACCCTCCAAAAAAATTAACACGAACTAACAATACGGCATTGTGTTCCAACATTGAGACCTGAAACAAGTTATTTCGCTATGAATTTTACAGTTTAGGGCGACTCTGGTGGTTTTTTGCCCATCAAAAGGGTCGTCCAATCAACAATTTGCTCTTTTTGATGCAGATTGAACCCATTTTGGGCATAAATTGCGACCACCTCATCGGCCTGTTCGTTCAAAATACCTGAGAGAATCACATAACCATCATCAGCAACAAACTGGCCCATATCAGGTGCCAAACCGATCAAAGGGCCCTTTAAAATATTGGCAAAAACAAGATCATAAGGCGCGCAGTCGGCCAGTTCAGGCGCAGCGAATCCTGCTGCAACCACACAGTCCACGCGACCGGCTAGCCCATTTGCTGCCACATTTGCTGCAGCGACCTCTACGGCAACAGGGTCAATGTCACTGGCCAAAACGGGGTCCGGCAATACTTTTGCCGCAGCCATCGCCAGCACCGCCGTACCACAGCCCACATCCACAATCTGACCGCCCGAAAATCCTTGTTCCATCAACGCGTCAAAGGCACGCAAGCATCCCAAAGTGGTCCCATGATGCCCGGTCCCAAAGGCCATCGCGGCCTCAATCCGCAAGGCGATTTTATCATCAGGCACCTTATCGGCATCATGCGCGCCGTAGACAAAAAACCGGCCCGCTTCGACCGGCGGCAAATCACGCTGCACCTTGGACACCCAATCCTGATCGGGAATTTCCGAAATCGCAAAGGGCTTGGCGTGATGCAGGGCGGACAGAACAGCCAGCGCGCCGGCATCAGGTGGGTCCATGAAATAGGCACCGACCTCCCAAAGACCCGATCCATCCTCTATTTCAAACACACCGATACCAGTCGGCTCTGGGGTGATGTCTTCCAACGCATCCGCCAAAGCATAGGCAGGTTCTTCGCCGGTCAGCGTGGTCAGGGCAGAATATGTGGTCATAGGGCGCGCCTTTTTCTGTGTGGCACTCCGTTAGGCACTGGGCCCAGGGGCGTCAAGCAATCCGGCGCGGGATAGGATCTGATCCGCTATGACCTCAGCCCAGGCATCATAGACAACCGGTCCGGGGTGGTAGCCATCTGCGGCCATATTGGATTGATCCAGACGCATATCAATTTTCACGACCACTGCGTCATTGCGCCCATCGACAAGCCGGCGGAGCGCATCATCAAACCGGGCGGCCTGACGACCCAGCACCCAGCGCAACGGCTGGGGCAAAAGCGGGAATTGCTCCATCGGAGGAACGCCAGACAGCACGACAAACCGCGCTCCGAAATCACCGGTCAAACGGTCAAGCAAAGTAGACTGCTGGGCGATCCACCGACGCAGGCTCACCACTTTGGTTACATCGTTGACGCCCAAAGCAACCACAACGACATCATAGATCTGTTCAGGATGTGCCCGCAGCATTTGCAAGGCATCACCTGTACGGACCCCGGTCAGGGCAAGCAATTCGAACTCAACCGTCGCCACATCCGCCAAGCGACACGAAACTTGACCCAACAAGGCCTGTTCTTGCGTTTGCACCCCAACACCGGCGGCCGAGGAATCGCCCAAAACCAGCACGCGCAACGGGGGCCCCTGCCCGACCGTGCCCTTGCGTGGGCCATCAGCCTCGGGCAATTTCAACACAGTCCTGCGCAGATAGACCGCCTGCACCAAAAGCACCGGCATCAGGACAACCCGCGCCGCAAGGTCAAGGATCACAGCGTCAGAACCCCCTCGATCAGGATCTGCACATGGCCACCAATCTTGATCTGATCACCTGAGCGTCGCACAAACACACGGCCTTCGCGGCCCATCAACGTGCCTTGGGACATGGTCAGATCGCGGATTAAGCGGCCCTCTGCATGCATCCATTGGACAATCGCAGCATTCAGCGAGCCGGTGATAGGATCTTCTGACATACCGCTTGATGGGGCCAGGTTGCGAACCTCGTAATCAACGGGTGATCCATCCGGATAGGGGCCAACAACGCCCAGCGCGACAAACGTGGGCCAGGCGACGCGGGCGGCGTCAATGGCCAAAACATCCGCCGCTGACTGCAGCTCCAACACCTGCCACACCGGGCCATTGTCCAGTTGCGCACAGCGGACGACCTGCGCAGGATCCAACCCTAAGGCCTGGATCAACCGGGTCTGATCAGCCTGCGGCAAAGGGGCAACGCCCGTCGGTGGGGCAACAAAGGCAGAGACGTCGCCCGCGACATCAATCTCAACCAAACCAATCTGACACTCTTGCCAAACGGTGTCCTGCGACTTGGCGACACCACCGGCATGCAGCCATGCAGCACAGCTGCCCAAGGTGGGGTGGCCCGCAAAAGGCATCTCACGGCCAGGGGTGAAAATACGCACGGCGTAGTCGGCGGCAGGATCGGTTGGCGGTAGCAGAAAGGTCGTTTCAGCCAGATTGGTCCATGCGGCAAACGCCTGCATTTCAGTGTCCGTCATGCCTTCTGCGTCCAGAACAACGGCCAAGCCGTTGCCCTTTGTGGGGGCTGCCGAAAACACATCACATTGGATAAATCGCCTAGACACCAACGCCAATCGGACAGGTCACGCCTGTCCCCCCAATACCGCAATATCCTGCAGGGTTCTTAGCCAGATACTGCTGGTGATAATCTTCGGCAAAATAGAAGGTGGGGGCAGAAATGATCTCAGTCGTGATCGCACCATATCCAGCCTCTGATAGACGCGGTGCAAATGCGGTCTTGGACGCCTCAGCGGCAGCCTGATGCGTGTCCGAATAGGTGTAAATGCCCGAACGATACTGGGTGCCTGCATCATTGCCCTGACGCATGCCTTGGGTCGGGTCATGACCTTCCCAGAAAACTTGCAACAGCTGGTCATATGAAATGACGGATGGGTCGTAGACAACGCGGACAACCTCATTGTGGCCTGTCTTACCGGTGCAGACCTCTTCATAGGTTGCATTTTCGGTATAGCCGCCCGCATATCCGACCATTGTCGACGTCACACCGTCAAGCGCCCAGAACATCCGTTCAACGCCCCAAAAACAGCCCATGCCAAACATGGCTACCTCTTGGCCTGCAGGAACATCCGCGGTCAGCGGGGTGCCATAGATGAAATGTGCATCTGCAGTCGGGATCGGTGTGGGGCGGCCCGGCAAGGCAGCAGATTGTGCCACCATCTCAGACTTGGATCGGTTCATGAAAAACATCAGCAAGCTCCATCGTGTTTGGACATAGATAGGATGTTTTGTGACGGTGACCAAGGGGCGCTGCTTGACGGTGCTCTTGAACACGACAACATATGCATCTGTGACCCTTCTGTTGGACGTTATATCAGACCAAGTTCTCATTCATTTTTTGAATACCCACTTTGGAGGCATAATATGGATCGTGTGAATTTCACCCAAATGAAAGACGGCACCAAGGAAGATTATGAGTTCCTGACCGCACATGAGATTGACTATACGAAGGGGACTGCCGATCGGTTGCTGCGCGCGCTTGAGCATCTTGATGAGGGTCTTTCAGGATATCAAATCACTCGCCTAGAACATTCGACACAATCTGCGACCCGCGCTTGGCGCGATGGGGCCGATATTGACTGGGTTGTGTCTACACTTTTGCATGACATCGGGGATATTTTTGCACCCTACAATCACGATGAATATGCCGCCACGATCCTAAAGCCATTTGTCCGCGAGCAATGCCGCTGGTGTGTTGAAACCCATGGCGACTTTCAGATGCTATATTACGGACAACATCTTGAAGGGTTCGATCAGAACAAGCGTGAACGCCACCGGGGCGCAAAGTACTTCGAAGATTGTGCCGAGTTCTGTGAACGGTGGGATCAAGCGAGTTTCGATCCGAAATACGACACACTGCCGCTCGCGTTTTTTGCGCCAATGGTGCATGAAGTGTTTGCTCGCAAACCCTACGATCCAAATGTCACGCAGGCTGCAGATCAACCACTTACAGTGCCTGAAATCGCCGCTCAACGCGCCAAGGCATAGTCACGTTGGGGATAAATTACGCTCCCACGTTGGGTCCTTGACCAGCTCTGAAGGTGGCAGGCATTGCGTAAGGCGGCGCAGATTCTTCCAGGTAGGTTGCCGTTAGTCCTAATTATCTTGAAAGATCGGTTTTTCCACACTGCAGTCATCCGATCCGCAGAATTGCGGCTCGGCGCACCAAGGTCCACTTCGGGGAAGCAGATGCTTCATCTACAAAATTCCCCTTCCATGATTTCACCTCCGTTTGTGACGGTGCTGGTGAGAAAATCATAACAATCTGGCGTGCCCGATGGCGCGTACCTGATGTAGTAACCCTGTCCCTGATAGCCGTAGTCCATGCTTCGGCTTCCGTCGGCATTTTGTGTAAAGACCAAGTCTTCTACGCCTCCAGGCGGTGGGCTACCCGGCTCTGCGCCGCCACCTGTCGCGGCAGTAAGCGGTCTGACACGTGGCAGCCGATCAAAATCAGCGACATTACCCATAAGGCATTGAACGATATAAGGCGCATCCTGAGATGTATGGTAACGGTACCCAAAGACATCGTCGGCTTGCCCGTTGCATATGTCTAACACACCATCGGCGATGGTCGTTCCGTCAGGATTGGCCTCGCCGTAAATTGGAAAGCCGTCAAAGGCCCAGCCGATAATGGCATCAGGCCCGGCATTTTCCATCTGTGCGATCATACACGTTGGCGCGATGTGATAGTGGTAGTCATCGCCGCGCCCCGCATGCCCGCCACAGATATCCAACTGGCCGGTTTGCAGCGTGTCATGCTGTGCCTGATGGTGGGCCAGATCAGCCTCGCTCATCTCGCCTCCACCAGTGTAGTCATAGATCGGCACCCCATTCACTGCCACGCCGAGTGCGGCGTCGCGGGTCAGGGGTGTGCCGCTCAATTCCGGCTCCAATAATATCGGCGCACCGTATTCGGCGGGCACGGGCACCTGTTCATTAGTCCCGGTGATACCGGTCATCATGTCATGGTCCGGATAAGTGTCAGACGTTAAAGTCGCGTGCGTGTCCGAACAAGTCACGGTGACACTGTCGCCGAACCCCGCCTCATCGACCGAGGCCGCGACTGCGGCACAATGATCTTCATGTGCCAAGGTAGCGGTTGCAAAGAAGCAGAGAAGTGGAACTAAAGCGAAGGAACGGTTCATGGTGCCAGCCTTTCCGAGACGGATCATTCAATGCTTAAACGGACCCAGGCTACATTTCCGTCACGAAAAGCATTACCTGACACCGCAAGCGCTAAGCCAAAACAGAACGATCATCTGGATGGCTTCAAACCGGACCCTATGCCGTGCCAAATGACATATAGCAGACATTTTGGGCTATGCGGCGAAGTTCTGCTTGGTCCCACATACTTTGACGGTGCGTTGATGGGTTCGGAACGACTTACGATACCGGCCAATCAAAACCTACTTTCGCTTCCGTTTCACCTTTCGCGCCGTCTTCGCCGCCTTTTTCCGGGCTGACCCGACCTTGCGCCGTGGTGGTTTGCCTCGCCCTTGCGTGGGCCCGCGCGGCACCGCTCGGTCTTCAAGCGTGATCAGCTCCACGATCAACCCGCCTGTCACCGGTGCGGCTTCGGCCAGTTTGACGGTTACCCTTTGCCCCAGCCCAATCACCATACCGGTATCGGAGCCCATCAAGGTCTGGCTCTCGGCATCATAGTGAAAATACTCGCGTCCAAGCGTGCGGATAGGGATCATTCCATCAGCGCCGGTTTCATCCAGCTTCACAAAAACCCCAAACTTGGCGATCCCGCTGATCCGGCCTGTCAATTCCGCGCCAATCCGGTCAGACAGGAAGGCCGCTAGATAGCGATCGGTCGTGTCTCGTTCTGCGGTCATCGACCGGCGTTCGGTGTCGCTGATCAGCTTGGCGGTCTCGGCCAGATGCTCTACATCCCAAGGGCTGAGCCCATCGTTCCCCCAACCGTGTGAGGCAATCAGCGCCCGATGCACGATCAGGTCGGAATAGCGCCGAATAGGTGAGGTGAAATGGGCATAAGCGCGCAACGCCAGTCCAAAATGCCCGAAGTTTTCGGGGTTGTAATAGGCCTGCGTCATGGAGCGGAGCGTGGCCATATTGATCAGTTCCGCATTCTCGGTCCCCGCCGCACCCACCAGCAGTTTGTTGAGATGGGCGGTCTTCAAAACCTGTCCCTTGGCCAGCACCAGACCTGAAGCCGTGGCGACCTCGCGCAAAGCTTCCAATTTCTCAGGGCTGGGTTCTTCATGCACACGGAATAGCAGCGGGGATTTCTTGGCGATCAATGTCTCAGCGGCGGCGACGTTCGCCAAGACCATGAATTCCTCGATCAACCGATGCGCATCAAGCCGTTCCTTATACTGAACAGAGGTCACCTTGCCGATGTCGTCCAAGACGATCTGCCGCTCTGGCAGGTCCAGCTCTAACGGCTGACGTTGCGCACGCGCTTTGGTCAGCGCGCCATAGGCGGCATAAAGCGGGCGAATGATCTCATCCAGCAATGGGGTGACCTTGTCATTCGGGCGGCCATCCATCGCCTCTTGCACTTCTTCGTAATTCAACGAGGCTGCGGACTTCATCAAACCGCGATGGAATTCATGCGCTATCTTATTGCCTGCCGCATCAATGCGCATGGCAACGGCCAGACAGGCGCGTTCGACCCCTTCATGCAGGGAAGAGAGGTCACCGGACAACCGATCCGGCAGCATTGGCACCACACGGTCCGGGAAATACGTCGAATTGCCGCGTTTGCGCCCTTCGCGGTCCAGCTCAGACCCCGGCGTGACGTAATGGGCGACATCAGCAATCGCGACCCAGATGGTGAAATCACCGTTGTCATGGGTTTCAACAAAACAAGCATCATCGTGATCGCGGGCATCCCAAGGGTCAATCGTGACCAAGGGCATATCGCGCAGATCTGTCCGGCCTTTTAGCCCGGCAGGTGTGGCGACATCCGCCTCGGCCACCACCTCATCTGGGAAATGATCAGGGATGCCGTGCTGATGGATCGCAATCAACGACACCGCGCGCGGTTCAGTTGGGTCACCTAAACGGGCCACGATCCGGGCCTTTGGCAGACCCATACGACCTTTGGGGCCAGCCTGCTCCGCTTCAACCAATTCGCCATCTTTTGCGCCACCGGTGGCACCGGCGGCCACGGTCCATTGTTTGTCTGATCCTTTGTCGATGGGCAGCACACGCCCCCCTTCAGAGCCCGCCCGAAACACGCCCAATATCCGCTGCGGATTGGTGCCGATCCGGCGGATCATGCGGGCAGTATGGGAATGGGCCTCGGTCTTATCGACGGTCAAACGACCCAGAATGCGGTCACCCGGACCCAATGCGGGATCGGACGACCGGAGCATCATCAAAATGCGGGGCTCGGGACCCTTGCCGGTCCATTCCAAGGGGCGCGCAAACAGATCACCATCCGCGTCGGGGCCTGTGACCTCAAGCACGGAGACCGGCGGCAATTCCTCGGCATCGCGATAGGAACTGCGACGCTTGGCCAATTTGCCTTCATCCTGCAGCTCTTTGAGCAGGCGTTTGAGATCAATCCGGGCAGCGCCCTTGATGCCAAAAGCCTTGGCGATATCGCGTTTGGCGGTTTTGGTTGGGTTCTCGGATATCCAGGTGAGAATTTCGGACTTTGAGGGAATACGTGTTGTCATGGCCCCGGACCTAACATGGGCAAGGCGGGGCGTCATCCCAATTGACTGCGGGAAAACAGGCGAACAGACTGCGTACAGAAACTGTACAGATAGCGTATGTATGGCCCAGCGTGGGTGGTTGATAATGGTCCGCAAATGAGGGCATGTGTTAAAAACTCATTGCTTTGCCCGGAAGCGCCAATGCGCGGTTTACAGGTCGGCGCGTAGCCATTAACGATTTGCAAACCAAATTACTTCGTGTGTGGATTTTGTGTTTATCTTTGCCGTTTTGCTCTCTGTTACATTGGACTTTTCGTGTTGGGCAAGTTCAGGAGCGATCGCTTGTATCGATTGCCTCGCCGTTGCGGGGCAGTCGCGTATGTGAGAAAGAATGAGTGATGACTTTTGTAAATAAATTCATTTTCGCCGCTTTCTTTGCTGTGGCAGCAAAAGTCGGACAAGCTCAGGAGGCAATTGAATTCTCGCCCGCTATGACGCGTTGTTTGGCGCCGGTGGAATCACTCGACGCGCAGATTGAAATCTGTGAAGCGGCGCTTGAAACGGACGAGACCGAAGCGATTGCGGGCGTTTTTCTACCACCAATTTTGGCCGAGTTACGTGGAGAAACGGGGGATTTCGAAGCAGCATATGAGGCTGCAAGCGCTGCCAGCATAAACGGGCCGGAATTGCTGCTGGTGATGGGTGGGGCGCAACACAAATCCAAACGTTTTGCGTTGGCTTCTGTGTTTTTTGAAGTCGCGCATTACTATTTTCCAGAGGACGTTCTTGTTTTGCAAGTGCGGAAGCAATTTCTTTCTCAATTGCGCCTTGAATTGCAAGATGATGACGATGCATTCTTGGACGTTTTATCAGCGGGTCTTCGCAAAAACCCTTCGGCCACCATCCGTCTCAATGAGCGCGCTATGCTTTATGCAGCGCAGGGCGATATTGATAAGGCGTTGGCGGATTGGGATGTTGCGATAGAAGTAGCTGAATTTCCACAGGTGTATCGGTTCAGGCGGGCGGAAGGCTTGTGGGCGTTTAAAAGGGACGACGAAGCTTTAAGCGAACTCACACTTTTGACTACCGAGTTGTTCCCAGGTGGGTCTTACGAAACCGCGTTGTTGAACCGCTTCTCTGACCGTAGCCTGTATTCGGAGGCCGATATGCAAGGCGCGTTGACGGGCGCTGAGGCCCTGCGTGAAAGAGTATACGCACTGCAGGTCGAGATTCACATGACACAACCCGATTTGGACGCGGCACTGCGCATCGCAAATGATTGGGTAGATAGTGATATCCGGCAAGGCCAACCACTTTTGGAACGCGCCAAAGTCCTATCAGCAATGGGGCGTGATGCCGATGCGCTCAGCGATTTGAACCATGCGGTCGATCTCGCGTTACAGCACGAAAACGGCGAAGTTGGCCGCCTGAGTCGACGCGCGATATTGAACAGGGCGGTTTTTTATATTCAGCGAGATGAGTTCGAATTGGCGATGGGCGATATTGATAGGGTTGGCGCAACTGACCCCCCTGAGGTGATTGAAGACCTACAGCGCGGCCTCACAGACGAGGGACTGTTTACTGGAGAGATTGATGGCACTTATACACGTGAAACTAAACAGGCATTGCTGACCTGTATTATGCGCGGGATGTGCGACCCTTAGCGGAATGGAGAAGGAAGTAAGGGTGGGATTTCCGAAGGACCGACACGATTCCGTGGAAGGCCCAGACCCAAACCGACGGAAGGTGCAGGTGGCTGCGTTGAAGTAACGACAAAGCCAACCAGGAGAGACCTGATGACCTACGCCAGAATAATCCTTTTGCTTGCAACCCTGACCCCCATTGCCGCCTCTGCGCATGAAAACGAGACGAGCGTGACCCAGAGGGGGGATATGACCTGTATCGCCTCGAATGGGGTGCCAAGTCACGACATGGGCCAGTTCCCGAACCGGGCCAACCCAAACGCGTTCAGCGTACAAAATTTGCAATTTTGTTTCCCGACCCAGCCGGAAATGGCGGATAGGGTGACAGAGGGGCTGATGACCGTTGGGGTTTCCGTCACCGGCGTGCCAATTCGGCCCTATACCGCGGGGTATTACGACCCCAACGGGCGGCGCGGCCTAGGCCAAACGCCCAGCGAATGGCGGCAGCAGGCAATGCATGATCCGCGCAGCCTCGGGATGGATGCGCAAAACGGGCATGTGGACCGCGCTGGGCTTTACCATTACCACGCGGTGTCCTCTGATCTGATGGCCTTACAGGGCGATACGCTGTTGGGCTACGCACCCGATGGGTTTGAAATCCGCTACAGCCCGAGCACGGCCACATCATCATGGCAATTACGGTCCGGCACACGGGCAACCCCGCCAGGTGGACCCTATGATGGCAGCTTTGAGGAAGACTTTGTCTATCAGGCCGGCAGCGGCACATTGGATGAATGCAACGGCGGTGTGGTCAATGGGACCTATACGTATTTCGCGACCGACAGTTACCCCTACTTCCCAAGGTGCTTTAAGGGCCAGGTCAACCCGCAATTCATGACGCGCCGGTAAGTTGATTGGGCATCCGGTGACGTTGAAGCCCGGCCGCAAAAACTGAAAATGGCAGGTGTCCAACAGACGATGGGCACCTCACAACTCGGGTTGCCGGGATCTCCAAGGTCAAAATGCAGACGTCAGACCTACAATAGCGTCGGTCCGTCTGTTCCGCGCAGGAGCTTATGATCCATGGCGCTTCATAGCCGATCTGGCGGAGAGTTGATTTCACCTGCCCCCGATATGCATTAGTTTGCGGCCAAAACGGAGGTGGGTGATGCAACGCAGGCAATTCATAGGCACTGGTCTGGCGGCTTTGACGCTGGGCCGCGCGGCGCAAGCGCAAGAAGGCGGGTTTGGCAATTGGATTGCGGATTTTCGCAGTCGGGCACGGGCCGCGGGTATTTCGGACCAAACGTTTCAGAGCGCTTTTGCTGATGCGCGCTATCTGCAAGACAGCGTTGATCGGGATCGTAATCAGGCCGAGTTTACGCGCCCCTTGGCCGATTACATGTCCACCGCCGTGTCCGACGCGCGGGTGACCAATGGGCGGATCATGGTGCAGCAATTTGCGGACATCTTTGCCCAGATCGAAGCACGGTTTGACGTCGAACCCCATGTTGTTGCCGCCGTTTGGGGAATGGAAAGCAATTACGGGCAGCGCCGGGGCGACACTCCGCTGATCTCAACCCTTGCGACACTCGCTTATGATGGCCGCCGGGGCCGGTTCTTTGAGGAACAACTGATCGCCGCCCTGCGCATCCTGCAAAATGGCGATGTCGCCCCGCAGAACATGACCGGGTCCTGGGCCGGGGCGATGGGCCACACGCAGTTCATGCCCACATCCTATGAAGCCTATGCGGTTGATATCACCGGTGATGGCAGGCGCGACATCTGGGCGGATGATCCCAGCGATGCGCTGGCCTCAACGGCGGCCTATTTCCGCAGATTCAATTGGCGCAAGGGCCAGCCTTGGGGGGTCGAAGTGCTCTTGCCGCGCGGGTTTGATTTTGGCCAGACCAGCAGCCGGTCACCCACGGCATGGGGACAACTTGGCGTGCGCGGCGTGGACGGACAGGTGGTACCTGATCACGGTGAGGCCTCGCTGATCACCCCAACCGGTGCTGGCGGTCCTGCCTTTCTGACCTTTGCCAATTACACCACAATCTCACGTTACAACAACGCGCAGGCCTACATCATCGGTGTCGGGCATCTCAGCGACCGTATTCGGGGTCTGGGACCGTTGCAGGTGGCATTCCCGCCGGGCGAGCGCCAGTTGAACAGGGCTGAGCGGGTTGAGCTACAGCAGCGTCTGACCAATGCGGGGTTTTCCACGCAAGGGGTCGACGGGCGGATCGGCCCGAATTCGCAGACAGCGATCAGGGCCTATCAACGCAGCATTGGCGTGCCGACGGATGGGTTTGCCTCTGTGGCGCTATTGGAAAGGTTGCGATGAACAGGCCCCGCCCTGCATACAGGATGTAAGCATATCCAGCACGGCCTGAGACGGGTCGGGGAAGATCATCCCACCACAGGCACCGGCGACCATTGTCACAGGCGGGTCCGTCGCCTCAACAAAATACAGCGCATCACCACCACTGCGGGCCGAGCCGCACCAGTTGGCGACGCATTGAATATCCAATGTCACCGGGCTGACGTAGCTGGATGTGAACCCCTGTTTAGTCAAACCTGTGCCCGCAAAGTTGGCCGAGATCGGTCCGGGCACAGGCGTGCTGATGTCGCGTGTACCGGGGGGCAGCAGGTCCTCGTCAAAGGTCAACTCACCATAAAGCACGAAGTAACTTTCAGGGGCCGCAGCTACGCGTTTGAAGGTTTCAATCGGATCAGGACGGATACAGCTTAACGCTTGGGCCTGACCGCTGATCATCGCCAGCGCAACAGCAAGTAAGATATGTTTCATCGGTGCCTCCTCTGCAGGTCGTTTACAGCTTATCGCGGAATTCAGCCAAGACCTGTTCATAGACCTCGCGTTTAAACGGAACGATCCCGGCAATCAGCTCATCTGGGTTGATCCATTTCCAGGCCGAGAATTCCGGGTGTTTTGTCTGCAGATTAATCTGATCCGGCGTGCCGTGATAGCGCATCAGGAACCATTTCTGTTCCTGGCCGCGATACCGGCCCTTCCAGATGTTGGGAACCAGCGCATGCGGCAGGTCGTAAGGGATCAGCCCTTCGCTTTCCGCCTCAAGCGTCACCAGGTTCGGGGTGATTCCGGTTTCTTCTTCCAACTCGCGAAACGCGGCATCTTGGGTCTTTTCCCCCTTATCAACGCCGCCCTGCGGCATCTGCCAGGCATCCGTGTCCCGATCAATGCGCTGCCCGACAAAGATATGCCCGCGCGGATTGATCAACATAATGCCCACACAGGGCCGATATGGAAGTTGTTGAATTTCTTCAGGGGTCATGAATGGGCCTTGGTGTTTCATCTTTTATACCTCGTGCTTTGGGGCAAGTTAAGCCACAAGCCGCGACGGTTATGCGATAACAAGTCGGGTTTCGTGCCGAATATGGGCGGCAATCCAGGCCAAATGATCGCGCCGAAAGGCCAGACACCCGGCCGTCGGCCGACCTGGTCCGCGCCATTGGTGGATAAAGATGGCCGAACCACGGCCCTTGACGTCATAGGGCCAGTTCCAATCGGTCAGAATGATCAGGTCATACATCGGATCAGACCGGCGCAAACGCTCATGATTATAGGGATGCGGCGCACGCACCATCATGTTGTAATCGGGGTCCCGGATATCATCCGACCACAGATCATACGGACCAATGGGCCGGGCCCAATCGGCGGGTTTTGCCATGCGGTCAGGCCGATAGAGCATGCCCACAATCCGGTGGGTGCCGCGCGGGGTGGCCCCGTCGCCCTCAGCCTTACGTGAGGTCACGCCTCCCTTGCCAATCGTGCAAGGGAAACGGCGGTTCATAAACCGGGTGTGCGTGGGTGTCAGAACAAGGTCAGTGGCTTTCATAATGGGCAAATAACCACAGCTTGGGTCGGGTGTGCGACTCACTTCTTGTGCAGTTTTCATGAAGAATCCGAAAAATCGGTTTCCCGGCCGAATACGTTCATGTTATGTTCACATCAATCAGGAGGGCGCGCATGGCAGTCGGGCAAAAACTCAACGGCAGTTTGCGAGATTTCATCTTACGGCAAAAGCTATTCTTCGTGGCAACCGCCGCCCCGGATGGACGCGTGAACATGTCCCCCAAGGGCATGGACAGCCTGCAGATCATTGATGACACCCGGATCGTGTGGCTGAACCTAACCGGCAGCGGCAATGAAACCGCAGCCCATCTGCGGCAGGCTAACCGGATGACGCTGATGTTTTGTGCGTTTGAAGGCGATGCATTGATCCTGCGGGTCTACGGCACGGCTCAAACGCTCCACCCACGCGATGCCGGTTGGGACACAGCCCTTGCCCAGTTTCCGGCGATGGCGGGCAGCCGCCAGATATTCGATATGACGATTGATAAGGTACAAACCTCCTGCGGCACCGGCGTCCCGATCATGCCGTTTGAGCGGGATCGGGGGCCGGATGAGTTGCTACCCTACTACGCCGAGATGGGCGAGAACGGGGTACGGGATTACTGGCAGCGCAAGAACACGCAAAGCATTGATGGGGCAGAGACGGGGATTTTTGGGGACTGAGGGCAGCATCTGTATCAATGACGGGATTGAGCCCAAAGTCGACTTTGGACCAGACAGGTTTTTGACCAACGTCGATACGATAGTCACCGACCAGAGAACTCAAAAGGATTGGTTGCCCGACATTCCTTTGCTAAATCTATGAGGCGTTGCCACCCCTCTGGCTCAGTATCTGTCACAATCGCTAGCTGTGGGTCCTTTTGCAGGCCCGACGACGCATCTTCACACCTTGAAAACGAGAGAACGCTGTTTAGTTCTGCCTCGTTAAGAGCAGTACTCCTTCGTTCCGAATACCTTTCAAAGGCGCCCTCAGAACCGTTCAAAAATCTATCTGTCCATACGAAAAGACTGCCAGGACCCCCGAAGTCCAATTGGAAAGACATAACGAAATTCCCACGAACTTCACTTGTTGAAATTGCTTCAACCTCGCGAAGATCAATGTAAGTGATAATAGTACGGTCACCTTCACCCTGTCCGACAAGCTGGCAATAACCTAAGTTCACGATAGTCCTTTGAAAGATGCAGTCATCAAGTTCGTATGAAATGCGGGATGTCGCCTGAGGTGTGGGCCTATCTGCCTGCTGAAACGCTTCAACGAGCGATAGTTCGTCGGCACATATGGGTGACGCAAGCAACGCCAACATGCATCCCGTGCCAATCTTTGTTGCGGCGCGTGGTCCAACAAACAAATCCATATATCTTCAGCTCTCTCTAAAATGACCGCAAACGATAGCGAGCCATCGATATCATTGCATGGTGTTTCTGTAATGCGGATTTTTTGGAATACTGCGCTCCGGTTTACAGTCGGTGAAGGTCCGCAAAGTCCCGCACAGCGGCCGTTTGTCGCTCGGCACACACCCCCTACAACAAATGCCCCGATTTCGCGGCCTTCGTGGCGAGGTACCCATAGTTATGCACATTCTCGCCCACCTTTAATGGCACCCGTTGGGTGACGCTGACCCCACAGCTTTCCATTTTTGCGACCTTGGCGGGGTTGTTCGTCAGCAATCGTACCGCCCCAAACCCCATCCGTTTCAATATCTCGGCCCCGATCCGGAAATCGCGCTCGTCGTCTTCAAATCCCAGCCGGTGATTGGCCTCAACCGTATCAAAGCCTTGGTCCTGCAAAGAATAGGCGCGCATCTTATTGGCCAGCCCGATGCCCCGCCCTTCTTGGTTAAGGTATAGTAGGACCCCTGCCCCCTCCTCACCCATCTGCGCAAGCGCGCCGCGCAACTGTGGACCACAATCGCATTTGAGCGAACCAAGCAGATCGCCAGTGAAACAGGCCGAATGCAAACGTGACAGGACAGGATTGCTGCGATCCGGCCGACCAATCTCAACGGCATAATGCTCTTCGGCACCGTCATCGGGACGGAAGATGTGCAGACGTCCGGCTTCGGACACCTCCAGCGGCAAACGGGCGCTGATGATCGGGTTCAACGGGCTGAGGTCTGTATCAAGGGCCGCATCCGCCGGCACAAGCGTCAGATTATGCTGACGTGCGAAACGGGCCGCATCGGCCAATTCCAGGACCAATGCGGCAGGCAACAGACGTGCCGCCTTGGCCAGCGCAATCGCCGCGCGGTGTAAATCGGCGGTACCTTCGCGGGCGGTGCCCAACGGGCCCTTCATGGGTGCCCGTAAATCATCAGCCGGGTCGGCAACGGAACAGACCCAAGACAGGGTCGCGTCAGGCGGAAGCAAAATGCGGGCCACGTCACCATCGTAGGCACGGGCTTTCAAGGTCTGCGCGCGGCGGCCTGTGACAGCCAACACCGGGGTGCCCCCCATGGTCCGCAGATGGGCCAGACGGTCGGCATCCAAGGTTTCAGCCGCCAAAATCACGGCGCCACCATCCAAGACAACCGGCACTCCCATGCGCAAATCAGCGCGGGCGCGGGCCAGTCGTTCTGTAATATCGGGGGAAAATCCCATGGGCTGCGCCTCTCATTTGTTTCATCTGATACCCGTTTCCGAGGCAAAGTGAAACAATAGCGCGATAAATGACACGTCCGTGTGAAACCACGAATGAACAGGTTGTTTGAAACATAAATCAGGGACACATCTATTAGCGAAACGAAGGAGAATGTCATGGGGCAACTCAAAAAGATTTTGCTGGTCGACGATGATGACGACCTGCGCGAAGCACTGGGTGAACAGCTGCTGATGACCGAAGATTTTGATGTCTTCGAAGCCGATGATGGTGCCAGCGCGATGGTCAAGGCCAAAGAAGGGCTCTACGATCTGATGATCCTCGACGTAGGTCTGCCTGACACGGACGGGCGCGAACTGTGCCGTTTGATGCGCAAACAAGGTATTAAATGCCCGATTGTGATGTTGACCGCGCAAGACAGCGATGCCGACACAATTCTGGGCCTTGATGCCGGTGCAAACGACTATATCAGCAAGCCGTTCAAGTTTCCGGTGCTCTTGGCGCGTATCCGCAGCCAGCTGCGCACCCATGAACAGTCCGAAGATGCTGTGTTCCAGCTTGGGCCTTATACATTCAAGCCAGCCCAGAAAATGCTTGTAACAGAAGACGATAAGAAGGTTCGGTTGACGGAAAAGGAAACAAACATCCTAAAATTCCTGTATCGTTCAACAGACGGCGTTGTCGCCCGAGACGTCCTTTTGCACGAGGTTTGGGGCTATAATGCGGGTGTGACGACGCACACATTAGAGACACATATTTACCGTCTTCGCCAAAAAATAGAACCAGATCCGTCCAATGCGCGCCTTCTTGTGACCGAATCTGGTGGCTATAGATTGGTTGCGTAGTACTCCGGCCCGGTGATCTTTTCCTCCCAGTTGGCATCACCGGGCCAATCTAATCCCGCCGGAGATCGGGTCATATCTCCACCTCCCTGTTGGACTTGCCCGGACCTTGTGTCCGGGCTTTTTTTTCGCTTGGCGTTGGGGTCGTAGCCCCCTACCTTTCACCAGCAATCCAACAGGGGAAAACCGATGAAATCTGCCAAGACATATCTGGAAGAAGCGAACGCCGTTGTGACCCGGATCAGCAGCGAAGACGCCATTGCGAAACATGCGGCCGGCGGTGGTACCTTTATCGACGTGCGCGACAGTGCAGATATCGCCAAGTCCGGCACCATCGCAGGCGCGCATCGTATCCCGCGCGGATTCATGGAATTTGCCGCCGACGCCGAGATGCAGTTTCACAACCCGGTCTTGCAAAAAGACGCTGATCTTTATCTGGTCTGCGGTGCAGGCGGACAAGCCGCCCTTGCGGGCAAGACCCTCAAGGACATGGGCTACACAAGCGTCACAAACGTCGGCGGGATTGGCGACTGGAAAGCGGCGGGCGGCCCCACCGAAGACTGACGGGCCGCTTTGACGACGCGTTACCGTTTGCGAAATAAGCAAAATGCAGCACGTCATCCAAATCAATGGCCGCCGCAGAGTGTAACTGGCGGATAGAGAGCTTTTCAGTTGGCGCATTCTAAGGGCGGCGATGCAGACGTTGCGGCCCTTCAATATGACCCTGCAAATGATCAGCCACCAAGATACTAGACGTATTTGTTTTCCACTTTTTGAATTTTCGCCATTGCCCGCTTCATTGGCAGGGCCCACCCAAGAGTTGGGAGAAACGCAAGAACTATCGCGAACTGCCAAGTTACCTCGAACGGGACTATTTCGGCTGAAATGTTGAAAGGTGCCCATGCCCAGACATGAATCATAAAAAAGAAAAATGCACAAAACAGGAAAATATAGCCGTTCGCGAGGAGTACCGATTGCACCGACTGGCGTTTCCAATCCCGAGCTTTATCCCAAAAATACTCAGCGTTCGAAAATACACTGATACCTACGACGAGCGAAACAATGAAATCGATAGCTAAGACCATGCAGACTATCTGAGCAAAATCACTCAACGAAAGCTCCTTGATGCATCATGAAATCAGATATTCGGAGTTATCGTGAAGAACGTCAACATGGGCTCAGGCCAGTCATTCGCGACAGCTTGAACCGCTGTTTGGATGACATGACTTGGGTGATGCGCGCGCCCACCCTAAGGATCACCCCAACGCCTGGACCCAATCGCCAATCAGGTCGTCGATATCCTCAATCCCGACTGACACCCGAATCAGATTCTCAGGGATGCCCGTATCCGGTTCAACCGTATAACGGTGCTCGACAAGGCTTTCGACACCACCAAGCGATGTGGCACGCAGGAACAATTCCAGCTTTCCAACGACGCGCAATGCGTCTTCACGCCCACCTTTGACAAGGACGGACAGCAGGCTGCCAAAACCGCCGGTCATTTGCTTTAGCGCAATCGCATGGCCGGGGTGGTGCGGCAGCCCAGGATAGAACACATCATCGACCTGCGGATGCGCCATCAGAAATTCGGCCAAAACCTGCGCATTTTGCGACATGCGCTCCACACGCAACGGCAGGGTGCGCATCGCCCGGGTCAGCATCCAAGCCTCAAACGGGCCAAGGATGGCACCCGCCATTTTCCGGTCTGCCTTAATGTCTACACAAGTCCGGCTGTCCTTGTCCGCAAAGGACAAAACCCCGGCCAAAACATCCGAATGCCCGTTGATCGCCTTGGTCGCCGAATGCATTGCAATATCGGCACCATGAGCCAATGCGCGAGTCAAAATGGGAGTCGCAGCAGTGCCATCAACGACAAGCAATGCAGATGTGTTCGCCTTTAACGCTCCGATATCCACCGCCTTCAACCACGGGTTTGAGGGGGTCTCGACAAAGACCAAATCAACATTCTGGGTCTTGCAGAAGGCGCATAAATCATCGGCATCCACTTCGTGCAGCGTGATGTCACGGCGGGCGCAGAATGTGCGCACCCAAGCGGTGGTTCCCCAGTAAATACCCGACTGCAAAATGACACTGGCACCATTTGGCAATGTGCGAAAGACAGCAGAAATCGCGGCCATACCTGACGGGAAAAGCAGTGTTTCATCCGCGTTTTCAAGACGTTGCAGAACGGCTTCGGCTTGGCGCAAATTGTCAGAATTGTCGCGAGAATAGATATTGTCTGGCCGCACAAGATCGTAATCGGCATCACGGATGAATGTTGTGGCGGGCTGCAATGCAGGCACCACGCCACCTGATTGGGCATCAATTGCACCTGCTGCGTGGGCGGCAATTGTTGCGGGTTTTTGGGTTTTGCTCATGCGCCCATTTGGCGCGGACCAGACGGCGAATGCAAGGGGACCTGATCAGAATGACACGCTCGTTAACCTTACGCAAAGGTCAGGGGTGGTGATTTTGTCGTTAACCTTTTAGTATGACGCAAGGTTAAGTGATGAAATTGTGAGCAGGTTTCGAATAGGAAGGCCACGAGAGATGGACCCATCTATCAGCTGTCCATGGGGGTGGGCGCATTGAAATTTATGAACTCATTAAGGTTTCGGCGCTACGTAAACGCTCTTCAAAGTTAGCAGAACCGAACCTGTCTTTTTGTATAGATGAACATATTTCGCCCAATTGCTGTCCAGAAGTTCAACAATACCCACAGGCAAACCATCGCGAAGGAGGATGTCGATGAGAAAACGATTAAACGCCGCCGATGACGCCGCAGAGGCGTTCTATGGCCAAAATGAAACAAATTTCATGAACCAGGTCAACCAGATCTGCTCTTCTGACCCGCGGCTGGTAAAAGTGTTCCAAAACACGCGCGAAACCTACCAAGACCAACAGGCCCCGCGCAACTAAGGCGCGGCCGAATCTGGCGCTAGGTGACAAACATGTCGCGGCTATATCCCTGCAGATATAGTAGTGCCGATAGATCTCCGTGATTGATCCGAACCTTGCATTCCGCCTGCACGGCGGGTTTGGCGTGTAGCGCCACACCCGTGCCCGCCCGCGTCAACATTCCCAGATCATTTGCCCCATCACCAACGGCCAGCACGTCCGCATCCTCGATCTGCAAACGCTGGGTGATCTCTTCCAAGGCTTGCACCTTCGCCGCTTTCCCCAAGATCGGGCGACCCACGTCACCGGTCAGCTTGCCGTCAGCAACCACCAACGTATTGGCGCGATTCTCATCAAACCCCAGCTGCGCGGCAACCCGCGCCGTGAACGCCGTGAACCCACCTGACACGAGTGCCGCGTAAGCCCCATGTGCCTTCATTGTGTTCACAAGCTCATAGCCACCGGGCATGTAGCTGATCCGTTGATCCAGCACTTGCCAAATCACCTCTTCTGGCAAGTCTTTGAGCAAGCCCACACGTTCGATCAATGCAGCTTCAAAATCCAACTCGCCATTCATTGCACGCGCAGTGATGTCGGCCACATGCGCACCAACTCCAGCTTCGGCGGCCAATTCATCGATGCATTCCTGCTGGATCATCGTGCTATCCATATCCGCCAGCAACATCTTCTTGCGGCGCCCATCAGAAGGCTGCACAACCAGATCAACGCACACCTTTTGCAGATCAGCCCAAACATCCCACTGGTTGTCAGGTGCAGTAGGGATCTGGAACTCGGCGGCCTCGTCAATGGCAAGCCAAGCGGCATCTCCACCACCCCATGCATTGCGCAAACTCTCAACAAGGGCTGCATCCAACTTGCGTTCCGTCGGTGAGGTTAAAAGGGTGACAGTCAGCATGGCAGAATTCCTATCAAGGTCGCAAAAGGCAGCTCGTGCGGCGGTCTATAGCGTTTGACCAGATACCTCAAACATCCTGTTTCAACTCACCCTGAACGGCTGAACAAATCTCAATGACATATCCATCCGGGTCGCTTACCGAACAGGTTGTCTGGCCCCAGGGCTGGTCAATGACCGGTTTCACCAATTGCGCCCCCGCAACCACGGCACGGTCCAAGTCTGCGGCAACCGTGTCTGTTTCAAACGACAGCCCAAAGGCCGGGCGGTCGGGCGACATATCCATGGGCACTTCGCCCAATTGCGCGATCAGGCTTTTGGCGGCGAAGGCCAGTTTGGTCTCGCCCGTGATCAACTCGCCGTAGTCTTTTCCCTCATGCAGAAACCCAATCTCAAAGCCAAAAGCCGCTTGGTAGAATGCCAGCGCTTGGGGCACGTCGGCCACGTATAAAATCGTATAGCGAAATTTCATCTTCGGCTGTCCTTTTCTGATTGCTGACAGCAGTCTCGCAGAGCGCCAACTTGCCGTATTGAAACATCGCGACAAAATGGTGCGGGCTGTATGTACAGCTTATGTACGCGTTCTGTACGCAGTCTTGCACCTGATTTTTACCTTAGTTTCGGCGGTTTCTCCGGGTCCATCCCAGGCGCACCGGGTGCTTGGGGTGTTTCAGGCACGGGTAAATCGAACCGCAACCCGACCTTAGCCAGATGTGCGGCCAGCGGGTCAGACGCACGGATAAACAACACGTCCATCACCCCGGCTTCGATGCCCGAAAACGTCAGCGCCTCGCTGGCGGCATTGGCCAGCGCCTGTTCGGCATCTGGCAAAGCATCAATGAAAACAAGCGCATGGCCTTTGGACCCATCGTCATATGTAGCGGCGGCCAGATAGGCAAAGCGGGCAAGGCCTGCGGCAATCGCTAGTTTGCGGTCCAAACCTGTGACGACGGCCTCAGGCACACCCGGGGCCGATACCTCGGTCAGCCGGGCTTCGGTCTGATCGGGTCCATGCGCCAGGGTCTGGGCCAGCCAATCCACCGCCTCTGCCGGGATCAGCATGGCCGAGGGCGCGACCTCAAGATTCAAGGCCAATCCAATGCCTTGCCCCGCCAACATCTGCACCAATCCACGCCCCGGCAATCCTGCGTAGGGGGCGACCCGTCCGACAAATTGCGACAATCGTTCTTCCCGATCAAAGACTAAGGTAAAGCGTTGATCTTCAATCTCAAATATCTCGGGTGAGATCTGTTCACCTTCGGCTTCACTGCCCAAAAGCATGAACAATTCCGTATCGGCCAAACGTTCATAAAACCGCAGCCGGGCCGCATCGTCATCCGGTGCCGCATCCATCGCCGCATGGGCCAAATCAAGGTCAGTCATCGCAGAAAGTCTTTCACTTGGGCACGTCTGTCATTGCTCCATAACCCGGTATTGCGCCAAGCAAGAGGAGGCAAGACTATTCCTGTTCTCGCCCACCTATGCGGTCGCTAACAACCCCGCCACGCGCGACTGGATATGGGGGATGACGTCAGCCTCAAACCACGCATTCTGCTTGAGCCAACGGTTGTTGCGCGGACTGGGATGCGGCAACGCAAGCACGTCACCTTGCGCGTCATACGTCCGCCTGACCACATCGCTGAGTGGCGCGTTCTTGAACTTCGAAAGATGCCAGGCAACTGCGTATCGACCCAGAACAAGCGTCAATGCGACCTGATCAAGTGCTTCCATCACAGGGGGCCGCCAAGCGGTTGCACACTCAGCACGTGGTGGCTTATCCCCTTGTTTGCCCGAACCGGGAAAGCATAGCCCCATCGGAAAAATCCCAATCCGTTTATCCCCATAGAAAACAAGGTCCTCCACCCCCAACCACGCGCGCAACCGCACACCTGACGGATCATCGAAAGGTCTGTTCTTTTCATGTGTGCGGCGGCCAGGGGCATGGCCCACGATCAAGATTTTGGCTGCGCTATCCAGTTGAAAAATAGGTTTTGGCCCAAGCGGTAAGTCCTGGCAAAGCGTGCAGTTGCGCATCTTGCGCGTCAGCTTTTGCAAGTCATCCGGCATGTGAGGAATGATGCCCTTTTCTGAAGTCCTGTCAAATGACGTTGACTGACAGCGGCTGCAACCCCTCGATGCGGACGTCCATGACATCACCGCGGACAATCGGCCCGACCCCCGCTGGCGTGCCCGACATAATGACATCACCTGCTTCGAGCGCGAAGTAGTCGGACAGATACGCGATCATCTCCGGCACTTTCCAAATCATCTGGTTCAAGTCACCTTCTTGGGCAACCGCCCCATTCACCTGCAGTTCGATTCGGCCACTTGACAGGTGCCCAACGTCAGACGCGGCCTCAAGCGGGCCCATTGGCGCGGACCGTTCAAAGGCTTTGCCAACCTCCCAGGGACGACCTTTTTTCTTGGCCTCACCTTGCAGATCCCGGCGGGTCATATCGAGACTGGGGGCATACCCCCAAACATGATCCAAGGCTTGAGCGACGGGGATATTAGTACCACCCTCCTTTAGCGCTACCAGAAGTTCGACTTCGTAGTGCACGTCTTGAGACATTGGCGGATAAGGAAATTCGCCGGAAGCGTCTAAGTTATTTGCATTTTTTTGGAAAAAGAACGGCGGGTCACGGTCCGGGTTATCGCCCATTTCAATCGAATGGGCCGCGTAATTTCGACCGATGCAATAAATGCGCCGGACAGGAAATTGCCCGCCACCCCGCACCGGAATTGATACCGTTTGAGGTGCTGGAATTACATAGTCGGTCATATCGATTTTCCCCCAGAAAAAGTCTTCTTATTCAGACTGAATATGAAGCACAGCATAAGCGCAACAGGCTATGAAAATCGATTTTTAAGTCAATAAATATTTTTTCTTGATTTTTTTGAGGCCCCGATCAAAGCTATGTGATGAAAATTGATGCGACGGCCGGGAGTTCCCGTCGCTTCACCTACGGCCTTTCTTGGCGGCCGTTCTACGCAAAACAGACAATTAGAGGGGGCAATACGGCTCGATTCAAGAAGCGCGATCCAAGACGTTTCGGTGAATAATACAGCCAAAAATATCACTGGGAGGAATTAATGGGACTTTTATCTTCGAGAATGGCACGCATTGCGACGGCCGTATCAATTGCGGTCGGGTTGTCTTTTTCAGCCGCGCAGGCTGAGACGCTCCGGATCGCTTTGGCCGAACCACCATCAGATGAAACCGCCGCCTTTTTTGTCGCCTTGGAACGTGCAAAAGCAAATGGCCTCGACTTTGAATATACAGCATTTTCGGACGAAGAGTTGGCAATACAGGCCGTTCTTAGCGGACAAATGGATATCGGATTTGGAACGCCCTATGCAGCAATGCAACGTTCGCGTGCGCCGATCCGCATTATTTTCCAAGTCTCTAAACTTAAATTTTTTCCCGTCACCACGATGGAATACAACTCACTGGCTGACTTGGACGGCGCGCCTATTTTGCTGCACGCCCGCGGGGGTGGCACAGACGCAATTGCCAATGTAATCGAAGCCCGCGAGGGCATCACTTTGGGTGAACGGTCTTATGTACCCGGATCATCCAACCGCGTTGTTGCAATGCTGGCTGGTCGGGCAACCGCCACGATTATCAATCTGTCGAATAAGAACAAAATTATCGCCGAAGCGGGTGACCAATTCCAAGTCTTGCCGATGTTTGATGTTGAGGCCAGCGACGAAGCCTTGTTTGCTAATTTAGACTGGATTCAAGAAAACGAAGATGATGTGAATAAGCTCGTTGAGGCGCTTTATACCACTTGGCGCGATATGAATGCCGACCCTACGATCATCAGCGCAGAAACCGATCCAGATGGTCCAATTGGTCAATTGCCAGCCGAAATTCTGGATACTTTGGACGACTTTTATGCGGAATCCATCGCGGGTGGCATCTATGATGCGGACGGCGGTGGGCGCAAGGCCGCAATGGCTGACATGGAATGGTATCATGCCGCCGGACAGTTGGAAGGCGACTTCGCCGACCTGAAGATCGAAGATTTCTGGTACCTCGCACCGCTTGAAAGAGCTGCTGCACAATAGGTGACAAACGTGTGGGCGGAACGGCTCTGCCCACACGCACATCTTACTTCAGGTCAGTATCTCTTATGCAAAGATCCCTTATTATCAAGCTGTCGTCGGCCGTTTTCGTTTTCGGAGCCTGGGAAATCGCTGGCAGAATTCCAGTCAGCTATGCGTTCCCGACCTTCATCGACTCCATGGCAGCCCTCGCCCGCATGAGCTTGGACGGCAGCCTATTGGCCGCTTACGGCGAAACGCTGCAGCCCCTTGTCGTTGGTCTCATTATTTCGGCTTTTGCGGGCATCGGGATGGGGCTTGCGATCGGCCTGAATGCTAAATCGGAATGGCTGTTTTCGCCGATCTTCATTGTTATGCAAGCCGCACCCTTGGCCGCGCTTATCCCGATCCTTGTCATGGCCTATGGCATTGGGTTGACGTCCAAAGTGGCTGTTGTCTGTATCATGGCCATGCCGGTTATCGTGCTGAACACAAGCAGCGCGGTACGCAACACCCCTGTCTCAATGAAAGAAATGGCGACGTCCTTTCTTGCGACAAAACGGGATGTGCTTTTGAAGATTGTTATTCCGGCCGCATCCCCGGTTATCTTCTCAGGGCTGCGCCTAGGGGTCTCAGCGGGGTTCATCGGTGCCATTTTGGCGGAATTGAAGATTACCCCGACAGGTGTCGGCGACATCATCACCTACAGCCGATCAATTGCAGATTACGCAAGTATGTACGCCGCCATCTTCTCGATCATTGTTCTGGCAGTAGTCTTTCTGAATTTGCTGGAGAAACTCGAAAACATTTTATTCGCAGGGAATAACCGTGGCTATGTCTCAGATTAAACCTCTTCACATGGCAGAACCCGCCATTCCCGACATTGCGGTTTCCGTTATGGACGTATCAAAGAACTACGGCAGTGTTGAAGCCTTGAAAAACTTGTCGCTTGAGTTCCCTCGCGGTGAATTGACTTCACTGTTGGGGCCATCCGGCTGCGGCAAGACAACGTTGCTCAAGATCATCGCCGGATTGCTCCCTGCCACAGCCGGCAAGATCGAAGTGAACGGAGTAGCTGTGGAAGGTCCCGGTGATGACCGCGCTTTCGTATTCCAGGACTTTGCCTTACTTCCATGGGCCACCGTCCTGCGCAATGTCGCCTTTGGATTGGAACTACGCGGCGTGGCGAAAGCTGAGCGCGAAGACCGCGCGAATACATATATCAAGAATGTCGGGCTTGAAGGGTTTGAGCAGTCCTATCCGCACGAATTATCGGGCGGTATGCGGCAACGCGTCGGGTTGGCGCGCGCCCTATCCGTCGATAGCCAAGTTTTGCTACTCGATGAGCCATTCTCGGCAGTCGACGAACAAAACCGCCGCAAATTCCAGGAAGACATGCTGGAGCTGGTCGCGACAGAGCAAAAAACCTTCATCTTCGTGACGCATTCCATCGAAGAGGCGGTCTATGTATCTGACCAAATCGCGATCCTGTTGCCTCGTCCCAGCCGCGTGTCAGAAGTCATCCGGCCGACCGGATTCCGCCACAAGGACGTGGCCAACATTCGCCGGGATACTGAGTATCTCGATATTGTTGACCGAATTTGGTCTTCGCTGCGCAATTACGTGGAATAGGATCATGTACTTATTTGGCAGACGGCTCCCGAATATGAGCTCACTTATTTTTTGGGGGTTATTGTGGGAGGTGGTCGGGCGGCTTGGCATCAGCTTTTTCATTCCACCCCTATCGGAAATTTTCATAACGCTCTTCGAAATCATCGGCACGCCCGCCGTGTTGAAAGCCTTGGGCGAAACATCCTACGCATTCTTGATGGGTGTCTTTTATGCAATTTTCATCGGGATCCCGGTTGGCATTCTCATGGGTCAAAACCGATTAATCGACGAACTGCTACTGCCTTGGGTAAATATCTTTCTCAGCGCGCCCCTGACCGCATTGGTGCCCGTATTGATGGTCCTGTTCGGCTTTGGCATGACGTCCATCATCATCACCACAACACTCTTTGCGATCTGGATTATTATTCTCAATTCACGCGCAGGGGTGAAGCAAATCAACCGATCTTTGGTCGAAATGGCCCGCAGCTTTGGCGCGTCGCCATTTGATGCATTCTTCAAGATATATTTCTGGGCTGCATTGCCTGAGATTATCGGCGGCGTCAGGATTGGCCTGATCAGGGCAGTGAAAGGTGTGATTATCGGACAGCTTTTGATTTCAGTTGTCGGCTTCGGTGCCTTGTTCGAACTTTATTCATCGAACTTCCTGATGGCCCATTTCTGGGCAGTATTGGTGCTGCTGTTCGCCTTGGCCTTTACCTTGGCGGAATGCTTGGGCTGGCTGGAAAAACGTGTGTCCTATTATGCATCGAGCAGATAGCCAGAAATAGGCTATGACGGACCGGGCAGCATTCGCCGCCCGGTCCAAATTGCGTTATGCGACCAGATCAAAACGGTCGTTATTCATGACCTTCGTCCAAACAGCCACGAAATCCCGCACAAACTTTTCGGCATTATCGTCTTGCGCATAGACTTCTGCATAAGCACGCAGAACCGAGTTGGACCCGAACACAAGATCAGCGCTGGTGGCGGTGAACTTGGTTGCACCTGTTGCACGGTCTTGCAGCTCATATGTGCCATCTTCCAATGGCTTCCAGCTTAGGTCCATGTCCGTCAGGTTGACGAAAAAGTCTGTCGTCAGCTGACCAACACGGTCAGTAAAGACACCGTGTGCGTTGCCGCCGTGGTTCGCACCCAGCACGCGCAGGCCGCCGACCAAGACGGTCATCTCAGCGGCTGTCAGCCCCAACAATTGCGCACGATCCAGCATCATCGCTTCGGGCGATACGGCGTATTCCTTCATCTGCCAGTTCCGGAAACCATCTGCCAGCGGCTCAAGCACCGAGAAGCTGTCGGCATCAGTTTGGGCGTCTGTTGCATCACCACGGCCCGCGTCAAATGGCACGGCCACGTCAAAGCCGGCGGCTTTGATCGACTGCTCCAACCCGACGTTCCCGGCCAGCACGATCACATCAGCAACAGAAGCACCTGTTTCAGCGGCGATGGGTTCCAGGATACCCAACACTTTGGCCAGACGCTCAGGCTCGTTCCCGGCCCAATCCTTTTGCGGAGCCAGACGGATACGGGCGCCATTGGCCCCGCCCCGCTTGTCCGAGCCGCGGAAAGTGCGCGCGCTGTCCCATGCGGTTGTGATCATCTCAACAGCGGTCAGACCACTGTCGGCGATCTTTGCCTTGACCGCATCAACGTCATAACCGGTTGGACCTGCTGGGATCGGGTCCTGCCAGATCAGCTCTTCGCTTGGAACGAAGGGCCCGTAGTAATTATCGACCGGTCCCATGTCGCGGTGGGTCAGCTTGAACCAAGCACGCGCGAAAGTGTCAGCAAAATAAGCTGGGTCGGCGATGAACTTTTGACAGATCTCATTGTAGATCGGGTCTACCTTCATGGCCATATCTGCATCTGTCATCAATGGCATGCGGCGCACGGATGGGTCCGTTGGATCAACCGGCTTTTCATCTTCGGGCATGTTCACAGGCTGATACTGATGTGCACCTGCAGGGGATTTTGTGAGCTCCCACTCATAGCCGAACAGATAGTCAAAAAAGCCCATGTCGAATTTCAAAGGCTCTTTTGTCCACGCCCCTTCGATCCCGGATGTGAATGCCTTCGTGGCTTTGCCGTCCTGATCAGGGTTCGCCCAGCCGAGGCCTTGGCCGTGCACAGGGCAACCTTCTGGTTCTGCACCGATGTTATCGCCAGCAATTGCGCCATGCGCTTTACCGACTGTATGACCACCGCAGGTCAGGGCAGCAGTTTCTTCGTCGTTCATCGCCATCCGGCCAAACGTTTCGCGGATATGCAGCGCTGTTCTGGCCGCGTCCGGGTTCCCGTTTACACCTTCTGGGTTGACGTAGATCAGACCCATGTGAACCGAAGCCAGTGGATTTTCCATAGTTTCAGGCACATCCAGATCACCATAGCGGTTCTCGGATGGGGCCAGCCATTCGTTCTCGGACCCCCAGTAGACGTCTTTTTCTGGACCCCAGATATCTTGACGACCAAAACCGAAGCCAAAGGTTTTCAGCCCCATGGATTCGTAAGCCACGGTGCCGGACAACAGGATCAAATCCGCCCAAGACAGCGCATTGCCGTATTTCTTTTTGACCGGCCACAACAGACGGCGCGCCTTATCAAGGCTCGCGTTATCCGGCCATGAGTTCAACGGCGCAAAACGGATGTTCCCGGCACCGCCGCCCCCGCGGCCGTCGCCCATGCGGTAGGACCCGGCCGAATGCCACGCCAAACGGATCATCAGGCCACCATAGTGCCCCCAGTCAGCAGGCCACCAATCTTGGCTGTCGGTCAAAAGCGTTTCAACGTCCGCACGGACGGCTTCGAAATCCAGTGCTTTCACCGCATCGCGATGATTGTAATCTGGACCCATAGGGTCTGTGCGCGTGTCATGCTGGTGTAGGATGTCGAGGTTCAGCGCCTCGGGCCACCATTTGGTGACCGAATTCTCGGTGCCAGTGTTACCGCCATGCATAACGGGGCAGCCGCCACCTGATTTATGATTAACCGGGTTGCCGTCCATTTGATATCTCCTGAGATTGACCTGGGATGAGTGTCATGCGTTGTGTTTAGAACTCCTCTAACATAAGCTCCAATTCATTATGCTAATCTGATCGATAAGAAAAACAAATGAAGCTGCTCACCCTCAAACACCTACGTTACTTTAAGGCACTTGCGACCCACAGCCACTTTGGCAGAGCGGCTGACGCTTGCGCGATATCGCAGCCTGCCTTGTCCCTGCAAATCAAGGAATTAGAGGGGATCATGGGTGGCCCCTTGGTTGAACGTGCCGCCCGCGAGATCCGGCTGACAGCCTTGGGCGAAGACCTTTTGTCCCACGGCAATGACATCTTGCAACGGGTTGAAGACCTCGGCGCAATTGTGCGCAGGCGGTCGGCGTCCTTTTCGGGACGGCTGCGCATGGGGGTGATTCCAACCGTCGCCCCCTATCTGTTGCCCAAGATCATTAAGGCCCTTAGCCAGCGATTCCCTGATCTTGCGCTTGAGCCAAAAGAAACCGTCACCCAATCACTGGTCCAGGAAATTCTGGCCTCGCGATTGGACGTCGCCATTGTCGCTTTGCCTATGTCCGAACCCGCCCTGCAGGAATTTGCGCTATTCGATGAAGAGTTTCTGCTGGTTCGCCCCGCCAGTGACGCGGACCTGCCCGTGCCCAGTCCGGCGGCCTTGCCCACCATGCAGCTGCTGCTGCTGGAAGAGGGCCATTGTTTTCGAGATCAGGCCTTGTCCTACTGCAATACGTCAAGTGTGCAGACCCGCCAGATCATGGAGGGCAGTTCCCTGTCTACATTGGTGCAAATGGTCAGTGCAGGCATCGGTATTACACTGATCCCCGAAATGGCGCGCACTTTTGAAACGCGGTCTGCGGATGTGTCCATCGCAAATTTTGCAGGGACACCGCCAAGCCGGACCATCGGGATGATCTGGCGCAAGACCAATCCGCTGGTCGACGACCTGCTGGAAATCGGTGCGATTATTCGGAAGGTCGCCGAAACACCCTAGGGCTACAACAACCCATCCGGCAAAGCCTGTTCAGCCGCCGTATTGGCCCGCCGAAACACCAGCGTCACAAGCGTTGAGACGATCACGATAAACAGCGAGTACAGCGCCGGTACAGCCATGTAGCTTTGTGCCTCGGTCCCAGCGAATGTGAAGGCGATGATCGCAATGGCCAGTGGGCCGTTTTGAATACCCGTCTCAAGCGCTACGGTGCGGGCATTGCGCGGATGCAGCCGAAGCGCCCGCGCGAAACTGTATCCAATCGTGATCCCCACGATACCAAGCCCAATCGCCGCGATATAGGTCGCGGGCGTTGTGGTCATGAGGAACTGCCAATTGCGCGGCACCCAGCTGACCAGCAGGAACAGAATGAATATCAGCGCCAAAAGGGACCCGAAAAATTCGGTGACCGCACCCACATTCGCGTTCAGCTTGCGCATGACCATGCCTATGGCGACGGGCACCAACAGCAACACCAGCGTCGCGATGATATTCTCACGCGGAATTTCCAGGTCAAGCGCTGCGGCATAGATCACTAGAATAACCGGGATCAGGATGACGCCAAAGACAGTTGAAGTCACCGTCATAAGAACCGACAGCGCCAAGTTGCCCTTTGAAAAATAGGTGAAGATATTCGAGGTCGTGCCCCCGGGCATACAAGCCATGATGAGCACACCAACAGCAATCGGGTCGGGTAGCGGCAACACCGTGATCAACAAAAAGCCGATAAACGGCATGAACCCGTATTGCGAGATCACACCAATCGCCAGCCCATAAGGCCTGCGCAATGCCAGATAAAAATCACGCGGTGTCAGCGATGCGCCCATGCCCAGCATGATCACAAAAATCATCAGCGCCAAAATGGCCTGTTCGAGAGGTCCGACCATGTTACGCCCCTTCTTTCACGATTGACTGGGCGCGCAAATCCTTGCGCAGGATTTTCCCCACATTGGATTTCGGCAGCTCATCGCGGAATTCGACCTGTTTGGGCACTTTGTAGGCCGTCAGATGCTCTTTGCAGTAGCTGCGCAGCGCATCCACCGTCACGCCGTCACCTTGCGGAACAACAAAAGCCTTCACCGCCTCGCCTGCCGCACCATCAGGCACGCCAATCACGGCGACCTCGTTGACGCCGGGATGGGCTGCGATCACATCCTCGATCTCATTGGGGTAGACATTGAAACCAGACACAAGGATCAGATCCTTCTTGCGATCCACAATGCGGAAATAACCGTCGGGCTCCATCAACCCGATATCACCCGTCAGCAACCAACCGTTCTGGATGGTTTCCGCAGTCGCATCTGGCCGTTTCCAATAACCCAGCATGATCTGGGGGCCTTTGGCGATCAGCTCACCCGGCTCACCCACAGGCATATCCACCCCGTCGTCATCCACGCAGCGCAAATCAGTTGAAGGAAGTGGAATACCAATAGAATTCAACCGGGTTTTGCCAAAGGGGTTGAATGTCAAAACGGGCGAGGATTCCGTTAAACCGTAGCCTTCCAACACCGGCTTGCCTGTCACCTCTTCCCAGCGCGCGGCAACAGAGCCTTGCAAGGCCATCCCCCCGGCAGAGGCGAACTTGAGGTATTTCGGCGGGCTATCGGTGAACCAAATCTCGTTGTTCAAGCCGTTGAACAGCGTGTTCACACCGCTCATCCAAGTGATTTTGTAGTTCTCAAACGCGCGCTTCAGGCTGGTCAGCGGGCGCGGGTTTGGGATCAGAATGTTCCGGGCCCCAATCGAAAAGAACCCAAGGAAATTCACTGTAAATGCAAAGATATGATACAATGGCAAAGCGGTCAGCGCGACCTCTTTGCCCTCATCCAAAGTGGTGATTAGCGCCATGGTTTGGGACATATTCATCAGCAAATTTTTATGCGACAGCATTGCCCCTTTGGACACGCCCGTGGTCCCGCCGGTGTATTGCAAACAGGCCACATCATCGGGTTTGACATCGGCGCGGTAAGCTTCAATCGCGGCGACCGACCGGCTTTTGGCGCGTCCTTGGGCAATTGCATCGGGCAAGCGTATGTGGGGGATCGTGATCGGCGTGATAGTCTTATCCCAGTATTTCTGCACTGCGCCGACAATCATCTTTGGCAGAGCCGGCAGAAATTCGGCCACACGGGTCACGATGACATTGGGGATCGGATGATCGGTCAAAGCCTCGGCCAGTTTGTCAGCGAACATATCAACCACCAGAATGGCGGCGGGTTCCGCATCTTGAAACTGCTTAGTCATTTCCTCAGCGGTATAAAGCGGATTGACGTTTACCAAGACGCAACCGGCCTTGAAAATAGCCATAGCCATCACCGGGTAAGACAGGCAGTTTGGGACCTGGACCGCAACCCGATCACCCACATGCAGCCCCGCAATGTCGCGCAGGTAAACGGCCATCGCGTCTGACATCTGATCTGCCTGCCCGAACGTCAGCGTGCCGTTCATGCCATTGGGCAAACAGGTGGTAAACGCAGGCAAATCCCAGAACTTCGCCGAAGTTGCCGTTATGAAATCACCAATAGACTGGAACGGGGCGGGATCAACGTCCGGCGGGACAGATGCGCCATACATCGCGGTCCACGGTTTTTCAGCCTGCATGTCAGTTCCTCCCAAAACTAAGCAAGTAGTCTAATGCACCCACACAATTTTGGAAGCCAGCATTGGCTGTGACGTTGGGAAAACGGGTGTTTGGATTAACGCGAACCGAATTCCTCGCGCAGCACTTCTGCCCATTCCGGGTCATCCGACACGATCAGAACCGATTGGTTGATTGCTTCCCGAAGCGCGCTGCCCGGCGGCATTGCAATTGCATAGCTGCGTGGTTCGATCTCCAGCGGGGACATCTTGACACCTGTCAGACTGCGCTGGTTGATCAGATATTGCAGCACTTCGCGCTCGTGGACAAAGGCATCGATAAGTCCCTCGTCAATATTGCGCTGGACCTGCGAAAAGACCTGCATCGGGATCACTGCAATATCAGCCTCAACCGCCCAGGCGGCACTGTCGCTTTGGCTCATCACCGCAACGGCTCGGTTTTCCAGATCCGCCACAACGTTCACTTCGGGTTCAAGCGCCTGCAGGGTCAGGCTGGATGTAATGATCGCCGTGAAACTGGAAATAATCGTCACACCCACAAACATCAAAAGCAGCACAAATAGCTGGCCGAAACGGGATTTCAGTTCAAACGGGTTCCCCTGCCCCTGAAACACCAAGAGCGCCGACCAGATCAGCGACCGATACATGCCCGACAGCGGACCCTGTTGAAAGAATTCATTGCCGCTGCGCCGCTCCATCCACCAGTAAATCACCGCCACGAGGACCATAAACCCCAGTAACCCCGCGATGATCGAGAGGATGTTGGAATGAAAAATACGCGATAAGAGCAGGCCGAAATTTGCCCCTCGACTGCGGTCAGGAACCATGACGCCCAGCGCGGCTTCAAGGTAGGGGTGGCTGAAATCAACAACCGTTTCGTTCGCCAGCGTGACAGGCAAAGCTGACAGCGCAAGATCGACCTCGCCCGCATTTGTGGCTGCAATCAAATCCGCATTTGTTCCATATTCCACAAAGGAATAATCCGCCCGCCCCAGACCAAGGCAGTCGGAAATCCGGCCCCAAAAGTCGATGACCAGCCCCTCAGGCGCGTCTTTGGCCCCCATCACAAACGGAGGTGAAAACTTTGTCCCGATCACAAGCGGGGTATCCGGGCGGGCGAATTGGACAGATTGGCAACCTGCCTGGGCTGCAGCCTGGCCTGCGGAGACACAGCAGAGCAAGACGACCATGAGGATTCGAAAATATGCCGTCATTCCAATAATACCTCGGATGAGAGCAGTGCTTGGAGTTGGTCCTGCGCATCTTGCGGTGTGTCAAAAACAAGCGTGGGGCGGAGCGCCTGCAATGTCGCCTTATCGGTGTACCCCCAAGCGGCGGCGGCTGTCGGGCATCCGGCAGCCTGCCCACAGCGGATATCAGCGGCAGCATCACCCACCATCAAGATGCAGCTTATGTCCAATCCATTGTCTGCGGCGAAGCTTTGAACCATGTCCGGCGCGGGCTTTGGATTTGGTACATTGTCACTGCAATAAACCGAGATAAAATATTTGCGGATTTCTAGTTGTTCGAGCAGTTCGATGGTCCGTGCATAGTCTTTCCCGGTCGCGATCCCCATCGGCAGATCTTGCGCGCGGGCCCATTCAAGCAGGTCTATCGCATCATCATAAAGACGCACGTAAGGCGCCAAGATGCGGCTGTGTTTGCGGAACGGCGCGAACATGTCAGGACTTAGATCAAGGTTGCGCATGATCTGCGGGAACCCCTTCCCTAGATGTTCACGGTAGGCGGCAAATAGGGCGGTATGCGGCATGCGTTGCCCCGGATACACCTCTTGCAGGGCCGCCGAGAACGCCAGTTGCATCACTGGCAGGCTGTTGATCAGCACACCGTCAAAATCAAACAGCAGCGCAGCAGGGCGTTGGAGGCGAGGGGCGTTTTGCATGGTCATTGGCCAGCCCCGCCTTGCACCACATAAAGCTGTTCGATGATCTCCACGAATGTGCCAATCTCACGGCTGAAGGCCTCATAGATCGTGGGCAATTCGAGGTCCCTTTTGCGGACAAGGCTTTGGTTCATACCAATTAGGAATTGCTTGGCATCACGTTGCTCACGGACGGGCGGGTCTGCCAGAGATGCAATCGCCAACTCCATCGCGACGGTCCCCTGTTCGGACCCCGCAATCGCCACAGTCATCATACCGCCATCGGCCACAAAACGAGTGTTCACGCCCAGAACAGGCAGCTTGGCATTGGCTTCGGTCCAGGCGATCAAGAAATCAGGCGCAACCAAGTGCCCATCCGCGTCACGCACGTTTTGGTAGTTGGCGATCAACAGCATCAGGTTGCGGGCATTGGCATCTGCCACCGCCGCCTCCCAGTCCTCCAATGTAATCGCGCTAACAGGTGGTACGGCCTCAAACGGCCCCCAGTCTTCCAACGCATAATTCAGGTTCTCGGTCTGACCGGTGGGAGATGCGTCATTCAGCATCATGATGCCTGCCACCTCGCCTGTGTAGGCGTCACGCAAAGATATTAATGTTTCGATCAAAGCCGCGTAATTCTTGCGCTCGTAGATGCCCGACACATTGTCTGCGTGGTTGTATCCGTAGCGTTCCACCCCCCCGTTAACACCGGCAAAGACGATTTCAGGGATATGGCCCTTTTCGGGATCGTCGAGATGAAAAAATGACAAATCAGGGGTCGCACAGCGGTCACCCGCCAGCCATCCATTCAGAACATTCGCAATGGCCGTGCGGTCAGCGCCAGAGGCCAACCGCAACTGATCGAAACCCACCAACGCCTGCGCCAGATCATCGACCAAGATTACCGCATCAGGCTGCCAATCCTCGATAGTAAAGCGGACGTCAGCGGCGGCATTTTTGTAGAAGTTACAATCGGGATGATTGCGTAGGTTCATATAGTAAGTGCGCGCATTGATCTTAAGGGGCGTGTCTTCCAAGGCGCGGCGGATGCCCCCGTCAATGTCATTCACCCAAGCCAGATCGATATTGTAGGAATGCACCACCAGTATTTTGGTCTGCTCGCTGTTTTGTGACGCAACCAAGCGGGCAACAACCAGCAAAAGCAGGGCAATGACAAGGTATTTGGCGACCGCAAAGAATGATCTCATATTACTCTCTAAATGAAATGAAGCGCCTTCCAGAACGGAATGCTAACAAAGACAGCAAGGCAGCGTAGCAGGAAGAAAACGATGTTGAAGATGATCAGAGATGGCATCGAATAGTCCGTCCGCTCTGCATCAAGTGCGGTGACGGTCTGCGAGAAAACGCCGTGTTGATAGGGCCAGATGAATCCCTCGGACACGGTCAGGATAACAAAGCCAAGTACCCAGGGCGAAATCCCTATCGCCTCGGCGAAGGGCAGTAATGCGGTGGCAAGGATGATGAACGCAGGCGCGCCGGGTACTGCAAGACGGATCACAAACACGCCCGCCATCAACACCGCAAACCCCAAATGCAGGCTTTGCGCAAACAATGGGACCAGCACGGGCAATTGATTGGCCAACCATTGGCTCAGCCCCAAGTGATCCAACATTGGCCCCCAGGCCACAACGGTCGCCACAAAGATCAATGTGGGCCAGTCGAGGCGTTGCCGTAACGTGGACAGTGTCAGCCCCGCAAAAAAGAACACCGTCATCGCCAGTGACAAGACGATCCATTCCAGCGGAATTTGGTGGATTGAGCGGGTCAATATGGCGACCAGAAGCAATGTATATAACCCCAAAGTCGCCCAATCGCGCACCGGATCTACGGCCACTGACCCGGGCACGTCTTCGGTCTGCGCCGCACCCGTCTGACGCCGCGTCGCAATGGAAAAGACGGCCAAGGCAGCAACAAATCCTATAGCGATCACCATGCCTGCCACGCTTGTCGCTTGTAACCAGCCCAACCATTCAAACCGACTTGATGTCTGTTCGTCCAACATGCCCAGCAAGACAAAATTCAACGGGTTGCCCGTCAGAATAATCGTCGATAGCAGTGTCGTCCCATGCATATGCACAAGCGCCAAAAACGCATTATTGCGCGCACGCCCTTTTCGGAAAAACCGCTGCACCAGCGGTTGGACCATGCTGGCACGACCCAAGGGCGACGGCACCACCAATGTCAGCAAAACACCTGCGCAGACGACCGCACACAGCCGGGTTGGAAAGGATGCTTGCCTGCGCACAAGCACCGCCTCAAGCCTGCCAAGCCAGGATGTTTCCGCCAGCAGCGCAGCCAGAACGAAAATCCCAAAGACCAGAAAGAACACTTGCGAATAAAAGCCACTGAACGCGACTTCGCGAGGGACCAAATCAAG
The DNA here is from genome assembly GCA_947501555.1 of uncultured Paracoccaceae bacterium. Taxonomy (GTDB): domain Bacteria; phylum Pseudomonadota; class Alphaproteobacteria; order Rhodobacterales; family Rhodobacteraceae; genus Yoonia. Next base: position 2,485,849 of record CANMWG010000001.1, read on the forward strand.
CAGGGTGACCACCAAAATCAAGGCCAGTCCCGGCACAAAATCCGGTGTCAGCCGAAAGATCCACATGACGATGGCCGCCAGTGCCAGACAAAGGAATATCAGCTGATCAAAGGGGAGCCCTTGATCAAGCTGCAAATAAAGCAGCCAAGGCAGCAGTCCAACGAGGCTCCAAGCGATAAAGTCACGATAGGTGCTGTCTGGTTGCTGCATGCCAATCGAATGTTGCGCGTCAGACAAAATAACTTCCGAAAATCAATATGGTGAAGACCATATAGGCTTTCAGGTAGTTTTCAACCTTAACTTTTCACCTCAAGATTGCATGATACTCATCCGATTGGATACTGCCAACGTCCTATTCAGCGGGCGCCAGCGCAGGCCCGGTCTCAAACCGCTTCGCCCGACGCTCACCCAGCATCAGCATCGCGGGGGTCACCAGCAACGTTAGAATGGTCGCAAAGATCAGCCCGCCGGCAATCGCGCTGGAAAGCTCAGTCCACCATTGCGTTGAAGGTGCACCATAGACAATTTCGCGCGTGAAGAAATTGATGTTCAGCCCAATCACCATCGGCATCAGCCCCAGCGCTGTCGTGACAGAGGTCAGCACAACAGGTCGCAACCGCTGCGCGCCGGTGCGCAAGGCCGCCTCAAGCGAGGACATCCCCTGCGCTTTGAGTTGATTGAACGTATCAATGAGGACGATGTTGTTGTTCACAACGATCCCTGCCAAAGCGATGACACCGATCCCCCCCATCACGACCCCAAACGGGCGACCCGTAATCATTAGGCCAACCAATACACCCGCGACCGAGAAGACAATCGCGGACATCACGACGAAAGCTTGCCAAAAGCTGTTGAACTGCGTCAGCAGGATCAGAAACATCAGCCCAATCGCCGAGGCGAATGCCCCCATCAAAAAGACCATCGCGTCTTCTTGCTCTTCGGCCTCACCACCAAATTCAACATTGACGCTGGCAGGCAAATCAAGCGTGGCAATGGCCTCTTGCAAGGCGATTGTCTGGTCATTGGGCAACATTCCCGGGGCCACGTCAGCCGAGATCGTAATAACCCGGGCCCTGTCGATCCGGGTGATCACGCCACTGCGCGGGGCAGGCTTGAAGGCCACGAAGTTCGAAATCGGGACCAACCCAGCATCCGTGGGCACGCGAAGGGCCTCCAACTCGGCCAGCGTCCTGTCCACGGCAGGAAAGCGCACGACGATATCAACTTCGTCGTTTCCGTCATCGGGGCGATAGTCCGCCACTGTAATACCACGGGTCAGCAGTTGAACGGCCTGGCCTAGCAAAGCCACATCGGCCCCGCTGCGGGCGGCCTCTGATCTGTCGACCTCAATCTGCCATTCCACACCAGGGTTGGGGCGGGTCTCAACCACGTCGATGAACCCCCCCAAACGCTCCATGGTGGCAATGATGGTCTTTACGGCCTCTTCCTGTTCGGACTGCACCTTGCCCAACACTTCTAGATTGATCGGCTTGCCGCCGCCTGGCCCACCGGAATCGGTCTGAACCTGGACCTCGATCCCCGGAATGTCGGCCATATCAACGCGAATATCCTCAGCAATCCGCGACACTGTACGGCGGGTGTCCCATTCGGCCAGCTCAAGCTGCAGCGATCCGATCATGTCGCCGCCATCGTTTGAGCTGCCCGAGCGCGCATAGACACTTGCGATCTCATCATAATCGGCCAGTTTTGCCTCAACCTGCCGGACCAATGCGTCTTGTTCGTAGACCGAGAAATTATCCTTGGCGCGTACTTCCACCTGCGCATAATCTGGTTCAACCTCTGGGAAAAAGGTCAGACCTGTTCCCAAGCTGCCATAGGCCACAAAAGATGCGACCAGCGCGATGACCGCAAAGCTGAGCGTGGTCCAGGGTCGCAGGATCGACCATTCCAGAATACGGACATACCCACCCATGAAGCCAGTCATTGAGCGCGGATCACCCTGTTCGGCAGCAACCATCTGCGCCTTGGATTTGGCCGATTGTGCGCGACGTTTGCCAATCAAGCCGCCCATGACGGGGATGAAGACCAATGCCATGAACAGCGACGCACCTAAGGTGAAGATCACCGTAATCGGCAGGAATTTCATGAACTGGCCAACCACGTCCTTCCAGAACAGAAGCGGAAAGAACACACAAAGCGTGGTCGCCGTTGAGGCAATGATCGGCCATGCCATCCGCTTGGCCGCGCGGGCATAGGCCACCTGCGGAGTATCACCTTCGTTCAGATAACGGTCCGCCAGTTCAACCGTGACAATTGCCCCATCCACCAGCATCCCCACCACAAGGATCAGCGAAAACAGCACTACGATATTCATCGTGAACCCCATGAAATAGAGCCCTGCGACACCCGTCAAAAACGCGCCGGGGATGGCCAGCCCTACCAGCAGCGAGGCGCGCAAACCCAAGGCGTAGACAACCACGATCATCACCAAAGCAATCGCGGCAATCACATTGGCCTCGAGGTCGGTCAACATGGATTTGACTTGCTCGCTTTCGTCCAGCGTAAAGCGAATTTGCACACTATCGGGCCAATCGGCACGGGCCGTCTCAATCACCTCACGCACTTCGCCGACGGTTTCGATGATATTGGCACCAACGCGCTTTTTGATCTCTAACGCCAGCGCGGGCTGGCCATCGATACGGGCAAAGCCGGTCGGGTCTTCAAACGTCCGGCGGATCGTGGCGACATCGGCAAAGGTCACAACTGTCTGGCCGCGCACCAACACGGGCAGTTCCATCACATCTTCGAGGTTCTCGATCAGACCGGGCACCTTCAGCACCAGCCGACCCGCTTCGTTTTCAATCGCACCGGCCGCAATCAACTGGTTGTTGCGGGTGATTGAGCTGATCAGCTCATCAAATGAAATATTGTAGGTCTCGAACACGGTGGGGTCGATCAGGACTTCAAGTAGCTCTGTTCGCTTGCCGCCCACGTCCACCTCAAGCACGCCGCCTAAGGATTCGATGTCGTCGCGTAGGCTTTCGGCAAGCGTGTTCAACGTCCTTTCTGGCACGGGGCCGGACAGGATGACCGTCAGAATGGGAAACAGGGCCGTGTTGATTTCGGTCACTGTCAGGTCGGCATCCTGTGGCAGTTCATTTTCGGCCTTATCCGCTGCCTCACGCACCTGATCCAAAGCCGAATCCGCGTCAAAGCCGGGCTCAAATTCCAACTGCACGCTGGCATAGCCTTCACCCGCAGTGGCGGTCATCGATTTCAGACCTGTCAGCGATGCAAATTCGGCCTCCATCGGCCCGACAAGCACATCTTCGGAATCTTCGGGCGAAATACCGTCGACACTGGTCGAGACATAGACCACCGGGATCGGGATTTCAGGGTTACTTTCCTTTGGAATGCCGATGTAGGAAAATGAGCCAACGATCAGCAAAAAGGCTAGAATAAGCTGTGCCACCTTGCTGCGGTTGAAGGCAGCGTCGATCAGCGCGTTCATTGGGACACCTGCGCCGATTGCGCTTCGGTCGCGGGGCGCGGATCAACAACATCGCCCGCGTTCACAAAACCCTGACCCACAGTGATGATATCGGCTTCCTCTGGCAAACCAGTGACCCAGACACCATCGGTTTGGGCACGGACGATCGACACCTCTTGGAAGGCCACAACATTCCCTTCGGTGACGGTCTTGATGCCAAGATCACCGTTCACCCCCAGCGACAGGATCGCAGGCGAAATGAAATGACCGCGCGCTTCACCGGTTGGGATTGCGACGCGGGCGCTGAGCCCGGCAGGCATCACACTTTCAGGATTATCGACCTGGACCTCGACCCGGAAAGTGCGGGTTTGCTGATCTGCGTTGCTGCCAATGAAACCAACTTTACCTGTTCGGGTCTCACCGGTGATAAATTGGACCTCTGCCATTTGATCAGCCTTCAGGCGGGACAGGGCCACTTGCGGCACTTGGATCACAACGGTCAGCGGGTCATTGTCCAGAACCTCTGCCACGACATCGCCGTTCTCAACAAACTCGCCCTCATCAAGGGTAAATTCGTTCAAACGGCCCGCAAAGGGGGCACGAATGACGGTGTTGTCACGCTGTTCCTGTGCGGCAGTCACGGCGGCCTCGGCGGCTGCTTTACTGGCGCGGGCCTGTGTCACGCGATCCTCGGTCGCAACCCCGCGTTGCTGCAAGGCAAGGGCATTGTCCAAATCGCGGGTGGCTTGATCCAACTGGGTTTGCGCCTGCAAAAGCTGCGCATCAATGGTTTCGGCATCAACGCGGCCCAGCTCTTGGCCGGCGACGACCAGATCACCACGGGACACCAAAACAGCCTCAATCTGACCGGTGGCCTTGGCTGCAATCTGGGTCGCGCGATCCGGAACTGATTGGCCTTCTGCAGTCAAAACCAACTGCACATCCTGTGCAACGGACGGCATGACAGCAACGGTCACCGCACGGGTTTCAGTCTGTTCAGCGAGCTCTTCTTCCGGCTCCGAGGGTAGAATATACCCGCTTCCCATCCATCCAACCAAAAGGATCGCAAGCAAAATTGCGAGCCACTTGGACCGGTTTGCGCCTTTGTCACTTTGAAAGGTCAAACGTCCTGCCAGGTCCGGTTCGGTTTCCTGCGCCATAAACTCATTCCTTTGAAATATATCCACAGCAGCCAACGGCGCCTTGGAGATCGTCAAGATCTCCAGTTAGTTAGTGTGCCCTTGTCATGGTTGCTAGAGGGCCGACAGCACATTCGGTCAAATTTTGCCAAACCGTTCGGGATCAGAATTTTACAACATATATAGCCGGTTCTGGTGAAGCAGGGCTAACAGAACGGTCTTGGCCGCCTCGCGATGGGCATAATGGACGTCATGCGCACGCTTGGCGTCTCCGGCACGAATGGCATCCAAAACTTCGCGATGGTCCTTATACGATTGAAGCGGAAGCGGACGCATATGCAAGGTCACAGCCTTGGCACGACGCACCTGATCCCCCATGCGGGCCACAATCTCGATTACTCGAGAATTGCCGCTTAGCCGGACCAGCTCGGTGTGAAATTCATCATCGGCAGCGGCCCAGGCATCCCGGTCTTCAACCGCTAGGGCTGTCTCCATATCCAGAATGGTTTTTTCTAAAACCATTAGATCAGCCGCGCCGTAATTCTTGGCGGCTGCCTTGAAGGCCGCCATGCTTTCTAGCTCAGTCAAGACCTCATAAATCTCGGCCATATCCTGAACCGAGACAGGCAGGATCCGGACCCCTTTGCGCGCGCGGACCTCTAACAACCCTTGGCCAGCCAAGGTCAAAGCGGCCTCGCGCACAGGCGTGCGGGACATACCAAGCCTTTCTGCCAATTCGCCTTCTAAATGGTCAGATCCGGCAGGCAATTCACCTTCAAAAATGAGCCTCCGAAGTTCCTCAACTGCGATAACTGAATTACTCTTCGACTTCGACGCACTCGGCGGCATGACCTAAACTTTCACTTTCTGTTGCGTTTGGGCGGACTGGTAGATCGCATGCTCTGTCCGAAGAACGGACATATAATCAGCCGCGAGGTCTTCCAAAGGTCGCCCTTCAATAAGGCCCGAAACGATATGAAATTGCAATGCATGGACGCGGTCTCCACCAAATCCGTTCTAAGAATCTGGTGGTAAAACAAGCTCTTCGGTGACCCGATCAAAGCTGCGTCTGGTCAAACTGCCATCACCGCGCAAGCTCAAAACCCCCTATATGCCTTCGATCCTTGCCTCACCCATCGTCAGGCGCGGTTCAGCGGCGGCATGGTCTAAATTGCGATTGCCATCAAACAGCGCCCAGATGGTCAAAATCACATATCCCGCGTCTTCTCCTGCGATCGCCGGGTTCACGCGGCGCAGACCAGCATAGACGCTTTGCGCCGGTCCAAACAGATACGCAAAGGTATCTACCCAATGCACGCCCGTTTCATGGATCAGGAACTTCTCCATGGTCTGAAAATAGGGTTGGCGATCAAGATAGGCCTCCGGGCCCTGCCCATCACCCGGGCGCAACCGGCAGATGGCCTGCATGTGCCACGACACGCTGCGAATGCCTTTCACAGCGGACCATGTGTGTGAAGCGGTCAAGCGGCTATATGCCGGGAACCCGTTCTTTCACGATGACGAAGCACAGGTCGCGGAAAGGGTCACGGTGCATTGCATCAGCGGCCATTCACGCGGGCTGCAATGTGTGCAGACGGCGGCAGGATGGCTCGTGCTGGCGTTCGCTGCCGCGCATTACAACAAGAATTTCGAGGCGCGAAAACCCTTCCCCATCGTCGTGGATCTGCAGAATATGATAGACGGGTTCGATACGCTCTACAGGCTTGCATCCTCACCCGACCTGATCATCCCCGGGCACAAGCCGCTGGTGCGCGAAAACTTCCCGTCAGGGAAGGCTGAGCACATCATGCGGCTCGACCAAGGGCGCAAATTATGACTGACCAGGCACGTCCGGCAGGCTAAACTCAACGCGGCGGTTCAAGGCACGGCCTTCGGGGTTGTCTGCCCCATCAGCTGTCACGTTTTCGGCAATCGGATCAGCTTCACCAACGCCGATTGAGGTGATCATGTCAGCCGTCAGATTAGTGTTGGCAACCAACCAGTCGCGGACATTGTCAGCACGCCGCTGGCCAAGGGCGCGATTATCTTCTTCACTCCCAATCGCATCCGTATGACCCTTAATCCGGATCAAAGGCACGTCCTCAAGGCTGGTTGCAATACCAGCGAGCACATCCAACGCCTCTGGCTGCAGCGTATCGTCTCCAAAACCGAAGAGGACTTCGGACAACATCACCATGGCATCGGCCTCACCATCCTGGCCTTCCCGGATCGACAAGGCGGGATCAGACGCGGCTATTTCTTCCAAGCTTGGGGTCGCGGATGGCACGTTTTGCACCAGTTCTTCATCCACGACGATCGGCGTATCGGCTGTCTCGTCTTGGGCCTGCGCCGGGGCAGACGCGGCGAGAATAAGGGTCAGGACCATAGCTGGGGTCGCATGCATGACTTCGTCTCCATCGTTATAATATCTGCAGCAGGTCATACTCACCTCCAAGATGAACTTGAAATGAACCCTGATCATTTCGATGTCATGAATTGTTGCAAATCCCGCGCAACCATGGCCAACTCAACCCCAAGAGCAGGAGCACCCCATTGCCAAAACTCAAGACATCCTCCGCCGCATTGGTCCAAGCCGCCCGCGCCCGGATAGAAGAGATCGATACAGCGGATGCAATCGCAATGCTGGACGATCCCAATGTGACTTTCGTTGATCTCCGCGATATCCGGGAACGCCAGCGCAGCGGGTCTATTCCAGGCAGCTTTCATTGCCCCCGTGGTTTGGCCGAATTCTGGATCGATCCCGAAGGCGACTATTACAAAGAGATTTTCGGCGAAGACCGAACCTTCATCTTCCATTGCGCCATCGGTTGGCGGTCTGCCCTGACGGTCGCAACCTTGAACGATATGGGCTTCGCCTGCGCGGATCTGAAAGACGGGTTTTCAGACTGGGTGCGCCACGATGGACCCATCGACAAGCCGGATGCATCCACCTAGAACGCCTCTATGATCACCGAACCGGAACTGCGCCCACTTGGGGTTGATGGCGTTCTTGTGCGCTTTTCCCGCGTGCTGACAGAACAGGCCAATGCCCAGGCGCTCAGCTTCAAAGATCAGGTCGACACCGCCGGGATTGCAGGACTGACCGAGGTCGCCTCTTCGCTCACATCCGTCCGGGTCGGCTTTGACCCAAAACGCACGGACCGGCGCGCGGTCTGCGAAGCCCTTCAACCATTGATCAGCGCACAAAGAACGCCTGAGACCAGCCCAAAACGGCGCTGGCAGATCCCCGTGGCTTTCGGCCCAGACCATGCGCCGCAACTGGCCGAGGCGGCAGCCCTCGCCGGTGTCACGCCTGACCGGGCCATTGCGGACATCACCAGCCAAACCACACGGGTTACAGCCATCGGATTTGCACCCGGGCAACCCTTTCTGGGAATGCTGCCTGACCACTGGAACTTCCCCCGGCAAAGCACACTGACCGAAAGCCTGCCGCGCGGCGCATTGATCACAGCCGTCCAACAGCTGATCATCTGGGGGGCCGACGCGCCCACAGGATGGCGACACATCGGACAAACCGCATTCCGGGTCTACCTGCCCGAAACCGAAACACCCTTCGCCTTCCAACCGGGGGATGCGGTGCAGTTCCAAGCCGTCTCAGACAGCGCCTTCGCCGATATCAAAGCAGACCCCACCACAAACGGTGGGGCGATCTGCGAGGTGCTGCGATAATGCCAAAGCTCACGATCCACAGAGCGGGGCCAGGGCTGACGGTGCAAGACCTCGGGCGTCCGGGCTGGAAGGCGCAAGGGCTCTCCACCGGCGGGGGGGCCGACAGGCTGGCGCTCTTTGAAGCGGCGGCACTTCTGGGCAACCAGCCCACCCAAGCGGTCATCGAAATGATGGGGTTCGGCGGGACATTTAGCACCGATGAAGCAACCCGCATCTGCCTGACGGGCGCACAGATGCAAGCCGATATCGACGGAACGCCAATCGCACCCAACCAAACACAGCTCCTGCACGCCGGGGCAAAGCTGACCATCGGCGGGGCCAAGGCGGGCGTCTACGGCTACCTCGCATTCACGGGCGGGATCACCACCCAAGCCATCATGGACAGCCGGGCAACGCATCTGACCGCAGGCATAGGCAAACGGCTAGAAGCAGGCGATACGCTGCCGCTTGGCTCAGACCCCGACCCGATTGCCCCACCGCGTAAACTGACAGCGGATGATCGGTTCAGCGGTGGCACCATCCGGGTGATGCCCGGCCCACAAACCGATTTTTTCACCGCAGAAACCCAAGATAGTTTCACCAAGACCCGCTTCACCCGCAGCCCACGGGGAAACCGGCAAGGGATCAGGCTGGACTATGACGGAACTGGCTTTCCCATCGCTGGCGGGCAGACGCTGGTTTCTGACTTGATCGTACCCGGCGATATCCAGATGACCGGCGACGGCATCCCTTATGTGCTGCTGACCGAATGCCAAACCATTGGGGGCTACCCGCGGATCGGCAGCGTAATCCCCGCTGACCTGCCCAAAATCGCACAAGCTGCACCGGGCACGCAGCTGCAATTCCAATTTCTGACAGTGATGGAAGCCGACGCCACCGCGCAATCTGACGCGGGTCTGCTCAGAGACCTAACAAACATGTGTCAGCCTCTGATCCGCGATCCGCATGACATCGCTGATCTGCTCAGCTACCAATTGATCAGCGGTGTGACCCCTGGCGATGACCTTGAAAGGCTCTGAACAATGCGCAAAGTCGATCTGAATTCCGACATGGGCGAAGGCTTTGGGCCGTGGACCATGGGCGATGACGCAGCCCTTTTGGATATAGTGACCTCGGCCAATGTGGCCTGCGGTTTTCACGCAGGCGATCCAGATGTGATGGATACCACCATGCGGATCGCAATCGAAAAAGGGGTGGGGATCGGCGCACACCCAGGCTTTGCAGACCTCAAAGGGTTCGGGCGCAGGCAACTGCCGATCCCGGCCAAAGAGCTTGGCAATGCGGTTGCCTATCAGCTGGGGGCCGCGCAAGCGATGGCGAAACGTGCGGGCGGACAGGTGCGGCACCTCAAACTGCATGGAGCGCTGGCGAATATGGCCTCGGTCGATCATGCGCTTGCCAAAACCTGCTATCAGGCGGCACTCGACGTCGCTCCGGACATCATCATCATGGTGCTTGCAGCAACCGCACAGGAAGAAACCGCGCGTGAATTAGGATGCAACTGGGCGGGTGAGATTTTCTCGGACCGGGCCTATAACGACGACGCAACGCTCGTGGACCGCAAACTGCCCGGCGCTGTCCTGCATGACGCCGCCCTCGCTGGGCCGCGCATTCTCAAAATGCTTGAGGCGGACGCCATCATCGCGCAATCGGGCAAACATATCCCCTGCCAAATCGACACGATCTGCCTGCACGGGGACACGCCTGGTGCTGTCGCCATGGCGCGGGGCATCAGGCAGCATCTGACAGAGGCGGGCATCACGCTCGCGCCGCTTTAAAAGACCGCCATTGAACTCAACGCCGATTTCAATCAACGGGTGTTGCTCCAGACGGACGATATCCCATGGCAAGCGTCACCCATGGCCGGGGTTGACCGGCGGATGCTCGACCGGATCGGGGATGAGGTCGCGCGGGCCACTTCCATCGTGCGCTATGCGCCGGGCAGCCAGTTCTCGGCCCACCCGCATACCGGAGGGGAAGAATTCATCGTACTGGACGGGGTGTTCCAAGACGAACACGGCGATTACCCGACAGGCACCTATGTGCGCAACCCGCCAACAACATCGCATACGCCGGGGGCCGCGGATGGCTGCGTAATTTTCGTCAAACTCTGGCAATTCGAAGCAGAGGACCGCAATCAGTTCCGGGTGGAAATGGACAATGGGCTGCCAACGCACACCCTGCATCAAGATGCCCGCGAAACGGTGCGGTTCATGTCCCTCGAAGCAAGTCAATCACTGCGCGAGACCCCGTCTGGTGGGGCCGAACTCCTGATCCCCAACGGGAACGCGCAAGAAAGCGAGGATCTGTTGCATGAACGTGCATGGCTGCGCTTGCCCGAGGGGGCGCCGATCAATCTGACTGCCGGAGATGAAGGCACAAAGCTCTGGATCAAGACCGGACACCTGCCCTTTACTGCTGCGCCAATGGTCTGAACTTTCAAAGATATCCGAAAGAACCTATCCGGGCAGCCCACTATCGTCAGCCCGCAGGATGGCGTTTAATACGCGACGAAGGGACACCCCATGACAAAACCATCCTACGCCACGCCACCGGGCGGGTTACCGCCACAAACACAGCTCTTGACCGACCGGGCTGTGTTCACTGATGCATATGCGGTGATCCCCAATGGGGCGATGACCGACATCGTGACCAGCAACTTGCCCTTTTGGGACAAGACGCGGGCCTGGGTGCTGGCCCGGCCGCTGTCCGGGTTTGCGGAAACCTTCAGCCAATACATCATGGAGGTCAGCGCCGGGGGCGGCAGCACCAGACCCGAAACAGACCCAAACGCCCAAGGCGTGCTCTTCGTGGTGAAAGGTAGTTTCGCGCTCAGCATCGATGGGGCAACGCACAGCATGGCACCTGGCAGCTATGCCTACCTGCCGCCCGGATGCGACTGGACGGTCAGCACAACGGTGGGGGCAACCTTCCATTGGATTCGTAAGGCCTATCAGGCTGTGGATGGTATCGACAGCCCCGTGGCCTTTGTCTTTGACGAAGGCACCGGCACAACGATTGAAATGCCCGACACCAACGGCGCCTGGACAACCACCCGGTTCGTCGACCCCTCCGATATGCGGTACGACATGCAGGTGAATATCGTGACATTGCAGCCCGGCGGGGTGATCCCTTTTGCGGAAACCCATGTGATGGAACACGGGCTTTACGTGTTGGAAGGCAAAGCCGTCTACCGACTCAATCAAGACTGGGTCGAAGTCGAAGCCGGTGATTTCATGTGGCTGCGCTCCTTCTGCCCGCAGGCCTGCTACGCGGGCGGCCCTGGACCATTCCGCTACCTGCTTTATAAGGACATCAACCGGCACATGCCGCTCAATCGATAGTGTTCGACACTTCGATCAGGTTGCCATCCGGATCGCGGATATAAAGCGAGACAATCGGGCCCGTAGCCCCGGTGCGCGTCACAGGCCCCTGTTCCACGACGACATCTTGCTCCAGGAAATGGGCCAGCCACCGATCCAAAGGCTGTTCTGACAGAAAACACAAATCAGCCGAGCCTCGTGTCGCGACCTTCGCCTTCGGCTCAAACGGGGCGGCGGCGGAATGCAGATTGATCTTCTGCGCGCCAAACTTCAACGCCCAGCGGACCGAACCATCCGCAGGCCGGAACTCCTCGGGCTGCATCCCCAAGATGTCGCGGTAAAAGGCAACCGTGCGGGCGACATCCGCAACCGTCAGCACCAGATGATCCAAACCCGAAACCTGTGGCATTTGGGTGTCCTCCTCGATCTATCGCGTAATGCATAGCATGCCTGATTCAAGGAAATGATCATAGACAATCCGGGCCCATATAGAACACGCCACGACCAGTAGGGCCCGCCAGACGGAATTTCCAGAAATTCCGTCGCCCCGCCTGAAAATTCTAGAATTTTCAGGCCTCCGCAACATCCATTCAAATCGGCAAACGATCTGTGGCCCGCTCGGCTGGCCCATCCTTAACGGCACCAGCCACCCGCACAATCAATCTGGTGGCAGGATATCGCATGACATGGATTGTCAGCGATTGAGTTCAGGCTGAACATGCAAAAAAGCCGGACTGGACAACTCGATACAGGATATCATGATCGATCAGTTCATCGATCTGCGGAAAGACTAGTCTTCGGTGAACCCCTCAGGGATCTGATCTCGCCCGCCCAAGAGCAAATCCGCCATGACCATGCCCACCTTTGGGGCCATGCCAAATCCAATCTTGAACCCGCCGTTCGCAATGAATTGCCCCGCGCGTTGCGGATGCCGCCCCAACACGGGCGCGCGGCTTTTGGACCTCGGCCGTACACCGGCCCAGCGCGCAATCACCGGTGCACCCATCAAGACAGGAAACGCCGCAACGGCGCGCTCCAAAACATCATCCAATCCGGCATCCACTGCCACCGGATCATCAAAGTCCCGCTCGGATGTTGATCCAACGGCCACCGTGCCATCACCATGTGGAATGATATGCAGGGCATCCGCAAATAACTGCGGCTGGCCCACCGCATCATACCGCAACAAAGCCGCCTGGCCTTTCACGCCGGTCCCGCCAATCTCTTGCACTCCGGACCAACCAGTGGCCCAAACAACAGCACCCTCTTGCGGTCCATCCGCAACAACCGCGCCACCCAAAGCCACAACCGCATCCGCCAAAGCTTGCGTTGCGCGGCGCGGATGGATCAATGCGGACAACGTATCATGCACGACCATCCCCGTTGGCGAAGGCGGCATCCAGGGAGCATCTCCCGCCGGGACCACCTCCCACAAGGCCTTGCCCTCCCACAATAACGCAGCCGTTCTGGCACGCGAGCGGGCCAATTCCACAGCACGCGCATCCGCCAAAGGCTGCAAACGGCCTGAACGGGCATAGCCCACATCCGCTCCGGTCAATTCCTCAACCTCAGCCCAAAAGGCCCCAGCCATAATCAGGCTCTCAAATTGAAACGCTTTCTTTTCATTCCAGTTTTCCGGCACATGCGGGGCCAATGCGCCGACAAGGCCGCCACTTGACCCAGCCGCCACGCCATACGGATCAATCACGCGGACAAACGCACCCCGCGCAGCACAAGCATAGGCGACAGACAGACCGAAAATGCCCGCACCCATAACCGTCACATCAGCCGTTGCCATTCCGCGCCCTTCCGCCCAAACATGGCGCAATTGTAAGGCGGGTGGGCATGACAGACCAGACAGCAAAACTCGACTGGCGGGACGGCGTGCCGATCGCGCGCGGCTTCGACGATCCCTATTATTCGCTCGATAACGGGGTGGCGGAAACCGAACATGTGTTTCTGGGCGGGAACGATCTGCCAACAAGGTTCGGTGGGGATTTCCATATCGGCGAGCTTGGCTTCGGAACCGGGCTGAACTTTCTTGTGACCTGGGCGGCTTGGGCAGATGCAGGACGGCCCGGACAGCTGCACTTTACCTCATTCGAGGCCTTCCCGATGAGCCCTGCGGATATGACCCAAGCGCTGGATCAGTTCCCGAGCCTCAAAGCCTACACCGCAGGCCTCCTGAACGCATGGACACCCGGTGAGGGACCAACACAGCTGGCAGATGGGCCGACACTGCACGTCATCATCGGGGACGCGCGCGAAACGCTACCCGCGTGGACCGGCAAAGCCGATGCGTGGTTCCTTGACGGCTTCTCGCCCGCCAAGAACCCGCAACTCTGGGAGCCTGCGCTGCTCCAAGCGGTGGCGGACCACACGCAACCAAGCGGGACGGCCGCGACCTACAGCGCCGCGGGACATGTGCGTCAAAGCCTCGACCAAGCAGGCTTCAACGTCACCCGCACTCCCGGCTTCGGTCGGAAACGACACATGACAACGGCGAGGCTCCGCGATGCAAAATAACCCACGCCTCGGGATCATGCTGATGATCGCAACAACCTTTGTCTTTGCGGTGCAAGACGGCATCTCACGACATCTTGCGGGACAATACAACGTCTTGATGATTGTGATGATCCGGTATTGGTTCTTTGCGGCCTTCGTCATCGCCGTGGCCGCGCGCAAGGAAGGGTCCGTCCGGGCAGCAGCAGCGACCAAACAACCTGTGTTACAGATCTTTCGCGGGGTTCTGCTGGCCCTTGAAATCTGCGTCATGGTCGCCGCCTTCGTGCTGCTGGGTTTGGTCGAAAGCCATGCGATCTTTGCCTGCTATCCGCTGCTGATTGCAGCATTGTCCGGGCCGGTGTTGGGGGAAAAGGTCGGTTGGCGGCGCTGGGCGGCCATCGGCGTCGGGTTCATAGGGGTACTGGTGATCTTGCAACCGGGCTTTGCGGTCTTTGCACCAGAGGCGGGTGTCGCGCTCTTTTCAGCGCTGCTCTTCGCGCTTTATGGTTTGCTGACACGATATGCCGCACGTCAAGACAGTGCGGCAACATCATTCTTCTGGACCGGCACATCAGGGGCGGTCGTCATGACTGTGGCGGGTATTTGGTTCTGGGAACCGATGGCGTCAAATGGGTGGGTCTGGATGAGTATCCTCTGCCTGACCGGTGCAGGAGGGCATTGGCTGCTGATCAAAACCTACGAAGTGGCCGAGGCCAGCGCCGTACAACCCTTCGCCTACCTTCAACTGGTCTTCGCCAGCGCCATTGGATTGTTCATCTTAGGCGAAACGCTGCGGCCCAATGTGGCCATTGGGGCGGCGATTGTTGTGGGGGCAGGATTGTTCACGCTCTGGCGGACACGCAAAGCGTAGGGTGAGTGAAACCCACGCGATGAACCAAGACGCCGACATCTGCCATTTCCGTCGCATGTGACGTGAGAAAATCGCCAACCCGTCTGGTGGGCCGACGATCTAATCAATGGCTGCGCCTTGCTGCGGTTTGCCGCCATCCAAAGCTTAATGAACCGGTCGCGAATCTTTTGTGCCGAAACGACGGCGCATTTGTCCAAGCGCATGCGCCGTAAACTGCGGCTCTTTGCTCTTTGCCGGACGCGTAGGTCTCGTTTCACATTGCGATACTTGACGCACCGGGAAACTGTCAGCAATCGCACGGAACTGTTGTGCGTGGGCGTCAAGCTGCGCGTAAGACAGTGAGAATTGGCAGACGGTTTCATCACGAATACCGCCAGTCTTGAACGGTGGCCGACTTTCAAGCGACATACGCACACCGATAATCACAAAATCCTCGGTTACACGAAAAACCTCAAACCGAAGATTCGGCTCTGTAAAACCAAGACAAACACATTCAGGCAAACGCCGGTTGGATAAGTCCTCAAGCCACACGGCAATGCGAACAATATCACCTGCTTCTAGGGATGGGGACACATCAGAAAATTCCTGCTGTCGAAAGACTAGCTGGGTCCTGATCATCAGCCAGTTCGCATCACTGCGGTCCTGACTTTGGGGGAATTCATATCCCATCACTGCAATGGACAACGCCGATTGCGACGCGGGGCCGTCAAAAGTTACATTTTTCAAGGGAAAGGCTGGCCATCTGCCAGAATCTGTTTCAACGGCTTCTGACTAGCAGAGCCAGCGTCCCAGCTCAACCACTACCCCCGCTCTGGCCGCAACACAGGTCGCAATGTCGGCACATCATCTACAGCTTGTGGATCAGGCCGCGCACGCGGGCGGAGCAATGGCTTTTCACCAATTAACAAATCCATAAACGCCACTGGCCCGGCCTGCCCGCTCAACCTGGCCCGATATATCGGCAGGCTCTCGGTCACGCGCATCACATAATTCCGGGTCTCGCGGAATGGGATATGCTCAATCCAATCCACCACATCCATTTCGCGGACACGGGGATCACCGCGTTCATCCATCCAGGTCTTGGGGCGGCTGGGCCCCGCATTATACCCGGCGGCAATCATCACCGGGGACCAACCAAAATCCTCTTCCAGAACGGACAGATACTTGGCACCCAATCGGGCATTGTACCGCCAATCACTCGTAAGGCGGCCACGCGTGTATGGGAGGTTCAGAAAGCCCGCGACTTCTTCGGCGGTGGCAGGCATCAATTGCATCAGGCCCAGCGCACCCACGGGGCTGCCGATACCAATGTTAAATTCGCTTTCGCGGCGGGCGATGGACAACGACAAGGCCGGGTCAACAGGCAAATCCATCTCAGCCAGATCATGCAGTGGGAAATAGATGGACGGAACCAAGGTGCCATTGGCGACCGCAGTCTTGCCCAGCAACAGCGTATAATACTGTTCATCAATCTCATTGAGATAAGCACCCAACTGCGCCAAGGCATCCGGGTCCAGCGTCCTGCCCAATGCGGCAAAGAACGTCACGGCATGACCACGTTCACCAGCCGCCAAAAGCAGGAAAGCGGCCTTAACCACATCTTGATCAAAGACCGGTGCTTGCGCCCAATCCGCATCCGAAGCTGCCCAAATTGGGTCCAACGGGCGACCCAGCTTTTCTGAAGCTAAAAGCCCATAAAATCCGGTCTGATGCTCGGCGGCGGCGGCATAGGCATCTGCGGCAAGCTCAGCCTCGCCTTTGACCTCATAGGTGCGACCAATCCAATAGTGCATCCTGCTCGCAGAAATAGGGCTACTGACCACAGCTGCCGCGTTCTGAAAATGGGTCAAAGCCTGCGTGGGATCACCAAGGTACGTCAGGGAAATGTAACCCGACAACCATTCCAAATCCGCATATGCGGCACCTTCAGCCAGATAATGCCGCGAGGCCAAAGCATATGCCTGATCAGCGCGGCCTTCACGCATTTCCCAGCGCGCCAAAGTTCTGCGCCACCCCGACCAACGAAACGGCTCCCCCAGAGACGCGCGTGACGTCGAGCGATCCAGCAAGACCTCCACGGCCTCGGTCCAGTCACCCCGATTGGCCAACCACGTCAGGCGGGAGTAGATCAGGCCAGCATCTTCGCGCAGCCCGGCAGGCACAGCCTGATAGAGAGGCAGCATATTGCGGGTCCGGGCAAGATAACCCATGCGGGCCGCGGCCAGCGGACGCTGTTCGTCATCCAGCAATGGCAGCATGCGCGTGGCTTCGGTTCTGCGATGACGCCAAAGCAAGGCATCTGTGCGGGCCACATGAAACGGTTCAAGCAAGTCAGGAAAGGCCGCCATCATGGCCTTATGACCGCTCTCGGTCAGCCGCAGGTCAATCCAAGCAGTGCGCAAGACCGCATTGGCTTCCTCGATCTTACCGGTGGTCATTAACGCCTCAGCCAAGCGAACGGCACCTTCGCCAGTCTGCGGCGGCGTATCGGCAAACCAGCCAATCACCTCGGCCGGATCATGGCCCTTCTGGATGACGCGCTCTGACGCAGCACGCAGACGAACCAAGTCTGGCCAATCGGGATTGGATGCAACAAACGCCTGATACGTGGCAAAGCTGGCCCGCCCTTCTCGCAGACGTAACCAAGTCAGCACATCGGTTGTGACCGGATCGGTGGTCAAGGCGTAGGCTTCATCCCATCCGGTCTCTGCTGCCTCAATCGCCGCAATCTGCGCCGGATCCACGGTCTGCGATATAGCTGGCGCCCCGATCAGCATCGCCGCCAAAAGCGGGGTCAGAATTCTCATGAATTTTACCACTTTCTCAGTTCACAAAATAAGATACTGCGCGGGGGAACAATAACAACTCACAAACTTGGCAATCGGCGGAAAGCAGTCTAGGTTCCGCGCGATTTTACCCGACGGATCAACGCCGTCGCTACACAAAGGAAGCGCGCCATGTTCAAGGGATCTCTCCCTGCCCTCGTCACGCCGTTTGAGAACGGCCAGGTAGATGTGGCTGCGCTGAAAAAACTGGTGAACTGGCATGTGGAGCAAGGTTCAAACGGGCTGGTGCCCGTGGGCACCACCGGCGAAAGCCCCACATTGACCCATGAAGAGCACGACTTGGTTGTCGAAACCGTGGTGGCCGAGGCCGCCGGGCGCATCCCCGTGATTGCGGGGGCCGGCTCCAACAGCACAGCGGAAACCGTGCGGCTGGTCCAGGCCGCCAAGGCCGCGGGCGCCGATGCGGCCCTTGTCGTCACACCCTATTACAACAAGCCCACCCAGCGTGGGCTGATCGCCCATTTCACGGCAGCGGCCAACTGCGGTTTGCCGATCATCATCTATAACATCCCGCCCCGGTCGGTGATCGACATGACACCGGAAACCATGGGCGAGCTGGCCAAACATGACATGATCGTCGGCGTCAAAGACGCGACCGCGGATCTATCCCGCGTCCCCGCAACACGGATCACCTGCGGGCCTGATTTCGTGCAGCTGTCTGGCGAAGACGCCACGGCCTTGGGGTTCAACGCACATGGTGGCGTCGGCTGCATCTCGGTCACAGCAAACATCGCACCGAAACTGATCGCCGAGTTTCAGGCCAGCACGGCGGCAGGCGACTACGCGACAGCACTGACGCAACTCGACCGGCTAATGCCGCTGCATGAGGCGGTGTTCACCGAACCAGGCCTTGTAGGTGCAAAATACGGCATGTCGCTACTGGGGCTTTGCAGCGATGAGGTACGGTCACCCCTGACCGGCCTGATGGACAGCACCAAAGACAAAATGCGCAGTGCAATGGTGTACGCGGGACTGCTGAACTAACGTAGGGCGGGGTTCTCCCCGCCTTCCAACACCAAAACAATTCGCCCAGACCTCGGGGAAAACCCCGACCTACGGCTTGGGCGCTCGATCACCCACTCTGCAAATGCGCCAAGACTTTCATGTAATTCTCAACCCCTTGCGCACCGGTCACCAGATGCTTGCTGTCAAAAACAGCCGCCGGCACGCTGCGAATGCCTTGCTTCATCCAATAGGTCTGCTGCACGCGCACATGGTCAGCAAAGCGAGACTCGTTCAACACAGCCAAGGCCTCGGCCCGGTCCAAACCTATTTCACCCGCGATTTCAGCCAGCACAGCGTGATCAGACAGATTGCGGTGATGTGTAAAATGGGCGGTGAATAGTGCCATTTTCAAATCATGCTTACGGCCTTGCTCACCTGCCCAATGCAGCAGCTGGTGGGTCGCAAAGGTGTTGTGCATCCTAGTGTCGTCGTTGAAATCAAAGACAAACCCCAGCTCATCACCGAACTGAGTCATCTGTGCCCGGGATTTCGCCGATTCTTCAGGGGTCGCGCCATATTTCTCTGCGATATGCTCGCGCATGTTTTGGCCCTCGGGCGGCATCCCTGGGTTTAGCTCAAATGGATGCCAATGGATTTCATGGGGCGTGCCCGTGTCCTCCAGCGCCTGCATCAATTGGCGATAGCCGATAATGCACCAAGGGCACATGACGTCTGAGATGATATCAATACGCAGCGGTTGTTCAGTCATAGGCGTCTCTTGCAGCTTGTAGGGTGGGTGAAACCCATGCGACCTCAGGGCCGCGGGTTTCTCCCACCCTACCGCATCCAATCCTCCAAATACCACACCCTATCACATCCCCCAAACGCGGCGGCCCGCTCAAGCTCCCCTTCCAGCGCGCGCACGCGTCCGGTCCCCATCCGCACGCCCTGTTCAGGCCAAAACGCACGGACGGCCAGCGCCCCCTCTTCGCGTTTCATATCAATCCGACCAATCAGCCGATCACCCTCGATCACTGGGAACACGTAATACCCGTATTTGCGTTTGGGCGCGGGCACGAAAATCTCGATCCGGTAGTGAAACCCAAACAAGCGCTCGGCCCGCTTGCGGTCCCGCAAGGCCGGATCAAAGGGGGAGAGCACGCGCAAACGCCCCGCAACCTCTGGCACGGCTCTGTCCATCACATCAGGCCAGGCAAACGAGCGGCGCAGCTTGCCGTCCACACCCTCCACGTCTACCTCGACGATCCGGCCGTCAGCCAATGCGCCTGCGCACCATGCCTTAGCCTCGGCCGGGGTGACATGATCCCAAAACGCGGCCAACTCTCCGCTGGTCCCAAACCCCAAGCGGTCCAGCGCGCCTGCACAGCACCAGTCTATCGTCTCTGTCTCGGTATGGTGGGCGTTCAAATATTGAGACGGAATAACCCGTTCGGTCAGATCATAGACCTTGGTGAACCCATCCCGGCGGACCACCGACACCTGCCCTGAGCGCCAGAGATATTCCAGCGCGGTCTTGGAAGGATGCCAATCCCACCACCCACCTTTCCCGCGCACCTCATCCGCGCCCACGTCCCCCGAGGTGCAACGCCCCTCATCGGCGATCCGGCGCAGGACGGCGTCAATCTTGCCCATGAAATCCCCGCGACGCCATTCCTTCCAACGCTGTTCCATCCGGACCGCGTCACGGGCAAAGCGCAGGCGCCAGTGGGGGAAGCTTTCAATCGGCATGATCGCGGCATCGTGGGTCCAATGCTCAAACAGCTTTCGGTCCCGATGCAGCAGATGCTGCAAGGCTTTGGGACGGTACTGTTGCCTGCGGGACCACAGGGTCAAATCATGGGCACGGGCAAAGGTGTTCACACTATCCAGCTGCACAAAGCCCAGATCATCGATCACTGTCTTCAAATCCGCCCCCTTTCCGGAACCGGACGGACGGGCTGCTAAACCGTGATGTGCCAAGAACACGCGCCGGGCATCTGCATTACGCAGGACTGGGACGCTCACGTCTCGCCCTTCTCTGCGACAGCTTGATGCAGCCGAACCTGGCGCAAGGCCTCGACCAGTAAAGCAGTCACCAATCCGATGTTCAACAACCCATTGATCGAGGCCATCCCGCTAAGCAACCGCCATTCCAGTGGCAATAGGACATCGCCGAACCCCAAGGTAGTAAAGGCGACAAGGGCGAAATAAACGGATGCCTCCATCGTCTCAAACAAGCCCAATCCGCGCATTGTGACGGCCCAAAGCCAGACGGCAACGGTCATCTGCAGAATAATCCACAATGCGACGGCACAAAGCACCACGATCAGCTTGGGGCGATGTGGAGGCCGGGCAAGCCAAGGCTGGGCACGGACAAAGGCGACTTCGAGCCACCAAAGCGTGACACCCGCGATGATGATGGTCACCAGCAACAGCCCCGTACCAATGGCGATTTGAATGAACATTCCAGCTTCTCCCTGACGCACCTTGTACCAACGCGCCCCTTCGCTTATCTCAGCAAAACTATGGCCAAGAAACCCGAAAAGACAAATTACAAAGTTGTCGCCGAGAACCGGCGCGCGCGCTATGACTACGCGATCGAGGACGATCTTGAGGTGGGCATCATCCTGATGGGCTCCGAAGTGAAGTCCCTGCGCGTGGGCCAGTCGAATATTGCCGATAGCTATGCCTCTGTGGACGACGGCGAGCTTTGGCTGACCAACGCCTATATCGCCCCGTATGAACGGGCCATGTTCACACATGAAGAACGGCGCAAACGCAAGCTGCTTTGCTCAAAGCGTGAGGTGGCGCGCCTGTGGAATGCGACCAAACGTGAAGGTATGACGTTGGTGCCGCTGGTGATGTATTTCAACGACCGGGGGCTGGTGAAACTGAAAATCGCCACGGCCAAAGGTAAGAAAAACCACGACAAACGGGCGACCGAGGCAAAGCGCGACTGGGGTCGGCAAAAACAGCGGCTGCTGCGGCACGGGGACTGACCCAGTTTCGGGAATGTCAGTGACACCACACAAGCCGTGTGTGTCGGCATTGCACAACGTTTAAGGCCTAAGGTTTGTCGACACACCCTGTATCGACAAACCCTAATTTGCCATATCGCCCGACTGATTAGTCTTGCATACAGTCAGCAAGCACGGTCGACAGGTTCTGGATCAGTTGCGGGTAAAGCGCCGGCCCTGCTTCTAGGTTAGACCCAAGTGGATCTAGGATACCTGTCTGTGCCTCGGTGCCCTCAAGAACGATCTCGACAAGCCCCGAATTAAACTGCGGTTCCGCCAGCACACAATCGATGCCTTCGTCGGCAATCCGATCTTGGATTGCTTCAATCCGCGCAGGGCTTGGATCCGACGCATCGCCAATGGAGATGGCGCCAGATGCGGGGAAGTCGAAGTCCGTTTCAAAGTACTGATAGGCATCGTGGAATACGATGAAATTACCGCCTCGGACGGGGTCCAAAGTCGCAGTGACCTCGCCGATCATCGTCTCAATCTCAGCGCGACCTGCTGCGGCATTCGCAAAGTAAGCGCCGGCATTGTCAGGGTCAGCGGCGGACAGTTCGCCTGCGATCACGTTCAACCAAGTCATCGCATTTTGGGGAGAGAGCCAAGCATGTGGGTCATGCTCTCCATGGTCATGTCCAGCATGATCATCGTGACCATCTTCGGCGTGGTCATCATGATCATCGTGATCGTCTTCAGCGTGATCATCATGATCGTCGTGATCGTCTTCGGCGAGATCATCGTGGTCATCGTGACCGTCTTCAGCGTGATCATCATGATCGTCGTGATCGTCGTCGGCGTGATCATCATGGTCGTCGTGACCGTCTTCAGCGTGGTCATTGTGGTCGTCATCATGGTCATCGTGATCATGCGCTTCAAATAATGCACCTTCACGGAACTCAAGTTCGATCGTTCCGTTCGCTTCCAGCAACGCGGTCACATCCGCATCTGGGGCCAGCGTCTCTATCGTGTCTGACAACCAGGGTGTTAAATCAGCGCCGATCCAAAACACAAGATCGGCATCCTGCAAAGCTGCGGCCTCGGATGGACGCAAGTTGTATTCATGTGGGCTGGCACCGAGCTGCACAATCAGATCAGGCGCACCAACGCCATCCATCACCCGTGCAACCAACGAATGTAGTGGTGCTATATCTACGGCAACGTTCGGGGCCTCGGCGAAAGCGGTTCCTCCCATCAAACTAGCGGTAAGGGACAGGCTAAGAAGCTTTCTGGACATCGGGGTCTCCACGTGATTTTATAACATTTCACGCCGAATAGACGAAATGTAATAACATGACAAGTGAGTCAGACAAATCAGACGTTGTAGATAGCCCAATAGGGTTTTCGCAACATGACCATGGCGCTTGTGTCAGCGATGGGCTTGCCGCAGCTGCGGCCCATTGCAAAGAGGGTGGGCTGCGCTTTACGCCAGTTAGGCGCAAGGTGCTTGAGATCTTGTTGCAAGAGCATCGGGCACTTGGGGCCTACGCCATTTTGGACCGCCTCCGCGAAGATGGTTTTGGGTCACAACCACCCGTCGCCTATCGCGCCTTGGACTTTCTGGTGGCAAATGGGCTAGCCCATAAGATTGAGCGGCTGAATGCGTTCATCGCCTGCGTCCATCCCCAAAAATCTCACACGCCAGCATTCATGATTTGTCGGTTATGCGACGCAGTGGCCGAAACACTGTCCTCTCCTGCCCGCGGCGCATTGGGTGACGCGGCCCGCGCCACGGGCTTCCGGATTGAGCGCACCGTCGTCGAAGCGGAAGGTGTCTGCCCGCTTTGCGTTGATAAGGGCGACACATGAGCCTTGTACAAGTCGAAGGTCTTAGTGTCCGCTATGGCACCAAAACAGTGTTGTCGCATGTGTCCTTGCATGTCGATCCAGGTGAAATTGTCACGATTGTCGGACCCAACGGATCTGGCAAAACCAGCCTGCTCCGCGCGATTATCGGCGCAGTGAAGCCGCTGAAAGGCCGCGTCACACAAGGCCCCGGCGTCAAAATCGGGTATGTTCCTCAAAGGCTGCATATTGACGAAACCTTGCCGATCACCGTGATGCGGTTTCTCAAATTGCCAGGGGGCGTCACGCCTGCAAATATCAATGACGCCCTCAGCCAAGCAGGTGTCCCTGACCTCGCCGGGGCGCAGCTTTCACGACTATCTGGCGGGCAGTTTCAAAGGGTTTTGCTGGCACGCGCCTTGATCGGCAAACCAGAGCTGCTGCTTTTGGATGAAGCCACACAAGGGCTTGACCAACGCGGGTCAGCGTCGTTCTACAAACAAATCGAACAGGTTCGCCAAGAAACTGGTTGCGCCGTCCTGATGATCAGCCATGAACTGCACGTGGTTATGAGCGCCTCTGACCGGGTGGTTTGCCTCAACGGCCATGTGTGCTGCGAGGGGACACCGGCAGTTGTCGCGTCAGCGCCAGAATATCGGGCCTTGTTTGGTACAGGCACCGGAGGGGCGCTTGCGCTTTATCGACATGAACATGATCACGGGCATGATCATGGCGACCATTCCCATACAGAGGCCGCAGAATAATGCTTGATGATTTCATGGTGCGCGCGGCCTTGGCCGGGATCGGTGTCGCCTTTGCCGCCGCTCCTTTGGGGTGTTTCGTCGTTTGGCGGCGCATGGCCTATTTTGGGGATGCCACGGCGCATGCGGCGATCCTCGGGGTAGCACTGTCGCTCGCTTTCTCGATGTCGATCTTTGTTGGGTCAATGACTGTCGCTCTCCTGATGGCGCTGACAGTCAGCCTGTTGTCGGGGCGGGGTTATGCCATGGATACGCTGTTGGGCGTGTTGGCCCATTCCGCGCTTGCCTTTGGGTTAGTCGCGGTATCCTTTATCTCAGGCGTGCGGATCGATCTGATGGCCTATCTTTTTGGCGATATCCTCTCTGTGTCACGCGGGGATCTTATGATTATCTGGGGCGGTGCGGCCCTTGTGGTCAGTTTGATCAGTTGGCGGTGGTCGGCCCTGCTGACAGCAACGTTGAACGAAGACCTGGCCCATGCCAGCGGGATCGACCCGAAACGCGAACAACTCGTGCTCACCTTAGCATTGGCAGTCACAGTCGCGGTCGCAATCAAGGTCGTGGGGGTGCTGTTGATCGCGGCCATGTTGATCATACCCGCTGCCGCAGCCCGGCCCTTGTCCCGGACCCCCGAAGGCATGGCGATCATCGCTGGGGCAATCGGGATGGCGTCGGCCGTGCTTGGGCTACGCGGGTCTTATATGTTTGATACCCCAACGGGCCCAACCATTGTTTGCGTGACGGCGACAGCGTTTCTTGCAACCAGTGTGATCAAAAGCGTCCGGCAAGCAAGGCAGGGGCACAATGGGCGCGGTTAGAGTTTCGCCCTCGCCTTCGGCACGGGCATTTCACGCACGTCCCTAAGCATCTCGATAAACCCAGCAACCTGATGATCCGCCGTCGCACGCCCTTTCTCAACCGTCCCTTTACTTGCATCACCTACAGTTCCATCCGGATTAAGATCAGAAGCGATCCAGCCGCGACTGATCGATCCAATTGGTGAAATCGCATCCATTTCGGCCGACGACACGAAATTCGCAGCTTGGCTCATGTCAACGGCTTCAGGCGTAAAGGCCAGCATGAGCGAGGTTTCCACGTCACCACCATGGATACCAAATTGTCGCTCATGATCACTATACATGCCGTCCGGATGCCCAAAACTGCCCCATTGGCATTTGACAGCAAGCATGCCCGCCTCAACCCGCAATTCGCGGGACAGAATTGAGATCAGATCAAGATTGCCGCCATGGCTATTGACGATCACGATTTTCTTAAAGCCAGCGCGCGCGACGGACAGACCGATTTCGGTCCAAGCTGCCAAAGCCGTGGCGGCTGTCAAAGTCGCGGTACCTTTGGCCCAAAGATGTTCGTTGGACTTTCCAATCGCCTGAATAGGTAAGATCCATGGATCCAGATCATCCGGGCACATCTCGCGGAACGTCGCCAGCATCCCTTCCATAATCAGCGTGTCGGTCCCAACCGGCAAATGCGGCCCATGCTGTTCAATCGCGGCCGTGGGCAAGATCGCGATCGCGGTTTCAGGATCAACAGTGTCGAACTCAGGGGCACGGCGTAGTGCCCAATCAAATCGTCTCATATGTCAAACTCCTTTGTAGGTCGCATCACGTCGGGCGCGTAGATAATCGGGCACCCCCGTCTGCGGATACCGGGCCTCTCCGCCCTCTGGGTCGCTGCCAAAATCGGTACAATCCAACTTCGGGATCATCGCTTATCCTTTCAGGAACCTGTCCATCTTGCGGGTAACCTTTGCCAGATGCGCCGCACGACTGTCCGGTGTTGAGCTGTCCATCAGGTAATGCGCCGCAAACGCAGTCCTGCAGGTTCTTGAACACAGCAACCGTACGCCGCGCAAGATGGTACGCTTGCCAGGCGCACCGATCATGCGGGTCAGCCACCAACTTGCACCACAGGTGGTGAAAACGGCGAGGCGTCGAATATGCGTCAGGCTGGGTTTGATGTTCTCACCCTCTTCCTGCGGCATCTCAAACGCCACGCCCGGCAGCAAAACGCAATCCAGCCATCCCTTCAGGATCGCCGGCAACCCATACCACCAAGTGGGGTAGACAAAGATCAACGTGTCGCACCAAGCCAGATCGGCGCAATACGCCTCATGCCCCTGTTGGTTGATGGAAGTGTCTTCATATGTGGCAAGGTCATGGGCACTTAGGATCGCATCAAATCCATCGGCATAAAGATCGATCACACGCGTTTGGGCACCTGCAGCGTTAGACCTTTCCGCCACCACACTCCGAACCGCAGCCGTAAAGCTGTCCTTGTTCGGATGGGCATAGACAATCAAAATTCGCATCAGAGCGTTTGCATTTCTTTGCGCACCCGCGCCAGATGCTTCTTCAGGACATCCGGTCCATTGTTGTTCATGTCATAAAGCGGGATATAGCGGGTCTTGGGCCAACCGCAGGAATAACGCACGGCGCGGGTCACATTTTTGCGGGGCGGATCACCGTTCATCATGGCCCGCGACCGCTTGCCGCCGTATGTCGTACAGGCAGCCAGCCGTTTTATATTGGTCAGTCCGGGGCGTACATCACGCCCACCCAGCTTGAAACTGACATCAGGCAGAAAAACCCGATCCAGAAAACCTTTCAGGATCGCCGGATAACCAAAGTTCCATACCGGAAAGACCATCACCAAGGCCTCCGCCGCTTGCAACCGCGCTACATAATCGCGCACAGGTGCGATATTGTCAGGAATGTCGTGATAGCCCCGCCGTTCCGCTTCAGTCAGAACAGGCGCAAACCCTTCGGCGTTCAGATCACAATCATCCACGTCCCATCCGCGCGCTGTCAGCGTCTCAACCACGGTCTGATGGACGGCTGCGTTGAAGCTCTCGGGACACGGATGGGCATAAAGGACAAGCGTTTTCACGTTTATGCGTCTTCCGGCGCTTTGGTCATGGCGGGATAGGCGTACATCTTGGCATAGTCCCAATCAGGATCGTCCCAAGCAATCATTTTACCGGGGTTGAGCAGGCCCTTGGGATCAGCCTCTTCTTTGAAGGACAACTGTGTCGGGTCCGCATGTTGGCGCCCACCTTCCTCAAGCGTAAAGCGATGCGGGTTAAAGATCATCGCACCTGCGTCCTCATGAGCTTTGACAATCTCATCAAGCCGCTCTTCTGTGGTGAACTTCACCAGCGTCAGACCCGCAAACCCGATCTTGCCGCCATCCATGCGGATCGCTTCAAGGTGCTGGATCAGCTCATCCGGGAAAGCCGCACGCATCTTATTCACAAGGTCAAAGTGATCAGGGAAACCATAGCGCACTTGTAGATAAGTGATGCTTGGGTCGACCTTCAACGCACGCAAGGTCGTATGATTCCAGCCATACTCAAAGACATGCCCCGGATCGCGCGCCCAGTCATGATCATCTGACCGATAGATTAGCGACAGGTCGGGATTGCGTCCCATCCATGTCAGAAACCCTTCCATGCTTTGGGGTGCAACCATCAACCCGATCAAGTGATCGTCCTCGGCAACATAAGGAGCGACCCGTTGGAAATAGGCCTTGGCCGTTGGGGCCTCATAGACCGAGGCGATTTTGAGCAGAATTCCATTTTCATTCGCCAAAGCATCGGCGCACTGCATGGCGCGATCCCAATCCTTGGCCGTCACAAAACAGTGGGTCCAATCATAGGCGGGGGCGAGTGGCAGCTCCAGCTCGGTGATGATCCCATTCGTCCCGTATGCGTGGCTAACGCGCGCAAGCTCCTCGCCCGTGAATTCCAGCACGCGGGGCTCTTCTTCCATCGTCACCACGCGCAGACGGATGATGTTGCCCAGTTCGCGCAACGACCCCCATGTGACCGAACCTACCCCTCCTGAACCACCGGCAATAAACCCACCAATCGTCGCTGTCGCCCATGTGGATGAGAACATCCGCAGCTCATGGCCACAGGCCGCGATGCAGTGGGCATCCACATCCTTTAGCAGGCAACCTGGTTCGACAATCACACGGCCCGGCTCGCAATGGGTCACTTGATCCATATGCCGCAAATGCATAACGCAGCCGCCACGCATCGGCATGGCTTGGCCGTAGTTGCCCGTCCCTGCCCCACGCGTGGTTACGGGCACATCATGGGCGTAACAGACCTTCAATATCTCGATGATCTCTGCCTCGTTGCGCGGTCGCACCACAAAATCCGCCACAAGGTGATCCATCCTGGCCTTCAAAACCGGCGAATACCAAAAGAAATCGCGTGACGCGCTGGTAATTGCAGTCTGTTTTTCTTCGACATCAAGGTGGGCCAACGCTGCCTTTGCGGCGGCGACATTTTCAGGAAGGGTCATGGGGTTGCCTCAAAAAGGGGGTCAAGTTCAGCATAGCTGGGAAGGGTCCGGTCGATGGCGATACCATCGCGCAGCACCACCCGATCCGATTGCGGGCGGGCGAAAAGCTCGTTCCAATTGCGGGCGTTGCAAATCACAAGGTCAGCGGGGCTTCCTTGGGTCAAATCGGCAGACGCGAAGCCGCAAACCTGTGCCGGTGTCGCGGAGAAGCTTTGCACCCAATCAGGATCCGCGTGATCAAGGTGTGCAATGCGAGTGGCCATCCGCATGACCTCAACCATGTCCATATCGCCGTAAGCATAGAACGGGTCGCGGGTGTTATCCGACGCAAAGGTCACATTGATCCCGCGCGCTTTCATCTCATGCACCAAGGTCACACCTCGCCCGCGCGGGGTACGCCCGGCATGGCGGTCTTGTAGGTACATGTTGCACATCGGCAAGCTGACCACGTCCATCCCGGCTTTGGCCACAAGATCGAGCGTATCCAGCGCGCGTGCCTCATCCTGCG
The DNA here is from genome assembly GCA_947501555.1 of uncultured Paracoccaceae bacterium. Classification (GTDB taxonomy): domain Bacteria; phylum Pseudomonadota; class Alphaproteobacteria; order Rhodobacterales; family Rhodobacteraceae; genus Yoonia. The sequence continues at coordinate 2,515,018 of CANMWG010000001.1, forward strand.
TGGACAATGAACAGCAATGGCCCACAAGCACAGGTGCGTCAAATCCGGTTTCCAACACACATTCCGCAATCAGACGCAGCGTTTCTGAACTGGCATCCATCGTCTCATCCGTATGGAAATCCAAAGCCAGACCCAGCTTGCCCGCAGTCTCGAGATGCCCCAACAGAATGTCTTTCAAATCTGGCACAGGGTAAGACACCATCCCAAGGATGCCGTCATTCTCAGCGACTGTCTGGGCGATGTCCTGATACTCGGGCAATGCATACCCTTCGCAAGAAATCAGGCTCGCCATCTGCAAGGCCACCTTGCCTGCCCATTTCTCGCGCAGCGCGGCCATCACAGGCCAACTGCGCAGGTACTGACCATTCATCGAATCCACATGGGTCCGAATAGCCCGCGTCCCGTGGGCATAGGCGCAACGGATCGAAAAATCGGCACGGGTGCGTACGTCATCCGCTGTCCAATTGGCATGATCGGCACGGACATTCGTGAGCGCCCCAATAAAGGTCCCATCCGGATTTTGCGCGCGGGGCAGGATATGCCCCTTATCCAGATGCGTGTGGCAATCGACAAAGGCAGGCAAAACCATTGCGCCCTTCATATCGATCGCTTCGCCAGTGGCGGGGCCAATCTGACCATCCGAGATCCCAATATCCGCCGTGACCAAATCACCCGCTTTGCCCAGTGTTGACGCAGGCACGGTGACATTCTTGAGCGTGAGGGGCCCTGTGGGAAGCGTCATAAAATCCATCAATCTTCCCTTTTCAACGCACTTTCGTGCCAACGGAACAGGCACAGATGGCTAATGACGCTCATCAACCCAAAAATCGCGACCCCCATGATCGAAATCAGGATCAACGCGGCATAAAGCCTGCCAAAGTTGAACCGGTATGAGGCCTCAAGCAGGGTCGAGGCCAACCCAAGTCCGGTCCCTGCGCGGCCAATAACAAACTCGGCCACAACAGACCCGATCAGGGCCAAGCCGCCAGCAATCTTCAATCCCCCCAAAAAGAACGGCAAAGCCGATGGGGCAGACAGATAGCGCAGGGTCTGCCACTTGCTGGCCCCGTAAATCTTGAACAGATCCTGCAAATTGTGGTCGGCGGATTTCAGGCCAATGGTCGTGTTCGACAGGATCGGAAAGAAGGCAACAATCCACGCACATAGCAAAGCTGCGACAAACGCGCTTTCCACATAGATTTGCAGCAAGGGGGCAATCGCCACAACTGGGGTCACCTGCAAAATCACGGCATAAGGAAACATGGCGAGTTCGACCCATTTCGATTGCGTGAAGGCGACTGCAATCAAAAGCCCGCCAATGACGGCGAAGATCAACGCAAGCAGTGTCAAACGTCCGGTAATCAGCATCGCGGGCCACAGCAAACCCCAATCAGCAATCATGGTCTGCGCGATCAAAAGCGGGGATGGCAGGATATAATGCGGGACCTGTGCAATCGTGACATAGGCCTGCCAGCCACCGATTAGCAGGATCAGCACCAAGGATGGCAGCGTCCAACGGGCGATCTTGACGATCTGCTTCTGGCGGGCGCGACGCTCTTCCTCAGCATCAATCAACGGCTCGCTGGTGGGGTCGGTCACGCTCATGCGGCTTCTCCCATCGCGTGTTCTAGCATACGCGACGCCTCTTGGGCGGATGCAGCATATTCAGGGGATGTACGGAACGCCTCGGTGCGGGGGTAAGGCGCATCAACGCTGACTTCACCAATGATCCGACCGGGACGTGCCGCCATGACAACAATCCGGTCCGACAAGAAGACCGACTCAAACACCGAATGGGTCACAAAGATCACGGTGCAACCAATCGCATCGCGCAAGGCAAGAAGGTCGTTGTTCAACCGATGCCGCGTGATTTCATCCAAGGCGGCAAAGGGTTCATCCATCAGTATCAACCGGGGTCGCGTGACCAAAGCACGGGCGATGGACACACGCATCTTCATGCCACCTGACAGTTCGCGCGGATATGCGTTTTGAAAATCCGCTAGCCCCACCAGTTTGAGCGCCTCCAGCACTTCGTCTTTCACCGCGCTATAGGGCTTGCCACGCAGGCGAAAGGGCAACCAGACATTGTCCTTCACTTGCGCCCAAGGCATCAGCGTGGGTTCCTGAAACACGATACCAAGGTCGCCATCGCCTTGGCCACCTTGCCAGTCGATCGTGCCAGCCGTCGGGGACATCAGGCCTGAAATCAAACGCAATGCAGTGGATTTTCCGCAGCCAGACGGACCCAGCAAAGATAGAAAATCGCCCTGATTGACCGTCAGGTCCAAGTCCCGCAACGCCACCACATTTCCACGAAAGGTCTTTTCGATATGTGACATGCGTAAAAGCTGCTCGCGCGCGCCAGTAGCTGCGATTTGCATTATGTATTCCTCTTCAAAAACGGGGGCCAACCAAGTGCTGGCCCCCGCTTGATCTTAGTTCGCGAGTTCCATGCCAAGTCCGTTGCCCACAAACTCGGTTGTGTAGGCTGACTGATAATTCAGACCCGCGTCGATGACGCCCGCATCAACCATCTTGTTGTAGAAATCCTCGACCTTGGCATCAGTGATGACGCCAATGCCCAACTCTTCGGCTTCGCCAGACAGCACAATGCCGTTCTCCAACATCTTGGCGATGGCAAAATCGATCTTGTCATCGGTCATTTCAGGATTGTCGGTCTTGATCAATTCGCGCGCAGCCGCGTTGTCGCCATAAAGGAAGTTGTACCACCCCAGGATCGACCCTTCGACAAAGCACTTCACTTCTTCGGGCTTTTCTTCAATCGTCGCGGCCATGGTTTCAATGGTGGTGGCATAGGTGGAATATCCCGCATCCGCGATCAAGAAGACGTCGGGTTCAAACCCACCTTCCTTTTCGACCAGATAGGGTTCGGATGACAAATAGCCCTGCATGCCGGTACTTGTATCAGCAAGGAATGGCGCCGGGTTGAATGTGTAGGGCGTGCGCTGTTCAGCGGTAAAGCCGAACTCAGCAATCATCCATTGATAAAAGGACTGGTATCCATTGTCGCCGATCAAAAGCTCCAGATTTTTGAGGTCTTCAAAGGTTTCCGCCTGCCCGGGGTGGGCCACAATCACCTGCGGATGCTTTTGGAAACTGGCCGCAACGGCCACCACAGGGATACCTTCTTTCACCGCATTAAAGGCCTGCAACAGATCACCGCCCATGTGATAGTCGATGCGCCCTGCCAGCAGCAGCGCGCGGTTGTTTACTTGCGGACCACCGGGCACGATCGTGACGCTCAAACCGCAGGCTTCATAGGTGCCATCGACAACGGATTGGTAAAAGCCACCGTGTTCGGCCTGTGCGACCCAGTTTGAGCCAAAGGTCACTTCGGTCAAATGGCCATCAGCAAAGGCACTGGTTCCTGCCAATGCGGCAGCAGCGGCGACATAAGTCAGATTGGATTTCATTTCAGGTTCCTTCTTGCGTAGGATTTCGTTTCAGGTTTGCATTGAGACGGGCAACTGCCCGCTGTGAGTGTCGGAGTACAAAATGATCAAGAGCCTCACCCCAAAAGAGATGGCCCCGCCATTTGCCAGATACGCCCATGGCGTTCTGAGTGATGGGGTTGTTCTGACATCTGGCCAACTTGCGCTGGCGGCGGACGGCACAATCCCGGATGGGGCCGAAGCACAGGCCGCCTTGATCTTTAGCAATATCGATCTGATCCTGGCCGAGGCCGGGGCCTCGAAAGCCGGAACGCTCCGGGTGAACGCCTATGTGACGGACAGATCGCATATGGCCGGCTACATGGCCGCGCGCGACGCTTGGCTTGCGGATGTGCCTCATTTGCCTGCGTCGACCTTGATGATTGTCAGCGGTTTCACCCGACCAGAATTTGTTGTCGAGATTGAGGTTGCAGCCAAGCTGCTTTGACACGCCAACTGGCGTCTTATGCGCGGGATTCCAATAGATCATGGCGTATAATTCGCCTCGATCGGATATTGGGTATTCTTGGTGCAGCGACGTGGGGCAGGTATGCCCAATGACCAAAGTACATTCTGAACAAGAGTATCCGTGTGCATATGCCCATCAGTGCCGCCAACAAGGCAGGCTTTATCGCGATAAACTTGGCCCTTCAGTTCTTGCAACGTCTCGCCTCACTGGCAACTTCGCCAACAACGAGGTGTCGCCAGCTTGATGACCGTATGCAGATTTTGACGCGTTGCTAATTTTCGAGACTTCCACAGCAGAGAACGGCGACTTTTTGATGAAGATACTTGCAGCAACAGCTCTTTTGCTCAAAAATTGAACAATAATCCGTTCGGCAGTCTTGGCTGATTTCATGAATCTTTGCCGGAATCTGTGCAAGCAATGTCGGCCTGACGCCACGGCCCACTTTGACAACTCCTTTTGGCAGAATTCCGCCTGTAGCTGAACAAACCAACGATGTAATACGTCTATTGATCTCGCCAAGCCTACTTTTCCGAAATGTCCCGCAGGCTGAACCTTCGTTATTTGAGGAATGGCGCTTGTCTGATCAGATGTTTAGGTTGACGGCATGAAGTCTGAAGATTGACTTGAAGAGGATCGTGAGAAGAATGTTTAAATCGATATCCGACCTGTTCAAGAACGATGCTTTCGTCCCCAGCTACAGCGTTTTTCCCGAAATCGATCAAGATCAGCTGTCGCGCGAACTTGACCTTGAAGCCAAGGGAAAACAACGTGGCGAGCGCGGGCAACCGCAAGCGGATGAAAAAACATTAGATCAAGTTGAGCTTGAAGCGGTGTCAAAGATCGATGCGCTGCGCCGAAGAGGGCTGGAAAATTTTGAGACCAACCGACAGGTTTACTCCGAACGTTTAAACCAGGTTGGCACGGCCCGAATGCAGGTCGAAACCGTTGCGGATGATACAAAGTCCCGCTTTCTGGAAGAAACCATTCGCTGGCGGTCACTGATGGTCGCCCCGCGCGAACGCGTCCAGGAAACTTATCATTGGCGCATTCGCTTTCGAGAAATGCACAAGCTCGAACGACCTGCGAAAAAGGCGTCATCGCTGGTGAGCATAATCGGGCTTGGATTTGTGATGGTCATGCTGGAATCTGCGGGCAACGCTTATCTGTTTGCGCAGAAAAATACACTTGGCCTGTTGGGCGGTCTGATGGCCGCTTTTCTGGTGTCCTTTGGTAACGTCGCGATCAGTACGCTGCTGGGCATGGCCACCCGCTACATCAACATCACGGGTGTCAGTCGGTTACTACTAAAGCTCGCAGGTGTTGGGTTTTTCTTGCTGTGGTTGGGGTTTGCAACCGGATATAATCTGGGTGTTGCCCATTTCCGCGATGCGGTTGAGGCGGTCGGGGAATGGCGCGAAGCAGGGCAGATCGCGATCCAAACGCTCTTGGCGAACCCGATTGGGTTGCAGACAATGGAATCCTATATCCTGTTTCTTTTGGGTGCGTTCATCTCGATTATTTCGCTGCTCAAAGGGTATCATTCATCCGACCCCTACCCTGGGTACTCACGGGTTCATTCCGATCTGATCAAGGCGCGGGCCGACTATGTCGATCACTTGGACGAGGCCTTGGAAACACTATCTGATTATCGTGACGAGGCGGTCGAAACACTGCACACAGCATTGGATGAGGTGCAGCGCAATATCAGGGATTCAATTGATGCGCTTTATGGTCAACGCACATTAACATCGGCTGTCTCGGCCTTCCTTGGGCAATGCGACATCGCCGCGAATTATCTATTGACGGTCTACCGCGAAGCCAATCGCCGGGCACGCGGCAAAACCAACGCTGATGTACCCACGTATTTTTCGGAAACCTATCAGTTCAAGCCATTCAACCCACCTGAATTAGAGGCTGTCGATCGGGTGGAGGCTGAAAAACAGGTCCGTGAAATTGAGGTGTTGATCAGCAAGGTTATCAAGGAAATCTTCGAACTCTTCGAAAGTGCAGTGCAGGATCACTATGAGATCGACGAACTTGAAGGGGTTCACACAGACAGTGCGCGTATCTTGGCGAACAACAAGAAATCGCGGTCGAATGCAGGTGAACTGCAGGTCATCTCGCGCAAAGATGAAGCATCTTAATGGCGCGCCGCAAGCCATCACGGTCCCGCCGTTCAAAAAGAAGCAACCGCAGGGGTGGCGGCAACGGCGAATGGGGTTGGTATCTGGCCATCGCTGTTTGCGTTGCCATTGCCGTTGGTGTGGCTATTGCATCGTCCAAACTGATCTCATCTAGTCAATTCGACGAGGCCACGCTGTGCCTTATGGGCAATCAGCACGACACAACGCTCATCCTTCTTGATGTGACGGACCCGGTGAACAGCACGCAGCAGGCCCGGCTTGAAGCACTCATTAACCGTGAAATCGCTTCGTCGCGGGTGGATACGATGTTGGCCGTCGGGATCGTCAGCGAAGACCCGGAAAATTGGGGCGAGATGTTCGCGAAATGCAAGCCCAAGTCAGGCGCCGAAGCGAACGCGATCTACGAAAATCCGCAATTCGTCATGGAACGCTACCAAGAGGAATTCATCGATAAGGTGGATGAAACGCTAGCAGCCGCCTTTGCCGGCGAGACCGAGAACCAGTCTCCGATCATGGAGGCCTTGCAGGCCCTGGTTGCCGATGTGCCGGACTTTAGCAACACGAATAGTGATCGGAAACTGATCATCGTATCGGACATGATCCAGAACAGTGAAACGCTCAGCTTCTATCGTGGCCAAGATTGGGGGTACTTTGTTGAGACGGGCGGCGACACGCGGCTCGCGCGAAACCTTACTGGTATCGATATTGAAATTATCCGCATAACGCGCGCCACCCCAAACCAACCAGATACGGCCATCGTCGATGGGTTCTGGACGCGTTATTTCGATATACAGGGCAGCAATGCCCCCGTTGTCCGCTCGCTTGGAGATTTGTGAAGATACGCCATGGAAAGACCTTATCAAAATCTTCACGATACCGACACCACAGGGACGGTGGCGCGCTATGCGTTCATCGTCGCGTTCATTTTTGGCGTCGGCGGGGGAACCTTACTCAAATCATTTGAGGTTCATGCGTTCGTGGCCTCTGCGTTTTCGGCGACGGTGCTTTTTGCTTACGCTTTGACGGCTTGGGCCAGTGGGCGGCTGCGGCTAGAGCCGGAAAACATTGGCGATAACTGCTACTATCTGGGTTTCTTGTTCACGCTCGCCAGCCTTGCCTTCACACTTTACCAGATGGCTGATCCGCGCCTGAATGACGGCAGTGCAGTCAATATTCCATCGGTTATTTCAGGCTTTGGGGTGGCCTTGTCATCGACCATTGTCGGGGTCTTCCTGCGGGTCCTTCTGATGCAAATGCGCCCCGATTTCGTTGCAAAAGAGCGCGAAATCCGGGCCGATATGAACAAGTCGTTCACAGAGTTCAAAAAGAGCCTGTCGTTGACGTTGCGCCAGATGAAAGCCTTTTCCTCAGAATCTGTGCAGATGGCCGCCGAACGTGATGAACGTATCCGCGAAGATACCGAAGCCTTTGTCAAAAACCATCAGGCTGCGCTTTTATCGGCATCAAAGGAATTCACCCAAAGCCTGAACAGAAGTTTGACCGAAATGGCGGCCGCGACACAACAGCAGGCCACCATAGCATTAGAACAAGCTGGAAAGAAATCGCTTGCGGCGATTGAAACATCCACCGCAAAATCGCTTGCAGCTATCGAGGACGCGCGCCGCGAAATCTTGCAAGCGAAATACGAATTGCTCAAGCACGAAGCCGACACGTTTGAAGCCTTCCAACAACGCCGCAAAAGCGTCGAAGTTTTATTGGATGCCGAACACAACAAGTTGGCCGTGAATGCGCAAGAGATGGAAAAATACATCGATGTGTCACAGCGGACTGCAGACACAATCAGCCAAGATCTGGTGGGTTCGCTCGAGCAAAAGCTGCTACCGGCACTGGATGCATTAATCGCGCGCCTTGATCGCCTCCCAGCTGAGCCAAAGTCGCTTGACGAGGAAAGCAACTGATGGCGCCCGCGGTTTCGAATGCAGATCGCAGCTATCGACGCGGTGCCGTAATGGGCCTGACGATAGCCGAAGCCTTTATCCTGATCGCCTTTGCCTTGTTGTTGTTATTCGCTTTCTGGCAATGGGAAACCGAGCAAGAGAACACAACAGAAGTTGAGGCTTTCAAAGCGCTTCCGCCCGAAGATCAAGCGGCGATCATTGCGGGGATGCAAGACGGTTCCATGGAGGCTTTCACGTCGCTTCGGCAAAGCGGGGTCGATTTTGATGCACCCGCCTCCGTTGCGGCACCCAGAGAGCAGTGGCGCTTTATCGACAAAGACGATCAACGCAGGCTTTTGGACGCCGTCATCTCGCTTCCCGAAGACATACAGCGCGATCTGGCAGATATGGTTGAGGCCAAAGAAATCATCCCGATCCTGCACCGTTTGTCACTGCTCGAAGATATCGTCAGCGCCGGGCAAGACATTGATATTGAGGATGTCCTTGCGGCAGATGCCAAGCTGGAACAGATCTCTGGACGGATCCAATCTGTTATCGCACAAGAGGCCGCACTTGTCCGGGCGCTGCGTTCCGACTTGGGTGAAGTGGTTGGAAACATCGGCGGTTACATTGATGAAAGCGGCTCAATCATTCTTCCAGACATCGTTCTTTTTGAACAAGGGCGGGCCAACATTACCCCGCAAATGGAAAATTTCTTAAGGCAGGCTTGCGCCCCTTGGCTGTCCACCCTTCGGGGGTCAGGGATCAATATCTCGGAAGTTAAGATTGAAGGGCACGCGTCATCAGAATGGCGGGCTGGTTCCAGTCTACGTCAGGGGTATTTGGGCAACCTGGATCTCAGCCAACAAAGGTCACAGACGGTCCTGCGATCGTGTCTGGAATTTGTAGAAGACACAGAAGTACTCGCATGGGCACAGCAACATCTGATTGCGGTTGGGTATTCGTCGGTGCGTCCGGTGATCCGCAACGGGCAAGAAGACCGCTCGGCCTCGCGCCGCGTGGTCTTTAGTGTTACCTCTGACCGGGATTTGCTGATTGATGCCATCGAAAACGACGCACGCGTCGCAACGGAGTGACGAAGGCGTTATGCGGCGTGAAAGGGCGCGGGAAACCTTTGTCAGAATGTTACCTTGACCCGATTTATTTCCGCGTGACTTGCATCCGCACCGGCTGATCATGCCGCAACGTGATCCCAGCTAACGCCCCTAGCGTCTGACCCGGCAAAAGGCGCAGTTCAAAACGTCCAAAGACCGCTGCGATAATATGTGCGGCCATCTTGTTGGCCAAATACAAGCCAACACAACGATGTTGACCAAGCCCAAAAGGCATATATGCTTGACGCAATCGCGGCTGTTCACCTGCAAATCTTGATGGGTCAAAACGTTCCGGGTCCGGCCAAAAATCGGGATGCCGGTGCAAAATGTATGGCGATATCAATACTGAGCTACCGCGCGGTATGTGATAACCTGCGATCCTGTCATCCTCGATCGTCCGCCGTTCGACGATCCAGATCGAAGGGTGCAGCCGTATAGCCTCGGCAAAGATATGGGCAGGATTGGCTGTCGCAAAACCGCCCGATGCATGAATGAACGCCCAGGATAAGGCATTTGCCGTCGTTTCATGCCCAGCAAGCAACAACGTCACCGCGGCATCGCGCAGTTCTTTGTCACTCAACTGCACCTCGCCTTCCGTCTCATGTGCGACCAGCAGCCGTGTCAGAACATCATCGGGGCGATCTTTCAACAAACGGCGGTTCTGTATCAGTGACAAAACCATCTCATCGATCGTGCGGACGGCCGCCTTAAAGGCGGGGCGATGCAGTCGGGGCGAGATCATCGCGCCATCAAGCGGCGCCTCAATCCGGCGCCAGGTATCTGCCAACACCACTTCAAGAGCTGCATTCAGCCGCTGCGGGTCAATATCCGAAGAGAATAGAATTTTGATGGCAGCAGCGATAACCAATTGCATCATTTCATCAACAATATCGATGCTGCCTTCCGCCTCCCAACGCGCCAGCGTCGGGTCCATCAAACTGTCAATAACCGACCCCACATTGTCAAAGCAACGCGGTTGAAAGACGGGTTGGATCAAACGCCGATGCCGTTTCCACGCGGTTTGATTGGCCGATAGCAGACTGTCACCGGTCGTCGCAGCGATGCGGCTGGCACTGCGGGTCGCCTTATCGTAGTTGGCCGTATTGCGGGACAAGACCTGTTCAATATATTCTGGCCGGTTGATCAGATGTGCGGTCATCGGACCAAATCGGAACCGAACGATGTCGCCATAGTCGCGCACCGCATTGGACAGAAAGCCCAATGAATCAGCTTTGAAGTCAGACAATGATCCCAAAATCAGGCCGCCCTGAGGCCCCGGCGCGCGCGTCATTTCGGGTAATGTCCCTTGTCAAAACTCCGCGCCCAGCGTTCTGCGACAATCTTCTTGGTGGCGGGATCCAATTCGCGAAAACTGTTCTTTTTGTACCCCTTCAGCGTCTCTACATAGGCCTGCAATGTAGGCGCAAAATCCGTGAACCCCTCCAGCGACAACCGCTCATAGGCTGTGGCAATCTCTCCGACAGGATCGGCCTCCAAATCCTCAAAGCGGATTTCATGCATGCGGTCTTTGGGGATCAGGGGCAGATCAGCAAAGTAGGCGTCATACATCACCTCATGCCGCCGTAAAATGCCTTCATCGATGGCATCAAGGTCAGGCCTCTGCAGATAGGTGTACCAACCGGCTGTATCAAAGAAATGCCGCTGCGATTGGAACACACTATAGGGATCCCGATGGATATGGAGGAACCTGGCATCAGGGAACATCTCTAAAATTGTACGAATACGGGCGGTGTGTGGCGGAGACTTAATCAGCAGCGTCCGTTGATCGCGCAACGATAACTTCTTGCAGAACCGCACAAACGCAGCCTTCCAGGCGTCCACCTCGTGCTGATCGACATCATGAAACGTCATGTAGCGATCATAATGATCCATCCGGCGTGGAAAGCTTGTGCCTAGGTACAGTGACGTCAAGGTCATCAGCAACGGCGCGAATTCATCCTCCTGCGGGGATTGAAAGCTAAGCGCCATATTGTCCATCGGCCGCTTGTCGGGCACCATCCAAGGGAACAGACGTGTGGTGACATTTTCTGTCGTCAAGAACGTATAGGGGTTCAGGACCTGATAGGTATTGGGAAACTGGAACTGTGCCGTATCCTGCGCAAGAAGTTCATGCAAAAATGTCGTCCCGCTGCGCCAATGGCCCAAAATGAACAATGGGGCCTGGGGGTGCGGCGCTTGGTCAATGGCCGCCCCATATCGGAACGCCTCTATGCCCGCAAAAACCGAATTGGACAGGCTTGCCACCGTAATAACAAGCGCCCGATGCAAATAGGCCGGTGATATCTGAAAACCGTTTGCCGCCAGCAATTTGCACCATTTGCCAAAGGTGATGCCGGTAAGGTAGTTATGCCCAACGCTCCACCGATGTTTGAGGTTTTGTTTCATGCCGTTCCTTTGCACACAGTGGCGTATTTTAGACATTTTTCTAAGGCATTTAGACGACCGTAACGCCGGAACCAACCTATGACAATTCCATCGCATATCATTGAGATGCTCAAAAGAATACGTACCCGTTTTGAGACTGGGCCGTTGCAAGAACGCATGCTCCCCAAGGATGCGGATTTCACAACGCTACGCCCTGTGCGCAACGCAACTGCGGCATCGGTGGAAAAGTACTGGGACCGGCTAAAAGAGACTGCATCGGATGCGGATCGTGATGCGCTTGCCGATCCAATGACAATGGCTGACCCCGGCCAATTCAGCGCGAATATTGAAAACTTCATTGGCACTGTCAAAGTTCCGGTGGGGATCATTGGCCCCTTGCGGATCAACGGGCTGAATGCGCTGGGCGACTATCACGTGCCCATGGCCACGACCGAGGCCGCCTTGGTCGCCTCATATGCCCGGGGTGCTTACGCCGCGACGAAATCCGGTGGGATCAGTACCGCGCTTTTGTACGAAGGTGTCATTCGGACACCTGCCTTTGTTTTTGATGGGCTGCTCAATGCTGGCATGTTTGTGGAATGGATCGTCCGCGAGATTGAAGCGCTGAAATCCATTGCCGAAAGCACCACAGCGCATGGCAAACTGATCTCTGTTGAGCCCGTGATCGATAACAATGTGGTCTTTCTGATTTGCCGCTACACAACTGGGGATGCGGCGGGGCAAAATATGGTCACGATCGCCACGAACGCTATGTGCGAAGACATCAAATCCCGCTGCCCCGTCACAATCAATGAATGGTACATCGAGGGCAACTTTTCAGGCGATAAAAAGGCGTCTTTCCTGGGGCTCGTAACAGGCCGCGGGCGCAAGGTTAGTGCCTCTGTCACCCTACCGGCCAAGGTTGTCGAGGCAACGTTAGGGACAAGCGTGCAGGCGATGCTGGACTATGGCAAAGTTGCCAATCTGGGGTCGCATTTGTCAGGTCAGTTGGGGGCGCAGGCGCATTTCGCCAACGGGCTGGCAGCGCTCTATATCGCCACCGGCCAAGACGCGGCCTGTGTGGCCGAAAGTGCGATGGGGATCACCCGGATGGAAGCCCGCGGTGATGATCTGTTTTGCAGTGTGACGATGCCAAACATTCTGGTTGGGTCAGTTGGCGGGGGAACATCGCTGCCCAGCCAATCAGCGGGGTTAAACATCCTTGGACTAAAAGGGGCCGGCAAAGGGGCGGCATTGGCCGAAGTCGCCGCAGCAACATGCCTTTGCGGTGAAATCTCAATCGTGGCAGCCATTGCGGCGGGGCATTTCACCCGCGCCCATGAAAACCTGGCCCGCCACAGATGAACGGCGCAGCCCTTTGGACCTACCAAAAAGAACGGTTCCCGCTGGCCAAGACAGGCCCGCTCTTGGCGATCTTTTCGGCGGCCAGCATTTGTGTCTCGGCGGAACTGGCCGGACGGCCACTGCCAGGTTGGGGTGCTTTTGCGGCGGGGTTCGTGATCGCCATGATGTTGTTCTTCCAGATGCGGGTCTGTGACGAATATAAGGACCTTGAGGACGACAAACGCTACCGACCCGACCGCCCGATCCCTCGGGGGTTGATTTCACTGCGTGCAATCATCGGTCTGGGGCTGGCATCTGTCCCCATAACCATCCTGGCCGCCTGGATGTGGCACCCCCCTGTGCTCTGGCTGCTGGCGTTGGTCTGGCTCTGGCTGGCGGCCATGACCGCCGAGTTTGGGGTACCTGACTGGCTCAAAGCGCGCCCGGTGCTATATTTGCTCAGCCATATGATGATCATGCCATTAATCGATCTGGTTTTGACCGGCATCGAATGGATGCCATCTAACTGGGTCTCCGACGGCTTGATTTTGTTTCTAGGGCTGTCGTTCATCAACGGCTGTGTGCTCGAAATCGGGCGCAAACTCTGGGCACCGGAAAACGAAATCGAAGGGGTCGATACCTATTCCGCCCTTTGGGGACCAAGCCGCGCGGCGTTGATCTGGGCTGGCTGTGTGGGGATTTCGTTTGCCCTGTTGGTGGCCCTTGGCATTGCCACCCATACCTTTTGGATCAACCTCGGGCTTGGCAGCATTGGCCTGATCATCTGTTTGATCAGCGCTGCGGGCTATGCAAAATCGCCAACTGCCAGTGCGGAAAAACGGATGGACACCATGGCCGGTCTTTGGATTTTTGCCTGCTATGCAATCGCCGGGTTTGCGCCCGGATTGATGAGGGCTCTTTGATGTCGATGATCGTGTCACAAGACCAAGCAACCAAGGTGCAAGAGGTAGGCGGTAAGGCTGCAGCGCTCGCCCGGCTTGCCAAAGCCGGGTTCAACCCACCGGCATTCTTTGTCATCCGGACGGCCGCGTTTGAAGTGGACCAACCGATAGACGGCCTGGACGACGCCGTGACAGCCTTGGGCACAGGTCCCTTTGCTGTTCGCAGTTCCGCCCGCCAAGAAGACGGGGCCGAGCACAGCCACGCAGGACAGTTCGACACGGTGCTGAACGTGGCAGCGGGCGACGTTGGGCAAGCCGCAGGCCAGGTTTGGCGCTCTGGCTTCTCAGACACGGTCGAAACCTATCGAACACTGAAATCCGGGGGCGCCGCCGAAGGTCCCGCTGTGATCGTGCAATGCATGATCGACGCACAAGCCGCAGGGGTCGCTTTTTCTGCCGATCCGGTTTCAGGACTGCGCGGTAAGGTCGTCATCTCTGCCATCGCCGGTCTTGGCGAGCGTCTGGTATCGGGCGAAGAGGACGGCGAGGATTGGACGGTTGCCACAACTGTTGAAGGCCCTGAAAACCCACAGGTGCTGAGCAAAGAACAAGCGATGCAAGTGGCCGAATTAGCCCGCAAAGCTGAAGCCACATTTGGCGCGCCACAAGATATTGAATGGGCCATTGACGCCGATGGGCTGCACATCCTGCAATCGCGGCCTATCACAACCGCCCTTTTACCGCCGCCGCAGACCGATACGGCACTGACGATCTTTGACAATTCCAACATCGTGGAAAGCTATCCAGGCATGGTCAGCCCGTTGACCTATTCCTTCGCCGTGCATGTCTACGCGCGGGTCTACCGGGCCTTCATGGCCTTGCTCGGCGTCTCTGACACCACGATTGAGGCGAACGCATCCATCTTTGGCAACATGCTGGGCCGGGTCGATGGACGGGTCTACTACAATCTGGTCAATTGGTATCGCGCATTGGCGCTGCTGCCGGGGTTTTCGCTGAATCGGGCGTATATGGAGACCATGATGGGCGTCGCGACCCCGATGCCTGCCGAGGTCACCGATACCATAGGCCCGGCCCCTGCGACCGGACTGAAACGGATTTGGGAATACGCAAAACTGGTCAAAGTCGGCGGCGGTTTGATCTGGCATGCGATCTGCTTGCCAAGGACACGGGCCCGTTTTTACCGGCGGTTGAACGCTGCCTTGAACAGCGGCTTTGATGTGAAAACGGCAGGACCAACGGCATTAGCGGCTGAATATCGCAAGATCGAAAGCACCCTTTTGGATCGCTGGGACGCGCCGCTTGTGAACGACTTTTTGTGCATGATCGCCTTTGGGGCGTCACGCAATCTATTGGAAAAATGGCTAGGGCCGGACGGGTTATTGCTGCACAACGATGTCATGATCGGTCAGGGTGACATCGTCTCAGCTGAACCCGCTCAACGGATTGCAATGATGGGGCAACTTGTGGCTAAGGCGGGTCTTGCAGACGCGCTTGCGACGCAGGGGCAGGATGCATTCGCGGACCACCCAGAACTGGTTAAGGCATTTGACGCCTATCTGGATAAATTCGGCGACCGCTGCACCGAAGAGCTAAAGCTGGAAAGCATACCGCTCAGCGATGACCCCACCAGCCTGCTGATGGCAATCGCCGCAAGTGCTGGTCGCGGTCAGGTCACACATGCGGGTCGCAACGATCCCGATTGGACAGCGCTTTTCCCAAAGAACCGCATTCGACGACTAGCTGCAAAGTGGCTGATCACATGGACCAAAGCACGTGTCCGAGACCGGGAAAACCTCCGGTTTGAGCGGACACGAATCTTTGGCTACGCCCGCCGGGTATTCCTTGCCTTGGGGCGGGAATTCGCAGCGCGAGGGCTGTTGGATACCCCGCGCGACGTGTTCTTTTTAACCACGACCGAGGTGCTGGGTGCCGTCGAAGGCTTCGGCCTGTCACCCAACTTGAAATCCATCGTAGCCTTGCGCAAGTCAGAGGACGCCAGCAGTGCCGGGCGGCCCGATCCCCCCGAACGGATCGAATTGCGGGGCCCCGCCATCGCACCAATCTGGGGCGATGCCGCGGCCGAAAAAGATGACACGAAAACACGCAGCGCGACGGGTTGTTCGGCGGGACAGATCACCGCGCGCGCGCGGGTCATCCGCGACCCGCGGACCCAAGCGCTTGATCCAGGCGATATCTTGGTCGCGCGCCACACAGACCCGGGTTGGATCGCAGTATTTTCCAACGCCTCCGCAATCGTTGTTGAACGCGGTTCACTTTTGTCGCATTCTGCGATTGTCGCCCGCGAATTGGGCATTCCTTGTGTGGTAGGCCTCAAGGGGGCAACACAATGGATCAGGGATGGCGAAATGATCGCGGTTGATGGGGCCACAGGCCAAGTGGAACGATGTGATGCAAAGCTCTGAAATCGCAGCAAAGGCGGATTTTGACTACATCCGCTATGCCCAACTGTGGGAAGACGCGGACGTTCTGACCCAAGGCTTGGGCGATTGCGCTGGTGGGACGTTGGTGTCGATTTGTTCCGCCGGAGACAACGCGCTGGCCATGTTGACGCTGGATCCCAAGAAAGTCGTCGTTGTTGATTTATCGATGGCGCAAATCGCCTGTCTCAAACTGCGGATCGGGGCGTTTCAAAACCTTGATCATGGCGAATTTGTTGAACTGATGGGGGCGCGGCCCAGCAACCAGCGCGCAACACTCCTGGCCAAGGCATTGACCGGCATTGACCCTGAAACGCGTGCATTCTGGAATGGCCTTGAGGGCGAAGTCGTCCAACACGGCGCCGGTGGCGTGGGCAAGTTTGAACGGTATTTTCGCACATTCCGCACCCGCCTTCTCCCCTTTGTGCATTCGCAAAAAACGATCGATGCGATCTTCACGTCGCGGCCCAAAGATGCCCGTCAGAAATTCCTCGACACCCGTTTCAACACATGGCGTTGGCGTTTGCTGCTGAACGTCTTTTTCTCGCGCTTCGTGATGGGGCGCATGGGGCGGGACAAGGCGTTTTTTGATCATGTGGATGGCAGCCCGGCACAGCATGTCGCCCGGCGTATCCACCATGCGGCGGTCGACTGTGATCCAGCAGAAAACCCCTATCTGCATTGGATCATGAAAGGCACGCATGGGGCGGCATTGCCCATGACATGGCGGGAAGAACATTTTGAGACCATCAAGGCGCGGCTCGACCGGATCGATATCCGGCCCGGTTCGCTTGAGGCATTTGTGTCAACCGGCGAAAAGGCCGACGGGTTCAACCTGTCGGACATTTTTGAATACATGTCGCCCGAGGTCTTTGCCGAGGTATATGGCAGTATTCTGGGCGCTTCGGCACCGGGCGCGCGTTTGGTTTATTGGAACATGATGGCGCCACGCCGTGTCCCACCCAACTATGCGGAGCAAGTCGGCACCCTCACCGCGGTCGAAGATCAACTAAAGGCCATCGACAAAGCGTTCTTTTACTCCGATTTCATTGTCGAACAGGTGAAAGGTTGAGCGCGCCACTCCAAGTCATCATAGCGTTTGGCTCGGTCGCGGTCCTTTTGGGGCTCATGCAAGTAGTGCGCCAACTTGCCACAAAATGGGACATCAACGCAGAGCTGCAACGCAAACTCGTGCATGTCGGAACCGGCCTCTACGCAATGATATTGCCATGGCTGTTTGCGGACCGCTGGCCTGTTTACATGCTTGTCGGGGTGACGCTGCTCGTCATGCTTGTACTAAGGCTACCAAACTCGCGACTGGGCGCAACTTTGCACGGGGTAGAACGACAGTCTTACGGCGATCTGCTTCTGGCAATCTCCGTGGGTTTGTGCCTGTTCTTGGCGGAAGACCAGCTGTTTCTCTACGTGCTCCCGATGGCAGTGCTAACACTGGCTGATGCGGCCGCCGCATTGGCAGGCAGCACCTACGGGACCCGGATTTTCCGGGTAGAAGACGGCGAAAAAAGCATCGAAGGCAGTGTCGTCTTCTTCATCGTGACGCTGCTGATCTCAATCATCTGCTTGATGCTGATGACACCCTTTGCGCCCGCCAACATCATCGTCATTTCATTGATGGTCGCCGCCTTCGGCACCTTGGTCGAGGCGGTCAGCTGGCGCGGGTTTGACAATTTCTTTCTGCCCATCGGCCTGCTGATATTCTTATCTGTCCATGCGGCCAGACCGCTCGGCGAATTGGTCTTACTGGCCGTCACCTTTGCCCTTAGCATCATTGCGTTCAAGACAATCGCCCCCAAAATCGGGCTGACCAACCACGCCGCGCGGGTCTATGTGACTACTGTGTTTTTGCTGCTCGCCGTCACGGCATTCCAGAACGCGATAGCACCGATCCTAGTACTCGCGGCCCACGCCTGGAGCCGAGGCGCCGCACCCAGTCAAAGCAAATATCCCGACCTGGATATCGTGGCGGGTCTGGCCTTTGTCAGCTTTGGATGGCTGGCACTAGGCAATGCGACGGGTGCGAATGCGATCTCTTTTTACGGGATCACAGCACTTGGGATGATGACAGGGCTTTGTGCTATCGCATTGAACACGGCGCGGGCAAAGGTACGGATACTCACACTGATCGCCGTCGGGCTCACGTGTGTTGCGGTGCGCGCCTTGGCCATTCAGCTCAACCCGGCACCAACCTATTGGAATGGTCCGATGTGGCCGCTTCTGATAGGGTGCATTGCAGTGATGGGAATAACCCCACTGACAATTCCGCATTTTTTCGGGCATAAGCGTGTGACAAAAATCGTTATTTTGTCCCTTACGATCCCACTCATCACCTATCTTATATCCATGGGTATTTCGACATGACAAATCACGCATTCCGCACGGATGACGCAAAAATCACGGTCTACTTGGACGGGCCTGCATGGGACGGCATGCCAGCGGCAACGTTAGGTGGTTTCTCATGCAAGACGGTCGAAGCAGGCCGGGACGTGCTGCAACAAGCGATTTCATTTGTCCGCGACAACGGCATGCAGCAAATCATCGGCCCGATGGACGGGGACACATGGCACAGCTATCGCTTTGTGACGCAATCCGATGACAGCCCCCCGTTCCTGATGGAACCAAAAAACACTCAGGACGCCCTTGAGGTCTTCAAAGACAGCGGCTTCACCGAGATCAGTAGCTATTTCTCGGCCCGGGTGCCCATTGAACAGACCGCACAGGTAGCGCCGCCCGAAACAAATGAATTCGCGATTGAAACCTGGGATGGCACGAACCCTGAGGGGCTTTTTGAACAGGTGTTTGATCTGTCGTGCCAGGCCTTTGCCCAGAACGCCTTTTACAAACCAATCACGCAAGAGGCGTTTCTTGCACTTTACATGCCCATGGTCCCGCTCCTGAAACGCGAGCTGATCTTCTTTGCGCGCAGACCCGATGGCACACTGGTGGGCTTCCTGTTCGGCACACCCAATTACGCCGAAGGGCCGAAGCCCGCCAGTGCGATCGCAAAAACCTATGCAAGCTTGGCACGCGGGGCCGGTCGGCAGCTGCTTTATTCTTTCCACCGCGCAGCCCAAGAGCAGGGATACGACACAGCAATCCACGCGTTGATGCATGACGATAACCTGTCCGCTTTGCGTAGCGGCGCGGAAGGGGCAGAGATCTTTCGGCGATACGGGCTCTTTGGGTTGAAACTGGATGGCTAGCATTCTGGACGATTTTGCCGCTGCAGTCGCGCGGCATCCTGACCGGACAGCCATCGTTGACGGCAAAGGACGCGCGGTGACTTTCGCGCAACTCAAGGCACGGGCTGACGGGTTTGCCCGCGCATGGCATGCGCGCGGGGTGCGCAGGGGTGACCGGGTGTTGCTCGCCATGCGACTGGACGCCGATCTCTACGCCAGCCTTGCCGCACTATGGTCGCTTGGGGCCACGGTGGTTTTGCCAGAACCCGCAATGGGCATTGACGGGTTACGTCATGCGGCGCGTGTGACCAATGTCTCGGCCTTTTGCAGCTCTGGCGCCTACGGCCTGCTGAAATTCGCGCTGCCTGCGCTTTGGAAACTACGCCATCTGCGGCCCCAGATCATGGCAGGCGACCCACCAGAAGGGCAACCACCCGGCGAAGAGGACATAGCACTCATCTCATTCACGTCCGGCACCACCGGCGCACCCAAGGCGATCCCGCGAAGCCATGGTTTCCTGACCGCACAGCACCATGCAATCGCACCCATGCTACACAGTCCGGGACCTGAACGCGACCTCGTGGCTTTTCCGGTGTTCGTCTTAATCAACATCGCCAGCGGTCAAACCTCTGTCCTGCCAAATTGGAAAATGTCGCGTCTGGCAAAATTGCCCGCGTCACAACTTGAACACTGGATCGCAAACCAGAACGTCACACGGGCCCTCCTGCCGCCATCGCTCAGCGAAAAACTGGCCCATACTGATATGCCCGCGTGTTTTCACACGCTCTTCACGGGCGGCGGACCTGTCTTTCCCGACATGCTCAGCGCGCTTCAAACCGCGAAAGCAGGGCTACGTTTGGTCTGCGTCTACGGGTCCACCGAAGCCGAACCCATCGCTCATCTGGAATCCACCGACATCTCGGTCACGGATCACGGCAAGATGACAACCGGAAAGGGTCTTCTCGTGGGCCACCCGGTGGACGGGCTCCAAGTGCGCATCGTAGGTGACGAAATTCAGGTCGCAGGCAAGCACGTCAACTGCGGATATCTGGACCCAAAACATGACGCCGACAATAAGGTGCACGAAGCTGGAACGATCTGGCACCGCACCGGGGATACCGGCTATTTCGACAACGAAGGGCGGCTTTGGCTGCTCGGACGGGTGGGAACACAGGTCACTGTTGCGGGCAAGGCGATCTTCCCTTTCTCGGTCGAGGTCGCCGCACGCCAATGGCAGGGGGTCACACAATGTGCGTTAATCGCGGTCAAGGGCAACGTCACTTTGGTGATTGAAGGCGACACGCAGCATATTGAGGCTTGGCGAACCAAGGCTGCCGCACTGAACATCCAAATTATCAAACACATGGCGTCAATTCCGATCGACAAACGCCACGCATCCAAAATCGACCGATCAGCGTTGCAAAAAGCAATCACGTAAGGTGCGATGAAAGAACCCGAATTGAGTAACAGAATGCGGGTCACCGATGTAAACGCGACAGACTTATTTCCTATAAACGCAGAACCATGGCCGGAACCGCGAACAGTGTCGTAATTGACCTTCCGTCTATCATTTCCTCCGCTATGCTCCACCGGACGCCAAACGTTATCGATGATTGCTACAAGAGCCGCTTACCCATGACCAAAGAACGCAATTTCCGTAATAGCTTAACCTCCCTCATCCAGCAGGTTTATCCGGCATTAGACTGTGAGGCTTTGACTGATGCGGTGATTGCAGCATTCTGGCCGGACGGATCCGAACCACGTGCAGAGGGGCGGATACCAAGCAACGATCTATGGAATGAACAAGACGCGCTGCTGATCACCTATGGCAACTCCATAATCGACGGCGCCCATAAGCCGCTTGATCTGTTGCATGACTTCTTGCTGCGCCGGATGAAAGACGTGGTCAACGGCGTGCATATCCTGCCGTTCTTCCCCTACACGTCAGACGATGGATTTGCGGTGTCGGATTTTCGGGCCGTGAACCCACAGTTGGGGGACTGGCCCGATATCAACCGGATCAGCGAAGACTTCGATCTGATGTCTGATCTGGTGCTCAACCATGTCTCAAGCCAGGGACAGTGGTTCAACAGCTACCGGCAGGGCCAAGCGCCTTATGACAAGTATTTTTTCGAAGCCAGCCCCGATGATGATCTGAAAGATGTCGTCAGGCCACGGACAACACCGCTGCTGCAAGAGGTCGAAACGAGCAATGGCCCACGCCATGTCTGGTGCACCTTCAGTCACGATCAAATTGATGTGGATTTCCGCAACCCAGAGGTCCTGTTAGAATTTCTGCGGATCATTCGCCTGCATGTCGACAATGGCGTGCAGATCATCCGGCTCGACGCGGTGGCGTTTCTTTGGAAAGAGCCGGGCACATCATCGATCCACCTGCCCCAGACCCATGCAATCATCAAACTGATGCGGGTGCTGTGCGACTTTGCGTCTGAAAAAATCATTCTGTTGACCGAAACCAATGTGCCTAAGGCCGAGAACCTCAGCTATTTCGGCCACCACGACGAAGCACATGCGATTTACAACTTTCCACTGCCACCGTTGGTCTTGCATGCGGTGATGTCAGGATCGGCCCATTATCTGCGTCGTTGGCAAAGCGGCATGCCCCCTGCCCCCATGGGCTGCGCTTTTCTAAACTTTACCGCCAGTCACGACGGGATCGGGATGCGCCCGGCCGAAGGTATTCTGCCCACCGATGAACAAGCACGGATGATCGACACGATCAAAGACATCGGTGGTCTTGTTTCAATGCGCGCCCTGCCTGACGGCGGCGAAGCCCCTTATGAGATCAACACCACATTTTTTGAGGCGACAGCGCAAACCTTTGACGGCAAGGACGACTATCACTTTGACCGGTTTGTCTGCACCCAAACAATCCCCATGTCGCTTGAGGGTATTCCCGCCTTCTATATCCACTCGATGCTGGGCACGCCCAACGATCACGCCCAAGTCAAACATCGCGGCATGAACCGGGCGATCAACCGACATCGGTGGGATTATCCAGAACTGAACGCACGGCTAGATGATCCGACATCGACGCAATCCCGGGTTTTGACAGCCTTGTCTGATCGCTTGCGCATTCGGGCCAAACAACCGGCATTCCACCCCAATGCAACGCAATTCACCATGCCTCTGACCGACAGCGTCTTTGGCGTTTGGCGGCAAAGCCTTGACCGGCGCCAATCGATCTTTGCGCTCCATAATGTCAGCAACAAGACCGTCACATTGTCACATCTTTCGATGAACCTGATTGAGGACGAAATCTGGTATGACCTGATCAGCGGTGAAACGATCAACATGCACAAAGGGGCTCTGAAACTGGCGCCCTATCAGTGCTGCTGGATCACCAACCGGGGCCGGATTACGGACGCCTAAACTTAGTACTCCAGCTCATCGGCCTTTGCGGCAGCATTCATATCGGCAAGGAACGTCGGATCCGCGGCGTGCACGCGGTTCCATGTGGGAATAAACGGTGTCTCATGTGGTTTTTCCAGAAACACTTGTCCCGCACGCATGATGTTTTCGGCAAACAGCTCGATTGAGCGTTCTTCGGAATGGCGGTCAATTGTCATACCGTTCATCTTGGCATCGCTGCAATAGCTGTCCAACAGATCCAAGGCCGAGCGATAATATGTGGCTTTCAATGTGCGGAACACATTCGGTGTAAAGACGGTCCCATCTGCGGCAAGCTTGCGAAAGACCGCCTTGCAAATGTCAGTGGACATACGGTTCAGACCAGCAGCCGCTTCATCCGGGCTCAGCTCTTGGTGCTTGTGGTCGTAGGCATCCGAAATTTCCACTTGGCACACAGCCTTTGGCGCAAAGTTGCGCCAAGCCTCGGACAATACCCCGATCTCCAGCCCCCAATCAGACGGAATGCGCAAATCCGGTAGAACCGCTGTCCGCATCGCAAATTCACCAGACAACGGATAACGAAAGCTGCGCAGGTAATCGATGTAATCCCGTGCACCCACCACGCGGTTCAACGCAATCAACAGCGGGCTGACCAACAAACGGGTAACGCGGCCATTCAACTTATCGCCCCCGATGCGCGCATAATAGCCCTTAGCCAATTGATATGGGAACGTCGGATTGGCCATCGGATAGACCAACCGGGCAAGCAGTTCCTTGTCATAGGTCAGAATATCGCAATCATGAATGGCCATGACAGCGCTGTCAGCACAGCTCATCAGATAACCAAGCGCGGACCAGACATTCTTGCCTTTGCCTTGCTCATGCGGCGCAAGACCCAATGCGTCCAAACGCGCGCCCAGCGCCAACATGCGGGGGCTGTCATTCCAGATAACGATGTGGTTTTGCTTCAGACCCTTAAAGAATTCCTTGGCATGGCGGTACTGGGTCTCATTGGCGGCGTCCAAGCCAATAATGATGCGGTGCAGATAATCAACCTTCGCAAGCTCGGTCAAAATTTTGGGCATCGCATTGCCCTCAAGCTCTGAATAAAGGCAGGGCAAGACCAAAGTAATTTTGCGGGTCATGGCAAAAGTGCGTAGTTCGGCCTCCATCTCATCGACACTGCGGGTCCGAAGGTTATGCAGCGTTGTGATGTTTCCGTTTTGATGGAAGTCGGCCATATCTGTATTTTCCTATTCAAGTTCAAGGCGTGCAATTGCATCAAGCACCGCCAAATTCCATCCGGTTGGACCGGGTTCTGTTGTCCGCAGGATACCACCCGCATCTTCCGTTTTTAACGGGGGCAGTGGGGCCCGCGCTGGGTTGGCAACAACGATCCCAAGATCGGCAAATTCCAACATAGCGATGTCGTTGGGCGCATCCCCCAGCGCAATCGTATGGCGCGGTTCATAGGTATCGATGATCGCGCGCATTTGGTCGACTTTGTTATGACCCAATGACAGCGTCAAAAACCGGCCACCTTGCTGTGCTGTGACGCCCTCTGCAGCCAATGCATCCAAGAAAGCTTGTTTTTGGGCCGGCGTCCCGGACCATGTGCCAGGCTCAGAAAAACTGCGCTGCTGGGCGAGGGCCGCGGCCTCTGCGGAAAGCCCGGTCATCTCCACAACGCCTTCGACCGACACATCGCCAAAGCCACAAAACAGCGCGCGTAATGCGGCAGGGACCTGTGCCAAACCCGCTCTGACGGCGTCATATTGGCCAGCATCGGGGCATGCGGTGACAAACGGCGGCAAGACACCTGCACCATTTTCGACAATGGCTGGCCAGGCTTCGACCCCAATATCATGGCGGAGACTGCTGATTTCCGGCGCGGTCTTACTGCTTGCAAGAACCAGCCCCGCAGATAGTCGGCAGATCGCCTCAATCGCGGATTTTGCGGGGGTGTAATCATACGTATCGTGATCAATCAAAGTACCATCGAGATCCGAAAATACTATCAAGTCACATGAAGCCGTCATGCGTAGATACTGGCCCAGTTGATATGAGACCACAAGCAGTTGCGCGCCTCCAAGCGGGATAATCTGGCAAATCGAAAGGAGCAGCGCCCTCAGGGCAAACAACCTGATTAAGACTTGTAACCGGCACAAGCGTTGCTTCAAGTTCAGCCCGCTCAGGCCAACCCAACCATGCTTGCATCCTGAGCCAGGCAATATCGGCGCCGTCTTCCAGCGCACGCGCGGCCTGCTCTGGAATTGCTGTTACAAAGGTGAAAACTCAAAAAATTAGGCAAGTGAACGACGCCACATCGGGTCGCTCAACAACACGCGGCGGCGCCTTAAGAACGAAGGGGCCGCTTTACCCAGGTCACGCTTGGAAAGCGGGTTTTCGCGGGGACAGACCG
The DNA here is from genome assembly GCA_947501555.1 of uncultured Paracoccaceae bacterium. Classification (GTDB taxonomy): domain Bacteria; phylum Pseudomonadota; class Alphaproteobacteria; order Rhodobacterales; family Rhodobacteraceae; genus Yoonia. Next base: position 2,540,180 of record CANMWG010000001.1, read on the forward strand.
CATGAATTTCCCCTTGGGCGGGTGTCGCCAATAATCGCATATGAAACACGCGACACTTGTGCACAAAAATTGTGCACTCTACAAACATACGCAAGCGCAGCCTCGGATCAAGCTGACGCACACCAAAAACATGATCCAAATGGAGGGACGCACTATGGAACAACTGATCATTCAACTCGTATCGGGGGCTGTTGGCGGAAACGTCGCGGGCGGGGTATTGAAGAACCTGTCGCTAGGCACGCTTGGCAACTCAATCGCCGGGATCGTTGGCGGTGGGCTTGGCGGACAAATCCTTGGCATGGTCACAGGCGGTGCCGCGGCCGGTGCTGACGTGGCAACCGGCGGCGGGCTTGATCTAGGCAGCATCCTGACGCAAGTCGCCGGAGGCGGTATCGGTGGCGGTGCAGGTCTGGCCATCGTCGGGGTCATCAAGAACATGATGTCAAAAAGCTAAGGCGGGAATGCCCCCTGAAATTATGGGGGCATTAACCACTTTTGACCGCGCGGTGTGTTAAGCGGGGCGCGACTGAAATTTGTACATACGGCGTCTGTACGCAATATGTACGGGATCTGCGTGGCGCAAACAGCAGTATCGTCACCGAATTAACCCACCATACGGGCAACTGCTGAAATTTCGCTGCAAAACGACGTTCGGCGCATTTACCTTTTCGGCGCGGCCTTGTCTTGATCCGCGACACAAGCTACCCCTATGGCGATTATGAAAAAGGGGCGCGTGATGACACCACCCACCGTAGACGATCCAAAAACACTGGTCAGCACAACATGGCTTGCCAACCACCTTAAAGACGCGGACCTGCGGATATTCGATGCCTCATGGTACATGCCAGACAGCGATCGCGACGCGCTGGCAGAATATAAAGCAGAACACATTCCAGGCGCGCGATTTTTTGATATCGACGACGTCAGCGACGCAAGATCTGAGCTTCCGCACACGGCGCCCCCGGTGGAAAAATTCATGTCGCGGATGCGCGCAATGGGGGTCGGCGACGGTCACCAAGTCGTTGTCTACGACGGCAGCGGCTTATTTTCAGCGGCACGGGTGTGGTGGCTGTTTAAACTGATGGGTCAACACAATATTGCAGTGCTCGATGGTGGTCTGCCTAAATGGCGGGCAGATAGGCATAAGACCACGACAACACCCCCGACAATTCGGGACAGGCATATGACTGTCAAGTTGGAACCAAACCGGGTGCGAGATGTAACACAAGTCGCCCGCGCGGCCAAATTGGAAGATCACAGCATCATCGATGCGCGGGCCCCCGCCAGGTTCAAAGGCGATGTGGAAGAACCGCGCGAGGGTTTGCGTTCAGGTCATATTCCGAACTCGAAAAACGTATTTTATCAAGACCTTCTGAATGAAGATGGCACAATGAAGCCGCCGACGGTGCTGCGGACGATCTTCAAGGATGCGGGCGTCGATCTACAAAAACCTGCGATCACAACCTGCGGGTCTGGCGTGACAGCCGCAATCCTATCATTGGCCCTTGAACGGATCGGAAAAACCGATCATGCGCTCTATGACGGCTCATGGTCCGAATGGGGCATGTATGCCGACCTACCCATCGCTACCGGAGCCGCCTGATGCTTGAAAATCTCACCGCCCAACCCGCCGACAAAATCCTCGCCCTTGTGGCCCAATTCAAGGCCGATCCGCGCACGGATAAAGTCGATCTTGGCGTGGGGGTCTACAAAGACGCTAGCGGGAACACCCCGGTCATGCGGGCTGTGAAAGAGGCCGAGCGGCGCATTCTGGCAGACCAATCCACCAAGGCTTACACCGGGCTTGCAGGTGATCCTGCGTTTGGTGCAGCCATGCGTGATCTGGTGCTGGGCGACAGCGTTTTGCCTGAACGGGTTGCTGCTGTGGCCACACCGGGTGGGACAGGTGCGATCCGGCAGGCGCTTGAATTGATCAAGCTGGCAGCACCCAAAGCCACGGTCTGGCTGTCCAACCCCACGTGGCCAAACCACCCATCAATCATCAAGTATTTGAACATGCAAATGGCCGAATACCGGTATTTCGACAATGCGACGCGCGGTGTCGACTTCGCAGGAATGATGGCCGATCTAGAGAAGGTCTCTGCGGACGATGTTGTCTTGCTGCATGGTTGCTGTCACAACCCGACGGGCGCGAACCTGACCTACGAACAAATGGCGCAAGTCATTGGGGTTATGCAGAATAAAGGGGCTGTGCCTTTCGTTGACATCGCCTACCAAGGCTTCGGCGACGGGCTGTCTGAAGACGCGAAAATTACGCGCCAGATTGCCAGCAGTTTTGAAAACTGCTTGATTGCGGCCAGTTGCTCAAAGAATTTTGGCATTTACCGCGAACGCACCGGCATTCTGATGGCTGTGACCAAGGACGCGGATCAACAGGCGCTGACACAACAAAACTTGGCTTTCCTGAACCGTCAGAATTACTCGTTCCCGCCAGATCATGGCGCACGGGTTGTGACAACGATTCTCACTGATCCAGACCTGAGGGCTGATTGGGAGAATGAGCTGGAAGAAACCCGCAAAGGCATGCTCGACCTGCGGCAACAATTGGCGGATGAGCTGAAGCGCCTGACGAATTCCGATCGGTTTGATTTCCTAGCGCATCACCGGGGCATGTTCAGCCGCTTGGGCACAACGCCTGAGATGGTTGAGAAACTGCGCGCAGATCATGGGATCTATATGGTGGGCGACAGCCGGATGAATATCGCCGGACTAAACCCGGAAACCGTTCCGGTCCTTGCCAAAGCGATTGTTGCAGCGGGCGTCTAACCAATGCAGCGCCGCCCGCCTGCAGCGTGTAAATCAATGACAGAACTGCGCCAGCAGATCGACGGGCTTGACCAAGATCTGATCGCACTTCTGGTCGAGCGCGCAGGCTATATCGACCGCGCCGTTCAATTGAAGAAACACGAAAATCTGCCCGCACGCATCGATAGTCGGGTTGAAGAAGTTGTCGCAAATGTCCGCAAACAGGCGACTGCCGCGCAATTTGATCCGACCTTAGCCGAGACGCTTTGGCGACAGTTGATCGAATGGTCGATTGCACGCGAAGCTAAGCATATTCCAGAATAGATGCCGCAGGCGCGAAGAGCGGGTTGCGCCCGCGTGCGCAATAATATAATCAATAATTCACATTATTGCGCAATATTCGTACCCTAGGAATTCGCCATGTCGTTCCGTATCCAGCCAACACCCCCTGCCCGCCCAAACCGTTGCCAACTTTTTGGTCCGGGCTCGAACACCAAACTCTTCGAAAAAATGGCTGCAAGTGCAGCGGATGTGATCAACCTTGACTTGGAAGACAGCGTTTCTCCCTCAGACAAAGACAGGGCGCGCGCCAATGTGATCCAGGCAATCAATGACGTCGACTGGAACAGCAAATATCTGTCCGTGCGGATCAATGGGCTGGACACGCCCTATTGGTATCGCGATGTGGTCGATGTGCTGGAACAGGCGGGCGACAGGCTGGATCAAATCATGATCCCCAAAGTGGGTTGCGCCGCTGACGTTTATGCCGTCGACGCGCTCGTCACGGCAATTGAAACCGCCAAGGGACGCAGCAAACCCATCAGCTTTGAGGTCATCATCGAATCCGCTGCAGGCATTGCCCATGTCGGGGAAATCGCGGCTAGCTCTCCGCGTATGGCCGCGATCAGCCTTGGTGCCGCCGACTTCGCGGCCTCCATGGGCATGCAGACGACCGGCATTGGGGGCACACAGGACCAATACTATATGCTGCATGGCGACACACGGCATTATGCAGACCCGTGGCATTGGGCACAAACGGCCATCGTTGCAGCCTGCCGGACGCACGGCATTCTGCCCGTGGATGGCCCGTTCGGCGATTTCAGCGATGATGAAGGGTACCGCGCACAGGCGCGACGGTCAGCCACACTTGGGATGGTCGGCAAATGGGCCATCCACCCCAAACAAATCGCGCTGGCAAATGAGGTCTTCACCCCATCCGCAGAAGCGGTCACCGAAGCCCGCGAAATCCTTACCGCTATGAATGAGGCCAAAGCTCGGGGCGAAGGGGCGACCGTCTACAAAGGCCGCTTGGTCGACATAGCGTCGATCAAACAGGCCAAAGTCATCGTGCGTCAGTCCGAGATGATCACGGGCTGACGCCTTATCAATTATTGACCAGCCAGTGTCAGTCGGCCAGCTTCAAAAGCTGTCCGGCAATCTGTCGCGTCACGCATAATGTCGTCCTGCAAAAGCGGGGTGGTTGTCATACCTGGGCCAGCGAAACGCATGTCATCACATTCGTTATCGTTAGACCATTCGCCGCTGTCGTTGCCAAAATCGATGGTACCATCCTTTGCAACGCCAGCGAGGGACAGCCGACCAGCTTCGAAGGCATTGCGGCAGTCAGTGGCATCAGCCAAAACGTCTTCTTCCAGAAGTGGTGTGGATGTCAGGCCGGGACCCGTGAAGCGACCGTCGTCACATTCGCCATCATTTGCCCATTCACTGCTGTCGTCGCCAAAGTTAATAGATTGCGCCATAACCGGGCCGCCTGCGATACAAGCAACAACACCTAAAAGACCTAAAATTCGCATCATTTATTCCTACTTACGTATTTTCGATGAGAACCTAGTCTGCTACTTCACGACGAATTGCAAATGACAAAAATATGGCAAACCCGCACCGTTGCTATCAACCAGTTCATGCGCCATACATCTCTCGTATTTGCGCAAAGGGCCCGCCATCCATGACCCAATACCTCGATTTTGAAAAACCGCTTGCCGAGATCGAAGGCAAGGCGGAAGAACTGCGTGCCATGGCCCGCGACAATCCGGAAATGGATATCAAGAAAGAATCCAAGGCACTTGATAAGAAGGCCAAAGATCTGCTCAAGGCGCTCTATGCCGATCTGTCTCCGTGGCGCAAATGCCAGGTCGCCCGACACCCCGATCGACCCCATTGTAAAGACTACATCGACGCGCTGTTTACCGAATATACGCCGCTAGCCGGTGATCGGAATTTTGCGGATGATCACGCTGTGATGGGGGGAATCGCTCGACTTGATGGGACACCTGTCATGGTCATCGGTCACGAAAAAGGAAATGACACAAAATCCCGGATTGAGCGGAATTTCGGGATGGCCCGCCCCGAAGGCTACCGCAAGGCGATCCGCCTGATGGATCTGGCCAACCGCTTTGGTCTGCCTGTTATTACACTTGTCGACACCCCAGGCGCCTACCCCGGCAAAGGCGCAGAGGAACGCGGTCAATCCGAGGCGATTGCCCGATCAACCGAAAAATGTCTGGAACTTCAGGTCCCGCTGATCAGCGTTGTCATCGGCGAAGGTGGCTCGGGCGGGGCTGTCGCCTTTGCCTCGGCGAACCGCGTCGCGATGCTGGATCATTCCGTCTATTCGGTCATCAGCCCTGAGGGCTGCGCGTCAATCCTGTGGAAAGACGCCGAAAAGATGCGCGAAGCCGCAGAGGCGCTGCGCCTGACCCCCAAAGACTTGCACGAACTAGGCATCTGCGACCGGATCATCGATGAGCCCATGGGTGGCGCACATCGTGACCGGGACGCAACGATCAAATCTGTGGGTGAGGCGCTCAAGATCATGCTGAACGAATTGCAAGACCTGTCTGGTCACAAACTACGCACGGATCGGCGGCAGAAGTATCTACAACTTGGCGCAAAAGGTCTCGCCGCTTAGTGGCCCTGCTCAAAGGGCATTGGCAGCTGTTGTTGTTGACGGCCATTGTCTTTGCTCTTTGGCGGACGCCCGCCGTGGTGCCGCTTAAAATCCTGATCGTCTTTTTCCATGAAGCCTCGCACGCCATCGCCACCTTCGTCACTGGCGGCAAGGTGCTGAGCCTGAGCATTTCCGCCAACCAAGGCGGCGAAGTTTGGAGCCAAGGTGGCAACCGTTTCATCACCCTAACGGCGGGCTACCTTGGTTCACTTTTGATCGGGGTGGGTTTGCTCATCGCCGCAACCCGGACCGAGGCAGACCGTGCGATCATGGCCGGTTGCGGCGTTGTGACATTAGTGATCACCGGGCTTTACGTCCGCGATCTGTTTGCGCTTGGCTTCGGTATCGGGACCGGTGTGGCCATGTTGCTTGCAGCGCGTTTTCTCGGACACAAAGCCAATGATATGGCGCTGCGGGTCATCGGCTTGGCCAGCATGATCTATGTGCCCTATGACATTTTCAGCGATACCATTGCACGGTCAAACCTACGCTCTGACGCGCATATGCTGGCCGAGGAATTCGGCGGAACCACCGTGATGTGGGGCGGGCTGTGGCTGATCCTCAGCCTAGTCGTGATCGGCTGGTGTCTGCGGTATGGATTGGGGCGCAGCAGCAATCTGGACTTCAAACTTCGGTAATGTCCGGCAGCCCAGCGTCAGTGACTGAGGCAGCGACCGGAGTTCTCCGGTCTGCCCAGCAGGGCGGCTGGATAACATGACCATCAGGTTCTAGGTTAGGTTTCTGAATAACTGCAGGGTGGGACAAAGCGAGCTTTCGCTGCGCTTGTGCCAATGGCCGCTTTCGTTTGTTATAGGCGATCTAACAACGTGCCTTCTGCTTTTCAGTGAGTCGTTGATGCTGCATAAAAGTGTCAGTTCGTGGCAAGCAGCATCGGAGCCGCCAGATTCAATTTATTGGATAGAGTAAATTGATAGTGTCATGGATCTTTATTTTTCATTATTAAATTGTCGAATAAGGCGAAATCCGGAATAGTTACTTCTACTGTCTTCCTTTGGGCGCATGCGGCTCGCCAAGCGCAAATAATCCATTGCGGTATCGTGTGCGCCGCCCTTTGCAACACGCCTTTCGCAACCCATTTCAGCATCGGCGAGATAGTCGCTGTCTGTTGCCAAACCAAGATGCTGCGGGGTCCAGCAGGATAACACGATTTCACCGACGTTTCCCGACATATGCCGCAACCCCCATGTGTTCGCAGCATCCAGTTCTTGAACTTCTACCGGCACCTCCCGGTCAAGTAGATGCGGCATTGATTGCCCAAGTCTGAGTTGTTCCGTTCCTTTTCGCGAGAAATTTGCCTGCGCTGGTGTCAGTTCGTCGCCTTGCGCAAAGCGTGTTTCGGTGCCAGCGCGCGCGGCATATTCCCACTCAGCTTCAGTCGGAAGGCGATAGACATCAGCGCCAACTTGATCATTCAGCCAGGCGGCATATTCCAGAATGTCGAGATAGGAGACATGAATTACGGGGTGATCAGGGCCCAGTGCAACGTAACCGTCTCGCGGCGTCAGAACGGTATGATCAGGGGTATGTGCACAGCCGCCGTCCGCGACACAGCCCATCCATTCCGCATATGTGATCTCATTGCGTCCGATGGCATAGAGAATATCCATTTCAACCGGGTGGCGTGGATGTTCGTTGGGAATTATGTTGATCTCGTCGGGACCACGCACCGTTCTGGTCGCGCCCTCGCCATAGAAATCAAACGGGTTGCGCGACTCTCCCGGAATTGCCCCCATCATGAACGATCCAAGTGGCATAACGATCATCTCAGGGCAGACATCGCATTCCTGAAACATTTCCAGCGGGGCGACTGTGCGACCGTCGGTCAGTTGATAGGTTTGCGTATCTTCGGCGTCAGCAGAAATCGGAAAGAGAATAACAGCTAGAGAAATGACAGACTGAAGTTTTCTTAGACTAAATTTCATCGCGGTCTTTGCTCCATGCCTTGTATTTATTTACAAGAAACTTGGCCGACATGGCACAAGCCTTGTAGTAACCAAAACACTGAGAACAAAACAATTATTCATAAAGGTTAACACTCTGAATTTTCCCGTAAAGGTAGTGCTAGCCAAAACCTATCAATTATGACCTGCTCTCTGGTCCAGCCATCCGTCTTTTTCCTGGCCGCAGTTTCTTGCCGGAGCGGAGGTCAGTCTAGATGCGCAAACTGTCTATGAGGACAGCGTTGATATGTTCCTATCGAAATTTGGAAAGTGAGGCGGAGCGGTCATTCGCGCACATCGCAGCATTTGCGAGAATGGGCTCAAACCGGTCATCCGCCATACCTGACTGTCATGCCAGTCCGCGCTAAGCCGACCACATCGTCTTGGCTGCGCGCGCGACCCATGTGGCGTCGTATTCCGCGCCGTCGAACCCCTCTTCCTGTTCGGCCAGCATTTGGCCGACGGTGGGCAGGTCGGTGCTTTCATCCCCCGCGCTCCAGGTCTTGGCACGCATCAGGGCCCGGGCGCATTGGCTATAGACCTCTGCCACCGTTATGACAGCGACGCTGCGCGGCAGCCGCCCCTTGTCGGTAAATCGGCCCAGCAGATCAGGATCAAGCGATACTACCGCGGTCCCGTTTACCCGGATCACGTTGTTTGAGCCCGGCACCATGAACATCAGGCTGATCCGCCCATCCGCCACGATATTACGTAACGTATCCATTCGGTTGTTGCCCCGCCAGTCAGGCATCAGCAGTGTTTTGGGGTCCAGCATTTGCACCACAGGGCCGTCGTCCCCGCGTGGACTGCCATCGGTCCCATCCGGCCCAATTGTGGACACGACGCACAAGCGCGACGTCATGATCCATTTGGCATAAAGCGGGGTCACGTGGTCGGCGACCTTGAGCAAGGATGCCTTACCGGGCTGCCCATACAGCGCCTCAAGTTCCGCGATGTCTTTGACAATATGATCAGCCATCAAACCCTGCCTCTTTGTTCAATCGATCCGACGCCGTCTCAATTGTATCTTCAAGCTGCGCCATAAAGGCATCAACTTCCAGACCGGGTTCAATCCGCGGCAGGAATTCAAAGACGGCTGTTCCCGGCTTGCGCAGCACGCCACGCTTGGGCCAAAAGACTCCGACGTTGGTGGCCACGGGCACAACCGGCTGGTTCAATTCCTTATACAGCGCGCCCGTCCCGATCTTGTAAGGGGCCTTTACCCCCGGCGCGATACGCGTCCCCTGCGGATAGATGATCAACTGCCCAGGCAAAGCACGCCCGGCTTTGACGTCCTCAACCATTTTCTTGATCGCTTGGCCGCGTTTGCCACGGTTGATCGGGATGCAGCCGATCCGTAATCCAAATTGGCCAATGACGGGGGCGTATTTCAGAATGTTTTTGAAGATGAATTTTCCACGCGGGATCGCCCCGTAAATCATCAATACATCCAGAAAAGACTGGTGTTTGGGTGCGACCATCACCTCATCTGTCGGCGCCTCACCCCGAATTTCCACCTTAAGCCCGATAATCCAGGACGCCGTCCACCGAACCCACACGCAATAGGCATGACAGCCCGCGATCGCGCCTTTGGGGGACAGGATGGCAGGGATCAAGTAGATCAAGCCAATCACCAGCATTGCCACATACATCTGTGCATTAAAGATAAGCGAGCGGACCCACTGAATGGCATAATTCATGTCTGTTCTCTCAATCTTGCAAATGCAGCCCGACGGGTGGCCACAAAGGCGACAATAGCTGAAAGCGGCGGTATCAGCAGCGGCCAAATCCAGCCCACGCCCACAAAGCCGATGTTGGTTATCAAACCACCAACTCCGTCACTATCCGGCATCAGTTGCAGCGCAAGCAAACCAATGATGACGCCACCCACAGCCCCAAGACCTGCGCGCAGCGTAAAGCGGCGGACGAAAGCCCGGGCGATATAGACATCCCGTGCCCCAACCAAACGCAACACGCGAATAACCTGCGCATTGGCCGCCAAGGATGCTTGGGCCGCCAATGTGATCATCGCCGCAATCACCGCAGCAATCAAAAGGATGACGGCCCAGCCGATCAGCCTGACCCGGGATGCCGCCGCCAAAAGCGGGGCACGCCAACTGGTATGATCATCCAATACCGCACCGGGAACTTGGGCTGCCAGCCGGGCGCGCAGCCCTTCTGCATCATATCCATCGTCATCTGCGATAATTTCAATCAGTTGCGGAATTGGTAGCGTGTCGAGCGGCAGGTCGGGCCCGAACCAGGGCTCCAACAACGCTTGTTGTTCGTCTGGGGAAAGCGCGCGCACGCGTTGCACGCCGGGGGTGGTTTGCAGCACCTCCAAAGCAGAGACAAGCAACGCATCGGCCTGTGCACCATCAGACGGCAAGCGCAGGGTCGACGATTGCGCCAATTCATCCGCCCAGCGATCCGCCACCCGCCCAGCACTTCCCGACAGGGCCAGCGATATGATCGCCAAGAACGCCATCACGGCGGCCACAAAGACGGTCAACCGGGCCGTCATACCCGTGGGCGGGACCGCGCGGTCGGCCTGCGGATCGCCCACGAACAATTCCAACAAGGCCTTCACAGGTCTGCCCCAGCTTGGGTCAAGTGGCCATCTTTCAGGCGCAGCACGCGGGCGTTCACATCTGCTTTCATCGACCGGATCATCGCCAGATCATGGGTCGCGATCAATACGGCCTTTCCCATCTTGTTCAACTCAACCAGCAAGGTCAGCAAACGTTGGGACATCTCGGCGTCGACATTGCCCGTCGGTTCATCTGCGATAATCACATCCGGGGACATAATCACGGCACGGGCCAAAGCCGCCCGTTGCCTTTCGCCACCCGAAAGTTGGGGGGGCAATTGCGCGGCCTGCGGGCCAAGCCCGACCCAAGACAGCAACTCTTGCAAGTTGCCATCGGCCTCATGCGCGCGGTCTGCTACGGTCAGCGGCAATGCGATATTCTCGGCAATCGACAGATGATCCAGGAACTGACAATCCTGGTGGACGACACCTATCCGGCGACGGGCCAAAGCAACGGCATCACGGTCAAGGTGCGCGGCATTGTGCCCAAAGAGACGCACACGCCCAGCCATCGCCTGCAAATCAGCATAACACAGCCGCAAAAGTGTGGTTTTTCCGGCACCAGAGGGGCCTGTCAGGAAATGAAACGAACCCGGAGCCAGAGATAGCGAAAGTTGCGAAAAAAGCGCCGTGTCGCCATAGCCGTAAGACACTTGGTCGAGTTCAATCACAAGGTTTTCCTTTACACAGCACGGCTCTTCTGCCCAAAACGGCAACAGGTTTCAATGATCTACAGACATTAGATTGCGCAAAACCTTTGCGTTTACGCCCTGCCTTGTTAAATTGTGTGCGGCAATAATAGAAAAACACGGCGCCACCGGGCAGAAGGATGAAGGTGACATGAGGCTGATTTGCCCAAACTGCGACGCGCAGTACGACATCTCGGATGATGCGATCCCCGAAGGGGGGCGCGATGTGCAATGTTCGAGCTGCGCGCATACTTGGTTTCAGACGGAAAAACCGGTTGTAGCTGGCCGCACGTCAGCAGACCTCATGGCAAATGCGATTGCAGGCGCCCGTCAGGACCCCAGACCAAAACCGCCTGCCGAACCAGAACGTAAGCCGCTTGATAATTCCATCAGTGCTATTCTGCGTGAAGAACTTGCACACGAAAGAAAGGCTCGTTCGACCGAAGCGCCCCCAGCAACACAAGCGGCAGCGCCGCCTGCAACGGTGGACCCAGAAGAGACACTGCGCCGCATCTCGCGCCTAACCAGGATCGAAGATGGCACACCAGCTGCCGCCGCCGCATCAATTGCGGCGACATCCAGAGGGGCCACTGCAGCTGCAGCAACTGCAGCTGCCGCAACTGGGGCTGCCGCCGCCGCTGACCCAAATATCCGCGCAGTGCCTAGCATCGACGAGATCAACGCCTCATTGCGTGCCCGCGCTGAGGCCAGTGACCAATCCGGCCTGACCGAAGCCGAAAAGCAAGATGTCTCCAAACGGCGCGGGTTCCGGCGTGGGTTCTTCTTTGTTTTGATCCTGCTCGCAATTTTGATTGCGCCTTACTTCCTTCAGGACCAAATCAATGAAAACTTACCGCAGGTACGGCCTTACATGGCGACCTATGTGGAAACAGTCGACCAGCTGCGCGTCCGTTTGAACGAACAGGCACAGCGGGCACGAACCCTGATCGAAGGGTTCACCGCAGGCGACGAAGCGAGCTAACAAAGGCTCTCGTGAGAATAGCTAGCAGTCCGGCAACCTTCGGTCCGGGCTGCGCTAGAACTGATCCAGCAGCCGACGCAAATAGTCACGCTCAACCTCGGGGCGGTCCTGTTCGGCGGACCGACGGCGGATTTCACCTAATAGTTCTTCGGCCCGACGATTGATTTCCTCACGGCCAAGCAACTCCTGATCCGTGCCAAGCTGGCCGGAGTTGCCCATCTCCCGACCCAACGGATCACGCTGACCCGGCACAGGGCGGCCCGAGGCCTCACCTTGCTCTGATCCTTGCCCTGGCTCGGCCTGCTGGTTTTGCGCCAAAGCCTGTCCCAATTCGCGCAACCCATTGCGAAGCGCATCCATGGCTTCCGCCTGCTGGTCAATCGCTTCGGCCAGATCACCATTGCGCAGCGCCTCTTCGGCACCTTCCATCGCACCCTCAGCGCGTTCTAGCGACCGGCGGGCAATATCACCTGCCTCGCCGTCAAGGTTGGGCAAGCCATCACGCTGGCGCTGCAATTCGCGCCGCAAGGCTTCTTGCCGGTCGGCGAGACTGCCTTCACCGCCACGCCCGCCATCACCTTGTTCGCCGGTTTCACCGTCGCGCCCGACGCCTTGACCTTCACCTTGCTGGCCATTTTGGCCGGGTTGCTGCCCGTTTTGGCCCTGCTGCCCAGATTGTTCGCCGGGCTGTTGCCCCTGTTGGCCTTGCTGTCCAGGTTGTTGACCTTGCTGCTGGCCCTGCTGTTGACCTTGTTGGCCCTGCTGGCCGGGCTGCTGTTGGCCTTGCTGGCCAGGATTAAATTGTTCCTGCAAGTCGCGGAATGCATCGTCAGAAAGCTCTTCTTGGTCGCGCAATGTCTCAGCCAGATCCTGGCGCGACTGCTCACCGGGGGTTTGCGGGCCATCGCCCCCTTCACCTTGGGTGACGCGCATGTTCTCCATCATCTGGTTAAGCTGTTCCATCAACTCTTGCGCCTCGGCCATGCGGCCTTCTTGCATCAGCTCTTCGATCCGATCCATCAGCGCTTGCAGCTCATCCATAGACATCGTTTGACCGCTTTCGCCATTGTCGGCCTGATCCGTTCCGTCGTTCGGTTCGGCTTCTTCGGCAAGCATGCGCATGTAGTCATTGGTGGCCTCGCGCAGTTCCTGCATCAACTCGGCGATTTCTTCGTCAGAGGCACCGTTGCGCATTGCCTCTTCCAAACGTTCCTGCGCACGGCGCAGGCGTTCACGGGCATCGGCCAAACGCCCATCTTCAAGCTGAATGGCGAGATCCCAAAGCGCCTGCACAACCTCGGCCTGACCTTCGTCGCTCATGCCAAATTCTGCCATGCTATCCAGCCGACGGATGATAGTGCGCAGACGCAGATAGGTGGTCTCGTTTGAAAACAAGCCTTCGGGCTGGTTGGACACGGCGCGCAATATCTGATTGACCCGGCGCACGTTGGCCTTGGACCACATCAAATCGCGGCGTTGTTCGATCACAGCACGGGCAAAAGGCTGAAAAAAGCGACGGCCGGGTAGAATCATCGGTTCTGCGGGGGTTGCACCGGTTTGCCCGGCGGCATCCGTGACCTCAAGCTGCAAAGTCACCGGCAAGTTGGCCAATGGATGCTCACTGAGGTTCTCAACTAGAAATTCCTCAAAATCCGATCGGTCCCCTGTAAAGGGCATCGGGAGGTCCAGCACCAAGGGCTCAATCGGATCAGGATCAATGGTCAAACCATGGCGACGATCCACTGCTGTCAGGTCCAAGGCAATCGTCGCAGTGCCTGTTTCGACGCCAAAATCATCTAGCGCGTTAAATGGCTGCGACATTTCACCCATCGCGTCCGATTCGACCTCACCCGTCAATATGACCTCGGGCGGGGTGTCAGCGACAGCGGTGATATTCCACACGATGCCATTTTCGCCCTCAACAGCGAGATCGCCCGATTGCGTGATCTCAAACTGCTGTTGGGCTGCAGATGCAGCGCCCAATTCACCCACCCGGCCAGAGACGGTTTCGGCTACGGTCAGCGCACCAACTTCACCGTAAAGGCGCAATGTAACCTGGCTGCCCTGGGGGACGCGTAAATCACCTGCTGGCACATCGTTCAAATAAATCGACGGTCTACCTGTGTAGCTGGGCGGCTCGACCCACCCTTCCCAAACGGGACCAGTTACCAAGGTCTGCCCGCCGAGCATGGGTACGTCAGCGGTCCCGCCAACACGCAAAAGCACGCCAAACAAAAGGGATGTGACAAAAAACAGGACCGCCATAAAGCGCAGGCCATAGGGGTCTCGGTCCGAAATGCGCAAATCAGGTTCAACAACACGCGCCTCTCTCGTGCGCTCAGCCATGCGTTGCAAATGGGTGCGCCAGACCATTTCAGAGGCAGCATCACCGCTCCCAATTGCCTGACTGTCCGCAATCGCGGCAATTGGCCGGCCTGGAAGGGCGGCATCAACACGGTCCACGGCTTCGGCGCGGGTTGGCAGCGTGAACCGTTTGATTCCCCAGACCAGCGCCACAAGGATAGCGATTAGCGAAAGGGCGCCTGCACCCCAGAAAACTTCGAGCGGAAGAAGGTCCTGCCAGCCCATCATCAGTGGCGTCAAAACCAAGAAAACAACGGTCCAGAGCGGCCAGAAGGCCCGCACAACACGTTCGGCCACCATGCCTGCGCGGGTCAGTGCCACGGGCAGGGTCAGGTGTTGCATCTGGTCCGGCTGATCTTTCAGCGGCTTTCTCCTATGTATGTGGCTAGTCTAACCACACTGGCACCGTATCGCGCGCAATCATTTCTTCATAGGTAGGGCGTGCGCGGATAACTGCAAATTGATCTCCATCGACCAGCACTTCGGGGATCAATGGACGTGAATTATATTCAGACGACATGACCGCACCATAAGCACCGGCCGAACGGAACGCGACCAGATCATCGGGGCCTACTGCGGGCATCTCGCGGCCCTTCGCAAAAGTGTCGCCGCTTTCGCAAACGGGACCCACAATATCATATTTTGCAGGGGCAGCCCCCGGTGCAGGCTCAATCACAGGGACGATATCATGCCATGCTTCGTACATCGCGGGACGGATCAAATCATTCATTGCACTATCAAGAATCAGAAAATCGCGATCTTCGCCGGATTTCACATAGATGACCTTGGACACCATTAACCCGGCATTGCCCGAAATCAGGCGGCCCGGTTCGATCTCAATCTCGCAGCCCAGATGGCCGACGGTGCGCTGAATGAGAGCACCATAGTCGGTCGGCAGAGGTGGGGCTTCGTTTGAGCGGGCATAGGGGATACCTAAACCGCCGCCCAGATCAAGGCGTTTGATCTCATGACCATCGGCGCGCAATTGTTCGGTCAATTCAGCAACCTTGCGATAAGCGGCCTCAAACGGAGCCAGATCCGTCAGTTGCGACCCGATGTGTACATCAATGCCGATGACTTTCAGACCCGGCATCTTGGCCGCCATAGCATAAACCTCACGGGCGCGACTGATCGGGATGCCAAACTTGTTCTCAGACTTACCTGTTGCGATTTTTGCATGGGTCTTGGCGTCAACATCAGGGTTCACCCGAACGGTGATCGGGGCCACGACACCCAGCGATTGGGCCACCTGATCAAGCACAACCATTTCAGGCTCAGATTCGACGTTAAACTGGCGAATGCCACCTTCCAACGTCATACGCATTTCATCTGCTGTCTTGCCAACGCCAGAAAAGACGATCTTGTCGCCCGGAACACCTGCGGCCTTGGCACGCAGGTATTCGCCACCTGACACAACATCCATCCCCGCGCCCGCATTGGCCAGCACCTTGATGATCGCCTGATTAGAGGCGGACTTCATCGCGAAGCAGACCAGGTGGTCGGCAAAATCCAAGGCCTCATCAAACAGGGTAAAGTGGCGGATCAGGGTGGCGGTAGAGTAAACATAAAACGGCGTGCCGACTGCCGCCGCGATCTCGGCAACAGGAACATCCTCGGCGTAAAGCGTGCCGTCGCGATAGAGAAAATGATCCAAGCCTGCGATCCTTATCCAAAACACCTTCGGACATATCAGATCACAGGGGAAGACCAACCCTAGATTGGGTGAAATTTACACCCGAACCCGGTGCGGATCATGCATGAAGACGACACGCAAACGCAAATACAGGTAAAGCGGCAAACCGCAGCTTACCCCGATGCAAAACGTGGCAGGAATGGCCCAAAGACTGGCGAAGTTCTTCGTCTTGATGACCTCTGCAAGTGCCCAGATCGTCAGGGCCACTGCCGCAATCGTCAAATCCCAGACCAGGCCGCTTGTTGCGTTGTTCACGTGCCAGGCGTCGACCATGGCCATGATATTCCACCCTTCAGTGCGGAACCACGAGATGAAATAATACATCGGGTGGACCGCTCCCCAGATGGCCAAAAGCAAATAGACCGCCCGCATCACAAATTAAGCCCGACCGAGACATTCCCGTTGGACGCACCAACGCTTGCATTGGGGGACACCCCATTGGGGCCAAAGCTGAGCCCAAGGTTCGCGCTCGGTTGGAGCGGATCACCGTCGGCACCACATCCGGCCAGCGCACCAAGCGCGACAATCAAAGCCATCTTTTTCATTCAAACACCTCATTCGTTCAACAGACCGGTCCAATGTGCAATCTGGGCACGGACCTGATCGGGCGCGGTGCCGCCAAAACTGGTGCGGGACGCGACCGAATTTTCAACACCGAGCACATCAAACACATCTGCGCGGATGTCTGCATGTTCGGCCTGCATGTCCTCAAGCGTCAAGTCAGGTAAATCGCACCCTTTGCCCTCGGCCAATGCAACCAGTGCACCCGTCACATGGTGCGCCTCGCGAAACGGTAGCCCAAGTTCGCGCACCAACCAATCGGCAAGATCGGTCGCTGTCGAAAATCCGCTTGCAGCTGCGACTTTCAGGTTATCACGGTTTGCGGTCATATCGGCGACCATCCCCGACATCGCAGCCAGTGCCAGCATCAAATTATCAGCAGCGTCAAAGGTCTGCTCCTTATCTTCTTGCATGTCCTTGGAATAGGTCATCGGCAGGCCCTTCATGACTGTCATCAAGGCAACATTTGCCCCAAAGATCCGCCCTATCTTGGCGCGAATCAACTCTGCCGCATCCGGGTTGCGCTTTTGAGGCATGATGGACGACCCGGTCGACCATTTGTCCGACATCTTCACAAAACGGAACTGTGCTGAAGACCAGATGACCAGTTCTTCGGCCAAACGGCTCAGGTGCATGGCGCAAATGCTCGCACTTGCAAGAAACTCCAACGCAAAGTCACGGTCGGCAACGGCATCCAGTGAATTTGACATTGGGCGGTCAAAACCCAAAGCCTCGGCTGTCATGTCGCGATCAATTGGAAAGGACGTACCCGCCAAGGCAGCAGCCCCCAAAGGCGAGGTATTCATACGGGCACGGGCATCCGCAAAACGAGACCGGTCACGGGCGAACATTTCGACATAAGCCAACATATGATGGCCCCATGTGACGGGCTGTGCCGTCTGCAAATGCGTGAAACCGGGCATGACCCAATCGGCACCGGCCTCGGCCTGACCCAGCAGGGCCGTTTGTAAGGCCGCCAAAGCCTCATCCGCCTGATCGCATTGGTCACGGACCCAGAGCCGGAAATCCACGGCCACCTGATCATTGCGCGACCGGGCGGTGTGCAAACGACCCGCAGGTTCGCCGATCAGATCGCGCAAGCGGGCTTCAACATTCATGTGGATGTCTTCCAGCGCGGTGGAAAACGGGAATTCCCCGGTTTCAATCTCTGACAAAACGGTGAGCAGGCCTTCACGGATGGCTTCAGCGTCGTTATCCGTAATGATGCCTGTGGCCGCCAACATTGCGGCATGGGCACGTGAACCTGCGATGTCCTGCGGCGCAAGGCGGCGGTCATACCCGATTGAGGCATTGATCGCCTCCATAATCGCGTCTGGTCCGGCGGCAAAACGCCCGCCCCACATCGTGTTTGCGGATTTTGTCATGAAGGAAACGCCTATGCGGAAGTTAAAATCAGCCCTGCTTTATACGGCCCTCGCGTGCGTTGCAAATACCGGGCTTGCAGATGTGGATGCGGCCGAAGCATTGCGCGAAGGCGACATGCGCAAGCTGATCTTTCATAACGCGCCAATCGAAAGCTCTGATGTCACCTTCATGAGCGAAGATGGACAAGAGATGACGCTTGCCGATTATCAGGGCAAATATGTCGTGCTGAATTTCTGGGCCACATGGTGCGCACCGTGCCGGCATGAAATGCCACATCTATCGGCTCTGCAAGAGACCATGGGCGGAGACGATATGGATGTCGTGACAATTGCGACAGGTCGTAATCCGCTGCCCGGCATGCAACGCTTTTTTGCTGAGATCGGCGTGGATAACCTGCCACTACATACGGATGCTCGCCAAAACCTAGCGCGTAGCCTTGGGGTGCTGGGTTTGCCGGTTACGATCGTCCTTGATCCTGACGGGAATGAAATTGCGCGGATGCAGGGTGACGCGGATTGGTCCAGCGAAAGCGCGATTGCAATCATGCGCACATTGATCAATTCGCAGGGGTGACAGACTTTCACAGAAAGTCTGTGTCAAATCCTTACAAAGGATTTGAATGCAATTCTTGGACCAAGAATTGCAGCCCTCAAGCGCGCCCTGACGTTTCTGACAACAACAACGGATCAATACCCATCATTTTCAAGGCGCCAGTCCACTTATGCTCATTGGCCCGCCCAAAAATAATATCGTCGCGCGGTTCACAGATCAGCCACCCGTTGCGGGATATTTCACGCTCCAACTGGCCCGGACCCCAGCCCGCATAACCCAAAGCAAGTAACGATGTATCCGGCCCACGTCCCTGGGCGATATCCTCCAATACATCCAAAGTGGCAGTCATGCCGATCGTCTCATCCACGGTCAATGTTCCGGCTTCGGATTTGTAATCATGCGAATGCAAGACAAAGCCGCGCGCCAAATCAACTGGCCCGCCGTAATGCACCCGAATATCGCGGGCATGCGACGCGCGGGGAATGTCGAGCTGCTCCAGCAAGTGCGCAAAATCGATGTCTGTCTGGGGTTTGTTCACGATCAACCCCATGCCACCTTCGTGGTCATGCGCACACATGTAGATGACGCTATGCGCAAACGGGGTGTCCCCCATCCCTGGCATCGCAATCAACAGTTTACCTGTGAGCTGCATGGCTTCTTCAATCATGGCCCATATCATGTGACCGCAAAGAGAGTGACGCAAGTGACAAGATTGGACGGCTGGCGCAAACGTGACTTCCCATTACAGCGCGAGTGGATAAATAACGCATTATGCGCAAGAATATACTGATCCCCTTCGCCCTCATGGCCATGCCTACCTTTGGTACCGCCCAGTCCTTTGAAGATCTCGCCACAATCGAGGTTTTGCCAGGATGGCGGACAGACGCAGGCGAACATATCGCTGGGCTGCGCATCACACTGGAACCCGGTTGGAAAACATATTGGCGTGCACCTGGCGACGGCGGCATTCCACCGCAGTTTTCGTTTCAAGGGTCTGACAATATCACCGGCGTAGCACCCCATTGGCCTGTCCCAGAAGTTTTTCGGCAAAACGGTCTCAATTCCATTGGCTATCATGACAGTGTTGTTTTTCCGTTGACCGTATTCAGCGAAAATCCTGGGGCGGACATGCGGATCAGCGGCGATCTTCAGATCGGCATATGTGAAGAAATCTGTATCCCCGTCACACTTTCATTCGACGCTTTGCTCCCACCCGAAGGTGCGCGGGATGCTGCCATAACTGCGGCGTTGATCAATCGCCCGCAGACGCAAGCTGAGGCCAACGTGGGTGCAGTGACCTGCGTCATTAACCCCATTGATGACGGGCTTTCCGTCACGGCCGCCATCAACCTGCCCAGCATTGGCACAGATGAATTTGTGGTGATCGAAGCAGGCGATGCAAACGTCTGGGTGTCCGAAGCGGACATAGCCCGCACCGGCAACAACCTGAACGCGACGGTCGACATGGTGCACAGTTCAGGCAACGCATTTGCCCTAGATCGGTCCAAAGTGCGGATCACTGTGCTAAGCGACGGCCAAGCTATTGATATCCAAGGATGTAGTGCAGGCTAGGGTCAGTCCCTAAGCCCACACGCGCCGGATACCTTGGCCGAGCATTGCAATCAGATAGATGAGCGCCAGCACGGCAGCCAAGCCCAGGGTAAAGGTAGCCATCGCCGGGGCGAAACCGCCTTCTAGCATCGGCAACCTTGTGACCACCGCAGGCAAGGGTGCGCCAGTCACGATCAATGGTGCAACCGTCACCGCAAACAGCCCCCCCGCCCCCAAAACTCCCAGTGCCGCCGGAAAGAACATCGATGCCGTCCGTCCGCGCAACGCGCGTTTGGCAGCTTGGACCTGCCGGCCCACATCTGCCTGCATCGCCATCACCGAAGGCACAATGAGCAGAACCAGGAACATGCCAATGCCCAAGCCAAACACCAGTGTGACAACCGTCGGCTTCAAGAACTCTGCCTGATTGGACCCTTCATACAGCAGCGGGGTCAGCCCCAGAACCGTGGTCAATGTGGTCAGCATCACAGGACGCAGTCGATCAACGGTACCGTCAATAATGGCAGGTACCAGTCCGCGTTCTTCGGCATATTCATCCACGGTCGTGACCAGAACGATACTGTCGTTGATGATGATCCCCACCATCCCAATCAGGCCCACCACAGTAAACATACTCATCGGGATGCCCCAAACATGGTGGCCGTAAATGGTTCCGATTAAGGCAAAGGGAATGATCGACATCACAACGACGGGGCGCGTCCAACTGCTGAAAATCCACGACAGGGTCAGGTAGATACCCAACAAAACAAGCACCAAGCCCGTGCGTGCATCACTCAAAAAGCGTTGTTCCTGCTCGCTTTGGCCCGACAAGCGGGATTCCACCGCAAAGTTGCTTTCAATACGCGGCAGAATATCATCGTTGATCAATTGCTGGATTTCGGTGGCACGCGCGGCGTCTTCGTCATCCAGATCGCCTGTGACCGAAATTAATTGAATGCCATTTTCGCGCCGCACGGTGGAAAAACCGGTCCGGTTTTGCACGGTCACAACATCCGCCAGGGGCACGTATACGCCGTCTGGCGTCCTGATCTGGGTCCGGTCTAGGAAATCAGCAGAAAGCTCACTCTCGGGCAGTTCAACACGGATCGTGGCAGAACGGGCCCCATCAGGGTAACTGGCAGCTTCAATGCCGCCAAGCCGGTCTCGCAGAATACCACCCAGCCCATCAATACTCAGACCCAGCGCCTGACCTTGGGGGGTTAGCTCAAGGATCAGCTCTTCTTTGTCATAAGCTAATGTGTCTTCCAGCGCGGAGACTTCGGGAAACTGCGCGAGTTCGGCCTTCAGCGCCTCAGAGGCCGCCTTCAGCCCGTCACTATCTGCGCCGTAAAGCTGGATATCCAGGCTGTCGCCCCCCGGTCCAGACCGAAAGCCCCGGAAACTGACGGTTTCGGCCATTGGGTGCTGGCGGATGCTTTCCTGCAACGCCGCAACAAAGGCGAAGCTGCTGTAAGGGCGGCTATCAGCATCGATCAGTTCGATTGTTATCGCACCCAATTGATCGGGATCCTTGGTATCGGACCCAGCAATCGCGCGACCCGAATTGCCCCCAATTTCGGCGACGACGAA
This sequence comes from uncultured Paracoccaceae bacterium, assembly GCA_947501555.1. Classification (GTDB taxonomy): domain Bacteria; phylum Pseudomonadota; class Alphaproteobacteria; order Rhodobacterales; family Rhodobacteraceae; genus Yoonia. Next base: position 2,561,833 of record CANMWG010000001.1, read on the forward strand.
TTTCAGGGGGTTCAGACCATGTTCGGCCTCATACTCTGCGCCCAGCGCTTCGGTGGCACGCTGCATTTCGCGCATCATTTCAAGGGAATCTTCACGGACCGCACCGGGCAACATCGCAAAGTTACCAGTGACCTGAGACTGCTCAGGCGCGTTGAAAAAGCGCCAACTAACGTCACCTTTGATAAACAACGATACCTGCGACGCCAAAGCGACCAAAGCGACAGCAAACACCGGATAGCGCGCCTTGATCACAAGCCCCATGAAAGGGCGGAACAATGTCTCGCGGAACCAATCAAATCCGCGGTTCACAAGGCGTGACGGCAAGTCATACCAATGATCCTTGGCGGAATGCGCGATGGCATGGGACAGGTGGTTCGGCAGAATCAGAAAACACTCGACCAAACTGGCGGCCAGAACCACAATCACGGTAAACGGAATATCGCCGATCAAGTCGCCAAATCGGCCACCAATTGCGACCAACCCAAAGAAGGCAATGATCGTTGTGATTGTTGCGGAAAACACCGGGCTGAACATGCGCTTTGCCGCATTTTCAGCCGCAACAGTCGGATGTTCACCAAGCGCGCGCACCCTGAAATCCGCATGTTCGCCGACCACAATGGCATCGTCGACGACGATCCCCAGCGTGATAATCAGCGCAAACAGCGAGATCATATTGATCGTGATCCCCACCGCATACATCAGTGCAATCGCGGCAAGCATGGCCACGGGAATACCAAGGGCAACCCAGAGTGCCGTGCGCACGTTCAGGAACAAAAACAACAGCGCCACAACCAGCAGCAGCCCCGTCAATCCATTGTCCAACAGGATATTCAAACGGCCCGAAATCAGTTCAGCCCGGCCATTTGTCAGCGCAATCGTGACACCCGAAGGCAGCGAAGCGGTCAGCTCTTCCGCCACGTCTTCGACAGTGGCCTGCATGCCGAGCGCGTCACCCGTTGACGACCGCAGGACGCGGATTTTGATTGCAGGGTCCTCACCCACAAAATAGGCGCGCGCGCGGTCTGCACCTTCGACCCGCACAGTGGCCACATCAGCAATGGTCAGCTTGGATCCATCGGGGTTTGAGCGTAGCACAATCGCCCCGATTTCCTGCGCGCTGCGCTTGGCCACGCCTGTACGGACGCGGGCATTGGCAGAGACGTCACCCGCTGGATCAGCCTCGGCCTCTTCTGCGATCCGGGCTGAGATCTCAGCCAAACCAATGTCGTGTTGGATCAACGATAGCGACGGAACTTCGACAATTGTGGATGGGGCAGCCACGCCCTGCACAAACACCTGTGTAACACCTTCGGCGAACAATCGGTTCGACATCTCATCAGCAAAACGGCCGAGTTGATCGACACCAACAGGCCCTGTGATCACCACATCTGTCACACGATCCGACCAGCCACCACGGCTGACCGATGGGTCTTCGGCATCGGCGGGCAAGTTTGATGCGCCGTCCACGGCCAGTTGCACATCCTCTGCCGCGCGGTCGATGTCATAACCGGGCTCGAATTCAAGCGTGATCGTGGCACGGCCTTCGCTAGACCGCGATTCGGACGCCGTCACACCCTGCACGGCCAGCAAGACCGGTTCCAACACTTGCACGATAGCGGTGTCCACATCTTCGGCACCCGCACCAGACCATGTGACACTGACATCAAGGTCATCGACAACAACATCCGGAAAGAACTGAGCGCGCATGTTGGGCATAGCCATCAGGCCAGCCGTCAACATCAAGACAAGCAGCAGATTCGCAGCAGTCCGGTGCCGGGTAAAATACGACAGGATGCCGCCAGCACCCGCGCTAAGTTTTTCGCCGCCAGTGACCATTAGCTTCCCATCCTGCTTTCAAGACGGGCGACGGTTTCAGACGACACCTCATCCTGTTCGAGTTGCCCAATGATACGCGCTTTGACGTCATCCGGCATACGGCCTTCATTGACAAAGGCGATCAACTTTGCGCGACGGTCGGCATCCAGTGCAATCATTTCAGGTGCGGCAGGTTCTTCTGCGGCGGCACCGGGCCGGATCGGGAGAACCTTGATACCGTCACCCAACAAGGGCGAGCGCTCTGCGACAATCGTCTGACCCGCCAGATCACGCACCGTAATAATCACATCATCACCTTGACGGCGAAGCAGATCGACACTTGCACTTTGCAAGCGCTCTTCCTCACCGACGACCAACACTGTTCCGTCTGCGGCGACAGCGGTTGAGGGGACAACAGCAACATGTTCCAACGCAGGCTCATCGATACTAACGGTCACGAAGTCGCCAGGGCGAAACCCAAGCGCGGCGTCCAGTCGGGCGAACAGCAAACGACCCGTTTGACCGGTGCCAACAGTGGCACCCTCTCGGGTGATGCGCCCTTCAGCAAGCAAATTGACACCCGAGACATCCAAGGCCACGCGTACAGGGGCAGTAATCAAGGTGCCGTCACCATCCAGCAAGCGGGCATATTGTGACGTAGACACGCGAAAGCTCACTTCCAAACGCGTCGGATCGACCAATTGGGCAAAGCTTTCATTGGCGGTAACACGACCGCCTGGGCTGACCGTGACCTCAGCGAGCACGCCATCAAAGGCCGCAAAGACTTCGGTGTCCGCCACATCGCGTTCGGCTTCGGCAAGGCTGATCTGGGCACGGGCAAGGCGGGTTCTGGCCTGATCAATCCGGGCTTGCGCCGAGGCCAAAGCCTGCCGGCGGGTCAAAACAGCCGCCTGGGCCGACGATGCAGCCAATTCCGCCGTCTCAACAGCGGCAGCCGTACCAACGCCTCGGGTCTGCAAATCGCGGGCTCGGGTCAGCGCTTGCGCACGCAAGTCAGCCTGCTCTTGGGCTGCAGACAGTTCATCCTGTTCCAGCAACAAAGACCGGTCAGCGTCGCGCAATTCCGCCTGCGCATCCTGCAAATCTGCGCGGACACGGTCCAAAGCGGCCTGCGCTTCAATGGGGTCAATGGACAGCAAAAGGTCGCCTTCAGAGACAGCGCCACCTTCAACCAATGCATCACTGGCCTGCAAAACGGTGCCACCTGTAGCACTGCGTAAATCCAAGGTACGTTGACTGCGCAATTCCCCGAAAACGGTCAGTTCCGGGGTGACCGTCTGCGGCTCTAGCGTCACAACATTGACGGCCAGAACCCTTTCGCGCTGGGGAAAGCTGCGGGGTTCTTCATTGAGGCGGGCATTGACGGCCTCGCGAACCATATTTCCGGCCCATGCCATAAGGGCGAGGGTAACACTCAACAAGAAGACGCCCATCAGGCTACGTCGTAGAAAGCGCATTTATATATCCCTTAGTCCACGCCCCTTACCTAGGCGGCGGCGCAGTCGTTTCCAGTTAAACGCATGAACTGATCACTTCCGTCGCAAATGTTCGTCGAGACGGGGCATTATTTCTACAAAATTGCAGGGGCGGTGTCTGAAATCGAGCTGTTTGCACAGAATCTCATCCCATGCATCCTTGCAAGCACCCGGACTGCCCGGCAATGCAAACAGATAGGTGCCTTGCGCCACACCGGCCGTCGCACGGCTTTGCACGGCCGAGGTGCCGATTTTCTGCATGCTTACAATGGTGAAAATCGTCCCAAAGGCGTCGATTTCCTTTTCATAAACATCACGATGCGCCTCAACGGTCACATCGCGTCCGGTCAAGCCGGTACCGCCCGTGGAAATCACGGCATCTATTGCGTCATCGGTACACCATTCACGCAATTGGTCCGCAATTTGCGATCGTTCATCCGGGATGATCTTGCGATCCACAACGAAATGCCCTGCACCCTCAATGCGGTCCACCAGCGTTTGGCCAGACTTATCGTCCGCGATCTGACGCGTGTCACTCACGGTCAGCACCGCGATGCGCACAGGCACAAAGTCAAGATTTTCGTCAATGCGGCTCATTCAGATTTCAAACCAATTTGGGGTTGGTCCGAGGTTATGCACAGCTGACGGGCCAATCATACCCGATACGCCCCAGCTATCGTGAACGTGACCGCAAAAGACATATTTCGGCGCAATACGGGCAATGGCATCGCGAAGTGCGGTGGACCCAATCGACAGTCCGGACGATGTCACATCTGCCAGGCCTTTGGGCGGCGAATGGCTGACGATGATGTCGGCACTGTCACAGGTATCCAACATGGCCTCGGCCTGCGCTTCCGTCAGATCACAAGACCACGCGCCAAATGGGGTAACCGGTATGCCGTAGCCAATGCCAAAGATGTCGATACCCGCAACTTCGGCCTTCTGACCATGCAGAACGGTGACGCCCGGGCCGGCCGCAGCGCGCAATTCATCCGCGCTTTCGGCGTTTCCGGGCACAGCCACAAACGGACAGTTGATCCCGTCAAGCATCGCCATAGCGCGATCAAGCCCCTGCCGCGTGTTACAAAAATCCCCCGCACCGATGACCAAATCTGCCGTAACACTGGCCGCTACCAAATCTGCAGCCCGCGACCGGGCAAGATGCAAATCGGAAAAGGCGAGAATCTTCATAGCTTCAACCTTGCATTTAATTCCAGCAAGTCGGCCCAAGCCTCGCGCTTGGCCGCCGTATTGCGCAGCAGATAGGCCGGATGAAACATGGGCAAGCAAGGCTTTCCAAGCACCTCCTGCCATTGTCCACGCATGCGGGTGATCCCAGTACGCCCCAGCAAAGCCTGACAGGGGGTATTGCCCATCAAGACGATAACGTCAGGATCGGCCAAGCCGACATGGCGTTCCAAAAACGGCAACATCATCGCAATCTCAGCGGGCTCAGGCGTGCGGTTCGACGGCGGACGCCACGGCATCACGTTGGTAATATAGATGGATCGGGTGACATCCTGATGGGCACGGCCCAGATTGATGGCATCAAACATACGATCAAGCAATTGGCCAGCACGACCGACAAAGGGCTTACCCGCGCGATCCTCTTCACTACCAGGCGCCTCACCGATGATCATCACCCGGGCGGCGGCTTGGCCGTCAGCAAAGACAAAACTGCGCGCACCACGTTTTAATTCGCAATGCTCAAAGGCCTGCACCGCTGTGGCAAGACTGGGCAGATCAGCCGCCGCCGCGGCAGCTGCGCGGGCGATAGAAACCGCATCAACCTCAACCGGCGCGGGGATCGGCGGCGGAGCGTCCTTGGCGACAACAGCAGGTTTGGGCTTTGGGGGCGCGACCTCTAACGCATAGCGATCGACGGGGGCATCCAGAATAGCATCTGTCGCACCCAACTCCACCTGCCATTCCAGCAGGGCGCGATCGTTCCAATAATCAGACACAGAATCCATAAAAGCAACTTAGGCGCAGGGCGAGGTAAGGTAAACGGTAGCCGACAATACACAAAATCTGCACATCCCACGACAACGGCCTGATGATTTCGGCACCTAAAACGAAGACATGTGGATTTTTCTTCTGATCGTCAGCCTTCTTATCGGGCCCATCCTGTTTTTGCCTTGGCGGGCAATGTGGATGTGGGCCAATGGGCTTTGCTTGCTGCTGTTATGGATCATACTTGTTATAGCGCTCACTCCGAATGATGGAGCAGGAATAGGAACCCTCTTCCTGTTGGGCTTTGTCTTGCTTGCCGGCACCGCACTTGTCTTGCGCATGGTCGTGCACAGCATAAAACACGGAGATCAACCAATTACGTTGCAACCTCTCAATTGGCCATGGCCATTGGCTGCAGGGAACGGTGTCGGCCTCGCGGTACTTACCTTCGCGTTTTGCATGAACTCATTCGCAGGCAGCGGACATGCCGTAGGCCTACACTTTGGCTTGCTGGGGTTAGGACTTGCCTTTGGGGTGCTTGGCGTCTTCCTTTGGCAAGCGTTTCCAATTGGCGCAGCCTTCGGACTGGTTGTACTCACGTTCTATAGCTTGGCTTACCCGGCCAAGGTAGAACGATCCGCGCATGCGGCAGCCCAAGGCAACCCTTACTGCATTTACCTCAACCAACGGCGTCGGTTCACCCAGAACGCTCGGGATTTAACCTTTCTGAATTTCGACAAGGGCAATTGGCAAGCACATGCAATCCTGATCATCGAAGGTCCTGACGGGCCGCGTTACGGGAACTGGTCCTACCGACAGGGTACGTTCATGGTGCCTTGGGATTTGCATACACCAGAACCAACCATGCAATGCCCCCATTGATGCGGACTGCCACGCTGCTATAACCGGCCCATCTGACGTAGAAGGGCCCAAAATGACATTCCGCGCCAATCATCTTCTGGGCATCGAACCGCTCCACCCCACCGAAATCACCACCTTGCTGGATCTAGCCGACAGCTATGCGGATCATAACCGCAAGGGGATCGCGCACAGGGATGTGTTGGTGGGCATGACCCAAATCAACATGTTCTTCGAAAACTCGACCCGGACGCAGGCCAGTTTTGAAATTGCAGGCAAACGGCTGGGGGCGGATGTGATGAACATGGGGATGCAGGCATCTTCGATCAAAAAGGGAGAAACCCTGATTGATACGGCGCTGACGCTGAACGCGATGCGCCCCGATCTACTGGTGGTCCGGCATCCGCAATCGGGTGCAGTTGATCTGCTGGCGCAAAAGGTGAATTGCGCAGTGCTCAACGCGGGCGATGGCAAGCACGAACATCCCACGCAAGCCCTGTTGGACGCGCTGACGATCCGCCGGGCCAAGGGACGGCTGCACCGGCTGTCCATCGCCATTTGCGGTGATATTTCCCATAGCCGGGTGGCGCGGTCCAACATCATGCTACTCGGCAAGATGGAAAACCGGGTGCGGCTGATTGGGCCACCAACGCTGATGCCGTCGGGGATCAGCGAATTCGGGGTGGAGGTGTTTGAGGACATGGCCGCAGGGCTGAAAGACGTCGATGTGGTCATGATGCTTCGGCTACAAAAAGAACGCATGGACGGCGGGTTCATCCCGTCGGAGCGGGAATATTTCCACCGTTACGGGCTGGACGCAGACAAACTCAGCCACGCCAAACCCGACGCCATAGTCATGCACCCCGGGCCGATGAACCGCGGGGTTGAGATCGACGGGAATATCGCAGACGACATCAACCGCTCTGTCATTCAAGAACAGGTCGAAATGGGGGTCGCGGTGCGCATGGCCGCCATGGACCTGCTGGCGGTGAACCTGCGCAAGAAACGCGGACAAGAGGCCATTATGGCATGAGCATCGAGATCCCAGCCGATGATTTTGGGGCCATTCGGGTGTTTCAGCTGAAAGGCAATCTGCCTGCTGGGGCGGATAACATCGATGAAAACCTGGCCGCCCTCTTTGGGACAAAGGGACTGGATTCCACTTTTGTGGATATCATCAAGATCGACGATCTCAGCGCCATGTCACTCAGCGACTATATCTTTCAGGGCTATGACGTCACGTTGCCTGCCCATGACCTACCTGCCGTAAATCGGATCGAAGGCTATGCCATTTTGATCTTGTCCAGGGCCAGCGGTGGGCGCCTCACCACACTGACGCCCGCCTCCGGGGTGCGACACGTGACAACCTATATCCCTGAGACCCAAATCGAGGTAATCGAACCATTGCGCAGCGACAGCGCCGCCGGCAAGCTAGAACAAGGACAATCAAAAGCACCGAAATCAGACGCCAGGATCGGGGGGATGGTGGCCACAGTGGCCCTGCTGATCATGTTTCTTCTTGTCGTGCTGATGATCTGGATCGCCTAATGCTCAAGCTTCTTGCACGGATAAAACCCCAACCAAAGTCCCAACACTGGGAAGACTTCTTTCACGGGCGCGAAACCCTGCTTTGGGAAGGCAAACCAGAACCGGGGATACAGAAAAAACTGGGCGTGATTTTTTTGTCGGTCTTCGGCCTGCCCTTTTTGATGTCCGGGATCGGCAGTTTTGTTGGCGGCTTAAGTGCGCTTCTAACTGGCAGCTTTGGCGGCATCGGGACGGGATTCTTCATGATTTTCTTTTCGCTGCCCTTCATGGCCGTAGGCTTTGGTCTGGTCTTTGGCACTTGGATCGCCAGCTACTACGCCCATCAGTTCACCCGCTACGCGCTTTCCAACAAGCGGGCTTACATCGCCACAAGCTGGTGGTGGCATACGATGCAAAGCTACCCAATTACACCGGACAGTGAGTTTGAGCTTGTAGAAGGCCGCTTTGACACTGTCTATTTCTTCAGCAAAACGACCAAAGATTCAGACGGTGATCGCAGAGAAAAGAAGATTGGCTTTCAGTATATCAAGGACGGAATGGCGGTTTACAAATTGCTGCTTGATGTCCAAGCCAAAACGATCGAGCGGGACAAAGACAAACCATGACCAAGACCTTATTCATCAACGCGCGGCTAATTGACCCCGTAGCCCTGACAGATCAAAGCGGCGCGCTCTTGGTGGAAGACGGGCGCATCGTCGAAAATTTTGACGACAGCCCAAAGATCCCCGACGCCAATGTAATCGACTGCGGCGGTCACTGCCTGGCACCCGGCATTATCGACATCGGCGTGAAAGTCTCAGAGCCGGGCGAGCGGCACAAGGAATCCTTTCGCTCTGCCGGGCAAGCGGCCGCAGCGGGCGGGGTGACCACAATCGTCACCCGGCCTGACACGTTACCTGCCATCGACACGCCCGAAACCCTGGAATTCGTCGAACGGCGGGCGCAGGAAGACGCACCCGTGCACGTTTTGCCCATGGCAGCACTCACCAAAGGGCGGCTGGGGCGCGAAATGACCGAGATCGGGTTCTTGCAAGATGCAGGGGCCGTGGCCTTCACCGATTGCGACCGGGTTGTCGCGAACACCAAGGTTTTCAGCCGAGCGCTGACCTACGCGCGCAGCTTGGATGCATTGGTCATCGGACACATTCAGGAACCGATCCTGTCCGAAGGGGCAGCCGTGACATCGGGGAAATTTGCATCGTTGCGCGGGTTGCCGGGTGTGTCGCCCATGGCCGAACGGATGGGGTTGGACCGGGACATCAGCCTGCTTGAGATGACCGGCGCACGGTATCATGTGGACCAAGTCACGACCGCACGTGCCCTACCCGCGCTTGAGCGGGCCAAACGGAATGGACTAAAGATTACAGCCGGGGTTGGTGTACACCACCTAACGCTGAACGAACTGGACGTGGCCGACTACCGAACGTTCTTTAAACTGAAACCGCCCCTGCGCAGCGAAGACGACCGGCTTGCGGTCGTGCAGGCGGTGGCGGATGGGTTGATCGATGTGATCAGCTCAATGCACACACCGCAAGATGAAGAAAGCAAACGATTGCCTTATGAGGAAGCCGCCAGCGGGGCCGTCGGGCTAGAGACATTGTTGCCCGCAGCGCTCCGGCTATATCATGCGGAAATGATCGACCTGCCCCGGCTGTTCCGGGCACTCACGCGGAACCCTGCGCATCTGCTGGGGCTCGATGCCGGGCGGTTGCGCGCGGGCGCACCTGCTGATCTGGTCCTGTTTGATCCAGATGCACCCTTCCAGCTTGATCGGAGCAAACTGTTGTCAAAATCTAAAAACACCCCCTTTGATGGCGCACGTATGCAAGGCAAAGTTTTGGGTACATGGGTCAATGGCACGCGGGTTTGGGAGAACGGACAATGACATTTCCAGAGGTAAGCCTGAACGCCATCCTGCTTTGGGGCGCCATCGGTTATCTTTTGGGTTCGATCCCCAGCGGAGTAATCTTCGCGCGGCTCATGGGGCTTGGAGACCTGCGACAAATCGGATCCGGCAACATCGGGGCTACCAACGTGCTGCGGACCGGGAATAAAAAGGCCGCCGTCCTGACCTTGTTGGCTGATGCGCTGAAAGGGGCAATCGCCGTGCTCTTGGCGCGGCATTTTACCAGCGAAGGGGCAGCACAGGTGGCAGGGATCGCCGCGATGATCGGACATTGCTTTCCGATTTGGCTGCGGTTCAAAGGAGGCAAAGGGGTTGCCACCTATTTTGGGGTTTTCTTTGCGATCGCTTGGCCTATTGGGGTCTTGGGTAGCATAATTTGGCTGTGTTCAGCCTTGATCAGCCGATATTCATCTGTTGCAGCTCTGATCACTGCAGGGTGGCTGCCAATTGTGATGTATCTGTTGGGGTTCGGTGGATATTTCTTTATCGGGGTGGTGCTCGGCGTCCTGATATACATCCGGCATCTCGACAATATCAAACGGCTCAAAACCGGCACCGAGACCAAGATCGGGGCAAAATCCACCCCCTGAAAACCTGAGCGACCGGTGGGGTAAATCTTGTTCAAACTCTGAAACTTGCAGGACAGCCTACGTTCCTTAACAAATCGACGTAACAGCGAAAATCCGCCGATAGCTCGGCAAATAACACTCATCCGAAATGTATTCTTGAACACAATTCACAAATACACCAAGAGGTGGATCATCAATCACCTACGGAGATCATTGTGGACATCAACGCATCTATCAACAGCGCAAAAACAACGCTGACAACAAAATACGCCGCCTTCTCTGGGCGCGCCGGACCTATGGAATTTTGGTCATTCACGCTATTGGCGCTTGTCGTGAATATCTTGGCTTCGGTCATCTTTGGAATGATCGGGTTGGGTATTGTCGCGACCATTGTTACCTTGGCTCTGCTGGTGCCTTCAATCGCAGTGACCGTGCGCCGTTTGCATGACCGTGACATGGTCGGTTGGATCGCGCTGATCGGTCTGGTACCGGTCCTTGGCGGGCTGGCGCTCCTTTATCTTTGCTATCTTCCCGGCACGGATGGCGAAAACAAATACGGCCCAAAACCAGTTGCCTGATACAGTTGCCATACCGGCCCGCCGGTATGGCTCCCGCTGCGACGACGCCTAGTAGCTATAGTCGCTGTAAATCCGCTTCAGATCCCCACCCCAATCACCATTGTAATGGGCCAACAATTCATCTGCCGGGGTCTGACCTGTTTCAATTGTTTCGTGCAAAGCATTCAGGAAATGCGTCTCGTCCGGGACCATGCCCCCCGCACCTGGCATCGCGCGGGCCTTCAGCCCGGCATGCGAAATCGCCACAACCTCGCGGGCCAAAGCGTGCATGTCGATCCCATCAACCTTTGCCTGTAACCCATCGACAGAGGCCGCAACGCGCAAGGCTTCCCGTTGTTCTGGCGTCCAGTCTTTGCAAAGGTCCCAAGCCGCATCCAAAGCCGTCTGATCATAAATCAGCCCCACCCAGAACGCAGGCAACGCACACAAGCGGCGCCAAGGGCCACCATCGGCCCCCCGCATCTCAATAAATTGCTTCACGCGGGCCTCCGGGAACACCGTGGTCAGGTGATCTGCCCAGTCCGACAGCAGCGGCTTTTCACCGGGCAGCGCGGGCAATTCACCCTTGAGAAAGTCGCGGAACGACATGCCCAAAGCGTTGATGTATTTCCCATTGCGGTAGACGAAGTACATCGGCACATCCAGCACCCATTGCACCCAAGCCTCAAACCCGAAGCCTTTGTCGAAGACAAATGGGACCATGCCCGTCCGGTCCGCATCCAAATCGCGCCAGATGCGGCTGCGCCAAGATTTATGGCCGTTGGGCTGCCCTTCAAAGAAGGGCGAATTGGCGAAGAGTGCGGCCGCTACAGGTTGTAGCGCTATGGCCACCCGCATTTTCTTGACCATGTCTGCTTCGGATCCGAAATCAAGGTTCACTTGCACCGTACAGGTTCGGCGCATCATGCTGGTGCCCATGGAACCCACTTTTTCCATGTAGTCGTTCATCAGCTTATAGCGACCTTTGGGCATCAGCGGCATCTGATCATGGGTCCACTCAGGCGCGGCACCCAAACCAATAAACTTCACGCCAATTTCGTCCGAGACTGATTTGACCTCGGCCAGATGCACATTCACCTCGTCACAAGTCTGGTGAATGGTCTCCAACGGGGCACCCGAAAGTTCCAACGCGCCACCAGGCTCAAGACTAACATTCGCCCCACCCTTGGTCAGACCAATGATCTTGCCGTCTTCTTCCACGCGGTCCCAGCCAAAGCGGGTCTCTAGCCCCTCTAGGACAGCCTTGATTGAACGAACACCCTCATAAGGCAACGGCTGCAGGGTGTCCTGACAAAAGCCAAACTTCTCATGCTCAGTTCCAATGCGCCAATCCGCCTTGGGTTTGCAACCTTTAGACAGGACCTCGGCCAATTGGTCATGATGTTCAATGGGGCCGCCGCCGGATTGAGGGATAGACATTGCGCGTGGCTCCATAGCTGCATTTCATCAGAACTCTGATCTGCCCCAAGGGTGCGGTCAATGCAAGAGCGGCTTGACGCGTGACCAGACGGTGATCCGCGCATCCGGTGTGTGGGACAGGACATCCAACACGGCCTCGGTCTTGATTCCGGGCAGGGCTGCGAAAACATCAAACAGATCGTCAGCCCCCTTTGCATTAATGGGAATAGCGATGCGCTGCCCGCCTACCCCCGACAAAACCCAGCTGGGTTCAGGGTGGCTTGCGGGGTCCAATTCCAGCTTGGTCAAATCTTCGACATCAATGACACCGCCATCAAGCGGGCCAAAATATCCTAAGCGACGTTCGCGGATCTGGACAACGCCCGGGCCATCGCCATTCTGGGCAAACCGCGCCCGTTGAAAGCCGGCGACCGCCCAGCCAATGGCAATGGCGATAAAAATGTAGCCCAGCCAAACAGTAATCCCAACACCACCCAACACCCACCACAGCCCGAGTGACGCCACAACGCCTGCCAGCACAATCTCGCGCCAGCGCCAGAAAAACGCACGGACTTCGGGGCGCAGAAAATCAGACATGAACCACCTGCGGCTCCTTAAACAACACGACCGAGAAGTCACCCACCCGGGTAAACCCAATCGCCTCATAAGCACGGGCGGCTTGGGTTGATGCCGCGAACAAGACAGCGTCTCGAACACCGTTCTTACGCGCTTCGGCAACATGCATCGCAACGGCACGGCGGGCCAGGCCCCGGTTACGCAAGACGGCGGGTGTATAGACCCCACCAATTTGAACTGCCTCTGGCAGGACCGCATTGAACCCGGTCATCGCGACGGGCACGCCATCTTGATAAAGGACCCGGTGGCTGTCCAAAGCGGCATATGCTTTGATATCTTCCTCAGCACGCATCTGAAAATCCTCGCCCGGCATCGGGAATACCTCTTCCAGATAGGTACGCCGCCAGCCGACTACCAGCTCTCGAGGGGCATTCGACAATGGACCCAACGTAAATCCTGTCAGATCTGGCAGCAGCAAATCCGCCAGCGGCAAGCGATAGAGCGGCTCAACCGTGTCAACACCTGCGGGGTCGGGCAAAGCCAAGACCTGACGTAAAGATGCAACCTGCGCCCCGTGCCCCAGCAAGCCTGTGATCTGCGTACCCGCCAATACAACCCTGGCTTCCTGCCAAGGGGCGTTGGGGCAATTTGGAAACACAAACCCGCCCTCGGATACGGTCAACACATCGGTCAAGGCACCGGCCTGCCATTTCACCCAAAACCGCACAGCACGGTCATGCCCCCCGGCCATGCCATGGCGGCGCAGGTTGGACAAAGGAAACATGGAGGTCGCAATATGGTCATTCAAAAATGCCTCAATCGCCGGGCGATCTGCTTGGGTGGCAAGGATCATCCCCAATCCCCCAACGCCTGCTGCCACACCGTCAAAGCGGCGACGGCGGCCGTATCCGCCCGCAAAACCCGTGGACCTAACGACACCGGATGCGCGAACGGCAGACCGCGCAATACCTCACGCTCGTCAGGGGAAAAGCCGCCTTCCGGACCAATCAAAATCGCCCAAGGCCCCGCGAGAACGCTCGTAAGAGCGGCCGAGCGCCCCACCATCGTCTCATCACAAAACATTAACTGGCGGTCACCGGGCCAATCCGCCAACACACGGTCCAATTTGGCCAGGTCATCAACGGGGGGCACAAACGTCCCGCCACATTGCTCAGCCGCCTCAACCGCATGGGCCTGCAATTTATCAACGCGGATCCGATTGGCGCTCTGGGTATAGGTGGTCTGCACAGGCATGACACGGGCGGCACCCATTTCAACCGCCTTTTCAACAATAAACGCGGTGCGTTCCTTGCGAATGGGGGCAAACATCAGCCACAAATCTGGGGGCATCTGCATTGGGGCGGTTTGGACTTGGCACAACAACAGGCCAGCCTTTTTGCCGACCTGAACCACCTCAGCATCCCATTCACCGTCAGCACCGTTGATCAGGGACAATACGACGCCTTCCTCAAGACGCATCACACCAAACAGGTAATGCGCCTGCTCCCGCGACAACGGAACAGATTGCCCTTCCCCCAAAGGGTGCTCTACATAAAGACGAACCTTGGATGCCATGAGGCGGACCATATGACCGAGAACGCCGAAGTGCCAGAGCCCGCAGGCACCATTAACCCGCCCCCGGCCGTCAAATTGACATGGGTCGATACCGTGGCCCCTGCAGTCACGCGGCCTTACCTGCGGCTCAGCCGGATGCAAGGGCCCATTGGGACCTGGCTGCTCTATATTCCATGCCTCTGGGCCCTGGCTTTGGCGATCCTTGCGACCGAAAGTTACGGCATGCGCGATCTTTGGACAGTCATCGGCTGTGGGATCGGCGCGCTTCTGATGCGGGGGGCAGGATGCACGTGGAACGACATCACCGACAGGGATTTTGATGGGCATGTCGAACGCACAAAAATGCGGCCTATCCCGGCAGGCGAGGTCACCGTCAAAAGTGCGCTGGTCTGGATGGTAGTGCAATGCCTGCTAGCATTCGGGATTCTGATTACATTTTACCCGACAGCAATCATCCTAGGAATTTTGGCACTGGCGCCCGTCGCGATCTACCCCTTCGCCAAGCGGTTCACCTGGTGGCCACAGGCCTTCCTTGGGATAGCGTTCAACTGGGGCGCCCTGTTGGCCTGGGCGGCACATACAAACAGCATTGGTCCCGTGCCGCTGGTACTTTATGCGACGGGGATCGCCTGGACCTTGTTCTACGATACAATCTATGCGCACCAAGACGCAGAGGATGACGCCCTGATCGGGGTCAAATCCACCGCGCGGCTGTTCGGCGACAAATCCCGGCAATGGCTGCGGATGTTCATGACGCTGACGATCCTGCTCTTCGGTCTGGCGGTCGTGCTAGCATGCATCGAACGATCCGTGCTGTCCTTGGTCATCGCAATCGGCGGGCCTTGGGCGCTGGGGTGGCACCTGACATGGCAACTCACCAAGTTTGATTCAGACGACAACGCTGTCTTGCTACGGCTCTTTCAATCAAACCGAGACGCGGGGCTCATCCCCCTGCCATTTTTTGCCCTCGCCTATTTGGTATGATTGAACCCCGGCCCTGACAGGCCTATGCAGGTGCGAAACAAGTTACGGTAAAACATGCGTCTTTCGGCACTTTTCATTCGGCTCATCGTCTTTGCAGCGGCAGGGTTCATGTCGGTCGCAGCGTCCCGGACAGCCGTAGCGGTTGTTGAGGAACGGTCTGTGATCGCTGTGCAGGAAACCCTTGTTGATCAAGGATATGAATGGGCCTCGGTGTTGGGGGACGGGCTGCAGGTGATCCTTGAAGGGGAAGCGCCAACCGAGGCAGTGCGGTTCCGGGCGATTTCCGCCGCAGGTGGTATGGTCGACGCAAGCCGGGTGATTGACAACCTGTCTGTCACCGATTCGGAAATCATCGCCCCGCCTGAGTTTGCCATCGAAATCCTGCGAAACGACAGCGGGGTCTCGCTGATCGGATTGATCCCAGCGACAGCAAACCGCGAAGACCTCGCAGATCGAATCCAGGACATCGCGGATGGGCAGCCCGTGACTGACCTGCTTGAAGTCGGAGATTATCCAGCACCTGACACCTGGCGGGACGCACTCAGCTACGCGCTACGTGCGCTTGAATTGCTGCCACGGTCAAAGATCTCGGTCAATGCGGACCGGGTGATCGTAAACGCGATCTCCGACAGCCCCGAAGAGAAACGGCGGCTTGAAACATCACTGGCACGGAACACACCCGATGGGGTGCGGCTGGCAGTAGACATCAGCGCGCCGCGGCCCGTGATCTCACCCTTCACGACACGGTTCACATTGGACGACACCGGTGCACGGTTTGACGCCTGTGCCGCAGACACCAGCGAAGCGGTGGCAGCAATCCTGGCGGCGGCATCCAAGGCAGGGTTCCAAGAACGGGCAAACTGCACATTGGCACTTGGGGCTCCATCGCGGACCTGGGGCGAAGCGGTGGCGATGGCGATCACGGCTGTGGACGAAATAGGCGCAGGCACGGTGACAATTGCAGACACTGATATCACCTTGATCGCACCCATCGGCACCGGGCAACGGACATTCGACAACGCAGTCGGGCGGCTGGAAAACGCCCTGCCCGAGGCCTTTGCGCTGCGGTCGGAACTGCTGGTGCAACCCGAAGAAACAACAGTTGAAATTCCGCAATTCACTGGGACACTCAGCCCCGAAGGCGTGGTGCAACTGCGCGGGCGGGTGCCCGATGACGTCACCAATACGGTGGTCAAAAACTACGCCAGTGCGCGCTTCGGACAACGGCAACTGATCATGGGAACGCGGGTGGTTGAAGGGCTACCCACAGGGTGGTCGATCCGGGTTCTTGCCGGGATCGAGGCATTGTCAGAACTTTCCAATGGATCAGTCGAGGTCGGACCGGACACGTTTGAGGTCCGGGGGAACACTGGGAACCCAGACGCCAGCGGTGAAATCTCGCGGCTTCTGATCGAAAAGCTGGGACAAGGTGCGGACTTCGAAATCGACGTGAGTTATGTGGAAGAACTCGACCCGGTCGCAGGGCTGCCCACACCAGAAGAATGCATTGCACAGATCAATAGTGTGACCGAAATCCGGAAAATCACCTTCGACCCAAGCTCGGCCGATATCACAGCGGCAACGACACCCGTAGTGGATGAAATCGCCGAAATTCTGCAAAACTGCGGCGACCTGCGGATCCGGGTCTCAGGATACACCGACAGCCAAGGGCGCGAAGTGATGAACCAGCAGTTGTCGCAAGACCGGGCAGACGCGGTTCTGACAGCTCTGCGGGCACGGCGGGTGCCTGTATCCACTTTTGAGGCCATCGGCTATGGTGAGGAAAACCCGATTGCCAATAACGACACCGAAGAAGGGCGCGAAGCGAACAGACGGATCGAATTTGACCTGATCATACCCGCGCCCGCGCCCGAAGATACCAATGCACTTGACGAAATTGCAGACGAAATACTGAACCAGAACGCAGCTGAGGCGGACGACGTCGAAGCGCCGCAAGACACGACCGACGCGGAAACGGAACCCGAAGCCGAAGCTCAAGACGAAACGGCAACGGATACCGAAGCGACCGACAGCGAATAACGAAGGCCAAAACGTTGAACAGAACCGAATTCATCATAGCCACCGCCGTGATCCTTTTTGTGGCCTTCATGCTGGGCTGGTTTGCCAGCTGGCTGGTCAACCGGTTTACGCGGGTGACCAAGGCGGAAGTGGGCGAACTCGACAAAATGGCACAAGCGTTGCACGAGGCAGAAGAAACGCGGGATCAGGCGATCACCTATCTGCAACAGCGCGAAGCCGAGATGACCAACCAGCTCAGCCAAACCGAGGCCGAACTGCGGGCAGCCATGGACGGGCTACGCGAAGCGCGGCGCGAAGCTGAAGAGTTGCGCGCCTATTTGGAGCGGGTCGGCGCCGGTTAGAGACGGCCTGCCGATCAAAGAATGCGGTCAGCTATGCGGACAAGGCACCATTTCGCGGCGATTGCGCCAATGTCTGCTTCGGTGCGTATCGCATGGATGATCAATGAATCTACAAAGCCGCATGCCATGGATTTTTTAAATCAAAGATGATACCGCTTACGATGAACGCCTAGAGTTCAAGCCGCCGTAAAACCTCAGCCAAGATCACAGGATGGCTCGCGAATGCATTGGGCAAGAGCTTGATTAGTACCTTCGTCGTAGTTTCCATCAATCTCACCCTGAAAAACCCCCAGCTGCTTCAGGATCCGCTGGATACGAGCGATTCGATCTGGCTCGAGCTCGCCGAAAACTCGATTAAAATCAGTCATTGCCAAATCAACATTTCGATCACTGGCATGAAATAAACCTCGTGTCCAAAAAGCAATTATGCTGTCTGAACCAATTTCATTGTCGTCATTTAACTGCGCCTGCACCACCAAAATATCAAACGCCCTCAACGCATCCGAATGACGCCCCATAGATGCCAAAACTTCTCCCTTTGCCGACAAGCCCAAAACGTCTGTTGGCATATGATTAATCCATGCTTCAGAAGCTATTAGAGCTGCATCGTTGTCGCCAGTGTCGCGGTGAATATCAGTTATGAGCTTTAGTACATCACGTCTAAAATCAGGCAAAGACTCGAGCAATTGAGCGTTTGAAGATCGATAGTAACCGGTAACGATTTCTCGCCTGCTGCGGATCAAGGCTTCGTGCCGTCCACCTGCCATAAGCTCTTCTGCTAGCACCGAAAGATCGGCAAGCGCTTCATCTGCTAACTTAAGTTCCCAGAGAAACTCGGCTCTTTGGAACTGAATCAGATGTGGGTACAGCGCCTCATCTATTGCCCTGTCCCAATCGACAAACGCACGCTCCATATCACCAAGCCGCGCAAACACCTCTGCTCGCGCAACCAAAAGTTCTGGATCGAAGGGTCGATGCTCTAACCCTTTGTTTAGTATCGGGATGAAATTTGGTAGATCATCTTCGAAAATCATCGCTATATCAGCAAGAAAGTCCTTCATTCCGCGTAGTGCTATTTCACTGTCTACAAAGTTTGTTTTCGCTATCAAAAAAAAATTCATTGCCAGCGCATAGCGCCCTGCCTGCAATTGCGCCTCGCCCATCGCTAGCAGTAATTCTGCCCCGCCTGTGCCGGTCAGATTTGCGTCAGCGCCTGCCACTTCGAAATCACCAACTTCACCGCGTAGCTCTGCGATAATCGGCGGCAAATAGACTAGCTCACTATCGGTTGCTTCGCTTGACTTAAGCGCAGCATCGCAAGCCAAAATCTGCGCATCAATAATAGGGTTGGCTTCCAAACATTTGTCGACTGGCATCATGACTTGCTGTGCTTGCAATATTGCTGCAAAACAGCAGAAGAATAGTGCCCAAGATCTGGTCATGTTTAGGGGCTCGTACTTTCAAAATATTATTCCCCATCAAGGAATAGCAAATCGTTAGCATTACGGGAAGCAGACACTAGCTGCACCGCAGAAATTCGACAAAGAGGGCTAAAATCAGACCTTCGCCGCAATCTGCAAAAGCGGTTTCCTTCAGAAACATCCTCCCCCCTCTCGAATAGCATCCCATCCGTAGACGAAGTCTGCACCTGCGCCACTTTTCAACATTGGGGTCAAATGAAAAACATATGTACGCTGTATGTACGCATTCTGTACGCAATCTTGCAGGTCAACGTGGTGCGGCGGCGCGTCTCAAACGATCATTGATCGCCCTGCCCAATCCATGGTCAGGGACAGGCGACACGGCGATCTTTGCGGCCCCCATCGCATCCAATTGATGCAAGCATTCAAACAATCGGGCGGCCGCCTCTGTCAGATCACCCGACGGGGATAGGTTCAATACGGCTTCAACCGGTCCAAACCCCAATAAAAACTCATCTTTTTTGGCCTCTATCGCATTCAACCGAACGGTCCCTAAAGGCGCATAATGCGATGCCAACTGGCCCGGCGCAGAGGGCGTTTCCGGATCCGCCCCGCGGGTCAAAGGCGCACCCAAACAGGCCTCCAAAGCCTCAGCCGAGATACCACCTGCGCGCAAAAGGCTCGGGCGATCCACACAAGACACAATCGTTGATTCAAGCCCAACCTGGCACGGACCACCATCAATCAACCCATTGATTTTAAGCTTTAATCCGTCAACCACATGCGTCGCCGTCGTCGGGCTAATCCGCCCCGAAGGATTGGCCGAAGGCGCGGCAATTGGCCCCTCAAACGCACGTAACAGCCCCTGCGCGACCGGATGATCCGGCAGCCTGACGGCCAATGTATCCAACCCGGCCGTCACTAGTTTTGAGATACCGGCGTCAGGCCGTAAAGGCAGCACCAGCGTCAAAGCTCCTGGCCAGAATGCCGTCGCCAATACACGGGATGCATCATTAAAAACACAGAGCTTTTCCGCATCTTCCAGACTGGCCAAATGCACAATCAAAGGATTGAAACTGGGCCTGCCCTTCGCCTCAAAAATGCGCGCAACCGCCGTATCATCGCGCGCATCCGCCCCCAAACCGTAGACCGTCTCTGTCGGAAATGAGACCAGCCCGCCGCTGCGCAAAAGCGCGGCAGCGTTGACCAATCCTTCAGGATCAGTTGGAATTATCCGGAATGTCGCATCATTCATGACGTGGCGTTTTGGTTGATGGGCCGTGGGGCTCGGTTAGATTGGCAACAAGTTTTAGATGCATAGACTCGCGCACTCACTTTGCCAAGATGTCGCGAAATTCGGAGATAAAACAATGCCTTATCGCGCACCTGTCGGCGACTTTCGTTTCTTGATGGACCATGTGGTCGGTTTCGATGAAGTCGTCAGCACCGCGCGCTTTGCCGAAAGCACGCCGGACATGGTTGATGCGATCCTAACTGAAGCGGCCAAGCTCAGCGAAGAAATCCTCGCACCGCTCAACCGCGCTGGCGACCTGCATCCCGCCCATTTGGACAACGGCGTCGTGCGCACGTCACCTGGGTTTGCAGAAGGATACAAAGCCATCGCGGAAGGCGGCTGGATCGGCATGTCGGCGTCGCCGGAAAATGGCGGCATGGGCCTGCCCATGGCTCTCACGACGGCCGTGAATGAAATGATGTCCAGCGCCTGCCTGTCCCTTCAGCTTAACCCTTTGATGTCGCAAGGACAAATTGAAGCGTTAGAGCATCACGCATCGGATACGATCAAAGCGGTTTACCTGCCTAAACTTATCTCGGGCGAATGGTGCGGGACGATGAACCTGACTGAACCGCAGGCGGGGTCTGACGTTGGCGCGCTTCGCTCTAAGGCTGAACCCAATGGCGATGGCAGCTACGCGATCACTGGCCAGAAAATCTACATCAGCTGGGCCGACAATGATTTCACCGAAAACGTCTGCCACCTTGTGCTGGCGCGCCTTCCCGACAGCGTGCCTGGCACCAAGGGGATCAGTCTGTTTATGGTACCCAAATTCATCCCCGATAGCGACGGAAACCCCGGCGAAAAGAATGACTTACGGGTCGTCAGTTTGGAACATAAACTCGGGTTACACGGCTCACCGACCGCAGTGATGGAATATTCTGGGGCCAAAGGTTGGCTCGTGGGTCCCGAAAACGGGGGCATGGCTGCAATGTTCACCATGATGAACAACGCCCGGCTCGGCGTCGGCGTGCAAGGTATCGGCGCGGCAGAGGCCGCTTTGCAACACGCGCTCGCCTACGCCCAAGAGCGCAAGCAGGGTAAGGCAGCGGGCACTGGTACCATCATTGAACACGCGGACGTGCGCCGCATGCTCACCACGATGAAGGCTGACATTTTTACGGCCCGTGCCATCGCAATGATGAATGCAGTCGCGATCGATATGGCGCTTGCAACCGGTGATGCGGGATGGGCTGCCCGGGCCGCTTTTCTGACGCCCATTGGAAAAGCTTTTGGCACAGACACTGGCATTGAGTGCGCCAGCACAGGCGTACAAATCCATGGAGGCATGGGCTTTGTGGAAGAAACGGGTGCGGCACAATTCTCACGCGATGTGCGTGTCACAGCGATCTACGAAGGGACCAATGGCATCCAGGCGATGGACTTGGTTGCCCGCAAACTGATGGACGGTGGCGAGGCGGCTTTCCGTTTGCTTGAGGAAATTGAAGAGGGGGCAGAGGCCGCCAAAACGACGTATCCAGAACTCGCCGAAGCCGTGTGGCAAGCCGCCGAGACATTGCGCGAAACAACCGAATGGCTTGTCGGGCAAACCGATCTGAACAACCGGTTTGCAGGTGCGGTGCCCTACTTGCGTGCCTTTGCAAGGGTCTTGGGCGGCCATGTGCACTTGGCGGCGGCGATGCACTGCGATGAGAAACGGCGCCGCTTGGCCACTTTCTATATCAAACGTCTCTTGCCAGAACATGTAGGGCTTTTGGCCCATGCCCGCGAAGGTGCGGACGACCTGATGGACATCACGGCCGATGATCTCGCGGCCTGAGCGCTGCTATTTTCTTTGCACAATGCCGCGTAGCGGCAGTACGATGCTGTGCAACTTGTTGACGCAAACGGGGGTAGCGGGCAGACCAAACTCGTTCTTCAGGCCACAGTCGATGGCAAATTTCGCGGCCAAGTGGGGGGTGCCCACACAAACGCTGGAAGGCTTCGACCAGGACTATATCGACACAGCTATTGACCGCGGAACGGCCGGCACGGGCTGCTTTGGCATGCGGATCATGTGGACCAACAATATGCCGGGGCTGATAGGAAGGCTCGGTACATTATTCCCCAGCGCAGACAACGACTTAGACTGTCTTTGCACCGCCTTTGGCCCTCTCAAATTCATCCATTTATCCCGCGATGACAAAGTGGCCGAAGCCGTCTCGCTGGCCATGGCGGCCCAAACCGGCTTGTGGCACAAAAACGCAGATGGGAGCGAGCTTGAACGCTTAGCCCCGCATCAGGACCCGGTCTATGATCATGACCTCATCGCATCTGAATACGCTGAGGTCACTGAAGGCGATGCTGCGTGGCAGCAATGGTTCGCAACCAATAACATCACGCCTTGCCGGATCAGTTATGAAAACTTGTCAGCGGATCCTGCAGGCAATCTGTTCAAAATACTGGACTTTCTGGGGCTGGACAGCAGCGCGGCAAGAGGCATTACGCCCGGAACGGCAAAGCTTGCCACACCGCTTAGCCAGACCTGGGCCGCAAGGTTTCGGGCCGAGGCAGGGATTGTGTCCAGTGATCCCCTTGCGTAAGTCATGAACATGATCACATATCCATGGGACACCCCACCCGCCGAAGGCGCCAGTATCGAAATCGCCGAAGGCGTCCATTGGATCAGACTTCCGCTGCCGATGGCGCTGGATCACGTAAATGTCTACGCACTGGATGACGGGGACAGCTGGACGGTGATCGACACCGGTTTTGCCTCTAAACGCAGCCGCGCCATCTGGAATGCGGTGCTAGAGGGTCCCTTGGGTGGCAAGCCCGTTGGCCGGGTCATCGTCACCCACCACCACCCCGATCACGTCGGGCTGGCCGGATGGTTTGTGCACAAAGGGGCTGTGCTGCACATGCCCCGCACCGCGTGGCTGATGGCCCGAATGCTGACACTGGATGTACAAGACAGCTACCCGCCAGAAACGCTGACATTCTACAAGCGCGCCGGGATGGACAAGGCCGTCTTCGACAAACGCAAGTCCGAGCGCCCCTTCAATTTCGCCGATTGCGTCGTGCCGCTCCCGCTTGGTTTCAACCGCCTGATCGAAGGTGGCACGATCCAGATGGGGGGCCGCACGTGGGACATCCGCATGGGCAACGGGCATGCACCCGAACACGCCACATTCTGGAGCCGAGACGACAATCTGGTCATCGGTGGCGATCAACTGCTGCCGTCGATCAGCCCCAACCTTGGCGTCTACCCAACGGAACCCGAAGCCGACCCCGTCGCCGACTGGTTAGAGGCCTGCGAGCGGTTGCAACAATTTGCGCGCGACGATCAACTGGTCTTGGGCGGGCACAAACTCCCCTTTGTCGGCCTGCCCTTCCGTTTGCAGCAGATGATCGAGAACCATCACGGGGCCCTCGCGCGTTTGGCCGATTATCTGTCAGCGCCACGCAGTGCCGGCGATTGCTTTGCGCCGCTGTTCAAACGCGCCATTGGAGATGGGGAGTACGGGCTCGCGCTGGTTGAGGCTGTGGCTCATGTAAACCACCTGCATCAAACCGGGGTCATATCGCGCAACTTAGGCTCAGATGGCGCATGGCTCTATCAACGTAGTCCGTAAAGGCGCGGCAATCAGTCAGTCGACCAGGACGGCGTCCTGCGATTGGATCTCAAGCCCAGTCCGTAACAATTTGCAAAGCTTGTTGACAGGAAGTGCCGTCCATTTACCTCCATGTCCACACAAGGGTTCCGACGCCAACGCCCGGCCACCGTTGTCTAACAATCCCGACGCATAAAGCGTTGGCGCCACGCCATTTGATCCGTAGCGAAACGCATAGAGCGTTTCCCCATCCGAAAAGACACAGGTGATCTTGACTGGACCTTCCCCTTGCGCGCTGCCAACCTGATCCAATGTCCTCTGCACCGCTCCGGCAGGATCTTGATCCAACCCGTTCTTCAGTAAGGTCAGAAAAATCATTTCGCTGTCTGTACTGCCCCGTCTGGCATCAAACAGATCATCCGGCAAAGCCGCCTCAAGCCGCCGCCGGATCGTTTTGAAATGCGGAATTTGTCCGTTGTGGCAGAACGACCAACGCCCATGGGTGAAAGGATGGCAATTGCTCCGGCTGGTTTCACCCATGGTCGAGGCGCGCACATGGGCGATGAACAGGCGCGATCGCACCATCCGGCACAGGTTGGTCAGATTGTCATCTGCCCAAGCGGGCAGCACATCACGGTACAAGCCAGGTCGCGCATCGTCCCCGTACCAACTGATCCCAAACCCATCCCCATTGACCGCCAGCTTGGCTTCGGTTGCTTTTTGGCTCTGGGTCATCAACGAATGCGACGGGCGTACGACGATGTTCTCAAGCGGTATTTCTGGGCCTGCATAGGCCGCTATTCGGCACATCAGTGACGGCTTTCGATACGTGCGTGTAAACGGCGCAAAATGCGGCTGGCTGTTGTCTCGCAAAGCGCGGGCACTAGGGCATGGATCACTGCAGCGGCCGCCGCAACCGCAAGCCAGAACGCGAACCCAAATGCAAAGCGCATATGGCCGAAGTAGGTTTCATTCACCGATGCTGGGTGATCGAGAAACAGGGTAGCAATGGGGCTGCGGGGGCGGGTGCTTTCTGACATTGTGACCTTCATTTTGATTATTTTGTTGAGTATATCCGAAGATGAGTCCTTTTCGGTCCCAAATTTGATTGCATTTTTATAGTTTCTTGGGATCTAATCCCATCATGACCAATCAGATCGATAAAATTGACCGCGCGATCCTTCGCATTCTGCAATCAGATGCCACGCTGTCAGTGGATGACATTGGCGCGGCGGTAAACCTGTCGCGCAACGCCTGCTGGCGTCGGATCAAGATGATGGAACAAAATGGCGTGATCACCGGACGGGTTGCCCTCGTTGATCCCGCCCAAGTGGGTGCGCCGCTGACCGCGATGGTTTTGATCCGGACCAACGCACATGATGCCGCATGGATGGTCGATTTCCAAACCGCCTTGCGCTCTATGCCCGAGGTTGTGGGTGCTTACCGGATGTCCGGGGACTTGGATTATGTGCTGCGCGTGCGTGTGGCAGACGTTCCGGCCTACGACGCATTTTATAAACGGCTGACATCACGGATTTCTGTCTCGGATATCTCAGCCAGTTTCGTTATGGAGGAAATCAAGGAAACAACGGCGGTGCCCCTATGACCAAAACGACGACGCACATCGATACCTCGGCTGAGCTTTTGGAGAATGACATTCTGCCAAAGATCAAAGAGGTGCATACCGATCCGGACGCGCAATGTGCATCGACTGGGGACTTGCCCAGCGCCTTGACCGAACCGGCCACCAAGAAAAGTGCGGCCCAATGGGCCTATGAGCGGATCATCATGTATATCCAGAACTTTGAAAAGCAGCTGGATAACAATCATGAGATCGGACTCGGGCTTGCAGGCAGCAATGCAGGCGTTATCCGAATTGAAGGATTAGGCTATTACGATCCCGATATCATCACCTATTACGGTGTCAACGAAGCGGGGGCAAAGACCCAATTGATCCAACATGTCAGCCAGCTAAATGTGACGCTGATCGCCAGCCCCAAACACATCGACCAACCGGAACCAACCCGCATTGGCTTCCGGCTTGCCGCTGGTTTGGACCGTGACGCAGACGCGACCACCTGAACAGGTGACATGGATCGGTTTATCGTCTATGCGATTCCCGAAAACAGAATGACGAAGGAACCCGGCAATGGCTGAGCATAAACCAGGCGAAATGGATATCACCGTTCAGGAAAAAACCTTTGAAGGTTTCATGAGCATGACCACCAAGGGGACGATTGCGATCATCATCTTCTTGATTTTCCTCGCTTTGGTCGCCGCATAAGGACACACCCCTTGGACCGACGTGGATTTTTGATCGGCCTGCCGCTGGCTTTGTCCGGCTGCGCAGCCCAATCCATTTGGGCGCCCGATGATGTCATCGCGCGTGCGATATATCGTGACGAAGGCCCGAAGCATCTGACCCTTTACACTATGAAGAACAACGGGTCTGACAACGGCGCGCATTCCGCCCTGCTGATCAATGCCAGCCAGCGGGTCATGTTTGACCCGGCCGGATCGTGGAAGCAGGAACGGATGCCGGAACGCAATGACGTGCTCTTCGGCGCCTCACCCGAGCTAGAGCAATATTACGTCAGCTTTCATGCCCGTGTGACATATTACGTGATCGGGCAGTCGGTCGCCGTGCCCGATGAAGTGGCCGAACAGGCGCTGAACCTTGCCTTGGTCGCGGGTCCCATCTCACAAGCCAATTGCACTCGTTTTACATCCCGTTTGCTGCGGCAATTGCCAGGGTTTGAAAGAATTCGTCAAACCTGGTTTCCCAACAAGCTGGAAGAAGATTTTGCCAAGTTGCCTGGTGTAGAAACCCGCACCTACCGCGAAAACGACGCTGACGATAAATCCGTCGCTGCCGAACAAATCAACGCAGCGCTTAGAGCAGAGCCGTAAGCCCTAGACCTGCATAAAGCGTGACGGCACCTGCAACAATCGCCCACAGCACATTGCGCGTCCAGACCCCAACCGCCACGGTTGCCAAGGCCGCCAAAAGACGCAGTGGGTCAGTCACCCCTTCCGTTGCGGTGGGCCACAACACCAAAGGCGCGACCATGCCGGGCAAGACAGCGACCGGCGTGAACCGCAACAGCCGCAATACAAAGCTGGGCAGCGGACGATCCCCAATCAGCCCCAGGAATGAGAACCGGATCAGGAAGGTGCCCACCCCTATGATCGCAATGATCAGCCAAATCTCGGCAGCCGAATAGTTCATCGCGCGCGCCTTTCCATCCAGATTTCAACGCACGCACCCGTCAGCATTGCGGCGCCCGCCGCAATCAGCAGCCCCGTGCCAGACGGTAGGTCAACCAGTGACAAGGCCACCACAATCGACACCGCAGCCGCGGCGACATGCGCGATAGACTTCAGCATCGGCGCGACCATTGCCAGGAACATGATCGGCATAATGAAGTCCAACGCCCAGGCTTCGGGAACGGCAGACCCCGCAAGGGCGCCCACAAGCGTCATACTGACCCAAAACGGCACAATCGGCGTCGCCACCCCAAAGAAGTACGCAACCCTATCGGCCACAGTCATATCTGGCCGCTTTTCATAGCGCGCGACTGATACGATATAGGTTTGGTCAAAGTTCAGATAAGCGACGAACGCCCGCTGCCACAGTGACGCCGCCCCCAGATAGGGTACGAGCGCTGCCGAATACATCACCATACGCAAATTGACCGCCAAAGCCGCCAAAAGCACCAAGGCGATGCTGGCGTTTTCAAGCATCATTTGGATCGCCGCAAACTGCGCGGCCCCCGCAATTACAAGCACGCTAAACCCCATGGCCTGCGCCAATGTCAGCCCCGCATCCGTGGCGATCACACCAAAGACCGTGGCAAAGGGTGCCGCCATCAAAATGAATGGCAAGCCGTCCCGACAACCAGCCCAATAGGCCGATTTTGCGGGTGTTTCGTCCGATGTTTTCAGAGTGGAAGTTGTCATGGCTTTGCCCTAGCTTGACGCTGTTGCGACAGGCTTAAACCCCAGATGAAGGAATGACAATTGGCGCGTATTGATGACACGTCCAGCTATCTGATTGCCCCTGATCCGGGCGCGCGACGGTTGACCCGTGCGGTGACCGGAACGGACCAAAATGGCAGTGTCATGGACCTAAATGTGGTCGAAGAACGCCCATTGACCATCTTTTTGAACGGTCAAGAAATTGTGACCGCCATGACGATTGGGGATTATCCCGCATACCTGGCCTTAGGGTTTTTGCGCAATCAGGGCATGCTGCGCGCTGATGATGTGATCAAAGGCGTTGATTACGACGAAGAGCTGGAAACTGTGGTTGTTCGCACCCAGGCGCAGACAACATATGAAGAAAAGCTAAAGAAAAAGACCCGCACCAGTGGCTGCGCTGTCGGAACGGTCTTTGGCGATATGATGGAAGGGTTAGAAGGCGTCACATTGCCCGATCTGCAAGTCCGCACCTCTGATCTTTATGCACTGGCCGCCCAGATCAACCGGACCCCCTCGCTGTACCTAGAGGCCGGTGCGATCCACGGCACGGTCCTATGCCAAGGTGCCCGCCCGTTGGTTTACATGGAGGACGTGGGCCGCCACAACGCCGTCGATAAGATTGCCGGATGGATGCTGTCAGAGACAGTCGCTGCTGCGGATAAAACGCTCTACACCACCGGGCGACTAACATCAGAAATGGTGATTAAGACCGCGCTGATGGGCATTCCAGTGCTGGCATCGCGATCAGGGTTCACGGCTTGGGGGGTTGAGATTGCCCAACAGGTTGGGCTGACGTTGATCGGGCGCATGAAAGGGCAGCGATTTGTCTGTTTGGTGGGGGAGGAACGGCTGGTGCGGGATGCTGATCCTGCAATGGTTGCCGATGAGCCGGACAAGAGCGGTCGGAAGAGCGGCGCATGATGCAACCATTGGGCATTATTCTGGCAGGTGGCCAAGCGACCCGCATGGGTGGAGGGGACAAGGGGCTTTTACCCCTTGGCGACCAAACCATTCTGGGGAACGTCATCGACCGGCTGGAACCGCAGGTGGCCGGGCTCGCGCTGAATGCCAATGGAGACCCGTCCCGCTTTGCCAATCTCGGCCTGCCCGTCATCGCCGACAGCATTGATGGGTTTGCCGGGCCGTTGTCTGGCGTTCTGGCGGGGCTGGATTGGGCCGCGACCCAAAACGCCACCCATATTGTGACAGCCGCCGCTGACACCCCGTTCTTTCCCTGCGATCTGGTCCCACAACTGATGCTCGCCGCCGAGAGCGCAGGAACCCAAATCGCCCTTGCCGCCACACCTGACGGGCGGCATCCGACCTTTGGGCTGTGGCCCGTTGCCCTACGTAGTGACCTACGCGCGGCCCTGCATGACGGACTGCGCAAAGTGGTTCTTTGGACGGATAAACACGGATGCGCCATGGCCGAATTTCCCTATGACACAGCCTTTTTCAACGTCAACACACCCGACGACCTGGCAAAAGCGCAGGCGATGCTATGAGGGTTTACGGCGTCGTTGGCTTCAAAAATGCAGGTAAAACCGGGCTGATGGAACGGTTGGTGACCGAGATTACCGGGCGGGGGTTCAGCGTCTCGACCCTGAAACATGCACACCATAATTTCGATATCGACCAACCGGGCAAGGACAGCCATAGACACCGTGAAGCGGGGGCGCATCAGGTCCTCTTGGCATCAAAAGCGCGTTGGGCGTTGATGACCGAGTTGCGTGGCAATGACGAACCACCCCTCACCGATCTTCTGACGCGGCTGGACCCCGTCGATCTGATCTTGGTGGAAGGCTATAAGCGTGACACCCACCCCAAGATCGAGGCCTACCGCGCCCAGACCGGACATCCGGTTCTGGCGCATGACGACCCGACTGTACGCGCCTTGGCCACAGATACCCCCATTACGACTGACCGGCCCCTCTTTGATCTGAACGACACCAAGGCGATTGCCGATTTCATCCTGTCGGAGGTTGGGTTGTGACCTTTGATACGTTTCTCATGGTCGATTGGTCCGGCGGGAATGATCGGGGACCCACCCCCAAAAAGGATGCCATTTGGGTTTGTGCTGCGCGAGATGGGACAGTAGATGAGCCCGTTTACTTGCGAAACCGGCAGGTTGCCGAAGAATGGATCACCACTTTCCTAGCCACCGAATGCGCCGCCGGGCGGCGCGTCTTGGCGGGGTTTGATTTTGCTTTTGGGTATCCTACGGGCTTTGGCAAAATTCTGACAGGCAGCGATGATCCCTTCGCGATCTGGAACTGGTTCGCCGATAGGGTCGAGGACGCGTCCGACAGCAACAATCGCTTTGACCTCGCAGGCCAAATCAACGCGCTTTTTCCGGGAGTGGGTCCCTTCTGGGGCAACGGGTTGAAACGCGACATCGCCAATTTGCCGCGCAAGGGATTGAACCGAGCAGGCCACGGTTTGCCCGAAAAACGCCAAGCCGAGGAGCAAGCGACAGGCGCGTTCCCGGTCTGGCAGCTATCGGGTGCCGGGGCGGTCGGCTCGCAGGTGATCATGGGGCTGCCCGTCTTGTCGCGCTTGCGCAAACACTTCCGCGATGAATTAAAGGTTTGGCCATTTGAAGCCTTGGACCAGCCTATCGCCATCGTGGAAATCTGGCCGTCTTTGATTGCCAAAGCTGTGGCCGCAACTCAGCCCCTTGAACGGATCAAAGACGCCCATCAGGTTTGGCTTCTCGCCCAGACACTGTCGCGCCTTGACCCAGAAAAACTTAGTGAAATGCTGGATGTCCCGGTCAATTTGGAAGGGTCGATCTTTGGCATCGATCACGTCGACATGTTGACCGAAACCGCCCTTAGCACCGACACACCGCCACTGCGCAATGATTGTTTTGCAATGCCCCAAGGTGCCTATTGGACGCCTGTCGAAGACGCATTGACCCATCTAAAATTGCATCTCACTGCGGTCACCGGCACAGAAACCTTACCCCTCACCCAGGCTGTGGGCCGTTTTTTGGCCGCACCGGTCACCGCCAAACGCGCACATCCGCCAGCAGCCAACGCCGCCGTGGACGGCTACGGCTTCGCCGGACCCGCCCCCAAGGGGTTGCAAACCATGCCTTTGGTGGCCGGCCGAGCGGTGGCAGGGGCACCCTATCCGCAGGCTGTCCCCACAGGCCATGCGATCCGGATCTTGACCGGGGCAAATTTGCCCGATGGCGTTGACACAGTGGTTTTGCAAGAAGATGTGGCTGCAAAGCCAACTGAAATTGCATTTCATGGTCCGCTCAAGAAGGGTGCGAACGCGCGTGATGCCGGTGAAGACATGGTCGCTGGACAAGCCATCCTCAACGTCGGGCGCAAACTGACACCCGCTGACCTAGGGACAATGGCCGCCGTTGGTGTGGGTGATGCGACTGTCAGACAACAGCTGCACGTCGGCATTCTATCCACCGGGGATGAGCTACGCGAGGCAGGCAGCAAAGCGGACGATGGCCAAATATACGACGCCAACCGGCCGATGCTGGGGGCGTTGATTGCCGATTGGGGGCACGCGGTCGTGGATCTTGGCCGCGCACCTGATGACCGATCAAAATTGGCGCAAATACTGGATGACGGGACGGCGCGCTGTGATGTCATTCTTGCCTCCGGCGGCGCCTCGGCGGGGGACGAAGACCATATGTCGGCGCTTCTCAAAGACAGTGGTGCTTTCGCGCTCTGGCGGATTGCTATGAAACCGGGACGGCCTTTGGCGCTGGGATTGTGGAACCAAAAACCAGTGTTTGGGCTGCCCGGCAACCCGGTAGCGGCCATGGTCTGCGCGATGGTTTTTGCGGCCCCTGCTCTGCAGTTGTTGGCGGGTGGAGCATGGCAAACAGCGCAAAGCTTCCAAATCCCGGCGGCTTTCACAAAGTCAAAAAAGGCCGGACGACGCGAATATTTGCGGGCTCGGGTCTCCGATGGCAAGGCTGAAGTGTTTGCATCCGAAGGATCAGGTCGGGTCTCGGGGTTAAGCTGGGCCACTGGGCTGATTGAACTCGGAGATGAGGCGCTGACAATTAACCATGGGGACCTTGTCACTTTCATCCCTTTCAGTAGTTTCGCCTTATGAAAATCACTGTGGGCATACCAGAGGCAAACCGGGGCGAGGCCGCATCCCTTTATTGGGAAGCGTTCGGCGAAAAGCTGGGTTTTGTACTGGGCCCCAAGTATCGGGCGCTGATCTTCATCACGAGCGTGCTGCGGGGCGATCATGGGATTTGCGCGTATGACGACAATGGGCGTCTTTTGGGGGTGGCAGGGTTCAAAACGCCGCAGGGGGCACTCGTGGGCGGCAGCTTTACAGATTTGCGCCGGGTTTACGGCTGGGTCGGTGCGGCGATCAGAATTTGGCTGCTCGGTGTATTGGAAAATGACACGGAAAACGACCGCTTCCTAATGGATGGGATTTTTGTAGCCCCCGAGGCCCGTGGACGCGGCGTCGGCACAGCCCTACTGGATGCGGTCTGCAAGGAGGCAAAAGAACGTGGGTTTCGTGAAGTTAGGCTTGATGTGATTGACACGAACCCAAGGGCGCGGGCTCTCTATCTGCATGAAGGCTTTGAAGAGGTCGCGACACATCATCTCGGGCTATTCCGGCATGCCTTCGGTTTTAGCGCTGCAACGACGATGGTCCGGGACATCTATAACACAGATTAGCATCTGGCCCATCAAGCTACGTCTCATTTGACGGCACCAACCAATCCCAAGCCGGTAATTGGTCCTATTTTCCTGATGTAAATCGCGTCTTGCAAAAAAATGAACCGATCAGTTCATTTTCTCTTGAAATCTAAACTAAACAGTTTAGTTAAGTTGTCATGGATCAATAGACCGAAAGAACACGCCATGAACCGCATACTTTTTGCCCTTACAATCGCAGCCGGCCTCAGCGTCGCAGCGCCCGTGGCCGCCATGTCATTCCAGTTCAGCCTGCCAACGCTGACGTACCCGCCTCAGCCCACGCCTGAAACGACGCAAGGCTGTGCTGACCTGACCACAGACACCGGCGCCACTTGCACCACCCCCGCGCAGTAGGCGCTAAGGCGATGGGACGCCCTGTCCCCCTGATGGTCCCATCGCCGCATTATCCTTGCCCGAAGTGAACTGGTCAGTTTATAAGGGTCGCCTAACCGGGAGGACGCGATGCCAGACGGCACAATCGAACCCAAGAAAGGCAGGAAGTATGACCAGGTGCTCGAAGGGGCACGATTGGTCTTTTTGTCTGATGGTTTTGAAGGGGCGTCGGTTGACGATATCGCCCGCGCAGCGAACGTCTCAAAGGCCACGCTTTACAGCTACTTTCCGGACAAACGGTTTTTGTTCATGCAGGTGGCCAAGACCGAATGCCAGCGGCAGGCCGACCTTGCGATCGCCACCATCAATATGGAAGCCCCAATTGGACAGGTCTTGCATGACATCGCCAGTGAGATGGTCGAGTTCATCACCTCCAAGTTTGGCAAGCAAATCTTTCGAATTTGTGTTGGCGAAAGCGACCGCTTCCCGGAACTCGGCCGAGAATTCTACGACAGCGGCCCGATGCTAATCCGCAGCAAGCTTATCGACTTTTTCGAAAAGGGCGTGGCACGGGGCGATCTGAAAATTGACGATTTCGAATTGGCCGCTGACCAATTTCATGAACTCGCCAAGGCGACCCTGTTTCCCAAGTTGGTCTTCAACATCGCCGATGATTTTTCGACCGTCGAAAAGGAACGCGTGATTAATGGCGCGGTTGAGATGTTCATGGCGCGCTACGGGGCCTAATGCATGAAACGCGTCATCCCTATCCTGTTGTTGGCCGCAGCCTGTTCCTCAGCCCAGCCCAGCTTGCCTCCCCAGACCGAAGATACCTGTAACGCCGGCAATTATGCGAACCTGGTGGGGCAAGATGCGACGGCGCTGGAAAAGACGTTACTTCTTGGCCCTGTGCGGGTCATTCGACACGGCGACGCAGTCACTATGGATTTCCTGCCCGAACGGATCAATTTCGTAATCAATCAAAGCGGGAAGATCAGCCGGATTTATTGCGGCTAACCCGCGTCACGCCGCCAAATCTGTCTAGGGGGAAATCGTAACGAAAAGTCCCCGATGTCACGAACTGGGTGGGGGCTATTGACCGCGACATCGAGGTAGCTTTTCGCTATGACTTAACTATTGCGTCGACTTGTGTTCCCAGTTGGTAATCGCTGCGGCGCAGCAATGGTGATTTTATGGCGAAAAAAAGGCGGCCATGTAACAGCGCTTGATTTTTAAGGGATTTTTAGCAAGTCTATTTGCATGACGTTACATACCCCCCCGCCAATACAACCTATGCAAGACGTTGCATTTCATCGCACCGAACTCAATGTGATTCTGGGGCTGTACGGCCGAATGGTGGCTGCCGGTGAATGGCGTGACTATGGCTTGTCGCATTTGCGTGACGTGGCTGTGTTCAGCGTTTTCAGACGCACCGCCGAGCATCCGCTTTATCGGATCGAAAAGCGGCCCAAGCTGCGCCTCAAGCAGGGGCAATACGCTGTCATCGGCCTCGATGGCCAAATCCTGAAACGTGGAAACGATTTGCGGCAAGTATTGCGGGTGCTAGAGCGAAAGTTGATCCGAGCCGTTGAATGACCCGACATACCTGAGTAAAAAAGTCAGGTTGACAATTATGGCGAGTTCAGGCCAAACTGTCCGCATATCCAGCCACCTTTGTACCACCATAGGAAGCCCGATCATTTTCAATGAAAGGACGCTGGCGATGCAGAACCCAACCTTCAACGACACCCTTGGCCACATGGCGAATCTGCCATGAGCTTTCATGCTATTCCGATCAACAAGCAGCCACCGGTTGCGGTTCTGCCCACCTATGACGCCCAAGACCTGACCGGAAATGGCGATCAGGCGCATATCGTGCTGGGCGATCAAATCTATACGCTTCGGATCACGAAATCTGGCAAACTGATCCTGACAAAATGAATGCAATTGTCCGGCAAAGCAGCGGGTTTGACGTCGGTGCCTTGTCCGAGCTGAGCCAACTGGAAACTGCCAGTGTGATCTACCTCAGGCTATGGTCACAAGGAACCGTCGGCCACGCAGAAATTTGGGACGATCTACACGCAACACTTGGACTAGCCCGCGGGCAAAAGATACTCGCGCTGTGCGAGCAGCTCTTTACGGTCTGCGACAGACTTTGCCGGCGGCCATTGGTCAGAAATTCGGTGGATCATGCCTATATCAGCGCCGATGAAGCGAGCTTTGCACGTCTTGTAGCCACCGCCGTCGAAGGTGAACGCGAAGAGGCACTGCTCATCGCCATATCGCTTGTCCGGCCAGACTTGGCCCCGATGTTGATCGATCTTGCCGCTCAGTTCGGGCTGACGATCAAACAGATGCATATCCGCGGCGGCTTACCAATCGTCAGCCACTAAAGACGTTTACGCGCGATCACGGGCCCATCACCTTGCGCTTGAATGCGCTGAATTGCCTTGTCGATAGGTTCATAGGCTGTGGCCATATGGTGCGCATTAGCGTGGATCAACGTCTGCGCGTCCACCATCATTCCAACATGGCCCTTCCAGAAAATCAGATCGCCACGCGCCAGCGGTTCCCCGATATCTTGCCCCAGCTCTTCACACTGCATGTCGCTGTCACCAGGACAGGGGATGGCGCAAGCGGTCAAGCTGGCCGTGATCAGACCAGAGCAATCAATGCCATTGGTCGCGTTCCCGCCCCAAAGGTAGGGCACGCCAAAATGCATCTGCGCGACGGTCGCAGGATCGGCGAAAGGGCGATCCATTCGGCGCAAATGGCCCTTGGGCACAAAGCCAAAGGGGGTTTCAAAGAACTTGCGCCGTTCATCGATAACCTGCAGCCGCGCACCAAAAGGCAAACGCATCAGATCACACGATTTGAAATCCTCGGCCTCATAGGCATGTGTCGCCACTGTGGCTACAAAATGGGTCGGCACAATGGGGGCCGCCAATGCCTGCGACGGTACATATCCCACATAGCCATCGGAAGCCTGGACAAATGACCAATCGTCCAAATCTTCAAAGACCGTCACGTCTGCGCCCAATAACAATTGCCTATCGCGCGCGCCAGCAGGGCTTGCACAGAGATCGGTGATGGGCGCGTTCAACACCATCTCATCCCCTGCAACAAATTGCGCGGCTGCGACCTGGCCTGCCAAATGCATCGCAGCGACGCGACCATTGGCCGGGGTCAAGCGGCGATCTGTCATATGTTCAGCAAACCGGGCAGTGCCGCAAGCACCGCGCGGGCACCCATCCCGACCCCACCTTTGGGGCGGGCCGGTGCCGCAGACGGCTGCCAGCCATAAACGTCAAAGTGAATATATGGGCTTTCCACAAAGCGCCGCAGGAACAACGCCGCAGTGATGCTGCCAGCCATACCGCCTTTGGGGGCGTTATCAAGATCAGCAATCCCGGGCTCGATCATGGTCTCGTAGGGCTCATGAAACGGCAAGCGCCAGACAGGGTCAGCAACGGCCAGTGCGGCCTGCGTCAGAGCAGCCGCATGGGCGTCGCTATCCGTATAAAATGGCGCGATATCCGGGCCAACGGCAACGCGCGCAGCCCCGGTCAGCGTTGCCATTGAGATCACAAGATCCGGTTCATCCTCGTCCGATAGGGTCAGCGCATCGGCCAACACCAGCCGGCCTTCCGCGTCAGTATTGTTAATCTCGACCGTCAATCCCTTACGCGAAGTCAGAATATCCTGTGGGCGGAACGCATTGCCATCAATGCTGTTTTCGACGGCGGGGATCAGAACACGCAACCGCAAAGGCAGTTTCAAAGCCATGATCATTTGGGCAAGACCCAGCACCGTGGCCGCACCGCCCATGTCCTTTTTCATCAACCCCATTGACGCACCGGGTTTGATGTTCAATCCGCCCGTGTCGAAACACACACCCTTGCCTACTAGCGTCAGCTGCGGACCACTGTCGCCCCAACGTATATCCAGCAATCGCGGATCTTGCGCAGAAGCACGGCCAACCGTGTGGATCAATGGAAACCCAGCCGAGATAAGATCATCACCGGCAATCGTATTGACGTCAGCATCGTTCTCTGTGGCCAACGACCGGGCGGCATCTTCCAGATCAGCTGGGCCCATGTCAGACGTCGGGGTGTTGATCAGATCGCGGGTCAGCGCCTCGCCATTTGCGATGATTTCAATACGGACAGCATCAATTCCTGCAGGTGCAACCAATGCTGCGATGGGCGTTGCAGGTTTACGATATCGGTCAAAGTTGTAACCAGCAAGCAGCCAGGCCAGTGCAGTTTCCTCCAAATCGGATCCAGCCAGCCCAGAGGCAATCTGATAGGTCCCATCCGGCAATTTTCCCGCGACGGCACCTAAATGAAACCGGCCACGTGCGCGTTTGGCGGCAGTACCAAAGCCAACCAGCACTTGCGCAATGCGGCCTTCAGCATCCGGCAAGGTCAAGTATTGACCCAAGCCCGCCTGAAACCCTTGCATTTCGACCCAAGCCCGGTGCGGGGCAGACAAGCGATCTAACGCAGCATCCAAGCCGTCTGCATCGATAATATGAACGGGAATTGCGTCTTCGGTCGGTGCGGCAAAGGCAAGGGGCATAGGTCATCCTGTCAGGGTCTTGTTCGGCCCCTAGGTTAACCACCCACCTGCGCACCGCAAGGGTCAGCCGTCAAAGTTCACGGTAATTCCACACCTCTGATACAGCGATATCAAAACCACGTTCAAGCCGGGCCAGGGTCGCCTCTAGGGCGATGCCATCCATTTGTTCCAAACACTTGATGACATGTTCCGCCGCAACGGAAACCTCGGTCAGGCCAATATGTCCAGCCACTGTATGGATGCGCCGTGCAGGCCTGAGCATTACAGCAAAGTCACTTTCGCTGCGACCCTGCTGTAAAACATCAAGGCGCCGCGCAATATCTTCCAATACCCGGCAAACAACCTCGTCGATCTCAGCGGGTTCCTTCTCAATTGAAAGACGATTCAACACAGACGGATCGAAGTGCAGCGGGTCAGCGCAGCGCAACACAACGACGTCGGATTCCGGGTCTGGCACCGCGGCCAAAAACTGAGTGATATTTTCCATAAGCCGAGTGATAAGACATCAAGGTTCCCAGAAGCTTGATAAGGGTTCGAAAAATTGCTCGAATTTCTGGAAAATGCGACGTATCTCTGGGCAACCGATGAAGGACGACACTATGGAACATGCCCGGCCACTGCCTGCCTATCTGATCAACCGTTATCATGGTTGGAAAGCCACCGTTTATGCCGAGAACAAGGGTTGGTACCGGCGGCTTGCCGAAGACGGACAGCACCCGCGTTCGATGGTCATCGCCTGTTGCGATAGCCGCGTGCACGTCACTTCGATCTTCGGGGCCGACCAGGGCGAGATTTTCATCCACCGCAATATTGCTAATCTGGTGCCGCCGTTTAGCCCTGACGGGCATCAACACGGCACCTCAGCTGCTGTCGAATACGCGGTCACGGCGTTGAAGGTCGCCCATTTGATCGTGCTCGGGCATTCCAGCTGCGGCGGGGTCGAGGGCTGCTATAACATGTGTGCCGGCAATGCGCCTGAACTGGAAGAGTCGAGCAGTTTCGTCGGGCGCTGGATGGACATCCTGCGGCCGGGATATGCCACACTTCCAGAAGGGGACGACACCTCACGCAAAAGAGCGTTGGAAAAGGCATCTGTAGTGATTTCGCTGGAAAACCTGATGAGCTTTCCTTTCGTGAAAGAGGCCGTCGAAAACGAGACACTGTCGCTACACGGCCTGTGGAACGACATCGGTGACGGTAGTCTTGAGGCCTATGACCCGGGGGCAAATGGATTCGTCCGGATTTAAAACGCGTTGGATTCAATACGTCGCGGTGCTGACGATTGGCGTCATGACGCTACTTTGGTTTTGTGCAGGACAACTGTTTGTCCTCGCATCCGAAGGGTTTCCAAAAGCGACATGGCCAGCACCGGGAAACTATGCGACCGTTGCAGGTAGCAATGCCAACCCAAACCCACCCGATGAAATCCCGCCGCCGCGCTTGGCTGCTGACCGGTTTGCGCAAAGCGGCGGCCGCGCATTGTTGGTCGACCAAAGAAGCGAACTAATCGTCGAGACTTACGGCGAAGGCCTTCATCGTGATACGCGGCTCAATTCCTTTTCATTGGTGAAAGGTTTGGTCGGCGCCCTCGTTTTGAGGGCTATCGCAGAACAAAAAATAGACGACATCGATATGCCGATCCAAGCCTACCTTGGCTTGGATGCCCCGAATGTCACCGTCAGAGAAGCACTAGGAATGATTAGCGGTCTGGTCCCCGATCATGAACGCGGCAAAACTGCCGAAGATGCCGGCTTTTCCCCCTTCGGTCCCCTGGCGCGTGTGCATGCCTTTGGGATCGACGCGATGATGTCAGAACTGCGTGTCGACGATAACCTCAGAGGGACATTTCGCTATCAAAGCATCAACACAGCTCTTCTGGGGCGGCTGGTAGAACAGGTGTTTGATCGCCCGCTACCGGATTTATTGTCAGAATACATTTGGCAACCTGCAGGAGCAAAGGATGCATACTGGCGACGCTATCCAGACAGCAATCAAGTATCTGCTTATTGCTGCCTGTTCGCCCGCCCACTAGATTGGGTGCTTGTCGGACGTTACCTGTTGGACAATGGCACGCAGGATAATCCGCTCCTGCCTACCGCACTTTGGCAGGACTTTCTGATGCCCGCTTTGACCGAAGCGGATCGGGCGCAAGGGGTCTATGGGCTACATGTCCGGCATGATGTCTTGGACCGGGCCGAAGCTAATATCGAAGGGCCTTTCGCCTACGTCATGGGGCATAAGGGGCAAATGCTCTATTTTTTGCCCGCGCAAGACACGATCGTTGTGCGATTTGGTGAAAACATGCAACTGCTGCATTCGACCTTGTATGAACTGCTCGATGAACCGAACTAGGTTGCCCGCCAAAAGATTTGCATTCATCCATGATTACATTAAGTCGGCCTTAACTGTTTTTAAGGGGCGTCTATGTCGGAAATTCTAGCGTTGGCGGGCGAAAACCTGATCTCGCCGATCATCCTTAGCTTTGCGTTGGGTCTCGCAGCGGCTCTCGCACGGTCCGACCTGACAATCCCTGAAGCCGTGGCGAAGGGCATGTCGATCTATCTGCTGTTCGCTATCGGGTTCAAAGGCGGGGTGGCGGTCAGCGCGCATGGGATCGATCAGACACTGATCCTGTCACTGCTTGCTGGGTTGGTGCTGTCGTTTGCGTTGCCACTGATCGCCTTCGCGCTGCTACGGGTCATGACAGGCCTGTCGCACGTCGATGCCGCAGCCGTGGCGGCGCATTATGGGTCCATCAGTATCGTGACATTTGTGGCAGGTACATCGGTGCTCGAAGGCAAAATGATCGACGCCGAAGGCTATATGGTCGCCGTCGCTGCCGTCATGGAAGCCCCCGCGATCCTATCCGCACTCTGGCTTGTTGCAAGGAGCGGCAGTGGGGCAAAAATGGATCCTGACTTGATCCGCGAACTAATGCTCAACGGGTCCATCGTTTTGCTGGTGGGGTCATTCTTTATCGGGGCCATTACCGGTGAAGAGGGGCTTGCCGATATCAGTGCCTTTATCGTGTCCCCCTTCCAAGGGGTGCTTTGCCTGTTCTTGCTGGATATGGGGCTGATCGCTGGACGGGGCTTGCGGCAATCCAAAGGGGTGCTTGGGCTAGGGGCCGTCGGGTTTGCGATCCTGATGCCATTGGTATCAGCCACCATCGGGCTGGGGGTTGGTATGCTGATCGGCTTGTCACTGGGCGGGATCGTGCTGCTGATGATCCTATCCGCCTCGGCCAGCTATATCGCAGTGCCAGCAGCCATGCGGGTGGCCCTGCCCGAGGCAAACCCATCGATCTATCTGACCCTTTCACTAGGGGTCACATTCCCCTTCAATCTGACGCTGGGTATCCCGCTTTACCTTGCCGTCGCCCAATCCGTGACCGGAGGCTGACATGGAAACACACACCGCAAAACGCGTCGAGATCGTCATTGAGGCCCCGCTGGAACGGCGCTTGACGGATGCCCTGACCGAAGCAGAGGTCACCGGTTTCACGATCCTCCCCGTATTGGGCGGCTCGGGCCGGTCAGGGAAATGGAGCCGCGAAGGCCAGGTCGGCCGTTCAGGCATGGTGTCCGTGGTTTGCCTGATCAAGCCAGAACGGCTGGACGGCCTGCTGGATGCGGCCTTCACCGTTGTCGAAAAACACATCGGGGTTGTCAGCATCACCGACGCGCAGGTGCTACGCGCGGAACGGTTTTAGTCGGGCCGTTTCCGTCAAGAGGGAAACACTGAAATAAGCTCACCCTGCGTCCGACGATCATAACGGCTATTGTTGGTTCCTCACAAAAATCGAAGGAGACCACATGTGGCTACGTGCCCTTTTTTACATATTGATCGCAACACTTTTCTACTTTGTCGGCGCGCTTTTTTCCGGACCCGCAAAGACCTTTATAGCAAATTCTGAACCTGCCACGTTGATCGTGCTTCAGGTGGACGAAAGACGCAAAACCGATGGCGGGCGCAGTTACAGGCCGGTGTTCGGACTTGAAACCGATGCACGCCCCAGACCAGAATATGCCGGGTCAATCTGGACCTCTCCCAAACCGCATAATGCTGGTGACATCGTGGCAGGCCGCTACAATCTGGAAACGGGTGAAATGCGCAGCGATAAGATGGCAAAAAGGACTATTTGGATAGGTCGTGCGGCGCAGTTCGTGGGGGTTCTGCTTTTCCTGCAGGGGTTTTTGATGTTCTTTGGCTTCCCAGAGCTCATCCCCGTGCGCCTCAGGTCCGGACGGACCCGGCACCCGTTTCGGTGATCAGCGTCGCGTCAAACGGATACAAGGTCGCGGTGCATCCGGACTGCGCTGCGACACACCCGTCCCATGCGGAATTTCAAAGTTAGAAACAGGATCTCGATATGCCTGAGACAACAGCCCGTAAAGACGAGCTAAGCCCCCCAACCCTCTGACTGCATCTCGCGCAGACGGCTTGCAGTGCGTTCGAATTCAAATGTCCCCTCGCCTTCCAAATAAAGCATCTCTGGCTTGGCGGCCGCACTGGCAATGAGCCGGACCTTACCTTCATAAAGGGCGTCAATCAGGGTCACAAAGCGCTTTGCTTCGTTGAAATTGCTGCGTGAAAGGGCCGGGATGTCCTCAAGAATCAATACTCGGACAGCATCGGCCAACGCCAGATAATCGGCCGCCCCCAACGGCTTGCCACAAAGATCAAAGAACTTCACGCGGGCCACGCCGTTATGGAAAGACGGCAACACAACCTCGCGGCCTTTGACATGCAGAACCAGGGGGGCCGATTGACCATTACTGAGATCGGCCCAAACAGCATCAATCGCAGCCCGGGCATCGGCATTGATGGGCGAAAAATAACTAGGTGTACCTGCCAACCGATCCTGTCTGTAATCCGTAGGGCTTGCAAGCTCATGCACGACCATCCGGTCCTTGAGCAAGGCAATGAAAGGCACAAAAAGCTGTCGGTTTAGCCCGTTTTTATAAAGATCATCTGGCGGGCGGTTCGACGTGGTGACCACGACAACTCCGGCGGCGAAAAGCGCCTCAAACAAGCGACCCACGATCATGGCGTCAGTGATGTCGGTAATCTGCATCTCGTCAAAGGCCAAAAAGCGGACCTCATCCGCGAGTTTTGCGGCAACAGGGGCAATCGCATCATCCACACCCTTGGCACGGGCTGCGGACATCTCGGCATGGACCCATTGCATAAACGCGTGGAAATGGCGGCGCTGTTTGGGGACATCAACCTGCGCATATAGCAGGTCCATCAACATTGATTTTCCGCGCCCGACACCACCCCACATATAAAGCCCAGGGATCGGCGGAGGCGCTTTGCGAAAAAAGCCCCTTGGAACAGGGGCGGCCAAAGCAGCTCTGACACGTTCCAGCTCAGGCATCACAGCCAATTGGGCCGCGTCCTGCGTTAAAGTGCCTGCCTCAACGGCGGATTGATATGCCTCTTGCACTGTCATTCGGTCTGGATAGCCTGCGTCAGCGACATTGAAAAGTACCGTGGTCTGATCACGTCATTTGCGGATGTTCAGAGATCGGTGGCGCTGAATTTGGAAATGCTTTGTCACCATATTCTAATCAACTTGAGATAATTCGGCGATACATTCATAGGTTGTTTTTCAAAATTCCATTACGTTAAGACTGCGGTTACTTAAAGGCCCTAAACCTCTGCATGCCAGAGGAAGAATCCGCAATGCTACCAGTTATCGAAAAAGTCTTACTTGTCGTTCAGCCGCTTGGGTTGGCGGTCATGTTGATTTACACATATGGCCTTTTTCGCCGATCGCTTGAAAACACGACGCTGGTGAACATGCTCATGGGCATAATGTTTGGCATCGCCGCATGCGTGGCTATGTTGTCACCAATCCCCATTCAAGAAGGGATTATCGTTGACATTCGAAACCTGTTTATCGGGGTTGCAGGCGCATTTTTTGGACTGATCGGGGGCGGTGTTACTCTGTTGATTGGGATTGCAATGCGCGTTGTTATCGGCGGGGATGGAATGGCAATCGGGGTGGCTTCTATGGCCTTTACCGCGGGCATGGGGGCGGCGTGGGCATACTTCGTGCAGCCCCGCATGAAAAACCACCTAAAGGCGTTCTTTGGGCTTGGCATCATGATTGCGTGCAACATAACGCTTGGCATCTTCTTACCTTCCGCAGTCCGCATTGGCTTTTTTGTAGACTTGGGGCCAACTTTACTCATCGCCTACGTACTCGGATCCGTGCTGCTCGGCCAATTGATCACCCGCGAACGCTACCTAATTGACGAAGCAAAGCGTCTGGCAAGCGAAGCATCCACCGACCCGCTCACCAAACTGGTCAACCGGGCGACAGCCGCAGCTGCATTTTCGGATTTGCCAAGACCGAAAAAGCAGGATCACGGGCAAACGATGATTTGCATTGATGTGGACAGATTTAAAGATATCAATGATCGGTATGGGCATTTGCGCGGTGATAAGGTTCTCGTCGACGTTGCAACACGGCTATCAGCGTGCGTCCGGCCCAACGACATCCTTTCAAGGATCAGCGGTGATGAATTTCTGATCGTCCTGCATGACGTCAACACTGATCAAGCCCGTGCCGTGGCAAACAGATGCCTGACCGCAGTGAACGGGGCTCCGACTACGGTCGATGGTGTGAACATCAATGTTTCAATCAGCGTGGGTGCTGTCTGGACCGACAGCAAACCAAACTTC
Organism: uncultured Paracoccaceae bacterium; assembly: GCA_947501555.1. Lineage (GTDB taxonomy): Bacteria > Pseudomonadota > Alphaproteobacteria > Rhodobacterales > Rhodobacteraceae > Yoonia. The sequence continues at coordinate 2,606,024 of CANMWG010000001.1, forward strand.
ACAGCCTTTCGCGAAACCGCAGACGGTGCACTTTATAGGGCGAAAGCGCTTGGAAGAAACTGCGTTTCATTCGAGACAACGCGCGCTTTTGGCGTTTCTGCACGACAGCACACAGCCTGATACGGCCACGTTCTAGCGTTGAGAAGACACACTTGCGTCGAGCCAGGCGTTAGTCGCGCATCGCCTTGCTCAGGGCATCAAGGAGCTCCTGGGAATGTGTGTACATCACCGCATGATCCGCATCCGCAACGACCTCTTGCCGCGCAGTGCGGTTCCATTGGGCAAGTGTGCCAAGTGCCGAAATTGGGATCACATCGTCCTTTTCCGCCCATACGGCGACAACGGGAACGTCCTCGCGCCCCAATTTGCGATGATCTTTCTCCATATCTTCAGAAAGCATACCGCGACGACTTGAAAGAACCGCAGGAAGATAGCCGCGCCGGGCCAGCTCTGCACGCTGCGCTATAAGAACACGTTCGACATAGGGGCTAGGGGAATCAAGTGGGATAGCGCCTAAGATCCGGCCTCGCGCAAGTACGCCATGTGCCCAATCACCCAAAACAGGCACAGTCCGACAAAAGCGGGAAAAGCCGCTTTCTATTGTGATGACACCCGCCGAGGCGAACAAGATCACGCGATTGGTCCGATGCGGATTCGCCGACGCAAAAGCCGTCACAATGGCGCCGCCCATAGAATAGCCGACAAGCGTAATTTCGTCGGTCAATCCCACATGCGTCAGAAGGTCATCCAGTTGCCGCAAGAAAAACGAACGGTTTTGCCGACCCATCGGGGCATCTGACAGACCGCGGCCATAAAGGTCATAGGTCAAGACACGGTACCCGCGCTTGCCAAGCCCCTCTGCCACGCCCTCCATCGCAATCGAGGGCGAGGTCAGCCCGTGCACCAAAACCGCTATCGGGCCGCGTACCGGACCCACCCACTTGTAATGGGTCACGCCTTGGGAAAGTCGGACAAATTCACCTTCTGCTCCGGCACGATGCTTCTCACCAATCGCCGGACGCAGCCGTTCCATAATCGCTGGTGCAAACACCACCACCAAAAGAAAGAGTAGCCCAATCCAAAAGGCCATAATAGAACCACCTTTTCCGTCGCCCTCTCCAGCGACTAATCTCTATCCTGCCAGATCGATAGAATGTATCGACTGGTCATTAGGTCAAGATGGGCCCCACCCCCATTCTTGAACACTGTGATCTCTGTATCACTTTGACGCACAAATCGGTCAAGCGCGTAATAATCCGCAACCACATCACTCTCGGAGATCGCGCCAGAGGCGATAGGAATTTTCAATTCTCCAATATGGCCAATCGTCGTCTCTCGACTATCTACAAAGATGCGGGCACGCTGCAAAACAGCGTCGTCGGCCTCTCTCATATCAGGGCGGTAAGCCCCAATCAAATCAATGTGTTGACCCGGGCGCAGCCACTCTCCTTTGATCACAGGTGTGGTCGACATCGTCGCACAGGTCACAATATCCGCGGCATTGACCGCCGCTTGCAAATCAATAGCGATCGCCACCTCAGGATGGGCCGCCTGAAAAGCCGCGGCACCAGTTTCCGACCGGTTCCAAACCGTAAACGCAGCATCAGGAAAGGCCGCCGCATATGCGCTTAGCAACGAATGCCCGACCGTCCCTGCACCAACAATTAGGATGTTGCGGCTATCCGGCCGGGCCAAACGGCGGGCCGCAAGCAGGCTGTCACCAGCGGTCTTCCACTTTGTCACCAGCATGAAATCCAAGATGGCCTCTAGCGTCCCATCCTTGCCAGAGAACAGATTAACAGCGCCCCCAATCGCCGCCCGACCCTGAGCGCGGTTGCCCGGAAAAATGGTGGCGCATTTCACAGCCAAGCCCATGCCAGCAATCCAGGCAGAGCGGTTCAGCAGCGTATTCTCCCCCTCATAAAGAAACACATCCGCCACCTCGGCGGGCGGATGCGCATGGCCTGCCGCCAATGCGTCAGTCAGGGCCAACCAATCGAGGCCCTGTTCGCCTTCCTCAAAAGGGATCATAACAGTCATTTGGCGGTCTCGGGGGTCAAAACGCCAGCGGCTACCAACCTGTCCGCCCAACCTTGTGCACCTTCAAACAAATGGGTCTGCCAGCCCCGGTCTGCGGCGGTACGGATATTATCGATCCGGTCGTCGGTGAACAGCAGCCCTGCAGGATCAACCCCGCAATCGGCCTCAACCATCTCATAAATCTGCGCATCTGGCTTAACTACCTGCATATGGCCCGAGATATACCGGCGGTCGAATTCGCCCAGAAACGGGTAGACCGGCTCGGCCACCTCAAAAGTCTGTATGCCAAAATTCGTCAAAGCAAAGACCGGCATGCCGCCAGCACGCAGCGCACGAAGCAACCTAACAGAGTGGTCAATTGCAGGCGCGGCCATCTCAATCCAACGATCATGCCACATCAGCACTTCGTCGCGCCATTTTGGGTTGGCGTCTGCGGCAGCATAAATCGTGTCGCGAAAATTGTGGCCACGGTCCACCAGATCATTGATGCCATGCAGATCAATCGCGGCGAACATGGCTTTGCGCCGTTCTTCCCCGATAACGCTGTCATAAAAGCGTTCTGGTTGCCATTCGATCAAGACATTCCCGATGTCAAAGACCACTGCTTGCACGTCAGCCATAAGCGTTCCCTTGTTGTCTGCACCCAACCTAACGCCGCAATGGGCGCTGTAAAGCACCAGGCTTAGTCCGGGCCTCACGCCAAACGGCGAACAGCCCCGCACCCAAGATCAAAGCCATGCCAACATAGTCCCAAAGCGCCGGAAACTCCTGAAAGAACAGCATCCCCCAGATCACCGAAGTCGGCAGAGCAAGGTATTCGAACGATGCGACAAAAGACGCCTCAGTCACCCGGTAGGCTTGGCTAATCAGATAGCCACCAAAGGCTATGCCAATCCCAATGATCAGAAAAACCGGATAATCCGCAGGCAACGGCCAACTCCAAGCACGCAACAGAAACGCAAGCGACGGATCAGATTGATTGCCAAAGCGACCATCCCCAACAGCAAGCCCCATAACCAGACAGACAAGGATGAACATAATCTGAATGTAGAACGCCATGGTCGCGGCACTTTCGGTCCCACCGATCCGACGTGTAATGATATGGATGCCCGCATAGCAAAAGGCCGCAGCCAAGGGCAAAAGCGAGGCGACCTGAAAGGCCGCCGTCCCCGGCCGCATCATGATCAACACACCCACAAAGCCCACAAAAATCGCAGCCCAGCGCCTTGGGCCGACAGTCTCACCCAGGAAGACGACCGAAAACACCGTGATGACCAAGGGGCTGACGAAAAAGATCGCCACGGCGTCGGCCAATGGCATTGCAGCCAAACCCAAAAAGAACGTCATATTCGCGAAGACGACACAAAGCCCGCGCAGCATATGCATCTTCAGCCGTTTCGTCCGCGCAATCGCCCAACCGTTGGTCAATGGGGCGATCACGGCCACGATGATGATAAGCCCAAGAAGCGACCGGATCAGCACCACCTGATGCAAGGCATAGCCGCCACTGAGAAACTTGATCGCCACATCATTGACCGAGAAGAACAGCACCGAAACGGCCGCACAGAGTGCACCTAATTTCGCAGGCGACAGGGTCACAGTGCCCGCGCTGCGGCGCGCACCGCCCGTTCAAGCCCATCCAAAAACCGTGCGCGATCAGCTTTGCTAAAGGGTTTGCCACCACCCTGCCGAAACGGGTCAGCCGCGCGCATGTCTGTCATCAAATCACGCGTCGCCAGGACGTTGCCGATATTTGCTGTCGTCAGCGCCTCACCATTGTGTTTCAGCACCAGCGCCCCGTTTTCAATGCAGCGCGCGGCCAGCGGAATATCCCCCGTGATCACGACATCACCCGCTTTGGCGCGATCCGCGATCCACATATCCGCCACATCGGGCCCGTCAGGCACAACGACGGTTTCGACAAATGGATTGGGCGACGGACGAATGCCCCCATTTGAGACCACAAACATTTTCAGCTTATGCCGGGTGGCAACACGTTCAACCTCAGCCTTGACCGGGCAAGCATCGGCATCCACGTAGATCATGTGTAAAGCGCCTCGGCATGAAACGCGACGTGGTCTTCCATAAAGCTTGAGATGAAGAAATACGAATGATCATAGCCCTTCTGCAAGCGGATCTGCCCCTCTTGCCCTTTTGCGGCCATGGCCTGCGCCAGATGCGCGGTGCCCAATAAATCCCCAAATTGATCATCCGTGCCGGTATCAATCAAAACCGGCCCCTCAAAACCGGACCCTTGCATCAGCAAGGTCGCATCATGTGGGCCCCAGTTTGCCTCATCCCCCCAGTAGGCCGCGAACTGTTTGCGGCCCCAATCACTGGCGGTCGGGTGGCAAATCGGGGCAAAAGCCGACACCGACCGAAACCGGCCCGGCAAAGCCATCGCAAGGGTCAGCGCCCCATGCCCACCCATCGAATGTCCTGTGATCGCCTGACGGTCCATATCGAGCGGGAATTCTTGGCCCAATAATCCAGGCAACTCCTCGGCCACATAGGTCCACATCTTGAAATGGGTGTCCCATGGGGCCTCGCTGGCGTCGATGTAGAAACCCGCACCCTGACCCAGATCATAGGCCGCATCATCCGGCACGCCGTCACCACGGGGCGAGGTATCTGGAAACACCAATGCGATGCCTTGCTCAGCCGCCCAGGCCTGTGCACCCGCCTTGGTCATCGCGTTTTCATGGGTGCAGGTCAGCCCTGACAAAAACCACAAGACAGGCACCGAGCCGTCCGCCGCCTCAGCTGGCAGGAAGAGGCCAAAGGTCATGTCGCATGCGCAGGCCGTCGAGGCATGGGAATACACCCCTTGCGTGCCACCAAAACACCGGTTCTCAGATACTGTTTTCATCGCATGCTCCTGTCTCTGCCACCAAGGGCTAACGCAGGATCAGAACCTTGTCACCCACGCAATCACCAGCGACACAGTGACGACACTTGCAACCGTCGAAAGCAAAATAGACGCCGAAACACGTGCCGGGGCGACGCTGTAATGCTGCGCCAAAATATAAACGTTGCCCGCCACCGGCAAAGCGGCCGCAGCGATCATGACGCCGGCGGCATAGCGATCAACCGGAAAGACCATCAACGCAGCGATCGCCACGGCGACCGGATGCAAAACCAGTTTGCAGAAACTCAGCCAGCCCGCAACCGCCACACGTTCCGCCGATTTTGAGGCAAGCGACGCGCCGATGGCAAACAAAGCCCCCGGGGTGGCCGCAGCACCGAGCAGGATCAGAAACTCATTGATCGGACCAGGCACCGGGGTCGCAGTGGCAGAGACTAGAACGCCCAAGGAAATCGATACAATCATCGGATTTTTGATCAAACCCATGGCCACCGTGCCCAAGACACGGGGCGACATGCGCCCGTCCCGGGACCCGGTGATCAGGATCACAATCAGGCTGCCAAAGACAATCAAATCAACGGCCAAGACCATCATGACGGGTCCAATGGCGGCTTCGCCCAAAAGCAAAACCAGCATCGGTATCCCCAGAAAACCAACATTGCCAACAACGGCACATTGGGCCTCAACAGCGGCTTCAGCGATTGGCAGGCCGCGTCGGATGGCCACCCATGTGGCGATCACATAGACCACCGTGGTCGCAGCGAGGTATGCAAGCACAAAGGACCAATCCAGCACCGCGCTCAGTTCAAGGTTTGCCGAAAAGCGAAATACCAACGCGGACAGTGCAAAGTAGAAGACGAATTTGGTCAGATAGGCCGTAGCCTCTTGTGGGAAGAACCCGCTGCGGGCCGCACCATACCCCAACGCGATCAACATAAAAAACGGCAGGGTTTGCAAAAAGATGTCGAACATCGGGGGTTAGTCAAACGTCCCGGTCGCACGGCCCAGCAGCATAAAGGACCGGGCCGTACGGGTCTCGGCCAAGGACAGCAGATCGGCATCGGTCGCAAGCTCTTCGAAGGTCACCAGCATCTGATCAAAACAGCGCAGGAAATGGTGCACCGCATCGCGGAAAATCGTATCTTCGCGCATCCGGCCAGTGACCAGGGCCAACGACGTCCGATCCCGCACGCCACCTAGCACATCAATCGAGTGACCGCGCTCGCCCCCGGCAAAGCGGCGCCAGACATCGGCGCTTACAGGTTCTGGGTGCAGATCATCCATATAGATGCCGTCTTGGGACAACAGCGTCAGAACATCCTGACTGGCCTGCACCAGCTTGCGGGCGGTACGGTCGCGCAAAGCACGGCGGAGTGCAGCAAAACCTTCAGTATCATGTTCATCATTTGGGAAATTCAACGCACGGATCAGATCAAAGCGGTCCAACGGCGGCGCAATATCTTCCGGTGGGGTGCCCAGTTCAAGGGCGGGCTGATCGCTGGGGACCTGTGGGGCAGCGCGCGGCACGATCAGGCGGGACACCTCGCGGCGCGACGCAAAGCTGGACACCGCCGTCTCAGTGTTCTTGGCAGATTGCGCAATCGCTTGCAGCTGTTCCTCCACGGCGGGTTCAGAACCGGTAAGTTGAGATTGCTGTGTCAGATAAGTCTGGCGCATCCCGTCAATCGCAGCCTGCACACGAAACGATTCTTCGCGGACGATGCGGTTTGTCCGGGCAACGGCAGCTGCAACCCAGATCAGGGCGACAGGCATGAAAAAAGCGATCAACATCAAAGCCAGACGCAGGCCATCAAAAGGGGCACCCTCAACCCGTGAAGGCAGAGATCTCAGAAAAAGCAGGCCGACGAACAGTATCCATCCAACCGCGAGGGCAAGCGCGATCTTATCGGCCCGATTTAGGCCCTCGGGCGCCGGGGCCCAGTCAGAGAATTGCTTCTGCGCCATAAAACGCGCACTTTCTACTTATATGTGATCGACAGGATTTCGTAACTGCGGACGCCGCCAGGGGTACGCACTTCAACACTATCGCCCTCGTCTTTACCGATCAAAGCACGCGACAAGGGGGATTTCATATTCAACTTACCGTTCTCAATATCGGCCTCATATTCACCGACAATTTGATAGGTCTTTTCTTCATCGGTGTCTTCGTCAACCAATTCCACGGTCGCGCCAAACTTGATTGTGCCCGATAGTTTGGCAGGATCAATCACGTCGGCCAATGAAATAACACCTTCCAGCTCTTTCACACGGCCTTCGATAAAGGACTGCTTTTCCTTGGCAGAATGATATTCCGCGTTCTCGGACAGATCGCCATGCTCGCGGGCCTCTGCGATTGCACGAATGATCGCCGGACGCTCAACCGATTTGAGGTGCTTGAGCTCGGCATCCAGCTTGTCAAAGCCTGCGCGGGTGAGTGGTATTTTATCCATATGATGTCCCCTCCCGGAGGCAAAAAAAATGTCAATCGAACGGCCATACTCTATTGGGCAGGCACAAAGTCAAGCCTCGGGCGCGATTTGGTGTCGCGCCTTTGCGTTTTGACGTCGTGTCTTGATTGCCCCTTGATCTTCCATCAGGTAACCCTTGATGAGACTGAATAAAAGGGGTTTCGACCCGGAGTTTGAAGGATTTGCTGATGGCCGAGATTGAACGCGAAGCGATGGAATACGATGTGGTAATCGTGGGCGCAGGCCCCGCTGGCCTCTCTGCCGCAATCCGGCTTAAGCAACTTGATGCGGATTTGAACGTTGTGGTGTTGGAAAAAGGGTCCGAAGTTGGGGCGCATATCCTGTCTGGTGCTGTGCTTGATCCCGCTGGATTGAACACGCTGACCCCGGATTGGAAAGACAAGGGCGCACCTTTGAACGTGCCCGTGAAAGAAGATAATTTCTACATGTTGGGTCAAGCCGGACAGCTGCGCATCCCCAATTTTGTTATGCCTCCTTTGATGAACAATCACGGCAATTACATCGTTTCCATGGGAAATGTCTGCCGCTGGATGGCGGAACAGGCCGAGGAAATGGGCGTGGAGATTTTCCCAGGCATGTCTTGCTCGGAACTGGTTTATGGCGATGACGGCGAGGTGAAAGGCGTCGTGGCAGGCGAGTTTGGCAAGAACCCCGATGGCACGCCCGGCCCTTCGTATGAACCGGGGATGGAACTGCACGGGAAGTATGTATTCTTGGGCGAAGGCGTGCGCGGGTCCTTGTCGAAACAGGTGATCGCGAAATACGCGTTGGGCGCGGGACATGATGTTCAGAAATACGGTCTGGGCATGAAAGAAATCTGGGAAGTCGACCCTGAAAAGCATCGCGAAGGCACCGTGACCCATACAATGGGGTGGCCGCTGGAAAGCAATGCGGGTGGTGGATCGTTCATCTATCACCTTGAAAATAATCAAGTTTACGTGGGCTTCGTGGTTCACTTGAACTACAAGAACCCGCATCTTTTCCCTTACATGGAATTCCAACGTTTCAAGCATCACCCGATGGTGGCCGAGCTTCTAAAAGGCGGCAAGCGCGTGGCCTACGGGGCGCGCGCGATCTCAGAGGGCGGTTTCCAGTCCATGCCCCAGCTTGAGTTCCCGGGCGGCGCGCTTTTGGGTTGTGCGGCCGGTATGGTCAACGTGCCCCGGATCAAGGGAAACCATAACGCAATGCTGTCTGGGATCGCTGCGGCGGAAGCTGCAATTGAGGCGATCAAATCGGGTCGCAGCGGCGACATGCTAGGTGGATATGATGATGCCGTACGTAAAGGTGACATCGGCAATGATCTGAAAAAAGTCCGCAATGTCAAACCCTTGTGGTCCAAGTACGGGCTTCTCGCATCGCTGGGTATAGGCGGCTGGGATATGTGGATGAACACCTTCGGTGCTAGCATTCTGGGCACATTATCCCATGGCAAATCTGACGCTGAGGCGACCGAAGACGCCAGCAAACACACCCCAATTGACTACCCCAAGCCGGACGGGACGCTGTCATTTGACCGGCTGACCAATGTGTCCTTTAGCTTTACCAACCATGAAGAAAGCCAGCCTGCGCATTTGCACCTGACCGATCCGGCCGTTCCGGTTGCGGTGAACTTTGCAAAATATGCAGGTCCTTCAGCACGTTACTGCCCAGCGGGCGTGTATGAATTTGTCGGCGAAGGGGACGACACGAAGTTCCAGATCAACTTCCAGAACTGCGTGCATTGTAAAACCTGCGACATTAAGGACCCCAGCCAGAACATCACCTGGACGGTCCCGCAAGGCGGCGACGGGCCGAATTACCCGAATATGTAAGACCAAAATTCAGGGGCGCTGTGGCGCCCCTTTTTTGCGACAATTGACCGGTATGTTTTGCGTACAGAATGCGTACAGACGGCGTATGCTATGTGGCGTCATTCAGCCAAATGACAGGCCACCCGGGATTTACCCAAATGGCGCATCGCTGGCCGCTCTTGCTTACAGATATCCGTCGCAACGGGACAGCGCGGATGAAAGGCGCAGCCGCTGGGTGGGTTGATCGGGTCTGGGATCTCACCTTCGGGCAAATCCGCCTCGCGTCCAAACCCATCCATCTGCGGGGCGGCTTCCAGCAGCATCTGTGTGTAAGGATGTTTAGTGTCGGCAAACAGGTCCTCTGCATCCGCCTCTTCCACCAAACGACCGAGATACAGCACGCCGATCCGGTCTGACATGTGCCGCACAACGGTCAAGTCATGGCTGATCAGAACATAGGTCAGGCCAAAATCGTCCTTCAAATCGCTCATCAGGTTCAAGACCTGCGCCTGCACAGACACATCCAAAGCCGAGGTGGGTTCGTCGCAGATGATCAACTTGGGTTCCGACGACAGCGCCCGCGCGATGCAAATCCGTTGCCGTTGTCCGCCGGAAAACTCATGCGGGAACTTGCCCGCATCCAGCGCCGAAAGCCCGACCTGTTCTAACAGCTTTTCCGCAAGGCCAGTCGCATCCCCACCGCGTGCGACAACAGGTTCCACGATGATATCGCGCACCCGCCAGCGCGGGTTCAGCGAAGCAAAGGGATCTTGAAAGATCATCTGGATGTCCGACCGCACTGCATCAACTTTGCCTGCATCCGTCTCAGATGCGAGGTTGATCCCTTCGATCTCAACCGTGCCGCTGGAGGGCGTCAAAAGGCCGACCAACATCCGCCCAATCGTCGACTTGCCCGACCCGCTTTCACCGACCAGCCCATAGGTTGTCTGGGGTGCTACCTCAAAATCCACGTCAGAGACAGCTGTCAGAAACGCCTTGGGCTGCCGCTCAATAACCCGGTTCAGCCAGGGTTTTGACACGTCGAACACGCGGTTCAGCTTTTTCACCGAAATTAACGCCATCATCAGACCTTTTCTGCAGCCGGCGAGAACCAGCAAGCTGCGTGTGTGTCCCCGATTTGGGGGGCTGGTGCTGCGCGGCATTTGGCCCGGGCAAAGGTACACCGCGGGTTAAAGGCGCAGCCTTCTGGCACTTTGTCCAACCGGGGCATCGCGCCTTCGATCTGATGCAAGCGCGGCTTACCGGCCGAAGCCAGCGGTGTCGAAGCCATCAGCCCCGCTGTGTAGGGATGCTGCGGCTGGGTCAGCACGTCACGCACGCGGCCCAATTCGGCCAACCGACCTGCGTACATCACCGCCACCCGGTCCGCTGCTTCTGCAATGACCCCCATATCGTGGGTGATCAGCATCACAGCCGTGCCCCGATCCCGGCAAAGCCGTTTGAGCAACGCGATGATCTGCGCCTGCACGGACACATCAAGCGCCGTTGTCGGTTCATCCGCGATGATCAACGAGGGTTCCGCACAAAGCGCGAGGGCAATCACCACCCGTTGGCGCATGCCGCCGCTGAATTCATGGGGGTAGCTGCCGATCCGCTGGGCGGCCCCGGGGATGCCCACCTCATCAAGTGCGGCGATGGCGCGCTTTTGCGCCTCGCTGCGGCTGATGGGCAGATGGGTCAGCATCGTCTCGGTCAGCTGGTCCCCCACGGACAACAGCGGGTTCAGCGAGGTCAACGGGTCCTGGAACACCATCCCCATTTCCTTGCCGCGCAGGCGGCGCAGCGCGTCTCCCTTCAGCGCATCAATCCGGGACCCGTTCAACCAGATCTCGCCTGCGGCAATATGGGCCGGCGGGTTCAACAGCCCGATGACCGCATTGCCCGCCATGGATTTCCCAGCGCCGCTTTCACCCACAACGCCCAGAATTTCGCCTGCCTGAATGTCATAGCTAACCCCGTCCACAGGGGTCACAACACCGCTGCGCGTGGGAATTTCAACGCGCAGGTTGCGGATGGACAGGACAGGAGATTGTTTCAAACCTCTCTCATCATCACGTTGGTACATGTATTGGATCCTATCCCACAGTTTCGAAACGCTGGAAGTTTCTTCAACAGTTGTATCTCCATCGGCAGGGTACCAGACGCCGGCAGTGAAGTCGGACTTCCTGAAAAACAAGATGCCACCACAACCATCGGAACCGACAAACACAACGCCTCGCGGTGATAACGGAAATGCTTCCTTGTCAGCAAAAACTTGGTTGTTCTCAATAATCCCGTCATCAGGATCGGTATGTGGCCAGAGAAGGTCAATGTTCGTAGGACCTTTCTTACCATTATGGTTTGCGTAGACTTCGCTAATTTCCGGAGGAAGCTCACAATTCAACGCTTTCTCAATTCTTCGAATTTCCCCCTCAGAGATACCGGCCATCAACGTAACCTCGGGTTCAATGCATCGCGCAGCCAGTCACCCAGCAGGTTCACACTCAGCGCGAGGGTCAACAGGGTCAGTGCCGGGAACAGCAAAATCCACCATTCGCCCGAGAACAGAAAACCCTGCCCGATCCGGATCAAAGTCCCCAGGCTGGGTTGCGTTGGTGGCGCGCCGACGCCCAGAAAACTGAGCGTGGCTTCGGCGATGATGGCCAACGCCAGCGAGATCGTCGCAATCACCAAAACCGGCGACAGCACGTTTGGCAGAATGTGTTTGAGCATGATCGCATAGGGCTTGCGCCCGATCAGCCGGGCGGCTTCCACATATTCTTTGCGCTTTTCGACCAATGTGGCCCCGCGCACGACGCGGGCGAACTGCACCCAATCACTGAGCCCGATCGCGATGATCAGCACCCAGATGGCCATCTGGTCCCGGTATTCGATGGGTGTGATCCCCTTGGCGACCCCGAAAATCAGCATGGCGACCAAGATGGATGGAAAGGTCAGTTGCACATCTGCGATCCGCATGATGATCGTTTCGACCCAGCCGCCCAAATAGCCCGCGATCAGCCCCAGCGTGATCCCCAGCACCATCGCGAACAAGACCGCCGCAACCCCCACGAATAGCGAAATCCGCATCCCGTAAAGAATGGTCGAGAACACATCGCGCCCCTGATCATCCGTCCCCAGCAAGAATGTCTCGCCGGTGAAGGCGTTCGGTGCCATCGGTGCGGTGAAGCCGTTCATCAGGTTCAGTGATGCGGAATCAAAGGGGTTTGTGGTCGCGAGCAGTGGCGCAAAAATGGCAGATAAGACCAGCACGGTCACCACGATGGTTGAGACCACCGCAATCGGCGAGCGTTTGAAGGCGAAGAAGATGTCACTGTCCAAAAACGCGCGCAGGCGCGATTTTTCGGCCAGTTTTGGTGCGGTGTGATCCGGTAAATCGGTCATCAGTGCCCCCCTGCCCGGTCAACGCGCAAGCGCGGATCAACCAGAAAATACAACATGTCCACGATCAGATTGATCATCACGAACATCACCGAAATCAGCATCAGGTAAGCGGCCATCACCGGGATATCGACGAATTGGATCGCGTTGATAAACAACAGCCCCACGCCGGGCCACTGGAACACCGTCTCGGTGATGATCGCAAAGGCGATGATCGCGCCCAGCTGCAGCCCGATCACCGTGATCACGGGCACCATGGTGTTTTTCAGCGCATGCCGGAAATTGATGGCGCGGCTTTTCAGCCCCCGCGCGCGGGCAAAGCGGATGTAGTCTTGGCGCAGGACCTCTAGCATCTCGGAGCGCACCAACCGCATGATCAGCGTCATTTGGTAAAGCCCTAGGGTGATCGCAGGCAGCACCAGCGCTTGCCTGCCCGAAGGTGTCAGAAACCCGGTTGACCAGTTTCCAATTTGCACGGTTTCCCCCCGCCCGAAGCTGGGCAGCCACCCCAATTCAACCGAGAAGATGTAGATCAACAGGATCCCGATCAGAAAGGTGGGCAAAGAGACCCCGATCAGTGACGCGGACATGATGACATTGGCCACAATCCCATCGCGCCGGATGGCGGTGAAGACCCCAAAGGCGATCCCAAAGGCAATCGCCAATATCCCCGACACGGCGGCCAGTTCCAAAGTTGCGGGGGCGCGTTCCATCAGAATTTCGGCGACAGGGCGTCCTTGCCGGTAGCTGACCCCAAGGTTGCCTTGGGCGGCGCCTTCGAGAAACTTGAAATATTGCACGGCGATAGACTGGTTCAGGCCAAGCTGATCGCGCAGGCGTTCGATGTCTGCGACCGTGCGTTCTTGCCCCAGCATGTTTTCAATCGGGTCGCCCACAAAACGAAACATCGAGAAAGCCACAAGCCCCACGATCAGCAGGACAAGCGCAGACTGCGCAACGCGGCGGATGATATAGGCCAGCATAAAAAGGTGTATCCTGCAACATCCCGGGGCCTGATGCCCTTAGGATAGATGATTGTGTTGCTGCCTGATGGCAGCCGATGGCAGCGCGACCGTCAATGGGGCGCGCTGCCTACGTTAGATCAGTTCATGGTGAAATACTTGATCTTCGGCTGATCTTCGGGATCAACTTCAATCCCGACATTCTCGGCCATACCCCAGTTCAGCACTTGGTGGTGGATCGGGATATAAAGCTGTTCGTCCTGCACGACCCGCCAGATATCGGCGATATCTGCATTGCGCGCTTCCAGATCAGTGTTTGAGGACAGTGAAGCGATCTTTGCGTCCAGTTCATCATTGTCAAAACCGGTCCCGTTCCATGTGCCGATATCGCTTTCACGACCATGCACAAGGAAGTTGAAGATGTATTCACTATCATAAGTCGGCACACCCCAGCCCAGCATGTAGAAATCCGTCTGCCCATCTGTGATCAGCGGGAAATGCTGTGCCTTTGGCTTGGAATCGAGGTTCACCGTCACGCCGATCTGGCCCAACATGCCCACGGCGGCCTGACAGATCGCTTCGTCGTTCACATAACGGTCGTTCGGGCAATCCAGCCGGAGCGAGAATCCATCAGCATAGCCAGCCTCAGCCAGCAGCGCCTTGGCGCCATCGACATCAGTTGAGGATTCCGCATCCATCTCGGCGGTCCAGCCGTTGACAAATGGCGGAGCAATCATGCCGGCGGGCTGACTTTGCCCACGCATCACAACCTGCTGGATCGCATCACGGTTGATCGCCATAGACATCGCCTGACGCACGCGCACATCGGCCAATGGGTTGGCGCCATCGATGTTGTCCGCCTCAATATCGTCAGCCCCAAGGTTCATCCCAAAGAAAATCACCCGGTTTTGTGGGGCCTGCTTGACGACAAGGCCTTCGGCGTCATTCACGCGGGCCAAATCCTGCACGGGCATATCCTGCAGAAAATCGATCTCACCAGACAGCATCGCGGCCACACGGGTCGCGGCGTTTTGGATGGGTGTATAGACGATCTCGGTCACTTCCATCGGGAATTGATCAATGCCCCAGTAGTTGTCGTTCCGAACCATGACGGTTTTCACATCAGGTTCGCGGCTTTCCAGAATATAAGGGCCGGTGCCGTTTGCGTTGGTGGTTGCAAAGGTGATCTCGCCGCCTTCAAAATCTTGCACGTTGACCGTGTCGTTTGCCTCAGTCCAGTCCTTATCCATCATAAACAGGTTGGTCAGGTTGGAGGGCAGGATCGGGTTGGGCCCGTCGGTGACGATTTCAATGGTATAATCGTCAACGGCGCGAACTTCGGTGATTGATCCGATCAGTTCTTTCATGTCGGAATTGGGCTGTTTGGCGCGCTCAAAGCTGAAAATGACATCTTCGGCCGTAAAGGCTGCGCCTTCGTGGAAGGTCACACCTTCGCGCAGGTTGAAAACCCAGACATTCGGATCATCGGCGGACGGGGCCCAGTCGGTGGCCAAGGCAGGCTCAAACGCGCCGGATACGTCGCGAATGATCAGTGGCTCATACATTTGATGGCGGATCGTGTGGGTCGGTCCTTCGTTCTGCGCATGTGGATCAAGCGTCAACGCGTCGCCGGATCGCGCCCAGCGCAACGTTTCCGCGCTAAGTGTTGATGTCGTGGCCAGCAGCACCGCCCCCAATGTGAATATCGATGTCGTTCTCATGTCACTTCCCCTGTTAGCTTTTTTCTGGACGCGAGGGTTGCCGCAATCCGTACCGATTGCAAGGGACACCGCAGCCTAAATTTGGGTCACTTTTTGAAAAGTAATTGGGGGGAATGATCAGGTCATCGAACCCGCCACGAGGAAAACAAAGCAACACAACGGGGCCAAAACTGTGGTAGGCGCACCCTACATTAAGCGCGCCTGACCTGCTGTTATTTAGTTTAACGCAGCACGTAGCCACTTGGCCATTTTAGCGTGTATTCCAATGATATGTCTTGCGTCGTCCCAGCGTCGACATTCAGATCCCACAGCAGAATGCCACGTTGCCCTTCAGGATTACGTAGCGTCGCCTCCGGTGACGCTTTGAACGCGACCTCAAGATCATCCTGTTCGGAATAGGGGATCGCGTCCCTGATCAGCACCCGCCAGTCCTGCCCGGTCAGGTTTTCGACCTTCATCTCGGCCAGTTCGGTCAGCTGGTTCGCGCTTGAGAACACGCCCACATCCCCAGCAGATTTCCGTGGGGTCGTGCGGGTCAGCCGCAGCCCGTCCAATGGCCCAAAGCCCATTTCCGTATCAGCCCCGGCGGCTAGCAACGGCAGTTGGCTGAACCCGATCATCGTGCCATCGGCAAAAACCAATGCGCGGCCCGGCAACAGAATTTCTTCGGTCGCGTTAGTGAATTCGGCCACGCGGTAGGCGATGGCATCACGGCTTGGGGCGGCTTCGGCCCAGACATCTGCTTCAAGGTTCAGCGTATCCAGCGGCAGGCGCAGATCATCCACGCCGTTCCGAATATCCACCCGGCCCGGATAGGCATAGGTGACGGTCGCGCCGCTGAAATCAGCGGTTGCGCGCACCGGCTGGGCCATCCTATCGACCACCTGATCAGCACTGGACTCACTCATCGACATCATCGGTGCTTCCATGACCATCATCTCTTGTTGTGCGGTCAGGAGACGTTGACGCTCCAACTCTTCCTCGGACACGATCTGGCGCAGGGGGGCCCAGACATCGCTGGGGGCGATCTGTTCGCCCGGACGGGCGGTTGAGAGGATCAGCTGCACATTCAGCCAATCCTGTCCGGTTTCCTGACTGACCACGACGGCCCGATCAATATCGATCGCCGGGGTATCGCCGGTTGTCAGCCGCATATCATAGACGGGGGACCAATTGGCGAACCCTTCAAGCGAGCTGATATCAATGGTCACCTCACCAGCTTCGGCCGCACTGAGCGTGAAGGTCAGCACCGCGCCATCATTCTGTTTCGGGGCCATCAGAGCGGTGAGCGTCCGACGCGCATCCCGCAACGCATCCTCATCAATTTCGCGGGCACGGAGCGCTGCCTGGGCTTCTTGTTCGGCGGCGAAAGCGGCCTGGCGCACGGTTAAGGTTTCGGATCCGACCATCTGCGCCAAAGATTGGATATCACTTGCCGCCAATCCTTCAACCGCACTGGCTTGGCTGAGACTTTGCAAAAAGGCGATCTGCTCTTCCGCGGCCTGCACGCGCAACCGGATTTCGGCGATGCCCACGTCATGCAGGCGCAGGACCTCTTCCAGACGTTCGATCTCATCCTTGACGGCCTGAATTTCGGGCGAGGTTTGATCCGGGGTAACCGGCAGACGATCATGGGCCAAGTTCACCGCGCCAACCTGGGTGCCCTGCGGCGACGACACACGCAGGCTTTCAGTGGCCAAGGACCGGGGCAAGCCTGGCACGATGATTTCATGCTGGCCTGCGGGTACATCAAGGGTGATCAGACGACTGATCGTCGCAAGGCCGGGGTAAATCGTGACAGTGTCCACACGGGCCTCTGCGGTGAAGGTATCGGCGTTGGCGGTCGCAGACAGGGCGATCAGACTGGTAGTCAATAACGGGCGAAGCATAGGGGTCTCCTGCATTTAATGCCTTGTTGTCATACAGCTTAGACGAGGCCGCTGCCGCGTTCCTTGGAAAAACTTTAAGAAATGTCGGTGCCATGGCCGAAAATGATCGATTTTTCGCTTAACTTGGCCATAAAATCGGTGTTTTTTCGCGCATTTTAGTGGCGCACTCGCTGCACGATTGTAGCGGCAAAGGCCTGACCATAGCAATCTATTGTGTGCAGGACGCACGTTCAAGCGCAGCACCGTGACGGGATCGCTGCCATTGAGGCATAAATCGGAGAGATACATGAAGCTATCCACCATCAAGATCATCGGCGGCCTAACCATCAGCATTTTTGCAACGGCAGCGACCGCGGAATGCACGCAAGAAGACGTGCAGCAAAGGATGACATTGTTGACGACAGGCATGCTAGTACTGGCGGAAACTGACGCGGCCAAAATGCAGCAAATCACTGTCAGCATGCAAGAATCCATGGCCGCCGCTACTGAATCGGGCGACCAAGACGCTGTTTGCATCAGCCTCGACGAATCCATCGCCATACTCGAAGAGTGATCATATCGATAACGTGCCGATAAGCGTCTGGCACTTCATCACAGAGCAGGCGAGGCCGTAAAAAGGGGTGCAAAAACACACCCCTTTTTTGATATCCGCAGCGCGCCTTAACATCATTGGACTAAGATCTTGCCCGCCTAGAAACCAAAATCACGACGCTTGATTTTGGCCATCCGCCCATCTGCGTGATGAAACACGATACCCTCATAGGTGGTATTGCCCATCCAGTCCTTCAAACCGTCGAAATCCCGTGGCGGATCGAGAATTTCTGTATCCGCATGGGCAATCATCACGTGGGTATCAAACCCTTCCGGGTTGCCCTGAACCCTAGGACCGCAAAGCTCATAGGTCCCCACCCTCAAATGATCGCCCCGGCTTATGGCCTCCAGATGCCATTTATCGTCGGGCCGGACGGGCACCCAGCCCATCAGCTTACCCGTTGTTTGGTCATGGTGAACCTTCACGAAGTCATGCGGAGGCTGCTTGTCCTGCTTCACTTCGCGACGTTTGAACCACTGGGTGCCGTCAAACATACAACAGGTCCCGTCATATTTGCGGGTCGCTTGGCCCGCGCCCGCAAAGACCCAGTCGCATACACTATTCGGATTGCGCGTCACAAATTTCGGATGTCCGTCAAAATCGCGCAGGAAGATGGTCGGTGTCTTTTCCATCGAAAGACCCTTTCTCAAAAAAGTTTCACATTTTTCGAGCATCATCAACCGCAACAAAAGCCAGCGATCTGGCCATTGCTGTGGGCCTTCTACGCTATCAATGTCATTTTGCAAGCCATAGGCGGCGCCAGACATCTTGGGGTTAAAGAATAATCATCTTGGGAGTCGTTTTTCCGATGTCCGCTTTGAGCCCAAAATCACCGATGCTGTGGGCTGCACCAAAGTCCTCTTTGGGGTAATCTACGAAGCTTCGGGGTTAGTCTCGAAATATCCTGATTTCACCAGGTTTTCCGTCTCCGGATGATCGGGAAGAACCGCTACAAAGCCTTCGATTACCTGGTTTCTGAATTTTGCCAACTCTGCCATTTCGGGAGACTGATAGAACCTCAAGGCTGCTTCAAAGCTCTCAAATTTGTATATTACCATGCTAGCATAAGGGCTTGACCCGGCGAGCGTTTTGACGGGGCTGGCTACAATAAGCTCGCCGCCATATTTCTCTACGATGGGGAGCGACATGGGCCCCAACTCGTCGATCCGGGACCTGTCGACGATATTGTAGTGGTGGAGAACATAACCGGCCATTTTTGATACTTCCTGCTTCTATGAGCTCACTCAAGGCCTACCCTAGCTCGACCAACATACAACCGGTCATCTGTGTCGATTGCCTCAATGAGCGGAAAGTCCGCAAAGCTGACAAGCCTGGCAATCCTATCCTCCATCAAAAAGAGGCACGAAAGCCGTGCCCCCCTTCGTGAAAATCGAAACGGCCTCAGCCCTTCTTCAAGCACTCGCGCCCCAAAACTTCGGCAATCTGCACCGCGTTCAGGGCTGCCCCCTTGCGCAGGTTATCGGACACGCACCACAGGTTCAGCCCATTTTCAATAGTACTGTCCTGCCGAATGCGGCTGATGAATGTCGCAAAGTCGCCGACGCATTCGATGGGGGTGACATAGCCACCGTCTTCGCGCTTATCGATCACCATAATGCCCGGGGCTTCGCGCAGGATGTCACGGGCCTCATCTTCGTCCAGGAACTCTTCAAACTCGATATTGATCGCCTCCGAGTGCCCCACAAAGACCGGGACCCGCACACAAGTGGCCGTGACCTTGATCGCCGGATCAACGATCTTTTTCGTCTCGGCGACCATTTTCCATTCTTCCTTGGTCTCGCCACTGTCCATGAATACATCGATATGCGGGATCACGTTGAAGGCGATTTGCTTGGTAAACTGTTTGGCGGGCTTGTCGTCGGTGGGGTTGTAGATCGATTTAGTCTGATCCCAAAGCTCATCAATCCCGCCTTTGCCTGCACCCGAAACCGACTGGTACGTGCTGACCACAACCCGCTTGATCGTCGCCCGGTCGTGCAAAGGCTTGAGCGCCACTACCATTTGCGCGGTCGAACAATTGGGGTTCGCGATGATGTTTTTCTTGGCGTAGCCGTGGATCGCATCCGCGTTCACCTCGGGCACGATCAGCGGCACATCGGGGTCGTAGCGGTACAGCGATGAGTTATCAATGACCACGCAGCCGGCCTTGGCAGCCACTGGCGCGTATTTCTTTGTCGCCTCTGAGCCCACAGCAAACAGCGCGATATCCCAGCCGGTGAAATCGAAGGTGTCCAGGTCCTTGGTCTTCAGGGTTTTTTCACCAAAGCTGACTTCTGTTCCCAAAGACTTGCGGCTGGCCAAGACGGCCAGCTCGTCGATCGGAAAGGCCCGCTCTTCGAGGATGTTCAACATTTCGCGGCCCACGTTTCCTGTGGCACCGACGACGGCGATTCTGTAACCCATGGGTCAGGCTCCTTGGTTGTAATGAGGGCCTCTTAACGTGAGACAGGGGCAAGGGAAAGGGCCGCGCTGTCAAACGGACCTGCGTGGACGGCACCAACCGAATGGTGGATATCACGGTGGTTTATACGGCAAGCGAAGGGCAGCAATGGTTGATCGTCCGCAACGACCGTGGACAGCCTCGGTGACAAAGTCCGCCTTGCAGCGCGAAGGGCCGGCAAAGATCAAAGAACATGGTGCCTGATCATGTTTGGAACCCCGCCGAGCCCTAGGGTTTGGAACCGAAGAATTGCGCCCCACCAAAATCAAATTTCTAGAAATTTGATCCGCCAGAAGGAAATTCTAGAATTTCCTTCGCTACACCGGAAGCGCCGTGGTTTGCCGTACAGTCCGCAGCGCAAACGACGATTGCATCTGCGCGACCCCGGGCAGTGACGCCAAATAGCGACGGTGAATTCGCGCAAAGTCCTCTGTGTCGCCTGCGACCACCTTTAAAAGATAATCCGCGGAACCTGCCATCAAATGACATTCTAGCACATCCGGCACCCGCGCCACCGCGCGCTCAAATGCATCCAACACTTCATCCGTCTGACCGCTTAGGGTGATTTCGACAAAGACGGTTGTCGGACGCCCGACCTTGCGTGGGTCCAATAAGGCCACATAGTCGCGGATATAACCCTCTTTCTCGAGACGCTGCACCCGGCGGTGGCAGGCAGAGGGCGAAAGATTGGCTTGCTCAGAGAGTTCAGCATTCGACATGCGCCCTTTCTTCTGCAAAACAACAAGAATGCGGCGATCTATGCTGTCAATGTCCATTTTGCGCATGATCCTTCGAATTGAGTTGCGATTGTAAGTCAGTCCTACCGTACCTCATCCGAACAACCAAGGCATCGGTAAGGGCAACTGGCCGCAAAGTGTCAAAGGTTGAAAAAATGAAAGGCAAGCTGAAAATGGGCAGCAACAGATGGTATGAATATCATATTTTTGCAACCCGTTTTGCGTTGAAGTCGCTGGGCGAAGCTAGGACCTTTAGGCGACCTTTGACGTTGTGGCGGTTAGCGCATCAATCCGAGCCAGTGTCACGGGCCCCGCGATGCCGTCGACAACCAGATCATTTTCCGCCTGAAACTGCATGATCATACGCCAGGTCGCTGGGCCGAAATCGCCGTCCACATGCAAGTGATAACCCAAGCCACGCATTTTGCGCTGCATCTCGGCGACCTGATCCCCTTTCGATCCCACACGCAGCGCATGGGGGGGGGGCGGGTCGATGGTTGCCAGGCGGCCCCGGCATGCCGCTTATAGGCAGCGGCCATGCGACCCGCATAGAAATCCACCTGACCCGGGCCATTGTAGCGCCGGGCAAACCCATGCCAATCGCGGGCGTGCAATTCATCCAACAGACCAGCCTTTTTCACAAAGGCCAACATCACGTCAATCTGACCCGCGATCCCTTCCATGGCTTTCTCAGCCAAGGCCTTAGGTGTGCCATAACCCAACCATTCCGCATTCTCGCCCAGCACCTGACCTACACCCCAAGAACAGGCGGCGTAGGCGGCTTGCTCATTGATCTTGGCAGCTCGAGCCAGCTGACCATAACGGCCTGATTGGGATTTCACATAAGGCAGGTCACCCCAGCGAGGGGCAGCTAATTTGCGTGACACCGCGTCTGAACGTTGCGCATCAGTCAAGCCGGGATAGCGGTAGAATACATGGAATTCATACAGGATCAGAGGCATGTCTTTGCCGTCAACCTTGCTTGTGGCGCGCCCGCCGCTTTCAACTTCGATCACGGCTTTCAGGGCGGCAGGCTCAATGCCTTTCGCGTTCGCTACTTTTTCAATTTCTGTAAGTACGGCTTTTGAAAATGCCATTTCTGTCTCCAATCGTTAAAATAATACAGAGACATCATAGCACATTTACCTAACAGAAAGGCCCGCCAAATTGGCGGGCCCTGGTAAGGATTTCCTGACTGATTGGCCTATTTCTTCAAAGCATCGCGAATTTCGGCAAGCAGTTCCTCGGCAGTCGGGCCTTTTGGCGCTTCTGGGGCTGCTTCCGGCTCGGGTCCTTTGGCCTTGTTCACGGCTTTGACCAACATGAACACCACCCAGGCAATGATCAGGAAGTTGATGATCGCCATAATGAAGTTGCCGTAAGTGAAGGTTGCGTCACCGACGCTGGCTGTCAGCCCACCAAAATCAACGCCGCCCATGAAGATACCGATCAATGGGTTGATCAGGTCATCAACAAGACTGCCGACGATGGCTGTGAATGCCGCGCCGATGATGATACCCACGGCCATGTCCATAACATTGCCCTTGGCGATAAAATCTTTGAATTCTTTAATCATTGTGTCCCCACGTATTGTTTACTGGCGCGCGGATCTGATGCCCACTGCGCAACTGCGCACATTGATACCGAAATTAACCAACAATTCCACGGGTTTTATTCACCGTATTTCCCCCTAACTTAGGGACGAGCCGCTTTGAACAAGGATACCACCCCGAAATGTCTGACCTTTCCGCATTCCCGATCACTGCACGTTGGCCCGCACAGGACGCTGCTGTGATCCAGCTTTATTCCTACCCAACGCCCAATGGGGTGAAAATCTCTATCGCACTTGAAGAGATGGGCTTGGCCTATGAGCCCCATCTTGTGACGCTGAAAGATGAAGACGTGAAAAGTGCCGCGTTTCTTTCATTGAACCCCAACAACAAAATTCCTGCCATCGTGGATCCAAACGGACCAGAAGGGCCGATCGGTCTTTTCGAAAGCGGCGCAATATTGCTCTACCTCGCTGAAAAGACAGGCAAGTTCATTGGATCAAACGCAGCAGACAAAGCGAAAATCACGCAATGGCTGATGTTTCAGATGGGCGGACTTGGCCCGATGTTGGGCCAAATGGGCTTCTTTTACAAATTCGCTGGCTCCCAGATCGAAGACCCGCGCCCGCGTGAACGCTACCGGGATGAGGCGATCCGGCTGCTGGCCGTTGTGGACAAGCAGCTGGAAGGACAGGACTGGATTGCAGGCGATTATTCGATTGCAGATATGGCAATCGCGCCCTGGCTGAATGCGCTAGAATACTACGGCACCAAAGATGCGGTGGGCTATCACGACCTGAAAAACGTGCCCGCTTATGTTGAGCGGTTCTTTGCGCGTCCGGCGGTTGCCAAAGCGCGTAACATCCCGGCCACAACGTAAGATGGGTTTATGAAATGGCAAAGCCCGCTAAGGGCTGAAACGATCCCCCGGATCGTTTCCGCCGCGCGCCCCATCTTACGGAAGCTTGCCATTCAGCACGTAACCTAAGATATCAACCACCTGCTGCGGCTCTTGCACAACGGCCAAGGCCGCGGCATCCACCTCTTTCAATGCATGCTGGTGATCAGGCCCATGCATCACAATTAGCGACTTGCCTAAGGCAGCCGCATAGCCTGCATCAAACGCCGCATTCCACTGCTTGTACTTCTCACCAAACCGCACCACCACAATATCAGCGGTCTGAATGCCATGCCGGGTGCGGATCGCGTTCAGATTGGCGCCCTTATTGTCATGCCAGAACTTGTCCGGCTCGGCCCCCATGATCGTGACCCCGCAATCGTCCGAGGCTGCGTGATCCGTGACCGGACCCGTAAACCGCACATCCAGACCTTTGGCCGACGCGACGATCTGGTCGCGCCAGTCTGTATGTATCTCGCCTGATAGATAAATATTCAGCGTCATGTTCCGGGCCCTTCTATGCCTGTTTCGGCAAACATAGCCTGCCCGCCCGGATTGGCCAGATCAACATTTACGCGCGACGACATAATGCGACGGTGGTGGGCCAGCCGGGTGGTGCCCACTTTCGACGATTTCAAAACCCGCGCCGATGATCGCATCCTGCAATTGCTTTGCGGAAAAGCTGCGTACATAGGGCGCCTTGCCCAACCATTGCATCACCGGGATCGCAACCCGGATCATCAGCGCTTTGAGCCGCCCAACAAACCCTTTTGCAGGCTCGCCCAGGCAGGCCGTTTTCG
Source organism: uncultured Paracoccaceae bacterium (assembly GCA_947501555.1). Lineage (GTDB taxonomy): Bacteria > Pseudomonadota > Alphaproteobacteria > Rhodobacterales > Rhodobacteraceae > Yoonia. The sequence goes on from CANMWG010000001.1 coordinate 2,630,224, forward strand.
AAATGAAGTAACCGCCCTCAGGCAACAGCGCGTGGATTTGGGCAAAACGCGCCTCCATATCCGGCACAAGGTGAAACAGGCTATAGCCCATCACCACGTCGAACGTGCCATCCGTGGGCACGTCACCACTTGCCGTGAACGTCAGGTTCTTGATCTCCGCCTTGACGGTTTTCTCTTGCGCGATTTGCAGCATGCCGGGCGACAGATCATAGGCGCTGATCCGGTCCACATGCGGGGCGAGCAGGATGGCGGTGGAGCCTGTTCCACAGCCAAGCTCAAGCACATGGTCGGTCGGCTTCAGGTAGCTCCGGGTCCGACCAAGTGTGTATTCGTAAGCATTTTGATCGGCGATAGGCGATTTGGCGTATTTGGGCGCGGCTTTGTCCCAGAATTGGGCTGACTGTGTCATGGCTTTCTCCTTTGCCCCATTCATACAGCCATGCGCCACCGCATTGAAATTGACGAAATTCGCAAGATATGTATGCTTTTTCGCATGGAAAACCCATTTGACTGGAACCGCATGCGCGCCTTTTTGGCGACAGCCGACCAAGGCTCGCTTTCGGCAGCCGCCCGCCATCTGGGGCTGACCCAACCCACATTGGGCCGCCAGATTGCAGCGCTTGAGGACGAACTGGGCCTGATGTTGTTTGAGCGCGTCGGGCGCGGGTTACAACTGACCACGGCGGGCCGTGAAATGCTGACCCATGTGCGCGATATGGGGGCAGCGGCGGATAAGGCCGCGCTCGCTGCGTTGGGGCAGACCCAAACTGTCGAGGGCAATGTACGGATCACAGCCAGCGATATCCTGTCCGCAAAGCTCTTGCCGCAGGTCATGCTGAAATTGCGCAGTATTGCCCCCGGTCTGCGGATCGACGTGATCGCGACCAACAACATCCAAGACCTGATGCGACGCGAGGCCGATATCGCGATCCGCCACGTCCGCCCGGACCAACCCGACCTGGTGGCCCGGCTGATCCGCGAAGCCGAAGGACGCTTTTACGCCGCGAAGTCCTACGTCGCCCTGCGGGGCGTTCCGCGAACCAAGGCAGATCTGTCAGAGCATGACTTCATATCCTACGGCGATATGCAGCAAATGATCGACTATCTGGGCCAGTTGGATATTGCGCTGACCGAAGATAACTTCCGAGGCGGATCGGCGAACGGGCTGGTCTCTTGGGAGATGACACGCGCCGGTTTGGGGATCAGCCCAATGGATACCGCCATCGCCCGTGATGACCCCGATCTGGTGGAAATCCTGCCGCAGATGGACCCGATCCGCTTTCCGATCTGGCTGACGACGCACCGTGAAATCCACACCAGCCCGAAAATCCGACTGGTGTTTGATGTGCTAGCCGAGGCACTCGCCACCCGTTGACCGCGCGACCATCAAGGTCACGCCCGACGCACACCGCTGATCATATCCTGTATCCGTGGCATCGGAATGACCCCATCATGCGCCACCATCATATCTTGAACGGCTTTCTCAAGGCGCGCCAACCCTGCCGCATCGGCTTTGTCCCCTGGTGGCATTGTCGAAAGCATGTCAATGACCGGGATCGGATCATCAACCTGATACATATCTTCATAGGTCTGCTGTGTCACATCCGCAAAACGCTGGCGCATCAGGTCCAACGCGACAACCGTGCCAAACCGTTCCTGTACAATATCATCAATCGCTGATCCAAACGCCCTACGCGACAGCGCTGCGATCTGTGGCAGATCACGCGGACTGTTCGTTGTTACGATACAACGGCCACCCGGCACCAGCACGCGCCTGATTTCTTCCAGCACCACAGATGCATCTGCCACATGATAGAGCATGTGTTTTGCGGTCACGATATCAAAGCTTTCGTCTGGAAATGGCAGCTTCATCGCATCTGTCACGACCTGATCGACAATGTTCAGATGTGTCAACCGACCCGCTGCCTCGGCGACCATCTGCGCTGATTGATCAAGCAAGCTGAGCCTCATATCCGCTGGCAATTGCGTACAGGATTTCCAGAACCATCCGGGCCCACAACCAACATCCAGTAAACGCACGCCATTTGGCAAGTTCAGCCGGTTTTCTACCCAGTCATACCAACTGATATTTGAAAACCGTGCATGAAAACCACCGCGCACTGCCAGCTTTGAGCTGTCTTTATAGTGCGCAGCGGTATCCTGCGTTTGGTTCATCCCCGCAGTGTCCCGCCCGTGGCCTTGGTCACTTTTTCCACGATTTTGGCGGAGACCGCTTCGATATCGGCCTCTTTCAAGGTCGCATCCGTGGGCTGCAGCCGGACGGTCACAGCAAGGGATTTCTTGCCCTCGCCCAGGCTGCCCCCGATGAATTCGTCAAAGACACGGACATCCGCGATCAGGGCCTTATCTGCACCGGCGGCGGCATTGACCAAGGTCAGCGCCTCAACCTGCGCATCAACGACAAAGGCAAAGTCACGCTCAACCGCTTGCAAATCCGTGACCGCAAGGGGCGACCGCGCCGTGGTCTTTTTCTTGGGCTGCGGCACCTCATCCGGCCAAACGGTAAAGCCGACAGCTGGCCCTTTGATATCCATATCGCGCAAGACCTTCGGATGCAGCTCACCAAACACGGCGAGCACTTTCTTCGGCCCCAAACAGATTTTGCCATGACGGCCCGGATGCCACCAATCGGAAGCGCCACGCGAAATTTGCACCTTGGCAGGCGCACCAATGGCGGCCAACACAGCCTCGGCATCCGCCTTGGCATCGTAGACGTCGACCGCGCGCGACGTGCCATGCACATCCTTGGGCCCGGTCCGCCCGATCAACACGCCCGAAACCAACATGTGCTGCTCACCCGGTTCACCACCGTGGAAGCCCGCACCAACTTCAAACAAGGCCATATCCATGAAGCCCCGCGCCTGATTGCGAGCGGCGGCACGCAGCAGACCGGGCAAGACGTTCGGGCGCATATGGGACATTTCCGAACTGATCGGATTTTCCAGCATCGTGCCATCGTCGCCGCCACCAAACAGGGACGCAGCTTGCGCATCGATGAAGCTGTAGGTCACACATTCATTGTACCCCAAGGCTGCAGCCGTCCGGCGGGCAGCCTGCTGGCGGGTCTGGCTTAGCGTGAGAATCGGCTTTGGTACCCCAGTGTTCACCCGGGGCAGCGGCGTGCCTTGCAGCTGTGTGAGCGATGCGATGCGGGCGACCTCTTCGACCAGATCAGCCTCACCCTGCACATCCGGGCGCCAGGATGGCACATGGGCCATGTCGCCCTCCATCTGAAAACCAAGGGCGGTCAGCGTGGCATGTTGGGTCTCTGCCGGGATATCCATGCCAACGAGCGACGAACAACGGGCCGTATCCAGTTTATAGGCGCGGGCGGTGTCAGGGACAGCCCCTGCAACGATCACCTCGGACGCCTCACCACCCGCATGATCGACGATCATCCGGACCGCATGTTCCAACCCGATGGGGGTGAACGCAGGGTCGACACCGCGTTCAAACCGATAGCGGGCGTCCGAATTGATCTTCAAAGCACGGCCTGCGTAAGCGATCTGGACCGGGTCCCAATAGGCGCTTTCGACGAAGACATTCACGGTGTCTTCGGTACAGCCAGTGGCGGCCCCACCCATGATGCCCGCAATACTTTCGGGGCCCGCGTCATCAGAAATGACCATCTGGCCCTCTTGCAGCGTGTAGTCTTTGTCATCCAGCGCCGTGATCACCTCACCCCCATCCGCACGATGAACGCGCAGATTGCCTTTGACCTTATCAGCATCAAAGACATGCAGCGGACGGTTCAGGTCGTAAGTGAACCAATTGGTCACATCGACCAGAAAGCTAATCGGGCGGAGACCGATGGCACGAAGCTGGGCCTGCAGCCATGCGGGGCTGGGTCCATTTTTGACACCCTTGATCAAACGACCATAGAAAACAGGGCATCCGTCCAGGGTATCGTCATCAATGGACACATTCATTTCAGCCTGAAAAGCCGCTGGAACCGGATCAACATTCAGCGGTTTCAGCACACCCAAACCACGGGCGGCCAGATCACGGGCGACACCATGCACACCCAGTGCATCAGGTCGGTTGGGGGTAATGGCAATCTCAATCACCGGGTCGACCTTGTCTGGTTTGTTGGCTGCAAGCCAATCGGTAAAGCGGTCACCTACCTCGCCCGAAGGAAGCTCAATAATGCCGTCATGCTCTTCCGACAGCTCCATCTCGCGTTCGGAACACATCATGCCATAGCTCTCAACGCCGCGGATTTTGCCAACGCCGATGGTGGTATCAATGCCGGGGACATAGGTGCCGGGGCTGGCGATGACGACAGTTATACCCGCGCGGGCATTGGGGGCACCGCAGATGATCTGGGTGGGGCCATCGGCAGTGTCGACCTGACAGATTTTCAATTTATCCGCATCGGGATGCTTTTCAGCGGTCAACACCTTGCCGATCTTGAAATCCGCCAAGCGTTCGGCGGGGTTTTCGATGCCCTCAACCTCCAAACCAAGATCGGTCAAGGCATATTCAATTTCAGCGACCGAGGCGTCGGTCTCGAGGTGGTGTTTCAGCCAGGATAGGGTGAATTTCATCGGTCAGGGCCTGTGGTTCAAAAACGTTAGACTGGCCTTAACGGATTACAAGCAAAGGGGGAAGGGGCGGGCGGGGCGCGGCACCCAAGTCACAATCACGCCCGTGTTAACCAATTGGAAAGGTCCACACTTGATAAATAGAATTTGCTGGATATTTTAAAGGCAATGTAATCAATCCGTTAGATTCTAAGGTGGTCGCGTTGAGTGGCATCAAGTACATCGGTCTTTCTTTGGCGCTGGCAGCTTTCGCGGCCTACATTGCGCTGGACATTGATCTGTTTGCGCCAGACGGCGCCGGACTCGCGATGTTCTCCATGGCCAATATGTGTGCCGACCCGGAGTTACAGGAATACGTGTTCTGGCCGTTTTCCTGCGATGCCTACAATCAGGTCCAAATCGTAAGTTTTGGCGATTCCGGGCGAGCGGGTTCGACGGAGAAAATTCACGAACTCAACCGGTCCTCCGATATCGTACATATCGGCCAATAGGGCCCCGCGATCACCGAGGCCAGCGCCTGGCCATGCGCCAAAGCTCGCGCCGTGATCGCAGGTACTGCGGGACAGGCCAAAGCCCTTCTCTCGCGACAATATGTTCACGCAGCACGGTCGCCATGATCAACGCAGCTTCGGCCCGTCGCAAAGACCCTTCCGCGCGCGGCCGATCCTGCAGGTAGCTTGCGACGATTTGCATATTTGTCAGGTAGCCGACCTTCAAATCTTCAAGGTCCAGATGCGCCGTCGCATCGCTAAAGGCCTTGCGCCTGCGATAGTCACGCGTGATCCGCAGGCAATACCACAGGACGGCCAGTGTCAGCGGCAGTTCAAGCGGGAAGATCGACAACATCGCAGACTAGAGTTCGCGGCCCGCCAGATCTTCGACCAGTTCAAAATGTTCAAAGACCAGCATCATCTCGGGATCGAACCCGCCGTTGCGCTTAAAGAACGCCTTATGGTCTTTGCGCCACCCCAGCAGCGTGTCGTTCTCACCCTCGGCCAGCGCCATCTCTTCGGTGACGTCGCAATAACGGATTTCCTGCACGTTCGTGGTGCGGATCACCAGTGCAGGGGTGTCATCCCAATTGGCCGCAATGTCGCACCGGCCCACAACAGGCATCGCCTCGGGCTCGCCATCGAAGTCCGACAGCGCGCCGCAGGTGGCGGTTTTCTTGCCCTGCCGGACAAGGGCGATCAGATGCTGGCAAAGCTCTTGGCTATCCCCAAACTTGAACGTGCCCGCGCCGGGGTATGTGTCTTGCAGGTCTTCGGTGTCGTCGGTCATTTGGGTTTCCATTCACTATGCAGGATCGGCGTAGGGTGGGTGAAACCCACGCACGGGCTAAGGTGGGTTGCACCCACCCTACCTACTCAACCCACCATGCAGTGTCGGCTGATCCAGCGCGCTGAACCCATAATGCCGCAGCCAGCGCAGGTCGGAATCAAAGAACGCCCGCAAATCGGGGATCCCATATTTCAGCATCGCGATCCGGTCGATGCCCATGCCAAAGGCAAAACCCTGCCACTCGGCCGGATCAATCCCGCCCGCCTGCAGCACCTTGGGGTGCACCATGCCCGAGCCCAGAATCTCAAGCCAATCATCGCCCTCACCCACTTTCAGCGTGCCGCCTTCCCAGGAACAACGGATGTCGACCTCGGCAGATGGTTCGGTGAAGGGGAAATGCGAGGCGCGGAAGCGGATATCCACGTTATCCACCTCAAAATAGCTTTTCACGAACTCTTCCAGCACCCATTTCAGGTTGGCCATGCTGATATCTTTATCAATCGCCAACCCTTCAACCTGATGGAACATGGGCGTATGGGTCTGGTCATAATCCGCACGATACACACGGCCCGGACAGATAATGCGGGTGGGGGCGCCTGTGGCCTCCATCGACCTGATCTGCACGGGGCTGGTATGGGTGCGCAGCACATGCGGCGGGCGGTTGTCACCCTCTTTGCGGTGCATATAGAAGGTATCCATCTCGGCCCGCGCGGGGTGGTGGCCGGGGATGTTCAGCGCATCAAAGTTGTACCAGTCGCTTTCAATCTGCGACCCTTCGGCGACGGCAAAGCCCATATCCGCAAAGATGGCCGTAACCTCTTCGGTCACCTGACTGATCGGGTGGATCGTCCCCTGCCCGCGTGCGCGCGATGGCAAGGTTACATCGAGCCATTCGTCGCGCAGACGGGCATCCAAGGCGGCATCTGCCAGCGCCATCTTTTTGGCCGCAAGGGCGCTGTTGATCTCATCCTTCAAGGCATTCAGGGCGGGGCCTGCGACCTGGCGCTCTTCGGGCGTCATCTTGCCCAAGCCACGCATCTGCAGACTGATCTCACCCTTCTTGCCGACAGCCTGCACCCGCAAGTCTTCGATCCCGGCTTCATCAGCGGCATCGGCAATCAGTGAAAGGTATTTTGCTTTAAGATCGTCCATAGCGCTGCCTCTTGCATTTACAGCCCTTCGGTTAGCGAAAGGGGGCCGTGGTTGCAAGTATGGGCAGGCCCTACCCCGGTCTGATCTTCGCGATCTCCGCCTGAAAATAGGCCAATGTCACCGTTGCACGGTTGCCCGCGACACCATGATATTTTGACCGACCGTTCGATGCAGGCAAACCGGCCCAGATCGCGGCCAGATTATTCATGAATTTTTCCTCGCTCAGCTCGCCTGCCATGAAGGCAGGAAACCCAGCATCTGCCAGCAACACGTCCGCAAGCCGGTCCTGCAAGGCAGGGGTAAAGCGGTCATTTGGGCGTGCACCAACCTGGCGGGTCACACGCGCCAACGTGTCCGGAATAAACTGATAGCGGCCAATCGCATGGGGCTGGCCCGGGGTCGCCTCGATCCAGGCAAAGATTTCGGCCAATGTCATATGCGTGGGTGGCTTTGAGGGTCTGATCCGGGCGCCGTGCTGGACGGCATCATACCCGTCACGCGGGGATTCCGCCTGCCCGATGACATAACGCAAACGCGTCACTGCATCACCATGCAAGGCGGGGCCCGGCCCGCGCACAATCGGCGCAAAAAGCCCACCACTTGACGCACCTGCAAACAGGCTTGCCCCACCTGCCACCGCGCCCGCGCCATCCGCCGGTTGAAACAACGTCCCGCCTGAAGCCCCAAACAATGACCCTGTTTCAGCCATCCCCAGCAATGGCCAGCAACATAACAAAAAACACAAAACCCGACGCATCGACATTCCGTCCAACCTCTTCGCGGGCAATATGCGCTAAATTGATTGCGTTTTGGTTTCGTTTTGGGCGATATCGGCCTGCCGTGGCAAACGGCAGGGCTGTAGGATGCCTGCGGCTTTCCTTTGCTGTCATAAAATGAAACTCTTAACCTGATTTAGAGGTTCGCAGGTTGTCCCATGCCACAAATTATTGACCTCACCGAGGCGCTGCCGCTGGCTGAAGGTCGCGATCAGGTCATCTTTCAACACCCCGACTATGAGGATCGGCTTATCAAGACGACCAAGCCGCATATAAAAACGCGTCGGATCAAACGATATAGCATGTGGCGGTATCGGCACCTGCGCGGTTGGCATCGCGAGCTGAGTGAATATGTGGCAATGCTGGCCCGAAACGGTGCACCCTGCGACCGCTTGGCGGGCCTGTTCGGGTTTTGTCAAACGTCACTTGGGTCGGGGTTCGTGGTCGAAAAGATCAGCACGCCGGATGGATCACTTGCGCCAACGCTCAAGCAATTTCTGAACACCCCGGGCCATTCAAACAAGACGCTCACCCAGCTTCGCGGCGATGTCATTGACCTGTTTCAAGCATTAGAGACCCACCGCATCGATTTTCATGATCCGCATGCCCGCAACGTTGTGGTAACCGGCGCCAAGCCGCTGCTGCGGATCGTCGATGGTATCGGGAGCGCACCCCTGATTCCGATGACGCAGTTCAGTGACTGGGCATTCCGGCGCGTCGCTGCGCAAGGCAAAGCAAGGTTACTGCGGCAGGTTGACAAGGCATTGGCCCGACAAGCGAGGCTTCAGCAGGCGCAAGACAAATAAAAAGGCCGCCCTGTGACAGAGCGGCCTTTTCGTAATTCAATCAGATAATTGGCTTAGGCAGCCATTGCAGCCTTGGCCTTGCCAACAATCGCAGCAAACGCATCAGGTTCGTTCACGGCCAGATCGGCCAGAACCTTACGGTCAACTTCGATACCGGCCAGTGTCAGGCCATTGATGAACTTGGAATAGTTCAGTGTTTCGTCAACCGAACGCACACCTGCGTTGATCCGCTGGATCCACAAAGCGCGGAAGTTGCGCTTGCGGTTGTGACGGTCACGGGTTGCATATTGGTTGGCTTTGTCGACGGCCTGCTTGGCGACCTTGAAGGTCTTGGACCGGCGATCATAATACCCTTTGGCAGCGTCGAGAACTTTCTTGTGACGACGATGCGTGACTGTTCCGCCTTTGACTCTCATAGCAAATTCTCCTTAGCGCGCGTAGGGCATCATGGACTTGATGATTTTCGCATCAGGTGCCGACAACAGGGTGGTTCCACGGGCATTCCGCAGGAACTTGTTTGTACGCTTGATCATGCCGTGCTGTTTACCAGCTTGGGCAGATTTGACTTTGCCAGAGGCCGTCATCTTGAACCGCTTTTTGCAGCTCGACTTTGTCTTCATCTTCGGCATTTCCGTCTCCATCTTTTGGTTCGGTCGAAACACGCGACTCGGCATGCCATATTGGCCGGACGCGCGGGTTAGGTGGCGGCGTATAGGACGCATTCCCCAGTGACGCAAGCGTTATTCGTTCACAAAACGCCCGATCACGGTCAGGATCACATCATCAATCGTCGACAGGCTGTAGACGCCCGGGTTCATGATCATCGCGTAGTAAATCATGGCCCCGCCGATCAGAAAGATCACGAAGGCCTTGGTCGGGCGGCGCTTTTCGGCATAGGCGCCCGCGAATGACGGCACGCCACAGGCAAGCATCATCAAACCCAGCACAAAAATATAGTCAAATTCCACGCGTCCTGGTCCTTCGTATCACTGCCCTTACAGACAGCTTACTCTGTCTCGGAGGCGTAAATCAAACGCTCTTCACAAGGGGCAACGCGCAGGATGTTTGTGGAACCGGGCGTGTTGAAGGGAACACCGGCCGTCACAACAATCATGTCGTCTTTGGTTGCCAGCTCTTGGGCCAGGGTCGCCTGGACAGCCGCAACAACAGCATCCTTGAACCGGTTTACGCTGCCCGTGACGACGCAATTGGTGCCCCATGACAGGCAAAGCCGACGGGCTGTGCGTTCGTGGCTGGTCAGAGCGACGATTGGAACACGGGGGCGTTCACGTGAGACCAGCAAAGCCGTTGTGCCTGACTGCGAGAAGCAGCAGATCGCTTTGACGTCGGTGGTTTCAGCAATTTCGCGGGCAGCCGAGACGATCCCATCGGCCACGGTTTTTCCATCTGAATTACGGGACGCTTCGATAATACCGGTATAGGTCGGATCTGATTCGACCTCCCATGCGACATTGTTCATCGTGGTCACTGCTTCAATCGGATAGGACCCGGCCGCAGATTCAGCAGACAACATGATCGCGTCAGAGCCTTCATAGATCGCCGTTGCCACATCGGATACCTCGGCACGTGTGGGCATCGGGCTATCGATCATCGATTCGAGCATTTGGGTGGCCACGATGACCGGCTTGGCGGCAGCGCGGCATTTGCGCACCAACTGCTTTTGGATCGGGGGTACGTTTTGGACAGGCAGTTCAACGCCCAGATCACCACGGGCAACCATGATGCCGTCGGACACGGCCAAAATCTCGTCAAAGGCTTTTACGGCATTTGGCTTTTCGATCTTGGACAGAATCGCAGCGCGGCCTTTAGCCAACGCGCGGGCCTCTTCCACATCAGCGGCACGCTGGACAAAGGACAGGGCCAGCCAGTCAACACCCAATTCGCAGACAAATTCCAGATCTTTCAGATCCTTGGGGGATAGTGCGGCCACAGGCAAGGTCACGTCAGGAACGTTTACACCCTTGCGGTTTGAGATGGTCCCACCGACGATCACTTCGCAATCAGCAAAGTCTGCGGCACAATCCTTGACCCGCAGTTTGATCTTGCCATCATTGACCAGCAGATGGGCACCGGGCTCCAATGCGTCAAAAATCTCTTTATGCGGCAGCTTTACACGGTTCACATCACCTTCGGCATCGTCCAAATCAAGGCGGAAGGACGCACCGGGCACCAGTTCTTCTTCACCGTTCTTGAACACACCAACACGCAGCTTGGGCCCCTGCAAATCGGCCAGAATAGAGATCGGACTGTTCAGGTCTTTTTCCACCTGACGGATAATCTCGTGGCGAACCTTGATCTCGGCGTGATCACCATGGGACATGTTCAGACGAAAAACATCTGCACCGGCTTCGTGCAGGGCGCGGATCATTTCATAGTCGTTTGATGCAGGGCCAAGCGTGGCAACGATCTTTACATTCCGGTGGCGTCTCATTGTCATTCCTTCGCATCAGAGCCGTTAGCGATAACGGGCTTTCGAAGGGTCTTATAAGCAATTCACGCCGCGTCACAACTGCAGTGAATTGGTTTTTATGAAAACGTTATAGGACATCCGCCAAATCAAATTGAGCCCGCGCTGACCGATGCGGCATTTCCTACGGATTTTCTGAACCGATAAATTTTGGTTTTCTCACGGTCACTTGCCTGTAACAATGTGCCAGTAGATGAATGCGCCGGGGCTCATATCGATCTTGTTCAGCGTGCCCGCATATCTTAAACGGGACAATACCATGCCTAATCTTCCAAATTTGACTGCCGCTGAACCTATCCCAGATGCTGCTCTGGAAGAGGTTGATCGAATTTTGCGAACAGGTGATCTGTTTCGCTACACTTCTGATGGTTCACCTGTTGCGCTGCTTGAGGCCGAGTTCGCCCAGGCCCTCGGAGCCAAATATGCGCTGGCCGTGTCGTCGTGCTCTGCGGCACTGTTTTTGTCGCTAAAGGCCTTAGGTCTGCCACGCAACGCCAAAGTCATGATACCGGCCTTCACCTTCGCCGCCGTCCCATCGTCAGTCGTGCATGCGGATTGCACGCCGTTACTGTGTGAATGTGGCAATGACTATCGGATCGATCTCGGGGATTTTGAAAAGAAACTTCCTCAGGTCGCGGCAGTGATCATCAGCCATATGCGCGGTCACACCTCTGACATGGATGCGATCATGGGGCTTTGTGATGCCGCCGATATCCCAGTGATTGAGGATGCGGCCCACAGCCTTGGCACAACTTGGGACGGTCGGAATATCGGAACGCTTGGGAAGGTCGGCTGTTTCAGTTTTCAGTCATACAAGCTGTTGAACGCAGGCGAAGGCGGTATCCTGATCACGGATGACGAAGACTTGGTCGCACGCGCGGTCATCATGTCGGGTGCTTATGAGCATAATTGGCAAAAACATCCGGTGCTGCATGACGCTTTCGCCGCGTGGCAGAACAAGTTGCCGCTCTATAATCTGCGGCTCAATACATTGTCCGCCGCTTTGATCCGGCCGCAACTTGAGGCGCTTCAAGATCGCGTGACAAAAGGCCGACGCAACCACGATCATGTTGCCGCGCTGCTCGCGACGTGCCCATGGATCACCGTGCCAAACGCCTTACCGCCCGAACAACGTGCGCCGGATTCCATTCAATTTAACCTGCACGATATGACTGACCTGCAAGTCGATTCTTTCACAGATCGCGCGGCAGCGGCGGGCTTAAATATCCAGATCTTTGGCCGGTCCAAGAACAACGCACGTGCGTTTTGGAATTGGGGGTTCTTGGATGAAAACCCAGACCAGCCAAAAACCCGCGCCATGCTAAAACGTGCTTGCGACGTCCGCCTACCAGCGCGGCTCAGCCTAGACGACTGCGATCTGGTGGCCCAAACGATCCTTGATGCAATCGATGCGACCATGGAAGCCTGCGTCTCATAAGGTCAGACCCTGTTCCCAATCCCCGTCCTTTGGCCTAAATCTGCGCACAAAGGATGTTATGACATGACCGACCACCCCTTTGAGATTATCGGCGCTGACCGGCCCGGTCGCTGGCTGCTCAGCTGCGATCATGCCACGAACCATGTGCCAGACTGGGTCAATGGGGGCGATCTGGGGCTACCTGCCGACGATATGGAACGGCACATCGCCTATGACATCGGCGCCGCCGGGGTCACGCGGCATCTGTCCGCTTTGATGAACAGCCCCGCGATTCTCTCCAATTTCTCGCGTCTGGTCTGTGATCCAAACCGGGGCGAGGATGATCCAACCATCCTGATGAAGCTTTACGACGGGACCATCATTCCTGGAAACAGGCACGCAGATGAGACCGAAAAAGAACGCAGGTTGGCTGGGCTCTACCGGCCCTATCACACGGAGTATGGCGATCTGTTGGACAAGATGCAGAACCCGGCGATCTGTGCAGTGCACAGTATGACGCCGCAACTGCGCGGAAGGCCGCCCCGGCCTTGGGAAATCGCGTTTCTTTATGCCGACGATGACCGATTGGCCAAACCCCTGATTGCGGCCTGCCGGGACGCAGGTTGGTGTACCGGGGATAACGAACCCTATGTCGGACACTTGCCAGGTGATGCGATTGACCGACATGCCTTGCAACACGGACGGCCCAATGTGCTGATTGAGCTGCGCCAGGATTTGATTGCGGATGAAGCAGGACAAAGGCTTTGGGCCGAGCGATTAGCGCCTATATTGACAGATGTACTGGCCCAATCAGGGCTATAGGAGACCTAGGATGGACGACCAAACCCGCATTGAACTCGAAGCCGCCGCCTTCCGGCGCTTGCAAAAACACCTGATGGAAGACCGGACCGACGCGCAAAACATCGACATGATGAACCTTGCTGGCTTCTGCCGGAACTGCCTGTCGCGCTGGTACCAGGAAGCAGCCAGCGAACGGGGCATCGAGATGAGCAAAGACGAAGGGCGCGAGGCCTTCTACGGGATGCCGTTTTCGGAATGGAAAGAGAAATACCAGACCGACGCCAGCCCCACCGCGAAAGAGGCCTTTAAGGCGTCGCATGAATAACAGGTGGCTCTAATTATTGGTCAGCACTATTGACATAATTTTTTCCTGACTGCATCTTCCGCCCTTACCGCAAACGGAGGGCTTAAGAATGGACTGGAACGCAGTGCTGGCGACACGGTCGTCTCGAATGAAGGCATCGGAAATCCGCGAGCTGCTCAAAGTTATTGCGCAGCCGGACGTCATTTCCTTTGCAGGCGGCATTCCCGATCCCAAGCTCTTTCCAGTGGATGCCATGTCACAAGCCATGACCGGTGCGATGGCATCGGACCAGGCCGAGGATGCATTGCAATACTCCGTCAGCGAAGGCTATCTGCCGCTGCGCGAATGGATCGCCGCAGAAATGCAGCGCATCGGGGTACCCTGCGGCCCCCAGAATATCTTTATCAGCAGCGGATCGCAGCAGGCCTTGGATTATCTGGGCAAACTGATGATTTCCCCCGGCGATACTGTGCTTTGCGGATGGCCAACCTACCTTGGGGCACTTGGCGCGTTCAACGCCTATGAGCCCTGTTTTGAACAGTATTCGCCGACCGGCAACGTTGGCGCCACCGAATACAAAGCGCGGGCTGCGGCATCCGGAGGGCGCGCAAAATTCGCCTATATGTCAGTTGATTTCGCAAACCCCACTGGTGAAACGCTTGACCGGCGCGCACGCCTGCAATTGCTTGATCTGGCCGCCGAGATGGACATTGCGATCATCGAAGATGCGGCCTATCAGGCACTTCGCTATGATGGCGAAACCATACCGCCCATTCTGGCACTGGAGATTGAACGCTGCGGCACCATCGAAGCGGCACGGACCATCTATTGCGGCAGCTTCTCTAAAACGCTTGCGCCCGGCCTCCGCGTTGGTTGGGTCTGCGCGGCCAGTCCAGTGATCGAACGGCTGGTGTTGCTCAAGCAGGCCGGTGATCTGCATTCTGCCAGCCTAAACCAGATCGTTGTGGCCGAGGTGGCCAAAACGATCATGGCCGACCACGTGAAACTGTTGCGCAAAACCTATCAGGCACGGCGGGACCACATGCTTGCCGCCCTTGAAAAGTACATGCCCGCAGGGGTGGACTGGACCCGGCCAGAAGGGGGCATGTTCATCTGGGTCACGCTACCCGCGCATATGGACGGGGCTGAGCTGTTGACACAGTCGCTGGCGGCGGAACGGGTTGCATTTGTACCCGGACGCGCCTTCTTTGCAGATGGGTCAGGTGGGAATACGCTGCGGCTCAGTTTTTCTTGTGCGACAGCAGAACAGATCGACACAGGGATCAAACGGCTTGGGGCCTTGATTGAACGGGTTGGTTCAGGTCAAGACCATAGATAGGCTGCGAGGGTGCAAACATAAGGGAAGGCGCATATGGTAGATTTTCAAACAATAATGCTCTTCAGCGTCGCCAGCTTCGCGCTTACGGCAACGCCCGGACCGGATATGTTATTGATCGCCTCCAGAAGTGCCGCACAGGGGCGTTTGGCGGGGCTTGTGACCTATCTGGGCGTCTCAGCCGGATCGTTCTGCCACGCACTGGCCTTGGCACTGGGGCTGTCGCAGCTCTTTCTTGCGGTCCCCTTCGCCTATGACATGATCCGCTACGCAGGCGCGGCCTATCTGGCCTATCTGGCCTGGCAAGCCTTCACAGCACGCGACAGTTTCGCGCCGCAAACCGAGACAACAAAGAAGCGGTCAATGATCGTTATGTTCCGGCAAGGGCTTTTGACAAACCTGCTGAACCCCAAAGTGGCGCTTTTCTTTCTGGCCCTGTTCCCGCAATTTGTTGCACCCGAAAACGGAGCAGTCGGGCTGCAAATCCTGATCCTCGCGCTCGTGCTGAACATCGTGGGGCTGGCGGTGAACGGAACGGTTATCGTGTTGGCAGGCAGCGTCAGGGTGCTGTCCAGCAACACAGACATATTCGCAAAATGGTCGCGCTACTTTCTAGGAACGGTCTTTGCGGGGCTGGCCGCAAAGCTGGCATTTGACGGGCAGCGTTAAGGGCGGGCCGGGCGTTGCGAGGCGTCGCAGGTGCCACCCGCGTCATTCAATGTGCACCCCACCTCGGCAGCCAAACAACCTAAGATCGCGTTCGACCCAGCCTCGCCTGCGTGGTAATAGTAGCTCTGGCCATCTTCGGTCATACGCCCGTTGCAGGCATCCAGCCCTGTGGGTTCGCTGCCATCCGCCATCAAGCGCGCAAATATCTGAAACCCATCCATCGCGATGCCGATCTGGGGGCCAAGGCCTGCGGCGGCAATCTCATCCGCGCTCATAGGCCCCGAGGTTTTCTGGTTTGCCTCCAGACAATCAGTAACCGCGTGATAATGATAACCGACATTAGGGTTCACATGGCCGCCGCAATCATCAAAGGCAGCAATCGTATAGGCGCCTAAGATAGCATCCACCGGGGCGGGGCCATCAAGCCGGCCGCCGTTGAAAGCGATACCAGAGCCTGACTGATTGGTGCGGTTAGGGCGGTCGGACAGGACGGGTTCAAGTGGGATGACATAGGTGATGGACGTATCATCGGGCATATATTCAGGCAGGCATTGGACACAATGGTTCTGATATTCGGGGGCCACGTCAGGGCGGGCGGCGGCCTCGCAGGCCTCAAGCGTGCCGGTGAAACGAATGTCGCCACTGTCAGGGTCGAATAGCTGCCATTTGGTATCGCCATAGATGGTGGCGAGGGATTGGATAAAATCGCCGTCCACATCAACAGTTTCACCGTCAAGGAACCAAATGCCACCGGCCTCGGGGCCATCGCTGATGTTGGTGGGGCACCAAGGGCCTGTTTCATGCGTGGGCGGGGTGGGGGCTACTGTGATCTGGAAACAGGTAGTTTCGGTGCCGCCGGATAAGGTGCAATCAACCAATGCGGGGGCGGCGATTACCGTGGCGTCTGCGAAGAATGTAGTGATCTGTGCCAATCGGGCGTCGTCGGCCAAAACCGTTGCTGGAGCGGTAATGCAGGGCAACAATGCGATCGCCCCAATGAGCATACGTTGTGTCATTTTGCCGTCTCCTTGAATGTTGTCGGGTCAGATGTGCCGCGTTGGCGTTGTGCAAACGCGTCCGTTAAACGAAAAGGACGTGACCTTCCGTCGGTCAACAACACACCTGCATGGTACAGGTTTTTCGCGGCGAAGGCACGGGGTTTGAATTCCATCTCGGCACGAACCTGCCAAACCGCGGAAGGCACATTTGCCATGGCTGTGCAGACAACATCGCGCTAGTCTGGTGGCATAGACCAAGAGGGAGCCAGCCAATGCTCGAACGACTGACCGCCTTTTTTGGCAATCCAACAGGGTACACCACCCCCCTGCCCGAGGCTGACGCCGCCCATGCCATGGGTGCGCTTCTGGTGCGGGCGGCCAAAGCGGATGAGGCTTATCTGTTCGAAGAAATCGCCATCATCGACAAAATCCTCGGGCAACGGCACGACCTGAACCCGGTCGAGGCCGCAAAAATGCGCGCCGAATGCGAGGTGCTAGAAAAAAGCATCCCCGAAACCGACGACATCGCAGCAATCCTGGAACACGCAATCAGCACCGACGAAAAAGAGGCGACACTGCTGGCGCTTTGGCGGGTGGTCTATGCGGACGGGATCAAACACGATGAAGAAGACCGTCTGTTGCACCACATAGAAGAGGTGCTTGGGGTCTCAGCCACACGGGCCAAAGAACTGCAAAAACAGGCGGCCACATGACAATTGACGAAATCGTCAATCTGAAGAATTACCCGCTGGGGCGGGCAAACTTCAACGCACGATGCCGCAGCGTCTTGGATGATGCAGGGGTATTAGTGCTGCCTGACTTCATCCAGCCCGCCGCTTTGCAGGCGATCCTTGCCGAAAGTGCCGCCAAACAAGACCAGGCCTATTTCTGTGCACAAAACCACTCGGTCTACCTGACACCACACGACCCGGACCATCCCGACGATCACCCGGCAAACAGGCAGGTCGTGTCATCCAAAGGATGCATCTGCGACGATGTGATCGACCAAGGATCAGCGTTGCGGGTGCTTTACGATGATCCGCAGTTTCAGGGGTTTATCGGGGCAGTCACCGGACAACCGGCGCTTTATCCTTACGCAGACAGGCTGTCATCCATCAACATCCACTACGCGAACCGGGGGCAGGAACTGGGGTGGCACTTTGACAATTCCTCTTTCGCGATCACCCTGCTGATCCAGAAACCGGACGCGGGCAGCCGGTTCGAATATATCAAAGACCTGCGGAACGCAGACAAAGGCGAGATGAACTACGCCGACGTGGGGGCCCTGCTGGACGGGGCGAAACAACCAAACGTGCTCTCGATGGAGCCCGGGACCTTGGTCCTGTTTCGCGGGCGCAATTCGATCCACCGGGTCTCACCCAACGAAAGCGACAAAACGCGCATGCTGGCCGTCTTAGCCTACAACAGCGAACCCGGGGTGGCACTGTCGGAAAGCGCGCGGATGACGTTCTATGGGCGGCTCTAGGGTTTGACGAAATATCTCTTTCGCCTGACCCACCCCTTGCCGCGTTTGACCGATGACCTGAGACCTTAAGACTCCTCCACTTTTGAGTCAGATCCGTCCCAAAGCAGCCTTCAGTTCGATGAAATCATCAACAATATCGTAGTAACCGAATGCTCCACCGCTGCTAGCGAGACGCGTAAGGTCACCCCTGTCTGTAAAATCTTCAGCCATTTGTCTCTGACTCTAGTTTGAAAATACGAATAATGCGAAAGCCGTAAAATGACCTGCGGTAATCTTCGGGTGGGCGCATTCTACGTGCCAAGCGTAGTACATCCATCGCTGCATTGTAGGCCCCGCCTTTGGCAACGCGAAGACAGCTATCGACAGACAATGCGTGGTCCAGATAGGCCGATGATGTGGGCAGGCCAAGTAGCCTGGGACTGTCACAGGACAGGGTAACTTCAAAAACATTTCCGGACATGTGGCGCAGCCCCCAGCCGTTTGCTGCATCAAGCGTATCGACAGGTACAGGTTGACGTCTGTTTAGAAGTTCTGGCATCCCCTCGGGTCGGTCATGGCGCCGTACATTTTCGCTCGCGGCTCTCGAAAAATTCGCCTGATCGGCGGTAAGTTCATCACCTTGCGCAAAACGGGTTTCTGTCCCTGCGCGTGCCGCGTATTCCCACTCTGCTTCAGTTGGCAGGCGATAGACTTCCGCGCCAACTTTTGCATTCAACCACGCCACATATTCTTGCGCATCGAGGAACGACACATTGACCGCCGGATGCTGCGGCCCAAGGACAACGTAGCCATCAGGGGTGAGAGCCCGATGATCCGGGTTGTGCGAACAGCCATCGTCCGCAACACATGCCATCCACTCGGTATGCGTGATCTCATTGAGGGCCATCGCAAAGGGGATGTCAATTTCAACCCGATGTCGCGGATGTTCATTGGGCAAAATGTTGATTTCGTCAGGGCCACGCACAGTCAAACTCGCGTCCTCGCCATAAAAGTCAAACGGATTACGCGATTCACCCCGTATCGCCCCCATCATGAATGATCCAAGCGGCATAACGATCATGTCAGGGCAAACATCGCATTCCTGGAAGACGTCAAGTGGCTTAACCGTACGACCGTCCCCCAACGCGTAGAGCGCCGTTTCATCGGCTGCGACGGACACCGGGGAAAGGACACTGGATAGAACGAGCATCAACCCGAAGGATTTACCGGTCCACCGTTCAAAGACATTCAACATATCAATTATTCCATTTCGAATTCACGGATAAGTCGGAAACCTTGACTATCACGCCTGGTTGTTTCCAGAGGCCGCCTATTTGTGGCTGGCCGAAGTACATCCATCGCAGTGCTAAATGCGCCTCCCTTAGAGACACGGCGCTCACATCCAGAGTGTGTCAGCGCTCTTTGCAGATATGCACGCGCGCTTGTAAGTCCCAATTGTTCAGGGGTCCAACACGACAAGGTAAGCTCAATGACGTTGCCGGACATGTGCCGCAAACCCCAGCCGTTTGCGGCATCAAGATCGTCAACCGGCACCGGCATATAACGGCTTTCTAGTTCAGGCATTGGAGTCTTTCTTAAGTTTTCCGTTGCCGCACGAGAAAAATTTGCCTGATCGGACGTCAGTTCGTCGCCTTGCGCAAATCGCGTGTCTGTCCCTGCACGTGCCGCATATTCCCACTCGGCGCGTGTTGGCAGACGATACAATTCATGCCCAACTTCACCGTTGAGCCATGCGACGTACTCCAGAGTATCAAGATAAGAAATATTTATGACCGGATGGTGCGGTCCAAGTGCCACATACCCATTGTCGAATGTTAACACCCGATGATCTGGATTGTGAGAACACCCTCCAGCTTCCACGCAATTCATCCACTCGGCATGTGTGACCTCATTGCGCCCCATCGCATAGGGAATATCCATTTCAACCGCGTGACGGGGGTGCTCACTAGGGATGATATTAACCTCATCAGGGCGACGCACCGTTCCCGTTGCATCATCGCCGTAAAAGTCAAACGGGTTACGCGAATCCTCCGGTCTTGCCCCCATCATGAACGACCCTAGCGGCATAACGATCATCTCAGGACAAACATCGCATTCCTGGAAGACGTCAAGTGGCTTAACCGTACGACCGTCCCCCAACGCGTAGAGCGCCGTTTCATCGGCTGCGACGGACGCTGGGGAAAGGACACTGGATAGAGCGAGCATCAACCCGAAGGATATACCGGTCCACCGCTCAAAGACATTCAACATATCAATTATTCCATTTCGAATTCACGAATAAGCCGGAAACCTAAGTTATCTCTCCGGCGTGTTTCTGCAGGACGTACGCGCAGCGCGGGCCGGGTTAAGTCCATCGCTTGAGAGAAAGCGCCTCCTTTTTCTACCCGGTTGCACGTCGCCTGCGATTGCGACAGCTCCAAGTATTCTTTGGAGGTCGGCAGCCCTAAATGTTCCGGTGTCCAACAGGAATTTGTCCACTCACCCACATTGCCTGACATGTGACGCAAGCCCCAAGCATTTGATGCATCCAGCGCATCAACCGGCACGGGTCGACCTCTATTTAAAAGCTCTGGCATCCCCTCTGGCCGGTCCAGTTGGCGGAGTTGCTCTGTCGCGACCCTTGAAAAGTTGGCTTGATCAGAGGTCAGATCATCACCCTGTGCAAATCGCGTTTCCGTACCTGCGCGTGCCGCATATTCCCATTCCGCCTCCGTCGGCAGGCGATACGCATCGGTTCCAGCTACACCATTTAGCCAGGCTACATATTCCAGGACATCAAAATAAGATACGTTGATCACAGGGTGATCTGGCCCAAGCCGCACGTAACCTTCCTCAAAGGTCAAAACGATGTGATCTGGGTCATGCGAACATCCGTTGTCCGCAACACAGGCCATCCATTCCGCATGTGTGACCTCGTTGCGGCCCATGGCATAAGGAATATCCATTTCAACCGGGTGGCGGGGATGCTCGCTTGGTATGATGTTCAACTCATCAGGACCACGCACCCGGCCAGTTGCGCCCTCACCGTAGAAGTCAAATGGGTTACGTGAATCCTCCGGCTTAGCCCCCATCATGAACGACCCTAGCGGAATAACGATCATCTCCGGGCAAACATCGCATTCCTGAAACACCGCGAGCGGCGCGAGTTCATCCCCGTTTGGCAATACAAACAGATCCTCGGCTGAGGCTGGTACCCCCATCCAGCATAGCAATAAGCAAAATAGCTTTCGAAGCCACATATCTAAATTCCAATTAGCGCTTCGAAAATAACGTCGTGTTCTGTTGCGCGAATTGGCACATTTCATAATTTTCATTTTAGCTCGGGTCTTTGAAGTGACGTGAAAACAAAAAACGGACCAACATGCAACACACTCGCAGAACAACCCTAACAAGAACGTTGATGCGCGCAATTCCCTTAACGCGATTTCCGCGTAGGTTTTTGAAGCAATTGCTAAGGCTGTCGGGTACCACCAAAACCGGCAGTGCCATTGATCTGATTGACCTCCTCGGTGCCAATGCCTGTGGTCAAATTGAGCACGATTGCCCCTGCAACCTCCTCCGCGTTTGGCCCAAAGAAGATGCCGCCGATTTGACTGTCTGCGGCGCAGTCGCCATTGCGGCAATCGGTCACCGTCAGGTCACCCGCAAACCCGTTGCCGGTGATGGCTGTGGGGGCCAATGCCAAACTGACGAGGTCTTCAAGGTCGAAATCACCTGAGACCAGACCGTCGTCAAAAGCGGCGTTCAGTGTAAAGGTTCCATCAACAGCTCCTAGGCCGCCGCCCGTACTGATATCGCCATTGATGACCCCGGCGTAAGTGGCGGACCCGGTCGTCACTGCCGCAGCTTCAGGGTTGGTTTCAAACCCGGTGACGAAATGACCGTGGGTGGTTTCACCGGGGCGGCCGCCAGCGGCACCTTCAGCAATGATCTGCGAGACAATGACATGCTCCAAGGACGCGAAAGCCGCTTGATCATGAATGGAAATGTCGCTCCCATCCGCCCGGGTGGCGGCGCCGTCTATGAAAGTCAGGGTTTCACCATCCAAGGTCAGCGTTAGACTGTTCCGCGCCTCACCGGCCGTGAAGGTCAAACGCTCGTCCGACACAACCTGCTCTGCGATGTCGACAACATCCTGATTTATGTTCCGGACCACACGGACCGAATGGGTCTGCCCTTTTAGATCGTCCAAGTCCTGGGTGCCGTCAGCATAATCCAACCCGCTTCGCGGCGCTGCCGGATCGGTGTTACCCAAGATCATAGCGTCCTGCCCACCCACATCATCGCCACCAGCACCCGCACAGGCCGCAAGTGCGGTCATTGATCCCATCAGCAGGCATTTGAGTGAAAACGTGGCCATAGCATTGTCCCTTTGCAAACGCCCCGTGGTCAATGGACCCCGAGCATGATCTTCGAATGTGACAGTACCCTTCATCGCAGAAACCATTCAGAGCCGTGTCAGACCATTTACGTCCGAGGCTATGGTTTTATTCGCAATAAAACGAAAGGTGCTGCGGGCTATCGCGTTTGACGAAATACGTCAGACATCGCCGATCACGTAACGCGCGCCAATCTTTGATGTCAGGCAGCATTATGTGAGCTAGGCTTTTCGGGTAACGCTTTAGAGGTGAAACGGCATCGGAACAAGACAAGGCGAGAGTCCGGTTTGAGCCCCGACTTACTGAATTTCTGCTCGGTAGCGAATGGCAGCATAGTATGCTCAAGACGCACCTCTCCCATGCACCGGAATCCGTTGCCAGAACACCACTGGTCAGTTCAAAAAGGGGAAAGCTAGCGGGTTACTTCTGGTCAAACCACTTGGCGATAAAATGCCATACGGCACTCGCCAAGAGACTGCCCAGAAACCCGAGAACGAGGGTTTCCAGCATCAGCTATTCCTGTGCTTGAGAAGCGTTCATACAAACGCAAAAGACCCCACAGGAAAGACCTATGGGGCTACGAAAAACCCCGCGCCTGCACGTCAGCAGAAAGCGGGGTTATCTCTATACGGAATGCCTAAAATGCGCGTTGCGCGTTAAAGCCTTAGGCAGAGCGAAATTAAAGCTGTTGTGACAGAACCATTAAGTTCCGTCTGTTCCCGATTATACCGTCAGGTGCGCTACGCGGTCGGCCCGAAGCCATACGATACACGTGCAATTCGGTTAGGCGTATTTAGTCACGGTCAAAAGTACTTGTTTTGTTCTGCGTCGTCAACCCGTTATGCGCGCACAAAAAACCCGCCAAAGTTGGGGCGGGCGCGGCTCTGCCGATAAGTGGTTTTTACACCCCTTCGAGCTCCCCCGATCTCACTTATTACAACAATAAAAGGAAAAATTCCTCAAAGTGGCCACTCGTCTATAGCACTGTGAACGACGGCTTTGTCCGCCCACCCGCCATTAACCCCTTATCAACACACCAACAGCGCACGGCCCGCTAACGGGCCCAAGCTCAAATTGATGTACATACGCAATCTGTACGGGATTTTTACGTGATCTGTCGGTCCGAAACCCCAACAAAACCATGCATTAACACGTGATTCGAAGGCACGCGCCCTCGTGGCGCATTTTCACCCCCACCGGGCGTTGCGTATCAGACCGCGACTTTGCGGCTTTCCTCGATGTAAATCTCGCGCAGCCGGGCCGCTACAGAGCCGGGGGTGCCCGCACCAATTGTTGTCCCGTCAATTTCAACCACTGGCATCACAAACGTACTGGCCGAGGTGATAAACGCCTCATCCGCATCTTGCGCTTCTGCGATGGTAAAACTGCGTTCCTCAACCTTCATCTGCGCCTCTTTGGCAAAGCGCAACACGGCGGCGCGCGTGATCCCATGCAGGATTTCATTGCCCAGATGCCGGGTGATAATCGTATTGTTTTTAACGATATAGGCGTTGTTTGAGGTGCCTTCGGTCACGGCCCCCTCCTCAACCATCCAGGCGTCATCGACACCGGCGGCCTTGGCCATCATCTTGCCCATTGATGGGTACAACAACTGCACGGTCTTGATATCACGACGGCCCCAGCGTTGATCTTCGATCGAAATGACTTTGATCCCCTTCTGCGCTGCCGGGTTACTGGCCAGTCCCGGCTTGTTTTGGGTGAAAAGCACCACAGTGGGGGTTGTTGTTTCAGGATCGGGGAAAACAAAGTCACGATCATCGGGGGCGCCACGGGTGATCTGCAGATAGATCAAACCCTCTTCGATGTCGTTCAGTCGCACCAATTCTTTATGTATTTCCAACAGGTTAGGCAGGCATTTCGGTTGAGGCATATCCAGTTCGGACAGTGACCGTTCCAACCGTTTCGCGTGACCTGCAAAGTCAATCAGCTTGCCGTCCAGCACAGACGTCACCTCATAGACCCCATCGGCCATCAAAAACCCGCGGTCAAAGATTGAGATTTTCGCTTCGTTTTCGGGCAGGTACGCGCCGTTAACATAAACAGTACGGGTCATTGATAAGCTCCCTGAATAGGCTTTGATTGTTGGTCTAACGATTTGGCAGCGGCGTCAAGCTGGTCGTGCAGGCAGCGCAGCTGAGACCATGAGGTGTATCGGGATGTCATTGCGTCTTACAGCCCATTGATTGCCGCAATGGCCGCAAAAGGTATCCAAGTTTAACCCCACAAGCCGACCGCAGGCGGGTGCACGCCATGTTCATCAAAGATTAACGGCTCTACCCGGTCCTCTGCCAAAAGCAGCGGTCCGTCAAGGTCCGTAAATGCCACCCCTTGCGCCAAAATGGTCGCTGGGGCCATGGCCAGCGACGACCCGACCATGCAGCCAATCATGACGTCGTAACCTTCTGTAATCGCTTGGCTTTTTAGCGCAATCGCTTCGGTCAGGCCGCCTGTTTTATCCAGCTTGATATTGACCATATCATACTTGCCCTTCAGCCCCGGAAGGCTGGCGCGATCATGGCAGCTTTCGTCCGCGCATACAGGCAAAGGACGGGCAATTTCGGCCAACATATCATCGTCCCCGGCAGGCAATGGTTGCTCAACCATCTTCACCCCGAGACGGATCAAATGCGGGGCGAGATCGGCGTAAACATCAGCCGTCCATCCTTCATTTGCATCGACGATAATGGGCGCATCAGGGGCCCCACGGCGTACGGCCTCTAGGCGGGCCATATCGTCCGGCGTGCCGAGTTTTATCTTTAAAAGCGGGCGATTGGCGTGTTGTGCCGCTTGCGCTTCCATCGCCTCGGGCGTGTCCAATGACAAGGTATATGCGGTGATTTCAGGCGCAGGCACGGGCAGTCTGAGCAGGTCCCACACACGCACACCCGCAGCCTTCGCAGCCAGATCCCAGAATGCACAATCAACTGCATTGCGCGCCGCACCTGCTGGCAAGATGTCCTGCAGGTGTTCCCGCGTCAGATCGTCAGGCAAACCTTTGATCTGGGCTGTCACACTGTCGAGTGTTTCGCCGTAGCGGGCATAGGGCACGCACTCTCCGCGCCCCACACCGTCCAGGGTCACCGTCAGGACATCGGCTTGTGTCCGAGACCCGCGCGAAATGGTGAAAACCTGTGCGAGATCAAACACATCATGGGTTACATCGATTTGCATAGGGACCTCATCATTTTGCCCAAAATACGCTCGGCGCAGAGCGCATCAAAGTCTGGCAATCGCATCTACAAGCCGGGCTGCGCCTTGACGGAACGTATCCACCGTGGGCAATCCCATGCGGGCCTCAACCTCGGCCATATAAGCCACTGCCTCATCCTCGGGCAAATGCTGGGTGTTCACCGAAATGCCCACGATCTGGCAGGCCGGATTAGCCACGCGGGCCATGGGCAATGCGGTGTCCCGCAAGGACTCAAGGCTTGGCAGATCATAGTCGGGCAACCCGCGCATATGGGTGCGGGTCGGCTCGTGGCACAGGACGATGGCATCAGGCTGACCACCATGGATCAGGGCCATGGTGACGCCGGAATATGAGACGTGAAACAAGCTCCCCTGCCCCTCAATATGGTCCCAGTGATCGGGGTCGTTATCCGGGGTCAGATATTCGACCGCACCCGCCATAAAGTCTGCAATGACTGCGTCCAAAGGAACGCCGCCGCCCGTGATCAAGATGCCGGTCTGACCTGTCGGACGGAAGGTGGACTTCATGCCACGCCGCTGCATTTCGGCGTCCATGGCAAGGCCAGTGTACATCTTACCAACAGAGCAATCCGTGCCGATGGCCAGACAACGCTTGCCGGTCCGTTTGACCCCATTCGCGATGGGATAGGCGACCGAAGGGATACGGACGTCAAACAGGGTACGCCCATTAACGCGGGCGGCAGCGACCAGCTCGTCTTCGTCGCGCAGCAGGTTATGGAGCCCTGAAGCAACATCAAAGCCCAACTGTAATGCCTCTACCAGAACCTCTTTCCAAGCTTTGGAGATATAACCACCACGGTTCGCCACGCCAATAACAAGGGTCTTTGCGCCAGCGGCCTTCGCGGCCTCGAGGGTCAAATCATTGATGCCCAGATCCGCACCACAGCCAGGCATGCGATATTGACCAACAGCATTCTCTGGACGCCAGTCCTTGATGCCTTGGCCGACTTTAGCGGCCAGCTGATCTGGGGCATCACCAAGGAAAAGAAGGTAGGGGGTCTGGATCATTGGGGGCTCCACTCAAACAGGATTCGTAATAGGCAAAGGATATCAGTGCTCTGGCTGGGATTTCTTCGCAGAATAGGTCGAACTTCTATCTTTTGTTAGAATATTTTTGCGCCAGATCGCAATTTGACAGAAGAAACCTCTGCAAAACTTCGTAAGATGGGTTTAAACCCATCTTACGCACAAAAAAACCCGGGCGCGCGCGCCCGGGTTCATTTTGGAAAACCGGCTAGAAAGCGTTAGCCCTTTGCGAATTCCGGATAAGCTTCCATGCCCAGCTCAGACACATCAAGGCCATCAATCTCGGCCTGTTCAGAGACACGGATACCCATGACACCTTTCAGGACAACCCAGGCTACAAGGCTCACGACGAAGGTGAAGCCACCTATGGCGACAAAGCCAATGAACTGCGTGACAAAGTTCGCATCTGCATAGACGGGTACAATCATTGTTCCCCAGAAGCCTGCAATCATATGCACCGAAATCGCACCGACCACATCATCGATCTTCAGCGAATCCAAGAAAGGAACCGCAAAGACAACGATTATGCCGCCCACAGCACCGATCCAAAGTGCACCAAAGAGGCTTGGATCAAGTGGGCTGGCAGTGATGGATACCAGACCAGCCAAGGCACCGTTCAGAACCATGGTCAGATCGGGCTTTTTGTACATCACATTGGTCATGATCAAAGCCGCCACAGCGCCAGCCGCAGCCGCCATGTTGGTGTTTGCAAAGATCCGACCCACGTCCGTGATGTCGCCCACAGTACCCGCAGCCAGCTGTGAACCACCGTTAAAGCCGAACCAACCCAGCCACAGGATGAATGTACCAAGTGTCGCGAGGGCCAGGTTCGAACCGGGCATTGGCACAACCATACCGTCTTTGTACTTGCCGATGCGGGCCCCCAATACGATGGCACCTGCAAGGGCGGCAAAACCACCGGCTGCGTGTACAACAGTTGAACCAGCGAAGTCATAGAAGCCCATTTCAGACAACCAGCCGCCGCCCCACTGCCAACTGGCACCGATTGGGTAGATCAGACCTGTCAGGATGACCACAAAGATCAGGAAAGGCCACAATTTCACGCGCTCAGCCATTGTGCCAGACACGATAGACGCCGTTGTGGCGCAGAACATCAACTGGAAGAAGAAGTCAGACGCAACAGAGGCATAGTCCAATGCGGCATCAGCCGTAGCAAGGCCGACGGGCTCTAGCGATGTTGGTAAGAATGTACCGAACCAACCGGGAACGATCCATGCATCACCCGGATACATCAGGTTAAATCCAACCAGCCAATACATGATCGCGGATAGCGAATAGAGTGCGATGTTCTTGGTCAACTGTGTTGTGACGTTTTTGGACCGGACCAAACCAGCTTCGAGCATCGCGAAACCGGCTGCCATCCAGAAAACGAGGAAGCCACCAATCAGGAACAAAAGCGTGGTGTAGATATAACCGCCGGAAAATAAGGGGCTGTACAATGTATCAACCACGCCCGCGGCTGCCTCAGCAGGGTCTTCACCTTCGTCAATGGCAGCTTGCGCAGCGGCGGTTGCTTCTGCAATCACGCGTTCGCGCATGATTTCGTCCGGAGTCATATATGCTGCTTCGCCTGCTGCAACGGCTTCGGGCGATGGCTCGTCCTGGGCCATACTCACGGATGGTACCGTGACCAGCGCGGCCGTCAGCAACGCAAGGCTGCCAAAAAGTAAGTTTTTCAATTTCATGGATTTGTCCCTCATTACGTACTTAAAGCGCGTCATCATTGGTCTCGCCGGTCCGCACGCGCAGCGCACTTTCCACGTCGAGTACGAATACCTTGCCGTCGCCGATTTTCTCGGTCTTGGCGGTTGTGGCGATGGTCGAAACAACCTGCTCGGCCATGCTGTCTTGGACGACGATCTCAAGCTTGACCTTCGGCACAAAATTCACCGCATACTCCGCCCCGCGATAAATTTCGGTGTGACCAGATTGCGAGCCAAAGCCCTTAATTTCAGACACCATCATGCCGCGCACACCCACAGAGGTCAGCGCTTCACGCACCTCTTCGAGCTTGAACGGCTTGATTGTTGCAATGATGAGTTTCACGTTCTTCCCCTTGCAAATTTCACTACAGGTCCATTTCCGGCTGGACCTACTTGCACAGGCACTCAAACCGGCTGCATGCAGTCGGAGCAAGGTTGGCGCACCCGCCCAGTGCCGATTATGTAGGCGCACTTGCACAATTTTTGCACAAATTGATATCACTGCCCAATATACAGGCAGAATAAAAACTCCTCATGCGCGACTCATCGCGCTCTACATTTGCTGCAGGGCAAGCTATGATGCATCAAAATAGACAAAACAGTCAGTCGAGCGGAACATGAGTGGAAATGGCAAAAAACGGGCACCTTTGGTGGCCGAACGGCGTTATCCGGCCAAATCAACGGCCAAAAAGCCTGCGCCCAAGAAGAAACCTAAGCCAGCAGCCCGCAAAAAGGCCGCACCGAAACGCACAAAACCCAAAGGTATTATCGGGTGGATTCTATTCCCGTTGCGTTGGGTCGTCCGCATCTTATGGGCCTTTTCCTGGCGCGTTGGTCTGGTCTGTGCGCTGATCATCGGTGGATTTTCGCTCTATTTCGCTAGCCAGATGCCCCCAGTGGACGAACTTTTGGATGGCCGTGCACGTGGTTCCGTCACGATGACTGACTTGCGCGGCGATATCTTTGCATGGCGCGGCGACCAGTTTGGCGGCAAGATCACCACCGAAACTGTCTCGCATCATTTACGCAACGCCGTCATCGCCAGTGAAGACAAACGCTTTTACCGCCATTTTGGTATTTCCCCCCGCGGCATCGCATCCGCTGTCCGTATAAACATGCGTGCCGGCCGCGGCCCGCTTTCGGGCAACGGTGGATCGACCCTGACCCAACAAACTGCCAAGCTTCTTTGTCTCGGCGTCCCATTTGATCCTTCCAAATGGGAGGATGAAGCCGCTTATGAAAACGATTGCCGTCAAGGGTCCCTTTGGCGCAAGGCCCGCGAGGCCGTTTATGCCGTGGGCATGGAAATCGCCTATACCAAGGAAGAAATCCTCACCATTTATTTGAACCGGGCTTATCTTGGTGCCGGTGCCCGTGGGTTTGAAGCCGCGTCACAGCGCTATTTCAGCTCATCCGCTGCCCAGCTCACAGCCCCGCAGGCGGCGATGATGTCGGGCCTGCTGCCTGCCCCATCCCGCTACGCCCCCACGCGCAATCTGCAGCGCGCCCAGGATCGCGCGGCGACGGTTTTGCGATTGATGGAGGAACAGGGCTATCTGACCCCCGCTGAGGCCGCAGAGGCGCAGGCCAATCCCGCCACTCTGTCCGCCACCGCCCGCGCCAACACGGCCACCTTCTTTGCCGATTGGGTCATGCGCAGCACCCCCGCTTTCCTGACCGAAGACACCACTGAAGACGTCATGATCCGCACAACCTTGGATAAGGACATTCAAGCCGCGGCTGAAGAGGCCATGATCTCGGTTTTTGAAAATGAGGTCCGCGAAGGCTCTGAGGCGCAAGCTGCGATCGTGGTGATGTCTGCTGACGGCGCTGTGCGCGCAATGGTGGGTGGCCGTAATTTGGGTGAGACCGGGGCGTTCAACCGCGCGACCCAAGCCCAACGTCAGACGGGGTCATCGTTCAAACCGTTTATCTATGCCACCGCGCTTGATCTGGGCATGTCGCCTTATGCGATGATTGATGACGCGCCAATATGCTGGGCCCGTCGCGGATCGGCGGATTGGTGTCCGTCAAATTATACCAACGATTTTGTCGGCCCCACCTCATTGATTGATGCGTTGAAAACCAGCCGGAACATCCCCGCAATTGTCTTATCCGAGGATGTCGGTCGCGAGTTGGTCCGCAATGTCGCAACCGGCTTTGGTATCCACAGCGATCTGGCTGCGGGTCCGGCCCTTGCTTTGGGTGTTTCCGAAAGCAACCTGCTTGAGATGACAGGGGCCTATGCCGGTATTTTGAACGGTGGTTCGGCAGTGGTGCCTTACGGCCTGACCGATCTGCGGTTTCAGGGGGATACTGAATCTCTTTTGGATACAAATGGCACGGGTATCGGCGAGCGGATCATCCAGGAACGCGCCGCGCGCGAACTGACATGGATGATGACCAAAGTCGTTGAAGAAGGCACAGGCCGGCGGGCGCGTATCGACGGCTGGCAGATCGCGGGGAAATCAGGCACGACGAATTCGTCGCGTGATGCGTGGTTTATTGCGTTCACCGGGGATTACGTCACGGGTGTATGGATGGGTTATGACGATAACCAGCCCTTGACGGGTGTGACCGGTGGGGGACTACCTGCAACGATCTGGCGAGAAACGATGGTACGCGTGTTAGAGGGCAAGCAGTCCACACCGCTGCCGATGTCCATCCCGCAAGAGCCTGTAGCGACCGGCATCTTGCAAAGTGACGGTGGGGTCATTGCCGATGGTGAGATCTTGAACTTGCTGAACAATATTCTGGGCGACGCAGGGACGAACTAAAGCATTACATGATACGCGATGCCTCAACGATATCGTCAAACGCTATGAAGGGGGTAGCGGCTAAAACTCGCCCTCTTCACAGCGTTCGTAACGGAACGCGTAGCCGTCCCAGATCATGTAGATCCCGGTCCCTTCTGCGTCGTTCATCATGATCGCGCGTTCGGTCCAGGTTGATCCCTCGCCCGAACATTCCATGTGATAAATCGTGGCGTTCATATCGTTGATATCCACAGGGCGGGCCATGCGGCATTCGACCTCGACACCATAAAAAATGCTTTCCTCGATCTTCAGCGATCCGCCATCCGCACCCACAAGGGCGCATTCGGAATTTGCAGTTTGCTTATAGACACCATCGAACGGGCCAGCTAGGGCAATGGCGGGAAATAGGCCGAGTATGAGATAGGCTGGGGGCAAGAAATCGCGCATGAGGTGATCTTTGCGACGATTCTCGCATCCAATCAATCTTTTATCGGTTTAGACATGCCCGCGACTGACTCGCTATTACCAGCTATGGTTTGTACTATAGCGTTCTAAAGACGGCCAATGACCACAAAGAGGCACATGTATTTTCCATGTCTGACGAAATAGCCGCCAGAGGCAGAGCCGAGCTGATGGAAGCCCGCCGCGCAAGCCGGGTACTTTACTGGACTGTAGGGATATTCAGCTTTTTCGTGAATCTGTTGATGCTGACCGGGCCGCTTTACATGCTCAATGTCTACGACCGCGTGTTGAGCTCGCGTTCATTTGAGACGCTGTTCACATTGTCGGCGCTGGTCGCGTTTCTTTACGGAATGATGGGAATCTTGGACTTTGTCCGTGGCCGTGTAATGGCCCGCGTAGGTGCGCGGTTTCAATCCCGCTTGGACAGACGCGTTTTTGGCGCGGTCCTGCAGGCAACAACACTCAACCAAGCCCCAAAGGAAGCCTCAACCGGCCTGCGCGATCTGGAATCCATCCAGCGGCTGATCACCTCGCCCGCACTCATGGCGCTGTTTGATCTGCCCTGGGCCCCGCTTTTCTTTATTGGCATCTTTGTGTTTCACCCGCTGCTGGGCCTTTTGGCGCTTGGCGGTGCGGCCGTTCTGATAACTGTCGCGATCATGAACCAAATCACCAGCCGCAAACCGTTGGAAGCTGCCAACGCGGCCAGCTTTGCCTCTGAGCAGCTTGGCACACAAATCCGCAACGAAAGCGAAATGGTGCATTCACTTGGCATGCGCGGCGCCGCATTTGATCGCTGGCAGGTGGCACGCGGGGAATCGCTTGATGCCACCATCGGGGCGGCGGATACATCGGGCACGTTTACCGCAGGCACCAAGTCTTTCCGGCTTTTCCTGCAATCTGCCATGTTGGGCCTTGGTGCATACTTGGTGCTGATCAACCAATTGTCACCGGGCGCCATGATCGCGGGTTCAATTCTATTGGGCCGTGCGCTTGCCCCACTTGAAATGATCGTCGGACAATGGGCTGCATTCCAACGCGGTCGTGAAGGCTGGCAGAAACTGTCAGTTTTGTTGGGAAGCATTCCTGCCGAAGAGCAGCGCACCCAATTGCCCAAACCCAAGGCTCGCCTAGTTGCCGATCAGGTGACAGTCGTGCCCCCGGGCGAAAAACAGGCGTCGCTGCGGCTGATCAGCTTTGAGGTCAAACCAGGCCAAGCCGTTGGGGTCATCGGCACGTCGGGTGCGGGCAAATCGACGCTAGCACGGGTTCTGACGGGTGTGTGGCGCCCAGCAGGCGGCAAAATTCGGCTGGATGGTGCGGCACTTGATCAATACGACCCGGATGTTCTGGGGCAGCACATTGGTTATCTACCACAAAGGGTCCAACTGTTTAACGGGACGATCAAGGAAAACATCGCCCGGATGACGATGGCCCCAGATGACGCAGCTGTAGTTTCAGCTGCCCAAAAGGCGGCTGCCCATGATATGATCCTGAGCTTGCCAGACGGCTACGACACGAAGGTTTCGGCCAATACAGGACGGCTGTCGGGTGGGCAAATCCAACGGATCGGGCTGGCGCGTGCAATGTATGGCGACCCTGTCGTGTTGGTGTTGGATGAACCGAACTCAAACCTCGACAATGACGGGTCGGTCGCGTTGAACCAAGCGATCAAGACGTTGAAAGCGGAAGGCAAGATCGTGTTCATCATGGCGCATCGCCCCGCTGCCATCCAAGAATGCGACACACTGCTTGTTATCGAAAACGGCGCCCGGCGCGCCTTTGGTCCGAAGGATGAAGTTATGGCAGAGATGGTCAAGAACCACTCTGAAATCAAACGGAATGCAGGCAAAGCCGGGGGTGTGTCATGAACAAACCCGCGGCCCCAAGAAAGCGCTGGTCTGCGGCAAAGCATATGTTGATCGGCCTCATCACACTTGTGGTGCTGGTTGGTGGCTTTGGCCATTGGGCTGTGACCGCCCAGATTACCGGTGCCCTGATTACCTCCGGCCAGATCGAAGTCGACCGGAACCGCCAGATCGTTCAACACCCTGATGGTGGTGTTGTTGAAGAAATCCTTGTCGATGAAGGCGACTCTGTTGAAGCGGGTGACTTGCTCGTGCGTCTTGATGCAACAGTTCTGCAATCCGAACTGGCCGTGGTCGAAGGCCAGCTTTTCGAAATCGTCGCCCGTCGCGGTAGGCTTGAAGCAGAACGCGACGATCTTGAAGCATTGACCTATGATCCGCTGCTGCTTGAATCAGACAACCCCGATGTGCCCGATCTGATCGCCGGGCAAAGCAGGCTGTTTCAGGCTAGGTTGGAATCCAGCCGTCGGTCTGTTGAACAACTCACCCAACAACGCGCCCAGATATCCAGCCAGTTGGCCGGTATCCAAGCCCAGCAAACCGCCCTGGGCACACAGCGTGAACTGATTGCAGAGGAACTGGCAGATCAACAAAGCCTGCTGGACCGTGGCTTGGCCCAAGCCAGCCGGGTACTTGCATTGCAGCGCGAAGAGGCCAGCCTGCTGGGTCGCGCTGGCGAGCTGACCGCCCAAGCCGCCCAAGCCGCCGAGCGCATGACTGAAATTGAAATCCAAATCCTCAGCCTGTCATCAACCCGCCGGGAAGAGGCAATCACCCAGCTCCGCGACCTGCAATACAACGAGTTGGAACTGTCCGAACGGCGCCGGACCCTGACCCGGCAGCTTGACCGGCTTGATATCCGCGCGCCTGTGTCCGGGATTGTCTACGGGTTGCAGGTTTTTGCGCCCCAATCCGTGATACGGCCCGCAGATACTGTTCTGTTTCTAATCCCACAAGATCGACCCTTGGTCATTGCAACGCAGGTGCAGATCATTGATGTCGATCAGATCTTTCTGGGCCAAGAGGTGACTTTACGGTTTTCTGCCTTCGATCAGCGCCGTTCGCCGGAATTGAAAGGGAAAGTGACGTTGGTCTCGGCTGATGCGTTTGAGAACGAAAACTCTGGCCAATCCTTTTACCGGGCCGAAGTGCAATTGAATGAAGGCGAAATTGATCGGCTGCCCAACGACATGACCCTGATCCCGGGCATGCCGGTTGAGGCCTTCGTGCGCACAGCCGACCGCACGCCAATGAACTACCTGCTGAAACCGCTATCGGATTATTTCGTGAAAGCCTTCCGGGAATCGTAAGGCGTTTTGGAAATCCGTAGGCCACTTAACGCTGCCTGGGATCAAAAGACCCGTGCGCTTTAGGTGATAAGCCGCGTTTCCAGTCTTTGGGAAACGCGGCATTGTGTCGGTCGGGATAGGTCCTGTTACTCGAGAGGAAGTGAAATTAAATGCTGCGTTAGCTTTGAATCCTCGGCGAATTGAGCCAGAACCCCGCCGCCATTATTCCCTGTAGCGTTGCCCCAGAATGGTAAGGCGAACACGGTTCCCATATTTGGTAGGTCCATTTTGGTTGTTTCTTCTCCGGGGAGGAGATATTGCGCCATCTCTACAGCCTGTTTGAGATATTCTGGCATGGCCGCGATAAGGTTTTCCCGCATCTCCATTTTCTCCGGAGTTCCCTCTGGCACCTCAATAAATTCTCTGAGTTGGTCCTTGAATGCATCCAACTCGCCTTTCGTATCGGGATGCTCGGCGATTGTTTGCGCGTTTTTCTTGAAAAGGGTTGCAAGCGTGAACATTGGCTGATCTTGGACGCCGCCTTCCATCATGGGCGTAAAATCCACCCATTCATTTTCACGCAGATAATTTACGTCATCGCCAGTCCCATTGACCCTAAAAATGCCCTCCCGCAGGAACACATCACCCTCTGCATTTTTTGCGAATTCAAGAATCTTAGCATTTTGGTATTCAAGCCGCTTTAAGTCGCCCTTTGCGGTCCCTTCTAGACCCGGCGTCGTCGGGCCCATCTGTAACCCTTGGATCTCTTCTCCGTCGTTATTTGTGGCCCACTTCGGCGGATCTATCGCTGGTTGGCTCGCGCTTGTCATTTTAGACACAAGGCCTGCAAAAAAGTTCCCGACCATACGAAAGGGTGCCGTCACGAAATTCAAAAGGTTCGAAGCCCGAAAACCCCGTCCCCCGTTTTGGACGGGTGCGGCCTGCTCCCGCCGGTCCGCAGCAGTATCGCGGGCATCTTGATTGGTGTTGGTATTTTGGACGTCTAGCCCCGGGTTATTGGGTGTTTCCCCGCCAACACGAGGGTTCTCTTGGCTGAATTGCGATCCCATGGCGCGCTTTTCCATCATAGCACCATGCGTAGCGTGCAGATCGTCGTTCAAGCCTTCTGCATGAGGGTTCGCCTGAACCTTGATCGGTGCGTGTGCACCTTGATTGGTATTTGACGTTGCTGGCAATGCGTTCTCGAACTGCTCCAATTTTTTCGGACTGGCAAGGACCCGCAAGGGATCAACCGCGGTATCGCGTTTCACACCTCCGTTTGTCGGTGGGGGTGCACCGCGATTAACAGTTGGCACATTGCTCGAAGGAAGCTTGCGAGGTGTTGCAGGAGGGGTCCAATCGCGGTTCACTTTAAATTTTCGTCTGTGCTTCTGCGAAGCCATCGTTGGCACCTGCTTTCGGGCCCGCTCAGGCGGGCGAGCTTTCGAGCTGATCTTCAGTTCCGACCCACCCAACATGGCGGCCCCCGGTTTTGACGCGCTTTTATTGTTGTTTAGGTTCTGTAAATAGGCGTTGGTGTTGCCTGCGGCGGTCGCTCTTGATGCGTCAGTCATGTTAAATCTCCTTGTTTGCTTGGAGATTAAGAAACACAGATCCGTGCGTTCCGGTGTATCGTACATCACTATTGGCAATTTCTTTTCACAAAAAAAGCCGACGGCGTCTGCATCGCCGCTGTCGGTCAGGACCCATGCGCGGTGATTGCACCCCGGCCAAATGCCCGCTAGCGTCCGCGCAAATGACAGGAGAAATGCGATGTCCGTAATCGAAGCGAAACTGGCCGAACTTGGCGTGAAACTGCCCGATATGGGTGCGGCCCCGAAGGCAGCAGGCAACTATCTGCCCTTTGTGACCGTCGATGGCATGGTCTATGTCTCTGGCCAGATCAGCCAGGATGACAATGGCCCCGTCAAGGGCGTTGTCGGCGATACATTCACGCTGGAACAGGGGGCAGAGGCGGCCAAGTTCTGTGCCATTTCGCTGCTCACCCAGCTCAAGATCGCCTGTGATGGCGATATCGACCGGCTGGTGCGTGTCGTGAAGCTTACTGGTTTCGTGAATTCCACCCCTGATTTTGTTGACCAGCCCAAAGTGATCAACGGCGCGTCTGATTTCTTTGTCGCAGCATTGGGTGACAAAGGGCGGCATGCCCGCGCAGCTGTCAGTGCGGCCAGCTTACCCTTGGGTGTTGCTGTGGAAATCGAAGCGATCTTTCAAATCAAATGACCCTGCCTGCGTCGTTTTTCGACCGTCCCATCACCCACCGCGCCTTGCACGACCGCAAGGCGGGCCGGGTGGAGAACAGTCTCAAATCTATCGCGGCTGCGATGGCGGCAGGATACGGCATCGAAATGGACCTCCAGATGTCCCACGACGGACATGCCATGGTGTTTCATGACGATGTGCTGGATCGGCTGACCGATAAAACCGGCCCGGTGCGCAGCAAGACGCGCGCCGAGCTCGAAAGCATTCCCCTGACCGATGACGGTGGCACCATACCTGCGCTTGAAACTGTGTTGCGCCATGTCGATGGCCAGGTCCCGCTTCTGATCGAAATCAAAGATCAAGACGGCGCCATGGGCCCCGACGTCGGCCCGCTAGAAGAGGCCACTTGCGCAGCACTCAAAGACTACAAAGGCGACGTCGCTTTGATGTCTTTCAACCCCCACAGTGTTGCCGCATGCGCCAGATTGGCCCCAGATATCCCACGTGGGATCACCACCTCCAGCTACCGCGCGCCTTTCTGTCCTGAGGTCCCCGAAGAAACCCGCGATATCCTGCGCGAAATTCCCGATTATGACCGCACCGGCGCCTGTTTCATCAGCCATGAGGCCACCGATCTTGATCGCCCTCGGGTCGCCGCACTGAAATCACAAGGTGCCCATATCTTTTGCTGGACCATCAGATCCGCCAAAGCCGAGGCAGATGCACGCAGGATCGTCGATAATGTCACCTTTGAGGGGTATCTGGCTTGACCCAGCCGCAAAGGCGCACAAGTTGGAAAGCATGAACGACGCTGCCATCGAAATCACCGCCCATTCCAGTATCGCCGGGATCACCCCCGCCGATTGGGATAGCTGCGCCTGCCCCGAGGCGCTGGATGGACGGCCCAACGATCCTTTCACCACGCATAGGTTCTTGAAAGCGTTGGAGGACAGCGGATCAGTTGCCCCAGGCTCTGGCTGGCAACCTCGGTATCTGCAGGCGTCCCAAGAGGGGCAGACCATCGCCGTCGCCCCGCTTTATGCCAAGGGGCATAGTCAGGGCGAATATATATTTGATCACAATTGGGCCCATGCCTATGAAAACGCAGGCGCGCGCTACTATCCGAAACTGCAGATTGCGGTGCCCTTTACGCCAGCAACAGGGCGGCGGTTCCTGACCCGGCCGGGGTTTGAGGCGACGGGCATGTCAGCGCTGATCCAAGGAGCTGTGCAGATCGCCGCGGATAATGAATTATCCTCAGTGCACGCGACTTTCTGTACCGAGGCCGAGGCGATTGCGGGTGCCGAAATGGGCCTGCTTGCCCGGACCTCGCAGCAGTTTCATTGGGTCAACAACGACTATGCGGATTTCGATAGCTTCTTGGGTTCGCTGTCCAGCCGTAAGCGCAAGAATATGCGCAAGGAACGGGCCGCAGCCAATGGGTTCGGCGGCGAGATTGTCGAACTGACAGGTGACCAGATCCAGCCCGCACATTGGGATGCATTCTGGCGGTTCTACCAGGACACCGGGAACCGAAAATGGGGAACACCCTATCTGACCCGTCAGTTTTTCGATTGCGCGCAACAGACCCTGCGGGACGATCTGTTGCTTGTCTTGGCCATCCGCGACGGGCAACCAGTTGCGGGCGCGCTGAATTTCATTGGGCGCGAAACGCTTTATGGGCGCTATTGGGGCTGCACCGAACATCACCCCTGCCTACATTTTGAATTGTGCTATTACCGGGCCATCGATTTTGCCATCCAGCATGAGTTGGGGCGTGTCGAAGCAGGCGCACAGGGCGAACACAAGCTGGCGCGCGGCTATCTGCCCGTGGCCACGCATTCCCTACACTGGTTTGGCGATCCGGGGTTTCGGGATGCGGTGGCGCGCTATCTGGACGCCGAACGCAATGCGATAGATCATGAAATCGAGGTGCTCACTAGCTATGGGCCTTTTCGCAAGACCGATATGGAGGAACAACAATGACCGACAAATTGACCGACGCCGAGCGCAGCACGCAGATTGACCCGCTGCTGGCCAATGGCTGGGAAATGGTCGATGGCCGCGACGCGATCCATAAGACATTCGTGTTCAAGAACTTTGTCGAGGCCTTTGGTTTCATGACCCGTGCGGCCATCTGGGCGGAAAAGTGGAACCATCACCCCGAATGGTCCAATGTCTACAAAACCGTCGAGGTGACCTTGACCACCCATGACGCAGATGGCCTAAGCCTGTTGGACGCCAAATTAGGCGCAAAACTGGATACACTCGCGGAGGGCTAAATTGGAAGAAGTACTCAACACAGAAGTCATGGGTGGCAGAACGATCTCTGATCTTCTGACCATCGAATTCCTAGCATCCGCAATGGGCAGCGTGCTGGCCGCTTTGGGCATTATCGTCGTGGGCTTCATGATCGGGGGCTGGGTCAGAAAGCGGCTGATCCGCTTGGGTCAGTCTTATGATCATCTCGATATCACGCTCTTCAATTTTCTGGGCAATGTTGCCCGTTACATCGTTATCGTCTTTGCCTTCCTCTTCGTACTCAACACGTTCGGGATACAGACAACTTCCTTTGTCGCGGTCATCGGTGCGGCGGGTTTGGCCATTGGCCTGGCCTTGCAAGGGACCCTGTCCAATGTGGCCGCAGGGGTGATGATCGTCTTCTTCCGTCCCGTAAAGCTGGGTGATTTCGTTGAAGTGAATGGACAGATGGGCACGGTCAAGGACGTAACCCTGAACTTCATTGAGCTGGCCTCAGCCGCCAATGTCCAAATCATCATCCCCAACAGTCAGGTCTGGGGCAACACAATCGTCAACTATTCCAGCTACGATACGCGGCGGGCAGAGTGGACCTTTGGGGTGGGTTATGGCGCGAACCTGAAACTGGCCGAAGACACGATCCGCGACACCATCATGGCCGACCCGCGTGCGATGGCGGATCCAGAGCCTTTCATTCAGGTGAATAACCTGGGCGATAGCTCGGTTGATTTTCTGGTACGGGTGTGGTGTGCCAGCGGCGACTACTTTGGTTTTCAGGCCGATATGAAGCGGAAAGTCAAAGAAGCGCTTGATTCCGCCGGGATCGATATTCCATTCCCGACGCGCACTGTGGTTCAGATCAGCCAGTAAATTGAAGTTCAAAACTGTGCCTGTCACTTTCGGTCAATCGATACATCGACACCGGCATGCTATGTTTTTGGTGCTTCTGTTCGCTTTCAGAAACTGTGTTTGCGCGTGCCGAAATGCGCAAACCCTGTTCACGGCAAAGGCGTAATCCAAATGCAATCACAAAAAGCGACGCGTCCAGAAAAATTTCGGAAACGGTTCGTGCGACGTTTTGAGGGCTACAGACTAGGAAGACTGACCTCATACCCGCGACCAAAGAGCCCTAGAGCAACGATTATCTTCGCGGGTTTATCAGAAAAGAAATTCGCGACAGGAGGAAAAGTAACTGCTTTTGAGTTTCTACCGGCATTCGCAAACCAACTAAGAGAAATAGGGTTTGATACCACCTACGTGACATCACACAAAGCACTGAAGTCGATGATAGACAGTTGCGAAAAGGCAATTGTCGTCATGATTTACAAAGAGGTTGGCTCGATTCCCAATGATCCGGGGCTGGAGGATACACTGTCGAGGGCAGCCTTAGTGATGCATCATCCTAAAATTGGGCAGATCATCTGCGACAAGCGCGAATCGAATATTTTTCTTTCGAAGCATGGTGTTCCGATACCGGAGCTTGCAGACGGGTCCCTTGCATCTGAACATGTGTTTTCAAACGATAATAATGATTCAGGAGCGGCCGTATATACGGTTGCCCCTGGAGCCACACTTGATAGCAGCAGATACAATGCCCGCTTCATTGATACACGTGTCCGACATGGTGATAAGGAATATTACACCACCGCTAGGTTGATGTGTGTCGGGCCGACAATTACGCACACGCTGATGCGGGCACGACCTGTCTCTGAGGGAAGCGCGAGCGTTCACAGCAAAAATACCCCAGTAGACAAAGAGCTCCTACTTGCGTTGCACGCAAGGCTGGTTGTTCCGAATGCCGACCGGCACGCGAAACTGGCGCGCATGGTTTATGATGCTATCGGCCCGGGCTTTTATGCTCACGATATTTTACTTGATACCTCCACGGACGAAATTTTTATGGCCGAAACAGGTTTCAAGTTTGACGATCTGACTTACGGCAATGTAATTTCACCTATTCAAGATGATCTGCATTTCCTTGATGGTTTTCACACGCCCGGGGATATTGCCCGGCAAAGCGTGGACCCTTTCGTTGCCCTATTGGCCAAAGAAGATTTGGAAATCTAAAGCCTATGCCAAGCTGGCAACTTCACCCTCAAGGCGATCTAGATAGATGCCCAGGGGACAGTGTGTGACGACACCTCACATGTGTACCAGGCACACAGTATGACGCCTCTAACCTAGGGGCGGGTGATGTCGATATCCCAAGAAAAACGCCAATATTGCGTCAATTGGGTATGCACGCCCGCCCCAAGCCGAACACAGACAAAGTTCGGTCCGCGAGCGACAAATCAGATCATTCCATCGCCTCAAGCAATGTCTCGCCAGCCGAGATTTCGCATTCGCCAGGGTTCGATTCGGCATTCAGAACCGTGACAACACCGTTGTCGACCAGCATCGAATACCGCTTGGATCTGTTCACAAACCCAACCGGTGGCGCGCTGAAGTTCATGCCAATGGCCGTTGTGAATTCGCTTTCGGCATCCGCCAGCATCGTGATGCCTGTTTCAATCGCGCGCGTGCTATCACCCCAGGCCTTCATGACAAACGGGTCATTGACCGCCACGCAGATGATCTCATCCACACCCTTTTCCTTGAAGTCGTCAAAGGTAATCATGAAGCTTGGGACATGCGCGGTTGAGCAAGTGCCCGTATAGGCCCCCGGCAGTCCAAAAATCACCACTTTGCGGTTTTCCAGCTTATCCGCCAGCGCAACCTGTTTTGGCCCGTCCTCTGCCATCTGCAACAAAGTTGCACTCGGCAACGCGTCCCCTGTCTTGATCGTCATTTCAATAGCCCCTGTTCGCATTGTGTCTTCTGACGCTTCCCATATAGAGTTTCGTGAAACAAGTGGCTAGCCAAGCAAAGGAATTTCCCCATGCCCCAAGTCGTTGTCGTTGGCGCAGGACAGGCCGGCGCATCTGTTGTCGCCAAATTGCGCAGTGATGGATTTGAAGGACAGGTCACGCTGATCGGGGCTGAGCCCGTCCCCCCCTACCAACGCCCGCCCTTGTCAAAGGCTTATCTGCTTGGGGAAATGGCGGAAGAGAGGCTCTATCTGCGCCCGCAGTCCTTCTACGATGACAGCGATATCACCCTGCGCCTGAACACCCGTGTTGTGGGGATTGATCGGGCGGCCCATGTGGTCACCCTGAATGATGATACCCGGCTACACTACGATGAGTTGGTGCTGACACTCGGCGCACATCCGCGCACGCTACCTGCCGCAATCGGCGGAAGTTTGAACGGTGTTTTCGCTGTACGCGATCTTGCCGACGCAGACGCCATGGCCCCCGCATTCACGCCGGGCAAGCACGTGTTGATCATCGGCGGCGGTTACATCGGGCTTGAAGCAGCTGCAGTGGCCGCAAAGCTGGGCCTGCAGGTTACTTTGGTCGAAATGGCGGACCGTATCCTGCAACGGGTCGCGGCCCCTCAAACGTCAGACTACTTCCGCGCGTTGCATCAATCACAGGGTGTCGACATCCGTGAAGGCGTGGGCCTTGATCGGTTGCTGGGCGACGACAACGTGACCGGTGCAACATTGACCGACGGAACAGCGCTGGAGATTGATTTTGCGGTCGTTGGTGTGGGCATTAACCCGGCCAGCATTATCGCCGACAGTGCCGGGCTGACTGTCGACAACGGGATTGTCACCGACAGCCATGGGCGCACATCCGATCCACATATCTGGGCCGCTGGCGATTGCGCGACCTGTCAGTTTGGTGATCAGACCATCCGGTTGGAAAGTGTCGGCAACGCCATTGATCAGGCCGAGGCTGTTGCCAAAAACATCATGGGGGCCGACAAGGCTTACCTGCCTAAACCATGGTTTTGGTCCGACCAATACGACTGCAAACTGCAAATTGCCGGGCTGAACACCGGCTACACCGACGTCTATGTGCGCAAGGGTGACACAACCGGCGTTCAATCGAACTGGTACTATAAGGCAGA
Source organism: uncultured Paracoccaceae bacterium (assembly GCA_947501555.1). Taxonomy (GTDB): domain Bacteria; phylum Pseudomonadota; class Alphaproteobacteria; order Rhodobacterales; family Rhodobacteraceae; genus Yoonia. The sequence continues at coordinate 2,673,474 of CANMWG010000001.1, forward strand.
TCAATTGCTCGCCGTGGATGCCATGAATGACCCGCGCAACTACATGATTGGCAAACGGCTGATCGAAGCGGGCCGCAGCCCGGACCCGGCCCTGATCACCGATCCCGCAACCGACATGAAAGCGCTGCTCAAACCGTGAGGATCATCGGTGGCACCCATCGCGGTACGGCTCTGGCAGAGGTCGGAAAAGGCGACGCTGGCGCGCATTTGCGTCCGACATCCGACCGGGTGCGCGAAAGCCTGTTCAACGTGCTGCAGGGGGGACGTTTCGGCGACCCGATCAATGGGGCACGGGTGCTGGATTTGTTTGCCGGAACTGGCGCGCTGGGTTTGGAGGCCCTGTCGCGCGGTGCCGTGCATGCGACTTTCGTCGATAGCGGGCGGGTGGCGCAAAAGCTCATTAAAGACAACATCAACAAACTGCGCAGGCAAGGCGATACGACTGTTTTGGGGATCGACACCAAGCACTTGCCCAAGGGTGCCCCCTGCGACCTGATCTTCCTCGACCCGCCTTATGGTCAAAACCTCGGCGGTCCGGCTTTGGCTGCAGCCCTTGCAAACGGCTGGATCGGATCTGACGCGCTGATCGTCTGGGAAGAAAGCCGCGCCCAGATTGCGCCCGCCGGGTTCACAAGCCTCGACCAACGACGCTATGGGGATACATGGGTCAGCTTGATGAGGTATCAGCCATGACTGAAATCCGCGTCACCTATCCATTCAACGACGTCAACGAGCGTAAGATCGGCGTCAGGTTACAGCTGCAATTTCTGGGGCGTTGGCGCAGGCTACTCATCATCCTGGCGCTTATTGGACCATTTGTACTGATTGCACCCTTGTTGCATTGGTTCACCGGCCTGAACATGCTGCGCGACGAGGTCATCGTCTCAATCCTGCTGTTCGAGGCGGGGATTATCTGCTGGATGATCATGTCCAATCGGTTCGGCCGGATGGTGGATCAGCACATCGCCACAGCCCCGCACCGGCAGCGCGACGTCACGTGGGGTCTGACGGCTGCGGGGGCCAAAGGAGAGGGACCATTGATCCCTTGGGCGCATATTATCGACGTGCAGCACATCGCTGGGCAAACGGTCCTAGTGTTGTCATTGCGCCTGTTCATCGTCTTGCCGGATGACGCGCTACCGGATGGAATGACCCCCGAAACACTGCAGTCGCAAATCGCAAAGTGGCGCGCATGACACCAAAGCTTGTGATCTTTGACTGCGACGGAGTGCTGGTGGATACGGAAACGCTCGCCACCACGATCATCGCGCAGAACCTGAACCGGCACGGTTTTGCCATCACCCCGGATGAAACCCACAGGCTGTTTGCGGGCGGCACCATCGCCTCTGCCGGGGCCGAGGCTGTTCGGCAGGGCGCCACCCTGCCCGACGCATGGGTGGATGAGATGTACGCGGAAATTTTTGCCACGCTCCGCCAAGGTGTGGATGTGATTGAAGGGGTGACGGCGCTGATTGACCAACTGGACCGGCAAGGCATCCTCATGGCCATCGCCTCTAACGGGCCGGTTGCGAAGATGGAGATCACGTTGCGCCCCTCGGGTCTTTGGGATCGCTTCGCAGGACGGATTTATTCCGGGCATGATCATGGGGCGAAGCCTGCGCCGGATATGTTGCACAAGATCATGGCAGACGCCGGGATTGGCACCGCAGACACTGTGATGATCGATGATATGCCAACCGGTTGCCGGGCGGCCCAAGCCGCTGGCATCCGCTGTTTTGGCTATGTGGCAGATGGCGATCCGGCCCGCATTGATGGGACCGGGGCAATCCCCGTCACTTCCATGTCAGCCCTCAGCGCGGCATTGAATTTGCGCGAATGACACAAAGCCGCTAGGCTTGACCCATGACAGATGCAACCGATTTTGCCAGCATTCCACGTGTTGCAAGGCCCAAGCCCGCGCCGATAGCCTTGCCCGCGCCTGTGCCATTTGCAGCGCCGGTGTTCATCGGCGACTGCGTAACACCCTTAGCGGGGGAAACCGTGTTAAGCCTGCTTTGGAAACGGTTAGAGCAGAGCAGCTAGCCCGGAAGTACGACCGCCGGGGCAACCCACCAGCCCATCTGGGACACTTGTACGATGCGGGCAACTTGGCGTGCGGCAGCCATATCCTTGACCAGTCCAAAACAAGTTGCACCGGACCCCGACATGCCTGCCAGACTGACCGCGGGCAGCGAATTCAGCTTTGCGATGACCTCGGTGATCGCTGGCGCGATCTTCTCGGCGGGGGCTTGCAGATCATTGCGCTGCTTCGCAAGCCACCGGGCGAACCCTTCGAAATCAAGCCCCGCTGGCAGTGGCGTCATGGCAGTGCCGTTTTTGTCAGGCAATGCTTTGAACACGGCAGTGGTCGGCACCTCAACAGGGGGGCGCACCAATACAAGCGCGCATCCGGGCAGCCCATTAACCGGGGACAGCACATCCCCAATGCCAGACATTCGGGTCGGGTTGGGCGCGCGCAGACAGACCGGCACATCTGCCCCCAGCGCCACAACAGCGGGATCAGTGGCAGGCAAAGGGGGCACGCCCCAAAGCTCTGCCAGCATTGCCAGGGTCACGGCGGCGTCTGATGATCCGCTGCCAATCCCTGCGGCATGGGGCAGGTGCTTTTCAAGGGTCAATGCGGCCCCTTGGGTCACGCCCCGTCCAATACGCAACGTCTCGGCGGCGCGCATCATCAGATTGGTATGATCCGTTGGAACACCTGCGGAAAAAGGGCCGTTCACCGTGATCCGCATATCGGGGGCGACGGTCGCGCCCAATTGATCGGCCACATCCGCAAAAACCACCAGGCTATCAAGCAAATGATACCCATCGTCGCGCTGACCGGTGACATGCAAGGTCAGGTTGACCTTGGCAGGGGCTATCGCCTTAATCGTCGCCACGGGCCACACGGATGGGGTCTTGGCCTTCATCCCGCAACACCAAATCCAGACCACGGGCTAATTTGTCACGAATGCGGATCGCTTCGTCTTCTTCAGGGTCAAACGACAAGGCGCGCTGCCATTGAAATTGCGCCTCGGTTTCGCGGCCAACGGCCCAATAGACATCGCCCAAATGGTCGTTGATCACCGGATCAACAGGGATCAAAGATGCAGCATGTTCCATATGAACAACGGCTTCTTCGTAGCGGCCCAACTGGAACAACACCCAGCCGAGACTATCAACAATTGCACCATTATCCGGGCGGGCCGCAACAGCGGTTTCAATCATGCCCAGCGCCTCATCCAGCTTTTCGCCACGCTCGACGAGCGAGTAGCCCAGGAAATTCAGCACCTGTGGATGGTCCGGACGCAAAGCCAGCGCGGCCCGGAAATCAGCCTCGGCTGCTGGCCAGATATCAAGCGCATGGTTGGTGATGCCGCGGGTATAGTAGACAAACCACTTCGCTGAGTTCTCATCATCATAAAGCGCCAGCGCGCGTGTATAGGCATCATTTGCCTGACCATAACGTGCGGTCTGGCGCAATGTGTCGCCCTTCGTGGCCCAGACCTGAGGCAGATCTGGATGGCTGCGCGTTAGGGCCTCAAGCACCTCTATGGCGGCATCATCGCGATCTGCGCTGCGCAAGGCCTCGGCGCGGGCAAGTTCGGCGGCATGAAAAGAGGGATCATCGCGATCAACAGCACCAAGGGCCGTGTTGACCAAATCATATTGGCCCAAGTCCTCTAACAAACCAGCAGTCATCAACAATGCAGGTGTGTTGCCAGGGTCGAGATAATTGGCCGACCTTGTGTACATCAGGGTAAAGCTATCGGGCGCCTCATCCCGGACCAATCCCGCAATAACATGGTATAAGTCCGCAAGACCTTCATTCGGGCCCGAGACCGCATCATACGCGACGGCCTCACCCGCCACCAAGTTGGCGCGCAACAGCGAAACAGCTGGATCCATCTGGCGACCAAAGATCGCATCGATAATGGCAATGGCATCTTCATTTCGGCCCAGCTGGCTGAGGATCTGCGCATGGGCAATCGCACTTTTGCGACTATAGCGGTGGTTGCCTGAGGCTGGTTCAAACATCGCGGCAGCGGCTTCAAAATCGCCAACAGTTGCCAGAGCATAGGCTTTATGGGTGCGGCCATAGACCGCCATGCCTTCACCCTCCATAACCTGATCAAAACTCGCCAAAGCGCGGGTGATGTCCCCCTCACCCAGATGAGCCCAACCCTGCACCACACCATCGACAAGCGGGCCAACATTCTGGCCGCGCTCAAGCCCTGCAAAAATCTCTTCCCAATCGCCCGCCTTTGCGGCGGACACGCTAAGCGCCAGATAAGCGATCGGGCTTTCGAAGCCCTGATCCACGATATTCTGCGCGACAGGCACAGCGCGATCAAACTGGCCCAATGCGATGAAGGACGTCATCGTATTTTCCAAAACATAGGCATTGGTCGGGTCAGCGATCAGACTTTGGCTGAAATACCGGGCACCGGCGGCAAAATCACTCTGCGCTCCTGCCTGACGGCCCGCCAGATAGGCGCCTACGTCGACTTCGGCGAAAGCTTGGTTTGCGGGGGCAAGCGCACAGGCAAGCGCCAAAACGGAAATGGAACGTTTGAACACGGTGAGTAATACCCCTTGATCGTTGTTTCGATACCCTAGTCCGCTGAACGCTGGCATGTAAATAAGACAAAGTCGCGGCGGCATATTGTTGCACAACGGTTGGGCCGCGGAAAAACGGCAAACGTCGATCACATCTGCCTTATCGCGGTCGGGATAACATCGACAAAGGTCCTTGCGCGCCGCAACACACAAGGAATGATTGCGAGAATCAAGCGACTTCTTCTGCGTCCAATACCTCTGCGAAGCTTTTAAAGAACTTCGCCGCAAGCTTCTTGGCGGTGCTCTGGATCAGACGGCTTCCCAATTGGGCCAGTTTGCCACCGATCTGGGCCTTCGCATCATAGGTCAGAATGGTTGTGTCGCCATCCGCAACCAAGGTCACATCCGCCCCGCCCTTGGCGTGCCCGGCGGCACCGCCGTTACCTTGGCCTGTCAGCGAAAACGCGTCCGGTGCGCCGCTTTTGTCGAGCTGCACATCACCGTTGAACTTGGCCTTTACCGGGCCAACCTTCAGGACGATTTTGGCCTCCAGCTCAGTGTCGGAATGCTGGATCAGTTCTTCACAGCCCGGAATACATTGTTCCAGGATTTTAGGATCATTCAGTGCGGCGTAGACCCGCTCCATCGGTGCATTGATGATGATTTCGTCTTTGAGTTCCATTGTCATACCTTCTTAACAGCAGGGAAATTTGATGGTGGCAAGCGTTTCGGCCTGCGCGGGCGTGAGGGCCCATTTTCGACGGACGGCGCTAAAATATTTGCGGAGTGTTGTCATCCGCCCGCCCAATGTCGAGGTATTTTTTGCCAGACCGGTTGACGTTGCGCTATCCATTGTGGGCCACCTGCGCCAGTTTCTCACGTTTGGCCTTGGTCAGCTCTGCAAGGATCGAAAGCGCGATTTCAGACGGGGTCACTGCCCCAATGTTCAGCCCAGCGGGCGCGTGAACGGATGCCAGCCGTGCAGCATCTACACCCGCCGCCGTCAATTTTTCGGAAAGGCTCGCGAATTTCTTGCGACTGCCAACAAAGGCGACATAGTCCGACGGCGCGGCCAATCCTGTCTTCAACGCCGCAAGATCACCCTGCCCTTGTGTCGCAATCACCAGATACCGGCCTCGGCCGGGCTGGCGCCCGGGCAATGGCATATCCCCCGCCGCAGAGGCCACGGCCCAGCCAAACTGCGGCGCAAGCTCCGCCAGCTTCATAGCCACCGGAGATGCCCCGAAGAGAAACAAGTCAGGCGTTGGCAGATAGGGTTCAATAAAGATGTCGACTGTGCCCTTTGACGGGCATCCGTTGCGTGCAAACCGAATGCCATCAACATCATCGCCCGCTTGCACGCCTATTTCGGCAAGATTTTCCTCTGGCGTAACCGAGATGAACTGCGGCTGACCTGTCGCATAGGCCCGCAAGGTCGCATCTTTGATCGCTCCCTTCACACAGCCCCCGCCGAGCCACCCTTCCAAAATGGTGCCATCCTCGCGCAATAAGGCTTTGGCACCCGGCTTGGCCGCAGTGACGCCCGCAGTGCGCACAATCGTCGCAATGGCAAAACAATCTTCGCCTTCTTGCAACCCATGTTCGGTGATCTGTTTTGGGGTCATAGCCGGGCCAACTCTGTCTCCAGTGCAGCCAGATCGTCCAGCGTATTGGCGGCGCGAAACAGGTCCAGATAGGGCAGAGCCCCTGCCATCGCGCGCGCCGTGGGTGCATACCCGTCCCAGCCTTTCAGCGGGTTCAGCCAAATGATCTTGCATCCGCGCTTTTTCAGGCGGGCGAGTGCTTCTGACATCCCCTCTGGTGATGCGGTGTCATACCCATCCGACAGGATCATCACCACCGTCCGGTTATCGACAAACCGGCGGCCATAGGTGCCTGCAAAGCGGTCCAGACTCTCGGCGATCTTTGACCCACCGGCGAACCCTTCGGCCAGCAGCGACAAGCGTGCCAGCGCGCGGAGCGCGTCTTTGTCGCGCAAGGCCTCAGTGATCCGCACCAAACGGGTGTGAAACAGATAGGCATCCGCGCGGGGATCAGCCCGCATCAAGCCCGCAAGGAAGGCCAGAAAGATGCGGGAATAGACGGTCATCGAACCCGACACATCGCAAATCGCCGTGATCCGCAACGTGCGATCCGGGCGCTGGCGTTTGGGCAAGACGATAGGCTCACCCCCCGTTGCTAGGCTTTGGCGCATGACTTTGCGAAAATGGATCTGATCCCCCTTGCGCGCGGCCTTGCGGCGGCGCGAGCGGCGATCACGCAATGCAGCACCCAAACGCAACGCTATTTTCTCGGCGGCCGCGATATCTTCGGGCCGGACCAATTCGCGCAGGTCTTTCTTGAACAGGTTGGTCACGTCCGTGGCAACCAGCTTGCCCTCGCCATCTGCTTCCGCCTCGCCCTCGCCGCCGTCAGGGGTGCTGACTTCGCCAGCGCCCGTATTTCTGTCAGCGTCTGCGTGTGCTTCGCGATTGGAATGGACGTTTTCGCTCTCGCTGGGTTTTGCGGTTGGTGTCACGCGGGTTTTGACCCGACCGCCGTTCATCCAGAAACTGTCAAAAAGCCCATCAAACTGCGCGGCCTCCTCGGCGCAGCCGGTAAAGACGGATTTCAGCGCGCGGCGGGTATCATGGGGGTTTGCGGCATCAATATGGGTCAGCGCATCCAAAGCGATGCCAGTCTCACCCACACCAAGACGCAAGCCATTAGCGCGCAAATGTGCCACAAAACCGGCCATGCGGGCGCCGGGCCCAGGATCACGAGCGGCAAATTTGGTCACACGGCTCATGCGGCTTTGCCCGCCAAACGTTGGGCGATCTCGGTCGGGATCGCGTCACGGTCCATCTGGGTTTTCAACAATGTAGTCAGGGTCGCCTGCAAGATCGCGGGATCAGCTGTCAGATCAGCGACACCCAGCCCCATGAGGGCCGCCGCAAAATCCAACATCTCGGCAATGCCCGGTTTCTTTTCCAACTCTTGTTTGCGCAACGCCTGCACAAACCCCACGATCTGGGCGCAAAGCCGGTCGGTGATGTCGGGATAGCGGGTAACCAGTATAGACAGCTCTGTTTCATGATCAGGATAAGGCACATGGGCATAAAGACAGCGACGGCGGAGCGCATCGCTGAGGTCCCGCGTGCCGTTCGCGGTGAGAATAACAATGGGGTGAGTGGTGGCCTTGATCGTGCCCATTTCAGGGATCGTAATTTGGAATTCAGACAGGATTTCTAATAAATAGGCTTCAAATTCTTCATCCGCCCGGTCAATCTCATCGATCAGCAGAACAGGCGCTTTGTCTTGGCGGATCGCCTTTAACAAGGGACGTTCCAGCAGGAATTCATCCGAGAAAATGCGTGCCTCAACGGTCTTGCCTGTCTCGCCATCCTCGGATGCCGCACGGATCGCCAGTAATTGGCGTTGATAATTCCATTCGTAAATCGCTTGGGCCGCGTCCAGCCCTTCGTAGCACTGCAGGCGGATCAGCTGAGTATCCTGCACGGCGGCAAGCACCCGGGCGACTTCGGTTTTGCCGACGCCTGCGGCCCCTTCCAGCAGCAAAGGACGGCCCAGCGATAGCGACAGATGCAGCGCCATCGCCAGATCACCAGAGGCGATATACCCCTGATCGGCCATCGCCGTTTGAAGCGTCGTCCAGGTCATCTGATCCCTCCCGATGGGGCGGGCCACATATCGCGGCCCGCGTCCAGAATTTTAGTCGTGCAGACCAAGATTGTTGGCCGTCTGCCAAATGCGCCAATGGTCATGGGGCATATTGGTGTGCCGGTTCCCAAACGGGCGGAACGCATCCTGCACCGCGTTTGAAAAACAAGGCACGCCGCCCACATGGGGGCTTTCACCTACACCTTTGGCCCCAATTGGATGATGCGGGCTGGGGGTGACGGTATAGTCCGTCTCGTAGTTGGGCACTTCCCACGCGGTTGGCAGGAAGAAGTCCATCAGCGTCCCGGTTTTGACGTTGCCCATATCATCATAGGCAATCTCTTGGCCCAATGCGACGGCAAGCGCTTCGGTCAGACCACCGTGGATTTGCCCCTCAATAACCATCGGGTTGATCCGCGTGCCGCAGTCATCCAGCGCATAGAAGCGACGGATTTCAGGGACACCCGTATCCACGTCGATGTCCATGACACAAACATAAGCCCCAAAGGGATAAGTCATATTGGGCGGATCGTAATAGCTGACAGCCTCAAGCCCCGGCTCAAGCCCCGGAATAGCTTGGTTGTAGGCGGCATAGGCGATCTCTTTCATCGTCTTGAACCGCTCGGGCGCGCCTTTGACGACAAAGCGGTCCACGTCGAATTCCACGTCATCGTCGTGCACTTCCAGCAGATAGGCCGCGATCATCTGGGCCTTGGCCCGGATTTTGCGGCCCGCCATGGCCGTCGCCGCACCCGCAACCGGGGTAGAGCGTGACCCGTAGGTCCCAAGGCCGTAAGGGGCTGTATCCGTGTCGCCTTCTTCAATTGTGATGCTGTCAGCAGACAGGCCAATCTCGGTCGCCAGAATTTGGGCGAAAGTCGTGGCATGCCCCTGCCCTTGGCTGATCGTGCCCAACCGCGCCACAGCCGACCCGGTGGGGTGAATACGGATTTCGCAGCTGTCGAACATGCCCATCCCAAGGATATCGCAATTCTTAACGGGGCCCGCGCCAACGATCTCGGTGAAGAACGACAGACCGATACCCATAACCTTGCGGGTCTTGCCGGCCTTAAAGTCCGCGACCCGCTGGGCCTGTTCAGCGCGCAGGCCTTTGTAATCGACGGCTTCCAACGCCTTGTCCCATGCGGTCTGATAATCGCCTGAATCATATTCCCAGCCCAAAGCGGCCGTATAAGGGAACTGGTCCTTTTTGATAAAGTTGATCGATCGCAGCTCGGCCGGGTCCATATCCAACTCAATCGCAAGGACCTCGATCATGCGCTCGATAAAGTACACGGCTTCAGTCACGCGGAACGAACAGCGGTAAGACACGCCGCCGGGGGCTTTGTTGGTGTAAACACCGTCCACACCCAGATAAGCGGTCGGGATATCGTAAGACCCGGTGCAGATATTCATGAACCCGGCAGGAAACTTGGTCGGGTCAGCACAAGCGTCAAAGGCCCCATGGTCAGCCGTCACATGACAATGCAGTCCGGTGATCTTGCCTTCTTTCGTGGCACTAATCTTGCCCTTCATCCAATAATCGCGGGCAAAGGCGGTGGACATAAGGTTCTCCATCCGGTCCTCGACCCATTTCACGGGCACACCTGTGACGATTGACGCGACAATCGAGCAGACATAGCCCGGATACACCCCAACCTTATTGCCAAAACCGCCACCGATATCGGGCGAGATCACGCGGATGTTGTGCTCTTCGATCCCGGACAGCAGGGACGCAACGGTGCGCACAACATGCGGAGCCTGGAAGGTGCCCCAAAGTGTCAGTTTGCCGTTCACCTTATCCATCGAGGCCACAGAACCGCAGGTTTCCAACGGGCAAGGATGCGTCCGGTGATAATACATCTCTTCGGTGGCCACGACCTCGGCGTTGTCGATCACCTGATTGGTCGCCTCTTCCTCGCCCGCTTCCCACTTAAAGATGTGGTTCGGGTGCTTGCGGGGGCCATGGGCGCCGGGTGGGATTGAACCGTCTTCGGCCACTAGATCCTCGCGCAGTACCACATCGGATTCCAGCGATTTGAAGGGATCAACTAGAACCTCAAGCTCTTCATACTCCACCTCAACCAGTTCCACCGCATCGGCAGCAACATAACGATCAGAGGCCACGACAAAGGCCACCTCTTGGCCTTGGAACAGCACCTTGCCATCTGCCAAAACCATCTGTTTGTCACCGGCCAGCGTGGGCATCCAATGCAGGCTAAGGGGTTCCAGATCCTTGGCGGTCAAAACAGCCGTAACACCGGGCAAGGCCATGGCGGCATCGATATTGATCGATTTGATCCGAGCATGAGCATAGGGCGAGCGTACAAAATCGCCATGCAGCATGCCGGGCAATTTGACGTCATCAACGTAGTTGCCCTTGCCTTGGGTGAAACGAGCGTCTTCGACCCGCTTGCGCGAGCAACCCATGCCCTTCAGACCAGCGACCCGTTCTTCGCGTGTGACTTCGTCTTTCATTGTGCCGCCTCCTTGGCTGCATTCAGTTCAGACGCGGCTGATAGAATGGATTTCACGATGTTCTGGTATCCGGTGCAGCGGCAGATGTTGCCAGCGATGCCAAAGCGGACCTCTTCCTCGGTCGGGTTCGGGTTTTCCTCAAGCAGCTTGGCGGCACGGGTGATCATGCCAGGGGTGCAAAAACCGCACTGCAGACCGTGGTGCTCTTTGAAATTTTCTTGCAACACATGCAGGGCGTCCGGTCCGCCAAGACCTTCGATGGTGGTGACCTCAGCGCCATTGGCCTGTGCGACAAATACGGTACAGGACTTCACCGATTTGCCGTTCATCGTGACAGTGCAGGCCCCACAATGAGAGGTCTCGCAGCCCACATGGGGACCTGTAATATTCAGCTTTTCACGCAGCGCGTAAATCAGCAGTTCGCGTGGTTCAGCAAGGAATTCATGATCCTCGCCATTCACGTTCAGTTTGACGTGCATCTTGTTTGACATCTGTGTTCCTCCCTTACGCCCGAGACCAAGCGCGCGCGATGGCGCGGCCAAGGACAATCCCCGCAGCATGGCGTTTGAATGCGACCGGGCCGCGGTTGTCTTCTGTTGGGTCAATATCGCCCAGCATGGCGGCAATAGCGGCTTTGACTGCAGCATCACCACAATCTGTGCCAACCAATGCATCGGCGGTGGCCTCGGACCAAACGGGCGTATCGCTCAAGTTGGTCATCGCGATTGAGGCTGAGGCAACAGTGCCCCCGTCCTTCGTGATCTGTACCGCAGCGGCGGCGGTGGCATAGTCGCCAATCTTACGCTTTTGCTTCTCATAAGCGTAACCGCCCGAGGGTGCTGCGAAAGTGACGGCGACTAGCACCTCTTCATCTTCGCGGTCGGTCATATAGGCGGCCTCGTAAAAGTCACGGGCCTCAACGGTGCGGTCCCCATCAGGGCCAGTCAGATGAAACTGCGCGTCCAGACATTGCATCAGACCGGGCATGTCGTTGCCCGGATCACCGTTCGCCACGTTGCCGCCGACGGTGCCCATGTAACGGACCTGCGGGTCGGCGATCTGCAAAGCGGCCTCTTGCATGATCGGGGCAGCAGCGGCCAATTCAGCCGAAGCGATAATGTCATGCTGTGTCGTCATCGCACCAATGCGAACGGCGCCATCCGACACCGTGATCCCAGATAGGCCGTCAATGGCTTGCAGATCGATGAGATGTGGAACATCCGCCATGCGCAGCTTCATCATGGGGATCAAACTATGTCCCCCCGCGATGACACGCGCATCATCTCCATGTTCTTGAAGCAGGGCAATCACGCCCGCCATGTCTGTCGGCCTATAGTATTCAAACGCCGCTGGTATCATTGCTTCGCCTCCCGTTCCGCAAATGTATATCAGAGGCTAGATTGTACGCAGGCGTATGCCGTTACTTGTTCTATTCAACGAAAAGATCGGGATTTCTCACGAAATGCGCATCAGAGCGCACGAAATGCGAAAACTCAAATGCCAAGGGCGTCGCGGACGGACTTCAAATGCGATCGGCTGACCGGGACGGGCGGTAAGTCAGGAGAGGCAAACCGGCAAACGCCGTTGTCCTTGAGCCGCTCGAAGTGCTGCACCTGCGCAGGGTTCACCAAATAGCTACGATGGGTCTTGAGGAACCCAGCGTCCTCAAGCCGTTTGGTCGCTTCGGTGATCGGCCAAACGCAAAAATGACGCGCATCCTGGGTGTAGATGTTGGTGTAATGGCCCTCGGCACGGACAAAGGCGACATGGGCCGGATCAATCAGATGGGTGACGCCATCACGCTCGCAGGGGATGCGAATGGCTACAGGTGGGTTGGTTTCTTCATTTGTCTTTTCTGGCAGGTCTTTCGCTGGCGAAACGGGCGTAGGGGCAGCCGTGTTGGGGACCAGAAACGTGACGCTCATCCACAAAAACGCACCACAGATGACAAAGCTGGACAAGATAACACCGATTGCCAATGTCTCATTGCTCATGACAGGGCCAAATTCATTCAGCGTCGGAACGGCAACAAAGCTTGTGCCCAAAGTAGCCACAAAGTGAACGGCAGAAACGGCAAACCCAAAGAAGAGCGTACCCAGCAAAATATTGCGGTTATTACGCCGACCATAAGCGATCCAAAAAGCGGCGATGCAGAGGCCAATTGCCGAAACGACCGACAACATAATGCCAAACGGAGTGTAGATGGCCCGGCACAATTGCAGCCCCGCCATCCCGACATAATGCATCGCCAATATGCCACATCCAACCAAGGTACCCGCGGCACATAAGGTCGTTGTTGTACGCTCGCGGAAATGCAGCAACAAAAGTGCGACGCCCACAATCAGGATCGCGAGCAAGGCCGATGCAAGGGTAATCGCCGCATCATAGTAAAACAGGATCGGCATCTGCAGGCCCAGCATGGCCACAAAATGCATCGACCAAATGCCACCGCCCAAGGCAATCGCGGACATCGCAACCGACCCCTTACGGCGTGATACGCTTTGCTGGGAAATATCCTTTGACAGGGTTAAACCGGTGAACCCTGACACAATTGCGATAAGAACAGACGCGAAAACGAGCGCCGCATTGTGGCTAACTTCCAAAACTTCCATGCCTTCTGATGCCAGCAATTTTCTTACAAATCAAACCGGCATGACCGACTAATGACACAGGATTTACGCCAAGTGGATTATTGTGATGCGGCAAGGGAATGGATTTAGGGCAGCTGCCAATTCCACACCAATCGGTTGAGACCGCTGCCTGAGTGCCACACAATCGGCAAACTATTACCGGTCAACCTCGCATTTCCAGCGGGGACTTGCGCAAATAGTCTCAAATGGGAATGATTATTACAGAACGCAGATACACGAAGGAAGCCACATGCTCTTTGGAATATCGATGCGCCCCGCAGGATGGGCCCTGACACTGACCGCAGTGGCCCTCGCGGTCTATCTTCCATTCATAGCCGCGCATCGAGCAGAGGCGTTTCTGCCACCGGTGCTTACAGCACCTGCTGGGGTATTTATCAGCTTCCTCTGCGTACCCTTCGCTTTGTGTTTTTTGCACGACAGACACGCTCTAAGCTCTGATAAACTGTCGATCTTCTTTTATGTTTATAAATGGTGCTACCTCTTCGCTGGGGTAGGAGCACTGTCGTACTGGGGGTTTGTCGCTGGCGGCATGGGATCTGGGGTGCCAGTTCTTGGCGGGCTCATGACATTTGTCGGCTTAATGGTGTTCTATTTCTCGTGGCGGTCTGACAAGCGGCATGAACGCGAGGCCGAGGGCTGGGAAGACCGGGCCGACGCACCGCTTGATGATCAAACCGAGGCGATCTTGGCCGCAGCCAAGGCCCGGGCCGCACGACCCGCGCGCCCCACATCGATGCCTCTGTCACTCAGCGAAACGCACTAAGCGCCGGCACACCTTTCAGAAACAAGAAGACAGGCCCGAAAGCCCGCCAACTCGCCCTGCCAAGACTGCCCGCATGCACCTATTTTCATGGTGCTTCACGTTAGCAGAGACACTAAGCGATGAAGTGATTCGCGGTCAATCCCCTGATTCGCGAATCGGCAAAGAACCGTTTTAGGCGTCTGATCGCAGATGTGCCGCAAAGTCGGATTTGCGTTGACCTGTCTTCCATTGCTCCAGAATGCGCCTGGCGTTCTGAAACGCGTGATCTTGACCGTCCACGGCAATATCATAGACCCGGCCCTTGTGAAGGGATTGGTAATCCCGCGCGGCGCTGCCGATAGGGCGGTCGCCACGTGCCCTTTCGCGCTTATTCAATGTGTCCAGGTCGCAATGCACACCCACAAAAAACACGTCGAATGGCCTTAGAAGACGTGTGATCTCGGTGATCCAATCCGGATCATCCAGAATATGTTCAATGATCAGGTTGTTGCCGGCCTGAGCAAAGGCGGCGATCGCCCGGTGGAACCCATCAAAGAATGGTTTGCGCATGGCAGGCCATTTGAAGGCGTCTTGGTCAGCTCTTGGTGGCGGTAGCACACCGCTATCGCGCAGGTGATCGATTGAGAAATGCCAGAAAGGAATTTCAGCTATGTCGCGCAGCGTTATCGCCAACGTGGATTTTCCGCTGCTTGAAGGCCCATTCAGCAGAATGATCTGTCCGCTCATCCGGTCAAACCTGCGCAGTTAGCTCGTCGGCGCATAGACTCTGCATTGTGGGTCCACTGGCGTAGGGCTGACCAGAAACGTGGTCTCGGGGGGCATACCGCTTTCTTCAATCCAGCGCCCGTTTAAGCAGAAATCCTGCGCATAGTTGCCCAGATTGAACCCAAAGCCCGGATTGCCGCAATCATCGGCATTGCCATTGGCGTTCCACGCCTGGCTTACACCAAGACCTACGTCACCGGGCGTCATAAACACGCTACGCCCGGGGTCAAAAAACAAAAGCCAGGTGTCATCAGGATCGCGGGTTGCCATATCCCATTTGCCCAACAAGGTGCCCTCTAGGTAGCCTGCAATCTTAAAGCGGGTCACGTCATCTTGGGTCACGATCGGCTTGTACAGCGCAGATGGGCTGATCGTCATCTGCCCGGTCATCGTGTAGTCATTCGCGCCGATCCAGCAGAAATAATAATCCGCTGCGTGGGCATTGGTGGCGACCAACGACAAGGCAAAGGTCAATCCCCGGATCAATGTGCATTCTCCCGTATCACGTCACCCGCCAAATAGAGTGACCCGCAAATCAAGATACGCGCGTTTGGTGCAATTTGTGTAATCTGACCAATCGCCGCAGCCACATTTTCCGCCGTTGTGGCCGTCAGGCCCACTTTAGCGGCCTCAGTTGCCGTTTCGTCCGCCGGAATCGTGCTCTGCGCGTTGGGAATTGAGACAGCTATCAAGCTTTCGGCGACTGCGGCCAATGGGGTCAGATAACCGGCAACATCTTTGGTATTCAACATCCCGCAAATCAAATGCGTGGGACGCGGCGGCTGTTGGCGCAACGTCTCAGCCAAGGCACGTCCGGCGGCCGGGTTGTGGCCGCCATCCAGCCATAGTTCGGCGGGGGCCGCCAATTCAACCAAAGGACCTTTGGTCAGGCGCTCCATCCGGGCAGGCCAGTAGGCGCGGGTCACCGCGGCTTCACAGGCAGCCTCATCCTTGCCCAAATAGCGCAGGGCCGCGATCGCTGCACCGGCATTCATGATCTGATGGGGTCCCGGCAAATCGGGCAACGGCAAATCCAGCAGGCCGGTTTCATCCTGATACACCAGCCGGTCACGTTCCGTTGTGACATGCCACTGTTGACCATACGCGAGAAGCGGAGCGCCGAGCGCGCCCGCAACCTGTTCAATGACATCCATACTCTCATCATGTTGCGGGCCCACAACACAAGGTACACCGCGCTTGATAATCCCGGCCTTCTCGCCCGCGATCTCCGCCAACGTCTCACCCAAAAACTGCTGATGATCCAAATCAACCGGGGTGATAACCGTCAGGGCCGGGCGCGCAACCACGTTTGTGGCATCCAATCGGCCACCAAGGCCGACCTCAAGCAAGGTATAATCCGCCGCAGCCTCAGCAAAAGCCAGCAAGCCTGCCACAGTGGTAATCTCGAAATAGGTAATCGGCGCGCCGCCATTCGCCGTATAACACCGGTCAAGCACCGCAGTCAGTGCCTCCTCTGAGATCAGCTCGCCCGCCAACCGGATCCGTTCATGAAACCGGGCCAAATGCGGCGAGGTATAGGCATGCACCGCTGCCCCACCCTGCTCCAAACCGGCGCGGATCATCGCTTGGGTCGAGCCCTTGCCATTGGTCCCCGCCACATGAATGACCGGTGGTAATTTGTCTTGAGGGTTGTCCAATGCGGCCAGCAAGGTCCAGACCCGATCCAAGACCAAATCAATGACCTTGGGGTGGAGGGCCATCATCCGATCTAGGATGACGTCAGAACCGGCTGTCACTTTGCCTCTTCCGGCGCGATAGGGTCTTCCAGTCGCAACGGCTCTTCAATCTGATTGATTTCCGAAAGCGCACCGGGCGGTGGCAAATCACCCTTTACCGGCGGGTCTTGTTTGGTCAGCAGGCGTACAATCGTCACCAATTCATCTTTTAGATCATTCCGCTTGGTGACGCGGTCAAGCATCCCATGATCCAGCAGGTATTCGGCACGCTGGAAGCCCTCAGGCAGCTTTTCACCAATGGTCTGTTCAATCACACGGGCGCCAGCAAAGCCGATCAACGCATTGGGTTCCGCAATCTGCACATCACCCAGCATCGCATAGGACGCAGTCACACCACCTGTCGTGGGATGGGTCAAAACCACAATGTAAGGCAGGCCTGCCTCTTTCAGCATCTGCACGGCAATCGTTGTGCGCGGCATCTGCATCAAGCCCAGGATACCTTCTTGCATCCGGGCACCACCGGCGGCGGAAAACAGAATCAATGGTCGGCCCATCTCAATGGCGCGTTCTGCAGCGGCAACAATCGCATTGCCGACATACATCGACATCGATCCACCCATAAAGGAAAAGTCCTGCACTGCGACAACAACACCGGTGCGGCCCATTTGGCCCTCGGCGACCAACATCGCATCACGCTCGCCGGTTTTTTTGCGGGCGTCCTTGATGCGGTCAGTATAGCGCTTCTGATCCCGGAAATGCAGCGGGTCCGCAACCGGGTCCGGTACAGGCACCTCAACAAACACGCCCCCGTCAAAGACCGAGATCAGACGGTCCCGAGCTGAAATCGCCATGTGATGACCGCAGTTTGTGCAGACATTCAGATTGTCAGCCAATTCGCGGTGAAACAACATGGTGCCGCAATCGGGGCATTTGGTCCACAGGTTCTCGGGCACTTCGCGGCGTGAGAACAACGAATTAATCGTGGGGCGAACGTAGTTGGTGATCCAGTTCATAGGCGACCTTCTGGGTTAACAGTTTCCAGATATGACGCGAGGGAACAAAATGCAATCGGTGGCCAGCCGATCGACCCAGCAAATCACCCTAAGCACAGCACTCTGCAGCAGGTGTGACGGCTTTGTTTGATCCGCAGCAAGAAAGTGTCGCACTTTGGCGTTGGGCAGGCTTGCAAACAGCACGCGAATGAACAAGCGGCAGCACGACCTTGGCCTTGCGGGCACGCGGCGCACCGACTGTCATTATGGTAAGAGCAGCATTGTCCGGCCCGAACTCGACGACAAACGACGTGTCGGCAAGGACAGGCAACTTACCCAAAGCGCGATCAATGATCTGGCGGAATTTTGCGACGGACATATGGGCATCCCCCGGACCATCCAGCAACTGCAGCCGGGCCTCATCCCAGGTTTCAACCTGGCCACCACAATCAATCCCAGTCGATACGGAATGGCGCAGCTCAGTGACATGATAGCCGGGTCCAATTTCGCGGCCATTGGTCATGAAAATCAACGGGGCGTCCTGGTTCAATGGTGCAAGGTCTGCAAGCAATTCAGCAAAAGTCATGAGAGAGGTCCTTTCATTTCAACGAATCTTGAAATAAAATTGGCAGAGAGCAACTAACATTTCAAGAGGTATTGAAATATGAATGAAGACGAAGCCGCCCTCTTGTTTCACGCATTGTCCAATCCCGACCGATTGAACGTCATCCGGGCATTGGTTATCGCCGGGCCGACGGGGCTGAGCGCTGGGGATATTGCGAGACAGATCGGCGCAAGCCCGTCACGGGCATCCTTTCACCTTGCGGCATTGTCAGAGGTGGGGCTTATCCACAGCGAACGGCAATCACGCAGCGTGCTATACAATATCGATTTTAGGCGCGTTGCGGCACTGATGACATTCTTGATGGATGACTGCTGCAACGGCAGTCCGGACCTAAAGGCCTGCTGCCCGTAAGGTCAGCGACGCACCGCTATCCGGGCCGCCAGCCAAACGATCAGCACGGACAGGCCCATGATCAACATGCTGAAAATCACCCAAGGGGCAGCGACCGCCGCAATCTCGGCGCTGATCTCGTCAACATCCTGATATGGGTAAAGCACCAAAGCCAAACCCGACATGGGCCAGCCTTCGGTCGCAAAGAACATAATGGCGGTGAAATTCGTGGCCAGATGCAATCCAATCGCGGCACCCAATGTACCAGTCCGGGCTGTCAAATCGGCACAGGCCAACCCTAACAAGACAGCCCAGAATACATAGACCAACCCCTCGGCTGCACTATTTGCATTCCAGTAATGCCAGCCGCCAAACATCAGCGATGGCAGCACCATCCATAGCAACGGATTCGAAGACAGACAGGCCAGCTGTTGCTGCAGATAACCCCTGAACACCATTTCTTCTGTGGTCACCTGTACCAATATGGCCAGCACCGCCACTGGCACCAGCAGCAGCCAACCAAACAAGTTTCGATACTGTGATGGTTCGCCCAACGCACCCGAAGACAGGCCAAATTGCAGCAATGTCAGAACAATCCCAACAGCGATCACAACCGCCCGAAAATCATCCCATGCGGCCCGGTAAGGGCCAATCAGCGACCAAAACCCGCGATCATGGTAACGGCGCAGCACCTTTATAAAAACTATGGCCGACAGGCCAAAAATGCCAAACTGCGCCAATGTTCCTGCGGCAGATGTACCCTCATAGAACGCAATTTGCGCGCGCAAGGGCAGCACCATCATAATCACAAAAGGCCAAGCGAAGAACGCAAACACAAACAGGCCGAATACACCAAGAACAACCTTTGGTTGCGTCACCCCACGGGCAGGGCGGATAAAGTCACGGTGCGGAGCGTAATCATCAGTCATAAAAGCAACTTACGCACGCCAACGTCATGCCCGCAACCGCGACTTCAACCTTGCGCCGGGGCTATCCACTATTTAGACCAACGCCAGCAGTTTCCGGGAGAAGATGAGATGCTTAAAGGCAAGGTCGACAAAACAAACCTACCCAGCCGCCACGTCACCGAAGGGCCGTCACGGGCCCCGCATCGGTCTTATTTCTACGCGATGGGCCTAGACGAAGAGGCAATCGCCCAACCATGGGTCGGCGTCGCCACCTGCTGGAACGAAGCCGCACCTTGCAACATCTCACTGAACCGCCAGGCACAAGCGGTGAAATTGGGCGTCAAGAAAGCCTTCGGCACCCCCCGCGAATTCACCACGATCACCGTCACCGACGGCATCGCGATGGGCCACGAAGGAATGCGGTCCTCCCTGGCCTCCCGCGAAGCCATCACCGACACGGTTGAACTGACCATGCGCGGCCACTGCTACGACGCACTCGTCGGCCTTGCTGGTTGTGACAAATCCTTACCAGGTATGATGATGGCCATGGTCCGTCTGAACGTGCCGTCCGTGTTTATCTACGGCGGATCGATCCTGCCAGGCCGTCTTGAAGGCAAGGACGTCACCGTCCAAGACGTGTTCGAAGCGGTCGGCAAACACCAAGCGGGCAACATGTCCGACGCCGAACTGGAAGTTCTCGAACGGGTCGCATGCCCCTCAGCGGGTGCCTGCGGTGGCCAGTTTACAGCCAACACGATGGCCTGTGTCTCGGAAGCTATTGGGCTTGCACTGATGAACTCATCCGGCGCGCCTGCCCCTTACGAATCCCGCGACCAATATGGCGTGGCCTCTGGCGAAGCGGTCATGAACCTGATCGACAAGAACATCCGCGCCCGTGATATCGTAACACGAAAGTCGCTCGAAAATGCCGCACGCATCGTGGCCTGCACCGGCGGGTCCACCAACGCTGGGCTGCATCTGCCCGCCATCGCGCATGAGGCGGGGATCGATTTTGATCTGTTCGACGTCTGCGACATCTTCCGCGACACACCTTACTTTGTGGACCTGAAGCCGGGCGGGCAATACGTGGCCAAAGATCTTTATGAGGCTGGCGGCGTTCCTGTTGTGCTGAAAGAACTGCGCAAAGCAGGTCTGATCCACGAAGACTGCATGACAGCCTCCGGTCGGACCATGGGCGAAGAGCTCGACATGATCAAAGGCGAAGCGGACAACGACGTAATCTATTCCGTCGCAAACCCCCTGACCAAAACCGGTGGTGTTGTGGGACTGAAAGGGAACCTTGCACCCGAAGGGGCCATCGTGAAGGTCGCAGGCATGGCCGAGAAAGAGCAATCCTTCACCGGCCCAGCACGTGTGTTTGAAAGCGAAGAAGAAGCATTCGAGGCAGTCAAAGCCCGCGGCTATGAGGAAGGCGAAGTCATCGTCATCCGCAACGAAGGCCCATCCGGCGGGCCAGGGATGCGTGAAATGTTGGCAACGACAGCGGCGCTGTCCGGTCAAGGCATGGGCAAAAAGGTCGCCCTGATCACCGATGGCAGGTTCTCTGGCGCGACACGCGGGTTCTGCGTGGGACACGTTGGGCCAGAAGCGGCACATGGCGGGCCCATCGGGCTGCTGGAAAACGGCGATGTGATCACGATCAACGCGATCACGGGCGAGCTTTCCGTCGACCTGACCGACGAAGTACTCGCCACACGCAAAGCCAACTGGAAAGGCCCGAAAGAAACGATCTACGCCACAGGCGCACTTTGGAAATATTCACAACTGGTGGGCGGGGCGCGACTTGGGGCGGTGACACACCCCGGGGCAAAGCGCGAAAAACACATCTATATGGATTTGTAATCATAATGATCCGCACCCTGTTAGGGGTGGCATGTGCAGGGGCGATCGGCGCCTGCACACCCATCGCCCCTGTTCAAACTATCGCATTTGCACAAAGCGAAGTGGTCGCCACAACACCGCCCGGCTATTGCGTGGATGGACAATCAAGCCAGCCCGGGAACGGATTTGCTGTATTGGCTCCCTGCCGAACATTGGGGGCTGATGTCGCCGCACCTTCGGTCATAGGTGTCGCCACGGTACAGGTCGGAGAAGCTGACAGCGGCAGCATCTTGGATGAGGAAACCGCGTTGCGGGATTTCTTGATCACCGACGCAGGCAATGCACTGCTCAGCAGTGAAGGCGAAAGCGAGGACGTGACCGTCTTGTCGACGCAAGCGTTCAACAATCAGGTCATGGTGCATTTTGTTGATGCAGGGCTACCGGCACTAAGCGGGCTGCAAGACGAAGAATGGCGGGCGTTTACCCAGGCCAATGGGCGGTTGGTGACAATCGCCGTGCGCGGTTTGGCGCAGGCCCCGCTTGAGGACGGACCAGGCGCAGGACTGCTCAAACTGGTGGTTGCAGGTGTAAAGGCGGCGGTCAGCAGCGTGGAAACGGAAACGGTACCCGCGACCTAGGGTGTTTTCTTCTTCACAGGTGTTTGGCACAGTACCGGCCAAATCAACGCAAGGGGCGCAATGGCAATCTCACCGGACAGCCTGATCGGACGGTTTATTCACAGGCGCATGCTTGCACGATGGCGCAATGCAGCCCGGGATGCCGTGAACGCGGAACTTGGGACGCTTCGAACACAGCGGCAACAAGCACGGCAATTGCACGCCCCCTTGCAAGAACTCAAACACACAGCCGACACACGTCTTGCCTTACCGCGTATCGGATCGACTACTTTCCCAAGGCCAGCAGGAACCAATTGGGCATGGCGACCCAAGGCATGGCGGTCCAGCATTGCCATCTGCGGGGTGGCGCCTGCGGTGCATAAATCATCCTTTGGGGATGAGATCACGTTGTTTCACGACTGCCCTAAATCCGAGCTGTCACTTGTCCAAAGGCGCAACACAGAGGCGGCAGACCTTGCACCCTTCGGACTTCGGCTTGAGGTCTATCACTTTGCGGGCAGCTACCTGTCGCTCGTGGTCGAAATCCCACCCGCGTCCTGCGAAGGGCTGCAAAAGCGACACTTGATCCAATTGGGGGCTGTGATCACACGGGAAAGCCCGATCAAGATCTATGCCCGGCTAAACGTGAAACACGGGCCAAACACGGAACAAATTCTCATGACACTGCCGGATGACGGGCCGGAAACAGTTGTTGAATTTGATTTAGCCTACAGCCAGCTCAACGAAAAACGGGCAGAACGGATGTGGGTTGATTTGATGTTTGAAAACCCCGTGATGAACCAGATCACAATCCGGGATCTGAACTTTAGCCGCTACCCGCGTGCCGAAATTTGATGGGGTGATGTGATGACGCAGATGACGCTGACCAAAACCGGGCTGGCCAATGGAACCTGGACGGGAACACTGTCTGGCGCGGGCGATGGCACGCCCAACTTGCACGTCACACTGCAAGGACAAATCGTGGATGGGCTGCAGTTGCGCCAGGACCACGCGGCCAGCGTCTGGCAGATTGAATTCGCGATCCCGGCCACGCTGATCAATGACGGGATGCAAACCTTTGTCATCAGTGACGCACAGGGGCAAACGCTTGGTAGCTTTGCAGTTGTCGCCGGGGATGCACTGGCGGAGGATATTCGGGCCGAAATGGACCTGCTACGCAACGAATTGGACCTGCTGAAATCAGCTTTTCGCCAACATTGTCAGAACAGCTAAACGCATAGCTTGAGGGGGCCAAAAGACGCCATTTTCAGCATTCTTCAAAATGAAGCCGCACTGACGAAAAGCGTCCACTCCCTCTTTTTAAGCTCGTCAGTGACAAGGTAGGCTCAGAACTTTTTGATGATGTTACGCCCATCCAACAAGAAAGTGCTGGGCGGGGAACCTCTCGCCAAGGCACATTGCGCGGACGGCTTTGAGCATGGCACGCGGTGGCAAGGTTTTCGGCAGGAAACCAGATACACCAAGGTCGATTGCTTCTTCGACGACGTCGCTCGAAATACTTCCAGACAAAAGGGCAACGTGACGGACATCCGACTCCATGATGCGACGCAAGCCGTTCAAACCATCCATTCCGGGCATGTTATAATCGAGGATCGCCAAATCAACCTGCCCGTCAGAGGCAATTTCCAACGCTTCGTCGACCCCGCGTGCAGAACCGCAATCCGCTGACAAACCATGTTCAATGATGGTGCGAACAATGTCGCGCACCAAGTCGTTGTCGTCCGCGACAATGACACGGGGTCGATTTTCTGAGGACAATCCGTTCAACACAGTGACCAAAACTCCATTCCTACCACTCTGTCGAAGCTACGATGCCTGTCATTCAAAGACACGAAGTCATGCGAATATCATTGCACCGACAAAGGATAGGTCCACTCACCAAACGGATAGGATCAATACCTATGCGCGGCTGCATTGGAAGGAAGTCTTGATTGGCATCTGCGCAAAGCAAAAGATGTCTGGTCTGCAGATTACGCAAGACCGCTTTACTGACACCCAAGCAATATGCAGCGAAGGGCGGATTCAATCCCTCGTTGACAGATACGGCGCATGTCACGCACGACCACTGCTTGAATGTTGTCCGCTGCAAGGCAGAAAGACTGTCAGAATTGACGCGATTGCGGGAAGACCCGCCGCGCGATACGCCGCGCGACGGGTCCAATTGTCAGAAACTCAAATCGTCATAGAGTGAGCCGACTTCAAATGTGTCACTGAGCGCACCTTCGGATTCCCAGATCGAAAAACCGGCCAGTTTGGCGTTCTGCACATCACCTATCGCACTGATGCTAAGCGATCCGTCTTCAACGGTCACTTGTCCGACCAGATCTAGGGCCGTCTGAAAGCCGGCCTCATCGGTGAGATCAAGATCGTTGAACACAAGTTCATCTTCAACATAGATGTCGATCACACGCGTGCCTGCGGATTGCGCCCCGCCCCAGATCTCGGCGAAGTTCAGTTCCACATCATAGGTGCCATTAGCGACTTCGGTTTCATAGTTGAGTGTCGGGGCCCATTTCTCGGTCTGATAAAGACCATCGTCAGTGGTCCCCGCAATATCAGCACTGGTCGAAAATGTGCCTCCATTGTCAGTTGTGTCGGCCTGGTATTCGACACCGTTCGCCGCAGTGAATGCCGCACCGCCTGCGTTTAGGGCGTAGACCAAACCGGGTGCGCTGTCATCTTCACTGGCGACGTTAAGCACCGCGAACAACTCATCATAGGACGCAACTTCGCCTTCGTCGTTTGAGTTTGCGAACAGAAGGATTTGCTCATTGCCGTCTGCGTCAGTGACAAAACCCGTATCAACATCCGCATTAATCTGCCTTTGGTTCACCGCGAAATTGTAAAGGTAGTCAAAGTCGTAGGTGAAGGTATCGCCCTCGAAAGTTACAGTATCTTCCGCGGCAAAGTCATTCACGGTGACGACCCCGTCGTCCGCTGTGGGTGTGAGTGCGAAGGCATCGGCGTCTGATGTGCCCGTTTCGGTAAATCCATCATCGACGTTCAACACGGCAAACAATTCGTCAAATGACGCGATTTCCCCTTCTTCGTTTGAGTTAGCAAACAAAAGGATTTGCTCATTTCCGTCCGCGTCGGTCACAAAGCCCGTATCCACATTGGGCCCCAGTTGTCTTTGGGTGACCGCAAAAGAGTAGATATACTCGTAATCATAGACAACCGTCTCGCCCGCGAAGGTGATTGTGTCAGCTTCACCAAAAGCCTCAATCGTGACAAAGCCGTCGTCTACTGTGGGTGACAGTTCAAAGGCTTGCGCCGCTGACGTTTCGTCTTCTTCCAGCGCAAAGCTGTAAAGCAGGCCTGTCCCATCCTCGCGGTCGGTGAGACCGAAATCCAGGGTGCCATCTGCCGGGTCATGCCCTGTGCCGACATTGATCGTGAATATATTGTCCACCGTATCACGATCGAAAATGTATTGTCCGTTTTCATCGCGTGGCCCGTCATCAGCGTGGATAATGATCGGATAGGCCTCGCCCATAAACGTCACAGCATCGATGTGCCGTCCGTCGCTCCATTCGCCTTGGGTATCGAGTAGTCTGTCATAGTCGAATTCTAGGTAGAGTTCGCCGGTGATCGGATCGTAGGTCGCGATCGACAGCGGAGAATAGTGGTCTAAAGCGAGTTCATACATTTGCTTTCCCTTTCAGATACTCCGTCAGGCCTTGATACTCATTGCGCAACGGGGGCCCCGTCAACGTCAGGCAAAGGGGCGTCAGGCTCACGCAAGAACGCGCTTGTTTGGACGATCTGACTAAGCGGAAACTGTCGTAGGGTCAGGACCCTAGGATAGGCCCAAAATATGGGCGCGGTTTGATTGTGGATTTCGAACCGGACCTTACGTTGAAGTTCAACAAAACATGGTGGTACGTCTCACAAACTGTTTTGGATGACATTAATACAATGCCTAAACTCATTGTCAGAATGACAACCAGAGCCGCTCTCGCCCCGTAACAATATCGTTAACAGGGACTTGAAAGGACCAATACTATGAACCGTCGTTTTGCTATCAAATCAGCCATCCTCGCCGCCGGTGTGGCTGTCGCCGCCGCCTGTACACCAATGGACAGCGAGCCCGACATCGTGGACATCGCCGCCTCTAACGGAAACTTCGACACGCTTGTTGCCGCTGTCACCGCCGCAGGGCTGGTAGACACACTCAAAGGCGACGGCCCCTTCACCGTCTTCGCGCCCACCGACGCAGCCTTCGCTGCATTGCCTGCCGGCACCGTTGACAGCCTGTTGCTGCCAGAAAACAAGGATCAGCTTGTCGCGATCCTGACCTACCACGTGGTGCCGGGGGCGGTGACCTCTGACCAACTGGCTGGCCAACGGCTGAGCGTAGCCACCGTAAACGGCGCGAACGTGCACATTGATGGCACCAACGGCGTGAAAGTCGAAGACAGCAACGTGACCACAGCCGACATCATTGCCTCAAACGGGGTGATCCACGTGATCGACAGCGTGCTACTACCCTAAGTCAGGTCATTAGAACGAAAGGGGCCCTGCCGGTGAACAACGGTGGGGCCCTTCTTGACGTCCGGCGGCACCATCCCGCCAACACCGCACACTAATCATTTACGTGGCAAGCCAAACTACGCAATATCGCGAAATAACGTATTTTGAGAGACCCTATTATGTACATCCGAACCGCGTTGATCTGCATCTTTTTGCAATCGGCAGCCAATGCCGAGACCATTTCATCATTGACGCTCGACTGGAATGATGACGGGTTCGAAGACATCGCCCGGCTGGACTATTCGCGCTCGGTCGCAGGACGCGCCGACCTGCTGTTGTTCGAAGGCAGCGCTAGCGGACCCGGATCAGAGCTGGTTGAGGTCGCCCCCGATTTCGCACGCGCACCCAGCCATCCAAATATGGGCCTGCGCGTTGTGCAAGGAAGCGACACAAACCAGATCGAAGTGATTGAAACGGGCAAAGTCGCAGGACCGGACCGTTGGTCGGCAAAAACCAGTATCAGGTTTGACGGACAGACTTTCGTGGTGGACAGGCATGTGACAGAACAAGAGTTCCTGGCAAACTTGGAAGGAGGCAGCAGCAGCTGCGTCGTTGATTTTCTGTATAAAACTGCAGGCGGGGGAAACGAAATTTCGGGGGATAGCATTCCACTTGATGCCGATCCGATGCCGCTTGTCCATTGGAGCAAATCAACGTTTGCACAATTGATGCCGGATTTTGTTCCTCATGAATGCGCGGTGGCTGAAGAGACGTATCAAAGTATCAAAGATGTCAAAATGTCGACAGTCGACGAACTGGCGCTGGACTGGAACAACGACGGCTACACCGACCACGTCATCTTGCTCGACAGATACCCCGCCCCCACGATGGCAATTTTCTTGGGCGATGAGACGGGTAACGCGCGTCTGACATGGATCGTTGACAACATTGGTCCATCGCTCAGCGAAACGGCGGCACTGCGCATCCCGCCCGGGCAGCGGGGCGTCGTTGAAGTCAGCGTCATTGGCAGAGAAGACCGCGAAGGGATTGCGCCCAGTGATACCGCTATTCCGCTGCTTTGGCAGGATGGCGAACCGGTTATCACGGGGTTGACTGTCTGGAACGTCTTCGAAGAGGAAGGCTTTGCAAGCCGGTGTGAATGGTATTTTGAGCGCGGTAAATTCATCAGTGATTTCACAAAGGCATGGGTGGACGCACCGGAGTTTGCATCAGTCTACACGCTATCTGACTGGGAAAATGTCGATCTGCAGCAACTCATCTTCGATTGCCGTCCATAAGCTCTTGACCTCAAGTTAGGTTCAGATTGCAGCATCCCGACGCACTGTCTGATGAGGTACGCCAATGCACGTCTTAACCGTTCTCGACCATCCCAACCCTGCATCATTCAGCGCGGCTGTCGCGCAGCGCTTTATAAACGGTGCCGAGGCCGCAGGACATACGGTCGAACTTGCCGATTTACACAGCGAAGGGTTCAAACCGCAGTGGTCCAAGTCAGACATCGAAGGCACGCCGGACGCTGTAACACAAGAACAGACCCGGATCGCGCGCGCCGATGCGATCTGTCTGGTGTTCCCACTTTATTGGTGGGGAATGCCAGCAATGATGAAAGGCTGGGTGGATCGGGTCTGGACCTGGGGCTGGGCCTATGACCAATTGGATGACCCCGACGTGTCGTTGCAACGGCCCCGCACCGGCGTGCTGCTTGTGCCCGCAGGTGCGCGGTCTGATGACATCACCGATGGCGGTTACCTAGATGCAATGCAGACCGCATGGATCGACGGCACCTTCGGCTATTTCGGGTTCTCCCCACGCAAGCTGGAACTGCTGTGTGGGTCAACCGGATCGCCAGAGCGCAGAAAGGCGCTATTGGACAAAAGCTATCAAATCGGCCTGACGTTACCGACGCCTAGCTGATCAGCCATCACCGCCCAAATCATCCCAAATTGCGCGGACCCACTGCATGATTAGCTGAGACTCTTCCCAGCGGTTCGACATCTCGCGCCCGTCCGGGCCGGTCATCGCATATTCAGGCGGACCCAATTCGCAAACAAAGATACAATCCCCCGATGGGTTTCGCGCCCGCCAATCGGCCATGCCTTCGCGCCACCAGCCTTTGAACAGGTCCACCCACTTTTGATTTTGCGGAAAATCCAGCTGTAGCTGGATTTGCTGACGACTGGCAACCCGCCCCTGAAAACTGTCCGAACGCTTTAGGATCCGGCTGATTAGCCCCAGGTCATCATCTGACATCGGAAACCAAAACTCCCGATCCACGACGTAATGGGACAGATCGGCGCACAGCCGCATGTCCGGAATACGGTCTAACAGTTGCAGCGTGACAAACAGGTCATTGGTGATGCAATTGCGATGGGTTTCAAACTGCACCGGCATCCCAATCCGGTCCGACATTGCCATCCAGCTTTCAATCACCGGCACCATGTCATCAATGGCCAAAGGCATCACCTGCCCGATCACATCCACAAAGGGCGCACCGAAATCGGCGGCCATATGCAGCGTGTCTTCCAAGCTTTCAATCGTCTTCGGAAAATCCGCAATCAGCGGGGTGAGACCATGGGCCTCCATATGTGGCCGCACAGCATGCGCGACCGACACATCCGAGGCTCCCAAATCAACCACCATCCCGTCGAAACCGGCACCAGCGACCATTTCACAAACCTGATCATAGGGCAGTTTCACCCCTTTCTGATCATGTGGCTGCATCGCCCAAAGGGACGTGTAAACCTGAAGTCGCCTCACTCGGCGGGCACCCGCATTGCGCGCCCACCACTACGGGGGATGACCCAGACCTCATCCATCGGATACTGGCTTTCATCCTTGGCCATCAGTTTCTGGATCACTTCGATTTGGAATTCGATCCAGCCCATACGGTGCACCTCGCCTGCCTTTTCTTCAATCCGATCGTTCAGCTCGCGCAACTTCCAAAACGGGACAGCCGGAAAAGTATGATGCGCCGTGTGATAAGGCATTTGCCAGCACAGCCAATTCTGCACCGCATTGGCGCGGGTCGAGCGGGTGTTGTTCAGAATGTCATTTTCATGGGACAGGCCCAGATGCTCAATCGTGTTCTGCAATTGATGGATCGGCTTGGTCAGGATCATCGGCAACAGCCAGAATGTCAGCACGGCCCAAGACCCCGTGATGACCGAGATCAACGCAATCACCAGATAGCCCAATAGGTGCCATAGGCTCTCGCGGATGATCTTCTCTTCCTCTTCGGCCCGGATGAACGGTTCAACGATCACACCGCGCGCCCGCCGGATCAGCCCAAACACCCGGTTACGCCAATAGGTCACACCACTGAGCCACAACAAATAGGTGGTCAGCGTGTATGGTTCGCGCACCAACTCGCCATCACGTTCCCAATCTTGGGTATATTGGTGATGGGCGAAGTGCATGACCTGATCAAAATCGCGGGGGAATACCTGGATGAAGCCGATGATGCGGCCAAAGACTTCGTTCAGTTTGCGGGTCTTAAAGACAGTGGCATGGGACAGCTCGTGTTGGGCGGCATAGAGAAAATTCAACAACACACCCAAAACCAATCCCGTCAGCACCACCCAAGCTGAACCCAAGGCGAACCCGTGCAGCACCCCAACAAATAATATTGCGCCCAGATGGTTGGCCATCTGGATGCCGCCGCGCTTATCAGATCGTTCCGATAGGCTGCGCAATTCTGTGGGCGTCAGTAACTTACGGCGTGAAAAACTGGCTTCCATGATTGTCTCCTTCCTCAAACCCTAACGCCGGGAAACCAACAGGCAAAACTTTTCTTGACGCGGCAGGTCCCCGAAAATACCAAATGCTCAGATTTTCGGCGCTGAGCGCGGCACCCCAACACCGGGGGCAACCGCAGCGCTCGCCCGGAAATGTTTTTATCAGGCATCCGGGCTTTCAAAACCGGAGGACCACCAGATGAAAACCATTATCGAACCATTCCGCATCAAATCGGTTGAACCCATTCGCATGACAACAAGGGCGGAACCCACGGCCAAGTTGGAAGCCGCTCATTACAACCTTTTTGGCCTGCACGCCGATGATGTGCTGATTGAACTGCTGACTGACAGCGGCACCGGGGCCATGAGCGCAGAACAATGGGCCGCCATGATGCGCGGCGATGAAAGTTACGCAGGCTCCCCCTCCTTCGCACGGTTCACCGCTGCCGTCCAAAACCTGATGCCCTTTAAACATATCATCCCGACCCATCAGGGGCGCGCAGCCGAAGCGATCCTCATGTCCATCTTTGGCGGCACCGGACACAATATCCCGTCAAACACGCATTTCGATCCCGTCAAACACGCATTTCGATCCCGTCAAACACGCATTTCGACACAACGCGCGGCAATATCGAGGCCAGCGGCGCATTCGCCCACGACCTGAACATCGCCGAAGGGCGCGACGGGCATCCCCGTTGTGAAACCTGCGGGCGGGCACGCGGTGTTTATCGACGCCAAACGCTGGCTGCCGCAATTGGACCCGCTGCATTTCCCAGCCCATGTGGTCGCCTGCAAACTGTATGAGATCGGCGGCATCCGATCCTGCGAAATCGGCAGCGTGATGTTCGGACGGCAACCCGACGGGTTCGAAAAACCCGCCGCAATGGAGCTTGTCCGGCTCGCCTTCCCGCGCCGAACCTACACGCAAAGCCACACCGATTACGTGGTCGAAGCCTTCAGCGAACTACTGACCGAAATCGACACGCTCACCGGCTTACGGATCGTGAAGGAACCCAAAGCCATGCGGCATTTCACCAGTCATTTCGCGCCAACCTGACACCAAGGATGCGGATATTGTGAGGCAAACCACCAAACAGAAACACGCAAACTCAGCAAAACCGTCAAGCAACGCAGACACCAACCGGACATTCAACACCAAGGTCGGTGATGCGGAAAAGGCGCTCTTTTGCTGCTGTTGCGCGAGTGTCCGGTTTCGCTGCTGGAGAACAAAGGTATGACGATGGATTCAAGCGGCAAAATAACGCCTCTAATGGATAAGGCTGACTAGGTTTTCACAAGCCAGTCTTAAGTCGGCTGCCGTACTGAGCCTTCACGGCAGCGCAGCTGTGATAATTCCACCTTTACGTGAACAGGCAGAGTGGTAACACTTGGCAAATCGCTCAATTGAAGACAAAATTTGAAAGTATGATCCTTCGTGCAATGACTAAACTACGCGCAATTCTTGTCAGTTTTTTCATCATGGCTGGTTCCATTGTTACGGCGGAGCAAATAGAAAAGTGCGGAGATGCAACGCTTAGCTTGAGCGAGCGTAATCAGGCTTGCGATTTACTGCTGGAAGCTGGTGTCTTTGATGAGGCTCTGTTGACCGCCCTGAACAATCTTGCTTTGTCCCCTTCGGATCCGTCGGCGCCGTCAGATTTACACGACTTAAATGTAATAATATCAGTTAGGTTGTCCCATAACCCAGATGGTATTATTGCTTATGCAACTACAGGCATAAACCACACTGACAATATCGCCGAACTGTACCTTCTACGTTCTAACGGTCATCGAAGTAATGGCGATTTTACGTCCGAAGTTGCAGATTTGGAACGGGCACGGTCCATTTCGCCGCTGTCTGCAGAGTATTCAGTTCGGTTGATCGAGGCCTATTTAGAAACAGATCAGCTCCTTGATGCCTTAGATCAGACCGATACACTTATCAAATACGTCGCCCCGAATGGACCGCTCGAAATGGAGATGCTTGGTCGAAAGGCTGAATTGGAAGCAAGCGGCGATTCAGATAACCTTGCTGAGGACTTTCAACAATTTCTGAGCAAGCTAGAGCAAAATCGTCGTTGGGCGGTTGCCGCAAAAATGCAGATTCTCTTTGCAATGGGTGACTACTCTGCGGCGTTGCGTGTTAGTGATCAATTGTTGGGAACCACGGACGATCTAGTCCATGCATTTTGGTTTCGCGGAATTATTTTGCGTCAAAGCGACAGGTTTGAAGATGCTTTGACTTCGTTTGATAAGGCATTTGAGACGGCTGAATTGAATCAACAACAAATTTCTGCCGTACGGTATCAAAGTTTGCTGGTCTTGAGGGGCGAAGTTCTGGTTGTCTTGGGTATGTTTGAAGCGGCGTTGAAAGACTTTGAGGAACTCTTCAAGGTTGCCGATGTGTCTATGGTAGCCGAAGTTGTGACTCGTTTGCACGAACGTGGCCACCTTACGAAAGGTGTTCATGATATTTCGCACGACAGAATAGTCGAGGCGACCATATCCTGCTTGCAAGATATTTCATGCTCAACATCGATCCATCAGGTTTTCGAAACACATTTGACTGAATGATTATGGAAGGAACCGAAAACCATACGGCATTCCACCAACTACTTTGAACCGGTTTAAGGACCGGCGATCGGCATAATTTTTGAAAACCTCGATCAGACCGACGTCGCCAAATAAATACCCGCCCCGCAACACCCGGTAGATGCACGGGCCAGCCACTGACATTTGCACATACGCCGTATGTACGCATTCTGTACGCCTTCTTGCTGCTCCAAATCCCTGAAAACTTGGCCGTTATCCCATGACGCCGCGTTCGGGGGTGACGGATGGGTCAACATTGGTCATTCTGCATTGAAAGCGGAGGCAATCATGACCCAATACCCCAATCTGTTGGCACCCTTGGACTTGGGTTTCACGACGCTGAAGAACCGGGTTCTCATGGGGTCGATGCACACCGGTCTTGAGGAAACAAAAGACTGGAACCGCGTCGCCGAATTCTACGCCACCCGCGCCCGCGGCGACGTCGCATTGATGGTCACAGGCGGCATGGCGCCAAACCCCGAAGGCGGGGTTTTTCCAGGTGCCGCAGGGCTTTACACCTCCGAAGACATCACCAACCACAAAATCGTCACGGACCGCGTGCACGAAGCAGGCGGCAAGATCGCCATGCAGATTTTGCACGCAGGCCGCTATGCCTACAGCCCCAATTGCGTGGCACCTTCTGCCGTCAAATCCCCGATCTCGCCCTTCCCCCCGAAAGAGCTTGATGCAGAAGGCATTGAGAAACAAATCAACGACATCGTCACAGCCGCCAAACGTGCCCGCGAAGCCGGGTATGACGGGATCGAGATCATGGGGTCCGAAGGCTATTTCATTAACCAATTTCTCGTGTCTCACACCAACAAGCGCGACGACGATTGGGGCGGATCCTACGCAAACAGAATGCGCCTACCCGTCGAAATCGTGTCACGGGTACGCGAAGCCGTAGGCCTTGATTTCATTGTGATTTACCGACTCTCCATGATCGACCTGGTGCCCAATGGATCAACCTGGGATGAAGTCGTGAAACTTGCCAAAGCGGTTGAGTCCGCAGGGGCCACGATCCTGAACACAGGCATCGGCTGGCACGAAGCGCGCATCCCCACCATCGCCACATCCGTGCCGCGTCGCGCCTTTACATGGGTGACGAAAAAACTGATGGGCGAGGTGCAAATTCCGATCATCACATCCAACCGGATCAATATGCCCGACGTCGCCGAAGGGGTACTCGCGGATGGATGCGCGGACATGGTCAGCATGGCACGCCCCTTCCTTGCAGACGCTGATTTTGTCGCTAAGGCCGCAGCTGGTAAGTCCGCCGAGATCGCCCCTTGTATCGCCTGTAACCAGGCCTGTCTGGATCATACGTTTAGCGGTAAATTGTCATCATGTCTGGTGAATCCGCGTGCCTGTCATGAAACGGAACTGACCGTTAAACCTGCAGAAAACCTTAAGGAAATCGCCGTGGTCGGCGCAGGGCCGGCCGGACTTTCCGCGGCTCTAACAGCGGCGGAGCGCGGCCATCCGGTTACAATCTTTGATAAAGCCGACGACCTAGGTGGTCAGCTTAACATGGCCAAACAGGTCCCCGGAAAAGAGGAGTTCTGGGGGCTCGTTGACTACTACCGCACAATGGTCGCCAAGGCCGGGATAACCCTGCAATTGGGCACGACCGCAACACCTGAAAACCTGTCCGGCTTTGATGAGATCATCATCGCAACGGGCGTCGCCCCCCGCGACCCGCAAATCCCCGGCCAAGACGGCCCGAACGTGCTGTCTTACATCGACGTGCTGCGGGGCAAAGCAAACGTTGGAAAAAACGTGGCTATCATCGGGGCTGGCGGCATCGGGTTTGATGTCGCCGAATATCTTGTGACGAACGACAGCCCCACCGAAAACCTAGACGAATGGCTAGAGGAATGGGGTGTTGGCGACCCATCCCAGACACGCGGCGGGTTGCGCCCAGAGGGCCCGCAACCCGAGGCCCCGGTCCGTCAAATCACGCTTCTACAACGCAAGCCCGAAAAGTTGGGTAAACGACTTGGCAAAACAACTGGTTGGATTCACCGCGCCGGGTTGCAAATGAAGAACGTGCAGATGATCGGCGGGGTGAACTACGAAAAAATCGATGCCGACGGTTTGCATATCAGCCATGGTGAAGCGCGTGAAAACCCAAAGCTGATTGTGGCCGATACGATTGTTCTCTGCGCCGGGCAAATCCCCGAACGCAGCCTTGCAGACAAACTGGTCGACGCTGGTCAAAGCGTTCATGTGATCGGCGGCGCCGATGTGGCGGCAGAACTGGATGCAAAGCGGGCCATCGATCAAGGCACACGCTTGACTGCCATTTTATAGCAAAAAACTGCCAGAAGGCTGGCAGACATCCGCCAGTTTGCTGTTTCCTCACACGCATCAAACGGATTCATACCCCCGTATTGTCAGGCGTTGGTCCCATTCCTGCCCGAATTGGCGGTCTATAACAGCATAACGCTGCTAAAGAATTGGAACGTACGCATGGATCGTCTGACGGAAATGGAGGCCTTTGCCACGGTTGTGGACCAAGGTGGTTTCACGGACGCCGCCAAGAAGATGGGCATCTCCAAGTCTGCCGTGTCCAAACATGTGTCATCGCTTGAAGCGCGCCTAGGGGCCCGCCTATTGAACCGCACCACCCGTCGCGTCAGCCCGACCGAGATCGGTTTGGCCTATTATGACCGTGCCCGTCGCGTGCTGAACGATGCCGGTGAAGCCGATGCGCTTGTGACCTCGATGCAATCCGCCCCTTCGGGTCTGTTGCGGATCAGTGTGGCCACGGATTTCGGGGTGAACCATCTGTCGCCCGTGTTGGGTGAGTTCCTCAGCGAATTCCCAGAAATCACCGTGAATATGGTTTTGAACAACCGCTATGTTGAACTGATCTCTGAGGGCTTCGACATGGCCGTGCGGATTGGTGAGCTGGAAGACAGCACATTGCGGGCCCGCAAACTGACCGAGACCACAAAACGCATGATCGCGAGCCCTGCCTATTTCGCGCAGTACGGCCGCCCCGAAAAGATCGACGACCTGAACGAACACAAGCTGCTACATTATTCCAATCAAGCGAATTCTGCCGTGTGGAAACTGACCGCGCCTTCGGGTGAAAAACGGCAGGTTCGAACGGCGGGCTGGTTGACAGTGAATGACGGGCAGTCATTGTTGAATGCCTGTGTTGGCGGCCTTGGCATCGCCTACTTACCTAGTTTTCTTTACGCTGACGCGATGAGCAAGGGACTGGTTGAAGAAGCCATTCCTGATCTGCCACTTGAGACGCAAGGTATCTATGCGGTCTATCCGCCGGGCCGCTTCACACAGCCGAAAGTCCGCGCATTCATCGATTTTCTCGTACACGCCTTTGCGGACAAAGGCCCCGATACTTGGTAATTTTTCCCTGGGTGTTCTTATCCCAACCTAGCGCAACCCATCGCGGGTTGCGCTTTTTTTATGTTTTTTAAGCGAACGGCAATATTCCCGGAGTATCAGGACCTTGGAGAGGGGAGGTCCGATGAAGAAAATAATGCGCATGCTGGAACCTCGAACGGTGAAAGCTATCGTAATCCGGGCAGCCCTATTTCTGGGCCTCATCACGCTCGGCAATCTTCTTTTTTTACCGCTCATCGAACCGCTTCAAACACAACCCTTCTTACATGCTTTGGTGCATGCCGTTCTTGTTGGTGGGCCATTTGTCGGGTTCTTTTTTGTGATCATGATGCACCAGGCCCGGCTCATACGTCGGTTAAGTCACCGATCCCGCAAGGATGGGCTGACCGGTCTTAACAATCGCAATAGTTTTCTGACTGTTGCGGCAAATCAGCTTGAAAACTCAACCGGGGGCGTGGTGCTGTTGTTGGACGCGGATTGCTTTAAACAAGTCAATGACGTGCACGGACATCAAAGCGGCGACGATTGCCTAAAAGCAATTGCAAAAATGCTAAAGCGAAACCTGCGTCATAACGATATCGTCGGACGCATTGGGGGCGAAGAGTTCGCCATTTTCCTCAGTTACACCACCATACGACAGGCGAAAATGATCGCAGAGCGGCTTACGAAACCGATCCCGTTCAAATCTGCCACAACAGCAGAGCGTTTGACGATTACGATGTCCGTTGGTGCCGCTGAAGTTCAACCCAACCTGAGCTTGGCAGACTTATTGGCGCGTGCGGACCAATGCCTTTATCAGGCCAAGGACCTTGGGCGCGCCCGTTTGGTGGTCTGGGGCGAGCTACCAGAAAACAACCCGATGGCTGTGGCCGGATAGATTAGTCTTCAGTTGAAGTAATGATCACCTCAACCCGCCTGTTTGCGTCTCTGCCTTCTTGGGTCAGGTTGTTTGCGATAGGTGAAAGATAGCCCATCCCTTCGGCCTCTAACTGGCGTCGACTGACGTCATAGTCGCTGACCAGCCGCTCTAGGACGGATCCGGCACGTTGTTTGGACAGGGCGATGTTGCCCGCAAGCGACCCGGATGAATCTGTGTGCCCCACCAGCGCCACTGTCAGATCGGGGTTTTCCAACAGGAAATCCGCAAGATTGCGCAACGACGCAAATTCGGCCTCGGCCAATTGCGCAGAGCCTGTTTCAAACGTCAGATCGGCCAAGATCGCATGGCCCTTCTGATCCAATTGATTGGCTATGTCCGCCTCGGTCACAACATCTGTTGCACGTATGGCCGGGGCCGACGTCGCGACAAGCGGCACTTCGCTGTCTTGCTCCGGCCCAACGCGCGTGACTTGCACAAACCCTGCTTGTGCGGTGCGGCTAACGAACAAAGTCACATATTCCGGGCCCGCGACCCCGGTCCGTTCTGCCGCTAAAAACCGGAAATCACCGATGTTGATCTGCATCTCGGGCGGGGGCAATGTCTCAGTTCCGAACCGAAAATCAAAGCCGCCGCACGCTTCTGTCTGGCAGTCAAAGATGATCCGAAACCTGTCATTGCGCAGCTGTTCGCGCAAAGGGCGCAACACTTGTAACGTTGTCAGTGCCGCGGCGTCGATCCGCCAGGCCTGTTGCGCCAAAACGCCTTCAACCAGTTTGACCGGCACAGTGCTGCCGTCCCAAATGCCAACCGGCAAGGCATAACTGTCCAGCGGGCTTTCCACCTCGGCCTGCAGGGTTGCATTGCTCGGGAAATCAAGCGTTTGCGCCGGAAGTGAACAGGCCCATAGCCCCGAGAGAACCGCAAGACACCGGATCATCGTGACTGTGCGTGGTAGTCATCGTTGGGGCGCATATCTGTGGCCGACGCGATCCGGTTGCTCATGTTGTAGAACCCCGTCACGGCGGCAATGTCCCAGATATCGCGATCTGATAAGCCCACCTGACGCAATGCATCCCGGTCTTTCTCTTCAATCTTCGCGCTGGCCACGGTCATCCGTTCCGCAAACCCCAACATGGCCTTTTGCCGCGCGTCTAAGGGGGCAACCCGCCAATTCATCACCAGCATTTCACCCAACTGCGGATTCCCCGAAAGTTGGCGCACCGCAGCCCCATGGGCCGTCAGGCAATAATAACATTTGTTAATCGATGAGACCGTGACGGCGATCATTTCGCGCTCAAGTTTCGACAATCCGGAATCGGCCAGCATCACATCGTTATAAAGTGCGGTGAACGCGTTCAGCTTATCGATATCAAACGCATAAGCCTGCAATACGTTCGGGATCATTCCCAGCTTGTCCTGGCACAGATCAAAGTACTTCTGCGTCTCTTGCGGCAGAGGATCAACCATTGGCAGGTCAAGTGCGGTGGGCTGGTCAGTCACAATGTCACTCCGGCAAGGTCCGATAATGGTAGTGTCCCACAAGCGTCATCCCGAGGGAAGTGTAGAGCGCGTTGGCCCCATCATTAGCAACCGTCGTGACAAGGGTGAGATAGGCTGCTCCCTGGTCTTGCGCCCAATGGGCCGCCGCGCGCGTCAGATGCGCGGCAAGCCCTTTTCGGCGATGCGCCACAGCAACCTCAAGCGCATGGATCATCGCGCAATCCCCTGCGATCCCAACATAGACCGTACCGGCAGGCCGGTCATCCAACCTGCCCAAAAGCGTCGTCTTCGGATGTCGCGCCCGGTCCATCACCGCTATCCGCCCTTTGCCAATGCCGCCTGCAGCCCAAACCTCGGTTTGGACAGCCAAAGGTGGCCATGCTTGGAAGGTTGTCACAGGTGGCGGGCGTCCTGTTGCGATCTGATCAATGGGTGCGGCATACATATTCACCGGATCCTTGATTAAATACCCACGCGCAGCGAGCACATCGTCAAGATCGTTTTCGCCTTCGCGGATCATGAAAAGCGGCACTTGCCCGGCCTCACGCATTGAGGCCTCGGCCTCGGGGATATCCGTGTCCTTGAACGGGATTTCAGCCGTAGCGGCGCTGACCCGGCTGCTGCCGCTGTCGTCCAGCCGGATCGTCCAAGGGCCCAGCGCCTGTTTCGCAGAGGCAGGCCATGTGCCATCAATCACGGCGTAGAGCTTTTGGGCAGAAGGCAAGGTCATGTCGCAAAAATCCCCGACAAAGTTGTCATCGCCGCATCAAGCTGCGCCGCATCCGTACCGCGCACGACGATGTTTGATCCGTAAACCCCGTCTTTTTGAAAGGGATAGGACCCGACAGACAGATCACTGTGGTTTTCAGCAAACGCCCCCAATGGCCCCGCGATATCCCCCTCACCCCGCACAACCCGCAGGCTCCGTGATAAAAGTGGCGCCCCCCCAACCAATGTGGGCAAGACGCTGGCGACCATGGCCCGGAACACAGACGGCACACCGGCCATCACATGCACATTTTTGAGGGTGAACCCAGGCGCTGTACTGACTGGATTATCGATCAGGGTGGCCCCGTCAGGAATGCGGGCCATCCGCAGCCGCGCCGCATTCAGTTCCTGCCCGGACCGGTCATAATGCGCCTGCAATAGTGCGCGCGCGTCATCGCGCACATCGATAGAGGCTGCAAAGGCCGCGGCAATGCAATCGGCCGTGATATCATCATGCGTTGGCCCAATTCCGCCACTGGTAAACACATGGTCAAATCCCGCAGAGAGCGCCTGCACAGCCGCCACAATGGCCGGGGCATCGTCGCTGACCACGCGGACCTCTTTCAGATCCACCCCGATCTCAGTCAGCTGACCTGCAAGATGATGCATGTTCGCATCGCGGGTGCGCCCTGAGAGGATCTCATCCCCGATCACAAGCATGGCAGCGGTTGGATTTGGCATTGGTATTCTCCTGTCTCGCGGCACAGGTTATAGGGCGTTTATGGAATTTGCCACGCCCCTTATCCCCGCCCGCCTGATCCGACGCTACAAACGCTTTTTGGCGGATGTACAGCTGGAAGATGGGCGCGAAGTGACCGCCCATTGTGCCAACCCCGGATCGATGATGGGTTTGGCTCAACCCGGCACCAAAATTTGGCTTGAACCCAATGATGACCCTAAAAAGAAGCTGAAATTCGGCTGGCGCTTGGTAGATCATGAAAACGGGCATTTCACCGGTGTTGATACGTCAATTCCGAACAAGGCGATGAAAGCCGCCCTGCTGGCCCAAGAGGTACCCGGCCTACCGCCGTACAATCTGGTCCGGTCCGAGGTGAAATACGGCGAAAACAGCCGCATCGATTTCCTGCTCAGCGGAGACGGGCCCGATACCTATGTCGAGGTCAAAAGCGTCACCCTGTCGCGCAAGGCAGGTTTGGCTGAGTTCCCCGATAGCGTGACCGCACGCGGTGCGAAACACCTAGCGGAACTGTCCCAAATGGTCGCATCGGGACATAATGCTGTAATGTTCTACTTGGTCCAGCGCACCGATTGTGAGGTGATGACTTTGGCTGCTGATCTTGATCCGACCTATGCGGCTGCCTTTGCCGCGGCCCGCGCTGCGGGGGTGACCGCACAGGCACAAGGGTGCAAAATCTCGCCGCTGGCGATCACATTGGATGCACCCATCCCGCTGCAGACCTAGAACTCTGTTATTTTTTGACCTATGTCCATCGTAATAGGGTAAAGGACGATCCCATTGGAAACGAACAAAGGCCATTTGACCAAAGACGGTATCCGGATTTATCAGCCCGGTGACTTTGCAGGCATGGCAAAGGCAGGCGCACTTGCTGCGCAGATTCTGGATGATATCGCCGTGCATGTGGTCCCCGGTCAAACGACCGGCGAGATTGACCGTATCATCACGCAAATGGTGGATGATGCCGGTGCGACCTCGGCCACGATTGGCTACAAGGGCTACAAACACGCCAGCTGTATTTCGGTCAATCACGTTGTTTGCCATGGGATCCCCGGCGATAAAAAGCTCAAGGATGGCGATATCCTGAATATCGATGTGACCGTGATCGTCGATGGCTGGTTTGGCGATACAAGCCGGATGTATGTGGCAGGCAACATGCCCCGCAAGGCCGCGCGTTTGGTCCAAGTCACCCATGATGCTCTGATGAAGGGGATTGAGGCGGCAAAACCCGGCAATACGTTTGGCGATATTGGTCACGCAATCCAGACATATGCCGAAAGCCACCGCATGTCCGTCGTCCGCGATTTCTGCGGTCATGGTTTGGGCCGTGTCTTTCACGCACCGCCAAATGTGCTGCACTATGGGCGTCCGGGGACCGGTGCGGTTTTGGAGGAAGGCATGTTCTTCACCATCGAACCGATGGTCAATCTGGGCCGGCCCGACACCAAGGTTCTGGCCGATGACTGGACCGCCGTCACCCGCGATAAATCGCTTTCAGCGCAGTTTGAGCATTCGATCGGCATCACCGCAGACGGCTGTGAGATCTTTACGCAGTCGCCCTCTGGACGGTTTCATCCGACATATTCCGCCTAGTCAGCACAAAGTTTTTGCGAATGACTTGCAACTGAGGCTTTGCACCCCCATATACGAGATGTCGCTAGCGGCGGCACCCCCCCTTCCATTTAAAGCGAAAGGATGCATCCAATGCACCTGATCAAGCACGCCGCCTTTGTGGCCGCCTTTAGTCTCACCGCGACCTCCGCCCTCGCCCAAGAGGTCACACTGCGCTTTCAGCACTTCGTCTCGCCTGCCAGCGCCAACCCGACCTATTTTATGCAGCCCTGGGCCGACGCGATCGAAGAACAGTCCGATGGCCGCATCAAGGTCGAGCTTTATCCGTTTATGCAATTGGGCGGCGCTGCGCCAAACCAATATGACCTGATCCGCGATGGCGCGATTGATGGCGGCTGGGTGATCCCCGGCTATCAGCCCAATCGGTTTCCCGAAGCTGAGGCCATGGAACTACCCTTCATGACCACAAAGTCGGGCGAGGAAGCGAGTGCCGCCGCCTGGACCTTTACCCAGGAATACTTGATGGATGACTTCGCCGACGTGCATGTCATTGCCGCCCATATGCACGGCCCCGGCATCGTCCACAAACGCGGAGACGCCATCAGTACGGTCGAGGATTTCGCGGGGCTCAAGCTGCGCGGCCCGTCACGGCCTGCGACCTTACTGCTCGAAGAACTGGGCGCAACCCCCTTGGGCATGCCTGTGCCGCAATTCCCAGAGGCCCTGTCA
Source organism: uncultured Paracoccaceae bacterium (assembly GCA_947501555.1). Classification (GTDB taxonomy): domain Bacteria; phylum Pseudomonadota; class Alphaproteobacteria; order Rhodobacterales; family Rhodobacteraceae; genus Yoonia. The sequence continues at coordinate 2,715,748 of CANMWG010000001.1, forward strand.
AAGGGTGTTGTGGATGGCGGGGTGATCACTTGGGAAATGTCCCCCTCGCTGAAGCTGAACGAGCTGACCGATAGCCACACGGATGTAGCCGGTGATCGTGCGCTCTATAACCTCTATTTCATCTGGGCGATGAACAAGGACGTCTATGAGGGCATGCCCGATGACCTGCGCGCCATCATTGACGCGAATTCAGGTATGATGGCCAGCCGATGGGCAGGGCGTGCGCATGATACAGGCGATGTGATCGGACGTGATCTGATGGCTGCCGATGGCAATGAGATCGCCCAATTATCCGTGGCCGAAACAGCACGCATCCAAACACTGGGCGAAACGGTGACGGCCAATTGGATCGCTGAGATGGATGCCAAAGGCTATGACGGGGCCGCATTGGTCGAAGCCGCACAGTCGGCAGTGGATGAAAATCAGGTCCCGTAAACCACCATTAGGGCGTGCACCAATGCTTTTGTGAGTAAGAAAAATGGATATCATCTGTTTCTTTGATGCGTTATGCAGTCACGATGAGTACTTCTGAAAACAGTTCTGACGGACTGCGCGCCCGTCCCTATCCTACTAGCCTTACGCAGTATCGGTTTGCGATAGCTTGTGGCGTTATTTCACTCTGTGCTTTCACAATTCTGATCCTGCGTGTGCCAGATGTTTTAGCCTTTTTTTGGCCCATTATCGGAACCTATGGACGGGGTGTTGTCTCTGTGTTGTCGGCATTGATGATGGTGCATTTCGTTGTCTGCCTTTTGATCCAACTGCGGAAAAATGGTGGGGCGACCGGCGCTGAAAAGACCGCTTGGTATGGAACGTACTTCAGGCAGCTTCCCTTGATCAACATCATCAGCGCGACAGCCGCGCTGATCCTGACCACCACAAGTTTTACAGTACATAAAGGTGCTGCCATCGGTGCAGCTGGGTACCACTATGATGCGGCGCTTATTGCATGGGATCGCATGATTTTTGCAGGAAACGACGCCTGGACGCTGACACATCGCTTGATCCCATCAGAGACCGTCACGCAATGGATTGACTTCCTCTACCATCCTGCGTTTTTTCCAATGTTGATTGGCTATTTATTATGTATCAACCTGCAAGGTCTGCAAACCTTGCGGCAGACATATATGATTTCTTATCTCGCAAGTTTCGTCATCATTGGCATGGTTTCCGCAGGTGCGTTGCATTCAGCGGGGCCGCTCTTTGACGGTGTCATTTTTGGGGACGGCAGCACATTTAACCCTTTGATTGATAGGCTACGAGCACAATTCGACGCTGGCAGTGGGCCGCAAACCTCAACTTTGATCCGCGCGTACCTCATCAACCTCAATCAAGCGGACGAGATTAAGATGGGGGCTGGGATTTCCGCAATGCCGTCGATGCACATTGTCTTGGCATTTCTATGGGTTTTCCCCGCATGGCACATTCACCGCTTTCTGGGCTTGTTTATGACGCTTTACGGCATGGTGATTTGGTTTGGGTCTGTGCATCTAGGCTGGCACTATTTTGTTGATGGTCTTGTGGCCTTGATAATGATTAGCGCCATTTGGTATTGTTCCGGGCGGCTGATGGGGCTTTACGGCAAGGCCTAGGTAATGCGGGCCACGACGTAATCCGCCAATTCAACCAACATCGTTTTCAGCGGATGATCGGGGACCACGTTAAGCGCTGCTTTCGCCTTATCAGCCCAAGCAATCGCATCCATCCGTGTGCTTTCCATCGTACCATGTTTGGCAAGCAGGCCAATCGCGTGGTCAAGATCACCACCCTCTTGCTTACCCTTCTGGATCGTGCGCAACCAGAAGTCCCGCTCGGCAGGATCGGCTTTTGCGACAGCCCTGATCACAGGCAGGGTCAACTTCCGTTCGCGGAAATCATCGCCAACATTTTTACCAGTGGCCTTTGTCCCACCATAGTCCAGCAGGTCATCGACAATCTGAAACGCAATGCCCAGCGCATCACCGTAGTCAAACAAAGCCTGCTTTGTTGGCGCGTCTTGGCCTGCAATTTCACCACCCACTTCCATGGCCGCTGAAAACAGCGCAGCCGTCTTGCCGCGCACAACTTGAATATAGATGTCCTCGGTCGTTGCCAGATCGCTGGCTGCGGTCAATTGCAAAACCTCGCCTTCAGCAATGGTGGCGGCGGCATTTGCCAGAATATCCAGCACGCGCATTGAACCCGTTTCAACCATCAGTTGGAAAGATCTGGCAAAAAGATAGTCGCCGACCAAAACGCTTGATGTATTGTCCCAAAGCAGGTTCGCCGTTGGGCGGCCACGTCGTTGGCTACTTTCATCCACCACATCATCATGCAACAAGGTCGCTGTGTGAATAAACTCAACCGTAGCCGCCAGATGGACGTGATAAGGCCCGTCATAGCCACACATCCGCGCAGCCGCCAAGGTCAGCATGGGACGCAAGCGCTTGCCACCTGCCTCGACCAGGTGCGCAGTGACTTCAGGAATGCGAGGCGCATGCTCTGACGCCATCCGCGCCCGGATCATGTCGTTCACAGCAGTTAGATCATCAGCCAAAAACGCAGCAAGTTGTTCGTGCGGTTTGGTGGCAGCAGCGTCGAGGCTCATTAAAGTTTCCGTCATGTGAATAGACAAGGACCGCGCCCCGTCTTAGGTCTGTGATATGAAAGAGCTTTTGCGCACCAACGACCCGACTGTCATCGCCTTTGCAACCGCCCTGTTGGACAGCGAGGGTATAGACTGGTTCACCTTCGACGTAAATATGAGCGTGCTTGAAGGCAGCATAGGCATTATGCCGCGTCGGCTGATGGTCCTGGACCGGGATTTGTTCATGGCAGAAGCGATTATGCGCGATGGCGAGATTGATTTAGGCCGTGACTGAGCAGCTGACCCATGATGATTTTCTGGGCGGCAAGGTCAAAGTCTGGCAACCTAAAACTGGCTACCGTGCCGGCGTAGACCCGGTTCTGTTGGCCGCTTTCATCCAAGCCAAACCAGATCAGTCCATCCTGGAACTGGGGTGCGGCGTTGGGGTCGCGTCGCTTTGCCTTTCGGCCCGTGTGCCTAGTGTCAAACTGACCGGGGTCGAGGTACAGGCAAACTATGCTGCATTAGCCCAAAAGAATGCCGAAGCGAATGGCGTTCCCTTTGATGTCATCACCGCCGACCTGCGCCAACTTCCAAACGATATCCGTCAGCGCCGTTTTCATCATGTGATCATGAACCCACCCTATTTTGACCGGGCAGCAGGCACGCCGTCTGATGACCTGGGCCGCGACACCGCCCTTGGCGGCGACACACCTCTTGCGGATTGGCTCGACATCGGGACACGCCGCTTGGCGCCCAAAGGTTACCTGAGTTTGATCCAGCGAATGGAGCGACTTCCGGAGGTTCTGACAATCCTGCAAAGACGGCTTGGATCCGTGGTTGTGATGCCCGTGGCCGGGCGTGAAGGTCGGGCACCGGAACTGTTTTTGCTACAGGCTCGCCAAGAAGGTCGCGCTGCGTTTCGGATGACACCCACCTTGGTTATGCATGCCGGAAAGACCCATCAGGGCGATCAGGAAAGCTACACAGCTCAAGTGAACGACATTTTGCGAAACGGCGCTGAATTACCCATTGGCCTTTAATCTTTTGGCAAGATTTGTGACGCAACCTTTGATTAAGGTGGATTGCTGCCGTGCAGCGTGACACCGACCATGTTCTGTGATGATATAAAATCACGCACACATCAGAGGAGGACGACCATGAGCTTGAGTTCACATTTGCAGGAACTGAAGAAGAAGCACCAATCCCTCTCGGACTCTGTTGAAGTCCTTCAACGCAGTCCTGCGACTGACGATCTCGAAATCGCAAAGTTGAAGAAGAAAAAGCTGATGATCAAGGAAGAGATCACACGGCTAAGCGCGCACTAGACGATGCAGATGGCATTGGCGGGTCCCGCCAATGCCTAGCCAGGTAAATCACCAACCCGAACCAACCGTCTTTCGCTTTCAAAGCGGTCGGACATAGCCACCTCGTGCTTGACCCAGTCACGAAATGCCTTGATGTGAGGGCGATTTTCATGCCCATGCGGGCACACAATCCGAAATTGTGCGTCGGCGATCAGCCCTAATGCAAACGGAGCGACAAGTTGTCCCGCTTCTAAGGCGCGCGTGGCAAGCGTGATCCGTCCTAACACAACACCTGCGCCGGACATGGCCGCATCCAACGCGTGATCTGCATGGGAAAACCGTAGTCCGTGTTCTGTGTCTGCTTTTACCCCAGCAACAGAGCACCATGATGTCCAATCCCACTTCATTTTCATAAAAGCGATTGAATCGTCATGGATCAACGTCGCGTTACCCAAGTCTTGCGGCGATTTCATAGCCTTGGCCATCTCGGGCGTCATCATGGGCGTCAACCATTCAACGCCAAGTGGTTCTGCGAACAGCCCCTCGGCAACGTCGCGTCCAAAACGGATGGCCACATCTACCTCGTCCCGATAAAAATCAGCGATCTTAAGACCGGCGTTAAAACGCAATTCGATCTCGGGGTGGTCTTGCGCGAACTTATATAGGCGCGGAGCCAACCATTTTGACGTAAATGCAGGGCCAGCCGTGATTGTCAGAACACCGCTATCGTTCAGCCGTTTTGTATTGCGCCATGCGGTCGACAGCGTCGCGAAGGCATCTGTTGTACCGGGCGCAAGCGCGCGACCTGCCTCAGTCAGTTCAACCGCACGGTTCAACCGACGAAAGACAGGGATGCCCAAATCTGCCTCTAACGCTTTGATTTGATAAGACAACGCGGCAGGCGTGACGTTCAGTTCTGCCGCCGCTTTGGCAAATGACATATGCCGGGCCGCCGCCTCAAAGGCGCGCAAGGCCGTCAATGGAGGTAGTCTCTCACTCATGCCTCAGATTAATACAGCTTAACCGAAGCCATAGGAAGTCTCGTTTGTCGCCCCGCATTTCAAGGCGCATATTGAGCTCAGAAAGTCACCTCGCCTCAAAGGATTTGAACGATGCTAGAAACGACTACAAATGCAAAGATCCGTGAAGGCTTCCAACGGGCACATGAACATCGCGGAGAAGCCCTGCGCGCAGCCATTCGCTGGCTCAGAAAACGCCGCTAAGAATTCGCTCCGGAGGCCAAACCAGCATCCGAACGAAAAGGGCCGCGCCTGATCAGCGCGGCCCTTGCTATTGCAAACGGATATCCGCTTAGGTCAGATACTGACCACCGTTTGCCGACAGTGTCGAACCGGTAACAAAGCCTGCGTCATCTGACGCAAGGAATAGCACCGCGCGGGCGATTTCATCGGCTTCGCCTAAACGACCCACGGGAATTTGCGGCAAGATGACCTCATTCATGACTTTCTCGGGGATCGTGCTCATCATTTCGGTATTGATGTAGCCGGGGGCAACAATGTTCACGGTAATGCCCGCGCGCGCGCCTTCCTGTGCCAATGACTTGGTAAAACCAATGTCACCCGCTTTGGTCGCGGCATAGTTGGCCTGGGCGAACTGACCTTTTTGGCCGTTGATCGAACTGATCGTCACGATCCGCCCAAACTTGCGTTCCCGCATCCCGCCCCAGACGTTATGGGTCATGTTGAACACGCCGTTCAGGTTCGTATCGATGCACTCGTGCCATTGCTGCGGCGTCATCTTGTGGAATGGCGCATCGCGGGTGATGCCAGCGTTATTGACCAGAATCTCAACGGGACCCAGATCCTCCTCAATCTGTTTCACGCCAGCGGTGCAGGCATCATAGTCTGCGACGTTCCACTTGTAGGTTTTGATGCCGGTTTCTGCGGTAAAGGCTGCGGCCTTTTCATCGTTGCCCGCATAAGTGGCGGCAACTGCGCATCCTGCGTCTTTCAATGCTGTTGCTATAGCTGCGCCAATTCCGCGCGAGCCGCCCGTCACGAGTGCGACACGTCCCATATTAATTTCCTCCAAAGATGTATTGTCATTCAATGCGGCAGCGCAGGGTCGCGCCGCCTTGATTTAGTTCAGGGACGCTCAACACAAAGTGCAACACCCATGCCGCCACCGATGCAAAGCGTGGCGAGGCCCTTTTTGGCATCGCGCCGCTTCATTTCGAACAGCAGCGTATTCAGAACACGGCAGCCAGATGCCCCAATTGGGTGGCCGATCGCGATCGCGCCGCCGTTCACGTTTACGATCTCAGGATCCCAGCCCATGTCCTTATTCACAGCGCAGGCTTGTGCGGCAAAGGCTTCGTTGGCTTCCACCAGGTCCAGATCATCAACGGACCAACCTGCTTTTTCCAAGGCTTTGCGCGATGCGTAAATCGGACCAACGCCCATAACTTTTGGGTCAAGACCCGCCGTAGCATAAGACACGATCCGCGCGAGCGGTTCGATGCCACGCTTTTCGGCATTATCAGCAGACATCAGCAACGTTGCAGCGGCCCCATCATTCAAACCGGACGCGTTTGCAGCGGTAACAGAGCCTTCTTTGGTAAAGGCAGGGCGCAGCTTTTGCATGGCCTCCATGGTGGCGCCATGACGGATGTATTCATCTTGATCGACAACGATATCACCCTTGCGGGTTTTCACGGTGAAGGCCGCAATTTCATCGGCGAACTTACCGGCCTTTTGCGCAGCCTCTGCCTTGTTTTGCGAAGCAACCGCAAATTCATCCTGCATATCCCGTGTGATTTGCCACTGATCAGCGACGTTTTCCGCCGTTTGGCCCATGTGGTAGTTGTTGAAAGCATCCCACAGACCATCGCGGATCATCGTATCTATATATTTCATGTCACCCATCTTTTGACCTGCGCGCAGATGGGCCGCATGAGGGGACAATGTCATGTTTTCCTGACCACCAGCCGCGACGATATCGGCGTCGCCCAACTGGATATGCTGGGCGCCAAGTGCGACAGCGCGCAAACCCGAACCGCAAACTTGGTTAATGCCCCAAGCCGCAGATTCGATGGGCAATCCGGCATTGATATGGGCTTGGCGGGCGGGGTTTTGGCCTTGGGCCGCTGTCAGTACCTGACCGAGAATGGTTTCGTTCACTTCTGATTTGTCGATACCCGCGCGTGCAACAACTTCTTCCAAAACCGCTGCGCCAAGATCGTGTGCGGGGGTGTTTGCAAATGATCCAGCAAAGCTACCCACAGCAGTGCGGGCGGCGGATGCGATTACTACGTTCGTCATGAATTGGTCCTTCTCAGGTTTGCTCACTGGGCAGGACGATGGCATTTGCACGTATCAGGTGCAAGACAGCCCCCCTCTGCCCCTCGCGCACCTGCTTATGTCGTAAGTTGACCTAGGGCAAATCAAATTCCCTTGCTTGTTACTTGTTGCTCAAATTTCGAACTTTGGGACGCCATATAAATAACCCTGAAGACAATCAGCCCCGATGCCCCTGAGAAACGCCGCATCTGCTTCGCTTTCAACACCGTCGGCGATGGCGAACATCTCAAACTGGTGGGCGACAGTGATCAGCGCTTCGGCCAGCACCTGGTTGTCGGGGTCCTGACTGATCCCTTTGACAAAGCTTTTGTCGATCTTCACCAAATCAAAGAAGAAGTCCTTTAGGTGCCGGAACGCTGTCAGTCCGGCACCAAACCCATCAAGCGCAAAGGCTACTCCTTTGGGTTGCATTTCAGCCATAAACCTGATCACGTTTTCATGCAGCAACGTCGCAGAGCTCTCACTGATTTCAAAGATCAGTCGATCGCCAAGGTTCGCACGATCAAGCAGCCCCCGGTCCAATATCCGCCGCCATTCCCCATCCCCGATAGAGCGCGCCGATAGATTGACCGATAGCCGCAGATCAGGCGTCTGACGCAGGAACCGCAATGCCAGATCAAGAGTGACGCAATCCACCAGCCGCCCCATTTCTGTTTCTTCTATCAATGGCATGAAGTGGGCGGCTGGAATGACCCGCCCCGCCTCATCCATCAGACGCACTAGGCCCTCATGGAAAGCAATGCGTGGGGCGTCATCAGCGGTGATAATCGGATGAAACGCCAGTCGCGCCCGACCAGCGGCAAGCGCATCGCGGACCAAATTCATGACGTCCGCATCCCTGCTGGCCATTGCATAAAGCAACGGATCCGCGAGAGCCTGTTCATCAAATTCCACTTGGTTGAGCGTGGCGTTTTCCATCACTGGGCTCCATACTGATCTACGCAACATGGCCCGTGGCCTCTTAAGATCGGATTAAGGACAGCAAATGAACGGACGTTGTGGCTGGGCTGGACCAGAGCAGATTTACATCGACTACCACGACACCGAATGGGGCGTGCCCGAATATGACAGCCGGGCTTTGTGGGAAAAGCTGATCCTCGATGGGTTTCAGGCCGGGCTGTCATGGATCACAATCCTGAAAAAGCGCGAGAATTTCCGTGCGGCTTTTGACGGTTTTGACCCCAATGTGATCGCCACATGGGGCGAGGATGACGTCACCCGTCTACTGGGCGACGCAGGTATCATCCGCCACCGGGGCAAGATCGAAGCCACCATCACCAACGCCCGCGCTTGGTGCGAGATCGAGGCACAGCAGGGGTTTGACACCTTCCTTTGGAATTATGTCGACGGGCAGCCGTTGCAGACCCGCGCCGCCAACCGCAGCGATATCCCCACAAAATCCCCCCTGACCGAACAGATGTCCAAGGACCTGAAAAAAGCCGGTTTCAAATTCTGCGGGCCAACCATCATTTATGCGTTCATGGAGGCAACGGGATTGTTCAACAATCACCTGACAACATGTTTCCGGTACGAGGAATGTGCAGCATTGGCGCGCAAGCCTTCACGCTAGGATCACCCCGCCTTGGGCAGGTGATCCACAAACCCGGCGCGCACGAGGGTATCATACGCAACCGTTACGGCGTCCAGGGGAACACCCAACTGATGGGCATGGTCGCGAAATGCCTCTGCCTCAGTCGTCGCAAACAGGCCGGCTGTCCAATTCCCTGACGCCCCGGTGAAAATGATCTGCGGGGCAAAACCACCCAGAAACAACGCAGCACAGCGCGTTGCGACGCGCATGTCATATGATCCGAGACCCACAATTACGTCAGCAGGTCCGGGATCATCATAGACGCAGTGAAAGTTCCAAAGCGTACGGGCCGCGTCAAGAATTTCGGCCATTGTCGCGCTTAAAGCAATTTTGCGGCGCATCACCCAAACTCACAACTGCCGTTGTTTTCATTCCAGTGGCCGCCATTGTCTAGGCAACCATCCCTCTGAAAAATTGACTGATTTAGCACCCAAATTAAGGCGAGAATACCGGCGACCGTTATCGCAATGGCTCTTATAGTCCTCATTCGTGGTGCCTCGTCCGCAAGCAAATGATTTACAATTGAACCAAGCTTTCATCACATCGGTTTGCGATCCTTGATATCCGCCTGATCCACCACGTTCCAACCCAGACCTTTGGTGCGAAACATCCGCTTTCCCTTATCAGGGTAATCGACAATATCCGTATCTTCACGCCCGCCCACAACAATACAGCGCAATGTGGTGTCCCCAGTGTTTGTCAGGGAATGGGGCAGGCCGCCTTTGCGGTAGCCCAGAAAGTCACCCGCCGAGACAGGAAAACTGTCGTCACCGACGCTGGCCGTGGCCTGGCCCGATAGAATATAGACGCATTCATCCTCGCGGTAATGGAAATGCGGCTCGGTGCTATCGTGGCCGGGGGCGACTTCCATAAGGTGAAATCCAAATCCCATCAGGCCGGTCAAATCACCAAGGGATTTATTCACACATTGCGCTTTCTGGTTCAAAAAGTGAATCTTCTGGATGCCCTGCATCTGCGCAATTTCATCTGCTTTAACCAGATAACGATCCTTGGACATCGGGGTCCCCTTTCGGCCTACCAGCGCTTCAACGCATCCTCATCCGCGCCCTTGGCGGCAACCCAATCGGCGCCACCAGCGGTGATTTCTTTCTTCCAAAACGGTGCCCGGGATTTCAGGTAATCCATCAGAAAATCCGCCGCCTCAAAGGCCGCAGCCCGATGAGCGGCAGCAGTGGCGACCATCATAATCGGCGCGCCGGGTTTCAGCGGGCCGTAGCGGTGGATCACCAGACAATCCGCCAAGGACCAGCGGGTGCACGCCTCTTCGGCGATCTTGGCAATGGCGGATTGGGTCATGCCAGGGTAATGCTCAATCAGCATTTCGCGCAATGTACCCTCCGTATCCCGCACAACGCCCGTAAAGCTAACCACAGCGCCCACGTCCGTGCGGCCTGCGGCGAAACCGTTCAGCTCTGCGCCTGCGTCAAAGGGATCAGACTGCACACGAACCTGCATTCAACCACCTGTCATCGGGGGAAAGAACGCTACCTCACAGACGCCATCCAGCGGGGCATCGAAGTCAGACAATTCCTGATCCAACGCCACACGCAAAGCACTTATATCGGCAAAGGCGGCGGCGTAGCGGTCTTCGCGGGCAGTTAGTTCAGCGATCAGATCGTTGACGGTCGCGGCAGCGGTATCAACCGTTTCTTGCGGAATCCCGATCCGTTCACGGACCCAGGCGAAATACATCACATTCATCAGGTCTCATCCTTCAAATGCGGGGCGGCTTTGCGGAAGTAATCCACCCCGGTGACAAGGGTTAGCACGGCCGCTATCCACAACATGCCAATACCGCCCCAGCCCGTGGCGACCAAACCGCGGTACTTCCACAGCAGATCTTGGTGGTCGGGGCCTGTCCCGTCCAGCGCATCAACAACCATCTGTTCGGTCATGGCAAGGGATTGGATGCCAAAATAATGCTCAAACACACCCGAGGCAAAGATCAGTGCTATCGCCACCATCTGGGCAGTGGTTTTCCATTTGGCCAACTTCGTGACCTTCAGGGTACCCGCCGTGTCGCCCAAGAATTCGCGCAGGCCTGAAACGAACACTTCCCGGAACACGATGATGGTGGCAGGCACCAAGATCAAGATGTTCATATTGGAAAGACCGGCGATGACAAGCAGGGCTATGATGACCATGGCCTTATCGGCAATCGGGTCCAGCATGGCGCCCAGTTTGGTTTCTTGGCTCCAGGCCCGGGCCAGATAGCCATCCAGCCAATCGGTCAGCGCGGCCCCGATGAACAGGACCAAAGCAAACCAATCGGCCCATGGACGGGGCATTAACAGAAACATGAACACGACGGCAGGGGCCGCTGCAAGGCGCAGGATGGTCAGGATATTTGGTATATTCAGCGTCATGAGGTCTATCTACAGCGCTTGGGGGCGGGTGGCCATAGAGTTGGAAAAGCTTATGAAGCAACGCTGACTGGAACCCACGGCGAGACTCGAACTCGCATCTGCCTTCCAATTACCTTTGTCCTGGTTCGAAGCCAGGCGGGATACGTGGGCATGGTGTTCCTAGCAGGACTCGAACCTGCAACCTCCGCGTCCGCAACACGACGCTCTGTCCAGTTGAGCTATAGGAACAACTGCTTGGATCGGTTTCGCGAAGTGTGGTGTTCTAAACGCGAGTAACCAGAGACCTGTGTCCCTGCTCGCAGGGCATCATCAGGTCTCGGTGCTACGCAGGCGCAATTTTGAGATGTGAGGTGTCATGTTTAGTTTCCGGAAGATTATGGGTGGGCCTGATAGGCGCGTCTAAGAATCCTGTCAATCATATTCTCGGATTTCTTTGTCGTCAGAGGAGGCGGCACCAAGCGACACGCCTCCCTAAGTGCCGCGCATTACCCATTTTCATGAAAATAGTCGTAGATTACCTGCGCCATATTCGCCGACACCCCGTCCACCGCCTTGAGGTCCGCCAAGTTTGCCCTCGCCACGGCTTTGGCCGATCCAAAATGCGCCAATAGCGCCCGTTTGCGGGCCGCCCCGACGCCGGGTACATCGTCCAGCGGTGTCGCTCCGATGGCTTTGGACCGTTTCGCTCGGTGGGTCCCAATCGCAAAGCGGTGCACCTCGTCCCGCATCCGCTGTATGAAATAAAGCACCGGGTCGTTGTGCCGTAGCGCCATCACAGGTTTGCCGGTACGGTAGAATTCCTCTTTCCCCGCATCCCGGTCTTCGCCCTTGGCCACGCCCACCATGGGGATGTCGGCCACGCCCAGCGCATCCATGATTTCTTGCACAGCACTCACCTGCCCGGCCCCGCCGTCGATCAGCAAGAGGTCCGGCCATGTACCCGTGCTGCGGTCGGGGTCTTCTTTCAGCAGGCGTTGAAAGCGGCGGGTCAGCACCTCTTTCATCATCCCGAAATCATCGCCGGGGGTCAGATCAGTGCCCTTGATGTTGAACTTGCGGTATTGGTTTTTGTCGAACCCATCGGGCCCCGCGACCACCATCGCGCCGACAGCATGGGCCCCTTGGATGTGCGAGTTGTCGTAAACCTCAATCCGCTGGGGCACCTTGTCCATGGCAAAGGCCTCGGCCACGCCTTTCAGCAGCTTGGCCTGGGTCGCCGTTTCCGACATCTTGCGGGCCAGACTTTCGCGGGCGTTGCGCAGGGCGTTTTGCACCAGCTCGGCCTTTTCGCCGCGTTGCGGGATGACCACCTCAACCTTGCGGCCCGCCTTTTCGGCCAGGGCGGAGGCCATCAGATCATCATTGTCCAAACCATGCGACAGGATCACCATGCGGGGCGGCTCGCGGTTGGAATAGAACTGACCGACAAAGGCCTCCATCACCTCGGATGGGTCCTCATCCCCGCTGACGCGTGGGTAATAGTCGTGATTGCCCCAGTTCTGGTTGGCGCGGATGAAAAACACCTGCACGCAGGCCTGACCGCCATCGCGGTGCAGGGCGATGACATCGGCCTCGGCGGTGGATTGTGGGTTAATACCTTGGGCGGATTGGACCTGTGTCAAAGCCTTGATCCGGTCACGCAGGGCGGCGGCGCGCTCAAACTCCATCTCGGCGCTGGCCTCTTGCATCTGTTTGGCCAGTGTTTCTTGAATGCCTTTGGTGCGGCCTTGCAGGAACTGTTCTGCGTCGCGAACCGCCCCGGCATAGTCCTCTTCACTGATCAACCCGCAACACGGGCCTGAGCAGCGTTTGATCTGATATTGCAGGCAAGGGCGTGTGCGGGTTTCAAAATCACTGTCCGAGCAATTGCGCAGCAGAAAAACGCGCTGCAATTGGTTCAGCGTGCGATTGACCGCACCTGCCCCCGCGAAAGGTCCGTAGTAATTGCCCTTTTGTTTCTTTGCGCCACGATGCTTTTTGATCTGGGCAAAGGCATGGTCCTTGGCGACCAGAATATTGGGAAAGCTTTTATCATCGCGCAGCAGCACATTGTAGCGCGGCTTTAGCTGCTTGATTAGGTTCTGTTCCAGCAACAGCGCTTCGGTTTCTGTTCTCGTTGTCAGAAACATCATGCTGGCGGTTTCACGGATCATGCGGGTGATCCGCGGGCTGTGCTGGCCGGGGCGCGCGTAGTTGCTGACGCGGTTCTTCAGATTGCGGGCCTTGCCCACATATAAAACCCGACTTTCCGCATCGAGCATCCGATACACGCCCGGCGAACTGTCCAGCGTCCGCAGGTAATCGTGGATCACGTCGTATCCGGTGGGGGCAGGGTCGGTCATGCGGGCCTGTTTATGATTCTACTTCGGCTGCAATGGTAATGCAGCAAGGACAAGAGAAAAGGCATCCACTAATTCTGTGGATAACTCCGTGGGTTAATTGTTGGCATCCGGTATTTTCCCTTGTTTTTGGCAGACTTCCACACGTTGCACAAAAATTAAGCACAAAATCAAGTAATTGAAATCATTCACTATTTTAATTACTTTTGTGTTAAAGCATTGAAAAATAGTCTATTTGTAAAGAATTTGTGAATGCGTGGTTCCCCGGTGCGTAACTTTGCGCAGCTATCACTCAACTCCTAGGACGTCCGGGGTTTGCCAAGCAAGGTGCTGCCCGCCATCAACCGACAGCATTTGGCCCGTCACGGCCGGAGAATCCAGAAAATACCCTAGTGCGCCCGTTATATCTACCGGGTTTGCACCGCGCTTTAACACCGTCGCTGCGCGTTGCCGGTCAAAGTGGCTTTTGCTTTGCCGGTGCCCCTGCAAGGTCGGCCCTGGCCCAATGCCGTTTACCCGGATACGCGGCGCCAGCGCCTGGGCTGTTGTTTGGGTCATCGCCCAAAGCCCCATCTTGGCGATGGTATAGCTCATGAATTCGGGCGTCAGTTTGTGGATGCGTTGATCCAGCATGTTGATCACCAAGGCTTTCGCCACCGGTTCGTCCATGTCGTCGATGACCGGTTCCGGTGCCTGTGCTGCGAAGTGCTGCGTCAGAACAAAGGGTGCGCGCAAATTGGACTCAATATGCCGGTCCCAGCTTTCACGTGTGCCGGTTTGGATGGTGTCATATTCGAAGATTGACGCATTGTTGATCAGGCAGGTTAGCGGCCCGCCCAGCGCGTCAGAGGCACGGCTGATTAACACTTTGGTCGCAGCCTCGTCCAGCAGGTCGGCTTGCAAGGGCACAGCATCGCGCCCCATCGCTTTTAACTGCGCAACAGTATCTTCGGCACCCGCTTTTGACCCCGCATAATGCACCGCGACATCATAGCCGCGACCACCCAGATACAACGCCATAGCTTGCCCCAAGCGCGCACCTGCACCCGTTACAAGTGCTTTCATCGCTTTTCCTTTTCACACACACAGGGGCCCTTCCCGATCCGATATCGCAGGCATTTCGGGCATTTCGCTTTGGCCAAACGTTCCTGTCCCGGAAACCGCCATTTTCCGAAGATGCCCAGCACCATCATGAATGCCAGAAAACCAAAGATCGCCTTGAGGATCACAGGCCGAACCGTGCGAATGCCGCGCGTTCCTCAATTCCCGCGACAGCATCACCGACAACTTGAGACCCGAAACGCGCCAGAAGTGGCTTCTTTTGCCCGTAACGGCGAAATTTAATTTTTTCGCCAAAGCGATCTTTCATCACGGGCGAAAGATGACCGATACCATCTGCCAGACCCGCTTCGATCCCGTTTTTGCCGACAAAGATTTCACCGGTGAAAAGGTCTGGGTGATCCGACAATTTCGCGCCACGCCGCGCCTTAACATGAGCAATAAAGGTTTCATGGATGTTACCCAACCAACCTTTCAGCTTTTTGACGTCCGCTGGGTTTTCCTTTTTGAACGGGTCAAGCTGGGATTTGGATTTTCCGGCTGTATGCACCCGCCGCTCAACCCCATATTTTGCGAGGGCTTCGGGCGCGCCAAAGCCTGCGCTGATCACACCGATTGATCCGGTGATTGAGCAGTCGTCGACAAAAATCTCATCCGCCGCACAAGCCAGCCAGTAGCCGCCGGACGCTGCCACATCTTCGACAAAGGCAAAAACGGGGATTTTCTTTTCGTCCGCCAATCTGCGGATGCGCGCCGCGATCAGTGAAGACTGCACGGGCGACCCGCCTGGGCAGTTGATTTCCAACGCGACAGCTGCGGGTTTTCCTTTGCGAAAGGCTTTCTCAATGACGGGGGCAAGGCTTGGATTATCAAGACCACGCCCGCTGTTGCTGATCGCCCCTTGCAACCGGATGACGGCGACGAAGGGCTCAGACTTCATAAAAGGAATAAAACGTTTCATCGGGGAATACTTAGGCCATTACGCCCAACGCGCAAGGGTCATTGCCGGATCCGCCAGCCTGTCCGGAAAATCCACCAGATGAAGAGCAAGCAAAGCCCGGTGAACAGTGCAATGGCCATCAGTGAGACGCCAATCGCCACGTCAGCGGTGCCGAAGAATGACCACCGGAAACCACTGATCAGATAGACAACAGGGTTGAACAATGTGATCGTTTGCCAGACCGGCGAGAGCATTGAAATCGAATAGAAAGATCCGCCCAAAAACACGAGCGGCGTGATCACCAGAAGCGGGATCAGTTGCAGCTGTTCAAAGTTCCCCGCCCAGATCCCGATGATGAACCCAAGCAGCGCGAAACTGATGCAGGTCAGCGTGAGAAATGCAATCATTGCAAGGGGGTGCGCCACTGTGATGTCCACGAAGAAGAACGAGGTGGCGAAGATGATCAGCCCAATAAACATGGCCTTCGTGGCCGCCGCCCCGACATAACCTGCTACGATTTCCAGAAAGCTCACCGGTGCCGAAAGCAACTCGTAAATCGTGCCGATGAACTTTGGAAAATAGATGCCGAAACTGGCGTTTGAGGTGGCTTGTGTCATCACTGTCAGCATGATCAGGCCCGGCACGATAAACGCGCCGTAGCTGACGCCTTCGACCTCTTGGATCCGGCTGCCGATGGCAGTGCCGAAGACCACGAAATAAAGCGATGTCGATAAAACAGGCGAGATCAGGCTTTGCGTGATTGTCCGGAAAAACCGCCGCATTTCAAAGATATATATGGTCAGGACTGCGTTGAAATTCATGTTTCTTCCTTCACCAGACCGACAAAGATATCCTCGAGCGAGCTTTGTTGGGTTTGAATGTCTTTCATCTGCAACCCGGCCTTTTGCAGATCGCCAAGCAGCGTTGTGATGCCGGTCCGTTCGCCCGTAGTGTCATAGCTATAGGTCAGATATTGGCCATCTTCAGAGCGCGTAAGATCGTATGTTTCCAATGCCTTAGGGATCGTATCCGTTGGCGCCGCCAGTTCAATCTTCAACTGCTTCTGCCCCATCTGCGCCATCAGGTCCGCTTTGTCCTGGATCAACAGGATTTCGCCCTTGTTGATCACACCCACACGGTCGGCGATGGCCTCGGCCTCTTCGATGTAGTGGGTTGTCAAAATTATCGTGACACCAGAGGCCTTTAGACCTGCCACGACCTCCCACATATCCTTGCGCAATTCGACGTCGACGCCGGCTGTTGGTTCGTCCAGGAACAAGACCCGCGGTTCGTGGCTGAGCGCCTTGGCGATCAACACGCGGCGCTTCATGCCGCCGGATAACGTCATGATCTTGCTGTCTTTTTTGTCAGCCAACGACAGCTGCTCAAGGATGCTCATGATATAGTCGTCGTTGCGCGGCTTGCCGAACAGCCCGCGCGAAAAGCTGACGGAGCTCATCACTGTTTCAAAGGGTTCAAGGTTGATTTCCTGCGGGACGAGGCCGATTAGACTGCGGGTCGCCCGGAAGTCGGTTTGCGTGTCGAAACCGCCGACGGTGATCTTGCCGGACGTCGGCACAGTGATCCCGCAAATTGTTGAAATCAATGTTGTTTTTCCTGCCCCGTTAGGCCCGAGAAGCGCTAGAATTTCGCCCTCTTCAATGTCGAGGTTGATGGATTTCAGCGCTTCAAAACCGCCGGCGTAAGCTTTTCGCAGGTTTTGGACGGATACGATTGCGGACATGGGATGGCCTTCAATTGAATAGGCTCGGACAGTAAGCCGGTGCGCAAAGAAGGGAAAGGGGTTAACGTTGCGACCGCCCTGTGCGGCAGCGCACAGCACTACCCCGCGTTAACCCGGATGCACGTTAGGAAAACAAGACAAATGGCGCGTTACAGACCCCGTACAGAACCGGTACAGACCGCGTATGTACAGATTGCCGGTGATCTGGCGCGTCTACAGTGGTTAACGCGGCGCACGGTAAACTGTGTTACTTTTGGGTGAATATGGCGCCTCAGCAGGGACCGCCTTTACGATGCGCCGCAGGCTTCCAAACGGACAAGACCATCCTCTTCGATCATCCGCAGCCGCCAATTGTTAAAATGTGCGGGTGAGGCGAATAGTTCTGACACACGTTCTGCGAGGCCTTCGTTTCGCGCCCCCGCGCAGGGGTAGAATCCACAGCGGCCCAAGGTAACGGCCTCAAAACCCTCTTCCGTTTGATGGGCCAAAATCATCGCGCCCCACCAGTCCTTGCCGGTGAGCGGAAGAAGCAGCCTTGCGTCAGGCTTCAGACGCGTGGCCCAAGTTGATGGAATATGCGTCACACCGGCAAACGCAATGACAACGTCGAAGCTGTCTTCCTCGTCCAAATCAGTGGCTGCGTTTCCTTGCCGCACTGTCACGTTCTCACAATCCGCAAGGTGCGCGGCCGCTTGGTTTGCAAGCTCGGGCTCGACTTCATAGGCGGTCACGCTGCCGGTCGGGCCTGCAAGCTGACTGAGGATCGCTGTGTAGTAGCCAACGCCGGCACCGACCTGCAATATGCGCGCGCCGGGTTTAATGTCAGCCTGGACCAGAAGCCGGACCCAAAGGGCTGGATCGCCGATGTTAATGCCCTTGTCCTCGTCCAGAACGATGAGGACACAATGATAAAGCCAGCGCGGATCCGCATCTGGCGTTTCATGAATAGGCCGCGAACCGGCGGTTAAAGACCGCAGCTTCCAAGGGCCAGGACCTGCAAACTTTTCTCTTGGGACAGCTTTGAAGGCGTTCAGGACCCGATCCGTTGCTGGCGTGTCTTCAAGTGCGGCCAATATCCGGAGCTGGTCGGCAAAGTACTCGGTTTGCATCGTATTCTCCTCTGTCGTGTTTCGGCTGTCGCTTGAAACATCACATATGACCTTTCGCGTTCGATGAAAGGAGAGGCGGCGAACAGGTGACGAAACCGAGATAGAATGGAGTAGACGCACTTCCGGCTAAAACGCGCCGCTCACACATTCGGTCCCGTCGACATAATTGCACATCGTGTAAGTCAGGGTGAAGTCAGCAGCCGTTGTCGATGTCCAGCTCAGCTCTGTTGTCGCTTTGACGGCGCCACCTTCTGCCTGTGCAATATAGGCTTCGCCGGAACAATCGGAGCGTTCGGTGTAGCTGACGACATTGCCATCGCCGCTGTCGCCTGCATATGTCTCTGTGCCATCGCCAGCGCGGTTCCAGGCCGATGTTGTTGTGCCGCTGTCGTTGGTCGATGCCAGCGTCAGGCTATCATAGCTGCGGTTACCAACGACGATGGTATTGACCACGCCGTCATCCTCATCAATCAAATTGTAAGATAAGCGTTCACCGACCAGACTGACGGCTTCCACCTTAGCCGCGCCGCCAAACAGAAAATTCATCCTGCAACCTGTCGCATCATAGGTTTCATGGGAACAAGGCAAAGTCAGCGCCGGCACAAACATATCGTTCACTGCTAAGGACGCGAACTGTCCGATGGCGACCAAGTCATCAAGTCTTTCGGTGCCGAAATCCTGGTTCATCTTTGCATCGACAGCAGGATAACTGTGCGAGCTGAAGATGATGTAAGGTGTATCGTCACCCGCTTCAAAATCCACACCATGGCATGATCGCAACGCGGCACTGCTTTGCGAAACAACAACGGTAGGCATGACGCAGACGGCGCAAACAGCGATAAAACTGCTCCAGATCGTGGTCTTGGATCGGTGCATTAATTTCGTCCCCTTTCATTGTCGAAGCTGGCGTCGCTCCTGTCCGGTCATACGTAGACCTCGACACTTAGAGTATCACATGTCCGAATAATCCAGATCACTTGATTTTTCCGACAGCACGGTCGAAGTCGCCGCTCATCCCATCAACCCCGCCACATCCAGCATCCGGCAGGAAAACCCCCATTCATTGTCGTACCAGCCAAAGACCCGGACCAGCCCCCCTGCTGTGACCCGTGTTTCGGGTAGCGAGACGATCAGGCTTTCGGGTCGTGCCCGCAGGTCGGTGGATACCAATGGCTTGTCTGTCCAGCCGATGATTCCAGATTGCGCCTGCAGGAGGTTGTGCACCTCTTGCAACCCAACCGGGTTTTCAAGTGTCACCGTCAAGTCCACGGCGGAAACCGAGGCAACAGGCACCCGGACCGCAGCTGCCTCAATCCGTCCGGCGATATCGGGCAAGACCCCGTTTAACAGCCGTTGTGCTGAGGTGGTTGTTGGGACCATCGATAGTGCCGCGGCACGGCTGCGCATCATATCCCCGCGTGGCGCGTCAATCGTGGGTTGACTTCCGGTGTAGCAGTGAATCGTCGTCATCCACCCGGTTTTCAGCCCCCATGTGTCGTCGATCAGTTTCACCAAGGGCGCCAAGGCATTCGTCGTGCAAGACGCATTCGAGACGATTTTCTGATCCTGTAGCAACTCTTGGTTTGCGCCGAGCACCAAAGTCAGGTCCGCGGCTGCGGATGGTCCTGAAATTAGCACCCGTGCTGCACCTGCATTCAACCCCCGCTCTGCGATGTCGCGGTTGCCTGCTTTGCCCGTGCATTCAAAAACCAGATCGACACTGCTCAGATCGAGCGTGCTGACGTCGGATGTTTGGTGCAGCGGGATGTGCTTGCCGTTGATATTTATCCCCTCGCCAGATTGCGTGACCGCGCCCGGAAACGGGCCAAAGACGCTATCATAAGCAAAGAGATGGGCGCAAAGATCCGCTTCGGCGATGTCGTTGATCCCGACGATATCAATCTCTGGCCACCCGCCAGCGGCCCACGCCCGCAGCGTTGTCCGACCGATTCGCCCGAACCCATTGATGAAGACTTTGCGCATTCCTGCCCTCGCGATATGTGTGTGATGGATGCTGCACCGTAGCGTTACATGTCACAAGCAGGGTTTATTACGCAAATATGCCCGCTATATAGGCATTGGAGCGAGATTTGACCGCTACTCTTAACCACTTTCGGAAGAATCGGTACCGATTGTGTTAATAAGTGGTTAACAATTTCGAAGGGAAGGGAAAGGTTCTGGTGCGGCTTATCGGCCCAAAGGTAAACAATGATCATTGCTGCGTACCGCCATGGTTTGGGCACAAACCCAGCGGGAACCAATGAAAATAGGTGTTTTTCGGCGGAAATCCGCTGGAGACTGTTTCGGAAAAGGTGGGTAATGCTTGGATCAATCCGGGATTAAGAACCACCAAACAACAAGTTAGCGTCACTTTTTGGCCTAATTTGAATGACAGTAAAGTAGGCAAGGGTCGGGGGAAAATCCGTCTGACCGAAGATGTTTGAAAGCTGGATGTGAAGATGGCGAAGGCGCAAGTAAAAGATAACGAGGACGACAAGGACAGCTTTGTTGATGAGCTGAAGCCGGGCACAAAACTGATGCACGGCCAATACACCATCGACAGCTTTCTGAATGCGGGTGGTTTTGGCATTACTTATCTGGCCAAAGACAGTCTCGACCGCAAGATCGTGATTAAAGAGTGTTTCCCTGGTGCGTTTTGTCGTCGGAGCCGGTACATTGTACAGGCTCGTTCGCGGGCTCACCAGAATGAGCTGAAGTCAATTGTCCGCCTGTTTGTTCAAGAGGCCCGTAGCCTTGCGAAATTGGACCACCCCAATATCGTTGGTGTGCATCAGGTCTTTGAGGACAATGACACGGCTTATATGGCGCTGGATTTTGTTGAAGGTCGCGACCTGCTCGACACCATTGAGGACCCAAACCACGGCCTGACACCTCCACAGATCAAATCGATCCTGAAAGAGGTTCTGGGCGCAGTCAGCTTTATCCACGATCAAGGCATCCTTCACCGCGATATCTCGCCCGACAACATTTTGATCAATCAGGATTTCCACCCTGTCTTGATCGACTTTGGTGCCGCCCGTGAGGAAGCCACGAAGCAAAGCCGCGTCTTGTCGGCGTTGCGCGTTGTCAAGGATGGCTATTCGCCGCAAGAATTCTACATTGCTGGCTCTGAGCAGAGCCCAAGTAGTGACCTTTACGCATTGGCTGCCTCATTCTACCACCTGATTGCCAAGGACGTTCCTCCGAACTCGCAGGCCCGTTTGGCTGCAATCGCCTCTGGTGATAAGGACCCTTACGAGCCGCTGATTGGCCGATTTGACGAGTACGAAGATGTCTTCTTGAAGGCCATCGACAAAGCCTTGGCTGTGTTGCCAAAGGATCGTCTGCAGTCCGCGACTGACTGGGTCAACATGATGGACGGCGTTGAGGGCAACGTCACCTCGCTGAATGTTGCCGGTGGCGCCCGTGTTGATGCCCCTGCTGTTACTGATGACGCGCCGGCACAGAAATCCAAAATGCCATTGCTGTTGGGTTCTGCTGCCGTTGTCGCCCTGATGGTTGGCGTTGGTTTCGTGACGATGACTGGTGGCGAACCTGAGCCTGCTCCTGAGGCCGCCGCAGCACCAGCTGTCGATTCAACCCGGGCCGAGGTTGCCGTCCAGACACCGCAAGAACCTGCTGCACCGGAAGAACCCGTGGTGGCTGACCCCGCGCCCGTTGATGTCGCCACAGCCCAACCTGTAGAGACCCCTGAGCCAGTTGTTGAGGCTGAGCCCGTTGTCGAGGCCGAACCAGTTGTCGAGGCTGAGCCTGTTGTCGTCACCCCAGCACCTGTGATTGTAGAGACTCCGGAAGTTGTCGCGCCAACGCCTAGCCCTGTCATCGTTGGCGAGCCCGGCCCTATCATCGTTGGTGAAGCAAACCCTCCGATCATTGTTGAGGGTCCTGTCGTTGTTGATGAGCCCACACCGGCAATCCGTCCAGAAGCCCGCCCTGAAAGCGTGGAACTGGCAGCGGTTCCAGAGCCGGAGCCGCTTCCTGAGCCTTTGGACACACCGCGCCCTGCTGTTGCCGAGCCTGCCGCGAATGCCGAGTTCCCGGATCAGTCGGGTAACCGTCCAGCAACGGATACCGACACACCTGAGGTCGCTTTGCCGATCACGCCTGACCCGGTTGATGCTGTGGGCACAGGTCCGGAGGTCGACATTGCTGCCGTGACCCCTGGCAACGAATTGGTTCCTGAACCGCCAGCGGTCGTCGATCCCAGCTGGAATGTTCAGTTGCCGTTCTCACCTGCTGGTCCAGAGTCAAACATCATCGCATCCGCTGGCGCTGTATCCCCCGTTTGGGTCCAGCCTGGTCTGGTGATCACATCAGTGAATGGCACGCCAGTCTCTTCAATCTCCGAAATCCCGGACGTACTTCGCCGGACAGTTGACACGACAGACACCAGCGGCACGCTTCCTGTGAGCTTTGGAACACTGAATCCTGCATCTGGTCAGCAAGTTGATCAGGAATGGGTCTTGCCAGTGTTCCGTGAAATCGAGTTGTCCAATGGTGTCGCGTTCCAGACGTCGTTCACCACAGAGGGATGGCGTACAGTTGTGACCGCAATGCCCGAAGGGTCGGCAGGTGAATTGCAGGTCGGTGATGTTGTCAAATCATACATCCCCACTGCAGAAGCCATTTCGGAGCAAGACAGCCTGAGCCTCATTTTCGATCGCGAGCTTGAGAACGGCACAGACCAGTTCATGTTCGCTGTTGAACGTTCTGGCAGCATGTGGGTTGCATCGTTAAACTATGAAGGCCCTGGAGAATAATCGGTTAGCGTCTGCCCCGTCCGCGGGGCGGCGCCTACGGTAGAGTTTGGAAGGTATGTAACATGAAATTTATTCGTGATCTCATCGGAAAAAAGAAGCGTAACGCTGAGGCCGCGGCTAGGCGCGCAGAAAGTGATGCCATGGAGCGGTCTTACCGCGACAAAATTGGATCGCTTGCAGACGAACAAGAACCTGCCGCAGTGACCGACATCCTGACAGATGTCGCAGAAAAAACCAAAGTCGCCCAAAGCAGCGATGTACGGGTCGTGCAGGCTGAAGATGCCAGCGCAGAGGTGAACATCTGGGATCTTGAGGATGATGGCACGTCGGCTGCTTTGTCCCAGACCGCCCCGGAACCAGCACCAGCTCAGGCAGCCCCTGCTCCCCGCTCCCCTGGTCGTGGTCGCCGTACTAAAACCCGCCTCATTGGCTTTGAACATTCCGACGGCGATGTCGTTGATCTGTTCAATGATGTTCCCGCCGCAACACCCGCAACCCAGCGTGTGCAGTTCCCGGTTGGGTGGCTTGTCATCACTGAGGGCCCAGGCCGTGGCGAGTGTATTGCCTTGATGACAGGCATGTCGCAGATCGGCCGCGGTGAAGATCAAGCCGTTAAGCTAGATTTCGGCGACAACTCAATTTCCCGCTCCAATCACGCAGCGATTGTATATGATCCCGACAACAAAGAATTTTTGCTTGGTCATGGCGGAAAATCAAATATTGTCCGTTTGAATGACAAACCATTGATCAGCAATGAACCGCTGAGCTCCGGTGATGTTATGCGGATTGGTGAGACAGTCCTTCGGTTCGTCGCGCTCTGTGGCCCGACATTTAACTGGTCCGAAGGCACTCCTGGGGAGGATGAAGATGTGGCGATCGCCTGAACCTCGCTTTGACGTCGCTTCGGCGATTTGTCAGGGTGGACGAGACTACCAAGAGGACGCAATCGTTGCTGACTTTCCCTTTGGGGCAGACAGCGGTGTTGTGGTTCTTGCTGACGGCATGGGTGGCCATGCTGCTGGAGACGTTGCCAGTAAGATCGTCGTGACTGAAGTCTATAGCGAACTGAAGTTCCAAAGTGCGAACTTCACCGATTTTGAGACAGAAATTCCGCAGTATCTGACGGCAGCCGCTGTGAACGCCAACAATGTTGTGCGTGAACACGTCATGGAAAACCCAGATACCCGCGGCATGGGTGCCACGTTGGTGTCATTGGTGTTGATCGAGAACCGTATGTTCTGGATGTCCATCGGTGACAGCCCGTTGTACCACTTCCGCGCCGGCAAGATGCAGCAGTTGAACGAGGACCATTCAATGGCCCCTCAGATCGACTTTATGGTGAAATCCGGCTTGCTTGACCCCGAAGCGGGTAAGAACCACCCGGATCGCAACTGTCTGACATCGGTTATCCTGGGTGATCGTGTGGCAAAATCCGATTGCCCCAAGACACCGTTTGAACTGCAGGTTGGTGACATCGTCGTCGTTTCAAGTGATGGTCTGCAGTATCTGGAAGAAGACAAGATCCAGAAAATTCTGCACCGCTATCGCCGTAAGAAGGCCGCCGAGATTGCGGGTTATTTGCTGGAAGCCATTGAGGCCCTTGCAGATCCTGATCAGGACAACTGCACCTTCTCGGTGATCAAACTGAACCATAACAAGCCAGTGATCCGCGCTATCCGCGCCAAGCCAGTTGGCCATGTCGAGACACATGCGGCCACAATCACACGCGTTGTTGAATCAGAGGACGTTGAACAGGTCGCCCAAAAAGCAAATCCTGCAGACGTTGCTGCAAAATCGCCCATAAAAGAAGTGAAACCGGTCAAAAAAGTCGGCGAAGACGATTCTGGCAAGACACAGGAGGTTGATGAGGCTACGCCTCCGGCTAAGATAGCCGCCGGAGGCAAATAATGTCGAATCAATCCCTGGCAAACCGGGTTCAAGAACAACTTACACAGGCAATCGCTTCCGGGCGGTTGCCTGCTGCCGTACAAGATCGTGCGTTGCAGCTCCAAACCCGTTTGGAAACGCCCATCCGTTTGGCGGTTATGGGTCGTCCTGGATCGGGCAAATCATCGATTGTGAACTTGCTGGTTGGCCGCGAAGTGTTGCCGGATGACATCGACCTGCCCACAACCCAAATAGTCCACGCCGATAAGCCCCACACCGTGGTCACGCTATCTGATGGGACCAAAAAGCAGCTTGCGACGGTAAACGCCTACGACATCGCGGAGCTAAAGCCACTGTATGTCGAACTTCACATGCAATTGCCTGCATTGAAGAAGATATCGGTGCTTGAGGTGGTCACCCCCAACAACACCACAGCCCTTCATAAGGCCAGCCAATGGGCCGCTAAGCGCGTCGAGCTAGCTATTTGGTGTACCGAGGCCTTTGACGGCAATGAACAGGCCATCTGGGCCCAGATGCCCGATGTCTTAAAGGACCACGCGTTCTTGATGCTGACCAAAGCCGATCAATTGAAGGCCAGAGGTACGCTGACCCAGATTGTTGACGCCACACGTGCTTTGGTCAGTCACGAGTTTAGTGACATTCTACCAATTGCCATCCTCGACGCGATTGCCGCCCGCGATCTAGACGGGTCCGTTGACAGGGACCGTATGCGTAGCAGCGGCGGACTTGCCTTGATTTCAGCGGTGTTGAAGCAAGTTGATCAGGGCCGGCAGTCGTTTGTTGATTTGGCCGACATGTTGCTGCACCAGCACGCTGATGTGCTTCAAGAAAAGGCGGTTGAGGTGCCCGAAGACGACGCTAACCTGCTTAGCGCTGTGATAGGGGCCACATCAAAACCACAAAATTCAGATTCTTCTCAGGCGGAAGAGCCGGAACCGGCGAAAGAACCGGCTTTGAAAGCTGTGCCAGCGCCTGAAGTCGATGAGGCCCCTGAGCCGACAATCGCCCCAGAACCTGAACCAGAGCCAACACCAGAACCAGAAGAAGAAGCAGAAAGTGCGCCTGAAGCGGAGACCGCACCCGAGCCTGAGCCCACACCCGAGCCTGAACCTGAGCCGGTTGCAGAGGTTGTGAAACTCAAACCCGCGACCCGAGAGGCCTATCAACAGGCCTTGGAATATATCGCTGAAAATGGCCGCGCTTTGATCGATATGGCGCGTGACCTTGGTGATGCCGCGCCTTCCCAAATCATGGCGGAGACGGTTGAACATGTGCAGTGGCTCAGTGATCATCTGAACACGCATGGCGACGATAGCGATGAAGCGCTGCAGCGCGCACGCGACACCGCATTTGATGCCGCCGATCTTGTTCAATTGATGCAAATGGAAAAACGTGACAGTGCTGCAATCGAGGCCGTGAGCGTAATGTTGCAACTGAAACATGAGCTGCAAGCGGACCTTGCCGCGTAACCCAGCGTAACGGTTAAACAATTTGTGTAAATTGCGCCTTAATGTTGCCCTGCTGAGCTGTTTCCATTATCGCAATAAATTCAGTGTTATGCTGCGATTTGGCGACAAGGCAAACAACTGATAAAGGTGGTTCCGGTAGCTTATTGAGGACGGACAAGAATGAAGATGGAAGAGCTGACAAAAGGGGATGGCTACAAGGTCCCTGCAGCACACCACCCTTTCATGCGACTTGGCTTGGAAAAGCTGGATGATTTCCATGATGAAATTCTGGATCTCGAGGCAACGCTTGCCGATGTCGTAAAGCTGGGCGGGCCTGACACAGAGAAGAAATCTTCTCGCCTTATCAAGCAGTTGCGCTCATTTGAGCCGAGTGTGACGATGATTGGTCAGATCAAATCTGGTAAAACTTCGCTCGTGAATGCGATGGTTGGCCGACCCGAATTGCTGCCCGCTGACGTGAACCCATGGACCTCCGTTGTGACCTCGCTGCACCTGAATGCACCGCTGCCGGACGACGCCCCAACAGCGACCTTCCAGTTCTTTAGTCAGGGCGAATGGGACCACCTGGTTGAGAACGGGGGCCGAATCGGTGAATTGTCCGCGCGGGCCGGTGCAGATGACGAATTAGAGAAAGTTCGGCAACAAATCGCCGAGATGCGCGAAAAGACCAAAAACCGCCTCGGGCGCAAGTTTGAGCTGTTGCTGGGTCAAAAGCACAATTACGCCGACTTGAACGACGATCTGGTCCAGCGCTATGTCTGTATGGGCGACGATTTTGAGGATCTTGACGAAGAAGATCAGCAAGGACGCTTTGCCGATATCACCAAATCCGCTGACCTGTTCCTTGAGGCGAAATCCATCCCCATGCCTTTGTGTCTGCGTGACACGCCTGGTGTGAACGATACCTTCATGATGCGTGAGCAGATCACCATCAACGCCCTGCGCGATAGCCGCATCTGCGTTGTCGTGCTGTCCGCCCATCAGGCGCTTAGCTCAATGGATATGGGCCTGATCCGCCTGATCTCAAACGTGAAGGCCCGCGAAGTCATCATCTTTGTGAATCGGATCGATGAATTGTCGAACCCGGCTGAACAGGTCCCTGAAATTCGCGACAGCATCTTGCAGACCCTGTCTGACCACAACGGCCCTGAGGACCCGCAACTGATCTTTGGTAGCGCATATTGGGCCAATCTTGCCCTGGGCGAGACACTGGATGACATGGTGTCTGACAGCGCCGAAGCGATGTTCAACTGGGCCGAAGCAGCACTTGATGCCGATACCGCCGGTATGGCCACAAATGAGCTGGTTTGGCATTTGTCCGGTGTTCCACAGCTGTTCAAAGCCTTGGCTGAACGAATCTCGGAAGGGCCCGGTGCAGAGGTTCTTGCTGCGTCTCGCAAACGTGCGCTGAACCTCGTTGGTGGTGTCCGCGCCTCCAACGCGATGGTGTCCATGCGTCTTGACAACAACAATGTCAAAGTGATGCCCAAGGCCGAGCTAAACGCCCATTTGGACAAGGTTGCGACTGACAATCTGAAGTTCCTGAACGATCGCCTGGACATCGTGTTTCAGCAGTTTGGGTCCCGCGTTGATCAATCCCACAAGCGGTTCTTGGATCGTGCGTTGGAATCTCTGCTGCAGCATCTGGAAACCAACGGTGAAGATGAGATTTGGCAGTATAGCCCAGATGGTTTGCGCATGCTTTTGCGCACCAGCTATCAGGTCATGCGCCGCAATGTGTCCTCTGCCTGTGATCAGGTCTTCGGTGCAACGGCTGCTGATCTGGCCGAAACCTACCGCAGTGCCTTTGGCGTCGATGTTGAGAACTTCTCAATCACACCGCCTGCCCCACCGGAAATTCCGGCCCCTGTGTCGCTGGGTAAAACCATCGCCTTGGACCTGCAGACATCCTGGTGGAAAGGCTGGTGGAAACGCCGCAAGGGATATCGTGCCTTCGCAAGCGGGTTCTATGACCTGATCGAGGCCGAGACCGCCCCAATTGTGGACGAGCTGAAGGTGCGCCAATCCGATGACATCCGCGCTATGGCCGAACAGGAACTGCGCGATTTCCTGGCTGAACAGCGTGGTCTTTTGTCGGATATCAGCGACAAATCCGAGCTTGGCGTCAGCGACCTGAAGGACATTTTTGGTATCACTGCCCAGCAGGAGCGCGAAGAGCTGTTTGATTATATCTTTGAAGAACTCAGCGATGGCGGACCCGCGGAAGCAGAAGGAACGGCTTAATGAGTGACGATATTCCTGCCGCAGGTGGGCCGCGCAAACCGCGTATTGCTTTGATGGGCGAATTTAGTGCCGGAAAAAGCACTTTGTCCAACCTGCTGCTGGGTGCCCGTCCCCTGCCCGAAAAAGTGACCGCAACCCGTTTGTCTCCAGTCTGGATTTCACATGGTGCGCGCGATCCCTATCGTGTCGACGTTGATGGTTCGACCGAACCCGTTTCACTGGACTACCTCGAAGGGATCCCGGTTGAGCAGACCCGCAATATTCGCTTGTTTCTTGAAGCCGATATTCTGGAAGTCTGTGACCTGATCGATTTTCCAGGTATTTCTGATCCCAACATGTCTTCGGATGTTTGGGAACGTATGTTGCCCGAGGTTGACGCTGTCATTTGGTGCACCCATGCCACACAGGCCTGGCGTCAATCGGAATCGGCCGTCTGGGACACGATGCCAGAGGCTGTGCGCAACCACTCGATCCTGCTGATCACGCGCTATGACAAGCTGACCACCGATCGCGACCGTAGCCGTGTTGTCAAACGTGTCGAGCGTGAAACAAAGGGCCAGTTCAGCGGCATCTACCCAATTTCACTGCTGCAGGCTTTGCAGGCCGGTGAGGACTATGATTTATGGGACGCCAGCGGTGCGGGCCCCTTTGTCCAGCGCCTGATTGCCACGATTGATACGCTGTCCGAAATTGCCAGACGCACCGACGAGCCGCTTTATAATTTGGCGGATGGTCAACCGATCCCTGATCTTGTTCTTCCGACCGTCACACCACGTCGCGTGCAACGGGCCCGCCCCGAGGACGGCGCAAAGAGAGAGCGCCCTGCGCCGGAAGAAGATGCGGCCCCGCCAGAGACCCCAGGGCCAATTTTACGGACCTCCTGACCTGCGATTGATTTTCTCGGGCTTTCCCCCCTGCAAATTTTGCCTTAGTCAAGGTGAAGCAGGACAATTGGAGAGCGCCAGATCATGGTTGCCGACGCATTAGACGCACTACAGAACGACTTTGAAGGCTGTGAAACGATCGCGTTCGCGGACCTGTCGACACAGATGATTCTCATTACCAATACTGGCACGTCCCATCGCCGCGAAACGCTGGATAGTCTCTGCGCTGAGGCCGCGTTAACCCTTGGCACTTCAAAGAAGATCGCGGTAGGTACGGCGCCAAGCAGCACGGCAATTGTTGCCGAACCGGAACAACTGCGTGTCTTCCTACGTGCGGACAAAGAACCATCCGATGTCCTATGCTGCGTCTTCAGACCCGGCCTTGATATTGCAACTTTCTTACCGGCTGCCCGCGCATGCCTTGAACAGATTAGCAGTGGCGGGTAGCCACCGCATAAAGTGAGACCGAATTGGAAAGACTGACGTGAGCGAACTAACCGCATTGACTGACAGACTTGCTGCCTTGGCGGCCGAGGATGAGGTGTTTGTTGCCGGTGCCCGCGTCATCACCCATGACAGCGGTGAAGTCGCCATGGCTGCGCTGTTGCGCGAGATCGACAGCACCGTTCTTGAACGTACCTTGGTCTTCACAATCGGCGATGTTGACGTAGCCGCCATCGTCGCAGGCCGCCGTCTGCGCGGTCTTTTTGATGTGTCAGGCAATGTGCCAGGAGCAGACAAGGTCGTGGGTCAAGTGTTGTCCCAAGAAGATGCCCCCACCTTGAAGGCCACAGGTGCATTGCTCATGTTCCTGTGCAGCGCAGCCAATCGTGTCAGCGTGCGCAGCAAACCTATGGACAGTTTCGGCACCAGCGCCGATGCAGGCATCACGGCCGCAGGTCTTGCCGAGTTTTGGGATATTGACCCCGATGCACAGCCGGCCCCGCCCGTGATCCGCTTTATGACTGCAAATGCAGCCAGCCTGATGGCTTACATGTACATGGCTGACAACAATGTCGCGAAAGAAACAGCCGGTAATACCGCCCCACTTGAGGCGGTGTGGAAAGATCAGGCGGCGGCCTATCGCAAGCGCCAAAAGGAGTTATCAGGCAAGAAGGCTGGCGGACCACATCTGACCTGTTTGGAGGGGCCATTTGGCCCCGGTACGGCGCTCGCAATTGCCATGGCTGGTGATGAGGTCTGTCTGTGCACATTCGCGCCTGACCAGATGGGCGCTTTGGCCGCTTCGTGGCAGGCGATCACGGGTTAGACAAAGCGGGGCGATCTGATGGAACATGCGATCGCCGAACACTTCTTTGACGGGTTTTCAGAGCACTTTGTTGAGACCCCTGACGGTCCTGTATTTTGCCGGGTTGGTGGTGAAGGTCCACCGCTTGTATTGTTGCACGGCTACCCACAGACATCTGCCATGTGGCATGCCGTAGCCCCTGCGCTGGCCCGGGGCTACCGCGTTATCTGTCCTGATCTACGTGGCTATGGTAGATCGTTGAAACCTGCGACAGACCCGTCCCATACCCCCTATTCCAAGCGCGCCATGGCAGGTGACATTCTCGCGGTTATGGACAGATTTGGTCATGACCGCTTTCTGATCGGCGCACATGATCGGGGCGCGCGCGTGGCACATCGCTTGGCAGCGGATCACTCTGATCGCGTCATTGCGTTGTCCACTTTGGATATCGCGCCGACCCGCGAAATGTATCGTAACGCCGGAAGTGCCTTTGCCCATACCTATTGGCATTGGTATTGGCTGACATTGCCCCATCCCTTTCCTGAAACCTTGATCGGCGCCGATCCTGCGTTTTTCTGGCGCAAGAAATGCGGTGCCGGCTCTGCGGGCCTAACACCCTTTGTACAACAAGCGATGGACGAATATCTGACCTGTTTCGCGGACCCCGCCACGATCCATGGCTGTTGCGAAGACTACCGCGCCGCGGCCACTATCGATATCGCGTATGATGACGCCGAGACGGCCAAATTGCCCATGCCATTGCTGGCACTTTGGGGGCAGAATGGGGCGATTGAGGCCCATTTTGACTGCCTCGCCCTTTGGCGTGAACGCGCAACCGATGTTCGCGGCTGGGCACTGCCAGGCGGGCACTATCTGGCCGAGGAATGTCCGCAGGCCGTTCTTGCGGCATGGAGCCCGTTCTTTGCAGAGGCTTTAGCTTAGAAGGCCATCACTGGCCAACATGATCATTGAAAATAGATGTTGTAATTCGATCTTATGGCCGCATCAAATTCAGGATCAAATTTTATTTTTGCTTCTTCGAGAATTTTGTTTTTACGGATCGTCGCCTGTTCCAGAAGAATGGGCCGGTCTGCTTCTTGCCATTCCTTGGGGCTCATCCGATTGCCAAGGTTCGGATAGATATATTCGGTTTGCATCAGTTCTAGGGTCTGTTCAGAGCCAAGATAGTGGCCCGGACCACCCAAGCAGACGGCCTTCATCGCCTCGATTGAGGTGCTGTCTTCGGTCACATCAATGCCGCGCACGCAGCGCAGCACCTGCCCGATCACATCATCACCTAACACTAATGACTCAAGGCAGAACCCTAGCAAGGAGGCGTGCATCCCCACGGCTTCATACGCCATGTTCAGACCAGACAAACCTGCAAGCACATTGGTGATCCCTTGTTCCCAACCTGCCTGCATGTCGGGCAACTTTGCGTCCGATATCCCTGCCGCTGCCCCACCCGGCAAGTCGTAGAACCGGTGCATCTGTGCGCAGCCAGCGGTCAGCAAAGCCTGTTCTGCCGACCCACCAGACATCGCCCCAGTCCGTAAGTCAGACACAAACGGCCAGGTCCCAAAGACCGCCGGATGCCCCGGCGCCATCGCATTGACATAGACAACACCTGCCAGACATTCGGCCACAGCTTGCACAATCGTCAAGGCGATGGGTGCCGGCGCTGTGGCGCCCGCTTGCCCTGCCGATAGCAGGACGACAGGCATGCCACCCCGCACGCATTGCTCCATCACGATGCAGCTTTCCTCGGCGAATTTCATGGGCGGGACCACGAAGCAGTTTGAGTTCGACACGAAAGGCCGCGCCCGAAAGGTCTGTTCGTCCCCCGCAATCTGATAGAGCAGATCAAGTCCCGGGGCGACATGGTCGGGTTCACTAAACGAGGTGCCGATGTGTTTCGTGGTGCCTGCGGTGCAGGCGTAAATTGTGTTCAGGTCCATTTCCAAATTATCGGTGATGTCGCGCGCGACCATGGCCCGTTGGAAGAAATGCACATTGTCCAATGCATGTGTGATCTTGGCTGCATCGTGGAGGTCTTGCGCAGTGCTTTCGCGGTAGGTGTTCGTTTCCACATCCACCACATGCACCGCAGCCCCGGCCGTTCCAAAATGCACATTAGTGCCCGTCAGGTGCAGGTCATATTTCGGATCGCGCCCGTGCAGGGTGATGTTGCGCGCGGCCTTTGCCAGCATGTCTTCGACCAGCGCACGTGGGAACCGAATGCGGCCGTCATCACCTTGGATTGCACCGGCTTTTGTCAGTATTTGGACACCTGATGGTGGGGCTTGTGACAGTCCAATTTGTTCCAACGCATCAAGTGCGGCGTGATGGATCCGCAAGACGTCTGCGTCGTTGAGCGCTTTATATTGCCCGCCGGGCAGGCCCGCCCGTACCGGTCGTTTATCTTCTGCCAAAGGTGCACTGCGCAGCGCCACCCTTGCTGCACGACCACCACTTCGTCTGGCTATCTTGTTCATGATGACGTCCTCCCGCTGGCAGGATTATCGCGCCCGACCACTCATGCTTCAATTTGACTTTTCGGTCTTTATTGATCGTGTTTTCCGATTAGTGCAGAGTAAAAAGCATGCAGATTGAGCTAATCGAAACCTTTTTGGACCTTTGTCACACACAAAGTTTCAATCGTACGGCCGAAAGGTTGGGCATCACCCAATCAACCGTGTCGGGCCGGATCAAGGCGCTAGAGGCGAACGTTGGTCGCCGCCTATTTCAACGGTCCCGCTCTGGCACGGCCTTGACCACGGAAGGGCTTCGGTTTGAACCACACGCCCGTGCTTTGCGCCATAGTTGGGTCACCGCTTTGCACGCCGCGCGCGATACCGCGATGGCCGGTGTCACGATGCGGATCGGGGTGCAACATGATCTGGTCGGTCTTCATATCAGCCCGCTGATCAACCAGTTTCGCGCAGCTTTGCCAGACATCGTCTTTTTCTTTGAGGCTGATTATTCGCCGCAAATGTGTCAGGATCTGATATCGGGCGTGCAGGACATCGCCGTGCTTTATTCGCCGCAAGTTCATCCTGACCTGCATTTCGAAAACCTCGGCGACGTCAGCTATGTGATGGTATCCACAACCGCCAAAGCCCTGAACGAGGTCGCCCCCGAGACCTATATTTTCGCCAATTATGCCCCCGCGTTCACCCATGCACACGCCGCGATGTTGCCCACTTTGAACAACGTATCACTTTCAATCGGTCAGAACGCAGCCATGGTTGAATTGCTGACGTCCTTATCGGGTACCGCCTATGTTTTGCGCCGGTCCGCAGAGGGGTTAGTAGATGCAGGTACCTGCCACTATGTCGCCGATGCCCCCGTCATCACCCAACCCGTGTTCGCCGGGGTCAATCTGCGCAACCGTCACCGCGCCTCCTACCGGCGGCTGATGCGGCAATTGGTGAGCCAGTTTGAAACGGCCCGTATTGAGCGTAGCGGCGTTAGATCCGTGCCTCAATAAACAGTGACATCTCGGGATCTGTTCGGTCGAAATAGCGCAGATCCCTCAGAATGGGGACACTGCTTTGTAGATAAGAGCTACGCCGCACATCCGTGAACCCTGCCCGTTCAAGTACATCCGTCAATTTGGCCGCATCAAACCAGTTCACATGTCCGCCCACTTCTTTGTTGAGGTCCCGAGACGAAAGTTTCGAGGCCGCATCAAAGGCATCTTTCAGGCACGAAAAACTGTCGAGAAACTCAACACAATCTGCCTTTGAGAGGTGTTTTGGGTTTTTGCGATTGGTCAAAAGACTAACCCACTCGACAACAAACTCTGCACAAACCTCTTTGAATTGTGTATCGGTGAAACGCGACAAGGGTATCTTGATCCGTTGGGTCTTAACGATCAGGTAGTTCAAGAAATACGACCAGTCTTGGGTTTGATAGGCCCGTATCATCAAAGCGGCGTCTGGGCAGACGATCCGAAAGGTCCCGCCCGGCTCGAGCAGACGCCGCGCTTCTTGGCACAAAAAGGCAGCATCTTCAGCAAAGAGATGTTCGATGACGTGGCTACAGTAGATGACTTTGAAGAACCCATCCTTTTCGGGGAAAGGTTTCCGCTCGTAAACGTCCCAATAGTAATCGACCGGTGGCTGCTCAACGCCGCGCCGCATCTTTGTCCAGGCGGCGTTGTCTTCGCCATAGTTCTTGTCTGCGGTGCGCCAAATCTTGTGACGGAACGAGCCGGGTCCGATGTTTAGAAAAGGCCGTCGCGTCAAATCGGTTTCATCATAAAACAGATCGTAAACGTCCCCCGAGAACCGCCGATCAATACGCGATACCATGGTCTGCTGCGCGGACTTGCGGATGATTTTGTCCCGCTGGACTTTATCTTTGTTAATTTCGGCAATTTTACTGTCGATTTGTTGCTCAGCCACCGCCAGTTCTTTCATTTGTTTCATCATTATTTCCGTTCCCAATTAGTGCAGGGTCTGTCGACCGCTAACGGCTTTCCAATATAATTTGACAAACTGGTTCTTGGAGTCGGCGAAGAAGGCCTCCCGATCCCTTTCATATTTTGCACGCTTCCGGTCTCCTGCCATGCGTTTGATCATAAATGCTTCCAGCTTTGGCTCATCCTGTTGCGATTGATCACTCTTTGAATTTGCCGCACGCCGGCCAGCCCCTGGTTCCGGCTGATGGTGCATAATTTCGCAACCTTGGCGCCAGACCGACTGCGACGCCGGTTCCGTGGCGTCGGGCGAAATAATAAACTTCTGCGCAATACCTCCGACGGCGTCTTCGAAACATTGCCCCAGAAACAATTCAGCATCCGCGGGTTGCGGGGTCTTGATCAGTGTCTCCAAGGTCGCTTCGGCCAGATTTGGATCGATGTAGATTTGATCAAACTGTTCCGCAAACCCATCCCGGAAGGCCTGTGCAAAGGCGACAGCACCCCGGTGCAGCGGATCAATCAATTGCCGCCGTTTGGCCAGCGTCGCTTCCTTCCGGAAAATGGGTTGGTACCCGCTCTTCTGGGGGTTCACAGCAACGAGGCTGCGTGACGAATGACACAGCAGAAATTCAACCATATGCCGGTTCTGGACGGCGACGGATTTCGCCATGCCGCCGGATTGCCCGATGCCAGTATACCCCCGATGCGCGTCGCCCCGACCGACCCAAAGCTCGCTTTCTTGCAAGGTCGCATAGTAATAGCCCGTCGTCCGCCGCTCTGTCAGATCGCCCAGCGCGCCTTGGATGTTGGCCTTCCATCCCACATCGACGATGGCCGGGTGCTGTACAGCAAGGAAACCTGCATTGTCCAGATACCCCAGGTAATTGTCCCGTTCACCGGCCGCATGCTGTAAAATCTCGGACATATAGGCCTGCACTGTCGCACAAAGATATTGCCGGTGCGCAAAGGACCGATCCAGATGCATGTCCCGGTCCGTGATCCCCAATTCTAACAGACGCGGCATATCAGCCTCTTTCAGAACAAGCCCGAAGCGTCCTTCGAGCAGGGCCGAAAGCGGCACCTCCGGGTCATAGGGCATCGCCAAGAGCGCCATGACATCAGCCTCTTTGCGGCAGGCAGCGACCCGCACCGCCCGGCGTGAGCCCAGTAGGTAATGCGTTTTGGGCACATCTGGCCCAGGTGGATGCAGCGCATCAAACACCTCTTTCAACACCCAGCCCTCGCGTGCCATGAAGAACAGGTCAGAGACCTTGTCACGCTTGGCCTCGCGTCCGAGCCAGAGCATGTAACCGGTTAACAGCGGGCCCAGGACCGCGTGACCCAACCGGTGCGGGTCTCCGCCGGACAGCGACTCAAGCTGCGTTTTGGGAAGCGGCGCATCAAACAGGCGTCGTGCCGTGGTGCCCGCTACAGCGCTGCGTGCTTTTTCGCCGGCTCCGATGCGCGGTGAGAAGGATGATTTGAACGCCGCATTCTCGCGCATCCAATCAATCGACGAGGACCAGCGGAAAGCCCTGATCCCGTGATCCTGCGCCATCAGGATATCGGTTTGCTTGTTATCCCCCACGTGCACAAGCGCCGCAGCCTTGATCCCGAGTTCTCCCAGCACGATCGGATAAAGCGCCCCGCTGGCTTTGGTCGCATCTTGGTCGCAAGACACGAATAGCCGGTCATATTGCCCCGCATATCCCGCCTTTTCCAGCATTTGCGTGATCGTGTCATGCGGCAGGTACATATCCGAGATTAGGTTCACCGGTTTTCCGGAGGCCTTCGCCAGATCAAAGAGCTTGCGCCCAAACGGGCGCACCCGGGCGTGATCAATCTCAAGCGCCATTTCGGCCTGCCGCAGGTCTTCCAGATCAGCCCGCGGCATCCCGTAATATTGCGCAATCGTGTCATAGATGTCCGACAAGGTGATTTCTGCTTGGATCCCTTCCAGTCGTGCCCTTGTCTCAACTTCGCAAAGCTTGCGCACCTGACCGAACCCCACGGCAATACCATCCGTCAGTGCCAATGCCTGCACATCAAGAAAATTATACAGGTCAGCGGGCTTTTCGACGGGTCTGCAAATCAGCGTGTCAAACACGTCAAATGAGACCATTTCGGTCTGTGGCTGATTGATGAGCGCCTGCAACCGTACCAGCATTTCCCCTTCAAGGTTGGGGGTCGGTGACATGGCGAGCGCCTTGGCAGATCTGTCGATCCGGAAACCCGCAAGCAGTTTGTCCGCGTAGTTGGGATCGATCTGCGTGAACGCGGGCATCAGGTCCAGGCCCACCGCCCCATCCGCCTTGCGCGCCAGCATTTCTGTCAGCAAATTCATTAAGAAGACGCCGTCTTGTGTGACCGAAGCCGCGAGCGGCTGGTGCCGGGTCATCAGTGTTGCAATGGTGTTTTCACACCGCTGCCCCCAGGAGATATCGGCATAATCTGCAGCGTCTGTTGCGTAGTTGGACAGGAATGTGGATCCGATCACTTGCAGCTGGTTTTTCCAGGCCATGCCTTGCACCCCAAGCGAGGATGAGGCGCTGATCACATGGTCTACATGCGGCAACAGATATTGCGAGACACAGTCGATCGTCTCAAGCCTTGGTTCGTAGATCAGATGCGGAAACGTCGCGTGAAACGGAACCGCAACCGTAGGATCAAGCGGCGTATCAGCGACCTGCCCATTGCGATATTGTGTCACGATCACCCCTGTTTGCGTGGGCGTCTGTTCAAGCACAGACCACATCATATCAAGCTGGTTATCAAAGCCCGTGTCCACCGCAAAAGCATAGTGCTTACTGGCCTGCAACGGCAGCAAGGCGGTCTGGTCAAACGCCCCAACTTTTTCGCTTAAGAGATCGCTAACACTGCCAAAGCAATCCATCGCAGCCTGTGTCTTGGCTGTAAAATCCCGCCCGATCGTCGCAGTTTGATCAGAGAGATGCGTGCCCCTTTGAATTTCATTGGCAAAAAGATGCTGGGCGCCGTCCCGATACAGCCCGATAGGGTCAAACGTCACGGTATGCGGATAGGGCGGCCGGCTGAATGCGCCGGGCATCTGATTGATGATCAGCGCCTGAGGATAAATTTTCTGCAAGAAGGGCACCGGGTTCTCCCATTGCAGGATAACATCAATGTCCTCAGGCAGAGACGGGCGGAGCTGATCCACGAAATGCGCGGCAAGTTCGCCGTCTGGATCGGTATAGAGCGTCTGATAAAGCGGCCCCGGAAGATCGGCCGGTGGTCTTGAGGCCAGCAACGACAGTTCATGTACGGCAACTCGGGGGTCGAGGACTGCAGCTTCATCCGCGAAATGGGAAGGCAAGGCGATACACACCTCATCGGCAAACCCAACCAGCGTATTGGCCTGACAACATAGGTGCTTCACAAAACAATTGCGGAAAAACTGGGGGTCACCATTCACTGGCCAAGGCGGGGTCCAAATAAGAACGCGCATCGATCACTCCTAACGGGGGCTTTCAGCCCGGCCCAAAGCGGCTGCCATATCAGGCAATCACATTCGGAAATTGCGTTTGAAGTTTCAGCTAATTCTAAAAGTTGTAAGAATGTGTTAACATTTTAACTATTTTGTTTACCAATTGTCAGGAAGTTCGCTTGGACCTTCCATGAACGTTGCATTCATCCGCGAATATCAAAGTTTTCTAGTGCGCGCGCCCACAGTTGTTCCAGTTGGTCCCATAGCATTGTTTGACGGAGAACTCGGTCTTTGATTCAAGCCCATTCAGGCCGTGTTTGTTGGATGTACATGCCTTTTCGGAAACCTGCACCCATAACGAACAACGCCCCGCAGATGAAACTGCAGGGCGTTCGTTTTATCTTGGTTGCGGGAGTAGGATTTGAACCTACGACCTTCAGGTTATGAGCCTGACGAGCTACCGGGCTGCTCCATCCCGCGCCAAGTTCGGTCGGAATAAGCCTCTTTTTCGCCGACTACAATGCCAAAATCCCCGATGTTCCTAAAAAATTTACTTTTCCGTCACATCGGGGTGGCGTCCGCCGATCAGTTGTTCGGTGGTGCGTCGTGTTCGTTCTCTAACGCGTAGAATGTCACCTGATCAAAGTCCCTTTCGGGCCAGGTCGACGTGTCGTTCTGCGAATAAGCACCCGCTTTGAAATACATGAAATCATTGGCGTGTGAGTATCCACTATCGACCATATCAAGCGTGGGCGCTGAGACGACCGTGCCGTCGGCCCGTGTGATCGTCACATCAAGCATCGGGTGAACGACCCCGTCGATTTCCTGTCCACTCACGGCGATCTCATAGGAGAACATCTCGCCCAGCAAAATACCATCGGGGTTGTTGTCCAGCCGGTCGCCGCGTCCGCCGATAATCTCCACATAAACGTCATCTCCATCCGGGACTTCATGGGCATAGTAGATCGACCCATGGGTGTTGAATGGCAGCTTGCGATAATAGAGCCGGATCGGTTCATCATCTTTGGCGTGGATTTGCCCGATGATCACACGGCCAACTTTGCCCTGCTCGCCAATCCGCGTTACCTGATCGACGGTCACGGTTGCGCGGAGCACCCCGTCGACACCGCCTGCCAGGGCCTGCGCTTGCACAGGAGCGGATGAGAAGACCCAGTTGTTTTTGTTGGGTGTCCCATCGTTGATCCGTGTGCGGATACTGTCATCGCCCGCCCGCAACATTTCGCGCAGTTCGGACCGTGGATAGTTCGAGTTTGGCGTTGTGCTGCCCAATGTGGAGCGGAAGACCATCCCACCCGACACTGGGTCTGTGTAGAAATAGTCCGTGTCCGCCCAGCCGCCGGCCAGATCGGTTTCCCCAATTTCGTCTGCACGTCCGTCATTATCCAAATCAGGTGGAATGGTGATTTTCCAATCGCTGAGGTCAAAGTTGCCAGAAGGTGCAAGCGCCAGATCAAACCCAAGCGGGCTGATCCCAGAGACCGTCGCGTCTTCAGTCCCATCACCGGTCGATTCGATCTCATTCAGACCACAGCCATAGACTTGGGTTTCGATGATGCTGTTCCAAGCGTTGGATGTGTTACCCAGACCCGTGATCCGCACAAATCGGGCGACGGTATCGTCCATGTCATAGCGTTCGATGGCGGTGGTTGTGCCGCCGCTTTGTGTTCGGTCGATCACGGGTGTGAACTCGGTTCCGTCGACAGAAACAGCAGCTTCAAAAAAGGACTGCCGCTCGTTCCCTTTGTACCATGCGATGCCGATTTCTTTGACGGTATGCGGTAGACCAAGATCAAGAAGCAATTCCTTGCCTTCATTTTCCGATGACCAGCGCGCGTCAGGGTTAAAGTCGTGATCGACGGCCATTTCAGCGGGATGGATATCCTCGGACGTGCCGTTGTCAGTGGCAGCCTTAATCGCCAGTTGCGACATCCGATCGCAGCCACCTTCGATGGTGGTAAAGACACGCGGCCCTGCGGCACGCGCCTCGGCGGCAGCAAGCGCTGGTCCACTTTTGGCGATCAGTCCGAAATCATCAAACCGACCTTCGCCCCCATTGGCCGCACCGAACACCATGATGGGACCCCCATCAGTCGTTGCGAATGAGATGCTGACGGGGATCCATTCTTCGCCACTTCCCTCCGACGTGACAGACAGAATTTCACCGTCAACTTCCACACCGACTGTCCCCGGCCCTTTGATGTGGGCGATCAGTTCGTACTCTGATGCTTCCTCCGAGAGCACCATTTGTTCGAACCGACCGGGTTCTTGTTCTATCTTTGCGGATTTTTCGCCGCTGAGAAAATGGCCGGAAATTGATGTGGCATCCTTGTTGGGATCAACATCGGTCCAACCCGACCATCCCATCTCAAACCCTGGATTTATAAGTTCCTGGGCCGAAGCAACATTCGCCCCGGACGCAAGAAGAACCGACAGACAGACACTCGAAAGACGCATTGTATTCCTCCCAAATAAATGAATATCCGGATACTAGTAGACTAGAATACAACGAGTCCAGCGTAGACTTTCCGCGAAACACAAGAAATGATTGTGTTGTCGCGGCCGAATTCACGCACGCTGCACATGAAGACCTACATGATCGTCAAAGGAGATCACCAATATGCCGACACCAAAGCCCGTTGCGGGAACCATCCTTGCGCCGATATCTTTTCCGAAGCTCGGGGGCGGCACACTGACCGTCGGTGGCCCGAAAGACAACTGGACGTTACTTGTCGTTTATCGCGGAAAACACTGCCCCCGTTGCAAGAAATACCTGAATATCCTTGATGGAATGCGCGCCGATTGGGCTGCTGCTGGCTTTGACATTGCGGTGGTTTCGGCGGACACCGAGGAAAAGGCGCAGGCAGATCTGGACGCCTTCGGGTGGCAATTTGACTTGGCCTATGACCTGAGCGAAACGCAAATGGAGACGCTGGGCCTTTATGTGACGGAGCCCTTGTCACCAAACGAAACAGACCGCCGGTTCGCCGAGCCGGGCACCTTCGTGATCCGTCCCGATGGCAGCATCCTGCTGATCGCGATATCAAATGGCCCATCCGCGCGCCCCGAGCTTGCTGAACTGCTGGACGGGATGATCTTTACCAAGACAAATGACCGGCCGCCGCGTGGCACTGTATAGCGCGTCCTTGATTAGTGAGCAGAGCCCCGCGTAAGATTTCAGTATCAAGGGCTTATGGGGCGAATAGAATCGCCCGTAAAACAACCCTAACCTGCACTTTTGGAGGGAGTGGAGGTCAGGGCCAACTAAAATCCACTGCAAAATCAAAGGCTCGCTACGTTAACAGGTTTATGACAACCAACAGCGGTTTGACACATCGCGCAGTGGTGAATACTAGTATACCTGTTAGCGATTTATTCCAGATCACTGATCTGGGACTTAGAACGCGAAATATATGTATCTGGGAGGATCAAATGAAACATACATTCACACTGCGCGGTGCGCTTGTTGGCACCTGCATGGCATTGGCCGCGTCATCCGCGTCTGCGCAAGAATTGCGTGGCTGGAACATCCACGTTGAGGATTATCCAGTTTCCATCGCCATGGAATCATTCGCGGCAGAAATCGCCGAGCGCACTGGTGGCGAACTGACCGCCAAGACATTCCATAACGGCGTTCTGGGCAGCCAGCCCGACGCGATTGAGCAAATCCGCCTTGGCGTTCTGGACTTTGGCGAATTCAGCCTCGGGCCGATGGGGACCTCGATCCCTGAAACCAACGTTGTTTCCCTGCCATTCATTTTCCCAAGCATCCCCGCGATGTATGAAATGATGGACGGTGAAGTCGGCGACGCCATCGGCGCTGGTATGATTGAGCGCGGGATCGTGCCACTGGGTTGGTATGACGCTGGCGCACGGTCGTTCTACAACTCGGTCCGTCCGATTAACACGCCCGCCGATGTTGAAGGCTTGAAAATCCGCGTTATGAACAATGATCTGTTTGTTTCGATGGTCGAATCTATGGACGGGAACGCAACACCAATGGCATTTGCCGAAGTGTATCAGTCGATCCAAACCGGTGTTGTAGATGGCGCGGAGAACAACCCACCATCCTACGAATCCACAAGCCACTTTGAAGTAGCGAAATACTATTCGCTGACAGAACACCTGATCATTCCAGAGTGCCTGTGCATGTCCAAAGTTGCCTGGGACAAGCTGACACCTGAGCAGCAGACCATCGTCATGGAAGCTGGCCGTAACAGCGCAAATCTGCAGCGTGAGCTGTGGCAAGCACGTGAAGCCGCAAGCATGGAAATCGTGCAGGCCGGTGGAACAACAGTGAACACCATCGAAGACAAGGGCCCATTCCAAGACGCAATGGCCCCAGTCTACGACAAGTTCCTGTCGGACAATCCTGACCTGGCTGACTTGGTCAATTTGATCCGCGACGCAAGTTAAGGCAACGCAGACAATTGATCGGCCCGCGCTGCACGTTAGCGCGGGCCGATTTTTCGACCCCCCCAAAATTCCAGCAGGCGAGGCGCCGATGAGCGGTCAGAAAATTATGGTCCGGAGGATTGAGCAATGCCTCGACGGCATTCAATCCCTTTGTATCTTCATCGCATCTGTGGCGCTTGTCATTTTGGTGGTAACGTTCGGTTGGTTGGTCTTTGGCCGCTATGTCTTGAACGTAACGCCAACGTGGGTCGAACAGCTGTCGCTGCTGCTGATCTGCTATATCGTCTTTCTGGGTGCCGCCGCCGGTGTGCGGACCGATAGTCACTTGGGCGTGTCGGTCTTTCGTGACCTTTTGCCGACGGTGCTGCAGAAGATTGTCATGGTGATCATCGACCTGATCATCGCAGCCTTTGGGTTTATCACCGTCCTGTCCTGCCTGAACTGGGTTGCTTTTGGCTGGGACTCGCTGATCCCCATGCTGGATGTCCCCGAAAGCTTTCGCTCAGCCGCAGTCACAATATTCGGCGGACTGATCTTCCTGTTCACTGGCGCGCGCGCGTTTTTGCGCATCATCACATTTTCCGATTGGTCACCCGATCAATCCTCTAGCCCGCGGTAGTCTTGATATGGGTCTCTTAATTCTTATGCTCACCTTTGGTGCCGGTGTGGTCATCGGTATGCCCGTGGCCTTTGCAATGGGCATCGCTGCTGCGTCGGCCATGTGGTACGATGGCTTTGGTCTACTGATGACCTTCCAGCGGGCCACATCCGGGATCACCGTTGGGTCATTGATGGCCATTCCCTTTTTCGTCTTTGCAGGCGAATTGATGCTGCATGGCGGGATCGCTGCCCGGTTAGTCAAGCTTGCCCAAGCGCTGGTCGGTCACTTCAAGGGCGGGTTGGCCATGGTCAACATCTTCTCAAGCATGTTGTTCGGCGGCATCTCGGGCTCAGCGGTTGCGGATATCTCGGCGCTTGGATCAATCCTTGTGCCCGTCATGAAAGAACGTGGGTATCGCCCGGACTTTGCGGTCAATGTGACAGTGACCTCATCCATCGCCGGGATCGTGATCCCGCCCAGCCATAATATGATCATCTTCGTCGTGGCCGCGGGCAGCGGGTTATCTGTGTCCAGTATGTTTCTTGCTGGGGTCATCCCGGGCATTCTGATGTGTATCAGCATCGCCATCGCGGCCTATATTCTATCGGTCAAACATAACTACCCGTCGGAACCGTTTCCCGGTTGGAACACCGTCAGCAAGACCGCCCTTGATGCGATCCCTGGCTTTTTCACGGCTGTCATCATCGTCGGCGGTACGCTCTCTGGGATCTTTACCGTAACGGAATCAGGTGCATTCGGCGCGATCTACGCACTGCTGCTGACCAAGTTCTACTACAAGAACCTCAGCTGGAATTCCTTCGTTCTGGCGGTCATTGGCACTGTGCGCACGACATCAATGGTCATGATCCTGATCGCTTTCGCCAGCTCATTTGCGTGGCTGTTGGCCATCTATCAGGTGCCTGATCAGCTGAGCAACGCGCTGGTGACGATCTCAGAAAACCCCATCATGATCCTGTTGATGATCAACATCATTCTGCTTTTGCTTGGGATGATCATGGACATGGCCGCGCTGATCTTGATCTGTACACCCATCTTCCTACCCATCGCGAAAGGTCTGGGGATGGAGCCCGAACAGT
This sequence comes from uncultured Paracoccaceae bacterium, assembly GCA_947501555.1. Lineage (GTDB taxonomy): Bacteria > Pseudomonadota > Alphaproteobacteria > Rhodobacterales > Rhodobacteraceae > Yoonia. Next base: position 2,760,648 of record CANMWG010000001.1, read on the forward strand.
TCGGGATCATGATGCTGATGAACCTTGGGCTGGGCCTGTGTACGCCCCCGGTTGGGACCTGTTTGTTTGTTGGTTGTGCCGTGGGCAAAATCAAGATCGAAGAGGCGCTGAAATCCATCTGGCCGTTCTATCTGGCGATCTTTGGCGCGCTGATCCTTGTGACCTATGTGCCCGCGGTGTCGCTGTGGTTGCCGTCAGTCCTGGGCCAGTAGTTGGCAGGTCGCTTCACGTGCACCATGGGTAGCCAAAGCGCGGTAGGCCGTGGTGATTGCCGCAACAAAGGTGATGTTTTCTGCTAAGGCAGGATCAAAGACCTGCCGTTCCGCAAGGATCGCCGCAACGACCTGCTCGGGTGGTGGGGCATGCGCAGTGGCGGCCTGCAACTGCGTGACCAAAGGATCGCGGACATCAATTTGCGCCCCTTTTTCATCGACCCCCTGGACGTATCTGATCCACCCCGCAACGGCGAGCGCCAGACAAGGAAACGGGCGGCCTGCGTCCAGGCAATCTGCAATCGTAACCAACAGACGCTGTGGAACCTTTTGGGATCCGTCCATCGCGATCTGCCAGGTCCGGTGCCGGATGGCCGGGTTCAAAAACCGAGTCTTCAAACTGGCACAATAGGCAAGCATATCGGTGCCTTCTGGCGAGGGCACCGACGGGACCACTTCAGTGTGCCAAAGCCGGTCAACATAAGCCGCGAAATGAGGGTCGGCGACGGTTTCGGATATCGTCTCATGCCCGGCAAGATATCCCAGATAGGCCAACGCCGAATGGGCGCCGTTGAGGCAGCGCAATTTCATAGACTCAAAGGGGGCGACATCTGTGACAAACTGCGCCCCTACAGTATCCCATGCAGGCCGGTCGCCGTTTACAAAATCATCCTCAATGACCCACTGCCGAAACGGTTCATGCATCACGCAAGCAGGATCCAGATAACCCGTCCTGTCCGCCAAAGCTGCGATATCAGTTTCGGTCGTAGCCGGGGTGATCCGATCCACCATCGTACTGGGAAAGCGGACATTGGCGGCGATCCACTGGGCAAGGTCGGGTGAGACGGCCTTGGCAAAGGCACAAACAACATTGCGGGCGAGCGCGCCATTGTCAGGCAGGTTATCGCAAGACAACACTGTGAACGGTGCGCGTCCCGCAGACCGCCTTTGGGCGAGGGCGCGCACCAAAAAGCCAATGGCAGTGCGCGGTGCCTCTGGGTGCCGCAAGTCATGGACGATATCCGGATCATCCATGCGTAGCGCGCCCGCGCTTGGATTATGGCAATAGCCTTTTTCCGTGATGGTCATTGAGACAATTTTGACACCTGGTGCCGCCATCGCTTCAAGAACGGCGCCAGGATTCTCAGGCGCGACCAAAACCTGATCGATGACCTCGATAATCTCATCCTGCGGGCCTTCTGGCGCGAGCGTGACAGAAGTAAAGGCGTCATCCTGCGGGGCGAGCTGGTCGTGGACCGCCGTGTTTCGCAAACTAACACCGCAAATGCCCCAGTTTCCTACCTCGGCCTTCATGGCCTCGGCTGTGTAAGTGGCGCAGAACGCGCGGAAAAAAGCACCGGGGCCCAAGTGCACGATGCCAACTTCGGGTCGGGGGACATTTGATCTGCGCAGGCGCGATGTCGCGGTCACAGCCGATACGCCTGCTTGGCTAACCGATACGTCAGATCATAGGCCACCTCATGGGCGTCGGCCAATCCGAGCCTGCCCGTCGCCACCAGATTTGCCAGATAGGCGCAGTCAGACCGGCGGGCCACGTCATGACGGGCGGGGATGGAGCAGAAGGCGCGCGTGTCGTCGTTGAATCCGACAGTATTGTAAAAGCCACAGGTCTCGGTGGTCATTTCGCGAAAGCGCTTGATGCCTTCATAACTGTCATGGAACCACCATGGCGGGCCCAGTCGCAGTGCAGGATATACGCCCGCCAACGGGGCCAATTCGCGGCTATAGCTAGTTTCATCAAGGGTGAAGAGGATGATGGTCAGTGCGGGTTCCATGCCAACAGCGTCTAGCATGGGTTTTAACGCTTTGACGTATTGCGTGTGCGATGGAATATCGAAGCCTTTGTCCCGCCCGTGCGATGCGAAGACGGTGGCCGAGTGGTTCCGCATAGACCCAGGATGGATTTGTAGAACGAGACCGTCATCCAGGCTCATACGTGCCATTTCAGTAAGCATCTGACCGCGAAAAGCGTCGGCTTCATCTGCTGTATGGGCGCCAGTGCGGATCTTTTCGAACAAGGCCGCAGCCTCAGCGGCAGGAAAATCTTCGGTCCGCGCTGTGGGGTGGCCATGATCGCTGGCGGTCGCGCCATGGGCTTTGAAAAAGGCGCGGCGCTGGCGATGGGCGTTCAGATAGCCGGACCATGTTGACGTATCTTCGCCAGTCAGCTCGCCGAACGTCACGAGGTTTTGTGCGAAGCCCTCGAAATCGGGATCAACCACGGAATCGGGCCGGTAAGTGGTGACAACGCGACCAGACCACCCACTTTCGTTGATGTGCTTGTGCCACTTTAGATCGTCGAGTGCGCTTTCTGTGGTGGCCAGCACTTCGATATTAAACTGCTCAAATAGAGCGCGTGGGCGGAACGCCTCTTGGGCCAGTTTTGCGTCAATATGATCGTAGATGGCGTCAGCGTTTTCTGCTTTCAGGCGTTCGGTAATGCCGAAAACATGCTCGAATGAATGGTCCAACCACATGGCCGAAGGGGTGCCGCGGAACAAATGAAAGTTTGCAGCGAAACGCTGCCATATCGCGCGCGGATCGACATCGGGGAGCGTGCCGTCTGCATATGGGATTCCGAGATCATCCATTGGAACGCCCTGCGAAACGAGCATCCGGAAAACATAATGATCGGGGACGACGAATAACTGTGCGGGATCGGGAAAGCGGTCATTTTGGGCAAACCAACGCGGATCACAGTGGCCATGCGGGCTGATGATGGGCAAATCGGCAATCGGTTCATAAAGCGCGCGGGCCAGAGAGCGGACATTTGGCTCAACCGGGAGCAGACGATCAGGATCCATTCGTTTCATTTGCAGATCCACACTCACATTCTGATTTCATTTGCCGATTTCAACAGGTCAAATCTGTCAAAAACGCGCCCATGGGCCGTGCAATCATAGTGGTTTCATGTGTTTTTGCAAAAGGTTACCGAGCAAACGATAACATAGGTCAACAGATGCTAGGCAGCTGAAGTTGCAAGATAGAATTTTGGGTAAATTTGATCATCGAAAGAGAGATACTTAGATTTTGCTCATTAGATTTGGCAGTGACTTACTCTCCCACGCCTTAAGACGCAGTACCATCAGCGCTGCGGCACTTAACTGCCGAGTTCGGGATGGGATCGGGTGTTTTGCTCGCGCTATGACCACCAAATCAAAAGAACAAAATCTACATCAGGTTGCGGCGTCACCGCCGCAACATTGTTCCTAATCATCGTATACTGATGATTGTGTGTGTATGAACTTTGATTTGTACCAGTCTTACTATTACTGGATCAAATCAAGCCTATCGGGCAATTAGTACCAGTCAACTGAACGCCTTACAGCGCTTACATCTCTGGCCTATCGACGAGGTGGTCTACCTCGGCCCTCAGGGATATCTTGTTTTGAAGGGGGCTTCCCGCTTAGATGCCTTCAGCGGTTATCCTGTCCGATCATAGCTACCCTGCACTGCCGTTGGCACGACAACAGGTCCACCAGTGGATCGTTCACCCCGGTCCTCTCGTACTAGGGGCAACTCTTCTCAAATATCCTACACCCACGGAAGATAGGGACCGAACTGTCTCACGACGTTCTAAACCCAGCTCACGTACCTCTTTAAACGGCGAACAGCCGTACCCTTGGGACCTGCTCCAGCCCCAGGATGAGATGAGCCGACATCGAGGTGCCAAACGGTGCCGTCGATATGGACTCTTGGGCACCATCAGCCTGTTATCCCCAGCGTACCTTTTATCCGTTGAGCGATGGCCCTTCCACTCGGGACCACCGGATCACTATGGCCGTCTTTCGACTCTGCTCGACTTGTCAGTCTCGCAGTCAGGCTGGCTTCTGCCATTGCACTCAACGAGCGATTTCCGACCGCTCTGAGCCAACCTTCGCGCGCCTCCGTTACAATTTGGGAGGCGACCGCCCCAGTCAAACTACCCACCACGCAGGGTCCCGGACCCGGATAACGGGCCGCGGTTAGACATCAAGCAGAATAAGGGTGGTATCTCAAGGGAGGCTCCACAGAAACTAGCGTTCCTGCTTCAAAGCCTACCACCTATCCTGCACATACTGTGCCTGATGCCAATGCGAAGCTATAGTAAAGGTGCATGGGGTCTTTCCGTCTAACCGCGGGTATCCTGCATCTTGACAGGAAATTCAATTTCGCTGAGTCCACATTTGAGACAGCGGGGAAGTCGTTACGCCATTCGTGCAGGTCGGAACTTACCCGACAAGGAATTTCGCTACCTTAGGACCGTTATAGTTACGGCCGCCGTTTACCTGGGCTTCAATTCGGAGCTTGCACTCCTCCTTTTAACCTTCAGGCACCGGGCAGGCGTCAGACCCTATACGTCGTCTTGCGACTTCGCAGAGCCCTGTGTTTTTAGTAAACAGTCGCCACCCCCTGGTTTGTGCCCCCGCCCAATAGTTGCCTACTGAACGGGCCTCCTTCTCGCGAACTTACGGAGGTATTTTGCCGAGTTCCTTAAATGTGGTTCTCTCAAGCGCCTTGGTATTCTCTACCAGTCCACCTGTGTCGGTTTAGGGTACGATCTTATAGGAGGGCTATTTCCAGGAACCTCTAAGCAGCCCATTCAATCCGATAAGGATGAACTACCTTCGAGATCCGTCACCACTCCATGGCCCAGGAATATTAACCTGGTTCCCATCGACTACGCCTTTCGGCCTCGCCTTAGGGGTCGGCTTACCCTGCTCAGATTAGCTTTAAGCAGGAACCCTTGGACTTTCGGCGAGGGAGTCTCTCACTCCCTTTGTCGCTACTCATGTCATCATTCTCACTAGTGATCTCTCCACCGGATCCCTCACAGGCCGGCTTCACAGAAAACTCCTTGCGTCCAATACCACCCGAAGGAGGTTAAGGACGCATGGAATTATGTCACACTACGCTCTGCTACCATGCACTATGTGCATCCTAGACTTCGGCTCATGGCTTGAGCCCCGTTACATCTTCGCCGCAGGACAACTTATTTAGACCAGTGAGCTGTTACGCTATCTTTAAAGGATGGCTGCTTCTAAGCCAACCTCCTGGTTGTTTTGGTCGTCCCACCTGCTTTCCCACTTAGCCATGAATTAGGGGCCTTAGTCGTAGGTCAGGGTTGTTTCCCTCTCCACAACGGACGTTAGCACCCGCTGTGTGTCTGCCGGATATTACTCCTCGGTATTCGGAGTTTGGTTAGGATCAGTAAGACGGTGAGTCCCCATTACCCATCCAGTGCTCTACCCCCGAGGGTATTCGTCCGACGCTCTACCTAAATAGATTTCGCAGAGAACCAGCTATCTCCGAGTTTGATTGGCCTTTCACCCCTAGGCACACCTCATCCCGATCTTTTTCAACAGATGTGGGTTCGGACCTCCAGTTAGTGTTACCTAACCTTCATCCTGGACATGCCTAGATCACTCGGTTTCGGGTCTGATCCATCTAACTCATTCGCCCTATTAAGACTCGCTTTCGCTGCGCCTACACCTAACGGCTTAAGCTTGCTAGATAGACCAAGTCGATGACCCATTATACAAAAGGTACGCTGTCAGCCCTCAAGGGGCCTCCAACTGATTGTAGGCGTTCGGTTTCAGGTACTGTTTCACTCCCCTCGTCGGGGTGCTTTTCACCTTTCCCTCACGGTACTGGTTCGCTATCGGTCAGTAAGGAGTACTTAGCCTTCGAAGGTGGTCCTCCGATGTTCAGACAGAATTTCACGTGTTCCGCCCTACTTAATACGTCTGATCATGCTTCTTATACGGGACTGTCACCCACTATGGTTGGTCATTCCAGACCATTCTAATCACACTCACAGCTCGGCTGGTCCCCGTTCGCTCGCCGCTACTAGGGGAGTATCTATTGATTTCCTTTCCTCCGGGTACTTAGATGTTTCAGTTCCCCGGGTTTGCTTTTTTAACCCTATGTATTCAGGCTAAAAATACCTGTTTTACCTCATTATTAGCTGCCACCGAAGCGGCAATAATAACAAAGTATCAGGTGGGTTGCCCCATTCAGAAATTCATGGATCAAAGCTTATTCTCAGCTCCCCATGACTTATCGCAGAGTATCACGTCTTTCATCGCCTCTTACTGCCAAGGCATCCACCAAACGCCCTTTTCGCGCTTGATTTGATCCAGAAATAGTCAGACTACTTCTGTGGGCCCTCCCTTTTGTATCTTTCAAAAGGGCCCTTAATCAAAATGCATACATTGCAGTGCTTGCCGCTGGTTCGCAACAAACACTGTTCGAACAAGATTACTCTTGCTCCGGTTAGTGTACTTGACTTGGAACAAAATAGATTTCTAGGTCGAACCTAGCGACAAACCCTTACGCGGGCTGCCATCTATTCTGATGTTTTGTATCTCTCTAAACGATGTCAATTACGGTGAAACCGAAGGTTTCGCCGAATTCGTCCGATTGGACGGCTAAATACTCTGAAGTACTTAACGGTCAAATCGTATGAATGTGTTGGTGGGTCGAGGAGGACTTGAACCTCCGACCTCACGCTTATCAGGCGTGCGCTCTAACCACCTGAGCTACCGACCCAACTAGGTTGAAGTCAGAGACTTCAAATGGTGGAGCGTATCGGGATCGAACCGATGACCCCCTGCTTGCAAAGCAGGTGCTCTCCCAGCTGAGCTAACGCCCCATAGGTGAGTTCCGCCGATGCGAAACTGCTAACTGAAGAGATATGAGGACGGCCTGGCTCTAGGTCACTTCCAAGGAAAGAGGAAGTGCCTGAATATGTCGGCTTTGTTTGCCGACTGCTAAGTGTTCCACGAAGATTGCGAACAATCTTGGCTAGGAACATCCTTAGAAAGGAGGTGATCCAGCCGCAGGTTCCCCTACGGCTACCTTGTTACGACTTCACCCCAGTCGCTGATCCTACCGTGGCCGCCTGCCTCCCCGAAGGGTTAGCGCAGCGTCGTCGGGTAGAACCAACTCCCATGGTGTGACGGGCGGTGTGTACAAGGCCCGGGAACGTATTCACCGCGTCATGCTGTTACGCGATTACTAGCGATTCCGACTTCATGGGGTCGAGTTGCAGACCCCAATCCGAACTGAGACATCTTTTGGAGATTAACTCACTGTAGATGCCATTGTAGCACGTGTGTAGCCCAACCCGTAAGGGCCATGAGGACTTGACGTCATCCACACCTTCCTCCCGCTTATCACGGGCAGTTTCTCTAGAGTGCCCAGCCGAACTGCTGGCAACTAAAGATGTGGGTTGCGCTCGTTGCCGGACTTAACCGAACATCTCACGACACGAGCTGACGACAGCCATGCAGCACCTGTCACTTGGTCTCTTACGAGAAAACTAGATCTCTCTAGCGGTCCAAGGATGTCAAGGGTTGGTAAGGTTCTGCGCGTTGCTTCGAATTAAACCACATGCTCCACCGCTTGTGCGGGCCCCCGTCAATTCCTTTGAGTTTTAATCTTGCGACCGTACTCCCCAGGCGGAATGCTTAATCCGTTAGGTGTGACACCAAAGGGCAAGCCCCCTGACGTCTGGCATTCATCGTTTACGGTGTGGACTACCAGGGTATCTAATCCTGTTTGCTCCCCACACTTTCGTACCTCAGCGTCAGTATCGAGCCAGTGAGCCGCCTTCGCCACTGGTGTTCCTCCAAATATCTACGAATTTCACCTCTACACTTGGAATTCCACTCACCTCTCTCGAACTCTAGACTGATAGTTTAGGAGGCAGTTCCGGGGTTGAGCCCCGGGATTTCACCCCCTACTTTCCAATCCGCCTACGTACGCTTTACGCCCAGTAATTCCGAACAACGCTAACCCCCTCCGTATTACCGCGGCTGCTGGCACGGAGTTAGCCGGGGTTTCTTTACCAGGTACTGTCATTATCATCCCTGGCGAAAGAGCTTTACGACCCTAAGGCCTTCGTCACTCACGCGGCATCGCTAGATCAGGCTTTCGCCCATTGTCTAAGATTCCCCACTGCTGCCTCCCGTAGGAGTCTGGGCCGTGTCTCAGTCCCAGTGTTGCTGATCATCCTCTCAAACCAGCTATAGATCGTAGACTTGGTAGGCCATTACCCCACCAACTATCTAATCTAACGCGGGCCAATCCATCACCGATAAATCTTTCCCCCTAAGGGCGTATACGGTATTACTCTCAGTTTCCCGAGGCTATTCCGTAGTGTTGGGTATGTTCCCACGCGTTACTAACCCGTCCGCCGCTCCACCCGAAGGTAGCGCTCGACTTGCATGTGTTAGGCGTGCCGCCAGCGTTCGTTCTGAGCCAGGATCAAACTCTCAAGTTGAAAGCATCTTACGATGCTGTCCTTGACGTTCGAACCTCTGCACATCCACCATAAGGCCTTACTGAAACCCTATGGCGTTCTTTTCTGTTTGATGTACTTTCAGTTATCAAAGATAACTAGAAGCCATACAAACAGTGAAGCTGACACTCTATGATCGAACCGAAGTTCTAAGAGCGTTGATATACAGACGTCTGATCCATCGAACTGAACCAAACCGCCCACATATCTCTTCAGATATATCAATTTCAAACAGCGTAGAGACAAAAACTCACTGGATGCGCCCTAACTTTACGGCGCGCCCGGCCTGTAGTATCTCAATTTTTTCGTTCCGCCTCGTTACCGTCTGTCTGCGTTTCCGCTTCCGTGTGGCCCGTCTGGCGCCCCGTTGGTGCTTGTTAGCGCCGCCGGTGAGGGGGGTTCTACGGTTAGTGGGTGATACCCGCAACCCCTTTTTTCGAGAAAAATGCATTTTTTGTGACAAACCTGATTTTTCCCATGTTTTAGGGGGGTTACGGCAATTTACGGTCGCGAACGCGGGGTCCCTTCGCAATATTCTTAGGCAGAATGCAAACGGCGCACACAAGATTTTGGGTTATCCACAGGGTCTCCCACAAGACTCTCTTAGACTCGGCCGTATCTTTGATGAAATTTCTACCTGAATCGGCCCGATTCACCCTTTGGTAACCATTTCCGACTCGGAATCGCGGCCGATTCAGCTGCGATTCCGCAAAATTATTCCAAAATATTTTGAGTCGGAGCGATTCAGAGGTCGAAACTGGCGACCAAAGCCACCTTACTTGTCATCTTGCCCCCCCTTCAGCCTCCGGCGGGCTATCCATGATGGCCGATTCATAATTTGCAGCCGCCACCTCTGCATGAATGCATGCGCGTGGCGTCACCTGATAGTCATCTGCCACGCTGGGGTTGTTCCCTTATGTCCGGCCTCGGGATCATAGATGTTCAAAACCCGCGAGAACGCCGCATTGTCATTATGGCGCGTTGTACGCTCTTGGGTGAGGCAGGTTTCAATATAATAGACCACGCGCAGCACGACTTTGGGATTGGGATGTCGTGACAGTCAGTTTGGTCACGCGCTGCTGGCCTACATCTTCATACTACAGCGCGACGCGGCGCGGATCGAAAACAAGGGTCCGGCACGTCAGACAGCGGACATTGCCCCGCCTGGAGGTTTCGCACGCAAACATATGGAAAGGTTGGGCGCCTACATCAACGCACTGTTCGATGATTGAAGGTTACCCTCGGCAGAAAAGGGCGTGGCCCTGATGTTGCTAAAGGGCTTTTTGATGAAAGGAATCGCAATCTTGCGCGAAACCAACGACAGAACAGCGCGGCGACAGGCGATGACTATATAGTAAGGCCGCGCCGCACTGTCTGATTACTTCCTCAACGACACTCTATTACAACCGTCTCGACTTCAGGCAGCGCCGCGCGCATCTGTCGCCACTTGTTTCCACTTGCGCACCCGTGCCAGCAACAACACCGCAACAACTACAGCATACACAATAGGTTCAATCTGAAATCCTTTGACCAACCACAAATAGTGGACAACGCCCAATATCGCAGCCAGGTAGGTCAGCTTGTGCAACTTCCGCCACGCAGCCGTCCCGATCTTACGCACCGACAAATTGTTGGATGTCACGACCAGTGGGATCATCATCATGAACGACACCATACCCACAGTGACATAGGGACGTTTGACGATCTCGGTCCAGACACGGCCAAGGCTCTGCACGTCCAAAATCGCGAAGACCAGAAAATGCGCCAGAACAAAGAAGAAGGCCGTGACCCCAATCGCGCGGCGGAACTTGAGCAGGTTCACCCCGGTCCATTTGCGCAAGGGGGTCACCAGCAAACCCAGAACCATCAACTGAAGACCGACTTCACCATAGGCACGTTCCAACACATTGATCGGCTCAACCAGATACGGACCGATCTGGTTCAACGCGCGCCAGAACTGCCAAACGGCATAGACGGCCCCTACTATATATACAGTCCACGCCGGGACCTTCCGCAGAGCGCCATTGATGGATTGTGATGGTGTCATCTCGTCTCCGACATTGTGTAGTATATAGTATGGTCGCTTCTGGTTGGCTTAGATGTCGACCGACAGATCCTGGCCTTCGTAAAGGCTGGCAACTTCCGGATACCCGTTGAACATCAGCGTTTCCTGCCGCGATGCAAACAGCCCGCCGCCAATCTTGCGTTCACTGGCCTGGCTCCAACGCGGGTGATCCACGTTCGGGTTCACATTACTATAGAAACCATATTCGCGGGCATTGGCTTTGTTCCAGCTTGTGGGCGGCTCTTCATCCGTCAGGGTAATCCCAACAATCGACTTGATCGACTTAAAGCCATACTTCCACGGCACGACCAAACGAATGGGGGCACCGTTCTGGTTTGAAATCGGCTCACCATATATACCAGTAGCCATAATAGTCAGCGGATGCATGGCCTCGTCCAGGCGCAAACCTTCAACATAAGGAAAGTCCAGAACGCGGCGCTGGACGCCAATCATATTGTCGGGCTGTACGACAGTTTCAAAGGCCACGTATTTTGCGCCAGACTGCACACCAACCTTGTTCAGGATATCGGCCAGCTCAATCCCGTTCCATGGGATGACCATCGACCAGGCCTCAACACAGCGGAAGCGGTAGATCCGGTCTTCCACGGTCAAACCATCCAGCAAATCAGCCAACGCATAGTCACCGGGATTGTCGACCATGCCAGCAACCTTGATCGACCAAGGGGATGTCACCAATTGATGGGCATTGCGCGCGGGGTCTTCCTTGCCGGTGCCGAATTCATAGAAGTTATTGTAGCTGGTGATTTCTTCAAGCGTATTTGGCTCAAGCTCCTGCGCTTGCGCACCGCCCGCCAGACCGATGGCACCAAGCCCGACTGTGCCCGCCAGGATTTGGCGGCGGTTCAGGTATGCGGCCTTTGGTGTGATGTCCGCCTGCGTCAGTGTGTTGGTCCAGCGATATGCCATTTAGGTCTCCGATACTTTTCTACTCTCGTCAGCATATAGGATGCATTATTTGAAAGATGTGTCACGTTGCCGCCAGAACAGTGAAATGTTCCAAAATTAGGGCGGATTGATCACATCTTATCACGCATCTGTGACTGGAAACCCAAAATCTGCCGGGTTTAGGCGCATTCCCCAGCGGGTCAAGCAGGCTTGGCGGGTTTTCCCGGTGATCCGGAACGCTGCACTCTCAGTAGAAAATCCGATGCTGACGAAAGGCATCCTTAATGGGAGACTTTAACATGCTACGTAGAACTTTCTTTGCCGTGACCGCCACCGCCGCCGTTACGACCTCCGCCTTCGCCCTAGGCGAAAAGGACATTGTCGACACAGCTGTCGACGCGGGCACATTCACAACGCTGATCGCCGCCGCAGAAGCTGCGGGGCTGGTCGATACGCTGAAGGGGGAAGGTCCGTTCACCGTCTTCGCGCCAACAGATGAAGCTTTCGCCGCATTGCCTGAAGGTACGGTCGAAGGGTTGTTGGAAGATCCAGAAGCACTGGCCGCAATCCTGACCTACCATGTTGTACCCGGCAAGGTGATGTCCACAGACCTGAGCAACGAAATGATGGCCACAACGGTGAACGGCGCTGATGTGAAAATCATGACAGAGCCCGGCGTGATGGTTGACGGTGCCAACGTTGTTGCAGCGGATATCGAAGCATCGAACGGTGTGATCCACGTTATCGATGCGGTCATTCTACCGGCCAGCTAAACACGTGCTAATCAGATGATGAAATGGTCCCGGTGACAACCGCTGGGGCCATTCACGTTGCGACGTAGCGATCACGCCGATGGTTGAACGCAATAATCAGGTTCAACACCACAGCCCCGAGCAGTGAATACAACACGATCACAGTGTCAAATAGCATGAATGCGATGGCAAACACGACGGCATCGAAAATCAACTGGACCCAGCCCGCGCGAAACCCGGTCGTATCCTGTATGAGAAGCGCAACAACACCCAAGCCACCAAGCGATCCATTGTGGCGAAACAAGGCGAGCAAGCCTACCCCTGTCACAGCGCCAAATGCAATCGCGCCCATGAACGGGTTAAGATAGGCGATGATCATACCCTGTGGGATCAGTTCTGCAACGATTGACAAAAGCGTCACCGAGATCAGAGATTTTACCGTAAAAACTGGCCCCAACCGACGCCATGCCAACACGTAGAACGGCAGGTTGATTACGAAAAAGATGGTCCCAAAGGAATAGTCGGTCAGGTAAGATAAAATGACAGCAACACCCGCCGTCTGACCGGTAATCAATCCTGCGGTTGTCAGAATGTGCAGGCCAAGCCCGGCCATAAAGATGCCCAAGGACATGCCCTGAATGTCATCCAGAACGCTATGAACGGCTTTGGTCTCTGACTGCTCCATGCCGCGCGTTCTGAGACACGGAGCCGGCATCCGCAACCCTACTTTCAACCATCCAAGCACAAAAACCTTTGAAACGCCCGGAAAGAAGGCGAAGTCATCGCAACCGCCAAAAACCGCGACGGTTGCTCAGGTGTGCTGATACGGTGCTGGGAACAAGAAAGGCGCAAATTGCGCCCTTCAATCGTTCAACAGGTTAATGAACCACCGCGTCATCTGGGCGCGGTCGGTTTGAGGCGGCCACCCTGTCGCCCACAACCAACCCATCCGTGCCCGCGCTGACACTGATCGCGTCACTATCCATCACGTCACCGGCCAAAATCATCTCGGCCAGTTGATCCTGCAAGGCGCGTTGGATCACACGTTTCAGCGGACGGGCCCCGAAAACCGGATCATACCCTTCATCAGCCAACCACTTGAGCGCCGCATCATCCAGATCAAGCGCGATGTTCCGCCCTGCCAGTCGCTTGCCAAGACGGGCCAACTGGATCGTGACAATCCCGGTCATATCTTCGCGGGCCAAACGATCAAAGATGATCGTCTCATCCAGACGGTTCAGGAACTCAGGGCGGAAATGGGCGCGGACGGCGTCCATCACATCCCTCTTCGCGTCTGCGGCGTCAGCGCCATCAGGCAGCTGGCTCAGCGCTTGCGCCCCAAGGTTTGACGTCAGGATGATCAAAGTCTGCTTGAAATCCACCGTGCGGCCTTGGCCGTCGGTTAGCATCCCGTCATCCAACACCTGCAGCAGCACGTTAAAGACATCCGGATGGGCCTTTTCAACCTCATCAAACAGAACAACCTGATAAGGACGGCGGCGGACGGCTTCGGTCAGCACGCCACCTTCATCATAGCCCACATACCCGGGAGGCGCGCCAAGCAATCGGGACACCGCGTGTTTCTCCATAAATTCGGACATATCGATCCGGACCATCGCACTGTCATCATCAAACAGGTATTCGGCAACGGCTTTGGTCAGCTCGGTTTTCCCGACACCGGTTGGACCCAAAAACAGGAACGAGCCGAGCGGACGGTTCTCATCATTCAGGCCCGCACGGGCACGGCGCACAGCATTTGCTACAGCGCGAACAGCTGATTTCTGACCAATGACGCGTTTGCCAAGCTCTTCTTCCATGCGCAACAACTTATCGCGCTCGCCTTCCAACATCTTGGTGGTCGGGATCCCCGTCCAACGCTCAACGACTTCGGCGATCTGCTCTGGGCGCACGGCCTCTTCAACGACCACATCACTTGTGGCCTCGGCCTCGTTGACCAGACGCTCCAATTCGGGGATCACACCGTAAGACAGCTCACCTGCCTTGGCCAAGTTGCCATCGCGCTTCGCGATCTCAAGATCCGCGCGGGCACGGTCCAGCTTTTCTTTAACGGCGCGGGTCAGATCCAACTTGTCACGTTCAGCCTGCCATTTGGCTGTCATCTCTGAGGCCTGATCCTGCAGATCGGCTAATTCTTTCTCAAGCTTTTCGAGCCGGTCCTTTGAGGCCTTGTCATCCTCTTTCTTCAGCGCCTCGGCTTCGATTTGCAACTGCAAGAGCTGACGATCAAGCGCATCCAGTTCTTCTGGCTTGCTATCCACTTCCATCCGGAGACGGCTGGCCGCTTCATCCATCAGGTCAATCGCCTTGTCAGGCAGAAAGCGGTCAGTGATATAACGGTGTGACAGGGTGGCCGCGGCGACCAAGGCCGCATCCGCAATCCGGACACCATGGTGGACCTCGTATTTCTCCTTGATACCACGCAGAATGCTAACGGTATCGGTGACGGTCGGTTCTTCAACCATCAATGGCTGGAAACGACGGGCCAGGGCCGCGTCCTTTTCGACATACTTACGGTATTCGTTCAGTGTGGTGGCACCGACACAATGCAACTCACCACGGGCTAAGGCGGGTTTGATCAGGTTCGCGGCGTCCATCGCACCATCAGCCTTGCCAGCCCCAACAAGGGTATGCATTTCGTCGATAAAGAGGATGATCTCGCCTGCGGCAGCCTCAATTTCCTTCAAAACGGCCTTTAGGCGCTCCTCAAACTCACCGCGATATTTCGCACCGGCAATCAGGGCGCCCATATCCAGGGACATCAACTTTTTGTTGCGCAGGCTTTCAGGAACGTCGCCATCAACGATGCGCAAGGCAAGGCCTTCGGCGATGGCCGTTTTCCCGACGCCGGGCTCACCGATGAGAACCGGGTTGTTCTTGGTCCGGCGGGACAAGACCTGCATGGCGCGGCGAATTTCTTCGTCACGGCCAATGATCGGATCGATCTTGCCTTGCTCAGCAGCCTCCGTCAGATCACGGGCGTATTTCTTCAACGCGTCATAGCCATCTTCGGCGCTGGCACTATCGGCAGTCCGGCCTTTGCGGATCTCACGGATCGCTGTGTTCAGTTTTTGGGCGGTAACACCACCGGCGTCCAAGGCGTCCTTAGCCTTGGATTTCACAACGGCCAATGCGGTCAGCAAACGCTCAACCGGGACAAAACTGTCGCCCGCCTTGGTCGCGATCTTTTCAGCCTCGGCGATAACCTTGCCGGTCAGATTGTCCATATAGACTTGGGCGGCATCGCCGGACACCTGGGGCATTTTCGCCATTGTGACATCAAGGGCCGCGCGCACAGCTTGCGGATCGCCACCCCCACGGGTGATCAGATTGGCGGCAAGGCCTTCTTCGTCGTCCATCAAGGCTTTGAGCAGATGTTCAGGCGCCAGCCGCTGATGGCTTTCGCGCATTGCGATCGTCTGAGCGGCTTGCACAAAGCCGCGCGACCGCTCGGTGAACTTATCTAAGTTCATGGGTCTCTCCTTTTCATAAGCGCCCAGCATTTGGGATGCCCGACCTGGCGGCACACCCCTTTTTGGGCCTCGGTCTTTAGATGGGAATGCAACCCCAAGACTGCAAGGCAACCTGCGGAAATTCAACCAAAGGGGGAGCGTGCCAACTTTTTTCCCCGCCAAACGACAGGTGAATTGGCACATAGTACCGATGTCGGCGTCCAAAGCATGACAAAGACACCACTCACGAACTTCCTTTGGCGCTGAATTGAGCCCTCAGCCCCGAAAGGTCGAGAAAGGTGCGGCCTCGGGACAGGCTGCACCTTTTTCGTTTGTGCGGGACCGGATTGCACCAGAAGAAACCAACGGTTAGACCCGCCCCAACCAATTCAAGGAGCTACTGCATGTCTGACGACCGCCTGATCGTTGCGATGGACGTACCTAATGTGCTGGAGGGGCTAGAGCTGGCCAAAACGCTTGGCGACAGCGTCAGCTTTTATAAAATCGGGCTGGGCATGTTGACGGGTGGCGGTCTGGCACTTGCCAATGAACTTAAGCAAGAGCATGGCAAACGCATTTTTCTGGACATGAAGTTCTTTGACATCGGGGCAACAGTTGAGGCCGCCGTACGCGGTGTGGCGCAGTTTGATCTGGATTTTTTGACGGTGCATGGGGACCCCCATGTCGTCCGCGCCGCGCGCGAAGGGGCGGCCGGATCGGATATGAAGATTTTGGCGGTGACGATTCTGACCTCGCTGGATCGGGGTGATCTGGATGCGTCATGTGTAAAGGATGGCGAACTAGCCGACCTTGTGCAGGAACGGGCGGGTATTGCCTTATCGAACGGGGCCGATGGAGTGATTTCCTCACCTCAAGAGGCCGCATTGATCAGGGCATTGCCCGAGGCCGAAGGCAAGTTGATCGTGACACCTGGGGTACGGCCCGTTGGGGCAGATCTGGGCGACCAAAAACGGGTCATGACGCCAGCGCAGGCGATTGCCAATGGGGCGGATCATGTTGTGGTCGGGCGCCCGATTTGGAAAGCGGCCGACCCGCGCCAAGCAGCTACCGCTATTCAGGCCGAACTTGCCTCACCCCAAGCAAAGACCCCCAACCATTGAGGCTAGGGGTCAAAAAATCACAGATTTTTTGAACAAAACTCTGTGTCAGAGTTTTGCGACGCGTCAGTCGTTGATGTCCGTATCCCAGATTTTGACCTGCCCGCTGCGCAGCCCAAAGACCTTGCGCATCACCAGATAGGATATCAGGGACAGCACCGAGAAGATGACCAGCGTCAGTGCCAATCCGGTGGCAGAGACGCCAAACAAGATCAGCAATCCCATCATCGCAGCACCTAACGCGAAGCCCAGAAAGATGTATCCGGGAATCAACACTTCAAGCGTTGCGAGGATCAAAGCCCCCGACATCCAAACCCACCATTCCGTCCAAAGTGGCATTATCCACGTCCTTTCAGCATTGAAAACGCATTCCCAAAGGCATCCAGCGCGTTGGCGGGCAAGACAACCGTTTGGCTACCCGCACCATCGCCCAGCTTTTGCAAAGCTTCGACCTGCTTGAGCGCAACCTGATACTGGGCCGCCTCCAAACCGTTTTCCGCAATCGCCACAGCAACCACCTGGGTGGCATAGGCTTCGGCATCCGCAAGGATCCTGCGGGCTTTCGCATCCTGTTCGGCTGCATAGAGCTCTGCGTCGGATTGAAGCTCAACCGCACGCTTTTGGCCCTCGGCCTCGGTCACCTGTGCACGACGGGCACGTTCAGCGTTCAACTGCTGCAGCATTGCCTCGCGGGTGGCCTGATCCAGATTCACATCCAGAATTTCAGCGCGGGTCACTTCGATGCCCCAATCATCGACCTGCTGGGCCACTTGCGCACGCACAGCTTCGATCAGGTTTGACCGGTTCGCCTGAACCTGATCCAATTCCATGCGGCCAATTTCAGACCGAACGATACCAGCCACAGTAGTTGAGATCGCACCATCCACATCGCGGATCCGGTAGACTGTCTTTTCAGGCTCGATAATCCGGTAGAACACAGATGTTTCGACCTGTACCAGCACGTTGTCTGACGTAATCGCATCTTGCGTCATTGAGGGCAGCTGCCGCTCCAGGATCGACACTTTGTGACGGACGCGGTCCAGGAACGGGACAATAAAGTTGATCCCCGGACCAAGCACTGACCGGAGCCGCCCGAGACGTTCGACCACGAATTTCTCTGACTGCGGCACAATCCTGACGCCTGCAAGAATGCAGACAACAATGAAGATGGCGAGCAGAACGAACAACACGTTCTGACCCAAGAACTCCGACAACATTTCTTCAATTGGCATAAATCTGTCCCTCTTTTGTTATGAATGACAGATAGGTGTGTTTCAGGCCGATTTCAATGTATGCACTTGCATACTGTTGCTTTTGAAGCGCGCAGCGACAGTTGCGCCGATCGCATCCGCGGTTGCCGGGCTGAGCGTCCAACCCAGATGCCCGTGCCCTGTATTATAGAACACCCGGTCACTTTTACCGGGGCCAACCCGGGGCATCATATTGGGCATCATTGGGCGCAAACCGGCCCATGGAACACAGCTTTCCGTAGATACACTCGGGAAGTGTTCTTCGCACCATCTGATCAACGGACGCACGCGACGTTCCAGAATATCCCGGTTTTCGCCATTGAACTCAGCCGTGCCCGCAATCCGGAACCTGTTGCGCCCCAGCCGAGAGGTCACAACCTTGGCTTTGTCGTCCAACAGTGACGTTGTGGGGGCCGCAGCCTGGCTGGCGGCATCATCCAGATTGACCGTGATCGAGTATCCCTTCACGGGGTAGACATTCACACGATCCCCCAGCCGCTTGGCGAACTTGCGGCTGGCAACACCGGCCGACACAACAATGCTGTCGTAACGGTCTTCCTGCCCACATTCGACATAGACACCATCATCACGCACATGCAAATCAGTGACGGATTGGCCCAGCTTGAACACTACGCCCTGCGTTTTCAGCCAATCGGCCAAACCACTGGTGAACTTATGGATATCCCCAGTGCTGTCGCCTTCTGTCCAGAATCCCCCCACGATATCCCCACGCAAGGTCGGTTCGCGGGCCATGACCTCATCCACCGTCAACTCGCGACGGACCACGCCGCCATCTGTCAGCAGCCCATTGACCATGCGTGCATGTTTCAGATCTTTCTGGGTCTTATAGAAATGCAGAATACCCGCCCGGCTAAAGTCAAAATCAACGCCTGACCTCTCCGCCATCTCCGCCAGACCAGCGCGCGCTGCCACGGCCATTGCTGCCGTCTTCGTCGTGTTGGTTCTATAACGCGGGATATTGGCCAGAAACTCGGTCATCCAGCTGACTTTATGCCAACCAGGGCGGGGGTTTACAAACAAAGGGGCTTCGCCTTCGAACATCCATTTGATGCCTTTCAGCACCGTAGACCACTGGTTCCAAACCTCCGCATTTGAGGCGCTCAACTGACCACCATTGGCAAAGCTGGTCTCCATCCCAGCATAGCGCTGACGGTCATAAACTGTCACGTCAAAGCCGCGGATCATCAGGGAATAAGCAGTGGTTACACCGGTTATCCCGGCACCAATAACAGCAATCGAAGGCATGGTAATGCTCCTACCATATGCCCCCGCCGTCTGTTGTACCTGAGAGATTCACCCAAAACCGGGCTTGCTCCTTCGGTGGACCATTGAAGGCCTCTCTTCGGCGTGTTGCACCCCAACCGGTCCATTTGCCTGAGAGTGACCGGGGCGGTTGCTCCTTCGGCGGCGGACTGAACCGATCTCTCCCGGTCAGCGTGTTTCCTATAAGAAACTCTTACGGTATCTGGTGCCCAAAGCAACTAGAATCTCAAGCAGTTTCTAAAAAATCACGACTATTTTCACTTCCCGTGAATTTCACGTATGCAATGTGCAGATCATGTGAGGGATAGACCATGTCCGATTCACCGTTCCAAGCTATCCGCGCCGTCGACTACACAGTCATCTTCGTCCGCGATATGACAGCCATGCGCCGTTTTTACGAAGACGTCATGCAATTCTCGGCCACACGCGAACTCTCTCAGAATTGGATCGAATATCAGGTGGGACCAAACACCTTCGTGCTGTCACGGCCTGGGCACACGGCAGAAGATGCGCCAGTCCCGGCCGGTACCGCAGCGCTGCAACTGGCCTTCAAAGTCACCGCAGCTCAAGTGGACGCTTGTGCCGCCGAATTGAGCCAGCGCAACATCGCAATCATGTCCCCGCCGACCGATCATGACTTTGGACATCGCACCTTGTTCTTCCGTGATCCGGATGGGAATCTATTGGAAATCTACGCCGAGATTTGACTAAGGCCGCACCAAATTTCTAGAAATTTGGTGCCCGAGGCAACCCACCCGTGTCCTCAACCCAAAGGGCCAACCGGGCCGGATAGTAGGGAACAACATTTGGCAAGTCGACAAACGCTTTATAGGTAAACATGGCCCAGCGCTGGCCTTCATCTCCAAAGACAATATCATCAACGGCATCCGCAGCCATTTGCGCCACAAAAAATCCATTCCAGCGGCCAGGAACAGTATCAGACGGGAAGGCCCGCTCCCACAAAACGGCATCAGCCGGTACAATCAAACCAAGCTCTTCTTCAACCTCGCGGGCCATCGTCTCAAATGCGGTCTCGCCCGCTTCACGCCCGCCACCGGGCAGGTCCCAGCGGTTTGGGTGGGGAATATGAGCAAAGTCATCGCGCAAAATACTCACCAGCTTGTCGCCAAGGAACAAGGCAACTTTCGCACCATTATGCGGCCCCGTTGTATCCATATCCACCGCCCCTTATCATGCACCTATGCCAGCCCTTTGCCGCGACTGCCTGACCACATTCGACAGCGAAACCCGCTGTCCGCAATGCCGCAGCCCACGGGTGACGCGGCACCCGGAACTCTTTGACCTTACCATCGCACACATGGATTGCGATGCCTTCTACGCAAGCGTCGAAAAGCGTGACAACCCTGACCTCGTAGACAAGCCGCTGATCATCGGCGGGGGGAAACGCGGAGTTGTGTCCACCGCCTGCTACATCGCACGTATCAAAGGAGTGAAATCCGCGATGCCGATGTTTCAAGCGCTCAAACTCTGCCCCGAAGCCGTTGTCGTGCGCCCGCGCTTTGATGCCTACACCAAAGCCTCGCGGGCGATCCGGGCAATGATGGATGAACTGACGCCCGTGGTCGAACCGCTGTCACTGGACGAAGCCTTCATGGACCTGACCGGCACCGCCCGGCTGCATCATGCGCCGCCTGCTGTGATGTTGGCGCAACTGATCAAACGGATGAAAGACGAGATTGGCCTGACAGGATCAATCGGCCTGTCGCACAACAAATTTCTGGCTAAGGTGGCCTCTGATTTGGACAAACCCCGCGGGTTTTCGATCATCGGAAAGGCAGAAACAACGGCCTTTCTGCGCCCAAAACCTGTCCGATTGATCTGGGGGATCGGCCCCGCTGCGCAGGCCAGCCTGAACAACGCTGGTATCCGCACCTTTGACGATCTTTTGCGCTGGGACCGGCGGGATTTGCACGACCGGTTCGGGGGTATGGGTGAGCGGCTCTATAGTCTCGCCCGTGGCGAAGACGGACGTCGGATCACCGCACACGCCCCCGTCAAAAGCCTGTCGAATGAAACAACATTCAACGAAGATACCAGCGATGTGGATATCCTTGACGGGCATATCTGGCGGATGGCCGAGAAGGTCAGCGCGCGGGCCAAAGCCAATAGCAAAGCCGGTCGGGTGGTGACGCTGAAGCTAAAGTCTTATGATTTCAAAGGGATTACCAAGCGACAGAGCCTTCGGCACCCTACTCAAATCGCAGACACGATTTACCGGACTGCCCGTGCGCTCTTTGATCAGGTGGGCGACAAAGGCCCATATCGGCTGCTGGGCGTTGGATTGTCCGACATTACCTCTGACCAAGATGCGGACCGCGAAGGTGACTTGCTTGATCCGGGCGCAGGCAAACGTGTTCAAGCCGAGAAGGCAGCGGACAAAATACGCGAGAAATTTGGGAAAGATGCGATCATCAAAGGCCGCGCTTTGCGCTAAGGAAAGGCTGGAATTTGCGGAAACTGTTCAGCCCAATTGATGTCTTGCGATATCGGCGCTAAATTGGCTGATAATTTTCTTCTCAACCAAAGGCATTGTGATGCGGTATACTGTCGTTCTTTCTGTTCTCATCCTCGCTGGCTGCGAAGTAAGCAAGCCACTTCCCCCTAACGAGGCCGAAGCGTTGGTCAACGCCTGCCTAGAAGAGACCCAAGCACCTGGCACTTACTCTGTGTCCCCGGGTAGTGCATCCAGCAATCCCGAAGGCGCGTTGCCGCGTGCCCGCGCGGTTGCTAATCTTGGCGGGACGCAAACTGGAGCAGATGCTGTCAACGCCTGTATTCAACGTCGCGCATTGGGTTAAAAATCAGTGCTTTGCTGTGGTCCGTAAGATGGGTCTTGACCCATCCTGCTCGCCAAACATAGTCTTACCTTAACGATCACACGCACAACAGGAGGGCACAAGCTGGACATGCGTATCATCCGCCGACTTCAGCATGGTCCCCGTTCCGCCCTGTAAACCCGTTTGCAGGGCAGGTCATACTCCGGTCTGCCTTTTCGCCGCCTTTGCGGCCCGTTTTTCTGACCAGAGACACCTATGACACTTATCAACATCAACGGCTTGGGCGTGACCCTTGGCGATCCGCTTTTCACCGATTTGAACCTGACAATCTCCAAGGGCGACCGCATCGGGCTGGTGGCCGCCAACGGGCGCGGCAAGTCCACCTTACTGGGATGTATTGCCGGGACATTTGAACAAACAACCGGCGAGATCACCCGCGCGCGCGGTTTGCGGATAGGCTCAGTTGAGCAGCATATTCCTCCAGACGCCATCTCCAAAACCCTTTACGAACATGTGCTTAACGCGCTTCCCCAAGAACAGCAGGACTATGAAAGCTGGCGCGTGGATGTGGTCTTGGATGATCTGAAAATCCCCTACGACCTACAGCACAAACCGCTCGCAGAACTCAGCGGTGGTTGGCAGCGCACCGCCCTTTTGGCGGCGGCTTGGGTGACAGAACCGGACATTCTGCTACTGGACGAACCGACCAACCATCTGGACTTGCAACGCATCGGATTGCTGCAGGATTGGCTAGGCGCCTTGCCTCGCGAAGTGCCTGTCATCATGACAAGCCATGACCGCGCTTTTCTGGATGCAACCACCAATCGGACCTTGTTTTTAAGGGCCGATCGGTCGCGGACCTTTGCCCTGCCCTTCACCCAAGCGCGGACTGCGCTGGATGAGGCAGATGCTGCAGACGAACGCCGCTTTGCCAATGATCTCAACAAGGCCAGCCAACTGCGCAAACAGGCAGCGAAGCTGAAAAATATCGGGATCAACTCGGGCTCTGATCTGTTGATCACAAAGACCAAGCAATTGACGGAACGGGCCGCCAAGATGGAGGCCGCCGCCAAGCCTGCCCACCGCGAAAAAGGGGCGGGTGACATCAAACTGACCAATAGCGGGACCCATGCCAAGGCTTTGATCACGCTGGATCATGTGACGGTCAAAGCGCCGGATGGGCGGGAACTTTACAAGACCGACAAAAAGTGGATCGGGAAGGGGGATCGGATTGTTCTACTCGGCACCAATGGCACCGGGAAAACGCAGCTTGTCAAAATGATCCACCGGGCTTTGTTGGACGAAGAACCCGCGATAAAATGCGCCCCAACGGTGACTTTAGGCTATTCAGATCAACACCTTAGCCAATTGAACGATGCCGATACACCGATGACGGCCGTGGCTGGGCAGTTCGATGTGGGCGATCAACGGGCGCGTGGATTGCTGGCAGGGGCGGGTGTGAATATTCAAATGCAGGACACCAAAATCGGCGCGCTTTCGGGCGGCCAAAAGGCGCGGCTGGCGATGCTGATTTTGCGCCTGCAACACCCGAATTTCTACCTATTGGATGAGCCGACAAACCATCTGGATATCGAAGGGCAAGAGGCGTTGGAGGAAGAACTGATCGCCCATGGCGCATCTTGCCTACTCGTCAGTCATGACCGCAGTTTCCTACGCAATGTGGGCAATCGGTTTTGGCAGATCGACCGCAAGCGATTGATTGAGGTGGACGATCCTGAAGCCTTCTTGGCCTCTGAGATGTCGACCTGACGCAACGCGCGGAGGGGGATTTCAGCGCATTCATCCCGTCTTGGCTGCCGTTTTTGCGAATCGTACGTTAACGTTGGGCATATTGGCCGATTTGGCGGTAAATTCTGCGTACAGTCGGCGTATGAAACGCGTATGTACACAGGATCAGATGCCGCCCCATTAACCCGCCGTGCGTTGCGAAATTTGAGAAAAGGTTAATTTTATGTGGATGACGATTTTGCGCAGCTTCGCCCTTCTTTGCGGTCTTGTGGCCACAACGGGTCATGCGGACGATATGACATTCTACTTCACCGGAAACGGCGGGAACTGCCATGGATGCGAATGGATCGAAGCGCGGGGTGAAATAACGCCAGATACGCCTGCCCGGTTCATTGCATTTGCCGAGACATTGAACGGTGCTGGCGGCATCGCGCTGGATTCCACCGGCGGTGATCCTGACGCCGCGATGGCATTGGGACGCGCGATCCGGGAACGGGATTGGGACACCAGCCGCCGCGAACAAGGCGGAGAGTTTCCATCGCGCGAGACGACCTGCATTGACGCATGCGTATTGGCCTTCATGGGCGGCGTTGGCAGGAATGTCCGCGACGATCATGGTCTTACGATCGGCGGTGAAACGGCTGTGCAATGGGTGTCGCAGGACGTGTTGGAATATACGCTTGAAATGGGTGTGTCCCCGGACGTTTTAATGATCGCCACACGCGTTCCTGCTGGCCAAACTTATGATGTCGTTGGGGAAGACCTGACCCGGCTCGGGCTTGATAACACCCAAAAGACGACGGACGATTGGTATCTGGAACCATATAAAGAGGGTTTGGTCCTTGCCACCAAGCAACAGTTCGGCCCAACCCGCGAAGTTCCATTCACCTTGTTTTGCAGGGTCGAAGACCCACGCCTGCATATCTTGGTTGTTGAGCCGGGTGATTTCACCGACACTATCTTCCCGGACGGCAGCCCGCTGAATTACTTTTCGGTCGGCGACTACGCGGATGGCCCCGCTTTCACGATAGGCGAGGCCAAGTATCCGCTTGATCCCGATGATGTAGACTTCATCCGGCAATCCCAGACGGGGTTGACTGTGTCAGTTATTCTCCCCGACGCGGTTATTGGGCGGCCCGGCGGGGCGCTGTCCTTTACACCCAATTTAGGCCGGGTTTATGCTGGATTGTTAGAGTATACCATTCCGTTGCCCCCATCCAGCTGGATCGAGGCCGCGCTGCGGAACTGTATTTAGAGGCTTGTTTCAGCAACGCTTTCAAAGGAGAATTTTCATGTGGACAAAGACTTTCGCTATTCTTTCCATTTTCATGGCCACAACCGGCCAAGCCGAAGACATGACGTTCTACATCACTGGGAACGGTGGCAACTGTTGGGGTTGTGAATGGGCCGAGGCACAGGGTGAAATTACCGCCGATACGCCCGCCCGGTTTGCGGCGTTTGCCGACGGATCTGGACACTACGGAGCCATCGCCTTTGATTCAACCGGCGGCGATCCCGTTGCGGCCATGGCGCTGGGTCGATTGATCCGGGAACGCGGTTGGAGCACCGACCGCCGTGAATTGGGCACGCCAAGCGGGGCGGACCCTGCCCGTGATACACGCTGCCGCAATGCTTGTTTGCTGGCCTTTATGGGCGGGGTTGGGCGTGACATTGACCCCAATATCAGCCTGACGGTTGTTGGCGCGGGCGCGTCCCCGTGGATATCCCCTGAAGTGCTGGAATATACGCTTGAGATGGGCATATCGGCTGAGGTTTTGACAATTGCAGCGAATGTTCCCCTTGGCCAAGCCTATGATTTCGATGTGGCCGACCACGAACCGCTGGGTCTCGACAACACAAAGCGGTCAACAGATGATTGGCATCTAGAGCCTTACAAAGAAGGGTTGGTTCTGGCGACGACCCAGCGCTACGGACCTAACGACGGTGTGCCATTCACGTTGTTTTGCCGCGTTGAAGACCCGCGCCTGCATGTGTTGGTTGTTGAGCCGGGTGATCATAGCAGGAGTATATATCCAAATGGCCCGCTGCTTGATGTGGCGTCCGGCCCTCAATTTTATATCAAAAGAAGCGAACCTCACCGGCTGGGACCAGATGATATCGACTTCATACGCCAAGACGAAACATCGCTGACGGCGTCCCTCAAAATCCCGGAAACACTGGTGATTGAAGGCGGGGAAGACTTGTCGTTCACGCCAAATCTGGCGCGGGTCTATGGCCCTGTGCTGAACTTTACTATTCCACTTCCGCCTGCAAGTTGGATCGCGTCGGTCAGGCAAAACTGCATCTAATGTAGAAACCGGCCCTTGGTCTTGCGGAAATGTGGGACCAAGATATCGCGAAATGCTTTGACCTTGGCAGACGGCCAAACGTCAGGATGCCCGACCACCCAAATATCGGCGTAAGGCTGCGGCGGCAGGACAGGCACTTGGACCAACCCCGACGCCTGCCCCAAAAACATCGGCATCCGCGCGACACCAAGTCCCGCCAATGCGGCCCCCCGAATGGCTACCATATCGTCAAATGTCATCCGAATACGGTGATTGGGATAGGCTGGATCCACATTGCGCGGGACATCTTTGTAGGCGGCATAAACCACCCAATCTATAAGGGTCTCAGGATTGGATGCGATCCGTGCCGCCCAAGTCGCATCGGCAAAACTGGCCGAGCGTTGTTCGGCAAGCCGCAGCCCTGTCAGTGTATCGCCCGGTTCACGGCTGATCCGAATGGCTAGATCAGCCTCGCGCTTGTTCAGGTCCAGCAAGTCGTTTGTAGCCCGGACATGCAACTGCACTTCCGGGTATGTGGCGCAAAAACTGTCGATCACCGGGGCAAGTCCATGTGCGATCAGCAGTTGCGGCGCTGTGATCGTCAGTGGGCCGGAAAGGCTGTCATCCTGCCCCTGTAGCTGACGGATCAAGGCGTTGGCGTCTTGCTCCATCTTCGCGGCATGTGCGGCGACGGATTGGCCGGCCTCAGTAGGCTGGTACCCGTCGCGTAGCCGGTCAAACAAGGCGACATTCAAAGAGGCTTCTACCCGACTGATCCGGCGGGCGACGGTGGTGTAATTCACACCTAGCTCAGCCGCTGCCCCGGCAAGCGAGCCGCGCCGCACCAGACAAAGGACAGTGTGCAGATCATCCCAGAGAGGTTCCATGGCATGCATATTTGCACACAACGAATGCATATTCACGCGTTTTCGCATGTCCTTGTGCGGCTTATTGTTGAGTTGTTCCAAACACAGGAGACGACAATGATTTACGCCTATGCCAGCCTGACGATCACCAACCCCACATCTTTGGCCGCTTACCGTGAAAAGGCTGGGGCTGCACTTGCCTTACATGGCGGCAAGATCGAAGCTGCGACAGCAGATTCCACTGCAATTGATGGCGAGCCCACTATTCCGGATGTGGCTGCATTGCTCTCATTTCCTGATAAAGACGCAGCATTGGGATGGATCAACGATCCGTCACTGGCAGAGGTTCATGCGCTGCGCCGAGACGCGGGCGTGTCAGACATTGTTCTGCTGGGATAGCAGATGCACCACGTAAGATGGGTTTAAACCCATCTTACTATTCAGCCGCAACCCTTTGATCTGCTTGGCGGCCAATTTCAGCAAGCTGGGCAATAACCCCGTTCAGCAACGTCTTAAACGCGTCGAAATCCGCATGTGGCTCAAGCGTCCGTTCATCCATATAGAGCCTGCGATCAATCTCAACCTGGATCGCATGTTGCCCCCGTGAGGGCCGCCCGTAGTGCTGCGCAATGAACGCCCCGGCAAAAGGCATATTCCGCGCTACCCGCAGCCCCGCACCAGAGAATGCAGCCTCGGCATGTTCCATAATCCCGTTGGACGCCGTCGCCCCGAACCTGTCCCCCAGCACAATATCGGGTCGCGCGCTCCCTGGCGGTCCAACGCTTTCAAGCGCTTCATGTGGCATGGAATGGCAATCGATCAAAATAGCCTCACCAAAGCGATTGTTGCTTTCGTCGAGCAACGTCTGCAGCTGATCATGATAGGGTCGCCAATAGCGCGCGATCCGTTGGTGCGCCTCGGCCAGTGACAGCTTTCCGCGGTAAATATGCCGCCCGTTGGCCACAACACGAGGAATCACCCCAAGTCCGCTGGCAATCCGCGGGTTATGCGCCGCACGGCGCACACCGTCGATCAGCGCAGAATCAAGTTCATCCGCCCCCCGGTTCAAATCCAAATAGGCCCGCGGCGCACGGGCCTGCAAAAACGGCGCCCCATGTGCAGGCACGTCAGCAAAAAGCCTGTCTACAAAGGCATCCTCGGATGATCGCACCTCGCGCCCGTTCAGCACGGTTTGCTGCAGGAACGTTTCAGGATAGTCCCGCCCGCTATGCGGTGACGCAAAGACAACGCTCGTTGTACGCGTCGTTGGTCGATCAAGATGGAATGCGGTGTTCAGCAATAATTCTTCCCTTTGGTTTTCATGATAGCGCGTTTTTGGAAATTACCAAAAGCCCTTGATCCCCTGATCGACTCCTTTTATAGACCGCACGACTGACGTGGGCCGGGCTCGCGTCCTATTTCGTTATGGGGCGCAGCATTCACGTTGGAAAAAGGATGATTAGCTCAGCGGTAGAGCACTTCGTTGACATCGAAGGGGTCACTGGTTCGATCCCAGTATCGTCCACCACGCATTCACCGGGTCTTCGGATCCGCAACTGTAACCCAAGGCGCAATCCGCGCGCCGCGACATGAAGGAACGACCTGATGAAGGTACGTAACTCCCTCCGCTCGCTCAAGCAGCGTCATCGCGATTGCCGCGTCGTGCGCCGCAAGGGCCGCGTCTATGTGATCAACAAGACGCAACGCCGGTTCAAAGCCCGTCAGGGCTAAGACCTAAGCGAACAGCAGAAATGAGAAGGGTCGTGCCAATGGCGCGGCCCTTTTTGTTTGTAATTGGATTGCGAACCACAAATGATATGGGTTCAATCATTTGCAGGCCCGACATGACATATGACGTACCTTGGGACGTGTTGCGAACCTTGACAAAAGGCATCTTCGACGCGGTAGACCAACAGAACACAAAAGATGATGTCGCGCTTAAGACACTTTCAGCCGTATTGGATAAACACGCCGCAGACATGCCTCGCGACCTGCGGGTTCGTTTTGAGAAATTGGCGCAGATCCGGCGTGACTTTCTGAGAAGCTGCAAAGAGTTTGACCAAGCACATGCTGCGCGCGACACAGAGGCGGCAGATGTGCAGTTGGACAGGATCAATACACTCGGGGAACAGTCCAAAGAAATAGCCGCCTTCCTACAATTTCCTTTTGCTGCGGAGGAACTCGTCAAGGCCAAAGGGTTTGATGCCTTCTGCGCTGCATTACCAAATGTCGATCTGAACGCGCTCTATGGCTCAGGACATGGAAAAACATCACCGTTTCCTTTAATTTGGGCAATGTCTGCGCGCAACAAACCGCTTGAGCGGGTGCAGTTGATGCTGGCCGCTGGTGCCAGCGTAAAATTGCGAACGCGCCGGGGCGAGACCGTTTTACACGCAATGGCAGCCATGAAACGAAAAGCGGCAGTTAGGTTGGCCATCCTGCGGTTGCTGATTTTCAAAGGTGCCGATCTTGAGGCTACGGACATCTACCGCATGACACCGCTGAACGTCGCGATCTATCGCGGTAGTATAGAAGATGTTGGATGCTTCTTGGCGGCCGGCGCAAAGGTTGGCCAGATGGATGTAAAGGGCGCGACGTCTGACCCCCGTAGGTTGGCACTGGTTCTCTCACACCTAGAGAATGACCCAAAGGCACTGACCATGGCCGCCAGCCTTGGCGGATGGTTGCGCGGTGAAATCGCGACGTTCAAAGATGTTTACACCACGGAACTTTCTAAGGGTCCAACAAACGGATTTCATCACAAAGCATTAGACCAGCTGCAGCAGTCACTTTCCCTGTTAGCCTCGCTGCCAGGTTTTGCCTCCGAGGACCTGGGCAAGAAAGTCACATGGCAAGAAGAGCCCGCCGCCTTTTGGTCTGTTCGAGGCGCCGAAACACTTGATGATTATCGCGCCGCATTGGCACGCGTCGACATCAAAACATTCTCTATGCCGGGAACGCACCCGATCTATTGGCCGCTTGAAGCCAAAGATCATCGGCCTGAACGTCTTTGGCTGATGCTGTCAGCGGGGGCTTCGGTCACCGGCGGCGCAAATGGGACAGCGTTACACATTTTCGCGCAGAACCGCCGCAAGGATAAACCCGAACAATTGCGCATCGCGCAAATGCTGGTGCAAGCAGGTGCGAAACTGGAAGTACCCAACTATGAAGGACGCACCCCACTTGCCATCGCCGTGATGCATCGAGGTGTGGCAGAAACAGCTGCGCTGTTGAAACTCTGCGCATCACCCAAGACCATCGTCGCATCACGCCGTCTTTTCGGGGAGCCTTACCAGGCACCTTTGATCTTCGAAGCCGCCGGTGACTTCCGCATCTTTAAGAACATGCTGGAATATAATGCAGCAACAGATGTGACCGACAATGCTGACAACACCCTCGAAGAATTCTTACAACAAGAAATTGACCGGCTGGGTGCGATGCAGGAAATGGACGCATCAGGCAACATCATCCGGCACGTTGATCGGCTGATACGAAACTATACAAAGTCGCTGGATTTCATGGGTAAGGGCACGACCAAGAAGCTATAATTTGCTTCCAGCACCCCACGACCATGCCCGTTAGACAACGGGCCCGCTGTTTGTCTTGATGCTTTTGGTAATTCAGGTGCAAAGCTGCATCAGGATGGTTCAACCCCATCCGCGACACCATTTTGGTTGCCTGTCGGCCATCGTCGCGCCAGTCTGTGGCTGATCGGAGCTTCACATTGCCCACACTATTCACACCACTCACCTTGCCTTGCGGCGTTACCCTAAAAAACCGCATTGCGAAATCTGCTATGTCGGACGGGCTGGGGGACGGCCGTGGTAATCCGACCTCCACCCAGAACCGGCTTTATGAACGCTGGGCCACAGGTGGCAGTGCTGTTGCGATCATTGGTGAGGTGCAGGGCGACCCTATGGCGGCAGAAAAGCCGGGTAATCTGGTGTTGGGGCCGCAGTCGGATAACGCTGCATTCCGCGAACTTGCCCAGTGCGGCAACGCAGAGGGCATGCAGCTTTGGGTGCAGTTGGGCCATGCCGGCGCGATGACCCATCCCCCAATTGGTATTCCCAAAGGCCCCAGCGCGCTGGACCTACCCGGTCTGTCTTGTGCGGCTTTGACCTTGGATGAGATTGCGGCATTGCCTGCCGAATTTGCGCGCACAGCCAAACATGCCCAATCGGTTGGATTTTCCGGCGTGCAGATCCATGCGGCCCATGGGTTTCTGCTTAGCCAGTTTCTATCGCCGCTGTTCAACAAACGAACCGATGCTTATGGCGGCGCATTGCCCAATCGGATGCGTCTGCTGTTGGAAGTGATCACCGCCGTGCGTGCCGCTATTGGTCCGGCCTTTCCAGTAGCACTGAAGCTGAACGCCACCGATCAGTTGGAAGGTGGTTTTTCTGAGCCAGAGGCCTTGGACGTCGTCAAAGCACTGGATCAGACATCTATCGACCTGATCGACATCAGCGGCGGCACCTATTTTCCCGGGGCAAAATCCGCGTCTGATAGTGCGGGTGGCGGGCCCTATTTCGCGGATTTTGCCAGATCCGCCCGTGCTGTGACGACCAAGCCCTTGATGCTGACCGGCGGGTTCAAGACCGCAGCCCAAGCAGCCACAGCCATCACCGATGGCACCGCTGATATGATCGGGTTAGCCCGCGCCTTGGTGCTTGATCCAGATCTGCTGAAAACCTGGGCTGCCGGGGGTGACGTCACTTTCCCCCGCTTTACCGATCCGCCCGAAGGCGGGGTCACCGCATGGTACACCCAACAGATGACCCGGATCGGACAGGATGAACGTCTTGATCCATCCACAGACGCCACAAAAGCACTTGCGGATTACAACGCGCGGGATGATCAACGGGTTCCCCTTTGGAAGGCCGCCTACCCTGTCTCAGCAAAATAGACGCGCTTCCAAAAGATCACCGCCAGGAACAGCAATGAGATGATATTGGGCACAAGAATTTGCGCCGTCCCAAGCTGATCGCGGAGCACCAACAGAGCAACAATCCCGTTCAAGACGAACAACCCGATGTAGAAGAAAGCCCAGCGCACACCCCAGCTTTTTCGTTTCCATAAGGCATATAGAAAGCCACCGGGCCCGATGAAATCCAGAAACAGTACAATCAAAAGTGCGCCGATGCCAAAGACAAAGGTGCCAAACAACGGCAGGCCATTTGCCATCAGGTGCGGCAGGTTCATCGCTGATCCGGTCGCCCAGAGGACCATCAAGACCGACAGGATTTTGAGCGGGAGCGGTATGGGGTCCCAGCCCTTTGCTTGCTGGGGGCGTTTGCTCATGCCTGTTCGGCAATAAACGCCGCCAGTTTGTCAATCGCCTGGTTCCAGCCGCCCTCGCCAGCCGTCCCTGTGGGCACGCCCACATGCACCATTGTCATCGTGGTTTTGCCGTCAGCCTCGCTCAGCTCCACGATAACTTCGGTGATATCAGGCGCGCCCTCTGGCATGCCCATGGCCTGCGGCGGAATGATTGTACCGTTTTCGTCGCACATGCTTTCGGTATAGACCAACCGGGACGGACTGCTGACCTCTTTATAGACCCCGATGAACCACATCGACATGGTTCGGTCGGGGGATTTCATCTCCATGCAGACTTTGCGTGTGCCGCCCACGACCACATCCATTTCGGCCACAGGCACGGTCATGCCCATGGGCCCGTACCATTGTTTGAACAGCGCGGGGTCTGTCCACATTTCCCAGACCTGCGTGATGGGCGCGTCGAAGGTGCGCTGGATTTTCACCCAGCTTGGCTGATCAGTCATTTTTTGGTTCCTTCATTGATTTCAGAAGTCCGGCCATCACGTCAAAACGCACATCCCAGATATGCCGGTATTGGTCGGTCCATTTGGCAACGACCTGGAGGGGGTCGGTGTTCAAAGTACAAGGCCGGAACTGCGCATCCCGCCCTCGCGTGATCAGCCCAGCGTCCTCTAGCACCCGAATGTGGCGTGAGATGGCAGGCAGGCTCATCGCGAAAGGTTCCGCCAAAGTGTTCACGGTGGCTTCCCCGTTTGCCAGCCGCGCCAAGATCGCCCGGCGGGTCGGATTGGCCAAGGCCGCAAAGGCGGCGTCGAGTTGGTCTGTTTCATTCATACGGCCTTTATTATACAAATATGTTAATTAAACAACTTGTAAAATATAGAGGTCAGGTTTTTCTGACTTTGCGGTCTTCACTCTAGCCAGCCACCTGCCAATCGGAATAGGTTGCTGCCAATTCGTTTCCAAAGTCAAAGGACCCTTTCGCATGACGAGAACTTTACGCACTTCAACAGCTTTAACGCTGGCCATGTTTGGCCTTGCGACCCCAGCTTTGGCCCAAAACGACCTATGTGGCGGTCTCGGCGCGAATGGTCAGTGGATCGGAGGCGACGAAACAGGTTCGGACATTGCAACAGCGGGCAACTTTCAAGAACAGATGGCCCTGGTCCTTGGGGGCAACGAATATGTGTCTTTGTTCACACTCAGCGAAGGCACAGACGTCAGGGTTGAAGCAGCAGGGCGTGGCGAAGGGGCCGATCCGATCATTGATCTGCTTGATTCCACAGGCGGTGTGATCTTGTCGGACGACGATTCCGGGGGCAATGCGGCATCCCGCGCCGAGACTTATCTTGAGGCCGGCACCTATTGCATGTCGCTCCGCAGCTATGATGGCGGCCCGATGACCGCCTTTGTCCGGGTCGGTCGGCAAGACCAAGAGGCCCTGACCGAAGGTGTCAGCGCCGGGGGCGGAAGCAGCGGCAGCGATGGAAGCTGTGAAACGGCAACCCCATTAGGCGGGCTTGGCAGCACAGCCGCCGCATCCGTCAACGAGACCCCATATTGGAGCTTCACGCTGGATGCCCCCAGCCCGATCAGCATCACAGCCGAAAACGAAAGCGCCGATCCGGTCATCACCCTTTATGGCCCCGGCGACATCTATATTGATGAGAACGATGATTTCGATGGGCTGAATTCCCGGATCGACGTGGTGGATGCGCTGGATGCCGGGACGTACTGCATCGGAATGGAGGCGCTGAGCGACGATGGCGCGCCGATTACCGTCAGCGTCAACGAGTATGATGCCGAAGAAGCCCTGCAATCGCTTTATGCCCGTGGCGACGCCGCCCCACCGATGGACGGCAGCATCCCGATCACAGATCTGGGCACATTGGAAACGCGGACCCGCAAAGACGTGCAGGCCGGTGAGGATGTGACGTGGTTCAGCATCGATGTGGCCGACAGCAGCCTTTTGGTCGTAGAAGCCATTGGCGGCGGTAGCAGTGATCCTTGGTTGGTCGTCTATGACGATCTGGGCCGTCAGATTGGCCAGAACGATGACTATGGGAACGGGCTGGACAGCTTGGTCATGGCCCGCGTCCAAGGCGGCACTTACATCATCGGCGTGAAGCAATACGACGGCGCACAAGGCCTGATCCGGCTGCTGGCCGAACGCTACGTTCGGGCACAATAAGCGGTTCGTATAAGGATGACGGCCCCTCTGCATTTGCAGGGGGGCTTTTTTTGTGGGGGAAAGGTCCGGCTTATGGCATGATGCGAAAAGCCTGAACCACCTAACGTTGCCTGCAATCAAAGACTTCAACGCGTTACGTGATACGCGGTCTCCATTCGTGCAGAATGCACACCAATGCACTTCAGATCGTACAGGGCGACTTTATTCGCCGTTATCCTGGCCTCATGCGCGACTGCCCAATCAACATTGCCTGACCCGGCTGAAGACACGTGCCTGGTAAACAACTTTGCGGATCGCATTGGCCTGCGCGCTGAAGACATCGATGTCGAAGGCAACCGGATGACACGGCTAAATAGCGTCATTTGTAGCAACAAGTTTGACACCATTAGTGATGATCGAGATGACATCATCTACATTATCCTTGATGAGAATGAGGTCGTTCGCAGAATGACCTGCAAGGTCGATTTTCCGATCCATCCCGATAATTACTGGCGTCAATCTTGATGTGATCAGTTAAAATAAAGCGACGGCGCTCAAGTACTGTTCACGGGAGGCGGCTGTATCGGTCATAGCCCTCTGCGCCGCCCGCTTGTTTGTGCATACTCTCAGTCGATTGCCGCCCCGATCCTGATAACCTTTCCGCACAATCCGACGAAGACTGGCGGCATACCAAAAGCGGCCGTTGATGGGTTCTGCAGCGAATGTCGGAGGGCGAGCCCAGACCTACGAGATGCTGCATAGTAGACGAACATCGGTTATTGTTTTATCGGCAGAAGCCTACGATCACGACATTGATAAAGGAGCGATCAGTTGGTTTTTCCATTTACTGAGCGCGGGATTGACGAGGCGCGAGCGCACCTCAAATCTTATGCAGACGTTAAAACAGCAGGGCCTCAATGCCTATCAGATGACTTTCAAAATGTGCCGCGGGAGACGCTTAGATATTTGAATGAAAGATGCGCGAAAGAACCGCGCCTTTCTCTGAGGCTCTTCAGTTCTTTGGATCGCAATGGAACCTGTAATCTGGCCGGTTTTGAGCTGCTTCCCGAGCTCCGCCATCTTAAAATTCACTACGGCGTGCCGAAAATCATAAATGAAGGTGCCCTTCGAAGTTTGCGTAAACTGCAATCGGCGGAACTTGAAATTCTTGCAGACTTCGACGCCGGCTTTATTGGATCCTGGCTCAACCTTGAGAATTTGTCCATCATTCGCGTCAACTCAAAAGCGTCGATGAAACCAGACTTTAACATATTGGGAAAACTACCAAAATTGAATGAGCTCTATTGTTTAGGTTATCGAAAATGGCAAGATGGGGTGAAAAATTCGACCTCACTTCGTCGGTTAACCTTACAACAACTCACCGTAGGTTCATGGGACATTCTACCGAGCCACAAGCTGGACTTCCTGCGCCTGAATGCGGTTCGGGGCCCGACTGAATTTCCAAGGGATCAATTGGCCGCGAGAACCAGAGAGCTTGATCTGGTGCGAATGGAAAAGGCCTTGGGTTTCGAATCAACGAAGCTATTTTCACCCCTTATTTCTCATGGAAAAAACTATTCAATATGCATTCAAGCCGATGAGATTTCCCATGTGGCTGGCACTAACATGAACGGTCACGGCTGGGCCAGAGAATTTGCTAATTTGACCACCGTTCCTGAAGGCATCGGAATGGATGCAGAAGCCGACATGGTTGCTATATACGGTAGCAAATCTGGTGTGTCGCGCTACAAGAATGAACTAATCAAGGCGTTAGCAAAAACGTACGGATAGGTTGCGCATAGCCTAGTGCAATCATTTCGGAACCCGCAGCGAATGTGGGAGGGCAAGCCCATTTTGCTAAATGCCGCACTCTACACGAACGTCCGCTCTTCTGTTGGGACAGGCTTCACGTGTTGGATGCATAGCACACAGCTTGGAGCTTGTTCCCATCCGGATCACGGACGTAGGCAGCATAGTAATTCTCGCCGTAGTGCGGGCGTGGCCCCGGCTCACCTTCGTTGCTTCCGCCCAGACGCAACGCGGCTTCGTGAAAGTCCCTAACGCTTTGCTTTGTGTCCGCAACAAAAGCCACATGCGTACCATTTCCCCAAGTTGCGGGACGACCATCTTCAGGTGTGTAGATGTAGACTGTGGGCATGCCGCCTTTCTCATATGCAGGTGGCTTGCCTGGCGGTTTCGGAAGTCGATTGAAGCCGAGCACACCAAGAACCTCATCATAAAAGCGCCCGGACTTTTCCAGATTATTTGTTCCAAACGTAATGTGGCTAATGACTGACATGCGAAATCCTTTTCTTACTTGAGAGAAGAATAAAACAAGAACATCAATCTTGCAATGTGTAGTGAAATTTTGCTGGAGCGCGGCGAGATGGGCGCAGAAGCTGACGTCGGCGCAGCCGCAGCGAACGGTAGCAAAGTCCGCTTGTCGTCATCGATGCAACGTGCAGCGGAGGTCCGGCTCGAGAGTGTGCGTAGTCTTACCAAGACCCTGCGCACAACCCAATGAGACCGGGTTGCTCAATCCTTTGGCAATATGCATTTGGCCAAGATGCCTTTTTGGGTTCTAGCCAACACTGACCCGATATTCGGCCGCCTCCATCGCTTTGGTCATTACCCGCTTGCTTTCCCTTGGGCCTTCCGAAAATGTCTGGGGTAGATATCCGGAGCTCAAACGATGGCCTCTTCGCTTCTCATCAAAAACCAGAACTTCCGATTGCTGTTTGGCGCGGGGACGCTGACGAACCTTGGCGATGGGTTGGTCGTTCTTGCACTGCCATGGCTGGCGACGCTTATGACACAGGATCCGGTGGCAATCGCAACTGTTGCCGCCGCGGGCCGCTTGCCTTGGTTGTTCTTTGCAATTCCTGCCGGTGTCATTGTCGATAGTGCGGATCAGCGTAAGCTGATTGCCCGCACTGACCTTCTGCGTGCGGTGATTGTTGTGGCCATTCTCGCCCTCGCCATGAATGACCAAGCCACCGGTGCCGTTTGGATCTTGGCTGGGCTTGCCTTTCTGCTGGGGTCGGCGGAAGTCTTAAGAGACAACGCCGCGCAAACCATGCTTCCTTCTATCGTCGCTTCAGAAGATCTGGAACGCGCAAATGGGCAGCTTTGGAGCAGTGAGCAGCTGACCGGTCAATTCATTGGCCCGCCATTGGCAGGGGTCCTGATCGCTGCGGGAATCGGTATTCCCTTTGGGGTGGATGTGGCGCTTTTGGTCTTAGCCGCTGGTCTGACTTGGATGATTTCGCTCAAGCCAAAGACACCGGTCAACACAGGCTTTCGCACCGCACTGCTTGAGGGGATCACCTATATGCGGCGCGACCCGCTGTTGCTGCGATTGGCCATTGTCCTAGGGATCGCGAACTTCATCTCGACTGCAACACTCACCATACAAGTGCTTTTCGCGCAGGATGTCTTGGGCCTGTCCGCATACGCCTATGGCTGGGTTCTGTCTGCAGCGGCAGTGGGTGCGATCACAGGCAGTTTGTTTGCCCCGAAACTGGTCGCAGGCCTGGGCACCCAAACGTGCCTGTACCTGTCGATTGCCGCCTGGGGGATCGGCCATGCCGTGATCGGGATCACTCAATCCGGTGTCGTGATGGGCATGGCATTGTTTGGGGTCATGGCAGGGGCCATGGTTTGGAATGTCATCACTGTGTCTTGGCGGCAGCGCCGGATCCCATCTGGTCTGCTGGGCCGGGTCAACAGCATTTACCGGTTCTTCGGTTGGGGATCGATGCCGTTGGGGGCGATTGCGGGCGGTGTCATCGTTGCGGTTCTTGAGAATGAGCTGGGCCGCGATATGGCCCTGCGCTCAACGTTCCTATTGGCCGGGCTGGGCTATGGGCTGCTACTGGTGTTTGCCTTGTTCAAACTGCGCTTAGACTGACGGCGAACGGCGCAGGTTTGCGCCGTTCTTTCATAGGTTAGGCGGCCTCTGCATCCAGACGACCAAAGTTGACTTCGCGCATGACCTGCCAGCGATCATCTTCGAAGACCAGATCAATGCTGAGATCGATCATCATCAGCGGACCACCGATGGGAAGCTTACGCGAAATCAACACATGGCCGCGATCTCCGCTGACAGTGACGGTATGGAATTTCGACCACATGTAAAGTGATGGATCTTTCCCCTCAAATGTCTGCGCAAGCATGCCAAGGCACCCATGTTTGTCGACTTCCATCAACTGGCCATCGATGCTCAGAAACATGATTTTCAGGCCATCATGATAGATGTTCTGCAAGCGCGGCAGATCAGCTTTGACGCCAGCATCCATCAGCTCTTCGATCGTGTTGCGCAAAGCCGCTTGGGTTTTTTCGGTCATTTCTTCTCCTTTATGGACATATTTGCCATTGATTGGCGTGCCTTTTGTCAGGCCGAGACATCCACGCCGTTGCACTGCGCACCGTTAAGCGTAGGAAGATTGATTGCCGGAACCATGGTGCCGACACCAGGTTTCGTGCTGGCCATTTCGAGACTTTCCTGATATGTATTGATCGTTACATAAATCTAGCCCCGCATGGCCGTCAAGGATTATATAATGATTGATACAAAAAAGGCTGGACGCCCCCGGCAGTTCGATTTTGACAAGGCATTGTTGCAAGCGATGTCGGTCTTTTGGATGAAGGGCTACGATGGCGCATCTATGCGTGATCTGACCGCCGCGATGGGTATCACGGGGCCAAGTCTTTATGCCGCTTTCGGGGACAAGCGTGATCTTTATCTGAAGACCGTTGACCACTATTGTGTAGCGGATGCCTGCACGCCGCTTGTCGTTCTGGAGGCTGAGGACGACATTGAGCAGGCGCTTTATGGCTTTCTAAATGAGGTCATTCGAACAGCAACAGGACATGAAAGCGGGGCCCGGGGATGCTATCTGGCCTCAAGCGTGACGGCTTCAATCGGTCAGGTCGATGGGTTAGCCGAGCGGGTCGAAGCCGTCATCGCTGACGCAGAAGACAGATTGGCGGCCCGGTTTCAGCGGGAGATCGACAAAGGCACGCTGCCACAGAACTTTCCGGCGCGGGAACGTGCGATCCTGCTGTTTGACATACGCCAAGGCTACATGTTTCGCGGCCGCGCCGGTTGGTCACCTGATCGCATGCATGAGGACCTCTCTGCGCGGGTGAAGATGCTCCTATCGACATAGGGGCAGCCCTTGGCGCATCTTCATAGCAAACTGAAAGCCACTGACGGGCATGCGCCCAAATGCCCCGGATCGTGCTGCCTATTGACGGGTCCAGTCAATTTTAGCGCGCCGCCTTTGACCTTGATCACGCTTCGTATGCGACCAAAGGGAGAGGCCGCGAACAAGTGAAACAGGTTGCTTTACAGAGCTGCCTTCAATACCCGCCACGCTCCATCCGCGTTCTCCCATCCGCGCAGGTCCTGCCAACCTGCACGCCGCAATAGCCCAACTGCTGACTGGGTTGTCGCAAAAAGCGCGTCATGTCCTTGCAACGCAGCCTGTCCCATGGCCGCCTGCACAATCTCGGACGCAATGCCCTGCCCCTGGTGCCCCGGCGCCACGCAGAGCCCGACGAGCCATGCCGCCTCATCTGGCCTGCTGCCGCAGGACGCTGCATCCAACGCGCCAAGCCCAACGACCGCGCCATCCTGACATGCAAGAAGCCCATAGGGCAGCCCCGAAGATCGGCACCGCTGCTTAAGGTCCGCCTGTGCAGCGCCCGGGCCACCCGGCCCGTAATGATCCGGCCAGACCTGTCCCATCAGCAAAGCGGCCTCTGGGATCAGCTCTGGCCGCTTATGAAGGGCTGTGACCTCAACGCCCAAAGGTATCTGCCAGCAAACGTGCTAATGTGGGTTGATCCAGATAACCGGTCGACGTCAGCCCATTGCGGGTTTGATAGCGCCTGATGGCCCGGCGCGTGTCCCGGTCAAAACGCCCATCGACCTGACCTGGGTTCAACCCTTCCTGATCCAGCCGGTTTTCGATCATCCGGGCGACCACAGGGTTGATATTCAACGCCCGTTCACGGTCGGCTGCGACGTCAGAGTTGTCCGTTAGCGCCGCCAGTTTGTTTGTGGCTTCCTCGGCGAAGATGCCTTCGGGGTAGCGGTTCAGATAGGCCCGGTAGCCCGCCTCATCTGCGCGCGCCCCGGTTTCGTCCCAATAGGCCCGATCAAGCCGTTCTGCTTCTTGGCGGGCGCGCTCTTCTTCGGCCTCAATTTCGGCCTCCCGGCGGCTCGCCTGCCCGTCCAACCGGTTGATCTGCTCGCGTGTCAGGAACCCAGTTTGCGCAAACCCGTTGGTCTGTTGCCAGTTGCGTACCGCCCCGCGTGTGCCGGGCCCAAAGATCCCATCCACCCCGCGCGTGTTGAAGTCCATCAGCGTCAGGTCCCGCTGGATGTCGCGGCGGGCGTCGCGGTTCAATCCCAGTTCATCCTCGGCAATCTCAGCCAGACGGATGGGATCGTTTTCAATGGCGTCCAGCCTGCGACGTGCCTCACGGGCAAAGGGGCTTTCCGGGAAGGCGAACAGAAAATCGCGGTAGCTGTCAGCCGTATTGATTGCCTGCGCGGCATTCCATTCGTCCAAGGCGTCGCGCAGCGGTTCCACAGGCTGCGGCTCACGCGGCACCTCTGCAATATCAGGCTGAAACACAAGCCCGCGCGGTTGATACCCCGTGACGTTCAACCCACGTGAATTGCGCGCAAAGGCCATGGCGTCGCCACCAGGTACCGTGATCGCCTCTATCACCACCCCGTCGGTCCAGTCAGGTTCGCCGTAAAAGACTGTCACCCCTTGCGGGATGTCCAGGGTCCCGACGCCTTCACGCAGGTAACTGCCAATGGCATTGTCGGCGTCTTGGTCATAGCCCAAGATCAGCACAGCCTGCCCCGGTGTCTGCCCCAGAACCTGCAACACACTGTCCACAGGCACCGCGTCCCCCATCCCAAAAAGCGTCGGGCGGTCCGCATCAGCTGGCAGCAGCCATGTCCGGTCTCCGTCGGTTACAAACCGCCCGGCAAGCCCTACGATCAACCGATCCGCATCCGCCGCATCAACTGCAAACCGCTGCAAAAGCTGCGTCATCGCGACACTATCCCCATTGGCCAATGTGCTGACCTGATAGCCCGCGTCACGCAAGCTGGCGGCTGAGTTCAGCACATCTGTCGCATTTCCAACCCTGCGAAATTCTGCGTAGCGGTCGACGCCCATCAAAAGGGCAGCATCCTCCGCGAATGCAGGCATGGCCAGCGCGGAAAGAGTGGCAATCAGGGAGAGTGTACGCATGTTGCGTTTCCTTCTTCGTTACGTCTCGTAGCTCCGCCTGTCCTCAATCACGAGGCCATCGCGGGGCAGAGTTTCGGGGGGCAGGCACTGCACCTCGCCTTTCAATTTCAAGACATCCTGCACGGCACTGGCTGCGGCTGCTTCATCAGCCGCGCCTTCCAGCTGCACGATCATCTTATCTGCATCTCCATCCCGGTCTGCGATCACGCGGGCCCGATCTGCACCCAGCTTCTTGACCAGTTCAGCCACCTGTTCAGGCCGCACGAACATGCCTTTGATCTTGGTGGTCTGGTCCGCCCGGCCCATCCAGCCTTTGATACGCATATTGGTGCGCCCACAGGGGCTGGTGCCTGCCATCACCGCAGACATATCGCCGGTGGCAAAACGGATCAGCGGGTAGTCGGGGTTCAGTGATGTGACCACGACCTCGCCCACCTCGCCCGCAGGCACAGGATCACCCGTGCCGGGGGTGACAATTTCAATGATCACACCTTCGTCCACGACCATGCCTTCGCCCGGCGTCGTCTCATAAGCCAAGTGCCCCAGATCAGCGGTGGCATAGCATTGCA
Organism: uncultured Paracoccaceae bacterium; assembly: GCA_947501555.1. GTDB lineage: Bacteria > Pseudomonadota > Alphaproteobacteria > Rhodobacterales > Rhodobacteraceae > Yoonia. Next base: position 2,803,013 of record CANMWG010000001.1, read on the forward strand.
TGCAGTTGATGCCCCGATCCGCGTAGTACTGCCGCAACTGCGGGAACAGCGCCCCGCCCGAGACCGCCGCCTTGGTAATGCCAAGTGTCACGCCCATCTCATCGGCTTTCTCTAGGATCACCTTCAGATAATCCGGCGTACCCGCATAGGCCGTGGTGCCAATGTCGGCGGCTGCGCGCACTTGCAACTCGGTCTGGCCGGTCCCTGCAGGCAGGATTTTCGCCCCAACCGCCCGCGCACCGTTTTCAAACATCGTGCCCGCCGGGGTCAGATGATAGCCAAAGCAATTCTGGACGATATCGTCCTTGCCGATCCCGCAGGCATGCAGGAACCGGCCAAAGCGCCACCAATCATGGGTCGATCCGCCCGGCTCATAGATTGGACCGGGGGATTGAAACACATGGGTATATTCACCCATGGCCACGCCCCCAAAGGGCGGCTGGGATTGTTGCCAGTCATGTAGGGTGGATTTGCGCAAGACAGGGAATTTGGCCAGATCAGCCAGCGTCGACACGTCACCTGCCGGAAAGCATGAACCCGTATGGTCCTGCACAAGCGCCAAAAGCACCTGCAGCCGTGCCAACTGATCCGCCACGCGGGCGTCCATTGAGCGTGTTTCCAGATCATCAAAGAAGGTCGTCATTGTGGTCTCCTGTCCAGCACCTTTGGCGATGCGAACACCCCCAGCTAGGGTCCGCAGGCCGTGTTATTCAATAGCATGGTTCGTCGGCAGCGCGCAGCAAGAGTTGCCACGCCCATTTTCGTAAGGGTTTCAGCCGCAATAGCGCGTCTGAAGACGTCAGAGATCAGAGGGCAGGATTTCGAACATCATCACTGCTTCAGTTTCTGGATTGACCAAGCGCAACCAATCCGCCGCAGCCCCATTGGCCAATTCCGTTGCAAATCCGTCGCCGCTGCGCGCACCGCGACAGAGCAACAGGTAATCGGCACCAGTTTCCTGTACATAGGGCTTCATCTCAGCCTCAGACATTTGAAACGGCAATAATCCATTTGCGAACGCATCCGGGCTGCGGTGATACGGGCCGGACAATACGCTGTGATGTGTGGTCAACAACATCAATGGCCCGAGGTTCATCGGCGTCAGAACGTCAGCAGCAGGGATGGCATTCAGCGCTGTCATCGCTTCAAAATCCCGGCAGGTGATAGCCCCACTTGCTGTCCCGCTGGGCGCACCACGCATCAGATTTTTCAAAGGTGCGTCGATCAAGACCGGGGCCAGGATAACCACCCCCGCCCCCAGCATCTTGGCTGCATCAACCGGCAAACGTGTTCTGCGCCAGATCAGGAACAGCGCCCACAACCCATAGCCCGCCAGTAGTACCACAGCCGCCGAGGTCATGGACAATAGACGGATTTGCGACAGGGACGCCAGCAGCCCAACAAGGCTGAGCAACAGCAACTGTCCGACTACATCTGCAGCTGGGCCCTTTCGATCCGACCACCAGCCCCAAAGCGCAATCAACAAAGCACCCGCCGCTGGCGTCATCATATGGTTATAGAGAAACGGGAACCGCACCGCGAACACCGTGGCCGGCAACCCCTCGGTGATGGCGCCGCTGATGATGTCTTGCACTGCCTGCGGAAGCGTCGCGTAAGGACCGGCAAGGCAAGGACCAAGAAGAGGCCAGACCAAGGCACATCCCGCGATGGTCACTGCGATGCTCAGGCCCAGCCGTATCCAGGGGCGTCTGATGAAAGGTAAACAGCCCACGATGCTTGCCGCGACCGCAATTGCAATGGCGCTCAGGATCGGCGTGCCAAGCTGATCACACATGGGCAGCCACAAACGCGACGGTGCAGTCTGACCAAGCCAAAACACAACACCGGCGCCCAACACGGCCAAGCAAAAGGCCAAAAGCCGCCCTGTCGCACCCTCGGCCATCTGGAAAACGGCGCGGACAAACAGCAGGGCACCAATCGCCAAGATATAAAGTAGAATTTCCAACCCAATGGCGAGCGAAAACGCGGCAGCTATCCCGCATAGAATCCCTGCGCCTCGCGCCCGGTCAGGCCAAATCGCGGCAAGCGTCATGATCACAAGCATCAAGACCTGCACGTTATGATGGTCGATCCGTCCAATGCTGAAATAAAAATCCGAGGTGAACGGCCAAAATACAGCGCAGGCCATCGCAAAACAGGCAGGACCCGCACCAAAGATGCGGCGGGTTCCAAAACCGACCACCACCACAAGGATCACCATCAAAATCGTGGGCCAGATGGCCACGGCCCACATCTCGGCTGTGTCGATGGGCACGAACCACGACAGCGGCACGATAATTGCAGCGATCGCCACATCCAGATAGCGGGACCAATGCATCACCACGCCCTCAGGCGGCATCAGCCGGTATTGCACAGGGTCATACCAACCCTGCCCGCCCAGCCAGTCCCGGATAACGACAAGCCGCATCACATCGTCATTGCCCGACCCTGCAAAGATGGACCGGATATCTGCAGATGCAATCCCCGCCTTCAGCAATACGATTGCAATGACAAGGATCATCACACCGGCAAAGGTTTTTCGGAGCGTGCTGTCGGTATCTTGCATGAAGTCAAACCAGTCTTGAGATCGTTAATTGGTGTCAGCGTAAAAGGGGGTCAGGTGCAGCCGAAGTTGTCCGGTTTAAACCCTTATGCCCGAAATACCACAAATCGCGCCCCACAATAGTTAATACACATCCCAATGAAGGTCCCAACCAAAAGGGCCAAAAGAATTGTGGTATCGTCTGTGCCAAACGCGCGCAGCACCAACGAGTAAGCCGCGTAGTTGATCGCCATAGCCGCCAGCTGTACCCCAACATACCGCCTAAAATGCCCCTTGGGATGGCTGTCTTGGGTCGCCCCAAACGTCCATTTGTGGTTCAACGCCCAGGTTACCACGATTGCGATTGGGAATGACAGCAAACGCCCCAGAAAGGGATTGACGCCCAGCGCCAAAAACACCCAGAGCAACCCCGCGTCGATGACAAAACCAACCGATCCAACCACCCCAAACCGCAGCAATTGCGTTGCCAAACCAGACGTTATCATCAGTTATTTGCCCTTGGAGAACACCCAAGCGGTGTTCCAATTGCTGGAAGGGCGAAATCCTGGATTATGGGCTCTTGACCCTCAAACTCATCGTTCGAAACCTTACCGGATATAAAATTTCGGAATAGCTGAAGGGCTTTGTCACGCGATTGCAAGTCGACAAAATTTCGCATTTGGTTCGCAATCCCTAAAAGCACCTCCCACGAAAGTTAGTCGTGATCAGCATCAATGCCAAACAGGAAGTCACATATCACGCTAACCAACGCTTCCGCCGCCGGTAGCTCCGCACGTCCCGGAAACTTTTGCGCCCTTCGTCTGACATGCCCAGATAAAACTCTTTCACATCCGGGTTCTCGCGCAGCTCAGCGGCAGGCCCTTCCATGACCACGCGTCCGCTTTCCAGAATATACCCCTGATGCGCGAACCGCAGCGCCACATTGGTATTCTGCTCGGCCAGCAAAAAGGACACACCTTCCTGTTCGTTGAGGTTTTTCACAATGGTGAAAATCTCTTCCACCAATTGCGGGGCCAAACCCATCGAGGGCTCATCCAGCAGGATCGTTTCGGGCTTCGACATCAGCGCCCGTCCAATCGCGCACATCTGCTGTTCCCCGCCCGAGGTATAGCCTGCCTGGCTTTTGCGGCGTTCCTTGAGCCGAGGGAAATAGGTATAGACCTTGTCCAGATCCGCGCTGATCGCCCCCCCGCCGTCGCGCCGGGTATAGGCGCCCGTCAGCAGGTTTTCCTCCACCGTCAGATGCTCAAAGCAATGGCGGCCCTCCATGACCTGAATGACACCTTTCTTGACCAAGGCTTCGGGCGACAAGTCTTGCACCGGTTCACCGCGATAGCTGATCGCACCTTTCGTCACTTCACCCCTTTCGGAATGCAACAGGTTCGAAATCGCCTTCAACGTCGTGGTTTTGCCAGCCCCATTGCCGCCCAGCAACGCCGTGATCCCGCCCTTAGGCACCGTCAGCGACACGCCTTTCAACACAAGGATCACGTGGTTATAGATCACCTCGATATTATTGACCTCTAACAAGGTTTCGGTCTTGGTGGTGTCCAGCATTTGAAGCTCCTTAAAGCGCGTTGGCTTTTGCGCGTAATTCGGTGGCATCTTTCCAGTCGATCGGGACGGTACTGCCCAAGGCACGCCCTGCGTCAAACAAGGCCGTCGTCACGCAGGGGTCTACCGTACCGCTGGCCTGACCCGCATCGCAACCAGCGGCGACCAGATCCACTTCGGTGAAGACGCCTTTGATCCGCCAACCGGGGCGGTTTTCAGCAAATGTAACGGCTTCAGCTATGGAATCACGCAGCACCTCATCTGCCAAAATTTCGGCAGAGCGGGTGAAATAGCCGGTGATTGAATCGTCGGCAGGTGTGCCCGGCGGGGACAGCGCGCCATTAACGATGATTGTGGCTTCGATCCGTAGATCGCGGCCCGTTTCAAGGGCAAGCTGCGAACGCACGCTTTCGACGGCACGAAAGAAGACATGATCACGCAATCCCCCGTCAGCATAAAGTTCACCATCGATATTGCGCGGCGGAAATAGGCCAGGCACAGCGGCCGAGGCCAGCATCGGTTCAACCAGACAGTCACGTCTTTGGGCAAATGGCACATCACGCGCCGCGGCTTGTCCAAGGTTGAACACCCTGTTTTCAGTTGTGTCCAGATTGGCCGCCGAGACCAACAATTGCGCGCCCTCATTCTCAAAACGCTGGCCGATCCGGGTGATCAGCGCGTCAGAAAGCTGACGATTCAGGAGCCGATTGAGTGGTTCTGTCGACGCGACAGAGGGCCGGAAAGGGATCGTGAATGGCGGATAAGGCTTATATACATCAGCTTCCGCCAGTCCGCGATATTTGTCCAATATCGGGTCAAACTCTGAACCCGCAAAGGCCACAGGTGCCAACAACGCGCCCGTGCTAACCCCAGTCACAAGATCAAAGCTGGGGCGCGGTGTGGCAGGGTTTTCGGACCAACCGCGCAGGAAACCAGCTCCAAACGCGCCGTATTGGCCCCCTGAAGACAAAGATAGCACATGCACGGTTACCGGCCCTGCGGGTTTCGTGCGTACGGCCTGTTCCATTGCCTCGAACATTGATGCTGCCGCTGCCGTCTCGCTTGTGGATTGCGTGACGGCAAGCGGAGCGAAACCGAACACACCATCTGGCGGGGCTTCACACACGACCGCGGTTGGCCGCGGCACAGTGCAACCTGCGAGCAAGAGGGAAAGAGCGATAAGAATAGGGAATAGTCGCATCAGTAACCGGGCGTTTGGTAGGTGGGTCGATCCGGGCGATGACCGCCCGGATCTTATGCCGTCTTACAAGCAGCCGGGTGTGATCCCGCTTTCAGCTGCAAAGGCCGCCGAATCCTCGGCGACCAAAGGTGCGATCACCGCATCATCAGGGCTGATGAAATCAGTCAGCGGCACCCAGGTACTGTCAGCGGCGTTCCACTGCTGCACGAGGCCTTGGCCCGCGCCACCGTGATCGGCGCATGAGACACTGAACTCTGGTCCGATGCCTTCCATGCCCAACTCGCCCATGCGCGCATCGGTGATTTCCAGTGCTTCCATGCCATCGCGGACCATCGCGGGCGTCACATCAGCAACACCGTGGATTTCCTGCGCTTTAGCAATCGCCTCAGCCGCTAGCATCGCCGCATACATCCCACGCACATAAAGCACCGACCCCATGTGGGACCCGTCACCCGCCGCATTGCCCGCGTCGTGCACCATGGATTGGATGTCAGCCAGCACCGGGTAGTCGATGACCCGGTTCATGTTCAGCGACTTATAGCCATTGGCTGCGTCACCCGCAGGGGTCACATCGTGTTCAGCCCCGGCCCACCAGTTGCCGATGAAGTTCTCCATCGGGAAGCCAATGTTGGCAGCTTCCTGCACGGCCACTTGGTTCATGACGCCCCAGCCCCACATCAGGACATAATCAGGACGTTCCCGGCGAATTTGCAGCCACTGCGATTTCTGTTCCTGCCCGGGGTGATCGACGGCCAATTGGGACAATTCAAACCCATGCATCTCGGCCAGTGATTCCAAGGTACGGATCGGTTCCTTACCGTAAGCGGAGTTATGATAGACCAGCGCGATGGTCTTGCCATTCAGATCACCACCGTTCTCATCCAACAGATAATTCACGGCCACCGATGCGGCATCCCAATAATTCGCAGGATAGTTGAACACCCAGTTGAACACTTCGCCATTCGCAGCCGACGTGCGGCCATAGCCCATTGTGTGGATCGGGATTTCGTCAGCCGTCGCCTTGGGGATCAGCTGATAAGTAATACCCGTAGACAGCGGTTGATAGATCAACGCGCCTTCGCCCTTGGTGCTTTCATAACATTCCACACCTTTTTCGGTGTTGTAGCCGGTTTCGCATTCGACGATGCGCACAGGCTCACCACCAATACCGCCGTCGCGCGCGTTCAGAAGGTTAAAGTAGTCCTGATAACCATCCGAGAACGGCGTGCCGCCCGCCGCATACGGGCCAGTCCGGTAGCTCAGATCAGGGATGACCAGATCAGCCACCGCAGGTCCCGAGGCCACAGCCCCAGCTAAGGCCATTGCGGCCAGTGTCTTCATCTTCATCGGTTTTCTCCTCCCATAGATTATTCCGATTTTACCGGTTCATCCGGTCGTAAAATGCGCGTCCATGCGCACCTAGTAAGGAAACGGCCAAAGCCGCAGTTTCTCTTTCGCCAGCCGCCAAAGCTGGGCCAACCCATGCGGTTCCTTGATCAGGAAAAACATGATCAGTGCACCGATCAGCATAAATTGCTGATGCACAACCAGATCAGTAGGCCAGCCCAGCAGATCGACGGCCAAGACTTTCCAGGCGACGGGAAAAAGAATTAGAAACGCAGCCCCCGCCAGACTGCCAAAGATCGACCCAAGGCCACCAATGATAATCATGAACAAGACCAGGAACGACTTCTGAATGCCAAAGGCCTCGCCCACTTCAACGGCACCCAGATAGACGGCAAAGAACAACGCGCCTGAGATGCCGATAAAGAACGACGACACCGCAAAGGCGGTCAGCTTGGCCTTCAGCGGGTTCACCCCAATGATCTCAGCCGCGATATCCATATCGCGGATCGCCATCCAGGATCGGCCAATCGTGCCGCGCGTCAGGTTGCGGGCAATCAGCGCGCAAAGCGTCAGGAACACCAGACAGATCAGATATTGCGCCGCCGGGGCCGTGTTTGGCCCTGTCACCGCGAAGCCCGCCACGAACCGTTCGGGCGCATTGATCTGGCCAGACGCAGAGTAGTTGTAGAACCACGACACTTTGTTGAAGAGCCACACCAGAAAGAACTGCGCAGCCAGGGTGGCGACGGCCAGATAGAACCCTTTGATGCGCAGCGATGGCAGGCCAAAGGCCGTCCCCACAGCTGCGGTAATCCCCCCCGCCAAGACGATATGGATCACGATAGAGGTGTCCGGGAACGCCGTCATCAGCTTATAGCAGGCGTAGGCCCCCACGGCCATGAACCCGCCCGTGCCAAGACTCACCTGCCCGCAATAGCCGGTCAGGATATTCAGCCCGATGGCCGCGATGGCGTAGATCAGGAACGGCACAAAAATCGCATTGGCCCAATAGTCATTGATCATGAAAGGGATCACCAAAAAGGCGACGGCCAAGACGACCCAGTACCGATAGCGGTCGAATGCGATGGGAAAGGTCTGGTTATCCGCCTCGTAAGAGGTTTTGAAATCACCGGCTTCACGATAGAGCACTAGACGACCTCCTCAATAGGCGCGTGGGTTTCACCCACCTTACGGGGTCTTGGTAGGGTGGGTGAAACCCACACGCCTTGATCAAACACGCTCAATAATCCGCTCCCCAAATAGCCCTTGCGGACGGAACACCAGAAAGATCAGTGCCAGCATATAGGCAAACCAGTTCTCGGTCGCGCCACCAAGGAATGGTGCGCCAATGGTGTATTCGAACAGTTTCTCACCCACACCGATGATCAACCCACCGACGATAGCGCCCGGGATTGAGGTAAACCCACCCAGCATCAGCACGGGCAGTGCCTTCAGCGCAATCAGCGATAGCGAAAACTGCACGCCGGATTTCGCACCCCACATGATCCCCGCAACCATGGCGACGATCCCGGCCAGCGACCAGACAAGCACCCAGATATAGTTCAGCGAAATCCCCACGCTCAATGCGGCTTGGTGGTCATCGGCCACAGCCCGCATCGCCCGGCCTTGTTTGGTGTATTGCGCAAAGGCGATCAGGCTGATCACAAGGACAATCGCCACCACGGTCGCCACCATGTCCAGCTTGTCGATAAAGAACCCGTAGAAATCATCGCCGCCTAGGCTTGCGGTCATGTCTTCTACCCAGAACGACCCACCCTGCGGCAAGCCCAGCGCGATGGTTTTGATGTCAGAACCCCACATCAAATCGCCGACCCCTTCTAGGAAATAGGCCAGCCCAATGGTGGCCATGAACAGAATAATCGGTTCTTGCCCGACAAGATGTCGGAAGACGAAGTGTTGCACGGCCCAAGCGAAGGCAACCATCACCAAAACGGTCAGGAAGATGGCCAGCAGCGCCGGCACCTCCCACCCAAAATGATGGATGTCTGTCCCGAAAATCGCATTCAATAGATGGGCAAAGGGAACCTGCCCTTCCATGATCCCCACCAAGGTCAGGGCCGCAAACAGAGCCATGACGCCTTGGGCATAATTGAAGATACCCGACGCCTTGAAGATCAGCACAAAGCCAAGGGCGACAAGCGCATATAGCACGCCCGCCATCAGCCCATTGATGATGACTTCGATGCCATAAAGAAAATCAGCGGACATATGCGGCCTCCGCATTGGTGTACATACGGGTTCTGTACAGGTTCTGTACGCAGTCTTGCGGGCCGAAATCAGTCATGCGCCACCCCCAGATAGGCATCGATCACTTCTTGATTGCCGCGCACTTCGTCGGGCGTGCCGTCCCCAATCTTGCGCCCGTAATCCATCACAACGACCCGGTCGCTGATATCCATCACAACGCCCATATCGTGTTCGATCAGGGCAATTGTGGTGCCAAATTCGTCGTTTACGTCCAGAATAAAGCGGCTCATATCCTCTTTTTCCTCAACGTTCATGCCTGCCATCGGTTCGTCCAACAGCAGCAATTTCGGCTCGGCGGCCAAGGCGCGCGCCAGTTCAACCCGCTTTTTCAGCCCGTATGGCAAGCGGCCAACCGGTGTTTTACGGATTGCCTGAATCTCAAGGAAATCAATGATCTGCTCAACTTTTTCGCGGTTCGCGACTTCTTCCTTTTCAGCCTTGCCACGCCAAATCGCCTGAGCCAACATGCCCGATTTCATTTGGGTCAGACGGCCTGTCATGATGTTGTCCAACACGGTCATCCCTTCAAACAAAGCGATATTTTGAAACGTGCGCGCAATGCCCAGACGAGCGACTTGATAAGGTTTCATGGCAGGGCGCCTTTCGCCGCGAAACCAGACCTCGCCATCTTGCGGGTGATAAAAGCCGGAGATGACGTTTAGCATCGAAGACTTGCCCGCCCCATTCGGCCCAATAATCGCGCGGATCTCACCTTCACGAATATCGAAAGAGATATCCTTGATCGCCTCAACCCCGCCGAAACGCAGGGTAATGCCGCGCATATCCATCAGCACGCCGCCAATCGTGCGACCATCAGCCGTGACAGTGGTTTGGTCTAACATATCCTTCTCCATACGCTGGCGATCGGACTACTCATTCAACAAACGCGCGCAGCTGCGTTGGCGATATTCAAGCGCATAGTTTTCGCGCTCCATAACTTCATTTTCGGCGGAGGGTGAGACAGTCATGCCCTCCGGATAGACCGGGTCCGGGCCAAGAATTCGCAATTGAGTTTCCGCTACGATCACACCCGCAATGTGCCGGAGCGACTGCTGTGTATTTCCGACAGCACTGGCAGGCAGCACGAAGCGTTCGCCACCTGATCTGTTGGTGATGAAGTCGGGCATGGGTGTATTCAGCAAGCCCGGTTTGCTTGCGACGATACCAATCGCGGCCTTCCAATGCATGTCAGCCGTCTTGCCATCATCCCAAAACGCCCGGTGGGCCAGCGCGAAGCATTCCAGCTGCGCATTCACGCCCCGCCACGCGCTATGCATGGGCTGCGCGGAAATTGTTGTGCCAAAGCTCATGGCACCGATCACGCAATAGGTCATGCAAAGCCTGCGCCACATCATTCTGCGGCGACCCTCTGCGCTGGTGCCACCTGCGCATCACGCAGGTCGAGCGTCGCTGTGATTTTCCCTCTGCGGCCATCTTCATAGGTCACTTCTGTCTCCGTGTAGATTTCATTGGCCTCACCATAGAGCGCCGCAATCAGATCGGCGAATTTCTCTTCCACGATGCGACGGCGGACCTTGCGGGTGCGAGTCATTTCACCGTCATCGGCATCCAGTTCCTTGTGCAAAACAAGGAACCGATGGACCTGACAGCCCGCCAGCATTGGGTCAGCGGCAACGGATTTATTCACCTCGGCCACATGCGCTTGGATCGTATCCAGCACGCGCGGGTGCTGCGATAATTCTTGGTAGCTGGAATAGGCGATGTTGTTACGTTCGGCCCAATTGCCCACCGCTGTCAGATCAATATTGATGAAGGCCGTACAGTAGTCACGATCTGCGCCGAAGACGACGGCCTCAAGAATATCGGGATAGAACTTGAGCTTGTTTTCAACGTATTTCGGCGCAAACAAAGCACCAGAGGCCATTTTGCCCACGTCCTTGGCCCGATCGATAATGCGCAAATGTCCGGTGTCGTCTTCAATGAAACCCGCATCACCCGTCGCCACCCAACCTTCGGCATCCTTTGTTGATGCTGTGCTATCTGCGTTCTTGTAGTATTCAACAAAGACGCCCGGTGAACGATAGAAGACCTCGCCACTATCGGCGATTTTCAACTCGACGCCCGGACTAGGAACGCCGACCGTGTCCGACCGAACTTCGCCATCTGGTTGCTGCGTGATAAACACCGTGGCCTCGGTCTGCCCATAAAGCTGTTTCAGGTTGATCCCCAAAGCCCGATAGAAATCAAAAATCTCAGGACCAATCGCCTCGCCCGCCGTGTAGCCCACACGCACCCGGCTGAGCCCAAGCGTATTCTTCAAGGGGCCAATGACCAGCCAGTCGGCCATCCGGTAGCGGAACCGGTCCAACACTGAGACCGGCTCACCATCCAACAGCTTTGGCCCGATATCTCGCCCTACGGCCATATAGCGGTCAAACAGCCACTTCTTTAAACGGCCTGCGTCCTCCATCCGGATCATGACATTGGTCAACTGCTGTTCAAATACACGCGGCGGGGCGAAATAATAGGTGGGTCCGATTTCGCGCAGATCGGTTTGCATGGTGTCTGCACTTTCGGGGCAATTCACGCAAAAGCCTGTCCACATGGCTTGTCCGATGGAAAAGATGAAGTCGCCTACCCAGGCGATGGGCAGATAGGCAAGCACCTCATCCCCCGGGCGCAGATCATCAAATTCAGCAGAGTTCTTGGATGTCTCAATCACGTTGTAATTGGACAGAACAACACCTTTTGGTCGGCCGGTGGTGCCGGACGTATAAAGCATGACGCATTTATCATCCGGTCCAAGCGCATCGGTCCGCACGGCGATCTCATCCATCACATCTGCCTTGCGCCCAGCCTCTTGCAGATCAGCATATGACGTCATTTGGCTGTGGTCGTATTTGCGCAGTCCGCGCCCATCCAGATAAATCACATGGTCCAAGGCGCTGAGCTGGTCCCGAACGTCAGCGATTTTATCGACCTGCTCCTGATCGCCCGCGACGACGAAGCGCGCGCCGCAATGATCCAGCGCATAGGCGATTTCTTCGGCAGCCGCATCGGCGTAAAGCGGGACAGGTACGCAGCCTGCCTTTTGTGCAGCGACCATCGCCCAATACAGCGCAGGCCGGTTGCGTCCTGTAATAGCAATATGGTCACCGGGGTCGGCACCCAATGTCAGAAAACCTGCAGCCAGCGCATCAATCTGCTCTGCGACCTGCACCCACGTCCAACTTTGCCAGATCCCGAATTCCTTTTCGCGATAGGCTGGTTTCGACCCATGCTGCGCCACATTGCGCGCCAGCAATGCAGGAACAGATGCCGGTCCGCTGGTCGCGGGTGCGTTCATGCCAAGTATCCTCCCAATACCGGTATGTTTCGGTTTAAGAGTGAATCGCCTCCCCGCGATCACCCTTGAGACCTATACTGCGAGTGAGAGACGCGATGCGTCAAATCATTTTTTGAACAAGCGTTCAATTCGCGCCAATGGCGAACATAGCAAACCTTTTCCGCTGTTTGCTGGGAGCTATTGAACATCTTGTATTTAGGGTCATTTTTTCGGCCATCGGCAAGAATCCACCCATTCAAAACAACCTGCTAGACCTCCTTTTTGAAATGGTGAATGACGTTCAGGAAAGCCGGCCACTCACCGCACCCACTCATAACCAAAGACTACATGACATGATCACACTCCAGCGACTTTCCATCATTTTCGTCCTTCTTAGCACTACCGCCGGCTGTCTCGGGTCGTCCTCTGAGGGCGGGACAACCATTCCCGTGGAGGAAGCACCGGTTGAAGCCTTGGAACCAACCGAGACGGCTTCTTTGCAACTTTTTCCAGAAGATGGGCCTGAATTTAACGAAATGTACCGCGAAGAGACTGCCGCTTACACTGTCATTGACATAGAAGCCCTCACTCTCACTGTAGGGGACGCCAATGCAACGGGCCGGGTTCTGGTTGGCTATGGTGAGACCGACGACGGGCTGGTCTATTTTGGGTATGCGGGCTACGAACCCAATAGCTTGAACGGGTCGCGGGTCGATACCGGGCAAATTGTTTACGATTCGACCTACCAAGTTCTCGAATATGTTGATGTTGCTTCCAACCCGACCGACCATACCTTTACGCGCGGCGAAATCAACGTCCTTGCAGATTTCACGGGCAATACCATCACCGCAGATGACGGCCTGTTTGTGCTTGAGGGCACCCTGAGCGATGTATCCCAGAACTTTGACGGTACGGTCACATGGCGCGGTATCGAAGGTGAAATCGACGGCCAGATCTCAGACGAAAGGTTGCTGAGCGCGTTTCAAGGCAGCGATGATGATACTGTCTTTGCCGGTATTCTCTCTGGATCGCCGCAGCAGTAGACTTACTGAGCGACACGCTTATTCGGCGGCGATCGCACCCGCCTTTTCCACCTTGACTGCCGCGAATTTGAACTCGGGGATTTTGCCGTAAGGGTCCACCGCCGGGTTGGTCAATACGTTTGCCGCCGCTTCCACATAGGCGAAGGGCACGAAGACCATGTCAGGCGCAACCGCCCTATCGGACCGTGCCATGATGTCGATGCTGCCCCGCCGCGTGGACAGCCGGACAAGCCCACCGGGTTCCACGCCCAATTTGCGCAAGGTGGAGGGATGAAGTGAGCAGTTTGCTTCCGGTTCAACCGCATCAAGCACCTTGGACCGCCGTGTCATGGATCCGGTGTGCCAATGTTCCAACTGCCGCCCCGTCGTCAGGATCATCGGGTATTCTGCGTCAGGCGTTTCATCGGGTGCGATCACATTGGCCGGCGTGAATTTCGCCCGTCCGTTTTCGCGCGGGAAGCCATCACCGAAGACGATGGGTTGGCCGGGGTCGTCGGCTGATAGCGATGGATAGGTCACCGCATTTTGCGCGTCCAACCGGTCCCAGGTGATGTTGCTGAGCGATTTCATGGACAGGGCCATCTCTGCAAAAACCTGTGATGGATGCGTGTAGGCCCAGCCCAGCCCGAGCCGTTTGGCCAGTTCTGTCGTGATCCACCAATCCTCTTTCGCATCCCCCGGTGGCGATACCGCAGGGCGGCCCATTTGCACTTGTCGGTTGGTGTTCGTCACCGTCCCGGATTTCTCGGCAAAGGCAGATGCGGGCAGGATCACATCCGCGAAATTCGCCGTTTCGGTGATAAAGATATCCTGCACAACAAGGTGTTTCAGCTTGGCCAGCGCGTCCCGCGCATGTTCCACATCCGGGTCTGACATCGCCGGGTTTTCGCCAAGGATGTACATCCCTTCGATATCGCCTGCATGCACCGCATCAAGGATTTCTGTGACAGTCAGCCCCTTGTTGGGGTCGATGGTGCCTTCTTGCCAGATCTCTTGGAACGCAGAGCGCACCCCGTCATCGCCCACAGGCTGATAATCAGGCAGGAACATCGGGATCAGACCCGCGTCCGAGGCCCCTTGCACGTTGTTTTGCCCGCGCAATGGATGCAACCCTGCACCGGGCCTACCAATCTGGCCAGTCATCAGCGCAAGACTGATCAGACAGCGCGAATTGTCAGTACCATGGATGTGTTGGCTGACACCCATGCCCCAGAAAATCATTGCCGATTTCGCACCGGCAAAGGTGCGTGCCACATCACGCAATGTCTCGGCTGGGATGCCGCAGATGCCTTCCATCTTTTCGGGTGTGAAGTCTTTTAGGTGCGCTTTTTCCGCTTCCCAATTTTCGGTGTAGGCGTCGATATATTGGCGGTCGTATAGCTCTTCTTCGACAATTGTATGCATGATCGCGTTGAGCATGGACACATCCGCACCGGGACGGAATTGCAGCATGTGTGATGCGAAGCGTTTCAGCGCCTGCCCCCGTGGGTCCATCACGATCAACTTGCCGCCGCGTTTGGTGAATTGTTTGAAATAAGTGGCTGCGACAGGGTGGTTTTCGATAGGGTTGCAGCCAATGGCGATGGCAACATCCGCGTTTTCAATTTCATTAAACGTGGCCGTTACAGCACCCGATCCGACGTTTTCCATCAAGGCTGCAACGGATGACGCGTGGCAAAGCCGTGTGCAGTGATCGACGTTATTGTGCCCAAAGCCCTGACGGATGAGTTTCTGGAACAGGTAGGCCTCTTCATTCGTGCATTTGGCCGAGCCAAAACCCGCCACGCCTGTGCCCCCGATGTCTTTCATACCGTTTGCAGCGACATCCAATGCCTCTTCCCATGACGCTTCGCGGAAATGGGTTTGCCAATTGCCGGGGTCGACGTTCAGCCCCTTGGCGGGCGCATCACTACGGCGGATCAAAGGTTTGGTCAGCCGGTGATCATGGTGGATATAGTCGAACCCAAATCGACCTTTGACGCAGAGCCGCCCTTCGTTGGCAGGCCCGTTGATGCCTTCGACGAATTTGACCTTGTCGTCTTTGATTTTCAGACTGACCTGACAGCCTACGCCGCAAAACGGGCAAACGCTTTCGACTTCCCGGTCATAGTCTTTGGTGTCACCTAATTGGTTTTCATCAGTAACCGTCGCGGGCAAAAGCGCCCCTGTCGGGCAAGCCTGCACGCATTCGCCGCAAGCCACGCAGGATGACCCCCCCATCGGATCATCCATGTCGAATACCGGATAGGCCGTCCCACCGCGCCCGGCCATACCAATCACATCATTGACCTGCACTTCGCGACAGGCCCGCACGCACAGACCGCATTGGATGCAGGCATCAAGGTTGACGGACATCGCCACATGGCTGTCATCAAGCAGCGGAATATGCGCGGCGTCTTTAGTGGGAAAGCGGCTTTCATGCACGTCCTGCGTTTCTGCCATATCCCACAGGTGGCTTGATTTATCGTGTGCCACCGCCTGTTCTGGTTGGTCGGCGACAAGCAGTTCCATGACCATCCGGCGCGCCTGCTTTTCGCGGGGCTGGTCGGTGGTCACAACCATGCCTTCGGCGGGCTCGCGAATGCAGGAGGCCGCCAAATTGCGTTCACCTTCGATGGCAACCATACAAGCACGGCAGTTTCCGTCAGACCGATAGCCAGGTGCCGGCTTGTGGCAAAGATGCGGAATGATCAGGCCACGGCCGTTCGCGACCTCCCAGATGGTCTGGCCGGGCTCTGCGCTGACGGTTGCGCCATCAAGCGTGAATGTAATGCGGTCTGACATCAGGATTCTCCACCGTTTGTGCGTAGACTAGAGCATTTGTCCGCTTTTACCGAAAGGCCACGGGCGACCGCCAGCCGCGCATTTGCGCCACGCAAGCGTTCCGATGAGAGACGGGGGTTTCGTTTGCGTGACGCGAGAGCGCCCGAAACGCTGCAAATTTATTGCGCCGTGTCCTCCGCTCGTATGACGGGCGCATGACTTGGGCTTGCCTATGATGGTGCCATCACAGCGAAGGAGACCGGAATGGACATGCAGGCATTGTTATTTGTGAAGTTGTCCGAAAGTCGGGCGTTCCAGACGGATCAGGAAGCAGAAGATGACTTTTACAAGAGGTTCGATGAGGTGCCTTGGCTGATCCGAACCATGTGGACAGCAACTCTTGCCGTTATCACCTGGGCCTGTGTTATCTTCTCAAGGCGCAAGCCGCTCAAGACACAAAAGGCGACACTGGGATGAAAGATATGGACGATGACCGCGCGGCCATCCTTGCCGTCATCGAAGCCGAGACCAATGCCTATCTTGCACGGAATTTCGACGCTTGGGATCGGTGTTGGCACGACGGGCCCGAGATCAGACGTATCCAAACTCACGTGGGCACGGGCGTCACAATTGTTGAAGGCTCTGATATTCGCGTCCAAATGCGCCGCATCCTGACGGGCAACAACGGGTGGCAACCGGTTGAGACTTTTCGGCGCGAGAACATCAACCTTGTCGTGGCCTCAGATATGGCGTGGGTCAGCTATGATCAGATCGGCGATATGTCCAGTATCCCGAAGGAAATGGCGGGGCGCTATCACGAACTGAAAATCCTTCAAAAATTTGACGGTATCTGGAAAATCGTCTGCATGACCGGGGCTCAACTGCGTGTCGACCACATGCGCGCGCCATTGGTGGAGGTGGATGAGGCCAGTCGCATTCTTTGGATGAACACCGCCGCGACAGAACGCCTGCCGCATCACCCAAGGCTAGGACAGCGCGCCGGATGTCTGATCGCGAAGGACCCCAAAGCGGGTGGGACACTGCGCGACGCGGTTGAGTGGCTCGCAACGGTGCGCGACAGACATACCCCTTGCGTCGGCGAAGACATCGTCAACCGCGCTATCGCTTTGGGGCAGGATGACACTGGCCTTGCACATATTTGCTGGGCGATATTGCGCGATGGCAAACTACTGATTTCCTTTGAAGATTCTGACCAACTTGACCAACAACTCACCGGTGCTGCCGAGGTTTATGGGCTTTCCGAAACCCAAGCAAAGCTGGCCCGGCAGTTGGTGATTGGTGAGGATCTGTCCTCTGCCGCTGCAGCGTTATGTATCAGCCCCAACACTGCCAAAACACATCTTCAACGTATTTACGACAAAACAGGTGTGCGCGCACAACCCGCACTTGTGCGTCTTCTTCTAAATGCGGAAGGGCGCGGCATTTGATCGGCTTCGCGTCGTACGGCGTTGCAGACAACCGTCAATTCAAAGCTATCTACGTACCAATGCGGATGAAATGGGGGTTGAGGTAATTCAAGACAGCAGAATATCCCCCAACCCTCGCGCCATGACTTGCGCGCTATCCAGCATATCATCTACCCCAACATATTCATCTGGCTTATGCGCCAGTTCCAATATCCCCGGCCCGTAAGCGATGCAGTTCTTCAACTTTCCAATCCGGTCAATGTGTTTTTGGTCGTAGGTGCCGGGGGAGGCGACGAACTCGGCTGGTTTTCCGAGCACTTTTTCGATTTGTGCCGCGATGATTTGCACAACAGGAGCGTCTCGGTCGGTCATGCTCGGTAGCACCATGTTGATTTCCCGCAGGTCGTAGTCGAACTTGTCCCGCTGGGTTTTCAGCCCCTCTAGCAGGGCTGTGACCTCGCCGCGCACTTCATCTATATTTTCTTCCGCCAGGAACCGCCGGTCTATGACGATCCGGCAGCTGTCGGGCACGCAGTGGGCTGGTAGACCGGTGTAATCGTCGTCCTGTTCAGGTTGTCCGCCATGGATGGAGTTAATGTTCATTGTCGATGACCGCGCCCCTTCTGGAACGACGGGCATATCTGTCGTGCGCGCGGCCATGGCAGGGAAAAGCTTGTCTTCGAATTCGTCCAGCACGGCCCCCATATGCCGCACTGCGCAATCCCCCAAGAAGGGCATGGATCCATGAGCGATTTCGCCAAATGTTTCGATTTCTGCCCACCAGCCACCACGGTGACCGAGGCAAACCCGGTCTTTGTTCAGCGGTTCGGGGATGATCACATGTTGCACCCGCGCGGGGTCGAAGTAACCTTTTTCGGCAAGGTAGGCGACGCCCCCATAACCACCGGATTCCTCGTCTGCCGTGCCCGAGATTTCGATCGCGCCGTTGAAATTGGGGTGTGTTGCTAGGAAAGCCTCAGCCGCGATAATCGAGGCCGCGAGCCCGCCCTTCATGTCGCAGGCCCCCCGTCCGTAGATTTTCCCATCGATCAATGCGCCGCCAAAGGGGTCTGTGGTCCAGCCGCCGCCCACCTCGACCACGTCCGTGTGGCTATTGAAGTGAACGCAATCGCCCTTTTGACCACCTTCCCGCCGCGCCACGATGTTCCAACGCGGGTATTTGTCGCTGTCGCCGGGCGTGCCGTGGGCGCGGATCAGTTCGGTTTCAAAACCGCTGCTGCGCAACCGCGTCTCAAGGTATTCACAGATCTCCCGGTAACAATCGCCCGGCGGGTTTAGCGTGGGGATGCGGATTAGGTCTTGGGTCAGTGCGATGAGATCATCGCGGCGGTCTTTGATGGCAGATGTGAGAGCGCTAAAATGGTCCATCAGATCACTATTGGGCGGAAGCCTTGGCTGATCAATAGATTCATCGGAAAAAGCATCACTTTGACAGAAAGTGATCTGCTCTGTTTCCGGATTTGCGGAATGCGTATAAAGAGCGTCAGAGAATGAACAAAATTGGATGCCGATGTGCCGCTTCCCGCGCCTAAAGTTGTTGTGTTGATCCCTTGCTACAATGAGGCCCAGCCTATTGCGCATGTGGTCAAGGATTTCAAAGCCGCATTGCCCCACGCTGATATCTACGTCTACGATAACAATTCGACCGATGATACGGTCCAGATCGCCAAAGAAGCCGGCGCATTTGTCCGCACCGAACCCCAGCAGGGTAAGGGCAATGTTGTCCGGCGCATGTTCTCGGACATCGATGCGGATATCTATGTATTGGTCGATGGCGATAATACCTATGAGGCCAAAGCCGCCCCACGTTTGATCAAGCGGCTAACCAGTGAAACGCTTGATATGGTCAGCGGCTGTCGGGTGACCGAGATACAAGAAGCCTATCGGCCCGGTCACCGTTTCGGCAACTGGATGTTGACCGGCATTGTCGCTACCATTTTTGGCAAGCGTACCGACGATATGTTGACCGGCTATCGCGTATTTTCGCGCAGATTTGTCAAAAGCTTTCCAGCCTTGTCCCATGGTTTTGAGATTGAGACCGAATTGACCGTCCATGCGCTTGAACTGCGCATGCCAATCGCGGATGAACAGACAGTCTATATTGATCGCTTGCCCGGCTCAGACAGCAAGCTGAACACCATTCGTGACGGAATTCGTATTCTCAGCATGATCATGCTGTTGGTGAAAGAAGAACGCCCGCTGGCGTTTTTTGGATTGTTTGGTGTGTTTTTAGGCCTGGTTGGGGTGTTGGTCGGGGCGCCCGTGATTGTTGAATATCTCCAAACGGGGCTCGTTCCGCGCTTTCCGACGGCCATTCTGGCATCCGGTTTGGGCGTCATCGCTGTGCTCTCGATCACGGCAGGGCTGATCTTGGATACCGTGACTTTGGGGCGCCGGGAAATGAAGCGATTGGCCTATCTAAACTATCCCGCACCACAGGATTGGTCATAGCCAAGGGTCTGCATTTACCGTCTTGGGTCGTCGCTCGGGCCGATCTTTTGCTGCAGCATGGTCGCCAGAAACCCGGTTGTGATGATCTGCACCCCAAGTGACGCACAGACCACAGCCAAGGCCGCTGGCGGTTCTGTCGCAAATATCTGTGAGTTTGGCAGGTCGGCAATGTTGTGTTAGGCGCAGGCTTCTGATTTTGAATGCGAATGCTCAAACATGACGATTGATTTTGAGGGCAGCCACTATCCAAAATCGGT